>NZ_FNQH01000017.1 GCF_900107505.1 Trichococcus collinsii | reverse complement strand
CCGGTGCTGAAATTTCTTGCAGCCATTTCCTTGAAATCAGCTAAATGGATCGGGATACTGGCATTTTTCCTGAAAAGAAAAAGGTCTCCGGACCCACTCACCACAGCTTTCTCCAACAGATCTTTTATGGCTGCCTGGTAGCCTGCTTGATAGTCGTCGGTTGTCTGTTCATCGGATTCGGTGCTTGCATCTGCTTCTTTTTTCCTGGCGATAAAGTCAGCGAGGTCTGATTGTTCTATCTGATAGCCTGTTTTTCTGGATTCTTGTACAGCTGGCAAGTCTCCTTGACGAATCCAACGCAATACGACTTGTCTAGAGCTCGTAAGGCCTTCTTTTTCTAGCATGTTGAGCACTTCAGAGACGTTTAACATGTGGCTCCCCCTCTCTTTTATCTTTACTTTACTATAACATAAAGTAAAGTAAAGATAAAAAGAAGATAGAGGATTCTAAAAAGATTTTTCTGTCGTTAATAGGCAGCTGTCTATTATGAAGGGTAGAGGGGCAGTCGTAGGTTTTTCAAGGTAACTTTTGTAATTGGTTTTTACCGCCCGCTGGAATACGGACAGGTGAGCAGATTGAAAAATTGCTACTTTCACGAGTGTTAAAAAAGGAAAAGGAGTGTTCAGAAAATGGTTCATTTCTGGACACTGTGTTTTTTATTATTTTTCTCTAAAAAGTCTGAACTGCATGTCCAGAAACCCATTATAAATTCTATGTCCAATTGATCAAGTACGATAAAGTTATGACATACTTATGAATTGGCCTTACTGAATAAACATAATGTATATACAACAAAGAATTTAATAAAACCGTATGAGGGAAAAGTTCCCATACGGTTTTATGAGGATATTGGGATAACACGCAATCAAAAATCCCCTTAGCGAATTATCTCCTCGGGGATCCATTTCTCACTTATAGATTCAGTTTCTACATTTATTTTTATAGAATGGTTCGTTTACTTCCTAAAAAAGTCGCTAATCCTACTTAGAATAGTGGCAATTATCGATTTTGAATTTTCTTTCATTTTGAGGTCGCGGTTATCTAATTGAATAACTTTTTCAATTTCTTCACTAGAATAATCATTGCCAAGCCAAACAACTTTACTGTTCCTAATATAATAGTGAGACTTACATTTATGTGTCCAATTACCAATTGATGGCGAAAAAGAAACAGTTTCCCCATCGTACGCTATCGACCAACGATTTGGAGCTAAGGATGTTACAATTTCATCTCCGCAACCACACGGGCATTTGTGCTTTGCAACATTATATTCTAGTGAAATGTAGATCGTTTCTTCGGAAATTTTCTCGGGAATGAATTCAACGAATTCATGCTTCATTATATAATTCCTCCTCGTCGATAGTGAAGGTAGAATTATAGTAACTTTCAGCACTTTGGTAAAATCCAAAATATTTTTTCCATGCAATTATCGCCTGTATCGCATTTAGAGCGTTTAGCTCAGCAATTTGTATGTTTTGTGCATATATGTCTTCATGCATATCCTCGTACATTGGTATCTTAATGAGTGAGGAGAGATTGTCTTTTGTTACCAGGGTTCTACGAAGAGAGCCTCTTAGAGAGTTATCAACCACAGTAACTCCAATTCCAACATCAATAAATGGTATTGAGTGTTTAACTAAATATGCTGTAATTGTTTTTTTGCATGTTGGTGAATCTAAGGAAAGAAAAACGAAATCACAATTCGACAGTAAATCCACATTTGTTTCATCTACATTTTCTGAATGAGCTACAACTCCATCTCTAAACGCATCATAAGTTTTTTTCAAAAAATCAACTTTTGACTGCTTCAAATGTAATTCTTCTACACTGACAACACTTGGCATTCTGTATGCATTATGATTGCATAGCGTGTCACCATCAAATATTGAAATGGTTTTTACAGGTGTTTTAGAAATAAAGTCAAGAATATATGAGCCCGTCCCCCCTAAACCAATGATAGCGATGTGGAGTCCTTTAAGTTTATTTGTAATTGAAGAAATTTCCGCTCTGGCAGTATTAGTATCGGGATAACGAAAAACACTATCCTCAGCATAAGCATGATAATCAAAGTTTTTTGGAGTCACACTTGAGTCAATTGAGATTGAAGGATGCCATAACAATTCAATATACCGCGAAAATTTAGCATAAAAATCAGGGTATGATCCAGTTGCAGGCTTTGAAGATAAATAAAATCGACCTTCAATTTGAGGTGATAATTCATGCCTAACCTCAGAATTTACAAAAGATGTTTGCCTCGCTCCACGTTTGTCACAAGGATAACTCCCGGTAAATCTCATGGTGTGATCTGTCTGAGTAACCGTATTTTGTCCAACTAAATTAAATGGACAATAAACAGAACCAAAATCTATATTTCCCTGCTCAGTTACGTAAGGCACTCCACTTACAACAATGTTATCTGATATTATTTTTATATCAAAGCCTTCTTCTTTAAGTTTCAGTAAATCAGGGTTATGATCTATTAGTTGAGTCGACATTTATACGCATATCCTCTTTCATTTTAATTAAGTCCCCATAAGAATACACATCTTTTTGCTTAGACTGATCATCGTTCTTTCTAGTAGTAGTAATTGTATATGATTGATTTTCAGGAAAATAAGAACCGAATGCTAAAGAAATCACTTCTTGAAAGGTATAATCTCTTTTTTCGACCTGCTTTGGAACTCCGTTAATCACTATTTGAATTATTTTGTTCATTTATATTTCCTCCAAATCAAAATATTTTGAATCAAATATTATCTGATTCTTTCTGTTTATTTTTAACCTACGAATAGTCAGTAGAGATTGACTAAATTACCACAGCATTAAGCTGGTGAGAAAATCCTGTAGAGATTGAACCTATGATGGAACCCAATTCTTTCTCATAAAATTAAGAATAAAGCTTACTAAATAAATCTTTTGAATAATCTTTAATATCCATTAAATTTAGCATTTTGTACTTTTCTTTCACGCTACTAAAGTAGGTATCTATTTCTTTTTTGGGAATAACTCTATCAGAACCTTCCCAATCATTTAGACCTTTTCTAGTTACTCGCCAAGGTTCTTCTGAATGCGTCATGTTCTCAAGAATTTTTCCACTATAACATCCAAAATAAAGAACAATATGATCCAACAATTCTTTTTCATCCTCAGTCAAATTAATATCACAAAAAGCTAAACCTTTTCCCTCAATAGGATTATAACCATATTCTCTATATTTCTCGTATACATTTCTATATACAGGGCCATGCACCCAAGCTTCACAATTTTCATCAAACATAAATGTACCTGTGAAAGCTTTTTGAAATCCCTGAGAAAAATATAATAGTTTCTGGAGTGCGAGTGGTGTAATCTCTGAAGTCTGCATTAATAAGTATTTAACTGCGGATTCAAGTTTACTAACCGCAGTATCATGCACTAAATTAATTTTATCCAGGGCATCCAGACTTTTTTTATAAGCAACCGGTGATATGTTCTCTTTATTTTTTTCCAATATTTCTCGATAAAATTTTTCATCTTCAAGGATTTGTCTAAGTAAATCAGAATAAATTTTAGAAGGAATATTCCCATCAACATATCGCGTCAGTGTCCCTTCTCCCCAACCAAGCAATAATGATAGTGGTCTCTTCCCAATATCATATTTTTCTAGAATTTTTTCAATAGTCTCTACACTAATTAAGTCCTCTTCATTTCTGTATGCAACATCCAGAGCATTCAAGTTATAATCTCTAATCTCAGGAATAAATATTTCTTCTTTGCACTCATCACAATGGGCTACTTTTCCAACATATCGAATTACTTTCCCTTTAATTTTTTTTTCTTTTTCAACTGTACTTACTCTGTATTCGACGATATCACGACATTGTTCGCAAAATCCTCTCATTAAAATTTCCTCCTTCTCATGTGCAGCCTAAGACTACAATTATCTATTTAAACAAATATGCAATTTCAAAATTTCTTCTATGAAAAGATACCAAAATAGTATAAAGATCTCCTTTTTGATTTTCAATCATATTCACTTTTATGTATATGTCAACAGTTTCCGGCGTCCCCCAAAAATCCAATTCATATTGCTTACAGAATATGTAGAGCACTTCATGAGAAAATCTTGTATTCTGATTTTCAACTGCATGACAAAAATCATCAAATTGCAAACCTAGGAGAATTTCGTGTTCTTTTTTCGTATCAATTTTGAAATCCTCGATAAAATCAATATTTTCTTGTCTATGCTCATTCTGAGATATTGAATAATTTCCGTCAATAATGCATTTTCTAAATTTATTCAAATATTCCTTAATCTCATCAGGCTTGAAGTTAAAGAATTTCTGAGGATTTTTCTTTTTTGAACTCAAATGACACACTCCCTACGTACAAGTTTAATGTTATTATACAGCCAATATATCTTTTTAGCAAATTTTTCGTACCAATTGATACGTTTTAAGAAAAAGAGACTTTTTGTGGTTGCTGAATAAGATACATAACCCACACATCTTAAAGAATTGGACCTAAAACCATTTCATGAATGCCATAAATGCTGATATCCGCCACATGAAATTACCAGCAGCACTGAAGGCTAGACAAGTTACTAATGGAAAAAATGATAAAGAAAAGCTGCCTTAATCCTTTAGATAAAGGATTAAGGCAACTTTTTAGTGAATGTATACTCAAAATACATCATCGCAATACTCATTCTATCTAACCCTCAGCACTTAATTGCATTATTCTTTTGTTACGAGTCAGGGTGCTCTTGCTGATACCGGTCATTTTCTCTACCTCTTTATAGGAATGATTCTTCAATAGATTCATGGCCAGATTGATTTGTTGCTGATTAAATTTCTTTGGTCGCCCTTCCCTGAAATCAGGTTTCTGTTTAGCCAGCTCTTTCCCTTCCTGCGTACGTTCCACAATCAAATCGCGTTCAAAATCCGCAAAAGCGCTGAAAATCGTGAAGATTAATCTTCCAGTGGACGTGTTTTCGATAATTCCTAAATTCAGCACGTTGATCCGCACGCCCTTCTCAAATAAGAGCTTGATCGTGTTCAATGCATCTTGCGTGCTGCGAGCGAAGCGATCCAGTTTCGTCACAACCAACGTATCTCCTGTCTCAATTTCCTGAAGGAGTTTTTGGAACTCGGGACGATCACTTTTTGTTCCGGTAATTTTCTCGAAGTAGACTCGGTCGCAGCGTTCCTCTTCGAGTTGACGTAGCTGTCCTTCTAGATCTTGTTGGCGGGTACTCACCCGTGCGTAGCCATATTTCATCTTTTTTCACCCTCACTTTTGAATATAAGTTATGACACACTTGTATCCCTTGATTCTACTAGAGCAAGGAAGCATAGTCAATACTCTTGAGTTTTGGTGATAGTGTACTAAAATAATTTTGAAAACCTTCATAAACCAAAAACGTCAAAACGCATCTGAAAGATCAAATGCATTTTGACGTTATTGGCTAATTTTATTGTTTCCTGATCGAATCGTGGAAATCTATTTCTTTAAAATCCGCATAGCATTGAGAACGGCTATTACCGTCACGCCGACATCTGCAAAAACCGCTTCCCACATGGTGGCAACCCCGAAAGCTCCCAGAAGGAGGAACAGTCCCTTCACTCCGAGGGCAAAGAAGATATTCTGCCATACAATGCGACGGGTATCCTTGGCCACCAGCATGGCGACCCCAATCTTGGAAGGCTTATCGTCCATAATTACCACGTCAGCCGCCTCAATGGCTGCATCTGACCCCAATCCCCCCATGGCAATCCCAATATCCGAACGGGCTAGAACGGGGGTGTCGTTGATTCCATCCCCCACGAAGGCGACTTTCTCATTTTTCTTTTTACGTGAGAGGATTTCTTCGAACTTTGTCACCTTATCTTGCGGCAACAACTCGCTGTAGACCTCTGTAATCCCCAGCTTCTGGGCGATTGCGTCCCCTACTGCTTTCGAGTCGCCAGTCAGCATAATGATATGCTTGATTCCAAGCTCCTTCATAGTTGCGATAGCGGCTGCGGCGTCCTCCTTAATGGCATCCGCAATCAAGAGATACCCAGCATATTTCCCTTCTATCGCAAGGTAAACAATTGTCCCGATTTCGGTTACTTCTTCGAAATTCACAGAGAATTTTTCCATTAGACGAGCATTTCCAGCCAGTATGATTTTCCCATCGATGGTGGCCTCGATACCGTGTCCGGGAATTTCGTTGTAAGTAGTAATTCTTTCTTCCTGGATCTCTTTTTCATATTTTTCTTTAATGGAATCCGCGATTGGGTGGGTGGAATGGGCTTCAGCATACGCTGCCATTTCCAGTAAGGCTTCCGTACTGATTTCTTTCTCGGGTTCAATCGCTGTTATCTCGAACTTTCCTTTCGTCAAAGTGCCGGTCTTATCCATCACTACGTACTTTAGGTCATTTAGAGCTTCCAGGTAATTACTTCCTTTCACTAATATGCCCTTCCGTGAAGAGGCTCCGATTCCGCCGAAAAAGCCAATAGGAATGGAGACAACCAATGCACACGGACAAGAAATAACTAAGAAAATAGCTGCCCGGTAAATCCATTCATCGAAAGTAGCTCCCGGGAACACCAACGGCGGCACAATGGCCAATAGGAACGCGGATACTACGACAACCGGCGTATAGTAGCGAGCAAATTTGGTGATAAACTGCTCGGTCGGTGCCTTTCTCCCACTTGCATTCTCAACCAGATCCAAGATTTTTTTCACGGTTGATTCCGAAAAAGGCTTCTCCACCGCTACTTTAAGCACCCCGTTCCGATTGATAAAACCGCTCAGCACCGAATCCGTAGGGCCTACGCTACGCGGTACGGATTCCCCAGTCAAGGCAGATGTATCCATAGCGGAAGTCCCTTCCACTACCTTCCCGTCCAATGGCACTTTTTCGCCAGGCCGGACAAGTATGAGATCACCCACTTTAATGGCTTCCGGAGCAACCTTTTGGGTACCATTTTCGGTTACCAAATTTGCATAATCAGGGCGGATATCCATCAACTCAGCGATTGAGCGACGGGACTTCGAAAGGGCGATATCTTGGAACAGTTCCCCTACCTGATAGAACAACATGACCGCAACGGCCTCTGGATATTCTTGAACATAGAAAGCAGCCAGCGTTGCAATCGTCATCAGAAAGTTTTCATCAAAAACCTGCCCGCGGAGCATGTTGCGGACGGCCCGCCAGACGATATCATAGCCGGCAATCAGGTAGGCAATTACAAACAGGGCAACAGAAATGCCTCCTGGAAGTGGCAGGAAGATACCGGATAGCATGAGGGAGAATCCAAGTACCAATCGAATGATGGTCGTTCGTGATTCATTTTCTTCCCCACCTTCTTCTTCCAGTTCCCCTTGTTCTAGTGTTTCTGCAGCCAGATTCATCGCCGTTGGATGGTTTCCGACTGTGAGCAAACGACCGTCGGCCTTATTCTTCAGGATTACAGCGGGCTCCAATTTATTCACTGTCTGTTTCACTTGGGAGAGGATTTGATCTTCCAGTTCCCCCGTCACCTCGAAACTCAAGGTTTGGGTCATGTAGTTCACGTTGCTGTTGGACACACCCGCCACCTTGGCGACGCCTCGCTCGACCTTGTTGGCACAATTGGCGCAGTCGATCCCATCAAGGATCCATTCGTAGTATTTTTTTCTTTCTTCTGGTTGGATATTCTTACTCTTGAGGGTGTCAAAATTGAGCAAGCGACCGTCGGCCTTGTTCTTCAAGACCACAGCGGGCTCCAATTTATTCACTTTCTGTTTCACTTGGGAGAGGATTTGATCTTCCTGTTCCCCCGTCACCTCGAAACTCAAGGTTTGAGTCATGTAGTTCACGTTGCTGTTGGCCACACCCGCC
>NZ_FNQH01000015.1 GCF_900107505.1 Trichococcus collinsii | reverse complement strand
GCCCTCTTAACAGGTGAATCTAAGCCAATCGAAAAGAATGTTAAAGATCAAGTCATTGGTGGATCAACAAATGGTAGTGGTGTCCTATATGTAGAAGTAACAGAAACAGGGGATAAGTCCTTTATCTCACAAGTACAATCATTAATTAGCCAAGCACAAAGCCAACCTTCTCGAGCAGAGAATGTGGCTCACAAAGTAGCTGGCTGGTTGTTCTACATTGCGGTTGTAGTAGCTTTAATCGCCCTACTAATCTGGACGATCATTGCGGATCTGCCTACAGCCGTTATCTTTACTGTGACTACGTTAGTTATTGCCTGCCCACACGCTTTGGGTCTTGCTATTCCCTTGGTAGTATCACGTAGTACTAGTTTGGGTGCAAGCCGAGGATTACTGGTTAAAAATAGAGAAGCTTTGGAATTAACTACTAAAGCGGATGTTATGGTATTGGATAAAACAGGTACTTTAACAACTGGTGAATTTAAAGTGTTGGACGTCACTGTTTTGAGTGATAAATATTCTGAAGAAGAAATTACAGGCTTGTTGGCGGGTATAGAGGCGGGCTCCAGTCACCCGATTGCCCAATCGATTGTGAACCACGCTGAAGCGAAAGGCATTAAGTCAGTTTCCTTTGACTCCATTGAAATCGTTTCGGGAGCAGGAATAGAAGGGGAGGCGAACGGCCACCACTATCAATTAATCAGCCAAAAGGCATACGGAAAAGCATTGCGTATGGATATTCCGAAAGGCGCTACTTTAAGTATCCTTGTAGAAAATAATGAAGCAATCGGCGCTGTCGCATTGGGAGATGAACTGAAAGAAACCAGCAGAAACTTGATCGAGGTGCTGAAAAAATACGGAATTGAACCACTCATGGCTACTGGTGATAACGAGGAAGCTGCACAAGGAGTTGCAGAAGTTCTAGGTATTCAATACCAAGCCAATCAATCTCCGGAAGATAAGTACAAGCTGGTCGAGTCCATGAAAAACCAAAACAAGACGGTTATCATGGTGGGAGACGGGGTCAATGACGCACCTTCCCTTGCCTTGGCAGACGTAGGTATTGCAATCGGAGCTGGAACGCAAGTAGCTTTGGATTCTGCGGATATTATCCTTACTCAGTCTGATCCAGGGGATATTGAATCCTTTATCGAGTTAGCAAACAAGACGACACGTAAAATGAAACAAAACTTGGTATGGGGAGCAGGCTACAATTTTATCGCGATTCCAATTGCTGCTGGCCTCCTTGCTCCTATCGGCATTACCTTGGGTCCGGCCTTCGGCGCCGTCCTCATGTCCTTATCGACCGTTATTGTTGCGATCAATGCCATGCTTTTGAAATTAGACCCTAAATAAAACGAAGCAGGAACGAAAAAAGCACTGGCTGGTTTGACCCCCTTCCAGAATCGAGTCAGACCAGCCAGTATGCTGTATAAGGAAAATCATAGATCGATAAATTTTCGATAAAAACAGGGCTCCCATGCTTTCGATGGAGAGCCCTGCTTTTCTTATGAACCATAACCTTTTTAATCAACGGCTTGGGGCAGAGATTCGATATTTAGTAGTGAAGTACCCCAGGATTAGGAAGACTTCGATTAATCCAAAGGCCAAGAGGAAACTGTGCATAAAGAACTCCGCCGGCAGCGCTAAGATGATGGGATCAGTTGCGGGATTAAATAGCCAAGCATCATTGTTAAAGAATACCTGATGGAATAGCACAAACAGCACATCAAAGTTGATCAATAGAGCCAAAACAACACCCAGCGGAAGCAAGATTCCCCACTGGAAGTATCGAAGAAGTCGCCAGTATTGCCCTTCTCTGTTTAGATACTGCATAAACCAGAAGGAGCCTATCCCTGAAGTAATCAGAATCAGGTAGTCCAGCATAAACAACTTCTTCACTTCAGTGAAGTGGAATAACCCGCTAACTGAGCTAGGGAAATCCGGCATATCCAGTTTCGCTATCCATGGGGTATTCAGGTAATCTAGCAGAATACGATAGTTCATTAAGATTTGCTCTTTCGGCATGTCTACATATTCCGATATATTCAAGTAACCAATGTCAAACGAGTAGAGGAAGGTAAAGTTGATGGTTGCTGCGACCGAAAGGGATAAGATGAAAAAGGTAATGAAAATAAACCCTGAAATTTGAATAATTTTCTGCTTCAATGTGGAATGGCCCTCACAATTCATTTTGATTTATTTTTGATTTTACTACGTTCAATTCCTCTTTTAACCGTTTGTTTTCAATTTCCAACTTTTTCTTGTCTTCCGATTCGGGATCCGCGTGACCATGTCCTTTATGATTATGTCCGCCATGCATACCCGGCATAACAAACATCATGAGTATGTGCCCTGCCACCATCAAAACAATAAATAAGATTGATTCCATGTTCAACTCTCCTTTTATTTTTTCGCCAATGCTACAACTAACACGTTAGTAAAGAAATGGACGATAGATTAAAAAATTACGAAGAACCTAATTCCATCAGTGAAGCGAATAAGATTCAAAATAACTTTCTAAGACAAGAATAGAGTAAAACTATGTGGGTTTTATGGAGATTAACAACTCCATAAAACCTACATAATTCCTTGGTACAGTAAAATAAGCAAAAGAAAGGGGCAAATTTTGCCGGCATTTAAGGAGGATACATGAATAGAAAGCAGATGTTCAGGATTTTAGGAATTCCCACGCTTTTAAGTTTACTGGTGGTACCTTTGGATGTGAAAGCTGATACGCTGGAAGAGCTCAATCAACAAAAAACGGAATTGGAAAGCAGAATCCAAGAATTGGATGAGAATTCTTCAGGGCAACAAGAGCTATTGGACACATTGGAGGCAAAGAAAGAGCAACTTGGGGTTGGAACAATCACCCTGCAAAAGGAAATCGACAAGCTCACCCTACAATTAGTTGAACAGCAGGGGAAATTGCAGATTTCTGAGGAAAAAATAAAGGAATTGGGTAAAGAAGCAGAAACGCTGGAAGAACGGATTGAACTAAGAGGGGAAAAACTTAAAGTGCAAGCCAGAGCCGTCCAAACAGATACAAATCCACGTACTCTCCTGGAAGCAGTTATCAACTCGGAGAACCTTGCGGAAATGATAGGGAACATAGGCTTAGTAACTTACATTATGAACATCAACAAGGAAATACTCGTCCAGCAGAAAAATGACAAAATGGATCTGGTGGAGAAAAAGCAGGCAGCTGAGGACGAGCAGGAAAACCTCGAAATACTGAGTGCGGAAATCCAAGTAGCCAAAACCAATTTGGTGACACAGAAAGCAGGGCTGGAGAATCAAATCGAGCAGCTAGCCCAAGAGTATGATCTTACGGTGGAACAAAAAGAAGCGATTGATCAGGAGCAACAGAATCTTGCCGGAACGGTGAGCACCCTCTCCGATCAACTGAAGGAGGAGCAACGCCGGATCGCTGATGAAGAAGTAGTACGACAACAGGCTGCACAAGAGGTCGCGGTTGCAATGGCGGGTGAGATTGTTCCTGAAAGCTTCTTCGAAGAAAGCAAGGTAGTGGAGTATGCCTCTGCGGGGGAAACCCTGCCTGAAGCGAAGAGCGTTACCGCGTCTGGTTTCATTCGTCCGAGTAATGGGATTGTAACAGATCCTTTTGGATACAGAATCCATCCTCTTACAGGGGAGTGGAAATTGCATGCGGGCATGGATTTTGCCGGATCGGGACCGATTGTCGCAGCCCAGGGGGGAACCGTTCTAGTAGCCGGGTACCATAATTCATGGGGCTACTACGTGAAAATCGACCATGGAAACGGACTCCAAACTTTATACGCTCACATGGAAGCGGGCAGCCTTCGGGTTGCTCCCGGACAAAAAGTATCCCAAGGACAACAATTAGGGATAATGGGAACAACGGGGGATTCAACAGGTGTCCACCTGCATTTCGAGGTTTATGAGAATGGGGTTCAGGTTGACCCAGAACCTTACTTGGGATTGTAAAAGCACTATAAAATAAACGTTTTTTTCTTATAAGGAGGAAAGTATGGAAACAATAGTAGGAACAATTGATCGCGTAGCTTTCTCATTTGGCCCATTCACCGTCTACTGGTATGGGATTATCATTGGGGCTGCTATGCTATTGGCAATCTCCTTGGCGTCCAAGGAGGGCACGAAAAGAGGATTAGGAGAAGATACCGTTACAGATATGACAATGTGGGCGATTCCCATTGGGCTGATTGGAGCCAGAATCTACTACATTCTCTTCGAATGGCAGTACTATCTGCAAAATCCGGGCGAAATCGTCCAAATCTGGAATGGTGGAATTGCCATTTATGGGGGGTTGATTGCAGGGGGATTCACTGTCTATTGGTACACCAAGAAAAAGAGGATTCCCGTTGCCTTGATGTTGGATGTGCTGGCTCCCTATGTCCTTTTGGCCCAATCCATCGGTCGATGGGGCAACTTCACTAACCAGGAAGCACATGGTGGAGAAGTGACTCGAACATTTCTGGAGAACTTGTACCTTCCGAAGTTTATCATTGATCAGATGCAAATTAACGGTGTGTACTACCAGCCCACCTTCCTCTACGAGTCATTATGGAGTCTCCTCGGATTTGGCGTAATCATTGCCTTGCGAAACCGCAAGGGGTTGTTGCGGCAAGGCGAAGTGGCCCTCAGCTATACTATCTGGTATTCAGCGGGCAGATTCTTCATAGAGGGCCTGCGCACGGATAGTTTGTGGATTGGTGATTTCTTGCGGGTGTCACAGGGATTGTCCTTGCTCTTGTTTGTGGGTGCGATTGGTATTTGGATTTACCGGAGAAGGGATTATCCGCCCAAAACCTACTATCTAGAAGGATGGAACCTCAAAGGAGAAAGAGATTGAAGTAAAGACGGATAACAGGAAAGAGTGTGAGTGGCATGTCGAGTTATTGGAATCTACTGAATCATGACGGATTGGGACCTTTGAGATTGATTGGGTTGCTTTGGATTGTAGTGCTGTTTATGGTGGCGTACCTCCTTATCAAGATTCTTTCCGATCGAACAGATAGTCGAATTGCGAATGAGACCTCTTTGGAACAGATTCAAAAAGAATTTGCCAGAGATAATATTACGGAAGCAGAGTACTTGAAGAGAAAAAAACAGTTAGAGTAAACGAGAGAAAAAGGGGGAGAATCATGATTAAAAAGTATCGCAGAATGGTGAAACCTTTTGATATTATTATTGTCTCTTTTCTGTTTGTTCTATCTTTTTTACCGACAATGATCTTCGCCGTTGAAACTGCGCACATAGAAAAGAGCAAGCTGTATGCAGTTATCTCGTTCAACGGCGAGGAAGTGGACCGCTTCCTCCTGACCGGAAATGAGAAACAGCGGCTTATCACCTACTATCCTGCTCCCGGGAAGTATAATATTATCGAAATTGATGGGGAGCGGATTCGTGACAAATCGGATAACAGCCCCCAGCAAATCGCCGTGAGGACAGGGTGGATCCAATCACTTGGACAAACCAGTCTAAACTTACCCCACCGCATGCTAATTGAGATTGTATCCGATAATCCGACAGAGGCGGAGATTGATGTCCTTGCACGATAAGAGAATAGACCACTGAAAAAAGTACTCCAACCCTATTTAATTAGTTGGAGTACTTTTTTATAAACCCTATTTTATTTTGCCTTGGGAAGATTGATTGTAAATGTTGTGCCTTTCCCATAAATACTATCTACGGAAATAGTCCCTTGATGCGCATTCACAATGCCCTTTACAATGGAAAGGCCTATTCCTTGCCCCCCTAGTTTACTGTTTCGGGAGGGCTCCGCCATATAGAACCGTTCAAATATTTGGCCCACCTCTTCCGGAGGGATACCTTGTCCGTTGTCGATTATCCGAAAGGAAGTGGTGCCTTTACTTTGCGAAACGTAAAGGTCGATTCTTCCTCCCGAAGGGGTAAACTTAATGGCATTTGCCAACAGATTAGTTAAGACCTGATGGATTTTGTCCCGATCCGCAGAAATAAATACGCGATCACCACTAACGGAGCAGTTGAGTTTATTTTCAACCAGCATGGGTTGGAAATTATCCACGATTTGTTGGGCTAATTCCGTAAGATCAAAGGTGGTTTTCTGTAGCTGAGACTCCTGACTTTCGAGTTCGTTGATCCGATCGATTTCTCCAATCAGACGCGTAATTCGGCTTACCTCTTCGTAACAACGATAGAGCCGCTCTTCAGATATTTCCCAAACACCATCTATCATGGCTTCAATATTCCCTTTCAAGGTCGTCAAAGGCGTTCTGATTTCATGAGCAATATCGGAGGACAAACGGTTTCGGATCTTCTGTTGGTGTTGAAGTTGCAAGGAAAGATCATTCACTGATACCAGCAGGTCATCAATCTCCCGGATTCCTGTTTCTTCCAGAGAAAGACTGCTGTAATGCCCTTTGGCAATTTCCTTGGTGAAATCATTGATTGTGACGATAGGAGAACTAAGCTTTTTGGCCACCAGTAGCGCAAAGAAGAGGGGAATGAGGAGCGAGAAGAAGGCCACCAAAACCAATTTACTTTCCATATCGGAAATAAAGAGGGCGTCATGTTCTGTGTAAGCATAGGGACCCACGGATTGAATCTCCATCATGCCAATTTCTTCGGTACCATCATAAAGGGGACTACGACTTTGCACGTAATCACTCTCCATACCTCCCACCATTTGCTCCATATGCAGGAGATGATCCTGAACCTTGTTCTTCGCATCTTCTTCCTCAGAAGCGGATGGGCTCCATAACAGTTGCCCGTCCTCGTCGAAAATCCTCACAATCACTGACTGTTGGAGAGCATTCCGCCCAACACGCTGAATTGCTTGCGAATTTTCTTCCCAGGTACCGTTTTGTTGATAGAGATTCTCTAAATCAGTGCTGTATTCTTCCAACTCTGACTCCTGTCTCTCCCTGACATAGTCAGCAAAGTGGCTCTCTAGTAAGTTCAGTGTTATCCAGCTGAAGGCTCCTACCAGAATAAAAGAAAGCGAAACGAAGGAAAGGAGAAGTTGCCACTTTATTGTTCGCTTCATTTTTGACCACCAAATCGGTATCCAGCCCCATATATCGTCAAGATATAGTGGGGGGTTCGCGCATCATCTTCTATCTTTCGTCGCAGGTTCTTAATGTGGACATCAATGACTCGATCTGTTCCGTCAAAATCTAATCCTTTTACGACCTGCAAGAGCTGCTGCCTAGGGAAAATCTGCTGAGGATGTGACGCCAGAAGGAATAGAAGCCCGTACTCGGTTGGCGTTAGCCCCACTTCTAGTCCCTTTTTGAATACTTGCATGTTATCGGGATAGATATCCAATAAACCACCTTCGAAGGACCATTTCACCTCTTGGGGTTCCTTGTGTGAGCGCCGCAGTACGGTCTGTACTCGGGCCACCAATTCTTTGGGGCTGAAGGGTTTCGTCATATAATGGTCCGCGCCGATATGCAGTCCGCTCAGGATATCCTGTTCCGTTGTTCTCGCCGTCAGCATGATCACAGGGACACTGGAGGATTTTCTTATTCTTCGGCAGACCTCAAGACCCGAGATATCCGGCAGCATGAGGTCCAGGACGATGAGATCCGGCCGGATGGTTTCGGCTTTCCGCAAGGCTTCTTCTCCGTCCATGGCTCTGAATACTTGGTAGTTTTTAGCAACCAAGTACGCCTCTACAATCTCCAAAATGTTTTCCTCGTCATCTACAATCAAAATTTTCATATGTTTTCCCCCATCATTCACACGATTGATTCTGTACTACTAAAAATTGTTCCACCGCACCACCTTTCCTGAGCAATGAACCATGGTAGTTTTCAAATATCGCTGAATTGAGTTTACCTTTTCATTGTGTGGGTTTTATGGAGGAGAAGATGCCTTATTGTTTTTAAAGAAGCAGTAGGAAAAGTTCTGGCGGCTTATTAAGTCCTTTAGAGCTACTACAAATTTTTGTTTTTTTCTTTCTCCATACTCCCTACACAATCATGCGCTATCTTAGTAGTGAATGGTTGTGTACGATCCGATAGAGGCATAATGCAGATAAGGAGTGTTAGAAAATGAATATCATTATAATGGGAATGCCCGGCGCTGGAATGGGAACCCAAGCGAGGGAAATCGCAGTTACCTATCAGATTCCGTATATCTCTACAGGTGAAATCTTCCGATCCTTCGCTGAGATGGGAAGTCCAATCGGTCTAGAAGTCAAAACATTCATGGAGATGGGAAAACTAGTCCCCGATAGATTGGTCAATAAACTCCTCTGGGATCGCATGGGAGAGGATGACATGAAAGAGGGTTTCATTTTGGATGGATATCCGCGAACGCGTCAGCAAGCGGAAGCGTTAGAAGCATATCTGGAAAGCAAAAGACTGTCGCTGGATGCTGTCCTCTATCTGGCTGTTGGGAAAGAGGTCTTACGGAAAAGATTAGAAAATAAGATCGATTCGCCCTGGTCAGAGGATAAATCAGAAGTCATAGAAAGACGGCTACAAGTGAGTGAGCTCGAAATGGAAGCACTGACGGGTTTCTATCAGGAAGCGGGAATCGTTTCTATGGTCAATGGCGAACAAGAGCCCGACATTGTATTCGAAAAAATACAAGAAGTTCTTCAGTTTCATTCTTAATGTGGGTTCGTTCTAATCCAGAAAATAATCTTCCTATTAGGCGAATGCCCTGATGAAAAGGTAGAAGTCAAGAAAAAAAGCATGGAGACTTTTGTCTGCATGCTTTTTCTTAAGGGTTATTTTTTT
>NZ_FNQH01000018.1 GCF_900107505.1 Trichococcus collinsii | reverse complement strand
TTTTCCACCATAATGTAAATCCCTAATCCAACGAAAACTAGCGAGACAATCATCCGCTGATACTTCTCGATTATTTCTGATATCAAAGTAATCTTTGACAATCTGTAACTGATATAGCAAAGAATCGCTATCGAAACGACAAAAATGATTAGGGTTACCATAGTCTCGGGCCAGGTAAGGGACGTGAAGTAGGGGATATAGATGCCCAGGTTATCTCCCCCCGAAGCAATGGTAATCAACGCTACCGTCCAGAATAGTTGGTTGGCTCCACGCGCTTCCATTTTTTCAAACACATCCTCATCTTCCCGCTCCTCCCGTTTGAGGGCTACCCTGATCCCCAAGAACAATGGGATTAGTCCGAGCAAGCCGATAACCCAGGCTTGCGGAATGAGATTAATGACATAAGCGGCAAATATACTAAAAGTGACTATAATCCCCATTCCTAGGTATTGTCCCGCGACGATTCCTTTCATTCTCTTTCGGGAATCGTTTTGGGAAAAAATAACCATTAGAATTAGGAAATCATCAATATTTGTAGAAATATAAACCACGAGGGCGGATACAATCGTCTGAACCAGGATTACTCTCTCCCTTCTAAGAAATGAGATGTAGATATTCCGATACTTTCAGTAATGAGGCGATGGCATCGGAAACCTCTTGACTCGCGAGCGAATAGTAGACCATCTTCCCTTCTCTATAAGAGGTGGTTACGCCATTTTTTTTCAAAAAACGCAAATGATGGGAAGTGGTGGCCATACTCGCATCAATAATAGCCGCTAGATCACACACGCACATTTCCTTATAGGTGGACAGGGCATAAAGAATCTGGACTCTGGAGGTCTCTCCCAGACATTTGCTGAGTACTGAGAGGCTCGCAAAATCCTTCCCTTGGAGTTCCGCTATAACATGATTCACTTTTTCCTCATGGACAATCGTGGCACTACAAACATCTATGTCCATCTTATCGATTTTATTCAACCTGCTCCCCCTTTGTCATTCAAATGTTCGTTTGAATAAAGTATATCAGCATTTGCTCCAATTTTCCATAAATATTGTAATTCCTGCCGAGAAATGCGGGAGGCCTGGTCTCTCTTCAGAGGATCAAGCCTTGCTATGTCGTAGTTACTTCATCATGTGAGGAGCCGTTCTCTCCATAATGTCTCGGTTTTTCACATCAAAAAAGAGCCGTAATTTTGCCATAAGGCAGATTCACAGCTCTTTTTCGATATAAGCAATTAGATTCCTTGATAGTGTTTACAGTTGGATTATAGAGACCTTAGCAAGCGGAGTCCATTTAGGATTACAACGATTGTACTTCCTTCATGGACAATGACGCTGATCGCGATATCCGTCAAACCTAAAAGGCTAACGGTAACTAGGAGAATCACGACTGCCATGGAGAAGTAGATATTTTGCCAAATCACTTTGTTCATCTTTTTAGATACTCTGTGGGATTGGACTAGTCTGTCTAGATTGTTTTGCATCAAAACGAGATCCGAGACATCAATCGCAACATCAGTACCCTCTCCCATCGCGATTCCAATATCAGCATTCACGAGGGCTGGGGCATCGTTCACACCATCGCCCACCATGGCGACCACACCGTGTTTTGCCTTTTGTTCGTCGATAATCCGCGATTTATCTTCCGGCATGACATTCGCGATAACCTCGTCCACGCCTAGCTGTTCACCAACAGCTTTCCCCGTCATTTCTGAATCACCGGTAATTAGCGTCGTGTGGATACCCAATTTTCTGAAGTAGTCAATGGTTGTTCGTGCGTGTTCACTTGGAACGTCCATGAGGGCTATCAGCCCAATAACTTTTTCATTTTCGGCAACATATACCACGGTTTGTCCGTTGGAAGCCCATGCTACATTTCGTTGCTCATATATATCTTCCACACCACTAAAGGAGGTGGGTTTTCCTATGCGGTAGCTTTTCCCCTGATAGTCACCCGTCAATCCCTTTCCAAGCTGATTGGTTACCTCGATAGCAATTGTATTTTTTGCCTCAAACTTCTCTAAGATTGCACTTGCCAGAGGATGATTCGACTCCTTTTCCAGAGCCACAATCACATCAAGAATCTCTTCCTCATTCACAGAATCAGAAAAGTAGTAATTGGTTACTTCAGGTTTTCCACGAGTCAGGGTTCCGGTTTTATCGAAGGCAATGGCATCAATGTTGGCTAGTTGAGATAAATAGGAACTTCCTTTTGAAAGAACGCCTCTTTTGGCCAAGTTAGAAGTGGCGGATAAGGTTACCGATACAGTAGCTGCCGCTAAAGCACACGGGGAAGCGGCCACTAAAAGGACGAGCCCTCTGTAGATACTTTGGGACCATGTCCAACCAAATAGAAAAGGAGCTAGCAACATCACTAGGGGGATTACCATCAAAACAAAATTCACATAGCGAGGCTCAAGTCTTTGGATAATACTAGCAGCTCTTGTCTGGTTAGATTGGTTTTGGCTGACGAGTTGTAGAATTTTGGAGAAAACAGTATCTTTATTTTCTTTCGTGACCTGCATGGTAAACGTACCTGTTCCATTAATCGTACTCCCAAAAACTTCGTCCCCTTTCGACTTCTCCTTGGGGATACTCTCACCATTAATAGAAGACTCATCAATGGCGGTCATACCGGACAAGATCATTCCATCAGTCGGTACTTGGTCTCCATTTAACACTTGGAGTCGATCACCAACCTTCAAAATACTGACGGCAACAATTTCCGTATTTCCATCCGGCATGATTCGTCTAGCAGTCGTGGGAGTCATTTCGAGCAGCTTCGTGATTTCTCGTCTGCTTCTTCCTTCCGCGTATTCTTCAAGAAAATGGGCGCCAGAAAAAATGAGAATCAGTAGCGCCCCTTCCCCAAAGTTACCTAGGAAAGACGCTCCGAGTGTTGCTAGCCCCATCAGGACGTGGGAGTTAGGCGTGAATCGCTTTTGTATTTTGGTATTCTCAATCGTTTCGCCAATTCCTTCCAGAACCACTACATAGTAGCCCGCTGTAATGCTTGCGAGTGAGAAGAGGATGTTGATCAATACTTCATTTTCATTCCCTAAGAAGGTCGCAATTAGGAACAGTGCTAAACCTATGAAATAGAAAATGATTGGCGCTTTGCCATGCTCGTGCTCGTTACTATGGTCATGCTCATCATGGTCGTGTTTCTTGTATGCGTCTTTCTCTTGAACAGCTTTCATTTCAATCACCCTTCTATTCATATAATTATTTTTTTGTACTAATTCGATTGACAACACGCACAACCCTAGCACAGCCTAAAAGCTTCTAAAAGCTTCTTGTTCCCTTTCCATAAACCGGAACCGTTCCGCCTTACAAGTGAATGTTCATTCATATGTTTATATATTCATTTTAAACGGGTTCCTGCACCATGTCAAGATAAATCGCTCCCTTTTTCTGACTCATTTTCCGCTTACTTTTGAGAGAAACGGATGGATTTCCTTCCCTCTCTCTAGGTAAAAACATTTGCATTTCATCAGGCATATGATATTCTAAACATGAACAACCACTCATGCGAAAGGGAGGGAGTACCAATGGATACACCAACATCATCTATACTGGACAAAAATTCCATCCATGCCGTAAGCAAGCTTTTTAAGATTATCAGTGACCCTACTAGGATCTCGATCCTCTTTCTTCTTCAGCAGCAAGAATTGAGTGTGGGAGCAATTACCATATCCTTGGAAATGGAGCAATCCGCTATCTCCCACCAGTTAAGAACTTTGAAAGAGGCGCGTTTGGTGAAAGCAAGGCGAGAAGGAAAGACGATATTTTACAGTCTCGACGATATCCACGTTTTTAGTATCTTGGAGCAAGTCCTGACCCATGTTAGGGAAATTGAAGATTTAGGAGAAAGCGCAGGCCATTAATTACCGGTAGTGGAGACGCGCGCATAGCCTACCCTCATCTTATTCGTACTCTTTCCAAACGACTTATTCGATGCTCTAAAACTGCATGAAGAACGTTGGAAAATCACCATGCTAGGCATGTCGATTTTGGATACACCTTAAATAGGCATCTGTAAAAAGTAACCTTCATTCATTGCCTGCAACAAAAAATAGACCAAGATTGAAATCTTTGTGTGATTTCAGTCTTGGCCTATTTTTAATTTTCACATCTATAGCATCCGTATGGAGAATTGCCACACCAACGGCACTACTCTGTAAGCCCGTCGGAAATTGTTTTGCTCTTTAAAATAAAACCAGTGTGAAGCTAGCTTTACCGATACCATTAATAGGGGTTTTCTTTCCTTATTTATTATTCTCATTTGATGCTTTTACAGTCGCTTCAACCATATCTCTCAGCATTTTTTGGGGGTCTTTTGCCTTCACTATACCACTGGTACAGCCAACTCCATCAGCTTGCAGCAAAATCGTTCTATAGACATCATCTGCCGTGCTGATTCCAGCTGCTTGCATAACTAATACATTCGGATTAAGACTCTTAACAGCTTCGATTGTTTCTTTAACATAGCTCTCATCACTTGTTTTACCGGTACCAATTAACTCTGAAGGTTCGCACAGAATAATATCGGGACTTAGCATTGTGATTGCCTTTGCCTCCGCAATTGAATCTGCACATACAATTGTTATTATTTCAAATTCAGCTGCGCGCGTAATTGCTTTAGCTAATCCATTCAACGTCAAGGGACGTTCAGCGTGATTTAGAAATACTGCACGTGCACCTGCTTCATAAAGTGATTCGGGTAACACATGACCCATTCCTTTATCCGGATGAATGCCATCTAAATGCTGGGCTGTCACAATAATATTTTTGGAATTTGATGAAACGGCTGCAATATCGGCGAAGGGCGCGGTTACAAAAATTGAAATCGGAAATTCTTCTGCTAGTGCATCTGCTTCCCTAACCAGTTCCAATAAGTTTTCTCCAAACAAATAGGATTTGGGGTTAAAAACAAAGAATGGTGTGCGGATATTAGTTTTTGCCATGACTTTCTCCTTTCATTTTATCAAAAGCGCCATTTTAAGCTAGGAAGCTAACCCATTTAATTTGGTGATAATTCATCTTCTGTTACCCATTTATGGTTCCTGACCATTTCTTCGCCCGTTGTCGGTTCAAAGTCAACCATATAGATGGTAGTGGCTTCTGCTGATTCTATCGTTGCAAGCGCTCCTTTCATGCCTTCCATATGACTTGCATCCAGCGTAACTTCCGTTCCAGGTTCAAGTGGTTCTTCAACATCTTTGGCTTCAGCTATTTCTTCTTTGATAACCCACTTATGGTTTGTTACTCGTGGATCGCCATTTGTTGGATTGAAGGATACTTCGTAAACCGTCGTGTCGAAGGCCCCTACTACAGTACCCTCTGCGCCTTGCATTCCTGCCATATGGTCTGAGTTGATGGTAACAATGTCTCCTACCTGGTATGTTGGATTTTCGGCTACCAATAATCCTTCCGGTATTTCCCCGGAATCATCGTGCATCATTTCACCCATACCCGAATTGGATGTAATACTTTCCATATTCATTGATACATTTTCAACAGATTCAGCTCTTGAAATGGATTCGGAATCGCCATCTCCACTTTGATCAGTAGAACAAGCAGCCAAAAGTACCAGTGTGGAAAGACCTATTATACTTTTTATCAATCGGTTTTTTCTCATGGTTCATTCTCCTCCTTTATTGGCTATGAATCCAAAGCACTCTACAATACACATTCTGTCCTTCCTTTTTTCAATAGTCAAATAATTAGCCTTACAATCATATAGACCTAATTAGGGCTATTGGTTCATTTTTAGTATCCAAGTACCGCACAATCAGATACTCCGTTCAGTATCACTTTCTTTTTTCGAACAACAATCTTCCTTTTTCTTACCACCCAACATTGTGAGCATCATTCCTCCCATCATAATGGGGCATATAAATGGCGCAATGACTCCTAAAAAAGTTGCAAGGCCAAGATTATACTTAGCAATAAATGGTAGGGATACTATAATCAGTATTGGTAGGCCACAACAAATAATCATATGCATCATATGATGTAATGGACTGTGTTTATGCGTTCCTGTTTTTCCTTCTTTACTTTCATGGTGGTTCATAATTTTATCCCCTTGCTTAGACTTATTTTATGTTTCTGAGTTTTATAATAATATATGAATGTGTTGATTTTATGTAGAAAAAATTCATACAAAAAAACCAAGATCTGTATATGACCTTGGCTTTTTTGATTTGAATAGTTCATTTCCGGAATATATTTTTGAAAAAACTCAGTTTGAGCATGAAACTTCAGACTTACCTAACTAACTTTTCAATATTTTTTTCTTTTGTTGGTATTCTTCGTCCGATATTTCTCCTTTTACATAACGCTGATTAAGGATTTCAAGTGCCTCATCTCGACTGCTTTGCGATGTGGCACTGTTGTTGCCGCCTTGGACTAGTTTCATCACCGCATACACGATGATAACTATTAAGATTACCAAGATAATCATCATGAAGATTCCCCATCCGCCCATCATGTCATATCCGTAATAATTCATCATTTTTTCCACTCTCCTTTTTGCTAATGTTCAGAAATAACTTGCTCCAAATCGCCATGCCAATCATGGTGCCAAACTTCTCCGGTAAGGTCATTGACACTCAGCATCCCAATTACTTTGTCATTTTCCTCGATATGAAAAGTGTAATAACCATAAAATGCGTGCCCATCACCCGGAACCGAAAAAGTTTCCCCAAACTGGCTCTTCACAAAATCGTCTGCAATTTTGACGGCTTCTGTCTGGTTCACATTTGCCGTATATGTTGCGTTCGTATTGTAGCGGAAGGAGCCCCCCATCATTATGCTGTATTTCTCATTCCACATCATGTTGGGCCCCGGCTCGGGGTAAATCTGCCCCGTATAAGGATTGACCAAAAGTTCCATTGCACCTCTGCCGGTATCTTTCTCTTCCACCGAAACGTAGTAATCCGCATCGGTGAAGACAAAAATATCTGCCACTTGAAGATTATTTCCATAACCCTTCAAATAATTTTCGACATCCGACAGAATCTGGTCCGGCGTCAATTTCTCACCGCTGCTGTTCTGGTTGCTGTTGACTCGGCCGCCCATCATGCCATTGCTGTAATACCCTTGCGTATAAATGCCTGTTTCAGCATTCTTTGCCAACAAAAACAATCCGATACTGTACACAATCAATACGGCAAGCGAACCAAACAGGATTACACCCCATACTAATTGATGCTTGTTTTTCATATCCTCTCCCTCTTTCTCCGGTAAGCCTTAAAACGATTTTGGATTGGCACCTCGTCTTTAGAAAATTGGATAAATTTTGCTTACTAAAATCCATGGCATCACGTACGCCTCTACATTTTTAATTATAGTCCCCTCTCTTACTAAACGCCAATTCTTGCTACTTATCAATGCTTTGAGTATTTGTTAACCTTAATATACCGGAGTAATGTGTAGATTTAATGGAGATTTGCTTCTTCATACGGTCTACATAATCACCTAGTATGCTATGACTATGAAATCTAAAAAAACAATCCAGAAAGAAGGACATAGACTATGCAAACAACTCTATTTATCATTTTAGTACTACTCGTTCCTGTTTTCACGATGGTAATCGCACGTGTAGTTCGTACACATAATTCTGTTCTAAGAGCAGACGTAAAACGATTGCGGGTGGAAAATGAGGCTTTGAGGAAAGAGCTTCTTAAACGCGGCATCATCGAATATGTTTAACAGTTGTAAAAAAA
>NZ_FNQH01000022.1 GCF_900107505.1 Trichococcus collinsii | reverse complement strand
CCGGAGAACGTCATCTATGTCTATCCTTTGGGGGATTATTATAAACTGGCCAATCTGATCGTCAGTAAAGAAGAATTGTCTGATTTCATGAAAGAAATGAATTTGGAAGGTGCCAGTCTTTCAGATGTTTTCGCGCACCTTTATCTTTACTATCTAACCTCGGGTAAAGTAAAGTAAGAAATACTTCCATCGATTCAGACAAAACGGGGTTTTTGGGACGTTTTATCCTTCTATTCAGAAAAAAC
Organism: Trichococcus collinsii; assembly: GCF_900107505.1. Lineage (GTDB taxonomy): Bacteria > Bacillota > Bacilli > Lactobacillales > Aerococcaceae > Trichococcus > Trichococcus collinsii. Next base: position 2,744 of record NZ_FNQH01000022.1, on the reverse strand, counting down.
ACTTCCGAAATAACGCATTTTAAGGTGATTTCAGATTTGGTTTGCCGGTAAGCCATCATTAAGAAATGAAAGGGTGATCTCATGATTGATTATCATTACCAAACTTTCCTGGTTTTAGCTGACTGCTTGGATTATGCAACGACTGCGCAAGAACTTTGCTTGTCCAAACCAGCAGTCACGCAGCATATCCAATATCTCGAAACTGATCTGGAGGTAAGATTATTCCAGAACCAGGGTGGCAATTTGGTGCTTACCAAAAAAGGAAACTTGTTGAAAGATCGTTTAGTCGTCATCAATGATCACATTGATGATTTATTACGACAACTAGCAAATTAATAACCGTACTAGCAATAAAGAACGCTTGTTCTTTATTTGTTTAATTTTTTTGATATGATAAAAGCACACGGGAAAAGGCTTACATTTTTAGGAAGCCTTAGATTATCAAATAAAAACTGGTATGATTCCTGATATTCTACCCTCTTTCTTCTGTAAATAGAGCAAAGTGAGGTGACACGATTATGGGGAAAAAAGGTTGCAAAAGAATTTCTCGTAAAGTAAGCAAAGCCGGAAAAGATCTAGCCACTAGCAATAATAAAAAAATGAAAAGCCAGGCAGGATCAATTCTATCTAACCATCAACATCGATATCATTAATACAAAAGAGGCTTAGGCCTCTTTTGTATTAATGGAGACACTAAGGCAATTTTATCAATATACATTAAACTTAAAATCTCGTTTATTTTCAAAATCCACCATTCAAGGGACGAGTGCGTCCAATTTGGCTTAATAGCCATGGTTTAACTAAGCAATTTAGATTTCTAAACCTGTTGGAATCCTATGAAATATATATTCAATTAGAGGCAGCACTTGAATACATTGTTGAAGAAATAAGTATCTATTCAGCAGAAGATTATCACATAATCGCAACATACCAAGAGATTAATGAGAATGCAGTAATGTCTTTATACTTAGAGTTGCAGCAAGAACATGAAATATTTGAATAACCTATTCACAGAGTCTCAAATCAATCCGCCAACGAATGAAACCTACTAATTTTATTTAGTAGATTTTATTCGTATGAAATTCTCTCTTGGCCCATATTTTGGAATGCCTGCATGCGCTTTTGTTCTTTTGCTAAAATTTCTTTGGCAAAAGACATAAACCCATTTAAATCTTGTTTGGCTAGTAATTCGATATAAGTCGCTTTAGTTTCCTTCTCAATAATCAAAGGCGGAAATCCCTCCTGCAGCAATGAGTAATTCATTAACATACGCCCTGTCCATCCATTTCCATCGGAAAACGGATGGATCCGTTCAAATTGAATATGTGTATCTAAAATGCTATCTAATTTTTCTTCTTCAGTAGCTGCATTCTCCAGCCGGTATTCTAGGTTATCCACCAACTGTTGAATAAGAAATGGCGTTTCCCCTGGTGTAGCTGTTTGGAATTCTGCACCTATAATCAGATTGTCGTTTTTTTTGAATTGGCCTTTATCATATTGAAGCCTATCGGTTAAATCGGCGTGGATTTCTTTGATAATGGAGACAGAAAGTTTATCATTATTCTCTAAATGATCCATTAGGTTAGAAAAAGCTATTTTATGATTTTCGATTTCGTAAAATTCACGTACCGTTACCCCACCGCTAACTGACAGTGTACCATTCAAAATAATCGAAACAGTCGCAGGCAATGAGATCGTATTTCCTTCTATCCCTGCTGAGTGGTGGGCAAGACGCACCAGCATATCATCTAAATAGTCTTGTGGTATTTTTTTTAGAATTCCGCTCACAAAAACACCTCTCCAATAATAAAAATAAGTTTCTACTGTCAAATAATATAAAATAAAGTTGACTAAACACACTAAATATACTAGCAGAGGAGAGGGAATGAGCAAGTGAGCAGAGTTGTACCCTAATATCACTAAAAAAATTTTTTTGAGTGAATTAGAGTACAACATGCTTATGCAAGTCCGTTCTAGCGTCGGATCGGTCAGTCGCGTGTTTCGCATCTGTATGCGTTGGTGTCTTTTCAACACACCTGAAACCCTCTTAAAATCCTCCCTAAGAGCATTGTTTCAAGTTACTGGGTTTTCGGCCCAGGATTACCACCCCCGCCGTTATCGGCCGCGGACGCCATTCGGGGAGAGCATGCATACAGTAATGCCCTTAATCCCCTAGCATTAGTTATTGCAGCGGCTAATGCTTAACCTTTCCACTTCGTTTCTAAATTAATAGATCGCTGCTTGGCTCCAACGATGTAAAAAAAGCCTTTGTCATTTGTCCAGGTGCTTGGTATAATGACAGTACATAAATGCTAAGTTATGTTTTGTTCCGCGAACGCCAATTCGTGGGGCTTTTTTTGTATTCAATTTTTAACCTCTATCAAGCCTTATAAGATACTCATAGAAAGCTTCTTCAATATTTTAAATACTTATAAAGTTACCTTAACCTAACTTATTTTGTAAGTAAACCCTTTAATGCTCTTCAAAACTACACAAAAGTATACTGGTATACCAAAAATACTACACAAGAGTATACCAGTATACTTTTGCGTAGTATTTTTGGGTTCAAAAACATCTATAAATAACTATGCAAGAGTATACCAGTATACTCTTGCATAGTTATTTATAGATCAAATCACGCTTATGAAATTTAAAATCGCCCATATAGCTTGTTTTCATTTTCTTTCATTCCGGAATATAAAATACACATAAGTATACTGGTATACTTACGCACCAGTATACCA
>NZ_FNQH01000005.1 GCF_900107505.1 Trichococcus collinsii | reverse complement strand
TGGGCTATCGCCAAGCGGTAAGGCAACAGACTTTGACTCTGTCATTCGTTGGTTCGAATCCAGCTAGCCCAGTTTTTTTAAATAGTAACACCTCGGCGGTATAGCCAAGTGGTAAGGCACAGGTCTGCAAAACCTCTATCACCGGTTCAAATCCGGTTACCGCCTTTCCATAAGTACAAGTAAGATGGAAAATTGCATTCTTCATATCATGCCGGCGTGGCGGAATTGGCAGACGCGCTGGACTCAAAATCCAGTGCCCGCAAGGGCGTGCCGGTTCGACCCCGGCCGCCGGTATCACATCTGAAACAAGCCCAGAGAGATGGTTTCCATCCTTCTCGGCTTGTTTTGTTGTATGGGCAATTAAGATAATACTTAACTTTATTTACTTGTCTTCGTTCCTATCTGTACCCCGTGATATTCCTTGGAACGTATGTTTCTTCCAAATACTTGATTTCTTCCGCGCTCAATGCGACTTCGAATGCACCTAAGGCATCATCCAGATATTTCACTTTCGTAGCTCCAATCAGCGAGGAAGTGACGTAATCTTTGCTCAGCATCCAGGCAGTCGCGACTTGCCCGCGGGATATGCCGCGCTCGTCGGCCAATTTATGGACCCTGGAGATGACTTCATTGTCGGAAGCCACAATGTATGCAGGCAGATTTGCCTCCGCAGCTTGGGTGGCGCGGGCAGTGACGGCACCGATATCCCTCGTTAATCTTCCTCCCGCCAACGGACTCCATGGCGTCATGGCAACTTTTTGGTCCTGCAGCAAAGGGATCATTTCGCGTTCTTCTTCCCGGTAGAGCAGATTGTAGAGGTTTTGCATGGAAACAAATTTTGCCCAACCGTTTTTCTCGGCGATGAATTGGGCTTTCGAAAATTGCCAAGCATGCATGGAGGATGCGCCGATGTAACGCACTTTCCCCATTTTAACCAAGTCGTGCAGTGCTTCCATCGTCTCTTCGATGGGCGTGCCGTAATCCCAGCGGTGGATAATGTAGAGATCGAGATAATCCGTCTGCAATCTTTTCAGAGAGTGGTCGATTTCGGCGAAGATGCTTTTGCGGGACAAGCCTTTCGCATTAGGCCCGTCGAACATCGGGAAATACAATTTGGAAGCCAGGACGATTTCATCGCGGTTGGCGAAATCCTTCAAAGCCTTTCCGACAATCTCTTCACTTGATCCTGCTGAGTACAGATTCGCAGTATCGAAGAAATTGATTCCGGAGTCCAAAGATTTTTTGATGATTTCGCGGCTTTCAGGTTCGCCTATCGACCATTTTTCCCGACCGCGTTCTTGTTCCCCGAATCCCATGCAACCCAGACACAGTTTTGAGACTTCCATGCCGGTATTGCCTAATTTCACATACTCCATGTTAGCGCCTCCATTAGTTTTGATTTTATTATAACCCTATTGTAACTGTTGGAGTTCACTCCAAGACAAGTGTTTTATGCCGATTTAAAAAATATTGTTGAATAGCTGCGGTTATGGTTGACTTGGAGTCCACTCCAGGATTTACACTGGGAGTAACAAAAAGATGAAGAAAGAGGAATATGAGATGAAAATGACTGAAACTGCAAAAAAGAACCACGATGAACTGTTTCCCGGGCACGTGTCGATACTGGCTGAGAAGGATCCGGAATTAATTGAGGTATTCGATAATTTTACGTTTGATGAAGTGCTGCAATACACTAGTTTGGATGTGAAGGAACGGCAAAAAGTGCTGTTGGCTGCTTTGATCGCCATGCAATGCGTGAACGAGTTCAAGGCGATGGCGAAGGGAGCTTTGAATGTAGGGGTCACACCGATCGAAGTGAAGGAGATCGTCTATCAGGCAGTCCCTTATGCGGGCTTAGGGAAAGTGTTCGATTTCCTGCATGCAACAAATGAAGTATTGGAAGAAAGAGGGATCACGCTGCCGTTGGAGGGTCAATCAACCACGACTGTCGAAAACCGTTTTGAAAAAGGCTTGGAAATCGTTCGCGAAGCTGCGGGAAACACTGTGGACAACATGCTGGACACGATGCCGCAGAACCAGAAGCATTTCGCCACTTTCCTGGCGGATAACTGTTTCGGCGATTTCTTTACCCGCAGCGGCTTGTCGATTCAGGAACGGGAATTGCTGATCTTCACTATGTTGGCCTCGATGGGCGGAGCTGAGCAGCAACTGAAGGGGCATATCCGCAACAACCTCCGCGTAGGCAATGACAAGCAAAAGCTGTTGGATACGATCACGGTCCTGTTGCCGTTCATCGGGTATCCGCGGACCTTGACAGCGTTGAATTGTCTGAATGAAGTCGCTCCGGAAGAAAGCTGAAAGCGTAGGGGATAATGATGAAAATCGCTCAAGTCAGCAAAGAGAAGCATGTATCGATCGATAGTTTGCGTTATTATGAACGGATTGGGCTGATTCCTCCCGTGAAACGGTTCAAAGGCGGCATCCGGGAGTATTCGGATGAGGATCTGAAGTGGCTGGATTTCGTGATGGAGGTGCGAGCGGCGGGGGTGTCGATCGAACCGTTGATCGATTATGTGCGCCTGTGTGGAGAAGGCCTCCATACCGTTCCGGCCAGGAGGGATCTGTGGGACGACGAGTGCGACCTGCTTGAAAAGAGGATTCGCGGACTGCAGGAGACCTTGGCGCAAATGAAAGGCAAAGTTGTCCATTATGACGGGATGCTGAAAGAATAGGGGTGGGACTTCTGTTCCGGCTCTTTTTTATTTCATACATTAATGTTGCAAATGCAATAAAAACCCATTATGCTTTATCTAAATTTACAGAAATGGCAGGTGAGTGGTATGGCGGAAATTCTCCGCGAAATCGGCATGATCGCCAGGGCTTTGGATTCGATCGCCAACATCGAGTTCAAGGAGTTCGACCTGACGAGGGGGCAGTACTTGTACCTCATCCGCATCTGCGAAAATCCCGGAATCATCCAGGAAAAACTGGCGGACATGATCAAAGTGGACCGCACGACGGCCTCGCGCGCCATCAAAAAGCTGGAAGCGAACGGCTTCATCGAAAAGCAAGCCGACTCCGCAAACCGAAAAATCAAACATATCTTCCCGACGGAAAAAGGAAAAGCGATCTCCCCGAACATCAGCAGAGAAAATGAGCACTCGGAAAGGGTCGCGCTGCAGGGATTATCGGAAGAGGAAACGACGGTTCTCAGCGGACTGCTCCAAAGGGTCAGGAAGAACGTCGAAGGCGACTGGGAATACGTGAAAAAAGGCAACAAAAGAAACTACTGAAGCAAGGATAAGGAGTGCACCATACATGGCAATCACACTGAAAAAATGCGGTATTGAAGACTTGGCGGATCTTCAGGCAATCGGCATCGAAACGTTCACGGACACGTTTGCGGCCCACAACACGCCGGAAGACATGCAGGCTTATCTGGACAAAGCTTATGATCCGGAAAAGCTGAAGGCAGAGCTTTCGGTTGAAGGTTCGACTTTCTATTTTCTGTACGACGGGGAGGAACTTGCGGGCTACATGAAGATCAATGTCGAGGCAGCCTTGACGGGAAAAATGGATGCTGATTCATTGGAAGTGGAGCGGATCTACATCCGGCCGGGCTTCAAGCGCAGAGGGCTCGGGAAATACCTGATCGACAAAGCGATTGAAAGCGCGCGCGCTCAAGCCAAGGAACTGATCTGGCTGGGGGTCTGGGAACACAATGTGAATGCCATCGCTTTTTATGAAAAGATGGGCTTTGTCCATACCGGCTCGCATTCGTTTTTCATGGGCGAAGATGAACAGACCGATTTCATCATGACTAAGAAGCTGGGCTGACCACCATAAAAAAACCATCGCCGGGTTGAGGACGATGGTTTTTTTATGCTCTTTACATTGGAGGAGTAAAGAAGAGAAAAAGAGTAAAAAGATTGTTTAATTGGCTTGAACATATAATAGTCCTCACCTGTGAAAAAAACATGAAGAAATTCTATCTTATTTTTGCTGTTTTCGTGGACACGACGGATATTTTATCATCTCGGACCTTGATCCTCTTCCTTGATGATAGCCAACGTGGAGAACCTGCCGGAGGACTCGATCATCTTGGAAGTGCTGATCCGCAACTGCAGGTTGGCATCGTAGTCGAGCGCGAAGATGCAGGAATAGAGCACGTCCAACAAGTAAACGATGGCGCTGTCGGTGGAGAAGGTAGCGATTTTTGAATAGAGTTTCTCCCTTGTGCAGATTTTGAGTACGCAATCAGCAAGCCGGGCTGTCGTGTTGTCTCCGATGTTGGTGATGGCGATGACAGGGATATTATTCCCCTTCAAAATCTTGATTGTCTGATTCAATATTCCCGTCTCTCCGGAATAGGAGACGATGATTGCGCAAGAAGAAGAATCCGCCAAGTGTGCCTTGAAGATCGTTTCGCCCTGCAGCAAGCAGATGTCCACGCGTTTTTTGATCCGCGACATATTGTGCTGGAATTCCTGCGTAATCAACAGGTTGTTGCTGACGGCAAAAAGACTGGTGTAGGAAGACTTCCGGATGATCTGGATGGCCTTCTGCAGGTCGTCATGGGTGATCAGCGACAAGGTATCATCGATGGATTCCTTTTCCAAGGCGGCAATTTTACTTGCAATTGACATGATGGTATCATTACGTTGAAAAGGCAGATTAGCATTTATTTCACTGAAATGCTTCTGCAAATATTCTTCTTCCTTCAAGAAGGCTTCCTTCAAATCGCTCCAGCCACTGAAGTTCATCTTATGGGCAATCCTTACCAATGTGGAAGGGGATGTGTACGTCGCCTCGGCAATCTCTTTGGTGGTCATTTCTTGGATGGCTGCTTTTTTCTCCAATATATAGGCTACTATCTTTTGTTCGCTGTTCGAGAAATCGAAATTCTCCAGCCGTTCTCTGATAAGCATCTGCACCCTCCGCTCGTGTTTCATCTGAACCTCAAGACTATCCTATCATATTTGCGAATGTTATTTGATAATCCAGAGCAAAAAAATAGGAAATTTGTAAACGTTGTTACGGAGTGTATGGAAGTTGTTGTTTCTGTTCTGTTATCCATTATAATCGAGTTGTAAAAGAATGTAGCCACCTCACTAATCATTTGAGACGCACATCCATATCGGTAGGGGGAGAATATTAATGATAGGGTTCATCGCAGCTGTTTTAACAACGTTATCCTTCGTTCCGCAGGCGTGGCAGATCATCAAAACAAAGGATACTTCTGGCATCTCTTTGGGTATGTATGCCATGTTTGTGGTCGGCGTGTTTTTGTGGTTGATCCACGGGTGGAACATCCAGGATTATGCCGTCATTTCAGCGAACGGCATCACCTTGGTACTGGCTTCAATTATCTTGGTTTATAAAATCAAATATAAATAAGAGGAGAGATCATTATGGCATTGGATAAAGATTTTTTGTGGGGAGGCGCATTGGCTGCCCATCAGTTTGAAGGAGGGGTTTTGAACACTTCCAAAGGCTTGAGTGTGGCGGATGTCATGACAGCCGGAGCACACGGTGTTCCCCGCGTCATCACAGACGGTGTGGTCGAAGGCAATTATTACCCGAACCACATCGGCATCGACTTCTACGGACGCTACAAAGAGGACATCGCTTTGTTCGCTGAGATGGGCTTCAAGTGTTTCCGCACATCGATTGCTTGGACGCGCATTTTTCCGAATGGCGATGAAGCGGAACCGAATGAAGAAGGGCTGCAGTTCTACGATGATGTCTTCGATGAATTGTTGAAATACGGGATTGAACCGGTCATCACGCTGTCCCACTTTGAGATGCCATACCACTTGGCCAAGGAATACGGTGGTTTCATGAACCGCAAGACGATCGATTTCTTCGTCAAGTTTGCGGAAGTCTGCTTCAAGCGCTACAAGGACAAAGTAAAATATTGGATGACCTTTAATGAAATAAACAACCAAATGAACTACAAAAACGATATCTTCGGCTGGACCAACTCCGGTGCGCATTTCGGCGATTACCCTAACCCGGAAGAAGCGATGTACCAATGCGGGCACTATGAGTTGGTCGCTAGCGCATTGGCCGTGAAAATCGGCAAAGAGATCAACCCGGATTTCCAGATAGGGAACATGATTGCCATGGTGCCAATCTATCCGTATTCTTCGCGTCCGGCGGACATGGTGCTGTCTAACCAAATGATGCACGACCGTTGGTTCTTCTGCGATGTGCAATGCCGCGGACACTATCCTGCTTACGCCCTGAAGATGTTCGAACGCAAAGGCTTCAACCTGGACATCACTGAAGCAGACAAAAAAGCTTTGGCTGAGGGCACAGTCGATTACATCGGCTTCTCTTACTACATGAGTAACTGCGTCGATTCGACCGTAAATAAAGATGTATCGAAAGCACTGGACGGTTCCAGTGCGCATTCCGTGAAGAACCCGTTCATCAAAGAGTCCGACTGGGGCTGGGCAATCGATCCAGAAGGCTTGCGTTACACCTTGAATCTGTTCTATGAACGCTATGAAAAACCGTTGTTCATCGTCGAAAACGGGTTCGGCGCAATCGACGTCAAGGAAGAGGACGGCAGCTGCCACGATCCTTACCGCATCGACTACCTCAAGACTCATATCGAAGAAATGAAGAAAGCTGTCGAAGAAGATGGCGTCGATCTGATGGGCTACACACCATGGGGCTGCATCGACTGCGTATCCTTCACGACAGGCGAAATGAAGAAACGTTACGGCTTCATCTATGTCGACAGGGATAATGAAGGCAACGGAACACTGGAAAGAAGCAAAAAAGATTCCTTCGATTGGTACAAGAAGGTCATTGCTTCCAACGGGGAAGAATTGTCTTAAATTGCATGTATGAAAAAGCTCAGCGGGGATCGCGATATCCCGCTGAGCTTTTTTTGTCGTTCGGTAACGTGGTTAGCTTGTGCGGACCTCGTCAAGGGGGCTCACCACCTCCGGTCAGGCGAGGCTCGCCGGAGGTGGTGGTAGATTATTCCGTCCAACTACGGCGAGGAGGGGCTCATCGGAGATCGAGTCTCAGAACGCTATGTCAGCTCCGGTGGACCAACCGCTCACCGGAGCTGGGGCGCCCTGGACAGCCCTTCATTTCCACAAAAAAACCACCGCTCATAAGAGCGGTGGCATAAAGGAGTTGTTCTTTACTTTGGAGGAGTAAAGAAGAGTAAAAAGATTGTTTGTGATTGGCCTATCTGTATAATAGTCCTCAATTGTGAAGATAATATGAAGAAATCCTACTTTATTTTGGTTATTTTAGCACTAAAAAGAAAAATATTACGACCGGTTCGACCATGAAACCCGCGAAATGATATACTGTTCTTATAAAAATTGCAGGGAGGAAATCGAATGAAAGTAGCATTAATTGCGCATGACCGTAAAAAAGATTTGATGATTCAATTATGTACCGCCTATAAAGCGATTTTGGAAGAACATGTATTGTTTGCAACTGGAACGACCGGCACCCGCATCATGGAAGCAACAGGGTTGAATGTACACCGTTTTAAGTCGGGACCGCTTGGAGGGGATCAACAGATCGGCGCTATGATTTCGGAAAATCAAATGGATTTGGTCATCTTCCTGCGGGACCCATTGGCCGCTATGCCCCATGAACCGGATGTAACCGCTTTGATCCGTTTGAGCGATGTCTATGAAATCCCGTTGGCCACCAATATCGGCACAGCCGAAGTGTTGCTCCGTGGGCTGGATGCCGGCTTCGTCGATTGGCGCGAATTCTACAATGCGGAAGGCAGTATCGATTTCGGGTAATCAATCAGCATGCTTACCCGAAATAAATGAGGTTTTTATTAAGCTGGATTATCTATTTTTTAGAGGGCCTTACTGTTAAAGTATCGATGATCCGTTGTAAGTGTTTCACTATTTGTACGTAATAACGGATAGAAGAAATAGAAAATGTTCACTGACAAAAAAATACTTGTTAAAGTAGAGATAAAAGGTTGATATGTCCCCACATACAGCGCATGTGGAGACGGTTGTATTGATGTCAAGGGTTTAGAGAAGGGTGTCTAAAAAGCCTTGAAATAAAGGCTTTTTTGGATTTGAGCGTAAAAATCGTGAAAATATCTGTTCGTGGAAACAAGTACAAAGGCATGATTTTGACTTGTAGAGAGCGATTTAGATGTTTATTGTTTTCAAAAGGTTGCGGGGTAAAATTATATTTTGGAGAAGTTTAATGGCAATAAATTTACATTATAAAAAGGGAGCGATACTAGGATGAATGTAGATAACAACAGAGGGACACCTTTTGATTATAGTGGCAGCAAAATAGCTGTATATTTTGAAGTAGCTGATATAAAAGGTGTAAAAGAAATTATTAACAATATAGGTTTTATAGATGAAATAGAATATCTAAAATATGGATTTGAAGTTAGAATTGCAATACAACAGATTCCTGAAATAATTAGGTATTTTACTCAAAGTAACATTGCTATACATGCTGCCATTCCAACAAGATAAAAAAGTAAGCAGCTTTTTTATTCGAGACCAAGTTAATCTACTCATATATACAAAAATATGATTTCATGTTAAAGCAAAGATATGTTTATTCAGAAGCATGTATAAAATTTTTTGGAAGTATACTTTAATGCCAAGTCCTTTAACACATGTTTTTGCAACTACTCCACTAATATTAGGCAAAAGAAGGCTCAATATTTTCACCTTATTTATTTCAAATTTATTTCCTGATATTTTAGGATATTTGGTAAGTCCAATCTTAATATATGTTTTTAAATTAAGAGGGCCTAATTTAAAATGGTTTTTTACTTTCTTTGATCAAACAATATTAGGCGGATTAGTTTCTTCAGTACTATTAATCTGTTTAATATTGCTTATAATAAGGTTTTTCCCCAAGATTGCCTTCCCGTTTAAATGGAAGCAGAACTTTTCAACAAAATCTATAATTGTTTCTGTTTTTTTAGGGATTGGTCTACATATTATTTTAGACAAATTCTCGTAATATATGCAGTACCGCAGTTAGAAAACAAATAAGGGGCACCCTACGTCACAATTTCGTAGGGTGTCTTGCTTGTTTTCGTTCTTATTCATAAGTATCTACCGTCACTCCGGACTTGAATTCCACCGCAAATTTGTCCTCATAGACAGTGACCTTTGCAATTAACCGCTCATGATAATCAGCAATGGCAGTGGGCTGCTCCTGCAGAAATGCGCTCATTTCGGCAATCCGTTTTTTTTTTAGTTCATCCCGATATTTTCGAGCTGAGCCTTTTGCTTTTCTTCCCATAGGCGATAGATTTCATCGTCAACTTTCTCGTAATCCGCATTGGCAGGCTTCTGGAGCTCTACATCCACATAGAAGTTATTTTCTTTGACATAGTCCATACCACCCATCAGTTTATTGAACTTCGAATCGTCAAAGCCAAGGTTTAAAATGGGAAAGTCTGCATCCTGCAAATCAGAGAGTTTACTGCCATCATTTCAGTATCCCAACCGGCATTCAGTGCGAGGTGGTTATCGGCAATTATGTATGCCATCTTCCCCAGTAGCCAGGATTCAGCCGTAGCCAGCAATGATGTTCAGATCTTTATCAACGATGATGAGGTTGGCGAAGCCAACCCCCCGCAGGGATGCCCGACTTGCTATGGGTGCAAGCATTTCTGGCGTAATGTATCATTTTTTGTATATCTACTCTTTCAAATTTTGCTGTGATTTCCACGGGAAACCCTTTTTCATATTTAATATATGAAAATTTCGTGTTATAATAATTGAAATTGAATAGGATGAATTTGTTAAGTTCATTCGGTGCGGAATGGGATAAGACTTAGTCCCCGTTCCTCAGGGTCTTAAGGGCTTAAGTTACTTTTGTCTAACCTTGGCATAATATGTGCAGCCATTAGTTGTTACGTGATTATATTAATCATGTGATAACTAATGGTTTTTTTGTTAGGAGGAGTTAGTATGGTAAAACAAAAAGCAAATATCTATGTTGATGGTAGCTACAACCCAACTACAAATATAATAGGTTGCGCGTTTGTGCTATCTGTCGATGCAAGTAAGAAACCTCATCGCGTTGCGTTTAGCAAGCAGCTAAAATCGCAACAGAAGTATGGTGCAAACATAGCTGAAATGACTGCTGTAAAAACAGCGATTAAAACTGCTCGTTCATTAGGAATTACACAAATCAACATCTACCATGATTGGAACGGCATAGAGTTGTTTTCTCATCGTGATAACGTTACACAACGCCACAACGCGTGTACAAGCTATGCTGTGTACGCAGACTATATTGAAAAAGTTAGAAATAATACGAGAATTTGTTTTATCAAAGTCAAGGCACATTCAGGTAACGAATTAAATAATCTTGTTGACAAAATGGCTAAGGCCGGAAGAACGATTTAGTTTATTTTCCTTTACAGACGGTCAGAAGCCGCTCTATTGTATAGTCCTTAACGAATTTCTCCAGTTAAGTATAGCTATCCAATGGGGAGATGTCATTCAGAACAGTACGGTGGCAGCAGCCATTCTCGACCGCTTTATCCATCATTACAGTGTATTCCAGATTTATCGGAAACTTTTTTCGTATGAAAGATTACAAACTGGAACGTGAATAGCGTTCCAAGAAAAAAACGGATGATTCACTTAGATTGAGTGGTGAAAAGACGTAATCCTGTTATTTATCGGCTGAAACAGGTGAAATCCAACAGCAGCTTACCGGTGAAAAACAACATTCTTTAATCGGTGTTGGTAGTTATGGGTTCCGTAACACAACTAAAGCGGAAAAAACGTAGTTGAATTTGAAACGCACTTGTAAAGCGGATGTACACGAAAAACTAAAAAACGCGTTGCTCAGATGGAATGACCCAGCTGGGCGACGCGTTTTTGTGCATTAAAATGGATTGTTCAAGTAGGACAGTGCGTAAGAAATATGCAGTTCTGTGGCGATGGCCAAGCCTTTCTCATCGATGTCGAATTTCTCATGATGATGGCCATAAGCTGTCTCTTCACTGCTTTGCGTGCCGATGAAGCAGTAGACTCCGGGCGCGACCGCCAGGTAATCCGCGAAGTCATCGGCGCCCATGCTTTTCGGGCTGTTGGTGATGACGTTCTCGATGCCGACGATGTCTGAAGCGACCCGGATGGCATGGTTGGCTGCCTGGATGTCGTTGATCAGCGGTGCTGCGGCATCGTAGTTGGAGAATTCGATGGTTGTGCGGTGCGCATCGGAAACATTCCGGGCGATCCTTTCAACAGCCTCCAGCACTTGCGCCCGGACTTCATGGCTGAAGGTGCGGACGGTGCCTTCGATCTCGGCTTCGTTGGCGATGATGTTGTAGTTGGTCCCGGCGCGCAGCACCCCGATGCCGACGACGACTTCATCTGTGGGTTTCACTTCCCTGGCAACGATGGTCTGGAGTTCCGTTACGATGGCGGCTGCGCTGACCAAGGCATCGCGCCCCAGATCTGGACGCGAGACGTGTCCGCTCTTTCCGAAAACTTTGATCTTGAAGATATCGCAGGACGCGTTGGAAGGACCCGGTGTCGCGACGATTTTGCCCACTTGCGTGCCGGATTGAAGATGGATGCCGAAGACATGGTCGATGCCGTCGATATAGCCGCCGCGCACGAATTGGCGCGCTCCGGCGCCGATTTCTTCCGCAGGCTGGAAGGCGAACTGGATCGTACCGGAGAATTCATCCTGATGCTCCTTCAGAATTTTCAGCGCGCCCAACAAGGAAGCGGTATGGCCGTCGTGCCCGCAGGCATGGTTGAAACCGGGATTGACGGATGCGTAGGGTTTTCCGGTCTCATCCGGTAGTGGTAATGCATCGATATCGGCACGCAGTAGGATGGTTTTGCCTGAACCTTTTCCGCCGACTAAGGTGGCCAGGATGCCGGTCTCACCGATATTTATGAAAGGCACGCCGATTTCTTCGACTTCTTCCTTGATGCGTTGGATCGTTTCGAATTCCTTCAGGCTCGGCTCCGGATGACGATGGAAATGGCGGCGCAGGGCGATGATGTAGTCGTAGATATCGCTAACTTCTTCGTGGATCTGTTGTTGGGTAATTGTCATGGATGGTTCCTCCTTGGATCTGTATAGGAAAGGGGCTATGGGCAAATGGCCCAAGCCCCTCGAAATGGTTCCGCTTTTCTGATAAAGTTGGTTAGCTTCACGGGTTAGCCCTTCGGAAATTAGATAAATCGTGCCTATTGCGCTCTACGATGCTCAGTCGGCTCGATTTCCTAAATTTCTTTCAGGGCTGAACGAACCCGTTCCGCTTTTCTATTCTGCTTCGTCCCAAACCGGGAATTGCGAGCCTTTTGAAGCTTCTTCGATGACTTTGGCCGTTCCTTCGGATTGGTAGTAGGCTACGATCGTTTGGAAGGTTTCGTTGTCGACGTCTTCGGAAAGTGCCGCGATGACGTTGTAATAGGGTTTGGAATCAGCGGTTACCGGCTCAAGGAAGACAGCATCTTGGCTCGGGGTGAAGCCAGCATCCACGGCCATGCCACTGTTGATGACGGAAGCTGTCACGTCCTGCAAAGCGCGGGCGGTCTGGTTGGATTCAAGCGTCTGGAACTGCAGGTTCAATTTGTTTTCGACGACATCTTCGGTTGTCGGAAACAAACCGGCTTCCGGATCAAGGGTGATCAATCCGGCTGTCTGCAACAGAATCAAAGCACGCCCCTCGTTGGAGACGTCGTTCGGGATGGCGATGGTGTCGCCGTCCTTCAGTTCGCTGATGTCCGTGATTTTTTCGGAATAAAGTCCTAAAGGAGCCATTACAGTATAGCCGATGGTCGTAAATTCGGTTCCATGATCTTTGTTGTAGTTGTCCATGAAGATCTCTGTCTGGAAAGAACTCAGATCGATTTCACCTTCGGCCAAAGCATTGTTAGGAGTCGTGTAGTCGGTGAATTTGACCAGTTCGACTTCGATATTCTCTTTTTCTTTCAGCTCTTCGATGACGTAATCCCAAGGCTCGTTAACTTCGCCGACGACACCCAATGTGACTTTGACGGGCTCAGTCGCTTCGGCAGAGGTCACGTCGCTGGACGAGGAATCGGAGGCTGCGCTGCCGCAAGCGGCAAGGAAAAGGCTGGCAGAAAGGGTCAAGGTTGCTAAAAATGTCTTGTTTTTCATTAGTAAAGGGCTCCTTCGTATATAAAGATAGCATCAAGAGCGGCGCGAAAGAAACGCGCCGGCTTGATGCTACTCGTAAATTTAGTATGTTTTCAGGCTGGGAAAGAAAGGGTTTCGCTTAGTCCCAAGCAGGGATATCTGTGTTTGCAGTTGTTTCTGCAATTAAAGCTTTTGTTTCTTCAGTTTGGTATGCCGCTACAACTTTTTTGTAGACTTCATTGTCAACGTCTTCTGCACGGGCAGCAACAACGTTTTTGTAGATGTCCAAGACATTTTGGATGTTGTCTGTATCCAGGTAAAGGGCATCTTCAGTCGGTACAAGTCCAGCATCGACGGCAAAGTTGGTGTTGATGACTGCAGCGCCTGCATCTTCAAGCGAACGCGGCAATTGAGCGGCATCCAATTCTTCGATGTTCAGGTTCTTAGGATTTTCGATGATGTCACTAACGGTTGGTGTTGTGCCGGTTGCGTTGTCCAAAGTGATCAAGTCGATGGCTTGCAACAGCAATAAAGCGCGTCCGCCGTTGGTTACGTCATTCGGGATAGCGATCGTGTCGCCGTCTTGAATTTCGCTGTACTCTGTATACTTGTTAGAATAGATCCCCAATGGAGAAACAAAAGTGAATCCGATCGGTGTCAAGTCTGCGTCGTTGTTTGCGTTGTAGTTCTCCAGGAAAGCTACGTGCTGGAAGGCGTTCAAGTCGAGCTCGCCGTTATCCAATGCGATGTTCGGTTGGTTGTAGTCAGTGAATTTGACGATTTCAAGATCGATGTTCTCGTCTTCCAGACGCACTGCAACGGCTTCCCAGATTTCGACAGCGGATTCGCTGACAAGGCCGATTTTGACTGTAGTTGGTTCTGCTGCAACTGAGCTGCTTGACTCCGCAGCGGATGAATCAGCGGTTGTGCCGCCGTTTCCGCATGCTGCCAGGAATAATGAAGCTGTAAGGACTAGGCCACCAAATAATTTACTCTTTTTCATAATGTATTTCCTCCGATTTTTGTTTTTTTTATTTTTACATCACGTCTGCAAACGTGATTTTTGTAAACAAGTTAATGGGTCTTACTGTTCCCAAGCGGGTACGTCGTTGCCTTCTGTGACATCATCCAGGATCGCTGCTGTTTCGGATGTTTGGTATTCCGCAACGACTTGTTTGTAGGTTTCGTTGTCTACATCTGCGGAACGTGCCGCTACAACGTTTTTGTAGACGTCCGCAACGCTTGCAATGTTGTCAGTATCAAGGAATAAGGCGTCTTCTTTAGGATTCAGGTCTGCATCAGTAGCGTAGTTCGTGTTGATAATCGCTGCGTCCACATCAGGAAGGGAGCGTGCGACTTGTGCAGCATCCAATTCTTCAAAGCTGATGTTCTTCGGGTTTTCTGTGATGTCGCTGACTGTCGGTGTTGTTCCTTTTGCTTCGTCGACTTTGATCAGGCCGATTGCTTGCAACAACAGGAGTGCGCGTCCGCCGTTTGTCACATCGTTAGGGATGGCGATTTTCGCTCCGTCGGCGATGTCTGCATAGTCGGTAACTTTTTCGGAATACAAACCAAGTGGAGAAACATAAGTGAAGCCGATAGGAGTCAGATCAGACTTGTTATTGGCGTTGAAATCTTCAAGATAAGCAACGTGCTGGAATGCGTTCAGGTCGATGTCGCCATTCTCCAACGCGACGTTAGGTTGTACATAGTCGGTGAATTGGACGATTTCCAATTCGATCCCTTTTGCGTCTAAACGGCTGGCTACATCTTCCCAGACTTCAACTTCGACTTCGCTGACTACACCGATTTTCACTGTTTCGTTATCTGAAGAAGCCGTGTCCGCTGCTGAGTCCGTGTTCGAATCGCTGCTTCCGCAAGCTGCTAAAAATAAGGTAAGTGCTGCAACACCTGAGAATAATACGTTTTTCTTTTTCATGATTTGTTTCCTCCGATTTTTTTATATTAGTTTTCAATAATAGTTTGTAACTCCAACAAAGTTGGCTAGCTTCACGGGTTAGCCCTTCGGAATTTAGATAAATCGTACCTATTGCGCTCTTCGATGCTCAGTCGGCACGATTTCCTAAAAATTCTTTCAGGGCTGAATGAACCCGTTCCGCTTTTCTTATTTAATGACTTACTTTTTTGACCAAGGCATTTCCGATGGCTTGGCTGATGAATACGATGATAAGGATGATGATGGTTGCGACTAAGGTCACGTCGTTCTGGAATCGGTTGTAGCCGCGGGTGATGGCCAGGTTACCCAAGCCGCCTCCGCCGATTGCTCCAGCCATTGCAGTCAAACCAATCAGGTTGATGATCGTTACGGATGACACGCGGATGATGCCGGCCAAGCCTTCCTTCAGGTAGACGCGGAAGATGATTTCGCCAGGGCTGGCACCCATTGATTGGGCCGCCTCGATGACGCCGGGATCGACTTCTACCAAGGCATTTTGGATCTGACGGGCATAGAAGGGAACGGTCGCTACCACTAGTGGCACGATGGATGCGGTCGTTCCGATCGAAGTTCCGACCACAAAACGCGTGAACGGTACGATCAGTGCCATCAGGATGATGAAAGGCAGCGACCGGAAGATGTTAACCAGCTTATCCAGAACGTTGTATAGGTGTTTGTTCTCCAGGATGCCGCCCTCTTGTGTGACCAGTAAGATGACACCCAGGATGACACCAAGCCCACCTGCAATTAGTCCGGCAATCAGTGTCATATATAAAGTCTCCCATGTGCTAAGGAGAACTTCATCCCAAATCTCAGAGACGTTAGGGAGAAAGGTTGTTATGAATGTGTCCATTATTCGTCTCCTCCTCTATTTTTCTTTTCGGCGATAATTTCATCGGTGATGATTTCTACCGTAACACCAGTATCCTGCAGATAGCGGACGGATTTCGCGATTGCTTCCGGTGTCCCGCTTAGGACAAGAAGCAGCGTGCCGACTGGCGTGTCCTGCAGTATCTCAACGTTCCCGAAGAGGATGTTGCCTTGGACATTGAATGTATTGGCCAGTTTGGCGATGAGCGGCTCGCCTGTGGAACCGCCGACGAATGAAAGCTTCGTCAGCACATCATGCTCGTTCAGGTTCAGGATCGTCGGGTGGGTGATGACCGTCTCTATGCCATGTTCGACATGTGTTGCAGTATCGATGAAGTCCTTCGTCAATTGATTCTGCGGCTTCGTGAAGATGTCCAGGATCGAGCCATATTCAATCACACCGCCGTCTTCCATTACAGCCACCTTGTTGCAGATTTCCTTCACGACCTGCATCTCATGAGTGATGATGACGATCGTCAAGTTCAATCTTTTGTTCAGCTCTTTCAATAGAGCAAGTATTGAAGAAGTCGTCTTCGGATCCAAAGCGCTGGTCGCTTCGTCGCAAAGCAACACTTCCGGGTCATTCGCCAAAGCGCGGGCGATGGCCACACGTTGTTTTTGCCCGCCGGATAATTGGGAAGGGTAAGCTTTGGCTTTTTCGGACAACCCTACTAATGAAAGAAGTTCTGTTACCTTGTCGTGGATTTCCTGCTTACTTAAGGAAGAATTCTTCAAGGGGAATGCGACGTTTTCGTGAATGGTGCGGGAGTGCATCAGATTGAAATGCTGGAAGATCATCCCGATTTTTTTGCGCGAGTCACGCAAGTCCTTGTCGTTCAATGCCATCATGTCTTTTCCGCTCACGATGACTTTTCCTTCGGTCGGACGCTGCAGAAGATTGATGGTCCTTACTAATGTACTTTTGCCTGCGCCGCTGTAGCCGACGATACCGTAGACGTCGCCTTTATCGACTTCCAGCGAAACATGCTGTACGGCATGGATGGCTTTGTTTTTGTCAGTTTTAAAAGTCACTGAGATATCCTGTAGACTGATCATGTATCTTTCCTCCTCTAATAAAAAAAGCATCCATCCTACATCAAAAAAATATGACGTTAAGGACGAATGCGGACGATTCGTGTTACCACCTTTGTTCGAATCCCCCTCGCGGCAGGATTCCTCCATGAGTGAAGGCTTGCTTCACTCGCGCACGATAAAGGGTGCTCCCTTGAGGAATTTGCTGACGTGTCAGCTCATTCCTCCCGCTCCGAGGCCATCTTCAAAACCGATCCGTATACCTGTTCTCATCCTACCAGGCTCGCTGTGATACGTTACGATTCTTACTTTCCTCTTCGTTGCGTTTAAATTATATCATAGAAACAAAAAAACTCCCGCCTTATCTGCTGCATATTCTATGCGCAAGATAAGGACGAGAGGTCAAAGTTCGATCTCGTGTTACCACCTTAGTTCACGAAAGCATCGCTGCATCCGCCTTAGCCAGTGCGCCTGCAAATTGCTGCAAGTCATACTGAGACACTGTAACGGGCGTTCCCGTCCTGTCTTAAGAAGTTATTCTTCGGACAAGCCACTCTGAGACCATCTTCAACCAACACTTCCTTGCTTGCTTTCACCTGACCAAGCTCTCTAATGAAGGAGTGGAATGATTTACTCTTCTCTTCGCTGTGTTTTTGATGTGATTAATATACCCAATCCCGCTTTCTTTGTCAACAGATAAGATTAAAAAGAAACGTAAAATTTTCCGATTTTCTCATTTCGAAAAAGAGAAAGCGCTCTCTTTAAACGGATGATGCTATGGTGCGCTTGACTTATGGACGGAATAGTCGTATTCTGATTAATATTAAAATTATGTGAGAAATAGAATATGGTCTATATAAAAGCATGCGCCGAGGGTTTCTGGCGGTGATGCACACTTGGATGGAGGATGTACCACATGGCTTTGACAACGAATGAACTATTTTCCCGCATCAAACCTTCGCAGATCCGCGAATTTGATGAATTATTCCGCAGTGTGGAAGACTGCATTCCGATGACGATCGGGGAACCGGATTTTGATATGCCCGAAAACGTCAAGCAAGCCGCAATCAAGGCGATCGAGGACAACGCGTCCCATTATGCGCACACTTCCGGCGAAATCGGCGTCCGGAAAGCAGTCAGTGAATTCCTGGAAAAGCAATATGATCTGCACTACAATCCCGAAACGGAGATCGTGATGACGGTTGGCGCCACTGAAGGGCTCTTCGCCGCGGCGTTCGGCTTGTTGAACCCGGGCGATCAGGTCATCATCCCGTCGCCGTTCTTTCCATTGTACAGCTATGCGGTGGAACTGAACCGCGGCGAATGCATCCTCGTCGACACTTCCGACACCAACTTTTTGATGACGCCGGAGCTGTTGCACAAGACGATGGCCGAAAACAAAAATGTCAAAGCGATCTTTTTGAACTACCCGAGCAATCCGACGGGCGCTACCTATACAAAAGAAGAACTGACGGCTTTGGCCGACGCGATCAAGCAGTACGACATTTTTGTGCTGAGTGATGAAATCTACAGCGAAATCACCTACGAGGAAAAGCATACATCGATCGCGACTTTGCTGCGCGACCGCACGATCTTGTTCCAAGGCGCTTCGAAAGCCTTTGCGATGACAGGCTGGCGCGTCGGTGTGCTTGCAGCGGATGCGAAATGGATGAAGACCTTGTTCTTGGCCCATCAGCAGTTGGTGACGACCGGCGTAACGGTTTCCAACCGTGCGGCTGAGGAGGCGTTCCGCAACAGCGCGCCTGATGTCGAAAAGATGCGTTCCGAATATGAAAAAAGAAGAAACATCCTCGTTCCCGCTTTGCAGGAAGCCGGCTTTGAGGTTCCCGCACTGAAAGGGGCTTTCTATGCTTTTGCGAAGATTCCGGCGAAGTTCGGTACGGACGATAAGGCCTTCTGCCGCGAAATCGGCATGAACGCCAAAGTGGGTATGCTGCCTGGATCCATCTTCGGACCCGGCGGAGAGGGCTATGTCCGCATGAGCTATGCGCTGAGCACCGACATGGTCGCTGAGGCAGCTGAACGCCTTAAGACTTACATCGCGTCCAAATAGGAGTGCAATCCAATCCAAACATTGATAAAATGGACCTGAGTTGAAACCATAAAGCGAAAAGAGGGAAATGAAGATGCCATATGTTCACATCGAATTGCTGGAAGGCAGAACCGACGAGCAGAAACAAGCGTTGATGCGCGATGTCGTGGATGCCGTCGTAAAAAATGCCAATGTATCGAAGGAAAGCGTGCACGTGATCCTGAATGAGATTTCGAAACAACATTTGACCAAAAATGGAGAATTCATAGGCGAAAAAGCTTAAGGATTCCATGAAATAAGCCGAAGCGGGGATAAAAACCCCAGCCTTGGCTTATTTTTTTCGTAATCCACCTGTTATAAAAACCATATATCGCCGATGATCAGACGGATCCAATGCATGGATGAGCCCCCTTTCTCACAACAGGCAAGCTTGCTATCAGAAACAATGAATACAAAAGCAGCTATTTTTCGTGAAAAGTACTTTTGACATAGAGGAGCAGCAAGACAGCCAAGAGCACAACGACATTCAAAACCACCCCCAAACTTGGCGGAAGGACCTGGATAAGCAAGGCCAGCACGATCAGATTCAATGCATCGATGCCAAGGAAGGTCCAATGCTGCGAGGATTCCATGCAGTTGCTGGAAATAAACAACAAGCCGCTGCATATGCCGATTGTGAGCCACCAAGATTTTGACACTTCCGGATACCGTACCATTCCAATTAGGCAGGCACAGCCCAGTACATAAGCGCATAGGTTACATCGTTTTGGATTCATGGACTTTCCCCTGCCTTTCTTTTAAGAAATGGTCATTTTGGGAATTGTCAGGACATTCTTCCCATAGTTGCTCTCATTTTATTACAGATTTTTTGCGTCTCTACAAAATATTCCTATAAGCATAAAAAATCATCGCATAAATAAATGTATGCCCGCAGGCGGGCGCGAAACAATGGATACATTTCAGTTATTCATGATTTTGCTCGCAATCCGACGCAAAAAGACGACCTCATTTAGAGGCCGCCTCTTCTAGGAGATTGTATTCATTTTCAAGAGCGGCCTTGAAAGCCGAGTCATCCACCGCGTCGATCAATCGGAAAGCCTGGTCGATCATCTGCTTGCCAGCGGGCTTTCCCGACTTCGCCAAGGCGAAACCTTTTCTGAGATAGCAGACGGACAAGTGTCGGTAGGAGCCAGCCTGCTTAGCAGCCGGGATAAGCGCGTCGATGCAGGCAATCGTCTCTTCATAGTGTTTATTTTTCAACAGCAATAAGCACAAATTATAGCGCAGCGAGATGGCTATCTTTGTGGCTGAAGGATGGCTTGCGTATTTCTTCGTCTGTGTGAAGGCGGTCTCGGAAATCAGGATGGCTTCGTCGATGGGGAAGAGAAACAGCATCGCATTGATCATCCCCAATTCCACCAAATACCAACCGTCAAGCTTTTCGAGCCTATCCCATACCGGAACTGCTTCTTTCCGGGCACTCAGAATATCTCCCGTTTCGGACAAAATGATCAGCGCATCGGCCAAATGGACGATGTCAGCGATGATGTAATCGGTGTGGCCCCCCAAATAGTTAAGTGCTTTCTCCCGGATTTCCTTCAATAATCGGACATCGTTGAAGGAGAGGTTCAGGAAGGCAGCCACCAATTGTTCCTTTTCGGAATAGTTGTATTCATGCATGATGTAATGGAACTCTTCGTCGGTCATGTCCAATCTGCTCAAAAGATGCCGATAGTTGCCTAGCGTTGGCTCGATCAGATCCCTTTCCATCTTGGAATAGGTGGATTGGTGGATCTTGTTTTCCGCCATGTATTGTTGGGAATAGCGTTTATTTTTTCTTATCCTTAGGAGGGTTTTGCCGAACCCCGCAGAATGATTGTCCATATCAGGCACCTGCTTCACACTTAATTAAAATAATGCCACATTTTGTCGAAGGACCCCCTTCAACAAAATGTAGCATCTCAGAAAAAATTCGGTTTATTTGTTAAGGTAGGTCCGGATTGCGTGCGCAACGCCGCTTTCAGCATTAGATTTGGTGATGAAATCCGCAGCTTCCTTCACTTTATCGACGGCGTTGCCCATCGCGACACCAACGCCTGCGTATTCGATCATGCTCAGGTCGTTCTCGTTGTCACCGATGGCCATGATGTTTTCCGCTTCGATATTTAATAATGCAGCCAATTCGACCAATGCGCTGGCTTTACCGGCATCTTTGTTCAGCACTTCCAGGAAATGCGGTTCGCTGCGGACAATCACATAGTCTTCATGGAACTGTGCTGGAATAGCTGGAATCAATACATCCAACAGCTCAGGCTGGTCGATGAACATGATTTTCGTGAACAGCTTATCTTCCGGCAGTTCAGCCAATGAGCGATAGCGGATCGGCATCGTTGTAATGAATGACTCGCGTGTCGTGAAGATGCTGATATCTTTGTTTGCGGTATAGATGGCTTCGTTGTCGATTCCGTGCGTATGCACGTTGAACTTATCGGCTAATTCATTGATTCTGACGAAGTCGTTGTAATCCAACGTATGTGAAACGAGCACTTCATTTGTTGCGGTGGACAACACTAAAGAGCCGTTGTAGGTGATGACGTAATCTTCGTCCTGATCCAATTCCAATTCTTTGATATAGCGTTTGACGCCAGGGAACGGTCTGCCGGTGCAGAGTACGATTTTGACGCCTTGTTCACGTGCTTCCGTGATGGCTGCTTTTACTTCCGGGGTGATTTTGAACTCTGGGTCTACCAATGTACCGTCGATGTCGATGGCGATTAATTTGATGCTCATAGTGTTCCTCCTGTTTGTTGGATTGGTAAAATTTCATCATTTTCGAAAAAAGTTGAAAATTCCTGCGATAGGGATTCGAATAGATTGATGCCGGCCTCTTCGTCGCTATGGGTAATTTCGCGCGGAAAGTAGAAACGTTCATCCCCGCGGACCTTACCCGTCAAAGCCGACACGATCGAACTTGCTTGCGAAAGCTCCAGGAAACTGCCGTTTTTCTGGACAAGCTCAATCTGGGTCCGGGTCGTGGCCTGGTACGGCCGGTAGAGATCATACGGCAGGTCATAACTGTTGTTTACTGCAGTATAGTAGTCCTTGTTGAAACCCATGCGCTCAATGAGTGCACTCATGCGTTCCAGTGTAGCATCATCGCGTCCTTTTGTGTAGCGGACCGATTTGAAAGGATGACGATTGACGAAGCGATAGGCCAGATCGTTCAAAATGGGATCTTTTTCATCGAGCCAATGGTTAAAGTAGGTTGTCAGGACGCCATCATCCAAACGCAGGTAATCTTTCAGCGTCCAAGTCTGCTTGAAGAACGGCGTCAGGAAAGTGGCTGTATGGCGAAATTCGGCTTGTTCATCCAAATAGACATCTTTCGCGCGCTTCAAGAGGTGACTGAGGACGACCTCCATGCCTCGGGAAACCGGATGGAAATAGATTTGCATGTACATCTGATAGCGACTGACGATATAATCCTCCACCGCATGCATGCCGGAAATGTCAAAAGCGATCCCGTTCTCGTAAGGCCTGATCACACGTAAAATCCTCGTGAGGTCGAAATTGCCGTAAGTGACGCCGGAATAATAGGCGTCGCGCAGTAGGTAATCCATCCGGTCCGCATCAATTTGGCTGGAAATCAGCTGTACCACCTGTGGATTATCGTAGGTTTTGGCGATGACAGCGGCCACTTGGTTCGGAAAATCCGGTCCGATCTGCTGTAGGATCCGATTGATTTCGGTATCAGGGGAGGTGATGATTTCGATTGTGATGGCTTCATGGTCCGTATCGAATATTTTTTCGAATGTATGCGAGAACGGACCGTGGCCGATGTCGTGCAATAAAGCGGCGCAAAGCGTCACGAGCCTTTCCCCATCGTCCCAAAGGCCGTCCCCAGACTCTTTGCTGGGGTAATTCCGGACGAATTTGTCGCAGATCCGGCGGGCGATTTCGTAGACCCCCAGAGAATGATTGAAGCGGGAGTGTTCGGCGCCATGGAAAGTATAGGAAGAAGTCCCTAATTGTTTGATCCGACGCAAACGCTGGAACTCAGGTGTATTGATCAGGTCCATGATGATCCGGTACTGAATATGGATGTAGTCATGGACAGGGTCACGGAATACTTTTTCTTTCGGCAATAATTCCGCGGTATAGTGTGTACTCAAATCGCATCGCCTCTTTCTGTCATTCCGTTTAGGACTGCAGTTCCTGATTGACTTGTTCATTGCGTTTCTTCATTCTCATATAAGCTGTTTCATACTCTGACATCAGACGATCCGTGTATTCTCCTGGCAGGAGCGTATTACCGTTGTTGGCGAAGACGGACAAAATCCGTTCCTTAACAGCGGCTACCGTCAAAGGTTTGCCCAGCAATTCCGCCAAGTTTGCCATAGAACCGGGGTCGACGGTCGGGAAATGCCAACGGGTTTCTTCACCTTGCAGGCTTTCTGCGTAGAAGCGGCGGATCATTTCCCCGCGCTGCTGCTGATTGCCGGTCACGCTCATGTAGATCATGATGGCCACGCCGTTTTTGAAACGGCGCTGCGCGATGCCTGCGAATTTTTTTCCGTTGATGCTCAGGTCGAAATCGCCTGGGCAATAGGAGTCGCTGATTTCGAAGGCTTCAATTGTTTGTTCGGAATCGGAAAAAGCCTGCTCCACCAGTTCCTTCATGAGGACATAACCGTCATTGATCGTGAGTTTGGCATTCTCGGTTTCGGGAAGCACCAAGGAGAAATTCAGGATACCTGCATCGGCAACGACGGCCAATCCGCCGGCATTGCGGACGACGATATCGGTCGGGACGCTCCTCAAGTAACGCAAGCCGTCCTCCAGATGGGGAAGGCGCGTGTCCATCATGCCGAGGATGACCAGCTTTTCCATCGGCCAAAAATGCAGAGCTGCCGGAGCTTCAGCGTTCCCGACCAATCTGATCAAAGCATCGCCCATCGCGAAGTGTGAAAGTGCGTCGGTGCCGAATGCTCCATGTGAAGTATCGTAGATATGATAAATGTTGTTTTTTAAATGGTTTGTCATAAGCGTTTCCTATCTTTGTGGCTGTTTCTGCTCCCATTATAGCAAAGTTCAGGAAAGATTTGAGGGTGAAATGCAGCGAAAGGCAGGATTTCTTCGCATTTTGGAAAATCAGCCCGCAAATGATTGACCAGCACTCATTTTTACCGCTATACTGTATTTGAAAACTCGTGCGGCCGCAAGGTTTCAGCACGATGGTTAATGAGGTGGAAAAGCTTGTCTTTAAAAGAAGGAATGCCCATCGAGTTCCAATTGGAAACGCTGGTGAAGCAAGAAGGGGAGCAGGAAAGCTTCCTATATGAAGGAATGGGCCAAATCGTGGAGATGGGCAACTGGCTCTACCTGCGTTATATAGAAGCCGAAACAGCTGTTCCGGTCACGTTCAAACTGTCCCGTGAAGGGAAAGTGACCATTATCCGTAGAATGGAACAGACGAGCCGCATGTCCTTCGATGCAGAAGGAAAAGGCATGGCTATGCTCCCGACGCCGGCCGGACTGATGGAAATCGAAACGATCACCCATGAAATGTTACTGGAGTTCAAGGAAAAACCGTTTGCCGGGAAAGTTACCTTGCAATACGAACTCCAAATGAACGAACAAAAATTGGGAGATTATCGAATTGAATTGCAATTTACCACCTGAGTATTGTATGATTAAGAGTAAACTTTTGAAAGGACGTGACACCATTGAAATTGAAGCAATTAGATGGTACTAGCAAAAACGAATTGTCAATGATAGAAGTTGCACATGCAATTTTCGAAGAAAACGGTGACGTACTGGACTTTAACCAATTATTGGTTCAGATACAGGACTATCTTGAAATGTCGGAAGAAGAATTGGAAGGCAAGATGACACGTTTCTACACTGACTTGAACATTGATGGTAGCTTTATTTCTTTAGGAGAAAATCGTTGGGGATTGCGTTCATGGTATCCAATTGATTCAATCGATGAAGAGATTCTTTCCAGTATCGATGAGGATGAAGTGAAAGTCCGCCGTAAGAAACGCAAGAAGCTGAATGCATTCGCCACTTCAGAAGATGATGATGATGTAATCGATTATAATGATGACGATCCGGAAGATATCGATGTTGCTGACGAAGATGAAGATATCGATGTGGATGAGGACGAAGTCGATGATGTTGATGCTGTGGATATCACGGATGACGATGACGACATCACGAGCGGTATCGAAGAAGATTTGACCTTGATCATTGAAGAAGAAGATCTTGAAGAGGAAGAAGAATTCGAAGAGGAAGAAGAGTTCGTTGCGGAAGAAAAGGACGAAGAGAAATAATCATTTCCTCCGGTACCCAATTCTTTCTTGACACCTTATGCAATTGGAGGTATCATCTTCATTGGGCTCCCAAAAAGCAATTCTTTTTGGAAAGCATACGTTGAATTTTTACGGCTCCCTGTTCTTAAGAACAGGGAGCTTTATTTTGTTTATTGCAGCGTTGGAGAATCCTTCGGACATAATTTTGCACATTTTAAAACAGGGGGAAGAAAAAAATGACTAAGTATATTTTTGTAACAGGCGGGGTAGTATCTTCAATCGGTAAAGGTATCGTGGCGGCGTCTTTAGGACGTTTGCTGAAAAACCGTGGATTGAAGATCACAATCCAAAAATTCGACCCTTACATCAATGTGGATCCAGGTACGATGAGTCCTTACCAACACGGGGAAGTATTCGTTACTGATGACGGCACCGAAACCGATTTGGACTTAGGCCACTATGAGCGTTTCATCGACATCAACCTGAATCAATATTCAAATGTGACGACCGGAAAGGTTTATTCCGAAGTCATCCGCAAAGAACGCAAAGGGGACTATCTAGGCGCTACTGTCCAAGTAATCCCGCACATCACGAATGAAATCAAGGAAAAGATCATGCGTGCTGGCGAAACGACAGATTCTGACATCGTCATTACTGAAGTAGGCGGAACCGTTGGTGATATCGAATCTTTGCCATTCTTGGAAGCCTTGCGTCAAATGCGTATGGAAGTTGGCGCTGAAAACGTGCTGTACATCCACACGACTTTGATTCCTTATTTGCGCGCAGCCGGCGAATTGAAGACAAAACCAACGCAACATAGCGTTAAAGAATTACGCAGTTTGGGTATCCAACCGAATATCTTGGTTGTTCGTACAGAAATGCCATTGCCGCAACATATCAAAAACAAATTGGCATCCTTCTGTGATGTGAAACCCGAAGCGGTAATCGAATCCCGTGACGTAGAGACATTGTACGAAATTCCTTTGATGCTCCAAGAACAGAATATGGACCAAATTGTCTGCGATTATCTTGGCCTGTCCGATCTGCCGCAAGCCGATATGACGGATTGGAAAGCTTTGGTCGAAAAAGTTCAAAGTCTTGAAAAAACAACTAAAATCGCTCTTGTCGGAAAATACGTGGAACTGCAGGATGCGTATTTGTCTGTAGCGGAAGCATTGAAACACGCCGGTTATGCGCACAATACCGAAATCGATATCCAATGGATCAATGCGGAAGAAGTGACTACTGCGAACGCGCAAGAGTATTTGGCTTCTGCGGATGGTATCCTTGTTCCGGGTGGATTCGGAGACCGCGGTATCGAAGGCAAGATTGTTGCTATCCAATACGCACGCGAAAATAATGTGCCGTTCTTCGGTATCTGTCTCGGCATGCAATTGGCTTGTGTAGAGTTTGCTCGCAATGTTGTTGGTTTGGAAGATGCAGATTCAGCAGAAACCAATCCGGAATGCAAAAATAACATCATCGATCTGATGCCAGACCAAGAAAACATCGATGAGATGGGCGGCACGTTGCGTTTAGGTTTGTATCCTTGCGAGTTGAAGGAAGGCACATTGGCTAAGAAACTTTACCACAACGCCGATATGGTCCAAGAGCGTCATCGCCATCGTTATGAATTCAACAATGCTTACCGTGAAATTTTGGCTGAAAAAGGCATGGTCTTCTCAGGCGTATCCCCGGATCAACGCTTGGTGGAAATTGTGGAATTGAAAAACCATCCGTTCTATATTGCTGCCCAGTTCCATCCTGAGTTCATCTCACGCCCGAACAGACCACAGCCGATCTTTGACGGCTTCATCGCGGCATCTCTGGAAAACGCAGGCAAATAAGCGGGACATTCCGCTCCCGATTTGACTGATATTGTATTTTAATGAGCAGGTTTGACTGAAAAGGTAGTAAATATTTTCATTTTCTGCTAAAATAGGTGTGTTGTAAGAAATATAGACCAATGGATTCCAAGGAGGCAACAAGAATGAGTCGTTTAGTAAGTATGACAGATATGTTAAACAAAGCGTTAGAAGGAAAGTATGCCGTAGGACAATTCAATATCAACAACCTTGAGTGGACGCAAGCTGTATTACAAGCTGCCCAAGAAGAAAAATCTCCAGTTATTTTAGGTGTTTCTGAAGGCGCAGCAAAATACATGGGTGGACATTTAGTTGTTGCAGCTATGACTAATGCTCTATTAGAAACTATGGACATCACTGTTCCTGTAGCATTGCATCTTGACCACGGTACAAGCTTTGAAAGCTGCAAATCCGCTATCGATGCTGGTTACTCGTCTGTAATGATCGACAAATCACATTACCCTATCGATGAAAACATTGCTCAAACTAAATTAGTTGTTGAGTACGCACATTCTAAAGGCGCTTCTGTTGAAGCTGAAATCGGAACTGTCGGCGGAACTGAAGATGGAATCACAGGCGGAATCCAATACGCTGATCCAGCTGAATGCTTACGTTTGACTACTGAAACAGCTATCGATGCATTGGCTGCTGCATTAGGTTCTGTACACGGACCTTACTCCGGCGAACCTGTACTTGGTTTCGACGAAATGAAAGAAATTTCTGAATTGACTCACAAACCATTAGTATTACACGGTGGTTCAGGAATTCCAGAACACCAAGTCAAAAAAGCTATCGAGTTCGGACATTCAAAAATCAACGTGAACACTGAATGCCAACAAGTCTTTACAGCTGCTGTAAGAGAAAAATTAGCTACAGACGCTAACGTTTATGATCCTCGTAAAGTTATCGGACCTGGTAAAGAAGCGATCGTTAAAGTCGTTAAAGAAAGAATGCAAGTTTTCGGTTCAAGCAACAAAGCTTAATTTAATCAAACGATCTTCGAGGAGGTCTGGGGCCAATGTTCCGGATCTCCTTTTTTGTTATTATTTTTTTCCGAACGTCCTTGGATTGGTGCCTCATTTTCCATATATTTCTGAGTTTGTGTTAACATTACATCATAAAGTAGGGCAGTTGTCTTCAATAAAGATGACTAGCGGTCCAAGCCTGCCTCTCGGAAATTAGATAAATCTGACCCATTGCGCTCTACAATGCTCATTTGCATGGGGCTCTGAGGGATTCATCCCTCAGAGCCCCAGTACAAGTTGAACGTAGGGAACGTTGCGAGGCCAGATTTCCTAAAGTTCTTTCGTGGCAGAGCGGGCTTGTAACGCTTTTCGCACGCTGTTCGGCCGTATCAAATTGAGAAATATAGCGGAAAGCAGACGATTGCATAAAAAAACTAGTAATGGACCCTGTATTTTTGTTAGAATTGTAAATGATCAACCAACAATCGAATAAAACTAAAAATAATTGTATTTCGGCATCGTTGCGCTGTTTTTCCCGTGAAAGGCAATCCGTGCGAGCGATCCCATTTATTTCCAGACGATTTTTCGTTCGGCAACTACACATGAAGTGAGGCTTTTTTATGAAAAAATTAGTTATAGAGGGGAATAAACCGTTGAACGGTGAAATCACCATCAGCGGAGCGAAAAACAGCACGGTTGCGCTGATCCCGGCTGCCATTTTGGCGGACTCCCCAGTCATCTTGGAAGGCATCCCCAACATTCAGGATGTGCACTCTCTGATAGATATCCTTGAGGACTTCAACGTCGAAGTGTCTTTTGATGAGGATGAGGGCATCATCACGATCGATCCGACCAACATGATTTCCATACCGATGCCTACCGGAAAAATCAAAAGCTTGCGTGCTTCGTATTATTTCATGGGAGCTATCCTCTCAAAATTTGGTGAAGGAGTCATTGGGCTGCCTGGAGGCTGTTTCTTGGGCCCGAGACCGATCGATCAGCACATCAAAGGTTTCGAGGCTTTGGGCGCGACGGTGCGCAATGAAATGGGCGCCATCTATCTTACTACACCAGAAGAGGGGCTGAAAGGCGAGCGCATCTATCTTGACGTGGTTTCGATCGGAGCGACGATCAACACCATATTGGCGGCGGTCAAAGCTAAAGGCAAAACAATCATCGAGAATGTGGCCAAAGAGCCGGAAATCATCGATGTCTGCATCTTGTTGAACAACATGGGAGCGAAAATCCGCGGAGCTGGGACGGACATTATCCGGATCGAAGGCGTGGAAAGCTTACATGGTTGCAGACACACCGTGATACCGGATCGCATCGAAGCAGGGACTTATCTGGCCGCTGCCGCAGCGATGGGAGAGCGTGTGCTTGTGAAAAATGTGATCGTCGAGCATATCGAAAGCCTGATCGCAAAAATGGAAGAAATGGGCGTAGAGATGGAAATCGGCGAGGACAGCATCCTGGTCAAAAAATCCGATAACCTGAAGATGGTCCACATCAAGACGTTGCCTTACCCTGGGTTTGCGACTGACTTGCAGCAACCTCTGACTCCGCTCTTGCTGAAAGCGAGCGGTGACGGCACCATCATCGACACCATCTATCCTAAGCGCGTCAACCATATCCCGGAGCTCCGCAGGATGGGTGCGAAGGCCAAGGTGGAAAGTGACATGATCTTCATGCAAGGCCCCAACAAATTGACCGGTGCGGAAGTTACAGCCAGCGATTTGCGTGCTGGCGCCTGTCTAGTCATCGCAGGATTGATGGCAGAAGGCACAACCACAATTTCAGGTATCGAGAATATCCTGCGCGGGTATGATCATATCGTCGAAAAATTGACTGCTTTAGGCGCAGATATCAAAATGATCGAAGACGAAGAATAAACTTCTTCGCGCAACACGATAATAAGGAGCACCTTCAAAGCAGTAACCAACTTTGAAGGTGTTTTGAATATCTTATATATTACATTTGCCGAAAATAAGCATCATCAGAATGATAAGAGAGGAAGGTGGAACTGTTTGGAAGATATGCTTACCTTGCATGAGTTGGAAAGTAAGACTCTTAAAGAAATATACACCTATGCCAGAGAACTGAAGATCCCCTACTACAGCCAAATGAACAAAAAAGAGTTGTCATTGGCGGTCATCCGTGCCCAAGAGGAAAAGCAAGGGTTCTTCATGACTGAGGGCATTTTGGATATCGTTGCTCAGGAAGGATTCGGATTTTTGAGGCCGATCAACTATTCGCCGAGTCAAGAAGACATTTACATATCGACGTCGCAAATCAGACGCTTCGATCTGCGTAATGGGGACAAAGTGGCGGGAAAAGCCAGACCTCCGAAAGCATCCGAACGTTATTACGGTCTGATGCAAGTCAGCACTGTGAACGGAAAACGACCTGATCAAGCCAAAGAGCGCTCGCACTTCCCAGGGTTAACGCCCATTTATCCGAACCATCAGATGAAATTGGAAAATACCCGGACAAACGTAACCGCTCGGATGGTCGATCTGTTCTCGCCAATCGGCTTCGGTCAACGTGGGATGATCGTTGCGCCTCCGAAAGCAGGAAAAACGACTTTGCTGAAAGAAATCGCGAACGGCATCACCACTAACCATCCTGATGTCGAACTGATCATGCTGCTCATCGATGAGCGTCCGGAAGAAGTGACGGATATCGAGCGCAGTGTGAAGGGTGATGTGGTTTCCTCAACTTTCGACCAACAACCGGCAAACCATGTTCGGGTGGCGGAACTCGTCCTGGAAAGAGCCATGCGCCTTGTCGAAGACAAACGCGATGTGGTCATTCTGATGGATAGCCTGACGCGTTTGGCCCGCGCCTATAACTTAGTCATACCGCCAAGCGGCAGGACCTTGAGTGGAGGGATTGATCCGGCAGCCTTTTATCGCCCGAAACGTTTCTTTGGTGCAGCCCGGAATATCGAAGATGGCGGCAGCTTGACGATCATCGCGACTGCGCTTGTCGACACCGGCAGCCGTATGGATGAAGTCATCTATGAAGAATTCAAAGGAACAGGGAACATGGAACTTGTGCTTTCCCGTGAATTGGCGGAACGCCGCATCTTCCCTGCAATCGATATCAAAAAATCGGGCACCCGCAGAGAAGACCTCCTCTTGGATGCGAAAACGATGGAGAGTATTTACAAAGTCCGACGCGGCATGCGCGGGGATGCTTTGGAATATACAGAGAGCTTCCTGAAACAGATGAGCACAACCGAAAATAATGAAGCTTTGCTGACCCGGATTGCATTGATGAAATAGAAGTGTGCCGGAGCGTGTGAGCAAATCATGAGCATTTTTTACAGCTTCCCGGTATAGTGGAACTATCAAAACCCAAAAACTGGAGGTTTTCAAATGCTTTTTAATAAAGGAAATTACGAAGAAGACATAAAAGAATTCATAGAGATCACGCCTGAAGAGTTTGAAGGGAAACTAGCTGCCGGTGAAAAAGCGGTCGTTTATCTCGGGAAAGCCGTTTGCCCGTATTGCCGGAAATTTGTCCCTAAATTGGACAAGGTCCGCAAAGAAAAGAACCTGACGATCCATTATCTAAACAGCTTGAATACACCGACAGACCCTGTGATCCAAAGTCTGCGCGACAAAATGGGCGTCCGCACGGTGCCTGCTCTTGTGAGGATTGATGGTCCGGGCCAATTCACGAACCTGAATGCCGACAGCAGTCTTTCGGAAGAAGAGATTGCAGCCATTCTAAATAAATAACGCAAACACGTTTTTCTCACTGCTGCCTGTATGGGGAAAACGTGTTTTTTAAATTTGTCGTTGCATTCTTGCTGTTTGCGTGGTATCCTTTTAACGTTAAAAAGGATTACCCTGCGGTAGACTTTTTATTACAAAAAGACAACTCTGGCTTAGTAAATAATCCAGGGCAAAAAGGAGCGAAAGAGACATGAAACAAGAAATCCATCCAAATTACCAAACAGTTGTGTTCATGGATACAACTACAGGATTCAAATTTTTATCAGGTTCAACTAAAGGTTCAAGCGAAAAAGTTGAATGGGAAGATGGCAACACTTACCCAATGATCCGTGTAGAAATTTCTTCAGATTCACACCCATTCTATACTGGACGTCAAAAATTCACGCAAGCCGATGGCCGTGTGGACCGCTTCAACAAAAAATATGGTTTCAAAAACAACGAAGAAGAAGCATAATCTTCTTGAGGGCTTTCCCGGTTTCGGGAGGGCTCTTTTTTTGTTTTCATGGGGTTGTGGGGGAGCATTCATTTGAGAGGCAGCGCCGTTCGCCGGAGAAGGGATGTCGGAATCAGTGGACAGCTCCGGGGAGGACGCGCTCCCCGGAGGACGCCGGTAATTTGATGGGTCCAGCTCCGATGAGCACCGCAACATCGGAGCTGAAATCCAGAAATGCAGGCCGAACTCCGACGAAGCCTGCGTTCGCCGGAGAAACGTTATATTTCCGGTCAATCGGCTGTCTTCAGGGCTTGGATTTTGCGGGTGGTCTGTTGGTTTGCTATGATAGATTTAAGAAGAAACGAGAGGGGAAGCGAATATGGTTTACGAACCTAAGACTAAGCCCACGGAAGTGTCTGTGCAGGAGTTCATCGAGGAAATCCAACAGCCGCAAAAGAAAGAGGATGCTTATGCGCTGTTGTCGTTGTTTTCGGAAGTGACTGGAGAGGAAGCTAAAATGTGGGGGCCGAGCATCATCGGATTCGGGAAATATCATTACCGGTACGCGAGCGGCCATGAAGGCGATGCTCCGCTGGCTGCTTTTTCTCCGCGCAAGACGGCATTGACGTTTTATTTTATGTTGCCGGATGGAAAACGGGAAGAATTGCTTGGGAAACTCGGCAAACATAAAATCGGAAAGGGTTGCGTGTACGTCAATAAACTTTCCGACATCGATACAGCTGTGCTGAAGGAGATGATCCGGGAAGACATCGCTCACGCGAACCAACTTTATGGAGAGAAGGACATTGCCAAACCACTGCCAGGTTCGGCCTCCCTCACGAAGCGGTTAGGGTTGGATAAATTCAAAAAGCGTGCCGTTCTGGGAAAATACCGCGCCACAGTTGACGATTTCGCGGACTTGGACTCCTATGATACGGATTTGGATTCCGGGAAATACGACCTGATTTTTTCCTATGTCCTGACTTTGCAGGAACTGAATGAACGTGTTTTGAATACGATCAAAGCGGAGCGCCTGAATCCGGAAGGCTATCTTTACATCGCTTATCCGAAAATTGGGAACAAGACCTATGATACATCCGTTCATCGCGATGCCATCTTTCCGAGCCTGGGCGTGGACGCCGGAAATGGCTATGTCGGCGACAGCAGCCTGAAATTTGCGCGGATGATCAAGCTGGATGATACGTTCACGCTTGTCGGGATGAAAAATGATGTCAAAGGGAAAGGTAAGCCCAACAAAGCGAGCAGCGGCAATGGGGCTGACTATGAGAAATTTATCCCGGATGTGAAGGCATATCTGGAGGCAGAGCATCCAGACGCCGCAAAGCTGTATGCGGAACTGACGCCGGGCTATCAGCGGGATTGGGCCCGCTACATCTACAGCGCGAAACAAGCCGCTACGCAAGCAAAACGCAAAACGAGATGCTGGACATCCTCGGCAAAGGCCACAAGACGAAGAACCTTTATCAACAGTGGTTGAAGGAACAAGGGTAATGACAAAAGCAGGGAAGTGCCGCGTTGCGGCAACCCCCTGCTTTTAGCTGTTGTTATGATGACCGTATTACGAGGCCCTTATCTCCGGTGAACGGAGGCTTCGCCGGAGTTCCGACTGCTATTGTGGTCCCACCTCCTACGAGTTCTTCCCCATCGGAGATGACGATGTTTTCGCGGCACCAACTCCGGCGAGCCTTTCCACATCGGAGGTGGTGCTGATTCTCCGATCCCTTCTCCGGCGAGCGGAACGAGTGCACACTGCCCTCATGCATTCAGTCATCCGCAAGCTCTTTTTCCAGCTCTCTGGCTAGCCTTTGGATCGCAGGATCCGGATCAGCAAGAAAATTCGCCAGCACATCTTTGACA
This sequence comes from Trichococcus collinsii, assembly GCF_900107505.1. Taxonomy (GTDB): domain Bacteria; phylum Bacillota; class Bacilli; order Lactobacillales; family Aerococcaceae; genus Trichococcus; species Trichococcus collinsii. The sequence goes on along the minus strand of NZ_FNQH01000005.1, from coordinate 127,822 downwards.
GATGCCGGTAACACATTCCTGAAGTAGAGGATCTGCGTTTCCAGCGCTTCGCAGGCGATTTTTCGACAGGCCGCATCGGGATGGTCGGAAAAATGCTCTATCCATTGGAGATACCAGTGTTTGTCCGGGTCATCCTCGAAGTGCAAAAATAGCTCCGGCAGTTCCGCGGCGTCGGCCAGCAAAAAGGCGTGCTCTCCTTCCGTGTGTGTGAGCCGGATCTCTTCCGGAACATTCATGGACGCCACAATCAGACTACGCAGGAATTGACCAAAATCAGCAGCGACAGTCTGCCAATTGTCCGTTTCGATATCGATGTACCGGATGCTGGGTTCGCCGGACGGGGACAATTTTGAATAGTCGAAGGCAAAGAGTTGGCTGCCGTTGACGCTGAAAAGCACGAAATAATCCGGCAGCCCCGCCGAACGGGCAATTTCTTGTTGGGCATACAGGCTGTTCTGGGGATCGTCGTGAAGTCCCAGGATCGCATGCACGGCTGCGTAATCGATGCCATCGGATGTGGGCTCTTTGGTCGCGATGCGTGAGCATAACAGATAGCCGCCGTTCTGTTCCGCCAGCAGGTCAAGATAGTCCTGAGGCAGATCGGCTGCAGTAACGTCTTTGTATAAAAGAGTAGTTTTGAAGAGGATGGGCAGATTTTTAAAAGTGTGTTGCGGGATGAAATACATAATTACACCTCATCTGATTTTCTTTCCTTCATGATATCACAGATGCCAGCACTTTTCGGCGAAGAGAGAGTTAGTCTATTTTTTTACAAAACGAATAGACTCTTCTATAATGAAAGGTGTAGACGGAAAAATGTCTAGGTCAGCCGTTAGGTCGGCAAGAGAGAAAAGGAGCTGTGAGCAAAATGGAATGGTTAATAGGATTCATTGTAGTGGCAGCGATCATCGGGGCAGTATGGGTTTCGTTGTATAACAGTCTTGTGAAAAATAAATTGTGGGTAACGGAAGCTTGGAGCCAAATTGATGTCCAGTTGAAACGCAGGAATGATCTGATCCCGAACATCGTTGAGACGGTCAAGGGCTATGCGAAGCATGAGCAGGAAACGTTGACCAAAGTCATCAATTTGCGGAACATGATTTCGGATATGGGAACCGAAGATCCGGCCAAAAAGATGGAACTGTCCAATCAACTGTCGAGCCAATTGCGGACCGTTTTTGCTTTGGCGGAGGCGTATCCGGATCTAAAGGCGAACCAGAATTTCTTGGCATTACAGGAAGAATTGTCCGCAACAGAAAATAAGATTGCTTATGCGCGCCAATTGTACAATTCGAGCGTTACACAATACAACATCAAATTAGGGACATTCCCGAGCAATGTTGTGGCAGGTGTCCATGGTTTCCGTCCGGAAGTCGTTTTGGCAACTCCGGAAGAAGAAAAAAATGTACCGAAAGTATCGTTCTGAAAAAATATGATTTTGATGGAAAGTTGGTGAGTACCTTTGCTCCATCAACAAATTGAGCAGAATAAACGGCGCACCGTACTGATTGTATTCTTATTCTTTCTCCTGTTTGCAGCCTTAGGGGCGGCCATCGGTTACATGAATTGGGACAACGCCTTGTCCGGGGTCGCGCTCGCGATGATCATCGGAGTTGTCTACGTCGCCATCATGGTTGCGCAATCCACACAAGTGGTCATGAGCCTGAACAAGGCCCGGGAAATCACGGATAAGGCGCAATACCCGATGCTCTGGAATATCGTCGAGGAAATGACGATCGTGACGCGGTTGCCTTTTCCTAGAATCTTCATCATCGAAGATGAAAGCCCGAATGCCTTTGCTGCCGGAAATTCGCCGGAAAAGGCCTCTGTCGCCGTGACAACAGGCTTGTTGAAGAAATTGAACCGGGAAGAATTGACGGGGGTGCTGGCGCATGAGTTCGCGCATATCCGCAACTATGACATCCGCTTATCCACTGTCGCTTTGGCGATAGCGGGGCTGATCGCATTTTTGGCCCAATTCAGCACCCGGATGATGTTCTGGGGTGGTGGCGGACGTCGACGCAAAAGTGATAACAGCGGAGGATTGGGCATCGTATTGCTGATCCTTTCCTTGCTTATACTGGTTCTTTCGCCTTTTGTGGCGACAATAATCCGCTTGGCACTCTCCCGTAACAGGGAGTATCTGGCTGATGCGAGTGCGATTGAGTTCACACGTAATCCGGAAGGGTTGAAATCCGCTTTGAATAAAATAGCGAATAGCGACCCGATGGAGGCAGCAAATGCTGCCAGCGCTTCGCTATATATTGTGAATCCTTTCAAACGGATGAAGGAGGGAGAAGTAGAAAGCGATGGCTTGTTTTCGACCCACCCTTCAACGGCAAACCGAATCAAACGATTAGAAGCTATGTAAATAGCTTCTTTTTTCGGACATTTTATCCAAATTGCACAAATAAAGTTCGGCTTTTGGTATGAAAACCCTTTCAATTTGTTGCTGTGAAAAAAAATAGGATAAAAAGGCAAATTATCTTTGTAAAAGATACGGATTTGTAATAATATTAACATGGTACTGATACCTTAATCGGTTTTGCGCGTAGTAGAATGATAATAAGGGATATTTCGGAAAGGGGGGGATCATTCATGAGTGAAGATATGTTATATGTTCATTATGAAACAGTCAGCAATTTTGTTTTGAGCAAAGGGATAGCGGTGAAGGATTACACAAAGTTAGCCCGGAAGCTTCCAGAAAACTTATTGTTGGTGGACGGAAGAAAAAGCATCGGAACATATGATAATCATACCGGGTTTCAGGTTATCAAAGGCCAAGAAAACGTAAAAGCGTTCTTCCAAAAAGGGACGGACAATCAAACCGCTATGGGAAAATGGATTGATTTTGTGAATGTGGATATGTTGCATCTCCTCACCCCAATCGAAATATCCGAGATCTTGTATATCGCCCATGCGCATACACACTTGCACTCACCGTTCTATTACAAATTACAAAACAGTTACATCTACCTCACGTTGCCGAATGGTTTCATAAAAATGTACTATCGCTATTTGGAGCAATTCCATGAGCTGTTCGCTGAAGCCATCACCGTCAAGTTAAAGGAAAAAGTGAATGAGAAGAAGCGTTTTTATCAGAAAGACAAAGAAATTGCGCCATTCCCGATCGAACGCGTGAAGGAATTCATTCCGATCTTCAAAGAAGGAGCCGTCATCTCCTTCAGACAGATGAGCATCGAAGAAAATACATACTGCATCCCATTGTTCATCGCGGAAGACCGATATGCCACCATCGGCGGCCGTTTCAACGAAAAAGATTCGGTGGGCACCATCTGTTATGACATGGAACGCAATGAGTGGAAAATAGACATAGACTTTGAATGAAAGCCTAAGCCGGAACTTAGGCTTTTTCTGTATCCATTGAGCCGGGATCAGCTGTTTTGGCCTCGGCAGGAGCTATGCCAAGCCACTTTTCACAAAAATCGTTTTAGGCAAAAAATAAATATGGTACAATATGTTTTGATTAAGGTAGTTATCAAAAAATTCGGAGGATTTCTCGATGAAAATTTATTTGATTTACGGCGGAAAGAGCGCTGAGCACGATATTTCGATCCTGACAGCACATTCGATCATAAAGGCGATCTATTTCAACTATTATGAAGTTGTGCCAGTCTATATCACCAAGGCAGGCGCATGGATTCAAGGGCAATCCCTTTCTGAACCCGTTGCATTCTCTGAAAACTTATATTTGGAGCCGGGTTCCGAGAAACGCTTCGCCGATTCACAGGATGGCAAATCCTACGGCGAACTAATTTCACCAGCAGACATCCAGTCTGAGGATGCTGTCATCTTCCCGGTATTGCATGGTCCTAACGGAGAAGACGGAACGGTACAAGGGCTATTTGAAGTCCTGAATATGCCGTATGTCGGCTGTGGTGTCCTTGCCAGCGCCAGCGGAATGGACAAAATCATCAGCAAGCATCTTTTCCAACAAGCAGGATTGCCACAAGTGCCTTATGTGGCCGTAACCCGAAATGATTGGAAAAATGATCGCGAGAAGATCTTCATCCAATGCGAAGGCAGCCTGATTTATCCGATGTACATAAAGCCAGCTAATATGGGCTCAAGTGTCGGCATCTCCAAAGCTACGAATCTTGAAGAGTTGACTGCAGCGATTGAAACGGCTTTCCGCTATGACCGTCGCGTGGTCGTTGAACAAGGCATCGAAGCCCGTGAAATCGAAATTGCGGTATTGGGAAATGACGATGTTCATACCTCCGTACCCGGTGAAATCGTTAAAACCAAAGATTTCTATGACTACGAAGAAAAGTATGGCAATGAAGAAGTATTGCTGCAGATTCCGTCTGAATTACCGGAAGAAATTACTGCCAAATTGCAGAATTATGCAACAATCGCTTTTCGAGCGCTGGATGGAAGCGGTTTGAGTCGATGCGATTTCTTTGTTACCAAAAACAATGAAATCTACATCAATGAAGTCAATACTTTGCCTGGCTTCACTTCCCGCAGCATGTATCCGTTGCTATGGGAACACACAGGATTGAAATACAGTGATCTGGTGGAAGAATTGATCCAGTTGGCATTGAAGCGCCATGAAGAAAAACTGTCCTATCAATTTGTAGAATAATGAATGGAAGGCCGTGATTTCCCGGATTGTCAGCAGCACTGAAAGCATGGAGTGCTTGCTGCGAACCTAGGGAAAGGACGGCTTTTTTAATACAGTAGAAATGTATAGAATATTTTGAATCCAAAAGTGCATCACCATAGGTGTTATAAGGAGTTGCACAACCAAAATATTGGCTAGCTTCACGGGTTAGCCCCTCGGAAATTAGATAAATCTGCCCCATTGCCCTCTTCGATGCTCATTCAGGGCCAGATTTCCTAAATTTCTGTCAGGGTTGAACGAACCCGTTCAGCTTTTCTAAGATCAGGGGCAAAACTTCTGAGAACTAATAGGAAATGAGGAATCAACTATGAAACCACTACGCATTATCGATGTTGTGAAAGCAGTAGGGGCGATCGACTACACTTCGGCTAATCGCTTTGCTGAAATAAATGCTGTCGTCTTCGACTCCCGCAAAGCAACGCCTGGCAGTTTGTTTGTGCCTTTGCAGGGGGAAACGGATGGTCATGATTATGTCCAGTCTGCAATCAAAAACGGAGCAACGGCAACTTTATGGAGCCGTGCGGCGGGAGAAGCTCCTGAAAATATTGCCGTCATTCTGGTGGACGATACGCTGGAAGCTTTGCAAAAGCTAGCGGAAGCCTATCTGAATATGATCCAACCGAAAGTCGTCGCGATCACCGGTAGCAACGGAAAGACCACCACTAAGGACATGACGGCTGCCGTTCTGTCCGCTCGATTCCGTGTCCATAAGACAGAGGGCAATTACAATAATGAAATCGGCATGCCCATGACCATTCTGGAGATGCCGGAAGACACAGAGGTGCTGGTGCTTGAAATGGGCATGAGTAACTTCGGCGAAATCAGCTTGTTGAGCCGATTGGCAAAACCGGATGTCGCCATCATCACGTTGATTGGGGACAGCCATCTGGAGTTCCTCGGGAGCCGTCGTGGCATCGCCAAAGCTAAATTGGAAATTTTGGAGGGGCTAAAGCCGGAAGGGACGTTCATTTATCCGGGTGACGAGCCGTTGATTGCCGAAGAGCTGCCTCAGGAAAGTAACTTCCGTCAGCTGACTTTCGGCACGGACGAAACGAATACGGTCTATGCCTATGCCATCGTTCCTGGTAAAACCAGAACAACTTTCCATGTGAATCTGGATCCGAATGTCAATCTGGAAATCCCTGTATTGGGTGTTTACAATGTCCGGAATGCTTTGGCTGCGTTAACCGCTGCACAGGTATTGGGCATGACGATCGCTGAAGTGAAAGAAGCGCTGGCGACTTTTCAGCTGACCGCCAATCGCACGCAGTGGCTAGCTGGCGTAAATGGCTCGCAATTGTTGAATGATGCGTACAATGCCAGCCCGACTTCCATGACAGCCGTGCTGCGCTCCTTCGCACAGCTACCGCGTGAGGGCAAGAAAATTGCGGTGCTCGGGGATATCCGTGAATTGGGTGAACGTTCTGCTGAAATGCATGCTGCCTTGGCGGCTGAAATTTCTCCTGTGGAGTTCGATCAGGTCTATCTGTACGGCACGGAAATGGCCGCTCTTTATGAAAAATTAAAGACTGTCTTTCCGAAAGGGCAACTTTATCATTATGTTGGGGAAAAGGCGCCATTGATCGATAAGCTCAAGGCAGAGCTCCAACAAGCCGATCAAGTACTGATCAAATCCAGTTTCGGAACTGATTTATTGGCGGTTGTGGCAGCTTTGCGTGTATAATAGGAAATATAAAGGATTTGGATGGGTCACGTCGTCGCGAAAGCAAGGAGATCCCTTTTACAGCCAATGTGGAGCGCATATGTCAAATGTCGGTAAATTGTAGATTTACTTGTCATTTTCATTGGAAATATCCTTACAACAAGGTTTTTTTGTAAGAAATTTCATTATTTTAAGAGAAAATGATTTGTAAAACTCTGCGGAACGTGTTATTATTGCTGATGGTAAGAATAGAGAAATAAGAGGGTTTTTTCTGCGAAGTGCAGAATGTTTGATTTATCAAGCTTTCTATTCAAGGGATTAAGTAAAAAAGGTTTATCTTTTATTTATAAGATTATGAACCGTATTTAGATACGGGTAAAAGAAAAGACTCTCTAAATTTTAGTTTCTCAAAATTAGGAGGAAACATGAAATTTTCAGAATTAGGTTTAGATGCAGTATTATTACAGTCAATTGAGACAATGGGCTTCGAGGAAGCAACACCCATCCAAACGGAAACTATTCCTTTGGCGCTCAAAGGATTGGACGTTATCGGCCAAGCACAAACAGGTACTGGTAAAACAGCCGCTTTTGGATTGCCGATGTTGCAAAAAATCAACACAGAAAACAAAGCTATCCAAGGGATTGTTATCGCGCCAACACGTGAATTAGCGATTCAAACACAAGAAGAACTTTATCGCTTAGGCAAAGACAAACATGTATCAGTACAAGTTGTTTATGGTGGAGCAGATATCAGCCGTCAAATTCGCGCTTTAAAAAACAAACCGCAAATTATCGTTGGGACACCAGGCCGTTTATTGGATCATATCAAACGCAAAACAATTCGTTTGGATCATATTGAAACGCTAGTTTTGGATGAAGCAGATGAAATGTTGAACATGGGCTTCTTGGAAGACATCGAAAGCATCCTTAGTGAAACACCGTCTGAGCGTCAAACATTGTTGTTCTCAGCAACGATGCCTGACCAGATCAAAAAAATCGGTGTTAAATTCATGCATGCTCCAGAACACGTGAAAATTAAAGCATCCCACGCTTCAGCTAACTTAATTGATCAATATTTCGTCAAATGTAAAGATTTTGAAAAATTCGATACAATGACTCGTTTGTTCGATGTTCAAAATCCGGAATTGGCTATTGTATTCGGCCGTACAAAACGTCGTGTTGATGAATTGTCCAAAGGATTGGAACTACGCGGTTACCGCGCAGAAGGAATCCATGGCGATTTGACACAACAAAAACGTATGAGTGTTCTGAATGCATTCAAGACTGGCGATTTGGATTTCTTGGTAGCGACTGACGTTGCTGCTCGTGGATTGGATGTTACAGGTGTTACACACGTGTACAACTACGATATCCCTCAAGATCCAGAAAGCTATGTTCACCGTATCGGCCGTACAGGTCGTGCAGGTAAAGAAGGTATGTCCGTTACTTTCGTTACACCAAACGAAATGGATTACTTGCGTACAATCGAAAACTTAACCAAAAAACCGATCACTCCATTACAACCACCAAGTGATGAAGAAGCTTTCCGTGGCCAAGTAAAATCAGCTATGGATGAAGTGGAGTCGTTGGTAAAAGAAACAGAAACAGACAAATATCAACGTGCAGCTGTTCGTTTGCTTGAAGAGCACACTGCTGAAGATTTGGTAGCAGCATTCTTGAAGAGTCTTTCTAAAGATGCTACTGATGTTCCTGTTAAGATCACGCCAGAACGCCCATTGCCTTCAAGAAAAGGTAAAGGCGGCGGTGGTTACAAAGGTAAGAGCACGGGCGGCGGCTACAAAGGTAACCGTAGTTCATCAGAAAGACGCGGCAGCGGCGGTGGCGAACGCAGCGGAGAACGCAGTGGCAACAAAAATCGCTCAAGCGACAGCAAACCACGCTCCGGCGGCAAACGCTATGATGACAAACGTGGCGGCGGCAGTGCCGGCGCACCTAAAAAAAGCAGCCATAGCTTTACTATCCGCAGCAACAACGACTAATTCGTGATCAAAAACCTCTTCTCCAATTGGCCTATGCCAGGAGAAGAGGTTTTTCTTATGCTGGAAATTTTTTTGTTTTTGGTAAAATGAGAACAATGCATGCAGAAGAGGCGGTGATTGGAATGATTTATGGAATAGGATTGGACGTAACCGAGTTGGACCGCATCACGAAAGCCTATGATCGGCGTTCGGGTTTTGCGGAACGGGTTTTGACCGTAGCGGAAATGAAACTGTTCTCGTCTCTGAGCGGAGCACGCCAAATGGAATTTCTGGCTGGACGCTATGCCGCAAAAGAAGCTTTCTCAAAGGCTTATGGCACAGGTATCGGTAAGCTGTCTTTCCAAGATATCGAAATTTTGCCCGGAGAGAACCGGAAGCCTGAAATAACCAAATCTCCGTTTGATGGGGCAGGATTCGTTTCCATCACCCATTCGGGAAACATCATTGCCGCGCAAGTGGTATTAGAAAAGTAAAGGGGTTTTAACCATGGTAGTAGGAAAGCACCGTCCCACGATAGAAACCATCGATTTGGAAGCTATTTCGTGGAATATCCAACAAATCAGGAAGGGTCTGTCTCCTGGAAAGAAATTTTTTGCGGTTGTCAAAGCCGATGCCTATGGATTGGGAGCTGTTCCGGTCGCGAAAAAGGCGAAGGAAGCGGGTGTGGACGGATTCTGTGTCGCGCTGTTGGATGAGGCGATGGAGCTGCGGGAAAATGGGCTGTCCGATGACTTCATCATGGTTGTGGGCCCAACGGAGGCAGAAGACGCTGCGCTCATAGCTGACAACGGAATCAGCGTAGCTGTAACAGCAGCGGAATGGCTAGAAGCGGCCTTGCCGTATCTGAAGAACCGAGAAACGGAGCTGCCGGTCCGGGTGCATTTGGCCATTGATACCGGGATGGGCCGGATTGGCTTGCGTACGGTCGAGGAGGTCAAAGGCTTCGAAGCGCGCATTGCCGAACTGAATGGCTTTGTTTTCGAAGGTATCTTTACGCACTTCGCGACGGCCGACGGTGAAGATCCGACATTGGTGGATCGCCAACTGGCTTTATTTGAAGAAATTTTGCAGGCAATGGAGCAACGGCCACCGATAGTGCATCTGGCGAATTCCGCGATTTCGCTTTGGCATGAAGCGTTTAAGACGGATGCGGTCCGCGTCGGTATCGCAATGTACGGATACAATCCTTCTGACACCGTATTGGAGCTTCCGTACGAATTGAAGCCATCGGTACAGTTGGATACGCATATCAGCTATGTCAAGCAGATGCATGAAGGCGACACAATCGCATATGGTGCCCGTTACCGTGCTTTCGAGGGAGAATGGATCGCTACGCTTCCAATCGGCTATGCCGACGGATGGAGACGGGATCTTCGCCATCAGACAGTCATCGTCGATGGCCAGCGTTGTCCAATCCGGGGAGTCATCTGCATGGATCAATGCATGATCAGTTTGCCGAAAGAATATCCGGTCGGGACGAAAGTGACGCTCTTGGGGAAAAACGGTGGACTCGTCAATAATCCGTCCGAAATGGCGGTAAGGATCGATACGATCGGCTATGAAATTTTGACGGGAATCAACGCGCGCGTCCCACGCGTTTACAAATAGAAAAAAGAAAAATCGGGAAAGCTGTCGGGTACCTGTTAAGGGTAGACAGCTTTTTTTGGTAATGAAAATCAGATGAAAATGCGCCGTTAGCCGTTTTCAAAAGAGAACATATATGGTAAACTGTTTGAGCTCTCGAAGGAGTGCGTGGTTCGTCTACCATCCCACGAAAAAAACTAGGAGGTTTTTAGGTTGAGTACAAGAAAAATGGTTATCAATACAATTATCGCAGCACTTTATGTTGCTTTGACAGGGGTTTTTGCTTTTATGTCGTTCGGTGCCATCCAATTCCGTGTTTCAGAAATGCTGAATCATTTGGTAGGCTACCACAAAGATTATAAATACGGTGTTTTGGCGGGTGTTTTCATTGCCAACCTGATTTTTTCGACATTAGGGGCTTGGGACTTGGTGTTCGGATTTGGTCAGACATTAATCTCTTTCCTTATTCTGGAAAAATTGTTCAAACCCAACGATTCCGAAATGAAACGCATGATGATGACCGCGCTCGTTTTCACGTTGACGATGGTTCTTGTCGCGATTGAGCTTTATATCGTTCTTGATTTGCCTTTTTGGTTCAGCTTTGTGACAGCGGCATTCGGTGAAGCTGTCGTGTTGGTTGTCTCAGCACCGCTTATGAAGTACATGAACAAGATCATCGGTTTTGCTGAAAAAATGGCCTGATTCATTAATAATCCATATGAAAAAAACTGGAGAACGGGGGCTTTTGCTGAATAGACAGCAGAAATTCCCGTTTTTCGCTAGGATATTTCTCATCGTTCTCTTATAATAGAGAGGTAATCGAAAAAGAGGGAGGAAACAATATATGGAAATGTACGCAATTACAGTCGGTCCTATCCAGGAAAACTGTTATTTTTTGATCGGCGACCATGAGAATGATACGATCATCTTTGATCCAGGTGAGCAAGCGGAAGACATCATTGCAGCAATCGAAGAGAATGAATTGCATCCGATAGCGATCGTGTTGACCCATGCGCACTACGATCACATCGGAGCCCTCGAAACAATCCGGGAAAAATACGACGTTCCCGTCTACCAAAATCCTATCGAACGGGAATGGTTGTTGAATCCGGAACTGAACGGATCAGCACGCAATCCGAACGTTCCGGATGTCCGGTTGTCGAAAGAAGCGGATGTCTTCTTCGAAGAGATGGGGCCTTACGAAATCGGAGAATTCCGTTTTGAGATGCAACATATTCCCGGGCATTCACCAGGAAGCACCATCTTCATTTTCCGCGAGAACGGGTTTGCCATCGTAGGAGATGTTATCTTCAAAGGGAGCGTCGGCCGCAGTGATTTGCCGGGCGGCAGCCATACAACTCTTATCGAAGGAATCCAGAAATATATCGTACCTTTGCCAGGAGAAACCGTCCTGTTCCCGGGACATGGCGATCCTACGACAGTAAGGGAAGAAATCTATTCAAACCCCTATCTGAATGGCGCTACTCGCTGATCCGGGGACACGCTGAAAAAGTCGGACAAGCACAAGGCTTCGTCCGACTTTTTTAATGTGTAAAAGGAGCTTTTTCAGAAATCAACTTGCAGATTTTCGATTTCCGTCACTCGGAAATCTTTGCGTTCCAATGCCTTTACGATGGAATCCAGCACCTGCTTGGGCGTTCCGGCGGGTAAAGTGACCAATACCCTGCGCAGAGCGTCTTCCCGGTTGATGTCCAAGGAAATACAGCTAGCGATAGAGGAGTAACGGTTGATGATTTTGGTGATGTGGTACAGATCGCCTTTCTGACCAGGCGCGATGACCGTCAGCACATAACTACCGACATCGATGCTCCATGATTGGGCCAACATGTTCAACAAGGCGTTATGGGTCAGGATGCCGTAAAAGGTCATATCCTTATTCAAAACGGAAATGTAGGGTAATTCTTTGATGGTAAAAAATACCTTAAAGAATGAACTGTCTATCGAAATGAATTTTGTGGCATTCTTCAGCAGATGCGTGACAGGCAGGTTCATGTCCCCGCCGTTCGCTTTGTGCCGATAGATATGCATTTTGTAGATATTTCCACGAAAAATGGTTTCTGTTTCGTCCAGAATCGGAACACAACGGAATCCTGAATCTTCGAGGATATCCAGTGCATCCCGAAGCGTGGCGGACTCCTTGACGATGGTGAGCTCTCGTTTTGGAATGGCAAGTGAGCGGATAAGCATATAATTAAAATCCTCCTAAAAACACGGGTGTCTAATGTGATAATAACATTAAAATAAAAAAAAGCAACGGTTATAAACGCATAGTTGGAAATTCTTAAACATTTGATAAATCAAGCGGTAAAGCCCTTCCAAGACATTGTCAGCCTCTTTCAAACATTAGATTGGAATGAGAACACTTGTCGTTCCCGGAAGGCGTGAGGAAAAAGCGCGGAATCGCTCCATCAGTCCGTAAATGAAAAATCTCTTGATTTTTCGAGCGGAGTTCACTATATTAAGTAGTATATAATTGAACAGAATCTATATTTTTTTATGCAACTTCCCAGCGCCTTGTTTCAGGACAGGCCCTAGTTGCGTGAGTCACCATAAAAAAGGAGAAAAAAATCATATGAACCCAGACCCCGAAGGCCAGTCGTTACTATCAAAAATAGCATTGATCCTAACCCTGACTTTACTGAATGCTTATTTCGCCTCAGCCGAATTGGCATTTGTTTCTATCAACCGTTCCAAAATCGAGAAGCTGGCCAAAGACGGCGATAAGAAATCACAGAAGGTTTTGCGTCTCTTGGAGAATCCGGATGATTTCTTGGCCACTATCCAAGTTGCCATCACATTTGCCGGATTCTTCAGCAGTGCGTCCGCTTCATCCAACTTCGTCGGCTATATCGAACCGTTGTTGGGAAGCGTCGCCGGCGGCAAAACGATAGCGATGATCATCATCACCGTTGTCCTTTCCTATATCACGCTCGTTTTCGGTGAACTGTATCCTAAACAGATCGCCTTGCAGATGCCCGAAACCATTGCGCGCCACACCGCTGGCCCAATCGTTGTCGTCAAGACCTTCTTCAAACCGTTCGTTTGGCTTTTGTCTTTCTCGACCGGTATCCTGAAGAAATTGACACCGATCGAATTCACGAATGTGGAAGAGAAGCTCACTCGTGACGAAATGAAGGCTATCCTTGCACAGAGCCGAGGCGAAGGGGTTATCGACCCATCAGAGTTCACTATGATGCAGGGAGTGCTCTCTTTGGACACGAAGCTTGCCCGTGAATTGATGGTGCCGCGCACGGACACTTTGATGATGGATTTGGATGATGATCTGGAATACAACATTGCGCTGGTTTTGAACAGTCAATATTCTCGGATTCCGGTTTATGAGCAAGACAGGGACAATATCATTGGTGTTCTGCATATGAAAAATGTTTTGAAAGCATCAAAGGAAGTTGGTTTTGAGCGAATTTCTTTCCGTGAATTGGTCAATACGCCTTTATTTGTCCCTTCCACTATTTATATCGATGATCTCTTAGTAGAGTTCCGCAAGACCCACACGCATATGGCCATCATCAAGGATGAATACGGTGGCGTGGAGGGAATCATCACCCTCGAGGACCTTTTGGAGGAAATCGTTGGGGACATTGAAGATGAGTATGATGAAATTTACCGCCTTTCGAAAAAAATCGATGATAATCATTATGTTGTGAATGGACGTATGCCACTGGACAAGTTCAATCAATTATTCAAGACGGCTATCGCATCCGAAGAAGTGGATACGATAGCCGGATACATGATCGAAGAACTCGGCTATTTCCCGAAAGATGATGAACATGCGACGATTCAGACCGGAGAGTACCTGCTGACGACTACGCAGGTCGAAAGCGGCAGGATCCGTGGCATCCGTGTCACGAGAGAACCCGTCCAAGCAGTAGTTATTGAAGATGAATAAGCACAAGGCTGGGATCCATTCCCAGCCTTGTTGCCATTGATAAAAGAGTATGCGATAAGGAGAAAAAAGTATGGCATTGAACGAAATGATGGACAGACCCGTCGTAAAGAAAGAACTGGTCGCATTTATGCGCGACAGACTGAAGCGTTTCCCCGGAGAATTGGGGGAACTGGAAAAGACCGCGAACGAAAGAGGCGTGCCCATCATTCCGCATGAAACAGCTGTGTTCCTGAATATGCTGCTGGGACAGATCAAACCCAAACAGATATTGGAAATCGGAGCGGCAATTGGCTTCTCAGGCAGCCTGATGGCACAACACGTCGGAGCGGAAGGCCACGTCACGACCATCGATCGTTTTGAGGTCATGATCAACCACGCAAAAGCAAACTTTGAGAAATTGGGCATCGCGGACAAGGTGACGCTTTTGGAAGGCGATGCGGCGGAAGTCCTGCCTACCTTGGAAGGTCCGTATGATTTCATCTTTATGGACAGTGCGAAATCCAAGTATTATGAATTTTTGCCCCATTGCATCCGCCTTCTGAAGAAAGACGGAATGCTGGTCATCGATGATGTTTTCCAAGGCGGAACCATCCTGGATGATGAAGCTGACGTTCCGAAGAGGGTCCGCAAGATTCACCGCCGCCTGAACAAGCTGATGGATACCGTGTTGGACCATCCGGCATTGGAGACTTCTCTCGTACCTCTTGGCGATGGCCTATTGCTGATCGTCAAAAAAGAAGAGTTCGATTTCGGCTATATCCTCGATGAAATCAACACAGAGAACCAGAATCGCGCATAGCAATCAAGGCCTGCCTCATATTGAGACAGGCTTTTTTTGTCGGTCTACACAGATGAAAATGCAAGTGTGTCTGTTTGCATTTCTTCCGCATAGGTATTATGATTAGTATCTAAGAAGACGGCCTATTATAAAAAAATTAAGCTAAAATAGCTTGCTTTTTAAAGAAAACATGGTAAAGTATTAAAAAGTAAGTTACAATTATTTGTAACACAAATGTAACTTAAACGTAATAAAACGAGAAGGTGGTCTGGACAGTGAAAAAGAAACCCATCATCATTGGCGCTACAGCGTTCTTATTGGTCGCAGCCGGATACTTTGGTATAGGTAGCTATTATGAGGATAAATTCTTACCGAATACGATGTTGGATGGCGTTGACATATCGAATGATACCGTAATTCAAGCAAAAGAAGAGACAACCGCTGCAATCGCACAAGCGCAGATCCGAATCATCGAAGATGGAGAGACTATCCATGCCTTCACACCTGCAGACCTGGGCGTTTCCATCGACAACACCGAGAAATTGGAAACGATGAAGGCTGAACAAAGTGGCTGGGATTGGCCAATTCTGCTATTCCAAGAAAAGCAAGAAGAAACCGACCTTAGCGGTGTGTCTGTTGATGAAACGGCTTTAGGGGACATTTTGGCGGCGATGCCGTTGGAGAACGAAAGTCGTACGGCCCCCGTGAACGCTACTGTTGTCAAAGGGACTGACGGCTACGAGATTTCGCCTGAAACGGCAGGAAACATGGTAGATCTGGAATTGTTGAAGGCTAAGATGTTAGAAGCAGTCATTTCCGGAGAAACGGAAATCGATCTTGCGCAGGCCTATCAACAGCCAACATTAACGGCGGATGATCCAATTCTGGCGGAAACGTTGCAAAAATTGGATGATTTGACGGATACGGTTATCCAATATACCATTTCCGGACAGACAGAGACTGTGCCGCAAACAGCCATCATCGAATGGTTGGGCATTGACGAGAACGGCGAAGTGTCCGTCAATCGCGAAGGCGTTGCAGCCTATCTGCAAGGACTGAGCGACAAATACAGCACCTATTCCCGTACACGGGATTTCTTGGCAACGGACGGTGAAACGGTCCAAGTCCCATCCGGCACGTATGGATGGACATTGGCTGTCGCAGCCGAAACGGACAACCTGATCAGCTATGTTTTAGCAGGGGAAGATGTGACGGTAACGCCGAATTATAACGGTACCGGCTATCATGCGGATGGCGCGGACATCGGCACCACCTATGTCGAAGTGGATCTTTCAAGCCAGCACATGTGGTATTACCAAGATGGCGTCGTTGCGCTTGAAACGGATATCGTTTCCGGTCATCCGATGTCGCCGACTCCGACGGGGGTTTTCTACATTTGGAACAAAGAAGAGGATGCCGTTTTGAAAGGCTATAATCCAAGAACCGAAAAGGATTACGAATCGCCTGTCGAATACTGGATGCCTGTCGAGTGGACAGGCATCGGTATCCACGATTCATCTTGGCAGCCTGCTTACGGCGGTGAATATTGGCTCACTGCCGGCTCGAATGGTTGTGTCAATACGCCACCCGGGGTAATGGCTGAACTGTTTGGGATGATTGGTATCGGGGTTCCTGTCGTCATCCACAGCTGATGAATCAATAAATGAATGCCATAATGTCTAATAGGGGGATGAGCCATCAGTCAGGAAAACGATTGATGGCTCGTCCTTTTTTGTACAGTCGTGCGGGTTCTGCCGGTGGATAATTCAGGAACGCTTTGCACTTAATCGGCTGCAATTGTATAATAAAGAGTAGACGTTCCGAAAGGGACAGTGAGTTGCAAGAAATAAGGAGGTTTGAAGATGAAAAAGGTATTAGTGGTAGACGATGAAAAACCAATCTCAGATATAATCAAGTTTAATCTGACCAAAGAAGGTTATGAGGTCTTCACTGCATTTGATGGTGAAGAAGCCTTGGCGCAATTTGCGGAAGTGGGCCCGGATATCATCCTGCTGGATCTTATGCTGCCCAAGATGGACGGATTGGAAGTCTGCCGGGAAATCCGCAAGACGAGCGATGTACCGATCATCATGCTGACAGCTAAAGACTCTGAAATCGACAAAGTCCTCGGGCTGGAATTGGGTGCGGATGACTATGTCACGAAACCATTTTCTAACCGGGAATTGGTCGCACGCGTAAAAGCGAACTTGAGGAGACAAGCCTCACCAGTTGCGGCACCGCCTGAAGAGAACGATACAAATGAAATCAAAATTGGAGCATTGATCATCCACGAAGATGCCTACATCGTGTCGAAGCGTGGGGTAGAGATTGAATTGACCCACCGCGAATTCGAATTATTGCATTATTTGGCGAAACATATCGGCCAAGTGATGACGCGGGAGCATCTGCTGCAGACTGTCTGGGGATATGATTATTTCGGCGATGTCCGCACTGTCGATGTGACGGTCCGTAGACTGCGCGAAAAAATCGAAGATACACCGAGCCATCCGACTTGGTTGATCACGCGAAGAGGAGTAGGCTACTTCTTGAAGAATCCGGATCAGGAGTAACCATATATGAACAAAAAGATACGTTTGGTTCACTCCATCCATTTCAAGATACCAATGCTTTTTATTCTTCTCCTTTTGGTATCCCTGCAACTGATCGGTGCTTATTTTATCCGTGAACTGGAAACGAAAATGATCAGCAACTTCGACAGCCAAATGAGCCTGAATGCAGGCTTTCTTGAGAAGACATTGCAGCCGATCCTGATGGCCGATGATACAGAAAAGCTGGAGGAGTCGGTCCAGACCATCCTTAGCGATTTTACGGGCGCCAACATTCTGGAAACGCAAGTCATGGATGAACAGGGGTATATTCTCGGAATCAATGACCAAACGCTGCAATCTTTGATCGGAACGAAGTCGACCGATCGGGATGTCCAACAGGTCATTCTTCTGGATACACCCTCGTCCTATCAATATGTGAAGGAAGACACGAATAGCCGCGTGCTGAAGAACATCAGTCCGATCTATTCGACTGACAATACCGGTACCCTTATCGGAGTGTTGGTGATGGAATCGAATATTGAGTCGGTCTATTCGCAGATGAACCAGACAGTGGGCATCTTTCTGAACGCTTCGGTTGTGGCGGTCATCATTACAATCGTGTTGGCTGTGATCATCTCCCGCGGTATCACGCGGCCCATTTCCGAAATGCGCAGACAGACGGCCAACATTGCCGATGGAGATTATTCCGGCAAGGTGACAGTCTATGGTGCGGATGAATTGGGCGAATTGGCTGATACCATCAACGATCTGTCCTACAAAGTCAAGGATGCGCAGGAAACGACGGAATCGGAGCGCCAAAGGTTGGATAGCGTCTTGCGGCACATGACGGATGGCGTATTGGCCACCGATCGCCGCGGCAAAATCATCATCATCAACAGCCGGGCGATGGATCTGCTCTCGATTTCCCAGGACAAAGCGATCGGGCAATCGATCATGAAAGTGCTGAAGTTGGGCGAGAAATTCACTTTCCGCCAGTTGTTGGAGACGCAGGATGAATTGATTCTGAATATTCCGACTGAAGATCAGGATACGATCCTGCGCGGAGAATTTTCTGTCATCCAGCGGGAATCCGGCTTCATCAGTGGATTGGTCTGCGTGCTTTCCGACATCACCGAGCAGGAAAAAGTCGAACAGGAACGCCGCAGCTTCGTTTCCAATGTGTCCCATGAACTGCGCACACCATTGACGAGCGTGAAAAGTTATACGGAATCGCTGATTGACGGTGCTTGGGAAGACAAAGACATCGCTCCTGAATTCCTGAAGGTCATTTCCACCGAGACCGATCGGATGATCCGGATGATCACCGATTTGCTGAATCTCTCCCGGATGGACCAAGGCAAACAGGAACTGAATCTGGAGTTCGTCAGCATCAATGAGCTGGTCGCGCATATCATCGATCGCTTTGAAGTGGTGTTGAAATCGGAACAGTACCGCAACAAAAAATATAAGATCGAACGGGACTTCACGCAACGTACGCTGTGGGTCGAAATCGATCAGGATAAATTTATCCAAGTGATCGACAATATCATGAACAATGCCATCAAATATTCTCCGGACGGCGGGAAAATAACCTGCAGACTGATGGAGACGCACAACAGTGTCGTCATCAGCATCACCGATGAGGGATTGGGCATTCCGCGCAAGGACATCGGCCATGTCTTTGACCGATTCTATCGGGTCGACAAGGCGCGTGCCCGTTCGATGGGCGGCACCGGGCTGGGATTGGCCATTTCCAAAGAGGTTGTCCAGTTGCACGGTGGAAAAATCTGGGTAACCAGTGTGGAAAATAAAGGGTCCACTTTCTTTATTTCCTTGCCTTACATTCCGATGGATGAGGAGGATGAGTGGGAATGAGACAAAAAGAATCACCGATACTGAGCGCTCTATTATATACGTTGGTCGCAATCAGCTTGTTTCTGACGGTCAGAATCCTTTCCACTCCAAGTACGATCGGTTTAAGCCAGAATTCGACGACAGCCGTCTCTGCCAATCTGACCAACACGAAGAAGATAGAGGATGTCTTTGCGCCGATAAGGATGATCGTCCATACGGATAAGCGCATCTACTTGACGCAAACACCGGAAATCATGAAGAGCGTGAATGAGCTATTGGGTGAGGGTTTGCTTGACGGGATCGAAGATGTCTCAACCTACGCGCAGGAGGAGTTTGATGCGCTTATTCTGGCGCCTACCCAACTGGAGATCCGCTTTGCCGAGGAAGTTCCACTGGAGTTGCTTTCGCGGTATTTCACGAATCTCCAGGAGGACTATTATGCTGACACGATCGATCGGATCATCTTCAACTCAAACGAAGAGGATGCCGTCTATCTGTTGAATGATAAGACGAAGCAAGTATTCACCTCAAAGCGGCCGGATAATGCGCTGCAGCCGTTGGTGGACCTTTACGAAGGCCAAAAAGATGCGTACATGGAAGTGGAATCGTATGAATCCGAATCAGCCATCTCTTACCTTCCGAAAGAAGCAATCACAATCCAAAAGTTGGTCTATCTGGTCGAAAAACCTTCGAACAGCTATTTCATCGATCTGCTTTTCAATGATACAACTGAGCTGAAGGATAACGGAAACGATGAATTAGTGAGTTACAGTGATAACATTTCCGAATTGAGCATCCATAAGGAAACCGGGCAGTTGAGCTATTACCGCAACATCCTTGATGCCGAGGAGTTGCCTGCTTACCGGTTGATCCGCGATAGTTTCCATGAAATCAAAATGTTGGACAATTGGACGAATCCTTTTTATTTCTATGGGTTCGATGAGGACACGGATAATGTTTATTACCGAAGATACGTAAACGGCTATCCGATTTTCGGGGAAGTCGATTACGGTTTGACGCGGATCCATATGTCCGGATCATCTATGACGGAACTGCAATTCCTGACGCAAGTCATCCAGACACCGATGACGGATCGCGGAGAGGATGTCACCCTGTTGAGCGGGAAAGATCTTTTGGCTGCGCTGGATGCCGGTGGCTACAGCAGCCAAGAGATTCAGATGATCGCCTTGGGGTATGATTGGACCTTCAGTGAAGAATCCAATAGACTCGTCAATCTGACGCCCAAGTGGTTCATTCAGATTGACGGCGTCTGGAAATCATTGGACCGTTGGATCGACGCAACGGAAACGGAGGCGGATGACAGTGGACTTTAGACGCATCAAAATCATTTTTATCCTCACCTTCGCCGCCTTGAACATCTATCTGCTCAGCGTGCTGTTGGAAAAAAATGCCACGACATTGAGTTTCGGGAGCGAGAGCACCACTCTGAACATCGAAGAGGCAATGAAGGCGGATGACATCAATTTTCCGACGCTATCGACCGATCAGGAGAAAATCCCTTTGTTGAAGACGGACAAAGGCATCACGTTGGAGTCCGACCAGTCGAAGTTGGTGAATCAGACGACTGTCTTTAAAGATGGCGTTTTGTTCAGCACCTTGTCCGAGCCGATCCCGCTTGAAATCGATGCGGTAGATTCGGCGATTATCGACAGAACGCCGATTACGGATTTTATCTTGCAAGGCGATGTACTCTATGGAGCTGAATATACCTTCCTTACGTATTTGCCGCTCAGGAGACAACTTGTGTATGCACAAGTCGCAAACAATATCCCTATCGGCGACAGTACGGGCAGCATCACTTTCAATTTAGATCCCGATTACGAGGTCATTTCCTATGAACAAACTTTTGCGGGCACCGCACAAGTGCAAGGCAACAGCCGGACTGTGATTTCGCAGAAACGGGCAGTTGAAGCACTGTATCTCAATAACCAGATTCCCTCGAATTCCACCGTGCGGATGGTGCAATTGACCTATTACCGCACGTTGAGCCTGTCGGATATGGATATCTACAGTCCGATGTGGTACATCGAAATCGAAATCGAGAATGCTCCTTTGGAAATCAGGCGGGTGGATGCGTTGACCGGCAGCATCATCACGACGCCTACCGTTACACTTCCGTCAGCCGAAGCGCAAGTCAAAGCAAAGACAGCCACCAGCAGTGCGTTACTGATGGAGGAAGAGGACTCTTCGGAAACAGAAAACACACAGGAGTGAAACGGAAATTAGGGTTTCAACCAACATAAACAAAAGGAAGGATCTCGAAATGAGGTTCTTCCTTTTTTAACGGAGATAAGTTTGTTAAAATGGGGATATCAGAAGCGACAAGCTTGATGGAGGGTATCGGAAGGGGAAGGTAATGATGAAACGGATAGGCTCGATTATGCTGTTCATGTTCTTTTTTTTGATTGGATTTGGACAGAAGGAAGTACAAGCCCGTTCCTATGAGATTACGAACTATGATGTGTTGGTCGAAATACAGCGGGATGGTAGCGCTTTTTTCACTGAAAGCATCACTTACGATTTTGAAGGGGAATTCAATGGGGTGCTGTATGATTTGGATATTTCAGAGGTAGCGGATCCTACAGATGTAAAAGTGTCGATGCAAGGGTATCTGTCGGAAAATCCTTTCCCTTTTGCTTTAAGCGATACGGAGGAACCGGGGACGTTCAAACTGGACAATACCGGTGATTTCCTGAATTTCACCGTGTACAATAAAATGACGGATGAAATTCAGACGGTAATCTATCAGTACCGCATTCCCGAAATCGTCACGAATTATAACGACATAGCGGAGTTGAACCGCAAAGTCATCGGTTCCGCCTGGGAGGATCCATTGAACGACGTGGATATTACTGTTCTTTTACCGGAAGCGACCGGTGAAGAAGAATTGCGCGCTTGGGGCCATGGCGGTGATGAGAACAGCACCGTGACACTGGAAGACAATCAAAAAGTCTTACTGTACGTCCCGCAGAATCCCGCCAATCAATTCGTGGAGGCCCATGTGATTTTTCCGACCAGAATCACCGCAGACAATCCGAATGTGGTGAACGAAGATAAATTCGATGAAATATTGGCGCAGGAAGCCGCATTGGCCGAGGAAGAGCAACGCAATGCGTGGCTCTTTGGAATCCTCAGTGCGGTCTTGGCGGTAGTTGCACCGATTCTGCCGATTCTGGTGTTCCTGTGGGTAAGAAAAGCCAGAAAAAGAGAAATTCCGCAGGAAATCCATCTGCCGGATCACATCTATGAATTGCCTGAAGATATGACGCCGGCTGTCATGAATGGTGCCGTCTTCACCGGAAATGTACAAGCTGCTGACATTTCGGCCACTATCCTTGATTTGGTGCGGAAAGGCTATCTGACGATTTCGCCGGTGCAGATCCCTCAAAAAGGGATTTTCGGACGAGAAAAAGCGCCAGAAGATTCCTTCCGTCTGACGCAGATCAAGGACACAAAAAATGCCCCGCTCCTGAGCCATGAAAAGCTACTTTTGGATTGGTTCATCAGCGATGTTGGGGATGGGGAGAGTGTCACGCTCGATGATATCGAGAACATCGCCGACAATTCGGCAGAAGCCAAACGTTTTAATGAGAATCGGGTCAAATGGCAAGAGCGCGTGATGGATGTGGCTTCACCGAAACGCCAAAACTATCGTTCGAAGGACAACAAAAAAGCTGTCGCATTTGCGGTGCTGGCTTTGGTTGCAAACATCTTCCTGTTGTTCGCAATCGTGTTCTTCGGCATCATGAGCGGCACTTTCACAGTGTGGGCCATCATTCTTGCTGTTCTGGGTGCGGCTCTCAGTTTCATCCAGCTCATGGCAGTGGCTGTCAAGCCGATCATGACGGCCGATGGGGAACGCGCGAAACAGGAATGGGCCGGCTTCCGCAATATGCTGAAGGACGTGGGAGACTTTCCGATGCGCGATGTCGGATCCATCGCTTTATGGGATCATTTCTTGGTCTATGCCGTCTCTTTGGGAGTGGCAGATAAAGTCATGAAGCAGATGCAGGTTGAGTTTCCTGTCAATGAGATCCAGGCGTCCGCTTTCGGCAGTTATTATTACATGAACAACGCCATCTTCCTTTCCACGCTGAACAACAGCATCAACACGGGCGTAACCAAATCGATGCCGACTTCCTCGAACAGCAGCGGCTTCGGCGGCGGTTTCAGTGGCGGTTCGTCCGGTGGGTCGGGTGGCGGTTCCGGCGGCGGAGCTTTCTGATAAGCACCGTCTATACTTTCAAAAACATCCTTTTCTGAAGCAGAGTAGGGTGTTTTTGTTTCAGGTACCAGACTATTTTCCAGCAACCAATCAACAAATCCTTTAGTTGATAAAAGATGAAAGGTCGAGGTGTGAACAGAGTGAAAGAAAAAGAATGGAATGAATTGCAGTCGTTATATCAGGGGATGCAGGCGCTCCGTCAAGCGGTCTATGAGGAAGGCAATGTCCTTTATGCGGAATGGGAGCCGGGCATTTCCCGGACTTCCTTCCAAATGAGCGCCAAAAATCTTGCCTACTATCTGGCGTTGCGCAGCAGGGATATCCGTCCCTTGCAGAGCAAGCTGTCCAAATGGGGGCTATCCTCATTGGGCAGAACGGAATCGAAAGTGCTCCAACAACTGGATGCGATCGTCCGCAACTTGGCTTTGATGTCAGGAGAAATCAAGCAGTTGGCTGATTATCCTAAAGCAAGCGAGAAATTCCCGGGCCGGAAAAAACTGGCAACCGAGGCGAATGCCTTATTAGGTGATCCACCGAAGTACCGGACGACCCGGATCATGGTTACCCTTCCGGAACAGGCTGCAGAGGATAAAGCCTTTCTTGTCCGCCTGTTGGAGCGCGGCATGGATATTGCCCGCATCAACTGCGCCCATGATGACAGTGCAGTCTGGCTTAAGATGGTCGGAAATCTGAAGGAAGCCCAACATATTACCGGTAAAAGTTGCCGCATCTATTTTGACATCGCGGGCCCGAAAATCCGGGTGGATGCCGTCCTCAGCGAAAAAGATAAGCCGCGCCTAAAAGTGGGCGACTTGTTCTTCTTATCGTCAGATACTTCCTTTAAAGATCTGAAACACTATCCGATCATTGTCTTCAGCGAAAGCCTGAATCTTTTTGATGCGCTGAAGGTCGACAGTCTGGTAATTTTGGATGACGGCGTCCTGGAAGGGCGTGTTGTGGAACAGAAACCGCAAGGCGTCGTTGTGCAAGTCGGGAAAGTGGCCAAGCCAAAGGGAATCAGAGTGAAGGCGCAGAAAGGGCTCAATTTCCCGGAATCAACTTTTAGGATGCCAATTTTGACGGAAAAGGATCGCCAAGACTTATTGATGGCCGAAAGGAATGCCGATATCCTAGGCTTCTCATTTGTCCGTGGAAGCAAGGACATCGCTGCCATCCAGAAAACTCTAATGGAGCAAATCGGAAATGAAGCAGCTACAGCCATCCCGCTTGTGATTAAAATTGAAACGGTGGAGGCCGTGAATCATCTGCCGGAGCTGATCGTTGCCGGAGCCAGCAAAAATCCTTTGGCAATCATGATCGCCCGCGGAGACTTGGCTGCCGAGGCTGGTTTTTTGAGGCTTTCGGAACTCCAGGAAGAAATACTTTGGATCTGCGAGGCTGCCCATATTCCCGTCATCTGGAGCACTCAGGTACTCGAGAACATGGTGAAGAGTGGGGTGCCGACGCGGGCGGAGATGTCGGATGCGACGATGGCCGGACAGGCGGAATGCGTCATGCTGAACAAAGGCGAATTCGTGGAAGAGGGAATCACCTTGCTGGATGCTATATTGGTGCAGAGTCAACAGAATCGTTCCAAGAAGACAGCTCAGCTGCGTGCACTCAAAATCGCCAAGAAAGCATGGCGCAAGCCAAAAAAATAAGCGGCTTTCGAAGGCTTCTCCCCATGCAGTGCCGGAAGATTAACTTTTCCTAACAGGGAGAAAAATTACTGGCATTTTCTAAAAAATAAGTTACACTTATGGGTGTATTGGAGGGGCTAAGTGTGATTGAAACAATAGAAAAAGAGGGCATGCACGTCAGCTATCTGGCGAGCGGCAGTTCCGGAAACTGCACCTATATCGAGACACCCAAACGAAAAATATTGGTGGACTGCGGACTGAGTGGCAAAAAAATTGCCGGACTGATGGCGAAAATCGATCGTGATATCGCAGAGGTGGATACAATCCTCGTCACGCATGAACACCGCGACCACGTGCATGGATTAGGCGTCCTGGCGCGCAAGTACCACATGGATTTGTATGCGAACGAAGCGACCTGGAAGGCGATGGACCACATCATCGGCAACGTCAAGACCGAGCAGAAGCACATCTTCGAGATGGGCCAGGTGCTGACCTTAGGCGATGTCGATATCCAAAGTTACGGTGTTTCCCATGATGCTGCGGAGCCGCAGTTCTATTCTTTCCAACATGAAGGCAAGCAGATGGTCATGTTGACCGATACCGGCTATGTCAGCGACCGCTTGCGTGGCCTTTTGCGGGATGCGGATGCATACCTTATCGAAAGCAACCACGATCTGGAATTGTTGCGTATGGGCGGGTACCCTTGGTCACTGAAGCAGCGTATTTTGGGGGATGAAGGCCATCTGTCCAATGAAGATGGAGCTGCCGCAGTCGCTGAAATGCTGGGCGACCGAACGAAGCGCATCTACCTGGGGCATTTGAGTCGGGACAACAACATCAAGACCTTGGCGCACCATACGGCCGAAAGCATTCTGATGCAAAAAGGCATGGGCGTCAATGAAGATTTTTTTGTATATGATACCGATCCGGACGAGCCGACCGAACTTTTCAGAGTCTAGTCGCATGGCGGGATTATCCAAGTGCAGAAGGGAGCGGATCGAGTGATTCCGCTCCTTTTTGCATATGCGGATATGATACAATAAGCTCACTGAGAGGCAATTTTCCGAAATATTCTCTCACTATCTTCATAATTTATTCAAAATAAGGAACTATACTGAACTTGTAGAACGATAAGGAGGAATTTTCATGGATAGGGACGAAGAAAACAAAAAAAATCCGCTTAATCAAGAAGAATATAATGAAACGGAGACTGAGTCGACTGCCACTGACGCTCCATCTGCTGATCACATACAGGAAGACTTATCCGAAGAAACAGAAATAGAGGCAGAATACACGGAAGTAGAAGAGCCAACCAAAGAAGAGCCGATTGTGGAGCCAGCCGCGAACGCAAGGCCAACGATGAACAAAGAGGAACGTGCACGTGTATACAACACTGTTAACGAAACCGAAGACGCATCCAGACGTCTGAAAGACCGCAAAAATTCACCGATCAGGAACGGAATCGTCGGCGGATTGATCGGGGGCGGGATGGTCGCCCTGATCGGCGCAGGCTTGCTGTTCGGTTCTGGCATCCTCGGCAACGGATCCGGTACAGATGGCAATGGAAACACATCCGTCAATGAAACCGTGACGGATGTCGCCGTCAACATAACGACTGATACGACGGCGGCTGTGGAAAAAGTGCAGGATGCGGTCGTCTCCATCATCAATATGCAGGCAGGTAACACGAACATGTTCGGCTTCGATCTGCCGCAGAACTCTTCTGATACCACCAATGGATCATTGGAGACATCGAGTGAGGGCAGCGGCGTCATCTATAAGATTGAGGACGACCTCGCCTATATCGTTACAAACAACCACGTTATCGACGGGGCGGATGAACTGGAGATCCTGATGAAGGACGGCACGAAAGAAGTCGCGACTGTCGTCGGTAGCGATGTCTGGACCGATTTGGCCGTTTTGACGATTCCGGCAACGAATGCCACAGCTGTGGCGTCCTTCGGTGATTCAGACGCCGTGAACGTGGGCGAACCGGCCATCGCGATCGGCTCTCCGCTTGGAACCGAGTTCGCGACTTCGGTCACGCAAGGAATCATTTCAGCCAAGAACCGTTCCGTATCCACAGATGTGGACGGGGACAGCATCGTCGACTGGGATGTGACGGCATTGCAGACGGATGCGGCGATCAATCCGGGGAATTCCGGTGGCGCCCTGATCAATATAGCCGGACAGGTCATCGGCATCAACTCGATGAAAATATCCGATTCTAATGTTGAGGGGATGGGTTTTGCGATCCCGAGCAATGACGTTCTGACCATCATCAACGAACTGGAACAGAACGGCGAAATCGTGCGTCCAATCCTGGGCGTATCCATGCTGGATCTCTCCCAGATTTCGGCAGCTCAACAAAGCTCCGTCCTGACTCTGCCTGAGGGTGTGACGGAAGGCGTCGTCATCGCCGAAGTACAAGCTTTATCCGCAGCTGAATTGGGCGGATTGAAACAATACGACGTCATTACGGAAATGAACGGCGAACCCGTTACGAGCATCGTCGACCTGCGCAAAATCCTTTATGCACTGGAAGTAGGAACCGATGTGGAAATCTCCTACTACCGCGCAGGAACGTTGCAGTCAACGACCGTGACCCTGACTGAAGGACAGACTTCAGCCGAATAAGCTGAAAATATAATTGAATATTGAACACCCCGCATGGCGTCTCTTGAGAGCAGCAATGCGGGGTGTTTTGTGTTTTGGGGTTCTATAGTGGCGGGTCTCTGGGAAGCGATTGAATCTTGGAAGATGGATAAGTCCAAGTTACCCATCTTTCACTCAGAAAATTAAGCTGAACAGAGTAGAAATCCACATAAGTGTGGATAATTTCTGTGGAAAAAAGTTTATGTGTGCAAAACGCGTAAATGATGATGGGAGCGGTGCTTTCTGAAAATGGGAGTTATGCACAGAAATCGGAGAAGTCTGTGCATAAGAATGTGCCCCCATGTGAAAAATGCTAATTAATCGTTGATAAATAAGGATTAAATAGCGTTTCGTTTGCTCAACAGGCCATGTGCATAACTGTTCGGGTAGGAGGATAATTCATTTTAAGGATAATCAATATGATGTGGCCAAAATTAATGCTACCACTAGATAACGGGGGGAACATGTGTACATGTGCATAACTTTTGTGGATAAGGTGTGAGTTGGGTGTGCGAAGTGGGTATAACCGATGGCATAATCCAAAACCTGGACAGCAAAAATCTGATTCCGATCATCAAACAAAAAACAGCATCCCGAAAATGGGATGCTGCAGAAAATCAAGTCAGTTGGTTCAAGTAGTCGTAACGTTCGAAGACATCGGATTCGGTGATGCCCACAAGCACGATATCTTTATCCACAATGTAATCGCCCGAAAAGGATACGTTCAGGTGCTCACCGCGGTGTTGACGGAGGCCGATGATATTGATATCGTATTTGTTGCGCAGATCCAAATCACCCAGTGTTCTGCCCACCCATTTAGCTGGAGGATAGAATTCGATGATGGAAGTCTGGTCATCCAAGTTTACCACATCTTCAATGTTTGTTCGGAGGATGTTTTTGGCGACGCGCATCCCAGTTTCCTTTTCTGGCAGGATGACCGTGTCGGCACCGATCGCTTCCAAAACCTCACGGTAATTTTTGTTTTTGGCTTTTGCGATGATATGCTTGATGCCAAGTTTTTTGCAGTTCATGACGGCCAGCACGCTTGCTTCCAATACGGTACCGGTAGCGATCACGACCACATCGCAGTCGGAAAGTCCGATCGATTCCAACAAGGCCAAATCCGTTACGTCCCCAATGATTCCTTTTGTGATGAATGGTTCCAAACGGTTTACGTTCTCAGGATCCTTATCGACAGCGATAACATCCGCATCGAATTCGCTCAACGTTTTTGCGATTGTCGATCCGAAAATACCAAGCCCCAAAATTCCAACCAATTTACTCATATTAATATACGCTCCTCTTTGCTATTATCCGATCAGGATATTTCCTTTAGAATATTCAACATCTTGAACCTTTTGCGTACGTTTTGCCAAACTGTCCAACAGCGTGATCGGGCCGATACGACCGGCGAACATCAAAAACATAAGGACTGCTTGACTCAGGCGACCTAATGTAGGCGTCAGGTTTGCGCTGACTCCAACTGTTGCAAGCGCTGAAATGGCTTCAAAAAGAATGAAAATGAAATCCACCTCTGGATTTAGGATGCTCAACAGGCTGGTGCCGACAATCAGGGTGCCCAAAAGCGCCAGAAAGATTACGAAAGCCTGACGGACTTGTTGGCGACTGATTGTGTGGTTCGCGATATTCACATTGCTCTGTCCACGCAACTCATTGTAGAGCGTCAGGAAGATGATTGCGAATGTCGTAGTTTTTAGACCGCCCGCGGTACCACCTGGAGAACCACCGACAAACATGGTAATTACAAACCAGAAGAGTGTAAATGGATAAACGGTTGTGTAGTCGATCGTCGCGAAACCAGCAGTACGCATG
Source organism: Trichococcus collinsii (assembly GCF_900107505.1). Taxonomy (GTDB): domain Bacteria; phylum Bacillota; class Bacilli; order Lactobacillales; family Aerococcaceae; genus Trichococcus; species Trichococcus collinsii. The sequence continues at coordinate 98,444 of NZ_FNQH01000005.1, read as the reverse complement.
GTGACGGTCTGGAAATAACCGGCCAAGAGTTTCTGCGGGAAAGTGAACGTCCCAATCGAGTTCGGGTTATTGTATTCAACAGCGACGAAAAATACGATCCCGACAACAATGACGATCAGAGTGACACCAATGGCCAAGCGGCTGTGCAAGGACAGACCACGGAAAAATACTTTCAGACTAGGTCTGCATTTTTTACCCATATAGCATTTCACGCTCTTTGATACATCGAACCAGACCGAGAAACCGATACCGCCCAAAATGATGAGCGAGGTGATGACAAAATTTACCAGCGGATCATGGACGTAAGCAACCAGACTGACGTTTCCCAACGTATCGAATCCGGCATTACAGAATGCGGAAATCGTCAAGAACGGGGAAGTGAACAATCCGGATGGCCAGCCCATTTCCGGCACAAAGCGGATAGAAAGCAGAAGGAAACCGGTCCCTTCGATGACGGCGGTATATTTCAGGATATCCGAGAGATACTCCTTGAATCCGCGCGCATCACCACGGTTGATCCCCTCCTGGACGGCCAAGCGGTTCCGCAGGCCCATCCTTCCTTTCAGACGCGTGATGACGGAAGCAATCAGGGTCATCAAACCCAGGCCTCCGATCTGCATCAGGACCATCCCAACGATCTGGCCGAAGATGGTATAGGAATCATGGACTGATTCGGTGAATAGCCCGGTCACACATACCATAGAAACTGCCGTGAATAGGTTATCCAGATAAGTCGCATTTGATGTGGGTAATTGGCTGATAGGCAATGTCAATAAAAGAGAGCCCGTAAAGATGACAAAGGCGAAGCTCGTTGCGATCTTTTGCGAAACAGACCAACCCGAAAATTTCTTTAACACAATGGTTCAAATTCTCCTCTCAGATAGCATGCGATAGGATTTGTTACTTCATTATAATGCTACCGTATGATTAAGCAACTCAAAAGCATAAGGATATCTTAAATCATTTCCGGAAAAAAGCAAATGATTTTCATGCCTTTTTCAGACGAAAATTGCACTTTCCTTCATATTATAATAAGACTGTACAACCATCTTGGTTAATAATAAGATAAACAGGAAATCATAGATATATTTCTGTCAAAACGCCGTCAAAAAAAGACGGTTGCGAAATCGTATTTATTCCCATAGGATAGTAGTTGAGAAGAAAAAGGAGCGAAAAGGAATGAACATAAAAATCATCACAGTCGGAAAATTGAAGGAGAAGTATCTGAAGGAGGGAATCGCCGAATACACGAAACGGCTTGGCAGCTACTGCAAGCTGCAGATTATCGAGGTCGGGGACGAAAAAGCGCCCGAAAATTTGAGCGATAAGGAAATGGAAATCATCAAGGACAAGGAGGGCGAAAAGATCCTCGCAAAAATCCCGGAGCAGAGCTACGTCTTCGCAATGGCAATCCAAGGCAAACAGTACGATTCGGTGGAATTCGCCAACGAAATCGACAAACTCGGCACCTCGGGCAAAAGCGACATCGTATTCATCATCGGCGGCTCGCTCGGCCTTAGCCAAGCCGTCCTGTCCCGCGCTAACCAACACATCTCCTTCGGCAAACTGACCTACCCGCACCAACTGATGCGCCTCGTGCTCGTCGAACAGATCTACCGCGCCTTCCGGATTATCCATGGGCATGCTTATCATAAATGATGCTTTTTTTTGACAAGGCACTTTTACAATACTGATAATATGTTTGTTAAGCAAAAGAATAGAATTGGAATGACGAAAAGCTTAAGTAAAATCTTTTCGTTATTTTTTTTGAAAAATTTTAAAAAAATGCCAATCACAACAATTTGATTAAATTCATCGGTGTTGAGATAATGAAGCGAAATGAACTTACTTTAACGTACCGAGAAATATGAATGGGTAAAAGTTTGAGAGGGTGGTGGAATATGTCTAACATAATAGAACAGGTAAGGCATGAACTAATCAATAATTCAGACGAAACGAAAAAGGAAAGCGGCAAAAGATTTTTTAAGGAAGAAGTAAGACTGTATGGTGTAAAAACTATGATAGTCTCGAAGATTTCTAAAGAGGCATTTAAAAGCGTCAAAAAGCTTTCGAAAAAAGAAATATTTGATTTATGTGAACAATTGTGGACTTCCGGAATGATGGAGGAATCTTTTATTGCCTGCAATTGGGCATATGCTATCAAGAAACAGTACACTGAAGATGATTTTCTTCTGTTTGAAAGATGGGTAAATGAATATGTGACCAACTGGGCATCTTGTGATACTTTGTGTAACCACACTATTGGGACATTCTTGGAAATGTATCCAGAGTCTATAGAAAAATTAAAAGATTGGACCAAATCCCAGAACAGATGGGTTAGGCGGGCGTCAGCTGTATCGCTTATCATACCAGCCAAAAAGGGTCTATTTAAAGACGATATTTTTGAAATTGCCGACAGTTTATTATTGGATACTGAGGATTTAGTGCAAAAAGGGTATGGCTGGATGTTGAAGTCTTTATGCACCAAGTATGAAGATGAAGTATACCAGTATGTGTTAAGCAAGAGGGACATAATGCCCAGAACTGCATTAAGGTATGCGATAGAAAAAATGCCAAAGCCAATGAAGCAAGAGGCCATGAAAAGAGAGAAGAAAAAGTGAATAAGAGTCAGCGTTCTCACTTTCATGCCTTTTAGAATCTACACTTGAACGCATGCAAAATGCATTGGCTAGTTGAGGAGCAAGGTATCAGTATAGTTCAGTTGGCGGTTCAATAATTAAGAGGTGAAATAAGATGGATAATCAATTTGATCCCAATAACAAGATCATTCAACTACTCCTTCGGGGGATGGGCATGGAAGACAGCGGCAAACCTGAAGAGGCGAGCTTGCTGTTTATAAAAGCTTGGAGTGAAGCAACAGACGATTTTGAAAGATTTATTGCAGCTTATTTTGTGGCCCGACATCAAAAAAATAGTTCAGACAAATTAAAATGGTTCGAAACATCTTTGCGGTTTGCATTGAAACTGAATGATGAGGCGGTTAAGAGTGCTTTTCCATCGTTATATTTGAACATCGCTAAATGCTATGAGGAATTATCCAATCCTGACAAGGCAAAAGAAAATTATGAACTATCACATTCGTATAAGGTTACGCCTTCTGATCAGGGCCCCTTTTTTCATGGGACAAAAGCAGATTTGCAGGTTGGCGATCTACTGACAGCAAAAGAGGAATCGAACTACAACTCCGAACTTAAAATGAACCATATTTATTTCACAGCCTTGGTTAGTGGTGCGGGACTTGCGGCCGCATTAGCAAAAGGAGATAGAAGAGAACGCGTGTATCTTGTAGAACCGACAGGTGAATTTGAGAGCGATCCAAATGTTACGGACAAGAAATTCCCTGGAAATCTGACACGATCCTATCGCTCACAAGAACCTTTAAAAATTGTTGGCGAAGTAACCGATTGGCTGCAACAGACACCTGAGGAACTTCGTTTGTGGCGTGAAAAGTTGGCCAGTAATAAAGGAGAAATTATTGATTGAGGACACAATCCGGGGTGCCTGAATTCATGAATTTAGTTTTTCAAGCAACAATCTCTGTTATATCCTAAACCGCTGAGGGACCCCGTTAGTTTTTTTTGGACAAAAATGTTAAAATTCGATTAGATTAATAGTAAGTATCATTTGTGCATGAAACTACGGGAGGGCTTTGGGAATGGATAACGCAAAAAACAAAAAAGATTTACGCATCAACAGCTTCGTTTATGATGGGGTTGTGAAATCGCCGAACCGTGCGATGTTACGCGCGACGGGCATGCATGACGAAGACTTTAAAAAGCCTATGGTAGGAGTGATCAGCACTTGGGCTGAGAACACACCTTGCAATATACACTTGAACGACCTGGCTGCAATCGCAAAAGACGGTATCAAAAAGCAGCGCGGTTGGCCAATCCAGTTTACGACAGTGACCGTTTCGGACGGCATCGCCATGGGCACGCCGGGGATGAGCTATTCGTTGCCTTCGCGCGATCTGATTGCGGACTCAATCGAAATTGCTGTTGGCGGCCAAAATCTGGACGCATTTATCAGCATCGGTGGCTGTGACAAGAACATGCCTGGCTCTGTCATTGCGATGGCAAATGCAAATATTCCCTCCATTTTTGTTTATGGGGGCACGATTGCGCCGGGACAAGATGAGGATGGCAATGACATCGATCTCGTATCCGTTTTTGAAGCCATCGGAAAGTGGAACAACGGCGAAATGACGGAAGAAGAAGTACGGGCGATCGAATGCAATGCTTGTCCTGGACCAGGGGCTTGCGGCGGGATGTATACGGCCAACACAATGGCATCGGCGATTGAAACGATGGGCCTGAGTTTGCCGGGATCATCATCAAACCCTGCGGCAACCGGTGATAAATTGAAGGATGTTTTCGAGGCAGGCGAAGCAATCATCGGCTTGATCGAAAAAAATATTCGTCCGCGTGATATCATCACGCGTAAATCTTTGGAAAATGCCGTGGTGATCACGATGGCATTGGGCGGATCGACTAATGCTATCTTGCATATATTGGCGATTGCCCATGCCGCTGAGGTGGAGTTTGCGATTGAGGACTTCAATGATATCCAAAAACGAGTGCCGCATTTGGCCAATCTGAAACCTTCGGGAAAATATGTCTTCCAAGATCTATACAATGTCGGAGGGGTACCCGCCGTTCAAAAATACTTGCTTGATAACGGCTTGCTGCACGGTGACTGTTTGACCGTAACCGGAAAGACGCTTGCGGAAAACTTGGAAAATGTGGCACCTTTAGCAGAAGGGCAGGACGTGGTTATGACGCTTGACAACCCTAAACGTAAGGATGGCCCGTTAATTGTCTTAAAAGGCAATCTTGCTCCTGATGGCGCCGTCGTAAAAGTTTCCGGGTTGAAGGAACGACGCCATGAAGGGCCGGCGAAGGTTTTCAACACCGAAGAAGCGGCGATCGACGCGACGTTGAATGGAGAGATTGTTGACGGCGACGTGGTGGTTGTCCGCTTTGTTGGGCCAAAAGGTGGACCAGGTATGCCAGAAATGTTGTCCTTATCGAGCATTATTTCCGGGAAAGGCATCAAAGTGTGCCTGATTACAGATGGCCGTTTTTCAGGCGGTTCACACGGATTCGTGGTTGGGCATGTCGCACCGGAGGCACAAGACGGCGGCCCGATTGCCTTGCTGGAAACGAATGATATAGTCATCATTGACCAGGATACGCGTGAATTGACGATGCAAGTATCGGATGAAGAGTTGGCCAAACGACGCGAAAAACTGGTGTTGCCGCCTTTGCAAACAAGGGGTGTCCTGGGCAAATATGCACACATCGTTTCATCCGCATCAAAAGGCGCCGTTACCGACTTTTTCAACCGCAATCCATTTGAAGATAAATAAAGGAGGCGTGTTGTATATTGGAACAAGCCATCACATATACTGGTCAAGCGGGCCAGCACAAGGAAGAATTGGAAGATAAACTGATGAACGTCATGGACACGGAAATCGGCCTCGATATCGTCAATCTCGGATTGATCTATGGCATCGACCTGGATGCTGACGGGGTTTGCACTGTCCGATTAACCTTCACAGGCGCCGGCTGTTCTTGTTCAGAGCATATTTTAAAGGGAGTCCATGAACAGCTTGAACCGCTGACGTTCATCAATGCGGTCAAAATTAAGATCGTGTGGAGTCCGGCCTGGGCGTTGGATCGCATCACCCGCTACGGCCGCATTTCGCTTGGAATCAATCCAGGCAGATAAGAAAAAAGGATCGGAACAAAGTGTAGCAAAAACACTTTGTTCCGATCCTTTTTGAATGAGCTCAAGTATTGCCAGATTCTTAAGAGACTTTCTTTATCGAAGAACGGGCGCCATCAAAACTCTGCCTGTTCCGCGATAGACGTTTACCAAACCTTCGCCGGATGCGGCTGAACCCAGGAGTGTCTTGCCCGATCGTGTTACTGAAAATTCCAGACTGCCAGACCAAGCAATCGCCATATTTCCATCAATCTTTAATTCATCATTTTCCAACTCTATTTCTATCAGTTCTTCTCTTGGTACATAAGATTCAAGTGCGACAATCCCCCCACCAGAAAGACCCAGGTTGAAAAGACCTTCTCCGCCCATTGCAATAGAAGAAAGGTTGGACTTCATAACGGCTTTATGGTTTAATTCTGAATCGCAAGCTAAAAACAACCCATCTTCAATCACGATTGAGCCATTCCAGTCATCGACATCAATAAGCAAAATATGCTTATAGGTAGGTTCTAATACCAGTTTGCCGGTTCCAGTGTACTCAGGCTTAATTGCAGATTCATTTGTAACCTTTCCTCGAAAAGCTTTTCCAATAAAATCGCCTACGCCTTTAAGCCCTGTCGTAGCACTCACATCACCCACCATCCACTGCATAGCTCCTGACTGAACGGTAATGTCGGAAAGACTGACATCGCACACTAGCTGCCTTCTTCTCACATTCATTTCAGAAGCATAGTACGCAGTTTGAGCTGTCAAATGATCGACACTCAAATCTTTCAAGTATTCCACTACCTTAAAAGCGCCCAGCTCTTCGACAATTTTCACATCATTATTATCTTCGAAATTTTTTATTCTGAACATATTCGTTTCCTTCTTTCTTTTACAGAGGCAATAGCTGTTTCTGATCAATGAATCTTATTAAAATTTGCAGTATCATTGTCTATTATTATAACACTATTTTGATTTACGCCCAATATATAGACGGTTGCTGATAAATTTAATTGAAGCGGAACGTTTATGTTGCTATCCGTAGAAGCAGAAAAGTCTTGACTCTCAGAGCCAAGACTTTTCATTCATTGTTGCCGATAAAGTTTGATTGGTGTCACCAAAATGATTTAATATTCCAATGCCTTCAAATCTTCAATCGTAACCTCTTGCTCGACATAGCCATCCACCATGAACCCACTTAAAATTGAAAACTCTTTATAAAGGATGTCATATGCTGCTATATCGGTATTGAAATTTTCTTTGTTCAATTGTTGGATCAGTGCCTTCGTTTTAGCTTGCGTGTCGCTGTCAAGTTCCCAGCTATCCGGTCTCAGTCGACCAGCTTCATCATACTCGGCATTAGCACCATAAACCATATCGCGATAAATGCGGTCGATGTGCATGATCGGTGTTTCATGTGTGCCTTTTTCCGTCATTACTTTGTAAAGCGCGATGCAATAAACAGGGAAAAATGGAATAACCGAGCTTGCTTTAGTGGTAACTGCAGTTGCGACCACAATTTGAGCTTTTCCGTTGATGTCAGCCAATAACGTATTGATGGTCTTCGCCTTTTCATCACAGTCTGCTTTGGCAAGACCAAGCGTACCGCCACCGTAATAAGGATGGTTCAGCTCTGTTCCTAAATAAGAATAATTGGTCGTCAGAACCCCGTCAGCCAACACATCTGCTTCTTTCAGTGCTTCCATCCATAATTGCCAGTCCTCTCCACCCATCACTTTGAGCGTACCAGCGATTTCTTGGTCAGTTGCGGGTTCAAGTGTTTCGATGTAGAAATCCTGATTTTGCATATTGATATTAGGGCCAACCACTGGCTCCCCAAGAGCTTTGATTGCGGAAGTGTAAGTCTCTCCGGTATCAGGGTCTGTCCTTCTGCCGCTTGCCAGGCTATAAACAACTAGGTCCACTTTTCCCCCGAACTCGTTCTTGATAAATTCGATAACTTCTTGTTTACTTTCGTGGCTAAAGGCGTCTTGCACAAAGTTTTTGGCAATCAGACCTTCTTTTTCAGCAGCTTCACGAAAAGCAATATTATTGTACCAGCCAGCTGTGCCGAGATTCCGTTCGTTCTTCGGTCCCTTTTCGAAAGAAACGCCAATCGTATCCGCTCCCGCACCGAAAGCCAGGCTGATACGGGTTGCTAAGCCGTAGCTTGATGACGCACCGATGATCAGTACCTTTTTCGGACCTGCAAAAGTTCCTTTGTTTTTTACATAGTCGATTTCATTCAATACTTCCTGCTTGCATCCAAGCGGGTTTACACCAAGGGCCACATTTCCCCGTATATTTTGTTTAAATTCCAACATGTTTGATTTTCCTCCATTAAAATGTCATAAGAATATAATACCAGAAAATGCTTCTCAAGAATAATAATCTGCCAAAATTTCGAGTATAAGTCAGCCGCCGTGTTTACCCATTGATAGGCTTAGCTGAATGACTGGTGGACGAAACCGAGTGAACCTTAAAATGAGCTGCGGCAGAGTACTGGGATGATTTGTACAAGAAATAACGAATCCGGATAATTGACTCCGCTTATTTTATCCTTCAAGGATAAAATAAGCGGGTCTTTTTATCTTTGTTATCAGTTGTATGCGGATACAATGACAAATATAATGTTTTAGACAGGGGGAACGATGAAATGAATGGGTGTCAAATTTATGAGTTGGGCTTCCTTTGCAAAAAATATTTATTAAGAAGGAGTACGCTAACATGAAGAAGATTTTATCTTTTTTAGCCGTTTTTACAGGTTTATCATTTTTAATACCGACGTTTGCGTTTGCACAGTCGGATATCCAAAGTATCCCTGCACCTGAAGGCCTTATGGCTTTTGCAAGTGTGATCCCGATTATCGTCATTTTAGTACTTTTATTCATGAAGGTTGACATGCTGATTGCAGGCTTTGTTGGTGGGGTTCTTGCAATGGTGATAGGCGGAATCACTCTCGCGCGAGCGAATGAACTACTGCTTTCTTCCATTCCGACAATGTTGACGATTACAGTTCCGATCATCAATTCAGCAATCGCTACAGCCGTGTTCAAATCTGGGGGCTACAGCTCCGCTTTAGCATTGGTTCGTCGCGCAATCGGTGAAAAGGTTGAGTATTTTGCTGCATTTATTGTCATCTTAATGGCGGCTGCAACCTATATGTCCGGTATTGGCGGTGGAACAGCCATGGTGTTGGCTCCGTTGGCTTTCGCTGCAGTAGGTGCTATTCCTGAGTTGATTGCTGCAATGTGTTTGGCTGCTGCGGTATCTTTCACAACGTCACCGGCTTCGTTGGAATCCAGTATTGTAACGAATTTAACCGGCGCAAGCATAACAGATTACATCTCCACAATGCGTCCGTTTTGGTTGCTGTTTGTTCTGATCGCGGTACTTATCGGATTTTTTGGAGCTAAAAAGAGAAAAATTTTGTTCCAAGGAGAAGAAGACGAAGCAATTAAAAACAAAACAAATAAAGAACTTTTCATCAACACGATTCCGGCAATTTTTCTTTTGTTTGCGGTAATCGCGGGCCCGGTAATCAACAAAGCAATCGGTATGCCTATTCTGGGGCCGTTGGCATATTTGGTCATAACGATCGGCTTGATTGCTGTGTGCACAGAATTCAATTTGAAACAGTCCTCGACTGCGCTTGTTGAGGGGTCGAACTATATTTTGACGCGTTTATTCCAAGTTGGTATATTCATTACGTTCATCAATATTATCGGAGAAACAGGTGCATTTAGCGCGATTGTTGAAACTGCTAAGCTTGCTCCGGAAAACTTCTTGGTGCCTGCACTTGTCATTGCGGGTTATGCGGTCGGAGTTCCAGCAGGTGCGTACGTTGGGACAATTCTGACATTGATTCTGCCGATTGCAGTTTCTTTAAATATTCCGCTATTGGCGGTGGGCTTCATCACGATGGGTGTGGGTCTGGGTAGTCAGATGAGTTTTGTGAATATTACGATGCAAGCTCAGTCATCCGGTTTTGATATTCCAATCCTTCAGGTTGTTAAAGGAAACAGTAAATGGATTTTGGCTTCGTTAGCATTACTTGTCGTTCTATCATTTGTTTTATAAAAAATAATCGGTACGGAGGGAAATTATGGATATTTTATTGAAAAATGTAATTCTTGATGAGTCGAATGAAACGGTCGATATTGGGATCGAGAATGGGAAGTTCATAAAGATAGGTTCCCAACTCGATTTTCCTGCTGCGCGCGTTATCGAAGGAAATGGACGCGTGGTCATTCCAGGTTTAGTCGAATCGCATATTCATTTGGATAAAGCTTTGATTGCGGACCGTCTTCCAAATAAATCGGGCACATTGCAAGAGGCGCTGTCGGTCACCGCACAATTAAAATCGACATTCACTAAAGAAGATGTCGCTGACCGCGCGGAAAAAGCCCTTCAAATGATCATCAAACGTGGGACCACCCATATCCGTACACATGCAGAATTTGATCCGGCTGGCGGCTTCCATGGATTTGAAACGATTATGGCATTGAAAGAAAAATACAAAGATTTTGTGGAAATGCAGGTTGTGGCTTTTCCGCAAGAGGGGATCATCAAAGCACCTGGGACAGAGGAAATGATGTACCGCGCAATGGAAATGGGAGCGGATGTGGTCGGCGGCATTCCTTATAACGATACGGATGCTAAAGATCATTTGGATATCGTATTCAAAATCGCTAAAGAGTTTGATAAAGATATTGACCTGCACCAAGACTTTAAAGACGATGCAGAAGGGCAAACAATTGAAATGGTTTGCCGTAAGGTAATCGAAGAAGGCTACATTGGTCGTTTATCGGTAGGACATTTAACGAGTCTTGGCGCTTTGCCGGATGAAAAATTAAAACCGATCATCGAATTGATGGCAGAAGCGCAAATCAATGTCATGAGTTTGCCGATGACCGATCTTCATTTAGGCGGAAGACACGATGAATTCAACGTTCGCCGTGCCGTAACCCCAATCCGTAAACTTCGTGATGGCGGCGTAAACGTTGTGTTGGCAACGAATAATATCCGCAATCCGTTTACACCATATGGAAATGGTGACCTAATGCAAGTTGCGATGTTGGCTGTCCCTGTCGCTCATTTAGGTGGTGCGGATGATTTACCGACCGTATTACCGATGATCACAACCGGTCCTGCAAAAGCGCTTAAACTGGTCGACTACGGGATTGCGGAAGGCAATGATGCAACGTTGGTTCTCCTTGACAGCGTACGTTATCAAGAGGCTATAATCGATATTCCGGACCGTTTGTTGGTTATAAAAAGCGGTAAGGTGACGGTGGAACTGGCTAAACAAGCTACGTACCACTTTCCCGAATAATTAAAATATAATAGCAAAAAGAAACGTTACAGAGCCTGCTTCAAGGCTTTGTAACGTTTCTTTCTGTAAGCAGGAAACGCGCAATCAGTCGGTGAGCGTTTCATCCAACCAAACGATGACGTCGCGATAAACTTCAATCCCTAGCGGATTTGAGAGATTCCGATCAAAATCGTGCTCTTCTGAAGCGATGGTGTTCAGCTTAGCAAAAGGAATCTTTTGGCTAAGTATTTTCGACAGCTGGTAAGGAACGTCGGGATCAGCATTAGACGCAGCCAGATAGGTTGGCGGTAATGCCGCTAATTGCTCATCGTTAAGACTATAGTTGCGTGCTTCTTTAATATCGTCCAATAGGTAGGAAAGCCAGGTTCCGGATTGTCTGGCATAAACGTATAAAGCAAAACGCAGTTCTTTTTCTCCGGTGACGATCGGTACGGGAGAAAGCAAGCGCTCCACATCGGCCTTCACAAGCCGCTGATAAGCAAGATAATGCCTATTTGGGATCCTAAAGCTTGCTTCACGCAATGTATGATAACCATACAAGCTGATGATTGCGGCTGGGTTAACGGTGCTGCTGCTTGCTGTGAGGAAAGCCAAGTAAGCCCCCGCTGAGCGCCCGAATAGCAGATAGTCTGCTGAGTCTAATGACAGGTCAGAAACAGCGTGCGATTGGAACCACAGAAGCCCAGCCTGAATGCTGGCTAAAATATCCGGCAATTTTGTTTCTGGTGCTAACGGATAATCCAACGCGAAAAAATCATATCCGGCACTCAGAAAAAGATTGAGGTAAGGCTCGGGGAGATCATTTTTGTCCCCGTAAAGCAAGCCTCCGCCATGAAGATATAGGATTGTTTTGCCCTTCCTGTTCACCCTAGAACGGAACAGCTTTCCTTCTAACGGAACGGATTGTATGCTCGAAATCGTAAAGATCACAGCTTCAGTGCCTGGTTGCGTAGTCATTGCGGGAATAGGCCTCCTTATTGTTTGATGATTTTCAATAGTCTTAAACCAACGCTTAATTGGAGAATTTCTTCGGGATCATTGAAGTCAATCTGATAGGAATTTTTGATTTTTTCGATTCGATAACGGACTGTTTTTGGATGCACAAACAGCAAGGCAGCTGCCTCGATATAATTTTGATTGACGTTCAGAAAAGCCTCCAATGTATGCAGCAAGTCCAGGTTATCTTTATGCAGCTGGTTGATTTTAGCCGGTATGAAGCGTGCCAACTGATCCAAATTGTTGGTTTCTGAAAAAATTTGATAGATGCCTATGTCTTGGTAGTCTTTTATTTGCAGATTTTTATTGATTAGATGAATGATTTTTTGCGTATCCATCGCCTGTTTATATGCTGTAGCCAATGATTTCAGATTCGTTGGATCACTGATGCTTACGTTCACCTTGAATGCAGAAAAGGGCTTGGTTTCGATCGCTTTTTTTAAGATATAAGCCAGCCTTTTTTTTAAGGATTCCGAGTCGATTGTATCGGTCGGAAGAATCAGGATGACTTTTTGTTTTCGCATGACATAAACAAGTTTGTAGAATTCTTTCTTGGAATAATTGACGATAGTGTCCGAGAAACGCGATGAAAGAAGTGAAAAGAGATTTTTTGAACTGTCGTCTTCAGAAAATTCAAAAACAACTACCCGATGTGGTTCAGATTTATTCAACTTCAGGTGGTTGAGTGTGTCTTCGAATTGCTCTTCATCCTCAATACGACCGTGAAGTAAATCCGAACCAAGTTCATTCGTTTTGTTTAATGTCGTTTGTTTGATGGAATAGTGCTTCACCAATTCCGTCTGAAGGATCCCTACTGCATTTTCAATGGCCATAAAATCGATATCTGATACAGGTTCATTGATTTCGTGGATGATCAGTTCATACTGTTCATAGCCCAAACTGGGAATGGCGACGGCTAATTGGGTATGGGTGTCCCCTGATCCATAGTAAGGATAGTTTGCAACGCGTTGTGTGTAATCAAAATTCATGAACTGCCCTTTCGGCAGATACTGCTCAGAAATGATTTTGAAATCAGTGGATTGATTGTCAGTTGCTATCAGAGTACCTTTAATTTTTTCAAAAAGTGAGACGGGGTTGTGGATCATCTGCTGCAAGACTTTAAGAACATCGATTATTTTTGGTTCCGATAAGGTCATTTTCACAAAATGATTATGGATATCATAGTAGCTGTTCAGCAAGTAAGCTTTGCGGTTGATGATGGTTTCTAAAACTTCCAGGATGATTCTCTCATAAGAAGTTTCTTTAGGGATCTGAATCAATGGCAAATGATACTTCATGCAGGATTCGATGAAGATTTCGGGAATTTCATCCAAGAGTCGGTTTTTTTTGAAAATGAAGGCACTGATTCCGATTGTCTTAGCCATTTTAAAAAACAAATCGATACGCTCTTTCGTTAACTTTTCCAGTGCAAAGTAGCTCGTCAAAATGATTTGTCCCGAGCGACCCCAAGTGTCTATATCGGGCGCTTCCATGACCATAACGCCGCTCACTTCGTTGGTGAGTCCTACGTTACCGGAAAGTACTTTAGCTTCAGCGAATGATTGGTACTGCAATATATTTGAAACTGTCAGAATCATTGTGTAATGCTCCTTTCCTTCCTATTGTTATTTTATCATGCCAGAAAAGGAAAGAGTTGTCCATATAGGATAAAAAAAGTGCGTATATTTAGGCTTTTTATGCAATGAATGCGAAAACATTTTTCCGTATACTAAGAATAACAAAAGAAGGAGGTACATCATGTTACATACAGTAATCAAACCCAACAGTTATCAGGATTCCATTAATTTGATGCTGCTGACCAATGCAGTAAGCGCCTTGCCTGGGGTCATTCAAGGATCCATTATGATGGGAACAGAGGCTAACAAAGATATCTTCAATAATGCAGGATTATACACGGAAGAGGTCGGTGGCGCCACCCCAAATGATATGGTCATTGTCGTAGAAACTGCCGATGCTACGGTTGTAGATAAAGTCATGACAGAAGTAGACAGATTTCTGAATGATCTTTCTGTAAAGAAAAAATCGGATGGCATAAAATCAGTTAAAAATTGGAATGACGCCAAGGAGCAATTGCCGGACGCGAATGTCGCTTTATTTTCCATTCCGGGAATCTACGCGGCTGATGAGATTGAGAAAGCTTTAGACGGAGGCTTGCATGCCTTCTCATTCAGTGACAATGTTTCATTGGAAGATGAAGTTCGTTTGAAAACGAAAGCGCATGACAAGGGCTTGCTGTTGATGGGACCTGATTGCGGCACCGGAATCATTTCTGGCGTGCCGATAGCCTTCACGAATGTTGTGAAACCCGGAAACATCAGTATTGTCGCGGCTTCCGGAACAGGTATCCAAGAAGTGACGACCATCATCGATCGATTGGGCGGGGGCGTTATCCACGCTATCGGTACTGGGGGCAGAGATCTGAGCTCGGCTGTAAAAGCCATCACAACAAAAGATGCGATTATTGGCTTGGAACAGCACGATCCGACAGATGTCATCGTGGTCATATCCAAGCCACCAGCAAAAGAGGTCCGAGATGATGTGATGCAATTATTGCAATCGTTATCCAAACCAGTCGTAGCGATTTTTCTGGGTGAAAAGCCAGAAAACCATGAAGGGAATGTCTATCTAGCCCATACTCTTGAGGAAACGGCACAGATCGCTGTGGATTTGGCCCAAGGAAATCAAGTCAAGACGAACTATTTGGAAGAAATTCATCACAGTGTTGAGAAACCGTTGGAACAGGGCAAAACCGTAAAAGGTTTGTATTCTGGCGGAACCTTAGCGAATGAGGCCGGCATGTTGATCTCCGAAGCTCTTGAACTCGGCGGATTGATCAAGACGGAAGGGTATATTCTGAATGCGAACGGGTTTGAAATCATGGATCTGGGGGATGACATCTATACCCAAGGAAAACCTCACCCTATGATTGATCCGGATGTCCGTATCCGAAAAATAAAGGAATACAGTAAAGACGCGAACACAGGTATTATCCTGCTGGACGTTGTGTTGGGATATGGCTCGCATCCAGATATGGTAAACGCGTTGCTACCAACAATCAAAGAAGCATTGGCGCAGGCCGAGCATGAACAGCGTAGTCTTTATTTTGTCGCTAGTGTCTGCGGAACGCAAGGGGATCCCCAAAATTACGACAAATCCGTATCTGATTTGAAAGAAGCTGGGGTTTTAGTAGAAACCAGCAATGCGCGCGCTGTAAGATTGGCTCTTCGACTCATGGGCAAAGAATTTGTTGAAGTATCCAAACAGACCGTTCCTTATGAAAAAGTAAAAATTTCATTGCCAGCAGTCAGTGCCGGAGTGGATGCTTTGTTGAATAGTACGCCTAGCATCATCAACTTAGGGATTGAAAGCTTTACGGACTCTATTTTGGCGTTTGGCGGAACAACCGTTCAATTCGACTGGAGACCAGTAGCAGGCGGGAATCGTACGCTTATCAAGATATTGAACGATTTAAACCGCAGGGCCGAAATCAATCAGAGTAACGAAAAAGTGATCGGCAGAATGCGCGATTCACAACCTTTCTTGATGGATGTCGTTCCGGCTAAATCGGTCATATCAGAACTGAACGGTAAAGTATTGTTGCATGCTGGTCCACCTATCCAATATTCAGAAATGACTGGACCGATGAAAGGTTCGTCCATCGGAGCTGTATTGTTTGAAGGCTGGGCTGCTACGGAGAATGAGGCTATCGAACAATTGGAAAGCGGAGCAATCCAATTTATACCTTGTCATCATGTGAATGCTGTCGGACCGATGGGAGGCATCACATCCGGTAACATGCCTGTCGTGGTTGTCGAGAACAAACAAGATGGTACATCTGCTTATTGCATCCTGAATGAAGGAATCGGTAAAGTTCTTCGTTTTGGAGCCTATTCGCAAGAAGTCATTGATCGTTTGAGATGGATGCAAAATGTACTGGGACCAGTCCTCAGCAAAGCGCTGCAGACTATCGATGGCGGGTTGAACATTAATGTCATCATCGCCAAGGCAATCACAATGGGGGATGAGTTCCACCAACGTAATATTGCTGCTTCGTTGATTTTCTTAAAGGAAATTACGCCGGCAATCATCCAATTAGATATAGAGGATACACAGAAAAAAGAAGTCATTGAATTTTTGGCGAAAACAGATCAATTTTTCTTGAACATCATGATGGCAACAAGCAAGTCCATGGTCGATTATGCAAGGAAAATTCAAGAAGGAACCGTTGTCACGACGATGACCCGAAATGGCCGCAACTTCGGTGTCCGCATCAGCGGAATGGGAGATGAATGGTTCACAGCTCCCGTGAATACACCGGATGGCTTGTATTTCACTGGCTACAGTGCTGCAGACGCGAACCCGGATATCGGTGATAGTGCCATTACTGAAACAGTAGGAGTAGGTGGTATGGCGATGGTCGCAGCTCCTGGTGTGACAAGGTTTGTTGGAGCGGGCGGCTTTGAGGATGCCCTTCGTGTTTCTAACGAAATGGAAGAAATCTGCATTACGCATAATCCTAACTTCAGCATCCCAACTTGGGATTTCAACGGGTCACTCCTAGGAATAGATATCCGAAAAGTGGTAGAAACCGGGATCACACCGGTCATCAACACCGGTATCGCCCATAAGGAGGCAGGCGTGGGACAAATTGGAGCAGGGACGGTTCGTGCGCCGCTAGCTTGCTTTGAGAAAGCACTGATTGCCTATGCGCTGTCGCTTGGAATCGAAGTCGAATAATGAATAGCACAATTGAAATAAGAATCGGGATAAAAAGTAATTATTTATCCCGGTTCTTAAAAAAGAATCAGATTGGGAAGGTACATGCGCTATTCAGATCCAGTTTTACGATCAAATGGAATGATCAGCTTGTCCATATCGGATCGATGCAACAACCCTTGTCTGCTTATGGGTTAGCCATTGTGGAAGACGAATTGAAAGCTATTCTCGCCGTTGTTTCGCTAGGAGACATTGTCCGTCTTAAAGCAGAAGAGATTTTGCTTTATGCAAAGGGAAGGCTGTTCAGGTTTCCGACGCGTGATTATAAATCCATCAATCTGAATATAAGTGACTGTATGAGAAAATCACCTTCGCCAGAATGGCAACTTTTAAAAACGGAACTGGAGAAGCATAACCTATTGCATGCATCTGCGGTTATCCAAAACGAATTTGATCGTAGTTTGATTGAGGAACTTATGCAGAAAGAAATAGATTCAACCCAAGAGGCGAATCGTTACATCTCCCATTTCTGGGGCAGAGGAATCGGTCTGACACCCAGTGGTGATGATTTTTTGATTGGCTATGGCATGATGCAAGCTGTCTTTGTGAAGCAGAGTTATTGGATGGATGCTTTGAGAGGTTCCCTTGACAAAAAGACAACGACTGATGTCAGTGAGCATTATTATATCAGCATGTTGGATGGATACATCAGCGCGCCGTTTTTGGAATTGATCAGTGCGGCATCAAGTGGAGGCGAGCAAGAGCAGATAGCCATAATCATCGATAAAATTATGCAATTTGGGCACACGTCAGGACTGGATACCTTGTTGGGCATTTATACGGCGATTTGCGGGAAAGAAGCAGATGCGAGGCAAAAAGGGCTTGCAGAAGTTATATAAAGGAAGGTCAGGAAATAAAATATGAATAAAAAAATTGTGGTTGCCTTAGGCGGAAACGCTATATTGGCGGATAACCCTTCTGCAGAAGCGCAAAGAGAGTCTTTACGATACACAAGTAAAAGACTGGTTAAACTCATAAAGCAAGGCTATCAATTAATTATCACGCATGGTAATGGCCCGCAAGTAGGGAATTTATTACTGCAACAAAAAGCTGGAGATTCTTTGGCAAATCCGGAATTGCCGCTAGATACATGTGTGGCCATGACACAAGGCAGTATAGGATACTGGCTGCAAAACGCCTTGCGGGAAGCTTTGAGAGCTGAGGAAATTGAGAAAGATGTTGTTTCCATCATTACACAAGTTTTAGTGGATGCAGATGATGCTGCTTTCGCAAATCCGACAAAACCAATCGGTCCATTTTTGACAGAAGAGGAAGCAGCATTCTCTGGAATGGCCGACAATAGTACATATATGGAAGATGCGGGAAGAGGTTGGCGAAAAGTAGTTGCTTCTCCCAAGCCTATCCATATCATTGAATCTCCGATAGTGGACGGACTGGTGGAAAAGGGAATCATTACCATATCTGCTGGAGGCGGCGGAATTCCTGTAATTGAAACATCAGAAGGTTATCAGGGAGTCGAAGCTGTTATCGATAAAGATTTTACGGCTGCAAAACTAGCGGAGCTGGTGAATGCTGATTATCTTATCATTCTGACCGGTGTGGATAATGTATATGTGAATTACAATAAGCCAAATCAAAAAAAGTTGGAGAGAGTGAAAACCAGTGAAATGCAACAGCATATCTTGGATCATCAATTCGCCAACGGCAGTATGTTACCCAAAATAGAAGCCGTTATCCAATTTTTGGAGAATACTAAAAATGGTAAGGCTGTCATCACTTCATTGGACAACATAGATAAAATCTTTTCTGACGAAGGCTCGTTCACGTTAGTGGAGAATTAATGGATTTGTTGATGCGATTGCAAAAATAGTTTTCTCTCGAAAACCTAAATAGCCGGATGCCATGAGATTTCCCCTCTGGCATCCGGCTATTTAGGTTTCGGCTCCCGTCAATCGTAACGCCCAAAATCTACCCGCGGTATTGGTCGTGGCAGAGGCCAGTCTGATCCTCTGGTTTTACCATTCCTTCGGCTCATAATTTAACTCTTGGAATAACTGCGCCTTCTCCTTCTTGGAAAGGTAGCGCCATTGTCCCACAGGAAGATTGTCCAATTGGATATTCATGATGCGGATTCTTTGCAATCGGTAAACGTTGTATCCCAATTCCTCGCACATGCGGCGGATTTGACGGTTGAGTCCTTGGGTTAAGATGATTTTAAAATCATATTTTGATAGCTGTTCTACTTTACAAGGCAGGGTGACCGTATCCAATATTTTGACCCCTTCTGACATCTGCTTCACGAATTCAGGAGTGATCGGACGGTCTACAGAAACAACGTATTCCTTCTCATGCTGGTTCTCAGAACGCAAGATTTCATTGACGATATCGCCATCATTCGTGAGTAGAATCAAGCCCTCGGAATCTTTATCGAGGCGCCCAATATGAAAAACACGGAAGGGATGGTTGACCAAATCAACAATATTTCCCTTGACGCCTTTTTCGGTCGTGCTCGTGATTCCGACTGGTTTGTTCAAGGCAATGTAGACATTGTTACGGGCAACGAACAGCTGGTTGCCGTTTACGCGGACATCATCCCCAGGCTCGACTTGGCTGCCGATTGTTGCCCGCTTTCCATTGATCGTTACACGCCCCTCAGTAATCAGCTTGTCGGCGCCTCGTCTGGAGGCTTGGCCTGCTTCACTTATAAATTTATTAATACGCATGTGGACACTTCCTTAATCCAAATATATTTTGTTCCTTACCTGGTCGAAAAAAATCGAGGCGGACAGGTGACAATGAATAAAAAATAGCCGGATACTTGCGAAAAACCGCAGCGTATTCGTCTACTTTTGATGTTTCGGACTTTGTTGTCAATCGTAGTAAACTGCATCCAGAAACAGTCCGTGAGAAGGTACCGTCATCCCGGCTTCGCTTCTGATCCCGCTCTTGATGATGGCGTCAATATATTCCGGCTCCATCGTCCCGGCCCCGATTTCCAGGATCGTCCCCATCATGATACGGACCATGTTGTAGAGGAAACCTTCCCCTGTGAACGCGAAGTGCAGCAGATTGCCTTCCTGCTGGATTGTAATGTCATTGATGGTCCTGATCGTTGATTTTTTCGACTTCTTGAGTGAAGAGAAGCCGAGGAAGTCATGGGCTCCGACAAGCTTGCTGCAGGCCTCGTTCATTCTGTCGATATCAAGGTGTCCAGGGTAATGGTAGCTGTAGTGGCGCTCAAATGCGGAAGGCACGACATTATTCCAGACATGATAGCTGTATGTCTTTCCGGCTGCATGATAGCGGGCATGGAACCTTTCCGGAACCTCTTCCAGCTCTTTGACGACAATGTCGCGCGGAAGATAACGAATCAGATGGTCCTGCATCGCCGTCAAATCCATTTTGGATGTCGTCTTGAAATTGGCGACTTGCCCCCGTGCGTGGGTACCTGCATCTGTCCGGCCGGAGCCGATGATTTCAATCTCTGTCCCCGTCATTGCCGACAGGATATTCTCTATTTTACCTTGAATAGTTTTGTCCGAATCCCCAAGCCTTTGCCAGCCCAGGTATCTGCCGCCATCATACTCGATCGTCATTTTTATATTTCTCATTTTATCTCCCTTAATTATCTGATTCTGTGCATCGTTACATGCCGCGTACTCCTGTATTATACCCAATATGGTTCCGATTGGGGGTATTTTCGTGGAATTCAGTCGTCAAAACTTTTTTCGTTTTACAATGATCACAAAGGATATGCCAAAGAATAGCAGTGAGGAAATGAGAAGGCAGTTTACACCGTTCTGAAAGTTTAAGGAAGGATGATTGATTATCGGACTATTGTAATCGTTGAAAATCAACACTTTATAGGGATCTGCATACGAAAACGGGAGCAGGTGAACAACATTTTTTAAAGAATCACTCTTCAGCAAAGGAGACTCAACCAGCAGAATGGACGACAATAGGATACCTGCATTAATGAGCAAACGCCCTGTGAATAGGGAGATAAAGAAGCTAAGGGACTACAGGAAAAGGATAAACAACAAGAATAACAGCAAGGATCTGCTGTTGAATGCGGTTACTGATATTAAGAGACGTCGACGCCATTTTGGGAATAAGCAATGGGGTAGCGGAAATCTCCTATCCCGTTCTGAAAAGCACTGAACAAAAAGGCAATAATCAGTGAGATCACCAACGATAAGGTGACGAATGCAGTAGCTGTTGAAACTTTTGCGAGGAAACTACTCCCTAATTTGTTGGGGACAAGATTAAAGAAATTGATGTGATTTTTTCTTTTCTCAAATGAATAGATATTTGCGAACAAAAGCGCGCAAAATGAGAAAATCAAAGAACTGGAAACAGTGCCGTTAAAAATCCGTGCAACATAATTTAATGCAGGAGCAGAAGCCTGAAAGCTGTCATCTACTTTGGTTATATCGTTTTTCACTAAATTTTCAAGAATCAGGACTGCCTTCCGTTGCTCAATGATAGAGAGTCCGCTTAGGATTCCCGACTCCATGTTTTGGAGCAGCTTTTTTTCGTACGCGTATTCGGCCTTCATTCTTTCTTTATCCGTTCCTGAAATGAGAGCGTCAATGTAAGCTTTCAACAGTTCATTCCGCTCAATGGTATAAGGTGAAATATGTGCTGCAGCAGGCTCTGATTCCGTTCGTTTTTGTGCTTGTTCACCGTATTCCAAACTAGCTCGCAAGTATTGCAACTCGTTCTCATATCGGTTTGCTTGGGCTGTGGTGAACAAAAAAAGCGGGATGGTGAAAATGAAGGTCAATAAGATGAAGCCGAAATAATTTGCTTTCTCAGAAAAAAGTTTTTTAGCTCCTGTATTCTTGGGCCAGTTCATCTTTTCATTGACGTCATCGGCATCGCGTGCCTACTCAATGAGCCTGAGGATCTGCCGGTGTTCGTAAGAAGCTCCCCTCGCTATGTGAATGTGAAGTTGGGTGCAGCTCAAAGTATTACGAATAAAATTGGGAACGATATTTGGAAGGGGAAATACCTTTGTAAAGCGAAAATTGTCTCGAAAAATGAGTAGAATAGTTAAACCCAACCAGATAGGCTATCTCTTCGATGGAATAACTAGTTTTTTTGAGTAATTCAGCAGACTTATTTAAGCGATATTGAATCAAATAGGTTTTTGGACTAACGTTTTTAAATTTTTTAAATAATCTAAATAAATACGTTCTTTCAATTTTTACAGTAGCGGCTAAATATTCGATATTAAATTCAGGATTAGCATAATCCTGCTGAATTAAATTAATGGATTTTTCAACGTACCTTGCCGCTTCGCTTAAACTATGAATCATTTCTTCTTGGTATTGAGAAGAAAGCAAATCGATCACTTGGTAAGCCTCGCCTAGAGCAGAATAGGGTTTATTTTCCTCAGAAAAGTCAAAAACATTTTTGAAATGATGATTCATTTGATAGGCATCTGTAAATTTGTAAACATAATTAGAAATAGAATCTTCGGAACCTGAGAGTAACAATCCGCAGTCCTGGAACACTTTTTGACAACCCGATCCTTTAAAACCAATCCAGCGGTAGCTCCAAGGATCTTCAGCTGAAGGGTAATAATTATTCTTTGTATTTGGAGGAATAATAAATCCTTGATTTTCTTTTAAAATAATATGCTCATCATTAATATAAAAATGTCCTTCTCCTTCTAAAATAAAATGAATCAAGTAATAATCGATCGGTTCGTATTGATAAGGTTCTCTTAATTTAACGTCTTCATACCCGCATTCAAAAACAAAAAATTCGTTATTCAGCTTTTCATTGGTTGAGAACGTTCCCACAGCATTAAACATTTCTTCCCTCCGTAAACAACATAATGTCAAACATATGCAACATTCATTGATTCCATAATACCAAACTAAACAGTAATATGAAAGCGTAGTCAAGTAGAGGAGTTAATTAATTTTAACAAATTTAGGATTACTAATTAGCTAAACAAAACGCACAAGGAGGGTTTTTTATGAAGGAAACACGAGACAAGATAACACCGATTTCATTTTTACTAATGACATTCACAGCGGTATTTTCATTCGGAACCATTATTAATGCAAGTGCAAGCATTGGATTGCTAGCCGTTCCAACCTTTTTATTCGCAACAATTTTTTACTTTTTCCCTTTTACATTAATGATTGGGGAATTTGCTTCAGCGAATACCGATTCTGAATCAGGCGTGTACAGTTGGATACGGACATCGCTTGGAGAAAAATGGGCATTTCTGGGTTCGTGGTCATATTTTTTTGTTAACTTGTTTTTCTTTGTCTCTTTACTTCCTCAGACACTCATTTATGCTTCATATACATTTTTAGGATATAACATATTTGGAGGAATAAATGCAACTATCCTTATTTCCGTACTATCTATTATCCTCTTCTGGTTAGCAACATATGTATCAATCAAAGGAGTGTCTTGGATTTCTAAAGTCACAGGCTTATCAGGAATTGCAAGAATACTGATGGGAATAGGTTTTATTATCTTAGCTTTAGGAGTCGTCTTTATCTTTGGCGAAGCACCTGCCCAACAGCTAACTAGTGAATCTGTAACGATGAATATGAACTGGAATTATTTAACAACAGTAGCTTGGATTTTACAAGCGGTTGGTGGAGCTGAGGCAGTTGGAGTGTACGTGAAGGATATCAAAGGTGGGAATAAATCCTTCATGAAGACAATTGTTATGGCAGCTTTATCGATAGGCGTCATCTATGCATTGGGTGCTGTTGCTGTAGGTATGATTTTACCTAGCGAAACTCTGCAAGGAAATTATTCCAACGCTTTATTCGATGCCTTTGCTATATTAGGAAATCATTACGGAATAACAGCTGGAGTTACTCGTACTGTCGGCTTTATTATGCTTCTCAGCTCAGTTGGTTCACTGGTGCTTTGGACTGCAGCCCCAGCTAAAATTTTATTTTCTGAAATTCCAGAAGGTATATTTGGCAAATGGATTTCTAAAACAAATGAAGAAGGCAACCCGATAAACGCACTATTGGCGCAAGCGGGTATTGTCACAGTGTTGATGATTATACCAGCTCTAGGAGTGGGATCCATTGATACATTCTTGAAAACGCTTATTAATATGACGGCAGCAACGTCGTTGATACCGGTCCTCTTCTTATTGTGGGCATATATTACAATGCGTATTAAAAAAGATGACCTACCAAGATCGTTTAAAATGGGAAATCAAAAAACAGGTATCATGGTCGGCATTATGCTTTTAATATTTTTTATATTCGCATTTGCCGTTTCAATCTTACCTTCTCCATATGCATTGATGGCTTACTTCAAGACAGGGTTTATAGCTGAAGGCGCTGCTAACCCAATCTTCACATTACTGTACAATGCTTTAGGAGTCATTATTTTTGTAGGGTTTGCGTATGTTTGTTATATGAATTACGAAAAAAAATTAGGCGGTGCTTTAGATGCGGACACTAAAGAAGTGGGAAAATAATAAAGTAGACAGTATAAATAGAATGGAAGCAAGAGCAGATTATAAAAGTTATGTAGGCAGAAGTGAATATGAAACCAAAACAAAAACAGGAAGATATTATGAAAATTTAAATGGGGAATGGGACTTCTTGTTTTTAGATGCACCAGAATATAGCCCAGGAGATTTTTATAAAACAGCTTGCGATGTTTCTCAGTGGGATAAAATACAAGTTCCTGGAAATTGGCAAAGACAAGGGTATGGAGAGATGCACTACTCAGATTTGTGGTATAACTTCCCCATTATCCCGCCCTATGTTCCAACTGAAAACCCTACAGGTATTTATCGGAAAACATTTGAACTGCATTCTATTCAAGCAGAGCAACAGTATATCTTACGCTTTCAAGGCGTTGATTCCGCTTTTGAAGTTTACTTAAATGACCAATCAATTGGTTACAGTAAAGGCGCTAGAATCCAAAGCGAATTCGACTTAACCGACTATTTAATTGAAGGGGTCAATACGCTGACTGTAAGAGTCTTCCAATGGTCGGATGGCACTTACTTGGAAGATCAGGATATGTGGTGGCTAAGTGGAATATTCCGCGATGTTGACATTACGACTCGGCCAAAAGAAGGGCTATATGATTTTGCGATCCGCACTTATTTTGACCAAAATTTTGAATCAGCTACGCTAACTGTAAATCCGACATTCACTCAGCAATCAAACCAAACGATTACGTATGAATTAATGGATTGTGATGGAAATAGACTTTTTAAAGAAGCCGAAAAGGGCGAAAAAAGTTTCATCAAAACGGTTGAAGAGCCGCAAAAATGGTCGGCTGAACACCCTTATTTATACGAACTGCTAATGACTGTTGAAAAAGACGGACAAGTTATTGAAGTCGTCAATCAAAAAGTCGGATTCAGGCAGATCGAAGTGCAAGGCAACTGTTTCTTGGTTAATGGCGTAGCGATTAAATTAAAAGGGATGAATCGCCATGATTATAGCCCAACCGAAGGAAGAGTAACGTCCAAAGAAAGTATTGAAAATGACATTGTTTTGATGAAACAACATAATATTAACGCTATTCGAACAGCGCATTACCCTAATTCACCCTATTTTTATGATTTATGCGATACATACGGAATGTATGTGATTGATGAAACGGATCTAGAATGTCATGGCTTTGAATTAACCGAGGACTATAAGTGGATTTCTGATAATCCAGAATGGGAAGAAGCGCATGTAAACAGAATTAAACGCACCATCCAAAGAGATAAAAACCATCCGTGTATCATAATGTGGTCACTTGGGAATGAATCGGCATTTGGACATAACTTTAGAAAAATGGCGGAGTACGCTAAAGAAACAGACCCAACCAGATTAGTTCACTATGAAGGGGATTTTGAAGCAGAAGTAAGTGACGTGTACACAACTATGTATACGTGGTTAGAAAGAACAGATGACAAGTTGACGATGGATAAGGTTATTACGAATACAAAAAAACCACATATCCTTTGTGAGTACGCTCATGCAATGGGGAATGGACCAGGAAACTTGAAAGAATACCAAGATATTTTCTATAAATACGATCATATTCAAGGTGGGTTCATCTGGGAGTGGTTCGATCATGGGATAGAAACCGTGACCGAAGATGGTGAAACGTATTACAAATATGGTGGAGATTTTGGAGACGATCCTAACAACGGGAATTTCTGTATTGATGGAATGTTAATGCCGGATCGGACACCATCTACGAGTTTGATAGAATACAAAAAAGTTATTGAGCCAATTGAAACAAAAAGTATAGATAAAGCAGCTGGTTTATATAAATTGACCAACAGACTGGATTTTAATAGCTTAGCGGACTATCAATTAATAATACGCTTTTATGAAGACGACCAGCTGATTGAAGAAAGACAAGCAGATATACCTGAAACGCCGGCAAGAGGAACAGCGATGATAAGAATTAATTATCCAGCAATCGATTTTAAAGCAGGCGCTATGTATACAGTTCATTTTGTATACCAATTAAACGATGAAAAAATGTGGGCGCAACAAGGCTTTGAAGTAACTAGAAGTGTGTTTACTTGGCGCAAAGAAAACCGCCAACCGGCTGTGACCGATAATCAAGCCAGTAAGTTAACAATTGATGAAGATACAGCCTTCGTTACAATAGTGGGCGAACAGTTTAGTGTTCGATTTGATAAAATTAAAGGGAAGCTATTACAAGCATATTATCATAATGAAGAGGTTATCGAAAAAGGGCCTGAAATGAATTTTTGGAGAGCACCAATCGATAACGATATGTATATTTTAGAGGATTATAGAAAAAAATACTTTATGCATTTACCGCATGAGTCTATTCGTAAGGTTGAATGTGAAGTAAATGATGAAGCCTTCGAAATGCGTGTAAATTCATTCTATGGTACGACTAATAGTGCCTGGTATTATGAACTCGACTATAAATATGTAGTAAATAAATTTGGGAAAATCAGTTATTGTATCAATGGTATTGCATCCGGGCGTAAGAAGCTTGCTCCTCCAATGTTGCCTAGACTAGGAGTCTCACTGCGTTTGTCGAAAGACTTTGATGCCGTTTCTTGGAGAGGCTTGGGTCCTTTAGAAAACTATTCTGACTCTCGTCAAGCTGCTTATCCAGGAGTCTTCACAAGCACTGTTGATGAATTGTTTGTTAATTATGTGAAGCCGCAAGAAAATGGGAACCACATGGATTGTGACTGGGTAGGATTTTCGAATAATGATAAAACACTATTAGTAAAAACAGATGAAGAATTTGATTATAGTGTATCCAGATATGAATCTGAAGATCTGGAGAAAGCTAAACATACCATTGATTTAAAAGAACGTGATTATCTAGTCTTAAATATCGACGCTTGTCAAAATGGTTTGGGAAGCAATTCATGTGGACAAGACCAATTAGATAAATATCGTTGTAAGTTTGAAGATTTCTCATTACAATTCAGTATCTTGCTAGAAGAAACAAAAGGGAAAAATATTTCAGAACTTGCACGAAAAAAATAAAGTTATGATATCGCGTTAGTGTTGGGATATAAAATATCTTCTTGGCGTAGGTTTGATAGGATGTCAAATAATTTGAAATGCCGCTGATTCACCATTGGAAATGTAGGGGCTGCCTCAAAACTAGAAGATACGATTCTAGTTTGAGACAGCCCTTTTTGCTGCTCCCGGCCTGAGTGCTGCGCAGGTAGGCGCGTATCCGTTATGCTTCTGATTATGTTATTTTCGGGGCATCGAAATGACCAACCGCTAAAACAACCAAAGGGCGGCAGGTGATTTGTGCGATTTAACCAAATTCAAACCCGCCTATTTTTGGTAACGTTATCATATAGACTGGTAAGGGTTTACGTCGAAACAGGATCAGCTGAGCTGGTCAGTGCTATCGCGTATTTCGATTGGTTATCACTATGGAAAATGAAGGAGGAATCGTTCATGTCGGAAGAAAAATTAATCAAAGTGACTCCGGATGCGTTGCACGCATTGATCCAAAACAAACTCCAGGCAGCCGGGTTGCCGGAGGTCCAAGCAGCCGAAACAGCGAATCACTTGGTGTATGCAGACCTATGCGGTGTGCATTCGCATGGTGCGGTTCGGGTAGAGTACTATTCAGAACGGATCCATAAAGGCGGCATCACTCTGGAACCGGAAATAAGATTTGAAAAAAGCGGTGAGAGCTCTGGCGTTTTCCATGGGGACAACGCCCAAGGGCAGTATGTAGCGAATTTAGCCTTGGAACCAGCCATCAAAATGGCGAAAGAATCCGGCGTGGCGGTAATCGGCGTATCCAAGTGTGGGCATACGGGCACCTTGTCCTACTATTTGCGCAAAATTGCCGAAGCAGGATTAGCCGGCATGGTGATGACGCAGTCGGACCCGATGGCAGTGCCTTTTGGCGGCGCAGAAGTGTACTACGGGACCAATCCGCTCGGCTTCGGCGCGCCAAGTGCGACCGAGACTCCGCTGATATTTGATATGGCGACCACTGTGCAGGCGTGGGGGAAAATCTTGGATGCCCGCTCAAAAGGGCGTGAAATTCCGGCAGATTGGGCTGTCGATGAAGAAGGACAACCCACCACAGATCCGCACGCAGTGAGAGGGTTAATGCCTATCGCCGGCCCTAAAGGTTATGGATTGATGATGATGGTCGACATCTTTTCGGGTGTCCTGATGAATTTGCCTTTCGGGAAACACGTCAGTTCCATGTACCATGACCTGCATGCCGGCCGCAATCTGGGACAACTTTACATTATCCTCGATCCAGCCCGCTTCGGTGATGCCGATACTTTCAGACAGCACATCAGCCAAACGATGGAAGAATTGAACGCCATCAAACCAGCAGCGGGCTTTTCAAGTGTCCGCTACCCCGGTCAAGGATCCAACGAGCGCTATGAGAGAAACAAGTCTCAAGGCGTGGAAATTCCGGAATCGATCATCAATTACCTGAAATCCGATGTGATCCACAACAATAGTTATGAAGGGTTAAGCCCATTCGCTAACTGATTTTTTGCCGTATAGAAAAACAGAAGTCTCATTTAAGAGTCAGTACCTATTTAAAGGTGGGGGCTCTTTTTTTTGCCGACCGAATTATCTTAGGACTTCAAGTGGATGAAGGTGTTATTCATACGCTGAAGTGCAGCGTTTGTGGTAAAATGGGTCTGTAAATGATGACGCTTCCTTTTTGTGCGAATACGATGCAAACGACATTATTGGACGAAAAAAGATATCCAAGTACACAGTGGTTCTATCGGAAGCTCCAGTTGAACTTTGGAGGTATGAGCATTTTTATATCGTGGAATAAGGCAATGCCATGTGCCTCGTCAGTGATCACCTTTCAGAAACATGGTGCAGTCAAATCATTTCATGGTCACTTTATTTCTTTGGATGACACAGAAAAGGGAGCGTTAAAAATGAGAAGAAACAAAGTATTTATGTACATGCTTGTGCTACTCGGCCTCATTTTACTGGGAGGCTGTACCGTAACCGTCGAGAGAGAACCAAAAACAGTTGAAGAAGCGTTGGTAGGGCACTGGGTAAATACTATGGGATCTCCGGATTATTACTTCACTGAAACCGAACTGATCGAAATGGATGATGAGGGTACTAAAATCGAAATGACTTATGTGGTCGTGGAGTCTAATGAAGATGATAACACGATAACCATCCAGACGACTGATTCTAAGGGCGGAGAAGAGGATAAAAAAATTGAATTCTCTGATGATAGAAAAACAATGAAAGAGACTAGCTACATCTTGGGTGTTGAATCTGGCACAGAAGATTTTACCTATGTCGACAGCAAAACAAAACCATAGATTGATAGTAGGCTTTAAGAGCGTAGCGATCATCTTTGTTTTATGGGCACTTGGATTTTTTACTGCTACCGGAGGAGCTTTGATGCACGTTCTTTTGGTCATTGCGCTCATTCTGGTCATAGTTCAGTTGATCAGCTGGAAGAGAGTGTAAGTTCCACCAAATTTTTTTGAGGGAAATATTGGCATGAAGGCATGCTAATTATAAAGACAGACGGAACTAAGAAATAAGAGAATAGAATCGATAAAGCGGAAAGTCCATGACGGGCTTTCCGCTTTTGTGTATTCAGATCATTTGCGATTTCAAAGTGAATAAAGTCGAAAGCTGACGTCAATAAGCAGGAATACTGCCATACGGAAGTCATTTTTTCGGATAAAAATAGAAAAAATGGGCAAAACGACAAAATAGGGAGTCTACTATAATGTCATCCAATCACCATATCCTCACTTTTTCTGAAATTCACCATTTTATTGATAGAACCCACTGGGAAAGCTTATGTTATAGGCTTTTTTGCCTGTTTGCTTTGTCGGGAAATGACAAGCAATGTGAGGTTATTCACACAGTTCTCATATCTTGGCGGAGGGTATGCAACGAAAAGAAAGCACACATTATGTGCACGATTTGTAGTCGGAATCCCTATTTTTAGGGGCATGTAAGCAACGAACCAGCCTATATTTCAGGATGTAATCCTATAGATGCAAGTCGTATATTTTTATTTTGGTTGCGTTATCATGTATTTGCCTATAATACCAACCGCGTGTTACATATAGTCCCATCAGCTGTGAGAATCGAAATGACTATCTGCTTTTTTGGCTATATAATTTGCTCCAGAGTTAAGAACAAATTAGAAATTTCAATCAAAGGAGATCAATTAAATGGATATCAATATGGCGGACACGACTTTCATGTTCCTCGCAACGGTAATGGTCTTGCTGATGACCCCAGCTTTATCTTTATTTTACGGAGGGATGGTCAGAGCAAAAAATGTTCTGAGCACAACCATGCATAGTTATGCAGCTATTGTAGTTGTGGTTATACAATGGATAATTTTAGGTTATTCCTTGTCATTCGGAGGAGACAACGCAATCATCGGTGACTTTTCATTTGCTTTTCTTAAAAATGTTGGTTTCGCCCCTGTCGATTATGCTCCGACAATCCCGCATCAGTTATTCATGATGTTTCAATTGGCATTTGCAATCATCACCCCTGCAATCATTTCCGGAAGCGTTGCGGAAAGAATGAAATTCCCGGCGTACTTGGCATTCGTATTGCTGTGGACTACCTTGGTCTACGACCCAATCGCGCATTGGGTATGGGGAAATGGCGGTTGGATTCGTGAAATGGGTGCCCTCGATTTCGCAGGTGGAACGGTTATTCATGTCAGCGCCGGCATTTCAGCGCTTGTGGCTGCAATTTTTGTCGGAAACAGAACCAATAAAGACTCTGTTCGACCGCATAACATCCCGATGACGATGATTGGTGCCGGCTTGTTGCTGTTCGGCTGGTTCGGCTTCAATGCCGGCAGCGCGCTCAGCATCAACGGCATTGCAATGAATGCCTTCATCACAACGACCGTATCAGGAGCAGCTGCTGGATTCAGCTGGCTTATGTGCGAATGGGTTCTGCACAAGAGACCGACTGCTTTAGGCTTGGTCAGCGGAATCATCGCCGGACTTGGCTCAATAACGCAAAGTGCCGGTTACGTCAGCCCATTCTCGGCTCTGCTTATCGGTTTCGTCGGAGGAATCCTTTGTTTCTTCGCAGTCACTGAATTGAAAAAGAGAATCGGCTATGATGATGCACTTGATGCTTTCGGCTGTCATGGCGTCGGCGGCATTTGGGGCGGAATCTCAGCAGGGATTTTCGCGACATCCTCAATCAATCCGGATATAACAGGCGGATTGGTGGACGGAAATACTGGCTTGCTGATTGCTGAAATCATAAGCATCCTTGCTGTCACTGCTTATTCAGCCATCATTTCCTTTGTCATCCTGAAGCTGATCAGCCTCGTTATGCCGGTAAGAGCATCCGAGGAGGAAGAGGAAGATGGAATGGACTATTCCTTGCATGGAGAAACAGCATATGGTTCTGTCAGTGCTGCAGGTCTTGCTGTTGGGGCTCATGATGCTGTTGCTGTTCCGGCCAGTCCGGCCATTTCCCCGAAAAAGCAGTTCGGTGCAGAAGCAGTCGCTATGGACGAAGCCGTTGTTGTGGAAAACCACGCGACAGCGATGCCGAGCAACAAGGCACATAAGACTGGCAAAATGACCAAAGTGGAAATCCTGATCAATGAAAGCAAATTCGATCATTTGAAAAAAGCTTTGAACGGTATCGGCATCACCGGTATGACGGTCGTGAATGTGTTCGGATACGGCGTGCAAAAAGGCCATACGACTTATTATCGTGGGGTGGAAACAGACGCGGATCTGCTGCCTAAAGTCCGGGTGGAAGTCGTAATCAGCACAGTGCCTCTTCAACAAGTGATTGAAACTGCCAGAAAAGCGTTATATACAGGTAATATCGGCGACGGGAAAATATTTGTCTATGATGTTGAAAATGTTATCCGCGTCAGCACTGGCGAAGAAGGTGCGCAAGCATTGGCGTACAATGGTGATGCAGAGTTACTGCGTGCGACTTCCTGATTGAAGTAAAGTCTTAAGGGCTGTGAAGTTGAAAGTTTTGTCTCAGGTCCATCCAAATTGAAAAGAAGCGCTTGTTAGAGGTTGATTCTAACAAGTGCTTCTTTTTTTGATTTAGGCAAATAGGTGGGCAAATGAAGGATAGCGAATAAATATCGCTCACGTGCGCATTAGCGGTATAATATAAATATATTTTAAGAAGAGATTCCGACTTTCTGCCCATGAACAAGGAGGAGGGAAACGGCTTAAGAACGAGCAAATTTGTATGGACAGAATCCGGGAGGTGGATTTCATGGCTAAGAAGACAGGCTACGATACAAAAGGAATATTATTATTAAAGAAATGGTGGTTTTGGTTGCTTTTCGTTATTGTGGTCGGGATGATGGCGGTATTCGGTGGGGGAAAGGATACGGCGGAAATAAACGCATCCAATACTGGAGCGAAAACCGCAATAGCTAACTTTGAAGAGCTGGCGGCTGCAGAAAGTACTGAACAAGCCGAGGCGGCTGAACGGGTAGAGGCTGCCGTTCAAGCGGCGGAAGCCAAGGCTGATGCCGAAGCTCAGACAGAAGCAGAGGCAAAACTCAAGGATCCCGCAAATTATCGGGCGGATATTACGTATGATCAATTGGCACAGGCAGCCGATACTTATTATTCTGAAATGATAGCTATGTCCGGGCGGGTCATTCAAGTGATGCAGGGCGAGGGTTCTTCGCAATTACTGGTGGCGGTTGACGATAAGGAAGGGGCTGTCATGTTTCTGGGATATGAATCGAATATCATCGAATCCGGAATTTCGGAAAATGCCCTTATCAAATTTTATGGCACTGCGGCTGGGGCGATAAGCTATGATTCCACCATTGGAGAAACCATAACGGTACCAGCTGCCTTCGTGAATATGATGGAGCTGCAATAATTTGTGTTCGAAAAAATGATGCTCGCTAAGGCTTTGCAGAATCAGCCGATGAAACGATTACTCTATTGTTTGTGCAAATTTCGACTTATGGGGGATGAAGTATGTTTACCTTATATGAATCAACTGAACAGAAAGTGCCGATCAAGATTTGGCTTGAGAATATAGGCCAACTGGATAGGATTTGCCTGGAACAAGCAAAAAATCTGGCTAATTTGCCATTTGCTTACCAACACATCGCCCTTATGCCGGACGCTCATGTTGGTTACGGCATGCCCATCGGGGGCATTCTGGCTGCTGAAGGGATGATTGTCCCGAATGCAGTCGGGGCCGATATTGGTTGTGGCATGACTTTTGTGCAAACCAATATTCCCGCGGAAATCCTTATTACAGAAGAGACGTCCGATGGGAAATTAGCGCAAACCATCGTCAACACTATCCTGCGGAGTATTCCGAACGGTTACGAGAAGCATAAACACAAACAAGCAAGTGAAGCTGTCCGAAAGTTTTCTTGGTATCTGGAAGAACAGGGAAAGGTGGGTGCTACCATGGAGCTTGCCTATGTGTTGGATGAGGCCTATTTTCAAGCAGGGACGCTCGGCGGGGGGAATCACTTTATCGAGCTACAAACAGATGAGCAAGGATTGGTGGGGGTGATGATCCATACCGGTTCGCGGAATGTCGGGGATGCTGTCTGTCACTATTTTGATGATAAGGCGAAGCAGCTGAACATACAGCAGCATTCACCCGTTCCTCCAGAGTGGAATTTGGCCTGTCTGCCGACGGACAGTGACATCGGAAAGGAATATATCCGATGGATGGAGTTTGCAATGGCGTTCGCCAAAGAGAACCGGTCGAAAATTATGGAGATTGTCATCGAAATCATTCGTCATCTGGTTGCCGAGTATGCGGGTTTTACCGCGATTGAACTATCTGAACCGATCGACTGTCATCATAATTATGCCTCTTACGAGGAACATGCCGGGAAGATGGTCTGGGTGCATCGGAAAGGGGCCATTCGGGTCAGGAAAGATGAATGGGGAATCATCCCGGGTGCAATGGGGATGAGTTCCTATCTGGTTAAAGGGAAAGGGAATCCAGAGAGCTTTCATTCTTGCTCACACGGGGCCGGCCGCCAGATGAGCAGGACAGAGGCATTGGAAACTTTCGGTATGGATGATACAATCTTCGATCTCGAATCGAGGGGGATTTTTCTGGGGAAGACAAGGAGACGCGACGTAGGGGAAGAAGCCCCGCTTGCCTATAAAGATATCGATTTTGTCATCGCCAATGAACTTGATTTGATTGACCCTATCCGTAAGCTGGAAACACTCGGTGTTGTGAAAGGATAGCCGGTAATCGCAAAATAGTAAAAAATATCCCAAGAAGAGACCGTCTCATTTTTTCGAGACGGCCAATTCCTTTTTATACAATTATGCGGAAACAACTGCATAACTCAACGTTAATCAGTGATAACCCAATACTGTGAGCCATCGTTATTACGATCCATAAATCCATATTCGATAAAATAGCGACGCACCGTCACATAATCATCGTGAGCCGTTTTAATGATGTCATTGACTTCCTTCTCAGAATATTTCTTGTCTGGATCAAAACGCTTCAGAATATGCTGCAGTACGATAATTTTTCTTTTTTCCTTACTTGGGAAAATATCCATTGCCCCATCTAATCCATTTTTGAAATATGTTTGCAGTACTTTTTCCCGTTCGTTTTCTGTAATGCCATAGCGTGAATCCACTATTGTTTCCTCCTTGTGAATAGGACTATCTTTCATGGGTACTCTGCTGTTATCCAGGTTGGCCATCAGAGCAAGAAAAATTTTTGCCTGTCTTTCCTTTTCCTTAAGCTTGAATCGATGTTGACGAATGGTCGAGATACTTCCCGACGAAGAGCGCTCCACTATTTCCTTGTCGGACAGTCCTTGATGAAATAGCTGTAGCATTTCCCTTTGGACGTCAGATAATCCTGTATATTTTTTATCTAATTGAATTAATGTTTCAAAAACAGAGCCATGTGATTGCTGTATGTGTACGAGCATAGCCTTTTCTGCTTCATAAAGCACCTCGCCTATTGGATAGATGATGCCCTGTTGGTAGGTTTGACGACAAAATAAGCAGGCGTAGCTTTTAGCATACTGATCAAATCGATAGCCGTTCTGTAATTCTAGTGTTGTGCTGTTGTCAATCATAAAGTCCCATCCTCCTTCCTTTTGTTTATGTAAACGATTATACGATTCGTTATTCTATTTGTAAACAAAAAATATAAACGTTTATTAAAACGAATTTTTTTCTTTTCCGGAAAAATAAATAAGCGCCAATACGAAAATACCGACTGAATATTCCAAAAAAGGTGTGAGCGAACGGTGCTATTTCCGGTTGCATGAGATGCAGCTGGTCAGTAATTATTTGAAAGACATTCAATACACCTGCAATTATTGCAAGGTTGGCTCCAATTTTAGGTTTCTTGATTATCAGCAGCGTTGCTGCAATTTCACTGATCACAATCACAAGAAAAAGCAGTAACCAAAACAGAGATACGTCATTCTGAGGTCTGGTCACGCCTATAAGATGTAAAGTTGGAATTCAAAAGCTGCCTAATTTTTGTAATATCCTATTTTTCTGGGATAATAAGGATGACGGAAAGTTCTTTTTTAAGAAGGGGAGGAATAAGCTGATGGAATCTAAAATGCCCCCGAAGGTCAATAAACAATGGCTGAATTTTGCTGTGACAACTGCAATTTTTCTGATTGTGCTGAATTTTTTCATTTTCCCCGGTCTGGATGAAAACGCGGTAACGGAAGTGGACTACAAGGCATTTGTTACAATGCTGGAGGAAGGCGATGTCGAGTCAGTATTGGTAGAGGAAAACCGGATAGAATTCACGGCGCTGGACGATGAAGGGGTAGAGAGCATCTTCATTACCGGCAGAATGGAGGACCCTCAGCTCACTGACCGGTTGCTGTTGGCTGATGTAAAGTTTGAGAAAGAGATTATCGAAGAAAGTTCTCCTCTGGTTAATTTTTTCCTGATCTGGATTCTGCCCATGGCGTTACTGTATGCGTTCTGGGGATTTATGATGCGCAGGCTGCAGGGAAGAGTCGGAGGGCTCGGCGGCAGCGAAATGAAATTCGGCAAAAGCAACGTCATGATTTATGCTGCATCTGAAACAGGAAAAACATTTGCGGACGTAGCCGGCCAGGACGAAGCGAAAGAAGCGCTTTTGGAAGTGATTGATTTTCTGCACAATCCCCAAAAATACCGGGAAATCGGGGCGAAGATGCCAAAAGGAATTCTGCTTGTTGGCCCTCCGGGGACCGGCAAAACGCTGCTCGCGAAAGCTGTCGCGGGAGAAGCAGGGGTTCCCTTCTTCTCTATTTCGGGATCAGAATTCATGGAGATGTTCGTCGGTGTTGGTGCAGCCAGGGTGCGGGATCTGTTCAATCAAGCGCAGGCAAAAGCCCCCTGCATCGTCTTCATCGATGAAATCGATACAATCGGTAAGAGCCGTAATCTGTCAGGGATAACCGGAAATGATGAGCGGGACCAGACGCTCAACCAGCTATTAAACGAAATGGACGGTTTTTCCTCGGAAAAAGGCGTGGTGATTCTGGCAGCAACGAACAAACCGGAAGTCCTGGACAAAGCGCTTTTGCGACCTGGACGGTTTGACCGGCGCATTCCGCTTGAGTTGCCGGATATTGCTGGGAGGCAAGCGATTCTGGAGGTTCATGCAAAATCGGTCAAAATGGATCGAGATATCAATCTGAAGGAAATCGCCCGGGACACACCCGGCAGCTCCGGAGCCGATCTTGCCAATCTGATCAATGAAGGCGCTCTCCATGCGATTAAAGAAGGACGCAGCAAGATCAATCAATCCGATCTGGAGTATGCGTTGGAAATCATATTGGCCGGATACCAGCGGAAAAATGCGATCCTCTCGAAAGAAGATAAATTGGCGATAGCGTACCATGAAATCGGCCATGCGATTGTTGCCGCAAAACAGACCGATTCCGCACCAGTCAATAAAATCAGCATCATCCCAAGGACATCTGGAGTCCTCGGCTATACGATGCAATCGGAAGAGACAGACCAAGTGTTGATGAGCCGGGAGAAATTCCTGAACAAAATCATCACTTACATGGGCGGACGTTCTGCAGAGGAAGTCATTTTGAATACGATAACGTCCGGGGCGGAAAATGATATAGAGGCCGCAACGGCTATTGCAAGAGCGATGGTCACGCGATACGGCATGAGTGAAAAATTCGACATGATGGCCTTGGAAACAATCAATAATCCTTATCTGGGAACGGATGTAACCTCGCTCGTATCGAATGAAACCTCTGCGAAAATTGATGATGAGGTTTTGCGCATCATCAAATTCGCCCATGAAAAAGCTAAGGAAATCATCAAGGAAAACTTACCGAAAATGCATGAACTTGCAAACTATCTGGTCGAAAAAGAAACTATGACCGGTGAGGAATTCATGGGAATGCTGATGAAAGAAGTGTGATCAATTTAGGTTTGGATCGGGGGCGCGCATGGTTGTGAGTTGGAGCAGAGAAGGGAAACATTCATGAAAAAAAATATAGGGTTACTCATGATGATCATTTTGGGCGTGGCACTGCTGACTGGCTGTGGCTCATCAGAAACCGCGTCCATAGGTATGGTCAAACAGAGCGGGGACTGGATATACTATACAGACAATAAAGAAGAAGCCCTATATAAAATGAAAACTGACTGGACCGGAAAGGCCAAGGTTGCTGACAATTTTGCTAGCGGCTATATGGTAATTCAGGGGGACACCATCTATTACTCAGATATGGATGGCGGTATCAGCAAGGTTCAAACAGATGGAACAGGGAAGGCTAATATTGTAGGTATGGGAAAAGAAAGTATATTCGGTTTCGAAGTGTCGGGAGACTGGATCTACTACAGCACTAAACCGGGAAGTATTTATAAGATAAAAACGGTTGGCACCGAAAAGACTAAGATAGCGGACATCGGCTCCTTTAAAGGAGATATGAAGGTTTCAGGTGAAATGATATATTATGCTGCCGGAATAAGTTTATTCAAAATGAAGACTGACGGTACTGAGGTTATTAAACTTTTAGAAAACGTAGTTATGCTTGCAGTCAAAGGCGACTGGATCTATTACGGTGAGGAAACAGATAAGGGAGAATATGAGAACATAAAAAGGATGAAAACATATGGTACCGAGCAATCAAAACTTGTGAAGGGTACTTTTACGGCTATAGACGAGGATTCTTTCTATTATAGTAAAGATGACTGGCTCTATAGGGCAAATCTGGATGGGACTGCTGCAGAAAAAATGAATCAAGTAAAAATGTGGAGTATCTTAGGCATTTACGGTGATTACATTTACTACGGCGAATATTCAGGGGCTGCTTACAGGGTAAACCTGGACGGCAGCAACAAGAAGCAATTCGAATAGATATTCAGCGGCTATATTCTGTTATTGCTGATAATTTCACAGCAATGACTCAAAAGGGTAAAGAAGATTGATTGAGCGGAAAGCCTATAATCACAGGTTTTCCGCTTTTCTCATTTTGTTGGCTCAGTTGCATTAAAAAAAAGACTTCCGAAGAAGTCTTTCCGTGGGTTCGTCATAAAAGAAAAAGGTTCATTAATATGAATTGGTTCAGCTATTATTTTTTTGATTTCATATATGCATCTACTGCCGATAGGATGATCCCGACTGCAAGCAAACTGTAGCTGATCGATCTATTTTCGCCAAATACAATTCCCGCCACTACCAATCCAAAAGCAATGAAAGCCAGCACACTGAGTCGTTTAGGTTTTGAATTTTTAATACTGATAAAGACAAGAGCTAAAAACAGAATAACTCCTACCACGTATATTTGTGAAGTTGTCATGCATATGACTCCCATTCTTATAACTCGTTATTTCCAGACCTCATCCTGATTACATCATACACCAAAATTCAAGATAACCAAATCCATATGATACAGCTATGCGTTTAACCTCCGAATTTTGATTAACAATTATGGAAGCACTAAAATGGAGTTGAAGAATAGGGTGCGAATGTGTGAGGTCCTTACAAAAATAGATTCAGTTCCGCTTTGGCCAATAGCATTGCTTGTAGTTCGGAAATGAGGGAGAGGGAAATGCGGGGTTGTTTGCAATGGATGCGTAGATGGGTTGTCTCTGCGTTTTTTTCGGTGCTGCTCCTTTTCGACATGCTATCACCAAATATCGTTGCAGTGGAATCACAAAATGCAGCGCAAGAGAATGTCATATATACAGTCAAAGCAGGCGATACGCTGTACAGAGTTGCTCTCGAATACGGAGTGACTGTGCGGCAGCTTGTGGCGGCGAATGACATCGTCCAGCCTAGATTGATCAGGATTGGTCAAAAAAATGTCATTCCGAAAGCATCCGCTGCTGTTCATGATTGAGGAGTTCATTTCGTAAAATGGGTTAAGAGTAGTATATCGAAAAGTAAGCCGCAAACATATCTATTTGAATGTGTTCATGCGGCTTTTTTTGCTGATAAGTGATGAGCTTTTTTGCGATTTGTGGCATAATAAAAATCATAAGTACCAAAAATAGCTTCAGCAAGATTCAGAAGGAGGCCAGCATGAAAAATACAAAAATATTTGGGATGTCTTTTGCCAGCGTCTATCCGTTGTATATCAAGAAGGCCGAGAAAAAAGGCCGGACCAAAGAGGAAGTTGATGAAATCATTTTCTGGCTGACCGGATATGATGAAGCAACTCTGCAGCAACAGCTAGACAACAAAGTCGACTTCGAAAACTTTTTTAAACAGGCACCACAGTTGAATCCTAACGTTTCACTTATCACGGGGGTCATTTGCGGATATCGCGTCGAAGAAATCGAAGACAAACTTATGCAGAAAATCCGTTATCTGGACAAACTCATCGAT
Organism: Trichococcus collinsii; assembly: GCF_900107505.1. Lineage (GTDB taxonomy): Bacteria > Bacillota > Bacilli > Lactobacillales > Aerococcaceae > Trichococcus > Trichococcus collinsii. Next base: position 58,325 of record NZ_FNQH01000005.1, on the reverse strand, counting down.
GAGTTGGCTAAAGGGAAGGCCATGGAGAAGATACTGAGAAAATAGGTTATACATGCAAGAAAAACATAAAATAATCAGGCTAATGGAGGAAATAGGATGGAATTCAAAAATGTTACAGTGATTAAGGAAGCAAATGTGTATTTTGATGGGAAAGTGACCAGCAGAACGGTCCTGTTCGAAAGCGGAGAGAAAAAGACACTCGGCTTCATGTTGGCAGGCGAGTACGAATTCAACACCGATGCAGAGGAAATCATGGAAGTCCTAGGCGGCGACATGTCGGTCATGCTTCCAGGCGAATCTGAATACACACTCTACAGCAAAGGCCAAAGCTATGTCGTTCCAGCAAACTCATCCTTCAAGATGATCGTCGAGAAATATGTGGACTATTGCTGTTCATACAAAAAAGACTAGATCTGAAGCACCGCGTTTGCAATCGCTGTTTAGCACAACACAGGAAAAGCATCTGATTTCAACAAAATAAACCAGCCCGAAAAAGGAGTCCGTCTATCGAACTTCCATTTTCGGGCTGTTTTTTTATAGAGAGCGCATTGGATAACGTTTGTTTCGGCTATCCGTTTTCAGCTGTTAAACATATTCAACGATGCCGCGTTTGAGAAGCTCTTTCCTCAAAGCTTCATTTTCAGACCGTAGTCGTTTCACATCGGCTCTCAAAACAGAATCCTGGTTTCGGATTGTATTCATGATTAACTTCACTAAGACGAGAACAAGCAGTATTGAAATAATAAATTGGATTGTCAGCATAATTTGGACCCTTCTTTCCGGATTGTTTTTTACTACATTACCAGAATATCAGGTGATTATGTAGCTCATATGAAGACGCCCAATCTCCATCCAATCTACACATTCGTTCAGTATATTAAGACTATCAATTTTTAGTTATTTTAATTTGAGGAGGAAACAAAAATGAGCATGACTCATTATATGTCTTTGTTAGCTGCAAACCAGCCTTGGAATCTGATCATCTTTATGGCCATCCCAGTGATCTGCGCAGAGACGCTCACGATTTCGGAATTTTTCATTATTTTTGACAGGGCAAAATCAGGTGGACTGAGGACTCTGAACAAAATCGTCGGAATCTTTGCCGGCTTCTATTTTACGGGTATTTTCTTCTACCTATTGTTTAACGCAGTGATTCCATTGACCACCACAAATGGTTGGCATACATGGGTAGACGTTGTGGCAGTGGGTTTCTACTTGAGCGGCGTACTGTTCCTTTTGCCGATCGCATTAATGGAACTGGGTGTAATTTTCAAGAATAAAACTGATGAAGAGAAAATGAAAATCCACTTCATGCTGGTCGGCGGCTTCCTTGTCGTTGCGCATATTGCCATGATTTTCGGGATGGTGAATCCTGAAATCATCGACAGCATGGCCGTAATGCCGGGTATGACAAATTAGCCATAAATATATATATAAAGCATCCTCTGGTACGTTAAACGTATCAGGAGGTGCTTTTTCATCGTGACCATAAAAATCATCCTGCCACCAACTCAGTATCACTTCGTTGTTATTCCGCGAAAGTCCCGACAATCGGGAGCCCATCCAAAACGGAGGTACCATGCGGGGAATGGCTGATGGCCGTGGTGCAGTCGGTGCCCGCTTGTACCCCATAATGGCTCCCATTCTGCCATTTAGCTGCATGGGTGACGTCGTACACGATTCCGTCAACGGCGACATAGGCATCATTCCCGTTCTTTCCATCATATTGCGCTAATTCATCGAGGGTAAAGGTTTGGGCATTCGACTGGGTACTTGAAGGCGATGCAACTTCCGAGGATGAAACAGCCGAACTGGCAGCAGCACTGGTGAATGTCTGGTCGGTGTCGGTAGTGGATGCCTGTGTTGTTCCGCAGGCTCCGAAAAGTAAGCCTACACCGACTAAGAGGGTAATCATTTTAGCTTTGTTGTTATTTTTCATTTTAGTTTCTCCTTTTTTGATTTCTGTCAGTTTTTACAATCCAAATGACTCGAAGTGGATTTTTTGTTTTGGGACATTTTTGGAAACCAGGGTTGATTCAATGGTATGCATGAATCCTTTGGGACCGCAAAGGACAAATTCGCTGGTGGCATAGGGAACTGCAGTGGATTCGAAAATGGCTTCGGTCTTTTCCGCATCCAAGTAACCGTTCTGGGTTGAGTAAAAAGGAACGAAGGTGAAATTGGGCATATCTTTATGGAAAGAAGCCAATTCCGCTGCATAGGCAAGTTCATTCTCATTGCGCAAACTCCAGATGAGCACCGCTTTATTTTTGGTGTTTTTTTGGCGAAGGCTTTCCAAGATGCCTAACATAGGTGTAATACCGACACCGCCGGCGAACAGCACGAGGCTTTTATCCGTGTTTTGGATGTCTTCCAGTGGTTGCCCTAAGCCACCATAAGGACCTTCGACGGTCACTTTCGTCCCTGCCTTGATGCGTTGGATGATGTGCGTATAGTCTCCTGAGTCCTTGATCGATACGGAAAGGGCACGTGGATTTTCCGGTGCGGAAGTCAAAGAAAATGGGTGTTCTTCAAAACTATAGTTTCCATCCAGCACTCTTAAATAGATGAATTGTCCAGCCTTGTAATCAAAGAGCCGTCCGTTTTCGGCTGCCAGCGTCAAGCTGACAATCTGATCGTTCTCATTCACCACATCGGTTATAGTATAAATATTTTTCTTCAATAGAATAGGCCGGATCAGCTTATGGTACACATAGAAGCTTAAAGAAACGATGAAATACAGGGCGTACATTGCAGTCAAAGTCATATCTCCCCGGACAAAGTAGGCGATGGTGATGACATGCACAGATAGCGCGATGATGGCAACGATATTGAAATTATGCAGGAACTTCATGACGCTGTATTTGGAGAAGGCAAAATTTCCTATTGCATCCTTCACTATCTTGAATATTTTGATTCTCCCTAGCCAGTTAGTCATGAAGAACACAGACAATACGGTCAGCAGCAGGAACAGCATGATGGCAAAATCCCCGAAGACAGTCGAAAATTCAAACTCACCCCAAGCAAAACTTGCCCATTCTTTATGCATCAAGCCAAGCGCCAAAGCGACGATGGCCATGATGCCGTGGAAGCGATGGAACTTATCCAGGCTGAAGTATTTTTCGATGAATTTAGGTCTTGCGGCCGTTATCAGTTCGGATAACAGCCAAGTGTAGCTGAGGATGCCGATAAAAGCAGGTGCTGCGATACTGAAGTTTAGCCCTTTTAGCGAGATGAAAGCAATGGGTAAAGGGCTCAAAAAATAAATGGCGAGAATCATATACTGGATTGCTTTTCTTTTCATGTAGATTTCCTCCGACTTCTTATTTATATTCATTATAGATAAGTGGATTTAGGATGGCATGAAGGTAAGCTGAAGATTACCTGAAGATGCTATTTTTCTTTCTGTGAGTAAACGGAAGCGTGCTACAATAAAGCAAAGAGGTGAACGCAATGGACGGGAAAAAAACGCGCGTTTTGGTGGTGGATGACGAACAGAGCATCCGCGATTTTTTGACGATGGGACTGGAAGACGAAGGATACAGCGTGGAAACGGCAAAGGACGGCTTGACGGCGCTGACGAAAATGCATGAGAATCCTTTTGACATCGTCATTTTGGATGTGATGATGCCGGGCATGGATGGCTATGAATGCTGCCGCATGCTAAAGCATAAATATGATGTTGTCGTCATCATGTTGACCGCGAAGGACCAAGCGGAAGATACGGTAAAAGGATTGAAAATCGGAGCAGATGATTATCTGGCCAAGCCATTCAGTTTTCTGGAGTTGCTGACGCGAATGGAAGTCCGCCTGAATAGCCGTTTCCCGCAAAAGAATACAGTCATCCGTAAGGGGCTCTTTTCGGTCGATAATGCCCGCCATGAGATTACGTTCGAGAATGAAAAGCTTGATCTGACACCAACGGAGTACAAGCTGATGTGCTTGTTGTTCGATAACGTGAACATCGTCATTTCGAAGGAGACCATCATGAATAAGGTATGGGGCTATGATTATTTCAGCAGTTCGAATGTGGTGGAAGTTTATATCCGCAACTTAAGGGAAAAGCTGCAGGATACGTCGCACCGCTACATTAAAACCGAACGCGGATTCGGCTATAAATTGGATGTGGAATGATGAAAACGAAAAGCTTAAACAAGCAATTGTTCCAGAGAAGCATGCAGTTGCTGGTGCTGTTTTTGGTGATTATCGGTTTTTTGCAGACAAGCCTGATTTATCTCTACACCGAAAACCAAAGGGAAATGGAAGTGGAGACCTATCTGGAGGCTCTCCAACAAACACCTGATCTGCTCGGCGAAGAAGAGCTGTTGGCCAAAGAAGCGTCAGAGATTGCCGAGGATTTTGCTTCAGATGCGAACATCGTTTTTTATGCGAGCTCCGGAGAAAAGCAAATAATCCACACCAATCGACTATTTTTAAAAAATAAAGAGACGGCAGCGTACACTGAGCCTGTCTATTATGAGGGGAAAGAGATCGGTACCATAGAGATCATCTATTCCATCCACGAGTCGGTGGAGTTGATGCTTACCCAGCTGATTATTTATGTGATTGCCAGCATCGTCATTCTCGTTTTGGCTTGGCGGTTCTATGGGCGTATGTTGAGGAAAACACTGGCTCCTTTGGATAGCGTCATTGCCTCGGTTTCTGAGGTTTCGGTCGACAATCTTGATCAGCCGATAGTTATCGCAAATGCTCAAGCGGATATAGCCAAACTGGTGGATTCAACCAACGAGTTGAAAGTAAGACTGCGTGATTCCTTTCAGATTATTGAAGAGAATCAGCATAAATTGCAGCAATTCGTTTCCGATGCATCGCATGAGTTAAAGACACCGCTGACGACAATCCAGGGCTATTCGGAAATTCTGTTGCGGGGAAAACTGGATAATCCTGAAAAGATACGCTATTCTCTGGAAAGCATGCTTGATCAGACAAAACGTTTGACCTATATTGTGAACGAATTGCTGGAACTCTCAAAATTGGATCGCAAGGTCCAGATGGGGAAAGATGAACTGAACCTCAATGATGTTCTGCAGGACTTGTACCCCTTGTTAACGATGATTCAGGAGGGACGGGAACTGAAGCTGACGATAGGCGAGATACCGAATGTTATGATGAACCGCAAAAAAATCGAGCAAGTCATTTTAAATATCGTGCAGAATGCCATTTTCCATTCGGATCCGAAGACGCCAATCATGATTCGTACCTACCAAGAAAATGAAAAAGTTGTCATGGCAGTCACCGATTACGGTGAGGGCATTGCTGAGAAACATCTGCCGCTTATCTTTGATCGCTTTTACCGTGTCGACACCGATCGTTCACGCGAAAGCGGAGGGACGGGATTGGGTTTGGCTATCTGCCAAGACATTATGCATGCGCATAATGGGGAAATCGATGTGCAAAGTATGATAGGAGAGGAAACGACATTCTTTATCTGGTTTCCTGAAATGAAGGAAAGCGTGTAATGTAAAAATGAAGAGGGATCCCTAAATTAAAAAGGGGAGTCCCTTGTTTTGTTAGGAAAAGGGGTCCGTGGATTTTTCCATTTCGTAAAATTTGGAGTATGATTATGGCATAGATAATTGTTTGTTGCGCGTAATAGGAGGGGTGAAAGATGACTGAACATACCCATGCACCTAGCCATCCGGATGGTATGGACGGCGTGAAAGGAAAAAATTTGCTCATAACCATCGCCCTGAAGCTTTTGCTGACAATTGCCGAAGTGTTGGGCGGTTGGTTTTCCGGCAGCTTGTCGCTGCTTTCCGATGCGCTCCACAATCTTAACGATGTATTGTCCATCGTCATCAGTTGGTTTGCCGTCAAGATGGCAGAAAAAAAACACGACAAGAAAAATACTTTTGGCTACAGGCGAGCCACCATCATAGCCGCAGTCATCAATGCTACCTTGCTGATCATCATGTCCCTTTTCCTTTTCAGGGAAGCTTATTTTAAATTCATTCAGCCTGAGAAAATAAATGCACTGCTGGTCATCGTGATCGCCGCCATCGGGATTGTCCTCAATGCAGTAGCTGTATACCTGCTGCATAAGAGCTCAGGAGATGACTTGAATATGCGGGCGGTATACCTGCATTTTCTGAGCGATGCCCTTTCCTCAGTCGGGGTAATTGTCGGCGGTGTTGTCATCTATTATTTCGATGCTTATTGGATTGATCCCTTATTGACGGTGCTGATTGGTATATATATCCTCAAGGAAAGCTATGAAATATTGAAAGAGTCGGCAAACATCCTGATGCAGGGAACACCGAAAACGGTGGACATCGATGAAATAGCGGAGGAACTCGAAAAGATGGATGCGATAAAGGATATCCATCACGTCCACATTTGGGCGTTGGATGAGAACACGGTCTTTTTCGAAGCTCATGTAAATCTGCAAAATGATATTTTGGTCAGTGAACTGTCCGGCATTTATGAGAAGCTGGAACAAGTATTGAAAGTGCGCTTTGGTGTGACCCACTTGACGATCCAGTTCGAATATAATTGTTGCGATGATGCGGGCAGGGTAATCGATAAAGAATAAGCAAGAACAGAATCAATAGAAAGGATGTCTTTCTTATGTTGGAGGAGAATAAAGCACTTATTCATGATTTCCTTATGAAATCGAACAAAGAAGGTCGAACGATTGTTGAATTTTGTGTTCCAAATTTTACGGCTCATATCGGTGCATCGCCAACAATGAATCTGCAAGAATTCCAGAAGTTTCAAACCAACTATTATGCGAGCTTCTCAGAAAGCCAGATCACGTTGGAAGATATGATTGCTGAAGACGACAAGGTGGCGTTCCGTGGGGTTGTGAGGGCTATGCATACTGGGGAGTTCAACGGCATCCCGGCCAGCGGGAAATCGGTAGTTGTTCCCGTAATCGGGATGGCAAAGATAACCAATGGGAAAATTGTGGAATGGTGGAACTCGCCGGATCGCCTGAGCTGGATGCAGCAGATAGGCGCAGTCCGCTGACACTCGGGAGAAATGCTGGAAATGAATAATAGTACGGTTTTATGAGTATTGTAGTGAGGGTGGGTTCATGCTCACTGTTTGAGTAAGCTTAATAAGAAGGAAAGCGGTGATGGATATGACGAAAGTCGAGCAGCACAGGGAAATATGCGAGAGGTTGAATCAGCTGTACGCGGCAAAAAATAAAGACTATGGGGATAGTTTTGGTGACAGCTTCCAAGAGTATGGGCTGACGATGCCAGCTATTCGATTGGATGATAAATTGCACCGGTTGAAACAACTGATCAAGCAGGAGGCCGAAGTTAAAGACGAGAGTATTACAGACACGCTGATGGATTTGGCGAATTACGCAATCATGACAATCATCGAAATCGAGAACAAGGCATAATCCTGAGCATAATAGTATCAATTGCCTCAACAAAAAAGATAGATGAGACCAAAGCTTGGATGCTCTGGTCTCGTCTATCTTTTTAAATCGTAATGCTGTTGATGAAGCGAGCGATTCTGGGCTCGGTTGTGCTTTCGAAGAAGTCCTTTGTTGGACCGTCGAAGCCGACCTTACCGTCCTCCAAGAAGAGCATGCGGTCCGCTGCTTCCCTTGCGAAGTCAAGGTTGTGCGTCACGATGATCATGGACAGCTTTTCGGAAGCGAGTTCTTTCAGCACGCGCAGCACTTCTGCTTCCAATTCGGGATCGAGGGCAGAAGTCGGTTCATCAAATAGGACGAAATCTGGCTCCATGGCCAAGGCGCGCGCGATTGCTACGCGTTGCTGCTGGCCACCAGAAAGTTGGTCCGGGTAATGGTCTAGTTTGTCGGCCAAGCCGACTTTGGTCAGCAGGTTCTTAGCTCTGGCCGTCGCTTCCGTTTTAGAAAGTTTCAGGACTGTGAGCGGGCCTTCGATGACATTTTCCAATACTGACAGATGTGGGAACAGGTTGAAGCTCTGGAACACCATCGCCGTTTCTTTTCTGATGGCCATCATCGTTTCTTTCGATATTTTGGAGCTGAAATCGACTTCGAGATTACCGTTTTTCAGAATGCCGCTCTCAGGCACTTCCAGCAAATTCAACGTACGCAACAGCGTGGACTTGCCTGAACCGGATGGGCCGACAATGACGGTCGTTTCGCCAGTTTTGAAAGTTAATGAGATATCCTTAAGGGCATGAAAGTCACCGTAGGATTTTTGGATATGTTTGATTTCGATCATGTCGTCACGCCTTTTTCAGATATTTGGAAGTTCTGATTTCCAATTTGCCCTGGATCCAAGTCAATACTGTGCTGATAAGGAGGTAGATCACAGCCACTTCCATATACAGAATCAGCGGTTCATAGGTAACGGAAGCGAATTGCTGACCGACCATCGTCATTTCAATGATCGTGATGCTGGATGCCAGCGAAGTCGATTTCACCAGAGAAATGAAGTCGTTCATGACGGCCGGCAAGGCGATCCGGATGGTCTGCGGGAAGATGATTCTTTTCAGGACCTGACCGTGCGTCATACCCAAGGAATCAGCCGCTTCCCATTGCCCTCTCGGAATGGACAGGATTGCGCCGCGGATGGATTCGGCCGAGTAGGCGCCGCTGTTCAGGGCGAAAGTCAGGATGGCAGCCGTCCACGCATCCAAGGTGATGTTCAGCTTCGGCAAACCGAAAAAGACGATGAACAATTGGATCAAAAGCGGAGTGCCGCGGAATACCCAAACATAGAACCAAGCCAGCCCTTTCAATAATTTACTTTTCGAAATCCGCATGACTGCAGTAAGGACCGCTAAGACAAGTGACAAGGCAAAGGAAATCAGCGCCAAGGGGATGGTGACGGTAAATCCTGCTTCCAGAATTGGCCATAGGGCGTTTTCGATTATGGATAATGTATGTTGCAAAATTTACTCACCATTCCTTTATATATATTAAAAATAAAAAAACTATTCAACGTCCAAAAGAGCATCACCGCAAATGGTTCACGAGATACCAAATTGTACCATGCTTCCAACAATGATGGCTAGCTTCAAGGGTTACCCATCCATAAATCAGATAAATCGTACCAATTGCGCCCCTTAGAGCGCAATTGGTACGATTTTTTGAATGTGGGTCTGAACGAGCCCGTTCAGCTTTTCTTATTCGTTGGCGCCGACGCTGATGTCTTCACCAAGATATTTTTCGAAGATTGCTTTGAATGTGCCATCTTCAGTGCGTGCTGCGATGATTTCGTTCAGTTTAGCCTGGAAGTCTGTGTTTTCCTTTTGCAGGATTATGCCGACTTTATCATTTGTAGGCAGTTTTTCGTCGATCAGTTTCAACGTGGAGTCTGGATTTTCTTCAAAGTAAGTCAAGAAGGTGATGTAATCGTTGATTGTTCCGTCCGCTCGGCCTGAAGTGATCAATTCGACTGCTTGGTTGAATCCGTCGACAGGGACGATTTCAGCGCCAAGGTCGCGGGCGTTCTGTGCATAATTGCTTGTAGTCGATTGGGCAGATTTTTTGCCGCTGTAGTCTTCTAAAGTTTGGATGTCGGAGTCTGCGCTGACAGCCAGTTGGCCGTAGGACTCGAAGTAAGCATCGGTGAAGTCATAGGCTTCTTGACGTTCTTCCGTAACGCCGACATTGTTGATGACGATATCGTATTTATTGACGTCCAATCCGGCAATCAAGGAATCCCATTTCGTTTCGACGAAGACAGGCTCAACGCCCAAATCTGCAGCGATGACTTCTGCGATTTCCACTTCGAAACCGACCAAGTCGCCTGTTTCTGTATCATGATAGCTGAACGGAGGGTAAGTGCCTTCAACCCCGATGCGTAATTGTTTGTTTTCTTCGATCGTTTTTAAGACGTTTACTGATGCAGCAGTGCTGGATGCTGTAGAAGCACTGTCCGAACTTGAGTCAGTTGTTGTTGCGCCGCAAGCCGCTAAAGCCAAGCCGGCTGTACCCACGAATAAGATCTTTGATAATAGTTTCTTCATTATGAATCACTCCTGTTTTGTTTTTTTATTTGAAACGCTGCTGGTCATTCGACCTGAAAAACTCCCCCACGCAGTTATCGCTTGTGATGCTGGCCCTCAAATCGACACTTTCTTACTTTTTGTCGTTCTGAGGCATGAGGAAATCTTATCACCGGTGCATGTAAGAAGCAAACAGTTATAATCGAACAAGGTTGATAGGTAAAAGCGATCACCTGATATTTATGAATGCTGCAAATTGTGCGACGATTAAGAAGCTTATCGGTCCACACTCGAATCGTGTATAATATAGGAAACAACGAGAGATTCGCTGACTAAGAGAGCGAATGGAACCAGGGGGAATTTGTATGACAGATGCATTGAAAAGATTGATTCAGGCTGCACAGCAACCGGAGGAAGCGGACCTTATCATCCAAAATGGAACAGTAGTGGATGTATTTTCGTTGGAGACCTTTAAGTCGGACGTTGCGATCAAAGACGGTTGCATCGTCGGCATCGGAACCTACCCAAACGGAAAGCAAGTGGTGGATGCTTCGGGCAAGTATGTCATGCCGGGCTTTATCGACGGGCATATCCATATCGAATCGACGATGGTGACGCCATCGGAATTTTCGCGTGCGCTCATCAAGCACGGGGTGACGACCGTTGTGACCGATCCACATGAAATCGCGAACGTTGCAGGTACGATCGGGATCGACTTTATGCTGAAGGACGCCGCCAATGCCGACATGGATATCCTGATGAAGCTGCCTTCGTGTGTACCGGCAACGCCCTTCGAGCAGAATGGGGCAACGCTGACGGCGGATGATCTCCGCCCTTATCTGAAAAATTCAGCCGTTATCGGTTTGGCGGAAGTGATGGATTATCCATCCGTTTTGAATGCAAATCCGGATATGCTTGAGAAAGTCCGCATGACGATAGACGCGGGAATGATGGTCGATGGCCATGCAGCCGGGTTGCCGGATGCTGCGCTGAATGTTTACAGCACAGCTGGGATCCGCAACGATCATGAGGCGGTCACTGCTGAAGAAGCGATCGCGCGGGTACGTCGGGGCATCCATGTGTTAGTGCGCGAAGGATCAGCCGCGAAAGATTTGCTGGCGCTGTTGCCGGCCATCAACGAAAGGAACAGCCGCCGTTTTTCATTCTGTACGGATGATAAGCATCTGGACGAATTGGCAGAAGAAGGAACCGTCAATTATGCCGCGCAACTGGCCATCCAAAAGGGCTTGGATCCGCTGATCGCCATCCAGATGGCTACGCTCAATAATGCGGTGTGCCACGGCATCGATGACAAAGGCGCCATCGCACCCGGGTATCTGGCGGATATCCTGATTACGGACAGCCTGGAGACATTGCGCCCGGAAACGATCATCAAAGACGGACGCTTGCTGGACCTGGGGGCTTTGAGAAGCATCCGCGCAACTGTGCCGGAGGCCGTCCGATCTTCTCTTCATTTGAAGAAAGTTACAAAAGACGACTTGCAGATTCCGCTTCAGGAAGGCCAGAAAGCTTGGGTCATCGGCGTTGTGCCGGGCCGAATCATTACGGAGAAAATCGCAGCGGATGTGCAGACGGAAGACGGCTTTTTTGTTTCGGATCCAGAAAATGATCAAGTGAAGATGGTGGTGTGCGAACGCCATCACCAAACCGGCAGCATCGGGGCTGGCATCGTCAGCGGACTCGGTCTGAAACGGGGAGCCATCGCCTCGACTGTAGCCCATGATTCACATAATCTGGTCGTTGCCGGAACCAACGATGAAGATATGTTGCTGGCGATAGAGGAAGCGGAACGGATGCAAGGCGGACTCGTCATCGTTGAGGGCGGCAAGGTGCTGGCGTCGGTACCGCTGCGGGTCGGCGGCATCATGTCGGAAAAGCCGTACGAAGAAGTGATTGAGGAATTGCATGCGTTGCACGAGCAGTTGGCTACGCTGGCGGAAGAAGGGCAGAATATCTTTATGATCCTATCGTTCCTGTGTCTACCGGTCATTCCGCGTCTGAAATTGACGGATATAGGCTTGTTTGACGTCGAATCCTTCCAGCATATCGAAGTCGGGATTCCGATGTAAGGTCACTCGCTTCAGTGCAATCCGGAAAGGCGGTGGTTGTTTATGGCGATTTCATTCGGTGAATTCATTCAGTTGCTGCTGTCGAGCCCGGCTATTTTGGTGACGTTGACCTTGACGCTGGGCGTGGTTTTGGTGAACGGGTGGACGGATGCGCCGAACGCCATCGCCACCTGCGTGTCGACCAGAAGCATGACGCCGCGGAACGCCATCTTGATGGCGGCGGTGTTCAATTTCTTAGGGGTCTTCGCGATGACTGCGATCAATGCGAAAGTTGCCCAGACGATGGCGAAGATGGTTGATTTCGGCGGGAATACAGATGATGCGGTCGTGGCGCTCTGTGCGGCTCTCTTCGCGATTGTGGTATGGGCCACTGCAGCTTGGTATTTTGGCATCCCGACAAGCGAAAGCCATGCCTTGATCGCTGGGGTATCGGGGGCTGCTATCGCGTTACAGGGCGGTATCGATGGCATCAATGGGGCGGAATGGATTAAGGTGCTGTATGGCTTGGTTCTTTCCACCGTTATGGGTCTGTCTCTGGGTTTCCTTGTCGTGAAACTGGTCGGCGTTCTGTTCAAAAATATAGAACGGCAAAGCACGACAACCTTCTTTCGCAACAGCCAGATAGCTGGTGCGGCTGCAATGGCCTTCATGCATGGGGCCCAAGATGGCCAGAAGTTCATCGGGATTTTCCTCTTGGGTATCGCTTTGTCGCAAGGAAATACAGCGACTGATTTTGTGATTCCTATCTGGTTGATGCTGTTGTGTTCCACGGTCATGGCCTTGGGAACGGCAATCGGCGGCGGGAAGATCATTAAGACGGTGGGGGTCAACATGGTGAAGTTGGAGACCTATCAAGGCTTCAGCGCTGATTTTGCCGGTGCCGTGAGTCTCTTGACGGCCTCCCTCTTGGGGCTGCCGGTAAGCACGACCCACACGAAGACAACGGCCATCATGGGAGTAGGCGCGGGCAGGCATTTATCGAGCGTAAACTGGTTGACGGTCAAGGAAATGGTTTTCACGTGGGTGTTGACATTTCCAGGCTGCGGCTTTGTCGGGTATTTGATGGCAAAGCTGTTCATTCGGATATTTTAGGGGGTTCCGGTAATGTTCAAAAAGAAGACGGAAAAGTTGGATTATTTCGATGAGTTCATCAAGCTTGCCGAATGGGGCGTCCAATCGGCGGAATTCCTGAAGCAGGTTTTGGCGGAGTATCCGGTCGCTGATCTCAGCCAAAAATTGGACGAGATGCATGAAATCGAACACAATGCCGACCTCGCGAAATATAGGCTGATGCGCTATATGTACAATGATCTGTTGCCGCCTTTCGATAGGCAGGATGTGATCGCGCTAGTCACCAGTCTGGACCATGCCATCGACATGATTGAGGATGTCATGATCCACATTGAAATCTATCAACCGCAGAACATCACCACGGAAATCAATAAATTCCTCGATCTGGTCGAAAAATCAGCAGAAGAACTGCTTAAGGCGGTGCGGCTATTGAAAACCTACAAGAAATCGCAAAAAGAGATCCATGCAGTCATCGACCGGATCAATGCCTGTGAAAAGGAAGGAGATCTGCTGTATATCCAATCCATGCGCGATCTCTATCAGAGTGATGCGGATGCCGTTAGCATCGTCATCCTCAGCAAAATCTATAAATCCCTGGAGGATTGCTGTGACGCCTTTAAGGACGCGACCAAATTTATGGAAGAGATTGCGTTGAAGTATGCGTAGCTCGCTGCACTTTTTCCTTTCGTTCTGGCAGCTATAAATTTATAAAAAAAAGATCCCCACAAGACAGAAAATTCTTGTGGGGATCTTTAGCAGCAATACATCGTTCAAAAATGTTCATCTACCAAGATTTTTTGCCCGGTTAACGAGAGCATTGAGTAAAGGTTGGAGTCATCTATTCAGCGGGACAACTAAGATTTTCATCCTTGTCTCTGGCATGCATGCTTACGCCGTTCATGTGGTTGTCGTCTTCAGTGTGATGACGCAGATGAGTGGCATGGCTGCGTACATACTGACCGTGATTTTCAAATGTTGTAGTATCCATCATTGCTGCTTCTACGGGAGTTGCGACAGCGAATGTTGTCAATGCAGTAAAAGAAATCAGGCCAATCATCAAATATTTTTTCTTCATGGGTAAGTTCTTCCTTCCTATGTATAAACTGGCTATAGTTTATGAGACTGTTTCCGTGTTGTTGATCGGACAACAGGAATGATCAGCAACGCGGGATCGCTTGATCCTTCTTAAGGATACCAAGGAAGTGTGTAGAACAGATGTAGATGAAGAAAACAAATAAATGAATGATAATTAATTGAATTTTGCGCAAGTGTATGACATAATATGTTTGAAAATTAAATAACTGCTATATCAAGAGAGATTGAGGGACTGGCCCGATGACATCTCAGCAACCGACCCACGCCTGAATGCGGCGGCACGGTGCTAAATCCTGCAGAGCAATCTGAGAGATAAGAAGAGCAAAGCGACATTCCCGACTCTTCTTTTTAGTAAGAAGGGTTTTTTGTTTTCAAAAAACAATTTGGAGGGAAAGACGATGACAATGACAAAAGAACAATTCGAACACTACGGAAGAAGCTACGAAAGAATAGTAGCTGCAGGCGGCCCGAAAAGCCAAAGCGAGGCCATGCTCTACCATCAGTACAAACAGCAAAAACAACAACTGGATGGTGTAAGGCAGGTCGACAAGGAGCAGTTTCAGAGTGAATTAATCGAAAAATTGGTGGAAGTGCAACAGCTTGAACGGAGCATTGAAAAGCTGCAAGGACAGCTTCAAAACGAAAAAATTGCTCTGAAAAACATGACCGAAACGTTGGTACTGCTGGAAGCTGAAGTGTAGATGAACCAACTGGGGATATGCTGAGAAAATTTTCTTCGGCATGTATGGCAACATATAATTCTTTGTACGAAGGAGTCGAACGAATGAATCATATTTCTCGTGGGGCACCAGCTAAATACGCCCATTTTCCAAATATTAAAAAGATTGGTCATTCAGAGAGAGTTTCTTGCGGTACTTGCGCATTTTATGACCGGAGTGATCGATCCTGCAAGAAGCAGCCTGTCTTTGTTCCGGAGATCGGCTACAACTATTGGAAGTATTGCAAACACTTCCATCTTCATAGTGAGTATGCTTCGCAAAGTAATCTCAGTTTTGTTGAAAGAAACTGGATGAGTGTAGTTAAAAAGAAGAAAAGAAACGCTGAAATAAATGAACAATCACCGAAAGCGGCAGCAGCTCAAAGGAAAAAAGAGCATTCCAAAAAATCAGAATGGCATGATTGGGAGATTTCCGTATATGACTATGAGGATAAAGAAGCTTACAGTTACAGAGTTGTCCAATCACCGAACAGCAACTTAGCTAAACGCCAAATCAGCAAAGATTCTGTACTGTTCCAAGAAGCAAGTAAAGTAGCTCCCGGAACAGATTTCAAAGTGAATGGATTCAGGTATAAGTTGATCAGTAAGAAAAAATGCTAGTCATGTTCGGAATGAGATTCATTGAACAGAATAATTTGGGATCAAGTAAGGTAGGAATATTAAGCTTAATCAAGAAAAGGAGCACTATGCATGAAACTGAAGATGAAACGCATCTATGAATCTCCCGCAGAAGCAGACGGTTTCCGTATCCTGGTTGACCGGTTGTGGCCTCGTGGGGTCAAAAAGGAAGCCGCACTGCTGGATGCGTGGTTGAAAAACAGCGCGCCTTCTCCGGATCTGCGCAAATGGTTCGATCACGATCCCGATAAATTTGCCGCCTTCAAGGAACGCTATGAAGAGGAGCTGTTGACGAGCCCGAAGACCACGGCTGCAGTGGCGGAGATCCTGAAACAGTTGGAAGAGACCGATGTCACATTGGTCTATGCCGCGCGGGACCCGGAAATCAACCATGTCGTTGTGCTGTGGGAATTTTTGGAGAAACAGCGGAAATAGGCGCTTGTTGCATTTAGGGATTGCGATTCGTCGGTTGTTGTAGCTGCATTAGTGTACGTTTAGTAGACTGAAGCGGTTTGTATTGAGTTTCAGTAGGGAATGGCTTGCCGAACAGTCGACACCATCCCAATCTGTCGGCTTTCGAAGTGACAGCACAATTGATCAAGACATATGCCTTATTTCAATTTTGAAAAGAAAAAACAGGGCTGAGTGACCGACACCGAATCTTCATTAAGCTTTACCGCTATTCCCGAACCGCGTAGCTGATTTTGCTGGTCGACTTCTTATCGCAGGCTGCTTGCTTTCTCATTTTAGTGACTATTTTTGTTCCAACACCACTCGGTAATAACCATCATCGCCTTTGAAAACCAATTTGATTTGCAGTTCCCTTTCGGAAAGTTCTGGATCAACAAAAGTGTTCGTCTCGTCGGATACTTTTTCTTTAATGGCATCTAGGGAGTCATAATAGGCTACGATGAACGGTTCATGCTCTGCATCAAAATCAGCAATTTGTTCCAAAAATGCAGCTTCGTCGTCGATAACTTCCGTACTGATGACTTCTGCGCTTTCGCTGACCGATGATTGAGTGACTTCTGTTTCAGGAATTTCCTCCGCACCATTCGAACAGGCCATAAGCAATAATGCAACCGGAAGAGCTAAATAAGCTTTCATTTTCAAGTTGATTCCTCCTATTTTCGAATTGTTTCAATATTAAGTATAAACCAGTTATGCTGATAATAGAAATAATGTTAACAATAAGGAACAAAAAGATGGTCTGGGGATGGGAATTGGCAAATTGATTGGTGCAAGTCAGCAATTTGCCAGATGATTTCCTGATGCGTATGCGAAGTAATTCTGGTTTACCACTGGTTATCGCTTGACTTAACCTTAACTTCAAGGTGTATGCTTGTTCTACAAGAGCGAGAACGCTGCTTTTGATTAAACAAGCATAATGGAGGGGAAATAGATGGTACTAGCGAGAGCAAGAGCAGTCGACGGTCCGGACAAACCGTTCCGATTTGCTGAAATAAAGAGACGGGAATTGGATGAGCAGGACGTTCTGATCGAAATCAAATTTGCGGGTATCTGCCACTCGGATATCCATACAGCCCATGGTGAATGGGGGCATGTGCACTATCCACTCGTGCCTGGGCATGAAATCGCGGGACTGGTCACAGCGGTCGGACCTGGTGTGACGAAGTATCAAATCGGTGATCGCGTCGGTGTCGGCTGCATGGTCGATTCCTGCGGGGAATGCGAAAATTGTTTGCGCGGCGAGGAGCAGTACTGTCTCAATGGCAATGTCCCGACCTATGCCGGAGTCGATAAATACGGCGAACCAACGCAGGGCGGCTATTCGACGCATATCGTCGTGACCGAAGATTTCGTGGTGCGGATTCCGGACAATATTGGACTAGATGCTGCGGCACCGCTGCTGTGTGCCGGCATCACCACCTACTCGCCTTTGAACCGCTGGCAGGCAGGCCCCGGCAAGAAAGTCGCTGTGATCGGTCTGGGCGGATTGGGTCACGTGGGTGTCAAAATCGCGCATGCGATGGGGGCCGAAGTGACTGTCCTTTCGCAAACGCTGAGCAAAAAAGAAGACGGCCTGAAGTTCGGGGCGCAGCACTATTACGCCACGAAGGATCCGGAAACGTTCAAGGAATTGGCCGGTAGTTTTGACCTCATCATCAATACGGTGAGCGCTGTGATCAATCTGGATGCTTACCTGGGCTTGTTGAAGCTCGATGGCACGTTAGTGAATGTCGGAGCTCCTGGTGAACCGCTGTCAGTGAATGTGATGTCCTTGATCGGGCATCGCCGCACCTTCGCCGGCTCTATGATCGGCGGCATCCGCGAAACGCAGGAAATGCTGGACTTCTGTGCCGAACACGGCATCGTTCCGAATATCGAAGTCATTTCCGCTGACCAAATCGACGAGGCGTATGAACGTGTATTGGCTTCTGACGTCAGATACCGTTTCGTGATCGACACGAGCACAATCTGATAAAAATTAGTTTCATGAACAGACAAGATGTCCCCGGGCTTTTCTTCGGGGGCATTTTTTAGTTTTTTTTTGCACTATCAGACTGTTCCGTTCAAATAGTTGTCGAAAAATGCCCGTTGTGCAGATCGGATACGAGGGGGATAATGGAGGAAAGGAATGGAGGGGGAAAATGATGACGAGAGAGCACGGGGCAGATTATGATATCACGATGGGGAATATCCGTTATGCCGCGCCGCAGCGGTATTACGGCACGCGGATTTTGTTCGTGACCAAAGGAAGGGCGAGCGTGTCCGTCAATGGGGAAATTTATGCTCTGGATGAAGGGGATATTCTCTTCATCAACCGGAACGACCACTATACCGTCCGGGGCAGCGAAAACAATATCCTCATTTGCCTGAGCATACCCAGCCATTTTTTCGTGCTGAACTACCCGAATTACTTCCATTATTCCTTCGAATGTTTCTCGAAAGATTTGGATCCGGGGCGCGGGGATGTCGTAGCGCAGTTGCGCAGGTTGTTGGTGGAACTCGTGATTGTCCATTTCCGCCAGGAAGAAGGCAGCGTTTTGGAAGCCCGCAGTATCCTTTTTCAGACGATGCTGCTGGTTACCCGCTTCTTCAAGAAGGAGGGGCCGCATACAAGTGCGGGTGAGGCGAGCGATGAACGGATCGCCCGAATCATCCATACGATTGAGCTCCGTTACGCGGAACCGTTGACGCTTGCGGAGATGGCCGAGAGTGAATACCTCTCGCCTACCTATTTATCCCGTTACTTCAAGCAGATTACCGGAATGGGCTTTCTGCAATATCTGAAAATGGTGCGTTTGAAGCACTGCGTGGAGGATTTGATGCATACATCCGACAATTTGTTCCAGATTGCCGTGAGAAACGGCTTCTCGACGGCGAAAAATTTTACGGAAGTCTTCAAATCGGTCTACGATCAGACGCCGGTGCAGTACCGGAAGGAGCATAAGCAAGAGAACAGCGAAGCCTTCAGAGCCGTAACCGCCAAAACGGAGACCGGGGAGGAATTGGATTCACCGGAAGCGCTCATGCAATTGACGAAATATTTGGAAGAGTCTCTGAATCCACGCGCATTGCCGGACGAGGCGCCGGGAGAAGCGTGCAAGATCGTTGTCGGGCACAGTAGCGGAGCCGGATCATTGGCGCGTGAAAAGCACATTATGTTCATCGGGGAACTCAAGGAAATCCTGAACGAGCAGGTGAAGGAGCAAATGCTTCTTGCTAAGCAACGGCTTCGCATCGATTTTGTGGGTGTGCGCAATCTGATCGGTGGATCCACTTTGTTGCCGGAAGTCGAGACGGATGAGTTCGTGTCCACAATACCGAAGTACGCAAATGCCGATTTGGCAATCCAGTATCTGAAGGAACAGGAAATCAGCCTGTATATGAGGGTCACTTATAAAGAAGTCATCCACAATGAAGAACGCTATTTCAAAGAACTTGAAGGGTTTCTTATCCACACACTGCAGGTCTTCGGCAGGAAATTTGTCAACCAATGGAAAGTCGTGTTCTATGCGGAAAAAGAGACGGCCGTCCTGTCCACGGAGTTGGAGCGCGTGTACTTGAGGCTGCATGCAGTGATTCGGAAATATGCCCCTCAGCTGAAAATCGGCACTTTCCTTCCTTTCAAAGAAGACAAAGACAGCCTTTCGTTGCCCCATCATTGGCAACTTCACCAATCCGGCAACATCGATTTCATCACCTATGATGCCGATCAGAACGAAGTTGTCGACTTTTCAGAAATCAGCGATGAAGACTTCCTGAACAGCCAGGACTATATCCTGCGGAAAACTCAGAAGCTGAAGCGATTCCTGAAAAAGCATCAGATGCATCAGCCGCTGTACCTGGAAAATTGGAACACGCTGACAGGAAACACGCGCTACACAAACGGGACTTTTTTTCGGGGCGCGCTGATCCTGAGGACTATTTTGGATTTGGGTACGGAAGTCGCAGGTGTCGGTTTCTGGCTGAACACTGAACTCCATGAGCTATACGGAGGGAACCACAACAAAGCTGTGGCGGGTTTGGAGCTGTTCCATTTCTTCAATGGCAAGCGGCCGGCTTTCTACACATTGATGTTCAAGGAACGGATGACGGGGGGAGTGCGTGCTCAAGGTAAGCATTATGTGCTGACCGAAAATGAAGAGGGCTACCAACTGTTGCTTTTCAACGAAAAGCATTTCAACCCGCGTTACTCGGTCGACGAATTGTTCATGCGGAACCGCAGCAACGAACTGCACGTGCGGTTGATCGGCATGGAGCCCGGGGAATACCAAGTCCGGAAATACCGGTTCGATCAGCAAAATGGCGGTCTCTACACAAAATGGGGGCAGCTGAACAGCAAGCACGGTATCGACCTCGAAGTGATGGAATACATCGTGCAATCCTCCATGCCGACTCTGGAGCTTGAGGATGAACAGATCGACAAAGATTGGTCCTTCTATGCTTCGATGAGCAGCAACGCAATCCTGTTCATCGAATTTCGCCGAGCGATCGGCTAAGCAGAATAACAATGAAGAAAAGGTTGTCTCCGCCGAGACAACCTTTTTTGGCGCCGGATACTTTCTGGTAGTCCGATTCTTTGCTTTTTTCTGCCCGCTTGCGGGCCATTTTTAAATAGAAAGGGTTTTCAGACAAAAGTCATCCGCATAAAATTGCTGTTTAACTGATTTCCGGAAATGCGATGACAAAAATCAGGAGGTTTTGCATAATAACGAGCCTTTTCTTATTTTTTTGTGGCGGTATACTAGCTGAGTGATTAAGAAACGTAGCAATAAACAACCTATATGATAGTTCCAAACAGTCAATAATAAGGGAGCGCAAAACAATGAACGAAGCGACCAAAAAGCAATTATTCAGCAAGTTAGCCGAGAAGCAGGAGCGCATGACTGAAATCTACCGCTACTTGCATGCCCATCCGGAATTATCATTCCAGGAGGAGGACACGGCCAAGTATATCGAAGCTTTTTATGCAGGGAAAGATTGTGACGTCCGCACCCATATCGGCGGACTGGGGATCGTCGTGACCATCGACAGCGGCAAACCGGGGAAAACAGTCGCCATCCGCGCGGACTTTGATGCGTTGCCGATCCAAGAGGAAACCGGCTTGCCATTTGCATCAAAAACGCCGGGCGTCATGCACGCTTGTGGACATGATGCACATACAGCCTACATGCTGACACTGGCTGAAACCTTGATTGAGATGAAGGAACAACTCGAAGGAAAAATCGTTGTGCTGCATCAGCCTGCCGAAGAAGTTCCGCCGGGCGGAGCGATCGGCATGATCAAGGCCGGCGCTTTGGATGGCGTCGACAATGTGTTCGGCATCCATGTGATGTCGCAGATGGACAATGGCAAAGTATTCTACCGCGAAGGCAACGTTCAGACCGGCCGTGCCAATTTCCAAGTGAAAATCCAGGGCGTCGGCGGGCATGGTTCATCGCCGCATAAAGCCAACGATGCTATCGTGGCGGCCAGCTATTTTGTCGTGGCCGTGCAATCCATCGTCAGCCGCCGTATGAATCCTTTCGATGTCGGATCGATCACAATCGGCAGTTTTGACGGCAAAGGCTCGTTCAACGTTATCAAAGATTCGGTCGTTTTGGAGGGCGATGTGCGCTCGATGTCCGAAGAGACGCGCACGCTGATCGAAAAGGAAATCCGGGCGAAGCTGGATGGCGTATCGGCCATGTTCGATGTGACCTATGAACTGGATTACGAAAACGACTATCCGGTGCTGTTCAACGATCCGGAAATGACGGCTTTCGCAGCGTCGACTCTGCAGGCTACCGAGCTGCCTAGGGTAGATGCCGTGGAACGCTGCGAGGCGCAGCCTCCTTCAGAAGATTTCGCTTATTATGCGAAGGAACGCCCGAGCGTCTTCCTCTATGTCGGAGCGGCTCCGGAAGAAGGCGATGCTTATCCGCATCATCATCCAAAATTCCGGATCAATGAGGACAGTATGCTGATCGCAGCCGAAACCATGGGGACATTGGTTATCGATTACTTAAAAGGGAGCAGTGAAAATAGTGGAAACGCAATATAAAGGAAATAATAGACTTATTTTGGGGATTGTTTCAGGGGTTGTAACATTCTGGTTGTTTGCTCAAACAATGGTGAACATCGTACCGGCCATCCAAGCAGACTTGGGAATTTCCTCCGGCATCTTGGGCATTGCCATCAGTTTGACATCTTTATTCTCAGGTATGTTTATGGTTGTTGCTGGTGGGCTTGCGGATAAGCATGGCCGCGTAAAAGTTACGAATATCGGAATGATCCTGAGCATCATCGGTTCTCTGTGCTTAGTATTGGCAACGGGCCCAGCATTGTTGATCATCGGTCGTATCATCCAAGGGCTATCTGCTGCGTGCATCATGCCTGCTACTTTGGCTTTGATGAAGACTTACTTCGATGGAGCTGAAAGACAACGTGCGCTGAGCTTCTGGTCAATCGGTTCTTGGGGCGGCTCAGGAATTTGTTCCTTCTTCGGCGGTTTAGTAGCCACTTACTTCGGCTGGCGTGCAATCTTCATCGTTTCGATTGTAGTTGCTGTTATTGGGCTGCTTTTGCTTAAAGGAACTCCAGAAAGTAAATTTGAAGCAGTCGGCGAAAAGAAACCTTTTGATGTCGGCGGGCTGATTACTTTCGTGATTGCTATGCTGACTTTCAATGTTTTTATCAGCCAAGGAAGAACCATGGGATGGACAAATCCTATTATCTTGGGATTAGCTGTGGCATTCGTCATTTCAGTGATCCTTTTTGTGAATATCGAAAAAAGACATACAAACAGCTTCATCGACTTCTCTCTATTCAAAAACAAAGCTTACAGTGGTGCCACTTTGTCTAACTTCTTGTTGAATGCTTCTGCAGGTACAATGTTGGTTGCCAACACTTATGTTCAAATGGGCCGCGGCTTCTCTTCTTTCCAATCCGGCTTGCTGACGATCGGCTACTTGGTCTGCGTCCTGAGCTCCATCCGTTTGGGTGAAAAAGCCTTGCAAAAATTCGGTTCCCGCAAGCCGATGGTGACCGGATCATTCATCGCAACGATCGGTATTACTTTGATGGCCTTCACTTTTGTGCCGGGAATCATCTACAACTTGTTGGTATTTGTTGGCTATGCTCTGTATGGCTTCGGTTTGGGGATTTATGCGACACCTTCGACGGATACCGCGATTTCGAATGCTCCGGCTGATAAAGTCGGCAGTGCATCCGGCATCTACAAAATGGCCAGCTCTCTTGGTGGAGCGGTCGGGGTCGCACTTTCCTCCAGCCTTTTCAATGCTTTGGGAGCGCAAGGCAATATGGAAGTGGCCGGTTCAGCAGGGTTGCTGCTGAATGTCGCTTTTGGGACGATTGCCTTGGCTTCGATTTTGCTGACAGCTCCAAAAGCTGCTTCGCAAGTGGAAGTTACGGAATAATTAGGTTTGTGCAAACAGTCTAAAAAAGAATATGAAAAGGATGCAAAGTTTATGGCGACTTTGCATTCTTTTGCGTTATACTTTTTGCGAAACAAAATATTTTTGAGCACTCATATTAGGGGGGATATAGTAAGATGGAATTTATGTCTATAGTGGAAATGATTGGAACGGTCGCCTTTGCGATGTCGGGTGCGTTGACCGCGATCGAGAAGGATCTTGATTATTACGGGATCGGGATATTTGCGATTACGACATCTGTGGGCGGAGGGATCGTCAGGGATCTATTGATTGATCGCCCGTTGCCGGCTTCGCTGGAAAACCCGCTCTATGCACTCATCAGCCTGCTTTCAGCCGGCTTCGTCATTCTTTTCTATTCGCACATCAACAAGTTGGCGAAGATGCTGCAGTTTTTTGATGCAATCGGGCTAGGAGCATTTACCGCCATTGGAGCGGAGGTTGCGGAGCGGATGGGATTCCATCAGTGGTACGTCGTGGTGACGTTGGCGGTCCTGACCGGAACCGGCGGCGGGCTTATCCGGGATGTGTTCGCCCGGGAAATTCCCTATATATTCCGCAAAGAAGTCTACGCGCTGGCTTCCATTTTGGGTGCCATCCTATATATTATCGTGTTCCGCTTGGCCGGAAGCCAAATAGCGCTGTACAGCTGCTTTTTGGCAACGACTTTGATCAGGCTCTACTGCATGGAGAAGGACGTGCACCTGCTGAAGGTCGGGAAGGTCACACTTGAATAGTTCGATGCATTGGAGGAAATAGCTATGACCATCAGTTACGAAAAATTTGGATTAAAGGAAGTAATCAATGCTTCCGGTAGAATGACAATATTAGGCGTATCGAAAGTATCCCCGTCTGTTTTGGCTGCCCAACAATATGGAGGAGAACATTTTTTTGAAATGGAAGATTTGTCGGTGAAAGTTGGCGCTTATTTAGCTGAACTACTCAAAGCCGAGGATGTTCAAGTCGTTTCTTCTGCTTCAGCGGGCATCGCCCAATCCGTAGCAGGCGTAATCGGCAAAGGCAGCTTATTTCATGTTTACCATCCTTATACAGAAAAAATCACGCAACGAGAAATTATTCTGCCCAAAGGCCATAATGTAGATTATGGTACGCCCGTCGAAGTCATGGTCGAGCAAGGAGGCGGCAAAGTCGTTGAAGCCGGATATGCAAATATGTGTACTCCGGAACATGTGGAAATGATGATCACCGAGGAAACAGCTGCCCTGCTTTACATCAAAAGTCATCACACCGTACAAAAGAGCATGCTGACAGTGGAAGAAATGGTGACCGTCGCTCAGAAATACGATTTGCCAGTGATTGTCGATGCCGCGGCGGAAGAAGAATTATTCCACTATTATGCTGCAGGGGCGGACTTAGTGATTTACTCAGGAGCCAAAGCTATTGAAGGACCAAGTGCCGGATTGGTCGTCGGTAAAAAAAGTGCGATTGGATGGGTGCGACTCCAGGGCAAAGGAATTGGTCGCGCCATGAAGATTGGCAAAGACAATATTTTAGGGCTTGCTCAAGCCATGGAAGATTATTTGACTAACGGCAATGAAAGTGGCGAATCGATGAAGGCGCGTCTGGTCCCTTTTATTGAAGAAATCAATCAAATACCGGATCTACAAGCCACTATTGTGCAAGACAGTGCCGGCAGAGAAATTTATCGGGCCAGTGTCAAAGTGACCGGAACAATCGGTGCAAAAGAAGTCATTCAACAATTAAAAATGCAAAGTCCAGCGATCTATACGCGTGAATACAAAGCCAATAACGGCATCATTGAATTTGATATTCGTGCCGTAAATCAAGCAGAAATGACGAAAATTATTCAGCGATTACAAGAAATTTTAAGCGAATAGGAAAGAGTAATTTCCACACTTCTGTGATCCGTGAGTTCTTACCACGCCTACAGGAGCGGGCGCTGAGAAATGCAATTTTTAATAGGAATTAAGATAGGCCGTCTCCTTGCGAGGCGGCTTTAATTTTTTTGGTGTTGGGTTTGTTAGTGTGGAAAAGATGGATACTTTGCTGTTATCCATCTTTTTTGTTTATAGTGGTTTCGGAAAGATGGATAAAGATTCGTCATTCATGTTTATGGTTCACTCAGGAGCCAAAAAGATGGATAACAATTTTATATCCATCTTTTTGGTGTGATTGCGATTCCAAAACTATGGATAACCAGCATTTATTCATGGTTTCTAAATTTAGCGTAGACAATGTGCTCCTGAACAGATTCGCAGCAGCTTTCTGAGATCGAGTATCAGAAAATGAAAGCGCTCCAAAATCGCTTGACACTTCTTTGTCGTGGGGTTATAATTCATTTAGTTAATATTTAGTAAAAATATCAAGTAAACATTTATCAAAAACAAAAAGGAGCGGATGAAGATGGAATTGACAGGATTGAAGCAAAAATTTGAGGAGTTATTCGGCAAAGGGGATTACAAAGCATTTTTCGCACCGGGACGGATTAATCTAATCGGAGAGCACACGGATTACAACGGCGGGAACGTCTTCCCTTGCGCCATCACACTTGGAACTTACGCTATTGCGGCAAAAAACGATCTGAAGCAAGTTCGCCTTTACTCGGAAAACTTCCCGGAAGCCGGCGTCATCAGCTTCGACCTAGCCGATCTTGATCACAAAAAAGCCGACAGCTGGGCCAACTACCCGAAAGGCATGCTACGCTATCTGAAGGAAGCCGGTCACGCCATCCCGGAAGGAATGGATATGGTCATCTTCGGAAATATCCCGAACGGATCGGGTCTGTCCTCATCAGCATCTCTTGAGCTGTTGATGGGTGTTGTTTTGGATAATCTGTTCAATTTGAACGTGGATCGTTTGGACCTCATCAAAACCGGCAAGCGCGTGGAGAACGAGTTCATTGGCGTCAACAGCGGCATCATGGATCAGTTCGCTGTCGGTATGGGCGAGGAAAACAAAGCGATTTTGTTGGACTGCAACACACTTGAATATGAAATGGTTCCCGTAGAATTGGGCAATCACGCAATCGTCATCATGAACACGAAAAAACGCCGCGAATTGGTCGACTCCAAGTACAACGAACGCCGCAGCGAATGCGAAGAAGCGTTGGCGAAGCTGCAGACGGTCGTACCGGTCGGCAGTTTGGGCGAACTTGATGAAGAAACCTTCGAAAAGGCAAAAGCAGTTTTGGAGAGCGATGTCCTGTATCGCCGGGCACGTCATGCGGTCACCGAAAATCAGCGTACCTTGAAAGCCAAAGCGGCCTTGCAGGCTGGTGAATTGGAGGCATTCGGCCAGTTGATGAACCAGTCGCATATTTCTTTGCGGGACGACTATGAAGTGACCGGCATCGAATTGGACACATTGGTTCAGGCTGCATGGGATCAACCTGGTGTGCTGGGAGCGCGTATGACCGGAGCAGGCTTTGGCGGCTGCGCGATTGCCATTGTCCAAAAAGAAGCGATTCCAGCCTTCATCGAAAATGTCGGGAAAACCTATGAAGCAGCAATCGGTTATCCGGCAGAATTCTACATCGCCGAAATCAGCGATGGCGCAAAACGGTTATAAGGAGCGATTGGCATGACAATAAATGAGACAGTATATGCGATCGACCAGGCTGTTGTCGATTTCGTGGAAATAGGCATCGTAAACGGCGAGACGGATGCAACGGACAGAATCGTGCTGCGCAATCTGCTGTTGGCCATGATCGGAAAGGAAGACTTTAATACACAGCTAGAGCAATCCAACACATTGCCGGATCGCTTGGATCTGCTGGATCTGCTGGTGGATTGGGCGGTCGCAAACGGTAAAATCGCGGATTACCAATATGCAAGGGAAACGCTGGAGGCGCAGATCATGTCCTTGATCACGCCGATGCCTTCCGTCATCAACAAACATTTCTGGGAAGTTTATGCAGAAAATCCGGAAGCCGCCACAGATTATTTCTATCAGCTCAGCCAGAACAATGATTACATCAAGACCCGCAGCATCGCTAAAAACATCGCGTTTCAGCACCGGACCGATTACGGTGAGTTGGAGATCACGATCAACCTGTCCAAACCGGAGAAGGATCCGAAGCAGATTGCTTTGGCGAAAAACGCACCTGCTTCCGCTTATCCAGCTTGCCAACTCTGCATGGAAAACGAAGGCTATGCCGGTAGGATCGATCATCCGGCACGCGCCAACCACCGTATCGTCCGCATGCCGTTGAACGGTGAAAAGTGGGGGCTGCAGTATTCGCCTTATGCCTATTATGAGGAGCATTGCATCTTTTTGGCCGAGGAGCACAAGCCAATGAAATTGGACAAGCATACTTTCGAGAAGTTACTCGGGATCATCACGCAATTCCCGCACTATTTCGTCGGATCGAATGCGGATTTGCCGATCGTCGGCGGATCCATCTTGTCGCATGATCATTATCAGGGCGGCCGGCACACCTTCGCGATGGCGGAAGCGCCGGTCGAGATACCGTTTGAACTGCCCCGATTTGCCTCGATTCAGGCAGGCATCGTCAAGTGGCCGATGTCCGTCGTTCGATTGGCTGGTAAGGATGAGTATGAGTTGGCGGAAGCGGCAACCTTTGTACTGGATGCATGGCGAGGCTATTCGGATGAAGCAGCGGATATTCTTGCTGCCACCGATGGTATTCCGCATAACACGATCACACCAATTGCACGCATGAAGGACGGATTGTTCGAACTGGATCTGGTTCTGCGGAACAACCGGACTTCACCGGAATTCCCGGACGGCATTTTCCATCCGCATCCCGACGTGCAGAACATCAAAAAAGAGAACATCGGCTTGATCGAAGTGATGGGGTTGGCGATTCTGCCGCCACGTTTGAAGGGTGAGTTGATCGAAATCGAAAATTACCTCAACGGAGAAACAGTGGAAATCGCTCCTTACCATAAAGATTGGGTGACAGCCCTGGTGGACAAAAAGGACCGTACCGGCGCCGATGCGGTGGAAGTGGTGCAGGAAGCGGTAAGCAAAGCCTTTTTGCGGGTGCTTGAGGATGCCGGTGTGTTCAAACGCACACCTGAAGGTCAGCAAGCGTTCCACCGTTTCGTCGAACAGTTGCATTGATTTTTGGAAGGAAAGTGGAGGGGATAAAATGTCAGTATTAGTGACTGGAGGCGCCGGTTATATCGGCAGCCATACCGTAGTGGAATTATTGAAAGCAGGCCAAGAGGTGGTTATCGTCGACAATTATTCGAACAGCAAGCCGGAAGTGTTGAACCGTATTAAGACAATCACCGGCAAAGCACCGACTTTCTATGAAGTGGATGTCTTGGACCGCGAAGCATTGGACGCTGTATTCGAAAAAGAGAACATCGACTCGGTCATCCATTTTGCAGGCTATAAGGCTGTCGGCGAATCCGTAGCGAAACCGATCGAATACTACCACAACAACATCACCAGCTCTTTGGTATTGTGCGATGTAATGCGCAACCACGGCGTGAAGAAGATTGTCTTCAGCTCTTCGGCGACGGTCTACGGCATGAACAACGTGTCGCCTCTGACGGAAGACATGCCGACAAGCGCAACCAACCCATACGGATACACGAAAGTCATGATCGAACAGATCCTTCAGGATGTGGCGTTCGCCGATTCCGAGTGGAGCATTGCCTTATTGCGTTACTTCAACCCGATCGGTGCACATGAATCCGGCCTGATCGGTGAAGACCCGACCGGCATCCCGAACAACCTGATGCCGTACATCACGCAAGTGGCGGTCGGCAAATTGCCGCGCCTGAGCGTCTTCGGTGACGATTACGACACGCCGGATGGCACAGGCGTGCGCGACTACATCCACGTCGTCGACTTGGCGCTGGGCCACATCAAAGCTTTGGACAAAATCAAGGAAACAACTGGGGTCGGCATCTACAATCTCGGTACCGGCATCGGCTACAGCGTATTGGACTTGGTGCACAACTTCGAGGAAGCAAACGGCGTCGAGATCCCTTATGTGATCGTCGATAGACGCCCAGGCGATGTCGCGACCTGCTACGCGGATGCGACAAAAGCCAAAGAAGAACTAGGCTGGACAGCCCAGAAATCATTGGCTGACATGTGCCGTGATTCCTGGAATTGGCAAAACAACAATCCGAACGGCTACGAATAAAAAAAGCTTATACAGACTCGTTGATTCTGTATGAGAATTGAATATATGCTCAAAAATAGCCCGCCAAAAGTACTTTGGCGGGCTATTTCAGTCCAAACAACAGTCATAAAACCCGCCGAAACCACTTTGGCGGGGAAAAACGTCTGCGGACAACTCGAGATTCACCGCCAAATCCATTTTGACGGGGAATCTCGCCACGAACTCGAACCCCAGAGACAAACAGATAACAATACCATTAAAAAACAAAAGAAACGGAGCAGTCTCATTTCGAGGCAGCTCCGTTTTTTCGCACTTCCGATGGCAGGCGGTGGAATCTGTTTTTATAGCACGTATAGAAATAAGTCTTGTTCGAGAAGCCGACTTCGGTCAGTATCGTCTGGATCGGGATCTCGGTGGATTCGATGAGCAGATTGGCCTTCAGCAGCCGCTTTTCGTTCAACAGTTCCGTGAATGTCTGGCCGCTGCGCTTTTTGATCATGTTGCTCAAGTAATTCTTGTTGAAGTTTAGCCGTTTGGAGGCAGCGTCCAAAGTGAGCGTCGTGAACTCAGAATCAATCAGCTGGAGGACCTCGTAAAAGGGGTCCTTTTTGCTGAACGTTTCGCTGTACTCGTGAGGAAGCGAGCGCGCCAATTCGTAAAGCAAGATCGGCAGATAACTGCTGATGATCTTTCCGGAAAAGACTTTCGGGAAGAAATATTCATCGGCCATATTGTTGATGATCTGCTTGATGTGCTCATTCTGTTCATTGCGGAACAAAATAAAATTCGCGGCATTCGTGTCCAGCGGGTTGTTCGTCAGCAGGATTTTGTAGAGGATGCTGTCGTTGTGGTTCATGTTCATCAGCCAGTTGATCGAGATGCTTTTGTTGTTGAAAAGGATGTTCAAAAGCAGGTCGTCCTTGCCGAGCGCCTCGATGGAATGCTCGCTGCCGGTGTCCATCAGCAGGATATCGCCTTCGTTCAACAGGTACGGGACCCCGTTGATGATCTGACGGCATTCGCCTCTTACGATATAGTTGAGCTCAAGAAATTGGTGCGAGTGCTCTGGATAAGCAGCATAGCGGTTGTGTTTGCTGATGTAGATATCCTTGTTTTCGAAAAACAGATGCTCCTGGATCTTTGGCGCCCGCGTCGCCTCCCCCTCCAGTTCCGGCAGATCGGGCACAAATTTATGCCGTTTTTTTTGTTCCTTTTCGATGACAGATTCCTGCGATAACAGCGCAATCAGATCCATTTGGACACCTCCTGTATATTTGGTACTCACAACTCATTCAGTGACATTGTAGCATAAATCCAGAAGTTGTTTAATAGTAATGTAAACAATTACAAGGCGGAGGTGTGAAACAAGTATATGAAGTACTATGCGATGATAGATATCGGCGCCTCCAGCGGGCGGATCATGCTGGCGGAAATAGATAATAAACAATTGGCGTTGCAGGAAGTACACCGTTTCAAAAATGGCTTCAGCCGCATCGATGGATCCGACAGATGGGATATCGAAACCATTTTCGAAGAAATTCTGACGGGACTATCCAAACTGAAGGCACTCGGCGTGACGGAATGCCATCTCGGGATCGATACATGGGCGGTCGACTACTGCCTGATCGGAACGGACGGCCAATTGCTGCAGCTGCCGATCAGTTACCGGGACGAACGCACGAAAGATACGATGGAAAAAGTGGCGCAAGTGATCGATAAAGAGACGATTTACGCCAAAACCGGCATCCAATTTCTGAACTTCAATACTTTGTACCAACTGTATGAAGAGGACAAGGACTTGTTGGCCAAGACGGACAAAATACTGATGATACCGGATTATCTGGCGTACCGGTTGACCGGTGAGATGGTCGGCGAAGTGACGAACGTGTCCTCTTCGCAGATGCTGAATCTCGAAACCGGCGAGTTCGACAACGACTTGCTTGAACTTGTCGGCATCCCGAGAGCGAAGTTCCCGGAACTGGTTGTGCCAGGAACGAAAATCGGCGATGTGAAGGCTGATCTGACGGAAAGCTATGATTTGCCTAAAATCGAAGTGATCGCTGCGGCGACGCACGATACGGCATCCGCCATCGTCGGCGTGCCGGCGATGGGCGGGAAATGGGCCTACCTCAGCAGCGGAACCTGGTCATTGATCGGGGTCGAAAACGACGCGCCGATCAACGACCGTCCCGCCTACGAAGCGAACTTCACGAATGAGTGGGGCGCTTACGGGACCTATCGTTTCCTGAAGAACATTACCGGCATGTGGTTCGTGCAGGAAATCGCACGTAACCTGGAGTACAGACACTCCTACGGGGAAATGGCGCAGATGGCTTACGCGGTTGAACCGTTCCTGCAGTATGTCGACCTGAACGATCCACGCTTCCTCAATCCGGCAAACATGATCGCGGAAATCCAAGCCTATTGCCGCGAACGGGGCGAAATCGTCCCGGAAACGACAGGCGAATTGGTGATGTGCGTTTACAGCAATCTGGCCTTGGCCTATGCGCATGAACTGAAGAAAGTCGAAGCATTAACGAAGGAAACGATTGACGTGTTGCACATCGTCGGCGGCGGAGCGAACGTCAAACTCCTGAATCAGCTGACAGCCGATGTCACCGGGAAGCTGGTCGTTGCCGGACCTACCGAAGGCACCGCAATCGGAAACCTGCTCGTGCAGATGATCGCGGCTGGAGAATTTGCTGACCTGGCGGAAGCCAGAACATGGCTGAGAAGTCAGATCCACGTTGAAGAATACCCACAAAACCCGATTGCAGACCGGGAGCACCTAAAAAAATACGAAGAAAAGATTGGAGTATAGACAAATGACAAAACCTATTGAAGAAGCATACACTTTAGCAAAACAGAAATACGCCGCCATCGGTGTGGATACAGATGCAGTACTTGAAAAATTAAGCCAAATCAAGGTTTCCTTACAATGCTGGCAAGGGGACGACGTATTGGGATTCATGTTCCCTGATCAAGCCTTGACCGGCGGAATTTCCGTCAGCGGCAACTACCCTGGCAAAGCAACGACGCCAGCGCAATTGCGTGCTGATTTGGATAAAGCTTTGAGCCTGATCCCCGGCAATCATAAAGTCAATTTGCATGCCATCTATGTGGATACGGACGAAAAAATCGACTTGGATCAGATCGAACCGAAGCACTACGAAAAATGGGTGCAATGGGCAAAAGAAAAAGGTCTTGGACTGGATTTCAACCCTACCTGCTTCTCACATCCAAAATCGACTGACGGAACATTGTCCAGCAGCGACCCTGAAACACAAGCATTCTGGATTGAGCACGTGAAACGCAGCCGTAAAGTGGCCGCTTACTTCGGTGAAGAACTGAACCAAACTTGCGTGAACAACATCTGGATTCCAGATGGCTACAAAGACAACCCAATCGACAAAATGTCGCCGCGTGTACGCCTGCGGGATGCGTTGGATCAATGTTTGGAAGAAAAATTCGATGATGCGCACATGTTGGACGCAGTCGAAGGCAAACTCTTCGGCATCGGTGCAGAAAGCTTCACGACCGGTTCCAACGATTTCTACCTGTCCTACGCTTTGACAAGGGACATCTTGTGGACAATCGATGCGGGACATTTCCATCCAACCGAGGATGTATCCGACAAATTCACGGCCTTCCTGCCGTTCGGTAAAGGCTTGATGCTGCACGTGAGCCGTCCGATCCGTTGGGATTCCGATCACGTTGTCATCTTGGATGAAGCGACTACCCGCATCGGCGAAACATTGGTTCGCAACGATTTGTTGGACAAAACATTCATCGGCATGGACTTCTTCGATGCAACAATCAACCGTGTCGCAGCCATGGTCATCGGCGCGCGCAGCACCTTGAAATCATTGTTGTTGGGTATGTTGAGCCCAATCGAAACATTGAAGGATGCCGAAAGCACTGGCGACTTCACAACCCGGTTGGCTGTCACGGAAGAAATGAAATCTTATCCATTCGGCGCTGTCTGGGAATTCTATTGCCAACAACAAAATGTTCCGGCTGGTACGGAATGGCTGACTGAAGTAAAAAACTACGAACAAAGAATTCTGACGGAACGCAAATAAGGGGGAAACCATCAAAATGAAAAACATTTTAGAAGCACCATTCATCAAAGAAGTCATGCTGTTGACGGACGTCATGTACAAATTCGGCTGGCACGAAAGAAACAGCGGCAACTTGTCCTACTTGCTGAAAGAAGAGGAAATCACGGAATATCTGGATCTGAACGAAGTGAAACGCAACATTCCGATCGCTTTCGACGGAAAAGCTTTGGCAGGGAAATACTTCCTGGTCACCGGAACAGGGAAATTCTTCAAAAACGTCATCCATGATCCGGCTGATGTCTTGGGAATCCTGAAAGTAACTGCGGAAGGCAACAGTGTAGACCTGTTATGGGGATACGAAAATGGAGCGGCTCCTACAAGCGAATTGCCTGCTCATTTGATGTCACACATTTCGCGCTTGTCGGTCGATCCTGAAAACCGTGTCGTTTACCACTGCCACGCAACCAACTTGTTAGCGATGTCCTTCTCTTGCGAGTTGGATGAAAGAAGCTTCACGCGCATCCTTTGGAAAATGTGTACTGAGTCATTGGTCGTGTTCCCTGAAGGCGTGGGCATCCTGCCTTGGTTGATGCCTGGAACGAACGAAATCGGCGAAGCGACTGCTGAGAAGATGAAGGAATACCGTCTGATCATATGGCCGCACCACGGTTTGTACGCAGCCGGAAAAGACTTGGAAGAGTGCTTCGGTTTGGTCGAAACGGCTGAAAAATCAGCGACTGTCTACACACTAGTTCAATCACAAGGCGGCATCAGACAGGAAATCACTGATGAGCAATTAAGCAATCTGGGCAAACGTTTCTCTGTAACCCCAAGAGCGGGCTACTTGAACATCTAATCTTATCAAAAGGGGATAATGGAAAATGGCAACTTTTTATGTACCAGCAACAAACCTTATCGGAATAGGCTGCATCAAGGAATTGGGCAGCAATGTGAAGGATCTTGGCTACAAGAAAGCTTTGTTCGTTACGGATAACTTCTTGGCCAAAAGCGAAATGATCGACGTTGTCTTGGCGGAATTGGACAGTGCGGCTATCGACTATGTGGTCTATGCGGATGTCGATCCGAACCCGACCTGCAAAAACGTAAACGAAGGCGTGGCTATGGCTCAGGCTGAAAACTGCGACTTCATCATTTCCTTCGGCGGCGGCTCTCCGCAGGATGCAGCGAGCGCCATCAGCATCATCCTGACGAACGGCGGCAAACCGCAGGATTACGAAGGTGTGCACAAATCCGCTAAAGCCGGCTTGCCGGTTGTGGCGATCAACACGACTGCCGGAACATCCGCTGAAATCACGATCAACTACGTCATCACCGACGAAGATCGCAAAGTGAAGATGGTTATGGTCGACAAAAACAGCTTGGCGAAGATTTCCGTGAACGATCCTGAATTGATGCTGACGATGCCGAAATCATTGACTGCAGCGACCGGGATGGATGCTTTGACACATGCGATCGAATCGATGGTAACGCCTGGCGCTTACCCTGTGACCGAAGTCTTGGCTTCCGGAGCAATCGAATTAATCCGCGAATACTTGCCGAAAGCTGTAGAAAACGGTACTGACGTGGATGCGCGCGACAAAATGGTCAATGCCATCTTCTTGGGAGGAATGGCCTTCAACAATGCCGGTCTGGGTTATGTGCATTCGATGGCTCACCAATTGGGTGCCGTCTACCACTTGCCGCACGGCGTTTGCTGTGCGATGCTGTTGCCGATCGTGGAAGCTGAAAATGCTAAATTCGCTCCTGAACGTTTCCGCAAAGTAGCAAAAGCTTTAGGCTTGGCAGTGACGGCTGATGTATCCGATCAAGCCTGCGCGGATTACACGGTCGAAGAGATCAAACGCTTGTCCAAAGTCGTAGGTATTCCAACATCATTGAATGAGCTGGGAATCAAGGAAGAGGAATTCGACTATGAATACTTGTCCAAAAATGCCATGATCGATGCCTGCGCACCAGGAAACCCATTCACTCCGACATTGGAAGAAACGATTGCGATGTACAAAAAATTGTTCCAATAATCCAAACCTGATCCAAAAAAATAAAACGACTTTTTCAAAAAAATCAGATAATCCGAATTTGTCCATGAATAAGGTTATTTACAACAAAGAAGAGCCACCTCATATTGAGATGGCTCTTCTTTGTTGTACCAAAATACGGTTATAGAACTGGATGTCGGCTGTTGAGGAGGCTATGAATACTCAACAGCCGACAGAAAATCGAACTCTCGGCTATTCGTACCACGAAGCGCTCGGGTCTCTCGACATTTCGCGAAGTGAAACGCTCGAAACAGCCGAAAAAACCTGGATCAACTCCGGCCAACCTGGATTGGCCCACTTGCTCCTATAGCATAAATCTATAACTGCGTATATTTATTAAGTGTTATCCTATATCTGTTTTTCGTGGCATACTGGAGCAACCTTCTGATAGAAGCCGATCAGCAACTATCGGGACAGTGGTAAGATATCATGTGCGCAGTTTTCCCTGATGACTGGGAAGGGACTTGAAATAGCAGGAACCAAAAAAATGAAATGGAGGAATTCAAAATGAACAGTTCACTAATCGGTTTTCCAAGAGTAGGCAAAGGGCGCGAGTTGAAATTCGCATCCGAAAAATATTTCAGAAAAGAAATTTCAGTAGAAGAGTTGGAGAAAGTCGCAAAGGGTCTTAAGATAATGCACTGGAATCTACAGCAAGCAGCCGGAATCAGTCATATCCCTTCGAATGATTTTTCATATTACGATAACTTGTTGGATGTGACTGTTTTGTTGAATGCTCTGCCAAACGGCTACAAACAGCTAGGGCTGAACGAGCGGGACACCTATTTCGCGGCTGCGCGCGGCTATCAGGGCGAGGCCGGCGACGTCAAAGCGTTGGCGATGAAAAAGTGGTTCAACACCAATTATCATTATTTGGTTCCGGAGCTGTCCGACGATACCGAAATCAAATTGGCGGGGGATAAGCCTTTCGTCGAGTATGAAGAAGCTAAAGAAATCGGAGTGCTGACGAAACCGGTCCTAATCGGCGGATTCACTTTCCTGAAACTGGCCAAATATAAAGGTTCCAAAACAATTCATGATTTTGCCGACCAAGTGGCAGATGCCTATATCGCAATCCTCGATAGGTTCAATGAGCAAGGCGTGGCCTGGGTGCAGTTCGATGAACCGAGCTTGGTCACCGATCTGTCCGATGAAGATGTCGCGTTGTTTGCTTCCCTTTACGAAAAGGTATTGGCGCATAAAGGTAACGTAAAAGTATTGCTGCAGACATACTTCGGGGATATCCGGGACAGCTACGAAGAAGTGATCGGGCTCGACTTCGATGGCATCGGCCTTGACTTCCTTGAAGGCAAGCAAACAGTGGAACTTTTGGAAAGACATGGATTTCCGGCTGATAAAACGCTGTTTGCAGGTGTCCTGAACGGTAAAAACATCTGGAAGAGCGACTATAAAAAGGTCATCGAGCTGGTCAATGGGCTGGAAAAGTACAGCAACGACATCGTCATCAGCACTTCCTGTTCGCTGCTGCATGTTCCCTACACGCTGGAAAATGAAACGAGCTTGCCGGAGGAAGTTTCCCAGTATTTCGCATTTGCGAAGGAAAGGCTGCAGGAAATCAAGGAGCTGACGGAATTAATCGGCACTTCCGGACATTATGAAGAAGACGAAAACTATCTTGCGAATCAACAAGTCTTTTCAGCGGACCGGGTCTACGAAGACAAGCATGTGCAAGCATCCGTGGCAAGCTTGACGGAAAGAGATTTTGTCAGAAATGTTCCGAGAAAAAAACGGAGAGCGATCCAAAAGGAGAAACTGCAACTGGGTCTGTTGC
Source organism: Trichococcus collinsii (assembly GCF_900107505.1). GTDB lineage: Bacteria > Bacillota > Bacilli > Lactobacillales > Aerococcaceae > Trichococcus > Trichococcus collinsii. Next base: position 20,889 of record NZ_FNQH01000005.1, on the reverse strand, counting down.
CGACAACGACGATCGGTTCCTTCCCGCAGACGAGGGAAGTCAAGCAGAACCGCAGCAAATACCGCAAAGGCGATATCGACAGAGCCGAATACGATGAAAACATCAAAGGCTTCATCAAAGAGTGCATCGATCTGCAGGAGGAACTGGGGCTGGATGTGCTGGTCCACGGCGAATCCGAGCGCAACGACATGGTTGAATTCTTCGGCGAAAATCTGGCGGGCTACGTATTTACCGAAAAAGCCTGGGTTCAGTCCTACGGAACAAGATGCGTCAAGCCGCCAATCATCTTCGGCGATATCAGACGCGAAAACCCAATCACTGTGTTCTATTCGGAATACGCGCAGAGTCTTTCCGACAAACCGGTCAAAGGGATGCTCACTGGTCCAGTGACAATCCTGAATTGGTCGTTCCCGCGTGAAGACATTTCGCTGAAGGAGATGGCTTTCCAGATCGGTCTGGCGATCCGCGAAGAGGTTCAGGACTTGGAAGCGGCGGGCATCAAGATCATCCAGATTGATGAAGCGGCATTGAAAGAGAAGTTGCCGATCCGCAGGGAAGAATGGGCCAGCGAGTACCTTGATTGGGCCATTCCGGCATTCCGTCTTTGCCACAGCGGCGTTCGGCCCGAGACGCAGGTGCATACGCATATGTGCTACAGTGAATTCGAAGAGATCGTTAAGGATATCGACAACATGGATGCGGACGTCATTTCATTCGAAGCCTCCCGTTCCAAACTGACCATCATAGATGCCTTGAAGGCGAACCAATTCGAAACGGAAGTCGGACCGGGTGTTTACGACATCCACTCGCCGCGCGTGCCGAGTGTCGAAGAGATGGTGGCGGTATTGAAGAATGCGCTGACGAAGATAGACGAGGAAAACCTATGGATCAATCCGGACTGCGGACTGAAAACCAGAGGCATCAAAGAAACGAGAGAAAGCCTGGCAAATCTTGTCGCGGCGGCGCAAATCATCAAAGACGCAGTCTCGGTCTAAAAAAAGAGGTGAGAGCTGATGAAAATAGAATCCAAATTCCAAAAGAAAAAACCGGTGCTTTCCTTCGAAATCTTTCCACCGAAGCGCGATAAAGCAATCCAGAACATCGATGAGACGCTGGCAATCCTGAGCGAACTGAACCCTGATTTCATCAGCGTCACTTTTGGCGCCGGCGGAAGCCACACGAATAACCAAACCGTGGAATTGGCCAAACGGATCAAGCATCAATACGGAATCGATCCGCTTGTGCATCTTACTTGCCTGAATCATTCGAAATTCGAGATTTGCGAATTGTTGGAGGAACTGAAGGACGCCGAAATCGATAGCATCCTTGCCTTGCGCGGGGATGCAAACCCGGCAGTGGAAGCAAAGAAGGACTTCCGGTATGCCAGCGACTTGGTCAAATTCATCAGGCAGTACGGTGATTTTTCCATCAGCGGTGCCTGTTATCCGGAATGCCACACGGAATCTAAGAACAAAGTCGAGGACATCGCCCATCTGAAGGAGAAGGTTGACAGCGGGGTACAGCATCTGATTTCCCAGCTTTTTTTCGACAACAATGCCTTCTATTCCTTTCAAGAACATATTCAGATCGCGGGTATGCATGTGCCGGTTGAGGCGGGCATCATGCCGGTCATCAACAAAGCGCAGATCGAAAGGATGGTGACGCTCTGCGGCGCGTCCTTGCCAGAAAAATTTTCCCGGGTTATGCACAAATACGAAGACAACAAAGATGCGCTTTTCGATGCCGGGATGGCCTATGCGATAAATCAAATTGTCGATCTACTGGCGCATGACGTGGACGGCATCCACATCTATACGATGAACAATCCGATCGTCGCAAAAAGGATCTGCGACGGGATCAAGAATCTGATCTGATGAGAACTCTTTTGGGAGTCGCTGACCGGAGCTGAGCGGCCTGCGCGGCGGCCTGCTCCGGCGAGGGATCGCTCCCCGGAGGACGATGAGGACTCGCGGGCTCACCTTCGACGAAGCCGTGCTCGTCGGAGGACAGATATTACATGGGGGCCGACCTCCGGCGAAGCCTCCGTTCACCGGAGGAGGCATCTCATCCCGCCGCATGCATCAGATTTTTCAAAAAGCAAAAGAGCTCCCGCCATTTCCGGCGGGAGCTCTTTTGTCGATTAGTTACTTTGAGTATTTTTTTTGGTTTGTACACGCGGTCTTTGTGCGGCTTTTTGGCCGCCTCTTGGACCTTGTTGATTTTTGACGCGTGTTCCGTTACTGCGCGCGGCAACCGGTTTTTTCGGCTGCGGTGCAGGTGCCTTCGTGCCTTCTTTCAACATAAAAGGCTGATCCTTTACGACTGGAACTTTTCTCTGGATAAGTTTTTCGATGTCTCGCAACAAAGATGCTTCTGTTTCATCACAGAATGAGATGGCTTTTCCGCCACGCCCTGCGCGTCCTGTACGGCCGATACGGTGAACATAGGTTTCAGGGACTTCAGGCAAATCATACAGGATGACATGCGAAAGCTCAGGCACATCGATACCACGGGCTGCGATATCTGTCGCTACAAGAACGCTGGTTTTTTTTGTCTTGAAGTTTTCCAAAGCTCGTTGACGCGCGGTCTGGGATTTGTTTCCGTGGATCGCTTCGGCTGAAAGGCCTGCTTGCAAAAGCTTTTTGACGATCTTGTTGGCGCCATGCTTCGTTCTTGAGAAGACAAGGGATCGCTCCATTGAATCTTCCTTCAACAGGTGGATAAGCAGGTCGGTTTTGTCGGTCTTGGCTACAGGGTAAACGCTCTGGTGGATGATTTCCACAGTCGAGGAAACCGGAGTGACTTCGACTTTCACCGGATTTGACAAAATAGTGCCCGCAAGTTTTTCAATCTCATTCGGCATAGTGGCCGAGAAGAACATGCTTTGGCGTTTCTTAGGCAATTCACGGATGATTCGGCGTACATCATGCAGCATCCCCATATCCAACATCATATCCGCTTCATCCAAGACAAAGAAATCTACTTGGTTCAGTTTGATGTATCCTTGTCCGATCAGGTCCAACAGTCGGCCTGGTGTCGCGACCAGGATATCTGTTCCGCGTTTCAGCGCGGCTGTCTGAGGATTCTGGGAAACACCACCGAAAATGACTTGAATCTTCAATGGAAGGTATTTAGCGTAAATTTGGAAGCTTTCCCCGATTTGCAGGGCAAGTTCGCGGGTAGGCGCAAGGATCAACGCTTTGATGGCGCCTTTTCCAGCGGTTTCTTGGTCCGTTAGGTTCTGCAGAATCGGCAGGGCAAAAGCAGCGGTCTTACCGGTACCGGTTTGAGCACAACCCAATAAATCCTTGTTGTTCATCAGATGCGGAATAGCATCTTCTTGGATGGGCGTAGCTTTCGTGTAGCCAGCTTCTTTCAGTGCGCGCAACAGGTGCTGGTTTAATTCTAGTTCTTTAAATAACAAATGGTTCTCCTTCAGCATGTTCTACATGCATTTGATTTTAGTGGGTATGTTTCGGGTCAGGCTAGTTTGGGAAAGAGAGTGGGACTCTCGTTTGCCAAATTCCTCACCGCGAAACGTTATATAGGTTCTCTGAGCAACAGCGTGACTGGCCTACTATATCACAAACGGAAGCAAAAGTCATAGCATTCCGCTTTTGGGTGGAATAATAAGGGTGGAAATGGTGCAAAGGAGCCGAGGAATCCGAAATAACCCGCCAAAATCAATTTGGCGGGCAGGCATACAAAATATTCGTCAGAATTCCCCGCCAAACGCTTTTGGGAAGGTAATCCTGGGGTTGGATCGATCCGAAAAACCTACCAACGAGCATTTGGCCGCGTAAATGCTGCTAGTTTGACAGGAGACCTATAATAGTTCCCATTTCTTCGCCGCTTCTGATTTGCGCTTGAGACTGTTGAGGTTTTTTGTGTATTCGCGCGCGTAGAGGATCGAGAACAGCGTATCCAGGATGTATTCGAAGGATATCTGCGATGAGAAGGTGCCGACTTTGAAGAAGTCGAACTCATCATAAGGCACCTCGATCACAAGATCGCACAGCTTGCTTGTTGGTTGCTCCGTATTTGCGGTCAGCAGGATGCAAGGTATCTTCATGGAATTCAAATATTTGATGATTTTTCTGTGGGTCGCTGAATTGCCGCCGTAGCTGATGAACAGGGCACAATCATTCTTACCCATGCTCAGGGCATTCCAAGCGGACTCACCGTAATCGTCGCCAATGATCAAATGCTTGTTGATCTTGATGAATTTGTTCTGGTAGCTGCGGGCGCGGATCTGGGAATCACCTGTCGCGAAAAGGAAGATCTGATCCGCTTTTTGCAGCAGATCCACCGCTTTGTTCAGTTTATCCTTTTCCAGCTTCACCAAGGTTTTTCTGATCGTTTCAATCGTGAGGTCGGCCATTTTTTTGGCGATGTCCATCGAGCCGTCCATCGGCAGGAACGGGAAGTTGGGATCGACGTTTGTGAGCGTATGTTTATTGCTTTGGATTTCATGGATCAGCGCCACCTTGAAGCTCCGATAGCCTGAAAAACCCAGTTTCTGGCTGAGTCGGATGACTGCTGAATGTGAAGTGAACGTATTTTCCGCAAGCTGCTGGATCACCATATCGGGCACATCATCCAAGTTTGTCAAAATGTAAGCAGCGATTCTTTGCTCGGTGTCAGTAAAATTTTCTTTCGATTTCAATTTTTTCAGCAAACTCATCCTATTCCCTCCATATATGTAACGTATCCAGCAACGATTCAATCCATTTGACCGATTCGACATTTCTTTCAATATAAGCAATAAATCCGGAAAAGGCAACTGCGAACAGTGAATGGCAAAGGTTATTCGCATAGGCGCTGAACATTATGTTCAGTATTTTACAAGCAATTCGGACTTGCATTGAACAGCAGGTCCTATCTGGTGTAAAAGCGTTTTCGTTGAAGTTATTATTCCCTATAATGAGGCCATGCAAGAGAAATGGAGGAATTATCTTATGTTAACAATCGCTTATATCGGCGGCGGGAAAAGCGCCCACCGTTATCACATGCCCTTCTCCCTGAAAAACGAAAACATCCTCGTCAAGACAATCTTTTCTCCAGTACAAAACGATGCTTGGGAAAAAGTGCCAGGAGTTCTTTACACAGACAATATTGAAGACATCTGGAACGATGATGAAGTCCAATTGGTCGTGGTGTCCACGCCATCCGACTTCCATTATCAATATGGCAAAATGGCCCTGGAAAAAGGCAAAAATGCGCTGGTTGAAAAACCTTTCACGAACACTTCCGCAGAAGCCAAAGAACTGTTTGCCTTGGCGAAAGAAAAAAATCTCTTTATCCAGTGCTACCAAAACCGCAGATTCGACTCTGACTTCCTGACGGTCCAAAAAGTTATCGAGAGCGGCGTGTTGGGGGATATCCTGGAAGTCGAAATGCACTACGACTACTTCAGACCGGAAATTCCGGAGTCCATCACAAGCTTCTCTAAGATCAACAGCTGCCTGTATGGGCATGGCTGCCATACAATCGATCAGGTCTTGTCTTACTTCGGCAATCCAGAAAACATCACGTATGATGTCAGACAGCTTTTGGGAAAAGGCCGCTTCAACGATTACTTCGATTTGGACTTCTTCTATGATGCGAAGAAAATTTCCGTCAAATCCAGCTATTTTCGCCTGAAAGAACGTCCAAGTTTTATCGTCACCGGGAAAAAGGGCTCATTCGTTAAGCAGACCAAAGATCGTCAAGAGGAGCACTTGAAAGTATTCCATATGCCTTCGAATGCTGATTTCGGGATCGATTTGCCGGAACATTACGGCATCCTAACTTATATGGATGATGCGGGCCGTTACCACGAAGAAAAAGTTGTTTCCGAAGTGGGGGATTACGGAAGAATTTATGCCGGTGTCTATGAGTCGATTGTGAACGGAAAAGAAAAGATCGTCAAAGATGAAGAGACCATCCGCCAAATTGAAATTCTTGAAGAAGGCATCAACACGATTAAGGAATAATATTAGGAGGTTATAAAAAATGGAGAACTTATTAAATGTCCTTGAGGAAAAATTGACTCCCATAGCCGTGAAATTGGAACAAAACCGCTATTTGAGCGCTGTAAAGAACAGCTTTATGGCAGCGATGCCGCTTTTGATCATCGGATCTTTCTTTATCCTATTAGCTTACTTGCCGATTAACGCTTATACCGAATTCATGCTGAACACGTTCGGAGCCGATTGGCAACGGATGTTCACAATCCCCAACAACATTTCCATGAGCATGATGACCGTTTACGTTGTGGTCGGGATAGGTAATGAATTAGCTAAATCTTACGGATTGGATAGTATGGCCGGCATCTTTGCGGCAATGGCATCCTTTTTCGTAGTCACACCGATGCACGCTTTTGCAGAGGAAGGCTTGGGAATCGGGATTCCATTGGGGAACTTGGGAGCTGCCGGATTATTTGTCGGCATCCTGGTTGCAATCATTGCAGTCGAAATCATGCGATTTACCGACAAAATGGGTTGGAAAATCAAAATGCCCGATTCGGTCCCACAAAACGTATCGAAGTCCTTCTCATCCTTGATTCCGGTTGCACTGGTTATCATTTTCTTCAACTTCGTGCGCATCGGCTTTGAGCAAACTAGCTATGGCGATGTACAGACATTCATCTTCAATAATCTGCAGATACCATTGACAGCTTTAGGCAGCACCTTACCTGCAACTATCGTAGTGCTCATTATTGAAGGTGTCCTTTGGTCATTCGGGCTCCACGGTGCGAACATCGTCGGCAGTGTGATGCAACCGATCTGGTTGACGCTGACTGCCGAAAACGCTGTAGCTGTTGCTGCAGGACAAGTCATCCCGAATATCGTGAACTATCAATTCTACAGCAATTTCGTCAAAGTCGGTGGCTCTGGTGCCACATTCGGTCTCTGCTTGTTGCTCTTGTTCGCAGCCAAATCGAAGCAATTCAGAGCATTGGGCAAATTGTCGATTGGTCCAGAAATCTTTACGATCAATGAATCGATCATTTTCGGTATGCCGATCGTCCTGAATCCGATCATGATCGTGCCATTCCTTTTGGCGCCGCTTGTCTTGAGTACCGTTGCTTATTTCTCTATGAGTACGGGGCTCGTACCATATACAAACGGGGTGAATATCCCCTGGACCACTCCACCAGTCATTTCAGGCTTCCTGGTTTCGGGCTGGAGAGGGGCTTTGCTGAACATCGCGCAGATCGCACTTTCAGCTGCCATCTACTTCCCATTCTTCAAAATAGCGGATAATTTGGCTGTCAAACAGGAACTGGAAAACGAAGAACAGTCGCAGCATCAGATGGAAGCTGTCGAAGCATAGAAATTCAATAGAAACTTAATCGGAATACAAAGAATCGAAAAAAGGGGCCATACATATGAAACTTGCAATACTAGGATCGGGACAGATCGTCATGGATTTTCTGACGATAGCGAAGGACTTGCCGGATACGGAATTGGTCAGCATGTTCGGCATCGAAGCGGAACGAGTGAAAATGGAGGGCCTGGCAAACACATACGGGGTCGGGAAAGTGTTTACGGACTACAAAGAGGTCCTGAATGATCCGGAGTGCGACACCATCTATGTGGGACTTCCCAATCATCTGCACTATACATTTACGAAGCAAGCCTTAGAGAACGGTAAACATGTGATCTGCGAAAAACCATTCACGATTAAGTCTGCTGAATTGATCGAACTGAAGGAATTGGCTGAAAGCAAAAAGCTGATTCTGGTCGAAGCAATCACGACAAGATACCTTTCCAACTACCTGGCGATCAAGGAACAGATTCCGCAATTGGGGGACCTGAAGATCATCGAATGCAACTACTCGCAGTATTCATCCAGATACGATGCCTTCAAGAAAGGGGAAGTACTGCCTGCCTTCAGTCCGAAAGCGGGCGGCGGCGCTTTGATGGATATCAACATTTACAATATCCATTTTGTCGTTGGAATCTTGGGAAAACCTGATTCGGTGAAATACCTTGCGAATGTCGAGCGAGGGATCGATACATCTGGAATTCTGCTGTTGGATTACCCAGGCTGCAAAGTGGTCTGCATCGGGGCGAAGGATTCAGCTGCGCCGATAAGATCCATGATTCAGGGCGATAAAGGCTCCGTTGTGCTGAATGGCCCGCCGAATCTCTGCAACTCCTTTGATGTAAACATGAACGGGCAGGCGAGTCAATCGATGGACAAGAAAGTCCACCCGCACCGGATGTATGAGGAATTCCGCGAATTTGCGCGGATGATCGACAAAATGGATCTTGCGAAAGCCAAGGATATGCTTGAACAAAGCCAAGTCGTGATGGAAATCGCTGAAGAAGCTCTGGCAGGAGCCGGGATCGTTTTAGGCTGATAAAAAATTAAATGAAAAAAGGAAACTGCCGGGGTTCTTCCGGTAGTTTTTATGGAAAGGTAAATGCATAATGGATAAAGTTGAGGTATGGGAACAGGAAAAGACACTGCAATTTGAAGCCTTTACGCATGAAATGGGTTTGGAAATCGCGCTGCGCGTCATAAATAAGGTCAAGAAACAAGCACCAAAGCCTGTAGGCATAAGGATCGTACACAATGACTTATTGATCCTGCATTACTTGATGGACGGCAGAAAAGAGAGCCCTTGGTTGAGCCGGAAGGAAAAGACTGTATTGGATAGCGGGCACAGTTCGCTCTATACATTGCTTTTTATGGATGAAGTACCTGAATACAAAGAGTGGGAGAGCAGCGAAGAATACGCCATCTGCGGCGGGGGTTTCCCGATCATCGAGAACGAGAAAGTGACTGGTGCCATCTGCGTTTCCGGATTGGATCATCTGGAGGACCACAGATTGATTGTCGAATCGATCGAAGAGGTGCTGGCAATCGCCTGATGGAAGCCACAAGCCGGAGCTACAGAAGGACTGAAAAACTGAAAAAGGAGACGAACGGATATGAAAGTTGGCATCATCGGAATCGGAAACATCGCGCAGAAAGCCTATTTACCGATCATGGCGGAAATGCGGGATACGGTGGAATGGCATCTCTGCTCCCGGAATAAGGAAACGCTGGAACAAGTCGGGAAGAAATACGGTTTCGGACAGCTGTATACCGATATGGATGAATGGATGGAAAGCGGCATCGAGGCTGCCTTCGTGCATGTGGCGACGGCGGCCCATGCGACAGTGATCCGAAGCCTTTTGGAACGGGGCATTTCGGTCTATGTGGACAAACCGATCAGCGACGATCTGGATGAGGTGAAGCAACTGATCGAATTGGCAGATTCGAAAGGTTTGCTGCTGACTGCCGGATTCAATCGCCGCTTTGCGCCGATGACCCGACGTTTGAAGGAGATTCCCGGCAAAAATATGATCTTCATCAGGAAGGATAGGGTCAAATTGGTTGAGCCCGTCCGTCAGGCTGTTTATGATTTGTTTCTGCACATCGCTGATGCAGCGTTGTATTTGCTGGACGAAGAGGTTCTCTCTGTGCAATCGAAGATCATCGAAAAAGATGGCAATTTGAAGCGGATTTGGGTGGAACTGGAAACGAAGTCGACCAGCTGTTTTGTCTCGATGAACTACGAGGCGGGCGCCAATCAGGAAGTGATGGAAGTCCAGAGTCCGGAAGGTATCGTAAGAGTCGTGGATCTGACCGCTATGACGACCTCCAATCAGGTTGGAACCCAGCTTGTTGGTTTTGGTGATTGGGAAGGTACATTACGCAAACGCGGCTTCGAACCATTGATCCGCGGATTCATCGAAGGGATCACGAAAAAGGAAATCCCGGTAACAACCGACTCCGCTTATCTGAGCCATTCTCTTTGCGAGAAAATCCTGCAGGATAATGGCTACTGATGCGTTACCAATTCGCTCGAGAATAAATTAAAAAGACTGCACCAAATGGGAACTCCGTTTTGGTGCGGTTTTATTTTACGTTGTGAAGTCATCATCCGTACCGAAACTATGAAGGATATCCAAACGCGAAGTCGTAATGGTAGTTGTCGTGAAGGCATTGGCGGAGAGTAATGTGGTAAAATATGAGTAAAATTATGGCAATTTTTGGGCTCTGGCGGAGTTCCGAATAGGAGTTTCCATCGAATCAAAACAATCAGGGGCTACCTCGAAATGAGCTGACCCCGCCAATGGGGAGCTGAACATATAGTGGATAAAATCGATATAGTGAATCAAGAACAGAAATTACAGTTCGATGTATTTACGCATGAGATGGGCTTGGAAATCGCACTGAGGATCATCAAAAAGGTCAAGGAACAAGCCACGAAGCCTGTCGGAATAAGGATTGTGCACAAGGATGCATTGATTTTTTATTACTCGATGGATGGCAGAGAAGAAAACACTTGGTTGGCCCGAAAGGAAAAGACCGTATTGGATAGCGGGCACAGTTCGCTTTATACCAACTTGTTTGCGGATGAGGTTCCAGAATATAAGGAGTGGGAGAGCGACGAAGCATACGCCATCTACGGCGGCGGCTTCCCGATCTTCGAGAAAGGGGAAGTAACCGGTGTTATCTGCGTATCCGGTTTGTCTCATCGGGAGGACCACAGATTGCTCGCCGAATCGATGGAAGAAGTGTTGGCCGCGCAATATTAAGGCTGTGGTTGACGGATATGAGAATAATCAATAAGACCGCACTGAAATGGAGAATCAACTCCATTTCGGTGCGGTCTATTTTTAATCAAACATTTTTTCTTTGAACAGCGGGAATTCAACTCGTCAATGACTAGTCCTGGATTTCATCCAATCTTTTCAGATGCTTCTCCGCAATATTTTTGACTTTGTCGACGCGGTTGGTGTATTTTTCGATATCGCTGAGGTAATCGGTCGTCATCCAAGCCGTCACGATTTCAAGTGCCAATGCCGAACCGATGATCTTTCCGCCAAGGCAGAGGACATTCGTGTCGGAGTGGGAACGCGCCAGTTTCGCGCAGAAAGGATCCTGGCAGACCGCTGCATAGACGCCGTAGATTTTGTTGGCGATCATGGCACTGCCGTAACCGACGCCATCGACAAAGATGCCGCGGTCGGCTTTTCCTTCCGCCACAGCCAGTGAGGCAGGATAAACATAATCGGACAGGTCACAAGGTTCTTCGTTGTAAGGTCCGAAGTCGAGCACTTCATGGCCTTCCTTTTCGAGTAAAGCTTTGACTTCTTCTTTCAATGCGAAGCCGGCATGGTCGCTGGAAACGGCAATTTTCATTTAAATCCCTCCATTATCTGTCATTCAATAAGAGTATAAGCCAAATGGCGAGAGTAGTACAGACAGAGTTTACAGATCAATGCACTGGGACACTTTGAATAGAAACAATAATCTGCATATAGAGCATTTTTACGTATGATTTTGGTGTGGTTTTACAGATTCGTTTTGCTTATAGTAAGTGGATACAAAAAAACAAGGTGGAGAAACGAATGGAAATCATGGATAGTGAACCCCCCCACTTAGCTAATCCTTGCGGGTTCTCGTGCTTCACCGAATTGCACGCATCGTTTGTGGTGACTGCGAATTCGGAAATGCCCAGGTCGATGCCGAGTTTGTGCTCCGCCAGCACCCATTCGGGAACTTCCTGATCGACCAAAATGGAAATAAAATATTTGCCGGTATTGACATCAGCTGAATCCATGAAATTCTGAAAAAAGTTCTTTCCGGCAGGATATGGAGAGAGCTTTTTTTGTGCTTCAAAGCTATCTCACAATTTGATTCTGGATAAAAAATTGGATACTATAAAGTTGAGACTCATTGAATAAATGTTTTCGCCGATAAACAAGGAGGTCAAGAAATATATGGACATATTTGATGCGCACTTTCATATAATCGATCCTAAATTCCCATTGTTTGCAAATGAAGGCTTTTTGCCAGATCCTTATCGCTTTTCTGATTATGAAGCTAGCCTGACTTCTTTAGACATCAACTGCATAGGCGGAGCCATTGTTTCCGGATCTTTCCAAGGCTACGATCAAAGCTATCTGATTGAGACATTGAAGAATATTCCGGACAGTTTTGTAGGCGTTGCACAGGTCCCTGCAGACATTTCTGACATGGAACTGGCTTATCTCAATGAACAAAGGGTGCGTGCTGTTCGCTTTAATCTCTTTCGTGGAATGGCGGGTCAGAACTTCGATAAAATGTTGCTGCTTTCGAAGCGGGTTTTCGAGAACTTTGGTTGGCACACAGAAATTTATATGGATGCCAGAAAGATCGAAGAGTTTTATCCATTTTTAAGCAGAATTCCAAAGCTGGTGATCGACCATTTAGGAATGAACAAGGTTGAGAGCGACAAAATGCGATTACTGCTCGAGAACGGAACCATTTTTAAAGCGACCGGTTTCGGCAGAATCAATATGGACCCTATTCCGGTCATGAAAGAAATGCTTTCCTTCAATCCGGGAAGCGTCATCTTTGGGACGGACCTTCCAGGAACGCGGGCAAGAAGGCCTATTCTGCGTTCGGATATCGAGTTAATTGAATCCAATTTTACAGAAAAAGAGACCCAGCTGATTTTTAAGGAAACTGCTGAAAAACTTTACCTTCATCGCTGAATGTCAAAACATAACAAAAGGCCTTGTGCTGATATAATGGAACTGTAGAGAAATAATTTGGGTACGCGCCGTAATGCTTGTTCTGAACGGATGGAGGAATACGAAATGCAAGTCGATTGGGCCACTATGAGCGGCAACTATGCGAATTTTGCCGGGATACTTGCCGGGTTTGTGTTCAGCGGCATTTTCTTGCTTCTGGAGGACGAGAAAAGGGACGCATCCGAGGTCATCAGTATCCTGTTGGTCGGATTTTTTGGACTGGTGCTTACAGCCTTTTTGTTCTCGAATATCAGCGGGGTGGAAGCGGAGAAAACTGCTCCAGATCGAATCCGGCTGGTCTCGTTCCATCTGGTGATCGCCAGCATCATCTTCTCGATCGCGATCATGCAAATGTTCCTGAGCCTGGTTTTCATTTTCATCCTTTACCAGCTGCCGACGCAGGTCATCAGCCTCGGGAAAACGATCTATTACGGATCGGCGCTGATCGCAACGATGTTTGTGATCAGAACGATGCCGGCTCTGTATACTGACGCGGCTATCCTGGCCGCTTTGCCCCGAAAGCTGTATCTTGCGGTGGCCGTTACGGTGGCAATTCTGTTTATCTTCAGCAAGCTTTTCAGGAGAAAACTGGATGCCTTGTTCGAACATTACTTCATCATGATTATCACCGCCACGTTCCTATTCATGCTGCTGCTTGTTGTCCTGTACAATACGCAAATCCATCTGAAGGACATCCCTGTTGTCGGCACCCAGTTGATCATGGGGATGTTCACGGTAAATATGATGATCAACAACTTCAGCATCAACCATGAATACCGGATGATGCAGATGAATGACAAAAAATGAGCGTTTTATGCTCGTTTAGTGATTTTTGTTTTGATTTTTCGTCTGTTTCAAGTACAATGAAAGAAAAGAAACGGGGTGAACGGATGAAATCGAGTCAAGGGATCGTGTATAAGAGAAGGCAACATATCTTAAAGGCCCTTCAAGAAAAGAAAGTCGTTTTGGTGGAAGATATGGCGAAAGAATTGAATGTTTCCGAGATCACCGTCAGACGGGATCTGCAGAGTTTCGACGACCAGCATCTCATTGAACGCTTTTATGGCGGAGCTCGTTTGCTGGAGGGATCTTTTCAAAAAGAAGAGTACCCGGCAGTCAAACCGCATCGATCGAAAAAACAGGAAATCGCGAAATTGGCGGCCACTCTGGTCCATGATCACGACATGATCTTCATCAATTCGGGGTCGACTGCCTTTCTTCTGCTCAATTATCTGTCGGACCGGAACGTCACCATCATCACGAACAACGGGCGCGCCATCTTCAGGAATCCGTCTTCAAAGGCGGAAGTTGTCCTGTCGGGCGGGGAAATATATGAAAAGAAAAAGTCTCTCGTAGGGGACTTTGCTTTATATACTTTTTCCAAAGTGACCGCGAATATCTGTTTTCTGGGTGTGGGCGGCATCAGCGAAAAAGGAATCACGACCTATGCCTTGCCGGAAACGGCTGTCAATAGGCTGATTCTGGAGCGGACGAATGGGCCGCGCATCGTCGTGGCGGAAGGCAGCAAAGTAGGGCGGGAACAAAATTTTTCCACCGCCAGTATCAGCCTCATCACGCATTTGGTAACTGACCGCTCTGCGGATCAGGAAGAAATCCAAAAAATCGAAGCCAAGGGCGTCAAAGTATTGTACGTTACCGACGTCAACGGCGAAGACGAGCACAGAATCGAAGAGTGAATATAATAGAATACAAAAAAGCGACAAAACGCGACGGGAGACTTCCGGAAGTGTTTTGTCGCTTTTTTTGTTGGAATCAGCATGTACGTCCTTATCGAAGCGATCATAAAGAAGAATACCGGCATTTAAATCGTTCATAACCTATGAAACGATCATAAAAATAAGCTAAAGATTGTTTGTTTAGGACCTATTGCGACTGAAAGCGTTTTATTGTATGATTACTTCATCGAAAGAAATGTTCGTTATGTGAACGTTTTAAGATCGGTGTGCAAATAATAAGAAAAAGTGATCATAACGATTACGCAGAAGGAGAATGACGAATGGCTAATGTTAATGAGATTACAAAAGAATCTTGGGTATTGAGTACCTTTCCTGAATGGGGCACTTGGCTGAATGAAGAAATTGAAGACACAGTGGTTGCTGAAAATACATTCGCAATGTGGTGGCTAGGCTGTACAGGCATTTGGTTGAAATCACATGAATCAACAAATATCCTTTGTGACTTATGGTGTGGCACAGGCAAACAATCTCACGGCAGCGGCAAGATGAAGGACGGCCACCAAATGCAACGCATGAGCGGTGTTCAAAACATGCAGCCTAACCTCAGAGCGCAGCCGTTTGTCATCGATCCTTTCGCAGTGAAAAATGTGGATGCATTGGTCGTTACGCATATCCATTCCGATCACTTAGATATCAACACAGCAGCTGCTGTTCTGAAAAACTCGAGCGACGCAGTTAAATTCGTAGGCCCGCAAGCCGTTGTGGATACATGGATCGGTTGGGGAGTTCCTGAAGAGAAATGCGTGGTCGTGAAACCGGGAGATAGCGTCAAAATCAAAGACATCGAGATTGTTGCGTTGGAAGCATTCGATCGCACAGCCTTGGTTACGGCTTCTGAAGGAGAAGTTTTAAGAGGGAAGATGCCGCAGGACATGGATTTGATCGCAGTGAACTACTTGTTCAAAACTTCAGGCGGAAACTTGTATCACGCAGGCGATTCCCATTACTGCAACTATTTCGCAAAACACGGAAACGATCACCAGGTGGATGTCTGCTTAGGAGCATTCGGTGAAAACCCACGCGGAATCACGGATAAGGTCACTTCAGTGGACATGCTGAGAATGGCGGAATCTTTGAACGCGAAAGTGGTCATCCCTGTACACTATGACATCTGGTCGAACTTCCAGGCGGATCCTAAAGAACTGATCGAACTTTGGAAATTCAAAAAAGATCGCCTGCAATACGGATTCAAGCCATACATCTGGCAAGTCGGCGGTAAATTCGTCTATCCGAATGACAAAGATAAAATGGAGTTCAATTTCAACCGCGGATTTGACGATGTGTTCAGCGTCGAAAATGATTTGCCTTTCACTTCATTCCTATAAGAACAAGCACCTAAGAGGAGAGATCATATGTTAGATGAAGTCATCAAAAATCAAAGATATTCTTTCCACGAGGGATTCGATAGTTGGCAAGACAGCATCCGTGCTGCTTGTCAACCTCTTATCGAAGAAGGCGCCATCGAGAGCGCTTATCCCGAGTACATCATCGAAAACGTAAACGAATTTGGACCTTACATTGTCATCGCGCCGGACATCTGCATCCCACATGCACAAGAAGGCAAGGGCGTAAATGAAACCGCTATCTGCTTCATGCGTACGAAAGTGCCTGTGAACTTCGGGCCGGCAGCCGAGTACGAGGCGCGCATCTTCTTCGTCTTGGCATCGACGGACAACGAGAAGCACTTGGCGAACCTATCCACCCTTGTGACCTTGCTGTCTGATGAAAGTGTCGTGGATGCCTTTATTCAAGCTAACTCAGTCGCTGATTTAGAAAAAATTATGGAAATCGAGGGTGAATATCTTGGAACTACTAATTAGTGTATGGACATTTTTTCAAGTTAATATCTTAACGCAACCTGCTTTTTTCCTTGGTATTATCGTATTCGTCGGCTACTTGTTGTTGGGCAGACCCGTATATGACGCTCTTGCCGGATTCATCAAGGCAACTGTCGGATATTTAGTCTTAAATGTAGCCGCTGGCGGTTTGGTCGGGAATTTCCGTCCGATCCTGGCAGGCTTGAAAGAAAGATTCAACTTATCGGCAGTCGTAATCGATCCTTATTTTGGACAAACAGCTGCGCAACAAGCGATTGAAGGAGCCGGACGTTCCTTCAGCCTCATGGTTATCGTGTTACTTATCGCTTTCATGGTGAATATTGTTTTAGTCATTTTCCGTAAATATACCAAAGTCCGGACCGTGTTCATCACCGGTCACATCATGGTGCAACAGTCCTCCACTGCTTTATGGCTTGTCCTGTTCGCTTTTCCTGAATTGCAGGATGCAGGCGTAATCGTCATGTTGGGCCTTTTGTTGGGAACGTATTGGTCAGTATTCTCTAATCTGACTGTAGAAGCAACGCAAGATTTGACTGAGGGCGGCGGCTTTGCCATCGGTCATCAGCAAATGTTCGGTGTCTGGTTGACCGATAAATTTGCAGGGAAATTCAGCAAAAACAGCAAAAAATTAGAAGACGTCACGCTGCCAGGGTTCCTTTCCATCTTCAAAGAAAGCGTCGTTTCTACAAGTATTCTGATGTTCCTGTTCTTCGGCATCATCATGGGTATCCTCGGGAAAGATCTGATGATGACCATCGATGCCACTTATACAGGCGAACGTAACTACATATTCTACATCCTTGAAAAATCGTTGTACTTCGCAGTCTATCTGCAAATTTTACAATTGGGTGTCCGCATGTTCGTATCAGAATTGACGGAATCCTTCCAAGGGATCTCCAACAAACTGTTGCCTGGTTCCATGCCGGCAATCGACTGTGCGGCAACTTATGGATTCGGTCCAGGAAACGCCGTCACATTCGGCTTCCTGTTCGGAGCTTTGGGACAATTCTTGGCGATCATCGGCTTGGTGGTATTCAAGAGCCCTGTGTTGGTCATCACCGGATTCGTACCTGTATTCTTTGACAATGCAACCTTTGCTGTATACGCAAACCATAAAGGCGGCATGAAAGCCGCAATGATCATCCCATTCATTTCAGGTGTCATTCAAGTTCTCGGTGGCGGCTTGGCTGCTTATTTCTTCCAGCTTTCCCAATTTGGCGGCTGGCACGGTAACTTCGACTGGGATACTTTATGGTTGGGTTACGGAGTCATTATGAAATATGGCGGATACGCTGGTGTCGCTGCACTTGTCATTGGGATGCTGTTGATACCGCAATTGCAATACCGCAAAAACAAAAAACACTACTTCATGATCGCGGAAGATTATGAGCAATACAAAGAAGAAATCGAAGCTGAAAACAAAGCTGAATTCAGCGTTGAAGCTGCCTAACCGAAAAAATCAGGATATATAAACAGGAGGAATTGATTATGAAAGTATTAGCAGCGTGTGGAAGTGGAATGGGTTCAAGCCAAATAATCAAGATGAAAATTACGAATGTCTTCAAAAAATTGAACATCCCTTTGGAAATCCACCATTGTGCGGTTTCCGAGGCTAAAACGCTGGCACCGAGCTACGATGTGGTCGTTTGTTCGAACTCACTCTTGGACGTATTCAAAAATGTGGATCAAAGCAAAACGAAAATCATCGGGTTGAAGAATCTCTTGTCCGAAAAAGAGATCGAAGAAAAAGTCCGCGAAATCGTCTTGGGCGAATAGGCGGTGCTCCCATGACATACACTGAATTGAAAAAAAGAGTGCTAGAAGCAAACCTGCAGTTGCCTGAATACGGGTTGGTGAAATTCACTTGGGGCAATGTTTCCGAAATAGACCGTGAAAAACAAATCATCGCAATCAAACCATCCGGGGTTGAATATGCTGATATGACTGTTGAAGACATCGTTGTCGTCGATATGTACGGGAATGTCGTGGAAGGCAGCCTGAAACCCTCTTCGGATTTGGATACGCATCTTGAACTCTACAGGAACTTTAAGGATATCGGTGGCGTGGTCCATACGCATTCGCCTTGGGCAACTACCTTGGCGCAAGGAGGAGCAGCGATTCCGGCCTATGGAACTACGCAAGGGGATTACTTCTACGGAACGATCCCTTGCACCCGCCGGATGACGAGTGAAGAAATCGCGGGATCCTACGAACTGGAAACAGGCAAGGTGATAGTAGAAACATTTGCAGCCATCGATGAGAATCAAGTTCCGGGCGTGCTGGTCCACAGCCATGGCCCCTTCGCTTGGGGGAAGGATGCCTTCGAAGCGGTCCACAATATGGTCGTCATGGAAGAAGTTGCCATGATGTCTTGGCGCAACCGTGTCATGAATCCAGGGATCGAAAGTATGCAGCAAGAACTGTTGGACAAACATTTTCTTCGAAAACACGGTCCGGGAGCCTACTACGGACAGGTCAAGGAGGAGCACCATGACGTACACGTTAGGAATCTATGAAAAATCGATGCCGGGCAATCTGAGCTGGAAGGAAAAGTTGTCGGTTGCGAAAAATGCCGGCTATGATTTCTTGGAAATGAGTGTCGATGAAACCGACGAGAAACTGGCACGCATCGAATGGAGCAAACAAGAGCGGAAAGAACTGCTGGATGCGATGTATGAAATCGGATTGCCGATCCGCTCCATGTGCCTCAGCGGCCATCGCAAATATCCGCTGGGTTCGCATGACCCGCTGATCCGTGAAAAAAGCTTGGAGATCATGGAAAAAGCCATCGATCTGGCGGATGATTTGGGAATACGCATCATCCAACTGGCAGGCTACGATGTCTATTATGAAGACGGTGATCAGCAGACCAAGGAATACTTCATCGAAAATCTGCAGAAAGCCGTTGATATGGCGAGCAAAAAAGGCATTCTGTTGGGGTTCGAGACGATGGAAACGCCGTTCATGAACACAGTTGAGAAGGCGATGGAATATGTGGACATTATCCAATCGCCGTATCTGCAAGTTTACCCGGACACAGGGAACTTGAAGAATGCTTCCTTGTCCTGCACGAACTCCGTCTGTGAAGATATCCAAACGGGCAGGGGACACATGGTTGCAGCGCATCTGAAGGAAACAATCCCGGGTCATTTCCGTGAAATCCCCTTCGGTACGGGACATGTATCTTTCGAAGAAACGATCAAAACGATGTGGAAAGAAGGCGTCCGCCGCTTTGTTGCTGAATTCTGGTACACCGGTCAAGAAAATTGGCTGGAGGACATCCAGTTCGCACACACTTTCTTAAGAGGGAAATTTCAAAAAGTTGGCCATTAATTGAGTTTGGTTGAAGGTCAAATGACCTTCAACCATTTTTTAGGAAGAGAGGATATATGGAAATATGCAAAATACATTTGATCAAATCGATGAGGTGGCGGTAAATACCGTACGTACACTAAGCATAGACGCCGTACAGAAGGCCAATTCAGGGCATCCCGGGTTACCGATGGGTGCAGCACCAATGGCCTATGCTTTATGGACAAAGCATTTGAAAGTCAATCCTAAAAACAGCAAATGGGTAGACCGTGATCGTTTCGTATTATCGGCTGGACACGGATCTTCATTGTTATACAGCTTATTGCATTTATCTGGCTTCGCTGTAAGCATGGATGACGTGAAAAACTTCCGTCAATTCGGCAGCAAGACACCTGGACACCCGGAAGTGCATGACACGGACGGCGTGGAAGCTACGACTGGTCCTTTGGGACAAGGGATCGCGAATGCGGTCGGTTTCGCGATGGCGGAAGCGCACTTGGCTGCTACCTACAACAAAGAAAACTTCCCGGTTGTGGATCACTACACCTACTTCCTGAACGGCGACGGCGATCTGATGGAAGGCATCTCCCATGAAGCAGCCAGCTTGGCCGGCCACCTGAAATTGGGCAAACTGATCGGTTTGTATGACTCCAATGATATCTCCTTGGATGGACCGACTTCGAAATCATTCACTGAAGATATAGCTGCCCGTTTTGAAGCCTACGGTTGGCAACATATCCTGGTCAAGGACGGCAATGATCTGGAAGCCATCTCCAAAGCCATCGAAGAAGCGAAAGCTGAAACCGAAAAACCGACTTTGATTGAAATCAAAACCATCATCGGCTTTGGTGCTCCTGACGCAGGAACGCATAAAGTGCATGGTGCTCCATTGGGAGCGGAAGGCGTTGCTTTCGCGAAAAAAGCTTACGGCTGTGCGGACGAAGCTTTCTGTGTGCCTACTGAAGTGGCAGCCCGTTTCGACGAAACAACGGTTGCAGAAGGCCAAAAAGCAGAAGCGGCATGGACAGCGATGTTCGATGGCTACAAAGCGGCTTATCCAGAGTTGGCTCACACATTCGAAACAGCGATGGCAGGCGAGTTGCCTGAAGGTTGGCAAGACAAGCTGCCGACTTATGAAGTGGGCAGCGCTGCAAAAGCAAGCCGTGTGACCAGCGCGGAAGCGATTCAAGCATTGGGTGAAGCTGTACCTTATTTCTGGGGCGGTTCTGCGGACTTATCGTCTTCAAACAATACAATGGTCAAATCGGCAAGCGATTTTGAGCCGGGCAACTATGCCGGCCGCAACATCTGGTACGGCGTGCGCGAATTCGCGATGGCCGCTATCATGAACGGCATCGTTCTGCATGGCGGAACGAGAACGTATGTAGGGACATTCTTCGTCTTCACCGACTACTTGCG
>NZ_FNQH01000014.1 GCF_900107505.1 Trichococcus collinsii | reverse complement strand
TTGGATCAATCGGTAGAAAATGAAACAACAAAAAATAATTATAAAAATATAATCGAAGAAATTCAGAAAAAATCACCTGCCACAAAGATTTATATTCAAAGCATGTTACCGATTAACAACGAATTAAACGGCAGTAAAGTTAGTTCAGAAACAATCGTTGAATTGAATACATATCTCAAAAATTTATCATCAGATTATGATAATTGCGAGTTTATTGATTTGTATCCACACTTTCAAGTTAATGGTCAGATGAACACCGATTACACTAACGATGGTACGCACTTGAACGGGCAGGGATATCTGTTGTGGAAAGAACAAATACAAGATTTTGTAAACGGCTGAACCATACTGTTTAGTTTCTGAAAATCATTTTTAGCAACTGAACGCGTAAGTTTCTGAAAATCTACTCTCGCTTACACTACAAAAAAGTAGAGTAATGTGCAGCAGTGTAGAGTAAAAAAAGAGCCGCTGATTATTCAGCAGGCTCTTTATCATTTTTACTTTTCGTATTGTTTTAATATCTCATTGATGGCTGTTTCTACTAACTTTGATTGAGGAATCATTGTTTGCTCTGAAATTGCTTTTAGCCTTTTAACTAACTCTTCTTCCAAAGTAAAAGTTACTCGCTTTTTCATTATGATCACCGCCTTTACCGTATTATACAATATAAGTATTGCATATTACAAGGTAATACTATACAATACTAGTATGGTATAGGTAAGGAGGAATTATGATGGTAGCGAACGATACAGCACGATTACTTATGGAACTTGAGACAATCGCCGCGACACTCATCCCAAATGCAGACATTCCAAAACTAAAATTACGTTTTGAAGAAGTCACTAACAACTATAATGTTGACAGGAAGACACTGGAAGCCCTAGAAAACGATTTTAAGGATAAGGTAGACTTTTACCTCAGCGCTCTTCGAATCGAAGGATACAGCGAACAAACGCTACAAGGAAACCGTTATGATCTTATGGCTTTTTCAGGTTTTGTAAATAAAGCAGTTATCCAAGTCACGACTGCGGATGTAAGGAAGTTCCTGGCATCTAATCCGAAGTGGGTATCTGGAACTGTAGCTAAAAAGCTTTCAACAATAAAAGCTTTTTATAAGTGGATGACGGCAGAAGAATTTATTCTGCATGATCCTACTGCAAAAATAAGAACACCTAAACAAGAAAAGAGACTACCAAAGGCTATGAGCCCTGATGAATTAGAAATGATTCGTGATGCATGCGAAACTAAGCGTGAGCGTGCATTGGTTGAAGTCTTTTACTCGACTGGATGCAGAATCAGTGAGTTATCCGGTATGAAAACTGCTGAGATTGATTGGAGATCCGGCAGCCTTCCTGTTATCGGCAAAGGAAATAAAGAACGGATCGTATACCTAAACGGAAAAGCGATTTATGAACTAAGAAAATATCTCTCAGAAAGAGAGTTCGAAGAGGACGAATGCGAATACCTCTTTTCAACGGTCAGAAGACCGTATAAACAAATGGGAACTACTGCCATTAGGAATGTAATTAATAAAGTAGCTTCGAGAGTTGAAACCAGTAAGAAGGTTACACCTCACGTATTCCGCCATAGCATGGCGACTAATGCCATAAATAATGGTATTGAACTTGGAGACTTGCAGCAATTACTAGGACATAGCAATCCATCAACTACTCTCAGATACACGATGGTAAGCGAAGAACGAAAACGCAACGCGCATAAACGATTTGTGCAATAAACATAAATTACAATAAGGTTCCTGATACCAGGAGCCTTTTAATTTTGGATAAAGGAGCGTGGAATATGGCGGACCAAAAAGAACCGAATATTTATGATCATGAAAGAAGGATCCTGAAGCTTGAGGACTCGCAAGAAAAGATAGAAACGAAGTTAGAACAAATGAAAAGTGCAATCGACATATCAGAGGCAAAGGCACAAGAGCGGTCAGACATGATGATCAAACAAAATAACTCACTCATGCGCCAAAATGAACGGCAAGCAACGCAACTGGAAAGTGTACTGTCAATCGTAACTACAACTAAGGAAAATGAATCAAAACGCAACGCAGAAAACCGCATGAAGCTATGGGGTTATTTCTTGGGCGGTGGTGGTATCGTTACTCTGGTCTTACAGATATTGCAAAATGCTTTGAAATAAAGGAGGAAATTTGATGGATGCAGTTCAAGATGCTTTATTCAGCGCACTTAGCACATTGCTAGTTGCGCTTATTGGTGTAGCGGTTCGGCAGGCAGTCGTATTTTTAAATGAAAAGGGATTATCAGAGAAGCTATCAAACAAAAAGTATTTGGTAGATATCGCAGTACAGGCAGTTGAGCAGATTTACAAAAACGAAGGAGGAGCCGAAAAGCTTGAAACGGCAAAAAAAGAGGCACTCAAGGCATTAAATCGCAACGGCTTACAAGTTACTGATTCTGAATTGAATCTCTTAATTGAGGCAAGCGTTAAAGCCATGAACGATTCTATGAAGAAAGTAGCTGAGTAAAATGCCGACACTGGAAGAAATCAAAAATAAAGTTATCGAAGTATGGGAGAGTGATCATATCATTCTTCCATCTGTAACTGCTGCTCAATTTATCCTCGAATCTGCATCTGGTAATAGCACATTGGCAAATGCGACTAATAATCTGTTTGGAATTAAAGCAAGTCCTCCATGGTCCGGAGAAGTTTACTATCACGAAACGAATGAGGAAGTAGATAAATCGTTATTAAAAGTTACGGATGGTTTCCGGAAATATGCAACATGGCAAGATTCAGTACAGGATCATAGCAAATTTTTCACATCAACGGAAACGCGGAAAAAAGTATATGCAAAAGTCATCGGTGAAACAGACTATACAAAAGTCTGCAATGCGCTGACTGGAACATATGCAACTGATTCCTCGTATGGAGAAAAACTAATCACAATCATAAAGGCAAAAGGGCTGGATGCATGGGACAAAGAAACCGGAGGAAAGATCATGGGTAGAAAAATATTTATTGATGATGGTCATGGCGGAACAGACAATGGCGCAACTGGCAACGGCATTTTAGAAGATGCATGGAATTTAGAAGTATGCTCGATGGTAGAATATGAATTGATTGCACTCGGGCATCAAGTAATGAGTACTAGAAGCACTGATATATACGTGGGCTTATCCGAGAGAGCGATAATGGCTAATAATTGGGGTGCTGAAATTTTTATCAGTTGTCATGTGAATGCCGGAGGAGGTGCAGGCTATGAAGACTTCATCTATAATGCCTTGCTTTCAACTGATACCGATACTCCGAGATTACAAGATTGTATTCATGCATCCGTTACAGCAGTCACAAATAATTATGGCCTGAAGAACCGAGGACAAAAGACGGCGAATTATGCAGTTCTCAGAGAAACGTATATGCCAGCTATCTTGCTTGAAGCCGGATTCTTGGATAATGGATCCGATGCGGCTATCCTGAAGAACAATCAATTTAAAAAAGAATATGCTCATGCTGTTGTGGTTGGCATTTTAAATTATTTTGGATTATCCTCAACAGTTACTCCTTCGACACCTATTGTCAACGTACAAGCAGCAGTACGAATTCCGGCCAGTTATAACGCAACTGTAAAAAGTGGGGGATACTCTATTGACAGTAAACCGTGGGGAGAGGTCGGTTTTACTCAGTGGGGCATGACAGATGCAATCCTAGGTAATAGCATCTATGTCTATGAGGAGTCTGAAAGTGGCGAGTATGTCAATGCATATCAGGTTGGATGGATCGATAAACGTGCAATCGAAAAAGAAAAAGTTGTTATCGCATCAACTCTATATTTGCCAAACGGAGAAACTTGGATAGTTTATCCAGAAAATGGCCCATATGAAGTTGGCTATGTTGTCAGAATCGATGGCAGTGAAGGCTCATGGTACACTATCCTAGGAGATCGAGAGAACGATAAAGTGGTTGTTGACTTGCCAACGGTCGGCCGCAAAGCGATTCTTTTTGAAGCTGAAAAGGGCGCTACAATTACAAAAGTTTTAGGATAATAAATAGCCTAATCTCCTAGTGAGGTTAGGCTTATTTTTTATGCAGATGTGGTATAATAGACTCAGATATATCGATGCAGTAAGTGCCGAAAAAAATGTTTCGATTCACTATCTTTCTTCTTCTGACGAATAGGAAAAACATCTTTTTATTACACCGGCATGCCATATATATCCGAGATGCGAACAGCCTGACACAAACAATGAGAGTAACGCGCAGGATCTGGACAACGCAAAAGGATTTCAATAGCAACTTACCACTACCGTCTGATCAGCGGTAGTTTTTTTGATGATATTTTGATGATGTTTTATAAATCGGCATAGGCTTCTATAGGTTATTGCTAAATGGGAGAAATACTATATTTACAATAACAATTCAAAGTAGGAAGCTACGGGAAAACCGCTACATGAAATGGAAGGTAGTGTAGGTTAATAATTATGGTGATAATTGGCTGAGGAAGCAAGCTCCCTACAGACTTCCACAAAGTTAATTTAGTGATTATTAAGAATAGAAATCTGGAAGAAAACATATAAAGCAACAACATATGCTTCACGGTTTTACTGAAAATTTGGTTCATAGATTAACAAAAAAAAGTAGTAGATGATTGATAAAAATCATCTGCTACTTTTTTTATTTTTAAAATTTAATTTATTTGAATGTAATGTTTATAGATTTTCCAAGGAATTTTGCCATTTTAAAAATCATAAGTGTTGTTGCTAAGGTTTCCGCATTTTCAATGTCATTGAGTAAATCAATATCTATTTCTAATAATTCAGCAAACTTCTTTTCTTAAAATTCTCAGTCGGAGATTAAAATGGCGCGTTATTTTGTATTTCGGGCTGACATTACATCATTCTGAAATGACAAAATACGAAGTATTAAATGATACTGTTATGGGACTAACAGTTCTAGATAGCCTTTGGTTTCCAGATAAATCCTAATTTGTGAAAATATATTTGTACTGTAAAACTCAGAAGAAGATAGGTAGGCCATGCATAAAGTGTTCTCCAAATCAACAACTTCATTAAAATGCATTGTAGAATTGTCTTTTCTTAATATTTTATTTAGTGACTCTTTTATTACGTTCATTAAATCATGCCCATTAACAAACTGCAAATCATCATAGTTTTCTTTTTTGTACTCATCGTAACGTTCCAATATCTTAGGTTTATCTGACATTTTAAACTCTTGATTTTTTCTGTTGGAATTATCTAAAATTAAATCAATTATTTTTAAATCAGATACATTAATCATCTTCGAATAGGTTAATTCTTTAAACCTCAATCCAAATTCATCATCTTCCACATAATTTAGAAACCTTAATAAGGCTATTGTTTTTGACACTTCATATGCATGTTCTTTTATAGATTTTCCGCCTGAAATTTTACTTATACTAGAAGGTTTTTTTATGTACAAGTCTGTAAATAAGTTTAATACGTTAGAATTTATTATCATCGATTCTATATCATGATAATCTGTTAAAAGAATTTGAGGATTATCAATCGTTTGATTTAAAACTCTCCGAAAATCTGCGTCTATTATTCCTAACACATTCTCTTTAATCTCTTCTTCTTCTAATCTGGCCATTGCAGCTAAAATATTTTCATAGCCAAAAGCACAGCTAATATGAGTTTTTTCTTTATCAAAAAATTTCGGATATACCTTACAGTCAATCTTTCCCTCAAGAATTAAATGAAATATTTTATCACTACTTTTCATCATTAATATAGCATTAGCAATTCTTTCTGGAGTCATATGTTCATTCATTACTTCGAACCTCTTCCAAGGTCATTTGTCAGATCCCAATTTATTCCAATTATGTCAGGTGAGTGGGTGGCAATTAGAACATTTATTCCGGTAATATTATGAATACTTTTAAGATCTTCGATAAATAAATTTTGCCATGAAATATGCAACGATATCTCGGGTTCGTCAATCAAGATTAGATTCTCATTATTCGATTTAAAAAGGAGCTCATAAAACATAATCAATTCATTTTTTTCGCCAGAGGAAAGTTTATTGATTGGAATTTCCTTTTCTAAATCTTCGCTATTTAATTTTTGAATAAAGATAAATCCTTTCTCTTTATCGATACGAATATTTTTATAATTAAATCTCTTGTTAATAATTTCAGTAAATAGTTTTATTTTTTTTTGCAAACTGGCATATACATTAAATTTTTCATTACTATCTTCTATATATAATTCAATGGCATCTTGAGCTAAATCAATATCAGTTTTATTAATTCTCTTAGAGTCTTCATTAATTAGCAACCCTAATTTTTTCATTTCTGTTCTTCTATCATCTAACTCTATCAATTTATTACTTATTTTTTCTATAGCTTCCTCAGTATCATCTAGTTCGTAATTCCTAATCTTATTTATTAATCTGTATGGAAATGACTCATCTCTCTTAGAAGATTCTTGACTGTATTTATAGTCTGCATTAACTATTTGATCCTTGAGATCTAATGCATACTTTGTAATTGTTTCAAAATAACGTGCCTCAAACCTTCCTTCATAACGCATTTCTTCGTCAATAGTTAAATTGTACACTCTCTGTGTTTGAATTAAATAAACACTGTTCTTTTTTAGCCTTTCAAACAACCACATCGCGTTAGGTCCTATTATATTCAGAAATTCTTCATCATGATTAATATAACCTGAATAAAAATTTACGACTTCATCCGCTCTTAATACCTTTCTTTTTTCATGATCGAAATACCTTATTGGACTAATTCTTTCAACATGAGGAACTATTCTAGAAAGTTGCTGTGCATGTCTTTTTACATCTATATCATCCATACCGTGTGTGAAATCTAATGGAATACTTACCTCTTTTTCATCTTCTTTCCCTCTATCTGACCATACATGTAAATACTGTCCATCTTCTTTTTTGATGTTACTAACTCTCCATTCAGTCTCATCTTGAAAAGAAAATATTAATTCTTCATATTCCATTTCCTTAAAAAAATTATATTTCATATTGAAAAAAGAATTAATAGAGTCAAGAATATATGTTTTCCCGACTCCATTTTCACCAATAACAATGGATATACCATCCTCGAATAATGAAATCTTATGGTTGAATATTCCAAAAAGTTTTTTTATTTCCACAGTTTTTAATAGCATGATAGCATCTCTCCAATTTTAAATTATCGACTACTTTTTAAAGTATAACATAAGTAAATTATACTTAAATTTTTAACTACAATATTTTCGTTTTTATATTAACAAATCACTCCAAATGTTATAAAATATTATAATTGAGACAACAGAGATAATATGAATTACTCCGATTTCAAGCAAATATTAATTAATTCTAGTCAAATATCTCAACAACAACTATGTGACATTCCCTTATGTGCACTATAAATAGCCGGATACCTTGCGATTATTATTTGCGAGTATTCGTCTATTTTTTTATTTACCAAAAAAGTAAAACACCAATCGGACTCTTTGAGACGGGGCTTTCCCTGCAATGAAAGTAAGCACTCAAAGAGTTTTCCCCACAAAATAATATAACCATGGTTACGCTTCATTTTTTACTTTCATAATCAAAAGCACGATATTTACGAATTAAAGTATCAAGAAGGCACAACATATTGTGGAAGCATGGGATGGTGATGTATTCTATTGGAAATTCAAGAAGTTCAGAAAGTTCTGACGGTAATGAATTTAACGAAATGTGAGAGGAGGGAATAAAATGTCAAGTTTCTTTAGTTGGGATCTAGTATGGGAGTTTTTTCCAAAAATTCTCAGTGCGTTGCCCGTGACCTTGTTGATTGTAGGCATTGCGACTCTTGTAGGCTTGGTGTTAGGAAGTTTTATTGCGTTCATACGGGTGGAAAAAATACCAATATTGAATCAGATAGCCGCAGTATTTGTTTCCTTCATTCGCGGGACGCCGATTCTTGTCCAGCTATACATCGTTTATTACGGTGTGCCCAGCCTCTTACAGGCGATCCAAATTGATGTGTCATCATGGGACAAAATTATTTTCATCTACATTACCTATGGATTGAATACCGCAGCGTTTCAATCAGAAACTATTCGCGCCGCAATCTTGAGTGTACCGATCACACAGAAAGAAGCAAGCATCGCTTGTGGACTGACGAAGTCGCAAATGTACCTGCGTGTCATTCTTCCGCAAGTTGTGCTCGTGGCATTGCCATCATTCGGTACAACTACCGTCGCGTTGCTGCAGGATACATCATTGGCATTTACGATCGGGATCGTGGATGTAGTAGGAAAAGCGCGGGCCATTGGTGCCGTGACCTATCACACGTTGGAAGGCTATGTAGGCGCGGCAATTCTGTTCATTACGTTGAGCGTTATTCTTGAAAGAGTCTTTGACGTGTTGGAGAAACGGATGAATTTCACAGAAGCAAAAAAACCGTCGTTCCAACTGCCGAGATTATTCCTTATTAATAATAAAGAGGTTCAAATGAAAAAAGTTCAAAAAATCGAGAAAAATTTGAAGGAGGAATTATTATGAAAAAATCAACAGTGGGATTCGGAGCAAGTTTATTGATGGCAGGGGTTATCTTGGCTGGGTGCGGCAGCGGCTCTGCTGAAACCGAGAGTGCAGCAGACAGCGGGGCGACAGAGATTAAAGTAGGTACAGGGAATGAAGCTTTACCTTATGCTTATTTGGACGAAAATGGCGAATATGATGGCTATGATGTTGCTGTAGTGAAAGCCATTGATGAAA
Organism: Trichococcus collinsii; assembly: GCF_900107505.1. GTDB lineage: Bacteria > Bacillota > Bacilli > Lactobacillales > Aerococcaceae > Trichococcus > Trichococcus collinsii. Next base: position 14,804 of record NZ_FNQH01000014.1, on the reverse strand, counting down.
AACTGACGGATTACACGTTTACTTTTGAAGGAGCGGACTTCCCGACAACCTTGTCAAATTTAGAGAGCGATAAGGTTCAGATGGCGGCTTTCGAACTTGAAGTAAACGCAGAGCGACAAGAAAAATTTGTATACGGGGATGTCGGTTACGTGGTCTGGGATACATACATTGTCTCTGATCCGGATGCAGGAGCAGTTTACGAGTCCTTTGACGATCTTGCCGGTAAAAAAGTATACGCCACAACCGCAACGAACCAGGCAGCAATGGCTGAAACATATTTAGAAGAAAATCCTGGGGCTTTTGAATTGGTTTATGGCGAATACAATAACGAACAGATCGTTCAAGCGATTACGTCCGGAGCAGTGGATGCATCTTTAGCGCCAAAATATCAAGTGGACAACTGGAACCGTTCCTTTAATGAAAACTTAGCAATCGGTAGCGAACCAGTCCATAATTCGGATGCTTACTTGCTATTCAATAAAGAAGCCGACCAAGCCTTCATTGATGCCGTGAATACAGCATTAGAAGAATTAAAAGCGGATGGAACCATTAAAGAACTTTCTGAAGAATACCTTGATGGTGATTACGTTCCAGAATAAGAAAGGATGAGGGCCATGAGTTTCAAATTTGAGGTGATGATCCAATCATTGAAAGTAGCAAGCCAATACATTGGCACAACATTATTCATGGCCATCACAGCGATAGTCATCGGCGTTATTTTAGGACTAGGGATCGCATTGATTCGGCTTTATCGCATCAAAGGACTGAGCCAGTTTTTCCAAGTGGTAGTCACTTTGTTGAAAGGCATTCCGATGGTATTGATCATTCTTGCTCTGTATTTGATCGCTTCCAAACAGTTTGATGTTTGGTCGGAATCCATGAACTGGTCCCTGCGGTTCAGGGATTTCAACATGGTATGGATCGCCATTTCCGCACTGAGTCTATTGGCCACGATCAACAGCAGCGAGATTTTCCGCGGTGCATTTGCGGCTATCAAAAAAGGCCAATTCGATGCTGCCAAATCGATGGGTATGACCAATCTTCAAACGATTCGCCGGGTTCTGTTGCCACAAGCAATCCCTATTTCTTTACCGATGTTCAGCAATCTGTTGATCGGCCTTGTTAAGGCCTCTTCCTTGGCCTCTATGGTCAGTGTCGTCGATGTCTTTGCAGCCGCGAAGATCACAGCCCAGCAAAACTACCGGTTCCTGGAAGCCTATGTGTCGGTTGCGGTCATCTACTGGGGAATCAGCCTGGTGATCGAAAAAGGTGCGCAACTCCTTGAAGAACGCATGACCCGTAAATTGAGGAGGGCGATTTTATGATGGAAGTACGCAATATCCACAAACGCTTCGGCAAGCAGGAAGTCCTCAAAGGCATCGATATGGATGTCGCAAAAGGCGAAGTTGTCACCCTTCTGGGGCCAAGCGGTTCCGGCAAAACAACCTTTCTCCGTTGCCTGAATTTTCTGGAACGTGCAGATGAAGGCAGCATTCTCCTGGGAGAGACCGAAACAATCGTAAACAAAGCTAATCCAAAAGAGATTTTGGCGCATCAGCGCCAAACTGCGATGGTCTTTCAAAATTATGCGTTGTTCCATAACAAGACAGCGCGCGAAAATATTGTGATGCCGCTGTTGTTGACGAAAAAAAAGACAAAGCAAGAAGCCTATGAAGTAGCGGATGCCTTGTTGGAACAAGTGGGCCTGACCGAACGCAAAGATTTTTATCCGAGCCAATTATCCGGTGGCCAGCAGCAACGGATCGGGATTGCGCGTGCCTTGGCGTTGAATCCGAAAGTGATTTTGTTCGATGAACCGACTTCAGCGTTGGATCCGGAGTTAGTCGGACAGACGCTCACGCTCTTGCGGGACATCGCTGAAACTGGCGCTACGATGGTGTTGGTGACGCATGAGATGAAATTCGCATATGAAGTGTCGGACAAAATAGTCTTTATGGAAAACGGACTGGTAGTTGAACAAGGGTCACCTAAAGAAGTGTTTGAACAAACAAAAGAAGAGCGGACCAAAGCCTTTTTGGCCCGTTTCACAACTCAAATGGCTAGATAGGGGAGGAAATATGATGGCATACCGTTTCGCAAATCGTATGAAGGAATTGAAAACATCTCCTTTACGGGAAAATGCAAGTAAAAACATGGAACTTAAAGATGTGATCTCATTTGCTTACGGCTTTCCGCCGGTTGAAGCTTTTCCAATGGAGACCCTGAAAAAAATTTCGCAAAAATTATACACAGAAGTCGATCCGGAAACGTTTTTGCAATATGGTGCGTCCGAAGGCTATCCCTTGTTGCGTAAGTTGGTCAAAGAAAGGCTGGCTGCAACTGCCAATCTTCAGAATGAGGAACAGGTGCTGATTACATCGGGTTCCACCCAAGCGATGGATATCGCTGTGAAAGTCTTGTGTGATGAGGGAGACGTCGTTCTCTGTGAAGAACAAACCTTTTCAGGGGCGGTGAATGCGATCAAAGGCTACGGAGCCATTCCCGTACCGATCCCGATGAACGTCGCAGAAGAATCCGTCGATTTGGAAGCACTGGAAGAACTGTTGCGTTTTGATCAACGCATCAAGTTCATCTATCTCATTCCCACGTTCCAAAATCCGTTGGGGACATCGATTCCTCTGGAAAAACGCCAAGCGATTTACAGCTTGGCCCAGAAATATGATGTGCTGATTTTCGAAGATGACCCTTACGGCGATCTCTTGTACTACGGTGAACCGATCATGAAGCTGAAGGAGATGGATACGGATGGGCGCGTCATGTACGCGGGTTCGTTTTCCAAAATTTTGGCACCCAGCGCACGCTTAGGCTTCATTATGGCGCCGGATGAAATTATGGAAAAACTGGCTTTAGCCAAGCAAGTATCTGATTCCCACACCAATTTTTATTGGCAAGTGATGCTAGCGGAATTCATGCAGAATCACCAATTTGAAGAACATGTCTCGGAGTTGAAGCTGTATTATAAGGGGAAATTTGAAACGATGATTGCGGGTCTTGAAGCGCTGCCTGAAGACAAAATTCAGTTCATCAAACCGACTGGCGGCTATTTTATCTGCTGCAAAATGGCAGATGAATTGGATCCGGAAACATTCTATACGGCATTGGACGAAGCCAAGGTCGCCGTTATCCCTGGGAATGTGATGAGTGTGGCGCAAGAAGGGTATGAACGTTATTTCCGCTTGAACTTCACCAAACCCACACTTTCAGAAATCGTGGACGGGGTAAAAGTAATCGGTGAAGCTTTGAAACAAGCGACACCTGCATCATCCAAACAAGTGATTTAAGGAGGATATTTATGAGATTGATTTATTATGGGGTCAGTGCTGACGAAGAAAAATTCATCAAGCGGTGGAGTTTCAGTAACAAGATACCCGTGACCATCATCAACGAAGGCATATCCAGTGAAAATGTCCATTTCGCCGGCCCCCATGATGGGGTCTGCCTGTATCCGAGTCCGGAAATGCGCCAAAGCGAGTTGCTTTACCGTAAATTGCGGGAACAAGGGATCCACCAATTGTCGGTCAAATCGACCGGGGTGGATGGGATCAACTTCGAATGGGCGGAAAAATATGGATTGACCGTGACGAACGTTCCTTCCTACAGTCCCACTTCAGTCGGTCATTTTGCGATCATGTCGATTTTGATGGTCCTGCGGAATATCCCTTCTGTCCTGCAAGCAAAATCATCCCGTAAAGCAGCGATCGGCCGGGAACTGCAGGATGTGACTGTCGGAATCTTAGGGACAGGACGGATCGGTTCTGTGGTCGCGGAAGGGATCCATGCTTTGGGCGGTCGCGTGATTGCCACAAGTTCAAATGAAAATCCGCACCTGAAGGGGAAAGTCAGCTATGTTTCTTTTGATGAACTGTTGAAAGAATCGGATGTTCTTTCCATACACATCCCCTTATCTGAGCAGTCCACTTATCTATTTTCAGAGGAAACTTTTGAGAAGATGAAGCAAGGAAGTTGTCTGGTGAATACGGCGCGCGGAAAAATTGTCGATACCGAAGCGCTGATTGAAGCTTTGGCAACCGGAAAACTGGCTGGTGCAGCCTTGGATGCGTTGGAAGATGAAGAAAAATATTTTTCCGTCGGTTGGGAAAAGAACCCATACTATTCCCGTTTAATGGATATCCCGAATGTGATGATCACACCCCATATTGCTTACCATACAGAATTGGCCGTGCAAGAAATTGTTGAGACCTCGTTGACCAATGCGAGGGATATCATAACAGCAGGAATTTCGCGCAACACGATTTCGCTTTGAAAACCAAAAAGAAGGAGGAGATGACGATGATCCAGGCGCAAATAAGTGGACTGAAAAAAAGTTTCGGTAAGAACGAGATATTGAAAAACGTTGGTTTGACCATCAATAAAGGCGAAGTTGTCTGCATTATCGGTCCGAGCGGCTCTGGAAAAACCACCTTCTTGCGTTGCTTGAATCTCTTGGAACGGCCGGATGCAGGCATGTATGAACTCGGCGACCTTCGCTATGACCTCAGTCGTATCGGTTCGCATCAGAGCCGGGAAATTGCCAGAAAAACGGCGATGGTTTTTCAATCTTATGAACTGTTCAGCCACATGACGGTTCTGCAAAATGTGATGGAAGGATTGGTTACACCCCGGAAAGTCCCTAAAAAGCTGGCTGAAACGATTGCCACTTCCGTCCTTGAAAAAGTGGGCATGGCGGACAAAGCAGGGATGTATCCGATCCAACTATCCGGGGGGCAACAGCAGCGGGTAGGCATTGCCCGCGCGATGGCGCTGTCTCCAGAACTTCTGTTATTCGATGAACCCACATCCGCCCTCGATCCGGAACTTGTCGGGGATGTGTTGAATGTGATGAGGCAATTGGCTGACACGGGTCAAACGATGATCATCGTCACCCATGAGATGCAGTTTGCACAAGAAGTGGCGGATAAAGTTGTATTTATGGCGGATGGTGTAGTCGTTGAATCAGGAACACCCTCAGAAGTATTTGATGATCCTAAACAAGAGCGGACAAAACAATTTTTAATGCAAGTTCGTTTCAAAACAGCAGTCTGAGAGGGATGAAATGTGGAATATACGGAAGTAAATAGCAAGCTTTGGACCAAAGATTTCCTTTTGGTGAACAGCATCACGTTTTTGGCAATGACGGCAATCACGACCCAAATGGGAACGTTGCCCCTCTATGTGACTGCCCTGGGTGGGTCTAAAGCGGTTGCCGGAAGTATCGTAGGGATTTTAGGCATCTCGGCTTTGTTTTTCCGCTTGCCGATCGGAATATTATTGGACCGATACGGTCGCAGGCTGTTGCTCACTATCGGATTAGGAATTCTTTTTCTCGATTTCGCCCTGTTGAATGTGCTGCAGACGCTCTTGATGCTGTTTTGTTTACGTTTGATCCAAGGCATCGGCAATAGCATCCAAGCGACAAGCGCTGCGACCATGGCGGCGGATTTGATTCCAAAGGAACAGTTATCCGTCGGCTTGGGGTATTTCAGCATCGCCCAGGCGGTCCCTGGCGCAATCGGACCTTTACTGGGGTTGGCGGTGGTGGAAGCATACGGATTTGAGGCGTTGTTTCGAGTAGCACTTTTGCTGACAAGTGTCGCTTTTGCTTTAAGCTTTTTTTTAAGTACAGAATCGCCAAGAACGCTTTTTTTCGGAGAAAAGCCAAAGACGAAGGGCGGAGCGACGGAAGCGTTGTCCGTCATGAAGAATCGGGGCGTTATTTTTCCAAGCCTGATCATGTTTCTGATTTGTTTTGCGAATTCGGGTGTCATCGCCTTTATCGCGCAGTTTGCGATCGAAAAGAAAATAAGCGGAGCTGGCTACTATTTTACTGTGATGACGGTCGTCACGGTTCTGATTCGTTTTCTCTTCCCTCAAATGTTGAAGCGCGTCAATCAAACGTTTTTGATTTGCGGGAGCATATTGAGTATCAGTGCCGCGTTTGGCATGCTTGCTTATGCCGATGATCTTGTTCATCTTCTTTTAGCGGCGGTCCTATATGGGATTGGTTTTGCCAGTTTGCTCCCGGTCATGAATACAATTGTTTTGCAAAGTATTTCCGATCAAGAACGCGGACGCGCGATAGCGATTTTCTCGGCTGCTCTTGACGTAGCGTACGGTGGTGGTGCAATGCTTTGGGGCGTCATTGCCAGTCTTTATGGGTTTCAAGTCATGTATCTCTTTTGTGGAGGATTTGGATTAGCAGCTCTGTTTGCTTACCTTCTGTTTGATGGCAAGAAGAAGCAAATGTCATAAAGCATGACACATCCTGTGAGCCCAACCTTGCAACTCTTATCATTTCTTACTAAAATTAAGAAAATGATGAGAATTGTTAGGGTGGAGGGGCCATTATGGATGTATTAGATCGGAAAATTTTGAATATTATGCAAAAAAATAGCCGGATTACTGTCAAACAAATAGCTGAAGAGTGTTTCATTTCGTCTCCTTCCGTATCCGTTCGTTTACAGAATTTGGAAGGTATGGGATACATTCACACGTATCAAGCTGTCGTTAACCATCAGAAGTTGGGTTTTTTGATTAAGGCATACGTGAATTGTGCGGTCCATGCAAAGGATAAACAAGATTTTTACCGCTACATCGAAGAAATCCCCAATGTCGTGGAATGCGACTGCATTACGGGTGATTTCTCGATGTTATTGAAGGTTTACTTTACAAATACAATCGAGCTTGATGAATTCATAACGGACTTGCAACGCTTCGGAGATACCAAAACGCATATTGTCTTTTCAACAAATGTCGGTCCCCGCGGCCTGCAAATCCAAATAAACGAATAAGCAAAGACGCCGAGAGTCATTTTCGGCGTTTTTGCTTTTTTGGTTTGGGGATAGAATGAACTCGCAGACGAAGAGTCCTCTCCTCCGGCGAAGCCGTGCTGACCGGAGGTAACCTGTGGCGAAAAACCTCAACTCCGGCCAAGACCACTCAACTCCGGCCAAGACCACTCAACCGGAGAAGGACCGAAAAATGTGGTCTGTCCTCCGGGGAGGGCTGCTTAGCCGGAGGACAGGGAACGAAAGTTGTACTACATCCGACTACCTGATATTGATCAACTCTCCGCGCAGCTGAGTGTGAAACCTCACTGAAAACGAATCAGGACGGCTTTTAATTGAATTATTGGTTGCATCCTAATCTGAATCCGCATACAATGGGTGTGCAACTTTAGACAGTTTTTGTTCAACAACCGCCATATTCTTCGAATTGAATGCTTGTTATTATTAACTCATCAAATGAAAGCGATTCATATATCGAGAAGGTGGTAAAGAAATGGTGATTACAGAACAATTATTTGTGACAAAGGAATTGGTTGAGTCGAAAATCGACTTGCTGATCGAGAATTTGACGACAATAAAAGATGACAACGGAGACTTCCTGTTGGACTTCGACGGACTGAAAGTCGACGACAAGAGCTGGACGGTCTGGAACTGGCCGCAAGGTGTCGGATTGTACGGCATCTATAAAAATTATCGCAACACAAAAAATCCGCGCTCGTTGGCGGTTGTTGAAGAATGGTTCGAAGCACGCATGACCGAGGGAGCTCCACCGAAGAACGTGAATACGATGGCGCCGCTGTTGACGATGGCGTACCTGTACGAAGACACAAAAGACTCACGCTACTTGCCTTACCTGGAACAATGGGCCGAATGGGTCATGAAGGATATGCCGCGGACGGATGAAAATGGGCTGCAACACGAAACCTACGGACCATCGAACACGAACCAATTGTGGGATGACACCTTGATGATGACAGTATTGCCGCTTGCGAAAATCGGCGTCTTGTTGGACCGTCCCGAATACTTGGAAGAGGCGCGTTACCAGTTCCTGCTGCACATCAAATTCCTGATGGACAAGAAGACAGGCCTTTGGTACCACGGCTGGACTTTCGAAGGCAACCACAACTACGCCGGAGCATTCTGGGCCCGCGGTAACTGCTGGTTGACGATTGCAATTCCGGAAATCATCGAAATCATGGACTTGCGTGAAGGCGATGGCTTTCGTGCATTCCTTATCCAAACACTCGAAGCACAGGCAAAAGCGATTACGCAATATCAAAATGAATGCGGTTTATGGCACACTTTACTGGATGACCCGACATCGTATGTTGAATCATCCGCGACAGCCGGATTTGCTTACGGCTTGCTGAAAGCGGTTCATAAACGTTATCTTCCACAAGAGTATAAAGAAGTCGCCTACAAAGCGATCCGCGGTCTGTTAGAACAGATCGACGAAAAAGGCGAAGTGCAGAATGTGTCGGTAGGAACCGGCATGGGCGATTGCCTGGAATTCTACAAAAACATCGATAAAACGGCGATGCCGTACGGACAATCATTGACAGTATTGTGCTTGACGGAACTTCTCGTTTCATACTGCTGATCATACAAACAAGGGAGAAAGATCATGAAGAAGAAACATTTATTATCAGTTGTTTTGATGTCCGTACTGGGCACCGGCGTTCTCGCCGGCTGCGGAAACTCCGATGCGTCGGCCGACGAAGCCATCGTCCTACGCTATGCCTACGCCAGCAATAGCCAACCGGTTATTGACTCGATGAAGGAATTCGGTCGTCTGATCGAAGAGAAGACCGATGGGGAAGTGGTTGTTGAGTATTTCCCGGATGGCCAGCTCGGCAGCGAAACCGAACTGATTGAATTGACACAAACTGGCGGAATTGACTTCACAAAAGTCAGCGGTTCCGCATTGGAAAGCTTCTCGAAAGATTACTCGATTTTCGGGGTGCCTTACATCTTCGACAGCGAGGAGCATTTCTACTCGGTCATGGAAGATCCTGAAATTATGGACGGCATCTACAACTCGACTGCAGAACTTGGCTTTGTCGGTTTGACATATTATGACTCCGGCCAGCGCAGCTTCTACATGACGGACGGTCCGATCAATACGCCTGAAGACCTGAAAGGCAAGAAAATCCGGGTCATGCAGAGCGAGACAGCAATCAAGATGGTCGAATTGCTCGGCGGTTCAGCTGTTCCGATGGGAAGCAGTGAAGTCTACACTTCGCTCCAGTCCAACCTGATCGATGGAGCGGAAAATAACGAATTCGTATTGTACACAGCCGGCCACGGTGGAGTTGCGAAGTATTACTCCTATGACGCCCATACGCGTGTTCCCGATGTCGTGATCATGAACGATGCCGTGAAAGAACGTTTGAGCGACGACCAGTACGAAGCGGTTCTGGAAGCGGCTGAAGAGTCTACGGTTTACGAGAAGAGCGTGTTCAAGGCAGCTGTCGAGAAAGAAAAAGAGACTGCAGTGGCAGAATATGGCATCGTGTTCAACGAAGTGGACATCGCACCATTCCAAGCTGCCGTAGAACCGTTGCATGAACAATTCAAAAATAACGCGACCTACAGCGAATTGTACAACATGATTCGCGCGCACGCTGATGCAGAGTAAGGGGAGAGTACAATGGAAAAAATAAGAACGTTTTTAGATAAGACGTTGGAGATCCTGTGTTCGGCGGTGTTCGTCGTTATGATCCTGACGACGCTATACCAAATCTTCACCAGAACGGTTTTGAACAATCCGAACACAGTGACGGAAGAATTTGTCCGCTTCAGCCTGGTTTGGTTGTCGATGTTGGCGATGGCTTACGTCGTCGGCAAACGCAGCCACTTGGCAGTGACGTTGTTGAGCGATAACTTGAGCGGCCCGAACAAACGCTTGCTGGAAGTCGTCATCCAATCATTGTTTTTGGTTTTTGCGGCTCTGATAATGGTCTACGGCGGTTGGAAAGCTGTATCCGTGACGACAGGCCAAATTTCTCCTTCGTTGTCTTTGTCGATGGGCTATGTCTATCTGTCCGTTCCGGTCTCCGGATTCATCATGTTCGTCTATAGTCTGTTGAACCTGATCCAAGGAAAAGTCGCGATCGAAAATGTTGATGAAAGCGGGGAAATTTAAGATGGCTTTACAGGCAGGTTTGATATTATTCTTTGTTTTTGTAGTATTGCTGATAGTGGGGATGCCGATTGCGATCAGTATCGCGGTCTCCTCGATCGCCACATTGCTGTTGGTTGTCCCGTTTGAAATTGCTGTTTTCACTTCCGCGCAGAAGATGGTTTCCAGTCTGAACAGCTTCTCGCTCGTCGCCATTCCGTTTTTCGTGCTCTCGGGGATCATCATGAATAATGGTGGGATTGCCGAGAAGCTAGTCAACTTCGCGATGCTGTTCGTGGGGCGCATCCCTGGAGGTTTGGCCCATACGAACGTTTTGGGGAACGCCTTGTTCGGTTCCATGTCCAGTTCCGCGATCGCTGCTTCTACCGCTATCGGCGGGGTATTGATTCCGCAACAGATAAAATCAGGCTATGACCGCAAATTCGCTACAGCGGTGAACATCGCGTCCGCTCCTACCGGGATGGTTATCCCGCCGAGTACGGCATTCATCATGTTCTCGTTGGTCGCAGGTGGCGCATCCATCTCCTCACTATTCTTAGGAGGGTATCTGGTAGGGGCGCTCTGGAGTTTGGCAATTATGCTGGTTGCTTACGTCCATGCCAAGAAACATAAATACCCAACGATGAAAGCTTCCGAAATGGGTTCAGCTTTCAAAATCATCAAAGAGGCGATCCCCAGCGTCATGCTGATCGTAATCATCATCGGCGGGATTCTGACCGGTATCTTCACGGCAATCGAAGCTTCCGCAATCGCAGTTGCCTACTCGTTGTTGATCGCAATGTTCTTCTATAAAACAGTTACCGTCAAAGACATTTATCCTATGCTGAAGGAAGCTGTTTTGACGACAGGTACGATCACGTTCTTGTTGGCGACATCTTCCATGATGTCATTCGCGATGGCCTTCACCGGCATCCCACAAGCAATCAGCGCAGCAATCCTGGGCTTGACTACGAATAAATTCCTGATCTTGTTGTTGGTCAACGTCGTATTATTGATCGTAGGTATGTTCATGGACGTAGGTCCTGCTATCCTGATCTTCACGCCGATCTTCTTGCCGGTCATCACCAGCGTTGGCGTCGATCCTGTCCACTTTGGTTTGTTCTCCATCATGAACTTGTGTGTCGGCTCGATCACACCGCCAGTCGGAACCGGGTTGTACGTCGGGGCCAGTGTCGGGGGCGTCAAAGCCGAGCAGATGCTCAAGCCGCTCGTGCCGTTTTACTTGGCGATCCTGGCCGTGCTGTTCCTCATCACGTACTTCCCTGGATTGGTGATGTGGTTACCGAATTTGGCGGGGTAACAAAATATGCTTAATATTACAATCCGCGGTCATGACCTATCCGGTGTCACATCGGTGAAGGAACTGGCCGAGCAAACGAAAAAGCAAGGTATTCACAATCTGCAGCTGGCGCTAGGCATGTCCTTTCCGGACATGCCTTCCGGCGCAGCTAATCTGAATCCTGGCATGGGGGCAGCGATCAAAGGAGCGTTGTCAGAAACGGATGTGCAGGTCGGCATCTTGAGCTGCTACATCAACATGATCCATCCCGATCCCGAGATCCGCGAACAGCTGCTGCAGAAATTCGAAAGCTATGTGCGCCATGCTCGCTACTTCGGAGCAGCGATGGTTGCTTCCGAGACCGGCTGCGTATTGCCGGAGATCCAATATACAGAAGACAATTTCAGCGATGAAGCCTTCGCCGATATGGTCGGCGTCATCCGCCGTTTGGTCAAAGCTGGCGAGGAAGCCGGCATGTTGGTGGGCATCGAGCCTGGCTTGAATCATCCGCTCTACAGTCTCGAGCGTGTGGAGCAGTTGCTGGCGGCGGTGCAGTCGGATTATTTGGGGATCATCTTCGATCCATCGAATCTGATCACGAGTGAGAATTACTTGGAGCAGGTTTCGTTGGTTGAAAGTGCATTCGAGCGCTTCGGTGATAAAATAGTAGCAGTGCACCTGAAGGACTTCAAAGTCGAAGACGACCAAATCATCCCGGTCAACCTCGGGGAAGGCCTGATCGATTATGCGGCGATTGCCGCAATCATTGCCAAGCACAAGCCACTTTCCTACGTCGTCCTCGAAGAAACGAAGGATGACCATATCGGGAAGGCGCTGCAGCTGTTGGTAGCAAGCGAAGCCAAACCATAATTTCATTTATAATATAGAAGAAACACGCAAGAATAGGTGAGGGGAATATCCATGAGTACAGATAAGCAACTAAAAAAGTCCTCAAACGTGAATACGATGGCTTCGGATCAGTACGAGGTCTATCACGTGAAGGATGTCATCAGCCAAGAGAAGACGCTCTACCACTACCATGACTATTATGAGGTGCATGCGACGTTGGAAGGGGAAGCTACGTTCTATTTGGATGGCAAACAGTTCGATATCGAAGCGGGGACGATTCTCCTCATCCATTACAATGATCTGCACCGCATCGTCAAACAGAATACGGACTACTGCGAACGCGTCTACATCTTTTTGACGCCGGAATTTCTGCAGAGCAGTTCCACGAAATGGACGAATCTGGAGGAGTGTTTCAGCGGTGGCGGCGAACGCCGCAGCAAGGTCCTGAAGATCGATGCCGATTTGTTGCGGCAAAAGCTTTCCTTCATCGACCATCAGCCGGATGCATCGATCTACGGTTCGGACATCAAGTATGAGCAGAACTTGATCGAGTATCTGTTGTTTTTGAACCAGCTGGTGCAGTCGGAGGAGAACGAAGAAGAGCCGAAAGTGATTGTGCAGAACGAGCGGATCGAGCAGATGATCGACTACATTTCCGCGAACTTGAGCAATCCGTTGACGCTGGAGGAGATGGAAAAGAACTTCTTTGTAAGCAAATACTACATCACACGTGAGTTCAAGAAGCATACGGGCTTCACGTTCCATCAGTTCGTGATGAAGAAGAAGCTTCTTTACGCGAAGCAGTTGCTGAAGACCTACCAGAGTTCGAACCTCGTCTACAATCAATGCGGCTTCGCATCATACCCGCATTTCCTGAAGGCGTTCAAGAAGGAATTCAGCATGACGCCGAAAGAATTTTTGGCAAAGAACAAAGAGAACCAGAAAATCCACTATGAGCATTTTGAAGCCTAGGTTGCTAGGTTGGGGTGCCGAAAGGAGGATGAACATGATCAAAAAAGCTTTCGCAATGAAAATCTATCCCGATAAGCACGAGGAATACCGTAAGCGCCATGACGAATTGTGGCCGGAGATGCGCGAGATGCTGAAGGAGTGCGGCGCACACCAGTATTCGATCTTCCTAAATCCGGAGACGAGCGAATTGTTCGGTTATCTCGAGATCGAAGATGAAGAACTCTGGAAGGAGACAGCCGCGACTGACATCAATCAGAAATGGTGGCACTACATGGCCGACATCATGGAGACCAATCCGGATGACTCACCGGTATCGAAAGAACTAGTGCAGGTTTTTGAATTGTAAAATAAAAGAAATGCGTTCCAAGCCCGCTCTGCCTCGAAAGAAATTTAGGAAATCTGGCCTCGCAACGTTCCCTACGGTCACCTTGTACTGGGAGTCTAAGGGATGAACCCCTAAGACTCCCATGCAAATGAGCATCTTAGAGCGCAATGGGTCAGATTTATCTAATTTCCGAGAGGCAGGCTTGGGACGCTGGACATCATTTTTAGGCAGGAATTTATCATTATAAGGAAAGTGGGAGACGGATGAAACGCGTATCTATTTTGAATCGTTTAGAAAAAACGGGGGTCGTGGCAGTCGTCCGCGGCGCCACGAAAGAAGAAGCATTGAAGTCGAGCCACGCGATCGTCGCCGGCGGGTTGAAGGGCATCGAACTGACATTCACAGTCCCGAACGCGGATGAAATCATCCGCGAACTAGCTACAGTCTATAAGTATCAACCGGAAGTCGTGGTCGGAGCGGGGACGGTATTGGATGCCATCACTGCCCGCCTGGCGATCTTGGCAGGCGCCGAGTTCATCGTCAGCCCGAATTTCGACAAAGAGACGGCTGAGTTATGCAATTTGTACCAAATTCCGTATTTGCCGGGCTGCATGACGATCACGGAAATGAAAGAAGCGCTGAAGAGCGGCTCCGACATCGTTAAACTGTTCCCGGGCAGTGCCTACGGTCCGAGCATCGTGTCGAGCTTCAAAGCGCCGATGCCGCACCTGAACTTGATGCCGACAGGCGGCGTCAGCCTTGCGAACATGCAGGAATGGTTCGATGCCGGCGTCATCGCGGTCGGTGTCGGCGGCAACTTGTTGGCACCAGCCTCAACCGGTGACTTCGATAAAGTGACCGAAGTGGCAAGGCAATACGCGGATAAGTTTGCCGAGATTAAAGGGAAGTAAAAAAGGTTCAGAGTGAAGCGCAAGCTTCTATCAAACAAACAACACGAAATACAAAACAAAGGGGATCATCACATGCAAAACATGGAAACACGTTATACACATAGTCCGGAGGATATCCGTCATTACTCGACAGAACAGCTGCGCAAGGAATTTCTGGTCGAGAAAGTTTTTGTACCGGGCGCAATCAGCCTGACGTACACACACAATGACCGCATGATCTTCGGCGGCGTCACTCCAACAGATAAAGCATTGGAGATCGTCCTGGACAAAGAATTGGGCGTCGATTACTTCCTGGAGCGCCGTGAGATGGGCGTCATCAACATCGGCGGACCGGGCCATATCGAGATCGATGGTATAAAAGAAGAGATGAAAAAACAAGACGGTTACTACATCGGCAAAGAGACGCGCCAAGTCGTCTTCACATCCGAAGATGCAGCCAATCCGGCCAAATTCTACATCAGCTCCGTGCCGGCGCACCACAAACATCCGAACGTGAAAATCAGCATCGACAACATCAAAC
>NZ_FNQH01000019.1 GCF_900107505.1 Trichococcus collinsii | reverse complement strand
TGGGCTATCGCCAAGCGGTAAGGCAACAGACTTTGACTCTGTCATTCGTTGGTTCGAATCCAGCTAGCCCAGTTTTTTTAAATAGTAACACCTCGGCGGTATAGCCAAGTGGTAAGGCACAGGTCTGCAAAACCTCTATCACCGGTTCAAATCCGGTTACCGCCTTTCCATAAGTACAAGTAAGATGGAAAATTGCATTCTTCATATCATGCCGGCGTGGCGGAATTGGCAGACGCGCTGGACTCAAAATCCAGTGCCCGCAAGGGCGTGCCGGTTCGACCCCGGCCGCCGGTATCACATCTGAAAAACCCGGAAAGATGATTTCATCTTTCCGGGTTTTTTTGTCGAATTTTTTTGGCTCGCTGTTCTTTTCACTTTAGAGCTACGGCATTTACAAAGAAAAAATATTTTCTTTTGATTTTCCCTTTACAAAAAAATATTTTTTTGTATAATAAGAGTATAAAGGTTGGGTGCGCTATCATATCGCTGAAGTTTCGAATGGCCAAAGAACTGATGGTTTAAGTGCTTGGTAAGGCATCAAAGCTGGAAAACAATCAAGAGGACAATATTTCTCAAGGAAAAGGAAGGGTGAAGCGTAATGAAATGGGGATTTAGATGGTATGGGGAAAAGGGAGATACAATTCCGTTGAAACATGTTCGACAAATACCGGGAATAAACGGTGTTGTGGGTACTCTGTTGAACAAACTGCCTGGAGATGTGTGGGAAATTTCTGAGATTCAAGAATTGAAAGAGTCAGTTAAAAAAGGCGGTCTGGAATTACTGGGGATCGAAAGCGTGGCGATTCATGACGCAATCAAAGCGGGAACACCTGAACGCGATCACTACATTGAAAATTACATCAAGACAATCAAGAACCTATCCGCATGCGATGTTCGCATGATTTGTTACAGCTTCAAACCAATTTTCGGCTGGGCAAAAACAGACTTGTTCTATGAAAATAAAGATGGCAGCTTCTCGCTTGTATACGATCAAGCTGTCGTTGACAAGATGGAACCGGCTGATATGTTTAAACTGATTCACAGCCAATCGAAAGGGTTCAGCCTACCTGGTTGGGAAGAAGAGCGCCTGAATAAATTCGGCAAATTGATGGAAATGTACGAAGGCGTTACAGAAGAAATCTTATTTGAAAACCTAAGCTATTTCTTGAAAAAAATCATTCCGGTCTGCGAGGAAATGGATGTCAAAATGGCGATTCACCCTGATGATCCTCCATTTGCACTATTCGGCTTGCCTCGTATCACAAAGAATTTGCAAGACCTTAAAAAAATCCTCAGCATTGTGGATTCTCCATACAACGGACTTACGCTTTGCACGGGTTCACTTGGGGCTGAACCAAACAATGACATGGTTGAAATCATCCATGAAGTCGGGGGAAAAATCAACTTTGTTCACTTCCGCAATGTCGAATTTTTGGGCGAACGCAAATTCAGGGAATCAGCACATTTGAGCTCGGATGGTTCGTTGGATATGTATGCCATCATGAAAGCTTTAGTGGATGTCGGTTTTGACGGAGTCATCCGTCCCGATCATGGACGTACTGTTTTTGACGAGGTCGCAATGCCTGGTTATGGGTTGTATGACCGCGCAATGGGCATTACGTATCTGCAAGGGTTGCATGAAGCAATCACGAAGGCAAAAGGATAAGATTCCTTTATGCAAGAAAGTGAGAGTGGCATATGTTAGCGAACATGGAACACGAAATTTATCGACAAATCGAGGAAACAAAATTATTGCCTCTTTATACCGCTACGGATCTTTCCTGTTTGGATCGTTTGGAAGAGATTCTGGTCAAGAACGAGGTGCGGTTCATTGAAGTGACGTTCCGAAGCAACTTAGCCTTGGATGCAATGAAGAAATTGGCTCAGTCAGGCGAGCTGATTGTTGGCGCAGGAACGGTGAGGACATTGAAAGAAGCGAAGGACGCGGTTGAAAATGGCGCGAAATTCATTGTTTCGCCGGCGATCGTTCCGGACGTCATCGAGTTCTGCATCAAGCATGATATCCCTGTGTTCCCTGGGACGGCGACACCTGGCGATATTCAACGCGCTACGGAATATGGCATCAAAGTAGTGAAGTTTTTCCCGGCAGATATTTACGGTGGGTTGAAAGCGATCAATGCTTTGAGCGGTCCTTTCTACGACGTTAAGTTCCTGCCGACTGGCGGAATCAACGAAGAAAACTTTATGGAATATGTCGAAAATGACCATATAGTTGCTGTGGGCGGTTCGTTTATCATTTCTGAATCGGCCATCCAAAAAGATGATGGTGAAACGGCCGATAAAACACTGAAATCACTGGTGGATAAAATCAGAGCCTAGAAAAATACATGAAGGGCGGTTGTTAAAACGATCCTTTGCCAATTATGCTAAAATTAGTGGAGTAATGACACGAGGGTGTTGTTGCTCTGCTTTTTTATGGCTTGAGTTGCGTGAATGATTGTAGCCAGCACTCGTCGCGATGGCAACAGAGTGATTCTATCCCAATAAAAACAAGCATTTACCAGTTGACAATAATGAGAAATGGATTATAATGAATTAAAATTAAACTAATAAAATCTGTGATGAGAAGTAGTAGCCAATAGCGTTTAGTCAAAGCGAGTTTGGGGCAGTGAAAGCCAAACACTGTAGCTGTTGGTGAATGGATCTCTGAGACGTGATGCGAAAATTACAGTAGCAAAAACCGGGAGTCCGCCGTTAAAAGGACGGGGTATCGAGTAACATCCGTACCCGCAGAGCGAGTTTTGTACTGAGGTGGCAAACGAATGGAAACATTTCGTCCTTTTGAGGAGGAAGTGTTTTTTTGATTCTGTAGTATTAGCGCGAAAACAATGTATAGCCCTTTTTTGGTGACGCATTGGGTCCTTGATTCCGTAAGGGAGACACGGAGCGCAAAGAACGACAGAGTCGAGCGTTAGTCAACAGTACGGAACTAATATGGGTGGCACCGCGGCTACATCGTCCCATTATAGGGGATGTTGTGGCTTTTTTTGTACCCAAAATCCCCTGAAACAAGCAAAAATAGCGAAAAAATCTCATTAGGGGTGGATAAAATGTTTAATCTGACAGCAACAGAATTTGCAGCATCAAAAAAACAGAATAAGGTCTTTCCGGTGCACTTGACGGTCAATGCGGACCAATTGACGCCCATCGGTATGTATTACAATCTCCAAGGGAAGCATAAGTTTTTGTTCGAGAGCGTCTTTTCTGAGAGGGAAATCGGGAGATATTCCTTTCTGGGTTCGAATCCTTACAAGAGTATCACGAGTATGGGCGAAGAAGTGACGATCATCACCGATGGACAAGCTGTGCACAAAAAAGGCAGGGTGCTCGATTTCGTAAAAGAGCATGTATCGATTCCCTATCTTAAGACCGATATCCCGTTGCCATTTGTCGGCGGCGCGATCGGCTATGTCGGCTATGATGTCATCCGACAATACGAAAAGCTGCCGAATGTGAACGCGGATGAACTGCATGCGCCTGAAGCCTATTTGATGTTCTACAAGCAATTCATCAGCTATGATCACTACCAGCACAAGATGACGCTCGTCCATAATGTTTTTCCGGATGATACGGAGGATTATGAAACAATCACCGCGAATCTGGAAAAATTAGCCGAAACGATGAACCAAACGAACGGCATCCGACCTTTCCAAGAGGTGAATCCGAATCAAGAGGTTTCTTCAAACGTCAGTGAAACGGAATTTTGTACACTCGTCGAGAAGGCGAAAGAATACATCAAAGCCGGCGATATCTTTCAGGTTGTCCTCTCTCAACGGCTAAAAATCAAATCCGAATCCGAACCGTTCGATATATACAGAAGACTGCGCACCAAAAATCCATCGCCTTATCTTTTTTATATCGATCTAGGCGATTTCCAGGTAGTCGGTTCCTCTCCGGAAAGCTTGGTCACCGTTCAGGATGGCGAAGTCATGACGAATCCGATAGCCGGAACACGCAGAAGAGGGAAGAACGAAGAGGAAGACAATGAATTGAAGAAAGAGTTGCTTGCAGACGAGAAGGAGCGGGCAGAACATGTGATGCTGGTGGATCTGGGAAGGAACGATATCGGCAGGATAAGCGAATTCGGTAGCGTCAAGCTGGATAAGTTCATGGAGGTGGATATCTACTCCCACGTGATGCATATCGTTTCGAAAGTCACCGGCAAGTTGAAACCGGGTTTGACCTGTTTTGAAGCCTTGAGTGCTTGTCTGCCTGTGGGGACCGTTTCCGGTGCGCCGAAAATAAGGGCGATGGGCATCATCGATGAATTGGAAAAAACGAAGCGGGGCATCTATGCTGGTGCGGTTGGCTATTTCTCCTATAATGGCAACATGGATACGTGCATTGCCATCCGGACCATCATTCTGAAGGACGGCTTCGCTTATGTCCAAGCCGGCGCAGGGATTGTGCATGATTCCGTTCCGCAATCGGAATATACCGAAACACTGAACAAAGCAATGGCCTTGAAGGAGGTAATCTAAATGATTTTATTGATCGATAATTATGATTCCTTTACGTATAACCTCTACCAATACATCGGAGAAATCAATCCGGATGTGCTGGTTGTACGTAATGATGCTCTGACGTTGGATGAAATAAAGGCAATGGATTTGGATTGCATCATCCTTTCCCCAGGACCAGGCGTACCTGAGGATGCCGGCATTTGCGTCGATGTGGTCAGGGAGTTTGCTGGAAAAGTACCTCTGCTTGGGATCTGTCTCGGGCATCAGGCCATCGGATACGCCTATGGAGGGAATGTCATCCGTGCAGAAACGCTGAAGCACGGCAAAACCTCCATGGTCACGCATAACGGAGATCCTCTTTTCCAAGGAATCACTTCCCCTTTCGAGGTGATGCGTTACCATTCGCTGGTAGTCGAAGAAAAGAGCCTTCCCGTTGAACTGGAAATACTTTCCAAAAGTGTGGATGATGGTGTCATCATGGCGATGAAGCACAAGGAGCATGCCGTCTATGGCCTACAGTTCCATCCCGAGTCCATCTTCACCAAAGATGGTCAGACGCTTATTCGGAACTTTTTGGAAAATATCGCCAAAAAAACAGTGCTGCCAGTGAACTGATCTAAATAGGTATGGGTGAGCGGGGCAAATCCATCAGAACTTCCGAATGCGAAAGTCGCAAGAATTGGTCGGAATACAGAGGGTTTGGACCGCTAACGCGTATGCCGAATGATGAACAATTATAACGTTTCCTAGATCTATGTCTAAAGGTTTTAAAAAAAGTTAAAAAATCGTTGACAGCATTCGGCTGCGATGATAGTATATAGAAGTTGTCCGCCAGAATCGGCTTTGAAATGATTTGAAAAAATTGTTGACATGCGATTTAGAGCGTGATATTATATAAAAGTTGCTGATCCAAGCATCTGCAAGCCGATAATACTTCTGAAAAACTTTCAGAAAAGGCTTGACGGAGAGCCGGAGCCGTGATATTATGAATAAGCAATCACGTAACACGTGATACGCGATTGACCTTTGAAAACTGAATAAAGAATGAACGAACCAAATGTGCAAGGAGCTTAGACTTCGGTCGAAGCAAACGAAGACGATACTTTGTATCGCAAACATAAAGTCAGCAAAAAATTAAGAGCAATCAGCTTAACGTGTAGGATTTCTGTACAAGAGTCCACATTTACATGAGAGTTTGATCCTGGCTCAGGACGAACGCTGGCGGCGTGCCTAATACATGCAAGTCGAACGGTCTTTTCTATGGAAGCTTGCTTCCACTGAGAAGATAGTGGCGGACGGGTGAGTAACACGTGGGTAACCTGCCCAT
>NZ_FNQH01000020.1 GCF_900107505.1 Trichococcus collinsii | reverse complement strand
ATCATATTTATTTCAGCGAGATGCGGCTCTTAATGACGTTGATTATGGGATCCGTGATGGCGGTTGTGATGCTATCGTTTATGTGGAAGATGTATGATAATAAGAAATGGAATATTATCATACTGGGAGCGAGTTTTTTAATCTTCGGTGTTTCTTTATGGTTGGTGCGCAGTCAGGCGACGATAGATGATGTGGATTACATGCAAGCTATGATTCCACACCATTCCATTGCCATCTTGGCTAGTGAACGAGCAACGATAGAAGACGAGCGTGTTCGAAAATTAGCAGATGAGATCATAGCTGCACAGGAGCGAGAGATCGCGGAGATGAAAATTTTAATTGAGGAAATTCAGCAAAGAGAGTAACAGATATTTTGATAGAGACGAATTAATTGCGGGTAGAGGGTACGACTCTAAAAAAAGCCTCCTTACAGACGAAAAACCTCGGAACATTAAAGAAGGAACACAGCTAATAAAATATAGCTTTGTTCCTTCTTTTAGTATAGAGATTCTCTTCTAAATAAGAGGTCAACTTCTACAGCTGACTCAAGTGGTAGTTTAGTAATTCTGATTGCAGTATTCTCAGTGCTTCTTTCAAGCCATCGAGTCTACCTGTCTCAATGTCTATGATTGCATAATAATCAGATAGGTATTCTTCTGATACACCGGCATTCAACTGCATATGTGTATATGCTTCTACTATCTTAATAGAAGATGTTGTAGAAGTTACTCTGGATTCTAGTCTTTCAACTACTCTCGCATAATATTCCAAGAATTCTTCCCCCTTAAGTTCAAGTATACGCTTTCTTAATCAGGAAAGAAATAGTTCAAAAATAAAAAAAAAGCGCTGAACAGCAATACTCTGAAGACCTACTTCGGTGATGTCTAGATATCACAGTTGCCGCTGACTACTCTATCCATTCCTCGCTCTGATTGAAGTCTTCAATCCAGGTAATTTCTGTATCTAACGTGTCATTTTCTTCAATAGAGGAAGAGGTTGGAATAGGATTCTTTCCGGATAGCTGCATTCGATTATTTGTAAAGACGTGAATCTGGAACCATTTTTCCTCTTGTAAAAGCTGTATATTACGAATAGATTCCAGTGAGATCCATTGATCGTTAATGAAGATTTTATTTCCCGTAAGAGAGCCTCTGAAATGACCTACTATCGACTCAATTTGACGCCCGAGGTGATCCTTTTGATTCAATTGAATTGATACGGGCCTGTTTTTATGTAGAGCTTCTACTAGTACTTCGTCAATTTCAGTTGTATTCATTTGAGCGAGGATAGGGATAGCCTTCAGAGCCTCTTCTTTTCCAGCAGAAATGGACCTTGTCAGTTCTTCCATTGAGAATGCCGTTAACCACTTAACCATGCCTCTATCTTGGTAGTCGTTGTACTCTTCAAATACTTTCTCTGTTCGCTTTCTAGTTTCCTTTATCATACTTTCACCTTCCTATAGCGCCGCTAGTCTGTTTGTTTGGATTTAAATCCTTTATACTCCTAATTATACGAACGTATGTTTGTTTTTGTAAAGCGAACACGCTAAATATTTACAAATGAAGGTTAGAATCTCGTATTTCAGTGCATTGTTAGATTAGCATACTTCCTTGATACCGCGTCGCTATCGACTCGGTATATCTTTTTGTAAATTCAGAAAAGAGTAGTTGACAAATAATGTTTACAAGTGTAAATTATAAGCATAGAAACGTTTACGTTTGTAAACGAATAACAGGGAAGAAGGGGTAAAAATGAAGACAAGAACGTTAACTCCCCACATAACTGATGCCGAATGGGAAGTCATGCGTGTTGTTTGGGCAAACCATCATGTCACGAGTAAGGAAGTTATTTCGATCCTGGAAGATAAGATGGACTGGAAGGCAACCACCATCAAAACTCTGTTGGGTCGTTTGGTTGAAAAGGGCGCGTTATCCACTGAGCAAGATGGGAAAAAGTTTATCTACACGGCACGTGTTGCAGAGGAAGTTACTGTCCGAAACTATACAGGCGACATTTTCAGCCGTATTTGCAATAAAGATATAGGACATGTGATTGGGGAAATGATCAAGGACAACGTATTGAGCTTTAATGATATCCGCTACTTGGAAGAGATTTTGGAAAAGAAAAAAACTTCCGCTGTGGAAGAGGTTAGCTGCCGATGTCTACCCAAGCAATGTCAGTGCAACCTACACCAACATGGAAAATAGGGAGGATAAGTAAAAATGGAGAATAAAGTATTCAGTATAGATGGCATGACCTGTGCATCCTGTGCACAAACTGTAGAGAAGGCTGCTCAGAAATTATCAGGAGTAAAGACTGCGAACGTCAATCTCGCAACCGAAAAAATGAATATCCAGTTTGACAGTTCAGCATTGACAGAAGCGGACATTCAAAAAGCAGTGGCAGACGCAGGGTATACAGCCATTTCAAATACGGTTAAAAAAACATTCAATATTGAGGGTATGACATGTGCTTCATGCGCCCAGACGATTGAAAAGGCAACCCAGAAACTACGAGGAGTAAATCTTTCCTCCGTAAATCTGGCCACGGAGAAACTGGTAGTGGAGTATGATCCGGGTATGGTGAACCTTACCGATATCATAAAGGCGGTTATGGATTCAGGTTATGAGGCACATGAAGAAGTAGCAACTGCTGATACGGTAGACCAGGATAAAGAAAAGAAACAGAAAGAAATCAAGAGTCTCTGGAACAGGTTTCTAATTTCCGCGCTATTTACAGCTCCGTTGTTCTATATCGCAATGGGGCATTTGGTGAATGCGCCCCTTCCTGATTTCATTAACCCAATGATGAATCCGGAAGCCTTTGCTATTGTTCAACTCGTTCTGACACTCCCTGTGGTTGCGGTCAACAGTAAAATATATCGCAATGGGTTCAAGGCATTGTCTAAAGGGCACCCTAATATGGATTCGCTGATTTCTCTAGGGACTAGTGCAGCTTTCCTTTATGGCGTGTTTGCAACAGGGATGATTTTCCTTGGAGATGTAGCTTATGCCAATGAACTGTACTATGAAACGGCAGCCGTTATCTTAGCTTTAATCGTCCTAGGGAAATATCTCGAGACCTTAACAAAAGGAAAAACTTCTGAAGCCATTAAAAAACTTATGGGATTGGCACCTAAAACCGCACTGGTGGTAAGAAACGGAAAAGAGTCAGAGATTTCCATTGATGAAGTGGTGGTTGGCGACATTATCGTTGTGAGGCCAGGTGGGAAAATGCCGGTAGATGGCGTGGTTATCGAAGGATTGACGTCGGTAGATGAATCCATGCTCACAGGTGAAAGTATCCCCGTGGAAAAATCTGTGGGAGATGCTATTATTGGTGCGAGTATCAACAAAAATGGGACGATTCGGTACAAGGCGACAAAAGTGGGAAAAGACACTGCGCTGTCCCAAATTATCAAGCTAGTGGAAGATGCCCAAGGATCCAAAGCCCCTATTGCTAAGATGGCTGATATCATTTCCGGGTATTTTGTTCCGATTGTCATTGCGATTGCAATTCTTTCCGCGATAGCGTGGTACTTTGCTGGTCAAACAGGTGTATTCGCCTTGACTATAGCCATTTCGGTACTGGTGATTGCGTGCCCATGCGCGCTTGGTCTGGCTACTCCCACAGCGATTATGATCGGGACAGGAAAAGGTGCAGAGCATGGCGTGCTATTCAAGAGCGGGACAGCGTTGGAGACGACCCATAAGCTGAACACCATTGTGTTCGACAAAACGGGTACGATAACAGAAGGGAAGCCAAAAGTAACGGATATTATCACCGCTGAAGGGATTTCCGAAACGGAATTACTGACTCTTTCTGCTTCCGCCGAAAAAGGCTCGGAGCACCCACTTGGTGAGGCAATCGTGAATAGCGCAGAAGAGAAGGGCCTAGCATTCTTGAAAACAGAAACGTTTAATGCTATTCCAGGACATGGGATTGAAGTGACAATCAATGGCCAACACCTCTTGCTCGGAAACAAGAAGCTGATGGACGAAAGGCATATTGGTCTGGGAAATTTGGCATCTGCCTCCGATGCATTAGCAAGCCAAGGTAAGACGCCTATGTACATTGCAAAGGATGGTAAAATCGCTGGAATCATTGCGGTAGCGGATACTGTAAAAGAGAGCAGCTTACGTGCCATCAAGAAGCTGCATAAGATGGGAATCGAAGTAGCCATGATCACCGGAGACAACAAACGGACCGCTGAGGCCATCGCCAAGCAAGTGGGCATCGATCGGGTGTTGAGCGAAGTCTTACCAGAAGATAAAGCTAATGAAGTGAAGAAGTTGCAGGATGAAGGCAAAAAGGTAGGGATGGTTGGCGACGGAATCAATGACGCTCCAGCTCTTGCCCAGGCAGATGTAGGGATTGCAATCGGTTCGGGTACGGATGTAGCCATAGAATCAGCAGATGTCGTCTTAATGCGGAGTGATCTCATGGACGTACCTACTGCTGTTGAATTGAGTAAATCCACCATCCGAAACATTAAAGAAAACTTGTTTTGGGCATTCGCGTACAACATACTTGGTATCCCCTTTGCGATGGGTGTTGTTTATGCATTTGGAGGTCCTCTGCTCAGCCCGGTTATTGCAGCAGCAGCAATGAGTTTCAGTTCCATTTCTGTTTTGTTGAATGCATTACGTTTAAAGGGATTTCAACCTTCTGTTATGAAATAAAAACTGAGGATGGTAGAATGAGGATGGAGTTAACTATAAGTTTATCTTGTTTCAAATGCTTAAACATAATAGCGGAAAAGACAAAAAAATTCCCTGCAGTGGAGAGCGTGTCTATTGATGAAAGCAAGAAAATTGCACTCGTTCAAGGTAATAAAACGAAGCAAGATGAGTTTCTGGGAGCATTATCCGATATTCCCTATCTTTTAAGGGAGATCAATGAAGCGGAGAATTGCGACTGTTGCACACAACCCCATTTTAGTTTTCATT
Source organism: Trichococcus collinsii (assembly GCF_900107505.1). GTDB lineage: Bacteria > Bacillota > Bacilli > Lactobacillales > Aerococcaceae > Trichococcus > Trichococcus collinsii. The sequence goes on along the minus strand of NZ_FNQH01000020.1, from coordinate 537 downwards.
AATAGTTGACTGACGGTTGAAACATTTCTTTCAAAAAAGGATAAAGAGAAATTTAATAATAAAAAAAAGAAATGAGGAAAAATTTATGAAACAAGAAGTATTCGTAGAAGGCATGAAATGTGAAGGTTGCGCCAAGGGAGTAAAAGAAAAATTCGAATCCATAAAGGGAGTAGAATCAGTGTCTGTTGATTTGAAAGGCAAAAAAGCTACTATAAATACACGATCCGTTATTGATAAAGCAACATTTGTCGCAGTTTTAGAGGACACAAAGTATTCAGTAGTGGAGTAAGGTAGTTTAAAAATTTTGTAAGTTAGGTAATTTTTTGTATTCAGATTCTATTCGGGGAGCCTCAGTTTTTATCCTTCATGAAGAAACAGGGAGAACAGCTGAGGCTCATTCTTTAATCGAGGTAAGAGGAGGATAAGTTTATGAACAACAAGCAACAGAACGGTTCGAATAAACCAACGGACCACAGCAAGATGGACCATAGTGCGATGGACCATAGTCAGATGGATCACAGCAAGATGGATCATAGT
>NZ_FNQH01000013.1 GCF_900107505.1 Trichococcus collinsii | reverse complement strand
TGCCAGAATCTGATGCCATTATCATTGTTTGGATCCGTCTTCTTACATTGGCAGGCAAAACCAATGATGACGGAAGGATATACATTGACCGCGATATCCCATACACGGAAGAGATTCTATCAACGCTATTCAATAAGCCGCTGAATACCATCCGCTTGGCAGTGGATACGTTGAAAAGATTCAAAATGATCAGTACCGATGATGGAGTAATCGTAATCAGAAATTGGGAAAAGCATCAGAACATTGAGGGCATGAATCGGCTAAAGATTCAGAACGCTGAAAGGCAGAAGCGCTTCAGGGACCGCAAAAAGATAGAGCAGCTGAACCTTGAAGAACTTGAAAAGCGTGATAGTAACGTTACGCCAACGTTATACATAACGTCACATCACGCAATAGATATAGAAGAAGAAGTAGAAGAAGATAAAGAGAAAGATATAAAAGATATTATGTCATCAAAATCCGCTAGGCGGATTTATGAAGACTCCTCCCCTTATTTTCAACTCTCTCAATATCTCTTCTCCAAAATGGTTCAAAACAATCCAGAAGCCAAAAAGCCTAATTATCAGCTATGGGCAGATGATATCCGCAAAATGGTAGAACTGGACGGCCGGACACCACAACAGGTGCAGGGCATGATTGATTGGAGCCAGAGCGATGAATTTTGGAAGACTAACATCTTGTCAGCCAAAAAGCTTCGGGAGAAATATGACCAAATGAAAGTAACTGCCAATGCCAACTACAAGAAGAAGCCTAAGACTGAGGTATTGCCGGATTGGGCAGCAAACGAACCTGACAGCAAAGAAACTCCGGTGGATCCTGAAGAGCAGCGCAAATTGAATGAGCGCATAGCCAAACTTAAAACATCCGGCAAGGAAAGCACTGGATGAAGAGGCGACAAAAGAAGAAGCACGTTGAAAAGTTGCTTGAGACGGCCGGCAAGGAAATGGCTGAGGACGCATCCAAACTGGCACAAGTCAATGAGGATGGCAGCATTAACCGCTTAGCTGAAGTTATCGGCATGAGGCAGAACGTTTATGGGCAACAAGAACTGATTATCAGGATGGATGCATCCATACCGGAATATCTTTTTGAAAGATTTGTGGATGCAAAAGGCGATTTGTTCGGAGAGTTCCGGCTGTTTGATAATCGGGTAATCACGGCTCAGCAACGGAAATACATCAATGCGCTATGCAGGGACATCCAACGCTATACAGGAGACGACACGATAGACCAGGTGCGCTATGACAGGAAGATTGAATTCATTTCAAAATACAGTCTGCCGTACTTCAGCACATCAGAATACAACAAGGACTGCTCAGTAGGATTGGCGAGTAAGTTTATCGGCTATATCGTTGATTTCTGTTTAGACAATGATATCGGGCTATCAGAGACACCGCTGCATTACTTGGATGATGTGAAGCCGTACCTGATTAAATGCCTATGGGAGCGTAAATGCATCATCTGCGGTCAAGAGGGAGAGGTTCATCATGTGGATGCAATCGGAGCCGGACGGAATCGCAGAAAGATAGATCACACGAAACACCATTTGATGTGCTTGTGCTATAAGCATCATTCAGAGTCGCACAAAATCGGGCAGCAGACCTTCATGCAAAAGCATCACGTTATCGGAGTAATCATGAATGAGGAACAATTTAAAAAAATGGCTTACAGGGGGTAATAAGAATGAAAATCGTATGGTTGACGTTGTATTTTTACCTGATGTTTTGTCTTGGTGAGTTGCTATGGATATTGGATTTTTGAGGAGGTAGCGGAATGAGCATGGAGTTAGAACTATATAAATTTATCGCAGAAAATAGTATTGAAAATCATTGGGAAAACGAGAACAAAGAATGTTTAATTTGGATTCCATACTATTTACTCGATGGCTTCGTTACTAAATTTAGTTATTTTTTCGAAACAGAGGACAACGCGATTGGATACTTGCAACACGACTGCGTTTGCATTGATTTAGTTGCATTGGGTATGGATGACGAAATTGACCTATCCGAAATTATAAGCAAGGGGGTAGAGGGATGACTTGGAGTTGTAGTGGATGCGGTGGATGCTGCGGTAACTTTCTACCGCTAAGCAATGGAGAAATAAACGTGATCAAGCGGCATCTTAAAACTCATCCGGAGATAACCGCTTATGAAGGCGATGCAATGGATTGTCCGTTCCTTAATGACAAAGAGAAAGACAGATGCCAGATTTATGAAATACGTCCGGCAATCTGCAAAGGGTTCCGATGCATCGATAAAGGGCCTTCACCTGAATTGGCAAAAAGAATGGTCCAGAAGAAAATGCGTCCTGTCAGCATGAGAGAAACTTTTTTCAGCAATTCAAAGTGATTTGAGGAGGAAAACAATGTTTAAAGATGACAAGAACATAGTAAGCGCAATGTATAGGGATGAGGCTTGGGTAGACCCTAAAACAGTGGCAGCGACTGAGCGACAGTTACGCATCAAAAAATATATGTTGGAACTACTTGCAAAGGAAATGGCAAAGAGCGACAAGGCAATCATTGAAGAACTGGACTCCTATTACTATCAGCAGTACATAACGGAATACAAGGCGAGTATTGCAATTCTATCGGTGGATGAATACAAGAGGCTGAAACGTATTGAAGGGGAATATGAGGCTTACCTGGAGAGTGAGTCATGATCCTATTGATAGACGTACTCAGAAACAAATATGTTGGATGCTTCAAAAATATCAAGGAAGCCATGGCTTATGCAAAGGAAGAGGGCATCCAGACCGTCACATGGGAAACAGTGAAGGAGTGAGCGCTTTGGATCAACTAAATTTATTTGATACACCAGCAGTGCAGATCGATGAAAAACATTGGGAGATATTCGATGGAAACAGATTAGTCGGAACTTTCGAACTGGATGAGATAGGGTTTGAATTCAAATCGTGTATAGGCCCAATATGCGGTGGAGGCGGCCCCCTGGATGCAGGAGAGGATATTACCGATTCTCTAAATCACGCGGTTGTTACTTTGCAACGTCACTACAGGATAACAAGGGGAATGGAGGTAGGCACGTGAACACGACAGAAATAATTGTAATAGCAGCTATAGGCATTGCGGCCTTGCTATATGGCGAAGTGCTTCAGTACCTGGACAAAAAACGGAGGCATGGCGAATGAGACCATTGACATATACAGGGTACCAATGGCGGCCAATGAAAGATGATGAACTTGAAATCATGTGCAAAGAGAATATCGTACCATTCAAACCTACAATTCCGGAGGCTGGGGATATTTATATAGAGCAGGAAGACATGGAGTGAAAAAAATGGAAAACTTACGGGGTAGGCGATTTGGAACACTTAAAGTCATAGAAATTACAAACGATCGTTACAAGAGACACGTTGTTTGGAAATGTAAATGCAGTTGTGGAAACTTCGTAAATGTCCCTGGTAATAGTTTACAGTCAGGAAATACACGCAGTTGCGGATGTTTGCGTAAGCGCCAATCGAGTTTAAATCTAATCGGGTACAAAAATATAGAAAGTGAGGAAGCGGAATGAAGCTATCTGACATTATTAAGTTCAAGTCACTCCACTATAGCCCTTTTGATAACGAAGCTGACGAAAAAGTGAATGCGCTACTGAGAGATGGTTGGAGAATAATTGAGTTTGATAGAAATCCAAATGGAAGTAGCAGATTTTATTTTGGTAGAACCGGAATTGTTAAGGAGGAATCGGAATGAATGAAATAGATTTCCAAATAGGAAAAATAGAAAATGATCGCTTTGTCATCATGCGGCAGTATCAAGCGTTCGCTGAGTTCTGGATCAAAAGAAATGGCGGCTTAACAGTTTCTTATTCCTTAGCCTATAACGAATTGAACATAACTGACAAAATCATATTAAACCTGATGATAAACAGACATGTAGAGGGGGATGAAGATTAATGATGCGACACATTGAATTAAATTTCTACTGGCTATATGAGTATATACGCGGAGATGGTTCAAAATTCGTAACAACTGAAGAACTCGATGAACTTGAAATGGTACTGAATGATGCGAAGCTAAAAAATAAAGTGCAGATCCATTATGAAGCGGAGCAAAAGAGCGTGGATCATAAACATAACAATATGTTGGATGCATGGAAAGATGCTGAGAAATACCTTACACGAAATAGCAATAAAAGTAATTTAACATTTGTAGATAGCTGGCTTGATCCATGGACCGGGAGAAAAAGATATCTTGAAAGAAAATCAAATGAATTAATTACTCCACTTGTTGGACCTGGTGATGGATTAACCATAAAAAACTATGATGAATTTGGTATACACCTTAATTCAAAACAAAAAGCTATTTACTCAATCATGGAAGTCGTTTCAGAAGATGGCCGATTATCTGTTATGCAAGTCTTCAGCTTTGATACTGAGTGTGAAGCTGAGATCGTATTAGATTATGTCAATGAACTTGAGCCAGAAAGAAAGTTCTATATCCGAGAAGGGCAAGGTGAATAAATGACAGTTGCAAACATAATGCTGGCTTTCATCGCTGCCGGATTATTCCAAGTAGCAAACGTCCTGAGTCATCTGCATATAAATGTACACGTCAAATCAAAAACCATAGTCGTATCTAAAAAAGAATACGAGATGGAAGTAAAGGGGCATGAAATTGAATGAGAGAGATTAAGTTCCGCGCGTGGGATAAGAAAATACAACAATTTATTGATGCGAAGGAAATTGTAATTAGTGACGGGAAAATATTCCGAAACTGGCAAGATTTCGAGGACTATATACCAGATGACGGCACAATTGACCTGGTGTGGTTTACAGGTCTGAAAGATAAGAACGGAACAGACATATTTGAAGGAGATATTTTAACCGCAGCAGATGGATATACCGGATTAATTGGTTACCGAGCAGAATCGGCTCAATTTGTTGGATTTAATATAGGCAAAGAATTCACGGAAGAAGAATTCGATACACTTTATACCGTGAATGGAAGTTTTAATAGCGCTGAAGTAATCGGCAATCGCTTCGAAAACCCAGAACTGCTGAAGGAGGACCAAGAATGAGAGAGATTAAGTTTCGGGCGTGGGACAAAAATACAAAAATAATGATTCATTGGGATGATTTGGTTAAATCAAGAATTTCTTTTAGGAATTTTAGGTGGGCGCTATTAAGTGAAAATTCAGAGAATTTCGAATTAATGCAATATACCGGGATTGAAGACAAGAACGGATATGAAATCTATGAGGGTGATATTGTAAATTGCTACGCTGAGGGTTTATCTGAGGTCGTGTTTAGGAGAGGGTGCTTTGGGCTTGTCACTGATGGGTACTTCGAAGCATTTGAAAATGTGATGGGCTTTTGTGAGATAGTCGGCAATCGATACGAAAGAATAAAACTATTGGAGGCTGAAAAATGATTAACAACGTGGTCCTAGTTGGCCGACTCACAAAAGATATTGACCTGAAGTATACAGGCTCAGGAACGGCAGTAGGAACTTTCAATATTGCGGTAAACAGAAAATTCACCGATCAGAACGGAGAACGAAAGTCAGACTTTATAAACTGCGTTATATGGCGGAAAGCAGCAGAGAACATGGCAAACTTCACGCGTAAAGGCTCATTAGTCGGAATAGAAGGTAGCATCCAGACCAGGAACTATGATAACCAGCAAGGCAACCGCGTATACGTTACAGAAGTAGTAGTTGATAACTTCACGCTATTGGAGCCAAAACAGACGACAGAGCAACGGCCGAGAGAAAACACGTATAAGCAGCCAGACAAACAAGAAAAGCCGATGGATGCAGAAAAAACAGGGGATTATAAATATAATTCGTTCGATGAATTCAATAAGCATTCGGATCCATTTCCACAGGGAGAAAACATAGATATCGAAGATGATGATTTGCCATTCTGAGGAGGTAAAGCATGAGAGATAAACGACAACAGTATCTGGACGAGGGTATGACTATTACGGATTATCAAACGAAGCTTGCAAATAACGTGAGCAAGAAGCCTAATTATCCAGAAGAGCGTGCCTACTACAATCGAATCAAGTTGCTAAACAAAAAGGATATCTCAGACACGGAACTGGCAGCGCTCAAGAGAATAGCTGTAAACGGTCTGGATGCAAGAGAGAACCTGAGTAAGATGATTAAAGATTTGACGATAGAGATCACAAACAAAGGCTTATCGAAAGAACGCATGTTTGTTTTAGGTGAGATGCTAAAAAGCCTGAAGACCTTACGCGGAGATTTCAGCAATCAGAATTAGGCTCATACTTCACGTTTAAGCGATTTTTAAGACAGGATGATTAATCATCCATCAAATATAAAAAAAGATGACGTTTAGAAAGGAAGGTAGAAAAGAACTTGAAATCTAAAGAGAGAGTCTTTTACATGCTGCTCATTCTGTTACTTGCTATCGTGTTCGCTGCTATCGACATAAAAAAGACAGAGGACCTGAAAGAACGGCATGAGATCGAACTCAATATCATCCGGGAGCAATACCGAACCAATTTGGAAGCTAAACAAACAGAATATGCAGATGCAGTCCTTGAATTAAGGGCTGAACTGCATGCCACAAAAGTTGATTATGATATGGCGACTAACCATATCGAATTACTTAACGCTGATCATTAGGAGGTGCGCTGATGCCGAAAGGGAGATATTGGACAAAAGAAGAGGATGAATACATCTTAGAAAAGGCAGGTAAGGTAAAGCCTCAGACAATTGCCGATAAGTTGGATCGTTCCTTCGGCGCTGTCGAATGCCGGATGTATAAGTTAGGTGTCAGTAATGCAAAGCTTGCATCAGGGAAAATAACGGCAAATGAACTGGCTAAAATCTTGGGTGTAGATCCGAAGCAAATTTATAACTGGATAAAAAAGTTTAGCTTGAAGGCTGAATATCGGATAGTCCGAAAGAAAACCAAATATTACTTGATAGATTCGGTCGATTTCTGGGAATGGGCCGATAACAACCGCTTTAGGCTGAATATCTCAAGGATAGAGCCAAAAGTATTGATGCCGGAACCTGATTGGGTCGAAGAGCAAAGGCGGAAAGATTTCTATGAAGTGCCAAAAAGGAGGCATGCTAGATGGACAAAGGAAGAGGATGCAAAGCTGATAAACCTATTCCACTTAGATATGTCAAAAAGCGATATGGCAAAAGATTTAAAGAGAGCAGAGAGCGCCATAGTGCGGAGGATATCAACTCTAAAAACGAAAGGCATATTACCAAAGAAAAGAATCATAATCATGTGGACGCAGAAAGAAATGGATATGCTACTGGAATTTGAAGAGCAAGGCTTATCTGATAAAGAAATCGCTTATGAACTAGGCAGAGAAAAGGATCACATCACGCAGAAGAGAAAATTCATGCGTGATAACGGTCAGTATCAGGGGTTTAAAAACCGATGATGGAGGACTTGCCTATGACATGGATGATGCTAAGTGAGGTTGCTGCCGGGCTATTGTTATTGATCTTCATGACATTCAAGAACAAATGATGGAGGTAAAAGGCAATGAGTGAGAAATGTAAATGGGGAATGTATTCAAGGTTCGATGATGGTGTATGGGGAACTAGTTGTGGTGCTGAATGGGAATTTACCTACGGAGGAACTGTTGAAGAACACGGAATGAAATACTGTCCGTTTTGTGGAAGAGCGATTGAAGAAGTTCCTAACCAACATAATCTATCTGCTTTTGAAAGACAGATTATCCAGCATCTACCAGAAGAAGTTGAGTGGATTTCAAGAAATCAAGACGGAGTTTTAAATATTCACTCTAACGAACCAGAATATAAATTTTATGGTGTCTGGATGAGTGACGGAGAATATGATCTACCTCTAAAAGATTTATTTAAGCACGTTAAATGGGAAGTGCCTTGGAATTTTAGGGAGGAAGCTGAATGAACTTCTTCGAGAGAAAAGCACAATATAAAAGTGGGAGCGGACAAAACCCTCTTCCGACTAAGGAACAAATGGAGCAACACATAGCTAGGCTCGGTGGGTACATAGACTGGGGAAAAGATGTGATGGAGAGCAGCGATGTAAGACGCGGACAAATAAAGCCAGCTGTAAAAAATATACTGCCAAAGCTTAGAGCTAGTGAGGTGCATGAGTTATACAATCTGCTGATGAAGTTTGCTGTCAGGATTCAGGAGGAAGAACGATGAAAACATTGGAGTCGCACATGAGGACGGTTGATTATTTCATCAAACTTGGATGGACGGTTGATTATGAAATATATCATCAACGAGAAGATATAAAACCTCAAGTGGGATACACGTTGTATATTTATCGGCCTAATTCAGATGAACCAGCTCACGTAGAAAATTGTAGATCGCTTATTGGAACTATGATTACAGCCAGTGAATGGATAACTGATACCGTTCAGAATGCTGGGAGAAAATTGGAGGATGAAGCATGACAGAAGCAGAAGCAATCAACTATTTAAAAACAGAAGGATATGACCTATTTCACATTGAAGAAAAGCCATTGAAGATTATCATTGCTGGATGCAGAAATGAACCAAGAGGAAAGCAATACAAACTGGAAGATGGCAAACTGTTTGAACATGTCGGATATGATGGATATGAGCATAAGTGGAATGAGCAACAGGACATTGAAGAAAAGTTAAAAAGCATTAGAGAAAAGGAGAATAGCAAATGATCACAGTATTAACCGGATTGATTGAAGAATGGGCAAGAGATAGAGGACTTGATACAGCTGACCCTACGAAGCAAATGCTAAAGCTTGCTGAGGAGTTTGGCGAATTGGCTGAAGGATTGGCAAAGGATAAGCCTAAACAAGTAGAGGACTCTATAGGGGATATGTATGTAGTCATGACTATTCTATCATTGCAGCTTGGATTAGATATTGAGGACTGCGTTCAGAAGGCTTACAACGAGATTAAAGAGCGCAAAGGCAAAATGATTAATGGGGTATTCGTCAAAGAGTCAGACTTAAAGGAGTGATGAAACATGGTTCTTCCTGATAGATTCTATGAACTGCTATATAGGCTAGAGAGAAACGATAACTGGACACAGCTTCCTGATGATCATCCGGAAATACAAACGCTTAGGGCCTATGCAAATAATGGTGAGGTATATGATCCTGACAAGTACAGGCGCAAAGGAGTCGTATTGTATAAGAACGGCGAACTATTCAAATCATTTGCTACTGCGGCAGAGGCAGCTAAAGTCTTGGGTGTGCAGCCTATTGCGGTACAGAAAGCAGCACGAGGCGAGACGAGATACTGCAAAGGCTTCAAGGTGGAATACACAGGAGGTTAGCTGATGGACAATGAAGTATTGTACTGGTTCGAAACATTAAGCGGCAAACATCCAGCAAAGCCTATCTATGCGATTAACTTTAGGTGGATAGGATTAGACAGGGATGCGGATCCATGGGAGATAGATAACATGCATCTGGTTTACATCGGGCAAATGACAAGGGCGCAGATAGATGACTACATAAACGGAAGGTGACTGGATGAGAGAGTTTTTAATGTTAAGTGACTTTGATAAAAAGGAACTGGAAAAAGAATACCGGAAGTATCCGTTTATAGATAGATTGATTGCCATTAAGCAGGCTGAACTGGAAATGAAAGAGGACAATGACACGAACATAGGCGGCGGCCGTTCATCGTTTATATCCAAACCTACAGAAGCTATAGCTATTAAAAGGCAGTCCGATCAGTACATTATCTATCATCAGCATTTAAAACAATCGATAGATGAAATCATAGGCAGTATGGATGATGTGACAAGAGAGATTGCAACAAAGAGATTCTGGGATAGAACGAACTACAGGACATGGGAAGATTTAGCGAAAGAGTATCATTACGCTATCTCAACTATGTATGCCAAGAGAGATAAGTTAGTATCTGACCTTGCTTGTAGATTAGGAAAAATATAATCGGAATTTAACCCACTATTATTTCGATTGAAAAAGGAATAAAGTGATAACATAAAGATGCTACAAAATACAAAAGAAATATTTTCAACGGACTCTCAAGCGGACTTGCCAATCTGCTTGTGGGTCCTATTTTTGTGGAGGGGATAAGCATGAACCTGATGACACCTGAGATACTCAGATGGCTCAGACAACTGATCATTAGCGATGAACTGATTAAGTTCTATAAATCTAAAGAGTGGCGAACAATCAGAAGCTATGCAAAGGAACGCGATCACAATGAGTGCATGAGTTGCAAGCGCGCTGGTGGGTTCGGATTGGCTGAGATGGTTCATCATATCCAAGATGTAAGGCGGCATCCTGAGTTAGCATTGACATTAGATAACTTAGAGTGCGAATGCAATGCATGTCACAATAAGTTACATCCAGAAAAGTTAAATAAAAATAAAAATGAACAATTTACCAACGAAGAACGTTGGTAAAAGGCCCCCGGGTCAAATCAAATGCAAATTTTTTTAAGGACCCGAACAACGGGGAGGATTCAGGACTGAGGAGAAAAATAAAAACGCGCGTGAGGGGGGTGGGTGGATGGCTGAGACAAAACGAAACAAAATCAGAAACGAACTTCGGCAGCAATTGGAGGACATGGGGGTAGTTGGGCTGTATTTCTATGACTTAGTGGAGGACTACATGGAATTGTGGACCATTAAGAACAGTTTGATTGCTGATGTCAAGGCGCGAGGAGTATCTGTTAAATACAACAATGGCGGCGGTCAAAGTGGCTTCAAGAAAAACGAATCCATTGGCGAACTGCACAAGACGAATACTCAGATGCTTAAAATCCTATCGCAATTAGAAATCAACGTGCGAGATTTGCCAGTAGATGAAGATGAAGACGAGGAGTTCTGATCAGCCGAAAATCTCCATAATCTATACTATCCCCCAAACACCGATAGTAACTGATCCAAAATATGACATAAACATTGATACCTATATTCGCATGATCGAATCAGGAGAAGTCAAGGCATCGAAAGAAATCCATCAGCTACTCAGCTTTGTTAAAGAAAAGCTTGATGATGAGAATGTCGTGATTATGTCCGAGGTAATCGATGCAGCAATAAAAAATGTTGAGAGGCATTTCCCATTTAAGTTATTACCGTGGGAAAAATTTATATTCGCATTTGTAACAGGTGTATTCTTCAAAGATGGCACTCCTGTATTCAATGAGTTTTTAGTCATGATGGGCCGGGGCGGTGGTAAAACCGCATTCATGTCCGTTATTGAATGGTGGCTTACAACTAAACAAGGCATATCAAAATACCATGTTGATATTGTGGCCACAAGCGAGGACCAAGCCAAAGAATCATTTACTGAGATTTGGGATATCCTTGAAAGCAATCAGAAGAAGTACAAACAATATTTCCGGTACACAAGAGAGAAGATCGTATTTAAAAAGACGAACTCCATGCTGCGGTATCGGACCAATAACGCAAAAACAAAAGACGGTGGCCGACAAGGTGCCGTTATTTTTGATGAAATACATGCTTATCCGAATGAGGACAGCGTGAAGGTATTTACATCCGGGTTAGGTAAGAAGCCGAATCCGAGAAGATTCTACTTCACAACCGATGGATATGACAGAGATGGATTCCTTGATGATTTGAAATTAGAGTCACAGATGATCCTGCAAGGTGAACGGCCGAACCGAAGGACATTTCCTTTTATCTGCAAACTGGATGCAGCTGAAGAAGTTAATGACATGGATATGTGGGAGAAAGCAAATCCATCTATCCGATACTTCCCAAGTCTGCGTATCGAAATGATTGGTGAGTTCGAAAAGTTTGAAGATAGGCCGCAAGCCAAAATAGAGTTTATGACCAAACGAATGAACATTCCTATGAGTGCTTCAAACGAGGCCATTGTTCCATGGGAAAAGATTATGGGCGCTTGTAAACATGAGATCCCTGATTTAAGAGGGCGAGAATGTATTGGCGCTATCGACTATGCAGACACGCTTGACTTTGTAGGTGTCGGCTTATTATTCAAGGTCGATAAAAAGTATTACTGGTTACATCATACGTTCATAAATGCAAGGGCTTTAGAAGGCAGGAACTACAGGATTCCTATTGATCAAGGAGTTAAAGAGGGATTGATTACCATCCTTCATACCGAAACCAATAGACCTGAAGATATTGCTGGATGGTTTATGGAGCAAGCGAAGAAGTATCAAATCAAAACGATAGTAAGCGATATGTATCGGATCAATTATCTAAGAGAAAAATTCTTGGAATATGGATTCGATAAATTGGAAATCGCTAGAAGCGGGTCGAAAACGCACACGATTCTATCACCTATCGTTGATGATTTATATAGCTATGGCGATATAGCTTACATGCCAGGTGATTTCGTAATGAGGTGGTATACAAACAATACATACAAAAAAATAGATGGCAAAGGGAACGTTACCTTTGAAAAGATTGAGCCGAAGCTGCGAAAAACAGACGGCTTTTTTGCATTGGTCCATGCTCTTCAATTCAGAGAGTCATTGACAGGAACACAAGCGAAATACAACAGAAAGCTGAGGACGCACACTTACTAGGAGGGATTTCACATGAATAAACGATTGTTGGCGATATGCCGGAAACGTGAGGTGATCCATACTATCTCCAGCCGTTAGGATAGCGGCCGTGTGTATACAGGGAAGGGGGGTGTGAAATGAGCATTAAAGAAACGTTTTTCAATTGGTTTATCACTCCAAGCAAATCAACGCAGAAGCAATATGAGGTCATGTTGTCGGAGGCGAGGACCAATTATATTTATAAAAAATACGCAATGCAAATATGTATTAACTGGATTGCAAATTCAATCTCATTATGTGATTTCAGAACGTATGAGAAAAGCAAAAGGCATAAAGGGCATAACTGGTGGAAGCTTAATTATGAGCCGAACAAGAATCAAAACAATGTCGATTTTTGGTATCAGGTTGTTTCAAAGGCTGTTGAAGATGATGGCGCGCTTATTATTCAGACAAGAGAAGGCGATTTTATTGTTGCTGAAAGTTTTATTGTCGAAGAAAAATCATTTGTAGAAAACGTATATAGATCCGTCATGCTGCCGGGAAATTATTTGGATAGCAAAACCTATAAAGAATCAGAAGTTATTCGGATCAAATTGAATAATTCAAAGGTTGAAAAATTACTGGATTCTATTTATTCCGACTATGGAAAACTGTTGGCCGGAACCATGCGGAATTACAACCGAAGCAATGCCATGAAGATTGTACTTGAAATTGATTCCGTATTTGATCAATTGCATCAGACTATTGATCCAGAAACAGGGAAAGTTGAAGCAGATACTATTCTTGACGATATTTTTCAGAATCGGTTTAAATCGTTCCTGAGTGATTCTGATGCAGTTATGCCAATGGAAAAGGGATTAGCTATCGCAAACCCTATTCAAACTCCTGGTAATACGAAGAGCGGTGCCAGTACGACAAGGGATATTACAGAAGTTTTTCAAGATTTTATTAACATCGCTGCTGATGCATTCGGGATCCCCCGCGGATTGATTAAAGGGGATGTCGCGGACGTTGAAGCTATGCGAGATAACTATGTCAATTTCTGCGTAAGGCCATTTGTCAATGAAATTCAATCGGAATTCAATCGAAAGATATATGGGCAGAAGGAAGTATCAAGCGGGACCAAACTCGTTGTAAGAACGCAAACAATCATGATTCATACGCTTATCAAAACGGCATCCGATGCAGAAGCGCTATTCCGCGTTGGCGGCATCAATCAGGATGGCATCCTTGAAATGCAAGGAGAAGAGCCGTTGAATACCAAAGAATCTACCGCGTATTACGTTACAAAGAACTATGCAGAACAATCTGAATTGAAAGGTGGTGAGTAAAACAGTGAAATTGAACGAACTCATGAAGAAGAATCCAATTGAAAATAAATTAGAAATTAAAAACGAAGCAGAAGGCACCATCGAATTGTTTATGTATGGAACAGTCGGATATAGCGTTTATCTGAACGGTATTAAATACGCGCTTGGTGATGTTGTAGGCAATGAAATTAATGTGCATATCAACTCATACGGTGGCGACTTATTCGAAGGGATTGCGATTAAGAATTTCCTTTTGAATCGTCCGGAAAAAATCAACGTGTATATCGATGGGATTGCAGCAAGTGCAGCATCCGTTATTGCAATGGCTGGTGATCATATTGTTATGCCTAGTGATGCACAGATGATGATTCATAACCCATGGACTTATACGATGGGTAATGCAAAAGAATTGCGTAAAACGGCTGATGATTTGGATAAGGCGCAAACAAGTCTTGAAAAGTCATACATGAACCGCTTTAAAGGCACGGAAGATGAATTAAAAACTTTATTGGATGAGGAAACCTATCTGACAGCAGATGAAGCGGTCCTATTTGGGCTTGCTGATAAGATCGATGGTCAAGTATCAGATGACGATGAGCCAAACGCAAAAGCCGCGCTAATCAAAAAGTTCGCCGCTCAAGCAGTTCCGGCAGTTACAAATACGGTTGAAACACCTGAAGAAACTAAACCAGAAGTACCACAAAACACATTCGCACAAAATCTACTAAAAATTTTGGAGGTAAAATAAATGAAAAACTTTGATAAATTGAAATCAACTTTAACTGAACAACGGCAAGCGGTGGCAGTAGCTTTGCAAAGCGGTACATCCGAAGAACAACTACTTGCGTTCGAAAACTTGATCGAAGGGATTCAATCATCTGTTGCCGCAGAAGCTGAGCAAGTTATGGAGCGCTACAATAACGATTATAACGATGAGCGCATCTTGTCTGAACGCGGTTTGCAACGCGCTTTGGTATCTAAAGAAAAGAAATACTTCAATGCTGTTGTTGAAAAACAAACGTTTGATGGTATTACAGAAACGTTCCCTATGACAATCATTGCGGATGTATTCAAGAACCTTACTACTGAGCACCCTCTAATTTCTCGTGTAAATGCAGTTGCTACTGGCGCTTTGATGAAATATGTTTATGCAGATCCTACTCAAGAAACTGCCTTCTGGGGTGAAGTTCCAGATGATATCCGTAAAATCCTATTGCAAGCATTCCGCACAATCAATTTAGAAGCATCTAAGTTAAGTGGCTACATTGCTGTTCCTAAAGGGTTCTTTAAACTAGGTCCTAACTGGTTAGCACAATTTGTCATTACGACATTGCAAGAAGTAATGCAACTCACTTTGGAATCAGCGATTGTGAATGGTGACGGTAAAAATAAACCAATCGGTATGACTCGTAAATTAAGCGGTTCTGTTGATGGTGTGTACCCAGCAAAAGCCTTGATCGATATGGATGATATCACACCAACTACATTGGCAGGGATTCACGCAGCATTATCCGAAGCAAGAACTGATAATGGCCGTGTAGCGATGATTGTAAATCCTCAAACCTATTGGGCTAAAGTATTCCCTAAATTGGCTGTACGTGATGCAAATGGCGCTTGGGTTGTTACTGGTCTACCTACTGGTGATGAAATTATCCAATCTCACGCGGTGCCTGTAGATAGAGCTATCTTCGGAGTTCCTGAAAATTACTTCTTAGGTGTAGCTGGCGAAGTTGAAATTAAAGCGTATGATCAAACATTGGCCATTGAAGACATGGACTTGTATATTGCTAAATTCTTCGGTAATGGTATTGCGAAAAACGTCAATGCGTTCTTTATTGCTGACATTTCCGGTATTGCTGGGGCAACTGTCCCAACGTTGGAAGGTAATATTACAGTTGAAATTACTCCTAAGAATGCAACTGCTACAACTACAGGAACTAAACAATTTGTGGCAACAGTCCTAGGATCTACTGAGGGCGTAACATGGACATCTAGTGATACAACTATTGCAACTATTGATACTGATGGTTTGGCTACTGTTGTAACTGCTACAGCTACTGTTGGTGACAAAGTGGTAATCACTGCTACATCTGTTGAGGATAACACTGTAATCGCAGTTGCTACTTTGACAATCGTTTAATAAAAGATTCGGGGTGATTGATGTATGAATGATGGAGTGGTATTAACGAAGATTAAGGACCATTTGCGCGTCACTTGGGATTATCAAGACGATGACATCAAAGACATGATCGCCGAAGGCAAAGACTACATAGAAGGCATTGCTGGTCCTACTGATTTCACGACAGTAGGACTAGCTTTTTATTTGCTCAAAAACTATTGCCGATATAATTGGAGCGGCTCAGGCATGTATTTTGAACAGCATTACCGATCGGATTTGCTGAAATTACAGCTTAAAAATGCCGTAACATTTAGGAGGAATAACCCATGATCTTTTCTCCTGGTATGAAGTATGTAGATGAGGACCGCTTGAATGATGGGCGGTTGTTTTTTGGCAAGGTGGAAACAAAACGAGATGCAAGCGGTAAGAAAATCGGGCAAGTATTTGCCAAGACTGGTGATATGTTCTTTAGTTATAAGACTATCCGACAGTCTGACTTTGATTTATACAACACCTCTGATCAGCAAATCGAATTGAAGGTTAAATCCTATTACATACCTACCGCCACAAAAACACATCAAGTCTTGCTGAAAAGCAGATTGTATAACATTACAGCTATTGACGTTGATAACGACAAGCGATACATGTACTGGTACTTGTCAGAAGTAGGTGAGTTCATTGAGCAAGACGCTTGATCTTGAAAAGATAAAAACGACAATTGAAGGCATTACGGGATTTCCGGTATTCGGTACAGATATTCAAAAGGATGAACTGGATGCAAATGAATCATTCTTTCTTTATTACGAGAAAGGGCCAATTAGAAAAGCTGATTCAGGAGCGAATCAATTCCTGAGAGATTTCATTCTTATGTTTGTAACGAAAGAAGATGCTGAAATTGATGAATTTGCGTTGATTTTAGAACTGCCTAAATGCGGTTTGCGATTCAGAAACACAGAGTATGAATTTGGAAAAATAGCGAGTACGGAACAAGAAGCCAAACTCAGCACATTTTATTTCCATCAGGCGCTGATCATATGCCAATAAAATACGAACTGGACCATGAGCAATCAATGAAGTTGTTTGATGCAATGGCAAAAATACCAAAGCTATCTGAAGAACTTGCTAATAAGGTTCTTCACGGCGGCGGTTCACAGCTTATGATGCAGAAGATTATTGATTTTACACCAGTATCAAAAGTTGATAAAAAGCACGCTAAAAGTTCGAAGCCTTTAAAAGATACGATGATTAACCTTGGTTTTGAGATTAAAACAAAAGGTGGAGCGGCTAAGAATAAAGGGTCATTCGGTTACTTAGTATTCCCGAATGAGGGACGAGGCAGCAGCAATCCAATTGCTCAACGCTTTTTTGAAAAAGGGATGGAGCAATCCAATCCGGAAATATTCGAACAACTATTAGCAGCGCTGGATGAAGCGCATAACATCATAGGAAAATGAAAAGGAGATGTAATTTATGCCAGATGTAACAGATTTTGATATCTATAAAGTAACCAATGCGAATGTCCGTTTTGAATCAGCAGGGGTTTTGGGCACGGTTAAAAGGTTTGGTTGTTTAGGTACTGTTTCTACAGAATCTGAATTAAGAACAATTGTAAAAATTTGCGAGGGTGACACCGTTAAAGAGGTCACAAAGATCACTAAGCTAAATGTAACAGTATCAGCTCACGTTGAACTTGCAGTATTAAGAAGTGTTTTCGGATTAACAAACGAAGGCTTGAAGGTGGGAGTATTTGGGTTAGGTAAATCATCTAATCCTGGTAAAGGGGTTATCACATTTGATGCATTGAACCTTGAAGAAACAGAAACAAAGTTGATGGCTTATCCTAATATGCAGTTCACTACTGGATTCATTCAAAATATCGAAAACGGTATTGAAGAAATTGCTTTAACTGAATTGACATTCTCAGCATTTAAAGACGACAACGGCTTCTTCTATTACGAAGCATTCACTAGCGAAACTACAGATCCGACTCTGGTTGAAACATGGCATACAACATTTACTCCAGACTTGGTGAAATTAGTAGTAGGACCATAGGAGGTACCTGATGGCTGAACATACGTTAATTCTATCTGATGGTCAGGCGGTTATTTTAAATACAACCTTGACCATTGGCCGCATGAAAAAATTAAAAGATACCAAATTATTCTCGAAAGAGTTATTGGCTTCTATTTCAAATACTCCGAAAAAGGACTTGGATTATTTTGATCAGCAAGAGGTTTCATCTCAGGCGGTCTATATCGCATACTACAATGCGAATGAAGAAGATCAGATGTCTCTTGAAGAGTTCCAAGAATTACTTGAAGTGGACAGTGTTTTCTACCAACAAATCTATATGGAGTTGTTCGGTGGCCGGACCATAGGAAAGAAATTTGCTGAGGCCTTCGAGAGGAAAACTGATAAAACAAAAAAGTAAGTAAATTAAAGTCTCCAACAATAGAGATTGAAAACGTAGATGACCTAATAAGCTTCTACGTTTTTTATATTGGATTTGATTATGACCTGGTAATCAATTCTGACGTTGAAACGCTCAATAATTTAGCGCGTAACAAAATAGCAATTGAGAATTACAGGAATAATCCGATCAAGTGAGGAGGTGAGTAATTGGCAAATAATCAAAAAGAAATCAAAGTTTCTTACAAGGTTGTCAATCAGGACTTTAACAAGGGTATTACAGAAATAAATTCAGATGTCAAAACGCTGAATAAAGAGTTTAAATTGCAGTCAGAACAGATGAAAAACACGGCTAGTGATACGGACAAACTAGAAGCAAGCCTTAGCAACTTGGAAAAACAACTTGAATTAGCAGCGGATAAAACAACAAAGACAGCTAAAGCTTTAGAAAATGCGAAAAAAATGATGGGCGAAAACTCAGCAGAAGCTAAGGCATGGAATGACAAATTGTTGGATGCAAAGCGATCGGAAGAATATCTCAAGAATGCCATTGATGATACAAATAAAAAGCTTCAGGCCTCTAAGTCAGATTTAAATGCAGCCGAAACAGAAACAGATCAATTAGGCACAGCTGCAAAGGAAACTGGCGACAAGTTTGAAAAGATGGGCGATAGGATAAAAAATGCTGCTGATGGTGCAGCTAATGCAGGTAAAGTATTATCTGTTGGTTTGACTGCTCCTGTTGTTGCAGTGGCAACTGCTGCAACTGAGTTAGCCACAAGCTATGAAGAAGCAATGAATAAAATTCAGGCAAATACAGGTGCCTCAAATAAGGAAATGGAAGAGTTTCAGGCCATTGCCGAAGACATCTATAAAGCTGGTTATGGCGAAACGTATGATGATATAGCTATTGCGATTGCCGAAGTAGATGAGCAGTTATCAGGCTTGCAACCTGATGAATTAGAAAACATAACGAAAAAAGCAATCATTCTTGAAAATACCATGGGCATGGATATGACGGAAACACTCCGAGGTGTCAACTCGTTAATGGGTACATATGGAATGACTGCGGAAGAAGCTTTTGACTTCATCACTGTAGGCGCTCAAAATGGCCTTAACAAAACAGATGAGTTAGGAGATAACCTTGCTGAATATGCAACGCTATTCGAAGAGAATGGTTATTCTGCTGAAGAGATGTTTGCAATCCTCCAAGCTGGGCTAGATGGCGGAGCCTATAATCTAGATAAAGTAAATGACCTGGTAAAAGAGTTTGGTATTCGTATCGGAGACGGAACAATAAAGACGGCCGTTGAAGAACTCGGTGGATCATGGAAAGATATTTATGATACATGGGAAGCCAGTGGAGAATCAAATGATGTGCTATTTCAAAAGATGGCGCAAAATCTAGCAGGAATCGAAGACCCACAGGCTAAACAACTTGCACTTACAGAAATTTGGGGTTCTCTTGGTGAGGATGCCGGATATAAAATAGTCGAAGCTATGGGGCAAGTAGGAGATTCATACGGAGAAGTAACAGGCGCAACAGATACAGTTGTTTCTGCTTTCGAAAGCGCATTTGGTACTGAACGAACAGCTATGCTTCGGGATCTAGCAGATTCATTTATGCCTGTAGGTGAGGGAATCATTGACATGATCGGTGAAGCTCAACCATTCTTAGAAGATTTTTCCGGTTACATTACGGATATAATCGATGGATTCAACGGACTTCCTGATAGTTCTCAGAATTTTATTCTTGGAATGGGTGCTGTCGCGCTAGGTGCGGGTCCTGCTCTTATCATTATGGGTTCAATTGTCGGCAGTATAGCTGATTTAATTGGTGGATTTAAACTCATGGCTGAAATAATACCAGGGCTTTCCAGTTTTATTTTCGGTCCTTGGGGGCTGGCTATTGCTACAGCTATTGGTTTAGGAATACTGATCATGACACACTGGGACGAAATAAAAGTAGCAGCGGCCGAAGATTGGGCAGAAATACAAACGCTACTAGGAATTGCCGGAGATAAAATAAGTGAACAGTGGGCCAGTGACGTTGCTGACCTTCAAAATATTTGGGCAACTTTGAAATCTGCTGCGTCATCCGATTGGACTGAGATTGAAACTATTTTAAGCACTGCCGGAAGTAGAATTTCAAACCAATGGGCTAATGACAAGCAGGATTTAGTGAACATCTGGAATAACATTTCAAGCAGTGCTACTACAACCTGGAATGCAATTACTTCAACCATCGGCGGTGCTAAAGATAAAATTGGTGGTTTTGTAGAGGGGATTAAAAGTTTCTTTACAAACATGAAACTGAAGATACCTGAAATAAGTTTACCTTCATTGCCTAAAATTAAACTGAACACAGCATCAAAAACCATCTTAGGCAAGACCTTTACATATCCAACCGGATTCGATTTCTATGCTGCTGGTGGTATCATGGATGCCGCTACAATCTTTGGCATGAACGGCGGTAATATGATGATCGGTGGCGAAGCTGGAAAAGAAGCTATCCTACCGCTGAATAAAAAAGTGCTAGGCGATATCGGGTTAGGTATCGTAAGTGCAAATAATCAACTGATGGATGCGCTGTCCAGTCGGGATGCCGTACAAGCAAGTACCGTTAATATCAATGTATATGCAACTGTTAACTCAGATTATGATGTTGACAGAATGACAGACAGAATAGATGCAAACCTTGCTAAAAAGAACAATGAAGTACTATTCGGAAGAGGGAGACGACAATAATGCTTGATACTATTTTGGATCAGTACCCAACATCAGAATATGGAGCATGTGTCGCTAACAGACCGGATATCCCTGCTCCTGAACTAAGATACGAAGCACACGACATAAAGGGCCGCCATGGTTCGCTCATAGAAGAAGATGCCTTTGACGACATCGAATTTTCTGTTGAGTACAATGTCTTGGAAGACTTCAATGTTAAGCCTCTCATTCGTCAATTGAGGGGCTATTTTTTTGGAAAAAAAACACTCAGATTTAGCGATGATGACGTTTACTACAAGATAAAGCATATCAGTATCAATGAAACGGATAATCAAATTGCGGAATATGGGTACTTTACAGTTACTTATAGATGCGATCCGTTTACATATAACCTGTTTAGCACATTTGAAGTAACTGAATCAGGTCAAACAATCCTCAATAGAGGGACCTATGCATCTGAGCCTTACATAAAAGTTAATGGTAGTGGAGATATCACGCTGACTATAAACAGTCAGAATATTTATTTATATGATGTTGTGGGCTATGTTGAGATTGATACGCAGGACATGGAATATCATAAAGATTTGCTGCCACTAGAAAATGGAATGGCCGGAGATTTCCCATTTTTTGAACTAGGAAACAATACAATTTCATGGACTGGTACCGTTACAAGCGTAGAAATTGATGGGCGGTGGCGATTCATATGATTTCAATTTATAGACCTGATGAAACTGAATTTACCAGAAATGGTTTAGGCAGTCTGGATAAAAATATTATTGATCCATTAGTCATGCAAGACTTGAACGGAATTTATGCCTTTAAATTTAAATACCCTATATTTGCTCCTAGAGCGATTTATGTGAAGGGTGAACACATTATCAAGGTAATGACTCCGAAGGGCTATCAGTTATTCAGGATTCATAAAGAAGAGCCTGTTATGGGTTATCGGAATGTAACTGCCTATCATATCTTTTATGATTTGAGTTTTAACTATATCGATGATACTAACGTAGTTGATAAATCCGGAACTGCTGCCGGGGTTCAAATTCTTGGAGCGACTAACTATCTTCATAGTTTTGAATTTGTTTCTGACATAGCAACTCAGGCAACTGCGAGGATTGTAGGGATGAATGCCGCTGAAGCGTTCCTGAATGATTCGAAGGACAATACCTTTATCAGTAGATGGGGCGGCGAGATTGACCGGGACAATTTCCAAATTCGAATGCTTAATCACATAGGCGAGGATCGTAACGTAATAATCGAATACCGGAAAGACTTAGAGGGATTTGATGCAACGATTGATTGGACAACTGTTGTTACCCGGATTAAACCAATCGGATTTGATGGATTGGAACTGCCTGAGAAGTTTATAGACAGTCCGCTTATAAGTAACTATCCTTATCCAAAAGTTCGGGAAATCGAATATAAGGACATAAAAGCGGCTATTGGAGATTATGCAGACGATGAAGATGCACTACCTTTAGAAGATGCATACGCCGAATTAAGAAGATTAGTAGGGTTGGAATACTCACAGGCTGAAATAGATAGGCCAACGGCGACATATGATGTGCAATTTGTCCGCCTGATGAATACGAATGAATATAAAAAGTATGCAGCCTTGCAGACAATTTATATTGGCGATACGGTCAAGGTGCGTCACATTAAAGAAGATATCGATCTAACTGCAAAAGTGATCAGCTATGAATACGATCCTATACAGAAGAAATACACAAAAATATCTTTAGGATCCATAAAGCAAACCTTATCAGGGTCCGGCTATGGAAATCTGCAATCGCAAATTGATGCAATTAAGCAAGTTGAAATATCTAATCTGGAAGCCAGTATCGACAGAGCGACAGGATTGCTCAATACAGCTTTAGGTGGATATGTACTCAAGCGTAATGGTGAACTTTTGATCATGGATACTGAAGATATTACAACGGCTGTAAAGATTTGGCGATGGAATCTAAATGGCCTTGGATATAGCGGAACTGGTTATGCTGGTCCTTATCGTACTGCAATAACGAATGACGGACATTTTGTAGCTGATTTTATTGATGTTGGTGTCCTCAATGCCGAGTTGATAAAGCTTGGCTGGAATAACATTAATACGCAAGTGGGTATTGATGCCAGTGGCTTATGGGTGGAAAATGACAACGGCGAAAAAACATACATGAAAAAAGGCGGACTCAGCTTCATAAATAAATACGCTGAAGAAACAGGCTTTCTTGGGATGGGTTACAACACAACGGACAACACTATAAACGGCATGCTGATCGGTGCTGATTATCAAAAGCAGATGTCTTTTGGTAGGAAAGCAACGGCAGAATCTAATGCTTATGCGCCGTTTATGCGCCTTGAAGAATTATATGATTTACTCAAGTTTTTTGTGCCAATAGAGTTGAACAACTACCTGGAAATGAACAGCAATACCATCTGGAATGTTGGGGAAATTTACGGCGGCGGAAAAATCAGGTTAACAACAAATAATTCAGGAACTCAAGGATCCATTATTTTTAATGCGTCAAATCAAATGTTATTACTGGGTTCAGTTGCTGGTGTTTCGATGGGGATTTTAAACGGTGATGGAGTAACTACAACCGGAAGATTTGAAGTTAGGACCGGAGAAAATATATCGTTTCAAAATTTAAACATGAATGGAAATACGATAACAAATCAGTCTGATATCCGTTTGAAGAAAAACCCGGTGACGACCGAACTAGATGCAATTGCAGCCATCGAGAAAATGCGCTTTATCGAATTTGAATGGGATAAAGAAAACCCATACAACAAAACAAAGCCGGATGGATTGCAATTTGGTATGGAAGCACAATACGCGCCTTGTCTTCAAGTAATGGATCAGAACAGCAATTACTTAAGTGTAGATAGCGGAAAGCAAATAAATCTTAATACATTGGCAATACAGCAGTTAGTTGCGAGAGTAAAAGCAAGCGAAACAGAATTAGCTACTACGAAACAAGAGTTGGCTGATTTGAAGGAAATACTTACGAGTAAAGGAGTGATTTAATGTCAATCTTATCAAATAACTTTTACTACCAGCCGCTTAAAATCGACTCAGTAAACACTCAAGTATACGGCGATTATATTGCAAAAGAAGGTGATGCAAACGGCCGTGGGTTATTAGTTACCTTAACTGAAAATGGATTGCTAAAGGATACGACAGGCATCACTTTAAATTTAAAGTGGGCGCATACTACTGTTGCAGGGGTGCAAGGGTTAGATCCGTTTGAATCTATTGATCTTACAAAAGGCTTGTATAAAGTCACCTATCCAACGAATATGCTCAGGAAGGGTAAAGTTGATGCGTTTATCCAGATCATTGATAGTGGCAGTGTAATTGGTAGCAGAAACATAAAAATCAATGTAGAGGCTACTGTTGGTGATGATACAGCCATTGAGAGCAGCAATGTTTTTACTGCCTTGGCAAGCGCTTTGGTAGAGGTTCAAAGTTGGAACGGACGCATAGATGATGTCGAACAAGATTTCATAGACAGAGCAAACAATCTTGACGCAACATATCCGACAAGGCTTGTTTCAGTTGAATCACAGTTGGCGCATATCGAATCGACAAAAGCTGATTTATCCGATTTGCCATCAAGTGCCTATGTTTTTAAAGGTAGTACCACTTTTGCCGCATTGC
>NZ_FNQH01000012.1 GCF_900107505.1 Trichococcus collinsii | reverse complement strand
AAGCGATTTTGAGCCGGGCAACTATGCCGGCCGCAACATCTGGTACGGCGTGCGCGAATTCGCGATGGCCGCTATCATGAACGGCATCGTTCTGCATGGCGGAACGAGAACGTATGTAGGGACATTCTTCGTCTTCACCGACTACTTGCGCCCAGCGATGCGTTTGGCTGCCATTTCGCACTTGCCTGGCACTTACGTGATGACGCATGACTCAATCGCCGTAGGCGAAGACGGCCCGACGCATGAGCCAGTGGAACACTTATCCAGCTACCGCGGCATGCCGAACTTGACGGTTCTGCGTCCGGCTGACGGCAACGAAGTCAGCGCTGCTTGGGAAATCGCCGTGTCTTCAGTAGACAAACCAACGATGTTGGTGCTGACGCGCCAAAACTTGCCTGTCCTTGAAGGAACGCCAACATTGGCCCGCGAAGGTGTGAAGAAGGGTGCTTACGTACTTTCTCCACAACAAGGCGAAACGCCTGCCGGCATCTTGATCGCAACTGGTTCGGAAGTTAGCTTGGCTGTGGAAGCGCAGAAACAATTGCGTGAAGCCGGAGTGGACGTCTCTGTCGTCTCCATGCCGAGTTTCGATCTGTTCGAAGCTCAGGATGCAGCCTACAAAGAGCAAGTCCTGCCTAGCGCAGTCCGCAACCGCATGTCCATCGAAATGGGCGCGACCTTTGGTTGGGAACGTTATGTCGGCCTGGATGGCCTAGCTTACGGCATCGATACTTACGGCGCAAGCGGCAATGGCAACGTGGTAATGGCTGAGTATGGCTTCACCACTGATAAAGTGGTTGCAGCCTATCAAGCGAAATTTACAAAATAGACTTCATTCAAACAAAATAAAAAGCTGCGATCCACTCCTCTCGGAGCGGATCGCAGCTTTTTGTTTCCTGATGTGCCTGGTATGTTTCAAAATAGAAATAGGTTGAAATAATAAACGGATTTAAAAACTTCCGCAAAGTGCTCCTATGCTTTTGGCGCGATTAACGATAAAATGGGAAGTATCATATACTCGTAAGTTCAGCTTCCTTTGCTCTGAAATATTCAAGGGAGAAGGACGGGAATGCGCCATGGAGGGGATATACCAATGAAAACCGTTCAAGTGAAAGATGTCGTCTTCAACGAAGGCAGGCCGAAAATCTGCGTGCCGTTGATAGGGAAAACAAAACAGGAAATCATTTCCGAGGTAAAAGTGCTGGAAAACGTCGCTTTCGATCTGGCTGAGTTGCGCATCGATTTCTTCGAAGGGGTAGAGCACCCGGAGCAGGTCGAAGCATTATTGGCCGAAATCAACAGCATTTATAAAAAACCATTGCTGTTCACGTTCCGCACCAAAAAAGAGGGCGGAGAGCGCGAGCTGAGCTTGGATCGCTATTTTGAATTGAACCGTTTCGCGGTCCGGAGCGGGCTGGTGGACATGATCGATCTCGAGCTGTTCAGTTCGGAAGAAGATGTCAGCAAGTTGATTGCTGAAGCGAACGAAAAAAACGTGAAAGTCGTTCTATCAAGCCACGATTTTTTCCGTACGCCGCCTAAAGAGGAAATCGTTGCAAGATTAGTGAAGATGCAGCAACTCGGGGCGGATATCACGAAGATTGCGGTCATGCCGAAGAGCGAGGAGGATGTCCTGACGCTGCTGGCGGCGACGTTGGAAATGAAAAAAGCGAAAGCTGACCGCCCGTGCATCACGATGTCGATGGGCAAATACGGCGTCATTTCGCGGTTGGCAGGAGAACTGTTCGGTTCGTGCCTGACTTTTGCGGCGGCCAAAGAGGTTTCCGCGCCCGGTCAGGTGTCTGTCCGTGATGTCCGTTCCATCTTGGAAATTTTAGCGTTAGATTAAGAGCCGACGGACGAGCGAAGCGGTTCAGAACTTTCGGATTTCCTCTCAGCTACGGGGAAGCTTCGCTTGCCGGAGTAACACAGTTGTAATCAACCGCACCTCCGGCGAAGGTGTCCTCATCGGAGAACGCAAGCAGAAATGTTGGGCGAACTCCAGGGAACACTCCGTCCACCGGAGTTCTCATATTTTTATTCGATTTGGAGAACAAATTAAAAAGAGCACCGAAAAGGCCACCCATCAAGGTGGCCTTTTCGGTGTCCTGTTGTCCGGATTGATTCAACGCACAATCAGCTTCTCGGTTTAAAGCTACTTACTTTCAATAAAATTTGGTTGATGCCAAGCAAAAGTTCGTCCGTCAATTCGATATCCACCGACTTGATGTTATCCTCGATCTGCTCCGGACGGCTGGCGCCGATAATGGCTGAGCTGACGCCGGGTTGGCGCAGAATCCAGGCCAAGGCCAGTTGCGGCATGGTTATTTCCAATTCGTGGGCGATGGCTTCGATTTCCCCGACTGCTTCCAACAGGGCTTCGTTTTCCAGGTATTTTTGCATTGTGCTGTTCAGCTTACTGTTGGCGGCACGGCTGCCTTCCGGAGCTTGTTGGCCGGATTTGTACTTGCCGGTCAAGATACCTTGTCCTAATGGAGAAAAGACGACTTGCCCCATGCCGTTGGCGACGGATACGGGCAGCACATCGACCTCGATGTAGCGCTCGATCATATTGTAGATCGGTTGGTTGGAAATGAGCGGGCGGAAGTTATGTTGTTTTGCGATGTGGTGGGCTTCCTGGATTTTATCGGCCGGCCATTCGCTGACGCCGGCATAAAGGATCTTGCCTTGACGCTGCAGATCATCGAGCGCCCAGAGCGTTTCCTCTATCGGGACGCTCGGGTCGTAACGGTGGCATTGGTAGAGGTCTAGATAATCCATATCCAGGCGTTTCAGGCTGGCATCGCAGGATTCGATGATGTGTTTGCGCGATAGGCCCTTGTCGTTCGGTCCATCACCCATCGGGAAATAGACTTTGCTGGCGACCACCAGACTGGAGCGCCGATAGTCCTTCAGCGCTTTTCCGAGCACGGTCTCAGCAGCACCCTTTTCATAAACGTTGGCTGTGTCAAAAAAGTTGATGCCTGCTTCATACGCGGTCCGGATGCATTCCTCAGCTGTTTGATCTGCAACCGATTTTCCGTACGTCAACCAACTGCCCAGTGCGATTTCGCTGACGCGTAAACCGCTTTTTCCTAGATTCCTGTATTTCATCGATTCGTCCTCCTTGGTTCTGATTCCATCGTTCGACTCATCATCACACTTTTGATGATAGAAAAAATAGCTTTATATGCTTATCATAAGCTACAAAATTGAAATCGCCAAAGGAAAAGGCCAGTAAATCGAAAAATGTGGAAGCGCTGTTATTATTTTTGTGTTAACGACAAAAAAAGGTATACTTGATGTAAGGAATGGTGTCGAAAACAGAAAGGATGGTGTCTGTAAATGACGAACATAGACGAGCAAATCATAGAATCTCTGCGGAAAGAGAATGCCAATCGGATGGTGGCGTTACCGGACGGAAGCGTCATGCCGCAAGTGGGGCAAGGTACGTGGTACTTGGGCGAGGATCCCGCAAAAAGACAAGAGGAAATCGAGGCTTTGCGGTTAGGTGTGCAATTGGGCATGACCCTTATCGATACAGCTGAAATGTACGGGGATGGGAAGTCGGAAAGTTTGGTTGGGGAAGCGATCAAAGGTATCCGTGACCAGGTCTATCTTGTTTCCAAAGTGTATCCTCACCGGGCGAGCCGGAATGAAATTTTGGCTGCCTGTGCCGAAAGCTTGCGCAGATTGGATACGGACCACTTGGATCTCTATTTGCTGCATTGGCGAGGAAATGTGCCTTTGTCCCAAACGATAGCCGGAATGGAGCAGCTTAAGGCAGAAGGAAAAATCGGTAGATGGGGCGTTTCAAACTTCGATATCCATGATATGCAGAGCCTCTTATCGATGGAACACGGGAACCAGTGCCAAGTTAACCAAGTCTTGTATCATTTGGGCTCCCGTGGGATAGAGTATGATCTGTTGAAATGGCAACGGGAGCGTAACATTCCGATCATGGCCTATTCACCATTAGCCCAAGGAGGCCGGTTGCGCGGGCAGCTGTTGGAGAGTGAGGAAGTGCAAAAGATCGCCAAGAAACACGATGTCGAAGCAATCCAGATTATTCTGGCATGGTGCATCATTCATCCGGACGTGGCGGCAATACCGCGCTCTTCAAATCCAGAACACACCTATCTCAATGCCCAAGCTTCTAAAATCCGTCTGGATGATGATGATCTGAAACGGTTGGATGCCCGGTTCCCGGCGCCTACTTTCAAAACGGCGTTGGATATCCTTTGAGGATGAAACAAACTGTTTCATTTCTGAAACGAAAATCATTAAGAGGAATCTGCAATCAAAATGTAAGGGGATTCTTCGGATGCGACTGGGTTGTGCTAAAATGAAATCATGAAAGCGAAAAGCCCTTTCACGGACGGTGGGAATGAAAGTCTTTCCTGGCCGAACGTTCGGGATCTTATCCGCTTGTGTCAGAGAATGCATTGTCACGACAGAATTTTTGAGCCGGATGAGTCGGAAAGCAAAAAGAAACCAAAAATAGGAGGAAGCATGCATGTCGAAAGAAGCTTTGAAGATTGTTACGATTGGTGGAGGTTCCAGTTATACACCGGAATTGATTGAAGGATACATCTTAAGAAAAGATGAATTGCCGATCAAAGAAATTTGGTTGGTGGATATCGAAGCAGGTAAGGAAAAACTGGAAATCGTCGGCGCAATGGCGAAACGCCAAGTCGAGGCGGCTGGATTGGACTGGGAAGTCCACTTAACATTGGATCGTTTCAATGCTTTGAAAGATGCTGATTTCGTAACGACGCAATTCCGTGTAGGTTTACTGAATGCTCGTATCAAAGATGAACGCATTCCATTGTCCCATGGTGTTTTGGGTCAAGAAACCAATGGTGCAGGCGGAATGTTCAAAGCTTTCCGTACGATTCCGATTATCGGCCAAATCATTGCGGATATGAGAGTGCAATGTCCGGACGCATGGTTGATCAACTTTACGAACCCTGCAGGTATGGTGACTGAAGCAGCTATCAAACATTTCGGTTGGAAGAAAACAATCGGCTTATGCAATGTTCCAATCGGACACCGCAAAGTCGCAGCAGAAAAATTAGCGATTCCTGAAGAGGAATTATTATTCAAATTTGCCGGAATCAATCACTTCCACTGGCACCGTGTCTGGGATGACAAGGGTGCTGAACGCACAGATGAAGTGATTGATATGGTTTACGGACCACAAAAAACAGAAGATGAAAACCATCTGAAAAACATCCACAGTGCACAATTCCACTACGAGCAATTGAAGGACTTAGGGTTGCTTCCATGCGGATACCACCGTTATTACTATATCGAAGATGAAATGTTGAAGCATTCTATCGAGGAGTTCGAAAAAGGCGAAACGCGTGCACAAGTAGTCAAAGCAACAGAAACGCGCTTATTCGAACTTTACAAAGACCCCTCTTTGAACTACAAGCCGGAAGAATTATCGCAACGCGGCGGTACGCATTACAGCGATGCAGCCTGCGAAGTGATCGCGTCGATCCAAAACGACAAACGCACGGATATGGTCGTATCAACAGCGAACAATGGCACGATCCAAGATATGCCATATGACTGCGTAGTAGAAGTTTCCGCTTTGATCACAGCTCATGGCGCAGAACCATACAACTGGGGCGAAATGCCTTCCGCAGCCCGTGGTTTATTGCAAGGCATGAAAGCGATGGAAGAAACAGTCATACGTGCAGCCATCACAGGCAGCTACGGTGCGGCGTTGCAAGCTTTCACAATCAATTCTCTCGTGCCAGGGGGTACAACAGCTAAGACTTTGTTGGATGAATTATTGTATGCACACAAAGAGCACTTGCCGCAATTTGCAGAAAAAATCGCTGAAATCGAAGCAAACCAACCGGAAACAGTTGCTTACGTCGATGAATTGATGAAATCCAACTAAAAAAAAACAGCGCGAAGATATGCGCAAAAAAGAGCGGCTGCCCGAAAAAGGCAGCCGCTCTTTTTTTGCGCGCAACTCCGGTGAACGGAGGCTTCGCCGGAGTTCGGAAAATATTCTGCTTACGTACTCCGATGAGCACGGCTTCGTCGAAAGTGGAGACGAAAGTTACCGCCGTCCTCCGGCGAAGGCGCTCTGACCGGAGCTGAGACGTTTTCCGCCGCTCGCCGGAAAACACTAAAAAAGACCGCCATTCGAGACGGTCCTCCCGCGAATCATCGCGCTCTTTTTAAACGTGTTCTGAATCCCAGAAATCTGTGCCTAAGCTGCGATTACGTCACGGGCAAAAAGCGCCCGTTCTCGTAATCGCCTCTTAGTGCTCGATTTCTCCCCTGGATTCATCACACTCTTTTAGTCTTCCAACACCATAATGCCGATGCCCAGCAATCCGGGTCCGGTGTGGACACCTAATACTGGCGAAATTTGACCTTCGGCATAGATTTTGGCGCCGGCGACCAGATCCTTCAGCTGTTCTTTCATAACGAGCATTTCTTCGTAGGCATCCCCATGGCAGATCGACAAGTAGTAATTTTTGTGCTGACCCAGTTTTTCGCGGGTCATATCGATTAGTTTCTGAATGCTCTGTTTGCGGCCGCGTACTTTTGCTACCGTGTCGTATATACCTTCTTCGTTGCAGGAGATGATCGGTTTGATGTTTAAGGCGCTTCCCAGGATTCCTGAGACTTTACCGATGCGTCCGCCTTTCATAAGGTATTCCAAGGTACCGACCCCGAATAGGATGGTGGACTTTTTCACGGCTGCTTGTGTTTTTGAAACGACTTCATCGAACGGAAGTCCCGCTTCGATTTGCTCGGCAGCATAAAGCGCCACAAATCCGGATGCGATGGCGATGTTCAGTGTATCGATCACGACAATCTTCATGTCCTGAATATCCTCCGCCAACAATTTTATGGCTTGACAGGTGCCACTCAACCCGCTGGAAATGGCGGATACAATCACTTGATCGAAGCCATCCGCTTTGATCTTGGCGAAAGTGTCGGCAATTGTTTCCGGCAAAGGCAGGCTTGTCTTCGGGATCTCTTCCTGGAATCTTGCGTAGACTTGCTCCGGTGTGATATCGACCCGATCGCGATAGCTCGCGTCTTTATAATTGATCATTAACGGTAAGGTGTAGATATGGTATTTGGCGAGCAGCTCCTGCGGAATATCGTTGCAGGAATCGGCCAAAACAGCAATGGAATTAGATTTCATCATTAGTATGTTCTCCTTTATTGGATGCGTGACTGACGCCATCAACCAATATGATTTTTTGTGTCAATAATTTCGAAGCAAGCGACAGCGTGATCATCTTCAGTGCGAAGTTTTCGCTGTGGATATCTTCCAAGGTATAAGTGAAATGCTCTTTCTTGTCGAGGTCACGGAAAAGCATCCGGAATGCATACTCCAATTCTTGGCAGAAGGTGTCGTACGCAATCTGGAATCCGCGGATCGATACTTGCAATTCCAGTCCTTTTTTCACCTCCGACAATGGCAATACTTGCTTAAGCAGCGTGATGACGATCAGTTGGGCGATATGTGTCTTGAAATATTTCTTTTTCTCGGGCTTATCGATCAGTTGCAGTTTCACATAATTATTGATCATAGCCGGCGTGATGATGCGTTCTTCCTGCGTTGCATTCAGGAAACTCAATTGCTTTTCGATGATGGCGATCACTTGATCGCTGTAGAGGCCGAAATCAGGTAGCTCATCAAATCGGATGAACGTCAAATCGAGCAGCTGTTGCTGATACTCCTCCAATTCTGGTTTAAGCTTCATGGCACAACCTGCTTTCTGAACTAAAGAAAATTTTAACCTAGTTCTCAATACTAGATGTAATGTTTTTGATTACTAGATAAATGTACCAGTATTCGGCGGAAAATTCAATTCCGAAGGCTCCGCGCTGATAGGATGAGACTAAAAAAAGAAGCCATTTTCAGGCTTCTTTCCAGTCATCGTATTCCGTTGCTGTTGTCGTACCGAAATAGCGGGCTACTTCATGGGAGGCGTGGGCGTCGGAACCCTTCTCATAGGAGAGGCCGATTTTTATTGCGTAAGCCATCATTTCCGGATCCGGGTACGTTTTGCCGTAGTCCGGCTTGTCGATTCCGGCAAAATTGTAATCAAGCGTGTACCCACTCTCCTTCACTTTATCCAACAGTAGCTTCCAGTCGATCGGATCACTGACGGTGTAGGCTTTTTGGAACTTGTGGATCAAATTGATGTGCCCGATCTTTTTCGGGGTCAATGCTCCATACGGAAGTGATAAAGCTTTTTTGACCGCCGCTTCGTAAAGGTGGTAGAGCGTTTCATAGCCGATTTCCAAGCCTTTTTGCGTAAAGGATTCGCGGTCCAAATCGATGCAGAAGTATTCTTCTGGCGCAAGCTGCACGAAATGGACGCTCAGAATCGAGTGGGGAACCGTCTCCGGATATTTTTCCAAGAAGGCGCGCGTTTCCGTTTCCTTTCCTTCCAAATAATCCAATTCAAAACCAGCATGGATTTCGATGCTGCCTTCATATTTTTTGGCAAGTGTGCGCACTTCGGACAGATAAGCATCGACATCTTCAGGGCGCATCGAACTGTCCTTGTCCGGAAGCGGATCTTCCATCGGTAAAGGGGCGTGTTCCGTAAATGTGAGCGATTCAAGTCCGGCCTCGATGGCAACCTTCACATAGTTTTCCATTGCGTCTGATGAACCGTGCAAGCAATAGGGGGTATGGACGTGTTTGTCACTGTGCATCTTCCATCTTCCTTCCTTCATAAAGTGTCATCATTTTAGGATACAATGTAGTAGCTTTCTATGGTATGATAACACCAACGTCTAATGGTATTCTAACGATATTCTAAGGATAACAGATGGCCTATAAAAAAGAAATGGGAGTGAGACAGTTTGGACGAAATGATGACGAATGAATCGTTGCTAGCGAAGAAACAAAGAGAGATGGGGTTTCTCCATCATTTCCACCACTTAGGGTACGATCTGATCGACCTGGGAGTCGTAGAGAAATTTGAGTGGACACAACTGTCTCATGATGACTTGCACCTGATGCTGAACCGGCATAAATGGCAAAGCGGCGATAACCTTTTCGCCCTGCGCAGTGACTGGACGAATGCCATCGTGAGATACCGCAAGCAGTACCATTTACGCGCCGATAAAATAGCCTATTCCGGCCCGGTCTATTCGCTACTGAAAGAGCGTCACCAATTGGGTGTGGAAACATTTACCGACTCGATTCCTAAACAGATCGAGGTTCTGGGCGATATGATCACCTTCATGGAGAAGGAATTGGACCTTTCCTTATCGGTTGCTGTAGTCAGCCATAACAAATTACTGAAAAAAATTCTGAGCCCGCGGGAGTTGGAGGATCCTTCCGTCCGCAAGTTCATCTGCGAAAGAAACCAGGATGCTCTGAAGCATCGTTTGGGTGCAGATCATCCGCTGATCGGTTTGATGGATCAAGCACCTACCGAACAGGCCGGCTATCTGAAGGAGCACTACCCTGAACTGACCGGACATTTGAATGAACTGGCGGAATGGGAAGCGACGCTGAAGAGCAAGAACGTGGATTACGTCTACGCGGATATGCTGGCGTTGCCGAATCAATCCTATTACAAAGGTATCTTTATCCAACTTTACGGAGAAAACCAAACGGAACCCGTAGCATCGGGCGGTCAATATACAAGCTCTTCCAAAGCATTCGGAATGGCCATCAACAATTAACGGAGGGAAAAAATGATTACTATCGCACTATCAAAAGGCAGACAACTTAAGGATTTTATCCAATACTTGGATGAAATCAACCTGACGGAATGGTCGACAGCATTGAAGTCCGTTTCTCGGGAATTGGTCATTCAGACAAAGGACACCCGCTTCATTTTGGTCAAAGGAGAAGATGTGCCTGTATATGTGGAAGAAGGGATCGCAGATCTGGGCATCACCGGAAGCGATATTCTGATCGAGCAGAACTGCAACATCAATAATCTGATGGACCTTCCTTTCGGTTATTGCCATTTCGCCATCGCCAGCAAAGAGAAAAAGGACGTTTATCCAGTGGTTGCGACAAAGTATGTGAACTTCACCAGACAATATTTTGATTCCATCAAGCAACCCGTGAAGATCATCAAGCTGAATGGGTCCGTAGAATTGGCCGCTACCATCGATATGGCGGATGCGATTATGGATATCGTCCAATCCGGCAAAACGCTGCATGATAATGGTTTGAGTGAGCAAGTCCGCCTTGATGAAATCAATGCCCGCCTGATTTCAAACAAGCATGCTTATTTCTCCAAATATGATGAAATACAGACTATAATCAATCAATTGAAGGTGAAAAATAATGTACACAACTAAAACGTTTAAGGAAGCTTACAAAACAAAAAATACGATTGACTTTTCGAAGACGCAAGCCGTGATGGAAATCATCCAGACGGTCCAGGAAAAAGGAGACGCTGCACTGTTCGAATACGCAAAACGCTTCGATGGTGCGGACATCACAGAATTGGAAGTGCCGCAGAGCATCATTAAGGAAGCCTATGACAGCTTGGATGCGGACTTGCGCGCTGCTTTGGAGGAAGCCCGCGACAACATCACGGTCTACCAAGAAAGCATCAAGTGGCAACAGTCTCCGGCTGGGGAACTGTACCAGAAAATCCATCCGCTGAACAAGGTCGGCATCTATGTGCCGGGTGGCAAAGCGAGTTATCCTTCCACAGTGCTCATGACTGCCGTATTGGCCAATGTAGCCGGGGTAAAGGAAACAATCGTCGTGACCCCGCCGCAAAAGACCGCCATCAACCAAGCGACCTTGGCCGCTTGCTATATCTGCGGCGTGACCCACGTTTATCAAGTAGGCGGAGCCCAAGCCGTGGCTGCTTTGGCATACGGTACGGAAACCATTCCGCGCGTCGACAAAATCGTCGGACCCGGGAACCAATATGTTGCCTTGGCCAAAAAATTGGTCTACGGAGATGTCGGCATCGATTCGATTGCCGGGCCATCCGAAATCGTCGTAGTCGTCGACGAAACGGCGAACAACGAATGGGTCGCCATCGATCTGCTGGCGCAAGCCGAGCATGATGAATTGGCCCGCACCTTCCTTGTCTGCGACAACGAAGAAAAATTGGCCGCCATCGAAGCCGAACTGCTCGTCCAGAAAGCGAAACAAAGCCGCATCGAGGTCATCGAGGAGAGTCTGAAGCATAATCACTTCCCGATTTTGACAAGCGGTAAATCAGAAAACATCGAAGTCGTGAACCTGATTGCGGGTGAGCACGTCTCGATCCAGACAAAGGATGCAGAAGACTACATAGACGCGATCGAAACTGCAGGAGCGATTTTCATCGGAGAATATTCGCCTGAAGCGATCGGGGATTATGTTGCCGGTCCAAGCCACGTGCTGCCTACCGGAGGCAATGCCCGCTTTGCGAACGGCTTGTCCGTAAATGACTTCCTGCGCCCGAACTCTGTTTTGAACCTGAAGAAAGAAACGTTCCAAAAAATGGCTCCTGCCGGGATGCTGATTGCGACCGAAGAGTCACTGCAGGCCCACCACGACTCCTTGGCTGTCAGAATGGGGGACGACAAATGATCCGCATCAACAAAAATGAAAGTCCCATCCGGGCGCTGACAAATGAAGAAATTGCTGAAATAGCTGTAGCGACGCGCTTCCAGGAATATACGGACGATGCCATCGACCGCTTGACGGAAGCGTACGCCGCTTTCCACGGTGAGGATCCGGCCTTGATCGCTTTTGCCAACGGATCGGATGAATGGATCCAGAAGTGCACAATCCTTTTGGGGGATGGTCCGATCCTGATGCTGGAGCCTGATTTTGTGATGTACGAAGAGTACGCTGCACAATTCCAGCGCGAAATCATCAAAGTGCCGTGCCGAGGGGATTATTCCTTTGATTATGATCAGGTTTATGCCGTCATCGAGAAGGAAAAGCCCTCTTATTTCATCGTTTCGCAACCGAACAACCCGCTGGGCGGGCTGCATCCGGCTGCTTTTATCGAAAAGACGGCGGATCTGCTGGCTGCATCCGGCGGCTATCTGATTTTGGATGAGGCTTATATGGATTTCGTGGACAATCCGCCGGCACGACCGGTTGGGGATCATGTCATCCTTTTGCGTACCTTGTCAAAAATCTACGGCTTGGCTGGTTTGCGCATCGGCATCGCCAGTTCGACGGCGAAAACGATGCAATTGTTGAACTCCATTGCCCATCCGTATCCGCTCAATACCTTATCCTTGAGCATCGCAGCCTTCCTGTTGGAGCATCCGGAACGTTTGCGGGCCTTCATGGCTGACCAACGTCGGCTTTCCGCCAAATTGAAGAAAATCTTCAATGAAGGCGTAGGGGATATTATTTCCGTCCTGCCGAGTGAAACGAATTTCGTCTTCACTTACGGTGAATTAGCGCCTGCGTTGGGTAATTGGATCATCGACCACGGCTATCAGCCGCGCACCTATGAAAAATCAGGCATCCCGTGCATCGAAACGGCTGTCCGTTACTCGATCGCAACGGATGAACAGTTGGATGCCTTAGCCGAAATCATCAGAGAATGGAGAGAACAACTGTGAGCGTATCAAAAGAGCGCATTACCAAAGAAACGAAAATCGCCATCACCTTGAAACGAGGGTTGGAACCTTCCGTCATCAACACAGGTGTGGGCTTTTTGAATCATATGTTGGATCTGTTCGCTTTCCATGGCCACTTCGTTTTGGATGTGCAGGTGGACGGCGACACGGATGTGGACGATCACCACACAACCGAGGATGTCGGTATCGTCTTGGGGCAACTTCTGGCTGAATTGGGTCAGGACAAAGGGGCTATCAACCGCTACGGGAGTGCCTACGTGCCGATGGATGAAACCTTGGCCCGTTCCGTGATCGACATCAGTGGCCGTCCTTATCTTAGTTTCAATGCCGCATTTTCGAAAGAAAAAGTCGGCAACTTCGATGTGGAACTGGTTGAGGAATTCTTCCATGGTTTGGTCATCAACGCCCGTTACACAGCACATATCGACTTGATCCGCGGCGGCAATACGCACCATGAAATCGAAGCCATCTTCAAAGCCTTTGCGCAAAGCCTGCGCATTGCGATGGCCGATTCAGATGTGCAACGCTTGCCTTCCTCAAAAGGAGTGATCGAATGATAGCAATCGTTGATTATGGTTTGGGTAACATTGCGAACCTGACGAACGCCATCCGTTTTCTTGGCTACGAAACGATCCTGACGCATGACGAAGAAGAATTGCGCAAGGCGGATGTCATTGTCCTGCCGGGTGTTGGACATTTCAAGGATGCCATGGATCGGATCGATGCGATCGGTTTGCGGGAACTGCTGACTGATTTGGAGAAGACGAAGCCTTTTATCGGCATCTGTCTCGGTATGCAACTCCTGTTCCAACACAGCGAAGAGGGCGATGTCGATGGTTTGGGCTTTTTGCCGGGTGAAGTGAAATACATCGTCAGCGACTTGCCGGTTCCGCATTTGGGCTGGAACAATCTGCATTCAAGCTATCCAGGTTTGGACAAGGATGTCTATTTCATCCATTCCTACAAGGTAGTGACCGACGAAAACGTTGTGGCAACGGCAGACTACGGACAGGAAATCGTGGCGATTGTCCAGAAGGATAACGTCATCGGCATCCAGTTCCACCCGGAAAAAAGCGGGGATTACGGTCTAGAAATTTTGAACCAAGCTTTGCAAGGGGGATGGAAATAAATGATAGAGATTTGGCCGGCAATCGACTTGATCGACAACAAGAGTGTCCGTCTGACCGAAGGGGACTACGGCACGAAAGAGGAAATGCAGCGCACACCTCAGGAAGCCATCGCTTTTTATGCGCAATTTGAACAAGTGAAGCGCATCCATATCGTTGATTTGATGGGTGCTTTGAACCAAAAACCGGAAGAAACGCCTTTTATCGAGCAACTTTTGCAGCAGAGCGCATTGCCTGTCGAAATCGGCGGTGGCATCCGTTCCGAAGAAACCATCAAGCACTATTTTGAAAAAGGCGCCAGCTATGTGATCGTCGGGACGAAAGGGCTGCAGGATCTGCCCTGGTTGGCTGAGATGACGGCGAAATATCCCGGCAAGATCTACTTGGGTCTGGATGCAAAAGGCGAACTGGTTGCCGTGAATGGCTGGACCGAAACGGGCCGCCAGACAATCTATGATGTCGTGGAAGCGACGAATCCTATGGCCTTGGGCGGGATCATCTATACGGATATCTCGAAAGACGGCAAGATGGCCGGACCGAACTTTGAGTTGACGGGCAAGCTTGTCGAACTTTCAACCCATCCCATCACTGCATCCGGCGGCGTCCGCAACGTTGAAGACATCAAAAAATTGGAAACTTTGGGAGTGGCGGCAGCCATCGTCGGCAAAGCGGCCAATACGGATACTTTCTGGGAGGGCTTGGCATGATAAAGAAACGGATTATCCCCTGCCTGGATGTAAAGGACGGCACCGTCGTAAAAGGGATCCAATTCAAGGGATTGCGCGAAATCGGCGATCCGGTCGAACTGGCAAAGCGCTACAATGCTTTAGGTGCAGATGAACTGGTCTTTTTGGACATCTCCGCAACCGAAACCGGACACAACCTGATGATCGATGTCATCCGCAAAACAGCGCAACAGCTGTTCATCCCGATGACGATTGGCGGGGGCATCAAGTCGACGGATGACATTTCCCGTCTGCTGAACGCCGGAGCGGATAAAGTGAGCCTGAATTCATCAGCATTGGCGAATCCGCAGCTGATCAAGGAAGCAAGCGACAAGTTCGGCAGCCAATGCATCTGCATCGCTGTCGATGCGAAATGGGAAGCTGATAAAGAGGAATGGTATTGCTATACCCACGGCGGCAAAAAACGGACAGACATCAAGACGTTGGACTGGGTGCAGCAAGTGGAGGCGTTGGGTGCCGGGGAATTGTTGGTCACCAGCATGGACTATGACGGCATGAAGCAAGGCTTCGATCACCGCCTGCTGAATAAGATCCAGGCCTTGGTCTCGATCCCGGTCATCGCTTCCGGAGGAGGCGGCAATGCCCAACATTTCGCCGACTTGTTCAAGGAAACGGATGTATCGGCCGGTTTGGCAGCTTCCATCTTCCATGATGAAGAAGTGTCGATCGCTGAAGTGAAACAATGCTGCACTGAGAATGGAGTGGATATGCGCAATGTCTAAATACGATGCACTGGTGCCTGATTTTTCGAAAGGGTTATTGACTGTCGTTCTTCAGCACTTTACGAACAAAAATGTTTTGATGGTTGGCTTCATGAATGAAGAGGCCTTTGAATTGACGAAACGGGACGAGGTTGTCTGGTTCTTTTCCCGAAGCAAAGACAGACTCTGGAAAAAAGGCGAGTCCAGCGAGCATTACCAGTTCGTGAAGGATATGTACTTGGACTGCGACCAAGACGCTTTGCTGATCATGATCGATCCGGCTGGGCCGACTTGCCACCGCAACACGGAAAGTTGTTTCGATGTCCCGGTTGCTTTTGGTTTGGATGACTTGGAAGAGACCATCCGCCAACGCGCTGTCGGACATGACGAAAAGTCCTATACGAACTACCTGCTGGACAAAGGCACCGATAAAATCGCCAAGAAATTCGGTGAAGAGGCTTTCGAAGTCGTCATCGGCGCTAAAAACCACGACAAAGAAGAAGTCGCCAACGAAACGGCAGACCTGCTTTACCATCTCGGCGTACTCCTGTACGACCAAGGCGTCGACGTTGCTGATGTGACCAAAGTCCTCATCGAACGCCACCAAAAGAAAAACAACTTCAAAGGCGAACGAAAAGATATAGAAGAATACTAGGATACGACTCATCCCATCCTTGCTTTATCCGATATCCGGAGCTATCTCTTGACAGAAGGGACAGTTTCGGTTATTTTTTGTCGTGAAGAGATAATGTTTCCATATTAAATAAAAATGGGGCGATGACAATGAACGTGTTGGCTGTGGAACTGTCTATGCGGCTTTTCGATTCCAATTCTTTGAAGGATAAGCGCAGCGTTGTGAAAAGCATCCTTGCCAAGATGCATCAACGTTATAATGTAAGCATTGCGGAAGTATCGGCACAAGATATGTTGAACCAGGCTGTCATTGGCTTGGCGGTTGTCAACAGTTCAAGGGTCCTGTGCCAACAAATTGTGGATAAAATCATTGAGGAAATCGAATCGAATTATCCCGTGGAAATCTACCAAATCAACGAAATCGAATGAAAAAACAACGCACTTCCAGCCATTCGGCAATTAGCCGAGTGGGTGAAAGTGCGTTTGTGTTTCACAGGTTTGTAAAATGTTCCATGCATCCAATCATGATGTCTAGCTGCACGGGTTAGCCCTTCGGAAAGGATAAAGGAACCCCTTGTCTCTAAGAGCCAAGGATACTATTCGACTAACCTGCTGACGCAGGAAGTCTCTCAGCATATTGCGCTCTGCGATGCTCATTCGGCACGATTTCCTAAATTGTCATGACTCTTGCGATTTCAATCGCTTAGAGGCATGATACACTTGACCGTTTAGGTCACAGTGTTTCCTTAACAAGGGATGAACGAACCCGTTCCGCTTTTCTATAATATTTTCAGAAGCTCGTAGCGGAAAGAAATGTAAGTGTAATTTTGGCGATTGTACATCTCGCGCGCCGTGTCCGCTGCATCAGCCACCAAAAGGACGGTCTTCCGGTCGGCATGTTCCATGACGAATTGTTGCAACGCCGTCCCAATCCCT
Source organism: Trichococcus collinsii (assembly GCF_900107505.1). GTDB lineage: Bacteria > Bacillota > Bacilli > Lactobacillales > Aerococcaceae > Trichococcus > Trichococcus collinsii. The sequence continues at coordinate 9,432 of NZ_FNQH01000012.1, read as the reverse complement.
TTGCACCGGGAATCTTTACCGACGTAGAAATTGTCGATTTCAACACTGTCCTCTTTCAGATAAAGGTCGATGGAACCGACCGCTTCATCGGAGCAAATCGCCACGATAGGACAGAAGGCCGGGTTGTCAAATTTAGCTTGGGTGTAGGGTTGTTTCTGTTTCGCGAATGTCTCGCTTACTTCCTTGTCGGCTTGCGCGGACAAAGCCAGGTAGGCGTTGCGGTTGTCGGCGTTCATCCATTCCACTTTGACATCGGAAGGCGCTTCATTAATCCGCGTCGGCACAAAGGTTCCGGGAGGGGCCGCGTACAGCTCCAATATATCCAGGCTGAAGTCGTTCGATCCTAGATAGGAAATGATTGGCTGCGGAATTTCGCAATCTTCGGGCCAAATAAATTTTATGAAGTCCTGGTCATATTTTTGATGCTCTGATTTCAAATAGGCTTCAGTCTCCAAGAATTCAGCGAAGGTGGGGACGCGATGGAAAATCACATAATTCTCGATGTGCATAAAAAGAGCGTCAGCATTGTGATGGTGCGTGTACAGAGAGGTTTCTTTGACGATAGATTTGCTGGTTTCGATATCCTTGAAAGAAAAGGTCATTTTTGGACTCCTTAAAAAAGAAAAATTGATGCATGCTTCAAGATATGATAGCATAGGAAAGGAATTTGTTACAATAAGCCGAAACAGGATAAGCGACCGGAACCGCTGGAAACACAAGCCAAAAGCAGCATGTGCTCGGCATTCCAACGTTATCAAGGGTTTATGCTTATGCTTTTTAAGTAGGATAGGAGATATAAATGAGAGATTATCAAAAATTGTACGAGAACATAAAGGCTTTCCATAAATTGAAGCCTTGGGACAAAATGAAAGACACGGATGTTGTTGGGATCAAATACTCCGATCGCAAGGAGCCTGTATTCTTTGCTTTGGATGGATTGGATGAGGACAGCATCGGACTGAGTGTGTTCCGGGATGTTTCTGAATACATCCTCTATTTGGATCTGCTGGAGTCGGAGTTCACGGACGCAGACGGCATCGGGGAATACACCGAAAAGCTGAAAAACATCAGACTGGAATTTGTCGACCGAGGCAAACTGGAAGACATCGACTATAACCGCATCCGCACAACGGATGTCAAATTCCGCGGCAAAAAAGCTTGGCCGGAGCTGCTGGATTTTACGCCAGGATTTGTTCCTTGGTCGGCTACCGAAGAGGACATCACTCTTTTCGAACGAGTACTGGAGAGCTTTTTGGAAATGTTCCCCATCTACAGCAAACTGGATTTTGACAAGTCTTTTGCTGCGGATGACGTACCGACGCGTTACTATTACCAAGCCGGTACAAAAGACAGTGTCTGGAAATTGAAAGAGGAACACATACTGGCGTTCCTGACTGGCGGCGAATTGACGAAAGGCCCATACGATCTGATGCTTTCACAGTTCGAAATCCGTCGTCTGATGATGGAAAAGAAAAACTTCCTAAGAAACACTTTCGAAGTGGACTTGTTTTATTTGCCGCAACCAATCACCTTCAAAGAAGGCGAACGGCCGCGATTTGTGAAAATGATGGCCGTCGCGGATAAAAAATCAGGGGAAGTGCTACTAGCGACTGTGCTGACTTCCGATAAATCACGCGATATCCAATTCGAACTGTACAAATACCTGTTTGAAGCGAAAGTCTTCCCTGCAAAAATCGAAATGCGCGGCGATAGCGTGTTGGAGACCTACGAAATGCTGGTACCCTTGTTGGATGAGCTGGACATCGCACACAGCGAAAAAAGCAAATTACGCAAAATCGAGGCATTCCGCGAAAGCATCGCAGAGGACATCTTCTGAGAAAAAGTCCATTTGCACTAATAGAAGCATCAAAAAAAAACAAAACAATTTTGCGTTCCGTAAAATTGTCTTGTTTTTTGTTTTTTTATAAATAAATGTTAAAATGGTTAAGAAGAAAAGATAACGAACTAATGCACGCCTCAGAGCTTATTTGTTCCGGATAAAGGGGTTTTTACGTGTTCAATCAAGAGAATGTAAAGTTACTGACGAATACAGAATTAAAGGTATACGAGTACATTGTGCAGCATACTCAAAAAGTCATCCGCATGAGTGTCCGCGAGATAGCTTCCGAAACCCATGTATCGCCAGCGACGGTTACGCGTACCATCAGCAAGCTGGGTTTCGAAAACATCTGGGAGTGCAAGTTACATCTGAAGGAAATGGACAACCGCAAACACAATAAGAAGGTGTTTGAAACTTCCGAAATCGTCGAAGAGTTTTTCAGTCGTTCCATGCAATCGGAATACGAAGAAAAAATACAATCCGCAGTCGAACTGATAGCCAATTCGGAAGTCGCGCTCTTTTTCGGGATCGGCACATCAGGCCTGATTGCAGCTTATGCAGCCCGACAGTTTTCAAATTTGGGTCAGAGCACCTTCCATATCCAGGATGCTTACTATCCGTTCCATCTGATCAGCAGGCAATATACGAATACGGTGGCGATTATTTGCTCCGTCTCAGGGGAAACGGATATCATCTTAAGGAAGGTGGGCGACCTGAAAAGTCTGGGGAGCAAAATCATCAGCATCACAAATTCCTCCACCAATTCATTGGCCAGACAATCCGATATAAATTTGGCCTATCACTTGACTCCTGAATACGTCGACGATGAGGTGAACGTGACTTCGCAACTGCCGGTCGTATTTTTGATTGAAACACTTGCAAGACGTAATTATAACTACATGCAACAAATGCTTAACAATAAGCTTTAGCAGGGTGTTGAACTGAAACAAATCGTTTCTTTTCTGAAACATCATTCCAAAAGCTGATTATTGTTCCTTTTGCATATGAAACTGTTTACATTTCGTTCACAAACTCTATAATAAGCTTATATTGAAAAACAGAAAGCGCATTCGCGATCTGGAAACGACTCTTTTTGAAAAGAAGAGAGTTCGCTTTTTAAAATCATGTAACCGCTTAAAACGGGTCGGTTTTCTGAGTGGAGATCGATAGGGAAGGAGTGAGCGTATGTATCATAAGAAAATGAAACCGTTTAAAGAAGGTTTTTTATGGGGATCCGCAACCAGCGCATATCAAGTTGAAGGCGCTTGGAACGAAGACGGAAAAGGACCATCTGTTCAGGACGCGAAGGAAATCGTTCCCGATACTTCCGATTTTAAAGTAGCTACTGACCATTACCACCACATGCAGGAAGATATCGCCTTGTTGGCTGAGATGGGCTTCAAAACCTATCGCTTCTCGATTTCATGGTCAAGGGTCATTCCGGACGGTGATGGAGAAGTCAATCCGAAAGGACTTCAGTTCTACAGCGATTTGATTGATGAATGTCTGAAATACGGGATTGAACCGTTAGTGACAGTCTACCACTTTGACTTGCCGCAAGGACTTGCTGAAAAAGGTGGCTGGGAAAATCGTGCCACAATCGATGCTTTTGTCCGCTACTGCGATGTCCTCTTCGATAACTTAGGAGACCGCGTCAAATTATGGCTGACGATCAATGAACAGAACATGATGATTCTTCATGGCGCTGCAGTCGGTACAGGTGAAAGCACTTTGAAATCCTTGTACCAACAAAACCACCACATGCTTGTTGCGCAAGCGATGGTGATGAACAACTGCCACGAAAAATTACCGCATGTGAAAATCGGACCGGCACCGAACATTTCGGCCGTCTATCCAAAATCGAACAACCCAGCGGATGTCCAAGCAGCCGATCTGTATACCGCAATCCGTAACTGGCTTTATCTTGATATCGCCGTTTATGGTGTATACAATCACCAAGTGTGGGCTTACCTGGAAGAAAATGAAGCCCTGCCTGATATGGAACCGGGTGATTTGGAGATACTGAAATCCGCGGAATGTGATTTCATCGCCTTCAACTACTACAACAGCTCGACTGTTCAAGCCTATCCGGCCGGAACGGAACGCGCAACAGGCAAAAAAGATCAGCAATTATCAGATAGCCAAGAAGGATTCTTCGCAGGATCCGACAATGAGCATCTTCCTTATACTGAATTCGGTTGGCAGATTGACCCTACTGGATTCCGCACGACGATTAACCAAATTTACTCTCGTTATCGTAAACCCCTGATCGTTACTGAAAACGGTTTAGGCGGTATTGATAAGCTGGAAGATGGAAAGGTCCATGATTATTATCGGATCGACTATCTCCGCAACCATATCGAACAGATGAACCTTGCTGTTACGGATGGAGCAGATGTTTTCGGTTATTGCACCTGGAGTGCGATCGACCTAATCAGCACCCACCAAGGGTTCCGCAAGCGTTATGGCTTTGTTTACGTCAACCGGGAAGACTTCGATCTCAAAGATCTGAAGAGATACCGGAAAGATAGTTTCTATTGGTATAAAGGAGTGATCGCGTCAAACGGGGAAAAACTGGAAGGTTAGAGGTAGAAAGCAAGAAAAGTTTTCCGCGCCATCCGTTGTTGATAAAGAACAGCGGCAAACGAATGCGGAAGACGAAGGCCCATTGTTCTGAGACTGACTGGCAGAATCCGGACAAGCAATCATATCAATTTATTTTATTGTTTTTGAAGACGGTAAGCTGTCTTCACATGTGTTCTAACAGAGGAGGATTTTATTATGGATAAATTCTTAGAATTTTTAGAAGGAAAATTGGGTCCTATAGCTTATAAATTAAATGCAAACCGTTACTTATCGGCAATTAAAGAAGGTTTCTTCGGAGCGATGTCACTATTGATCATCGGTTCCATGTTCCTATTAGTTGCTAACTTACCAATTCCAGGATACGCTGATTTCATGGCAGGTGTTTTCGGAGCTAACTGGACACAATTCTTCATGGTTCCGTTCGATATGACCATGAACATCATGACAATCTTCGTTATGATCGGGATGGCGAAAGATTTATGCAAAACCTATGAAATTGACGATGTAGCAGGGATTATTTATGCTCTTGTTGGATTCCTTATTTTGACACCGTCAATCTTAAGCACCGATAATGCAGCAGGAATCCCAATGGGAAACTTGAGTGCTAGCGGATTGTTCTTAGGTATGATGAGTACGGTTTTGGCAGTTGAAATTGTACGTTTCGTTTTGAGCAGAGGATGGACAATCAAAATGCCAGATTCGGTTCCTGCAAACGTTGCGAGATCATTTGATGCCTTAATACCTGGCTTGTTTGTTATCTTAGTATTCGATATTCTGAAATTGATTTTTGCTATGACATCATTTGAAACAGCCCAAGCATTCATTTTTAAAATTATTCAAGCACCATTGACTAGTATTGGTGCCACGTTACCAGCGACAATCCTTGTCGTCATCTTAGAAACAGTATTGTTCTCATTCGGCTTGCATGGTCCAAATATCTTGGGTGCGGTAATGAACCCAATTTGGTTGACACTGACTGCTGAAAATGCCAGTGCATTTGCAGCTGGAGAAGTATTACCAAACATCGTCAATGCTCAATTCTATGCAAATTTCATTAAAATTGGTGGTGCCGGAGCAACTTTTGGACTAGCTTTATTGTGTTTATTCGTTGCAAAATCGAGCCAATTCAAAATATTGGGTAAGTTAGCAATCGGACCCGCAATCTTCAACATCAATGAACCGTTGATCTTTGGTATGCCAATCGTATTGAATCCTATCTTGATGATTCCTTTCATTTTGTCACCGGTAATCATGACTATCTTAACGTATATTTTGATGAACATTGGTCTGGTTCCTCTTACAAATGGGGTAAACATACCTTGGACTACACCACCAATTATTTCTGGATTCCTTATAAGCGGCTGGCAAGGTGCTGTATGGCAACTAATCGAAATGGGCTTAAGCGCTATAATCTTCTATCCATTCTTCAAATTGGAAGATGACAAAGCTTACCAAATCGAAATGGGTCAAATCGAAGCAGATGCTTCAGGAAACGTAGTAGCATAATCAAATAGCCTCACAATGAGCCCCTTTCATAGGGGCTCAAATTAGATATAAGGATGGTGAAATCGTATGGCAGACAAAACAATCATGTTAGTATGTGCAGCTGGAATGAGCACCAGCCTACTTGTATCAAAAATGCAAAAGGCGGCGGTGGCGCAAGGATTGGACGCTGATATTTTCGCAGTATCCGCTTCAGAAGCAGACGCACATTTGGCTAAGAAAAAAATCGACGTCCTGATGTTAGGACCTCAAGTTAAATACATGAAGAAACAATTCGAAGATAAAGTTGCCGGCACTGACACAAAAATGGATGTCATCAACATGCAGGACTACGGCATGATGAACGGCGAAAAAGTATTGAAAACAGCCCTCACTTTGATGGGCGAATAATAAAAAAGACTAAGGAGTTTACAACATGGCAGAACCAAAAAACCTGGATGTCATCATGCAATTGATTATGCATGGGGGCGATGCAAAAGGAAATGCGATTGAAGCGATTGAAGCGGCAAAAGCAGGAGACTTTGCATTAGCAAACGAAAAAATCAGCGAATCGGAAAAAGCATTGGTGGAAGCCCACCATGCGCAGACCGGTCTGTTGACCCAAGAAGCATCAGGAGATGCAGTGGAACTGTCATTATTGATGGTCCACGGACAAGATCACTTGATGACTTCGATCGCATTCAAAGACTTGGCGAAAGAAATCGTCGAAATCTATGAGAAAATCGTAAAATAATCACTGGTCACCAAACATAGATGGACCATAAATCGCTCATATGATTTATGGTCCATTTTGTACTTTGAATATCAAAATAAACTAAACAGAAAGTGGGTCATGATATGCAACACAAAAAATTGAAAGATTTTCCGGAAGGCTTCCTATGGGGTTCGGCCTCTGCAGCTTATCAAGTCGAGGGGGCTTGGGATGAAGATGGAAAAGGCATGTCTGTCTGGGATACCTTTGTCAGGATTCCCGGCAAGACTTTTAAAGGGACGAACGGGGATGTCGCGGTGGATCACTACCATCGGTTCAAAGAGGATGTCGCGCTGATGGCTGAACAAGGGCTGAAGGCTTATCGTTTCTCGATTGCATGGAGTCGCATTTTTCCGAACAACATGCAGGAAGTGAACGAAAAAGGTTTACAATTTTATGATGATCTGATCGATGAGTTGCTCGCAAATCATATTGAACCGGTTGTCACGTTGTATCATTGGGATATCCCTCAATATCTGCAGGACGATTATCTGGGATGGGAATCCCGCCAGATAATCGAAGACTTTACAACATATGCAGAGACTGTGTTCCGTAGGTACGGCGACCGGGTAAACTATTGGGTATCCTTGAACGAACAAAATGTCTTCATCTCCCATGGCTACTTGATGGCGACCCACCCGCCGGCAGTGAAAGATCCGAAACGGATGTACCAAGCTAATCATCATGCGAATGTAGCGAATGCGGCAGCCATCGAAAAATATCATTCGCTAGGATTGCAAGGGAAAATTGGTCCGAGTTTTGCTTATTCACCAGGCTATCCTATTGATGCCCAGCCCGAGAATGTATTAGCGGCGGAGAACTTTGATGAAATGAATGCTTATTTCTGGATGGATGTCTATGCGAAAGGTGAGTACCCTTCGGTCATCTGGAGTTGGTTGGAAGAGAATGAACTGTTGCCTGAAACATTGCCGGAAGATTTTGATGTATTGAAAGCAGGGAAGCCGGATTTCATGGGCGTGAATTATTATCAGACATCAACTGTTGCCGCGAATCCGTTGGATGGTGTCGGCTTCGGGACGCCGAACTATTCCGGTGAAAAGGGAAGTACGGAAAGAGGCGGGATTCCGGGCGTATTCAAAGAAGTATTGAATCCATTCGTCGAAAAAACCAATTGGGATTGGAATATCGATCCAGTAGGCCTTCGGATTGCCTTGCGCCGGATAAACAGTCGCTATGGATTGCCAATATTGATAACAGAAAATGGATTGGGCGAATACGACAAGCTTGAAGAAGGGCAGATTCATGATCAGTATCGGATTGATTATTTGAACGACCATGCAAAAGCAGTTCAGGAAGCCATCACAGATGGGGTTACAGTACTTGGCTACTGCACTTGGAGCTATACCGATCTGTTGAGTTGGTTGAACGGGTATCAAAAGCGGTATGGTTTTGTGTATGTAGACCGCGATGAAGAGAGTTCGAAAGAATTGAAACGCCACAAAAAAGCCAGTTATTACTGGTATAAGGAGGTCATAGAACAAAACGGCAAGAATCTAAAGTAAGAATTTTCCTTCGCGAAATTAAAAAGAAAGCGATTTCCTGAAACCGTTTGTAAATTTATGTAAGTGCTTGCGACAAACGCTATCATGTGTGTTATAATAATTGCATATTAAATTATATTTATGGATGGAGAGAATGAATATGGCAGATAAAACAATCATGTTAGTATGTGCAGCTGGAATGAGCACCAGCTTACTTGTATCAAAAATGCAAAAAGCGGCGGTGGCGCAAGGATTGGACGCTGATATTTTCGCAGTATCCGCTTCAGAAGCAGACGCACATTTGGCTAAGAAAAAAATTGACGTCCTGATGTTAGGACCTCAAGTTAAATACATGAAGAAACAATTCGAAGATAAAGTTGCCGGCACTGACACAAAAATGGATGTCATCAACATGCAGGACTACGGCATGATGAACGGTGAAAAAGTATTGAAAACAGCTCTAACTTTAATGGGCGAATAAAAACAACACTGAAGGAGTTACTCTAATGGCAGAACCAAAAAACCTGGATGTCATCATGCAATTGATCATGCATGGGGGCGATGCAAAAGGGAACGCGATTGAAGCAATCGAAGCAGCAAAAGCAGGAGACTTTGCATTAGCAAACGAAAAAATCAGCGAATCGGAAAAAGCATTGGTGGAAGCCCACCATGCGCAGACCGGTCTGTTGACCCAAGAAGCATCAGGAGATGCAGTGGAACTGTCATTATTGATGGTCCACGGACAAGATCACTTGATGACTTCGATCGCATTCAAAGACTTGGCGAAAGAAATCGTTGAAATCTACGAGAAAATCAGTAAATAACAAATCAAATGCAAGCGGATATTCGGCGAAAATCGGATCTCCGCTTTTTTATTCGCGTTTTTTTGGTTCGGACTCTAATGAAGGAATGCATAAATGAAATCATTTATTCGGCCGTCCGGACTTTTCACTGTTAAAAAGTGTTGACAACAGTAGGTGCCGGGTGGTAGTATTTAGAAGTTGTCCACGGGAGCAAAGAAAACAATTGAAAAAAATTGTTGACATGCAATCGTGTGGATGATAAGATATAAAAGTTGCTGCTTCGAGCGGTCGTCAGTAAATGTTTTTGAAAAATATTTCAAAAACCGCTTGACGAATAAACGAAGCCGTGCTAATATAGGTAAGCAATCACGTAACACGTGATACACGATTGACCTTTGAAAACTGAATAAAGAATGAACGAACCAAATGTGCAAGGAGCTTAGACTT
>NZ_FNQH01000011.1 GCF_900107505.1 Trichococcus collinsii | reverse complement strand
GGCCTGTATGATGCGGATCTTCTCATCATCAAACATGTTGATGGTAAGTTTAATCCAGCTGATTTCAGCCATTTTCTCCACCTTGCTTTCTGTGTTATACTTTTGGTGTAATTTGCTTTAATTACAGGCTGATGTTTGCCCATCAGCTTTTTTTGTACCATCCTTTAAATCTGCGTTTGTACTCCGCTTGTGCAGAAGCCAACGTTTTCTTGCTATATGTATTTAAGCTGTGATAGTGAGGCATTTCTAAAAATGAGCCATCAACTAAATTCACCTGAAATACCGGTACAGATTTACCATCAACCAATTCATATATCCTTGCGAAGTTCGCATCTACTTTACTTTGACTATGGGTTATCCCACGTTTTCCGAGTACATCTGTTAATAAAGCAAAACTCATCCAACCACCCTTTCCAAATGAACCGATACACGCGCTATGATTTTTGAATCTCTGAAGAATTTTGAGAAACCGATATAAGGAATTTCGAAATCTGTCCGATCGTGAACAAAAGCATTTTCAGTTGTAAGACTATTGAATCCAGCAAAGAATTTATCCACTCCATCAATTGGATCAGGCGTTTCATCAATTGGATCAGGCGTTTCATCAATGCGTAACGTTACATCTATACTCGCTCCTGCTCTCATTGCATCCACAACAGCCTTTTCTTCTGCTGTTAGGTAATACGATTCATATTCTTGTCCGTTCAGGTTCATGTCTTCCGTCCCCTTTCATGGGAAAAGCAAGCCTTGCTCAATGCCTCCGACAATTCCGGCCAGCATCAATGCAATAAAAACGACTACTGATGTTCCGATAACAGCTACCAGTTTATTTTCAAATTCTTCGGTAAATATCTTCATGTGATCACATCCTTTATATTTTCCTTTCGTTAAAGAACTTCCTGACATCCTCACGATCAAATCGGTATTCATTATCGGAAAAGCGCGTCATCTGGAGTCCCTCGGCGATCCACGTTTCTATCTTGTCGTTACCAACCTTCAAAGCTTTTCGCAGTTCCGTCTTATTTGGATATGGGGGCAAATCGTAGTACATGTTATTCGCCTGTGCTGCTGCATCCAAACAGATTGAAACAATGGACCGCTTCAGTTCCTCTTGGAGGTTATGCGGAATTTCAAGCGGGATATTAACTTCCATCGTTACACCTCCAATGATATTTGGCTGTTGAGTTCTTTTATTTCAAGCTTTGTATTTGTACATGGCTCCCAATCTCCCCAATACTCTAAGCCTTGCTCTTCGTATTTCTTCGGCAGCATGTCATACCGTGGGATCCCAAACTTGTTTTTAAAATCTCTACCAGCCTCAGCGAATACTTTGTTACTTAATTTTTTGTAAGCATTTGAACTTTTACCACCTAAAACTGCTACTACTTTTTTTCTCCTAAGAGATTCCATCCTCATCAATGGATATGGAGATATTGGCTGCTCTTCTTTTAGATATGCAACATCCTCCTCGATGACATCTACTTTTTCACGAAGTTCCTTCTGTGTTTTAAGCGTTGCAATCATGATGTCCTCCTGAGACATTGGCACTTCATACTTTCCTGTTTTACGAATTGCCGGGAGGACCTCGCTTGTTACCCATCGTTTGAATCGCTTGGAACTTGGTAATTTTGATTTAATAATCAAGCTATACAATCCAGACTCATTAATGATGACTAGGTTTTGTTTTCCGCCAAGGGTATCGTGAAACGCGACCCCCTTATCTTCATCATCAACATGTCTGGCAATCGCATCATTTGCATTTGAATAACCTAATACATCAGTAACATCTTTCCCGATGAACCAAGGGTCACCATCTATCGATTGAGTTCTTATGTCATTACTTTCGAAATCGAATACCATCAATTCACTCATAAATTTATACCTCCTGTTTAATGTGTTAAACCTTTAGTTCAAAAAAATATCGCTGACTTTTATTCCTAAAGCTTCAGCAATTTTCTTTAATGTCCTTGTGGTAGTGACATTTATTGTGCCTGTCTCCAATCCCGATATGATTGTGCGTGATACACCTGACTTCTTTGACAATTCATCCTGAGACATCCCGGCTTTTTCTCGCGCTTCTTTAATTTTAAATAACAATTCGCTCACCTCCTTGTTCAACCTGTTAAACATATATTAATACAAGGGTACTATCCTGTCAAGTATATTAAACTAAAATGTTTGATAAAAAGTTCAATAGACTGTACAATGTTACCATCAGGAGGTGATGAAATGTTTTTAGGAGAAATAGTTAAAAAATTTAGAGTAGAGCATAAAATGTCAATGGATGAATTTGCGAAGATTTCAGGTCTCAGCAAGGGATACATATCGATGTTAGAAAAAAATGAAAATCCCAGAACTAAAAAAGCGATAGCACCTTCAATAGAAACTATCAAACAGGTATCTGAAGCTACTGGAATAGATTTTAATGAAATAATGGAGTTATTAGATGATGATTTGGAACTAATAATAAACAAAGAAGATCACCAGCATAGCCACAACCACACACCAATGAATAAACAACCATCAGCAATGGCATATAAAGAACTTAAAGGCGCTATTGCTGCCGGAATGCCGTTGGAAATGTTCGAAGTGCCTGATATTGTCCAGGTACCAATTGATGTAGATACAGCTTTCCCAAAAGCGTACTTCCTTATTGTTAAAGGCGATAGCATGAATAAAGTTATTTCTGAAGGTATGTATGCTTTGATAGATCCATGTGAAGAATTGAATAACGGTGAAATTGGAGTAATCAGAGTAAACGGAACAGAGGCTACTTTGAAGAGGTTTTATAGGATGGGAGATTACATAATGCTTCAACCTGAATCTACTAACCCTGAGCATAAAAATCAGATATATACAACAAAAGAGGAAATAGAAATGATTTCGATATTAGGAAAATTAGTTTGGGCCATGACACCTATTGGAATGAAATTTTAAGGAGGGATTTATTTGAAGAAGTATATCGGATTACTAGCAGCTTTATTTTTATTTGCTGGATGCAGCACTGCTGAAGAAGAACCAAAAGAAGTGGATGCAGTGAGTTCATCGATTGTCGAAGTAAAAGAACCATTAAACGAACAGCAACAACTAACATTAGATAGCTTGTCTGATTTCAATTCATTTGCCAATAACTACGCTAATGTAGAACCAATTCAAAGAACTGCCTTATGGGATGACTATATATCCGGAACTAAAGTAACATGGACAGGAACTGTTGTAGAGGTTTGGGATAGCGAGATTATATTGATAGATTCAAATTATTACGATGGAACATTATTTCAAGAATTAAACGGAAAACCAGGTATATACCGCGTGTTTATAGCTGATTTTAATTATGATATCGCCACATCTGCTATAACACCGGGACAACAATTGACTGTTACAGGAGATTTAGATTCAAGAGGAAATCCTAGCGATCCATTCGGTAACTGGAAAATGTACAGCTCAGAGATTGTGCAGTAAATTTTCTCCGTGTTTACCTCATGAGGAAGGAGGATAATGAGTGATAAGCGAATATCAAAAGAAGAATGGTAAAAAAGCATGGATGTTCAATGAGTATATAGGCACCGATAGGACAACTGGTGTGCAAAAATATGCTACAAAAAGAGGATTCCGATCTGAAAGAGAAGCGCGGACAACTCTAAATAGAATGAGAAGCGATTTTGAACGAGGAGAATTGCAAGCGACAAACCGCATTAAATTTAAAGATGTATATGATATATGGATGGAAGAGCATCGACGGATGGTAAAGCAAGGAACTGTTGTAACTACTAAGCGTTACGCGCGGCTGCATGTTCTACCGAAGCTTGGTAATAAATACGTGCAAAGCATCGATCTGTTGGAATGCCAAAGAGCCGTGAATGAGTGGTCCGAACATTTCGCATCAGCTAAATACCCAAAAGGCATAGCACAACAAGTTTTGGATTATGCTATGCTGTTAGGTTACATAAAAGAAAACCCCATGAGGAAGGTACGGCTCCCAAAAAGGGTATCAGATTTATCAAAGCTAGATAATTATTATAATCTGGATGAATTGAAGTTCTTTTTTGAATGTGTTAAGGATTATAATAACCCAAAAATGTCTATGTTCTTTAGATTATTGGCTTTTACAGGAGCAAGAAAAAGCGAAGTACTCGCTTTGCAATGGGGAGATATAGATTTTAATGGAAAAACAATTAATATAACAAAAACGGTATCACTTGATGAGTCAGAAAATGCGATCATCACAACCCCAAAAACAAAAAAATCTATCAGAAAAATAAGTATTGATGATCAAACGTTGATTGAGTTAAGGCAATGGAAAACGATACAGTCTCAATATTACTTAGCAAAAGGAATTAATATATTTGGTTTAGATCAATTTTTATTCACTACAAAAGAGAATAAGATATATCTACCAACGCTTGTAAATGAATGGTTATATTATTTGGAAAAAAAATACCCTCTAAAACATATCACTCTTCACGGATTTCGGCACACTCATTGCAGCTTGCTATTTGAAATGGGTACACCACTTGAAGAGGTGCAAGAACGACTTGGACATACTGATATAAAAACAACAATGAATATTTATACACACGTAACCGAAAAACGAAAAGAAAAAACTGCTGAGAAGTTTGCAAAATTCGTTAACTTTTAAAAACATCATCAAAATATCATCAAATTTAATTTCGGAATATTTTTTCACAAGCAAAAAGCAAAGGGAAGTTGCTACAACAACAACCCTTTGCTTTGTTTGTGTTTTAACCTACGCTTCCTTCCATTTCATACGCAATCAGTCTGTTCAACTCGACTGCATACTCCATCGGAAGTTCTTTGGTGAATGGCTCCACGAAGCCCATGACGATCATTTCGGTCGCTTGGGACTCGCTGAGGCCACGGCTCATCAGGTAGTAGAGCTGCTCTTCGGAGATTTTGGAAACTTTCGCTTCGTGCTCCAGGGAGACTCTGCCGTTGTGGATTTCGTTGAACGGAATTGTGTCGGAAGTGGAGATATCGTCCATGATGATCGTGTCGCACTCAATATGCGAGATCGATCCTTCCGATTTCTTGCCGAACTTCACTTGTCCGCGGTAGTTCACTGCCCCGCCATCTTTAGCGATCGACTTGGAGACGATTGAGCTGGAAGTGTACGGTGCGTTGTGGATCATTTTTGCACCGGTATCCTGCAGTTGGCCTTTGCCGGCGAAGGCAACGGAAAGCATCGTTCCTTTGGCGCCACGGCCATTCAGGAATACGCTCGGGTATTTCATGGTCACTTTGGCACCTAGGTTACCGTCGATCCATTCCATTGTCGCATTTTCCAGAGCTACTGCGCGTTTCGTCACCAAGTTGTAGACATTGGCTGACCAGTTTTGGATGGTCGTGTAGCGGCAGTAAGCATCCTTCTTCACGATGATCTCAACAACTGCACAATGCAGGCTGTCGGCCGAATAAGTCGGTGCGGTACAACCTTCAACATAGTGAACGCTGGCGCCTTCGTCGACGACGATCAGCGTGCGTTCGAATTGGCCGGAGCCTTCGTTGTTGATACGGAAGTACGTCTGCAACGGCACATCGCATTGGACGCCTTTGGGCACATAGATGAACGTGCCGCCGGACCAAGCGGCCGAATTCAAGGCCGCTTCGAAGTTGTCAGTCGGCGGTACAACAGTGGCGAAGTATTCCTTGAAGATTTCTGGATATTCCTTCAGGGCCGTGTCTGTATCGGTGAAGATGATGCCCAATTTCTCGAACTCATCCTTCATGTTGTGATAGACGGCTTCCGATTCATACTGGACCGTTACTCCGGCCAGATAGGCGCGTTCGGCTTCAGGGATCCCGATTTTTTCGAAGGTTTCCTTGATTTCGTCAGGCACATCCTCCCAGGTTCTGGCGACTTTATCGGTGGCCTTCTGGAAATAGGTGATTTCGTCGAATTTGAGTGTGGATAGATCCGGTCCCCATTTCGGCAACCCTGCTTTTCTGTATGCTTCCAATGACTTCAGACGGAAATCCAACATCCATTGCGGTTCATCCTTAGACTCGGATATTTCTCTGACGATTTCTTCAGTCATCCCTTTTCCGGTCGAATAGATGATTTTTGCGTCGTCATGAAAGCCAAATTTATAATCGTCAACTACTGGTACTTCGCTCATAAGATCTCTCCTTCATGCGGGGATTCCGCTTGTTCTTCCCCTTTTTCTTTTTTGTCTTGGAGAATCGCTCTTTCCAAAGCCTTCCAAGCCAAAGTAGCGCATTTGATGCGGGCCGGGAATTTCGCGACGCCGTTCAGGACGATCGCTTCGCCGAGGTGTTGCTCATTCGGCTCGATTTTGTCCTGGACCAGCAGGAAAAATTCTTCTGCCAAGTCCAACGCTTCTGCCTTCGTCTTGCCGATGACTACGTCCGTCATCATGCTGGCGCTGGCTGTGCTGATGCTGCAACCGTGGCCGGAGAACTTGGCCTGCTTGATGATGTCGCCATCCATCGCCAATTGCAGTGTGATGACGTCGCCGCAGGTCGGGTTGTTCAGTTCGATCTGTTCGTCGGCGTTTTCCAAGGTGCCGTAATTGTGCGGATGACTGGAGTGGTCAAGAATGACATGGCGGTATAGGTTTTCTAGTTTAGATAAAGCCATCTTTGAAAAACTCCTTTATTTTATGCAAGGAGGCGATGAATTGATCGGCCTCTTCGAATGTGTTGTAGAAATAGAAACTCGCTCTGGCAGTCGAGGATACATCCAAATAACGCATCAACGGCTGCGCGCAGTGGTGACCGGCTCGGACGGCGATGCCTTCCATGTCGAAAGCCGTAGCCAAGTCATGCGGGTGGACCCCATCAAGGTTGAAAGTGATGACACCCGTGTGCTTTTCCGGATCGGCAGGACCGTAGACAGTGATGCCTTCGATCGCCTGCAGTTTCGGCAGCACGTAGCGCACCATTTCCTTCTCATAGGCTTCGATGGCATCCATGCCGATCGCTTCGAGATAGTCAACGGCAGCACCAAGGCCGATTCCGCCGGCGATATTCGGGGTGCCCGCTTCGAATTTCCAAGGCAGGACGCTCCAGGTGCTTTCCTGATCGTAGACGAAATCGATCATTTCGCCGCCGAATTCGACAGGCTCCATCTTTTCAAGCAAGGCTTCCTTGCCGTAAAGAACGCCGGATCCGGTAGGCCCCAGCATCTTATGGCCGCTGAAAGCGTAGAAGTCGGCATCCAGTGCCTGCACATCGACTTTCATGTGCGGCGTCGACTGCGCGCCGTCCACGACGATGTAGCCGTTGTGTTGATGGATCAAAGCGGCCAGTTCCTTGATTGGGTTGGTGATTCCCAACACGTTCGAGGAATGGCAGACCGACAGGATCTTGCCTTTTGCAGTGATGACTTCGGCCGATTTTTCGACATCGACGAAGCCGTCTGCAGTCAACGGCAGGTAGACCAATTTGGCCTTCTTGCGTTTCGCCAACTGTTGCCAAGGAACCACGTTGGAGTGGTGCTCCATCGGCGTGATGTAGATTTCGTCGCCCTCTTCAACGATCAGATCGCCGAAGCCGACAGCTACCCAGTTCAGGCCGGTCGTCGTGCCGCGGGTGAAGAGGACTTCCTTCGTCGAAGCGGCATTGATGAAGCGGCGCAATTTTTCGCGGGCGGCTTCATAGGCTGAAGTCGCGCGTTCCGCCAAAGTGTGCACGCCGCGGTGGATATTGGCGTTGTCAAACTCATAGTAATGTTGGATGGCTTCCAGCACCTGTTTCGGTTTTTGTGAAGTGGCCGCATTGTCCAGATAAATCAGCGGCTCGTCG
This sequence comes from Trichococcus collinsii, assembly GCF_900107505.1. Lineage (GTDB taxonomy): Bacteria > Bacillota > Bacilli > Lactobacillales > Aerococcaceae > Trichococcus > Trichococcus collinsii. Next base: position 48,108 of record NZ_FNQH01000011.1, on the reverse strand, counting down.
TTCACGGTCTGGAAAAGGATCGGGAAGTCCTGTTTGATTTTATTTGCATCGATCAAAGCTTCATCAACTTCCTTTCGATCATCTCCACCAAGCTATCACGGATTTCTTTAACCGGGATGGCCGCGATGACCGTACCCAGGAATCCACGGATGACCAGACGTTCTGCTTCTGCCTTAGGGATACCGCGGGAAAGGAGATAGAACATCTCTTCCGGGTCGACGCGTCCGACGCTGGCGGCATGGCCGGCTGTGACGTCGTTCTCGTCGATCAACAGGATCGGGTTCGCATCCCCTCTGGCGTTATCGGACAACATCAGGATGCGGCTTTCTTGCTGCGCATCGGCGCCCTTTGCGCCTTTGATGATGTGGCCGATGCCGTTGAAGGTCAAAGTCGAACGGTCCATGATGACCCCGTGCTGCAGAATATGGCCGATCGAGTGCTTGCCGTAGTTTGTGACGCGGGTATCGATGCCTTGCACTTGTCTGCCTGTGGAAACAGCAACGACTTTGATTTCACTGTGAGAACCGTCGCCGATCAGATCGGAATCGAAATCGGAGATGACATTGCCGTCGTTCATGACGCCAATCGCCCAATCGATGGAAGAATCCTTCAATAGGTGGCCGCGGCGGTTGATGTAGACGGATGTGTTTTCGCCCAAGGTGTCGACTGCAGAAAATTTGACTTGCGCGCCTGTTTTCGTGATGACTTCAACAATGATGTTGGCGCTGTTCTTTTCGTTGCCTTCGGTTTCGTAGCGCTCCACGTATTTGACTGAGCTGTTCACGTCAGCGACCAGAAGCACGTGTTTGACGAAGCTTTCCTTCACGTGGGAATTCTGGATGAACAGAGCTTCCAACGGCTCTTCGATGACGACGTTCTTCGGCACGTAAAGGAAGACGCCGCTGTTCATGAAGGCTGTGTGGAAAGCGGTGAAACGGTCTTCTTCCGGCTTCACGGCTGTCGTCATGTAGTATTCTTGGACCAATTCAGGATAATCCTGAGCGGCTGTATATAAGTCGGTAAAAATGACGCCTTGATCGATCAAATGCTGTGGCAATTGCTCCATCAGCGTCACATTTCCGTATTGTACGATTTTCGGTGTGTCGCCCAAGTCGTATTGGAGACCTTGGCTGTTGACCAATTCCTCGCCGTATGCACCGGCAGAGATGGTTGTGTCAAGGAGCGGCCAACGGTGGTAGCTGATGCGTTCCATCAATGGGAAAGCTTGCTCTTCGTATTTTTCCAGCCATTCCAAACGTTTCGTGCGCATCCATTCCGGTTCTTCCTTTTCAATGGAAAACAGGCGAACCGCATCCAACAAGGACGTTTTTTCTTCGTTCAGCATGTGACGTCCTCCTATTCTTCATCCAAATGGATATCTAGACCTAATTCGTCGCGGATGCCGCGGTAGCCTTCCGCTTCCAGACGTTTCGCCAAGCTGGCGTCGCCGGATTTCACGATGCGGCCGTCCATCATGACGTGGACGAATGTAGGATGTACATAATTCAAGAGACGTTGGTAATGGGTAATGATCAGGACGCCGAAGTCAGGACCGGCCATCAGGTTCACGCCTTTGGAAACGACTTTCAAAGCGTCGATATCCAAACCGGAGTCGATTTCGTCAAGGATCGCGAATTTCGGTTCGATCATCATCAATTGCAGGATTTCGTTGCGTTTCTTTTCTCCGCCTGAGAAGCCTTCGTTCAGATAACGTTCAGCCATTTCTTCCGGCATATTCAGGATTTCCATTTTTTCGTCCAATTTCTTGATGAAATTCATGACCGAAATTTTGTCGTCTTCCGGGCGGCGGGCATTGATGGCCGCGCGCATGAATTCAGCGTTTGTGATGCCGGCGATTTCGCTCGGATATTGCATCGCCAGGAACAGGCCTGCGCGTGCGCGTTCGTCGACTTCCATTTCCGTCACATCTTGGCCGTCCAAGAGAACTTGGCCTTGTGTGATTGTATAGCTCGGATGACCCATGATTGCTTGTGACAAAGTCGATTTACCTGTACCGTTCGGCCCCATGATGGCGTGGATTTCACCGGTGTTCATCACCAGGTTGACACCCTTCAAAATTTGTTTATCCTCAATGGAGACATGCAGATCTATTATTTCTAAAGTAGACATAAATTAACTCCTCACAATCTATATATTTTAATCGAACCTTCATTATTGACACTACGACTATTTTAACCCAATTGAAAACCTTTCGCAATGGAATCATTATGAAAACCCCATTAATCAACGATACTTTTTTTCAATTTATAATCATTATAAACTATCGACTCGTTTTGTCCACTTATAAGAACGATTCTTTCCCATATTCTCGATTATGTTGTAAAATGGTAAAAATCAGTCAAGACCGAAAGGAAGTCAACATATATGAGACCATTGATCGGCATAACCGGCAACCAATTACTGGAAGCTGTCCCGGCTTTCTCAGGAATATCCGTCGCCTACACCCCCATCGGATTCGTAAAAGGGGTCCAGGCTGCAGGAGGCAATCCGCTGATCATTCCGATCGGCGCGCCCGAAACGGCAGCGGACTATATTGCCAAAATCGACGGGCTATTGTTGACGGGCGGACAGGATGTTTCCCCGAACTTTTACGGAGAAGAACCAAGCTTGCATATCGGCGCTACCTTCCCTTTGCGCGACGACTTCGAAATGGCGCTCATTGAGGAAGCCCTCAAACAGAAGAAGCCTATTTTGGCGGTGTGCCGCGGCCTGCAGATTTTGAACGTTCAGATGGGCGGCAGCCTGTACCAGGACCTTGCGCATGAATACCCAGAAATGCGCATCCAGCATCAGCAGAAGACCGACTTCAAATATGCAACCCACTCCGTCATCGTGATGGAAGGCAGCCATCTCCGCGGACTCGTCGGCGAAAAGCTATCGGTGAATTCCTTCCACCACCAAGCGTTGAAAGTCGTCGCCAAAGGTTTGCAACCAGTCGGATACAGCCCAGATGGTCTTGTTGAAGCCGTCGAAGCGACGGATCCGGAACAAAGCATCCTTGCCATCCAATGGCACCCAGAGACAATGATACCGGAAGCCAAAAACATGCGACTGTTCTTTGAGGATCTGGTCGCGCGGGCTGCACGCTAGGAGGATTGCAGGTTTCGGGGTTCAGCTCCGGCCAGGATTCCTTCGCCGGAGTTGGGGGCTGAAAGGTTTCGCGTCCTCCGGTGAGACAAACCTCGCCGGAGGACGAACGGGATAATCAATCTGTCCTCCTGCCAAGATTCTCTCGCAGGAGGACAGATCAATCCGGGGCCGGCTCCTCCGGCCAACCCGGCCTTCGCCGGAGCAAAATCAAAACAACAATAAAAGGCAAGCACTCGGACTCGATGTCCGAATGCTTGCCTTTTTATCTTCTCACATTCTTTTACAGTCCGGATTCATTCTGCAAAGCTTCGAAAGCTTCAGCGGATACATCCGTCAGTTCGACGATCCAGTTCACTGCTGTATCGCTGCTGTTCAGGTTCTCAGGATTATTTTCCAACGCTTCGTTGACTGCTGTAATCGTCCCAGCCAATGGAGAAGCCAAGTCGGTCATCGCTTTCGCGGCTTCGACACCGATCAAGGTATCGGTCGTTTTGATCGCTCCAACTTCAGGAAGGTCGATGAAGCTGACTTCGCCCAAATCATCCTGGCCTTTTTCGGACAGGCCGATGATGTACTTGTCCGCTTCCTTCTTGATCCAAAAGCCGTTCTCGCTGTATTTCACTGTGATTTCAGTCATGTTATTTTCCTCCTTCGTTTATTTCCAAGTCGTGGTCAATTTATCTTCGTCGTGGCCGACCGTGATTTGCGTACCGTCCGTGACGAATGGCCGGCGGATCAGCATGCCGTCCGATTCCAGCAGATCCAGCGCTTCTTCCAGCTCCATGCTGTCGAGTTTGTCCTTCAATTGCATTTCTTTGTACAGGTTGCCGCTCGTGTTGAAGATGCGGCGCAGCGTCAGTTTCCCTGATGCGATCGCTTGGCGGATGCTTTCCCGGTCCGGGCGCTCTTCGCGGATATCCTTCAATTCGTAGGCGATGCCTTCTTCGTCGAACCAAGCGCGCGTCTTTTTACAGGTCGAGCATTGGGGATGTTGGTAAATTGTGATCATGCAAGTGCCTCCTTTGGTTTAGGGTCAGTTTCCGAAATGTTCGTCCTCATCCGAGAACATGTAGCTGCGATAATGGTAACGCATCGACATAACTAGTCCAATCCCGAGCATATTGCCGAGGAGAGCCGAACCCCCTTGCGAAATGAACGGCAATGGGATACCGGTGATCGGCAACAGCCCGATCGTCATGCCAATATTTTCCAATACGTGGAATAGGATCATCATAATGACTCCCGTAGCCATGTAAGCATAAAATTCATTTTTCGTATCGAAACAGATGCGGATCATCTGGTAAATCAGCAGGAAATAGATGAAAATGAGAAAACATCCGCCGATGAAGCCGAAATTCTCGCCGATCGTGGAGAAAATCATATCGGAAACGCGCACCGGCACGTAGACTTCAGAAACGCCGAGGCCTTTGCCGAACAGTTTGCCTGATCCGATCGCTTTCATGCTTTGCGCCAGTTGATAGGCATCCCCGGTGCTGTCCCCAAATGGGTCGAGCCAGGAATCGATCCGGGCGAATTGGTAATTCTGGAAGCCGAAATTCAGGAGCACATCGCGGTTGTAGACCACCAGGTAAATGAGCAACGATCCAAGCGCCCCAATCGTCCCGAATACGGGCAACAGGATTTTCCAGGAAACCCCGGAAAGGAACGTCATACCGATGATGATCGCCAGGAAAACGAGTGTCGTCCCGAGGTCATTCTGCAGGATAACCAGCAGAAGCGGCGGTGCCGACCACATGGCGATTTTCAGCAGCAAGTTCATGTCAGTCTTTTCAGTCCGGTCATCGATATGCATATTGTGCTCGGTGATGACCCGTGCCAGCATGATGATGAGCGCGACCTTCACGACTTCCGAAGGCTGGAAAGTGACGCCACCGAAGCGGAACCAACTCTTCGCCCCTTGCAGCGCATACGTGTTGCGGTCATAGAAAATCAGGACCAGGAACAGAAGCAAAACACCAGCTCCATATGCGATCGGCGCGACTTTCCAGAGTTGTTCGGAATCAAAATGCATCACGATGGCCGCAGCGATGATGCCAATGCCGTACCAAATGAGCTGCATGATGGTCGTATCGATCCCTCCGTCCGTCTGAAGGACAGTAGTTGAATAAATCGTCAGGACACTGATGATGGCCAGAAGGAACACGGACAGGATAATGCCGTAATCGATCTTCGAAACATCTGCATTCTGCGTATTTTGTTGATTTCGCATGATTAAATCCTTTCTTTCAAAAACAATAGGCGTACTATCTATTCATTATATAGAAACTTCGCTCAAAAAAAAAGGCGAGGAGGTTTAAAAAAACCTAAACCTCTCTGCCTTGTCTTTCCGGATTGTATAATATGTCTGCCTGTTTGTTCGTTTGGATGCGCAGCTTTTTACGGATCAGGCGCCGTTTCAAAGATTGTTCATTGACTGTCAGCGCCAATGCGTTCTTCGAATAACGGATTGCATAACGGCTCTCTTCTTTCAGTACGACCGGCATCGGCCGGAAATAATGGTATAGCATCACATTAAGGAAGCCTCCCAGAATCAGCACCGTCCCCATCAGATACAACCACAGCAGCAGCGTGATCACGACTCCGATTGCACTGTTTCCAATGGCTTGGCTTCCGGCAACTCCGACATAAAAGGAGAACAGTTGCGAAATCAACAGAAAGCCGAGCGTTGCGAACGCTGCACCCGGCACCGAAAATTTGATGGACCAACGCACATTTGGCACCACATAATAAATGACCGTCATAATGATTACGATGATCAGAAAAGCCCCGATCCACCGGACATTTTCGAAGGCAGTGATGAAGTCCAACTGGATGGACAAAAATTCTTCGAAGAAATCACGGATGTATCTGCCGAACATAAACAGGACAGCGACAAGCGAAATCATGGCGACCAACAGGAAGGCGATCACAAACGAAAAGATTCTGTGGACAATGATATTCTTGCGCATCTTCGTATTGTACACTTGATTCAAAACGTTCTGAAAGACATTGAATGCTTTCGAAGCCGTCCAAATCGATAGGACCAGCCCGAATGAAACCACTCCGCCACTGCCGCTGGACAAGTATTGTTCCAGTATCGGTGTGAGGGTGTTGCTGATTTCAAGCGGCAAGGCCATCTCCACATAGGACAGCACTTGCTCACGCGGCAACGGTAACAAGGGTATGATGTTCCCCAGCAACAACAATGTCGGAAGCAATGCCAACAGCACATAGTAGGCCATCTCAGCCGACTGCCGCCCGATCTCCATCCTGCCCCAATGTTCCTGGAATAAGCCGACAATTTGGCGAATCTTGGGATTTCTGATGTATTTTCTTAATGCGTTCATTATTTTTTCCTCCCGCCAAACTCTATAGCTTAATCATAGACAAAAGCGGCTGCGATTGCCACAGTTAAGCATCGAAAATGCTTGTGCTAGTAATCAGTCCTGCTCCGGTGAAGGTTCCCCCGCCGGAGATGGAGACCGCTAGAAAATGTCACCTCCGGCCACATCGGCTTCGCCGGAGGTCGCCTGCCCGATACCGCCTCTCCTCCGGCCAACATTCGTTCGCCGTAGTTGATCGTTGGCGCGCAAGCTGTTCTCCGGGCAGAGCCCCGCTTATCGGAGCTGACGCCGTGCTCCGGCGAAGCCGGTACTTGCCGGAGTTAGTGACCCAAAAAAATGTCACCTCCGGCCACATCGGCTTCGCCGGAGGTCGCCTGCCCGATACCGCCTCTCCTCCGGCCAACATTCGCTCGCCGTAGTTATTCGTTGGCGCGCAAGCTGTTCTCCGGGCAGCACGCTTCTCACCGGAGCTACCGCTCACCCCTCGGCAGTTACCAACTAAAAAACAGCTCTCATCCAGCACAAAGGCCTTGGGAGAGCTGCTTTACCATCAATAAATTAGTCTACTTTCACGATCCAACCTTCCGGCGCTTCTAAGTCGCCGAATTGGATGCCGGTCAGTTCTTCATATAATTTGCGTGTCACAGGTCCGACTTCTGTTTCGGAATTGAAGACATGGAAATTGTCGCCGTATTGGATGCCGCCGATTGGAGAGATGACTGCAGCTGTACCGCAGGCGCCGGCTTCGCTGAACCCATCCAGCTTGTCGATGAAGACATCGCCTTCTTCGACTTCCATGCCCAAGTGATGCTGAGCCAAATACAACAAGGAATATTTGGTGATGCTTGGCAAGATTGATGGTGATTTCGGAGTCACGAAACGGTTGTCCTTCGTGATACCGAAGAAGTTCGCTGAGCCCACTTCTTCGATCTTCGTGTGCGTCGCTGGATCCAAGTAGATGCAGTCGCTGAAGTTGCGATCATGCGCTTCTTTACCAGGCAGCAAGCTGCTTGCGTAGTTTCCGCCGACCTTGGCTGCTCCCGTACCATGCGGAGCGGCACGATCATAGTCGGACACGATAAAGTTAGTCGGCGTCAAGCCGCCTTTGAAGTAAGGGCCGACCGGCATCGCGAAGATGGAGAAGATGTATTCGGTCGCTGGGCTGACGCCGATATTGTCGCCGACACCCATCAAGTAAGGGCGCAGATAAAGCGTGCTGCCGGTGTTGTATGGCGGCACCCATTTTTCGTTGGCCTTAACTACCGCTTTAGCCGCCTCGACAAATTTTTCCACAGGATACTCAGGCATCAACAAGCGTTGACAGCTGTTGATCATCCGCTTGGCATTTTCGTCCGGACGGAAAAGGTTGATGCTGCCGTCTTTTGTACGGTACGCCTTCATCCCCTCGAAGCAGGATTGGCCGTAGTGCAGAACCGGAGAGCCTTCGCTGATGTGGACTTTGTTGTCGGTCGTCATTTCGCCGTCGTCCCATTTTCCGTCTTTCCAATAAGAAATGAAGCGGTAATCCGTCTTGATATAAGTGAATCCTAGATTTTCCCAATCGATGTTCAACGCTTTTTGTTCTTCTGTCTGTGTCATTTCTGTCATCCAAACCACTCCATATCTATATTATTTATCAGAATTAACGATAAGAAAAGCTGAACGGGTTCGTTCAGCCCTGAAAGAAATTTAGGAAATCGTGCCATGCAACGTTCCCTACGGTCACCTTGTACTGGGAGTCTAAGGGATGAATCCCAAAGACTCCCATGCAACTGAGCATCGTAGAGCGCAATAGGTACGATTTATCTAATTTCCGAAGGGCTAACCCGTGAAGCTAGCCAACTGTTTTGATTGCACAAAACCTTTTGTAAACCTGTAAGACACCAAAGGTGATGCACTTTTGTATTCAAAATATTTTATACTTTTCAACTCTATAAAAAAAAGAATGAGCCTATGTGATTAGGCTCATTCTTTAATGAGAGCCCAATGAAACGGAAAGAGGACTCTACTTGTAATAAGTAAGAATCCAGGGCTAAATCACTTTTAGAATGACTAGGGCATCGAATGAGAACGATGCTTTCTTATTGTTCTGTAGTGTGCACATTCCGCAAGTCGCATCCATTCTCATTCTCCCCCTTCTGTTTGTTAGATTATGATGTAATTCTATGCTTGTATCTAATGAATGTCAAATGCTTTTTTCATCATTTTGTAATAAATAACTTTGAAACAAACAGAAAATCATTTCGGCAAACGGTACGCCGCCGGGAACGCTTGCTGGATTAAAGCGATATCCTCTGCATCCAAACGCACTTCTGCAGCCTCAAGGTTTTCAAGCACTTGCTGCCGATTGCGTGCGCCCGGAATAACGGCATCGATGATGTCCTTAGACAGATAATAGGCCAGAACCACATTCTGCAGCCCGGTCCGGTGCTTCTTAGCGAGCGGCCGAATCTGATCCACACGCTTCAGGATGTCCAGATAGGTATCCCCTTGGAACTGCGGACGCTGCTTTTGTTTCTCCGACAGGACCGAAGCTTCCGTGTACTTGCCGGCCAATAGCCCCGACGCGAACGGGAAGTACGGGATGAAGGAGATGCCTTGTTCGCGGCAGTAAGGGAAAAGCTTCTCTTCAGCCGACTGATTCAGGAGGTTGTATTCATCCTGGACAACATCGATGTAGCCGTTGGCGTTGCCTTCCTTCAGCTGCTCCAGGTTGAAATTGGAAACGCCGATGGCACGGATCTTTCCTTGTTCCTTCAGTCGATGCAGTGCCCCGACAGCTTCGGCTTTGGGTGTCGCTTCATCCGGAAAATGAATGTAGTAAAGGTCGATATGATCGGTCTGCAGACGTTTAAGGCTGTTTTCGACCTGCTCCGTCAGAAAAGCCGGATTGTTATTCAGAACGATGCCTGTTTCCGTCACCTGGTGCGCGCCTTTTGTGGCGATGACGACATTATTGCGCAAGTTGTGTTCCTTCAGCGTCTTGCCGATGATGGTTTCGGAAGTGCCCATTCCATACATAAACGCCGTGTCAATGAAGTTGAGCCCTTTATTGATGGCGCTCAGCAGCACGTCTCCACCATATTCGGTGTTCGTTTCTGGATCGGCTGCGGCAATTTTGTTCGCCCCCAGCCCGATCGGATGGATCAGTAGGTCGGTTCTTCCCAATTTCACAAGTTCTGTCATCTCGTTTCCCCTTTCCTTGCCCGTTCATTTATTCGTTCGTTTATTTTTTGCCAAGATGGACCCGTTTGGACCAGAAGCCGCCGTGGATATATTTGGGATCGTATGAAACCATGAATGCTTTTGGATCGATTTCCAACACTCTGCTCTGCAGGTGGCGTTCGGCTTTCCGCGTCAGCAGAATTTCGAGCACTAGACGCTCGCCGTCCCTTCCGTTGGCCCGATAACTGGAGACTCCGTAGCCAAAATCGCGCAGCAAGTTCGGCATCGGGCTGTCGACATCTTGCGTCATGACGGTGATCATGGTGTACCCAAGCGCGAGCAAATCCTCGATTTTGATGCCGATAGCGATTCCGGCGCCGTATCCGAGGGCATAGGCCGCCAGATTGAGCGGATTGTCCAGACTGTTCATGACCATCGACAGACCCAAAACGTAGATGACGATTTCCACCATACTCAATAGTGGCGCCAAAACGCGGTAGCCTTTTATCGTCAACATGAAGCGGATCGTGTTCATCGTCACATAGCTAAGACTGATCGCGAATATTTTCGCCAATAATCCCAAATCGAAAATGATCATCACCCTCTTCCTTTTGATTCAAACCTATCCTCTTAGTATTGTGCGGGATGGCGGGTGTATTCCCCTGTCACAATATCCATTTCCAGTAATTCACCGGTCGTTCCGTTGTAGCGGTAAAACCCGACAGAACTGGCTACATCGGTGCCATTTTCGCGGACGTTAATCGTGACTTCATTGCCCTCGACCGACTCCACGATGAATAGGTACACATCGCTTTCGACATAGCCTGTCAATTGCGTGATTGTTTGTTTTGCCTCGGTAATCAGGGTTGCCTCATCGGCGGTCTGGGCAGAATCGATTGTTGCGTTAGCATCCGTCGTGGTGCTGCTTGCGGATGGCGTTTGTGTCTGAACACTTTCAGCCGCTTCCAGACTGTTCGCTCTGGAAGAATCTTGATTGCTCGATTCTGTAGTAGTTTGTGAATCTGAAACTTCTGACGTGCTCGTCGCTGCTTCGGTAGTTGTCGTGTCTGTTGCCGGGTTTTGGCACGCTACAAGCAACCATGCTGTTGACCCTAAAAGCAATGCGGATAATCTTTTCTTATGCATAATTTCCCCTCTTTCATCCAATATATGATTCCATTGTACCTTTTTTACGGAGAAAATGCTTTTCCCACCCATCAACTTAATCGAACCTTTACACTTTTATTGAATAAGGGTCAATATTGCGGCAGCTCATCCGGTCTGCCCGCTTCGATCAAATTTGGCAAAAAGCGGTGGCTGGAGAAGAACAATGCAAACTGGTCCGCTGCTCCGGCGAGGTTTCGTTCGCCGGAGCAGACCGGTAATAGATGTGGCTCTCCTCCGAGGAGGCTTCTGCTGGTCGAAGGAGACCATCCAAATGCGGTCCTGTCCTCCGGCGAAACACCCCTCGCCGGAGGACGACAATCGTTATTCGCCTCCAATATAAAAAGGCACTCAGCTAAGAGTGCCTTCACGTTTATTCATTACTTTGGAACAGTCGATTTGAAGCAACCTTTTAGCCCTTCAGCCCTTCCTTTTCGAGGATCAGGTCGTAGCATTCGATGCCTTTAAGCAGCACCTTCTCATCGAAGTTGAAGCGGCTGCTGTGGAGCGGGTGCGTCCAGCCCATGTCGGGACGACCCGTCCCGAGCAGGATGAAGGCTCCGCGGATGCTTTCTTGGTAGAAAGCGAAGTCCTCGGCCAGCATCAGCGGTTTGACGACTTCGTAGGCATCGGCAGGCAACGCGTCCATCAACGTGCCGATCATTTCCGCATCATTCGTGACCTCCGGATAGAAATCGCGGATGTCCAACGAGCAGATGACACCGGTCATGCGTTCGACGCCAGCGCAGATGTCGGCGAGGCGTTCCTTGATGGATGCATAGACCGCCTTATCATAGCTCCGGATCGTCCCGGTCAACTCGGCTTTTCCGGCCACGATATTGCGTGCTTCCCCGGAATGCAGCGTGCCGATGTTCACGACAGCTGGCTGCAAGGGATCAAGATCGCGGGCCAAAATGTTCTGGACCGAAATAATGATCTGCGCGGCGGCGATCAAGGCATCCTTGCCGAAGTGCGGCTGCCCGGCATGTGAGCTGACGCCCTCAAGCGTGATGTCGAATTCACCATTGCGCGCCATCAAGGGTCCCTTTGCCAGTCCGAGAATGCCTTCAGGAAGACTCGGATACAGGTGGTAACCGTAGATCTTTTTGACATGCAACTCCTGCAGAATACCGGAATCCATGATCCATTTCGCGCCGCCTGGTCCCTCTTCAGCCGGCTGAAAGACCAAAACGACGGACTTCTCCAAAACTGGTAGGGACATTAGGTATTTTGCGAACCCCAACAACAAGGCCATATGTCCATCGTGGCCGCACGCATGCATTTTGCCCGGATGAAGGGAAGCGAAATCCGCTCCTGTTTCCTCGGTTACCTCCAAAGCGTCCATGTCCGCACGGAAGGCGATTGCTTCCGGGGACTTGCCCTTCAGGACGGCTATCCAGCCCGTTTCGGCTGTACTGATCGGTTCATAACCGAACGATACCAACTTTTGGCGGACATATTCCGAAGTCAACGGCAGATCGAAGCCGATCTCCGGAATCTGGTGGAGCTCCCTTCGGATCGTCTTCACCGTATCGTATAATTCTGCAATCTGCATGCTGTTCACCTGGTCCCTCCGCGTGTATTTGTTAGTCTCTTAAGTCAGCCAACAATTTGGTTTTTTCGCTTGTCTGTGCGTCCTTCATCTTCACGATTTTAGCAGGGGATCCCGCAACAACCGCATTAGCTGGCACATCTTCCAAAACAATTGCTCCAGCTGCGACAACAGCGCCTTCGCCGATGTGCACGCCTTCGATGATGACAGCGTTCGCGCCGACCAAAACACCGTCTTCGATGATGACTGGTGATTTCGAAGGTGGCTCAAGAACGCCGGCAACCACTGCGCCTGCTCCGATGTGGCAGTTTTTGCCGATCGTACCGCGTGCGCCGACTACCGCGCCCATGTCGATCATTGTGCCTTCGCCGATGATTGCGCCGATGTTGATGACCGCACCCATCATGATGACGGCACTCTTGCCGATCGTTACGTGATCACGGATGAATGAACCTGGCTCGATGCGTGCATCGATTTTGGTAGTGTCCAACAATGGAATTGCGGAATTGCGTCTGTCGTATTCCATGACATGGTCTTTGATTTTATCTTTGTTTTCTTCCAAGAAAGGATAGATCGCTGCAGCGTCGCCGAAGACTGTGTAGCTGTCTCCGCTTCCGAAGAACTTCAAACCTTCGTAGGTAGGATTTTCGAAATCCCCTTTGATGTATAGTTTTATAGGTGTTTGCTTTTCGGCAGCCTTGATGTAAGCCGCGATTTCGTAAGCATCTGTCAGTAATAGTTCGCTCATTTTGATGTTTCCTCCCGATCATTTTTTTCAGTTCCAACATGCCCATTATAGCATGCCAGCACCTGTTTGCCCTATGCGGTGGACGGCCGTTTATTTCTGAAATGCAAAAAAAATAGCGGTAAGCGAGTGCTTACGGCTACGGAGACCTGCATTCGCCCAACCAAGCTAAAGCGCAATCCATTGTCATCGGGCAACGACAATGAAACAGCCCCACATTTGTTCAACCTGGGTCCAGCATCTGCATGCTTCGGCGACCGTCCCTTTCCCTTGCGGTACTCTTGACCAGCCGCGACCTCTTTTTGCTTGGCGATTCATTTATTTTTCTAATCGTACACTTATCCGGCAAACCTGTCAACCGATTCGGAACAGAAGCTGGATTCTGCTTGGTTTTTATGTGTTTCGGGGGTTCATGGCTTGGTGCAGAATGGTCTCCGGATCGGAAAGTGCCAGGCAGGATTGGCCACTCTTATGTGCAAATGCTCATTAAACTCGCGGTTTTCTAATTTTCACCCAAGAGTGTGCAACTTTGCATAGAAATACGCCTGCAATCGTGTTATGTTATTTTCATGATATTGGACGTCAACAATCGGCTGGCGCATGTTCGACTATACATTGATTAAGGATATTTCATCCGGAGGAGATAAACTATGAGCAGAGAAACGAACCGCTTTGTGAAGCAACTGAAAGGATCGCCCATCCGCAACTTCGACGCAGCCATCAGCGATGTGAAGGACTTGATTCGCTTCACGATGGGAGAGCCTGATTTCGATACACCAGAATTCATCAAAGCGGCGGCCGCAGAGGCTCTGAAACAGAATCAAACCCACTACGCACCTTCCGCCGGTGTCCTTGAGACCCGCAAGGAAATCGCGAAGTTCATGGAGCGGAAATACGGGTTGCATTACAATGCGGAGACCGACATCATCCTGACTGTCGGCGCGACGGAAGCGATCACTGCGTCGATGTTCGCGCTGATGAATCCGGGCGACAAGGTGATCATCCAATCGCCGGCATTCCCGCAATATGAATACGTCACGCATTTGGCAGGCGGCCAGAGCGTCAAAATCGACACTTCCGAGACCGGTTTCCTTATTACGCCGGAGGACTTGACGGCGGCTCTGGATGCGAATCCGGAAACGAAGATGGTCGTGCTGACCTATCCGAACAACCCGACTGGCGCCACTTATACGCAAGCGGAAGTCAAAGCTTTGGCCGATGTCATCAGGAAATATGATGTTTTTGTCCTCAGCGATGAGATCTACAGCGAACTGACCTACGACGGCAGTCATACATCCATCGCCACGTACATCCCTGAGCAGTCCATCGTCATCAACGGCACTTCGAAAAGCTATGCGATGACCGGCTGGCGTGTCGGCTTTGTCGCTGCCCAAGCAGATCTGATCCGCGAAATTTTGAAATATCACCAAAGTCTGGTCACTTGCGGCTCCACACCTGCGCAAATGGCGGCTGGTGTTGCTTTCCGCGACGGTGATGAAGTGACTGCCATGATGAAAGCAGCTTACCTCAAACGCAGGGATATCCTGTTGGAAGGTCTGACGGCTGCCGGGCTGAAGATGAACAACCCGGACGGCGCCTTCTACCTGTTCCCGCGCATTCCGGAGCAGTATGGCAACGACGATTGGAATTTCTGCATCGACTTGGCGCGCAAAGCCGGCGTCGGCGTAATCCCTGGATCGGCTTTCGGCGAATCAGGAGCCGGCTACTTCCGCATGAGCTACGCCGCTAGCGACGAAAACGTCATTGAAGGCTGCCGACGGATCGTTGCGTTTCTGGAAGAGTTGAACGCGAAATAAATAAATGAATGAATGTTTGACCGCACAATCACCCGATTGTGCGGTTTTTCTGTTGGGTTGTTTGGTCGTGGAACCGGCCCGCATTTTTAGTGGTTGCTCCTGCGAGAGCCGGCTTCGCAGGAGTTGCGGCTGACATTTAGATCTCTCCTCCGGGGAGAGTGTCTACCCCGGAGATGGGGGTCACAATAGGTCCTGTCCTCCTGCTAAGACTGCCTTGGCCGGAGGAAAAGTCATCCCGCCTATCCGCCCATCCCCGCAACAAAAAGAAGCACGCACCGACAACAATCCGGCACGCACTTCGTTTATATTTTCTTACTCAGCAGCCATCGCTTCGGCTTCCATTTCGCGGATCGATTCCGCGACCTTCACCATCATCGAGCATTCCACGCGTTTGCGGAACAGGTCGCAACTGAATTCATAATTGCCTTTCAACGAACCTGTCGCATGCAGGGAGTTTGCAGGGCAACCGCCGCTGCAGTACAATTTAGCCCAGCAATCTTGGCATTCCGGTTTGGAATAGCAGTTGACTTCTTTGAATTGGCCTTGCAGTTCCGGTTTGGTCACGCCATCCCAGATATTGCCCAGGCTGAATTCTTCATCACCCACGAATTGGTGGCAAGGGAATATTTCGCCCCAAGGAGTGACAGCCATGTATTCCGTTCCTGATCCGCAGCCGGAGATGCGTTTCTGGATGCACGGGCCCTCGGAAAGGTCCAGCATGTAGTGGTAGAAAGTGAAGTCGTTGCCCTCTTCGCCGCGCTTCAGCATTTCCTCAGCCAAGATTTCATATTGTCTGTACAGTGCTGGAAGATGTTTCTCCGTCAAAGCATAAGGTTCGGATGGATCGCAGATGACTGGTTCCATCGACAGTTTGTCGAATCCGAGATTAG
This sequence comes from Trichococcus collinsii, assembly GCF_900107505.1. Classification (GTDB taxonomy): domain Bacteria; phylum Bacillota; class Bacilli; order Lactobacillales; family Aerococcaceae; genus Trichococcus; species Trichococcus collinsii. The sequence goes on along the minus strand of NZ_FNQH01000011.1, from coordinate 32,320 downwards.
CGACGTGAAAAATATCGTTTGTGAAATCGACGTTATTGCCTGTGTAAGTGCCGCGGACGTAGTATTCCTTGTCGCCGCGCCCTTCCACGAATTTCTGGAATTTCGGCAAAATGTAGTCATAGCTGCCTTTTCCGTTAACAGTACGGCGCAGACGGTCATGGATTTCCTTACGTCCGTCCAAGCTCAAAACGACGTTGTACATTTCTTTGTTCAGGAACTCATTGATTTCATCGTTCAAAAGCATTCCGTTCGTCGTGAAAGTGAAACGGAAAGTCTTGTTGGACTCCTCTTCCTTGCTGCGCGCGTATTCGACGATCTGCTTCACGACGCGCCAAGCCATCAACGGCTCGCCGCCGAAGAAGTCGACGTCCAAGTTGCGGTGGAAACCGGAATTCTCAAGCAGGAAATCGATTGCTTGCTTGCCGACTTCAAATTTCATGATCGCTCTGTCGCCATTGTACTTGCCTTGGCTGGCGAAGCAATAATCGCAAGTCAGGTTGCAAGTGTGGGCAACGTTCAGGCAAAGAGCCTTCACGAATGTTTGGCGGTTCTTCAAATCGATGGAAAGGTCTTGGTACAAGTCTTCCGTGAACAATTCACCGTTGACCTTCAATTCTTCGACGTCCGACAAGGTATCACGGATCTCCATTTCGTTGATTTCAGGGTCGTTCGCGTATTGTTCCAGCATCATCGTAACGATCTCTTCGACCGGCGTTGCTTCGTACAGCGCGATGATGTCGAAGGCAAGGTCGTCCACGACATGCACGGCACCACTGTAAGTATCCATTACGATATTGTATCCGTTCAGTTTATATTGATGAATCATTTCGGTTTCAAACTCCTTTTTTGTCCATAAAATTGCCGCCCAACTGGAATCAGTCGGACGGACTCTTTTTTACTTCGCTGCTTGTCTAGGGTTCACACAGCTTTGGTTAGCGATTCCGCAAGAAGTTTTGCATGCGGATTGGCAAGATGTTTGGCATGCTCCGCAGCCGCCATGTTTGGCAGTATCCTTCAGGTTGCGGGTGCTTAATGTTACGATTCTTTTCATAACGACATCTCCTCTGAAATAGGTTAAGGAAGCATATTGCTTGACAGAAAAATGCTCCCTTTGTGAATTATTTTACCAACAAATTGTTAGTCCGTCAATCTACCGACCTATCAGCATAGTGACCGTTTTTATAAAAATCGTGATTCATCCAATAACTATCAAAATGTAAGTTAGTGAGCAAGGATTTCTTGCTGCATAATTCGGATATTTTTCGGAAGCCCATCCGCATCGCTGTAGACCTTTGTCCCCTTTTCCAATAGCGTATGTATTTGGCGGATAAACCCGTCATTGATCCGTTCACCTGGCACCAGCAAAGGGATGCCTGGCGGATAAGCCCAGACGGATTCGGCCGCTGTTTGCCCTTCAGCTTGATCCAACGGACACACAGCTTTTTCTGATTCCAAGGCCTGCCAGATTTCGCATTGCTTTTCAGGTAATGCGAAAATTAAAGTTACGTCATTTGAGGCGTTCTCGCCAGCCTCAGAGTCGAGCGTGCTGTCGATGGCCAACAGTGCATCCGCCAGCGTAGCCATTGCGGCATCTGTATCGCAGACGCTGGTCATCGCCAATGCATGATCCCCGTAAGCCATCTCCATTTCGATATGATGATCGTTCCGCAACGTTTCGGAAAGTTCCTGTCCGGTCAATCCAGTTCCTTGAGCAGAAATCAGGATTTTACCTTGGTCGAAAGCGAAAAAGGTTTTGTGCGCGTCAAGACTGTCGTCCCCATGGCAAAGCACCTTGAGATACTGCAACTGTTTCATTTTTTTCGAGAAGTCGGTTAACCTTTGATTATAGTTTTCGAATAACTGCTCCCCTTCATCCCGCAGCAAGCGAAAGCAGCGGTCGATTGAAGCCATCAGCACATAGGATGGCGAGCTGCTTTCGAAGATGGCGAGTTGTCGGGACATTTCTTCCTGCCTGATCAGACTGCCGTTTAGATGGGCCAACGACGTCATCGTCAACGCAGGCAAAGTCTTATGCAAGCTCTGGATCACGATATCGGCACCAAGGGCAGTCGCGCTGGTTGGGAAATGTTCCGAGTAATTGAAATGCGAGCCATGTGCCTCATCGACCATCAACGGGATGCCGTGCCCATGACAGATTGCCGCGATCGCCGCGATGTCGTTGACTACTCCCTCATATGTTGGCGAAGTCAAAACGACCAACTGCGTATCCGGATGCTTGGTCAGCGTATCGGCGATGCTTGCCGTCGAGATGCCGCCGTGGATGCCGAAAGACGCGTCCATCTCAGGCATCAGATAGACGGACTCCAACCCGAAAAGCTCGATGGCATGATAGATGGATTTGTGGCAATTCCGGGCGACCGCAATCTTGCCGCCGCGTTTCGTGGCAGCGCGGATTCCTGCCAGGATGCCGCAGGTGCTGCCGTTCACGAGGTAAAACGAGCGCTTGGTGCCGTAGAAGTCTGCTATTTCATCCATATATTCATTGAGGATTCCGCTCGCGCCGTGCAGATTGTCGAAGCCCTCTATCTCAGTGATGTCGATGTTGTAAGGCAGATCTGTGCCGAGCAGCGCAATGTTCCGCTTATGCCCTGGCATGTGCATGGGGATGCTTCCGGACGCCGCATGTGCTTTCAATTTATCCAATAGTGATGGCTGAATCTTATTATTATCCATTTTTGATTCCTTTTCTCGTTAAATTTCATTCTGCATCCATTATATCAGAGGCATTACGTTATCAATCGAGAAATTTCAAGGATTTTAATGATGATTGATCACGTGTTCAGAACGGAGTTACGAAAAATCGCAGAAAAAAAGGATGGACATCTGTCCACCCTTCCAAATTTTTCTCTTTTTGCTGTTCTTATTATTAGCTTTCTAAACATCGAATGACATACATCAAAGAGACTACTTGTAATGATTTTCTATGTAGTTGAAATAGCGAAAATCCGCAAAAGAATTATGACCATCCATATCTTGGGCACAAATACCAACCATCGCCCCGGTAAATGCCAATTTGCCATTTGCTTTAATATAGTCATCGCTTAATCGATCTGCTTCTACTATCTCCCCAATAACCTTCAAATCATCATTTGCGACTCCATAGTAAAATTGCGCATTCCCTCGGGCCACTTCAACGGCCAATCGAATAGGCTTGTCATTTTCGATCACGATTCGATCAGAGCGGTAGCTAAAGGAGTTGATGGAATCTGTTTCAACCTGTATGTATTTTTCTTTAGTCTCTTCATCGTATGAAACATGGAGGTAGTGCCAATTGTCTGTATCATAGAACAGCACCAATCCTGCGATTTGTTGGAAGTTCTTTGGTTCGAATGTCATTTCTGTTTCAACCCGGAAAGAAAAATGTTGCCAGCGCCGTGCAACCATTGTTTGTCGATGCAGGCTAGTGAGGCTTTGTTCGCCATGCAAACGCAAATAACCTGGCCGTTCATCCAGAGAAATCTTGTCATTGATGGGTTGCCGTAATGTTTTAAAATAGTTCGGCAATATAGGCACAGAAAAATCATCGGTAGTACTGAAATCCGTTCTTTGAATAACACCTTTCCCGATGCTCGGCACTTGCACTTCTAATTCAGGAAACATTGTGCAGTTTGCCAACCGTGGCCACCCATCAATCCATTCTATTTTTTGCAATGCCGTTTCACGACCTAATGTGCAGTTTCCTCGTTCCGTCAGCGGACGCGCGCAAATGTGCACAATATACCATTCCTCAGGCGTAACTTCCACAAAAGATGCGTGTCCGCTTTTCTGCAGAGGATTTTTCGAGTCCAATTTGGTTGTCAACAATGGGTGATAAGGTGAAGTTTCATATGGACCCATAACCTGCTTGCTGCGGCAAACAGTGGCAGCATGACTGTAGCCTGTGCCGCCCGCTGCGCAAAGCAAATAGTACCAGCCATCCTTTTTCAGCATTTGGGGCCCTTCACAAACTCCCAAATCCGTGCCGTAAAAGAAGTGATTTCGTTCTCCTGTCAACTTCATTTGCTGCACATCAAATTCTTGTATGACTAATCCGTCAAAATTCGGTTTTTCTAAACGATGATCAAAAAGCATGCTCATAATATAGTGGCAGCCGTCATCATCATGGAAAAACGCTGGATCAAATCCAGTTGCCGTAACGAAAAACGGTGCTCCCCAATCACCGTCAATTGTCTCACATGACAGCACATAATTTAGCGTATCTTTGAATGCAGTTCCTGTTTTCACATCTGTGATCAATAACCAAAAACGTTCTTCTGAGTAGCTCAGATGCGGTGCCCAGATACTCCCTGAATTGTAATTACCCACTAGATTTGCTTGTTCAACACTTTGCAACGGGTTAGCAACCAACTCCCAGTTGACTAAATTCCTGGAATGGTAGATTTCAATTCCAGGCATCCATTCAAAGGTAGATGTTGCCATATAATAGTCTTTCCCCACCTTTACTATACTGGCGTCAGGATTGAATCCGCGCAGAATTGGATTAATAATTTTATTGTTCATTACTATTCTCCTTTATTTGAAATCCTCACCTGAAGTTCTGCCACGGATCAATCTATCCGTTTCCATATACCTCAAATTCTGTCAGAGCCGGAAACGGCGAATCATCTTGATGCTTGATCAATTCCTTAAGCGTAACAGACTCTGTGTTTTTTTCTGGGAAGGTAAAAAATTGGCGTGACAATTGATTTGTGGGCTTCAAAACGAGCTGCAGCCCATCAGAAAATTCCAGTGTTGCTTGTTCCCAATAACTATCATGAGGATAATCACCTCTTAAAACTAATGCTACTTGATTGACTTTGACTTTTCTCCCAAAGTCAATCGTGATTTGAGCGTCAGCTTGCTGGTTGATCCCCCACGATTGATAAGGGAACGACCCATGATTTTCATTGGCGATCATGCCGTCTATTGCATTTCGGGCAAAGAAAGTGGAATCATTACGGGTTTCAACATTGGCATAGGCGTGCGGATAAGCCCCGGATTCATCTTTTTGATCATGGGCATTCCGTGCAAGGTTTCGATAACAGCCGATCTCATGTTCTGCCGGTTCCCAAGCCCGAATGTAATGCCGCTCCCCCGCAAAGGCTTTCGGAGAATATGCCCGGAGTGCTTCCGGATCTTTGGGCACAGCATACTCCCATGCGCTATTTTTTAAATAAATCAAACTCGGTTCGATTGCTTCATCCACTTGCACCCATACAAATTGGCCGGTCTCTTCTGTCTCGAGAATGATTTTTTCACCGGATGAGTATGTTCGCGATTTGTACGCCAAATAAGTTTCCTGTGCATGACTGCGTTCCTCCACCACTTGACCATTAGCATCGATTAACTTCAAATTTAGCATCTATATTTCCTCCATTTTTTTCAACATCCACTGTGTAGCAGAAAAAGGCTTAAGGAAATCCCCTTAAGCCCACCTTTAACGACTCCCCTATTGAGCTAAGCAGATTTCCCTGTTCAAACGTCCGATTAAAAGAAGTCCGCTCCGCCGAGTTCAGCCGTCTGTACAATCTCCAGGACTTTCATCCCTTCTCGTGCACAACTAACGATCGCTTCAATCGCTTCTTTTTCTGTTGTCTGGGTAACAATGATTTCCATTGCCAATGGCAAGTTCATTCCAGTAACCAAAGTAATATTCTGCTTTGAGGTTAGACGCAATGCAGAGTTGCATACGCTCCCTCCTGCAATGTCCCCCAAAATCACAACTTCCGTTCTGTCGTCGATCCCATTCTCAATCTGTTCAATGATCTCATCAGGATGTCCCCCTGGCATCAAGCCGTACGCCACTAAATTGTCCTGTTTCCCAATTATCATTTCTAAAGCCTTTTTCAACCCTAAAGCATATTCATTGTGCGAAATTAAAAAGAACATTTTCTTCATGAAATTTACCTCGTTTTTTATTTATTTACACTATTATCTAAGCAAGTTCCATGCCAACTTTCTGTCGGAACCTATACAAAAAATCAGTATTTATTCTGTTAAGAGTAAATACTGATTTGGAAAATTAACCTGCAATTTTAAGTAGCGTCAAGATAATCGATATCAGGAACATGAACACCAACGCACGTACTGGTCGATTGTATTTTTTAAGATAAGCAAAGCAAAGCATCGTGATCGACAACGGCAACAGCCCTGGCATGATTGAATCGAAAACATTCTGCAAAACGAATGTCGTATTGGCCAATTCAGCCGTATAGGTTGTTTTGAATGTAACGAATTGTGCCGTCATTGCTCCAGTCATAATCAACCCTAAAACAGCAGAACCCCTTGTGATCGCTGCAAAAGTGCCAGACTTCATTGCTTCGGAAATGAACTGTCCTCCCGCTTTGTAGCCGATGACCGTAGTATACCAACGAATCAGCATGTTTGGAACGTTTACAATTAAAAGGAACAGGATGGGTCCGAGAATATTTCCTTGTTGAGACAGCCCTAGCGCTACCCCAGTTGCGATGACGCGCAAAACGGAAAGATAAATTGCATCTCCAATTCCAGCCAACGGGCCCATCAAAGAAGTTTTGAGCGCTGAGATTGAGGTAGTGTCAAAATCCTCCCCTTTGTCATTCAAAATTTTGTTTTCTTCTTCCATAGAAAGATTCAATGCGGAAATAAATCCATTCATTGCCGGTGCCGTATTGAAAAAGTCCAAGTGTCTGCCCATCGCTTTATAGAAAGCATCCGTATCTTTCCCGTAGACCTTCTGCAGGAACGGAGCCATTAGCCAACCGTAAGTGATTCCTTGCTGTTTCGTGTAACTTGTACAGAACATCAGGTACTGGTTGCGCCAGAACATTTTCGAAATCGTTTTTCGTTCTTCTTTGGTAAGTTTCATCATTTCTCTATTACTAGTCATTGAAGAAATCCTCGCTTTCATCCTCGATCACTGCGCTTTCAGCTGCAGTTTTCAATCCTTTTTTATTGTTTCTTAGCTCCGCCATCACTACCAATGCAGCGACAATAAAACCGATGAAGGCGATTTGTACAAGTGAAAGTATATTGGATGGTTGTGTTTTTACAACACCGTCCGCCACATCAATGACCTTTTGGTAGAAGAAAAAGGCACCCAGAGCAAATCCTAAGAAGTAATAAGGAGCCAATGTTTTTTGCCATAACATTTTCAGCAGCAAGGCCAACCCGATTGCCGGAAGCATTGTCGATGCGACCGTCATTGAACGTTGAATCCAATCCGGGATTGCAGTAATCAGCGTATTCACAGCATCAGTTCCAACCATTATAACCAAAAAGCCAAGCAGGAAGTAAGTCAATTCAAAGCCCCAGAATTGCATATGCCACAACCTGGTAAATGCTTTATAATTTTTATCGCGGATGTGTTTTTCAAAGCGTGGTACTAATGAAGTCACGACCATTTTCATTACTGAATAGAGCAATGTACCCAACATAGAAATTGGTACTGCTAAAGCAATTGCCGACTCTAGATTTGATCCCAGGATAATGGCAAAGGCCGCACCGAAAATTGAACCTAAAGTAATATCAGACGGCATTACACCACCCAAACTTACATTACCTAGGAAAATAAGCTCCAATTGCGCACCGAGGATTATACCCTCAACCGGTTTTCCTAACAGTAATCCCAAAAAAGCTACAATAAATATTGGACGAGCTAACTGAGTGGAACCCCACCAGTCAAAAAACTTAGCAAATGCAACGACGAATCCGACTATTAGTGCATTTATCAACATAGTATTAACCTCCGATCAAAGTTTTTAGTGATTTTGGTGAATCGTCCGGCAGTGGCTGATATTTGAAGTCATACCCCATATCGAAAATGCGATTGATGGTCTGTTTATCTTCCGGTGATAAATAAACCGTTTCAGTAATCTTCTGTTTTTCAGATAAAGAGCCGCCGATACGACCATAATTAGCCATGTTGAGCAAAGGCTTTTCATCCAAAAGCGGTAACAAATCTGCAACATATTTTGGCTCGTTTGTGACAACCAAAATTTTCAAATCTTTTGATCGCGGATCGTTCAGAATGTCCGCTGCTTTCTCCAGGTTCAACACAGCAACTTTCACCCCTGCAGGCGCTGCCATTTTTAATGCACTGACTTGAATCTCATTTTTCGCAATCGAATCGCTGACGACTACGATTCGGCTGACACCTAATTGTTTTGACCATTTTACTGCAACTTGACCATGAACTAATCTGTCATCAATACGGATCATTGTTATCATAATATTTTCCTCCTCTTCTCTTCACTTTATACCTAGCAAAAATTATGCCAACTTTGTGTCGAGTGCTTATTGCGTCCTAGACTTTACTTATGAATGGAACATAAGATCTATCACTTGTACCCTCTGTTACCCTTCGCAATTTTAATAGCAACTTCCGTGCCAATTTCTGTCAAAGGGGGTACTTAGCCACACTTACCAAATCAAAAAATCTTTTTCCAGTAGCCTCAAAATAGCTTCCACGAAATAATAATCTGCATAGATGATAGGAACCTCAGTATTCAGCTCATCATGATATGCACCCGTTGAAAAATCAATGATTCCGTCTTCTTCGATTTTCCAGTTTGCATGTTGTGCTTCCGTCGCCTTTAGAATTTTCACAGCAGCGTTTGTATAGAAATCTTTTTCATATTCTCCTACATGTTTGGCAATCTCTAAAAAACCGCACGCTGCGCATAGGCCAGCTGAAGTATCCCACATCACGGGTTCTTTTGGGGCTCGGAAGTCGACTAATGGTATCCAACCGGTTTCTGAAACCTGCGCAACAAAATAATTGGCAACCCTTTTGGCAGTATCGAGATACTCTTGTTTTCCAGTGTGACTGTAGCTTAAGGCAAAACCGTAAATTGCCCATGACTGGCCGCGGCTCCACGAAGACCCGCTAGCATACCCTTGACCAGCAGGTGTCTCAACGAGCTCTCCGTTGGTTGGATCGAACACCCCTATATGATTGACTGATCCATCAGCTCTCACGATATTGTTCATCACAGTTATCGCATGATCTTCTGCAATGTAACCAAAACGCGGATCATCTATCGTATCCCGAGCCCAATACAAAAGCGGTATGTTGAGCATCGAATCAACGATGACCCAACCTGAACGATCCCGATTCCAGGAACGTATAAACTTCCCTCGCGGATTGTAGCGTCCAGACAATAAGTGTGCCGCGTGCAAGCCCCTTGCTTTTGAACGCTCGCTGCCTGTCAACCGATAATTTGCAACAGAAGTGTGCAGCCACATAAAACCTACATCATGATGGAGCCCTGTGTATGTTTCAAAGGCTTCATCCAACCTTGCTTCATTAGACTCAGCGACATCTGCATAAAGTTCATTTCCAGTTGCATGGAACATTTGCCAGAGCATTCCGGCCCAAAATCCGTTCGTCCACCAAACAATGTCCCGTTCCCCCATATCCGGGTATACACCGTTTTCCGGGACATAGGGAATCTTATCCCCTAAGCGATTTGCTTGGGCTGTAATTTTTCTGTCCAACTTTTCAAATATTCCATGTGCCCATTCTTTCGTTTCTTCCATTATTCTTGTCCCCCTCTTAACACAGTTCTTCTGTTATCCAGAAGCCTCATAATTGTCTTGCCTACCCCAGATTCATTGTTGGATTCAATGACATGATCAGCAATAAGCCGAATGGCCGGATTAGCATTTCCCATCGCAAAGCTCACTCCAGCGATGGCGAATAATCCCAAATCATTTTCTTGATCTCCAAAAACAACGATATCATTTTTTGGAACCTCTAATTTTTCAGCGATTATCCTCGTCCCGTAGCCTTTATTGACACCCTCCGCCATCAATTCGATATAATGCGTATCGCTGGATATGACAGGATGCCCCGATTCGAAAAGATGCCGTTTCATTTCCTCAAGCTTTTCAATATTTTCATTCATGATTGCAACCTTCAATACAGAATCCCGCTGGATGATTTGCTGTGCTTCTTGATGGCTGATAATGGTGAATGGCGTCTGGCCGGGTAAAAACTCTTGGACAAAATCCTGTTTTTGTCCCGTAAAATCCACTTGATAGTTGTTTTCCAGGCAGCTGATTGATACGTTGGCATTGTATGCTTCCCCTATCTCCAACATTGCTTTCGCGCCTTCCTTATGCAGCATTTTTTCAAATAGAATCTCTTGGTTGGAAGTCTCCATTACCACTGCGCCATTCAATGCGACAACATAGCCATCGATTTCCAGCATTTTTAGATGTTCCACCGCTGAATGAACACTCCGTCCGGTTGCAATAACTATCGTATTCCCAAGACTCTCCGCCAGTTGGATCGCCTGTTTGTTCATTTTCGTCACCTGATGATCATCTGTAAGCAGAGTCCCATCCAGATCTATTGCAAAGATACTCAATTATTCTCAACTCCTTCACTATAGTTGAAGCAAAATCTGTGCCAGATTTTGGCGAATGCACAAATATTTTTGCATAAAACAAATACCGCTGGAAGACAGCGGTATTCGGCATCATTTGTTATTATCCACGTGACCTCAGAAAAGAATGTCGTATAAGTATTGGAGTTCATCCTGAGGGATGGAAATGTTATAGGCTTGTTCAATCATACTGATGGAGTCCGCAATGACTGAAACAGCCTTCCGTCTTTCAGGAGATTGATTTTCTATCGTATAGGTCAGCGTTTCTATATTACGGATGAGCCTTTCTACAGCGCCCGCAATATGGACATATAGAAGGGCTTTCTGCGCATTCGACAAGTTAATATTTAGTTGGCGTTCCAGTTGGTGTATGAACTGATCGATATATTCCGTCACCCGTTTCACATCAAGAATCGTAATCGCTGAGACAAGTCTGTCAATCGATAAATTTTTGATAAGCGCATCATTGAACTGCTTCAGCTCTTCTGTCGATAAAAAATTGAAAACATCGATGGACGGTTTTTCGCCGACTCCGCTGATCAGATCTTCAAGAGAAATGTAAGGAATATCTGGAATAGACGGATCCGTTGTGCCAATGATTCCTTTTACATCATACTGCTTGAACAGGGAATTATTCTTGCCGTATTTTTCCAAATAGGAGAGCTCTATCGCCTCAACAATAAAGTCGCTGCCCACAGGTTTGGATGAATCGATAAACGTTTTCAGCTGTTCCGCGCCACCTAGTCCGCTTTGGCTTACAGTGAGAATCATTGCTTCTTTTTCATATACCGGATAATTCACATCATAGGATGTCTTCAAGTTCTCCATGATCTTTGGGCCAATCAATTCGATGTCCGTCCCTTTTTTCAGCATTTCCCCGACAAACAACGCTTGAGGTGTCGTTACATTGTTGATCACAAGGACAGGTCCATCCGTGTACTCAACGAGCTTTTTACCCAACACCAACAACGAGCCCATATCGACCAACAGGATGAGTCCCTTTCCGCAATCATTTGATCTAACATATTGAATCATCTTTTCTTCTACCTTTTCGACTGGAACATCAAAAGGCATATCAAACGACTCAAATATATGTTCATCCAAAAATCGATTGACCGCATCGGCGATACTGCTAGCCGTCGAGAAGCCATGTGACAAGATCACTGCACGCGTATTAGTCTTTTTCACTTCTAAATTAAGACTCTTCAGATAATAGGTGATAAGCATCTTCTCTTCTATTGAAAGTGTGCTGTCCAATCTGGTTTCAATCAATTCCAAAAGCGCTGTCACAACTTTTTCTTCGACCTCTAAGTTATCCTTAGTAAAAGTAGCCAATTCTTCACTGGTTGCAGAATCCAATATCGGGAACTCGGACAAGAAATTACCTCTCGCATAAAAATAATGACTCAATGCAATAATGAAATTTCCTTTAATCCGGATATAATTCATATTCTCAACGTAATTGACCAACTCTTTCATGGTTGTCGCCAGAAATTGGACTCCCGTTTTCGCGTGGTCATCGCGTTCCGTATTTACGATAATGTCGATTACAGTGTTGGCCTCTCTTGCTAATTGAGTCTTCAGAAATTCTTTTGAATTACTTTCATTCTTATATGCGCTAAGGTATTCCGAAAAACGCTCGAATGTTTCGCGGATTAATTTGATTTCAGGAGAGCTTTTCGAAATGAAGTCAGTCAGCTTACTATCCTTCGTAATCCTTACTTCTTTTTTGTCGATATCATCAATTTCTTTGATCGCCAAAAATTTCTGCAGCAACTCACTTTCGATGACTTCAGAATTGATCAATAGGGAACTATCGGCAGGATGTCTGCTGTATGCACTCGCACACATGAACTTAATCGTATTTTTTAGTTCCCCAACATTATCTTCATATTTAATGCTCATCAATCGATTGATGAGCCATGAAGAGATATACAACTCCCGATCCAGTTTCTCGGCTTCCGCGACAAAGAAGGAAAAAATAAACTCTGATAGTTCATGTTTCGTCCTGCTGTTCAAGCTGGGTATGCCGATAGTGATCGGAATTCGTCTTAGAAATGTCCTGAGAAAAGATTCTTTGATATTTTCTGTGGTAGCGAATATAATTCTGACTTTCGCATGGCGAACCTTGTTGTTCTCACCTAATCGGCTAAAACTACCGTTATCCAAAAATGTAAACAACTTCTCCTGACTCTCTGGACCAAGTCGATGGCATTCATCCAGAAACAAAACGCCGCCATCGCTGGCCTCCAGCAAACCGATACGATCTTCATCCGCACCGGTGAATGCTCCTTTTTTGTATCCGAACAAAATGCTGCTTAAAAGCTCTTGATTATGAAAGTACTGGGCACAGTTAAGTTCAATAAATGGGGCATTCGGCTCTATCAGCCCCTTCATTTCACAATAATCGCGTGTTAAACGAGCCAATAAGCTCTTTCCGACACCAGTGTCCCCGTACAGCATGAAAGGTAACCCAATATTCGGATAATGAACGCAGGATTTAATTTGCTCAATCGCCTGTTTCATGCTTGCATTCGACCCGATGAACGCTATGAATGGACTCGCTTTGGATTGCATCTGGACCGATTCCAGGTCGACAAAATTATCAAAGACCTCTTTTTCGATAGGGAAAAAGTTTTCTTCAAATACACTTTTTGCGAAAAAATAAGCAGGACGGCTTTTGACTTTGAAAGCAAAACCTTCCTTCACCAATTCATTCAGATACTGGCTGATCGTATTTCGGGCAATCCCCACCTCTTCTGCTATGGCTTCTGCGGTCAAATGCTCATCTTCAATAATTTCATCAAGGTTCATTGTATGCATCACAAGCAAATCTTGAACTTTTTGTTTAGACATCCCTTATCCACCTCACATTCTGCACGTGTACTTATTGTATCATTTTTCATAAAATCAGTCATTCAAGCGTCTTGAATGACTGACTTGTTGCTATTGATGCCTTATTCCGGCTGTTTGCCGATATAGGCCAAAATCCCTCCATCTACGTAGAGGATGTGTCCGTTCACAAAATCCGATGCTTTGCTTGCCAGAAAAACTGCAGGCCCTTGCAGATCCGAAGCTTCTCCCCAACGCTCTGCCGGTGTTTTAGAAATGATGAATTGGTCGAATGGATGACGTGAGCCATCAGCTTTCTTTTCGCGTAAAGGCGCTGTTTGAGGGGTTGCAATATAGCCGGGTCCGATACCGTTGCATTGAATGTTATATTTCCCGTACTCAGATGCGATATTTTTTGTCAGCATCTTCAAACCACCCTTGGCAGCTGCATATGCTGAAACAGTTTCGCGCCCTAGCTCGCTCATCATTGAACAGATGTTGATGATCTTACCGCCACCATTTTTGATCATACCCGGAATGACGGCTTTTGATACGATAAAGGGGGCATTCAAGTCAACATCGATGACTTGGCGGAAATCTGCCGCGCTCATTTCCAGCATCGGAATCCGTTTTATGATCCCCGCATTGTTGACAAGAATATCGACCAGCCCTACTTCTTCCTCAATTTGCTTGACCATTTTTTGGATACCTTCTTCGTCGGTTACATCGCAGACATACCCATAAGCCGCTATTCCTGCTTCCTCGTACGCGAGCAGACCTTTGTCGACGCCTTCTTGTGTCCTGTCGTTAAAAACAATCGTTGCTCCTGCGCTGGCGAACCCTTCTGCCAAAGCGAACCCGATTCCATAAACAGCCCCGGTCACAAGGGCAATTTTACCTTTTAATGAATATTCGTCCATACTAAATACCACAGTCATCTTCTCCTTTGATTGTCATTTTAACTCGTCCATTGGAACCATATCCATATCGGTATAAGTGATGTTTTCACCGCACATCGCCCATATGAAACTGTAATTACTGGTGCCTACACCTGAATGGATTGACCAACTGGGACTGATTACAGCCTGTTCATTGTCAACTACCAAATGCTTCGTCTCGTCCGGTTTGCCCATCATATGAAAAACCTTATTCGGGCTTTCCATATCGAAGTACACATACGCTTCCATGCGCCGTTCATGTGTGTGGCATGGCATCGTGTTCCAGCCTGAACCTTCTTCCAAAATCGTATAGCCCATTTGTAATTGGCAAGACTCACATACGTTCGGATGGATGTATTGGAAAATTTTGCGTTTATTCATCGTCTTGCCTTCGCCAGTCTCTACAGGCTTGATGTCGTTGATGCTGATTTTGACATTAGAATATTTATGGTGCGCCGGCACAGAGCTGATATAAAATTTGGCTGGAGCCGCCGCGTCCTCACTCTCAAAAATGACATGTCGCGTTTCTTTGCCGATATAGTAACCATCCTGTTTGCCCATCGCATCCGTAATACCATCGATGATAATTTTTCCGGGGCCGCCTACGTTAATGACACCCATTTCGCGGCGTTCGAGGAAATAATCGACACCGAGTGCATCGCTCAAAACGATTTCAAGTGGCTTTTCAGTTGGCGTGACACCGCCAAAAATCATGCGATCATTGTGGGTGTACGTCAATGAAATTTCTCCTGGGACGAATACCTTTTCAACCAAAAACTCTCTGCGTAATTCCTCTGTCGAATAATGTCTGATATCCAACGGACTATGCGTATAGCGTGTCTCTAAATTTTGCATTTTTTGTCCTCACTTTACATGTACTTGTCCTTCATCCTGTCCAGAAATTGAACGGATTTTGCTTCTGCTCCATCAACTCGTTTTCAGTTCCCGATATCGTTGCATATATGCTTTGGCTGTTTCGGTCACGCGATTATAGTCTCCGGTCGCAGCTCCTACAAATAAGTTGCCACCGACACCAACTGCCACGGCACCCGCATCCAACCATTCGTTCATATTATCAAGTGAAACACCACCTGTAGGCATAATATTAAGCTGCGGCATTGGGGCCTTGTAATTTGACAAGATACTTGGCCCAAAAGCGCTCCCCGGGAAAAGCTTGACTATGTCCACGCCAGCTTTGAGAGCCATTTTCATTTCAGAAATAGTCAGACAACCTGGCAAATATGGAATTTGATAGAGATTGCATATTTCTGCCGTTTCTTTATCAAAACATGGACTCACAATGTACTCTGCGCCAGCCATGATGGCTACTCTTGCTGTCGTAGCATCCAAGACAGTCCCCGCTCCAATTACCACTTCTGATTTCCCTTCGAACAATGCAACCAATTCCTTGATTACCTCCTCTGCTTGGGGAACGGTAAAGGTCAGTTCTATTCCGTTTATTCCTCCAGCTTGAACCGCTTTGACAGATTCAATTGCCTCAATTTTGGACGCACCGCGAACCACAGCGATGACGCCGCATTCTTTTAATCGAATCAAACGATCGACTCGTTGCATTTGCCCATCCCCTTCAATAGAAAATTTTACCAACACAAAACAATAAGCAATTTCCATGCCAATATTCTGCATCGCATCCATTCACTGAATACGAGCATTTTTTTCGACAGAAAAAAACACTCTTTCGACAGAAAAAGTGTTTTTAGTCTATTCACTTGTTTAGCGAAACAGGTTGAAAAAGATGTTGCTCGTCCTGTCGTCGATTTCATTCATATCGCTTTCGCTTGGAGGATGGCAAAATTCCAAGACTGTCTCGGTACTTTGCAATGGTTCGCCTCGAAATAGGAATCTGATCCTTCTCGAGCATTTTGACTAACTTGCTGTCGGAGAAAGGCTTGGCTGGGTTTTCTTCGGATATCAATTGTTTAATCCTGATTTTGATCTGTTGGCTCGAAATATCCTCACCTTTTACAGCATTGTTGGAGAAGAATGTCTTCAGCTCAAAGATCCCGAAGTTCGTTTCCAGATATTTCCCGTTCACTGCACGGCTGATTGTGGATTCGTGAAGGGATAGATCGGTGGCTGCATCGCTCAACTTTAACGACTTGATCGGATGCTCGGGCTTTAGAAAAAAATCTTCCTGATACTTGATGATGAATTCTCCAACCCGAAAAATGGTGCTTGCCCTTTTGGCTATGACCATTTCTAACCAATGAACCTCTTTTTCTTTTTCGTTCAGATATTTTTTCGTCTCTTGATCATTGATTTCCCTCAATGTTCTCAGGTAAGCGACATTCAATTTTATTTTTGTCTGAGCGCCTCTGTTTTCCTTCAGCGTAATCTCATCATCTTCCACTTTCACGCTCAAATCTGGAACAACATACTCCATTTGACCACTCTCCATCGATTTGGCGGGTGAAGTATAGAGATTCCCTACAAAATCAAAAATGATTTGAATTTCCTTCAATGAAATATTGGTTTGATTGGCTATTTCCTCCCATTTACGTTTCATGAGCAGCTCGTAATATTCTTCAAGGATGAAGTAGGCAAGCGCTGGCGCTGATTCATTCCTCTCACACTGCAGCATGAAACACTCGCGCATATCTCGTGCCCCTACTCCCGCAGGTTCAAGCTGTTGAAGCAGGGTCAACGCATCAAGCAATTCGATACCAGTCCCGCCGGTCATCTTTTCTGCTTCTTGAAGCGAAACAGACAAGAATCCGTTTTCATCTAGATGATTGACTAAAAATAGAATCAACTTACGCAGGTATGTATCGCGATAATTCATGTGGATCTGCCGAATGACAATGTCATAGAACGAAATTGTTCCATCAGAGAGCTGCACAAGCGGATCGTAGTCATCCATTCTTCCATGAGAATGCAGACCAGAAAATGAGCCGATTACTGGCTCAGAAATCTCCAACAAAGGGTTTTCGAGAACTTTATTGCGTAAAAACTCCTGCAATTGATCCTTATTGTACTGCAACAGTTCGATTGATTGCTTCATTTCTTGCGATAGGCGAATCTTTTGTGTCTGAGTTTGTACATTGGATAGGCCAAGTTTCTGTTTCAAAGCAATACCTCCTTCTAAAATTCTGAATCCGCTGATTCCTTATATTACTTTACAATTTTAATTATGCATTTACAACAGAAGATGGGATCGTTCACATTCCCATTGGATTAGTCACTATAATATAATCGGGAATATTATCAGGTCCTACTTACGAAAGAATGATGCGTTTACTTTTTCTCGAAATAGATGCTGTATTTCTGGCTAGTGATGGTGGCAATAGGCACGAATGTAATGTTTTCATTTTAACCGGAAGTGATATGCGCTGCCCCTTCAAAAACTATGATGCCTTTCATTTAAGGGTTTTAAGAGGTCTTCCACACGTTCAAAACAAAGCGGCTGGTCTTTTTCTGTTATTCCTGCCAATACCAAACTGTCAAATTTTATTTAAGCAAAAACTATGCCAACTTCTGGGGAGCGTTCTCAAATAAAAAAAAGTAGGAGCAATTGCTTCCTACTTCTACCAATAATCACACTGCTCAATTATTTCCAATCAATGCGTTTGCATCACGCAACATGTATTCTGCTGCATCGTTGCCAATATGTTTTTCACCCTGTGCCTGCACCTCATTTATAAAGGATTGCAGATTGTTTGATGACAACTTCTGTCGTAAGCTATTAGCTACTCCCTGATTATCAATCAAATTTCTTTTTTCAAAAGATGTAACCATTTGTTTTAATCTTTCTGTACTTGCAAGAGTACTGAAAGTTACTGTATCGTTGGTAAAATTACCTGCCAAATCGCTCACTTCAACATTCAAAGTATGTACTCCAAGTGGAAGAGCATAAAGTTGAAGGATATCCCCATTGATATACGTTTCCCCATCTATGTATAAATGTGTTTCACTGTCATTTACTCCTGATAAAATATCCTTAAAAGTTACATCAAGTACGGTATCTATAGCATAACTGAGATTTTCATTCTCAAATCCTGGTATAGCAATTTCTGGAGCTGTTTTATCTATTTTTACAGTAGCAGTTTTTTGACCCTCTACATTGCCTGCCTTATCCACACTCCAGTAAACTAACTTATTTGTTCCTTCTTCAGTAAGTTTAACCTCAGTTCCTGTTTTTTCTGGTCCATCATTCACTATATAGTAGGTTGTAGCAACCCCAGAACTTTCATCAGTGGTATTTAAACTTACTACTACATCTTGGTTGATCCAGCCGGCCGAAACATTATCCGTGGTAGCTGGCGGGGTAACATCATTTGTATACTCCTCAATGTTGTTGAACATAAAGATAAGCCTTTCGTTCGTCGTCACATCCGGGATATCTTTGATTTGTGAAAGTTGTTTACTGCCCAGCATAAGCTTCAGAGTGGCGTTGTTACCCGAACCCTCAGCTTCCTGGTAAACGATCCGATTATCATACTTAGGTGATGCTAAGAAATAAGGACCCACTCCGGTTGAACGGAAGGTGAACTTTTCACTGTCACCTATCGCGGTGGCATCTGCTTTTATTATATTATTTCCCCCCACCAACTCATCCTTGACAGATAAATACGTATTCGTATTTATGAATCTTATTGAATATGTGCCGTCTTCATTAGGGACCAATTGATAGAAAGGAGCATCTTTCTTCATCACACTAGTGACAAGTTCACCATTATCATCAACATCGTAATAGGAATTCAAAGTTTCAGCAACTTTCTCACCGTCTACCGTACTCCAGTTTCTTTGATATAAAGGTTCCCAGCGCGTCCTCATTTGGAAATAGGGACTGCTCACACCGAGCGCTTCACCTTTATAATACGTAAGAGTTCCAAAGTTCATGTTATCAATATGCACCAGGGCTTGTGGCCGCGATGCGTCAGCTGCTCTTTTTGTCCAAGTCAAATCTAAATTCTCTACTTGATTGTACAGTGCTAAAGCTTGTTCGAACACTGGCCGTAGCTCCCCCCTGTTGAGCCCATTCTTGTCATTGTCAAATCCCGCTCCGTAATAACCCCTAGCAGTATCACCAAAAACATTAGGCATCGCAACAAATGGACTATCCTCCCCATATAGTTCTTTCGAATAGAGGTTGTACTTTGCAGTATATTCGAAAGCTTTGGCCAGTCTGTTATCGTATAAAGAATATAAATCCTCATTCTGATTTTTAGCAATCATGCTAATTTCAGCCATATATCCTAATCCCAACATAGCGTGACCCTGATCGCGTCCAGTTTCCATCGTCTGCCCTGATTCATTTACATAAGCAAAAATAGACCCGTTCGTATGAATGTCTTGATAAAATGTCATTCCACGATTAAATATTTCGGTATTTTCACAAAGCACTCCAATGGCCATTAAGCTGACCATAGCAGCAGCATCCCAGTTTCCATTAGCGTACATCGGAACTGCTGCATCCTGGATGACCGGATATATCACATTGATCATCATTCCTTTTAAGTTGTTGAAATCTTCATCGCTGTATTGGCTGTATCCCCCATTATAATACCGGACAATCTCTGCTGCACTTGCATATTTATAAGCATTAATACCGGCACCCAATATTCTGTCCCTACCATCAAGTACTTTTAAGCCATCCGCCCATTTATTCAGTATTTCAACTGTCTTCTCAGCGTATTGATCCTCTCCTGTAATTACCCACTGAAGAGCGTTAAAATATGCGGCTAGTCCCCCTTTTTCAAAGTATCCAATATTGCCAGAATCTGAGGGAGCACCCCCTCTACCCACGTTAGAAAAAACGGTAGTCACATAACTTGGACTAGATAAATTATACGGAACACTGTTCACCAACCTCTGGTAATCCGAATACCAAGGCTCTTCCTTCGCTTCCACATGTGCTTTCATCCTATCCAGATCTCCCATTGTCAGCAAGATACCCGGATGGTCAAAGATTCGAACATCCACAGCTGTACTTGTTTGATACTCCCCTTCATTATGTTCTACGTTATATTTATGAACTCCAACACTCAAGTCAACAAGCTCCGCCCGCATCATGCCTTCTGTATATCTTACATTAGCCTCTTCTCCATCGAGTTTGTAATTATCTGGATTTGTGTCACCGTTTATAGGAAACCAAGACAATTCCGCATCATATCCTGATACTTTTTGATTGATTTCCAGTAAATTTTGTTTAGTTGCTTCTTCGAAAACAAAGCGATATTCAGTATTCTCTTGCTCGATACCGCTGCTTTGCATCGAATCCGCTGTCATTTTTACATTAAAACGGTCAAAGTCAGCACTGTCTCTCATCCTCGATAAATGAGACCAAATCCGATAATAATCAGCATCCCCGTACTGGTCTACATAAAAACGCTCATTCCAGCCTGCCATACTTGCGGATGCTTTAATTTCGAAAATCCTATCGGTGCTGAAACCATCTGCATCTCCGCTAATAATATTAAAATACTGATGCGTATCGCTCAAAAATTCTTCAGCAGTAAAATAATTTTGGATGCTAAGGTATTTACCGGTATCCAAAGATTTAATAGAATATGCCGTCCGCGTTGCTCCGGCTTCTGGTTCCTCTTTTTCTACGTTTTTAAAATAATCTAAGACATAAAGGGCAAATGTAGAAGCCTCGCCAGAATTTGATGTCAGAGATAATTTTTCCGTAACCGGATCAACCTTAATGTATTGGTCATCCACATTCTTCATTTTGAAAATCTTCGCTGCATTCGCACTGTTCGTAAAGTAATCTCCCATATCGGGGCCAGCAAGTTGAGATGGCTTTTGTATTTTCACAAGATTATTCATTGCCGTTTGTAACGCTAAAAGAGCTTTATTAACAGACTCTGCTGATGTGTTCGTCATGTTAACAACTTTAGACTGATTCAATGTGAATATGAAGTTATTCCAACTTTCAGGTGTGTAGTCGGCTTGTAACAACTTATCCGCTTCAATAATCAAAGTATCCAGAGCGGTCTTATCCACATTATCATTTATGATTGGATTCCCTAAAGTTATGGATAAAGTGGGAACTGCTTGACCTAGGTCGTTACGTGATGAATACATTTCACTTGCTGCTACAGTTCCATCATTCACCTTATCCGTTGAAATATGTATAGTGACTACTTTTCTATCATTTCGAAATGCAAATTGAAAAACGGGAGACAAATCTACAGTAATGGTTTCTTCACCATTAGAAGTAACATTCTGAGTTACAAGCGGTGATTCAGCCACATCATTAGGACGGTTATTATAGGTTAGATTTGAAGCTGTCCACTCTTCCACTGAATTCATAAGAGTTGAATCACTTTCAGTGAAAATTAAATCATTAGGTGCATGCGATTTTCTGAAGGTTAGCTCCACTTTTATCTGATTGATGTCATAATACTGCGTATCAATTGATGTTAAATCAAACTTAAGATAAGTATGTCTATTTTTCCCATATATTAATTTATTCGAGTTCAAATTTATGCCAACACTTTCTGCTTGTGATCCAAAATTAGAAACAAATGCATCCTGAGTAGTAGGAAACACTATCGGTTCTGTCGCCGCAGCAACCTTCACCATTTCTCCTCCTAAGGTATAGAATTGCGTTAAAAGCATTAATGTACAGAATGCTAATGATAAGAGATGTTTTGAATATTTTTTCATTGTTGTACTCCTTTTCAATAACTGGATGATTTTCTTTTATTCATTTTAAAATAGGCCAATAAAATTTGTAACCGCTATCAAATTTCGAGTTGGCTAGTCTTTACGGATTCTATAGAATATTTATACAAGGATTTCTTTTTCCTTATTTCGTTAAGGCTCTCTCAAAAAAATGAGTTTAGTGGATTTGAAAGAGGCAATGAGCAAAGTAGAGAATCAGCACGAATGAAAATCCACAATGATCGTCACTTAAAATGACTACCTTCATGTCAGTTGAACCTTCAGAAACGATTGGAACATTTTCTTCAAGAGCTAGTCCAAACATTTGTGAGATTTTCAGAATTTTCATCGTTATTATTTTGAAAAGTTCTCTCATCCCCTTTCTTCTCAGTCAAATTAGTTCCATTAAAGGCGATCAGATAGTTATTAGTCGCCAATTACCTCATTACTCCTACCGGCTGGAGATTAAACCGGCCGTTTATTCTTGTAATGTTCCCTCCCTGATTCAGCTGCTCGACGAATTCCCTGTGTATTGTCCATTGCTATTTCACGTTGGAACTCCAACACAGCAACAGCAATAGTCATTCTAACGTTAAAAGCTCCATTCACTCATCCCACTATTCTTTTGAGCAATTATTGTGCCATTATTCCGTCGAAAAGAAAATAAGATACAATGATATCTCTGAATCTTATGTTCATTCTTTTAGTTTTTGTTTTTTGGAATCTACGAAAAAATATTGTAGATTGCTGTTAAAGTATGATTGCCTGTAAACCGCAATCACTAACCAACGATTCAACACCTCACAAAAATGCCGATATGAAGCGATTCATTCGACATTCTATGGAGTTATTTTTTTTTTTGTTTTGCAAGTTGGTTGGATTGAATGCGCCGCGGACAGCATATCAGACTCAGGCCTCAATAGTTTGAGTTAGTATCCTGCGTTAACGACAGCCGACACAATCAAAATAAAAAGTGCCCAATTTATTTCGGACACTTCTTTAGCTTAGAAATTTTTCATCAAGTAATCAATCCAAATTACATCCTTTCCAGGAAATTACGTGCATTTTTAGAGCGATTGAATCCCCCGTAAATATCTTAACGATTGTCAATGGTATCCGGGCTCAGATGCGATGATTTTTAGATTCCCCTTTACGAGCCAATCCTCAATCCCTACAGGAAGAATGCAACTTGTCCCCATTTGCAATGGATACACTGTCTCTTCAATCACAAGTTCACCGCTTCCCTCTACTACAGTAACCAAAACGAACGGAGCATCTTTTTTCACCATCTTCAAAGCACCTTTGATATTCCATTCGTATACATTAAAAAATCGATTACTGAGATACGTCACAATGCTTGAATCCCCATAATTGTCTGTTTTGATTTCTAATTTGGGGGTTAATCCGGGTACTGTGGTCACATCTACGGACTGTTTTTTATGCAGCTGTCTCTTCCTGCCATTGCCATCAGTACGGTCATAATCATAAACGCGGTAGGTCGTGTCAGAACTTTGTTGGGTTTCCAAAACCAGCGTCCCTTTTCCTATTGCATGTATAGTGCCACTAGGAACATAAAAGAAGTCCCCCTTTTTAACAGGCACTCTCCGTAACAATTCAGACCAGTTATCTGTTCGGATCATTTCCATTAATTCTTGCTTAGTCCGTGCATAATGATTGTATATAATTTCCGCACCTATTTCCGCATCAATAATATACCAACATTCAGTCTTGCCCAATTCACCTTCGTGTTCCTTGGCGTAAGCATCGTTAGGATGGACTTGTATGGACAGATCGTCTTTTGCATCCAAAATTTTTGTCAACAAGGGGAAAACGGACTCACAGTTGCTCCCAAACAACTCTGGGTGATTTTTCCAGAGATCATCTAATCTTTCCCCTTTAAATTTACCGTTTTCAATAGTGCTCGCACCGTGTGGATGAGCAGAAATTACCCAATTTTCACCGATTCTGTCACTAGGCAAATCAAACCCAAAAACAGTGTGTAATTTATTGCCTCCCCATATTTTTTCTTGAAAGACGGGTTTCAAAAATAAAGCTTCTGTCATAATTCTATTCTCCTTTTCACAACAATTTCATAAATCAAAGTACACAAAAATCAACTTACATCTTCTCAAAACCTTTATTGAACCATCCATTGTAAACACTTCAGCGATGGACTCAAATTGTCTTTAATCAGTTGATTTGACAACTTATTAGACACGGAAATACTAGCAAAATTTATGCCAACAAAGTGTCTAAGATTAAGAATTAACTTTTACCAGAGAATTATGTTGGATAATGATTTTTAGCCTAAAAAAAAGATACCTAAACAACAGGTACCTTTTCTAGATTAAATCCATTATTTTTTTGTGGAAAGCCACTCTAACTCAGCTTGACGCGGAACAAGCCACCCGCCAGTTCCTCTTCCGTCTCGCCGTCTTTCGCAGTCGTGATGTAGAGATACTCCAGATTCTTGCCGCCCAGACAACAGGACGTCACATTCTTCACCGGAATCCGGATTTTCTCAAGCTTTTTGCCGGTCTCCGGATCCCATCTGCAGACTTTTCCACCGCCGTATTGCGCCACCCAGATCATGCCTTCCAGGTCCACGCACATGCCATCCGGATTGCTGCCGTCGGTGATCTCGACCACATATTTCTCGAAATTCGCTTCACCCGTTTTTGTGTCATAAGCATAGCTGCCCACTTTTTTGGTCGGCGTGTCGATGAAATAGAGCGTCTTTCCATCCGGTGACCATCCCATCCCGTTGGCCAACGTGAGGCCATCCAAAACCTTGCGGCCCGTTCCGTCCTTTTCGATGGCATACAAAGCGGCTTCCCCTTCATAGGTGCCCTCATAACCCATCGTCCCGACAAGCAAGCGGCCTTTCGGATCCAATTTCCCGTCGTTGTAACGCATCCGTTCGTCGTTGTGAGCCTCGGCCACCAGTTGCTTCTCCTTCGTCCGAGGATCAATCCGGAAAATACCGCTCCTCTCAGCTTCCAGAATCATCCCCTCCTGATCGAGCACTGCGCAACCGACCGGCCCATCGGTCAAGTAGGTCTGCACCTCACCTGTTTCCGGGTCGATGGCGTAGATCATGTTGTTTTCGATTGAAACGCAATAAAGCAAGCTGTTCTCCGCATCCCAGTGCGGCCCTTCCAACAATATCGAATCCGCATAGAAAACCAGTTCCGGTTTCCTCACCTTAGCCTGTTCGGATTTCTTTTCCATCTTCATCCCCCTCATATTCCTCTGTCATTTATGGTTTCAGTATATAACAACAAAAAATGCATTCCAATTGATACGATTTTTTGGATATTTTTCGATATTTGGATGCCCGCGATTTTTTGTTCTTCCCTTAAAAATGCTATACTTTATGTGACTGTTCGAGGGGAGCAATTCTTATGAACACATCTCGTCTAAAGGAGAATGGCCATGGAAGAACGCAATACGCTTCTGATCAATCAGAGCACCATCAAGGCATTATTGGATATTGCGGATTTCAACAATCTCGTGCATCAGACATTTCAGGGACTCGGTGACGGCACGGTCATCAACCCGACAAAATTGACGCTTGATCTGGGTGAAACTGGCGGTTACCCGCCGTACGAAGGATTCATGAACGCAATGCCGGCCTACATCGGCTCGCAGGATATCGCCGGCTTGAAATGGGTCGGAGGGTTTTTGGGCGAGCGTAAAGCTGCCGGATTGCCTTATATCACGGGAATGATTTTGCTGATCAATCCGCATTTGGGAACTTTCACTGCCGCACTTGAAGGCGCTTATATCACCAACATGCGCACCGGGGCTCAGACCGCAAACGCATTGCGGTATTTGCTCAAGAAACCGACCGTCACAATCGGCCTTTATGGAGCCGGGATGCAAGCCAGCACCAATGTACGGGCAATCGCGGATCTGTTCGACATCACCGAATTGATTATCTGGAACCACAGACGCAGCACAGCGGAAGCATTTGCCGAAAAAATGCAGGAACACGTAAAAGGCGATATCCGCATTGTCGACGATCCTCGGGAAGCCAGCCAGGCCGAGGTCCTCATTACCGTCACGCCAGCGCAGACTCCCCTCATCAAAGCGGAATGGATCAAAAAGGGTACCATCATCTTTCCGATGGGATCTTTCCAGGAAATTGAAGATGCACTCATCCTGAAGGCAGACAAAATCATCGTTGACCATGTGGAGCAGGCTCTCCATCGCGGTGCTTTGAAGAAACTGACGGGTGAAGGAAAACTGTCCGAAAAAGATATTTTTGCGACGTTGGGCGAATTGGCAGTCGGAATGAAAGATGCCGGCGACCTTTCGCAGGACATCACCATCTGCATCCCAATCGGCACCGGAGCCATGGATGTTGCGATAGCCGGAGAAGTTTACCGAAGGGCACTCGAAAAAGGAATGGGCTACGCCTTTGATTTTGAGGCATAATAATTAGGACCGAACAGGAGGATCTATATGAATACCAAGAACATCGAAAAACAAAACAGCCATTTGGACTTGCAGGATAAAGCGGTCCAGGATATTTTCGCGCTTTATCAGGATTATCCGGAAGTGCCTTTCATTTCCGAAAGACGCGACAAGGAAGGTTGGCTTAATGCTGTCCGGATCGGTTCGGAACAGCTGGTACCCAAACGCAACGTTGTCCGTTTTGAGGAAGATATCCTGCCGGGACATCTTATCCTGTTGTGGCGCATACAATTCGGTACATTCACGAACGAGAGCGCTTATCCGAAATATTTCGAATACAATTACGGCATCAATGGCTCTCAAGCGTTAGATGAAGTGATCGAAAAAGGCTATGCGGTGGAACTTTCGGCGACCGATTCGCTGGATCACCTGAACGCAGCTAGCCTGAAAGCCATCTTGAAACACTACGAAGTGGCCGGCTATTCCAAAATGAAGAAGCCCGAATTGATGGAACTTGCGAAAAAGGAATTGAGCGAAGAACAACTGGCATCACAGTTCGCGCTGAGGGGATACCGTATCACTCCCGAAGGTGAAGCGATCCTGGCAAAATATCCCGAAGTCGTCGACCGCCATCCAAAGAAGAAATATTGATGTACCACAAAAAAGCATCCAGAATTAAAATTTTGGATGCTTTTTTGTGAGCATTCCTCCGATGAGGCGTTGTTTCATCGGAAGACCGGAGATTCGATACCTGATTATAGTTGCTGCTCCGATGAAAGCTGCCCAACCGAAGCTGGGATGACAAAAAAGAACAAAAAAAAGAACCTAATCCGAAGACTAGGTTCCTATTAAGTTTAATTTTGAATTAAGCTTTGTTTACGTTTGTTGCTTGAGGTCCACGGTTACCTTCTTCGACGCTGAAAGTTACTGCTTGTCCTTCTTCTAAAGATTTGAAACCTTCAGATTGGATAGCTGAGAAATGTACGAATACATCGTCTCCGTTTTCGCGTTCGATGAAGCCAAAACCTTTGTCTGCGTTAAACCATTTTACTGTACCTTGTTCCATAATTGAAAATCCTCCTCGTGCTATTGCACATATATCATACATTGTTGCTAACGCTACGGATCGGAATTTTCGTAATGCAATTCGTTTCTCTAACCCAACAAAATGTTAAATTCATTGTATCATGCTTTATTCAATAATGCAAATCGAAATGGCAAAAAAATTCTCAATACTGATACAAATCATTTTTCCAGCGCGCCATTCTGCAATTTTTCGTCAAAAAAAGAACCCGATCCGAAGATCAGGTTCCTATAAGTTTAATTTGAATTAAGCTTTAGAAACGTTTGTTGCTTGAGGTCCACGGTTACCTTCTTCAACGTCGAAAGTTACTGCTTGTCCTTCTTCTAAAGATTTGAATCCTTCAGATTGGATAGCTGAGAAATGTACGAATACATCGTCTCCGTTTTCGCGTTCGATAAAACCAAAACCTTTTTCTGCGTTAAACCATTTAACTGTACCTTTTTCCATAATTGAAAATCCTCCTCGTGCGTTTTGCACTTTATGATACATTGTTGCTAACGTTACGAATCGGAATGTTTTGAAACAATTCTTTTCTGCGCTTCACAAAATGTTAAAGTCATTGTACCATGGATTTTTTGATTGTGCAAGCCCTATCGTTTTGAATATTACTAGTTCTGCAGTTTGCTCGTTTCATCTTCTGAGGTTATCCTTTTGATGCCTTTACACGGAATACTAGCTGCAATAACGTTAGCAGGGATATTCTTTGTAATGACACTCCTTGATCCAATGATGGAATTATCACCGATCTTTACGCCTTGGTTGATGTGAACGACAGCTCCGACCCACACATTATCCCCTATTTCTATTTCGCCACCATCAAGCATTACACAATCAAAATTTGCATATTAAAATATGCTGCCGCTGTTTTTCTAAATCCAATTTCTCATCTGCTCTTACGCTACGCTGCCCAACTTTAGCTTTTCCACTATCATCATACTTTCTTTATCCCGATGATTCATCATTTTTTTAATCATATGGATCATTAAATAAAGAGAAGCAATCTTTGCGGGATCGCTTCTCTCTTCTTCTTTATTTTTTTTCTTTATCAAGAATTTCGGATATTTTTCTGTCGACATAATTTAAGCCCATACCCATGAAATATTCAGCAAGATCTTCATCGCTGATATCTTTTACATCGTATCCGCCCTGTTTTCTTTTAGCGGCATACCCTTTTCTCATTTTTTCAAGCATATCTTCGGGTAGCTCCACTTGGAATTTCTTCATTGTCATCGCAACCGCCTCCTATGTCGTTGTTAGCCTGAACGATCGGATAAGGTAATGTTACTTCCGCATTGATCAGGTAACGCTTTCATTATACCCTTATTTTCAAAATATATACAGAATTTTATGCCTGAATCAGCAATATATTCGATATTTTTTATTTAAATATGACAAAAACCCTTGAAGAGAGTGGATTTTCCAACTCTTCCTTCAAGGGCTAGTCCATTTTTTTCAATTTAAATCAGTGATGCTGCTGTTTCAAACGATCATTCTTCAGAACTGTTGATGATCAGTGCGCCGTTCTCGGTATTTCTCTGATAATCCTGGAAGAAGTCCCAGATGAATGCGGCTTCCGGTTTGTAGTTCCAATGCGCCAAGTCCTTGACGGCCGCCAATTTCATCATGACTCCGTTTGCATTTGATGCCGTGCCAACAAGCATTTGCTTTTCACCGAGGGTCGTCCACTCCTGATTGTCCAACGCCACGCCGTAGAATTCGTTCAACGACAGATCGTACTGCGGAGCTGCCGGCTTTCGCCCCGATCCTGGCATTTAAATTCATTGATCATCGCGCAAAGCATATGCACTCCGTCTGTCCAAACTGCAGATCATCATTCCAAGACTCGCCTATAACAATTCTATTATCAGTACGCTTTGGGTTAACTGCCTTGTTGACTTGCCCGGTTTGCGGGTATAGAGCAATGATGAATTTCATCAATGATGAGGAATAGTTTTGATCATACGGTACTGGCGCAAATAAAAAAGCAGCGAAATGAATCCTGTGAGGGATTGTTTCTCTGCTTTTTTGTAACTACTCTTATTTGAATTTGAACAAATCTCGAATCGAGAACGTGGCTTTTTTGTATATCCGGTTGTAGGCGGTTCTTTTGGCATCCCGGATCAGGCCCATGCCTTTTTCACCGTAGAACGGATTTGTTTGCCGCTTGATCGCCCGCTTCAGCTTTCCGGTTGTCCTAGCCTTAAATGAACGCTTCAGGCTTGGTTTGCGCATGCCGAATTTCATAGTAACCAGTCCTTTCTTGCGTAAAAGAATACGTCTGTATACTCGAGCTGCTCTTAAGGTTCCTCAATCGGCTCAAGTTCCATTTCAGTCACCCACTTATGATTTTTGATTGTTTCCCCAGTGACTGTATCTATATAATCCACCATATAGACAGTAGTCGTTTCAGTAGCTTCGATGATTGCAGTCGCGCCGCTCATGCCCTCTGTGTGCTCAGCTTCCAGCATCACTTCACTGCCAACGCCGAATGGGTCTATTCCTGCATCCATGATTTCTTCTTGGATAACCCATTGGTGGTTCTCTACTCTTGGATCTCCATTGGTTGGATCATAAGAAACTTCATAAACAATCGTGTCGAAGGCTCCAACGATTGTCGCCTCTGCACCTTCCATGCCCTCCATATGGCCTGCCTGCATGATGACGGAATCGCCAACTTTATAAGTAGGATTCTCCGCTTCCATCAACCCTTCAGGAATTACACCTGAATCGTCATGGACCATATCCCCCATGCCTTCTGAGCTGCTGGAGGAAGACTCCTCAACCATGCTTTCCATCGTATTACTTTCCGATCCGACAGAGACTTCCTCCGTGGTCGTGTCCGTTGAACAAGCGGCCAATAATACAGTAGCCGATAGACTGAACAAACTCATTACTATTTTTCTTTGTCTCATTTCTATCCATCCTTTCTTAATGGTGTTGCTTGTCACTTACTTACAGTGTACTGAAAGTGACTGCGCATTTCAAAGGATAGCCCTTTCAGAAAAACCGCAGCGATAAGTATTAAGCTCCAGAATCCCATCACTCCGGTTCTGCGCAGCTTTGCGATTCTTTATTGTTTACTTATTGTTTGCAGCAGGCTGCCAAAATATTTTGTGCATAATACTTGCTTTTTGGAATGGATGCCGTATAATATGAAATGCAAGATAACTCTGTGCATTCCCATTACGGGGACGTTACGGATTCGACAGGTATAGGTCGAGCTTTTGATGCGCTCCGTAGGTTACGTCTACGTTAAAACGTTACAGTTAAAACAACTGACAAAACACAAAACAACACTTTAGCTTTCGCTGCTTAATTGTAGCTAGCTAAGATCCTCCTGGTATCGCCCATGTACTCAGATCAGGGTCTCAATGATGTGGGATACGCTGTGACCTTCCATCTGGAGGAATCAGAAGAGATCAATCAGATTAGCCAACAATAATGCCTGTTAAACGGCTAGTTCAAGGCGAATTCCAATAGTTTAACTATGAGCGTAGACTTGGAAGTGCCGATATGCTTGGACACGGGTTCGACTCCCGTCGTCTCCATCTAGATGTAGATGAAACCCTTAGAAATGTTGATATGAAGCGATTCATATGACTTTCTAGGGGTTATTTTTTGCCGTTTTGCAGGTTGATTGATTGTGGGAGCAGCGCAGACAGCCCCTATCGGAACAACAAGATCTCGACTGTTTGCGTTTGTGGGCTGCGTCAACGACCGACATCCACGCCATGTCTTGACTGTTTAATCTACCGACATCCCCTAACAGTTGACACAATCCCTTTGTCTTGACTGTTCCTATTCCCGGACCAAGCTAACGGTTGACACATTTGTCTTGTCTCGGTTGTTTAGGTTACCTTACTGGTCTAATGACAGACACAATCAAATAGAAAAAAAGAGAAGCAGCCGCCCCAACGAGGCAATCGCTTCTCTTTTCTGCTTTACAATTTATTTACTCATGTCTTCCAATTGGAAATGGATGGTTTCCATCGCTTGCAGCAAAGCTTCTGCTGTATCCAATGAAGTTAAACATGGGATGTTGTTTTCGACTGCTTCACGGCGGATCAAGAATCCGTCGGTCTCGCTCGTCTTACCTTCCGTCATCGTATTGACGACCAGGTTGATGCGGCCGTCGCGAATGGCATCAAGAATGTCGTTGCTGTTTTCATTGATTTTCTCAATAACATCAACTTTGATTCCTTCTGCTTCCAAAGCTTTGCCGGTACCTGTCGTAGCAACGATGTGGTAGCCTAACGAAATCAAACGTTTCGCTAATGGGATGATTTCTTCTTTGTCTTTATCCGATACCGTCATCAACGCTGTACCATAGTCAGGCACATTCACGCCGGATGCAATGAAGCCTTTATACAAAGCTTTCGGCAAGTTGACATCTTTACCGATGATCTCTCCGGTAGACTTCATTTCAGGTCCCAGAACCGTATCGACTTTCTTCAGTTTGCTGAAACTGAAGACTGGCATCTTCACGTATACGCCTGATTTTGATGGAACCAGACCTGTCTTGTAACCCATATCCTTAAGCTTCAACCCTAGAATTCCTTTTGTGGCCAACTTCGCCATCGGAATGCCGGTCACTTTGCTCAGGAACGGGATCGTCCGGCTCGCGCGCGGGTTCACTTCGATGATGTAGACGACGCCTTCACTGATGACGAACTGGATGTTCACCAAACCGATGGTGTTCAGCCCTTGTGCCACGCGGATCGTGTAGTCTTCGATCGTCTGGATCAATTCAGGCGACAGATTTTGCGGCGGATAGACAGCGATCGAGTCGCCCGAGTGGACGCCTGCGCGTTCGATGTGTTCCATGATGCCCGGAATCAGGACGGTTTCGCCGTCGCAGATGGCATCGACTTCCAGCTCTTGTCCGATCAGGTAATGATCGACCAGGACCGGACGTTCCGGACTGGCTACGACCGCTTCGCGCATATATTTCTCCAGATCCGCTTGGTTGTAGACGATCTGCATCGCCCGTCCGCCCAATACGTAGGACGGACGCACCAAGACCGGATACCCGATTTCGTCCGCAA
>NZ_FNQH01000003.1 GCF_900107505.1 Trichococcus collinsii | reverse complement strand
CCGGATGTTATCCCCCTCTTATGGGCAGGTTACCCACGTGTTACTCACCCGTCCGCCACTATCTTCTCAGTGGAAGCAAGCTTCCATAGAAAAGACCGTTCGACTTGCATGTATTAGGCACGCCGCCAGCGTTCGTCCTGAGCCAGGATCAAACTCTCATGTAAATGTGGACTCTTGTACAGAAATCCTACACGTTAAGCTGATTGCTCTTAATTTTTTGCTGACTTTATGTTTGCGATACAAAGTATCGTCTTCGTTTGCTTCGACCGAAGTCTAAGCTCCTTGCACATTTGGTTCGTTCATTCTTTATTCAGTTTTCAAAGGTCAATCGCGCATCACGTGTTACGTGATTGCTTATTCATATTATCACGGTCACCGCACCTTGTCAACAGTTTTTAAAATTAAATTTTTACCTGTCGGCCGGATGAATCAGCAACTTTCATATGATAACATCGTTTTATCTTGCTGTCAACAATGAATATTATCTTGCCGCTGCCTTACAAAAGACAACTTCATAATACTATCATCATTTCAAACCTGTGTCAAACAGATTTCAGAATAAAACGCATCGGATCACCGAGGAACTAAACTTTACCACAAAAATGTAAGCCTTGTCAACAGCATTACATCAGCATTACTACGGATCTGACATTTTGCGTGAAACCCGATTAATTTCCCAAATATAGGGCTATCTATGCTGAATTTCCCGAAAATCCTGCTGAAGCAGCGTGAGAAAATTAAAGAGGCAACCTCAAATTGCGAGGTTGCCTCACTTCATGCTTGTAGCACTAGTTCCTGTAATTTATCCGCCAACACTGTTGCTCCCGTTGGCATTTAAAGTTAACGTTAGTTTACATGATCTTCGTTCATGTGAGTCTTACAAACTTCCGGACTTCTTTTCCACTGAATGAGGAACATGGCCACAATATGAAGTTGTACAACTGAAGATTCATCAAACATTTAAACGGGGCATCTCGCCACTCACATTTAAACACGAATCTTCTTCGAGATAACATCTTAGGTTTACTCGCCTAAAATGTTTCTCACTCCTGAACCTTTATCCATCCTATTACGGTTTTAACTTCACAGGTTAAATCAATTTTTCTTAGTTTTTCAAGCTAATCTAAATCTTTTCTGCTGCTACGTTACTTTTTTCATTCAATCTGTCATGTTGAATCTTTTCTAGATTTTTCGGGTCTATACTTAAAGTCTCTACTCGATCATGAATGAAATTAAAACCATAAGATGCTAGAACTTCAATTGGTTCTATGTAAAGAATTCATTTTATACAGCCCTTTCGAGTTGTACACCCTTCCTTCTTTACACTGTAATAATAACATGGAAGCGCTTGCTTTGCAAGCAAATGTTGCCCATTTTTTAAATTATTCGAATCTTTTTTTGTATTCCTCCGAGTTTCTGGCGGACTATATGGCTGCAATTCCAGCGTCTGCATCTCCTCAGTCTATCCTCCGCTTCGATCCAAAATTATCCATACACTTTCATGGCAGTGCGGCTCTTCAGAAATGACAGAACGCAAATAAGGGCCACCTTCCAGCAGCCCCCAATTCAATCATAGCTTCATCTTGACGACGACAGCTTCCTTCACTTGCACCCATTCATCATTTAAGTAAACAGTTAGCCCCGGCCCTTCATCAACAGTGAGGATCACTTCTCCTTCGAGCACTTGCATATCAAGTAAACTGCCGCGAAAATTGATTTTGAAGTCATAGCCTTGCCAGTTTTTCGGAACGAATGGTTTAAAATGCAGGAAACCGCCTTTCACGCGCATTCCGGCAAAGCCTTGAACAATAGCCAACCAGGCACCGCTCATCGAAGTGATATGAAGCCCGTCATCCGTGTCATTATTATAATTATCCAGATCCAACCTAGCGGTACGCGCATACAATTCGACCGCTTTTTCTTCCTTTCCGAGCTCAGCAGCCAAAATAGCATGCACAGACGGCGACAAGGAAGATTCGTGCACAGTCATTGGTTCGTAAAAATCAAAATTGCGTCTCTTTTCTTCCATGCTGTATCGGTCATTCAGGAAATAGATGCTCTGCAGCACATCTGCCTGTTTGATGAACGGAGAGCGTAGAATCATATCCCATGACCAATGCTGATTTAATGGCCTTTCGCTCGGATCCAACGTATCGGCAGGACGGAGATCCTTATCAAGGAACGTGTCCTGCTGGATAAAAACCCCCAGTTCCTCATCGTACGGATAATACATCCGGGCAATGATATCTTTCCAGTGGTCAGTTTCCGATTCCGTCAGGCCGTGCTCTGCCCATTTCTCAGGGGACACTTTATTGAGCATGTCCAGCGTGTACTGCAGTGTCCACGTTGCCATATTATTGGTATGGTAATTGTTATTGACGTTATTTTCGTATTCATTCGGGCCAGTCACACCATGGATCATGTATTTTTGGTTACGTTTGGAAAAGTGGACCCTATCCGCCCAGAAACGGGAAATACCGACAAGGACGTCTATCCCGTTTTCCATGAGGAAGCTTTCATCTCCTGTATAGTTCGTATAGTTGTAGATGGCATGCGCGATCGCCCCGTTGCGATGGATTTCTTCGAATGTGATCTCCCATTCGTTGTGGCATTCGATTCCATTGAAAGTCACCATAGGATACAAAGCGCCTTTCAGCCCCTGCTGGCGAGCGTTGTGGAAAGCACCCGGCAACTGCTGATGACGGTAGCGCAACAACTGGCGGGTGACTTTCGGCTCGGCCACGGAAAGGTACATCGGCACCATGTATGCCTCCGTATCCCAATAGGTGGCGCCGCCGTATTTCTCGCCGGTGAAGCCTTTCGGACCGATGTTCAAGCGTTCATCTTCACCGTAATAGGTAGAAAAAAGTTGGAAAAGATTGAAGCGGATCCCTTGCTGGGCTTCGACATCTCCCATTATTTTCACGTCCGCTTTCGCCCATCTCGCTTCCCAAGCACGTTCATGCGCAGCGAGAAGCTGATCGTAGCCTTCCCCAGCTGCTTCACTGGCCATCTTTTTGGCGATGAATGCCTGCTCAGCATCCAAAATGTCCCGGCTAGTGATGACAGCGACATATTTGTCCAAAACAACCTTTTCACCCGCGGAAACGAGTCCTGAAAAAGTTTCTTCTACTAAAAGTCCACTTTCGTTGCTGCCAGTTTGTCTTAATCCGGAAACACGGTTGCTCATCGCCGCTGTGACCGTAAACTGATCGATCCCGAACGGATTCGGAATCGTTTTAACACTCAGGCTGACTGGTGCATCCAACGTACGGCCTGCTTCTTCCCAGAACATTTCCTCGTAATTCGCATCCTCATTCCTGACGTTCCCGTCCAGACGCGGATGGAATTCCAAATCAGCAGAACCTCTCAGTACTTCGGCCGTTAACCGCACAAGGCTAAGTTCCTTCTGGGAAATGCTGACAAAACGTTGGAAAGTGAATTTGATTTCTGCAGCACCACCTTCACTTCGCCAAATGAAGCTACGGTTCAAAACCCCCAGGCGCATGTCCAATTCCATGTGAAAATCTGCGACTGCTTGCTTTGCCAAATCAAGTGGTTCGCCATCGATGAGGACACCAACCGCAATGAAATTCATGGCGTTTATGACTTTCCCGAAATATTCCGGGTAGCCGTTCTTCCACCAGCCCACACGCGTTTTGTCGGGATACCAGACACCAGCCAAGTAAGTTCCTTCATGGGTATCGCCTGAATAGCCCTCCTCAAAATTGCCGCGCATTCCCATATAACCGTTGCCGATTGCAGTCAAGCTTTCCTGCAGCCGCTTTTCTTCTTTATTGAATGCTGCCGTCTTTATTTTCCATGGATCGATATCAAATAGTCTTTTCATTGACAATCCTTCTTTCCGAAATCAAATGTCGGTCCTTCGCGGAACCCGCATAAGGATGGTTACTTTGATAATTCCATTATCTCAATTCCCACTGCTCTTTTGCAAGCGCAATCACGGATAACGCTACTACATTCTTCACCTGATCCAAACCATTTTCCCTGCGAAATCAGACTTCCGTCAGCAGCGCTTCGCCATAGCTCTTGAACAATATTGGCAAACCTCGTGTCTCCAGCACGCCTTCCCGGACTTTGTACTCCTGTTCATCCAACAGATTCCGGTAAATACCATCCGGCAAATCGACACCAACCTTGGCGTCTTTCCCTTTCAAGCAGAATATGCCCGTCAGCCTTTCATTCCCTAACCGGTAATAGCCGATGACCGTCTCCGATCCAATGGCTGCCGTCAGGTCATAACTTCCGTTTCTAACGGCCGTTTCCCTTTTGAAACGTTGCAGCCGCTGCAGTAAGGGCGTCAGATCCTCCTCATGGTTCCACAAAATCGGATCTTTTTCGAACAGATCCGGCAGATGCGCTGTCCCGGTCTCCTGTCCGCCATAAAGCAGCAAGGTCCCTTTCTGGAAATAGGTAAAGGCCGTCCAATTCCGTAAACTGACGAGGTCTTCGATTTTCGCGCGGATGCGTGGGTGATCATGGTTCTCCAAGAAACGCAGTTTGACGTAATTCACGGGATAGATGCCATCTTGGAACAGAAGGACTTCGAGATAGTTTTTTAGGCTGATTTCTCCCCAGAAATAAGCCTGCTGGAAATCGTGCACATCATAGTCGTAGGTGATGTCGAAGGCTTCATACAATTCACCATCGGAATGGCCGATATTACCGCGGTCCCGATTCATCCTCAGAAAACTCGGGTGGACCGACTCGGCCAACCAGACGATGCCTTCTTTAACTTCCGCGACTTCTTTTCTGGCCCGGATCCAAAATTCCAAAGGCACGAGACTCGCCACGTCGCATCGGAAGCCGTCCACAAGCGACGCCCACTGCTTTAAGGTTTCAATTTGATAATCCCATAAATCCGGATGAGTATAGTCCAAGTCGACGATGTCGTACCATTCGCCGACTTTATTACCCATTTCGCCGTTCGGTCGGCGATAAAACCACTGTGGATGCTGTTCAACAAGTCTTGAATCCGGCGACGTGTGGTTATACACAACATCAATCATCACTTTCATGCCTAAATCATGGATCGCAAAAACCAGCGCTTTGAAGTCGTCCATCGTCCCGTACGCAGGATTGACAGCCCGATAGTCTTTGATGGCGTAGGGACTGCCTTCCACTCCTTTGCGCTTCGTTTCACCTATTGGATGGATCGGCATGAACCAGATGGTGTCCGCTCCTAGCCCCTTTATCCGTTGAAGATCCGGCATAAGTGCTGCAAAAGTCCCTTCAGGTGTATGGTTTCGCACATATATACAATAGATGATTTCATTCCGTAAGTTCAATAGTGTATCCTTCGCCATAATGATTCCCCTTAACTATTGTAATCAATCTGGAAAACAGCGGCCCCGTAAGGCGCTAGGTATAACGTTTCCCCATCGACCCAGTTCCCTTCATTTTGTAGCAAAATCTGGCGGTAACCGTGCTGTTCCAACGGGTGAAGCACAAATTCGCGCGGCTGATCCGTGACGTTACAAATGACCAAACCGACTTTTTTGTCTATCACGCGCTCATAGACAAAGAAATCATCGTGCGTGTCCCAGAGATGGTATTCCCCTTCGACGAACAGATCTGTTTTCTTCAGATCCAGTACTTTTCGGTAAAAATGCAGGATGCTGTCGAAGTCAGCTTCTTCTGCAGCTACGTTGTATTCCGGTTCGACGTTGACGCCGCTCCATGGGGCAACCGTCGAAAAACCAGCAAAAGCTGACTGATCCCACTGCATCGCACCTCGGCTAGCGTCTTTGGAGCTTTCCCGTAGATTGTAGAGTACCGACTCTTCGCTGTACCCCAAAGCAAGCGCATCCTTATAGAACGTTTGCGCTTCCGGTGAGCGGAAATTTTTGATGTCATTCAGATAAAGGTTCTTCATCCCAAGCTCTTCCCCGTTGAGGATGAATGGAATGCCCTTCTGGAGGTACATCAATGCTGCCAACATTTTCGCGCTGTTATCGCGGTAAAGAGTGTCGTCCCCGATCCGGGAAACGACCCGAGCCATATCGTGATTGTTCCAATAGAGCGTCGGCCCGCCGACGTCTGCCATGACTTTCTGCCACTCCTGCAGATTTTTCTTGAAGGCGCTGTACAGCAGCTTCGTCTTTTGCATATTCGAGGAAAGGCGCGGATCTTTTGATTTTTCATCCATCGTGAAATAACGGAAAGTGATGACCGTATCGCAACCACCAGCAACTGGATCCGTGTAGGAACGCGCCAACTCGACGGTGGCCGAGGCTGCCTCACCGACGATGAAGGTGTCCGGATAGCGTTCCCGCAAAGTAGAGGTGAAGAATTTCATATATTCATTGATTTTCGGCAGATTGGCATAATAGTTTTCAGCCAGTCCGATTTGTCCTTCATCCAGCCCCTCCACGTCCGGAAAACCTTCTTCCTTTTGCAGATGGATGAAAGCATCCAGTCGGAAACCGTCTACGCCCTTATCGAGCCAGAAAAAGGCGATGTCGACCATCGCGCGCCGCACTTCCGGATTGTCCCAATTCAGATCTGGCATTTCCTTCGCAAACAGATGAAAATAATATTGATCACCGAATGGTTCCTTTTCCCAGACAGTTCCCGTGAAAAACGATTCCCAGTTGTTAGGCAAATCCTGCCCGCCATTTTTGCCGTCCGCCCAGATGTAATAGTCTCGGTACGGATTGCCTTTCCCCTTTAAGGCTTCCTGAAACCACGGATGCTTTTCCGAAGTGTGGTTCATCACAAAATCAAAGATAACTTTGATGCCGCGTTTGTGCGCCTCTAGAATCAACTCTTCAACTTCTGCCATCGTCCCGAAAATCAGATCGATTTCCAGAAAATCTGAAATATCATACCCATTATCGACTTTCGGCGATTTGAAAATCGGATTCAGCCAAATCATATTGACGCCCAAATTTTGAATGTAATCCAAACGATTGATGACGCCGCGGATGTCCCCGACACCATCCCCGTTGGAGTCCTGAAAACTCATTGGATATACTTGATACACAATCAAACCATGCCACCATTCACGCACATTACCCATACCAAAAACCTCACTTTTATGATGTGAAAAGCGGAACGGGTTCGCTCAGCTCTTGTTAAGGAAACACTGTGACCTAAACGGTCAAGTGTATCATGCCTCTAAGCGATTGAAATCGCAAGAGTCATGACAATTTAGGAAATCGTGCCACGCAACGTTCCCTACGGTCACCTTGTACTGGGAGTCTAAGGGATGAATCCCTTAGACTCCCATGCAACTGAGCATCGTAGAGCGCAATATGCTGAGAGACTTCCTGCGTTAGCTAGTTAGTCGAACAGTATCCTTGGCTCGCAGAGACAAGGGGTTTTTTTCCTTTTTTCGAAGGGCTTACCCGTGAAGCTAGCCACCATTATTCGTTGTAATAATAACTACCCTAAGCTTACCCAAAGACCAGAATAAATACAAATTTAGGGTGTGATGATTCACGGTTATATACCCATTCATTGGAGTGCTTCATCATTTTCTGTACGATTCCCCCATTTCCTTGGTATAATGATAAAGTTAAAGTAATCAAACTAACTTACTCATCATCCAAAAGGAGTCCTCACTTATGAAAAAAACAATCGGATTTATTGGCAGCGGAAATATGGGCGGAGCCATCATCGGTGGGCTCGTCGGTTCTGCACTTGTTGCACCAAACCAAGTCGTCGTTTCCAGCCAAGATAACGAAAGTCTGCAAGCCTTGAAAGAGCAACATGGCATCCGCATCGCAGCCGAAAACAGCCAAGTTGCAGCTGAATCGGATATCCTCTTCTTGGCCGTCAAACCGAATATCTACAATATCGTCATCGACGAAATCAAAACAGCCATCAAAGAAAATGCCGTAGTCGTTACGATTGCAGCCGGCAAAAGCTTAAGTGACATTGAAGAGCGCTTCGGCCGCAAAGTCAAAGTAGTCCGTGCCATGCCGAACACACCTGCTTTGGTCGGTGAAGGTATGACCGGCATCTGCGCCAACGAAGTGGTGAACGTCGCAGAGCTGACGGACGTCAAAAATATTTTCGATAGCTTCGGCCGCAGCGAAATGGTTGCGGAATACATGATGGATGCAGTTACAGGCGTCAGCGGGTCATCTCCGGCCTTAGTTTTCATGTTCATCGAATCTTTGGCCGATGGTGCAGTTCGCGGCGGTATGCCTCGCCAACAAGCCTACAAATTTGCAGCACAGGCAGTACTTGGTTCCGCAAAAATGGTGTTGGAAACCGGCAAACACCCAGGCGAACTTAAGGATATGGTCTGCTCTCCGGGCGGAACGACAATAGAAGCCGTTGCGGAATTGGAAAAAAATGGATTCCGATCAGCTGTCATTTCGGCAGTCCAGACAACCATCGATAAATCTATCGCTATGAGCAAACCGAAAGAGAACTAAATCTAACCAAAATGAACCTCCTGAGCGCGTGTAACAGCTCAGGAGGTTCATTTTGCTTATAAAAAAGTTCTACCCCACAATCGCGGAGTAAGAGCTCTTAGATATAAAATTGTTAATGATGGTGATGATGGCCGGCAGCTTCGGCTCCGTCATCAATGTCTTCTTTTTGAACCCCTTTTTCCTGACACTCAGGACAGATGCCGTAGACTTCCATGCGGTGATGGCTGACTTGGAAACCGGTCAAATTCTCGGCGACCATCTCCACATCATCCAATACCGGATAATAAAGATCGACTATTTTTCCGCAACTTTCGCAGATGGCGTGATAATGCTGCGTATTGCTGAAGTCAAAACGGCTCGAAGCATCTCCATAAGCCAGTTCCTTCACGAAACCAATTTTTACAAAAAGTCTCAAATTGTTGTAAACAGTAGCTGCGCTCATGTTCGGAAAGCGATCGGCCAATGCTTTGTAAATATCATCCGCTGTCGGATGCATCTTGGACTCGACCAAATATTCCAAAATCGCGTAACGTTGTGGTGTGATTCGGATATTTGCATTTTTCATTTTTTCGATTGAATCATTTACGACTGTGCGGTTCATGGTATATCCCCCCCTCTTCTGGAATCACTTGTATATGATAGTCATTATAATTTACATTTAGCTGAATTCATCATATATCGATTTGCTAAAAATAGCAATACATAAGCCCCTAACATTCACAAAAAAATACTTACGTTTTATTATCTCGCCGCAGATGATAGCGGATGCAAGGTAGCGCTTGACTTAGGATACTTTCATCCAATCTTTACACCGGCTCCGGATTGGTATATCCTTAACTTGAATCAATCTGTTTAACCACATACACAAATTATTGACATGGAGCTGAAACTTATGAAACTTGGCGCCCGCACCTTTAAAACGGGTCTTGCCGTCGCATTATCAATGATCGTCGCCCAATTCTTTGGATTCGAAGGCGGAGGCGTCATTGCCGGCATCGCAGCCATCTATTCCACACAGCCCTCACTTGGCCGTTCTTATGCAAATCTGAAAAATCGGATGATGGCCAACACGATCGGCGGTTTGGTCGCG
The DNA here is from genome assembly GCF_900107505.1 of Trichococcus collinsii. GTDB lineage: Bacteria > Bacillota > Bacilli > Lactobacillales > Aerococcaceae > Trichococcus > Trichococcus collinsii. The sequence goes on along the minus strand of NZ_FNQH01000003.1, from coordinate 564,625 downwards.
GTCTTTGTCGTGATGACTTTGGGATATAACATCTATCTGCTCGGCATTTCGGTCATGCTGTTGATTGCTATCCTGAATGCACTAAAACTCGAAGACGTGATTGGGCTGTCGATTGTTACATTGATTGTCATCATGGTCGGTACAGATGACAATTTGTTGTTAAGTGCAACCTACCGCGTATTGGAAACATTCGTTGGCGTCATCATTGCCTTTTTGGTCAATACATTCATTGCTCCTCCGCGATACGACGAACGCTTGTACCATACTGTGGACTATGCTACTACCGAGTTCCTGATTTGGATCCGCGCCGGATTGCGCAAAAATACCGAATATTCCATCATGAACAACGATCTGAAATGGGCACGCACCCAACTCAAAAAAATGGACAATCTTTATCAATACTTGACCGAAAGTGGTCTGTTCAACAAACAAAATAAATATCAAAATAAAAAGATGCTGGTCGTCTACCGCAAAATGATCCATACGACCCGTTCCGCTTTCCATGTCCTCGAAGTTCTGCATGATTACGAAAATGTTTTCTATCAGTTCCCTGTCGAAATGCGCATTATGATCCGCGAACGCTTGGAAACCTTAATGAGCGGTCATGAACAGATCATGCTGAAATTCAGCGGACGCGTTCGGGCCAATCAAGTCAATTTCTTTGAAGCCGATAAGGCCCAGCGCCACGAAATGATGGACGTCTTTTTCCAGCGCGCCCAAGAAGAAAGTGATTTCGGCAAATACAGCAGTTCCGAAAGTTACGGCATCATTCATCTGATGAGTGCCATTCTGGCATACGAAGACGATCTGGTCCACTTCAACAAATTGGTCCGCAGCTACAAAGCAACGCCGGGCAATAAATCCAAGAACATTAACAATATCGAAGACATCATCCACTGACCTGTCGTTACGGCTTGTCGGCGACAGCAAAAAGAGGCACGCAATCGACCAGAAATTACTCTTGGTCGCTTGCGCGCCTCTTTTTATATATTCCGAAAATATTTTATGAGTCTAGCTTTGGAAAGCCCATTTCTCAATAGCATGGGCCACGCCATCTTCTTCGTTGGATAAGGTGATTTCATTGGCAATACTCTTCAGATTGTCGGTTCCGTTGGACATCACAACACCCAGACCGGCAACTTGGATCATTTCGTAATCGTTCTCGCCGTCACCCAGCGCCATCACTTCTTCCATCGCGATTCCCAAATGGTCTGCCAATTTCGTCAATGCGGTCCCTTTGTTCGAGTTCTTCTCCATCACTTCCATGAGAAAATCCTGGCTGCGGACGATATAAAAGTCATCCCGCATCTTGTCGGGAATGGCCGAATCGATGACATCCACCTCATTCGGTTCGCCGATGTAGAGGATCTTCATCAAACCCATCTCTTCGGTCACCGCATTGGGATCCAATACACTGATATCCATATTGACGAGGGTCGCATCCTTCTGCATCGATTCCGTCACTTCATCCTCCAAGCTGTAATAATGGTGTTCCCCCACCAAGAGCGTACCCGCTGAAAAACCCTTTCCGAAGTCGTAAATTTCCTGCACTTCAGCTCGCGTCAGCGTCTTTTTGTAGACTGTTTCGTCAGTATCCGCCCGCAGAATATAGGCGCCATTCTGCGCGATGATGTAGTCCTCATGCTCTCCGAATCCCAGTTCATCCGCGTAAGGTTTGATCCCCGCGGGTGGTCGGCCAGTGCAGAGAACGATTTTGATACCTTGGCGCATTGCCTGTTGAATCGTTTCTTTGACCTTTTGCGTCATTACTTTCTGTTCATTGACCAATGTGCCGTCGATATCGATCGCTATCATTTTTATCATTTGTATACCTCACCTCATCATTATCGTGCAACATCCTACTTTGTATATTGTACCAAAAATTGCTTCGGGATGTGACAATCTTGCATTAGATGGAATAAAAAAACGGTCGTCCCAAATGAGACGACCGCCCGGACTACCATCATTTATTCTTCACAAGCACTGTAACGGATAAGTATTCCACCCGGATGCGGGATAGTCCTTCAATCATTCTCGGTTCATCCAAGTTCGTTTTCCCATCCTCAATCAACACTCTGTAGTCCCCAACTTCGACATCAAAATCGATTGCATTCGTCTGACCATTGAAGATGACGTAGTATAATTTTTCCGTATCTTCGAGCTGGTAGACAACAATCTGATAATCTGCTTTCAGGATATTCATGTGCCCCATGACATCATCAATTGTTTGCAAGCGGAATAACGGCTCCCGTTTGCGCAATGCAATCAAACCTTTCATGTATTCCACAGCCTGTTTCATCTCAAAACGACGATGCCAATCCATTCGGTTTATCGAATCCGGCGCATTGTAGCTATTCTCCAACCCATTCTTCGTACGCATAAACTCTTGTCCTGCATGGATGAACGGAATGCCTTGACTCAACAATACAAAGCTACTTGCCAAAAGGTGACGTCGCACACGTGAATCTTCTTCATCCCACGGCAACGAGATCTTCAATTTATCATAAAGCGTCAGATTGTCGTGCGCCTCCACATATTGAACAATTTGACCAGGCGTCTTGTAATTACCTCTGCAAGCGGGATAATACGCCCCTCCTTGCAGATTCGTGGCGATCCAGCCTTCCATGAACGGTTTCCCAGTGACAAACCCGGTATCGTTCCCGCTATTGAAGTCAGAACCTTTGATTGCTTCACGCAATGCATCATTAAAATGAGCCACGCCAGGCATGCGGTCCGCATTTTGTTGGACAGCCTTTTCGGAAGGAGGCAGATTGGTGTTCAGATTCCACCCCTCACCAAGCATAATGATGGAAGGGTCAATTTTATCCAATGCGACACGGATTTCGTTCATCGTTTCGATATCGTGGATTCCCATCAAATCAAAGCGGAATCCGTCCATATGAAAGTTCTTCGCCCAATAGGTGATACTGTCGATAATGTATTTGCGCATCATATAACGCTCCGAAGCAGTGTCGTTACCCACACCCGTTCCATTGGAGAGCGTTCCATCAGCATTTTTCCGGAAATAATAACCAGGCACAGTCTTCTCCAAAGCATGCCGTTTCGGTAAATAAACATGATTGTAAACGACATCCATGATAACGCGAATCCCAGCATCATGCAACCCTTGGATCATTTCCTTCATCTCGAGGATGCGCACTTCCGGTTGATAAGGATTAGTCGCGTAGGATCCTTCCGGAACATTGAAGTTCTGCGGATCATAGCCCCAGTTGTATTGTTCCAACGGTTTCAACTCGTTGACTGTGGAAAAATCTGCCATCGGCAAAAATTGGACATGGGTCACACCTAGTTCCGTAAGGTAGTCCAGCCCTGTCTTGTCGCCATCCACGGAGAAAGTCCCTTCCTCGACAACTCCCAGGAATTTGCCTTTGTTTGTAACCCCGCTTGTTGGGGAAATCGTGAAGTCACGAATATGTAATTCATAAATAATGGCGTCGACTGGTGAAGCGATCGGCTCCAATCGAGCTCCCCATCTTTTCGGATTTGTGTTGGCTGCATCCAAAATGACTGAACGCTCTCCGTTTGCTGTGGTCGCGTAACTATAAGGGTCAACCGTCTCGACGACTTTGCCATCGGGAAAAGTAATCGCATATTTATAGGCAGTGCCCGCATAGTTCCCAATCATAATAAGTTCGTGAGTTCCTCTTCCGCCCTTCCCCATCGTGTGTCTTTTTTCCTCTTTGCGATACAGACTTTCATAAACAACTACTTCTACGCTGAGCGCAGTCGGAGCCCATAACCGAAGAATAGTCCGCTGCGGTGTATAGATTGCTCCCAATTCTCCATCAAATGAATACTTTTTATCAAAAACAGGCGACTGCACGAATTGCTCTAGTCGATCATCTAAATTATCCAAGTTATCTTGATAATAAGTAGTCGATAGAACGTCAGTCCGTTTCCGTTCATCAACTTGTATGTACATGATATTACCTCCAAAAATCTCTTTGCTAATGAAATTGCGTTTATGCGGATGGCTATCGTGCGGCGGTCTCCAAATTTGCCTGCATATTTGTGAAATACATAGCTTCGGACCTACACAGAACCCCTCTTGTAAAAACGCTTACATATTTTGATTACGCCATAATTATACACCAGAAACTCTATAATATCAATATTCCAAAGAGATTATCAACAAGCAAGAACAATAATGTATTTGTGTTATCGACACTAAAGTAGTTTGTGAAATTAAAATTGAATCCGGTTATCTTATCTGCTATATTGTGGGCAAAAATAGAAAAAAACACTGAAAAAGCCCACATTTACCGGACAATCCGGTAAATGTGGGCTTTATATTCCGTGATTTATTTGTGAAAATTGCATGTGAACCAACCATGGTCATGTCAGCATAAGAACCAGACACTCACCGGTTAGTTGGATGTAGTGCCATTGGTTTCCATATTTGTACTTGTCTCAGTATCATCGGTGTTCGCATCAGTAGCTGTGGAATTTGATGTATTCGGCAAAGTATCATTTATAATTGGTTCCACATAAGGTGCAACGTATGTCGGTTCTTCATAAACAGGCTCCTCGTAGACTGTCTCTTCGCTGACAGCCTCTTCGATTACAGTGACAGGCGCTACAGGCACGACTAAAGTTGGTGCAATCGGTGTGTAGGCGGGTTTCTCGCCTTCCACGTATAAACCAGCAGTCGTATTGATCATTCTGATCCGCAGGCTATTCGCGAACATTTCACCGTACAGCTGTTGTCCCGCTTCATTCAATTCCAAACCGGCCGCATCCATAAAGTTGGCCAACGTTTCGCCGCGGTTCGTCAACTCAGCAAAAAAATCAGCATGCAGGTCGTATAACGGAACAGTGAGAGCAGCGTTCTCTTCCACCAGATTATTGGTATAGTTCCTATAATCCAAGGCACGTGAATTCCAATCAGCCACTTTAGCTTCTGCCGGAGGCGGTGTTACCAACACGATCAGCGCGTCAGGCAAAGCTGATCTGATTTCATCATAAATTTTATAGATGTTTTGAGTCGAATCGGCCAAACTGATATCCACCACTTGGTCGATTTTAGCCGGAATGGTGTAAAAAATCACATCTGGACTGCTTGCGACCATTTCCTGAACATACTGGCTACTCAGATAAACCGAGCTGCTGTCGGAAGGATGGCTGAAGAACGAAGTAGTCAGATTCTCAAGTGGAAAATCGGCTTGGATGCCAGTGATGGCAGCCTTGGCCCAGACCGCGTCGGATGCGACGTCCCCGAAGAAGGCGACGTTGACTTCCTTCGTATGATGATGAACATACTGCAGATAATCGACAACAGAAGCACTGCTTCGGTTCTCAGCAAATGCTGCCAAGAACTGCGCATACGCTTCTGATGTATCGCTCTCGGCGACTGTCGACTCCTGAGAGGAAACCACTTCGGAAACCGTTTCAGTCTGTTTTTCTCCCTCATTCAATAAGGCCTCTTTTTTACCGGCCGCGTATTTATATCCAAAAAGAACAATGGCAATCGTAAGGATACCCAAGATGGAAACTAGCACTATTTCCTTTTTTTTCATTCTGACTCCTCCAATATTTTAAAGATATTTCAAATATTGACTCTATATTACAGATATATTTATCATAATATAACGGTTGTATTAATGCACGGTATTTTTTCGGGCAGGCGGATATTTCGATAAAAAACCAGCCGATCATGAAGCTCGACTGGTTTTTTATAATTTGGATTCATCACGAGTTTTGCTGATTATGCGACAGCTGACAATACCGCTCATACCATAAGTCGACGTATTCTTTGGAAAATGGACCCTTTTCTTCGTTGATCCAGCTCACCAAAATCTTTACGTTCTCTTTCAGGATATGATCGATCTCTTTTGGGTAATTCATGCGATTGCGATGCAATTCATACTCATCTACATCAAGCAAACGTTTTTCACCATCAGGAAAAACTTTAATATCCAGGTCATAATCGATGTACTTCAATGCTTCCTGGTCGATCGCATACGGCGATGCCAGATTGCAATAGTAGGAGACACCCTTTTGGCGGATCATGGTGACGATGTTGAACCAATAATGTTTATGGTAATACAACAATGCAGGCTCTCTGGTGACCCAGCGACGCCCATCTGCTTCCGTTACTAAGGTGTGATCGTTACAGCCGATTATGGATTGGTCACTAGTTTTTAATACCATGGTGTCACGCCACGTTCGATGCAGGCTGCCGTCATGCTTATAACTCTTTATGGTGATGAATTCTCCCTCCCGAGGATTATGCATCACGGTGCCCAACTTTCTACAACTATTTGAGTCCTCGCCGGAAATCATTTCGACGGAACTCTCAACTTTCAGTTCATTGAATAGTATATCATAGAATGGAAATAGATTGCGAAATTTTAGCCATTACAGGCCAAATTCTTTTCGGGTCTGTTTTTGGAATTGTTGCCACATTTTTTGCTGCGGCACCGGGAAGGCGTAATCGGCAAAAGCTTCTTCGCTGACCCATCTGCACTGCGCTGGTAATTCGCTTTCGGCGTTCGTCAGCACGCGCCCGTAATAACCAGTGATATGCCATTTGATGTGACTGAATACATGGTTGACCGATCCAGTTTCTGCCTTCAGCCAGATAGGTTTCAAGCCGTATTTTTCAGCTATAGCCTCTGAAAGCTGGGCCTCAATCTGGGTAAAGGACGGCAGCTTTTTATCAGCGTTTGTTGATGATTCTGTCAGCTTCGGGAAATCCTCTGCGACCAGCAATTCAGTCTGGATGCTGGTAGGTTTAATTGTTGCATCCACCAATCCGGGAATCGTATCGAGATCCAGCTGGATTAACGGAAACGTCCAAAAATCAGCTAGAAGGCCGCTGTTCGGGCGCTTCTCCAAAAGGAACTGCTTCTCCCTGTTCTGCAGGATGACACCCTGCAGGTTCATGGGCACCGGCCTTTTCGCTTTGCTCTTGACTGGATAAAGGTGCATCGTTCCGTTTTTGTATGCGGCATTGAATGCCTTGATGGGGCTGATTTCAGGCTGCGGATTAAGCGGCGAACAGATGCTCGAGCCCAAATCCATCAATGCTTGGTTAAAATCGCCCGGTCGCTCCGGATCAATCAGTTCGCGCACGACCGCTTCAAAAATTTTTCGGCTGGCTGGTTTGGCAATATCGGCATCGATTTCGAATAATCGGCTCATGACGCGCATGACGTTGCCGTCAACTGCCGGCTCCGGTATCTGGAAAGCAATGCTGGAAACGGCACCGGCTGTATAGGGACCAATTCCCTTCAGCTTCGCAATTTCTTGTGGATCCTTCGGGAAAATCCCACCGTATTCAGCTATGATCTGTTGCGCAGCCTTTTGCATATTCTTGACACGGGAATAATAACCGAGCCCCTCCCAAGCTTTCAGGATCGCGTCTTCAGGTGCAGCCGCCAACGTTGCGATATCGGGAAATTTATCCAGGAAATTGTGATAATACGGGATCACTGTGTCCACCCGTGTCTGCTGCAGCATGATTTCCGATACCCAGATGCTGTAGGGATCGCTCGTCCGGCGCCAGGGTAGGTCACGTTTCTCTTTGTCATACCAATCCAATAGGGCCTTGCGGAAGGCTTTTATTTTCTCCGCCGGCCACATTTCAATGCCTACTGCTTTAAATATTTTTTCGTGTTCCAAATTTGTCATTATTCAGCTTCCTGTTCCTTTTCTTCGATATAGGCGGAGATCAGTTCTCCAGGGTAACCTTTTTGGTAAAGTCCGGATCTCACTTTTTGATGCAACTCACGGCCTTTTGCTTTTCGCTCATACCGGCGCCAAAGTTTGTCGCCTTGCATCCGCAGTGCGGACATTTCATCCTCTTCCTCTTTTTCCGTTTCAATCTCTCCCATTACTTCCAGGACGATATCGGAAGGATAGCCCTTTTGATGCAGATAGAGTCGGATCTTCGAAGCCGCTTCATGCGAAGAAACACGACTTTGTTTGCGGAGTTGCTTCTCAGCGATCGTTTGGGCATTTTCAAGCTGCAGTTCACGCGGATATTGTTTCAGAGAAAAGGCAATATCTTCTTCAGACAAGCCTTTTCCTTTCAGTTCGTTGGCGATGAGCTGCGGTCCCTTCAGGTTCAGGTTCGCCGCCGTACGCGTATAACTTTCGCCATAGCTGCGGTCATTGACGTAATTCTGATCCACCAACCGCGTTAGCGCACGTTCGATTGCGTCCGGACTGATCTCTTCTTCATTCAGTTTTTTGCGGACTTCTTTCTCGCTGCGCAGACTGTAGGACAAATAATTGACGGCTGTCGTGTAAGCCATGTAATCGTAATTTTCCTTCTCGATCTCTGCGCTGCGTTCTTTCGTAAGCGTCATGCCTTTATGCAAGCCAACCTTGATGAGTACGGCTTCCGATATCGGAAAGGAGTACTCTCCGTCAATAAAGACATTGAAGCGGTCCTTGCGTTTTTTCTGGACAGTTATTTTTGTGACGACAGGCAATTTTTCAGCCTGTTCTTCAGTATGATCCATTATTTACTTCCTTTCGGCGAATCTCTCTTGTTATTATACATGCAAAACACAAAAGGAACAAAACGTATGTTCGAATTATTTAGATGAGTAACTCTCAACTATCCATCCTATTAGATTATTCCTGCCAAAGAAACCAACGGCTGCCCCATAATGGGGCAGCCGTTGGTTTCTTTATCAGTTATAGAGCTGGTTTCGTTTTATCCGTCTCTTCATAGTCAGGTTCGATATCTTCCGCATCTTCACCGGTTTCAGCAACAACCGTGTCGCCTCCGAACGGGTCTTTGGAAAACTGTTCCTTCTCCTCATCCATTTGAGGTAGGGAATCGTCTTTGTCGAACTGCATCTCCGGCAAAAGCTGACTGTCTTCCGCCATCGCAGGATCCGCTACCACTTCCGCTTCGATCGGTTGGCCGGTGATGTCGTCGGTCACATCAGCAGGCTGAGTCGGCTGTGCAGTTGCAACATCGGTCCTTTCCAGTTTTTTGGTGGCTTCAATGGAATGGGCCGGCACATCGCCGACTTCTTCGCTGTCTGCAGATGTCCAATCCGGTTTCGAGGCAGTGACTGGTGCTACAGGGACGATTTTTTCATCAGGCAAAATGCCATCACGCACAAGAAATTCTGCATGTTCATCATTGACCGGAGCCGCATCGTCAATCAAAAGCAGCAATTCCCCATCATCCAATGCATCCTCAAAGCGCTCATATGTATCCTCATCAATGCCGTAGCGTTCAAAAATCGTTTCTTCCTCTTCTTCATCCAAATCCACGGTAAAGAATTTTACAATCTTATCCCATAAAGAATCTTCCTCGCGATCCTCACCGGTTATGATAACCTGCACTGCGGTCTCCTCCGTGATGTAATTGCTCTTGCCGTTGCGGGTGATGACCAGCAGTTGCTCAGGCGCATAGCCCTCATGCTTAATCAAATGCGTAATTTCATCGATAATCATTTCCTGATTAGCAAAGGTACCTTCGATTCTCTTGTCCATAACGATTCCTCCCATTACTGCAGATTTGTTCTTTGCATTCATTGTAAAATACTTCCACCTGAATCACAAATAATAGCCATTTTTCTCAACCGGCAAATCAGCATTCGAAACAATTGGCTAGCGGACCGCGTTCCTGAGATGAGGCAAATCAGAATAAAGATTTTCCCTCAAGAGCTGCAGCGCTTCGTCCGTTACCGGATTGTCCCGCAACGACGGATGCTTCAAAGCTGTCTCGGCAAAGGAAAACTGAAAAATCCGGATGTAATCTTCCATCGAAATCATTGAAATGCGATCGGTGTGCGCATGAAAAGCATTCCCCAACAGATTGTTCTCGCGTTCTTCTTTCCTCCCCTCGACATAATCAAAATTTCTTAAAACATTGCGCAAAAGGTGCTCTTGGCGATGGATAGTCTGGCCAGCCTGTTTGACCTTATCAGCAAAAAATTGTGAGCGCACCGGAAGCTGGAAAACATGCTGATTCTCACAATGGATTTCCACCCCTTTTTCCCCTTTCAGAGCCCGATAGTGCTGCACCTTCGAAAGGTTGACCCACGAACTCTGCCTGCGGGTCGGTCCGCTCAACGGCAAAAAACTGTATCTCCCGAGAATATAAGGAACGCAATGGCCCTCTTTCCCATTGACTCGCGTCGAAATCCCCCGAATGAAATCATAACTGAACCCGATCAATTCAAAAAATGAGCGTATCACATTATTGCTGCTTTCGCGCGTTTTGATGAGGCGACCGTCCTTGAAAAAAATGAGCGTTCTGAAATTAGTCCTGTGCAATTGCGGGTCTAGGCTTAGCAAGTAAAGGAAGCTATTGTCCAGCACAAACCGGTCCAAATCCCAAGCCTGCTCCAAATAGGTCTGGATACTTTCCGGATCAAGCAGGACAAGGAATGGCTCCAGCGCATCTTTTGTCTGGCTGCTCTGCGTAAACGTTTCCTCCAACGAGGTGCGCAGATGCGAAATGATAGTATCCAATGTTGCTGGATCAAGTATTTTGCCTATATCTTTGCTTGCCACCGAATCGTTCCTAGAATGCCCAGCAAGTATTTCTGCCTTGGACATCCCGGCAATTGGCTTGCTGGATTTTTCGATTGATTGTTGGGACACTTTTTGATTCGACCCTTTCCGAGATTTGCAAACTACTTTCTTTTCCATAAAATCCCCCCAAATAGGAATGTCTAATAAAAATATATACTATTTCCCATCAGAATGATATAAAAACGCTTACATATCTTCCGTTATCGCTACAAAAATAGCCGCAATTTTGATTTGAGTCACTTTTGTCACGTTTATTGCCATATTTGCCGTTTTGACCCCGGTAGCTCCAGACCGCTAATATGGGCATCAGCAAGCTTGCCGGGCCGTGATGAGCATGCACAGGGACATCCCCTGCATCACGCCATCCACTATATTACGGAGGCAAAACCATGAATATCAAAAAAAGAATCTGCAGCGATGAAGCAGCAACAAATTTGACCGAGCTTTACGCGGGTGTCATCCATCATTGTCTGAAAAAAATCAATCGGTATCCGGACCACAACGACTACGATGACTTCTACCAATTAGGGCTGATCACCCTTTTTGACACGTACGAAACTTGCCTGAAGGACGCGCTCGCAACCGAGAACAGTTTTCTGTTCGTCAGCTATGCCAAACAAAAAATCCATTGGACCTTCCTGGACCAAATCCGCAAGGACCGGAAAAAAGAAAGCCGCGAAGCCTACCTTTCCGAAGAGGAGCTGGAGGAAATCCCCACTGCAGCCTCGTTTGAAGACCAACTGGAGCAAGAAGATCTGCTGCAACGTCTTTGCGCCTGTCTGACAGCTGAGGAGAATGCCTATCTGCGGGACGCATTGGAAGGACTGAACATCACCGAAATCGCCAAGAAACAAAAGATTTCGCGCAAAACAATCTACAAAAGAAGACGCCACATCCAAACCAAAGCCAGCACTTTTCTGAAGGTCTGAAAGACGGGGTTACACATTGCCTATCCCCCTTCGTCGTTATAAGTGTAAGCAGTCATGACACTTACCAGAAAAGAAAACGGAGGAATGCCAAATGGTGAAACAATACGAAGAAGGAAACATCGAGCTTTATTTCAATGATTTTGCAAACGAAAAGGAAATCAAACAGTCATTCGCGAACCTGAAACCAGGCGTCACTGCTGAACAGGTCCAATCCTTCCAATCAGCCGTATCCGGTCTCGTAGACTTGCCTGCAGCCTACGCAGTCGTTGTCGAAAAGAACCGCTACTCTATCGCCTAAGCCAACCGAAAGCAGCTCGATAACCACTACCCATCAGACATCTAGGAGGAAACAAACATGACGACAACTGTAACCTTGGAATTGAAATTTTTGACGGCCGACGGAAAAACCCGCAACTTGAGTGTCAAGAACCCGAAAAGCGGCTTGACATCGGCTGAACTGCAACCGGCAATGGACGCCATCATTGGCTTGAACGCCTTCGAAGTGAAAGGCATCAACCCCTTCACGGCAGTCAATAGCGCCCGCTACGTGGAACGCACCATCACTGACCTGATCGCGGAAGCCGAATAAAAATTAGAAAAGCAGTACAAGCCGCTTGGACTGCTGAACAGCTTAAGTATTCATCAACAATAAACAACCGCCCGGATGCGATTCCGGGCGGCTATTTTAGAAATTAGAGGAGGAATAGTATGAACTACACCATCGAAAAACGCATCTTTTCCATCTATCAGAATCCGCTCACCGCCAGCAACCTGATCATCGCCCACGAGTCCGGCAACCCGAACAACGTTGGCAAAAACAGCCTCGAGAACGAAGTCAGCTACATGCAGCGCAACTGGCAAAACGCCTTTGTATCACACTGGGTCGGCGGAGGCGGGAAAATAATCCAGATCGCCAACACAGGCAAAGTCCAATGGGGTGTCGGCCCGAAAGCGAATGGTTATGCCTATGCCCAAGTCGAGCTGGCGCGGACGAACAGCCGCTCCATCTTTGAACAGGATTACAAAGCCTATGTTTGGCTGCTGCAGAAATTGGCGTTGGAAGCAGATATCCCCTGCACGCTGAACAGCGGAGCGAGCGTGCATGACAAAGGTATCAAAACCCATTTCTGGGTTTCCAAGACTGTCGGCGGAACCAACCATACCGATCCGGATGGCTACCTCGCGAGTTGGGGTGTCTCGCAAGCCCGGTTCCGGCAGGACATCGAAGCTGGCCTCTCCGCGCTGCCTCCCCTTACGAGCGCTCCCGGCACATTCCTGCTGCACCGCGTCGTGAAAGGTGAAACGCTCTGGGGCTTGTCCCGCAAATATGGAACGACCCCGGCTACGCTTAAGCTGCTGAACCAGCTGTCGGGCAATCTGATCTTGATCGGCCAACAACTAAAGGTGCGCCAATACTGAACGATACCGGAAACCGCAATAAACCCATAGGATCCGGATCCCCGGTTGCCGTCGATGCCGTTGAAAGTGAATTACATTCTCTGCTCCTGTGAACGCAGGCTTCGCCGAAGTTCCGCCGCATTTTTGACTGCCAGCTCCGATGAGGCAAGCTTCTCCGAAAGTGAGGCCGATTATTACCGGTGTCCTCCGGCGAGCCGGATCCTCGCCGGAGCTGGGCGCCGATTTCGGCGCCAGAAAAAGAAGGTCAGCCCCGAATCATACTGGGGCTGACCTTCTTTTGTGTTTCCCATCAATAATAAGCGCGTTCGTAATTGAATTTACCGATATCCAGGTCCAAAAACTCTCTAATGATGGCATATTGTACCCCTATCGGCTCCTCTTTGACCTCAGCGTACAAGTTTTGGCAGCTCCTGAAAAATGCGGCCGCCTCATCCATCGTTTCGAACAGATATTCTTCCGCCACTGCATCGTCTTCCACAAAATGAATGACGACCCCTTTCTTGTCCTCTGTGAAATCCATCCCTAATACCGGTGTCATGAACATATGCAATCGATCCCTTCTCGTCTTGTTAAGTGGCCTCTGCTGCTTGATAAGACCTACACTGGTATTATCCGCAAAGTTTCGCACCAGCTTTTTTTATTTTTAAAAATTTTAAAATTATTTTCGCAGATGCTTGTTGAGCTCCTCCACCAACATGAAAACGGTCGTGGACGGGTTGTCCCGGGCAGGCGAAGGCGAGCGCTGGCTGTAGATTTTCTTGGCATTCTGAATGGCAGCAGGCTGCCTTGATAATAGTACGTCGTACATGTGCGGATTATTTTTTTGTAGAAAAACCCCAGCCGCTTCGACAGCATGTCAGGATAATGGAAGCGCGAAATCGATTTTTTGATCAGCTCGAAATGCAGCAGATACCAGATTTCGAAGGCTTCGTTGCTGTAGGCGGCACGGAAACCTTGCCGGTAATGCGTCTCGCAGAAAAAGACGGCTTCATTAAAGATATCCCGGTCAAATGAATCTTTGTCGAAAACCAGCCAAATTTCATCATATTCGTCAGGCCGAGTATCGACAACATCGCGGGCATAATTGACCAAGGACATCGTATTCATCGCCGTCCCGACGACTTCGACCTGCGCCGAGATGACATGAAAGCTACGGAAGTAGTTTGGCTCGGTCTTGGTGCCTTCACAGAGGATCAGGAAAGTTTTTTCCGGCCGTTTCGTTCCGACCGGCCGTTCAAATTTTTTCTTGTGGACCCTTCTTCTATTTTCCATTGTCGACCCACCAATCCAATGGCCGCGGGAACGGTATCGCTCCGTATTTACCATTCAGGTAGTTGCGGTAAAATTCAAAACTGTTCTTCCTTTCCTCGTCATCAAAACGATATTCCACCAAGGAAGTCAGGTGGCTGGCGCTGTAGCTGTCCTTTTCCACGAACCAGACTTGGTCCCTGCGGAAAAGGCTGCTGGACAGATTCGTGATGTCGTGCGTCGAATAGATCATCTGGGCGCCTTTATCGTTGACATCACCGGAAAAAAGTTCCAGCACATAGCGCGTCATCAAGGTGTGAAATTGCGTATCCATCTCATCGACCATCAGCAGTCCGCCCTTCTCTAGAGCCTCGATGATTGGTCCGGCCAATGCCAGGAGTTTGATGGTCCCAGCCGATTCGGTATCCTGGAATCGGAAATTTTCGCAATGCGGCTCTGCTTCCCCTGCTTCGTTGCGCCGAGTCTTGACGACGAAAAATGCCAATTCCGGCCGGCCATTGCGCGGATTGCCCAGTTCATGGACAACGATGTCCTGGATGGTGGGATCTGCCACTCGGATCAAGGCCAACAAATTATGTTTGTATTTGGAAAGGTGTATTTTCGCCATGGAAACGGCCAGGCCTATTTTCGAGGTGTCGAGTATGATGCGCATCTCCGTGAACCATTCGAGAAACAGTTTCAACTCCAGATGCTTGGCTGACTCGGGCGCGGAAAGCAAAGAGGACAACGCTAAACGCGTATCATCCAAAATGATGTGGCGGAACATTTCAGCCCATTCCCCACCGACGATTTTGCCTGTCGCATTCCGGAAGAAAAGATCCTTCTGCTCATCGCCTTCCAGATAAAGGAATTCCTCGGTCACCCGTTTGCGATTGACGAAAAACCCATAGCGATAAAGTTTCTTATCCAAAAGGAAACTGACTTCCAACATCGTATCTTTTTTCTCGGTGCGCGCATCCAGATGAAACGGTTCGATGTGGTCCAGCCATTCTGTGGACGTGTAATTCTGCAACAATATGCCTTCCTGGATCATCTTCATTGCCTTCAGCAGATTGCTTTTCCCACTGGCGTTCGCCCCATAAATCGTCGCCAATTTCGTTACGGCGATATTGTCCTTGCCATAAACGGACTCCGGGTGTTCACCAATTGGGCTGGCGACCATCGAAAAAGTAGCCTCATCCTTAAAAGAAAAAAAGTTCTCCATCACAATTTCCACGAGCATTTCAGCACCTCCTATACCAAAAAGTATAGCACCCTGGCGGCGTTTCTTCTAAGAATAACCGTCAAGAATTCAAAAGTGAAGAATGTTTTGAAATCGGATGCACGGATTCAGATTTGTAGACTGTTTGTGAATGTTTGCATGAAGAAATTCCCCTCTGAAATCAAAAAAGGCCCACTCCCATTCAAGAGTCGCCTTCCCCAATATCGATGAAATTATACAACCCCAACCAATAACCAACCGTCTTGAAAATCTCGTATTGCGCCAATCGCCTGCCGAGTTGCGTCTCGATCCAAGGAAAACCGTACGGACCGCCAGCAGAAACATATGTGAACGTCAAATGCTTCCCTTTCGCAGCTTTCTCGAAGCTATATTTGACCCGGTTCATGTGGTAATCGCTCGAAACAACAATCGCTGTGTCGAAACCATTTTCTTCCATCAATGCGATGCTGTAGACGGCATTGGTCCAAGTGCTGGTCGCTTGGTAATCTGCCAATATGTCATCATCCATCATCCCTAGCTCGCCGTATGGCTGCAGATGCAGCAGTTCGGCATCCACAAGCAGCGGCGAGACGATGATTTTTCCGGAATCGGAATAACCTTGCTCCAACAGTTCGGAAGCCTTTATCCCCCGCTCTGGTGCGCCTTCCGGGACGATGATGATGTCGGATACGACCGGTTCCTCATCGATTTCCAGATTGGCGAGGATGTAGAAGCTGATTGCCAAGGAGACGGTAGTCACAATCAAAAACACATTCAGCAGCAGCATGGTCAGTCTGGTCGATTCGTCCGTCTTCAGGAGGCTGCGCTCCTTGTCGAATGGGTATTTTTCCATTTTCCGCTATCCACATCCTTTCCGAACGCTTTTATCACTCTATTTTATCCGAAATGTAAAAATAAGCTATCGCTTTTTGTATTTTTTATTCTGAGGTAATCGTCAACCAATACTTGCGAGCGCTAACATGCTATGATTAAACTAACAAGGAATGAGGAGGAGAACGACATGAAACTAATGAACAAAGTCGCGGTTGTAACCGGAGGCGCTTCCGGTATGGGAGAAGCCATCTGTCGCCTATTCGCCAAAGAAGGCGCAAGAGTAGTTATTGCTGATTACAACTACGAGGGTGCACTGAAAGTCGCAAACGAAATCAACGCTGAAACTCTGGACGCTGCCGCTGCCGTCAAAACCGATATCTCCATCGAAGCCGATGCCGACGCCATGATCGATACCGCCATCGCTCTCTTCGGTAAAGTAGACATCCTCGTCAACAACGCCGGCATCATGGATGGCTTCGAACCAGTCGGAGAAGTCTCAAATGAGCGTTGGGATCATGTTTTCGCCGTCAACGTCAACGGTCCGATGTATGCCAGCCGCAAAGTGATCCAATATTTTCTGGAACAGGGCAGCGGCAATATCATCAACATCGCTTCGATTGGGGGCCTGCAAGGCGGTCGCGCTGGTGCGGCCTATGTCGCTTCCAAACATGCGGTCATCGGGCTGACTAAAAACACGGCTTTCATGTACGCGAAAAAAGGCATCCGCTGCAACGCAATCGCCCCGGGAGCTGTCGCTACCAATATCGCCCAATCGATGGGCACCGTCAGCACCTTTGGGCAGCAAACGACAGGCGTCGGCATGGCCATAAATCCGGCTTTCGGAATGCCCGACCAGATTGCTTCCGTTGCTCTCTTTCTGGCGTCCGCCGACTCCAGTTTCGTCAACGGTTCCGTCGTCACCGCGGATGGCGGCTGGACCAGCTACTGAAACAAGCTTACTGTCACAGAAAAAACGAATGCGGCTGTTCCGAAAGAAGCCGCATTCGTTTTTTCTTATATACGTGATGCCTGCTGGATAAACGGAGCGGTTCCTCCGGGGAAGGAAGTCTTCGTCGGAGGAGCGGACGCGATTGAACTCGTTGCTCCGGCGAAAAGCGGCTCACCGGAGTAGACATTCGGATGTTAGCTCCAGCTAAGGGGAAGCATGCTGTCGCCGGAGTTCCGGATCCAAACCGCGTTTTTTTATCCAACCTTTTTATCCTCCAGCCAGATTTTCCTCGAAATGAAATTCCAAGCCATAACGAACACGGTGGCAGCAACCTTCGCAACCAGATAGTATAATTCCACTTGATCCACGAATAGCCACATCAGCACTTGGTTCAAGCCCAAGCCGATGACGCTGAGGGTGACAAACAAAAGCAACTCCTGACGCTTCTCGGCTTCACCGAAGCGGCTCGTGAACACGTAGCGCATGCTCGCCGCATAATTGAACAGCGTCGCCGCCACGAATGCCAGCGCAGCGGCCGTCAAATAATGCAGGCCGATGAAATCGGCCAAAATATAAAGAATCAGAAAATCCAGCACCGTCGCCACGACACCGACAAGTCCGAATTTCATCACTTGGGCCATCAGTTTAGTCATCGTCCTGCCCCTTCCTGCGGTCAGTCGGCAAGTCAACATCCGTCTCCTTCAAAATGTAGAGTGGACGTCGCTTCGTCTCCATGAAGGTTTTCCCCAGGTATTTTCCGAGGATCCCTAGGCAAAGCAACTGTAAGCCGCCCATCCCTAAAATGATAACGATGAGCGAAGTCCAACCAGAAGTTTCATTTCCGAAAACCAACGTCCGAACGGTCAGAATCAAGGCTGCCAAAATCGCGAGCGCGAACGACAGGAAGCCGGTAAAGGCGGCAATCGCCAACGGTGCCTCGGAAAAGGCCGCAATCCCGTCCAGCGAATATTTGAACAGGCTCCAGAACGACCAAGTCGTTTTGCCGGCGACGCGTTCCTGATTTTCGTAGGAAAGGTACTTCGTCTCGAAGCCGACCCAGCTGAAGATTACTTTCGAAAACCTGTTATATTCGGTCATCTCAAGCACCGCATCGACCATCTGGCGCGTCATCAAGCGGAAATCCCGGGCGCCGTCGACAATCTCGGTAGCGGAGATGCGGTTGATAAGATGATAGAACTGGCGCGCGAAAAAGGAGCGGATCGGCGGCTCTCCTTTACGGTCAAGCCTTTTTGTGCCAATGCAATCGTATTCGCCTGTACGAATCAGGGCAACCATCTCCACCAGCATAGCCGGTGGGTCCTGAAGATCCGAATCCATCACGGCAATATAATCCCCGGTCGCGTGGCGCAGTCCCGCCACCATCGCCGCTTCTTTGCCGAAGTTGCGCGAAAAGGAAAGGTAATGCACGCGCTCATCCAGCGCGGCCAGCCGCTTCAGTTCCGCCAATGTGGCATCCTTAGAGCCGTCATTCACGAAAATCAGTTCGAATGCGGCATCTGTCAGTTGGTCGCTGACCGCGGCGATCTCTTTATAAAAAATCGGCACCATCTCTTCCTCGTTGTGGCAAGGAACGATGATGGAAATGACATCTTTTGACATGTGTCCACCCCTGCGTGTTCTTTCAGAATTCTTAGCTTTCTTTTATCGTATCATACTTAACGAAGGTTGGCCGTCTATTTCTTGAAATGTTTCAGCAAACCGAGGCATCGCGTTTCGACGTACTTCTGCCACAAGTACGCCACCGGCAAAGCGAACAGCGGCGATAGCAACAGGGCCATTTCGGGCGGGATGATCTGGCCGAGTAACGTCACAAAGAGGACGATCGATGTCGTGTGCGTCAGGTACAGGCTGAAGGACAGCTTTCCCAAGAGCAGCAGCGGTTTCGATTTGAAAAACGCCGTCAAACGCGGCGACTCCAAACACAACAAAAGGAACAAAATGATGCCCAACCCCGTCAGCAAAAGCGTATGCCGCACGCGGAAAGACAAACCAAGCGCCGCCAGAATCCACTGGCTCGGAATCAAGAACGGAATCGCCCAGGCCGATAGGATCCGGAAACGGCGATGTCCCTGTACAAAGGTCCTGATGACTGGAAGATGCTTCGCCAGCACCGCCCCCATCACAAAAAAAATCGCATAATAATTGGTCCGGTTGAGCGACTCCGACAGCTGAGCCAACCAAGTCGTATCGCTCTGCATTCCCCAGTTCGTCAATGCCTCGATCCCCAACTGCATGACAGTATAATATCCGAGTACTTTCCTTGTCCGATTGCGGTGAAGAGCCACTGCTACGAAAGGCAGGATGAAGGATAAGCGCCATTCCTGGACCATGCTCCAGAAGGCGCCGCTCAGTATATTCAGATTGTAGTCATACCCGAGAAAATATAGCAGCATCTCCAGCGCATTCGGTACCCTTTTCCATTTAACATTGAACGAACCGCTCAAATCGATCGTATCATGTTTCAATGCTCCGAACAGCGCAATCAGGATGACCGTCACCGCGATGACAAGCACATAAGGCAGCATCAGGCGGATCCAACGTTTGATGATGAACGGCTTGAAGTCCAGTTTGCGACCACTCAGATACGGCCGCGCCAGGACGAAACCGCCGATGATGTAGAAAACCAAAACCGCTTCATTGCCGCCCCAGATTATTTTTAATGGCGTCTGCGCCGCCACCCTCCAAAAGGAATTGGCAAAGATTTTGTATTCATTGGCACTGTAACCATAAACTGTCCAGACCGCCATGTGGAAAATCATGACAATGACCGAGGCTAATCCCCGCATGCCGTCAAAGATTTCGATCCGTTGGCTTTGGCCGGATTTTTGCATAAACATTCACTCCCATTGTTTCGAGACTATCGCAATATTCCTTACTATGTTAGAGCAAATGTTACAAAAATTCAAATTGTTTAATTTTATGAGCATTTCGTATATATATATTTCGAAGCCGAGATGTTATACTGTACTTACATGCGGTAAGTGAACCAAAAACCGCATCAAATATACAATTAGTGGAGGAAAACACATGAATGTTTTAGTAGTAAAAGGAAACAACAGACCAGCAGAAGAAGCAATTTCTTCAAAAATGTACGAAACTTTTTTGGCAGCAGCTAAAGAAAATAAAGATTTGAATGTAACAACCTACAATGTCTTTTCAGAAGACATGCCTTACTTGGGCCAAGATCTTTTCGGCGCATACGGCAAAATGGCTGTGGGCGAAGAATTGACCGACATCGAAACACGCCTTTTGGCAGCAAAACAAAAAGCAATGGATGCAGTGACTGCTGCTGACGTGATCGTATTCGCCTTCCCATTGTGGAACTTGACGATCCCGGCTAAATTGCAAACATTCATCGACTACATCTTTGCAGCCGGCTTTGCTTTCAAATATGATGAAACAGGCACAATGGTTGCTTTGATGCCTGAAAAGAAAGTCATCCTTCTGAATGCACGCGGCGGCAACTACTCCTCTCCTGAAATGGCTCCAATGGACATGGGCGTCAACTACATGCGCAACGTATTTGCTGGCGTATTCGGAATGGAAATCATCGGCGAAGTCATCATCGAAGGACACGCAGCAGCTCCTGATCAAGCAGCAGCAATTATCGAAGAAGGCTTAGCAAAAGTAGAAGCACTAGCCAAATCTTTATAATAAAGAAAAGCGGAACGGGTTCGTTCAGCCCTGAATAAGGAAACACTGTGACCTAAATGGTCAAGTGTATCATGCCTCTAAGCGATTGAAATCGCAAGAGTCATGACAATTTAGGAAATCTGACCTCGCAACGTTCCCTACGGTCACCTTGTACTGGGACTCTAAGGGATGAATCCCTAAGACTCCCATGCAACTGAGCATCGTAGAGCGCAATTGCTGAGAGACTTCCTGCGTCAGCAGGTTAGTCGAATAGTATGTCTTGGCTCGCAGAGACAAGAGGTTCCTTATATCACTTTTCCGAAGGGCTAACCCGTGAAGCTAGCCATCGAAAAATATGGACGCACCCAGTAATCGGACTGGTGTGCGTCTTTTTTTATGTTGTTTACAATCATAATCCTGACTTTAGATTGACAAAATCATTTCATTTATTGTTGACAGTCCTCACACAACTATGCAATAATACAAAACGTAATCATTTCGATTTGCCACTATTTATTTTTCAGGAGGACAAAATGAAGAAAAAATATAGAATATTCCGATGGATGATCGGCAGTCTGCTCGTTTTGAGTTTGGCGGCTTGCCAGTCCGATCCGGAAACCGAAGAAACTGCAGAATCGAGTACTACTGCCGAAATCACGTTAGAACCCGTCAACCTACAGAACCAAGCTACCATTGATGCCGCCAACGGCATTTTTGAGGACAGCCAAGTTGCCGATCGCGCTTTGAGCGACTGGGAAGGAGAATGGCAATCGGTCTACCCTTACCTGCTGGATGGTACACTTGACAGCGTGTTCTCAGAAAAAGCCGAAGAAACTGGCGAAAAGACCGCAGAAGAATACAAGGAATACTACACGATCGGCTACGAATCAACCTTTACCGGCCTTACGATTACCGGCGATTCCATCACGTTCTACGAAGGCGATACCACACGCACCGGCTCTTACGCTTACAGCGGCTATCAGATTCTGACCTACGAATCCGGCAAAAAAGGTGTCCGCTACTTGTTCGAATGCATGGATGATACCCAAAATACACCGAAGTACGTCCAGTTCAGTGACCATATCATCGAACCCACCGCTTCCGCCCATTTCCACATTTATCTAGGAGATGATAGCCACGCAAAGCTCCTTGAGGAGATGGAAAACTGGCCGACTTTTTACCCAGCCGGGATGGACGGGGATGAAATTGTTGAGGAGATGTTGCATCATTGATCTGATAGTGGATCACCCGGAGCTGACGATCTGTCACAAAAATAAGCAAAAAATCTCCGGCAAGCGGGTGCCTGCTGGAGATTTTTTTCATTACACTATCAGAAACACCGCTTGTCGACCCAGCCTAGTGTTTTGCCATTCAGCGTCACAAGCGCATAGTAGCCGTCCGCCGATTCCTGAATGACCTGAACAGATGTATTCAGGTAGGAACTGGTCAGGCCCAGCATCGTGAAGCCCGGCGTGCCCCACGGCAAACTATCGATTGAATAGCCGACCGAGCGGATAGTGGAGACGTAATTCACCGCTTTTGTATTCAAAGCTGCCAAAGCACGGTAGTCGACCCAACCCAAGTTCTGGCCGTTCAACTGAACCAGCTTGTAATTCCCGTCAGTGGATTCCGCTACGACCTTCACGAGGCTACCCAAATAATTGTTCGTGCTGTCCAACTGTTGATACCCGGTTGTTCCCCATGGCAGGCTGTCGATCGAATAATTTTGGCCTGAGATTCCGGCGTAATAGGAAACTTGGCGCGCATTGCTGAAGGCCCGTTTGTCGATCCAGCCAATCCGTTGACCGTCGATGGCGATTTCCGCGTAGGCACCGTTCGCACTTTCCCGCAGCACAGTAGCTAAATTCCCGAAATAAGCCGCTGCATCGGAGAACTTGACGAAACCTGGCTCACCCCATGGCAAGCTGTCAATCGAATAATTGCCGTTCATGATCGGCAGGCTGTAATTCACCGCGACTGTCGAAAAATTCTGTAGCCCTCTGCTGTCGATCCACCCCAACGGCTTCCCATCAAGCGTAATATATGCGTACGCACCATTTGCCGTTTTGCGGGTCACCAAAACTTCTTTGCCATAATAATTCGCGGATGAATCCAGATAAACATAACCCGCTTCACCCCACGGCTGGCTGTCGATCGAAAAATTTGTGCCTGAAACGATCGCCGTATAAGAAACGGCAGTGGCATCGAAGCTTTCAAAAGCGCGGTAGTCAACCCAGCCCAACGGTGAGCCGTTATAAGCCAAGCATAAGTAAGCACCGTCCGCCGATTTACCGATCACAGTGACGGACTTGCCGACATAAGAGCTGCTCCAGTCAAGCGTCCGATAGCCGGAAGTCCCCCAAGGCAAGCTGTCGATCGAGTAGTTTCCCTTGCGGATGACCGCATTGTAGCTAGGGAAAGACGCATTGAAAGCCCGCTTGTCGATCCAGCCCAGTTTCACACCGTCGACCGAAATTTCGGCATAGATACCATTTGCCGTTTCCCGGATAACAGTCGCCAATTTCCCGTAGTAAGCCGCTGTATCAGCGATAGGAACATAGCCCGGTTCTCCCCATGGCAATGAATCGATCGAGTAACCGCTGTTCATGATAGGTAATGTGTAGCTGGCTGGAACGGTGGAAAAGGTCTTCAGCGCATCCATGTCGACCCAACCCAATTCCTTGCCGGCGCAGAAAATAAGCGCGTATTGTCCATCAACAGTTTGCTTCGTGACCGCGACTTCCTTGCCGTAGTAGTTCGAACAAGGCTCCAAATATTTGTAACCGATCGTCCCCCAAGGCAGACTGTCGATCGAGAAGTTTGTGGACGATACGATTGCGTTGTAATTCACGGCCACTGTTTTCGGCCCATCGAATTTAGTCAGATCATAGGCGCTGATAATGGCATTCAGCTTGATATAATAGGAAGAATCAGTCGCATAACGCCCAGTCAAATACAGCGTGGCATCCTGGTAACTGGTCGTATTTTCCTTCCAAGTCCCTTTGTAATAATTCGGATCCCAACTGACGCCATTACGCAGTTTTTCCGCATAATCGATCATCGATTCATAATAGGAAGGATACAGCCTGAAAAAAGCATCAATCCAGATGATTGACCCGTCGCTTTCTTCCTCCCATGTGCGCATCACGATAGAATTCCCATCGTAGGAACCTTTGATGCCGAAGAGATTGTTGCCGACCGTACTGAGCTTGCTGGTACCGTAGGCTGTCTCCAGCGATGCTTGGGCTATCATTACCGAGGCGTAGAGATTGTAGTCGTTGCCGATTTCAGTAGCGTATTTCCCAAGATAGTTCACAAATTCCGCCTTCGTGGCGAATGTCCGCGTCTCCTTGTCGATCTCCGTATAGGCATTCGTGCCGTTGACGCTCAGCAGCTGCCCGATATTGATGAGGGTGCTCGTCAAACTGTTCCAGCGCGTCAGGCTGGCGACATCCGTGCTGTAGTGAGTGGCGATCTTCTGCAGCGTATCGCCGGACTGGACGTAATAATACCAAGTCCCTTTCGCTTCCTCGACGGCAGCGGCAGTTGCTGTCATCATAGGGGCTTGAGCCGTTTCTTCAGCATCAGCCGATTCCGGATTGGTCTCTCCGATTGGTTCAGCGCTGCTGTCTTCGGTTCCAAACTCCACCTCAGGGTCCGAATCCGTTGCAGGTTTCTCCCCAACCGGTGAAGATGGTTCACTTGGGATTGCATGCGGGTCTTCCGCATCCACAGCTGCCTCCTCTTCAGTTCCTTCCGCTGAGGGCAGAAGCCAATCCGACTCGCTCAACAAGATTGTTTGGGTAGCATCCTTATAGACTTTCACCTGCAAAACCGTCGTCCCTTCAGGAACACTCGCCAATGCAACCCTAAAAATTCCGGCTTCATCTGCGGTTTGCTCGCCAACTTTGCTCTCTCCTGCACAAACAACTACATACGCATTTGGTTCAGTCGTTCCTGAAAGCTGATTGGTTCCATAAATCCCCTCATCCAGAATGGTTTCGGCTTTAACCGGCAAGTTGTTTTCCGCAACAGCAACTATTTCCTCATCCTTTAAAAGTTCTGCCGATACCGCAGGTTCCTCCGCTGTTCCCAAAGGGAGCGTTGGATTTGTCGCTTCGGTCGGCACCGAAACTGCAGAAGCTTCCTCTTCAGCAAAAGCGACTTTGTTTCCGACAAGGAAGCTTGCGGCCATGCTTGATAAAGCGATATAAGTTCTTAGGTATTTTTTTTGAACAATCTTCATAGTACCCCTCCATATGTATCGACGGATTTCTTAAGATTTCTTAAAATTAGATATGTTTATTATATCACTCCGCGCAGAAAACTAATTATTACTTTTTTGTTACAAGCGTTTTCATGATTGCTCGATTTTCAGCAGAAGATGCCGCATCATTGGTATGGTACCGAATCACCGGAAGCGGTGCTCCGGTGAACGACGGCTTCGCCGGAGTTGACGGTTTTTTCGGGGTATCCTTCTCCGGGGAGCGATCCTTCGTCGTAGTTGGCTGCTGTTTTTGGTTGTCTCCTCCGGGGAGCTTCCGCTCGCCGGAAAAGGAACAGTTTTCGTTGCTCTCCTCCGGTGTGCGGGCTCTTAACCGGAGCTAGATCTGCATTTCCTCAAGTGTTTCATCAGCGCCACTGCGACGATCAAAGAAAATGTCACTTTCTATTTCAAAACCTTCGCGCTCGATCGCTGGTTCAATCCGGACAAAGTCGTCTTCGATGACGGCTCCTTCCCCGGCAAACCAGAACCGGACATCTTCCTGCACGCCGCAAAGAAAATCGGCGTCGCTCCCGACGAATGTCTGCAAGGATGGCGTCATCACGGACTTTCACGGATTCACGCAGCGGATTTTTACGGAGAAAGCCTGAAAAAAACTAAAAGAAGCCGGAAGAATCATCTCTCAACAGATGGTTCTTCCGGCTTCCATTTTTTTATTCCATGATTGTGATATTCTTTAGAATCCGTTTATTCGAAATAACCCACAATTCCTACAGTGATTGCTTTTGCCAAAGTCGTCTGATAGCTGGTCGTAGTCAATTTTGCCAATTCGGTCGGTGAGCTCATGTAACCCAATTCGAGCAACACAGCAGGAATAGCCGTTTCGCGCAGAACAGCGAATGTGTTCCGACGCACACCGCGATCAAGTGCCCCCGTATTTTCAACCAAGGAATCCTGGATTGCTGAAGCCAATTGGGCGCTTTCCAGAATGCGTGTCGGATCATTGTGCATTTCTTCATTGATTATCGGCGGATAGTCAGAGTCGTATTGATAGTAATACGTCTCGATTCCTGTGACAGTTGCATTCGAAGGCATCGCATTGTGGTGAATGCTGACAAAAATTTCCGCTCCCGAAGCATTCGCTTCTTCCGAGCGCTCCAGCAAGCCAACGTATGTATCCGTTGTGCGCGACATGATGACCGTGAATCCTAACGCTTCCAGATTCGCTTTCACCTTATTTGAAACAGCCAGGTTGATCGTCTTTTCCATCACGCTGCTGTATGTCGCGCCGGCTTCCCAGCCGCCATGACCCGGATCAAGGAATACTGTGTGGTTCAATTCAGCAACCGTCAAGGCGTCCTTCGCAATCCAACCCAATACTTTACCGTTCAGGGAAACTAATGCCCAACGGACACCATCCGCGGTCAATTTCTCTTGACTGACCGTTACACCGGAACCAAGATAACTTGAAGTGTAGCCTACTGTCTGGTAGCCTTCCACCCCCCACGGCAAAGAATTGATACCGTCCGTACCGCGTGTGATTGTAGCTTTATAGAAAGTGTCGGTCGTTGTGACAACCTTATTGAAGAGCGCATCCTTCGCAATCCAACCGAGCTCTTTTCCGTTGATGGAAATCAAAGCCCGAGTCACGCCATTATCCGTTACTTGCTCTTTTGATACAGTGACTCTTTGTCCCAGATAAGTATAGCTATATCCGATTGTTTTGTAGCCTTTCATTCCCCACGGCAATGTGTTGATGCCATCAGTTCCTCGCAAAACAGTCGCTTGATACGAAACGGTCTTCGAAGAGACAACTTGGACATAAGTAGGTTCCGTCAAAGCTGCTTTCGCGATCCAACCAATCTGGCTGCCGTCAATCGAAATCAAAGCCCAGGTCACACCATTGTCCGCCACTTTTTCTTGAACGACGGTCACTTGCTTTCCGAGATA
Organism: Trichococcus collinsii; assembly: GCF_900107505.1. Lineage (GTDB taxonomy): Bacteria > Bacillota > Bacilli > Lactobacillales > Aerococcaceae > Trichococcus > Trichococcus collinsii. The sequence continues at coordinate 537,668 of NZ_FNQH01000003.1, read as the reverse complement.
ATCGGAGCTAGAGCCAATGGTTTTATAACCTCTCGTTCCCCATGGCTGGGTGTTGATGCCATCCCCACTTCGAGTGACTGTAGCTGGATAATCTACATCGGTAGTCGACAAGATTTCCACATAGACAACCTTCTTCAGAGCATCCTTGGCTATCCAACCTAATTGATTGCCGTCCAAGGTAATAAATGCCCAAGTCACACCATTGTCAGCTACTTTTTCCTGCGTGACAAGAACTTCTTTGTTTAAATAGTCTGTGCTGTTGGCTAGCGTTTGATAACCTCTTGTACCCCAAGGTTGCGAATTGATAGCATCGCCGTCGCGGACAATTGTGGCATCATACTCGACGGTTGTCTGTGACACGATTTGCACATAATTTGGTTCGGTCAAAGCCCCTGTGGCAATCCATCCTAATTGTTTGCCATCAACTGTGATCAACGCCCACGTTACGCCGTTTTCAAGCACCTTTTCTTGCGTCACCGTGGCGGTCTTGCCTAGGTATGCAGAACTGAGAAACATTGTCTTGAAGCCGCGCATTCCCCATGGAACTGTGTTTATTGCATCCGTACCGCGTGTGATTGTGGCGGTATACTGGATATCGGTCGTCTCCAGCACTTCCAAATAATCCGGTTCGGTCAAAGCATCTCTGGCGATCCAACCGAGTTGTGTTCCGTTCAGTGAAATCAAAGCCCAAGTGACACCATTTTCGATCGTTTGTTCCTGGGTAACCGTGACGTTCTTGCCTAAGTATTCAGAGCTGTATGTCAATATTTTAAACCCGCGCGTTCCCCATGGCGCTGCGTTGATGGCATCCGTGTTACGTGTAACCGTAGCCGTGTATTCGATGTCGACCGTATTCAGCACCTCGAGATAATCCGGTTCAACCGGTTCAGACAGGGCTGTCTTTGCGATCCAACCAATTGCTGTGCCATTGATTGAAACATACGCCCACGTTACGCCATTATCAGCCAATTTTTCTTGCGTGACCTCCACCGTTTTGCCTATGTAGTCGGCGCTCCAGGCAATCGTTGCGAATCCCGGCGTTCCCCAAGGCTGAGTATTGATCGCATCAGTTGCTGAAAGTACGTGTGCCTGATAATTCACTTCTGTGGTCGACAGGATCTGTACGTTGATTTGTGTCGAAACGGCGCTTGTCCCGCTCTGTTCTTCCGCAGATACAGAAGGCATACTTGCCGTACCTAAAGTCACTAGGACTGCACTTGCCAGCGTAATTCTGCGCCAATGTGCTCTATTTCCATGAAACATCCTCTTAAATTCCTCCTCCAGACAATCCTTGCATCAAAATACCATTGATTTTTGAATGCATTTTCATCTTACCATTTTTTTAATATGAATGGCACCAAAAATTTATGATAGATTGTGCCATTTGAGTTTGGGCAGTGTACCTTTACTTGCATCTTGACCCGTTCAGTTGCGGAACTTTAGGATATAACAGGATTTCATACCGCTCAAACAAAATAAGGCTCACCCCCAATAAATGGAAGTAAGCCTTGTTATGTATAAGAGAGCTGAATCAACGTTTTCTTTTTGGTAGTCTAATTTTGAAGGAAATAAGGGCAACGATCAGAAATGAAACCAAGGTAATAGCAACTCCCACATGCCAGCCTTTTGGAACATATTTCAATTCGATTGTATGCTCGCCGGGTTCCAAATCAATTGCCAAAAATGTCTGGAACGCCATTTTACCTTCTTCCCGTTCACCATCCACCTCTATTTGCCAAGATTCATCATACGGGATTGTGAACAGCAATGTTTCTTTACCGACTTCACTTTCAACAGATCCTGAGAATGACGAAGAAGTGTGTTCATCAACTTCAAATGAATGCGAAGAAAGATCTTCAAAATTATGTTTCACTACCTCCAGGTCCTCATAATAAAACAACTCATCCAGCACAATCACCTTCTCGTTGTTGATCTTAAAGGTAACCGTAATTTGTTCCCCTTGAGCATAGTCACCCAAAGGGACAATATTATAGTTATATTCATTGAAGTATGTCCCAGTCCAAACATCATTTACATATAATTCTGTCGGGATCCAATAGGCTGAAGGGAAAAAAGCATAGTAAGGTGCATTTTCTTCCACATTTATCGTGTAAGTTACAAACGCATCTTTAGAACCGTCTATCTTTTCATAGACAGTACCGTATTCGTGCGGGCCTTGTCGCACATTTTCAAGTTCAATGGCCACACTATCACTCTGCTTCAGAGCATCACTAACAGATTCAGATACAATGTTGCTGACCAATTCATTCTGCATTTCGAACGGATTTACCTGTGCCAAATCAAGATTTTCCGTTTGATTATTGACCATCATGCCAACTGGCAAGGCATAGGGATTTTGATAGAGAGTCACGTTGTCATCACTCTTCAAAGTAGTGTAATTACTGTGTTCTGTTTCGCTTGCGATCCAGTATTTAACACCCAGCAAACTATCGACTGTAAGTGTATTTCCTTTTCCGTAATAGGCCCAATTACCGTTATTCCTAAAACCTATATTCCCTAAAAAATCCTTAACAAATGTCTTCTCGTTGGAGCTGTAATGGGATAATCCGGAATATCCATACAACATCGGATCATTCCTGTTGAATTGAAAGTCCTTGGTTATCCGGTAAAAACTTTCATCTTCCTCCAATATCGCCTCTGTAAGGGGCTGGACTTTTTCTACATTTCCTGTAAATTCTGCCCGTGGCGCATAAGCCTGTTGCTTCAAAATCTCGTGGCTGTTGAAAGTCAGCTCAAAAAATGAGAATGCCAACATGAGCACAAATACTTGCCTCTTTATGATGGATTTCGCGTGAGAAAAAGTAAACAGCAACAAAGCTGAGATAAACAACGAAACATAAGTAATTTGGGCATTGAAATCGGTTATGTAATCATAAGATCTGTTTGACATATAAAAGCCGATGAGGACCCAAAGCGTACCGATTGTCAGTAACTGGATCACGGTGATGCTTTTCTCCAGGCTTGCCTGGAACGCCTCATGAGCAGCTAGCACTGCCAGAAAAACAAACACAAAGCTATATCTGTAAGGGAACCACGCCGGCGTATTCAGCCCATGCCAAATCAAATTTATGCCATTGTAGTAAAAACTCGCTAAAATAAGCAGAAATCCAAAGAGATAGGCTATCTTTTTCCGAAAAGGAATATTGCCCTTCAAAAAGAAGAACACCAGACCACTCAGAACAAACGAACCGACATAAACATTAGGAAATCCAGTGATGATTTGATTGGCATTCGTGGAACCTATTATGAATTTTGAAATCAAATCCGGCCAGGTGAAATTAGGATCAAAAGTAAAAAAGTCCGGATTGAACTCCGCTTTTCCTCCAGATAGCGAAAAAGCTGTCGGTATCAACAAAAATGCCGATAAACCTCCCCCCAACAGTGAACCTAGAGTGAAATTCGATATAAAACGAAAACACTCACTCTTGTCATTGCAGAAACCGATTACTTTCATCAGTGCATATATGACCGAAAAGATGCAAATCATGTAGCCAATATAATAGTTCGTCACAAGCGACAGCGCCAGAAAGAATGAGTAGAACAGGAAAGAACGGTTTTCAAAAACGCGGTCGATCCCCATCACCACTAACGGAAGGAGGATGACACCATCCAGCCACATAAGGTTCTGTTGATACACTAGCATATACCCCATCAGAGCATATGCAATTGAAAAAAGCATTGAATAAGGAGATGCTTTTTTGCTGTTCAGGCAGAATGACATGGTTAACCCGGCAAATCCAGTTTTCAACAGCGACAAAAATAATAGTGCTTCTGTGAAATACTTCAATGGAAAAAATAGCAACAGAACATTGAATGGACTCATCAAATAGTAGGCGAGTAATCCGATCATATCGCCACCTAAATTCTTGGAAAAAGTATAAAAAATGTCATTTTTCCCTAATAAAATACTTTTCAAATACGCGAAGAAGCTGACGTATTGGTTATACATATCAATAGTCAGCAACGATTGCTCTCCAAAAGGATAAATGCCTAAAAAAATGTACACCAGCAACAAAGATATCCCCGGTATAAAAAATGAGCCTAAATAGGAATGCCGCTTCCTCACCATCTATAACCTCCTTAATTAAATATCGAAAACAAACAAACTATCATCAAGATATCCAATCCGTGTCAAACAGCTAAATAATCTACGGTATTCAGAAGGATACAGGCTGTAAAATTTGCTCTGATTATGCCATTTTAACATGAAACAATAGCCTTTATAGACTAGGTTAACAAAATATTATGCTCCAGCAAGATATTTTTCTGAACTGTATGAATAACTTGTTTATTTAATAAAAGAATACCGGATTATTTCATAGGCATTTCCGGAATAGTACAGTTGCTTGCATCCGGTAAATCCGTATGTATCCATGATTTTTTCAATCATGATATTTTGATCGAATGAAGTATCAATGTAGACAATCAAGCTGGATTCATTCAGTAATTTTTCCTCATTCGGAAGAATGATGTCGCTTAAATTTGTACTGTACGGATAAATGTTTTTGAAGTGGATCAGCTCAGCGATACTCTCGATAATTCGCCACTCAGCATCTTCATTGATAATCAAAAACACATCATTATCGCTGTATTCCTGCACCAAATCGCTTGTTGTTTTTTGTTCAGGAAGGAGATATTCGACATAGTCATTTCTGAAGCCAAAATATGTGGTCGCAAGGCAGCATGCGGCAATCAGCACGTAGGCAAATCGTTCGTTTTGCGCGAACTGTTTCGCGGAAATGTACACCAGATAGATGATCCCCGACATGAGCGCCGGGAAAACACAGTAAACATATCGCCCTGATTGGAAAGGTGATATTTTTTGGATGACCAGAATATGCAACAGTGCGGGGACAATCATTAACATTGCAGGCCCAAACCAGCCTGTGACGGCAACCGTCAGTTTATCCGCAGCCGATTCTTTTGCATTATTCCTGAGAGCATATGAGACAGCGGCCGCCACTGTCAACAGGGCCACACATGCGAGGAGATAGCCTCCCCTGCCGCCAAAGAAACTGCTGTTGATGATGTCTAGGTATTTACTCAGATTGTCCGGGCTGTCGGAAGCGACACTGCTGAAGGCTTCTTTTCCCCTGTAGGATGCAAAGATATGTTTCAGCATCACCGGGTAAAGCAGTACGGAACTGGCAATCGCGCCGAACATTGTCACTGTGAAGGCTGCGATTGCCTTCCATTTTTTTAATACCATCAAGAAGGCGCATAATAAAAAAGAAATGAAGAACGCGGCAACCAAGAAGTAGTATTGTGTCAAGATACCAACTAAGTAAACGACATAAATTACCAGAAGGTCTTTAAGCTTTATTTTTTCGCTCTGCAGGAAAAGGATAGCGACATAGAGGAATAAGGTGGTTCCAAAAGTCAGCATCGTATACATGCGTATGAACATGACCGAACTGATTGCCCCCATACTGCCTCCCCAGAATGCGACAGCCGATAAAGAAACCCATTTGTTTTTGACAAGGCGGTTCATCAGGAAATAAATGACGAGGCAGATCAAAAGATAAAAACCAATATTGATGCTGATCCCGATCCATTTTGAGAATGTATTCGGCAGAAAAGAACTGACGGCATGAAATATCATATAGAACAATGGAGGATGAACATCTTGGGTCTGATTGTAATAGACTGAATCAAACCTGAACTTGTCGGTGTTGTTGACAGTCAAAAAATCGAAATAATCGGAGGATGGGTGCCACTTATCATATTGGGATGTAAACAATTCATAAAAGAAGCCGTTTGATAGACCAAATGTGAAAATTTCATCTGTGTCGTACCCGATTTTTAAATCGGCGTAATGAAACAGCACTGCCAAAAGGGAACCGATCAATATACTGCAAGCTACAATTAATGGAAGATTTTTCTTGAATTTCTTATTTTGCATACAAACTTCCTGTAAAAATATATATTAATCAATATATCATAGCGCATTTTCCATTTCAAAAAAACATAGAATTAGTTAGGTCTCAATAGTTTCTCAGTGAGCCTATTTAAAGTCACGCTACAGTTAAGTTTGTCCTATTATCATTATTAGGAGTCCAGCATAAGTGAATCAAAATAAAAAAGATGAATGAGTAGCTCAAAGCTATCATTCATCCGGAAATGAAATATAATGGGTATTTAGCCTTCAAACCAAATTTTTCTTGAAATAAAATTCCACGCCATCACAAAAAATGTCGCAACTATTTTTGCTGTCATATAGTAAAGTGCGATTTTTTCGACAAAGAACCACATCAAGAATTGATTCAATAAAAGGCCAATGACGCTCAAAATAACAAACAGGGTCAGTTCTTTACTTTTTTCATCTTTACTGAACTTACTTTTGAAAACGAAACGCATGCTAGCAACATAATTGAATAAAGTTGAGAGTACAAAACTGATTGCTGCTGAGAGCAAGTAGTACATCCCGAAGACATCCGTAAAAAGAAATAGGAACAAGAAATCAAGTACAGTAGCTATAATCCCTACCACACCGAACTTTAATAGCTGGGTAAAAAGACTCATCATCTCTGCTTATCCTCATCTTTCTGATTTCGGAGTTCTTTGCCACTATACTCCTTCAATATGTAAATAGGCCGTTTCTTAGTCTCCAGGAATGTCTTTCCTAGGTACTTCCCGATGATTCCTAAACTAAGCAGCTGGATTCCGCCTAGTGCTAAGATAATGACAATCATCGATGTCCAACCTGATGTTGGGTTACCGAATATTAAGGTACGCACCCCGAAAAAAATGGCAAGAATGATAGCGACAGCGAATGTAAAAAATCCTACTATAGAAGCCATTGCTAAAGGAATCTCGGAGAATGCCACAATACCATCCAATGAATACCTAAATAACGACCAAAACGACCAGGTCGTTTGACCAGCCACGCGTTCTTTATTTTGGAATTCTAAGTATTTCGTCTCGAAACCAACCCAGCTGAAAATCCCTTTCGAAAAACGATTGTATTCGCTCAAATTTAAGATAGCGTCGACCATCTGACGCTTCATTAATCGAAAATCCCTTGCTCCATCAACAATTTCGGTATCTGATATACGATTAATGAGTTTATAGAATTTTCTTGCAAAAAAGGAACGGATAATCGGTTCGCCTTCACGATCCTTTCTGCGGGTTCCGATGCAATCATATTCTTCATCCTGTATTAATCTGTACATCTCCGGTAATAATTCAGGAGGATCTTGCAAATCAACATCCATCACAGCCACATAGTCCCCCTTGGCATGCTCTAGGCCAGCAAACAATGCAGCTTCTTTCCCGAAGTTCCGCGAAAATGAAAAATAGCGTACACGGTAATCCTTGTTGGACAATTCCTTTAATTTCTTCAAAGTATGATCTTTTGAACCATCATTCACAAAAATATACTCAAACGTGACATAGTCCATTATTTTGCTTATTCTATCAATTTCCTCATAGAAAATGGGCAGCATCTCTTCTTCGTTGTAGCAAGGTACAATAATCGAAATTAATTCTTTACTCATAAGGTAAACTCCTATCTTTGAATATCATTTAAAAAATCAAGGCAAATTACAATAACAACATTGTATTCATGAAAAACCCCAAAAATTATGTTGTATCATCTTAAAAATATTAAGAGATAAATCCCCCCGAACATAATGTTTCTCCATTATGTTCGGGGGGATGATCAGTAAAGCATTTGTACTTTTTTAAGTTATTTATTGAAATAAGGTTGCATACGGAATGAAGTAGGCGTAATCCCCTGACAAGATGAAGATCAACAAAAAGATGATGACCGTAAATCCTAAGCAGAAAATCAGATTGACCAATTTATTCTTCGTGAAATTCAGAATGAAATACGGCGCCACGAACATCTCATAGGTCGCAAAGGGAGAGCTCAAACGCCCCCCTACCGTCGCCAGATTCCCGAAAGCGATCAAGATCAATGAGGCCAGGAAATAGAGATTATGGTAAGTCCGGTATTTTTCATCTTTACGGACATTCGTGAATAACAATGTCCCGAAGAAAATCAACAATTGCATCAACAAAACCGGATTCAGCAGCCATTGTCCACCGGTATATGCCGGGTTCGTAAAGTAAGGAGCGTAGCGATTAGGCACCGCCCACATGTACAGCTGCGGAATCTGCACTACAATGCCCGCTGCAACAGCCAAACCGAACAGTACCATCACTTGAAGTCGGCTCCCGTCATAGAGATAGTTTTCGTAGAAGTAGCCGACGATGAAGATGAGCGCCGTGATATGGAACAGCGAAGCTAGCCCCACAACGAACAGAAATCGGAACAGCTGTTTCTGCTTCATGTACTTCACCGAATAGAGCAGGATGATGCTCGCGATTGAACCGCGGATCTGCCCCATATCCCTCGCCAAAAAAAATCGTGAGAAATAATAGAACAGAATCAAGGACGGGAAAGGGGCATTCTTATACAGATAATTTACCAACAGCCCCATGCTCAGAAACGCGAAGAAGAGAATGAACGCATAATAGTTCAAGCCTAGCTTAAGGAACAGATAATTCAAAAACAGGTAGCCGGGTTCGGCATCGATGCTGCCGTTGAAGACATCCGACAAATCGGTCAAGTCATAGAAAAAGTAATAATAAGAAACGAAATCGTATCCCGAGTAATAGCGCAATCCAGCCAAGATAGCCAATAGCCCGCCACCAATCAGGACGATTTTTTTGTTGTCGTAGAAAACTTCAGCAATGCTTAGCAACAGCAAGGTGATAAATGTAAAGACATAGAGCTCCATCCATTATTCCTCCTCCAATGCTAGATTAAGATTATTTTGATTGGAGTCGCGTAATTTTCCAATTGTGTGCGTTGATTCTTGTACCAGTCCTTTGTTGTTCCGTTTTTTCTGGAAACAAGGATGACTTCATCGAAATGCAAAAGCGGATCTGTAGAGAGGATGGATTGCGCAAATATGTACGGCGCGCCTTCCATCTGCTCCAAGCGTTTTTGCACAGTCGGCGACAAATGCTCCTCGGATAGGACAAGTTTGCGTGTTGCTGCCGGATGCTGAATGCCATGCGCCAAAGCTGCTTCCTGATCTGCATCGATTGTGTGGGATAAGTCCAGCACGATATCGTCATCACTCATGCGATAATTGAACACATCCGTGATTTCCTTCTTGAAGAACAGACGTAAAAATCCAAACAACATGCCTAACAATAAACCACCGATGAACAAACCCGCCGCCATGACGAGATAAAGGAGCATGCTTGTAGTGCCTGTTTCATTCGTCGGCTCCGGACCTTTCTCCAATTGCACGACATGTGGCTCCGACAAAAGGTAAGTACTCTTATTTTCAAAGAACGGGATCGTTCCTGCTTGGACAGCTTCATAAAGCAATGTCGCGATGGCTTCATTCTTTGCCTCATCCCCGGTCCCGACCGTGATATGAAGTTCGCTGGTTTCATTATCCGTGTCCACATCTATCATATAGTTTGTGGGAATACTGCCTTCTTCCATGGCTTCAATTGCGTCAGTTGCAACGATCGGCTCCACCGAATTAATTGCTTCATAAACCTCAGGCGACAACAGCACTGCTTCCAATAGATTAAAATTCGTGAAGGCATAGCCTTCCGTATTCTCTACATAGAAATCGAAACGTACGGCATCTTCCAAGAGCGCTTTGTATTCAGTGTCCGTGATCAGCTGCAGTTCCAATCCAGTGGCCGGATCAATTTTCTTGATTTCTTCGACTTTATCATCACTGAACAGCGTGTAGGCGATCCCCAGTGCGTACAGAAGGACAAGTGTTAAAGCAGTCCCGAAGATCGTCTTTTTGTTATCCTGCAAAAATTCTTTTGTTTGTTTTAGGGTGGGTAAATGCATCATGCAGAGACCTCCTTCGCATCATAGATTTTTTCCAACGCTTTTGCGGTCTTCAACATATCAAAGGCTTCCATTTCCGGTTTCGGACGATTGCCTTTCGGCTCGCCCATAACTTCGGCTTCCCATCGATCCAAATCCGCATCCAGTGGTACAAAGCGGACATTTTCGGATAACACAGTGTCCTCTGAGACTTCGGTTGACAGCACCAATTTGACGTTGGCTGCCTGCGCCTCCACCGCCACGATCGGCAAACCTTCATATAATGAAGGCAACAGGAATACATCCATCGCTTTCAGCAATTCGGCGATATCTTCGCGCTCCCCCAAGAAGATCACATGATCGGATATGCCCAAATCTTTGGCCAAACCGTGGATTTCTGTTTCAAGACTGCCGGCCCCGACCGACAACAGATACGTATTAGGATGTTTTTTCAGGATATGCTGGAAAATATTCAGCAACAGCCGGTGATTTTTTTGTTCCTCAAAACGGCCGATATGTCCGATCACGAAGGCATCCAGGGGAATACTCAATTGCGCATGCATGTCAGCCTTCGTCACCGGCACGTTGCGGTAACGTTCGAGATCGATGCCGTTCGGAAGCATAACGAATGTCTGTTCCTTGCCAAAAAGGCCGATGCCAGCCTCATCTGAACAGCCAATGAAATCAGTCGCATATTTCATCATCAGATTGTTGAAAATCGGACGCACGACGCTGTACGGAAATCGGTTGCCTTTGCCGTCGGAAGTCGCATGGCTGTGGGCGATACGCTTTTTGACGCCGGCTTTGGCAGCCAGCCAAAGGTTCAGGCCGCCACCAAAGAAGATTTCGTTATGGACGATGTCAACTTGGTTCTCCTGCAGCAGTTTGCTGACGGTTTTGATGTAGCGGAGCGGGTGCTTATTGGGGTTTGGCACCACGAAAATTTTGCCCCCCAATGCTGCGATCTCGTCATGATAAGGACGCACGTCGGCAAATTCCTCATAGATGACGAAATCGAACTGGAACTTGGAACGGTCGATGTTGCGGTAGGCGTTCATCATGAATGTTTCCGCCCCGCCTTTTCCCATTCTGCCCTGGAAATGCAGGACACGTTTAGGTTGAGTCATTAGTGTAGTTCTCCCATCTTTCTAGAAATTTCCTTTGAGCTTTTCAATCAATTTCGGCGAGGCATTGCTCAACAAGTGCATCATGCCGGAAGCGATATAGTTCAAGTAAACCGATTTGCTCCGGAACAGGAACTGCATGATTTTCCGGATTGGCGTATCGGTCAGGCTGTGCGCCGTTGCATATTGCACGCGCGGATGTTGTAAGATTTTTTTGATGTAACTCCGTTTGCCTGCCCAATCCAGAGGGCAGCTGGCACCGTGCAACGGGATGATGCAAGACATCGTGCCTTTCAGGAAAAGCGCGCTGAAACCGCCCAAATCCTTGTCGGTCAGGTCCAACAATTCATTATAGAATTCCAGAAATGTCTCGAATTTATTGTCGAAATATTTGTTGGTCAAGCTACTCTTACCTTCGAAGGCATACTGGTAAAGCACTTCGCTGGTCGTCACAACTTTTTTGGCATGCCGGTAGTAGGCGATGTTGAACAAACGGTCCTCACAGCTGCTGTAGCTCGGAAAGGCGATTTGGTGCGTGCGAATGATGTCCAAGCGATAAAGCTTGTTCCAGATAACATACATCAGCTGTTTGTTCATCAAAGGATAGAGATCCTCCAGAAATGCTGCGTTCGAAGCGTAGACCCGATCTTCAGCGATGACCTGTTTTTCCGAAACGATTTCTTGATGGTCCAGGACTCGCAGATTGTAAGAAGCCACGATCAGGTCCGGGGACTCGCTGTTGATGATGGTTTGGTAGCGTTCCAAAGTATGGCGTTCGATTTCATCGTCCGCATCCATCAAAAACAGATAGGTCCCCTTCGCGCGTGCAATCCCTTGGTTACGGGCATTTCCCGGTCCGTTATTTGGAATGGTGATGTAAGAAAATCGACCGTCTTCGGCGGCAACTGCCTGTAAAACATCCGCGGTCGCGTCCTTAGACCCGTCGTTTACGATGATGACCTCAAAATCGCTTACCGTCTGTGCAGCGATGCTTTCCAAAGTGGCTCGGATGGTGCCGGCACAATTGTAGGCCGGTATCACGATGCTGAAAAAAGGTTTGTTTTCCATTAGTTTTCCTTCCTGACGATGGCATGACGGAGCACCCAGACCGGCTTAATCCGGGTCCGGGCATATATTGCGCCTCCTATCACTGCACCGCGTTATGCTTTGTTCTTTAATTCCTTCGCCAATTCTTTCAGATACGGGCGCATCTTATCTGCTGTGTCTTTATTTTCCAGACCGAATTCGATGTTCGCGATCAATAGGCCGTATTTATCGCCCACGTCGTAGCGCTTGCCTGTATATTCATAAGCCACCAGCGGATGGATCGCGTTCAATGATTCGATCGCATCGGTCAGCTGGATTTCATTTCCGGCATCGGGTTCTTGATTGCGCAGAATGTCAAATATTTCTGGCGTCAGCAGATACCTGCCGATGATGGCAAGGTTACTCGGTGCTTCTTCCGGAGCCGGTTTCTCGATGAAATGGTTGACACTGTAGATATGTTCGCCGACTTTTTCTTTGATGTCGATGATTCCGTATCGGTTCGTCATGTCCTCAGGGATGCGCATCGTCGCAACGACGCCGCCCTTCGTCTCGTCGTAGGTATCCATCAAAGATTTCGCTAACGGGATTTCATTTGGCATGATATCATCGCCCAACAATACGACAAAAGGTTCGTTTCCGATGAAAGCTTCAGCTTGCAGAATGGCATCGCCCAGTCCACGCGGGTAAGCCTGGCGCACATAGTGGATGTGCGGAATGTTCGTCTGCTGAACCAATTCCAGCATCGCGGTCTTGCCTTTTGCCTTCAAGTTTTCTTCTAGCGCGATGTTTACGTCAAAATGGTCTTCGATCGGGCTCTTGCCCTTCCCGGAGATGATGATGATTTCTTCGATGCCGGCAGCCATGGCTTCTTCCACCACATATTGGATGCTTGGCGTGTCAACGATCGGCATCATTTCCTTTGCCATCGCTTTCGTCGCCGGCAAGAATCGCGTTCCTAAACCTGCTGCAGGTATAACAGCTTTCCGTACTTTTGTCATGGGACTCCCTCTTTCTTTGTATAGTCCGTTCCATTATAACAAAGATGCCGCCAAAAAAGAATCAACATAGAACAGAAAAAGGGCCACGGCACGCATCCAATCGGATGAGCGATGCCGCGGCCCAAGCTCATTCAGCGCAAAAACTACGCTTCGTAACCATTCGGATTACTCTTTTGCCAATTCCAGGAATCTCGGCACATATCAGCCAATGTCTTCTGGGCTGTCCAGCCAAGTTCTTCTTTTGCCTTTGTCGCATCCGCGTAGCAAGTCCCGACGTCGCCCGGGCGTCTATCGATGATTGTGTAAGGAATCTCGACTCCGGTAGCCTTCTGGAAATTATAGGTCAAGTCCAGCACACTGTAGCCGATGCCGGTACCGAGGTTGTAAATGCCGACGCCGTTCGACTCCTTCATTTTATCCAAAGCCTTGATGTGGCCCAACGCCAAGTCGACAACGTGGATATAGTCGCGTACGCCTGTGCCATCAGGAGTGTCGTAATCGTCCCCGAAGATGCTCAAGCGCGGCAATTTGCCGACTGCCACTTGCGTGATGTACGGCATCAGATTGTTTGGAATGCCGGTCGGGTCTTCGCCGATCAGGCCAGATTCATGCGCACCGATCGGATTGAAGTAACGCAACAAGGCGATGCTCCACTCGGAATCCGCGAACGCTACATCCTGGAGGATCTGTTCGATCATGACTTTCGTGTAGCCGTAAGGGTTTGTTGCACTTGTAGGCATATCCTCCGTTAGCGGTGACACGTTGTTCATGCCGTAGACCGTTGCTGAAGAGCTGAAGACAAGCTTCTTAACGCCATGGCTGCGCATCACATCACACAATACCAATGAGCTCGTGATGTTGTTGTGATAGTATTCAATCGGTTTAGCGACGGATTCGCCGACTGCTTTGTAGCCTGCAAAATGGATGACCGAGTCGATATCCTCTTTTGCGAATACTGCGTCCAAGGCTTCACGGTCCAATACATTCACTTCATAGAAGGTCGGTTCTTTGCCGGTAATCGTTTTGATTCGGTTCAACACTTCCGGTTTGCTGTTCGAATAGTTATCGACGATGACCACTTCTTGGCCGGCTTTTAATAATTCCACTACCGTATGGCTGCCGATATATCCGGCTCCACCTGTTACTAATACTGACATATAATCCCTCTTTCCAATTGGCTGTTATCGTTTATTTTCTTTTTCATTATTGCCGTGGATAATTTTTTCTTATTCTTCCGATTCTTGTGTGCTGTCGAAATCGGGTATTTCTGTAATCAATCCGGCGCTGGTCATCTGGCCAAAGCCAAAGGATGAGTCAGCGTCCGAAAGGTTCATGTCGCTGAACTGCACCTGATCAATTTCCAATTCATCACGCAGCGTATTCGCGATGCGCAAACGCTCTTCCGGATCGACATAGTAATAGTAGATTTCATCATAATACAATTCTTCACCAGCGATTGAAAGTTGCGTGAACGTGTCAAGCGCATCCACATAGCCTGACTTGATATCAAGCAAATCTTCAAAAGAAAGATTGGTTTGAATGTTCACTTCCACTGCACTGAGAATTTTTTTATAATTCGTGACGCTGTCGATGCTAATTAGCTTGTCCAAAATCGCTTTGATGACCATCCGTTGTCGATTTTGTCGACCCAAGTCGCCTTCAGGATCCTCTTTGCGCATCCGCGCGAAAGCCAAAGCATCCCATCCATCCGCGGTGACTGTTTCACCTTCGACAAAGGAAGAACCCTCAAACTCGAATGTCAACGGACTCGTCAATTCGATGCCTCCAATTGCTTCTACAATGTCATGCAGCCCTTGCATATTGATTTCGACGTAATAGTCGATCGGCACATTCAGGAATTCCTGGATCGAATTGATGGCCATCTGGGTACTGCCGAATGCGTAGGCATGCGTGATCTTGTCGTTATACTCCGGATAAATACTCGTTTCATAGCCAACCATCTCCGCATAACTGTCGCGCGGCACACTGACGATTGTAGTCTTTTTGGTCTTAGGATTGACCGTCGCAACGATGATGGTGTCCGAACGACCGGTGCCTTCCGCAATCCCATCCCCATACATGTCGATCCCCAACAGCGCGAACGAAATTGGGTGAGTCGCATCTACCGAAACTTCTTCTTCCCGCATGTTCTCCGTTTCGACATCTTCGAAAACAGTTTTCAGCGTGCTCTCCACATCGTCGTAAACAGTCCAGAACAGCGCGAAAGCGACGAGGGCAAAACCCACTAGTGATAGAATAATGATTCGATTCCTTTTTTTCTTCTTAAAATAATTGCTTCTTGTGTCATTCATCGGTTCGAGCCTCTTTCTGCGCAATGCGGCTGCAAGACAGCCCATCACCCTACTTAATATCGCTTCATTCAGTATAGAACAATTCTGGCGAATGAAAAAGGGCTATTCAAAAACTTAACAAAAAAGTAAACCTGTAACAAAGTAACATACACCAATTTTAACATATCTCCAGAAACGCTTCTGTGCGGGCGTTTGCGGGCTCGATTTAGATAGTCTAATACTTTTAAAACGCTCTCATTTGGGTTATAATAACATAGAGTG
The DNA here is from genome assembly GCF_900107505.1 of Trichococcus collinsii. GTDB lineage: Bacteria > Bacillota > Bacilli > Lactobacillales > Aerococcaceae > Trichococcus > Trichococcus collinsii. Next base: position 522,094 of record NZ_FNQH01000003.1, on the reverse strand, counting down.
GTTAAGTTAAGCAGGCGAATAAACCTATCAGCACTTGACCTCTTACACTGTTTCCGGCTCATTCTACGTTTATTTTCAATAATAAGGAGATGGTCCTGATGGTTACGTAGCATACTACAACCCACCACAGCAACAGAATCACTTAACCGAATAGGCTTGTTTTCAGATTTAGCGATTGAAGGAGGGCTGAATTATGAAAAAAAGATTTATGATACTGCCTCCTTTCTTAGTCATATTTACAATCTACGGCGCGCTGACAGATGTATCTGCAGCAACGGAAGGGACAACAGGGACAACTGAAACAACACTCCAAGAGCCCATTCTCAATGAACAGCCGCCAGGTATTCCGCTGCCGGAAACAGTGCTGGAAACCAATGACGCCAACATACCCGAAACTACAACAACGGAATCTCCGCCCGCAGAAGTAACTGCGGTAGATGAGCAGATGACGGAAACACCTGCACCACCTACAGAACAGCCTCTGCCGGAAACGGCCGATCCGCAACCCACCCCAGAAACAACCACACCGGCGACCACGCCTATTGAGGAAGCTACCACACCGGAAGCTACCGACCTAACACCACCCACAACGGTAACACCTACTCCAGATACGACCGCACCCGTAACAACTATTCCTGAAGAAAATCCAGTGGACATAACTGTAGAACAACCTGTTTCCGGCACAGAAACTCCTATTGAAACGGAACAGCCTACGGACACTCCGACAGAACCGATTGAAGTCCCCGCAGAAACTGCACCAATAGAACCAATTGAAGAAGCCCAAATCAGCTACGAAGAACCGATGCAACTGATGGCTGCAGCCGCAGTCAGCGATTTTTCGGGAACTTCGCAAATCATCAATTCAGTAAATATCGCAGATAACGTGATCGCTCTGACGTTCGATGATGGCCATTCCTATGGTAACCTTTACGAGATTCTGGATAATTTGAACTACTTAGGCGTGAAGGCCACTTTCTTCATGAACGGTGATGCTGATGCATCCTTGCTGCAGCAGATTGTGGCGGACGGCCATCAATTGGCCAACCACACCTACTCGCATGGCGACTCCACGACACTCTCGTCATCCGCTTTGGCGAACGACATCAACCTGATGGAAGATTACATCCAAACAACGACAGGAACCTCTTCCCTTCCTTTCTTGCGTCTCCCTTATGGATCCTACAACAGTTCCGTTTTGGATACGGTCGGTAGCCTAGGTTACCAATACACGATTGGATGGGACGTAGATACACTCGATTGGACCGGCATTTCTGCTACTGAAGTCAGCAACGCGGTCGTTAATAATGTCAGACCTGGTTCGATTGTTCTGATGCATGCTAGCGTAGGTGCAGCCAACACACCCGAATCTTTGTGGTATTCGATTGCGGCGTTGAAACAAGCTGGCTACGGCTTCTCCACTGTCAACGATTTGCTGGCATTAGGTGGTTATTTCGCAGTCGAAGAAGAAGCACCCATCGAAGAGGATTATTCGGATGATATCCTATCAGAAGTCATCAACCAAGTTTCTACTGGCGAAAAAACAATCTCCTTGACCATCAGCGATGCGTCAGATGCCGAAAACGTCCGCGAGATTCTTGCCAACTTGGCTACGATGGATGTGAAAGCCACTTTCTTCCTGAACGGTTTGACTGATCCCACCGTGATCAACGAAATCATTCAACAGGGACACGAAATCGGCAACCACACTTATACCCACGATGATGCCACCGCAATGACAGTGGATGAAGTCGTCTGGGAACTAAATGCTATGGAAACCTTGGTGCAGGACAGCACCGGTGGGGCAACTACCCGCCCTTACTTCAGGGCACCAATGGGCGCGACAAATGATGCAGTCCTTGCCACCGCAGCCAGTATGGGTTATGCATATACGATCGGCTGGACAGTCGATACCCGTGATTGGAGCGGCACATTGACCGCAGCTCAAGTCAGCTCTGCTGTCGTGAACAACTTGGCACCAGGCGCCATCTTCCTGATGCACGGAAACGCTTCCGCCAGCACAACCCCTGCAGCTTTACTGCAGATGATCACAGCCATCCGTCAGCTCGGCTACAACTTCGCTACGATCAGTGGTTTGCTCGCTTTGGAGGGCTCTTACCCGACAATACCCGGGGAGGAACCTGGTGAAACAATCCCTGATCCTGATCCAACGCCGCCGAGCATCACTTCACCCGCAGAGATCGTGAACCAAGTCAACACCGATGTGCCGGTCATCTCCTTGACCATCAGCGATGCATCCGGAACCGAGAATGTAAGGCAGATTCTCAACAACCTCGCACTTTTGGGAATCAAAGCCACCTTCTTCCTGAACGGTATGACCGACCCGAGCCTGATAGATGAAATCATCGCCCAAGGCCATGAGATCGGCAACCATACCTACAGCCACGAAGATGCTACGCAAATGACCCAAGCTCAATTGACGGCGGACCTCAATAACCTTGAACAACTCGTTCAAGATGCAGCAGGCACGAGCACAACACCTTACTTCCGTGCACCGATGGGCGAAACCAATGCGACTGTTTTGGCAACCGCCGGAAGTCTCGGTTATCAATACGCCATCGGTTGGACTATCGAAACACGCGACTGGAGCGGCACGCAAACAGCAGCACAAATCAGTTCTGCTGTCGTGAACAGCTTAGCACCCGGAGCAATTCTTCTTTTACACGGCAGCGCCGATGCAGTTGCAACACCTGCCGCAATTCTGCAGATGGTGGCAGCAGTCCAGGCACTTGGTTACCGCTTCGAGACAATCACCGGCCTATTGGCTTATCAAGGCATCTATGTTGGTGAAGAGCCTGTAGTTACCGATCCTGATGTAGAAGAACCGGACTACGGAACGGGACCATCCCGATTCGTCAGCCACGTAGATACGGATCGCAATGTCATTGCTCTTACTTTTGATGATGGTGACGACTATACCAACCTAGCCGACATCATCTACAACCTCAATTACCTTGGCGTCAAAGCCACCTTCTTCCTCAACGGTACAACTGATCCCGGACTGATGGCCGAACTGGTCGCAACCGGACACCAACTATCGAACCATACCTATTCCCACAATGACGATTCGACATCCCTTTCAGCCGATGAATTGGCTTATGACTTGGAACTGATGGAAGATTACATTATGCAAACTACAGGCGTATCCTCCAAACCTTATTTTCGTGCTCCAGCAGGGGTCTATAACGATGCCGTGCTCGAAACACTAGGCAGCCTCGGCTATGCCTACACAATCGGTTGGACGCAGGACACACGCGATTGGGAAGGTTTATCCGAAACGCAGATTGCAGCCAGTGTAACTGATTATCTGGATGCAGGGTCAATCTACTTGCTGCATGCGAATCCGACTGCTGTCGGCACACCGCAATCCCTTTGGTACCTTATTGCAGAAGCCCGCAATCAAGGCTATGAATTCGTCACAATCGACGAATTGATGGCACTGGAAGGCGTAACTGATGATGGCAGTAACAATGGTCCCGGAGAAATTTCTGAAGGCGTATCTCAATTCATCGAACAGGTAGACACGGACCAAAAAGTGATTTCCTTGACCTTTGACGATCTTGGAGACAGCGAAGTCTTGCAGGGAATCCTTGATGCTTTGGCTGAACTGGACGTCAAAGCGACTTTCTTCGCGGACGGCACAGCCGATCCGGACATGCTGTATCAAGTCGTTTCCCAAGGACATGAACTAGGAAACCACAGTTACTCGCATGAATTCTCTACCTACTTGACCATCGCAGAATTTACGGCTGAGCTGAACGCATTGGAAAACAAAGTCGTAAATGCTACAGGAGCAACATCCAGACCGCTCTTCCGCCCGCCATATGGGGACTACGATCAGTCTGTTTTGGAAACGCTCGGCAGCCTTGGCTATACCTATACCATTGGTTGGTCAGTGGATAGCTTGGATTACCTTGGAACATTATCTTCTGAAGAAATTGCCTTCAACGTGTTGGACCAATTAGCACCAGGCTCCATCTACTTGATGCATGCTGTTCCTGAATCCGTCAACACACCAGGTTCCTTGTACGAAATCATCGCTTCGGCCCGTGAAGCTGGTTACTCCTTCGCGACAATCAGTGATCTGATCCAATTGGATGGCGTCTACTTGGGAGACCCTACCGATCCGGTTGACCCGGTTGATCCGGTCGAAACCGTCCTTTCGCAGTTGATCAATCAGGTAACGACAGGTGAAAAAGTTGTTTCCCTTACAATCAGCGATGCTTCGAACGCAGACAATCTCCGCGAAATATTGGCGAACTTGGCTACTCTGAATGTCAAAGCCACCTTCTTCCTGAACGGCTTGACCGATCCAACCTTGATCGATGACATCATCGCCCAAGGCCATGAAATCGGCAACCACACCTTCAGCCAGGACGATGCCACCCAAATGACGGCAGCCCAATTGACCACAGATCTCAACAATCTTGAGCAGTTGGTCCAAAACGCTTCCGGCACAAGTACAAAACCTTATTTCCGCGCTCCGATGGGGGCAACGAACACTACCGTCCTTACAACAGCCGGTACGCTCGGCTATGACTACACAATCGGTTGGACGGTGGACACACGTGACTGGTCAGGCACTATGACGGCTGCTCAAGTCAGCTCTGCCGTCGTGAACAACTTGACTCCCGGCTCCATCTTCTTGTTGCATGGGAATAGCTCAGCCGCAACTACTCCGGCAGCTTTGTTGGAAATGATTTCAGCTGCACGCGCGCTCGGTTATGAATTTACAACTATCACAGGTTTGTTGGCTCTCCAAGGAATCTATCCTGATCCAGTCGATCCGGTTGATCCTGATCCACCGGTCATCACGACACCTTCGCAATTGGTCAATCAAGTCAATACCAATCAACAAGTCATTTCCTTGACTATCAGTGATGTTTCCAGTGCTGCTAATCTCCGCCAGATATTGGCAAATTTGGCGCTGCTGGACGTGAAAGCGACCTTCTTCCTGAACGGCTTGACCGATCCAACCTTGATCGATGACATCATCGCCCAAGGTCATGAGATAGGCAATCACACCTTTACCCAAGATGATGCCACTCAAATGACGGCAGCTGAATTGACAACCGACCTGAATCAATTGGAGCAGCTGGTAAAAAATGCTACCGGTGAGAGCACAACGCCTTACTTCCGCGCTCCGATGGGTGAAACGAACGCAACCGTATTGGCAACAGCCGGCAGCCTAGGCTACACTTACACAATTGGTTGGACGGTCGACACCCGCGATTGGTCAGGAACACTTTCAGCCAGCCAAGTAAGTGCGGCGGTCCTGAACAACCTTTCTGCAGGAGCCATCTATCTGCTGCACGGTAACAGCTCAGCCAGCACAACCCCTACCGCACTGTTGGAAATGATCACAGCAGCCCGCGCCCTTGGTTATCAATTTAAGACCATCAGCGAGTTGCTTGCCTACGAGGGTGACTTCAGCTACGTAGAACCTGAACCGGAATTCGTTATCCCTGTGCTTGATGACTTCGGGAACGTCACCAATCCGGTCATCACTCGGAATGATGTGACCGATGTAACCAATCCACTGGGTACAGCCGATCCATTCATCATCCTCGTTGATGGCGTCTACCATATGTTCTTTGAAGTACTTCAGGAATACAACATAGCAACCCAAAGCTTCACGGACAGTGTCGCCCACGCCTACAGCAGTGACCTCGTCAACTGGACCTATACCCAAATTGTCCTCGGTCCGGAAACCGATGGCATTCGGGCAGCCTATCCTAGTGTTTTCGAATATAATGAAAACTACTACATGGTTCCCGATCAAGCCGGCAATGTTGAAGCCTACTTTGCAACTTCTTTCCCGCTCGATTGGGATTATCACTCCACTTTGTTGGAAGGAAACTTCGTCGACTCCAACGTCTTCGAAGTCGGCGGCACTTGGTATTTGACGACTTCCGAACAACCGTACAACAGCATCTCCTTGTATTACAACACATCTGGCGATTGGCGAAATGATCAATGGCAACTGCATCCAGCCGGTCTCATCATTGAAGAGGACTGGACGGAAAAAGGTTATCGCGGTGCCGGCAATCCATTCGTGTTTGAGGATTATGTTGTGATGCCGGTGCAGGTGACACCTGTCGCAACCAATGTCTATGGCGAATACACGAGTTGGTACAAACTTTCAGACCTGTCAACGACAACCGTAACCGTTGAATACCTCGGCGAGGCGGTCGGCGCACAAGATAATGGAGAATGGAACAATCTCGCAATGCACCATATCGCTCATGCCCCATATGGTGACGGCTACGTCTATGTTGTTGATGGGCTTGCCTATTACGCAGCAAGTACTGGTCAAGCTGAATACACAATCGGACTCTACACAGAAATTGCTTGATACTAGTTTGATTCCTGAATAGCTGGATGAAAACGCAAAACACCATCCTTGCAGCGATATGAATCGCGGTAAGGATGGTGTTTTATTTGTATCAGCTACTCGGCGGGTTATTTTCGAAAAATGCCGCCGATCTTATTCAACGCTTTCCCGATCAAACCTCCGATATCGTTCCTTTTCAGGATATCCGGTACCGATAGGACGTAATGCAGACCTGTGCCGGCCGTCTTGCCGTAGTGTTCAATCAGGCGCAGTTTGCGTTCGTAATTCTGCTTTTCCTCATCGGATAGCCAGGATGCATTGTAGTGATGGATCGTGTAGGAATTTTCAGTCAGATTCATCGCCCCAGTATAATAATCACGCGGGCAGAAATAGGCTTTCGGATAGATACTGATGCCTTCTATCTGCTGGAAAGTATCGTTCTGTTTCAGACCCTTCTCCAGCAGATAATCGGTCGTGTAATGCGGACTCGGCAAAGTGTTGAAGCTGCCGTCCGGATTGATGAAGGAGACACCTTCATAGACGTCGCGCATGGCTTTGATATGCGGATTACCTTTTGCGGCACCGAACCCCAATCCCAACGCGACAAATTTGCCGTCCTCGAAGCCCATGAATGCTTCATCTTCCAACAGCGGATCCATGTTGCGGATGATCTCCACATCCGTATCCAAATAGATGCCGCCTTGCGTATAGACGATGTCCAAGCGGGCATAGTCCGGCACGAAGCCCCACTTCTTAACGTCGTAGGCTTCCTTCATATAGCGGTTTTTTGTTATGTCATAATTGCTTTCGTTCCATTCGATGATTTCGTAATCCGGACAGAATTTCCTCCAGCTTTCGATGCAGGCTTTGTCTTTTTCCGGAATCGGCGCACCGCCGAACCAGCAGTAATGGATGATTTTTGGTATCTTCGTCATGAGTTTCCCCTTTCGTTCTCTTTTATTTGCGCAACACTTTTTTTTACGACAGCCGTACGTTCATCCCGATTCAACAGCACAATGAAGTTGAAGGCAATCGCAAAGATGCTCGTCAGGATGCCAGCAAAAATCAGCATCGCCCAACCGTCGATCGGAAGGAAGTTACGGACCAACAGCGAGAAAACCGAAGCAACAACGACCGACAGCGTGTTCTTCAGGATGGACGGATAGAAAGACGTCCATTTGATGTTCAGGCAATGCGCCCCGTAAATAGGCAGGAAGAACAAGGAACGGATCACCGCAAAGGCTGTGCTCGTCCCAGCAATGATGTACAATTTCAACGTGTCATCATTCGTAAACTGCAAAGCCACCAAGACGATGATGATCGTAACGATCGAGTTGGCGAACATGTAAATTGAAGTCTGCTTGACCTTGTTTGTCGCCGTAAAGAGGTTCCATAGCCCTTCCAACGGCAAGACGAACATAAACTCGATGCAGGACAAAATCGTCAGCATATACAGGAGATGCGCATCCTGAGTTGGCACCCATAGTTTGTAAAAGATTTCCCCGTAAGCGAACAGCGCCGCTACGGGGATACAGGCGAAGAGGCCAAGGAACTTGATTGAAGACATCAATTGGTTCTTCATTTCCTTGTAATTATTCTCCGCATAGCTGATCGTCAGCTGCGGCGCATAGACGCTCGCCAATGTCCCGAACAAAGTCAGGATTGCACTCGGCACCGTCTTGGCGACTGAAAGCACGCCCATCGCAGCAGAACTCACGTACAGATTTGTCACCAGCAGATCAAGACCGGTCGACAGGATCGAACTCAACCGCGTGAAACTGTTCCAGATACCGGATGACAGTAGCACCTTGATGACTTTCACATCAAAATAGCGCCGTTTGACTTTTATATCAGGAATCAGCTTGCGCGTATAATGGACATTCCAAACGAAGATGTAGAGCGAGGCCACGAATGCTGCCAAACCAACATACCACACTGAGGGAACGAAAAAACTGAACGCTGCGATCAACACCGCTACCCGCAGGATGTTGGAGATAATGCCCTGCAGTGAAGATAAGTACAACTTATTGCGGACGAACGTCGCCACACTATACGTTGACGAAATGATGCTGACCAGGAAATTCAGGAAGATGAATGCCCACAGCCATTGAACATCGATCAGAATCGCGTCGGACACGTTGACGATCTTGTTCAGATTCAGGATGATGATGGCCGAAGGAACGCTCAATACCAAGGCTGTCATGATGTTGGCGATGACAACAGAAGTGAAATAACGGTTCGATCCTTCCACATCATTTTCGGTGATTTTGATCGTGATGAAACGGCTGGCCATCGAGTTCAAAGCCACTGTGATGACCTGCGCGTAGCCGACAAAGTTGTTTGCCAAGCCGACAAACCCGTAGGCCTCGCTGCCGACATGCTCTACGACGAACGGGGTCAACAGGAAGCTGATACCCATCATCACGACAAAGCCGACGACCTGCGCTATCATATTGATGGCGAATTGTTTATTTTTATCCACTGTAACCCTCTTTTCGTTCAGGAAAAAAGGCTGCCTCAGAACCGGAATAATCGGAAAATGAAGCAGCATCTCCTGATTACTTCAATTTTTTATAAGTGCGGTAAGCCCAAGCAATCGGTCGTTCATAAGACAGGTAGGTATTGTACATAAAGGCCAATTTCGAACGACCTGTGCGTTTCAAAGCGTTGCGTGCCTGTTTGAGGATACCCCTGACCGTTTTTTTAGCTTCTGTCTCTTTGAGCGCATCCAATTGCAGATTGACCGATAAAGCTTCGGAGAACAATGATTTATAAGTGCGGTCGCTCAATTCCAGCCTGCCCACCTCATGGAAAAAAGCTGCCCGCTCAATCAACGCGTCCATATAATCGAGTTTGTTCTGCAGACGGAAGCCTGCTTCTCCCATGATGCTATCCTCGCGCTGCCAATAATAGTAGAGCGGCTTTTTTGAGATCACCGTCTGCGGCGCAAAATGGAACAGCTTGTAAGTCGTGAACTCGTCTTCATGCAGTCTGCCAACCGGGAAACGGATTGATTCGAACAAGCTCGCTTCAAACAGTTTTCCGCAGGCCATAACCAACTGCGGATGGAACTCATCGCCCAAGTCGATGTATTTCGCCAAAATAGAGTCATTCTTCATGACCGTCACCATTTCCGGTTCGGCCGTCTCAGGAAGCTTTTCCGTCGTTGTCTTCAGAAAATTGCAGAGAGAAATGGCGCTGTCGGTTTCCTTCAACAGATTGTACAGGTAGGCGATGTATTCTGCCGGAACCCAATCGTCACTGTCCAGGAATGTCAGATACGCACCCTTCGCAATAGCGATGCCAGCGTTGCGGGCATCCGATAAGCCACCGTTGGCTTGATGGATGACCGTTATGCGTTTATCCTTTTCGGCATAGGCATCGCAGATTTTCCCACTGTTGTCAGGAGATCCGTCGTCCACCAGGATAATGTCCAGATTTGTGTGTGTCTGTGCCAGTATCGAATCTACGCAACGGGGCAAATAAGCCTCCACCTTGTAAATCGGCACAATGATGCTGATCAATTCGCTCATCTCAATACCCTTCCTTGTTGCCTGGGGTGGCTTGATCAGCCTTTGCCCAATGCGGCCTTTATTTTATTGAATATGCTGTAGTAGAGATAAAGTGTCATGCTCGCTCTTCTCTTCATCAGGTTCAGTTCCAGTTTTTTGCGGGACTCCACTTCATTCAGATCGATTTTCTCAAGATTGGCGGCTAACTCATTATCTGCCAATATCATACCGATGTTGCGGATTTTCTCGCGGAACGGCATCGGATTGTCCTTATGCGCCTCGTTTGCCAACGATAGCAAGGCGACGATGATGTAGCGGTTTGCCAAACGCATCGACAATGCATTCTTTACACCCTCACGTGCTAGCAATGCCTGCAGCTTTGCAAAAGCTTGTTTCTGGCGTTGGTAGAATTGCGGCTTAAAGGCCATGACCGTTGAACTTTCATGAACACGGTAGTGGTAATAGGCGCCGCCATCGATGGTGATGCGCTCGCATCTCAGAAAAGCTTCCACGCAGACAAGCAAATCTTCCATGAAAGCTACATCCTTATCGAACCAGATATTCTCCTTTTCGAGCAACTCGCGGCTGACCAATAGGCGACAAACGCTGCCCATGATGTCCGTTTCGCCGCTTCGGAAGCTCGGTTTAGCGATAACGTTCGCGACGATATCACCGAGGATTGCATCCTTTTCGATGGTCCCTGTCTGTTTCATCAATACTGGAACGGTGCCTTCCTTTGTTTCCTTGACATAATTGCACATGCAGATGTCCGCCTGCGCCGTTGTAAGCGTCGTAAGCATCCGTTCGTACATGTCCGCATCGACCCAGTCGTCCGGATCGACGAAGCCTATATACTCTCCAGTCGCTGCGCGCAGACCGTCGTTTCGCGCTTCCGACACGCCGCCGTTCAGTTTGTCGATTAGGCGGATTCGATCGTCTTTGGAAGCTAGCTCCATGCAGACGGCCAGACTGTCATCCTTAGAACCGTCGTTTATCAGTATGATTTCGATTTCCTTCAGCGTCTGATTTGTCAGACTGTCTACGCACTGCTTTAAATAAGGTGCCGCATTATAGACCGGCACAATGATGCTGACCATTGGTTTCACCCTAGGTCCTCCTCCCGATTCTGCTGTGCAGAATGTCTTGACTGGCGCTACACATTCTCTTGTGGTGAGCGCAACTAGTCCATTACCTTCTAGTATAAGGTAATTACTAAGAATGAAAAAGGAAAAATAACAATCTTAACAAAATTGTAACTGCGGATCATGGATTTCTTAGCTGGATCGGTTTTGGAAATACTATCCACCATTGTCAGTCTTCGGAGAAAAGGGGCAATCTGATTGCAACAAAAAAGACAAGATAACTGATCTCGTCTTTTTGCTCTCATTGCAATTCCAGTCCTGTTTCCAGCACCTCTTGAACCCGGTTCATTTCAATACCATCCACGAAGCTGTAATGGGAGTTTTAATGCAGTCGAAATGTTTAACAATAGCCGCTTCATCTTTGATTGGATCTCCTTAACGACTTCTTTCGCAAGCATAATCTCTGTTTCTTCTGTATTTGTCCGTTTATCCTGATAACCAAACATCACGATATCACCGTCGTATATGATATAAGCGAAATCCTTAAGAAATATCTCCACAGCTGAAAAATTTTATACTTTCCTGATAACTATAAAAAAACACAGTCTCAGTTGAAACTGTGTTCCCGAATGTTTGTTCTTAATAACTTGAATCATAGGTTGATGCGTAAGGATCCTCTTCGTAGTAAACATCCGGTTCTTCATAGGAAGAGTCTTCTGTGTAAGTTTCTTCAGAATACGGATCGGAATAATTGGGCGTATAAACATCGCTTTGACCGTATGTTGACGAATCATACGTCGTATCGGTATAGGACGAATCCGTCTCATACTGTTGTGTTTCGAAAGAAGGCTCGTTGACGGAGGTTGAAATATCTTCAAGTGTCACTTCAGGTAATTCCAATTCAGCTCGTAAGATATTCGACAGACGCAAACGTTCTTCCGGATTCACGTAATAGTAGTATATCTCATCGATATAGACTTCTTGTCCTTCAACGTAGAACTGCTGGAAAGTCTCCATGGACTTGCGGTAACCGCTGGCGATCGAAAGAATTTCGTCCAATGACATATTCAATTGAACGTTGTCTTCTAGAGTTGCCAAGATATTTTTGTAGTTCACGACCGTTCCCATCGTCAAGACTTTGTCCAAAATAGCCTTGATGACCATCTGTTGGCGTTTCTGCCTACCCAGGTCGCCTTCCGGATCCTGCTTACGCATACGTGCGAATTGCAGTGCCTCAAATCCAGTAAATGTGCGCGTTTCACCTTCAATGAATTGTGGTCCATAGAAATCAAACGTCAGCGGACTTGTGACTTCAATTCCACCAACAGCATCAACGATGTCGACTAGTCCATCAAAGTTCACTTCAACGTAGTAATCGATCGGGACATTCAAAAATTCCTGGACCGTGTTGATTGACATTTCCGTGCCGCCAAACGCATAAGCATGGTTCATCTTGTCGTAGTAATCACCGTAGTAATCGTACAGGTCACTGTAGCCAACGATTTCTGCATAACTATCGCGCGGGATGCTCAAAAGTGTTGTCGTCTTCGTGTTGGGGTTCACTGTGCAGACGATGATCGTGTCGCTGCGGCCCGTTTCGGTTCGTTCCTCTTCAGCAGAGCCTGTATCGGCACCCAACAACAAGAACGAAATCGGCTGTGTTGCCGTCTCGACTTCAATCTCTTCTTCCCGCATTTCATTTACATTGACTGAGGTGTAAATCGACTCGGCCGTACTGCCGATATCGGAATAAGCCTTGAATAAGTATGCCACGGCGCCTACCATCACAATCAACAGAATGGAAAAGATCACCCTCCATAATCTTTTTCTCCCTTGCTTGCTTTTTCTGGTTTCATTCATTATGCGTTCCTCTTTCTTTTGAATGAATATTAGTGCATGTAACTATTGTCAGGCAGGAATGCTCCTGTTCTGACCATGCCTGCAATACTCTTTCATCAAGTATTTTATTGAACATAACTATATAAAATCTCTCAGTCCATGCAAAAAGAAGCCCACCTGTCTATGCGAGGGCACTTGTCATAGAATCTTAATAATATTATCAATAAACTGATGAACAATCAAGATGCTTGGGGAATAAGTAACACAACCGAAACAATTCAAATTATTAAGTAATCGTGATTATTTGAAAAAAAAGCCCGAAGAACAAATTTCTTTGTTCCCCGAACTTAGGCTTTACACATATTCATTTGCGAAAGCAATCACTTCATCATGAAGCGTATCATGTCCCAAACAATCGAGCGATTCAACAAATTTCAAGACCTGTTGGCGGTCATACGTTGTGGCATTTCCGACGAATATTTTATCGACTAACAGATTATTCTTTCTGAGTTGGCCATCAAGCATATTCAAAATAATCGCTTTTTGTTTTCTTGATAAATCAAGAGTCATTTCGACGCATTCCTGTTAAGAAACTCTTCTTGACTTTTGATAGTATTGCAATTCGTTTCCGTTTCGTGCTAACTTCAACAGGGGGTTCCGTATGGACAACATCCCCATTCAGCAAATTTTTTGCATTTTGATGGAAATAAGCCACTTGCTCTGAACCAAAATCCGCCTCCAGCTGTGTGAAAGCTTTTTTATAGTGGAAGCCCCGCCCACGTACATTGTGTGCATCAGATGCGATTACGTGGACCAGATTTGCTTCAATCAGTTGGTGGCTGAGCTTCGCGACATCTTTACCGAAGGCACCAACATAGCTGCTCGCTGTAACTTGCGCCAATGCGCCCCTTTCAATAAAAGGAAGCAATATATTTGGATCATCCATGATCGCCTGATTCCGTTCGGGATGCACGATGACCGGCGTGATGCCTTTTTGTCGTAGTTTAAAAAATAATGACTCTGCATAATGTGGTATCGACATGGTCGGGAATTCAATCAACAAATAATGTTCTTCATCGTCGATGAATAAAATGTCCCCTTTCTCGATATCTTCCAGGATTTCTCCGTTGATACGGAGTTCTTGTCCGGGGAAAATTTTCAGACCGATACCTCGGTCATCCAATTCCGACTGCAAGGCCGCCGTAGCTTCCAGAACAGCTTCTTTTGGGTTCAAATATTTGCCGTTGTTATGATGCGGTGTCACAAGGATGTGGGAGATCCCTTCGGAAACGGCTAGTTGGGCCATCGCCAAGGAATCATCCAATGTTCGAGCTCCATCATCGACGCCAGGCAACAGATGACAATGAAGATCAATCACTACGCTTCACCCTCATTTGTATAACCATATCCGTAGTAGGAATAATCTGTTTTCTTTTCTACTCCATTGAACACCACGCCCAATATGTTCGCATTCACCATTTCCAATAACTCTTTCGCGTTCAAGACAGAATCTTTTTTTGCGACGCCATGACGGATTACGAACACAACGCCGTCCGATTTTGCTGCCATGATCTGTGCGTCAGTCACCGATGTCACAGGGGGCATATCATAAATGATGATATCATACATCTCTTCGAATCGTTTCATTAATCCATTCATACGGTTTGAGTTCAACAACTCGGATGGATTCGGAGGAATCGGTCCACTTGTCAACGCGTGCAATTCTGTTCCAGTCACGTGTTGAATGACCTCGTCAATTTTTCTATCGGGTTCGCTTAAAAGTGTCGTCAAGCCCTCAACATTGCTCAACCCAAAAGTGCGTTGCACAGTCGGTTTGCGTAAACCTGCATCGACCAACAGCACGCGTTTCCCTTGGTCGGTAAAAACAGATGCCAAGTTTGCGGATGTCGTTGATTTACCTTCCCATGGACCTGATGATGTCATAACGATGGATTTCACATCGCGATCGACCATAGAGAATTGTATATTTGTACGGATTGTCCGATACTGTTCGGCAATAACGGATTTCGGCCGCAATTTTGAAATCAAACTGAGACCTTTACGCTGTTGGCTATCTAATTGCTTGATTTTTTTTCTGCTTGATTTAAACATGTATGATCCCTCCTATATGCGTCTTTTCGCTTTACGCGATTTTACGTCAGGTGTTGCCTGTATAAAACGTGTGGATGCCAAATCTTCGTCAGACATCAACAGGACAGATCCCAAATTCGGCCAGCCCAACTGTTCGATGAATTTTTCATCTTTGACCGTCTTGTCCATAAACTCAGCAAGAAATGCAAGCCCAACACCGATCATCAGGCCGACCAACAAACCAAGCACAAGGTTCATCGGAGTGTTCGGGGAAACAGGAATCGGATTCGCCACTGCTTGAGATAAGATCGTCACGCTATTCACGTCCAAGATGCTGCCGATTTTCTCTTCGAAAGAAGCAGCAGTCGCATTCGCCAATTCAGCTGCTTTAAACGGATTTTCATCTGTTATCGTGATACCAAAGACCAAGGAAGTGTCTTCGGTTTGGACAGTCAATTGATCGCGCAACTCCGAAATAGTCAAATCAGAATTGGTTTTAGCAATAACATCTTCCAAAATGATTGGTTCTTTGATGATACCTTGATACGTATTAATCAGACTCAAGTTTGTCTGGATATCTGTATTCGTGATTGCCTGTTCCGCATTTTGTGTCTGGTTAACCACGATTTTTGAAGTAGATTGGTATGTCGGTATCACAAAAAAGAATGTATAAAGTGCAGCTAACAACAGTCCAGCCATACTCCATACGATGATTGAACCGAGACGTTGCTTCAATATTGCAAATATTTCACCTAATGATATTTCTTCTTCCATGATTTCCCTCCTGATTACAAGCTTATGAATGGCAAAAATAACCAATTTATACAAAAAAATCCTTGATGCGAGATTTCCCAGTATAAAATATTGTACTATACCATTTTTGAAATAACTATAATTATTCTTATTGGAATTTTTGGTGAAATTTTCAGACAAAATCAATCTCGCGCATACTTAATAATTAAGTATGCTGATTTTGTTTACAAGAAAATAATTTATTCCCGTCTGTAAATTTATAGATATTTTTATTATTTTTGTTGCGTCAATACTCTAGCGCCTTCTTTAGTGATTGCAATCGTGTGCTCAAACTGGCAGCTCAAACCGCCATCTTTTGTGCGGGCAGTCCAGCCATTGTCATCCATTTTGGACTTCCAAACGCCTGTGTTGACCATCGGCTCGATCGTGATTGTCATGCCTTCCTTCAGGCGCAGACCCTTACCGGCATCACCGTAATGCGGAATGGACGGACTTTCGTGCATCGTTGGTCCGATACCATGGCCGATGAACTCGCGGACGACTGAGAAGCCTTCGCTTTCGACGTAAGTCTGGATCGCATGGCCGATGTCGCCGACACGGTTGCCTGCTTTCGCCTGCTCGATACCCAGATACAATGCTTTCTCAGTCACTTCCATCAAATGTTTGACTTCAAGTGTAGCCTCGCCGACCACATAGCTCCAACATGAATCGGACATGGCACCGTTGTAGTTCACGACCGTATCTACCTTGATCAGATCGCCGTCTTTCAGCACATATTTTCCCGGGAAGCCGTGGCAGATTTCGTCGTTGACGCTCGTGCAAGTCGCAAACTCGTAACCCTCGAAACCGATTTGTTCGCAGATGGCGCCAGCCGCTTCGATGCGCGACTGCACAAAGTTGTTGATTTCCATCGTAGTCAATCCCGGCTTGATGAAACCGCGCAATTCCTCATGGACTCCCGCCAAAATTGCACCTGACTCTTCCATAGCTTGAATTTCGCGTTCAGATTTTAAAGTTATCATATTTATTCTATCCTCTTCCTATAAAGTATTCTTTTTCATTATACATGAAATGCGTGGGATGACTAAATAATTTTCATCCTTTGATGAAATTCCTGCCCGCTCAGCAACTTGGCCGGAGCTGAGGTATGCGGGGGTGTGGTGGACCGGCTCCTCCGGTCAGCGACGGCTTCGCCGGAGGCACGGGGCTGTCTCGAGGTTTTCCTCCGTCGAGGGAACCCTCACCGGAGTAGCGGTTTCCCCCGCCCGCCAGCTCCGGGGAGCGATGCCTTCTCCGGAGCTGGCGCATGCGACCCGAAAGTGCCGCTTGGACCAAAAAAAAACGACCTCATTCGAGATCGCCCTGTTTCAACGCATAGTGACGCACATAAATACACAGATCATTCTTCATCCTGATAGCCGTAATAATAGCTATGCTCCTTCGCCCCGCCAGGCGCCCGGTTGTAAACGACTCCCAACACATTTGCGTTCACGATCTTCAAAAAATCCGCGGCCTTTACCACATCCTCCTTGGTGTCGACACCGTAATGTACGACAAAGATTGTCCCATCTTCGCGTCCGGCCAAAATCTGTGCGTCTGTGAATCCCAACAGTGGAGGGGTATCATAGATGATGAGGTCGAAACGTTCGGCCAATTCTTTTTCCAATTGCTTCATGCGGTTACTGGAGAGGAGCTCAGCCGGGTTCGGAGGCACCGGACCGCCTGTCAGGATGGAAAGTCCGGCTATTTCGCAGGTTTGCAGATAATCATCGACAACCTTGCCGGCATGATTGGCCAGTAAATTCGTCAAGCCTTCATTATTTGGCAGTTCGAACTCCCTGTGGACAGTCGGACGCCGCAGATCGCAATCCACTAGCAGCACCTGATTGCCCTGGAGCGCGAAGATCACTGCCAAGTTAGCGGCTACCGTCGACTTACCGGCGGATGACGAAGCCGAGAGAACAGCCAACGACTTTAATTCTTTATCCACCATCGAGAACTGGATGTTCGTCCGCAACGTACGGAACTGTTCCGACACAAGGGAATTAGGCAAGGCCAACGTGATCAATCCATGGCTGCGCCTTGTTTGTTTGCCTTTTTTCGTTTTCTTATTCACCATCTGCGCCATCCTCATTCCCCCCCTTTCATTGCGGATATCCACCGATTGGACCGATTCGCTCTGCAAAATGGTGCCGATTTTTTCTCTCGTCATTTCGGAAACCGTGACTAGCCGCTCGCGGCTGCCACCTGTATTATTGGATGGCCTTTTCTTCTGTTTTTCCGGTTCCTTCTTATCGGCAACTACGACAGGTTTCTCCTCCAACTGCGTCTTCACTTCTGTGGGAATCCGTTTCTGTACATCTTTGTGTTCTCGCTTCATGTTCTCCGTTGAGGTGGCTGCATTTTCTCTGCGCATGCCCATGATGGCCGCGCGCTCCTCCTTGTTCAGCTCGGAGATGGCACCTAGATTAGGCCAGCCGATGGTTTGTGTAATGAACTGATAATCATCGATGGTTCTGACCATAGCGGATCGAAGAAAAGCCACACCTGTTCCAAGCAGAACACCCAATGCTAGTCCAATCAACAAATTATTTAATACCACCGGAGAAATGGGTTTTGAATTGACGGCTGCAGTGGAAATGATGCTGACATTTTTGACGTTCATAATCTCTATAATTTCACTCTGAAAAGTTGCTGCAATTTCATTGGCTATCCCAGCTGCTTGGTCAGCATTAGGTCCCCTTACGATTAACGAGAACACTTGCGAATCCTCGTTCGCACTGATTGTCACCATTTCAGTCAATCGCTCGACTGAATAGTCAAGATCCAGATTTGCTTTGACTTCTCCCAATATGATTGGACCCTTTATGATATCCTTATAGGTATTGATCATCTGGACATTCGAATTGATATCATTGAGCTGGATGCCAGTGCTGCCATCACTTTCGCGATTGACCAACAATTGCGTAGTGGATTCATACATAGGTGTGACAATAAAAAATGTATAGACGGCTGTGAGCATTAAACCCAGGATTCCAAAGCTTACAATCATCACAAGTCGTTGCTTAATTATTGCCAACAAACCCTTTAAAGAATCTTCTTCCTTCATAGAATTCCCCTCCTAGTGTTCAGCATATGACAAAATCAGCTTCCTGAAAGCGGATAGGCACATAAGGTATCGCTTTTCTTTTTATCACATCACTCATCTGTATCCGTTTTCATTATATCACATATTCAAAGGCACTAGAAAGGAATCCCCTCTATAGGTTTATGCAAAAATCCCAGCTTATCTCCGCGCGGCCTCAGCACCAAAAAACCAGCTGACCCGCGTCACAACCCTTTCCAGATCCTCATCGGTCATCTTCGTATCCGAAGGCAAGCATAATCCTCTGGCGAATATGTCTTCCGCCACACTTGTTCCTTCCGGGTTGTGGCTGAAGAAATCTACGCCTTTGAAAACGGGCTGCAGATGCATCGGTTTCCAGATTGGCCTTCCTTCAATGTTTTTCGATGCCAGATAGTCCAACAGTGCTTTCGGGCGCACCTCAATTCCCGGCCTGATCGTTGCGCAGCTGAGCCAGTAATTCGGTTCGCCGTATCCCGCAATCGGCATCATTTCCAGCTCTTCTAAATCCTGAAAGGCATCCACATAGTAATCGAAGATGTATTTTTTCTTGGCGATCCGTTCATCCAGTACCCGCAACTGTCCTCGGCCTATGCCAGCTACGACGTTACTCATCCGGTAATTATAGCCGATTTCCTTGTGCTGATAATAGGGCGCGTGTTCCTTTGCCTGCGTTGCCCAAAATTCAACCTTCTCGATGATTTTCTTCTCGCGGGCCACCAGCATACCTCCGCCTGACGTTGTGATAATTTTGTTTCCGTTGAAGGAGTAGATGCCGATTTCCCCGATCGTTCCCGTTTTCACACCTTTGTAGGTGGCGCCCAGGCTTTCTGCCGCATCCTCCACTATCGGCACCTGATGTTCGTCCGCAATCGCCTTCAGCTGATCAAAATCGGCGGATTGGCCGTAAAGGTTCACGACGACAATCGCTTTTGGATGAGGATACTTCTCGAAGGCTTTCGCCAAAGCTGCCGGCGACATATTCCACGATTCCCTTTCCGAATCGATGAATACTGGTGTGGCACCCAGATAGATTATGGGATTGGCGGATGCAGAAAATGTCAAGGAAGGGCAAAATACAGTATCCCCTTTTCCCACACCGAGATACATCAGCGCCAAATGGATGGCAGCTGTACCGGAAGAGAGAGCCTCTGCATAGTTTGTGCCCGCGTAGGCACATATTTCCTTTTCGAATCCAGTGACATTCGGGCCTAACGGAGCAATCCAGTTCGTATCGAACGCCTCCTGGATATAGCTCATTTCGTACCCCGACATATGAGGAGAAGCCAATAATATTCTCTTTTCTTTCTTTTCAGTCATTAAAACCGTCTCCCTTCCGTGGGTAGCAGAATGAGGAACAGCTTATTCGTAAAAAATACTCGAAGCTGTTTTTGGGGGATTTTTTGAATGATCTCTAGAGGTTTATCATGTGGTTTATTCTTTTTATTGTTCGTTTGTTGAGGATTTCTTTCGAGGTATTTGGTGGAGATTTCTTTAGGTGGTTTATTAATTTTCTTGATGACAGGCAATTATTGATGCTCACAAGCATAGTCAATCAGGTTCTGACGGATTTCTCCGACAGGAAGCTGGATAAGTTCGTCCGCAAAAGCGAGGGTATCTTCCAATTTATAAGCGGCTGCTTTCCCGACGAATATCTTTTCGTAGGCTTGGCTGTCAAGCAAGCTTTCGTCGGCCAACAACTCTTCGTAGAGTTTTTCTCCGGGGCGGATTCCAGTTTCAACTATTGGGATATCCCCCTCCGTGTAGCCTGACAGTTTAATCATCTTTTTAGCAAGATCGACTATTTTTACGGGTTCCCCCATATCAAGGATGAAGATTTCTCCTCCATTTGCCAGCACGCCGGCCTGGATGACCAAACGACTTGCCTCCGGTATGGTCATGAAATAACGGATCATACGGAAATCGGTCACCGTCACAGGCCCACCTTTCTCTATCTGTTCTTTGAATACGGGAATGACGCTGCCTCGGCTGCCTAGGACATTTCCGAAACGTACCGCCGCAAATTTTGTTTTGCCGGGCTCATTCAACGCCGTTACAATCATTTCCGCAATCCGCTTCGTTGAACCCATCACATTGGTGGGACGAACTGCCTTATCACTTGAAATCATAACGAAACTCTTCACTCCAGCGGCTTTAGCTGCTTCCGCCATATTCTTGGTGCCGTAGATATTGTTCTTGACCGCTTCCCGAGGATTCCACTCCATCATCGGAATGTGCTTATGGGCTGCAGCATGGAAAACATATTCCGGTTGATAGCGCGCCATCACTTCAAAAATCAGCTTGCGGTCCTGCACATCCGCAATCACGGGGACAATATCTATCGTTTTCCCATAAAGGAGGCTTAATTCCCTATGGATCAAGTAAATCGAATTTTCTCCATGCCCCAATAGAATGATGCTTCTTGGTTCAAACTTAGCTACTTGCCGGCAAATTTCGGATCCGATTGATCCACCCGCACCGCTGATGAGAATATCTTTGTCCTTCAGGTTTTCGGAAATCAACTCTTTATTCAGTTCGACCTCTTCTCTGCTCAACAGATCGACTACGTCAATATCGCGTAGGCGATTGACGGATAATTTCCCTGTCATGACGTCCTCTATCTTCGGCATTTGGTTGACTGTGACGCCCACTTGGTTGCAGTAATCCAAAATGCGTTCCATTTCCTTAGGCTTCAGCGACGGAATGGCAATTGTCACCTGATCGATCTCCATCTCGGCTACCAGTCTCGGGATGTCTTCCTCCCTCCCTAGCACCGGAATGCCCATCAATCGGTAATTGCGCTTCTTCTCATCCCTGTCGACGATGCCGATAATCTCAATCTCATTCGGCCGGTGCATCAGGCTCGAGATGAAGAGCCGTCCACCTTCCCCCGCGCCGACCAACAGTGTCCTTACTTTCCCTCTGCCATCGGAATTTTTCTGTTGGGAAAGATCCTCGTTGCGTTCGCGGAAAATGCGCCAAGCTACCCGAAGCCCTGGTATAAACAATAGACTAAAAAGATAAGTCAATAGGATGTAGCGCCGACTCACCAGGTCAAAAATCCCGGTTGAAACGACTGCTGACAGCAAAAAGGCAACCGACAAAATCTGGACATTCGAGACTACATCATGGAGGTCCGTATAATGGGGCATATTCGAAAACATATGGCGAAATGTGCCCAAAATGATATAGATGACGCAAGTGATGCCAACCATCACATAATAGTAACCATCCGGCAGAGCTATGTAATTTTCCAGAAGCCAGTACGCGAGCAATGCTGCCAATGTGATACAGAGGACATCGGCAAACATCAAAACAACCATTTTCCCTTTAAAGGATACCGCTCTCATTTTCCACACCGCCTTATCTTCAAACTATTTTTTCCTATGCTACAAGAAGGTGCCAATTGACGAAGTATCGAGCTGAATCATCTTTTTCCCCTTAAGTTCTTTTGATAATAATACATGACCTTATCCGGGACCAAAGCAGATATGATCGGTCTTACCAGATACGGGTAATCGCTCAATGGAAAATGTAGCAACCGGTACCCGTATAGCCTTGTTTGCGCCCCTTGCCACGCAGACTTCAAATTCCGTTTTTTATAATCCGACAAGCTTTCATGGTATTTTAGCAAAGGTTCCTGAATATTATAGCCGCCGAATCCTTCAGCAAAAAAGCGAAACCATAAATCCCTGTCCTCGCATCGATTCGTCCTCTTCAACACCTGATAACCGCCTAAAACATCATATACCTCCTTGCGCATCATAATGGTCGGATGTGTAAAGGGTACCGTTTTTTTCAAGCATTCTTTAACGGGGTGTTCCGTCGATTTCCGGATCAGTTTATCACCCGTTTCATCAAAAACAATGACCGAACTCCCCACAACATGATATTCCGGATGGCCATCCAAAAAAGCCACTTGCTTCTCGAATCTAGTAGGGAGGCTAATATCGTCGGCATCCATGCGTGCTATATATTTTCCGTTGGCGTATGCAAGGCACCTATTTAAGGTGTAGGCAAGCTTATAATTTTTTTCATTTCTAAGGACAACTATATTATCGTACTTTTGTGCATACTTGGAAGCTATATCATAAGTATCATCCTTTGAACAATCATCACACATAATCAGTTCCCAGTCAGGATATGTTTGTGCCAGGATTGAATCGACGCATTGCGGTAAGGTATCCGCACAATTATAGATCCCCATAATCACGCTCACCGTAGCCATAGTCGCACCCCTTTCTTGATTCATATCAAAAGTATCTTGCTTCTCCTTCACTCCCCTTCATTCCTTTCGCTTCATTTTACCGAATCCCCTACAAATGCACCTTAGACTTAACTGCTTTCACCAAATAATTCCGCTCTGTTTTGTTCAGGACAATAAAACTGTTTATCAGTAATCCTAATACTCCCGTGATTGCGGCGTATGCAGCTAATTTAAGCCACGAATCGATGACAACTATATTTTCTATCCCGTAGCCGATGGCATTCAATATCAAAACACTCAGCACAGAGTATCCTACCTCAGGAAAGAACGTATTCCATTTAAGATTCAAGTATTTTGCTCCGAACGGAACGGTAAAGCAAAGATTCCGTATAATGTTTGCGACAGAGCTGACCCCGGCAATCGCAAGCAGCCCTAAATTTGTGTTCCCTAGTAAAATAAAAACGAGACCCGTACTTGCTATACCAGAAATGACGACCAGGATAGCATTTGTTTTCAACTTGTTCACCACTACAAAAACATCGAACAGCACAGTTGTTGAAACCGTGAAGATATACCCAAAAATTGTCAGAACCGACAACGTTTGCAATAATCCGGCATCTTGAGAAGGGACCCATAACTGATAAAATTCATTGCCGAATATGATGACGAGGCTCAGCGGAATCGTTAAGATAATCCCAGTTATTTTCATCGCTTTCTTCAATTCCAGCTTCAAACCTTCGATATCACCCTGCGCGTATTTCATGATGAAGGTGGGCGTAAACACCGATTTTAATGCAGTCGTCAACTGGACCAAAACATTTGGGAGAATCTTACCCAACGATAAGATGCCCATTGCTTCCGCACCGACAAAGACGTTGGCAATCAGCAGATCTAACCCGCTCAACAACAACAGCCCCAATTGATTGATGGTATTCCATATGCCCGAAGCAATTAATTCAATAAAATAGTTTTTATTGAAACTTGCTATCCTGACCTTAAGCTGAGGCATCAGTTTCTTTTTATAGTAAAAGGCGTAGCCCACCGTGTAGATTGTCGCCATGAGCGATGCCACCCCCATGTAATAAACATATGGTTTGATCAGGAAGAATAACCCCAAAAGAATGGCTACCCTGATCAATTGTGACTGCATATCACGCATGGACTGAATGTATAATTTATTTGTTACAAATGTCGCTGTATTCCAGCTGGAAAAAGTGGTTCTGACGAGATAATTCAAGAAAACCAGCGCAAACAACAGCTTTACATCCCATAGTATGTCAGCGGAAATGTTGATGAACTTTTCCAGATAGATGACACATAGAACGGCGGGAATGACCATAAACAAGGATAAAACATAATTGCCCAGTGTCACTGCCGTATAATATTTATTTGCTTCAGCCAGGTCATCCTGATAAAACTTAATTGTAATGAATCTACCTGCCATCGAGTTCAATGCAATCGAAATCAAGGAGGCATAGCCCACAAAATTACTGGCGAGCGTCACAAAACCATTCGCCTCTACCCCCAGCTTTGCAACAATATAGGGGGATAAAAAGAAACTGATCGCCAGATGTACCCCGACAGCGACTGCGCTGCTTATCATGTTAATCGCTAAAGCTTTATTTTTGCTGGTATCTTTTCCCATCACAAACTGATCACCTCCTCCGCTTAGGATGGTTCCGTTTCATTTCCTGCCGCTCACGTTCCTTCCTTTTCGCCAGAATGATTCATTATCATATAGGATGCAATAATGATCCAAAGAACGGTATTACGCAGTCCGTTATGGGTGACCCAATAAGCAGCAACTCCGATAAAAATCCCTACAGTAAACAGATTTCTCCTGATACCACTGTAAACCATCGCAATCAGCAACCTCATCCAGATCAAGAATCCAACCAGCCCGTAGGAGACAAAGACGGTGACAAACGAAGAATGAGCTTCCAGACCCGTCAAAGATTGAAACCGATAATATGCGCCTTCCCCCATTCCCCATAAAAGATGGCTGCCCATTTCAAAAATCCTGGTGTATCCTCGTCCGGAGCCTAAGTTGGAATCCCCTTCTGATCTTATATTTAAGATCCTTTCCCTGAGGGCGGATAATGTATCGTTATTAAAGAAGGAGAGGTCTCCAAAAAAGAAACTGTACAGTATGAATAATATAAAAATCACCAAGAATACAGTCATCTTCTTGCTGATGTGGACGTTAAAATATTTCTGGAATAAAATGACGTACAGGATCAAGATTGCAGAGGATAGTACAGAGGCTTTGGAAAGCGAAATGACATTCAGATAAACGGAGAGGGAAAACAATATTTGCTTGTATGGCGATCGGATATAGCCCCCGAACAGAAAGCAACTGGTCAATAACAATATCGCGTAGTATCCGAGTTGGTTAGGATTATTGAAACCCGCCACCGCCCTGATGCTCGAGCTGGCATTTTGGATGATGCTGAAAAATGCAACAATCGTTGCGGATATTAAAAAACCTTTTATGAGCTTCTGAAACAACAAGGGACCTATTCGTTCGTAGATCATAATGCAGGAAAAAACGCTAAAAAGATTGAACAAAATGAAAAAGCAACTCAGATACAGGCCATAATTCTTATTTCCGGCATTTGTATTCTCCAAAATCAGATACCAGATCAGGTTAATGAATATTTGGTAAAATGCGAACAGCACTGACCATCTGAGTATCTTCCAAATGCCTGAAGGAATCGGATATTTGATGAATCCGGTTTTTCTGGTCACCAGCAGCAAACCAAAGCACAGCATCAGGAAAAAATCAGCTGGTTGTAACGATCCGGAAGCGAATATATAAAAGGGCTTCAAAATCAAGTAGACCAGTAAAAGGTCCCCCCAAAATTCATTCGTTGTCATTTTCTCTTCGATATATCGCATGACTACTCTCACCTCTTTTGCATCCATCATGAAGACGCTACCCACAAAGCTATCCTTATCGTTAAATTCCAAATGTTAAGGGATTTTGTTTATTTCTTCTAAGTACGCATTTACAACAATATTCCGGTCAAACTCCTTTTCAACTTTCTCCCGGCCAAAAATGCCCATCTGTCGCTTTTCTTCATAATCCAAGCTTAAAAATTTCTCGATCTTGTCGATCAAGTCTTGCGCATTTTTCTGCTCGACCACATATCCATTGATGCCATCTTCGACCACTTCTCTGCAGCCCGCCCGATTCGTTGTGATGATGGCCCTGCCGCAGGCTGAACTTTCAAGCAGCACATTGGATAATCCTTCTGGATAATAGGAAGGATGGATGGTACAGTGCGTTTGTTTGATTACCTCCCGGATATCGCTCACCAACCCATGGAAGACGATCGTGCCATTATCATGCAGTTCCTGCAGTTTGCTAGCATAGTCTTCTTCACAGAATCCGCATACGTGGAAGGTTGTAGCGGGATACTTATCCTTTATGTACGCTGCTGCCTCTAGATACTGATCGATCCCTTTTTCTTTCATGATTCTGGAAATGAATACAAATTCAGTAGTGGCGCTGCTTGGGTAAGGCATGAATGCAAAATGATTCAGATTCACTCCGGATCCAGGAATCGATTTCACGTTTTCCGCTACTACTTTGTTCTTGATGAAAAACTCCTTGTTCTCGGAATTTTGGAAAAAAACGCAGTTTGCTTTTTTTAAAGCTATTTTGTATAAAGACAGCGTAATATTCTGTAAAATCCCGGCGTTTTCGACGGCAGTACCCAATCCCGTCACATTCACCAAATAGGGCGTGTTTGACAGTCTGCTGGCGATCCCCCCATAGATATTCGGTTTTATTGTGTACGTCAGGACAACAGCAGGGTGAATGTCTCTTATGACATTCTTATATGTCCGGAATAGTTTCAAATCGGTGACCGGGTTGCTCCCGCGCCGGTTCACTGGTGTATCTATAAATCTGCAGCCTTCCCGCTCAAGCAGAAATCTGAATCTCCCGTCTGGAAGCGCTACGTAAACTTCATATTCTTTGACTAATTCCTGGATGAGCTCTTTTCTGAAGTTGTAAAGCCCACCGGTGTTATTAGCTAAAATAAGTAATTTTTCCATCGTGCATGCCCCTTCCAGAACCTGTGCTTGTTTGTATCGAAAATAAACTTCTGGACCACCTTATTTTTTACTTCATCCCGTAGTATGCCACATACCAATCAGCAAACTGCTGCAAACCTTCCGTAATGGAGGTTTCCGGCTTGAATCCCACCGCTTCCTGCAGCAGATCCGTAGAAGCGTAGGTGGCCGGCACATCGCCTGGCTTGATGGGTTCAAATATTTTTTCGAACACCACTTCTCTGGCCAAAGCCTTGCTTAAGCATTGCTCCAACGTCGCTATAAAAACCATCAGTTTCTCTGGGCTGTTGTTCCCGATGTTGAAGACCCTATGCGGAACCGATTCAGCTGATGCATTGTTCAGCAGTCTCAGGATCCCTTCTACAATGTCAGCCACATAGGTGAAGTCCCGATACAAATCATGCTCAAAATCACCGTTATTGAATATTTTGATGGGTTCACCTTTAAAATACTTATCAGTGAATCCAAAGTAAGCCATGTCCGGTCTCCCCATCGGGCCGTATACCGTAAAGAAGCGCAAGCCTGTGGCTGGAATTTTATAGAGGTGGCTATACGTATGGGCCATCAACTCATTGGATTTCTTGGTTGCCGCATAGAGCGACACCGGATGGTCCACAAAATCCGATTCTTCAAAAGGCACTTTCGTGTTGGATCCGTAAACAGAGCTTGAGGACGCATAGACCAGATGATCCACCGGATAAAATCTGCAGGCCTCTAGAATATTGAAGAACCCGATGATGTTGCTTTGAATGTAGGCGTCCGGATTTTCAATGGAATAGCGGACGCCAGCCTGTGCGGCTAGGTTCACGACAACGTTCGGCTTGTATGCTTCAAATACGCCGGTGACCCTTTCCTTGTCCGCGATGTCACCTTGGATGAAAGTGAATGTATCGAAGGATTTCAGCTGATCCAGACGAGCAACTTTCAGTTTTACGTCGTAGTAGTCATTCATACTGTCGATCCCGATCACTCGGCTCCCCAGCTCCAGCAATTTCTTGGACAAATAAAACCCAATAAAACCGGCTGCACCTGTGATAAGATAGGTTTTGCTGCAATCCAACGTTCTGTAGCTCAAGTTGCTCAGCTCCTTCATTTCCTGAAAAGTTAGCTCCTATCAGGTAACGTTTAATTATCGTGAAACAAATCCCTTGTGTAGATTTTATCCTTCACATCTGCCAATTCTTGGGCAAAACGGTTCGACACGATGATATCGGACAGCGTCTTAAATTCATCCAAATCCTTGATTACCCTTGAATTGAAGAAGGTGTCGTCTTCCAGCGCCGGTTCGTAGACCACCACTTCGATGCCTTTTGCCTTGATCCGTTTCATGATGCCTTGGATGGAAGAAGCACGGAAGTTGTCCGACTCGGACTTCATGGTCAGACGATAGATGCCGACCACCTGCGGGTTGCGTTCTATAATCATGTGGGCAATATGGTCTTTGCGCGTGCTGTTGGACTGCACGATGGCTCCGATGAGGTTGTTGGGGACATCTCCATAGTTCGCCAGCAGTTGTTTGGTGTCCTTCGGCAGGCAATAACCGCCATACCCGAAAGATGGATTATTGTAATGATTGCCGATTCGCGGATCCAGTCCCACCCCTTCGATGATGGATTTTGTATCCAGCTTTCTCAGTTCGGCATAGGTATCCAATTCGTTGAAATAAGCCACGCGTAACGCTAAGTAGGTGTTTGCGAACAGTTTCACCCCTTCGGCTTCGGTGGAATCCATATACAGAACTGGAATTCCTTCCGCTGCTGCCCCCTCCACCAACAGGTTAGCGAATGCCACGGCACGTTCCGATGTATCGCCAACGATGATGCGCGAAGGATATAGATTATCGTACAGCGCCTTGCCTTCCCTCAGAAATTCCGGTGAGAATATGAGATGATCCGTCCCGTACCTCTCCCTCATTTCCTTTGTGTATCCGACCGGAACAGTCGACTTGATAATCATGGTTGCTTCAGGTCGGTAAACCAATACATCCTCAATGATGGCTTCCACAGATGACGTATCAAAAAAGTGCTTTTCTTCATCATAATTTGTAGGTGTGGCAATGACGACAATATCTGCATGCTCATAGGCGGCTTCCTTATCCGTCGTTGCAAACAAATGTAAGTCCTTCATGCGCAAATAATCTTCGATTTCCCTGTCGACAATAGGAGATTCTCTCCGGTTGATCCGTTCCACTTTTTCTGCGACGATATCCAGCGCCGCCACTTCGTTATGCTGCGCCAAGAGGATGGCCAGCGATAAGCCTACGTAACCTGTCCCTGCGACCGTGATTTTCAATGTCCTCGACTCCTTCCCTTTGCATTGACCAAATGGCCTGATTGGCTTCAGGAGCCGCTAATTTTTCCCTTTGATTCCCCGATACACCTGTCTGACGGCACTATACAACCCCAGTTGCTTCAATGCCTTGAAGGCAGCTGCCCTTATGCGGTAATTTATGATCCTGTACTCCCGGTTGAGTGCCACTCGGGATTTTGACCATCCCGCATTACTGTTCGTGTCCTCGTTGGTTAGGCCAGCGATCAATTTTAGGTCCATAAGATCCTTGTCACGGTTTCTCGCCGCCTTGTATCTTTGCAGAACATCCAGCGTAATGAATTTGATATCGTTATAGACCAAATAATTGTCAGGATTATAGATCAGATCATCTAGCTGTTTATCATAAAACCCAGCATAAGCTTGGTTGTTTTCACAGCCTTCATTTTCCAGAACTTCGTAATCAGGTTTCAGTGTGAAAAAATCGATGTCGCCGATATCCCTCAATCCATAGACACCCAATACGCCGCTGGAGGCAACAATAAAGTCATCCGGCTCATAATGATTTTCCATCAAGGCTGCCTTGAACTCGAATACTTTCTTGTTGAAATCCGTGTAAATCAATGGCTTCCCCCGGAACAGATAATCCAATGAATTCCGATTCAAAGTCAGGTTGGCCAATCTGATCGTTTCCGCTTGATTGTCCGTGATATGTATTGAGTGTGTGCCGATTTTGAAGATTTCCCTTATATTCTGTTTCATGTTGAAGATTGCCTCGAAAGTCGACGATTCCAGGATATAGATGGTCGTTTCATTTCCCCACAAGTAACAATTTTTGGTCTTGCCTTTGGACCCTTCATACTGGCTTTCCGAGGTGCCGGTCCAATCTTCCTTCATGTAGACCTGTGCTATGAAATTATTCAAGGCCTCAAAGCCCATATTTATTTTCTTTGAATAGATGATTTTGCAGCTGCTCTCCATCAATGCAAGCATCTGATCTAATTGCTGTTTTTTATCGCCGGCAGCAGGCCAGACGCTTGCAAAATAAGTGTTCGGGTTCATTTTGCAGTATTCCAGTACGAGGTAATCGATGTATTTTTCCTCCAAAAGCCGCTTACGGAAATATTCGGCATCAAACCGGAGATACAGTTCGGGAAAACGAATGATCGGGAGCTTCAATCCGAAGTAGATGGCGATTGCTGTCCTGTGGGCGCCGTCCATGATGACGTTGTCTTTCCCTACTGGAACGACAGATTTCGCTGCATCAAATCCCGTTTGCTTGATCGTGTCGATCAAATGATCGAAGGTTTCAAAGTACTTATCGATCGAATTTTTTGCCTGATTGCCGCTTTCAGCATAGATTCCAAATGCGAATGCTTCAATGTGGCTTCTGTACAGTTCCTTGATAAAATCCGTGTTTTGGCCTTTTTCTCTGCATTCAATGTATTTGATTTTGGCAACCAAATCCAACCGCTCGCCAGTAAGCAGCGTCTTGGCATCAACCTCTTCGACAATGTAATCCAGCGTCTTATCTATCTTGTACGTATCACAAAAGTACTCCGTTAATTCATCTTGGATTTTCATAAATGTCCGCCTCCTGAAATGACTTCTCTCAGTGCAAATTCGTTTTTAAAATTGCTTTCCATTGGCTTTTTTGGTCCCCTCGAATGCTTCCATCGTTACGGATTTTTCAGAACTGATGCCTTCCTTCACTACAACTTTCTTTATGGTCCTCAGAATGATTTTCAGATCCCCCATCAAACCGAGGCTCTCAATATATTTTATATCCAGATTAAACTTGTCTTCCCAACTGATTGCGTTCCTGCCGCTGACTTGCGCCAAACCAGTCAACCCTGGTCTTACTTCGTGGCGTCTTCTTTGCTGACTGTTGTAGAGTGGCAGGTACTTTACCAACAAAGGTCTAGGTCCTACAATCGCCATATCCCCTTTCAGAATATTGAACAATTCCGGCAATTCATCCAGACTTGTCGCTCTCAGAAGCCTACCGAACTTTGTCAGCCTCTCCCTGTCCGGCAATAATTTTCCGTTTTCATCTTTTTCATCTGTCATCGTTTTGAACTTATATAATGTAAAAATTCTCTCATTCAATCCGGGGCGCTGCTGCCGATAAATGATTGGACTTCCGAGTTCCAATCTAACCAGTACAGCCAAGGCAAGTAAAATTGGACTTAAGAGAACGAGTGCAATCAGTGTCACTGCAAAATCCAACAGTCGCTTCCCATAATGCTGATAGAACATCATCATCCACACCCCTCTTTTCAATCTGCTTCATTTCAAACGTGGTTTTCCATTTTGACTGGCACACAATTGTCATATATACAGTTATATGGCAATTGTCTATCAGGCAAAACGTATGCGGACTTGCGTTGGACATTGACCCAACAATAGCTGATACGGAAAAAGACAAGCATAAACCTGACTTTCTCCGCAATCCTTTTCCCCTGCGCACCATTATTAAACATTGGATCCGGCAACGCCATATTTGCCAAAGCCTGGATCCAGATTGAGCCTTTGCCGCAGTTCCTTTGATGTCATAACTTCTTTTTCATTTGCAGAAATTATTTTGTGGATTCTCTCCAGAAGTTCCATGTTCGTCGCTAATTTCGTCCGATTTTCGTCATACCAGAAGTTGTCTTCGAGGCCGACGCGTACGCCCCAGCCCATTGTGATGCCCAGAGAATTCATTTTCAATTGGTCGGTGCCCACTGCGCCCAACGAAAAAATACTGTCTTCTGGGATATCTTTCAGCATGCATCCGATATGCAGCAAATCCCCTTGGGCGCAAGCGATGTTGCCCAAAATCAGGTTGACGTAATAAGGCGCAACCACCGCCCCTTTTTTGATAAGATAGTTGCAATAATTGACCATCCCCAAATCGAAAGCCTCCAACTCCGGCCGGATGCCGTTTTCTTTCATCACTTCAGCTAAGGAAACAATCATGGAAGGTTCATTTACGCTGGTGGTCCTGTTGAAGTTGAGCGAGCTGAGTGTCAGACTGCCCATATCGGGTTTCAAATTTCCTTCAAGCGACAGAACGTCCGATCTGGCTTCCAAAGTATTGAAGTTCCTCCCGGATGTTGAAGCACAGATGACGAGTTCCGGAGCGAATTGCCGTATGCCTGCAATGATTTCCGCATAGACTTCCTTTCGGTACGTCGGTTTTTCATCGTCGCTGTTTCTGGCATGCACATGCACCATGGAAATTCCCAATTCCCAGGCCTGCTTGACCTCACGGATGATTTCTTCGGGTGAAACGGGTACATAAGGGGTATCTTTTTTTGTTGGAATCATGCCGGTCGGGGTGAAATTCACAATTATTTTATCCATGTTAGAGGTTCACCTTTAACCCTTCCTTGTGGTAACTCAAAACCCTGCTTGGATTTCCCACATTCCTTGAAAAGGGTTCCGTATTTCTTATCACGACACTTCCCGCGCCAACGAGACTCTCTTCTGAAACGGTGATTTTGTTCAGAATTGTGGCATTCAGACCGATGTAGCAATTATTCTCGATGCGGCACTCTCCGCCAATCGTGCAACCTGAGGTGATGACATTGTTGTTTCCAAGAGTAAATTCATGGCCAATATAAACTTGTTGCCGAATGATATTGCAGGATCCCATCCGTCCTCTGTGACCCAGGAATACTTGCTCAAAAATGAGATTATTATCCCCCATTTCAATAACTGGCGAAACAATGCTGGATGGACTGATATAATTCCGCAATGTATACCCTAAGGCTTTGACTTTCGTGTACATGCCTTCCCGATTGCGCATGTCGTGAAAAGATGTTGTTAGAACAATCATATCGTATGCAGAAGGCGGATACCGTTCTGTTAAAGTTTCCATCACAACCATCGGCAAGCCCAAGTAATATCCCGTCTTATCTACATACGCTTCATCGGCAGCAAAAGCCACAATGTTAAAATCTGGGTGTTTCAAGGAATCATAATACAGCATTTCCGCTAAAAATTTGCTTCCATAGACGATTACCGGATTACTCATTTTTTGAATTCGCCTCCCAGTGATCATTGCCATTTAGGCAGGTTTTTCTTCATCTGGAGCCTTATCAGCTCCAGTCAAGTAAGCATTCAACGTTTGAAACATCGAATGTAGGTATCCCCAAATGCTCTTTCACCCTTTTCCTTTCTGCATAGGCATGGTCAATAAAAATGCTCGGCTTGCTGTTGTCCATGAATGTATATTTTTCGGAATTTTCGGGCACTTCAATGATGCCAGCAAACAAAGCCTCGTTCAGATGCTGTTTCTTCAACGTCTCCCGGATATCGGGAGCATGCTTCGTAATCAAAACGATTTCTTTGTTCTCATTCAGGCATTGATACAAAAACTGCATCATTTGCGTATTGTATTTTTCCTTGTTGAAGACTATGGTATCGTCAAAACCTACATAAACACGCTCATACTGCAGATTCAATTTGTAGCGATCGATATAATTTTTATCCGCTGTGATTTCATATTTGTTGGGCGTTATGTCCACATCCATGCCGTCAAAGTCACATAATGCCAGCAACGGCAAATTTACATCCAAGTTTTTGCTGACCCCGTATGTACCTGCAAAGCGGGTTGAAATTTCCAATAATTTGTACTGGCCGTCTTTATCTTTTTTACATTGGAAAAACCAGTAACCCCTGAATTCAATTTCGGATGAAAGAACCTCGGCTATTCGTTTTATTTCTTCCGTCAACGCAATCGTTGTCGATCGTGCACTGATACCGTTGAAGATACGGCTTCTGGTGCGCGGTTGCGCGAACAATAATTCTCGCTTACTGTTGGTGAAGCAATCCACCGTGATTTCCTCACCGGGTAAGTATTCGCACAAAACATAACTTATTCTGGGATCCAATAATTTCTCCAGTTGTTCGGCCGAAGAAATCACAAAGGCGTCTCTCGATCCTGATCCAACATCATTCTTGGCGAACAAAGGAAATTCCGCATCCCCCCGCTTTATATCATAGGTTTTGGGAACAAAGGGGAAGCTTTTTAATTTCTCATAAGTCTTGCTTTTGTAGCGGCAAAGTTCAGCTGTTTTGAACGGGGAGCACACAACCGTCGCCATAATTTCATCTTGTTTTTCCATTAAGCTGAACGCAGCGGTGTCATGGGCAGGTATGATGAAATCAATGCTTTCCTTTTGAATTACCCGGTTCAATGCTTCAATGAAATGTCCCTCGTATATGAACGGCAAATCAGTGATGGCATCTTTGCTGATGAATTCGCTGTGATCGCTTCTGCTGGATCCCAAAATGGGCCGATATTGTAAGCTATTGTGAAGTGAAAAATATATCTGCGAGGCAGAATATTCTCCTCCCGGAAAGATTAAGACATTTTTTCTCATCATTCTGTTCACTTCCCCCTTTTTATTCGCTGCTCCCGTCCTCATTCAGGGAGCGGAAATTGTTTTCGCCGGATTACCGAAAACCGTTGTATTCGCTTTAACATTTTTTAGGACGATGCTTCCCGCACCGACTCTGGCGTTAGCAGCGACCCGCACACTCGGCAGCAGCCGCGCGCCGCTCCCCAAAAATACGCCCTCTTCCAAAGCGGAGAAGCCCATCAGATCGCTGAATCCGCTGATGACGCAGCCCTTGCCCACGGAAACATCGTGGCCGACGCTGACGTAGGAATTCACAACCGAAAAATCGGCAATTTTTGCATCCGTCGAAATGATGGCATACGGCCCTATGATGACGCCCTTTCCGATTTCACAAGTGTCCGCCAACAATGCGGTCGGATGGATCACCGTCGTAAAAACCGCTCCCTTATCCAAAAGGACTGGGCAAAGGTCCGCGATAACCTCCGCATCGCCGATGGCACAGATGACCTCCTCGCCGGCTTTGGGTTCATAATCTTTTACGGTTCCGACGATTTTAGCGGAAATTTTGTAGTTATCCAACGCGGGGAGATTATCATCCAAAAAGCCGATGTCATCCCATCGCTTCTCTGCCTTTTCCTGATCCAAAACCCACTGGTACGTTTCGCGGCCAAGACCGCCTGCTCCGACTATCAACAATGTTTTCAACTGGTCGTCCTCCCTTATTCGGCTTTTCTTCTTGATTGGATCAAATCTGCGATATCTCCGACAGTCGTCAGGCCTTTCAGATCATCGTTGCCGATTTTAACACCGTAACTTTCCTCTGCCATGATTTGGGTGGACAACAGCCCTAGTGAATCCCAACCTTCGTAATCATCCAATGAATCTTCCCTGTTCACTTCAGGCACTTCTAAAATTTCCGCAAACTCTTCATAGAAGTTCTCCATGATGCCTCTCCTCCTAGTCCCTAATAGTCAATCATCCGGCAAAAATCCAAATTCCCGATGTCCATCAGCATGGCGCTGCAGGAAAGGCCGACCCCAAAACCCGAAAGGCATACTTTGTAAGAATCCGTCAGTAGTTTTTCGCCCAGATTGAAGGCCATATTTACGGGAATGGTCACACTGCTTGAGTTTCCGAAGTTTTCGACCACATTATTCGGAAGCTTTTCGCGTGCCACGCCCATCTTATCTGCTAATTTTTCGAGCATAAACCGGTTCGGCTGGTGGAACATGAAATAATCAATGTCCTCTTTCGACGTTTCTGCAACCGTAAGCAAGTCCTCAACCAAAGGCGGGACTTCTGTCTGCACAAAGTTGAATACCGCTTCTCCGTTCATTTTGAGATGATCAAGGCTTCGGAAATTTCCGGCCTCATCCACTTCCATTAAACCTGTCTCGCTGGTGGTTGGCAGCCGCATGCCGCCTGCAGGGATAATCAGATCCTTGTAACCTGAACCATCCATCTTGAGGTTCGCATGGATCCGATTATTGTCGTCGGTTCTTTCCACGATTGTCACAGAGGCCGCATCGCCGATCAGCGGATAGCTGCCCCGGTCACGATTTGAAGTCCTGCGGCTGAGTACATCGGCATTCAAAAGGGCCACTTTTTTGATTGAGTCCTGTTCCAACAGGTTGAAAGCTTGGATCAATCCCACCAAATAACCGGCGCAGCCTTGGTTGATGTCCAAGCAGAGCATATCCTGCTTCAGCCCTAACTCCCCTTGGATGACGTTGCTCGTCGGAGGCATATAATAATCGGGAGTCTGCGTGACGAGTATCAGGGCATCGATGTCATCGCCGCTGATCAGACCTTCGTCCAGCAGATGCCTCATCCCGAAGACGCAGAGATCCGACACACTCGTATCTCCTACGACAATCCGATGCTTTTCATAACCCATTATTTTCTTCAGCTTCATGGACTGCTTTACGGAAAAATTATAGTTTTCCGCTTCATCCTCGAATGCCACTTCATTTTGCGGCAATACAGTCAGAATGCCGCTGATCCGTTTGTTTTCATAGTTGAAGTTCATACAATCCCACCACTCTTTCTTACCAGATCCGCAATCGATTCCAGACTGCTGAAGTTTTCTGCTAAGATATCGCTACCATCCACAGAAACCGGGTAGGCGCTCTCCAGCTCCGACACCAACACGATGATGTCGAAGGAATCGAGCATTCCACTCGCGATGAAATCACGTGCATGTTCCCAATCGCATTCCGGACGTATATCCTTCAGTATCTCCACAATTTTCCCCATGTGGTTCTCCTCCCTATCACTTTGTCCGTCACTAACTGTGCAACCACTCCGCAGCCAATGTCTTTCTGTCGATTTTCCCGTTCTTGTTTAAAGGCAACTGTTCCAGCATGATGATTTTGGTCGGTATCATGTATTTCGGCAATAGCGGGGTCAGTTCTTTTCTGATTGTTGCCTTGCCGAGATCGTTCGGCCCTTCATAAAACATCGTGATTTCCTTTCGGTCCGAGTTGTAGATGACGCAGGAATTATGGATGCCGTTCAAGCTCAGCAAAGCGGTTTCGATCTCCCCCAGTTCGATCCGGTATCCCATATACTTGATCTGGGTGTCTTTCCTGCCGACATAGATGATTTCGTTATACTCATTGATGTAGACAAGATCGCCAGTGCGATAGATGCGGTCGAAATAATGGTTGTTGAGCGGGTTTTGGGTGAATACCTGATCGCTCTTGGCGGCATCGTTCCAATAGCCCAAAGCGATGGAGCTGCCCCGCACGCACAGTTCGCCCATTTCGCTTCCGGTCACCTCCTGGTTCTCTTCATTCAGGATAATGACATCGGCGTTCCGGCATGGAAATCCGATTGGCAGCCGTTCACTGTCCTCGAAAGCCCGCTCGACCTTGTAATAAGTACAGTCCACCGTGATTTCGGTCGGCCCGTAGAGGTTGGCGAACGAGGCATCCGGAAGCTTGCTGCGCCAATAGTTGAGGTGCTTATTCGGCATCGCTTCTCCAGCGAAAAGAATCTTTTCCAAGCTGCAGGTATCGACATGATCCAACGCTTTCGTATTGGCAACATTGATCAACACCGACGGCACCCAGAAGACAAAGTTGATGTTCTTTGAGGCAACGTATTCCATCAGCTTGACCGGGAAGGCGAAATGGTGTTCCGGAATGATGACAAGGGTTGCTGCTGTGGCTAAACAGAGATAGATGTCGAGGGTTGAATTATCGAAGTAAAAAGGGGATTGGCTGCCGATGATTTCCTTTGGGCTGATGTCAAAGCACGACACTGCCCAATCGATGTAGTTGATGACGCCTTTGTGGGAGATGACGACGCCTTTTGGAGTGCCCGTCGAACCAGAGGTATGGATGATGTAGATGGGATCTGTATCGATGAGTCCGTCGAGTCTCCCGAGCACCGCCTCATTGTCAAAGAATGTGGATGCGTCGTACGCCTCTTCAATGCCGATGAGGTTTTCAGCGGCTACGCCCATCGCAAGCAGGGATTCCGTATAGGCTTGCGAAGTGATGACCAGCGGATCTTCCAGATGTTCCAGGATATTAATAATCCTTGCGGCAGGGGAATGGACATCAAGGGGAGCATAGATGTTTCCGCTGTATAGGATACCCATAAAAGCGACGAGGCTGTCGGCACTTTTCGGCAAAAATACAGCGATAGGCTTTTTCATGTCCTCCGACCTGCTTCGGATGGAAAGGCTCAGCCTTTTTGCGCATTGCTCCCAGTCGCCGAAGCTCAGTTCTCTGTCTTCATCCCTGATGGCCGTTTTGTACCTGTACTGCAAAAGCGTGTCTTCAAAGTACTCCAATACATTTTTTTTCATTCAAATCAGCCTCCATTTTGAAGTGTGGCGATAGACTCAAACAAACGAAACGCACTATCAAATGATTTTATATTATGACTGCCTCAATACTTCCGGAAACGCTCTTGCCTTTGCGCAACAATTTCGGCGGGACTCAATCGTCTCCATTTCCTCAACGAGCGAATCAGCTCCGTTTTCAGATCAGGCAACAACTCTTCCGGCCTTCTTTCCGGTATGATTCTGTCGATTATCTCCAATTTAAGCAAATCAATCGGAGTCAGCTTCATGACGAGGGCGGCTTCCTCCGAACGGGAGCTTTCCTTCCATAGGATCGAAGCAAAACCTTCCGGTGAAAGGACCGAGTACATGCTGTTCTCCAGCATCCATACCTCATTGCCCATCGCTAAAGCCAAGGCACCGCCGCTTCCACCTTCACCGAGGAAGATGGCGATCAAGGGCACTTTCACTCGGCTCATGACCAGCAACGATTCGGAGATGGCATCACCGATTCCCCGTTCTTCCGATTCCACATCGCAGAAGGCGCCTGCCGTATTGATGAAAGTGACAATCGGACGGTTAAACTTATCTGCTTGCCGCATCAACCGGATCGCTTTGCGATACCCTTCCGGATGCGGCGATCCGAAGTTCCGATAGACATTCTCCTGCACATCATGCCCCTTCTGCGTCCCGATTACAGTCACCGGCATGCCCTCCAGGCTGGCGATGCCGCCCACAATCGCAGGATCATCCCCGTAACGTCGGTCCCCATGGAATTCGATGAAACCGTCAAAAATGCCGTCAATCACCTCCATTGCCGTCACGCGTGAAATGCTCCTTGCCGCCTGAATGATTTTCTGCACATCATTCATCTTCATCACCCACTTCTTCCGGATCATGTAACGCCAAAATATGCTGCAGTGTCTTTCTTAGGTCTTTTCTCATGATAATTTTATCGATGAAGCCATTCCCCAGTGCTTTTTCTGCTGTTTGAAAACCTTCGGGTAAATTTGCTCTGATGGTCTGTTCGATGACCCTTTTGCCGGCAAAGCCCACTGTCGATCTTGCTTCAGCCAGAATGATATCCCCTTGCGTAGCAAAGCTAGCAGTCACCCCGCCCGTCGTCGGGTCAGTAAGTACGGCGATATAGAGGAGCCCCGCATCGCTATGGTTGGATACCGCTATGCTCACTTTAGCCATCTGCATCAGCGACATAATGCCTTCCTGCATTCTGGCTCCACCGGAAGCTGTGAAGACGATGATCGGCAACCGTTCTTCAGTCGCGCGTTCGAATACCTGTGTAATCTTCTCGCCGACGACTTTTCCAACGCTCGCCATAATGAAATTGGAATCCATCACGCACAAAGCGACCCTCTTCTTATCGATGGCAGCCGTTCCGGTAACGACAGCCTCATCCAATCCTGTCCGCCATTTGGCATCCTGCAATTTCTTATCATAATCCGGGAAATCTAACGGATTTTGAACAGGCATAACCGTATTCCATTCATAAAAGGTACCTTCATCAATGACCAGGTTCAGACGCTCACCCGCCGTAATCCGGTAATGATAGTTGCAGTGCGGACAGACTTTTGCTGCACCCAAGGACTTGCTGTAAATGATCGTTTGACACTGGGGACATTTTTCCCATAAGCCGACTGGAACGATAGGATTCCGCGCATCATTTTCATCGAAAGCGCGCTTTATGGGAAAGAGATGGCGGTTACGAAATGATTCCATGTTATCACCTCTTTTTGACGAACTGAATTGCCTGATTTAACAGTGAAACTGCTGGCGCTGAAAGGAAACAAATAAGAACTGCGGTTGGAGGTTGCTGTTTTTGATGGAATTTTTATGTGAGTTTTTGATGGAGTCGTTGCGCGGTGTTCCGCGATAGTTAAGGTGGTGTAAGCTGACTTCGCTTTGAAGACAAGCTGTGGTGAAAATTTCGAGGTAAGGATTAGGTGATGATGTCTATTTCTGAGTTCGTTGCGGTTGTAAACAATCTATTAAGAGGGGATTACTGAGATGGTTAGGATACTGAATCTATTATTACTGTGGATGAAAAAGAGCGAATTTATACTGGTATACTTCTATCTGAATTCTACCACATTTTTCTTATTTCTAAAACTCTTATTGCCTATTACCAGCCAAAAGATTTATTCTTGATGACTGCCGCTAATCCAGGTCAGCACAAAAAAACTGTGCCACCTCATTCATGATCAAAGTCACGAGAATGCGGTGGCACTTCCTCCAAAACTTTAGTAGAGGTCCCTTTGCTCCCAAGTGATATTATTCTGACTATCAATGGTAATCTTGGTATAGCTTCCGACTGTGTAGACATTCGGCTTCAGGATCAACCCCGGGAATTCAGACCCGAAAAACAAATCCATGTAAGTATTTGATGGATGCTCATGTCCAAAAATACCTTGCACTTTCTCAAGATTGGGGTTTGAGCTCAATGCGTTCAGAACGATTTGGTTGAACGCGTATGCGGTAGGCCCATCGTAATTATTTCTGAGATAGTTGTGGGGAGCCGTATGCGCCACAATGAGCGCCAACGGACTGGTGGTGCTGTTCAGTTGCCCCGCGGCCCAATCCAATTTCGTCTGGAATCCACTGTTATCTACACGGTTCGTATCCACATCCAGCAGCAAAAAGCTGATGCCTCCAAGCGAAATCTCCTGAGCATAACTGAATTTGTTGTTGCCGATAGTTGTCCTCGTGTTATACCCGAACATGGTAGCCACTGAAGCGTATGTCGTATTGTCAAAATCATGGTTTCCCGGCACAAATAGCTTCGGCAGGGAGATGCTGTTCCAAGCGGCCAAAAACGAATTCCAATCTGAAGGCCCGGCAGTCCCATCTCCCAAATGTAAAACAAAATCTGGCTGATCCGCATTTGCAATTGCCGCAAAAGATTGCATTCTTTGCGTGCGTTCCGAGACAGTCGCCGCCGTCACAAAGGTGCCTTCCGCCGTCATCCATACACCTTGTTCCTCCGCAGCGACGATGCTACTTCTGGAGAGGGTAGCTTCTTCGAGGGAAGCTATGCCTGTATCCAAAGAAAGATGCGTATCGGCGATGGCATAGATCACGTAGGTATCGTCTGAATAAGTCCCCACCAGAACGATCTCTTCGACCGGTGCCATTGTTACCCGCGACACCTCCGCTCTGCCCGTTTCCTCGCCGTTCGTGTAGGTCACGTCGTACGTCACCGTATCGTAGCCGTCAACACCGTACTGTTGGATCACCCTTTCGCCCATCAGCAAGGTGGCATCTTCCTGCTCCACCGTTTGGTAGGCCACAACGTTCTCCACTACGGTTGTCTGTTCTATTACGACCACATCAGGACCTACCAGGACGATTTCTTCGACGGGCGCGGTGGTTACCCGTGACACCTCTACTCTGCCCGTTTCCTCACCGTTCGTGTAGGTCACGTCATACTTCACCGTGTCGTAGCCATCAATTCCTACCTGTTGGATCACCCTTTCACCCGCTAGCAAGCTGGCATCTTCCTGCTCCACCGTTTGGTAGGCCACCGTATTCTCTGTAACGGTTATCCGCTCCGTCACGATTTGTTGGGTCCCCACCCGCACCATTTCATCTATCGGCGCCGTCGTCACCCGCGACACCTCCACTCGGCCCGTCTCTACGCCGTCCGTATAGGTCACCTCGTACGTCACCGTATCATAACCGTCAACGCCAGCTTGGATTATTTGTGTTTCTCCAGCCGGGAATGTATTGTCCAAATGCTCGACTCGTGTGTAACTCACTTTGTTTGTGGTCAAAGTTTCTGTTCTGACTTCCGTTACCGATAGCTCATGGCCATATATCTCGATTTCGACATAATGGTTCCACCCAGTCACACTGCTGCCATTGGAGTAAAACCTTGCATAACGGGCGTTCACGGCATTGAAGGAAATCATTTTTCCAGAGCTCGATTCTTTGTATTCACTGTCCGTCCCAACACCCAAGCCTGCGCTGCCGTCATTGTCGTTATTAAAGACGGTCACCACACCGGTGGAAAATGTCGGATCATTTGAAAGCCGTACGATCACATCCTTGTAGATTCTGCCATCACTAAAATAATGCCATAATTTGATGGCGTAGAGATCATGGGCTTCACCCAGATCCAGCTGTACCCAATGCAGGCCTGGCCCAGCCTTCGCAGCTTTGCTGGAATTAGTCGTCAGACTGTCGGTTATGTACGGGATGCCCGAAAAGGTGGTAGAGCTGCTGATTGTACTTCCCGGCGCCAGATTTACCGTTGGCACCACCTGAATTCCAACACCGTATACTTCGATTTCGACATAGTGATTCCACCCGGTCACATTGCTCCCGTTGGTGT
The DNA here is from genome assembly GCF_900107505.1 of Trichococcus collinsii. Taxonomy (GTDB): domain Bacteria; phylum Bacillota; class Bacilli; order Lactobacillales; family Aerococcaceae; genus Trichococcus; species Trichococcus collinsii. Next base: position 479,294 of record NZ_FNQH01000003.1, on the reverse strand, counting down.
AAAATCTTGCATAACGGGCGTTCACGGGATTAAATGAGAGCACCTTCCCGAAGCTCGATTCTTTATATTCACTGTCCGTGCCCACACCCAAGCCTGCGCTGCCATCCGTGTCGTTATTAAAAACTGTCACCACACCGCTGGAAAATGTTGGATCATTTGAGAGCTGTACGACCACATCCCGATAGCTTCTGCCATCACCAAAATAATGCCATAATTTGATGGAGCTGATCTCATGGACTGCGCCCAGATCCAGCTGTACCCAATGCAGACCCGGCCCCGCTTTCGCAGCTCTGGCCGTGCTGCTCGTCTGACCATCATTTATGTACGAGATGCCCGAAAAAGTGACAGAGCTGCTGATTACGCTTGTCGGTGCAAGGTTTACCGTTGGCTCCGCCAGTAAAGAGACTTCGCCGATTCCATCGAGTGGATTCGTTATAGCGGCATTGTTTGCACGAACAGACGTAGCCGCATGCACTTGAACTGTTCCTAAACCAATTGCAAATACTGAAAATAATAGAAATATTTTAAACCAGTCTATTCGCTTGAAATTATTCATTTTTAAACATCCCCTTCAATTGCCCGGCGCCAAAGAAACCGCTCCCGAAATAAAAGTTCGTTGCCAAAAGAAAAGATTGATACTTGCAGGCCCCCCTCCAAATCAGGTTGTGCGCAGCATTGATTCTGCAAAGCAAAGTTATGGATTTTTTGGCTCTTATACTAACTTGTCGAGATGATGTCAGGACGAAACTACGTTTGCTCTAACGCAATTTGGTGGGTGGCTTATTGTTTGGACATGCCTGGTAAATGGTCGAATTGCCTTTTGGCTCCTCGGAGCATGTGCCAGCGAAGTATGATGTAGCGGGATTCTATACGTTTTTTCGGAGGAGGGATGATGAGGTGTAGTGGCTGACGAAGCGCGTTATATTCTTGCTTATTCGCACCATTTTGAAGAAAAACAGCAACAAGGATAATGTCTTCTGATTGCATTGTACTACACCATTTCTCTGCAATCCAATCATAGCTACAGATAGACTTTTTTTATTGTAATCAAGGGGGGAATATGCATTCAAAAGTCGAGGAGCGCTGTTAATCCAGCGCCCCTCGGAGATTATGCCCTCCTCCTGTGAATGGTTCTTTCGCCGGAGAAGAACTCACAAACCTATCACCTCCGAACAGCAAGTCTCCGCCGGACTTGAGCTACCCGAAAATTGGTCAGCTCCGGCCTAGCATTTCCTCATCGAAGTTAAGCGTATGTAAAAAAGCCTGGAAACACTATCTTTTAAGTGTTTCCAGACTTTTTATTTTTCCAACGTATCCATACTTCTCTGACACCAACGTAAAGCAGGATACCGAGGGATGCACCCGATCCATCGATGAGGACATCCTTCAGCAACGGTCCGCGGCCGGGCACGAATACTTGATGGAACTCATCACTTATGGCATACGCCACACAAATCAGTAACGTGGTACCTCTCCGCTTCCAGGCAGTCGCGGTGAAGGACTCATTCTTCATCGCATGCGAAACCAGAAAACCGAGGATCAGATACGCGATGAAGTGGGCAGATTTCCGCATCAATCTGCCCGCATAGGCAAAACTGGTATCCTGAACGAAATCGACGAACAGGAACAAACAGATCGCCAACACCAAAAATACGGCTGTCCCGACGATGATCCAACGTTTTTTTATGCCAAAAAGCTTCGGTTCATCCTCCTGCGTTTCCAATAGATAAATCAGCAGAAGAATGCTGCTCAAAAACACGATAGTTCCCTGCGCCCGCGTGAAATACTCAATGAACGCAGCAAGCTGATTGAGCGCGTCCGCAAAGAAGCGTGTCAAGCTTCCACTCAAGATAATGGACTGGTTCGCCGGCTGGGCTGACAGGAAGAAGATAACAATCATCCAGGCAATTACCGACATCCATGCATAATAGTGTCGCTCTCTTTTCACCGGTAGCACCTCCTTTCATTTCCGACTGAATGTTCCTTTCAGTATATCAGAAAGTTGACGTGCGTTGTAGTCGGTCAGCCGAAGATTTTGCTCGCTCCTCCGGTAAGCGGCGGGTTCGCAGGAACTGGTGCAGATTTCCACGGCTGTCCACCGGCTAAGACCGTTTTGTTTGACCCAAAATGTCGTTTGTCTTATCCTTGTAAAAGAAAGGATGATGTTAAATGATGCAGAATTGGAAGTATGTCGCCTTATCCGGCTTGGCGGTTTTGACGCTAGCTGGATGCGGGGACAACGCGAACACGTCTGAGGACATCTCGAGCACAAGTTCATCCATGGCGCAGGAAGCCAGCACGGAGACGATGGATCCGGCGAATATAAGTAGCACAGCGGTCACAACCGACGCTGCCTTGCCGGCCGAAGCAGGCTACAGCAGCGTATCCTTGGATCGCGCCGTCGCCATTTTCATCGAAAAATATCCTGATGCTAGAATCAAAGAAGTCGACTTCGACAAGGATTTCGGCGACTATACCTATGAAATCAAAGGCGTCGTCGGACAGACCGAATACGAGCTGCGCATTCATTCCGAGACCGAAGAAATCCTGAAGGAAGAAAGTGAAAATAACGATTCCGATGATGACGTCTATCTATCCTTCGGCAACCTGATCAGTCCTGTCGAGGCCATCCGGATTGCACAGGATCGCATTAGCACCGATGCATCGGATTTTGAGGGCTGGAAGCTGGACAGCAAGGATGACCACGGGAATGCACCTGTTTATGAAGTCGAGTTCCAAGGACATGATGCCGAAGTGAAGATCCACGCTGAAACCGGTGAAGTTTTGGGAGTGGACGGTTGATCAGACTCCACTTTGATGTCCCGCTCCTGAATTTAAGGGGTTTCCTTCTTCCCACAACGGGCTAACAAAAACGAGCTGCACCCTCACGTATTCTTGTGAGGGTGCAGCTCGTTTTTCCAATTATGCATGAAGCAATTCAATGTTGAGCGTCTTCGGAAGCAGATACGTAATAAAATAAGTCAAAAGTAAAGGTACCGCTGAAAGACTCCTCGTCAAGCTTTTCGAACCCGAAAGAATAGATATTCCAGATGCGTTCTAGTCCCTCGAGTCTTTCAACAAGCCTCTGCATGTTCCCCGCAGTATTGCTTGTCATTTCAACTGCGTAAGTGCTCTTCATGTAACTTTCATCAAGTCCTTCGATCGGTTGAGGTTCACCGACACGTGCGATCTGTTGCACAATGACATTCTCTTCAGCAGCGATGCTTTCCAGAACAACCAGCTCTTGATTTACCTTTTCACCTTCAGGTAAAAATCCCCAGGTTTCCTCATACTTTTGTCTGTAGTCATCCAGCAAGGTTTGTTCTGGCGGATATTCAGCCTTCAAGCTCATTTGTTCCTCTACTAGCAGCGCTGCGCGAGCGGCTCGTTGCTTAATCGGATCGAGAAAATACACTTGACCGAAAATGAAAGTCGCCAGAACCAGCAACCCCAGCACAAAGGCCATTACAAATGACACGCGATTCCATTTCAGATTCATGAGAGAACCTCCTCTCTCAAAGCTGCTTCATCAAGTTCCAGCCAGAGCTCAACCGTCGAACTTGCTCCATCTAGTTGATTTTCCATACGGATGAATTGAACATCAGAGACATACACTAACGATTTAAACTTTTCGACAGCTTCGGAAATCTCCGTAACCGTCAAGCCTTCCAACACTAAGGTGATCTGATTCGTTTCATTCTTATTTAAAATGGTCACATGCTGTTCCCCATTTGGAACTTGTTCAACGATTGCTTTTGTTACGTAAGACATTGGATATTGCTTCGCTTCAAAAGTGGCTTTATTTTCTGCCACTTGATCCGTCAATTGTGCGTATTCTTGCATTTGCCGTGAAACCATTAGCTGCTCTTCCTCGGCTTGAAGCCACTCCTGGTCACGCATTTCCGCTTTTGTATAATACGCTTGCGCTGAGAAGAAATAAATGCCCACAAGAACAAGCAGAAAAAGGAAAGTACCACCAAGCACATAAGGAAGAAAATTTATCTGTTTTTTCTCAAAAAAATTGACTTCAAACATGTTCGTTTTCCTCCTGTACTTTTTTTCGGGTGAGCTTCATTTTTTTCTGAGCAACCTTCTGCGGAACGGCTGCATATTTCTCTTTCGATGCAAGCCCATATAACGGCAAAAATTTGGAACTGATTTCTTCAGAGGCCTGCAGAATATGAATCGGCAGGAAAAAGCGCCGGGACAATTGCTCCCTTATTTTTTCCAGATAAGGAAAATCGCCCGCCAAAAAGATATCCGTCACTCCACCATGGCCATTCATCACAGAATAGCGATAAAACTCCAGTAATCGTTCCAAAACATCCAACACATCCGTTATTGCTTCTTCAAACGAGTCTTGATCATCCTTCCAGATCCATTCGCCTTCTTTGGTCACATCCCATAAATCAACCAGGCGGGCCAATCTCGAGTGGCGGGAAAACTTGGGCAGATTTTGATGAAAAACCATGATTGTATGATCCACAGGGCTCCACTGCAGCACCATCACATGCTCATCTGAATTCTGTTGCAAGTCATTTTGTTGCAGGATGGTCCGGTAAAGGCACAGCGACGAAATATCCGCTAAAACTGGATTCAAGGATACTTTTTGCAATAAGGATTCGTATTGAAAAATGACTTCTTGCGGATAGAGCATCAGCAGAATGGTATGCTCCATATCACCAACTTCAAGCAACTCAAAATGAAAACGCGTCTCCTTAAACGGGGATCGGATCAGCTGACCCATATGCAGCGCGACGTAAGCCCTTATTTCTGACGGTGCCAGCTGTGCCGGTATTTTTTCTTCACGCACTATGACAAAATCGTCCGGCAAGAGGATGGCCGTTTGCGCATTTTTCCATTTTTTTTCGGTCACTAATGCATTCAAGCGGTTTTCAAGCAATGAAGGATTGATGACTCTCCCTTCATGAAGGATTTCGGTATCAAACAGGATCTCATTTTGTTCCAGGACTGTGCGGGATTGCGCATCCATGACCAAATAGCGGATCCGTCTTTCCAAAAATTCAAAATAAAGCAATGGTTTTTTCTGAAATAACATAATATCCCTCCCTCCGTATACGAACCGCAAAAAGTGATCCAACTCAGCTAAAAAGTGTTAGGTACCACTGAATGATCGTATCTCCAAAATAAAAAACAGTTACTGCAGCTAGACTGATATAAGGACCAAACGGAATGGTCATTTTTCGATCTCCGCCTTTTAGCTTCATGATAATCATCCCAGTGACTGCTCCGTAAAGCGTGGACAAGAAGAAAAGCAACAAAAAATGATAAGGTCCGAATATAAAGCCCAATAAAGTAAAGTATTTCAGATCACCTGCACCCATACCCCCATTAGATACGAGGATGATCACAAATACTAAACCAAACGCCAGAAACGCTCCGAATAAGGACACCCAAAGAGAAGGCTGCGGATCCAGGATGCGCAAACCCACAAACAATGGCGTGAAAAACAAAAGGACCTTATTTGGTATTTTCCTGTAGGCCAAATCCGATACCGTGATCGGAATAACGAGCGCAATCAGCAGCAATCCCAGAAACGTTTGTTCATTCCAACCATAAAGGTAGAAAGTAACAGCCGCCAAAATCCCGGTCGCCAACTCCATGATTGGGTACAGCAACGAAATTTGTTCTTGGCATTGACTGCATCGGCCTCTTTGGCGCAAAAAAGACCAGACCGGAATCAATTCTTTCCAAGTCAAGGTGCGCTGGCACGTGTCGCAGTAGGAACGCGTTTGAGCCAACAGCGTCCCGGTTGGCACCCGCAAACCCACCACATTAAAGAAAGACCCAAATACCAAGCCATAGACGAAAAAAATAGCGGTTATGATTGTATGCATGAAAAAACTCCTAGTAAGCAAGAAAGACTCCACGGAGGAGTCTTTCTACGTATTTAAGTTGGTGTTACGATTAATCTACTTCGTACGTTATCTTTCCATCAACAGTTGTTTTCGTCACTGTCAAATCACCATCAAAATCAGACTCAAGGAAACCTGCAGCTATTAACTCAGTAGTAGTTATTCCATCAGCATCTATATCAGCTGTTTGTAACTCGTACATTTTCGCAGCATCGATAACCAACTCTTCTTGAGCAGCTGTCGTATCTCCTTCAGCTTTTGCAATCACATTCCCGATCAAAGGAATCGAGATACCAATGATTAGCCCCAAGATCACGATAACCCCAAGTAATTCAACTAATGTAAAGCCGCCTTCTTTTTTCAACAACTGTTTGATTTGATTTCTCATATTTTTTTCCTCCGTTTTCAGTTCTATTTTATCCCTGTTTGTTTACTAAAAAAACTCACTTCTTAAACCAACAGAAGTTTATTTCTAATTCAAATCATACAACAATTATTTTGCACATGCAATATATTCAGCTCTAAATTATCCGAAAGTTTCAAACATGCTGAACATCGGTATAACGATGGAAAGCACAATCACACCAACAATGCCGGAAAGAATCATAATCATGATCGGTTCGATCAATGCTTGCAGTTTGTCGGACGACTCCTGCACTTCCTGGTCGTAGATTTCTGAAACTTTTTTCAGCATCTCGTCCAACTCCCCACTCGATTCCCCGACTTGGATCATCTGAATGATCAGCGGCGGGAAAAACCAATGATCGACCATCGGCTTAGCCAAAGATTCGCCTTGCTCGACATCTTTTTGTGCCTGCAACAGCACGTTTTCAACCACGCGATTGCCCACTACCTTACTGGTCACTTCGATGGCCTGCAGAATCGGGACGGAACTGTTGATCAAGGAACTTAACGTCTGCGTCATACGCGCTAACAGCGTTTTCTGCAAGAAAGTCCCCAGAATAGGAATCTTCAGTTGCACCACATCGAACACATATGCAACCTGATCTTTTTTCCCAAGCTGAATGATGCCTGCGACAAGCATACCCATCGACAAGAGCACCATCCACCAATAACGCTGAACCAAACCACTCAATGTCAGGACGATTTGCGTAATCGGAGGCAGCTCGCTACCCATGGATGCAAACATATCCCCGAATATCGGCACGATGAACACCAACAGGAAGGCTGTGATGAAGAAGGCCAACACCGCTACAACAAGCGGATAGGTCATGGCTGTCGTGATTTTCTGCTTGATGCGGTGCTGCTTTTCATAATAGTCCGCCATTTGTTGGAGCACTTCCTCCAAACGCCCGCTCACTTCGGCCGAGTGAATCATATGAATCAATAATTCAGGAAACAATTTCGGCTTTTTGGCCATCGCTTCAGACAAGGCAACCCCTTCCCTTATTTCCTCGGACAATTCTTCCAATGCTTCTTTCAGGGCAAGGCTCGTTGATTGGACAGCGAGCAGGTCCAAAGCGTCGACAAGCAAGATGCCTGCATTCGTCAAAGAGGAAAACTGTCTCAAAAAAACGATGAAATCCTTTGATTTCAAAGAGGTACGCAAAGTGATATCCTTGTTCAAAACAGCATTCAGCGCATCCACTTCAAAGACGATCAGATCCATGTGCTTGAGTTCATTCAGGGCTTCTTTTTTATTGGTGCTCTCTATTTTCCCCTTCATCAGTTTTCCTTCTCTTGTTTTGGCTTTGTAGGCAAAAACGGCCATCATTACCCTCCTTCCATATTCAATGATTTTTTCTTCTACTATAGTAATAGATGCGAACGGCTGATTGTTTCTTCTTCAACGAGCCGCTTGATGCTCATATCCATCGTGTGCATGCCTTGATCAAGGGATGTCTGCAGCACATTGGGGATTTGATGCATTTTTTCAGCCCGGATCAAATTCTTGATTGCTGCATTGTTGATCAACATTTCGGTCGCCGCCACGCGACCATCAGCCTTCTTGGTCGGCAGCAGCCGCTGCGACAAGATGCCCAAGAGTACATTCGCCAGCATCAAACGGATCTGATCCCTTTGCCCTACCGGGAAAACGTCGATCATCCGTTCAATGCTGCCGGCTGCATCCGAAGTATGCAGCGTCCCCAAAACCAAATGGCCCGTTTCCGATGCCGTGATGGCTGTGGAGATGGTATCCATATCGCGCATCTCCCCCACCAGAATGACATCCGGATCTTGGCGCAAACTCGCACGCAGACCATCTTTGAATGATAAGGTATCAAACCCGACTTCCCTTTGTTCAATGAGGGATTGTTTATGCACATGCAAATATTCGATGGGATCCTCCAATGTAATGATGTGTCGGTTCATCGTTTCGTTCACATAATCGATCAGCGCCGCCAAAGAAGTGCTTTTCCCGCTGCCGGTTGGACCGGTAACCAAGAAAAGTCCGTGTGGTTGTTGAACCAATTTTTTGGCGATGGCGGGAATACCTAAACTTTCCACACTGGGGATTTCTTTGGAAATGATTCGGAAAGCAAGCGAAAGCGCATTGCGTTGGTAGAACACGTTCACACGGAAGCGGGCAATGCCTGCAATGTCGTAAGAAAAATCAATTTCCCGTTTCTGTTCCAGCACCTCCCACGAGTCTTGGCTAAGGCAAGTTTTCGCAAACTGCTCCGTATCTTGAGGCACAAGGGAAGCTTGTTTTTGGGGAATCAGCTTTCCATCCACCCGGAAGACAGGCGCAGAGCCTACGACAAGGTGGACATCGGAAGCTTTTTTTTCATATGCGGCGATTAATATCGTATCCAATTGTTCCATTGTTTCCGTCTTTTTATTCATTGATTGAAGCAACCCGCAACACCTCTTCCAACGTCGTCTTGCCTGCCTTCACTTTTATCAAGCCATCGTCAACCAAAAAGCGGATACCTTGTTGCTTGATATGCTGCTTGATTTCCTGGATGGACGCCTGATTCATCATCAGCTGCCTTATTTCTTCCGTGATCACAATCAATTCATGGATGGCCATCCGCCCCCGGTATCCGGTATTACGGCAAACATCACAGCCCCTGCCGAAGGTGATCGTGTCGATTTTCTGATTGCGCCGTTCAAAGATTTCCCGCTCTACCGGCGTTGCTTCTCTGGTGTCGGCACAATCTTTACAGATGGTTTTGACAAGCCGTTGCGCTACGACACCACTCAAGGCAGATACAATCAAGTAGGGTTCGATCCCCATATCAAGCAAGCGGGGAATGGCCTCAATGGCGCTGTTGGTATGTAGCGTGCTAAACACCAAATGGCCCGTCAGAGCCGCACGCACACTGTTCTCCGCCGTTTCTTTATCCCGAATTTCCCCCACCATGATGATATTCGGATCTTGACGCAAGACGGAACGCAATCCGGTCGCGAAAGTCAGTCCAATCTGGGCATTGACTTGAACTTGATTGATGCCCTCGAGTTGATATTCAACCGGGTCTTCGATCGTGATGATATTACTTTCTGGATGGTTCAGTTCATTGATGGAGCCGTACAGCGTAGACGTTTTCCCTGAACCTGTCGGGCCTGTCAACAAGATCAATCCCGACGGCTGGGCAATCAATTCCCGATAATCGGCTAAAATATCACCCTCCAGGCCGATATCCTCGACTTTTCTGAACATGTTGGAGATATCCAATATCCGCAGCACAATTTTTTCACCAAAAACCGTCGGCAAGGTAGCTACCCGCAAATTCACCCGTTTACCCAAAACTGTTGTGCTGATACGACCATCCTGGGGCAGGCGCGTCTCCGTAACGTTCAATCCCGCTATGATTTTGATCCGAGCAACCAAAGCGTTCATCAAGGTTTTCGGCAAAGGACGCTCATTCCGAAGCAGCCCATCCACGCGGTATCGAACGGATACTTGGCGTTCCGTCTGATCCAGATGAATATCAGATGCCCGCAGCGATACACCTGTTTCCAACAGTTGATTGAAGATCCTTACTGCTGGAGCATCCTCACCCTCAACATACTCAATACTCACTTCTTTTGAGTCGTATAAACGGTTGATTGTCTGCAGTAAGTCATCTCGTGTCGCTATCACCGGCCTGACGGCATAACCAGTAGAAAATTCCAGCTCCTCTATGGCATAGAAGTCCAGCGGATCATTCATCGCTACAATCAAGCGGGTATTCTCTTTTTTGATCGGAAGCAATAATTTCGATCGTGCAAAATCTTTTGATATCAGCTCTACTACAGATATATCGATCGGATATTGGTACAAGGACACACTTTCTAATTTCAATTGGATTTCCAGTGCATCCAGCAGTTGTTTCTCGGTGATGTACCCTTGATCAACCAGCAGATCACCTAATTTCCCGTCCTGCTTTTTCATGCTGAGTGCTTCCACAATCTGCAGTTCCGTAATGAGACCCGCTTCTTTCAATAAATCCCCTAGTTTTTTCTTCCTAAAATCCGCCACGTTCTCCCACCTTTCTGCTAGTTTTCTATGATTGGATCTGAGCTGATGATGTCTTCCTGCTCCGGATCAGCAGCAGGCGCCGTCGACCCGAACGGAAAGCCAGTCGTATTGATGGCTTGATAAGACAGCCTCGTACCGCCCCCCATTTCGAATGTTTTTGCGACAACCGTACCATTTATTGAATAGGAGCCCGTTAACGTGACAGCCGCATTCGGCGCAATAAGCATCATGTTGGAGCCTGCCCCCCCACCAGACAGCTGAACAGTGCTGCCTCCAGTCAGGAAGACTCCATTAATGATAGTATTATTCGTTTTTACACCAGCATTTTTTACAATCACATTTCCGTTTATTTGTTTAATTTTCCCCAAATCCAACTCACTATTTCCTAAATAAACTAACGAAAGTTTACTTTGGGATCCATCCTTATTGAAAGAAACGCCTCCATTGTTAATGTTAAATGAATTTTTAACAACAATTGTTAGCGTCCCTTCACCTTCAATATGAATATCCCCACCCAGATCTAGTGCATCGACCAAAATCGTACGATTGAAGCCGCCAGTATCGATTGAAAAACTCCGGTTCGAGTTACTTGTCATTTCCGGAATATAAACGTCTGATTCTAACTTAAGTTCGTATCCAACCGCTTGATAGTTTGTGACCTTTACGTTGCCGTCCACATCCTGAACCATATGAGTCCCCATTTTTTTAACTGGTAGCTTTTCGGTCATATTGGGTGCAGAAATCTGATTCAACAATCCAGGATAAGTTCCAAAATCCCACACCTCATCTTTAGCTTCCAATTTTGGCAATTTGTTATACCAAGATGGATAATCCAGTAACTCTTCCGCTGTTGTCTTATTCGAGTAAAACAACGTTGCTGATGTAAAAGTGGGATTGCCTGAGATTTGGAATGATTTCGGTTCCACAGAATTAATATATAGATTGCCTTGTAACGTACCATTGGTAATTTCAATCTTTCCTTGTGTTAACAAAGCTGCATTTGCAGGAAGTGTCGGTAATCCACCGCCTCCTCCTGTGTTTTTCTCGACCCAGGTCACCGTGAATTGTTTAGTGACGGTTCTTTTTTTCCCATCCACTTCTCCGATGGAAGTAATGGTGTAGGTTTTTGAGTCTTTTTTCACTGTTGCGATTTTGGCAGTAGGCTCAGTGCCGAACTGTTCCCCAAAATCAACAGAGGCCTGCCCATTTTGTGAGGTCACAATGGTTGACACCTGATTATAGAAGGAGCCTTCTGTTGCATTATTTTCATAAGCGCCCAACACTTTACTCTGAATCTCTTCATAAGCAGCAACGGCTCCTGCCTCTGCCACATAATAAGCTGATGTATCATCGCGGTTGGCATCACTCAGACGATAGCTGCCGAGCGTGAGTGTTCCGATTGAAACACCAAGTACCGATAGCACGAGAAGCACCATTAATGTCAAAACCAGGCCACTGCCTTTTTCGTCCTTTCGGAGATGCTTGATTCCCATCCCATCCACTCACCTTCTGAAATAAATCGTAGTCTGGTATTCTTTTGGCTGGCTATTCATTTCTGACAAACTTTTCAATACGATTTTGACGCTCTTTGTTTCAGCATCGGGAGTGACAACGAAGTCCTCAACATCCTCTGCCAAAACTTGATCATTATTGTTCACAAGCTGTGCGCCTTTTTGACTAAATTCCTCGGCACCGTCAATTAAGAGGGTATCCCCTGATTCTGATATCGTGATATCAGCAAAAGGCGTCTTGCGCACTTCTCTGGAAATGACAGAAAGCGTGTAAGCGAAATCATTTGATTGACGAGCGGAATAAGATTGCGTCAGATATTGCTTTTGGCCAAACAGGTGTACAGCCCCCACCAACGAAAGCACCAACGAAAGCAGCGCAATACTGGCCAACAGTTCTATGAGCGTCATTCCTGACTCGTTCCGTAGACTAATCTTCGAGATCTTCTGCTGTACGAAATGACAGCCGCGTTTCCATTTGTGCATAAGCTTTCCCTTCCTTGGAAACCGTCACAGTTCCTGTGTAGAGTGTCTCACCTGATTTTTTGAACACTTCTGATTGAGTCTGGAATCCGGAGTTGGTGCTTGGGCTTTCAGTCTTGATCAGTTTCAGCGTTTCTTCCACAGTCTCTGTCTCTGAATAGTAGGTAAGTAATTCGATTTGTTCTTGGGCGATAAAAGTTGCTTCATTGACAGTATCGGTCTGATTATTTATTTTTGCCGCTTGAATAAAAAAAGATAAAAAAGTTGTGATGATAAGCGACAGCAGCAGAATGGATGCCAACACCTCGACGAGCGTCATTGCCTCTTCTCCTGATAACATACCTTTCATTTGTTTTCTATACCAACATTTCATGGTCTTCTTCCCTCTTTGGAAATATATTTATATATACGGCCCGCTTTCCCAATCTCAGAATACAACAATTTTGTTAAAAATGTTATTAATGAGTATATTATCTTAACGATTGACTGTCAATGATATTGAGTTCATGGAAAACAGTTGTTCTCCTACATCAGAATACGGCATCGGAAACAGCCTCATTAATCTCCATAAAGAAGTATTTTTTCTATGAATACGGAAACAACTTCAGGATCGAATTGGGACCCTGCGCATGCTCTTAATTCTTGAATAGCTTCTTCCATTGTTTTGCAGTCGGTATAGGTACGCCCACTGGTCATTGCATCATATGAATCGGCAACTGCGATGATTCGGGAAGCTAAAGGAATGTCCTCTCCTTTCAATTTTTCTGGATATCCTGATCCATCTACCCACTCATGATGGGACAAGACGATCATCGCAACAGATGCGTATTCATCTACGGACCGAAGAATTTGGTATCCCGATTCAGGATGGCGTTTGATTTGCTCTAATTCTTTTTGAGTTAATGAAGAGTCCTTATTGAGAATTTTTGACGGTATAGTGATTTTTCCGATATCATGCACTAAGGCGGCTTTCTTCACTAGTTCCTGTAAATATGGCTCAAGTTCCATTTTTTCTGCAATCTTTCCGGCATGGTCGGCAACATTTTCCGCGTGCATCGGATCCCATTTTCTTAACAACCTTGGATTCGACTTGATACCTTCAATAATCGAATTCTTGTGTTTCCGGCTTTTGCGTAACTTGTCTTCGTACATCAATCTATCTGCTTCCAAAATGATGTCTTCAACAGAGTCTTCTATCCCTGTCTTTGTTGCAACCCCCAATGAAATAGAAACCCATTCCGATGGGAATCTCCCGGAAATTTTTAAAGTATTGCTATTTTTTATTTTGTCAGCAAGTGAACAGGCAACATCATAAGATGTATACGGGAGCAACAACACAAACTCATCTCCACCATAACGGACGAAAATATCGCCTTCCCGTTGATAACTTAACATTTTCTGTGAAATCGTGCGCAGTAATTCATCCCCTTGATCATGTCCATAAGAGTCATTGATCAGTTTCAACCCATTCAGATCAACAAAAATGACGCTAAGAGGCAGTTGATAGGGCAGAACCATCGCCTCGGATGAAGATTGGATAAAACTGCGCTGATACATCCCTGTTAATGGATCTCTGTTATGATAGTACTCGAGTTTTTCCCGCGTCATAATCAGATCTGAAATATCGCGTCCTGATGCATATATCTGATTTCCAAAAACTTTCACACGCCACTCATAGTAACGGATTATTCCCTTATGGCTGAGGACGCGGTTGACAAATTTATCAAGCCCACCAGATTTCACTGACTCACTGATAGCAAATTTTGTAGCATACACATCATCATTTACGATGATTTCAAAAATACTCTTGCCAATCATCTGTGAATCTTTGTAACCCAATAATTCGCGCCATGCCCGATTGATTTTGATGATTTTTCCACCGAATGAAAAAATACAGAATAAATCTTTTGTCACTGAGACATAGCGTTGCAGTTCGATATTTTCCTCTCTCAGATTATTTTCTATTTGGTTTTGCACTGTGATGTCCTTATGGGTATCGATCTTAATTACCGAACCAAGTTTATCCGAGTCACTTTCTTGAAATCCAGCTGCCATTTTATCCTCCTATAATCACGTTCCCGGTGCATTCAAATCATTCATATGTCACGTTTGCTGAGCAAATTCACCGCTATAGGTCACTAATGACACAGAATGAACGTTCTCGATGGCGGTCAGCTTCTCGGTAAATTGAGTGTTTTCATCGTTCATGATTATTTCGACTGTCATTTCAGTCAGGCCATTTCTGGATATTTTCGAGCGCAGTATAGAATTGAATGTTTGCAATATTGCATTTACAGCCGGGAACGCATCGTCTTCGTAAGAAATCACCAACAGATATATAACATTTTTTCTTTTTAATTTTGTCATGAAAATAAAAGCTAATCCGATGCAAAGATTCCCTAACAAGACCATTACCCATAACCTGGCCCCCACAGTGATCCCTGCGGCAACAGCCCAAAACAAAAAGATCAAGTCAATCGGATCTTTTATCGCCGTCCGGAAACGTACAATGGATAACGCACCAACCATCCCCAAGGAAAGCGTGATGTTCGATGAAATCGTTGCAATGATCATAGAGGAAATGATTGTCATCATCGCAAGGGCTACATTGAAGTTGTGACTGTAGATGACCCCGATGTAGCATTTTTTATAAACGATATAGATGTATCCTGCCACCACGAGTGACAAACCCAGCACTAAAAAAATCCCCGGAATACTGATTTGGGTAGCCGAGCCTTCCAAAAAACTTTTTTTGAAAATATCAGAAAATGTCTCCATTGTTATCTTTCCTTTCTTAAAACACGTCTAGCTGGATTCCACTTTAATTGGACCATTCGACAATATACATACTTTGAAATTGCTTCTTTTTTGTGGGAATGAATCTGGAGCGCATTCAAAATATAATCCGGAATATAGTCATCATATTTAACTTCCAATATCAAAGCTTCAGGTGGAAATGCTTTGACTATTGTCATTTTCGGATCAAAAATATCTGCGGTATCTATGCCGGCCTCCAGATTTTTATCAAATGTAATCCGGACATTCCCTTCTTCACAAGTGAAGACTTCCCGCTGATAATCCACTACAACCGCGGGAGCCAATTGTCTCGTCCGGATATGCCAAAACATCTGTTGCGGCATTTCTTTTTCCGAATGTAATAGGAAATCAATGTTATCATTTTCGATTATATGGTAGAACTGTTCTTTTGAAAGTGTCAACGACTGTTTGGAAATCGTATCGCTGAATTTTTCTTTACGCTCCAGCTTAATGATATTATCTTCCTTGTTATAAATTCTGATGCGGTATTTTTGCCTGAATTGGACACCGCTTAATTTTTCATTCATTGCAGTGTCATAGAGATCATCAAAATAAAGGCTGCGGATATGATAGCCGTCTTTGCCGCTGTTTTTGTCGTATGCCATTATCCCTTCCAACCTTGCTTTAAGATATGTGTATTCATGATAATTGATGTAGTATTTAAATTCGTGTCGAAGTTGCTTCCCTTTAAAATGCATGTCTACCTCCTAATTGATTTCCACACCGCCGTAAATGGTCCTTCCGAGTCCATCCAAAGAGATATTTCCGCACACAATACGCTCTCCATCCGCCGTTACACCGACGACTCTCAAGTAGTAACTGCCCGCCATCCCATATTCGAAGCGGCCCTCGTTGATTAGAATAGTCTCGGTGATTCCTGAAAAACGCCTGTCTGCAGATATTTCCGCATAATACGTCAGATTTTCTTGGGAATCGAAGCGTAACGAGACAGTATCGCCTTTACGTATGTACGTTTCGATATACGGAGGGAGAACTGCATAATTGATGTCGTCCGCTTGCGCTATATTATCGACCAATGATGAAATATAAGGTTCCACATCTGCAGCCGGAATCGGTAGCTGGATGATTTCCGGCATACTATAAATGTAAGACAAGAGCTGCTTTGTATAGCCTGCGATGATTTTCGTTATCCGTTCATCGGTCAGCGTCAATCGGATCTCAGCGACTTTTTCACTGAGCTTCATGCGGTTTTCTTCCTCTTTCAAGTATATCCTGAACACCTTGTTGTTCATCAAGTAGGCATAACTTTGCCACTCTGGAATTTCGAAAGCATTCCGGAAATCTTCAGGTATGAAATACCAGGTTTGACTGTTCTCCGGACTGTAGATCAAATAGTCCGTCACAGTGCCTTCGACATTTCCCATCAAAATACTGAGGGCTGCATACGTCAATAGATTATCCTCATTGAAGGAACCGGACAAGAGCGCTTCACTCGTCACTTCAGGATCGTTGATGACATCCAACACCTCCATCAATTTGCTATGATCGGTTGCTTCACGTATGCCGAGTACAGATTCAAATGCTTCTTCATCATAAGCTGGATCGTCCATCGTACGAATTTCAGTTTGTTGTTCAAAACGAAAATTCTTGGCTCGGTACAACGCAGCATTTTCGTTCAATCCATGGGCTCTCAAAAAAGTTTTATTGGGTTGCTCCACTAAAGTGTAGATGCCCATATCCTCCCATTGGAGTAGGCCGCCTTCGGTTGTATCGTAGACAAACAGACGCACAAACTTGCTTCTTAAGCTGGCCACACTATCAAGCTGACTGGCTAAGTCCAAACCTAGCTTGATCTTCATCCGCGAAGCATCATCATTATTTTTAATCAGATTGAACGACTTCATGCCTTCATAAAGACCGGCTCGGTCATATAATTTCAGCTGCCAGGAACGCGATTCAATACGGTCCGTATTTCCTTTAACAGTCAACTTCGCGTTCGCTGTGAATTCTCCGAATCCAAACCCAGTCACGGATGTCGGTGCCGAATCATCGCCTTCCGTCAAAATGACATCCGTATAGGGCTCGACTCCTGTGACATCGCCTTCTGAATAATTTTGTAGATAAGAAAAAGAGAAAACATCCCCTTTCTCCGCATCTTTTCCTGGCTGAACTTTTAAGTAAAGGTGTTCCAAATCATCCTCGTACACGTCATAGATGCCCTTATCTTCTTTTAAAGCGCCGCCGTTTAAGACAGATGCCTCTGCGTTCCAGCTTTCTTCATCATAATACGCGCTCGCATCATAAAGGTAGTCCTCGGCACAGCCCGACAATAGCAGCAACAGCACGGGCAACAGGAATTTTTTGGAATGCTTTTTATTGTAATTGTATTTCACTGACATCAGCCTCCTCGATTACTCCATTTTGCACCGAAAATTTCTTCATCCCAAACCTCACTAATTCCTGATAGCCAGGCTCCAACTCGCAGCGATCAAAGGAAAACTGCCTGTTTCCATTGTTATCCACAGCAACAGCTTGCCAATAATAAATCCCACCAGCCAATACTACCTTTTCCGCAAGCACGTGATTACTCGTGGTCGTCTGGGACCAGACACTTGAAGAGGCAGGATCATCCGGATTTGTGAAAATGGATACCTCATACGAAAGCACATCATTCTGCAAGTCAACAGCATCTTCCCAGTTCATTGCGATAGCATCAGCTTCTTTTGAAATAGTATCCAGATAAAATGGCATCGGCGCTTCTAGTCGTTCATAATAGGTAGTGTAGTTATGACTTAAGGTAGCCGGCAACTGACTGATATGCTCTAAAATATCCGAAAGTTCTTCACCCTTCGCCTCTTCCAAATAGGCACGATCTGCTTCAGAATTCATGACATATTTTTCATAGATGTCCCTGTATCTCTGGGCTTTTTCTTCAATTCCATCCTGCATCATGGCTTGATATAAGCTATCAATCTTCTCACTGAGGGCAACGACGTTTTCCGGCGTCTGAAAAAATTTCCGGTGCAAGGAAACACCCCAGTACCGCTGCAGACCAAACCATTTAGCATATTCAGATGTTTCCCATTCAGAAGGACTGATCATCGAGACGTCATAATCCCACGGTAAGAAATACCACTTGTCGACGTTCGATGGCGAATAAAGCAAAAAATTGCGGGACATCGTATCATAGTTATTCAGCAGGATATTCAAAGCTATCCAGGTCAAATAGTTGTCATGATCAAAGTAATAGTCAAAATTTCCATTGAATTCCGTTCCCGGTTCATTAATGGCCATGATCATCTCCAGCAACTTTTCATCTCCGGGCCGATTGATATCTCTCAAAACCAACTCTGCATCCAGCTTCGAATGAACTTGTTCAGCTTCAGCTACCGTAAAAGCAAAGTCCACAGGTTTCAGAAATGTCGCATTCTCATTGAGGGTGCGAACCTTCAGATAATCATCATCCACATTTTCAACATGCGTAAATAGGCCGTAGTCGACATACGCTGCATCTGGATCCGTACCGTCTTTTATTTGCACATGCATAAAATTAGTCCGGACACTGGTGAAGTTCGGCAGGCCTATCATTGAATCAAATGCAAACTTCTGCGTGACCCGTGTATCATCAGAAATATGCTTGTTAAGATTTAATTTTTGTTGCCCTTGAAATAATAGCGTTTGCTTCGACAGATTGACCTTGAAAGATTTCTGTTCAAAACTCCGAGCGCTTTGTCCGCGTAATTCGATCGTTCCGTTGATGCTCTCGTCTTGTTCCCCCGCCACTACCTCACCAGTATCAGGATCCTTTACAAATACATTGACTTTCAGTTCCGGATCAAACGTGGTGCCATTTATTTGATTGAGGCCCGTCAGATCGAACATCTCACCGCTCTTGCTGTCCAAGCCGGTATAAACCGTCAGATAGACTTCGTAAACTTTAAATTGATCCTCTTCCTTATATAAGCCCAGTTTATCTTCCAGCGTTGTGTCATAAGAGATGTTGGTTGGGATGCCGATTTCAGGCTCCTGTTCTGACTCCGAGCTGTTAAGATCGGCAAAAAAATAAAACAGACTCACACCCATCCCTAAAACAAGCAGGGCAGCGAGCTCAAGCTTATATCTATTCAAAAATCGTCTCATTCTTTCTCCACCCCATCATTCAGAGCTTCCACAAATTTTTCTAATCTTCCTCGAGTTAGCGACGGTCTTAATGCACCATTTGTAAAAATTACAAAATCAATTTCCAGAAGTGTTTCCCGTAGCTTAATCATGGTATAAGATAGCGTCAAGAAGGACGAGAAAACCACACCCAGCCCATAAAATTCTCTACCCATCATCAATGTGAGCTGTCCGAAGATGAGATTTAGAAACAATCCCAGTAAAAAGCTTCGCATACTGTCGTCATAATTTTCAAAATACTGCATCAATGTTCCTCCCAAAAAGGAGAAATACAATAAGTAGATTCCAAACACCAAATAAGGAAAGACTTCAAGTGTCAGTGAGGGAGCGCCTACCTGCTTAAAAAGCAACATACCTATTATTAAGCAAATCATAGAAATCAGACCTTGCACTTCCATGCTGTACAAGAATTCTTCCCACATACTCCGCTCCATCTCTTGCTTTCGCTTCTTTATTTCAGATCCTGTTCCATAATTGATTGCATCAAGATATGCGCGATAGGTATCGTAGAAAAAAACCTCTGTACGGACTACGAAAAGAACGGCAGCCGGCAAGATCGAGTAGACTGCGAAGGCAGTAGCCAAATCAAAAGCTTCAGAGAAATAGAACACTGAAACCTGTTGTTTTGTGGCAGAATAGCTCCAAAACAAAAAATTATGAGCATACATCGTCACCGTATAGGCTACATTCGAGAAAAAAAGTTTTGGATATTTTTTAAAGTACAAGAGAAATTCGAAATAATTTCCATTCATTTGGCGGAAAACTTTTCTTACAGCCGTATACAAGCCTATCAAAGTAAGCAATGTACCCAGCGCAAAGTAAAAAATGAGATAAACAACAATATCCTCATTTTGATAAAGAAAGTTTCTCGTGATCAAAACCAATCCGATAACCGTTCCCATCCCAATGATAAAACTTTGCGCAATTTCTTTGTAGTTTTTCAATGCAGATACATACGTCATCAAGAGATAAATTAATCCCATCTGCATATACAATAAATAAGAAACGATCTTTAGGATCAGCGGTAAATCTTGCGCGCTCCCTAGCAAGAGTATTCCCGGCAAAGAAAATACAGCAATATAAAGAGTCATGACACCTAAAATAGAAGAAGCAATATCTTCATTCTTCCTATTCCATAACTTATCTGCGATATACCTGGAGAGGACAATAGTGATTCCTGAAGTGAAGATGAGCGGAAATATAAATGAATAGACAACTATTGCAGAATACAGTTGTTCTAAGTGGACCGAATTGAAGCTGTCCTGCAGTACTGTTTTTACGATCATCAATACCCCTAGCGTAATCAGTACATGCCCGATCGTAACAAAAATGGAGTAAAAGCCTCCTCTTATATGCGCAGCAACTGTATTTTTCTTATATATTTTTTTTAGCTCAAAACCTATTCCTGCCAAAGTATTTCGCCTTCTCCCAATGA
Organism: Trichococcus collinsii; assembly: GCF_900107505.1. Classification (GTDB taxonomy): domain Bacteria; phylum Bacillota; class Bacilli; order Lactobacillales; family Aerococcaceae; genus Trichococcus; species Trichococcus collinsii. Next base: position 458,609 of record NZ_FNQH01000003.1, on the reverse strand, counting down.
TTGATAAAGTTCACGATAAGCAGTAATAAATTTGTGTTCACTATAATATTTTTCAATTCTTATTTTTCCTACTTCGCCAAAAGCAGCAGCCATTTCCGGATTTTCAAGTAACTGAATGATATTGCTGGCTATTTTTTCGTAGTTCATGATCGGCGCTAAGAGACCGCATTTACCCAGCGTATCTGCCGTACTGCCCTCCAATAATTCACGGACACTTCCGACATTGGTTGACACACATGGTTTCCCAGCAGCCATAGCCTCCATCAGGGCTAGCGGTTGTGCCTCGCTCAATGAAGAAAGAACAAGAATATCCATTTTGCCGATGTAGTTACGGACTTGCACTCTACCGGTAAAAGCAACATCTTCTGTTCCTAATTCTTCCAAAAGTTCAAGGCACTCTTTGTAATACTCGGGGTCTTCATCATTCGGTCCCATAAGGTAGAAGTGTGTCTGAGGCATTTTTTGTTTGACCAGATCAAATGCATAGAGCATTGTTTTTATATCTTTGATTGGGCTCACCCTGATGATCGCTCCAACATTCAGAATGTTGGAATCCTCTTTTTGTGGCAAAACTGAAAAGTTCTTAACATTGATTCCATTTGCAATGAAATCACACTTGATTGGATCGGCCCCTAATTCTATCTGAAGAGCATTATTCATATCAAACAATGCGAGAATACGGTCGGATTTCATATACGCTGCTTTTGACAGGTTTTTAAAGTAATGAATCCAAAGCTGTTTAAAGTCCGCAGGAACCCAATCTGCTTTTATGATTTCCTCTTCTCTTTCCCGGGTGTAGATGCCATGCTCCGTAAGCAGCATCTTCCCACCCCACTTTCGCTTGCCCAGAGCAGCTGCTATCCCGGCATAACCAGTAGAAACAGCGTGGTAAATATCTGCTTGTTCGGGTGGATTATTCAAAATGTGAAAAAGAGTAAGGTACATTGAGCGCATTGTCCATAAAAATTCCGAATAGACTGCCATTTGGTGATGCTCCTGATAAATACCTTGCGTGATCGAATAAAACTCTTTGCTCATCAAGAACTGCGCTACAGGCCTTTGCTGGCGCAAAAAAAAGTCGAAAATGGAATCCCAATGTTCAACCTCGCCCATGACCAATTTTGTGAATGCCTCTACCTGCCAAGGCTGCAGCTTACCCTTACTAGTGCGTTGCACCTGAGCCGGCTGTTCTTGATAGGCATCATTCAGGAATACTTCTTGGACGAAGCCGATATTTTCAGGCAGCTCGTATCTAAAGTCCCCTTTCATGGATTCGTCAGCTGCAATAGCGTAGATAAAAAACTCATGTTCTGGAAAGAGTTTTACCAGTTGCTGAACCCAAGATGAAACACCTCCTACCACGTAAGGATAACTACCTTCGCACAATATACAAATTTTCATAAGGACTCCTTCCACCGGATATACCCTTTAGAAAAATCCGGGTAGATAATATGATAATTGCCGATACTCTTAATTTTCGCATCATCCGAAACTGGAGTCTTATCAGAACGAAGCAAAAAAGCTGACCCTTCAACAAAAAAATCAATTTCATATTCTAAGCCTTGCGCATCTTGTTCGTAGTTGAACGTCATATTTTGATACTGCTCAACTATTTTAGCGGCCTGTTCAGGAGTTCTCTTCTCTAATGAGTATGCCTGCTCGAGTTCATAGGCTCGTTCAACATCAGCAGTGAAGTCTTGAAAATCAATGGAATCAGTATATAACCTTTGGGAATGGAAGCCAAAAGAGCTGATTCCCAAGGATCCTATCGCATTCATTGTCCCCCATTGCGCTGCACCATTTTCTGAAGTGATTGTATAGAGATACTGATTCCCATCGTTTAGGGTAGTGAAATCTCCCAACAACTGATCCGGGTATTCAATGACGTAACGATTGATCACCGTCTCGACATCCGGAAACAAATCATCGATGCGACTCAAACTTTCTTGTCCGATTCGCCCCTGGGGTGGTATATAAGAGGTTAATGGATACCCTTTGTAAACATCGCCCAGATAACTCTTGGCAACTTCAATTGATTCCTTCATCTGCTTTTTATTTTTCCAAGGTATAAAATAGCCGATCTGCTCCAATTCACCTTTTAACCCGAGCGGATGATTAGAATATCCACCGGACAGGATGTCCCCTCCCATTCCAAAAATTTGGGAAGTGTACAAGCGGAACTGGGATTTTTGAAGGGTTTCCGGAAGTTTTTCATTAAACAATTCGCTGTAATCAACGGTGTAGCTCATGCTGATTTTATCACCATACGATTCTGAAATATCCTTGAATAACTTAAAATAATGGTTTAAGGTAAAGTTGTCTTGATCCACACCTGCTTGCGATAAAATGTTGCTATCATTGATTTTATCCGGCAAAACAATATCTTGCAGCACGGTCGTCGATACATTGTAGAACGGCTGTACCATCGCTTTATCATTTGGCTGGAATAATCCTTGGTACAACGCATAAGCTAACACCCCTCTACTTTCTGAAGAAGCCAGAAATTCAGAACTGCTTACCAAAAAGGTTCCCTCGCCATAATCCATGGACCATAACAAAGGATTTCCATCGGATTCAAGCAACATTTCACAATCTGCAGCCAAGCGAAGTTTAATAGCCAGATTGACGGTACGTGGAATCTCGTATATTTCGTTTGCTTCTCCCAAAATGCCGCCAAAGTCTTGTATCTGATCGATCGAGAAATCCTCATACTTACTCTCAAGGACGCCCAATTTTCTTAGATTACTGGAAAATAAGTTTTTATCAAACGGCAGATAAGGAAAGTAAGCAAGCTTACCAGAACGTACATATTCCATAACGGCATTCATAAACTGACCTTCATCAAAATCAGTAAGGAATACCATCAGCATATCGTATTGATCAAGCTTCGACACTTCGCTCACATCAATGTATTCGTATCGGTAATCCAGATGTACCAGATACTGCTCCATACCATCCACCAAATATTTTTTATTTGGATCCCCTTCGTCCGTCAGGATTCCGATTATAGGGGTATCCTTCTGGATAGTCGATTCCTCCAGTTTCGATACAGCTGGCAAAGATTCTTCATTCGCGGTTTGGTCATACTGCGCATTATCCAGAATGCCCATCCGCGATAGTTGGAAAATCATAATAATCACTGTAAAAATAGTCAAAATAACAAGTGTTTTTGCGAATTTAATTTCATGATTTGTCATCCTTCACCTCGTTCTGCAAAAAGAACTGCAAAATATCGTAATGATAATCGGTGAATACTATATTCTCTTTCCTTAATTCGGACAAATACCTTTGGAAATCATTGGTTTTTTGAAATGAATGAGTTGCTTTTAGTGCTGCGATATAAGCATCCTGACTTTTTGTCTCTTTAACAAAACGCTCAGCTAATATCAGCGCTTTTTCACTATCGCCCAAGTGCGTAAGATACTCCAGATAAATCGGGAACCATTCTTGTTTATGGGTAGAATCATGTTCTTCCCATTCCTCCATGAACATACAAAAATTCCTCTCATACTTGCGTATCATACTTACATTCAAGGCGCCACTTTCAATATATGCCTTTATCGAAACAAGATATCTGTGAGCATTCTCATCTGATGGATTGCTTCCAAAGTCTTTTTTAGTGGAAAACATCTTTCCTTCAAGTCTGTCCTTCATCCCAACAATTGCAGCCGAAGCGTAGTGGGAAACTTCGGTGTCCGAGTCCATGAGAGCAACCTGAAGTTCTTTAACGTACTGCGCTGAGTCGTAAGAAAATAAATCCATCACAACATTCCGCTTCTCATAGACACTATTGATTGCTAATACATCTTGGATCGAAATGATTTCCTTGTCTTTAGCAACATCGGTAATATATATTTTCTGGCGCTTCTGCTTAGACTCACTGCTGAAACTATCTAAACCAGCTGTATTCTGCGAATCAAAAATCGGGAATTTCAAATAGAATAAGCCTGAAAATGGAAGTAAGAACATAATTATCCATTCGTAAGCCATTGACCTGCTCACTTTATTTTTTCTTAGGAACATCACAACAGCAACCAACACTAACACGCTGTAGTACAGCACCAATCCATACAGTAAATACGTCTCCACTGTTCTCATAGTACGCTACTCTCAATTCCCAAAGATTTGATCCTGTCTTGGATGACACCGATGTTATCATTATTCGCACCATATAGAAGAATCCCAATGTTCCCGTTTTCAAGTCTGCCGATTTCATCAACATCTCGCAATACACTGCGGATTTTATCAACTTTCTTTTGATCCTCATCACTGGCTTTGATTTCTAATACCGCAAAATGAAATGTTGTTTCCTTCGAGGCTTTAAGAGCAGTTTCATAGGATGCTTTGAAAAAAGATTTTTTCATGATAGTGGTGATGTCTTCGTAGATAATTTCCGAGATGAATTCTTGTCTGATTGCTGCTTTCTGCCCAAAGCTATTGATTATCTTTCCACTAATTTGAATCAAGTTCAAATAGTAACGCGTAAATTTTTCGAATGGATAGTCCTCAATTACGGTTATAGCAATAACTTCTTCATTGACCACGATCGGAACAATAATGCTCGGCATTTCACTATCCAAATATCTGTTCAAATAAACCTCTTTCATGTCGATTACCCGTTTATAGCCTTCCATATTCACATAGCGAAAAGTTGAAGGAATAATCGTGCTTGGTTTTCCTGTAAAGACAAACCTCCGCATGAATCCGGACTGCTTCTGAATAATATATATGCTGATATTTCGTTCTCCTGTAAGCTCCTTAAAAACTTTCGGGATGTTGAATAGTACTTCTGTCACTGACTTCATTTCAAGCGATTCGAAAACGGTGTATAATTTCGATATCCCATTTTCATATCCCACCAATTTTTGTTCCTGATACTGTTTTGAAGTTGCTAATTCTCCATTAATTTCGTACAATTGGCTGTTCTCGCCAGAAAGATAAACTGTCTCTGTTTTCATTTTCAAAAGAGCGCTATTTTTTCTTTCAATCACATATCCAACGGTAAGGGCAATCGTTACGTATAAAAGATTGTCAATTAAAAATGTATAATGCAGAATAAGTGCGCTCGGACCATATCCCATTTGCCCCATTTCATAGATATGATACCCAATCGTCAGAAGACTTGCATATATTCCATGAGATATCCCCCCAAAGGCTGCTGCTGCTATTATATAGATGAGGAGAGGATCAACCCCTAAATCCAAGGGGCTTAGTTGCTGACCAGCTGCAACTAAGCCAAAAAGAAAGGTATGGGCAACAAAATTTTGAAAATTTTTACTCTTGAAACCGACTAATTTGCCCTTTACGACCCTCACAGGTTCGTCCACGAGCGTTTGTTTCACAAGCATATCCAGCATTTCTTTCGTTTCATGAAGCTGGACCCATCCGATTTCATGCAAGGCTTTCTTGCAGGATGGCACAAAGGTTACAGGTTTCACCTCTCGCATCATCACTTGCGAGCCAATTTTTTCAGCCAACTTGTTATAAAGCTCCGACCCCGTCATGACTTCAAGTCCGCATATATCGTAGATACCGTGCACATTTTCGTTTATGGATTTCAATACCGCATCAGCTAAATCCCCTTGGGAAACAGGAATTATTTCCTTTGCAGCGAGTTCTTCGGTAAGGGAATCACCTGTATTCACTGCATACAGAATGCTGCTAACATCTTCAGAAAGGTTATCTTCAGCCCACGTTTCACCGATTCTAAAAATCACATTCAGCAAATGTTCTTCATTCCGAAAACTATTCAGAAGATTCTCACACGCAATCATCGTCCTCCCCGCTAACGAAACAGGATTTGGGATAGTGTTCTCATTTTTATCGGCACGCTGTTCATTACCATATACTTCCAATGAGGATAGATACAAAAATTTTTTGACCGTTTGAGTGGCTGATTCTTGCGTCAATAATGTCATCATGGCTATTTCTTTTCGAGCATCTTCTTCTGTACGGATTGCGTCCGAATGTAAATAAACAATCATCTCTGGGGATTCATATTTCAGCACATCAGCAATCTTTTCCTGAAATTTGGCTTGATATACGCCATCTTTACTCATCGAAATAAGTTCTCTATCATTAGATTGCTCTTGCTGGTGGGTGGAAACAACCCGATGCCCAGCTCGTCTAAATTTCATGGCAAACAGTCTTCCTTGGCTTGTATCTGCATTAAAAATAATTATTTTCATCTCTCACACCCGCCTGTCTGATCTATAAGACCACTTCACTATTAGGTTGTCCAAAAATAAATCCTTGAATCAAATGAATTCCAATTTCTTTCAAAGCTTCCTTTTCGGATTCAGTTTCCACTCCCTCTGCTATACAATCTAACCCGAATTGTACACAATATCGGTAAATGGCACTTACGAACAATCTTTGCTTCTCATCTTTATCGATATCGACTATAAATTTCCTCGGAATTTTGATGGAATTAAAATTAAAATCATACAGCAACTCTATATTTGAAGATTCCGTGCCGTAGTCGTCCGCAATCAAACCGGCATGATGTTTTTTAGCAAAATATTCTCTTTCTTCTACATATTTGATACTATGTCTACTTCGCTCAACCAGTTCCAAGTAAAGCTGAAATCCATTCTCATATAAAAAATCTGCAACATAGATTATATTCTCATCCATTATGGTATCAGATGAGATGTTTACTGAATAATTGTAGACGGGAATCAATCTATTTTCCAAAGCTTTTCTCAAGCGTTTGAAAATGACTTTGTCAATTTCCCTAGTCAGCGCAAATTCTTGGATATCATCAAAAAATATGCCGGTATCTTTGTAGGCTTCATGATCCACTCGGGTCAACACCTCAAAAAATATTGGTTTCCCTTCATCAATATCGATTACCGGTTGATAAACAGCGTTTATTTTTTCATGTTGTAAGATGGTAGTCAAGAAACGCACCCTGCGTTGTTTTTTTATATACTCTTTATATTCATAATCTTTGAATTGATAATTATTCAACATACTCTCTTTTTTTAATACTGAACGGCAGTATAACAGTTGTTTGAGTATTTCCTGAGCATCGTCGTAGTTTTGGATTTCATAAGTGTGCGTATCGCGATAGCCAAGTCTATTGAAGCTGCTGACCATCATGCCGTCCATATCAATCCGCGCATTAAGTAAACGCGAGATTTCAGACTTAATATTCTCTCCTGATGCTTCCCGATCGTAGGGCAACACCAAAACGTACTCACCAAAAACAATCGAAAATATCTCTAAGTCTACAAACCGCACGCGGACCTCTTCCAGAATCGTTTTATGAAATTTCGCTTCTAATTCGATGTCATAGACAGAATAACCCGCTGTCCGGATATCAATCTGCAAAAAAATCAATAGAAAGTCTTTTTGCGTCTTTGAATTGTGCGCTTTTACCTTTTCAAGAAATCGCTCTGCAAATACAGTGCTTTTCGGGAAGTTCGTCAGGGTATCTTTCTGGGTGCGCAAATATAAAATATCTTCTTTCGAAATCCCGCGAGTGTCATCACGAACAAAACCGATGTAGTCATTTTTAAATATTTGATGCTGTTCAAAACGTATGTGTCTGACATCTCCGACTCCAGGAACTAAAAAGAATCCTTCCCGAACATCAGATTGCATATGATGATTATCATTTACAATAAATTCATTCAGGTAAAGATTCCATTCTTTCATAGAGTACGGTCTTTTTTCTAATCCAAGAAACGTTACAAGTCTATTTGAGAAATGAATACGGTCTGATTTTCCGTCATAATAGAACGTATACATTTCATTAAACACATTCAAGAACAAATCTAAATATTCTCGGAAATACATCAATTTCGTTCCTTTTTTGCTCATGAACAAAGCTATCCCTGAAATGAGCAAGATTGTTGTCGCTACAATTGCTACCGTCCACAAAACACGCCCATCATAATCATTTCTTTGTGGATCGAGTATCGCCTCAGAAAACAGAATCGGCAATACTGTGCAAAATCCTACATATATTTTGAGTGAACGTTGTTTCATTAAGGCATCCACAACAAGGCTGACAACGGAGAAGAGCAAGGCAGTCAGCATAAACCCACCATTTCCCCATGTACCAATCAAAAAAGCGAGATGAGCCAGATAGAGGTTATTTTTATGCATAGGGAGGATGATCAATAGCAACGGAGCTGCACTCATGATTACATAACCATCAATTTCCAGCAGAAATGAGGTGCTCAAAAAAAACAAATAAAACAAGAACGATTGATCCTATTCGCTTCAATTCATCAGAATACGAAAAGAAATTATCGATCATGGCCAAAACGACCGCCACAAATAACGTGTATCCCATACTGGTCAATATAAAAAATAGACTGTCCAAAACAATATCTTTCATAAATACACTACTCCTCGTAACGTCTTAAAAAGTTTATGGCATCCTCTTCATTTAAGGGTTTGCTAAGAAGATAACCTTGGATGATATCGCATCCATATTTTTGTAGATACGCCTTTTGCCGTTCGTCCTCTACACCCTCTGCTACAACGCTTAATCCAATTTTATGGGCCATAGAGATGACATCGGAAATAATCAGATTCTTTTCAGCCGTATGACTTATTTTATCGATAAAGAACCGATCGATCTTTATGGTATCTATGTTCAGTTCAGCAAGTCTAGAAAACGAGGAATATCCCGTCCCAAAATCATCCAGCGAAATGGCTATTCCCATTTTTTTGATTGCCTCTAATGTTTCGTTGATCTGGCTAAAATGGTCGAGCAACACCGTTTCCGTAACTTCGAATTCCAGACGCTTCCTGCCTTTTTCTGATAAAAAGAGTTTTTGTTGCAGATTCTCCACAAAGTCTTCCCGAAGTAATTGAATGCCGGATATATTGACTGCTACACTCATTTCATGGAAACCTTCATCCTGGAGTCGTTCCAAAAATTCACATGCAAGCAATAGAATATGGTTGCCTAAATCATAGATCAACAGTTTTTCCTCAGCCAAAGCAATAAATTCATCCGGAGCCACCTGGCCCAGATTTTCAATTCGAAGCCTAGCCAGCGCTTCGAACCCAATGACTTTATGTTTCATCAAATCGAGCTTCGGTTGGAATTCCAGATAAAAAGATTCAGTATCTGTAGCTTCAATGACTTCCCGCAATACTTTCACAATTTTATCTTGCCGCAGGAGTCGTTTCTCCATATCTTCGTTAAAGAAAGCCACTTGGTCCATTGAACTATCCTTGATATGAGAAAGTGTCAGTGTTGCATCCTGCAGGATTTTATCCGTTGAGGTATGTCTATCTTTAATCTCCACTATAGCTATTTGAACATCCACATACTGATGTTCCGTTCCTTCCACTATCGGATTCTCAAAAATGTGCATAAGTTTATCAGCGAATGCTCTAAGTTCTTTCTGGTCTGCGTAATCGTCTAGTACTAATATAAATCTGTCTCCGTCAAACCTAAAAAATAAGTCTTCCGAATCCAATAATGTCCTGACTTTAACTGCAATCTGTTTTAGTACCTCATCTCCATATAAAAATCCATAGGTGATGTTCAGTGTTTTAAAATTAACAAAATTGAGAAGCAATACCGCTTTATTTTTTTTGTATGAATTTCGTAGGACTTGATTTAGATACTCCGTAAGATATTTACTGTTACGGAGACCCGTAAGCTCATCATAGTAAGCAATTTTGATGTTGGACTTATTTTTCCGATAAGCATAATAGAGGATGCTACCCGTTATACTAATAATAATTAGGGAGACTGTAATAGCGTAACGAAACATTTGAGTAATTTTGGCATCCACTTTATCAGTTGGCCAATGTATCAACAATGACCCTATTTTTTCATTTTCGAAAAATATAGGTACAGAAACCCTAAAAAATGAAGATCCATTTATTTCATCTCTATGTACATCCGATTCATTGCCATCCATTTCCGCACGAATATCTTTATCATCGATTGTACTGCCTATATAGTTTGGAAGACTGCTCGCAATGATTTCGTACTTCGTGTCGACAAAGAATACGTGTTTTACATCTCCCCTATTTGAAATATCACTTAATAAATTTGTGATTTCAAACGCCCCAATGAAATCCTGTATATTTTCTGCCAAAATCCCTAATTGAACAAATCCACCCGTCTCATCTTTAACATAGCCAAATTTATAGTAAACGCCATTCTCGGTGTCCGGACGGATGTCTTCCACCAACATAGTCTGATCGCTCATCATGAAATCATGAACCGGATGTCCTTCATATGCTTGCCACCCGATAAATTCTTCATAAGTGCTATTGGTTATTACTCCCTCATTGTTGTACAAATGTATTTCATCCACATTGAACGTTTGAGAAATACTATCCAACACCTCATTATTATCCTTATTTTCAATAAGCATGATGGCTTGACTTGCTATCATTATTTTTTCATCCAAAAGTTCTGTAATGATCTCATAGGCTTCGCTTGTGTGAGTCAAACTGTGGGAATAGCTGTTTGCAATTTCTAAAGTCGTCTCTTCAAGCTGATTATACTGTTCATCAATTCGATTTTTGACTGTTAAACCTGTCAAAATCGAAAAACCTGTTGATATTATCAAAAAGGGTACCAAGAAATAGGTTATCTCTACCATCTTTAATTTGTCTCTTCCCATCACTCAACCCCCGATAACACTTATTGCACTATTTTTGTGTTCTGAAACTATCTCTTGAAAAGTAGAGATATCAATTCCCAACTGTTTACTTAAATGATTATATCATTTATTGTACAAAACTATAGTAACAATATTGATTATTTGCTTATCGAAAAAATGGCTTGAAATGCTAAAATGGTTTTTTGTCCAAAATCGAAAAACAGCCACAAAAGTTGTCTAATCAACAGTTGTGGCTGTTTTGTAATGGGAATGAACAGATGTCGATTATACGTTAGTTTAAAATACTTACTTAGCATAAACAAGGCTAGGTTTTATTCCACTCCTGGACAGCCCTGTCTTTAATGCGGGACCGAAATAACAACTTGGTTTCTGCCGCTTTTTTTTGCTTTATACAGCGCGACATCAGCCCGTTTGAGCGTTTTTCTCAAGGTTTCCCCTGTGCGATTGTGCGCCACCCCCACAGATATTGTAACGCTAACCGGATCACCTGAAGTTGTGCTGAAGCGCCTGTGAGCGACTATTTCCTGCAAGTCATGAATGAACTCCTCTGCATCCCTTTGATTTGAAGTATCGATGATAACGGCGAACTCCTCACCGCCGATTCTGTAGAAATCTGTATCAAAATTCGAAAGCTCATTGAACACCTGCGCTAACTGTTTTAAAAGTAAATCCCCATTGTCATGTCCGAAACTATCGTTATAGTCCTTAAAATAATCGATATCGATCACTGCCAATGTTACTACTTTCTTTTCCCGCTCCACATCCATCAGATCGTTGTTGAAGGTGCGCACGTTCTTAAGGGTCGTCAGGTGATCGGTACTCGCAGATACGATTAATTTGTAAAGATCCGTAATAAAATAGTGCATAACATAGGTTGCGGCATACCCGGAGGTAACCAGAATACTGCATATCACCAACACGAGTTTTTTATCAGCTATCAGGTGATTAGTAAACACAATTGTAGGGATGAGAGCATAAGTGACCAAGACTAGCAATTGAGTCAACTCTTTCAACTTATCCTGGGTATAATGGGCTATCAACGGTAATGTGATTGCCAGCAAAATGCTGACGACCAGATTGATTTGGGCAACATCAGTACTGCCCCAGAAAAACCTGAGGATCCCTAACAACAGGATACTTGAACTGGTTATTTTCCAATCTATATATTTTGCAGATAAACAAAACATCAGAAATCTGAAGTCATATCTTATCCCCAGAACAACCGTGGAAAAGCTTAACAAAACGATTCCTACCAGCACTTCCAATAAAATACATTTGATGAAGTAGGATATTTTCTCATTATCTTGATTTGGCGACCCAAAATTGCTTCTCAAGTAGAAGTAAATAGCAAAAAATATAATCCCAATATTTGCCAGTAGACTAATCATTGTGCACTCCTTACTTGCATACCTTAATAGAAACAAGTTATCTTTTTATTCAATCGTTGTATAACGTTTGAGTATCCCTCACATCGGAACAAACGTTTGATTTCAGTGAATATCTTCTTTTAAACAGTAATATCTTGCCAATTATAACTTACTTATTTCATATTGTATAATACTAATTAGTTTTGAAAAAAAATTACACAGCCAAAATACAATATTGTATTTTATTTTGGACTTAAAAAAATGATATTTAGGCCGATACATTAACTTTAGTTGGTAATTTTAGATTTGAAATTTCAGTTTTATCAAAAAGTAAGCGCATTCGAATAGTCATCTAGTATAATCTATCTGATTGCTGCAACTGTTTAACCGTAGGATTTGATTCAACATATTCTCAATAGTAAATTTTCAGTATTTGTGAAGGGGGAAAGTGAGTGGATGATACGCAAGAGTTGTTAGATGATTTATACATAGTGTGCCAACCGATCATGCTATGTTCAAATACAAATGTTATTGATGGGTACGAAATTTTATTAAGATCAAAAGAACAACAACGTTTTCCCGAAAAAACATTCATGTGGTTCATCGAGGAGGAGCATCGCAATTCCAAATTGATGGCTTATTATTCGAGGGAACTGGCAAAAATAATGGCTATCCACAGCAATACCAGGCTATCACTGAATCTGCACCCCAAACAGTTGCAGCATCCTTCAACTTGGGATTTTCTGGACACTATTTCATCGATGAAAAGGAATGTCTCGATCGAATTGACTGAGCACTACTGCGAATTTGATCGGTCAGATAGAGAGGATTACCTCCAATATTACATCTTAAAGCTGAAAAGAAAAGGTTTCTCTGTCGCGATTGATGACGTGGGGAGTGGTCAAAATAACTTTGAGTTAGTAGCGAGGAACATCCCGAACATTACCACGATAAAGGTTTCGCTGCTGAAGTTTAAAAATTTGAACGAAGAAGTTCTTTTCAAATTTTTAAATAGCTGGCTTTATTTGTCTGAACATTATCAGCTTAAAATGATTGTCGAAGGAATTGAATCTGAAAGCCTCAGCAATGAGCTTAAAAATTTGGGTATGATTTATCAGCAAGGCTATTACCACGGTAAAGGCCAAGTGTTGGTTTGAGGTTAGTTAGCTAGCCAAGCCCGGCTTTCGCCGGACTTGGCTATTTTTTTTGGTCGGTCCCGCTGGCCTAACAGACATGCGTATAATCGAAATAATCGATCACAAAAAGGCAAGAACTCCTCCTCATCGGAGCTGACGCCCTTATGCATTACAATTCCACGTACAAATAATCCCTGATGAGTATCGTCTCATCAGGGATCAGCTTTTTATTCTAACATACAGCTATGCTAACAGATTTTCAGATCCTCATTCTTACGCGCGGGCGGATACCATCACTCTGTTTCTGCCGTTTTCTTTTGCTTGATACAAAGCAATGTCGGCTCGCTTGAGTGTTTTTTTCAAAGTTTCACCATTCTGGCTATGGGCAACTCCCACCGAAATGGTGAGGTTGATCGTTTCGCCGACTTGTGCAGCAAAATTTCTGTGGGCGACCGTACTCTTCAGATTATGTAGGAACGCCTCAGCTTCACTTTGACTAAAGTAATCAGCAATCACTCCGAATTCTTCCCCGCCGATTCTGTAGAAAGTGGTGTACGGAGTCGCCAGTTCATTGAACATAGCTGCCATCTGCTTCAGGATGGCGTCCCCGCTGTCATGTCCATAACGATCATTGTAATTTTTGAAATGATCAATATCGATCACCGCCAACGTGACCGGATTCTTTTTCCGCTCCATTTCCATCAGATCACTGTTGAAGATCCGCACATTCTTGAGCGCCGTCAAGTGGTCTGTGTTGGCAGAGGCAATCAAACCGTATAGATCCGAAATAAAGGAATGCATCACAAAAACCGCGCCATAATTCAAAGCGAACAAAATAATACTGATCAACAGCACAAGTCCTTTATCCATTATCATGTGATTGGTAAAGAGGATTGAAGGAATAAGCGCAAAGGTGACCAAGACCAGCAGTTGCGTCAAATCGTTCATTTTGTTCCGAATAAGCTTTACGATCATCGGCAAGGTGATGGCCAACATTATGCTGACAATCAGGTTTACCTGGGCAGCCTCACTATTTCCCCAAAAAAATCTGATTATCCCCAGCAACAAAATGCTCGAACTGGTCACCCTCCAATCCATATGCTTTGCGGAAAAACAAAACAACAGCACCCTGAAATCATATCTGATCCCCAAGATAACCGTGGAAAAACTCAATAAAATCGTGCCTAACAGTACTTCCAGTAAAATACATCCGATAAGGCCAGATTTTGTTGTATGATCATGATTCGCTCCTAATCTTCCGCTTTTCAAACAGAAATAAACAGCCAGAAACATGATCCCTATATTTGCCAGTATACTAAACATTGTAAGCTCCTTATACACCTATTCCAGTAGAAATAACTCTTTGTAAATTTTGATTGGACTGCTCAAGATAGAATCTGTATCCTGATGCGTCAGCATAAACCCTTCAAGAATATAAATATTTAATCCGTACTCAGCATTAACTGATTCATTATAACCTACTTTTGTTGGTACACATATCATTATAAATTAATGGAAACTTTTATAAATCAAAAAAATACAATTTTGTATTTCATGCAAACGTAATAAGTGATATTTTACACCAATATATTGTATTTCCCATTTTTTCAAGGCTTCAGAGGTGCCGGTTTCCTCCGGTAAAGGGGTTCTCCGTCGGAGGACAACATCTAAAAAGACGATTACCTCCGACCATCGCGGCTTCGCCGGAGTACACCGCCCGCAATGCATCCTCCTCCGGCCAACAGTCTCTCCCCGGAGTTGAGCTATCTGGCGCAGGACTGTCTTCCGATGAGCGCCCGCCTCATCGGAGCTGACACACAGCTCCGGGCAGCAGCCCTCCCGCCGGAGGAAAACCCTCAAAAAGATCATCACCTTCGACCACCGCGGCTTCGCCGGAGTTCGGCCTACCCACCACGCGTCCTCCTCCGGCCAACATTCGCTCCCAGGAGTTGAATTACCCGGCGCTATCGTCTCCTCCGTCAAGAGCTTCTCTCGTCGGAGGTGGGTTGCGCTTGCCTAGATGGCAAATATATAAATGTCAAAAAGACCAGCGAGGTGAAGGCCTCACTGATCTTTTTAAGCCCGCATTCAAATGACGCATTTACATGTAACAGCAAATAAAAAAATAGCCGGATACTCGCGAAAAAATCGCATGGTATACGGCTATTTGCGGCGCGCACCTCTAGGTGAGCTTTTTTCTATATTTCGGGCTTACGATCTTTTCAATTCTTCCGATATTTGTCTTCGATGATCCGGTGATTGTCGTGGTTGATTTTGTTCCATTCAGTCTTCTTGTAGTGGAGGGATTTCAAAATGCTGTTTGTCCTATCCGGATCATATTCCCTGAACCGTTGCAATTGGGCCCATTGCTTCATTTCTTCATGCTCGGGATGCGTTTCATCACGATAGATTTTCAGAAATTCATAGAAACCATCAATGCCGCCGACGTCTTCGGGAGGTGCTGATTCGGCACCGTCCAGCAAAGTCGGATAGCCGAAATAGTAGTCTTCCACGATATTTTCGAGTGTGATTATGAATTTCCAATCACTCCCAAAGTCATAGAGGTAATGAATTTCTTTGTGCGCTTCGAGAAACTTGTCGATTTTCAATCCGGTCGGTTTGCGAATTTCGATCTTCAAGCGCTCCAGGTAGGCTTCCTCATCGTTCGTGACAGCCAATTTTTCTGGCGGAAAATCAAAACGGAACAGATGATAGCCGTCTGACGGATAGCCGCTTTGGAAATTTGTCACCGCTTGGATCACGTCATGAAGACGGTTGAACGTCGCATCCGCTGGCATGATCACCCTGCGCCAAATCAAAGGATTGGAATCCACAAGTTCTATTTTGATGATGTATGCTTTCATAAAGTATTATCCTTTCCTCCTTCAAATCCATGGGTGTCACTTCTTCCATCGCATCGCGTCGATATGCGATTGTTTCGTCTGGGCGTCAGCCAGAGCAAATCTGCTGAGATCGTTGTAGATTTGGTTGATTTCCCAGATGTTCAGTCTGTTTGCCAGAGAAGTCAGATCCTGGTTGATTTCCCTTGTCAGCACATTCCGGTTCATGACTTTCACTTCCGGTGAGCGGACGGACATTTTTTTCAGCACACAGCGTTCACTGAAAATGATGTAAGAACGGAACACTTCGCTACCCAACCCAAGGTGACTTTTCAAGTGGCTGATGTGCTTCTTATTTTGCCAAATGGGATTGTAAAATCGGTACTTTTTCCCGCCTTTGAGCGATTGGGTCCAGTTACGGCTATCTTCGTCACCGAAAATCCAGCCACTGTAATTCTTCGATTCGAACACATAAATACCGGTTTCAGAAATCATGATGAGGTCAATTTCAGTGGTGGTGCCGTCTCTTTTCGGCAAATAGACATTCGTTAATAATTTGTGTTGCCCATCCAGACGTTCTAAAGAACGATAAATCAGATACTCCCCTTTGCGACCGGGATCTGTTAGTATATCAAAAAAGCTGTGGCCACTTGCGTCTTTGTAGCCGGAAGAATTGAAACGTTTTTTCTGATACAGATGTGCAATATAGAACGCCAAGAATATAAAGAGTAATGAATCCAAATTAGTTAGCTCCTCTCATATGAGTAATGACGTTTCATTGAAGCACATGCCTATATAAAAAACATTGTATTTCATAGGAATACCAGCCCAAGTATGGCTTCTTCGGAATCGGAGCCTCTCATCTGGGCTGTCCTACCGTGAAAATTATCCTCGCCGAAGAACAGCATTTCCCACTAAGGTCACCTGCGATAAACACGGCTTCGCCAGAGGTACGGTATCTTCTACAGATGGATGCTCCCACCAAGCATAATCATTTTTTCAGTTTGGGGTACTGTGAGATTGTTTGCATGCAATCGTTGAGCTTATTTAGTTGAACCCGCTCTATATCTCTGCACTAACACAATGATTGCAGGCCCGTATTTCTCGCACTTAACCTCCCCAAATCCTGAAATCTTCCTGAGCTCATCAAGATTCCGAGGCATACCAGCAACCAACGCATCCAACTGTGCATTGCTGTAAATATGATAGGGCTTTACACCCTCCACTTTACTGGTCTCATGGCGATATCGCTTCAGTTCCTGATAAAGCGGTGTTTCTTCGACAGCAAGTTCAGCTTGAGGAGTTTCTTCAGCCTGTTCAGTATTATCTTCCTGAAAATATTTCTTTGCATAGTCGACAGTATTTTCCTTATGTAGGCTCATGAAAAAGTCAGCTATCTGATACATCTCTTTTTCCGACCATGCCAAATCTTTGCTTTCCCTAATCCGATTTTTGATGTGGGCAATCAGTTGATCGCTGCGAATGATCTGATCTTTGATTGCTTTGGTCGCGTTCTTCACGTTTATGACGGTTTTAGGGTTTGCTAGCACGATTACGGACTGGTAGCTTTTTTCGAAATATTTTTCGAATGTAGTCCGTGAAACAAAATTTTTTTGATTTGCTGATCCGATTTTTTTGATCATCTCCATATGCCGCGTGTTTTGCGTAATGGGACTATAGATGCCTTCCTTTTTGCGTTTTCCGTTGAAGTCCAGCTCGCGGATGAACTCCCCCCGGCTGTTCACTTCGAGGTTGCCGAAGAGGTTCTTGCATTCGATGACTAGGCAAATCTTCGTGGTGATGATGAGGTAATCGATCTGAACCGACAGTCCCTCGTGCTCGAGGCGCAGATTGTGCAGGACGATAATCGGCAGGTAACTATTGTTCAGTTCAAACGCGACATTCTCCTCCCCAGCGATGCCGTACGCGAGTAGCCTCATATCGCGCTCAATCTGCGGCTTCACCCTATCCGGCGCGGTGGCGTATAGCTGCTGCAATCGCTCCAGTTGCTTTTTTGCATCGCTGTCGGCTTTATAAAAATCCGGTTTCTTCAAACCTACCGGCTTTTGCGTAACCAATTCTTTGAATGAATCAAAAACTCCCATTGTAATCCTCCAATCACTTTTGCGTTATTTTATAATACACCGGCTTGTCAATCACTCGCTCGTGAATGAGCAAATGCGTTCCAGTGCCTACCTGAAAATGGCTGGCTCAACCACACAAATGCCCCTGCCTTGCAAAAAGTTCATTCAGAATAAAAACAAAATACCTTGCAAATCAGAGGGCTTATCAATTATGCTTTTCAACTTAATACAAACAATTATTTCACCCTCAATTTTACTATATTCAAACGGAATAGACTACGATTAAAAGAAATTATTGCAATACTCCTAACTAGTGATCATCGGGCAGATACCTTCCCGCCGGAAGAAAACACCCAAAAAGATGATCAACTCCGACTACGGAGGATTCGCCGGAGTTGAGCCACTTGGATAACCTTCTCCTTCCAACACTTGTATGGTTGGAGAACTACTTATTCTCGGGAAAGCACCATCACGGCAACCCCCAGCGAAAATATGGCAGTGAATGGATACGGGATTGGTTATTCTTTTAAGACTTATTTTCCCCAAATTAGGATCACAGCGGTAAAATTGTATATAAGCTCAATAATCCATAATAAAATCTCAAAGATGAATATGAAAAAAGATTCGTCCTACGGGCGTATAGAGCGCTCTCTAATCAAGCTAAATTACAGCCAGAGTAACTGCTGTTACATATAAGTTTTTCTTTTTTGACGCATGTTGATCACCTCTCTTAAGATAGAGTTCTTATGAAATGCCAATTTAATCGGGGATGCTCGGAAAGTGCGATGAGGTATTGTCTTCAATAGTTCGTAATTTTTATGCATAATTTTATTCGGATAATCATCGGATATCTTTTATTTTAATCGTTGCAATTATTTAACCGTAGGATTCGGTCCAACATATTTTCACCGATTCATTTGCAGTGATCGTAAAGGGGGAAAAGTAAATGGATAAGATGCAGGAGTTGTTAGATGATTTATACCTGGTATGTCAGCCAATCGTGCTGTGTTCACAGACAAATAGTATAGATGGGTACGAAATTTTATTAAGATCAAAAAAGCTGTGTGCTTTCCCTGAAAAAATGTTCCTTTGGTTCATTGAGAAGGAAGAACGCAATGCCAAGTTGATGGCTTATTATTTTAGGGAACTGACAAAATTAATAGATAGCCACTGCAACACCAAATTATCGCTGAATTTGCATCCAAAACAGTTACAACATCCTTCAACTTGGGGGTTTTTGGACAATATTTCCTCGATGAAAGGAAATGTCTCAATCGAATTGACTGAGCATTACTGCGAATTTGACCCAATCGAAGGAGCCAATCACCTCCAAAACTATATCTCAAATCTAAAGGATAAAGGTTTTTCATTAGCAATTGATGACATAGGGAGTGGCCAAAATAACTTTGAATTAATATCAAAAAACATTCAAAATATTCATACTATTAAAATCTCATTGTTAAATTTCAAAAACCTCAATGAAGACATCATGTTCAATTTCTTGACCAGCTGGCATAATTTGTCAAACCATTACCATCTTAAAATGATTGTTGAAGGAGTCGAGTCAGAATGCACCAGCAACAAGCTTAAAAAATTAGGGATGGTCTACCAGCAAGGCTATTATCATGGGAAAGGCCAAGTACTGAGCTGAAATTTTACGGCCGGAGCAGCGGCCAAGCATTTTGCTCTCTCTCCTCCGATGGGAGGCGCCGTCGTCGTAGTTGGCGCAGAATTCTGGGGCTGTCCTCCGGGCAGCATTCGCTCGCAGGAGTTGAGCTACCCGGCTCAGCACTGTCTTCCGATGATCGCTCTGCTCATCGGAGCTGACACCCAGCTCACGACAGAAGATCTCTCGCCGAAGAAAAACATCAAAATTGAAAAAGGAGACCATTACCGCTATATGGGTACTGGTCTCCTTTTTCGGAACTAATTTCCGCGCACTAATAGCTCACGCCTCATTTAACAAATTCTAAATCTCATTAACTATCCTATTCTCCCATCACCATCACATGGCAAGTGCGGTTGCGAACCCGATTTTGATCAAAATCAATAAAATAGATATATCCTACCGATCCAATTTCCAATTTTCCTTCACTGAGAATAAAACTTTCACTAGCGCCGAAGAATGATGCACGGATATGGGCATCACCATTCAGAATGGTTCCAGGATCACTTGGGTAATTCGGATCATCCAATTCCATCAAAAAGTCCAAATGTTTCGGTCCTGGATAGCGATAATTTGTATTTTCGGATAGTTCTCTAGGAATAATCCGATCCAAGATTCGGTTCAGGTCAACATGCAGAAATTCGTCCCCATTGAAATCCGTATCGTGAACATATTCCTCGAAAATGACAGAACAGGTTGTATGAGGGGATTGTATCACGCAAACCCCATTGGTTATGCCGCTAGTAGCGATGATCTGTTTCACGTCATCGGTTATATTATGATAAGTGACCCTACTGCCATTGGAAGTCAATGTCAGCTGCTTTTTGACGAATTTCATTTGACCGCCTGCCCTTCTTTAATTTCTACAACCTTTTCGATCATCTGACGCATGATGTCGGCTGGATCTGTTGCACATACAATACCACTCGTTCCTCCAGTGCCGTCCGCACCAGTCAGTAAAGCATCCTCCACGTCTTTAACAGAAGATATCCCCGCGGCTTGCAGCATCAGGATATCCGGATTGATTTCACGAACTACCTTGTTTGTTTCGATTTTATAAGAGTCATCACTGGCTTGGCCCGTTCCGATAAGGGCTGTAGGCTCACAAACCATCACATCCGGTGAAAGCAAGGCAATAGCGCGGGCTTCTTCAATAGAGTCTGCACAAGCAATCGTCAAGATACCCAGTTCGTCCGAGCGCTTGATTGCTTTGACCAGTTCTCCCAATTCCATCTGGTGTTCCGCGTGATTCAAGAAGGTTGCATCAACTCCAGCTTCACTTAAAGCTTCTGGCAAAATGTATCCCATGCCTCTGCCGACTTGGATTCCATCAAGATGCTGAACCGTGATAAATATATGCTCCGTGGCCTGACGAATTTTAGTGACATCCACATGCTGAACTGTAAAAAGAATATCAATATCATGTTTTTCAGCTAAAGCATCTGCTGCTTGTGCCAATGATAAAGCTTTTTCCCCATACAAATATGCCTTTGGATTCACAACGAAAAATGGTGTTCTGAGTTTGCGTTTAGTATTCATAGGTACCTCCTAGCCTTCATAAGATTCAGTATGAAAAACAGTATAGTAGTGTGTCAACATCTCTTCCATCCCTCGATTAGCGGCCAGTTTCAGTTCAAAATAATCTTTTGGATCAGCTTCTTGAATGTCATTCAGTGCTTTGGTAATGAAATCAGTGAAAATATTAATTTTGCGTATACCGCCCAATGCACAGCGCTCCAAGTTCTCATCCCCAGAAGAAGAACCCCCATGCAAAACAAGCGGGACATCAATTGCTTCATGAATATTTTTGAGTACTGAAAAATCTATCTTTGGAGTGCCCACATAATGACCATGAGCCGTTCCGATGGATACTGCCAACGAATCAACACCAGTCAACTGAGCAAAAGAGACGGCCTCTTTCGCATCCGTATAAATCGAATCACTCGTTCCGGTTGCTTCCAAACTGTTTCCGGAGCCGACATGCCCAATTTCAGCTTCGACAACAACTCCGAATTGATGCGCAAAGTCTGCAATAGCTTTTGATCGACGAACATTTTCTTCAAATGAATCTTCTGATGCATCTATCATCACCGAAGTGAATCCTAATTCAATTGCGCTCTTAATAAATGCTTCATCCTGTCCATGGTCCAAGTGCAATGCAACTGGAGATATACTTTTTTCCGCCAAATACTTCCCAATCAAAGCAGCTTCTTCCAGACTCAACACGTCGCTATGGGATTGGGCAAAAGCAAGAATCAAAGGTTTCTTCAGCTTTTCAGCTGTCTGAACATATATACGAGCACTGTCCAGATCGAAAAAATTGGCTGCTGGTATGGCAAAATTGTCTTTTTCTGCATAATCGAACATTTCTTTTGTCGTTACAAGCATATTCCGAATCCCTACTCTCTGATTTTTTTCTCAATCTCAGCGTACATCTCTTCCGTACCGAATCCAGTCAATAAAGGGAGACCCATAATGACTTTATTTTTGATGGAATCTGGCACTACCGTAGTGCTCACTATGATGTCATAGTCATCAATCCGCTTCATTTCATCTGCAATTTTGGATTGGTACAACTTCACATCATCCGTTAGCCCTTTACTGCGCAACCACTCTTTTACTTTATTCGTCACTATGGTTGATGTCGCTACACCTGTACCGCACATAATTAATAATTTTTTCATTTTGAATTCCTCCTATTTAGTTGCTTCCGCTGCCCGTCTACTAGGCATGATTTTATTGACGTACACTAACCCCATAAGTACTATCGTACCGATTAGAGCCAATCCTCCCCAACTCAACACTTGCGTCAAGCCGACGTACATCCAGGTTGTCCATAAGCCACCTTCAGCTAATGCAGTGATCATGGCATTTCCTTGTAGATCAAAGTTTGCTGCTTGTGCAGAGGCGGTTACTAATGGTGCTACCCAAGATGTGATGTACAAAATGCTGACCATGTAAAGAGAACCTGCAATCACCGTACGAATGATGTTTCCATTAAACACAGCCGCCATCAGACAGATCAGGAACGGAATCGTTGCCAAATCTCCGAACGGTAATGTTGTGTTTCCAGGCAAAATGACTGCCAACAAGATTGTGACCGGCACCAACAGCAAGGAAGAAGATAACACAGCGGGATGGCCTACCGACAAAGCAGCATCCATACCAATATATAATTCGCGGCCCGGGAAACGTTTTCTTACGAATTCATTTGCTGCTTCAGAAATCGGCGTCAACCCTTCCATCAGCAATGCGACCATTTTTGGCATGATGACCATGACAGCACCCGTTTTAACAGCCAACTGACCGGTTCCGGCTACATCATATCCCGCCAAAACTCCGATGACTAAGCCGATCATAAAGCCCATAACGGTTGAATCACCGAAAACACCAAATTTATTTTGAATCGTTTCGGGATCGGCCTTCCAATCTTTAATCCCTGGAATTCTGTCGAATAACCAGTTCATGGGAAGTGCAAAAACAAATCCTGGTGCAGCCGTCCCATGAGGGAAAGTGATGTTCGGGAAGCCATAGAACTTATTGATGACTGGCCCCAAAATGTCCCCCATCAACAAAATCATCATCAAATAAATGACTGTTGCGGCAATTCCCATCGCAAAGTTATCTGTCAACGCATAAACTAATGAAGCAATAAAGGCTGCATGCCAGATATTCCAAATATCCACGTTCAATGTTTTCGTTAACCCAACGATAATCAGGATGACATTGACAGCAACACCTATCGGAATAGCCAGACTCCCCAGAATCGTCCCATAGGATATAGCAGCCGCAGCCGGCCAGCCCACATCGATTGTAGTGAGCGTCAGCCCAAAGCGTTCCACCATTTGTTGAGCCGCTGGTCCTAAGCTGTTGCCCAATAGATCGATTACCAAGTTCAACCCTACAAATCCAACACCTACCATCAATGCTGACGTGAGTGCTTTTCCTGGCTTTGTTCCCAATATCAAACCAAAAATGAATATCAAGATCGGTAAGACAACTATGGACCCTAAATCCACAAACCATTGCAATGCATCTAACATTTCTTTTCCTCCTAGCTTAATCCATATTTTTGAATGATTTCTTGATACGCTTCCTTCTGATCAACTTTCATCAATAACTCCAAAACACCTTCTTGTTGGAACATTTCAATCAAACGTTGAAGCATTTCCAACTGTTCATGAGGCTCTTTCAGTGCCAGCATAAATAGCAGCGATACGGGGACCTCTTTGTCATTCGTTCCCATTTCTAAAAACGACAATGGTTCCTCCAGAGACATGAACCCCACCTGAGATTCTTTTACATATTCACTGTCAGTATGGGGGATGGCTACCCCAATACCGTTAATTTCCAAACCTGTGGGAAAAATTTCTTCCCGTTTGATGATATTGGCTAAAAAATCTTGATTGACACAATTGTTTTCCAATAATTCGTCTGCCAACATTTGAAATGCAACTTCCTTAGAAGACACATTCTTTTTTAACAACGCAATCTGATGGTTAAAAAACATGCCCCGTTCCTCCTCTCAGAAGCCGCTCGTACAACTCCTCTTTGTTCTTACTTTCTACAACCCACTTTATTTCCTCCGGTGAGTTAAAAAGATCATAAATCGATGCAATCAATTCTTTTGCTTCTGTCATGTCTTCCTCAGCTATTGCCAATAAGACCACCAATTGGACTCGGCTCATTCCCCACTTGATAGGTGATTCCAAAGCCATAAACGTGACCTTGGTTCGTATAACCGTTTGTGGTTCAGCATGGGGAATGGCAACACCCGTCTTCAATCCCGTACTGCCCAACTCTTCCCTTTCAAAAAGTGTCTTTTTGAAGTCACTCGTCACAAACCCTCGCTCAAAATAATCATCGGCCAAGTAATTCAGAATTGATTCTTTCGTTTCGAATGCCTGCTTCACATACAGGAAGTCCTCATCCAGATACTTACTGAGTACTGTCGAATTCTGATATTGTTTCGAATGAAAACTCTTTTCATGCTGACTCAAGTTGCTTATATAGGCAGATATTTTGCCGATTTCTTCCGGTGTAGGCAGAGCTGAAACATACATAACTTCTACTGGCAAAGTAGCCAAGGGAATGGTCGAAATGATCAGATCCACATTCGTCAAAGATGCCTTATGCAGTTTATCAGAACTGGTAATTTCCAATATCACATCAGCCGTCACATTTTGCTTCACGCGATTAAAAATCAATTCGGATGTGGCCAGCCCTGAATGGCACACGATCAAGATATGCTTTGTCACCCTGATTCTTTCAAATGCCAATTGAAAATGGATTGTCAAAAAAGTCACTTCATCCTCGGTCAGCGATACTGCATATTCCCTCTCGAGATCCCCAATCACAAATTTGGTCAACGTAAACATCGTTGAATATTGCTTCTTGATGCTATCCCTAAGTGGATTGATGACAAGAATGTTATTTCTAAGGCGATGGATCATCGGAACGATGTGGGCTATCAAAGCCTGGACAAGCAATTCGTTGTCTGTCAGATCAGCATCCAATAATTCCGACATTTTCCGGATCAGCTTATTGGTGACCAACAACATTTTGTCTTTATTGTTTGTGACCTTCAGATAAGGCTCTACACCATGAGCCAACAACAAGGAACAAATATATTGCACATCTTCATCCGTCAATTGAATCAGCAGTTCGACAGCAGCTTTTTCTGCAAAGGAAATTCCCTGCATATAGAGTTTCATCCGATTCATTTCGTCAAAAACCAATTTTGACTGTTGGACGATATGATAGCCCAATTGCGCACGTGACAAGAAAATTTCAAGCGAAAAAAGTAATGAATCCACAAAGTAACTATTCAACGGACGCCCCAACAAAATGGCCAAATCTGAGACAAAGAGTGAGACAAGAGCCACCGTCTTCTCTTGAAAAATACTCTGAATAGCAGGTGCATCCAGATTTGAATTATCGATGTAATGATCCAACAGTGACTTGAACACACGTTGCCTTGAACACTCGTCCGAGTCCAGAATCAAGTGTGAATGGGTCAGATATGCGTTCACTTCATGATCCTGGCAAAACCGGATAATTTCATCCACATCTTTCTTGATTGATTGATGACTGACGAAAAAATAATCTGCAAGACCTTGATACGTCATCGGTTTATCGGAAAAAAGATAGTTTGCGAAAATAAATACTTTTCGATATTCCGGTGAGTATTCATCGAATGATATTGTATTTTCGACAAATAAGCTCGTCACCTTTTTCCTCGCATTGCTTTCGCCTTCGATTTTGATGCCCTTTCGTGGTAAGCGGGAGATGTGTAACCCTGTTCCCTCCAACTTCTCTTCCAAATGAGTCAAATCTGTATAGATTGTTTTCGAAGAAACGTATAGTTTTTTTTGAAAATGTACCGCTGGTAAATACTCTGTTTCTTCCAACAGCAATTGCAATAACCCTTGTTCTCTTTTACTTAATAACATTTTCCCAAACCACCTCCGGAAGCGCTTCCTTGATTCTCATACTATCCCACAATAAGTATTCCGTAAATAATATCTCGCTACCACATTAATGTGGAAACACGAACAATCGCTTATGCCATCATGTTCCTGCGGTTGATGTTGTTCTATCTATTTATTTATTTAACAGAGTTCCACACGTCAAATACCCCTGATAAAATGTCCACAAAAGTAATTGCGTCCCATCATATCGGAGGTATTAAAAGTACTGTACTATTTTTTGTTGTAGATGCTTTGCTCCTTTTTGGGGTGAGCCTCATCGGAAATCGGCGCAACTTTAGCGTTTACTAGACGTTCAGAGTTCGAATGATGTCGCCCGTTGCATTCTCGTACTTATCCAGATTCTCTCTTACGATGTTCTCCGCGATAAGATCCGTGATTACTTGCATATCTATGCGTTTTAGATCGGATTTTTTGATCGATACCGCGACGCCGCGGCGCTTCAGCTCTTCGATGTTTTCGGTGTCTTCCAGTACGCCTTCCATTTCGATCAGCACCAGATTCCTCTTGGAAAGCAGGGCTTCGGAGATGGTACCCCAGCCGGCTTTGGCGATGACGATGTCGCTGGCGGCGAGGTAGTTGTGGGTGTCGAAGGTTTCGATTGGTAGTTGGATGATTTTGGCGTTTCCGGTTGCGGTGATATTGATGCCGCTGGTTGTGAAGATGGTGCCGTCGTAGTTGTCGATCTTGATATTTTTCAGGTCTGCTGATTTACCGCAGGTGATGAAGACGCTCGGGCCGTATTGGGCTCTGATGGCTGCAATGCGGTCGTTATCGAAGCGGCGGCAGATGAAACCGATTTGTTTTCTTGGGACGGGCATTTTGGGCGCCGGCAGCATCAGGTCGTATTCGATCAGCATGTCGAGTTTGGCGTAGACTTCCCGGAATCTGTCGATGATGGTGTCGGAAAGACCAAGGAATTCGTACTGCTCGCACCAAGTGAAGTTGGCGATGCCGATATTGCGCACCCCCAGTTGTTCCCCGACTTGGATGCCGATGGCGCTGATGTCACTGATGACGCAGGCGACGGGCAGATCGCGCAAAATGGCGACTTCCGCGGCGACGGCGGTATCCCAGCTGACCATGAAATCGGTCAGCTCGTGCTCGAGTCGCGGGATGTCGACCTTCAGACTGTTGTCCTTGTTGACGAGGCCGACCTCGGTGCGGATGTCCCTATAGGTCACGCGGTCGCCGAAGCGCTCGAGATAAACGCGGGCGAAACTGTTCTGAAAGGCGCCGCTCGCCAGATAAATCAGATGATCGGTCGTCTCCAAAAGTTCCTCGATGATCGCCAGGCAACGGGTCATGTGACCGAAGCCGTGGGATGATGCGTAAAATGCAAGGTATTGGTTGTTCATGGCGGGTCTCCTTTTTTGTATATTTTTTTTATCGGGCGGCCGACCTCCTCCGATGAGGATGACCTTCGCCGGAGGAGAGCATCCAAAAAGACAATCACCTCCGACCACCGCGGCTTCGCCGGAGTTCAGCCGACCGTAAGACTGTCTCCTCCGGCTAACGTTCGCTCGTCGAAGTTGAGCTATCTGGAGCAATGTCGTTCTCCGGCGGGAACCCGCTCATCGGAGATGCGCATTCGGCGCGGCCACGCGCCACACCATCGGGTGTACTATAAACGCTTCTGATTCATTTCTTTCCATCTGTTTTCCACAAACAGAAGATAAATACTAATCCCGAGTGAAGCGCCGCTGCTGTCTATCAAAACATCCAGCAATTTGGGTGTGCGGCCGGGGACGAAGGCTTGGTGGAGTTCGTCGGTGATGGCGTAGCCGATGCAGAGCAGCAATGTGAATAATAGACCCTGCTTACCCATCAACCCAATCCGCCTCATTGCAAACAAAACAATGATTCCCAACACGAGATAGGCCAGGAAATGGGCGCATTTGCGGATGAAGTAATTCAATGATACGACATTCACGTCAGGCCGGAATTGTTGCGCCAGTCTGACGATGACTGTCGTCACTTTTGTGCTCAGGATATTCGACTGTTCTCCGGGCTGTGCTGAAAGCTTGAAGATGATCGCCATCCAGAAGACGACCGCCAGCAGGATCAGCAGTTTGCGTTGTTTGGCTTTCATCATATCCACAGGCCTCCTTTATTTTCCATTTAATCAAAAAACGGGCTCCAGAAGAGCGTTTCGCTAATCCCTATTGATTGTTTTTCGCATACTTCGCTTCAACAGCCTCTTTTTCGGCTGCCCACCAGTCTTTATTTTCGGTATACCATTTGATGGTATCAGCCAAGCCCTCACGGAAATCAGTGAATTGCGGGATCCAACCCAACTCTTCGCGTAACTTCCTTGAGTCGATGGCATAACGCAAATCGTGCCCCACGCGGTCTTTTACATGATCATAAGCATCTTTTGGTTGATCCATAAGTTCCAGAATTAATTCAAGAACGTGCTGATTGTTTTCTTCCCCGTCGGAACCGATCAAATAGGTTTCTCCGATCCGGCCTTTCGTCAAAATCGTCCATACCGCCGAAGAATGGTCATCCACATGGATCCAATCACGTACATTTTTACCGTCGCCATACAGTTTTGGGCGCATGCCGGATAGGATATTGGTGATTTGGCGCGGGATGAATTTCTCGATATGTTGGTAAGGGCCATAGTTATTGGAACAGTTCGAAATGGTCGCGCTCAGCCCGAATGAACGCATCCACGCTTTGACCAACAAATCCGAGCCTGCTTTTGTGGCTGCATAGGGACTGGAAGGATTGTAAGCTGTCTCGGAGGTGAATTTCTCCCCAGGACCTTCCCCTTTTCCAGGCAAGTCCTCACGCAATGGCAAGTCACCATACACTTCATCGGTTGAAACGTGGTGATAACGAACGCCGTATTTTCGGCAAGCTTCAATCAAGGTGTAGGTCCCGATGATGTTTGTCTGAACAAACGGGAAAGGATCCTTTAGGGAATTGTCGTTATGCGATTCGGCAGCATAATGCACGACTGCGTCTGCCTCTTTGACAAGCTGATCCACTAACTCAGCATCCGTAATATCCCCTACAACGAGTTCGACCCGATCTGCCGGCAACCCTGACAGGTTTTTCCTATTCCCTGCATAGGTCAGTTTGTCCAGAACGGTGACGTGCACTTCGGGATGGTTATTCACTACGTAGTGAACAACATTCGATCCGATGAATCCGGCCCCTCCAGTAACAATAATATTTTTCATTTTTAATCTCCCAGTACTTCATTTCCACTGTAAAGGACTTCGGCTTATAGTCCAATACTAAAAATGTTTCCATAATATAAAAGATAGGCGCAGGCTGGGAATCCCAGCCTGCACCTCTCACTCCATTCAATATCCAGTCACCGCATACGCGAAAATAACTGGCTGCCGTGCCGCTTATCCAACCAGCTCATCGGATGTAAAGATTCGTCTCTGATGATCGGTTTTCTTTCCTGAACTGAGAATCCGAAAAGACGATTACCTCCGACCACAACGGCTTCGCCGGAGTTGGGGCGTCTGCAAATGGGCTACCTCCGACGAAAACTTTCTCCTCGGAGGTAGCTCATCGGCGGGAGTGTCTCCTCCGATAAGAGCGCGCTCATCGGAGCAGGCGCCCCTGGCACACCCTCGGGCGTGCTTTCGTTTATGGCAGACACCAAAAAAACCGCATCTTTCTTTTACCGGGCACTCCTACAACGCTGAAACGGTCGTATCAGCCAATGTCGTATCACTTTCGTTCTCACCGGACAGTTCTTTCCCAAGCGCAATAATATATTCCTTCAACTTATGCTTAATTTCCGGGTGAGTCAGACCATAGCCGATGCTGGTGGTCATGAAGCCGAACTTGTCACCGACGTCGTAGCGGGTTCCTTCGAAACGTTTCGCGAAGACGCGTTGGGTTTGGTTCAGGGTGTCGATGGCATCGGTCAGTTGGATTTCGCCGCCTGCTCCAGGAGTCTGGTTCTCCAGGATTTCGAAGATTTCAGGTGTCAGCAGGTAGCGGCCGATGATGGCCAAGTTGCTTGGCGCTTCTTCCGCTTTCGGTTTCTCCACGAAACGGCTGACATTGTATAAGCCTGGTTCCAATTCGGAAGCGATGTCGATGATGCCGTACTTGGATGTTTCTTCCTGCGGTACCGCCATGACAGCGATATTCGATGCATGCGTGCGTTCATAAGCGTTGATCAGTTGTTTCGCCAATGGCACTTCATCCTCCATCAGATCATCTCCAAGCATGACGACGAAAGGCTCTTGGCCGACGAAAGCTTTCGCCTGCAGGACAGCATGGCCCAGTCCCAAAGGATAGGCTTGACGCACAAAGTGGATGCGCACGCCCGTCGTTTCCTGAACAAGCGCCAACAATTCGTGCTTGCCTTTTTCGCGCAAGTTCATCTCCAACTCGACATTGGAGTCGAAATGGTCTTCGATGGCGCGCTTACTTTTGCCTGTTACGATCAAGATCTCTTCGATTCCGGATGCGATGGCTTCCTCGACGATGAATTGGATGGTCGGCTTATCGACGATCGGCAACATTTCTTTCGCCATGGCCTTTGTAGCCGGTAAAAAACGCGTGCCGAAACCGGCCGCTGGAATGACTGCTTTTCTGACTTGCTTCATAGTATTATTAGCTCCTTTAGTGTTCATTCGGTCAATGATACAAAATCCACAAACTTTAAAAATGATCTTATTCTGATTTCAAAATACCTCATATTATTATTTCAACTCGCCCCTAAATTTTACTTCATTTCAATTGAAATAACTATATCGATTTGCAATCCGGGGCAATAAGGAAACGATTACTTCTAATGAAAAATCAATCTCATTGAAATATGCAGATAAAAGTACGCACCAGCTTTCCGAGCCCGAGAACGCAATCGTCCGCTCTCCCATCAGGGTTGTTGCTCCGATAAGCGACCTTGCACCGGAGCAGGGCAGCACGAAAACTCATTACCTCCGCAAAGCGAGGCTTCGCCGGAGTTTGGCCGCCCTCACCCTAACCCTAACCAGCTCTGGCTAAAACATTTTCATCGGAGTTGCATCACCGGCATGAGTGTTGTCCTCCGGCAAGCAGGCGCTCTGCGGAGGGAGTGCCTCAGTCACACCCTTGGGTGTGGCCACTGTCGTGAAGTGGAAACTTCGTTGGTGCATATTTTTAATTGCAGTGTCCTTGGGTAGTAACATTGCCAACCCAAATTACCAGCAGTGACAACCGAGTTACTGTCAGTGCTAAACTAAGTTGAACAGTTTTCGATGAATAAGATTGAACACTTTCGCCAAAGAATATCTCCAATCCTGTATACTTTTAAAGGTATCTTAGGTTATTGGAGGACGAAAGGTGAAGAAAAAGTTAATGTTATATTTGGAAATTCAACAGATGAAGGAGCGGGACTTTTCGATCCAACAAATCGCAAGGCAGTTGAAGATATCTCGCACAACAGTTTATACCTACCTGGAGATGACGCCGGAAGAAGCTTTTGAATGGGTCAATTCTTTAGGCTCTCGGAAGAAGAAATTGGATCCCTACAAGGATTGGATTGTTGCTTGGCTTCAAGAGTATCCGCATCTGAATGCTTCTCAGATACAGGATTGGCTGCTCGAGAAATTCCCAGACTTCACCGTTGGTGAAAGCACGATGCGGTTATATGTGAATCAAATACGCGAAGAATATCAGATAGCTAAAACTAAAGTTGTCAGGCAATACGAGGCTGTTGAAGAACAACCGATGGGAAAACAGGTGCAAGTCGATTGGGGCGAAACCCGTCAAAAGACGCAGGATCAAAGAGAAATCAAATTATACTGCATTTGTTTCTTACTTTCCCATTCACGCTACCGCTATGTGGAATGGCAAAACCGCCCTTTTACAACACGTGATGCCATTCGTAGTCATGAGAATGCCTTCGAATACTTTGGTGGCATGCCGGAAGAAATCGTTTATGATCAGGACCATCTCATCACTGTGCGCGAGCACGCTGGAGATATGATCCTGACCGCTGAATTTCAAGCGTACAAACAGCAACGGAAGTTCAGAGTCCATTTATGCCGCAAAGCCGACCCCGAATCCAAAGGAAAAGTAGAGAGTACGGTAAAGTATGTGAAACGAAATTTCGCCGATAGCCGCATTTATACGACAATCGAGAACTGGAATGAGCGCTGTTTAGCCTGGTTGGAAAGAACGGGCAACCAAAGGGTTCATGGAACAACAAAAAAGAGACCGGTAGAAGTGTTTCTCCTCGAAAAGCAACACTTAAAACCAGTCTCTAAACTACTCTCAACCGAGAGTATCACCGGTTCAAGTATAACAAGAACGGTAAACAAGGACAATACGGTTTTTTATAAATCCAACCGTTATTCCGTGCCCCTAGGCACTTACAGACCGAAAGGCCTGAATACAGTGGCTATTGAAATCAAGGAAGATAAGAATGATCAAAAACGGCTTATTATCAGAAAACAGCCCGATGGGGAAATTCTGGCGAACCATCTGCTGGAAACTTCAACAGGCAAACTAATCAAAAATAAAAACCACTGCCGCGACCGTTCCAAAGGCATTCAAAGCTATAAGGAAACCGTTGCGCAGCAGTTCAAAGATTTGGAGCTTGCCTCACGGTACATTGATATCTTGATGGAGAAGTATCCGCGCTATAAAAGAGACCAACTGGCCGTTCTGCAGAAAGCGGCCCTCGAATACCCCACTGTCATTGATGAGGCCCTCCAGAAGTGTATGTCCGAACATCTGATGAGTGCGAATGACTTTACGGATGTGGCTAAATACTTGGCTGCCCCTCGGAAAGAGACGCCACCTGTTCCACCAGTAAAAGCGGTCCGATCGGACAGTGCTGATATCACCGTAGAGACGCACCCAATGAGTACCTATACGGAAATTCTGGGAGGTGCAGCTTCATGAATGATAGCATGGACGCGCTGCAAAGCCAGTTCAGACAGCTGCGCTTGGTGGAAACTGCGAGCGAGTTGCCCGAGCTGTTCCGTAAAGCCGAACAGGCCTCCTGGACCTATCGGGAGCTGGTGCAGGAGATTGTGTGCTTCGAATTAAGAAAGCGCGAGGAAAAAAGTGTTCAGAAACGATTGAAATGGGCTAAATTCCCGTACCACAAAACACTGACGGAATTCGACTTATCAGATCAGACTTCTCTGAGCAAACGGCAGCTTACCCAGCTCCAAGAACTTACTTGGCTGGAACAGCAGTATAATCTCATCTTTTTGGGTCCAAGCGGTGTGGGGAAAACGCACTTATCCATTGCCTTAGGCATGGAGGCCATCCAGAAGGGTTTTCAGGTGACATTCGTGACAATGGGAGAACTGCTCTCCCTTCTGAAAACGGAAGAATTCACGCGGAAATCGCAGGTCCAGCTCAATCGGATTCGAGCGTCTGATTTAGTGATCATTGATGATTTGATGTATATGGCAATGGATCAAAGAGAAGCTACCCTGTTTTTTTATTTGATCAATCATCTATATGAACGAATTTCGATCATTTTGACCTCAAATAAGAGCCCCGACCAATGGGGAGAATTATTGGGCGATGAGGGGGTCGCAATGGCTATCCTAGATCGTATTCTGCATCGAGCAGAGATTGTTCACATGAACGAAGCTAGCTACCGTATGAAACATCGCCAGAGCATGTTTGTGAGCGAAAGTGTTCAAAATTAATTGGCGTTAACTGTTCAATTCTACTTGACGCTGACAGTTACCACCAAATGACACCCAGGTTACCGCTGAACGCTACTCAAATTACCAGCAAGGCAAACATCATAGTTGTTTCACATTCATACCATTCAGCGGCGTGGCCAACCCTGCTATACAGCAATAGGCACAGCCCGGGTTATCAGGTTGTGCCTATTGCTTATGTGAACTTATGATTGCATTAAGCTTCGATTGCTAATGAGGCTGTAGGTTCGGTTGGATTTGTGCGGATGCTCAATTTATGGTCGACTTCTCTGAGCAGCAGATCCAGGAATTCTTGGTGGTAGGCTTCTTTCTTGCGTACAGGAACGTTTTTCATGAAGGCGGTCAGGTTCTCGATGGCATGGCTGAAATTACTTACGTCTTCATCCGTATTGAATATATACTCGCGGCGTATGTTCTCTTCTGTCTCCAAGTAGTAGACGAAAAATCTTTTGTCATATTTGCTGACACCACAGTAAGGTGCTACTAATTTAAAATTTGCCATTCTGTTGTAATCCCCCAATTATGTTATTTTTTTCAAGTTCATATAAAACGCTTACATTCAATGCAAAAGTAATAGTCCTTATCAGTTACCCCTCCCTATCAGTTATTCAGGATTGAGCATTCCATCTGTTGAATAGTTCCCCCCAAGTGATTTGTCGGTGTCAGCTTGCTTCTCTTTCTTCCTCAGGAATCGCCTCATGAACAATCAACTCGTACGCTTTGTCTTTGATGGTTCGTTCCAGGAATTCTTGGTGATAGAGTTCTTCTTTTCCATTCGGAACGTTGACCATAAACTCGAGCAAATTTTTTGCTGCGTTGTAGAAGTCCTGCGCATCCTTGTTGTTGCCAAAGACATATTCCCTCGCTAAATCTTCTGTTTGCAGATAATAAACGTTGACAGCATTACCTTCCATGTATAATCCACAGTAAGGCGAGACTACTTCAAAGTTCATTATGCATCCCCCCTAACAATAGTTTTAGAGCCTGCCAAAGGAAAGTATGCGCTTTCGTAGTATCGCAAAAATATAAATATCACCGGAAAACTTAAGCAACTTGCTATACTCGGGGGTATCGGAACACAGCCCTAGTTTAATTAAGTTTATTGAAATTCTATTTTTGCATTTACAATTTAGTTCGCTTTTCTTTCCTCAGTTGACCCTGTAGTTATAATAGCATAAGTATATACTGAATAAAATCAATTTTTCGTTTTTTTTTAAATTAATATTTTTAATATACAAACCATATAATTATGTCTATTATATCTAAACGGTACATTTGTTCAATCTAAAAAGAAATCAATTTAATGATGGTAGATCAAATTATTTGGATAAAATCAAGAGAAATAAATCAACAAAAATCCAGGAATAAAGTAAATGAGGAGTTAGTGTGTCATCACCGTATTGGTCAGATGCACTTTTCCTGGCGTTTTGAAAGTGGCACACAGCCGAAAAATGGCGTTTTTAATGCTTGACAAAACCAATCAGGTATTTTCAATTCACTTAAAAAGTAGCGTCAGCAAGAACAGTAACATATTTATTCTCGAAGGTTATATTTTCCCCAGCCTTATTGTAAAACGCTTACATCTAATGGGATAAGTACTCCAGAACAAGCGCAAAGTTGCAACTTATTCTGGATTCTTCCTAATCTACCGTTTAATTCTCATGGAACAAATCTCGAGTATATACCTTCGCTTCAACATCCTGCAGTTCAGATGCAAAACGGTTAGAGACGATGACATCTGAAAATGATTTAAATGCATCCAGATCTCTGATGACTTTTGAACTATAGAAAGTTTCGTCATCTAATGCTGGCTCATATACAACGACTTCAATCCCTTTTGCTTTGATGCGTTTCATGATTCCTTGAATAGAAGATGACCTGAAGTTATCTGAATCAGATTTCATTGTTAAACGATAAATCCCAACCACTTTTGGATTACGTTGAATAATCATATCAGAAATGTGATCCTTACGCGTACGGTTAGAATCGACAATTGCACCGATGATATTATTCGGAACATCTTCAAAGTTCGCTAGTAGTTGTTTTGTATCTTTTGGCAAGCAGTAGCCACCATATCCAAATGATGGGTTATTGTAATGCGTTCCGATTCTAGGATCCAGACCTACACCATCAATGATTGCTTTTGTATCCAAACCTCTAACTTCAGCATAAGTATCAAGTTCATTGATGTATGCCACACGCAATGCCAAATAAGTATTCGCAAATAGTTTAACTGCTTCAGCTTCCGTGGATTCCATTAATAATACGGGAATGTCCTCTTTCAGAGCGCCTTGTACTAGTAGACTTGCAAACTTTTCAGCGCGTTCTGATTTTTCGCCGACGATAATGCGTGAAGGATATAAATTATCATACAAAGCTTTACCTTCTCTTAAAAATTCAGGCGAGAAGATGATATTGTCTACTCCATATTTTTCTCTGATTTCCTTCGTATATCCAACAGGAATAGTTGACTTAATGATCATAGTTGCTTCCGGTCGATACTTCAGGACATCTTCAATGACTGATTCCACGGAAGACGTATTAAAGAAGTTTTTCTTCTCGTCATAGTTTGTTGGAGTAGCGATGACCACAAATTCAGAGTCCTTATAAGCATCAACTTTATCAGTGGTGGCTGTTAAGTTTAACTCTTTTTTAGCAAGGTATTCTTCTATCTCTCTATCTACAATAGGAGATTTTCTCTGGTTGATCAGATTAACTTTCTCTTCAACTATTTCCAAGGCTTTAACTTCATTGTTTTGTGCAAATAGTATTGCATTTGATAATCCTACATATCCTGTTCCTACTACTGTTATTTTCACTTTAACATCTCCCGTATTCCGGTTAATATCCATCGACTCAATGTAATGATATCCCTCCTCATTTACAAAACGAGGAGGGACATCATTACATTATATTTATTTTATAATTACAAAATACGATTACAATCATTTCCAAGCCCATTCCATATTTTTAACATCGTCATCCACAATCTCTGTTCCAATCTCAACTTCAATAAGTCTTAGATTCGTTATAGCTCGAATTGAATGCTTTTGACCTTTCAAAATATAGGCGACATCTCCACGTCTCACATTACGAACGTGATCGTCGATTACAACATCTCCTGAGCCATCAATGATTGTCCAAATTTCATCTCTTACAGCATGTTGCTGGTAATGGAGTGATTCTCCAGCTTTAATGAAAATACTTTTGGTCAAAGTTGAACTGCCATCTTCATTTTCACTAAAGTCAAGAACCTTGGAATCTCCCCAACCGGACTCTTCATACATGGGTCTTTTAGATAGACCTTCAACATAACTTTTCAATTTAGAACTTTCGTGTTTATCCGATACTAAAATACCATCCGGGCTTGCAGCTATTACCATGTTGTTTGCACCTAAAACAGTAATTGGTATATCCAATTCATTTATAACATGAGTATTATTAGAATCTTCAGATAGGACAACTTTACCAATAGCATTACTATCCATAACCTCCGTTAAGGTATTCCAAGTTCCTAAATCTTTCCAGATACCGGAATATTCAACCATTGAAATAGACTGTTCGTGCTCAATGACTTCGTAGTCGAAGCTTATTTTAGGAAGTTCTGCATACTGATTTCTGACATCTTCAAAATTACTAAATGAAATGTACTTCCGCAGAATATTCATGATATAGCTGGCCTTAAATGCGAAAACTCCACCATTCCACATAGCACCGTCTTCAATCAAAGATTTAGCGAACTCTTCAGTTGGCTTCTCTTGAAACCCCTGAACCTGTCCTGTTACTTGATTTCTTAGGATATAACCGTACTTCGCTGAAGGATAGGTAGGTTCAATACCCATCAGACCTATTTTTGCACTGTCACTTTCAATCATACTTTTCAGACTTTTCAGCGTATCAAAATATTCCAGTTCTGCGTAAGGGTCAACGGGAAGCACCACAATTGCCTCATCTTCATCCATATTTTTTTCAAAATATAAATAAGATGATGCCAAAGCTATCGCTGGGAACGTATCCCTTCTCTCTGGTTCCAGAACAACATCTATCAAGTCTCCGAGTTGACTCTGGATAGAATCTTTTTGGTTTTTGCCAGTTGCTATGACCAAATCAGCATCTATACCTGTTTGCCTGATTTGTCTATACACGCGTTGAACCATAGATTCTGCTTCGCCATTATCATCTTTTAAAAGCTTTAAAAATTGTTTGGAACGAATATCATTTGAAAGAGGCCATAATCGTGTTCCTGATCCTCCAGACAATAGTATAATCTTCATCACATATCCACCCTCTCCAAGTAATTATAATTCCAAATCTAAGTTCTGTTTAATTTGTAATTTTATATCTTCTAATTTTATTTGAGCAACATTCTCATCTGTAGCCTTAATAGAATAATAGATCTTTATTTTCGGCTCAGTACCGGATGGCCTTATCGCTACCCAAGATTCATCCTTCAACAAAAATTTGATTACATCCTCTTTTGGAAGACCATCGATTCCTACAGAATAATCTTTTACTGCTTCGATATTCTTAAAAAACTGATTGTCTAGCTTTCTAGTTTCAGCCATCAAAGTCTGTATTTTGGTCGCTCCATCTAACCCTTTTAATGTAACCGAGTCCAAGACGTCCATATAGTAACCATATTCCCCATAAATACTCTGTAACCTGTCCATCAATGATAATCCTAAGGTCTTATAGTAAGCTGCCATTTCACAGATTAATTTAGCCGCAACAACAGCATCCTTATCCCTTGCATGTGTCCCGATTAAATAGCCATAACTTTCTTCATATCCCATCACAAATTCGTTGTCCGAATCAGGAGCTGCTTCAAATTCATTAATTTTTTCACCGATGTATTTGAAGCCTGTCAATGTATCTAAAATTTTAAGACCTTTGTTGCTTGCAATATTAGCACCCAAATCATTTGTAACAATAGTTTTCACTAAAGTAGATTTAGCATTTACTTCTCGATTGTCCGTTACGAAATCAACCAGTAGCGCCCCTATTTGATTACCTGTTAACAATTTGAATTCTTCATTATGTTTAACAGCAACCCCTATACGATCACAATCCGGGTCTGTACCGATCACGATATCTGCATTTTCTCGTATTGCTTGATTTATAGCCATCTGCAAAGCCTTTTTGTCCTCCGGATTTGGTGAAACAACTGTACTGAAGTTACCATCAGGCAGTTCCTGCTCTTTAACAACAGATACATTATAATTTGTTAACGCTTGTCTTACAGGAATATTTCCTGCACCATGGATCGGAGTGTAAACTATATTTAATTCACCTTTAAAGATTGATTGTCTTCCTATTTCGCCAACAAATGAATCTAAAATTTCAGCACCGATTAGTTCGATTAATGCCGGATTTGAATTTATGGAAGTTATCCATTCAAAGTCAGTTACTTGATTGATGAAACTCGTGACCTCATTTGCATTATTTGGTGTTAATTGGCCACCATTATGATCATAAACTTTGTACCCGTTATATTCTTTAGGGTTATGACTTGCCGTGATGACAACCCCAGCATCGCACTGTAGATGCCTTACTGTATATGACAGCACGGGAGTAGGCATAGGAGCATCGAATAAATACGTTTTTATTCCTAAAGAGCTAAAAACGGAAGCCACATCTTCAGCAAATTGTTGTGAATTATTACGAGTATCAAATGCAACCACAACGCTTGGATTGGCTTTTTTTTGAGATTGAATGAAGTTAGCCAACCCTAAAGTTGCTTTTTTAACTGTGTAACTATTCATCCGATTTGTACCAGCACCCATAATACCTCTTAATCCACCAGTACCGAAAGACAAGTCTTTATAGAATCTTTCTTTGATTTCAGTATTATCCTCAATAATTGCCAACAGTTCTTCTTTTGTTCTATTATCAAAACCAGAGCCTTCACACCAATTTTTATATCGTTCTTTGTAATCCATCTGAAATTACACCCTCCTTAATCGTAGACATTATAAATTCATGTTTTTGAAATAGAATATTATCTACTCTTGGCTCTATTTATATTTGAAACCATCATTATTTTAAAAAATAATGATGGCTCATTCAATAAATAATAAAATTGACTATCATTTTATTAATCAAATCGGGATATAAGATAAGTAGTCGTCTATTGCAAATATTCTTCGGGCTATTTAGTGATTTGGTTGCTGATTGTATCTCTCCAATATTCTAAGTTATCCATAATAGTTTTATCAAGATCGATTGTTCTTTCCCAACCTGTACAATCTTGTAATTTTTGAATATCAGCCTCGATTATAGGGACATCCACAGGTCTTAATTTATTTCTATCAATTTTGACCTCAATATCTGCTTTAGAATAAGACAAGATCTTCTTTAGAATTTCCTCAATTGCAATAGCCGTACCGCTTCCCACATTATAGGTTTCCCCTGATTTACCATTCTGAATTAATAAAGAATACGCACGCACAACATCACGTACATCTGTAAAGTCCCTCTTGGCGCTTAAATTACCCACCATCAGTATTGGTTCATGTAAGCTCATTTCAATTTCTGCTACTTGTTTGCAAAAATCTGCAACAACAAATAATGGTGCTTGCTTAGGACCAATATGATTAAACGCTCTAACCATTACAATATCCATTTGATATGCGTCAGCATATACTTTCCCTAACATATTTTGGCAAGCCTTAGTTGCTGCATATATATTCCCCGGACGCGTAATCGTATTTTCTTCGATTGGTGTCTCGCTAGGTAAAATATGTCCGTATTCTTCACCTGATCCAATCAACATAATGCGTGGCTTGTAGTTTAATTCTCGCACTGCCTCTAATAAATTAACGCTTCCTTTGATGTTAACATCTACTGTAAGAGAAGGATTCTTCCATGATAGAGACACAGAACTTTGGGCAGCCAAATGAAAAATATAGTCAGGTTTAATGTTTAGTAACAAATTTAATATTGACTCTTTATTGAGAATATCCAAGTCATATATTGATATATTACGATCATTCTCAATTTTTTCATGTTCTAACTTTGTTACAGCAACCGACCATCCACAATCATCAGTGAGATGATTAATGAGGTAATCCCCCACGAAGCCGGCACCTCCGATAACTAACGCTTTCATGAGATACCTCCATCCATAGTAATTAATTTATCGATAGTATTATAAGTTACCTACTTTAATTTCTTGTTCTACTAATTTTAAATCATTTGTTACCATTCTTTCGACAAGAGATGAAAATGGTATTTCACGTTTCCATCCTAGAGCAGTTTCAGCTTTTGTAGCATCCCCCAATAGTATTTCAACTTCAGCAGGACGGAAAAAGTTCTCATTAATAGATACAACCGTTTTACCTGTTTCCTTATCTACACCAATTTCGTTAACTCCTGTTCCACTCCATTCTACAGTGATGCCAACATGACTGAATGCAATTTCCACAAATTCACGTACAGTTCTAGTCTCGTTTGTAGCAATTACATAATCATCAGGCACATCTTGTTGAAGCATTAACCACATAGCTTTTACATAATCTTTGGAATGACCCCAGTCACGTTTAGAATCCATATTACCCAGTTCTAAGTGATCTTGAACACCTAATTTAATTCTGGCAACCGCATCAGTAATTTTTCTCGTTACAAATTCCTTGCCTCTTCTTTCACTCTCATGATTGAATAATATACCGCTACAAGCGTACAGATCATAACTTTCACGGTAGTTAACAGTAATCCAATGTCCATATAATTTTGCTACTCCGTATGGACTTCTTGGATAAAATGGAGTTGTCTCTTTTTGTGGGATTGCTTGAACTAATCCGAACATTTCACTGGTAGATGCTTGATAAAAACGTGCCTCAGGTTTTACAGTTCTAATTGCTTCCAACATATTCGTAACCCCAATGGCATCGATCTCGGCAGTTGCGATAGGTTGCTCCCAGCTTGTCCCTACGAAGGATTGTGCAGCAAGGTTATATACTTCATCCGCTTGCGAAATTCTCATTGCGTTGATTAGAGAAATAACATCTGTCATATCTGCATAGATAAAATGAATTTTATCTTTAATATGCTCAACATTCCCATAATCAGTTACACTTTTTCGTCTCATGATTCCATAAACCTGATAATCTTTTTCTAACAATAATTCTGCTAAATATGATCCATCTTGTCCTGTTATTCCTGTAATTAATGCTGTTTTCATAATAGTTACCCCTTTTATTTTATTATTATTTTATATAAATTAAATTATATATCCATTTTTATCAATAATCTATAACTTTACTATTCTTAATATACTGAATTTTACATATCGTTAAGAATATATCGTTAGGCCTGCAATAAGACTTTCATCATGAACTCCCAAACTGCTATTTCCTCGGAATTTCTATCGTTTTAATAATTTTACAACATTTTCTTTGTTAGTAAATAACATATAGCCAATATCTAGCACATTTAGAGTAAATCCTACTAAAATAAACCATGGATTTTTCGATACATAGGCTATACAGGAAATAACGAGTACTGCGAGCGGAATCAAAATCTTAGAAATTTGAAATTGGAGAGGTACAATCTTCTGCACAAATAGATACCTGTAAACAAAGAGCAGGAAAAAGGAAATCAAGCTAGAAATTGAGGATGCATACAGTTGAAAATTCTTCAACATCATAAGATGTATAAATATATTACACAAAGCAGCTAAAGTAGTTGTTATGCTAACATTTCTTGTACGGTTGTACGCAATGAAGATACTGCCTATGGTCGCTGCCATTCCTGAAAAAAACATGCTGCATAACAAAATAGGGATGTGATTATACGCATCTGCATAAGCCTGATTGACCAGAACATCGAATACAAACGGCAATAAATTTATCATACCTGTAATCAGAAGCAAATATATATTAAACGTCATCATGACCATCTTAGACAAATAATCCACGCTATCTTCATCGTCCATGCTTCGAACAACACTCTCTGTCCATGCAAGATTATACATTCCAAAGAACATATTTGTGAGGTTCGAAAATTTGTTGGCAAGTGAATAAATTCCATTTATGCCGATTCCAAGGTAAGAAATTATAATTAATCGATTGGAATAGTTGATTCCCCAGCTAGAAACTTGATTTAATACAAGCGGAAATGAGTAATTCAGCAATTTTACACATTGATCACGCTTGATTCCTTTCAGCGTCACGTATCCATGCACCTTAGTCTTCCACAACATAAAGAGAACGCTCACTAACTGTGCAATGATTGACGCGTAAATAATGCCTTCAACCTTCCAGTGGAATCCAACAACGAAAAGAGCATTTAGAACTATCGCCACACCTGAGCTGACGAACGATGCCATTCCATATGCAGCATTATTCCCCTGCGCACGGCATACCTGCAAAAGGACTGATGAGAGTGCCATGGAAAGGTAATATAGGTATAGTGGAATTCTATAGTTTATAGGGATAAAGATAGTAATGATAAAATACATTATACTCACAATCAGAATATCCAAGGTAATCATAGCAAAACTGGATGAAATAATATCTGTCTGCTTCGCTCTATCTTTGGCTGTAATATAAAAGAGAAACAATCCCATTTCAATCTGCAATGTGAGAAATGGGATTACAATCATTGCAAGTGATGTATAGATATCGATTTCACCATACTGCTCAGTCGACAGCAATGCCGTATACAATGGTAAAAGCAAGAAACTAACAACCTGAGTTGACATTTTAGCAATGATCAAAATTCCAGTATTCTTTAAAAGATTTTTTGTTCTTGACATAATATCTCCTTGGTTTTATTTCATTATCCATACGGCTCTTAATGCTCATATTATTTTACGTCCGTTAGGATAATAACAGCTCTTTCTGTTTTTATCTCTATTGTTCAATGATAAGAAGACAAGTAAAATCATCGGTTCATAGAGGTACCATACAGACAAAATAGATGTCGCATATAACAGAAAAATCACAAGAAGTAGAATTCTTGGTGCATCCAGTGTAATCCTACACACATGTTTCATAAAAATAAAATAGGTCAGGCATCCAGCAACACCCAACGTTGCCAACGCACCTGGAATGATTCCATAACCTCTTGTTGTGCCAATCCCATAACCAAATAGCGGCTTATCA
Source organism: Trichococcus collinsii (assembly GCF_900107505.1). Lineage (GTDB taxonomy): Bacteria > Bacillota > Bacilli > Lactobacillales > Aerococcaceae > Trichococcus > Trichococcus collinsii. The sequence continues at coordinate 414,663 of NZ_FNQH01000003.1, read as the reverse complement.
TAGAAAGCATTATATGCATATTCATTCCCAAATTGACGAATGCTCCCCGACAAATAACCATCTATTTTCTCTGAACTAATATATGTAGTCGTCTTTTGTACAACAGAATCAATGAGAGTTAAGATCGTATCTGAACTACTATAGACTATGACAACTATTCCACCAATAATTGCGTACCAGAGCAGTAGCTTGGATGCATTGGTTTTTCCTAGTGTTTTTTTCAATGATAGTTCACCTGACCATATAGTCGCAAATACTGCTAACGGAATCAGGAGCATTCCCATCGATGAACCGGACAACATCAAAGCGATCATACCGATAATATTCCAGATGATGTCTTTGCTTTTTTTTTCGGCGGTAGTTGCCATCATCATAAAATAAGTTATAGAGACTACGAAATAGGATGGCTCACTAAAAAGTACCATGACAGATTGCATACCATTCCGTTCCTGAGAATAATCATATCCTCTCATTGGAGTGCCAAAAATCCCCATTGTAATTGTTCTGATTAGATTTGCATCGATCAAATTATTCACTAAAAATTCGATGATAGCTATAACAAAGAATATACGAAAAATTTTTATAATTATTGACTTCGTTTTAGAAATCCATTGTGGAGCAGTAAAAAAATCTTCAGATAGAATAACAAAGATGCAAAAAATCAAAAGAATAATTAGATGCTCCCAATTTGCATGACCAACCATAGGCAGAGTTGCACTTTTAGTTCCAAAATACACATCATCCATCGTGATGGAATACGGAATTATAGGCAGATAATCTTTGAGCAACACTAAGAATAACAACCCCACTGCTATGCTACATAGAAATAGCCCCATTTTTCTGATTGTTGACTTCCTCAATTTACACTTGAGAAAGATACTTATACAAATATAGATGATTTGTACGATTATTGTGTATGTAAATGTTATTCCTATTGTGCCCACAGTTCCTATATTAATGAAAGTTGAAGTGCCTATTGCTAAAATATATAATCGCCATCTGCCTTCTATATGTGATTCAGCAGTTATATAAAGAAGCAAACTAATTACACAAACCAATATGAACCCTATTGACATTCCACACCACCTTACTTAATTAGTAAATTACATATACTATGTAAATCCTCCTCTTGGCGTACTTGAATCCACTCTACGCGGGATTTCACCTTTTTTGTTGAAATTGGCTTAGAAATAGCGTGCAATAGACGATTCTGCATCTCCATTAAATCATACGGGTTACAATAATAACAAGAATCTCCGTATACCTCAGGGAGCGAACAAATACCTGAAATTACGCAGGTTTTTCCGTACTTCATTGCCTCCATCGGTGGCAACCCAAACCCTTCATTAAGGGTGGGATAAAAGAAAACACTGCAATTTTGGTATGCCGTTTCCAAATCTTCCGACGAAACATAATCATAAAAGTCAAAATTATCCTTGCAAACTAGATTTCTCCGAATGCTTTCCGGAACACTGCCGTAGATCCGAGTACGAACTCCTTCCAATAGACCTTTTTGGTATAGACGATCTATTGAAACAACTCCACGATAGCTATTTTTCAACCACCGATTTGCGCTAATCATCAGAATGTATGGCTCATCTTCAATGACTTCGGACTCAGGAAGGTTTACGCACTTTGATGGAGCATAATAGATTTTGATGTCCTTCTGTTTTGTTTCATCAGGAAAATTTACCTTGATGGAATATGCCGAATGCTCCGAGTCAGTTATGATAGTATTGAATTTACTAAAAAGGTTCTTGAACATTGTTCGGCTAGCATTGATTTTCCGCTGAGGCAAAAAGGTTCTTACCACCCATTCTTTTGCCTCAGCTTTTGAAGAAATATATCGCCAGGCCTCTGCATCATATGGCTTTTCAAGCCCCCTCAATCCGTGGCAAACACCAATCGAAGAACAACCTTCTGGAAATGTAAGATTTTCATACTGATAAATCATCCCAGTAAAAAATCTTACATTTTCTGGATTTCTCATTTTCCATAGCACATACTGAATATCCCGTACATTCTTCACCTGATGAACTGTAATATTCTTTTCCTGAATCACGTTTAAAATCCAATCGTCAAGAAAAGCGTCCTTATCGAAACAGACCTCCACTTGGAATTGACCTAGCATACAATCTGACAAAGCGTTAAATACGCTCTTAATATATTCACCTCCTCCATGGAATTTTGTTTCGCCCACAGGTTGGGCATGAAGTAAATCAAAAACAACAGTATTCATAATTCCCTCTCCTTAATCTCAGCTACGGTAATCAACACACTCCATTGTAGTTTCCCTTAATGACTGCACTAAGAGCAACTCATGTATAAACTTTTGCATTATTCCCACCAAATTTCAGTAAGTTTTCCATCTTGTGTTTTCTTATTTCATAAATCAAAGTATCATCTGGTATATTACCTTTCACTATTGTTCCAGCACCTATTACACAACGATTTCCAATAGTAGCTCCTTTGAGAATTATAACGCCAGATCCAATCCAAACATCATCTCCAACTTTAATTGGACTTTCCTCAAACTTGCTACGTAAATGTTCTGGACCACTTCGGTAACTATGGTCATGGTCATACATCAAGATGTTTTGTCCTAAAATTGTTCTATTGCCAATAGTAATTTTCTTTCGAGAATTAAGCATACATCCATCGCTTATGAAAGTATTCATTCCAATCTCAATTTCCCCACCGCTAGCATGGATTACTACATTGTCTCTAGTGGAAAAACCTTTTTGAATTGACACACTTCCATTTCCGCTTATCTGAATTTTTATCTGCCCTAAATATGTTTGAATTGGCATTTTCAGTTTCTTTCCAAACTTAATTTTTAATCTCAGCCAGCGTATTTTTTTTATTATGTTCATGTTATTCCCTCTATCTTTAATTGGTCAAAATATTAAATAACTTCTGATAGTTATACACCATTGTATTAATAGAGAAATTTTGTGTTACATAATTATGATTATTAACTATTTCTTTCTCTACATAAGCCTTTTCCATATTTTTTATCCGCAATATTTCTATTGCAAGATTATCCGGGTCATCAATAGCAAAAAATCGTTGACAGTCTGATCCTACTTCTTTATTCATTGGAATATCACTTGCAAGGCACAAACGACCATACATATAGCTTTCTAACAGCACATTGGAAAATCCCTCTGAAATAGAAGGTAATATAATTAAATCGCTATTACGATAAATATCAATAATATCCGTTGTATATGTAGCAAATTCAATCCTTTTCTCTACACCTAAACTGGTTGCTAACTCATTCAATTGCTTCAAATACCCTGAATCTTCCGTTTTTCCAATAAAACGGATTTTTATGTTATCATCTTTCAATAAGCTTGCAGCATGAATAACTATTTCCTGGTTCTTAACCCTTGCGATACGAGCTGGCACAACAATTTCATACACATCTGTTTCACTTAAAGGAAGTATTTCACTTTCCATAATTCCATTGGGAATATACTTTGCATTAATTCCATTCTCTTTAATGTTCTCCTGCGCTGGCTTTGAATTACAAATAAATTCTGATAAAGATTTCAAGAAAATATTGTTATTACGATAGAATCTATATGGATATTCTCCTGAATTTCGTTCGCTGAAAATAACTTTTAATCCTCTAAGTTTACATAGATACGATATTTTTAATCCTAACAAGGTATATACTAGAACAATATCTGGTTTAATTTGTTTCAATAATGGAACTACTTTACAATTTAATTTAAATGCAGAAATATAGCGCAAAATAGCATTGCCATTCTCATGAAGCCCATTAAGGAAGAAAAACTCTACATCCGGGTTTTCTCTAATAAATTCTAGCTCAATTTCTTCATTATCATTACTATAAGAGTTAGATATAATAACAAACACTGAAAAATGCTGTTTATTTATTCGAGATATTATCTCTCTAAACTGCTTTTCAGCTCCCCCATGAAAAAGTTCAGGCATCAGAAGCAGAATTTTCTTTTTTTCATTTCCCATTGACAACTTCCTATTCATAATATTCTGATACTGAGTAATAAAGATCAACTATTAATTACACTATGTAATGTTTCATAAGTTTCTTTGCAATAATTTTGACTGTCAAAAAATGCAACTCTTCCCAATCCTTTTATTAAAATCTGTTCCCGGTGGTTTTTATCCATATTTTCCACTTCAAAAATATGTTCCGATAGTTCTTCCCAACTGTCAATATTATTTAGATACACGGCTGCATCTTTAGCAATCTCTGGCATACAAGACACATTGCTCGTAATAACAGGAATTCCAGCTTGCATCGCCTCCAGAAGAGGAAAACCAAACCCTTCTAGCCTAGATGGAAAGAGCATCATGGCTGCATGATAATACAGGATACGTTTTTCCTTTTCAGATACATAACCTGTCAAAATAATATCATCCTTAAAAGAGCTATCTTCAATGAATTGTCTTACATTTTTGCTTTTGTCAGCTATATTTCCAGCTAATACAAGTTTTTTCTGCCCGCCATGCTCCCTATACTCAATATAGCCTTTAATTATAACATCTGCATTTTTTCGTGGGGACAAAGTTCCTACAAATAGTAAATAATTCTCCAAGGCAATATTGTATTTATTTAAGAACCTATCACATTCCTCTTGTGTAGCATCAAGTCCATTCTCAAACATTTTTTTACCAATATATATTGTCTGAATCTTGGAACCTGTATTCTTTAGATTTTGGACAATTTCCTCCGCACCATTATTCGAAATAGCCAGAATCCTGTCCGCCATTTGACAAGTTGGTTTCAAAAAAAGTTTATGTGTAATATTTGTCTTAACCGATGCATATTCAGAATAAGCATATGCGGACATATCATGCACCGAAACAACATTTCTCATTCCCTTAATGCGGAAAGGTAATATAAAGTTTGGCTGCCAAAACACATCCAGTTGATCTCGTTTAGCATACTTTGGTAATTTTGTCAAAAGCCAGAGCAAATGATTGCTTCCTTTATCAATATGTAAGGTAAAACGATTATCAAGATTCAACTCAGTTGCTAGTTCGCGATCTGCATACAGAAAAAAACTATCATCCGTAGTATCGTTCTGAACATAACTGAGTACTTCCATTAGATAGGCTCCAATACCATCCCATTGATTACATAACACGCTGACATCTATTCCAATGCGCATAATTCTTTCCCCCTTACAACCATAGCATCAAAAAATTTACCTAATTTCATCACATAATGCTGAAATAGCTTTACGTGAAACCTCATAGCTGAAGTGTTCCAGATAGATGTCCTTATTTTGCACTGAAATTTGCTTCAACTCTTCAAGGCTTGTCCCGCAAAAAAGATCTATGGCCAACTTGTATTCGTCTGCTGTATTAGCACGTACAATTCCGTGTAATTTATCTTTCTCAATAGCATCTTCATAGCCTATAAGTGCCTCATCACTAGCAGCAATCATCAACCCCATACTTAACGTCTCTGCAACCTTAACTTTCATTCCGGCTCCATGCTGTATAGGTGCAATCACCATGGAGTCAAGCGGTACGACATCTATCAATGATGAAAAATTACTGTGTAATTTGCAATTCCCAATACTTTCGATAATTTGTAACAGTTGTTGTGGCGGATTGCTACCCCCAATGATTAATTCCAAATCCGAGTCATTCATAAAGAAAGGTTGCCATACTTCCGTTAAAAACATCTTCAAAGCTTCAATATTTGATCCGTAACTCAGACTACCTATAAATACTACACTCTTTTTCTCAGAATTCTTCATCAATATAGTGCTTTTTTCAATGCAGATTGGAAGAACTATTTCATGTTGACATTGATACTTATATAATGCTTTTGCTCTCTCCAGATCTCGTCTAGTTAAAAAAGCCACAGAATCTGCATTATCAAGTGCCATTTGTTCATCTCGTTTTGTGCACCATTTTTCTAGAACAATATACATTTCCTTTAGGATACTGCTACTATTTGCAAAATAGGCATCGACATAATCATATTCAATATTCTCAAAGTTACAGATAATTCTACAGTGCTTCATATTTCGCCTCAAATCACGTTCGATAAACCCCATCCGTGAACGCGATAAAAAAACAACATCAGGCTTGTAATGATATACTTTTCTAGAATGCTTTTTCCATTCAAAGTACATGTATGTAGAATGCCCCATTACGCGTGCCAGAACATCCTTAACCCTACTTTTTTTCACGACAACCGGGAATGAGGCTTCAGTCTTTTTCTCATCTAGAGAAATAACCTTAAAATCATCGCCCTTCTGAAGTGAGTATTCCTTTAGTCCATCATAATATTTTTGTCTTTCGATGCAACCTCCACCATAACCGAAAATCACCTCGTCAGAAATAAATAGTATCTTCATCTTCACTAAACTCCTTATATTCTGCTAAACAAATTAAAGCAATACCCTGAACTGGTCTTCAGCTACTTTCCAAGAAAAATTCTTTTTAACAAAATCCCGACCATTTCCCCCAAATAATTGACGTAGTTCTGAATCTTCCAACAGAGTGATAACCTGGTTAGCAAAGATCTCACTATCATCAGCAACAAACCAATCCTTACCATCATCAGCATCAATGTTTTCTGCACCTATGGATGTCGTGACAATAGGTACCCCCATTGCCATGGCCTCTAAATTTTTGGTTTTTATGCCACTCCCAAATCTCAAAGGGCATATAAAAGTTTCACAAGATGATACTGCTACTCGAACATCTTCCACTCGACCAGTAAGTACAATATGCCTCGAAGCCAATTTTTTGATTGCTTCAGTAGCTCCTCCACCAATAATGTACAATTTAGCTTCTGGAATTTTTTCTTGAATAAGTGGAAATATATTTTTTACAAAGTATATGATTCCATTCTCGTTATGTGCAACATTCAAAGCCCCCATGAATGCAATCGAGTGAGGAATTTTATCCACATGAAGTTCTTCAGAAAAATGTTCATAATCCACTCCCAATGGAGCAACTAGAGCCTTTTTTTCGCCCAACATCTGATTATATTTTTCGCCCTCATTTTTCGCCACGAACATAATTCTATCGTATCGCTGACCAACCTGTTTTTCATATTTTTTAAGAAGCTTGATTTCAGTTCTCATTACTAGCTTCTTTATCGATGTTATGCTCAAAGTTTTCTGTATAACTACCGGAAGCCTGTACAGATAAGCACCGTATGGGTTTAAGGTTGCTAAATCCATTCTGAGCTGACGCTCATACCTTAAGGAAAAGAGATCTTGAAGGTCTGCTATTTTAAATCCTGCAAAATCATTGAGGTATTCTGTTGTACGAATCAAATCTGCAATAACATAGTCTGGTTTTTCGATTGCTAATATACTATCAATTTTTTCCTTTATTCTCTTATCCCAAAATAATGAAACCTGTATCGGATATTTTTGCTGAATCAATGTTTTTAGTAGTAGATTTTTCACTTTTGCTTTACCACTAGGATTCGGAAGTTCATATACTTTCGATATAAAATCCGGTTTAAGTGAAATATCATCTTCATTTTCCATAAACGAGAGATTTACAACTTCTAATCCAAGCTTCTCATGCAGAATCTTGCAATAGTTAAACATAAGATTCTTAGTCCCTGAGGTTGGCGGGAAAGGGAGTCGCTCACTCAAAATAACGATTTTTTTCATACTGTATAGCCCCTTATTTCATTGTAAATCAACATTTTTTTATACATCCCTTTTACAGTGTCAAAGATGTTATATTCCGGTTCCCATCCGAGTTCAGATTGAATGTAACTATAATTACAACATATCCTCAGGTTATCACCAGATTTAAAGCAATCTTGATCAATTATTATTTAAAGGAGTTACGAATTCAATGGAATTATGTCCTCCAACATTTCAATAAAACTATACGCATTTCCAGATTCCACGCTAATAACTTAAGTACACTCATCGCTGCCTGTGATCATTTGATATGTTCTGACAATATACTTAATATTACTAAAGTAGCGCTCACTTGAGAGATTATCGGCTTTTATAATATCTTAATGAATACTTTCCGTTTTCATTAACAACGAAATAATTCTATTGTTATAGATTAATTTAAACCTTATCCCATGTAATATTCGCGATACCACTTTGCAAATTTCCTTAATCCTTCTTCTAGACTAGTACTTGGTTTAAATCCAAAATCACGAGTTAAGTCATCAACATCTGCAAATGTCTGATACACGTCTCCTTGTTGCATTGGAAGAAGTTCTTTTTCAGCAACTTTATCAATTATTCCTTCTTCCATAAGACACGTTTCCAATGTTTCCACAAAATACATAAGACTTTCTGGTTGATTATTCCCAATATTATAAATTTTATATTTCACATTATCTTCAGTCAGCTCTGGACTTTTCTGTAATACCAAGGCAATGCCTTTTACAATATCATCAATATAAGTAAAGTCACGATACATATCGCCATAATTAAAAATCTGAATTTTCTGCCCTGCAACCAGCTTATTGGTAAATCCAAAATATGCCATATCTGGTCGTCCGGCTGGTCCGTATACTGTAAAAAAACGTAATCCTGTCGTTGGAATATCGTACAACTTGCTATATGCATGAGCCATTAATTCATTCGACTTCTTTGTTGCTGCGTATAGAGAAACAGGATTATCCACTTTGTCCTCTGTAGAGTATGGAACTTTTTTATTGGAACCATATACCGAAGAACTACTTGCATATACTAGATGTTCCACAGGTGTATTTCCTGCATCGTATGAATGACGAACTGCTTCAAGTATATTAAAAAATCCGATCAGATTTGATTCGATATAGGCCTCTGGATTTGTAATACTGTACCGAACGCCCGCCTGAGCGGCTAAATTGACCACAATATGTGGTTTGTATGTATTGAAAATAGTATCAATTGTTTCCTTATCCGCAATATTACCCTGAATGAAAAGAAAATTAGGATCCCTTTCTAATGCTTCCAACCTAGACTCTTTTAGCTTGACATCGTAATAATCATTCATATTATCGATGCCTATAATTTTTATACCCTCTAAAGTATTAAATAATTTCATAGCTAGATTGGAACCAATAAATCCAGATACACCAGTAATAAAAATTGTTTTGTTGTTTAAATCTACATTTGTCATGTCTATTAACTCCCTTTAATGGGTCTTTCTAAAATTTATCTAAAATTATAAACAATATATATCCACTTTATACTGAACCCTTTTTGCCCAGCACAACCGCTACTGTCTTAAAGAGAATCTTCATGTATAATCCCAATGAGAAATTGCTGATATATTCTGTGTCCAGTTTCACGACTTCTTCAAAGTCGGTGATATCGCTTCTGCCGCTGACTTGCCACATGCCGGTAAGTCCAGGCTTTGCCGCAAGGCGTCGTTTATGATGCAATTCGTATTGCTCGTATTCATCCACTGTCGGAGGTCTTGTTCCGACTAGGCTCATATCCCCTTTGAGGATATTGATGCTTTGCGGCAATTCGTCTATCGACACGCGGCGGATGAACTTACCGATTGGCATGATGCGTGGATCGTCGTCCATTTTGAACATCAGGCCATCCATCTTGTTATGGGCCATCAGTTCCTTCTTGCGTTCTTCGGCATCCATATACATGGAGCGGAATTTGTAGATGCGGAACCGTCTGCCGTTGCGGCCGACCCGTTCCTGCGAGAAGAATATCTGGCCAGGGGACTGTTTGTAAATGATCGGCGCGAAAATGATGAAAGCAATGATGGTCGCCAATAGTCCGGCCAGCCCACCGCAGATATCAATGACTCTCTTGATGAACAGCTGGCGTTTCGTCGCCATTTTGATGCTTGTCGTCAGGACAGTGCAGCCGTTGATTTCTTGTACCACTTTATTCGGCATTTCGCTTGATACATGATCCAAGGAAATATGGACCGTTATTCCCATAGCCAACAAACTATCCGTAATCGCTACAATTTCATCATAAGAATTGCGTACATGTATAAAGACGCCATCCACAGTATTCGTCCTCAGGTATTCATGCAGTGTGTCATCAGTCGCAACTACGGGAACGCCATTGACCGTTTGACCTATCATATCGGCATCAACAATCGTAAGTCCTTTAATGATGTAATCACTGTATTTCTCTTTTTGCAGTTGATTGATCGTTCTTTCGGCAACTGCTTTTGAGGTCACGACCAACATATAGGATAGGTTCCTCTCGTTGGAATAAGCCATAAGCAAAACTCTCTTCAGTAACACTCTGCCCAGCCACAAGAAAACGATGTTGATTCCCCAGAACGTGAAGAGCATGCTGCGGGAATAGTCCATTGATTGCTGCGTCATAAACATGTAGAAAGTCACCATCGCAACCAATATGCTGTTATGCTTAAGGACCGCTTTGAACTCCTTCAGATAACCCCTTCTGAGGATACCGGAATACTCCTCTGTAAAAAAGACTATAAAAATGTGCAGGATCGGGAGGATAACCCCCAACACTGCATAGATGGACGTCGCGAAGGGCGAGGAGAACCCGAAACGAATCATATAGGAACTAATAAATGCTGCTTCCAATAAAAATAGATCAATTACCATAAAATCAAAATGCTTTAACCAACCACTGTTCGCTAACTTATACATTCGACATACCCCTCAGCCTTTCTAATAAGCGCCATCACCCTTACACACTACTCTGACCGTCTTGAACAGGATCTTGATGTCCATCCAGTAAGAACGTGTGGTGACATACTCCAAGTCCAATTCGACCATCTGCGCGAATGTTAACCGGCTCCGTCCGCTCACTTGCCACAATCCGCTTATGCCAGGCGTGACCAATAACCGCTGCTTATCATAGTTTGTGTATTCGTCGACTTCCCTAATCAATGCCGGACGCGGCCCAACCAGGCTCATGTCCCCTCTCAGGACATTGAGGAGCTGGGGCAGTTCGTCAATGCTGCACTTACGGATGCAGGTGCCTATCTTCGTGACGCGCGGATCTTCCTTCATCTTGAACATCGCTCCGCTGACTTCGTTGTACTTCAGCAGATTAGCCAATCGCTCTTCAGCATCCACATACATTGAGCGGAACTTGTACATTTTGAACAGCTCACCGTCTTTCCCGACACGTTCTTGACCGAAGAAGACTGTCCCCTTCGGATCATCCCACTTTATTAGGAACGCCACAATCAGGAACACCGGAGACAAAATAATCAGCCCGATCAGTGCCAGGAAAAAGTCAGTCATGCGCTTTAATCCTAAGTAAAATGGCTTGCTTCTTGCGACCACACTGTTCTCCAATACAGTAAAAGCCGCGACATTTAAGTTTTCTTCAATCTCCATACACAATATCCTCCTTCAGAAAATAAAGCTGTATCCTCGCCCGAACTCCGTTTGCTTACAAATAATAAAAGTAATATTATCTAAATATTTACAAAAAATAAATTTATACTGTTTCCAAAAAAATAACCGGAAACACTTTGTGTTTTTGATTAAAAACAAATTAACGAAGTCAATATTAAACAAGTTCCACACATCTCAAAAATCATTATAAAATCTTTTAATTGCTTGATTTAAATAGCAACTTGAGATAAATATTTCTAAAAATTATTAAACTAGTTTGAAATATCTTACAATACTAATAATGATAACACTCCATTCTCAAAATTTACATAAAATTTGAATTTTTTCTCCACAGAAACTAATAATTTTCATAAAAAATACGGAAATTTTACAAGTAAGCGCTTCAAACGTTAACATTAACTATTTATCCATTTGCTTCTCAACATATATGACAGTCTTATGTCCCCTCCATGATAATCCCGTTACGCTTTACATACTCCCTCTATTCTCAGTCATCTTTTAATGGTCGTCAGCTGGGCACAATCCAGACAAATTTTCTGAAATAATTTCCGCCAACCACCGAGAGACGTTCTCCTTGCATGTTATTTCATTACTTTTTTATTTTGCAAAAGATACACTCTATTATAGTCCTTTCCTGACAGGTTTCTTCTTTATATTCCAATAATCATAATTTCAGGCAGCACCTTTCCGGAATGATTGTTACCTCCGGCTAAGGCGGTTTCGCCGGAGTTGCGCTTCCGGCGAGACACTCTCCTACGGTCAACACTCGCTCGCAGGAGGTGGGATAGCTGATGTTGTAGTGTTCTCCGATGAGAAGGATCTTCGTCGGAGTTGGTCGGAATAGGCTGAAGTCGCGGCACCGCTCGTATTTGCGACAGAAATCGCAACATTCTGATGTAAGCCTATCCAACCGGCTGAATCCGGCCTATACTGGAACTAGTGTTTCACAATTGAATGAACGGAGGAATGTTTTCGTGATTATTGAGGCATTGGCGAATATGGAATTTTATCAGGGGTTGAATGAGCAGCTCTACAAAGGGCTGGCATTTTTGAAGGAGACAGATGTAGCATCGTTGCCAGTTGGGCGTTACGAGATCGATGGTGATGCGGTGTTTGCGCTGGTGCAGGAATACGATACGCGTTCAGCAGACGAATGCCGTTGGGAGGCGCATTATAGGTACACGGACATCCAGTACGTCGTAGCTGGCAGAGAAAAGATGGGCTGGAAAACGCTGGATAGCGTCGTGAAAACGGAGGATCGTCCGGAAGATGACGTGTATTTCTTTGATGCGGAGGGCGATCATTTCGTTGTGCACGCAGGACAGTTTGCTGTCTTCACCCCGCAGGATGCCCACCGTCCCGGAATGGCGGTTGATGGACCGGCACCGATCAAGAAAGTTGTCGTTAAAGTGGCGCTGTGACAGAAGATAATTGAAAAGCCAGGACAGATTTGCTTGCGCAAATGTTGGACTGGCTTTTTTTGATTTTATTACGGTGTTCCGCATCTTGGGATTCTTGAAACTCTATTTTAGATATTTCATAGTTTAGCTACAGCGAAGAATCTTATTTAAGTATAAGTTCCCACGGCATAATAACATGTATACAGCATTAGTAGATTTGCTGATGGCATATTGGCACAAACTAAGTCTTTTCTGAAAATAAAAATCTTAACGCAAACGAGCCTAGCAAGTATTCATCTTGTTAGGCTTGTTTGCGTTCTCTAAATATAGAAATACAACGACTGCATCAAATATTTTTCTTCATACTTCATCACCAACTTAAGCAGCTGTCTTTTCAACGTTTCCAAGCCACCTTTACTGTTGCGGTAATCTTCCATACTTTTCTCGAAGGCTTTGCGTTCCTGTGGAGTCGCTTTGTTCTTGAAGTATCCCCAAACATGCTGGGCAGCATTCTCGGCGGCGCCGGGTTGTGTTTCTTTCGCAAGAGCATCTTCGATGAGGCAGTAGAATTCCCGGACCGGATAGTTGCTCTTGTCCTTCAACAGCGTCCTGACGGATTGGTAGTCGGCTGCCGATTTTTCGAGGATCGTGTATTTGTAGCGACCCCACTCCTTTTCGAGGAGTTTTAGGTGCTTGGTTTCGGTTGTTGCGTTCTGGCACTTGATGGCGGAAAGGTTTTTATCCTTCACTTCCAGCATGATGTCGATGGTTTGGTCGTCGAGTTGTTCGTAGAACTGCAGGAACGTCTCCAGTTGGATCGTATCGGTGTGGGCGCCGGGACGCTTCCCTGCTGCCTGTTGGGAGTAATGGATTTTCTGTTTGCCGTCCGCTTCTTTCCAAGTCTTTTTCGTTTTGGAGATCCAATATTGGTCTGCGCCTCCTGAAGGAGGTGGGTTAATGTCATGGTGCAGATTATCGTAGACGGCTGGAATCTGAAGTCGGTTCGCCAGTTTGAGAACTTCCTCGATGTTGTATAGCCTATCGTCGTTTTCGATGACAAGGCGGTTTTTGACGCTTTCCGGGAGGAGCTGGAAGTTCGCGGCGAAGCGATCTAGTGCCGCCTTTTTGTCCCCGTAGATACCGCCGACATGCAAGACGATTTTGTTGGCCGTGTCGGTGCCGAGCGCGGTCAGAATTTTATCGTGGTAAATCAGGTCCTCGATGGCGCGCTCCACGACGTCATCCGTCGGCGAGTTCAGGACGGTGTATTGGCCCGGGTGCAAGGATACGCGCATGCCGTTTTTGCGGATTTTGGCGCCGATGCGTTCGAAGGCTTCCTTGTGGATTTCCGGCCAATCGAGTGTGTTGACCGGACTCGATCCGAACGGGATCAGGTCCGAGCTGATGCGGTAGAGACGGATGTCATTGGCGATGTTGTAGTCGACCATCTTTTCCAGCGCCTCGATATTGTGCGCGGTCACCTCAGTCAGTTTATCCGGGGTCGCGTTCCGCTGCATGACACTGCGGATATTTGTGTTTGGTGTCCCGATGTTCAGACAGGCATAGCCGATGCTCATAGAGGTCCTCCTTTGGGTTTTCTGTTTGATGTTTTTGGTTTCTTGGGCTCAGCTCTCGTATCTTTCGCGGTACTCCTTCAGCAATTCGTCGAACATGCGAATGCCGTTGGCTGCGCTGGCGGCATCGGCTGGACTTTTCGCTATGCCGTTCAATTCGTCGACGACGGTCTGGATGAACGGCATGGCGACATGCTCCGGCGTTTCGAAAGTGTAGGTCGTAGTTTCTCCATCCCTGATAAGGCGGATCCATTCGAAGCTCGTGCCTTCGAAGACCATGGTCCCTTCCGAACCGATGATTGTCACTTCATCCAAGTCGAAGTCTGCGACATAGCACCAGGCGGCCGATCCAACGACGCCGTTTTCGAAGCGGAAAGATGCCGAAACAGTGTCCTCCACTTCATAGAGTCCAGCCCGGTTTTCGACGATGCCGGTCATCGCGTTGATGTCCCCGAAATAGTAGGCCAAGTAATCGAGCACATGCACTTGGATATCCAAGTCCTTTCCGCCTCCTGCAGCTGGCACCAGACGCCAAGGCAAATTGTCCTTGTCGAGGTCTTCCGGAGCCGGCTGTTGGTATTGGCGGATTTCCACCAGTTGCGGTTGCCCGATGGCTCCTTCGTCCAACAGCTCTTTTATTTTCTGGAATTTTTCGAGCGCCCTTCGGTAGAAGCTGACGAATACCGGCAAGCCGTTCTCCTCGGCCGCATCCAGTATAGTCTGGCATTCCGCGAACGTGCGCGCCATCGGCTTCTCGATCAACGGCACCTTGTTCGCCGCGATTACCTGCATGGCTAAGTCGAAATGGGTGGCCGGCGGTGTGGCGATGTAGACGGCGTTGATTTCTTCATCCGCCAGCAGCTCCTCGACTGTTGCGTACACTTGGCCGTGTCCATGGCGTTTCACCCAATCATGCGCCTTGGCTTCCGTGCGATTGTATACCCCTTTCAATCGGGACCCGTTCGCTTTATACAGGCCTGGCCCGCTTTTCTTCTCCGTTACGTCGCCACAGCCGATCATTCCCCATACTGTTTCTTTCATGTTATGTCCTCCTCTTCTTAGCTTGCTTTATGTTCGATTATATCATTTAGGCGCCGTCCGGACTTTAAGTTGGCATCCGCTGGGGTAAAAATACGGTGCTGCCTTGGCACAAAACGTTCACTTTCGGGATACCGTCCTGATCATTCGCCCGACAATGCTGCCTTTCGTCGGCCATTCGGCTGGCTTCACTCTTCGTTCAGTCGACGGATTAGGCTTGTGTTGACTGTTCCGCATTCTTCGTCCTTCGTTCAGCCGACGACCTTGCTTTTCGGCAACTATTACACATAAAAAAATGGCTCCCGCCGCAGCGGGAGTTAGAAATGCGTTGCTTTAGATAAACAGGTTCAAGTTCGCATCCATCGTGTCGCCGATGTTAGCTACGTTTGCGTCATCGGAGGGACTTTTTCCCTTGGCCGCTCAAAGAGCACCCCGACCTCCTTCAGGACTATCTGCCACGGGCTCCCAATTTCATTAAAAAATGCAAATAACCCTACTGCAATGATTACATTGTAGCAAGGGTATTTGGATCGTCCTATATACTTGATTATTTTCCAAAATAGAAAAAGAAAGTCAACAGTTTTATCATGTAAAAATGTGTGGGACCCAATTTTTGAGGGACTGCGTTATCAGGTATTCAAAGCTTGTGAGTGGCCGTTATTATTCTATTATTTATATTTTGGACCGATTTCCACAGTTTGTTGCTGTCATCTCGTTCTGCTGTAGTTTACTATTTTCTCTTCTTTACGAACCAAAGCACAAGGCCAACGGTAATAACCGTTGCAACAATTACTACCCAATAAGGAATTCCTGTCTGAGTTTTGACAATTGGCTGGTTAGCTCTTTCGCCATAAGCTATAATTGCGGCATTGTTGATATCGAAATTCTCTTCTACGAACATTTCTTCTCCTGCCACATCGGCAGTAATGGAAAGAGTGTATTTTCCGGATTCCAGTAAAGAACTATCCCACTGAATAGGGAAATTTATTTTTGTTTTCGGTGCCATGATTATGGGCTCAAACTTGCCTGAAAAGAGTTCTTGTCCGTCTTTGTCAGAAACTTTATACACACCTGAAATCTGCCTTTGAATCATTGGGGCATCGTTCCGCATCTCAATAAATACGTTTGGGCCAACTGCATTAAAGCCCGCTTCACCAAATGAAAAAGCTGATTCTGCTTGTTCGGGTAAATCGAGTTGTATGGCTATTGCAAAAGCGGTTTTTGTAATAACTTTAAACTGAGCGGTATCCTTTTCAACGGTTTCGCTTGTCTGTTCACTAGCATCTGTTTTTTCTCCAATGAGCACTCCCCCTATAATCGTGCCCTTACTCATATCGGGTACCGTAACCTCGATGGGAACTTCAACAGTCTTGTTTGCTTTTATCGCCACTTCGCTATCCATTGAAATATTTTGGGACAATGCAAAAGAATCATCTAATAAACTCGTCTCGGGAGATTCTACATCCACATCGTAAAATATTCCGCCGCTGGGTTGTGTATAAGCGTTTGTCGGCATTAAGTTCACCGTAATGTCTTCGCTTTTATTATTTTTGATCTCAATATAAATTATTTGCTTTTCAGCTGGATTTACCTGCAGGTTAAAATACCCACTGACTCCATCTTTTTGGTTGGCAGGCAATATGGCTTTTATCGACATGGGCAGTTCTGTCGCCTCGGATGCTGTTACCGGTGGGGATATTGTTATTCCTAAAACTGTCATTAGCATGAACAAAAAAACTGCACGAATTCTATATTGCTTCATGTATTATCCTCCATAATTTTATATAGTGTATTTCAATGCTCACCTTGGCCCTTTTAAAGCTGAAGAGCGCGCATAAAAACATTTAGACCCGACTCACTGGCGCGAATAAACAGAGATCGGTCATCGACCATCTGAACGTTATTTGCGAAGTGTCATCGGGTCTGTTTTTTGGAATACATTTACGATTAATTGGCAGGAATAAGAAAGAGGCTGGGACAAAGATCCAGCCCCGTTACTAAATTGTGTTTATGTTAGATTAGATACTTGGCCCTTGTGTTAGAGTCATCGTGATAGTTGAAGTATAGCTGCCGGCCTTAGCGTCCTTAGGCAGCAAAGTCAACGTCATAGGAGCCACACCTACTGTATAGGTTCCCATCCCCTCATTTATGCCTGCATTTAAAATTGTGACACCGCTAGCGTTATCGATTGCACCGGTTGCTGTCGTTATATTCGTAATAGCTGTAGAATCGCCTACTGCTGTGATAGTTACCGCCCCTAGTGCTAAAGAACCCTCGGGTAATGTATTCAGGGTGTTATGAGTAGCCCCAGCATTTGTAAATGCTGTTGCCTTCAAGTTTACATCCCAACCAGCACCAGTACCTGTGGCGTCAATAAGTGTCATATCGGTCACTGTGGAAGTTGTTGTTTTAGTCGTACCATCTAAGGTTATGGCAGTAAAGTTAGCAGCTGTCAAATTATCAATAGTAACATTTCCAGTACCTGTAACTCCTGCGGTAGGTTCTGCAGCAAAGGCTGTGCTCGTTCCCATTACGCTTAACAACATTGTGATAGCTGCTATTTTATTCATTTTCTTCAACATTTTAATCCCGCCTTTTCTTTTTCGATTTGGTCGTACGATTTTGTAAACTTTATACAGATTAACCAATTTTTTCTAATATTTCCTTATATAATCCCGCCTTTCCGTAACGGGCTGCTACCCGTTTTTAACAGAATGCCCTCTTGCTTTGCATCCCACCATTTCGGGTAGGTTGCCTTTATCCCTGTATTCCCTCAAATTTATAATGAGGTGTTCGGAAAAAACCGATGTTATCAATATTTTAAAAGTTTTTCCAATATCAATCCGCCTAGTTATAATAATTTTTTATAAGGAGTGAAGACTTAACTGTTTCCAAGGCTTGCAGCCATTCTCGTTATAATAATTCAGAAAGCAGGTTTATCGCAGAGAAACTATTTGAAAATATTTTACTATTCAATAGAATAATCTGAATTTGTCATATATTTTGACAAATAATCTTTCTATATTCACCATATCTCTAAATTGCTCAATTGTCAAATTAGGCTAGACAAAAGTGAAAATATCTGATATTATGCCCAACACTTTTGCCGACACGAAAAATAGCGCCCACGAGCGAGAGTCCGAATAAAAGACAAGCCAGTATCCAACAGGTGTGTTGATTTCTCGATACGAAACTACTCTTTTCCGCTATGCGTTCAGCCGAGAGATCGACAGGCTGTCGGGTGTTCCGGATACTGTCCTGGGTGTACACCCGACAGATAAGCGTTCTGTCGACTGCTTGGCATTCTTCACTCTCCGTTCAGTCCACAGATTTAGTTTGTGTTGGTTGTTCGGTGTTCTTCGCCCTTCGTTCAGCCGACATCCCTGCTTTTCGTCGGTTGTTCGGTATCATTCACTTCACGTTCAGTCGACGACTTCGCATTTCACCGTCCAAACCAACCATCCAAAACAACTGAATGCCAAAAGAAAAAGCCCCCGCCGCAGCGGGAGCCGTAAAGTTCTTTCATTAGATGAACAAATTCAAGTTGGCATCCATCGTGTCGCCGATGTATGCTGCTACACCGCCGAAGTCCACGCCTTCGATGATTTCCTCTTCTTTGATGCCCATGATGTCCATGGACATTGTGCAGGCTACCATCTTCACGCCCATTTTTTGCGCTTGGGCGATCATGACCGGCA
Source organism: Trichococcus collinsii (assembly GCF_900107505.1). GTDB lineage: Bacteria > Bacillota > Bacilli > Lactobacillales > Aerococcaceae > Trichococcus > Trichococcus collinsii. The sequence goes on along the minus strand of NZ_FNQH01000003.1, from coordinate 395,642 downwards.
ATGGGTCAACGTTCTTCTGTTTCATAACGGCTTGGATCATTTTCGATCCCATGCCGCCCATGTTCATTTTCGAGATAGGCAATTGACCTGCGTGGTTCGGCAACATGATGTCGAACATTTTTTCCATGCCGCGTTTCGCTACGCTGACTTTCTCCGGACGCTTGATGACGTTCAAGCCCCAGAAAGTGAAGAACATCGTCACTGGCTTGCCGTAAGCCGCTGCTCCGTTGGCGATGATGAAGGAAGCCAAGGCTTTGTCCAAGTCCCCGCTGAAGACAACCATCGTTGCCCCGTCTTTCGTTTCCTGCAGGACAGGTGCTTGTGCCGCTTGGGCTGCCAATGCCGCAGGGGTGAAGCCAGTTGCTGGAACTGCCGGAGCTGTTTTCCCTTTAGAAATATGCGCTCGGACGATTTTGCCGTCGATTTCTTTCGAGATCATTGTGTTGCCGGTGTTCTTCGTCCAGGCGGCGATGTCGGCCAGGAAGCCGAAGTCGGATGCTTCGATGATCAGTTCTTGGCCGTCGACCATCTTATCGATGTTTTCTTTCACTTTCAGGATCGGGCCTGGGCACTGCAGTCCGCAGGCATCGACTTGAATCGTGTTGCCGACCGGTTGTGCGGCAGGTTTAGCGTGTGTTGGTTCGACGTGGACCGCTGCTTCCGGCACGTCCTCTTGATAGGTCAAAGTCGTTTTGGCTTGTTTGTAGGTCTTGTAGCCGCCGTCCAGGTTTTTGACGGTGAAGCCGTTCTGCATCAGGATGCGGGCCGCGTTGTAGCCGCGGTGGCCGACTTGGCAGAACACATAGATCGTTTTGTCTTTCGGCAATTCGCTCATGCGGGCACGGATGTCGCCTAATGGGATCGTGTAGGCATTGCCCAGCACGCCGGTCGCCAACTCGAAGTCTTCACGGACATCCAACAGGAAGGCGCCTTTTGCAATCAGGCCATCGACTTCATGCCATTGGAAAGTGTCGATCGTACCCTCCAACATGTTGGAAGCCACATAACCTGCGATGTTGGCAGGGTCTTTTGCGGATGAATACGGCGGTGCGTATGCCAATTCCAAATCCGGCAAATCGTAAACGGTCGCGCCCAATTTCATGGCCGTCGCGATGACATCGACACGTTTTTCGACGCCTTCCATCCCGACTGCTTGCACACCCAAAATTTTTCCGTCCAAGCCGAACAACAATTTGATGTCCAACGGGGAAGCGCCTGGGTAATAACCGGCATGGGAGTTCGGATGGATATGCACGACTTTGTAGTCTGTATCCGATCCATTCAATGTTTTCTCGTTGTTTCCGGCTGCCGCCACCGTCAATTCGAAGACCTTCGCAACAGAAGTTCCCATCGTGCCTTTGTAGCGGACATCCATGCCGTTCAAGTGATCAGCCACCAAGCGGCCTTGACGGTTCGCCGGCCAAGCCAATGGCACTACTGTCGGTTTGCCGTTGACGAAGTCGGTCACTTCGATGACGTCGCCTACCGCGAAGATATCCGGATCGGAAGTCTGCAGCTGGTCGTTCACGACGATTGCGCCTCTGAAGCCTGTCTTAAGGTCGGATTCGATTGCCAAGTCGTTCTCTGGCGTCACGCCAATAGAAAGGATCGTCATGTCCGTGTTCAGGACTTTGCCGCTGTTCAAGCGGACTTTTGATCCGTTGTTTTCGAAGGCTTTAACGCCATCGTTCAAGATCAAGTTGACATTATGCATATCGATATGCGCATGCACGGATTGCGCCATTTCGAAGTCGATCGGTGCCATGACCTGGTCGCTCATTTCGATCAAGGATACGTGGATGCCCAATTCCCATAGGTTTTCCATCATTTCCAAACCGATGAAGCCGCCACCGATGACAGTCGCGCGTTTGACTTGGTGCTCAGTGATGTAGGCTTTGATCTTGTCCATGTCCGGGATGTTGCGCAATGTGAAGACGTTCTCCGCTTCCTCGATGCCGGTGATGGCCGGTTTGATCGGCTTCGCGCCGGTCGAGATGATCAACTTATCATAGCTTTCTTCCGTCGTTGCGCCGGTCAATACGTGTTTCACTGTGATTGTCTTTTTGCCGCGGTTGATCTTCACGACTTCGCTGAAGTTCTTGATGCCGATGTTGAATTTCTTCGCCATGCCGCCGACTGTCTCCAACAACAAGTTGTCGCGCTCTTGGATTACGCCGCCGATGTGGTACGGCAAGCCGCAGTTCGCGAAAGAGATGTATTCACCCTTTTCGAAGATGACGATTTCATCCTCTTCATTCAATCTTCTCAAGCGTGCCGCTGCAGTCGCTCCGCCGGCTACGCCGCCGATGATCACAATTTTACGTTTCATTTATATAATCCTCATTTCACAAAGTTTTTAGGTTTCGGTTGTATGCTGATAATAATACCCCGGTAGGTATAATTTGTAAAGGGAAATGTGTCGATAATGTTAAAAACTTTTTGCACAAACTTTCGGTGGCGGCCCGTCGGTGCCGCCCAGCTCCGACGAAAAGCACTCTCGGCGGAGCTGGGGTTCCGGTGATCTACCGTCCTCCTGTTACCGGACTCTGGTCGGAGCTGAGCGTGTGGACGGATCCTGTCCTCCTGCGAGCGATGGCTCGTCGGAGGTGAGAGCTCGGCGCTCGCATCTGCTCCGGCGAAGCAAACCCTAACAGGAGCTGGTGCCTTCCTCCGGTGAGCGCCGTTCTCAACGGAGTTGGGCTCTTCGGTATTCATCTTCCTCCTGCAAGCGAATGCTGGCCGGAGCTGAGCGTGTGGACGTATCCTGTCCTCCTTCGAGCGATGGCTCGTCGGAGGTGAGAGCTCGGCGCTCGCCTCTGCTCCGGCGAAGCAAACCCTAACAGGAGCTGGTGCCTTCCTCCGGTGAGCGCCCCTCTCAACGGAGTTGGGCTCTTCGGTATTCATCTTCCTCCTGCAAGCGAATGCTGGCCGGAGCTGAGCGTGCGGACGTATCCTGTCCTCCGACGAGCGATGGCTCGTCGGAGGTGAGAGCCCGGCGCTCGCATCTGCTCCGGCGAAGTAACCCCTAATCGGAACTGGTGCTTTCCTCCGGTGAGCGCCCTTCTCAACGGAGGTGGGCTCTTCGGTATTCATCTTCCTCCTGTTACCGGAACCCAGCCGGAGCTGAGCGCGGATTAACAGCCTGTCCTCCAGCGAGCAACCTCTCATCGGAGGACCTGTTCCCATCTCGCAACAGCTCCGGCGAAGCCAGTCCCCGTCGGAGAACAGTGTCCTGCCACTATACAATCCCTTATATAAGCAAACAGGCAAGAACTCCGACGAGCCGTAGCTTTGTCGGAGTTCTTGCCCTTATACGTAATAGCGCCCGTGACACTTTCCCACAGCTTTATAGTTCTTGCGGAGAACCCGATAAATCCGATCTTTATTGTCCATCCCGCACCACTCAGCCATCCGCGGCGTCGTCACTTTCGCATCCGGAAAAAGCAGCCGGAACTCTTCGATATTGTGCAGAATCATTTTCGTCGTCCGCCTCCTTTTTTTGCAAACCGGACAATAGACCGACTTAACCCCATCAAGACGCACCGCCGAACCGCAATCCAGGCAGAACAGCTCTTTTCGCAACTTCGCGTAGTCGATTTCCGGTAGTTCCTCGGCAAAATGGCGAGGATTGTGCATCCGGATCAACGAATCCGCCAGCCGCTGTTGCTGCGGCCCAATTGCTCCTTTCACCCGGAAATTCTGGAAATGACGCGGAATCTGCCCGGGAAGCAAGTATTCCTCAATTTTACGGGTACTCAGCAAATTGAACTCAGGATTGATGAAGACGACAAAGCCTTCAATCGGCATCTCTATATTCAGATCCGCAAGCAGCACACCCAATCTTGCCATCGTTCGATTCAGCTGGACAGACGGATTTTCCATTGTGGCGCCGCTTGGTTTCCGGAGTGTCAAGGATCCCCACTGATGATCCCCCTTGTAGTTTTTCGTTTCATACACCAACAGCTTATCGGGACAAATCACCAACGTATCGATCTGAATCGAGATGCGATTGTGCCGCAACTGCAGATCATTCAGCACCAAACAGCGCGAATCCAGTGCATCCGTATACACATCCAGCCCGCATTCACCCCTGAAGCCTCCATCCATATGCAACAAATAATATTGATCCCCCGGCCCCAATTTCATCCGTTTGGCCAACGCTTCATAAATGCAGAGCATCCGCGGCTTTTCGCGTTCCTTATATGCCATTCTCTCTCCTCCTTCTGAATTCAATCGTCACCAATAATATCTGCACGCCATCGTCATTAGCTTTTTTATTACCGAAGTGACTTCCGACGACGTGTCCTTTTGCAGGAGGTGTGGTGCCGGTAATCTCCCCCCCTCCTGTGAGCGAATGCTGGCCGGAGCTGAGTACGCAGACGGAGACTGTCCTCCTTCGAGTGATGGCTCGCCGGAGGTGATAGCTCGGCGCCCGCGTCTGCTCCGGCGAAGACAACCCTTGTCGGAACTGGCGCTTTCCTCCGGCGAGCGCCCTTCTCAACGGAGGTGCTGCCCTCCTCCGGCGAAGGCCGCGCTCCTCGGAGCTGCGCGGCCGCAGAACGCCCTGTCGCAATTATGCGATTATTAGATGCCAACCCGACGGAACTTTGGTATACTTTGAATAGAAAGCAATCGTGAGAAGAAAGAGGGAAATACAATGGCATCAGCATTGATCGTATACGCAAGTTTGACAGGGAATACCGAAGAAATCGCCGATATCGTCGCAGACCAATTGGAAGCATTGGGCGTTGACGTGGAAGTAAAAGAATGTTCACAAGCCGGACCGGAGGACTTCTTAGCATATGACATGAACATCATCGCGACTTACACATACGGATCCGACGGCGACTTGCCGGACGAATTCATGGACTTCTATGAAGAGATGGAAGATGTTGACTTCACTGGCAAAATTGCCGGAGTCGTCGGATCTGGGGATACATTCTATGAATATTACTGCAAAGCAGTCGACGATTTCGAAGCCCAATTCAAGAAATTCGGGGCAACAATCGGCGCTGAAAACGTCAAGGTCGACTTGAACGCCGAAGAAGAGGATATCGCGAACCTGCAGAAATTCTCTGAAGCGATGGTAGCGGCGCTGAACAAATAAGCAACACCCTTCATTACCGCAATAACAAAAGCAAGAGTCGGCATTCGGGAATCCCTGCAGTTGGCTCTTGTTTTTTACAACAGAAAGGAGGCGGTTCCATGGATGTCGGAATGGAATATGAAATATTGATGCTCCAGTTAGGGTCGTTGGCCCGCAAGCTTTTCAACGCCGAGGAGAATCTTTCGAAATACCAAGAAGCACTGGAAAAAGCCATTGCGACTTTGGAAAAGGAGAACCGCGACCTGGAACGGCTGCGCAATGACAGTTTCTCGAACACGCTCCTGAAGCTCTTCGGCAACTTCGACCGCCGTTATGACAAAGAGTACCGGGAAATCATCAGCGCCAAAGTCGAGTTCGACAAAACCTATGCGATGAAAATCGCCGCTGCGCGCAGAGTCAAAGAAGTCGAAGCAGATATCGAAGAGAAAAAGCTGCGGCTGCGCAACATCAAGGAAGACGTCCTGCGCAAACATCCGGACATGAATAAAGTCATCAGCGAGCGCCAACAACAGATTCTGGCAATTCAGCACGAATGGCGCGAAACGAATGAAGCTGAACAAGCCGGTATCGCGGTGCTGGAATCCCTATCGGATATCATCAGCGGCCTCGATGCCGCCGATGCCATTTCGACTTGGGATCTGATCACCGACAGCAGCCTTATCCTGGATTTCCTGAAGCACGACAAACTGGATGCTGCCGAAGCCTCGCTCCTGCATCTCGAACAGACCGTCTATACTTTTGCGCGGGAACTGCGCGACCTGGATTTCGTCTTCGAGAGCGACCTCGAGACCATCTCATCCACCCAGCGCGCCCTGGACATCTTCTTCGACAACCTCTTCTCCGATTGGGGAACGAAAGTCATCATTGAGAAGAACATCGAAAACCTAAAGAAGCTACAGGACAGCACCGAGGATGTCATGGAAAGTTTGGCGGCGAAGAAGCGCGAGTTGGAAACGACGCTAGAAGTGTTGGCGGTTGAGGATGATAAAGTGATTTGAATTGTATATGAATGTGAAGAACCGATTAGTCTGAGGACTCTCGGTTCCTTTTTTTTGTTTCGCGTGGGCGCGAAACTTAAGGTATGCCGGTAGTACTCGCTGCTCCGACGAAGGCAATCCTGATCGGAACTGGTGCTTTTCTCCGGTGAACGCCCTTCTCGCCGGAGGTGGGGTTCCGGTGATATGCTCTGCTCCTGCGAGAGAATTTTGGCCGGAGCTAGTGGCTAGGTAGCTCGCTCTTCTATGGTGAGCAATCCCTCGTCGGAGCTGACGTACCCTTAGGCACGCCTACTCCGGCGAAGACACCTCTAATCGGAGCTGGTGCTTTTCTCCGGTGAACGCCCTCCTTACAGGAGGTGGGGTTCCGGTGATATGCTCTCCTCCTGCGAGCGAATGTTGGCCGGAGCTAGGGACTGGTCAGCTCGCACTTCTTCGGGGAGCGGGTCGTCGTCGGAGCTGACCTACCCTTAGGAGCGCCTGCTCCGGCGAAGCCACCTCTAGTCGGAGCAGCGAGGGTCTTACACCCTTCGCCGGCAGTCCCCCTGTTTACTTAACCAATTTGTTCATTATCATAAAAAATATATTGCATTCTTGTGGGGCATATGAGAATATAGAACATGTAATCGATTTTATATCAATTACAGGAGCCCTTGTGGTTCCAGCTTCTGTTTAATCCCCCCAAGGTTAAATAGACAAAGCTCAGCTTCGGCTGAGTTTTTTTTGCGTTCTGGGGTCAATTTTGTACAAATACACGAGAGAATTATCTATTCTCTAGAGGTAAGTTGTGCTATGATAGTGCCATTACGTTTTAAAAAATAGGAGTGAATACACAATGGTATTACCGAATTTTGAAGAAAATCTGCAAAAATACGCCAAATTGTTGGTTTTGAAAGGAATCAACGTTCAAAAAGGCCACACGATCGTCCTCAACATCGACGTCGAGCAGGCCCCTTTCGCCCGTCTGTTGACGAAGGAAGCGTACGCGCTGGGCGCCGAGGAAGTCATCGTCAAGTGGACCGACGATTTCGTCACCCGCGAAACGTATCTGCACACGTCCGAGGAAAGAATGACGAATATCCCGCAATATAAAGTGGATGAAAGTCTTGACATGATTGAGAAGAAAGCGAGCCGCCTTTCTGTCCGCTCGGCCGATCCGGATGCCCTGAATGGCATCGACGGAAAGAAATTGGCCGCTGTCCAAAAAGCTAATAACGTCGCCTTCGATGCGCAACGCATCGCCACCCAAGCCAACAAAGTGAGCTGGACGGTCGCTGCCGCAGCCGGCGCGAAATGGGCGGCGAAAGTCTTCCCTAATCTGGCGACCGAAGAGGAACAAGTCGACGCCTTGTGGAACGAAATCTTCAAGACGTGCCGCGTCTACGAAGCCGATCCTGTGGCGGCTTGGGATGCGCATGAAGCGCGCCTGCTGTCGAAAGCAGATGTGCTGAACGCCGAACAATTCGACATGCTGCATTACACAGTACCGAACGGGACCGATTTGACGATCGGTATGCCGCAAAACCACGTCTGGGAAAGCGCCGGCAGTGTGAACGCGCAGAACGAAAAGTTCATCGCCAACATGCCGACCGAGGAAGTCTTCTCAGCGCCTGATTTCCGCCGCATCGATGGTATCGTGAAATCAACGAAACCGTTGAGCTACGCCGGCAACATCATCGACGGCATGACTTTCCGCTTCGCAAACGGCCAAGTGACCGAAGTGACAGCTGAAAAAGGCGAAGAAACGATACGCCGCTTGGTGGAAGAAAACGACGGCGGACGCAGCCTAGGCGAAGTTGCCTTGGTTCCGGATCCGTCTCCGATTTCGCAATCCGGCATCGTCTTCTTCAATACCCTGTTCGATGAAAATGCCTCAAACCACTTGGCGCTGGGCTCCGCTTACGCATCGAGTGTGGTGGGCGGCACGGAAATGACCCAAGAAGAGCTGGCCGCAGCCGGCTTGAACCGCTCAACTACGCACGTGGACTTCATGATCGGTTCTGCGGATATGAACATCGATGGGATTCGCAAGGATGGATCTGTTATGCCAATCTTCCGCAAAGGGGATTGGGCGTTCTAAGATAGTTTGTTAGATTGGGTTGCCTCCCGGGGACGGGAGGCTTTTTGTGTTGTTGGGGATTGCCCTAGCTCCGACCGAGGGTGCGTGCGCCGGAGGTGACGTTTATAAGGGTTCGTCAACTCCGACGAGGACCCGCTCCCCGAAGAAGAGCGCGTCTCCCAACTCTCAGCTCCGGCCAACATTCCCTCACAGGAGAAGAACTATTACCGGAAACCTCTACTCCGGCGAGCAGGCCTTTCGCCGGAGCAAACCGGCGTCTCACCCTGTTCTACGGTAAGGGCTGGCTTCGCCGGAGCTGGTAGCCCGCGGAGGCTGCCTCCTCCGGTAAGTACGGTTTGGCCGTAGGAGACGAATTGTCCACCACCCCAGCTCCGGCCAACATTCCCTCGCAGGAGAAGGACTATTACCGAAACCTCTACTCCGGCGAGCAGGTCTTTCGCCGGAGGAACTGGCGCCTCACCCTGTTCTACGGTAAGGGCTGGATTCGCCGGAGCTGGTAGCCCGCGGAGGCTGACTCCTCCGATAAGCACGGTTTGGCCGTAGGAGACGAATTGTCCACCACCCCAGCTCCGGCCAACATTCCCTCACAGGAGAAGGACTATTACCGGAAACCCCTACTCCGGCGAGCAGGTCTTTCGCCGGAGGAACTGGCGCCTCAACAGCAAGCGGTTTCTTAAGTTTTCCTAACCCCACAGTACATTGCTTTAGTTCTGATTTTGGATGGGCTATAATGTGGATAGATAGTCAGACAAGTCTTTATGAAAGCAGGGTGTTTACCGTGATCGATCGAAAGAAAACGATGGAACAGCTCGAGGAGGTTTCGCATGCAGTGGAACCGGAAAAGCCGTCCAGCAAAAGTTGGTTGTATATTTTCGGGGCAGTTATATTGATTTTTGGCCTCACCTTCATCTTCCAACAGATGAGCGGTATATCGGATGGTGAAGTCCGGCCTGCCGACATCGAGAGTCTGCAAACGGAACTCTCTGAGCTTAAGGGTACTGTCTCCGATCTGGAAGCGCGCATTGATGCGTTGGAAAATGAATGAGTTTCGGGCAGCCATTTGCTGCCCTTTTTATGCTTTCCGCTGATCCGGGGAACTTTTTTCAGATGGGTATGGAAATTGCACGCAATAAGTGATACAATGGTTAGTGTTCTGTTGGTCCTATAGCTCAGCGGATAGAGCACTCGTTTCCTAAACGAGGTGTCGGAAGTTCAATTCTTCTTAGGGCCGTCATATTTCAATAAACAAAACTTCCGACAATTTATTCATTTGTCGGAAGTTTTGTTTGTTTTGGCGCTTGATGTTTTTACATTTCAGGATGGTTGTCGGAAGTTTTACATACATTCGAATCGCCGACTGATGTGCGCGGCGGCGACTATTCGTTACCGTTCACCTTGCGTTCAGCAAACTGATTCGGCTTTCGTCGGCTGTTCGTCGTCCTTCATTTTGCGTTCAATCGACACCAATCAACAAAAAGATCGGATATCCTTCGCGGGTATCCGATTTTTTTGCGTATATTATCAGTGTTGGTTAGATGTTTAATGGAAGATGCCGAAGCCGCCCGCCCAAGTGATCTTATCGGCAGCAGCGAGCGAAATCTGCAGGAATCCCATTGCTTCGAGTTCGCGGGCTCGTTTCAGCAAGCCGGCATCGATGAAGGCCAGTCCGCTGCCCTCCAATGCATCAACCAATTTGTCTTTGGCTTCCTTGTCGTCGGACGCCAACAACACTGTCGTTGGGTGGACACCCGCTACTTTTTTTGTTGATAAGGTGGTTGCGAAATTCGTATTGAAGGCTTTGATGACAGACGCATCCGGTATTTCTTTGGCGATCTCAGCTGCGGCTGAGCTATCGGCTGGCACAACCAGGCTGTCGAACGTTTCAAAATTCAATGGATTGGTGATATCGATGACAATCTTTCCGGCAAACAAGTCGCGATGGGCAGTCAATATACCGGCAATAGCTGGATACGGAACCGACAAAACCACGATATCCCCAAATTTTTCAATAGCTGTATCCTTTGTGATATATGTTACTTGATTCCCTGCGGCTTCAAAATTACCCCCAATTGCACTTCCCATATTCCCTTTGCCAAAAATACTGATTTCAGCCATCTTCCATTCCTCCTTCTGGATTTCCAAACGTAGCGCACCAACTTTTTGTAATCATGTACACGCTTATTATAGCTATCTGCCGGGCGGAAAGGAAATTTTTGCTCTTGAAGAATGTTATCGGATGTTGAACATACTTTTCTTTTCGAATCGTCGACTTATGTGGGCGGCGTCGACTGTTCGGCGTCCTTCACTTTACGTTCGACCGACACCACTCAATAAAAAAATACGCCTATCCATTTGATCTGGATAGCCGATTTCTTGTACTTTTTAAGCGGAACACCCTATTCCTGCAACGAAATCTCTAGCTGTAGCGGACCTTTGCTTCCCATACCCAAATAATACGAAAGTTCTTTTTCTAAATCACCCATTAATTTCATGTCTTCGATCGCGATTAATATTGAGTATGCTTTCTTTATATGCTTGGAGCCTTCATCAATTTCCCCTGTTTTTTGTAAGACGATCCCTTTTCTGGCATAGGCAATTGCTAGTTGATTATATTTTTGATATTTCTTGCATAAAGGAATCACTTTTTCCAGATAGGAAAGGGATTCAGGATATTTTTTATCATCAATTAGCAAAACAGCTAAATTAACATCTATATTAATTAATAGAATATCAGCTTCCTTCAGATTGTGGTAAGGGATTAATTGATTGGTCGCTCTTTCACCAATGTTGACGGCTACATCAGTGGGGAAAATAAATAAAATGGTGTTTATTAATCGGATATCCAGTAAGTACCATTTGTCAAATTTTTCCAAACGTTCCCAAATCTTTTTTGCAAATAATTGTGCTTTTTCTACGTCTTGAGTCGTATTTAATGCAATCAAGCTTTCACAGGCGTAGAAAATGTCTCTCAACAAGTAGTCTTCCTCTACTTGTAAGTAGGCGGATATCTCGCCTTTAAGTAATTTCAAATTATCAGGGTGATTATAATTCAACGAAAAAAATTCATTGATCAGCTTTTCTTTTTGGGTCAATTTTTCTTTATTTAATATGTAACGGAACTCATCTACTGATATATTAAGTTTCTCAAGGATTGCTAACCATTTTCGAAAAGTAGGTTCTATTTCATTTCTTTCTATTTTTGAGTATGCAGATTGCCCCATGATGCCTTCTGCGACATACTGTTGGGAATAACCCCTATCTATCCTTATTTCTTTCAGGACATCTCCGAATTCTTTCGCCAAAACTTCACCTTCTTTTTTATAGTATTATACGACTAATTGGTTCAGAATGCATTTTTCTTCTTTATAATATAATTATTAATAGAAATATTATTTAGAAAAGGGGTCTCTATCATGAAAAAAATTATTGCTTTGTCCTTAGCCATAGGAGTACTGGTTACTAATACTTTTATTTTAAAGGAATTATCTTCTGATGACAACCTGTCCAGCAAGGACATTCAACATGAACAAGTAGCAAAAGCACCAGAAAAATATTCCACTAATATGATTTGGTTTATAGGATAAGAATTATTGGCAGCTTCAAATTTCTCGGAAAAAGGAAAAAACAGGTCAGGACACGGTCCTAACCTGCAGACTGCCTTTAGCAGTTGTTTTACTGATAAATCCAGAAATTTTATAATATAAGATGAAATAAAATAAGGCCGGATTCAGACTCCGGCCTCAGACTTTTCGCAGTTGTTTCGTTCCTTCAGCATATTTTCACTAATGCCCATCAACTTAACCCTAAAAATGTAGCGAGGAAATCATATTCGTTCATTATGTATTGGAGAAGTATGTATTACGATCATTTCTTAAAAAAGATGGGGTACTGCGGGGAGGGTTTCGGCTACGGGTTAGACAGAAGCGAAACTTCAGACTGCTCCATTAGTAATTGGTTGATATAAACCTACCTCCAGCGATTGCTTAAATATTTGTTGTTCAATTGGCTTAGGATCCTTTCGATTCAAACAAATGTTATTCACCTTAGTAAGATCGCTCCTACTAAAGCAAGTATAGCACCCGTACGCCCTTTTTTCTATTTATTTTTTAATGTCTCCAAAAAAAGGCAGTGTCACTCAATATTGAACGCTATGAAATTACAAGTTACGCCAAACGTTGCTATATCAACAAAAACAAACTGGTATATTGAATTTACTTACTGTTTAGTTAGGAAAAACTTGGTCGTTATATTAGCCGAATGACCAGATAAAGTCCAATACTATTACACCGTTTCCGGAGAAAATACAAAATTGTTTTTCGTTAGACAGTCTACTTTTCATTGCTATCTTGTAATTAATTTTGTTAAAAATCGCACAAACTTTACAAAATATAGCCACCATAGATGGCAACCTTTGGAATACACAAACTATTGTTTATTTATTAATATATACTTTATATTCTTACAAATGCACCTTCCAGAACATCATTATCTGTTTAGGCAATCATCAATTATTTCTTTGAAAACGAATTCAAAAAAATGTCTTTTTCCTTCTGATTTTGCCGCAATAAAATAGGCCCCAACGTCATCCGGTAGTTTCCGGGCGCCGTTGAGGGCCTGCTTTTGTTTGTTTTATTTCTTACAAAATCGTATCGCCTTCTCCGTATGAGCTGCGGCCGGCTTCGATGATGCCTTGGTTGCTGTCGCCGTTGTAGATGGAGTTTTTGACCAACACATAGTCGCATTTGCGGATCGCTGTGATGTCTTTTCCACCCGCGTAGGAAATGGATGACTGCAGGTCTTCACGCATTTCGTTCAAGGTGTCTGCAATCGTGCCGCGGTAAGGCGTCAGGATCTTCTTGCCTTCAACGTTTTTGCGTTGGCCTTTTTGGTATTCGGACGCGCTGCCGAAGTACTCTTTGTACAGACGGCCATTGATTTCTTTCGTTTCACCCGGTGACTCGTCGTGGCCTGCCAATAACGAACCGACCATGACCATTGTCGCGCCGAAGCGGATCGATTTGGCGATATCTCCGTTTGTGCGGACGCCGCCGTCAGCGATGATCGGTTTGCTTGCTGCTTTCGAGCACCAGCTAACGGCTGCCAATTGCCAGCCGCCTGTACCGAAACCAGTCTTGATTTTGGTTGTGCATACTTTACCAGGTCCGATTCCGACTTTCGTCGCATCAGCACCGGCGTTTTCCAATTCACGAACGCCTTCAGGAGTGCCAACGTTACCAGCAATCAAGAAAGTTTCCGGCATCACTGCTTTGACGTGTTTGATCATACGGATGACTTCATCGGAATGACCATGTGCCACGTCGATTGTTGTATATTCAGGAACGGCTTTTTTTGCCGCTAATTCATTTACGAAATCGAATTCTGCTTCTTTGATCCCCAAACTGATGGAAGCAAACAAACCTTTCTCATGCATATGTTGGATGAACGGCAAACGGCTCGCCTCATCAAAACGGTGCATGATGTAGAAATACCCTTCCCGCGCTAATTTTTCAGCAAGTTCTTCGTCCAGGATCGTCTGCATGTTCGCAGGCACCACCGGCAATTTGAACGTACGGCCACCAAGTACGACAGTCGTGTCGCATTCTGAACGGCTTTGCACAACGCTCTTATTCGGAATTAATTGTACGTCTTCATAGTCAAAAATTTTCATTTTCTATTTCCCTCTTTCTGTTAGTGCACTTTTCCTCTTGGGAATCGCTTTACACAGACACGGACGTGAAGGCAAAAAATGTCTTCTATCGTAAAGTCCCTATAGTAAGTTACACTACTCCCCCAGGTTTGTCAAAGATTTATTGTTGATGAAAAGTTAGTTTTGCTTTTGAGCGTCACGAAAAGCCGAGGAATAACGCATCCCAGCAAAGATCCGTGCATCTCTATCAACAATAAAAAGACAGCAATTCCTGGAGTGGCCCGCGATCACGGAAATCCTTCAGATGGACAACATGGAACGGATGCGCCACAGCAAAACCACGGATCGGAATCTCCTTCAGCGTCCCCTCCTCCAGTTCCTTTTCGACCGAGATGCGGTAGAGGAAGGCGATGCCGCGGTTCTCCGCCACCAACTGCTTGATCGGGCCGATGCCACCGACGACGGTCGTCCGCCCGAAACTGCTGAGGTTCGCTCCCTCTTTCAGGAGGGCATTTTCCAGAATCCGCCGCGAACCGGAGCCTTCCTCGCGGACAAACAGGTGCTCGCAGAACAGCGCCGCCAAATCTTGTTCGCTACGCCACAATGGGCTGGCAGTCGCACAGACGCCTATGAATGGCTCGTCGGACAGCTTTTCGAAGCCGAGTTGGCTCTGGTTGAAGTCGCCTTCGATCAGCGCGAAATCGATTTTCCCCTTCTGGATCAAGCCGGTCAGCGTGGCCGTGTTGTCGACGATCATCGATAAATGATGCCGCGGATGCTGCTCCAAGTAGCGCCCGATCAGTCCGGGCATGACGTACTCGCCGATCGTCAGCGTCGCCCCGAATGACAGCGTCGGCGCATCGTCCCGCTGCAGTAGATGCGTGCGGATCCGCTCCACATCGCGGTTCAGCAGCGAGAGTTGCTCCTCAAGATAGCGCCCCTTTTCAGTGACCAGCAGCTGCTTGCCTTCATATCGGAACAGCTGGACGCCCAGCTCCTCCTGCAGATGCTGGATGTGCTGGGTGACTGCAGGTTGGGTGATGTTTAATTTCTTGGCGGCTTTCGTGTAGCTGCCCTCCTCGATCAGCGTGAGAAATGTTTTATAGCGGTTATCCAGCATATTTGGTGCCTCCTATTAATTTTGCTTATACCTCGATAATAAATCATTATTTTTATTTATGCAAAAAGTCGGGTAAAATGGGTTACTGTAAAGCAATATTTAGGGAGGTTTTCGACAACTCATGAAAATAAATGCACTCAAAAAAGAACTGGATGGGGTACTGCCAGGTCTCGCCGTCAGCATCCTCATCTCTTTGGTCAGCCAGTTTTTGGCTCGCTTCTTGCCGACTTTGGGCGCCGCACTCATCGCCATTTTACTGGGCATGCTGCTGGGCAACACCCTTTTGAACCGGCCAGAATTGAGCCAGGGAACCAAATTCTCAGAGAAACGGCTTCTCGAATACGCCATCGTCCTGAACGGACTGATCCTTGATTTCCAAGTGCTGAAGTCAGCCGGAATCAAGGGCTTCGCCTTTATTATGTTGCAGATGGGGCTGACAATTTTTGTCACCTACCGGTTGGGCAAATTCTTCGGCTTCGGCAAACGCTTCTCTCTGCTGATGGGTGCCGGCAACGCAGTCTGCGGCTCTTCTGCCATCGGCACCGTCTCGCCCATCATCCAGGCCGATAACAAGGACAAAGGCATCTCGATCACAATCGTCAACCTGACCGGAACGGCGTTGATGATCCTGCTGCCGATCCTAGGCGCTGTTCTGTACGACAGCGACACGCTCCGGACCTCCGCCCTCATCGGCGGCACCGTCCAATCCGTCGGCCAAGTCGTAGCTGCTGCCAAGCTCGTCAATGACGACGTCGTCACCCTGGCGACCGTCTTCAAACTGATGCGCGTACTGCTTATCATCGGCGTTGCCGTATTGTACGGGCGCATGAACATGAATGAAGGCGAGCCTTTGTTCACGCGCAAAAAACGCGCTTCAGCTGCTGTAGATGCATCAGCCGAAGAAGCGGGAGCATCCGCCAACCCGGCCGCCGTCTCCTACGGCGTGCCGTGGTTCCTTACCGGATTCGTCGTCTTCTTCCTGATCCGCAGCTTCATCGGAGTCCCCGATAGCATCCTGATCGGCTCAAAAGCCATCAGCACCCAATTCGAAGTCGCCGCCCTAGCCGCAATCGGCATGCGCGTCAAATTCGCCGACATCATTCACGAAGGACCCAAAGCCATGCTGTACGGCTTGACCGTTGGAGTGGTGCAGGTTTTGATAGCTGTGGCATTGATACGGGTGTTTTTCGGATAATAGCATCAAAAAGCATCGGTTCCTATGGGAGCCGATGCTTTTTGTGCCTCTATCTGATTGATTTTGTGAACGTGTTTTTAGATTTTAAAACAGGTTTTTGAATGGCCTGATAGGCTAGGATAACGCGTGTTAGCCTGTTAAGATGAATTTATCAGCTGATGATTTGCTTTAAATATTTGCTTAACAAGAATTCGAAAATAAGTAAAATGGATCCGTAAAAAAGATGTGGTTCATGAGGATTCTTTGAAAATTGAATATCATCATTGGTCGCTATAGCTAATCGGGAATAATCCGCAATAGCCGAATTCGCATTACCAACGAAACTTAACACCTCAACCCCATTTTCATTTGCTTGTTTCACTAATTCTTTCAACCGGGATGTTTCCCCCGATTCTGTGACTACAATAATCAGTGTCTCTTTTGCATACTCCTTTTGAATCAATTCTAAGTGAGAATTCGATATACTTCGAAAGCCGTTGATGATGAGAGACTCATTTATATAATTCCCAATAATCTGAGAAAAACCAGAACCTAAAATCATAATCGTTTTGTCTTGATAATCGTTCATTATCTTCTCAAAGTCCTCGTAGTAGCGTTCTGCTAACTTTTTATAAAATAATGTTTTCGTTGTTTCAGACAAAGCCAGTTCCTTGTCCATTACCTCATTTTCTTTGATTTTGAAAACCAACTCACTGTACCCGGAAAAATTCATTTTTTTTGCTAAATTGATGATGGTGGCTGGCGAGGTATAACATTGTTTCGCAACACCGCGGATTCCTAAAATTTTGATGTCTTTAGCATGTGTTTCGATAAATAAGAGAATGTTTTTTTCCGTTTCATTTAAATTATATTTATTTGACAAATTTTCAATATTCATGCTGGTCACCTCTTTAAAACCTATCATATCACAAGAAAAAGAAATGGAGACGATACCTATGAAAGAAAAGTATATTGCCGATCCGTGGGCCAGAACAACCACGAGAAATAATTTGAACGGTGATGAAGTCATCTCAAGTCTGCAAAAATGCATCCGTCGCGGTTTGACTAAAGAAGCTTGTGAATTTGCATATGAAATGTACATCACTTCGCCTCAATTCGAAGAAAAGCTCTGGCGTAGACTGTTGGCCATCTCTGTTGAAGACATCGGCATGGGAAATCCTAATGCAGCAGTGATGGTGAATAATTTCAACCAAATGCGCAAAGAATTTGCCTACAATGAATCCGATCGTGCGATGTTTTTCTTTCACGCAATCCGTGTTCTGACTGAATCCGAAAAAGATCGCTCAACCGATTTGCTGAAAAATATTGTCATCAAAAGTTTTGCTATGGGATATGTTCCTGAGGTACCGGACTTCGCTTTGGATAAGCATACGACTCGCGGTATGGAAATGGGTCGCGATTCATTCCATTTCTTACACGAAGCCAGCAAAGTCATCCCTCAAATGGAAGTGACCAATCACTATAAAGAAGACTACGAAGCCATTTTGAAAGAGTATGACCCTAATAAAACTGTTCCGAACGCATTCGTATTCAATAGCTGGCAAATATAGGATAACAAGGAGACGTTGTAATGAACAAGAAGGATTCCTTTTTAGAAAAACTAGACCGCATGCTAAGTCCGATAGGCACAAAAATAGGTAATCAAATTCATTTAAAAGCCATTTCCTCCGGTATGATGTTCGGGCTTCCTTTTATCGTTGTAGGATCGCTTTTCTTAATCTTTGCCAATCCACCCATAAATATGGATCTGTATGACCCACAGACAGCAAATATATTCGTTCGCTTTTTGGCAGCTTGGAAAAACTTTGCATCTGCAAACTATGAGCTTCTGACCGCTCCTTACAATATGACAATGGGTATTTTCGGTTTGATTTGTGCTTTCGGAATCGCCTATTCATTGGCTCGGGAGTACAAGTTGGATACTGCCATGAACGGTATGATCTCTCTGGCAGTCTTTATGCTTGTGGTTGCAAGCAGTGTCGATGGCAAGATTTCAACTGAGTTTCTTGGCACGAACGGATTGTTTGTAGCCATCATCATCGGATTGATCGTCGTGGAAGTATCTCGGTTGGTGGAAGTTCGGAACTGGAAAATTTCTATGCCGGACACGGTTCCTCCTGCTGTCACATCATTCGTCAATTCGATGCTGCCGCTGTTTCTGAATATCATTCTGATTTATGGACTAAATGTACTTATTATTGCATTGACCGGCAGCACGTTCCCGCAATTCGTCATGTTGCTGCTGACCCCTGCATTAAGTTTTTCGGGAAATTTATGGGGATTCATTGCGATTGTCACATTTGGTAATTTTTTATGGCTTTTCGGAATCAACGGGACGTCCATCATTTTCCCCATCGTATTTTCAATTGGGATCACAAATACTGGTATCAACAGTGAATTGATTGCTAGCGGTCAAGAAGCAACGGTTGCCATGAACTTACAGATGTTCAGAATTTCTGTTTTGGGCGGAGCCGGTGGAACATTAGGCTTGATTATCTTGATGCTGCGGAGTAAGTTGGTTCATCTTAAGACATTGAGTAAAATTTCAATCATACCAGGTATCTGCGGCATTAATGAACCCGTAATTTTTGGTTTGCCAATTGTCTTTAATCCAATCTTGGCGATTCCGTTCCTTCTGACACCGATCATCAATCTTGTTTTGACTTATTATGCCCAAGTAAGTGGTATCATTTCTATGGGACATATTATTGATCCATCTTTTACGCCCTTCTTTGCACAAGCTTACTTAGCTACTATGGACTTCAGAAACGTTCTCTTTTATTGCGGGTTGGTTGTTTTAAGTATCTTCATTTATTACCCATTCTTCAAAGTATATGAGAACAGCCTTAGTCGTCAGAGCATTATTGAAAATTAGTAACAGTTAAAGTTTATTGCATAACCTGCAGCTATACCTCGGTTTTTTATTAACTGAAACCATACAAAACCAGGCTGCCGCCTCTCTTATTTTTAGAGAGGCGGCAGCCTGGTTTTATAGTTATATGCAAGAGTAGTTATTAATTAGATAAATAACTACCATCCCAAATTGGGTTTTCCAGGTTGAGGCGCTGTATTAAAGAACACGTCTCCATATTCCAAAGTTTTTGGTGTTTCAGACTTCAACAATTGGATACTGTAGCTTCTATTTGTTGATTGACCTGACCTCAAACTGTTGAACCCGCCATATTGATCCCTGTTAGAACCATCAGACAGATACAAGACAAAGCTATTCTGATCTACCCGTGCCTGTGTATTGTTTGTTTCCCTATAACTAACTTTCAGAGTGTTGGAAGTTGCTCCCTCAATTAAAGTAACATTTTTGATTTTAACAGTCAATCCATTAGGGGCTGTTTGTTCTGCATTGCTAATTTCCGGCAGCTTGGTTCCAACTGCAAGTATCTCACTAAATTGAATGCAAAGAGACCGATCATCCTCCCCCAAAAATTGGAAGGAAAGTCGGCCTCTTTGTCTTTTCTAAATGTTATGACACCCCAAGGTTCATCGCCCGAACAACGTAACCAAAACCTGTTCTGCGCTCATGTTCTTGATGCCGTCCGGATCGTTCAACAATGCATTACCGGATACATCCCACGACATCTTATCAAATTGGGTCAGATAAGAATAATCAGCTTTCGTGTTCGGAAATTTTTTGTACCATTCCGGATAGCAGGTGCTCATGTACCAACTAGCCAACTGTACAGCTTTGCTGTTGACTACCCCTGACGGTGTCGGAGTTCCATTAATCTGTACACCAGCCGGGGAGGAGTGGATGATCACAAGACTGCCGTCCGATGCTGTGCCCAGAACCATGTATACATGACCGGAGGAACTCAAAATATCCCCAGGTTTGTACCCGCTGATTTGATTGCGGTAAGTATACGCTCCCCACCCACGATCCGCGAATTCCTTGGACATTTGATCTGCGTACAAGACGTAGCCATCCTTATTGTTCTCACTGTTTACAGTATTATAAATGGTCCAACCGATGAAGCCGGAACAATCCAAACCGTTATGGATTTGATACAGCGTATTAGTATAATTATAGTTCGAGCCATACCGTTGGAAGAATGAATGCCATTGCGGATTGATCCCCATCGTAATCGCCTCTACTCCGGAACCATTATCCGCTTCGTTCCAACCGCCTCCCCAGACATAGAGCGTGCTTCCCAAAGGTTCCAGCGCTGTCTGCAGCAGGTGCTTCAGCGTCAACTGGTTTGTCTGCGTCCAATCCCGTTTATAGAACAGACGCTGGCCATCGCTGTACAGTTTTCCCAAAATAGTATTCTGGGAAATAGATTTGTCTGTCCATAACTGCTCGGAAGCGCCATCGACTACCGCTCTGATCTGATACGTTTCTCCTGGATTCAGATCCTTCTCGTTGAAGCTAAGGTTCGACCACAAACCATCTCCTGTTTGCGATACCGCTAATTCAATTCTGTGTCCACTTGTTGTGGATTGTAGGTAACCGGAAATTTTATCACTAGCTGCCTTAGCCCTTGTGCCATTTATATAAGTTGCATAGCTGATTTGCGCGGTCAGTTGGATGTTGGTGGACAGCGATTGCCATGCTGAACCAAATTGTGTAGCAATACCTCCGAAGTCCTTTTGCAGTGCAGCTTTCGCGATCCAACCTAATTCTTTGCCATCCAATGAAATCAGTGCCCAAGTCACGCCATAATCCATCACTTTTTCCTGACTGACCGTTACTGTCTTGCCTAAATAGTTGGCGCTTAAGCCCAACGTTCTGAAGCCCTTCACTCCCCAAGGCTGTGTGTTGATGGCATCTGTTCCTCTTACGATTAACGCAACATAATCCACTTCTGTCGTCGATGTGACTTGTGAGTAGCTACCTTGAGTCAAAGCATCCTTCGCGATCCACCCCAGCACTTCGCCGTTCAACGACATTTGTGCCCACGTCACGCCGTAATCCATTACCTGTTCCTTGGTTACTTCCACTGTTTTTCCAACGTAACCTGCGCTTGAGCCGACAGTTTGATAACCTTTCGCTCCCCACGGTGCCGTGTTGATGGCGTCCGTTCCGCGGCTGATCGTCGCTGGGTAATCTACAAGTGTTTCTTTTATGATTTGTGCGTAGGTTTGGACTTTCAAAGCATCCTTGGCAATCCAGCCCAATACTGCACCGTTCGATGAAATTTGTGCCCACGTAACGCCATAATCGGTTACTTGCTCTATGGTTACATCCACTGTTTTTCCGACATAGTCTGCGCTTGAGCCGATGGTTTGATACCCTCTCGCTCCCCATGGCGCGGTGTTAATGGCATCCGTGCCGCGGCTAATGGTTGCTGGGTAATCAACGACAGTTTCTTTTGTGATTTGTGCGTAGGTTTGGACTTTCAAAGCATCTTTAGCGATCCAGCCCAATGCTGATCCGTTCGATGAAATTTGTGCCCACGTAACGCCATAATCCATTACCTGTTCCTTGGATACATCCACTATTTTGCCGACATAATCTGCACTTGAGCCGATTGTTTGATAGCCTTTCGCTCCCCATGGCGCGGTGTTGATGGCGTCTGTGCCGCGGCTGATCATTGCAGCGTAATTCACAGCTGTTTCGGATGTGATTTTAGAATAATTTTGGACAGTCAAAGCGCCCTTCGCAATCCAGCCTATTTCTTGGCCATCTTTAGAAATCAAGGCCCATGTCACACCATTATCCGCCACCTGTTCTTGCGTAACCGTCACTTCTGTTCCAAGATAAGTCTGACTGGAGCCGACCGTTTGAAATTCCGCGGTTCCCCACGGTTTTGTGTTGATGGCATCGGTGCCTCTCGTGACGATTGCCGTGTAGGAAACTTCCTGAGTCGAAAGGATCTGAACGTAGGTTTCCGTTCCAGTTTCCTCAGCAGCTACAGTGGGTGCTGTTGCCGTACCCAGCGCTATGACGGCTGCCACTAAAAACGTCCAGGTATAGCTTTTTGATTTTATTTTGCGTGTGAAAGTGTTCATGTTTTCCTCCTGCGGAAATTGAGATGGCGAGACATTATTTAGCAGATTTTAACATTTCATTGAAGTTATTGATACTATTTTGTTATCTTTTTTTAATTTTCGGATAATAGTTTGGATTATTTCCGATTGAAGTCAACTTGTACGCAACAAGGCAGCCGCCTCATCCATCGGTGGAGAGGTGGCTGCCTGGGTTTTTGTGTAATTGTAGAGCACAAATGTTGTTCTCGGGGGGGGTTCGATGGGCGGGGTTAGCCAGACATACATGCCTTTCGTCGTCTGTTCGGTATTCTCCGCTATCCGTTCAGTCAACACATCGTGCGGTTGTCGGCTCTTCTGTATCTTCCGCTCTTCGTTCAGCCGACATCCTCAATCCATAAACGGTTATTCTCTATCGTTTTCCCCGGATTTCCGTTTAAAGAGGATTCCCAGCACTTGCACGGCGATGAGCGGGGTTATTGCCGCCAGCGCGATCATGCCGAGGCTTTCAGCCAAGAGATTTTCCCTTCCCATGGCTTCGCCGGCACCTTGGATGAAGGACAGGATGAATGTCGCAGTCATCGGGCCCGAAGCGACGCCTCCGGAATCGAAGGCGATGCTGACGAAAAGTGTCGGGGCGAAATAGGTCAGCGTCAATGCGATCAGATAGCCGGGCAGCAGATAGTGCCATAATTGAATCTCGGGAAAGACGATCCCAAGCATCACGAGCGCCACCGCTAAGCCAATCACCACGGAAAGCACCGCTAACACTACCCTTCTTTTCAGGAAGCCATCGGTAAGTTCCTCGATTTGGTGGGACAGGAGGTGAACTATAGGCTCTGCCAGGACGTTCACAAATCCCAATGCGAAGCCGATGACGATCAGATAACCTTTATTTTCCAGAGAGGCAACGCCGTATCCGACAGCTTTTCCGACAGCCATGAAGCCGGCGTTGGCACCGAGCATGAACAAGAATAAACCCGCATACGTCAGCATCAACCCGAATAGGATTCCCTTTTCATCCTGCCTTGACATGTCAAAAGAAATCCACTGGATCAGCAGAAAAATCAAAAAGATCGGCAACAGCACCACCATTACTTCCTTTGCTGTGATCGGCATCTGTCCAATGAAAGGGGAAAGGACACCTTTTTCTAAATTGTCAGGTGCCGTTCGGACCGTCGCGTCTGCGCCGCTGTTTCCAAAAAGGTCCATGACCATCACTGAGATGAGCGGACCAATCGAAACGACACCGATCAAGCCGAAACCACCTTTGCTGGAATCTTCATTTGCCTTCTTCACCTGCGAGTTTCCCAACGCAATCGCCAGAATGAACGGGATCGCCATGACGCCGGTTGTGGCATTGGTGGCATCAAATGCCAACAGGAAAACGGCGGCGTACAGCAGCGCCAACATTTTGTAGAGTGAGAGATTGCGGGCTATCCGGACTAGCCCCAGTGAAAGCAACATGGCGGTTCCGAACGTACCGGCGAATATGATTCCCCACTTGATCAGCACTCCGGATGTTAGCCAATCAAGCTGTTCTACCAGGAGATGCAGATCGGGTTCTGCGATTGTGATGATAAAACCAAGGGCCAATCCGGCACCGGCCAAAAAAGCGAGGTCGTCAGGTTTGGAAACCGTTGCACCCATGGCGTTACCGATGCGGCTGACGCTCAAGTTTGCCCCGTAAAGGAAAATGGATAGGCCGAAAATGATGAGTACGGCACCGATCAGGAAGCGGATGAGCTGCAGATCGGCAAGGGGCGTCAAGGTAGCATGTAACAACAGGACGATAATCGTGATGGGAAGGACCGCATACAGCACTTCCATAGCTTTTGAAAGCAGCAGCTTCATCGGATTCACCCCCTCCCAAAGGTTCCCTGAATAACGGCTGGTTTTTGTAAACAGCATTTTTATCATCAAAACCCGCTGGAAGGACAAATATTTGTCGGCGGTTAAGCGGGTTTATTCGGCATGTGTCTTGATTTCGTTTCGGAAAAGCGTGGACGTTTGCCGTCACGCAGGCCTATTTTGCTTGATTTGGCGAAATATCAATTTTATTCCGGCACTGTTGTTTCATTTTTGGTCAGGGACTGATATACCATTCAAGAATGTGACGATATCCTTTGCAATCAATGTGGGTTCTTCCCAATAGAGCATATGGCCCGATCCGGGATGCGCGATGAGCTTGGACCCTTTGATTGCTTCAGCTAGCGCGAGTTGGTCCTCATTCGTGATGATGGGATCCTGTTCGCCCCAGACGATGAGCGTGGGCACTTGGATTTTGGCGAGCTCGCCGGGAAAGGTTTCTTCAAACAGACCATTGCCGGTTTCCTCCCATACGCGCGCGGGCGCCTTCAGGTTTTCGGCTAACATGTTGGCCAAAGCTTCCGCAGGTGCCGACCGGGAGAGGACACTCTCCGCGAAACTTTTCACGAATCCGGGATCGATTGGATCCTTCAGATCCGCAAACGGATTCGGCCGCCCTGTCAGCATGGCAGGCGAACCCAATAGTACCAACCCCGCCGTCCGTTCCGGATGCGTTGCAGCGAAGCTGCGGGCTACGAAACCACCGCTCGATGCCCCTATAATGATTGCCTTCTGAATTTGCAGTGCATCCATGAACAACCGCAGATCCTCAACGAAATCGCGGGTGCGGTAGCCAGTCGCTGGCCGATCCGAATCGCCGTGTCCGCGTTGGCTCAAGGCGTAAGCATGGACGCTATCTGGAAGTTCCGCAAACAGCGGTTCGAAAATGCGCCAAGAATCCGCGATTCCGGGCAATAAGATGATTGGCGTACCCCAGTTTTCACCCTGTTCAGCGTAGCTAAGGTGCAAGCCGTTCGCCAGTTTGACATGCTTTGCGATAGGTTTCATTGGGCACTCCCTTTCATTAGATTACTTTTAAACGTGAGTGAAAGTGGGAGTATATTCTGCTCAGTCACTTTGGGTGACGACGATTTTTATGATTGCTTTCCGATTGCCCACGATGGCTTCGGGCAGGCCGATGATTTCCCCTTCGATTTCGAAGGTGCCGAATCTGTCGAGCTTGCTTAGGATAGCGGGCGTCAGCTCTTGCCATTTGACCCATTGCTGTGTATCCGTGCCGTCGTTGTAGCGGAGGGTGACGTAGGACGGGAACCCAACGAGCTGGCTGTGCTCAATGTCATATTGGCCGGCTTCCAGCGAGAAGGTCGCTTCATCCTGGGAGACGATTTTCAGTTTAGCGACTTGTTCGTAGTCTTCCGGTACCTTTTTCCAGACTTTCATGTAGTCAATCTGGAACATTTTCGGATACGGTGCTGCAGGGTCGAACGGACCCACCCACCAATTCTCGCGCCCTTCATAGGCTGACAGGATGGAAATCATCGGATAGACGACCTCTGCATCAAAAGTCCCAATCTCTTCATCGTCGAAGTAAAAGACGAAGCCTTCCGGTGTCCATTCGAAAGTGTAGAGATGGAATTCATTGCTCAAATCGGCATCGCCCACATCATGGACGAAATGTTGTTCTCTCGCTAACGGGTCCCGGTGCGCATAAAGCGAAGCCGTGACGACATTGCCGAAATTGAGGGCATTCTCGAAGACATCCACTTCCACATCCTGTTCCGGCGTGTCCTGGATCCCGACGAGCCACCAGGCACACATATTGCCGAGGCTGTTCATCATTTTCGCCCGGATTTCGAAGACGCCGTACTGCGAAATGAAACCCATAAATGGCTCGATATCGTTGCGTACCTCCAGGCCCTCCTTGAATTCATGAAGCCCAGTCCGGTTCCCGGTCATCACGCTGGATGTGCGGACGGTCCCGTCGAATTCGGGATTCCACGGCTGGGTATCCTCATTGATGATCAGATTCAGATTACCGTCCTCCACCTCGTAGATGGCACGCGCGGCCTCCATATCCGGCGTCCAAGAGGCGAGATACTGGTCATTCCAGATGGCAGGATCGAGCGGACTTTCGTCAAAATTCTCATCGAATATCAGGCGATAATCTCCGTTGTAGACCGGGGTCATGTATGTTTCATCCCCAAACGTCACCCACCGACTCAGCCGGGACTCCAATACAGCAGTCAAAGATGAGAAATCTGCCTGACGGAAACCGAAAAAGATTGCTGCAGCGACACTACAGGTGATCAGGACTTTCGTTGCTTTTTTCACAGTAGACCATCTTCTCTCGTGGATTTGCTTGCGATGATAGCGGTATGCGAGATGATATTGAATGGATGGTTGGGGAAGTTGAATAATTATGCGCTTGACGGAGTATCGTTCATCTCCATTATAAGTCCGCCTGATTCGGCACGCTAATTTTAGGACTTTTCCCGACCATATTTTTGAGGCGTATTCTGAATGCAAAAAGCATCGCGACCTTCAACGTTTGAAGGCCATGATGCTTTTTATGTTTTTTATACTTTTATGTTCACGGAAGCATTTCATAATTCTCTGGAAGGGCAAAATACTCCGGTGCTACGGTGTCGCTCATATCGATCACATCGAGATTGAACTGATTTTCCCCGGAAGCTGAGCGGATCCTTTGCAGGACATCACCCTCGAAATAATAAAACATCCGGTCCCCATTTGCGGCGTAGTATTCTTCATAGATGAGGTTCCCATCCTCCCAACTGCCCACATAGGTGCTGCCGATGTCCTTGAACGGCGGCGCTTCGATGATGCCATCATCTTTCGCTTCTTCAGTAGGATCCGCACTTTCATTCCGCGCAATCGTCTGATTTAAGTGATCGATTTCATAGGCCAACCCGTTCAAAGTGAGGTACGTCATGTCTGTGTTCGCCCCGCTTATCCGGATTGCCTTATCCGCCCCGTCAACAGCGACTGTCATCGACCGGTCCTCCAGCTGATCCCCTGTGAGCTCTTGGAAATGGTATTGCGCCACATATTGTTTGCTAGCAAAAATCGCGAAATAAGGATCGGCCAAATGGGTGCTGGAAATGCTCGTATCGGCCTCCGTAGATGCTTGGCTGTCGCTTCCCGCAATTGATTCGATTCGTTCACTTTGGCTGCTTGCCGTGATGCCGCTTGATTCGTTCGAAGCTGTTCCGTCTTGTACACAGGCGGTTAAAAATACGGAAATTGCCGTCAACGTCCCTATTAAAGCAATTTTTCTTTTCATTTTTCATAACCCTCCTTACGCCAAGCAAAAGGTTCGGTCTGTCTTTCTGGCTTTCGTTTCCTTGTGTTCATTATACGCCGGAATCATCTTGGTCACTATGAAAAGCCCTCGACATTCAAAAAGATGGCGAATGCGGGTGGCCGAATCATATCTTATCATTTGCATCTGCCTCTCCATTGGGCGCACAATAGAAATGAAGAAACGAATGATCTCTTACGTACCTGCAGCAACTACCTTAGTTGGCTCTTTTCATATACCCTCAAGCAAAGGTTGTGGAAACAATGATGTATGTGATTGTCTGCTTTGTTGCCCTTGGCGCATCTTTTTTGACCCTTTTCTCCGGATTCGGGCTGAGCACCCTGCTTATGCCGGCATTCGCACTCTTTTTTCCGTTGGAAACGGCCGTAGCCATGACGGCAGTCGTCCATCTAGCGAACAATATCTTTAAGCTGGTGCTTGTGGGACGTAAAGTGGATAAGGTGGTACTGCTGAAATTCGCTCTTCCTGGCATCGCTGCGGCTTTCGTTGGCGCGTGGCTGCTGACCTATTTTTCAGAATTGCCGCCAATCGCATCCTATGACATCGGCCAGAGGGAGTTCCAGATCTCGGTGGTTAAGGTAGTCATCGGACTCCTGATGATTGTTTTTGCCCTGATTGAGTTGCACCCGCGCTTCGAAAAGATGGCATTCGCTAAGAAATGGTTGCCGTTGGGAGGAGCCGTCAGCGGCTTCTTCGGCGGCCTGTCAGGCCATCAGGGTGCCCTCCGCTCCGCCTTTCTCAGCAAAGCGGGCCTCGAGAAGGAGGCCTTCATCGCGACCGGCGTTGCCGCAGCCTTCCTGATCGATCTTACCCGGCTTTCCGTTTATGCAAGCCACCTGGACACCATAGGCACGGATGCCGACTGGGCGTTGGTTTTGGCCGCAATTGTTGCCGCTTTTGCGGGCGCCTTCGTCGGCTCACGGCTTCTGCAAAAAATCACCTTGCGGGTGGTGCAGATTATCGTGGGCGTTATGCTTGCCCTGGTTGGTGTTTTGCTTGCTGTCGGGCTGATCTGAAGGCGCCATTGGTTGATGAAGGAGGTAGTGTTTCATGAATGAAATCATAACCATTGCCTTGAAGGCATTTCCGGTCATTGCGCTGATAACGACAGGGGTTGTTCTGGAGAAGACGGCCTTCATCAGCGCTGATGTCGTCAAAGGCATGAAGAAGCTGATCATGAATCTGGCTTTGCCTTGCCTTTTATTTCTGATTTTGTTGGATTCCGATCTGCAAGCGGACTATTTATGGGGATCCGTTGCAGTTTTTATCGCTTGCCTGTTGGCTTTTTCGATGGGTTTTTTGTTCAAAAAAATGTGGAAATCACCCAATGCGTTCTTCCCGTCGGTCTATTCCAGCTTCGTCACAGGCATCATTGGCTATCCGCTCTTCATCTCCACTTTTGGTGCCGAGCACCTGTACAGATTGGCCATCCTGGATATCGGCAATCTGTTATTCATCTTCATCGTGCTCGCGACATTTTTGGACAAAGTCGGCTGCAATCAAACCGGCAGAAAAAGGATGAGCCTGAAGGATCAGGTCAAACATATAGTCAAATCCCCTTTCCTGATAACCATGTTCTTGGGAATCCTGGTCTCTATGCTTGGCGGACAAACGTTTTTCCACACGAACCCTGTGCCTTCCGCCTTTGTGGCTGCCGCCGGAATGCTCGCAGAAATCACCTTGCCGCTTGTTCTGCTTGTGATCGGCTATGAGCTTCACTTTGATCTGAAACAGCTTTTGGTTCCGCTCCCGGCGGTATTGCTCAGAATCAGTATGATGCTCCTGTTCGCCTATCTGCTGAACACATTCGTCATCGACAGGTTGCTCGGCTTGGACCGGCTGTTCCAGATGGCCGTCTACACGATGTTCATCTGCCCGCCCTCCTTCATCATTCCTGTCTTCATCGAAGGCGATTGCCCAGACAAAAGCTTCATCCTGAACTTTCTTTCACTGAACGTCATCCTCTCCATAGTAACGTTCATCATCCTGATGACGGTGCTGCTCTGACGATCTGAATTGAGCGGGAGTTTCCCCGCCAAACAGTCTTTGGCGGTTTATTTCAGGCCTCATGATGCTGATTTAGCCCGCCAAATCGGTTTTGGCGGGCTATTTTGAACTACACACAATAGAAATACCCCGTCGAAACCGGTTTTGATGGGGTATTCCTTGTTATGTGAAAGAAAAAAGCAGCCGGTTACGGCTGCTCCACATACATATTTTTCTTGGTCAAGGTCCCGAACAGATCATAGAGGATATCATCCGTAATCTTGACTGGATTGTTATCGAGGTTCGGGTGGTGGGACAGCTGGACCAATTCATCCAGCTGCGCATCGGACAAATCCAGATCCACCAGATCCGTCCGCAAACCGATCTGTTTTTTCAGCGCTGTGATGGCTTCCGCCATCGCAGGTGCATCGGCGAAGCCGAGTGCTTTGGCGAAGGCTGCCACGCGGCCATCCGTCTCCAGCTGGGCGTTCACTTTGGCGAAGTAGTCGATTGTGAGACCGCAGGCTTCCCCGTGCGGGATGCCGTAAAGATTCGTCAACGGATAGGATACGGCGTGCGAAGAAGTCGTCTTCGGCAGCGCGAAGGCTAGGCCGGCGATGACGGATGCTTCGGCCATCTTCTCACGTGCCGTGGCGTCATATGGATTCGTATAGGCGAGCGGCAAGTATTCGAACACCAATTTGGCGGCATGGATCGCCAACGCATCGCAGATTGGCTGGTGATTCACGCTCCAGTAGCCCTCGATCGATTGGCAAAGGACATCGATTCCGGAGCAGGCGGTCACGGTCGGCGGGCAAGTATAGGTCAATTCCGGATCGACGACGGCATAAGCCGGGAAGAAGTTCGGCGAAAAGATCGGCGCTTTTTTCCCGGTTTCGTGGTCAGATAGGACCGCGACGCTCGTGACTTCGCTGCCGGTTCCGGAAGTCGTCGGCACGGCGATCAAAGGTAGGAATGTTTCCGGCAAAGCTTTGCCGGTGCCGTGGTAGAGACTGATCGACTCGTCCACCGTGGCGATTGTCGCGGCGGCCTTGGCTAGGTCCATCACGCTTCCACCGCCCAAAGCGACCACAAATTTGGAGCCCTTCGCACGCATCAGTTCGGCGCAGGCATCGACTTCGGCCACCTCAGGATTTGGCGAAACGTCACTGTAGACGGCGGTCAGCAAACCCTCAGCTTCCACGATTACTTTGTCGGCCAAACCGGATTTGCGGAAAGAGCGCGAACAGATCAGGATCCCATCCGTTTCTCCAAGCTCTGCGATGACCTCCTTCAAGGCGGAAATTTTGCCGTTTCCGAATATGATTTTCACTGGTTGTTGATAATTCCAATCCATTCCATGCACCCTTTCTATAGTTCATTTTGCTCTTTCAGACAGCTATGGGGCTGCCTCATGCGAGGCGCCCCATATTTTTGATGCTCATCTTAAATCAGATTGTCCACCTAGAATCGAAACCATGGATTCATGACTGCTATCCATGGTTTTTCCCGCGGGCTGGCCCGCTGAGACGGATACTTGCTCTTTATTCATCTTTTTTGCCATCGCCGGACCGAAGCCCGGCCTCACCTCTCATTATGCCATCCAACCTAAACAGCCAGCTCTTCTTTTTGGTTGATGACGTTCAGGATCGATTCGCGCATTGTCATGTATTGCTTGGAGTAGCGGGCGCTTTCGCTGTTGGCGCCGTCCATGTCGTAGGTGAAGTCGGTGTCGAGCACCTTCACGATGCGGCCGGGACGGCTGGACATGACGATGACTTTCGTCGCCAAAGACAACGCTTCGTCCACGTCATGGGTGATGAAGAAGACAGTGCTCTGGTTCTTCATCCAGACGCGGCGGATCAGCGCCTGCATTTTGTCGCGGGTCAGAGCGTCGAGCGCGCCGAACGGTTCGTCCATCAGGATCATGCCGGGTTCATTGACCAATACTTTGGCCAAGGAAGCGCGTTGCTTCATCCCGCCAGAAAGCTCATAAGGCTTTCGGTTGGCAAAGTCTGTGAGTCCGACAATTTCCAGGTATTCTTCCGTGATCGCTTCGCGTTCCTTTTCCGGAATGTTGCGCATGCGCAAGCCGAAATTGACGTTGTCTTTGATCGTCAGCCACGGATAGAGAGGCGGTGACTGGAAGACGACCCCGCGCTGCCAATCCGGTCCTTCGATCGGCTTGCCGTTCATCAAGGCTTGCCCGTCTGTGGGTTGCATGAAGCCCGAGATGATGTTCAAGAGCGTGCTCTTGCCGCAGCCGGATGGTCCCATTACGCAGATGAACTCGCCTTCTTGGATGTCGAGATTGACTTGGGCCAAGGCCGTCACTGTACCGATTTCGCTGTTGTAGACCAGTTCGACATCCTCCAGTTTTACCACTGTCTTTCCGTTTATTCCTTCATAAGCTCTCTGCATCGCGGTTCCCCCTATTATTTGGAATCCAAGTAAGCTTGGATGTATGTTGTGTTGATGCCTTCAGCGAAAGCTTCTTCGCTCGGCAAATCGGTGATGTTGCCTTGATCCAGGTAGAACTGACCCATGTCAAGCATTGTAGCGGCCATTGCGCCGACTTTCTCGGACGTGCCCAGATTGGCTGCATCCAATTGTTCTTCTGCGGAAATCCAGTTTTGGCCTTCCATTTGCAACTTAGCGGACTCTTCGGTGATGTTCAATTGCTCCGCGATGATGGAGATGGCTTGATTAGGATCTTCTCTGTAAAGCGTTACGGCTTTATCGACGGCAGCGATGTATTTCTCAACGATTTCCGGATAAGCTTCGCCGAATTCGCTGTGGACGATTTCGACGTTGGCTGTCATATACCCCATTTCAGCGACGTCTCCACTATGCAGAACGATGTTGCCGTCAGCCAGCAATTCGCTGAGGGTAGGCTCCCAAACATATGCAGCATCGATGTCGCCACGTTGCCATGCCGCAAAGATATCGGAAGGCTGCAGATCGATCAATGTGAAATCAGTCTCTTCAAAACCGCTGGAAGTGATGGCGCGCAGCAGGCTGTAGTGGGCGGTACTGGCGAAAGGAACGCCGATATTTTTGCCTTTCAGGTCTTCCAAGGAGGTAGCGTTCAGTGCGCTTTTCGCTGCTAAAGCCTCTACCGAACCGAGCGTCTCATGGATCCAGATCATTTCGATTGGGATGCCTGAAGCGATGCCCAATACGGCCGAGCCCGAACCGGTCAATCCGAAGTCGACGGCGCCGGAAACCATGGCCTGGTTGATTGCTTTTCCACTTTCGAATTGGACGATTTCGACTGGCACACCCATTTCATCCTCAAAATAGCCTTCCGCTTTCGCGATGCCTTCGTCATTCGGCATTTCCAAAGTTGCGATGATGACTTTCTCAGGCAAATCCCCATCCGCTGATGCGGTGGAAGAATCGGTCGCGCTGTCTGCGCCTCCGCAAGCCGCGAACAAAAGTGCTGAGCAAGATAAGAACAGTAGTTTAGAGAACATGTGGTTTTTTTTCATAAAAAGCCTCCGATTATTTTCCTGCCCATGGGACAAATTTATTTTGTATGATGACGATGATTTTATCCAAGAGAATGCCGGTGATGCCCATGATGATGATGCCGACGAAGACGATGTCGCTGCGCAGGTAGTTGCTGGCATCGAGGACCAGCCAGCCGATTCCGGTCATGGCCGCAACCATTTCAGCCGAAACGAGGGTCGTATAGGCGACGCTGAGTGCGGTACGCAAGCTCGTCAGGATATCCGGCAAGCAAGACGGCAGGATGACATGGAAGAATACTTGCGTCTGGCTGGCGCCGACCGTTTTCGCACTGTTGATGAAGTCTGTGTTGACTTTCGCAACGGCAGAGACGCAGCTGACGTAGATCGGTGCAAAGGCTGCCAGGAACAATAAGGCGACTTTCGAAGCATCCGCAATTCCTAGACCCATGACCAACAAAGTGTAGTAAGCCAATGGTGGCAACGGGCGGTAGAAGTTGATGATTGGATCCAATACCGCTTTGATCTTCGTGTTGTAGCCGCTGAGCAGGCCCAACGGAATCGCGGCGACGATCGCCAATCCGAAGGCACTGAGCAGGCGCCATAAGCTGGTACCGATGTGCTGCAGCAAGGAGAAGCCTTTATAGCCGTTGAAGAGGATCTCCACGAAGGCCGTCCAAACCGCCAATGGGCTTGGCAGTAGCATCGGGCTGACCAGCCCTAGCGCGGTAACGACATACCAGAGCACCATGATCGCTGTGACGGTACCGATGGTGATCATTTTTTCCGGCTGGACCCTCTTTCGTCTTTTCTTAACCGCGATCGCGGACGTGCTTTGCTCGGGAATCACTGCATCGCTTGTGAGCGTATCTGCTTTCTTCATAAAATTGTCCTCCTTGGTCTCTTTTCGCCTAACCTGTTTCATGCACGGCGTACCTGATATTCACGGGCGATTGTCTGTACGAAAATTTTCCCGTCCCCCGACTGGCCAGTACTGTTGACCGCCAACAAGATGCCGATTACGTTTTCCACATGTTCATCCTCCGTCACGATTGTAAACATCCGTTTCGGCATCAGCACGCTGTGACCGACTGCTTCGCGGAAGTCTCTGCCTATCAGCGGATTCTTGCCGCGTCCGAAGACTTTTCGGCAAGTGAAGCCCGGAAAGCCACCTGCAGCCAGTTTTTGTTTCGTTTCCGTCACCTTGTTCAGGCGAATGATCGCTGTCACTTCCTTCATACAATTCCCACCTTTACAGTCCTTCTGCGCCGCTACTGATCGTATAGGCATTTTCGATTGCGTGCACGAATATTCTGCCGTCGCCGTAATTTCCCAAATCGCTTGTGCGCGCCTGGGACGTAATGACGTCGATGATTTCTTTCTCATAGGCTGCTTCAGCCACCAGGAACAGCAATTCCTTCGGCAGTTCGTCGTAGAAGACGTCGCCGATATGGATGCCGGCCTGTTTCCCCCGTCCGTACACGTCCATCCGCGTCACGGCGGTGTGCCCTTTTTCAGCGAGCTTCGCCAAAATCTGTTCGGTCTTCTCCGGCCTCACGATGGCCTCAATTTTCACTAGCATGCGCTCCACCCCTTTAGGCTGTTTTCTTCATTGAAATAGTAGATTTTTTAGAAATGTGTTGCGGCCAGGAGCCGGCGCAGTTTACAAATAGGTTTTATCGACAAGCGTCAGCACTTCATCCAGTATCGGCAGTACTTCAGCCAACTCTGCTTCGGTGATCGTAAGCGGTGGGCAGACACTGATCGTCGTTTCGCGGCCGAAAGTCGAGAAGCCTCGGTCCTTCAGTTCCTTGTAGATGGCCGGCATGATCCGGTTCGGCGTGTTGAAGGGCACGAGCGGTTCGCGCGTTTCCTTGTCGAGCACCAGTTCCACCCCGCAGAAGAGGCCGTAAGTCCGGACATCGCCGACGCAAGGATGCTTGGCTTTCATCTCTTCCAGGTAGCCCTTCAATAGTGCGCCGATCTTTTCGACGTTGGCGGCGATGTTTTCATCCTCGTAGACTTCCAATGTCGCCAAGCCGGCCGCGCAAGCCAATGTGTGGCCGCTGTAGGTCAACCCGCATTGGAGTTGATTCTCGGTGAAGTATTCGCTGATCCATTCGGAGACGATCACGCCTCCCAGTGGCACATAGCCTGATGTCACCCCTTTGGCGAAGGTGATCATGTCCGGTGTGAACCCGTATTGTTGGAAAGCGAAAGCTGTTCCGGTCCGGTAGAAGCCGGCCATGACTTCATCGAGAATCATCACGATGCCGTAACTGTTGCAGAGGTTGCGCACCCCTTCCAGGTAGCCTTTCGGATAGGCAATGATGCCGTTCGCTCCAATGACCGTTTCCAACAGAATGGCCGCCACATTGTACGGTCCCTCGTATTGGATCTGTTCATCCAGTTTCTTCAGGTAGAAAGCTGTCAGTGCCTCTTCGGTTTCAAATGGAAGATTGTCGCGGTAAGGAGAAGGATTGGAAAATTTCACAAAGCCGTTCGCTCCGCCAATTTCAGCAGCGAACCTGCGGGAATCCCCGGAAGCATTCGAAGCCGCAAGCGTGGCGCCGTGGTAGCTGTGGTAGCCGCTGAACACTTTCGTGCGCCCCGTAGCGATCCGTGCCATCTTGATCGCATTCTCGTTCGCGTCGGCTCCGGCATTCGTGAAGAACACGCGCGCCATATCCCCGCCGGCCAGCTCGACCAGTTTCTTCGCCAATAAAGACTTCACATCGGTCGCATAACTCGGTGCCATGAAGCACATCTTTGCAGCCTGATCCTGGATCGCCTTCACGACTTTCGGATGCTGATGACCGATGTTCGCATTCACCAATAAGGAGGACATATCCACTTGACGGTTGCCTTCATAGTCCCAGAAATAAATGCCTTCCGCCTTTTCGACTGCCATTGCCGCTTGGCCCTGCTTCGACCAGGCCCGCATCACGTACTGTTGATCCATCGCTATTACTTCTTCTCCGGTTAGAGATGTTGCTGTCGTTGTATTCCATGTTGCGTTCACTGTCATGCTGTTCCCTCCCGATGAAATTTCTTTTAATCGTTTTTTAATATATCCACATAATACGGGGATTTAGATTCATCGTAAATAAAAAGCTCTAATTTCATGATAGCATTTATGACATTTCTGCTTTCATCCGGAAAATATTCCGCTTACAACGGGGTTAATTTGCTGTCCTTTGTCAGTTATGTAAGGTTTCTCTGAAAAGAAACTGACTTATTCTTCCGGATAATTGTGAGGGGTTTCAAGTTTGTTTTGAGTGGAATGAGGCGAAATAACTATCGATATATTTAAGTGCCGTTACAGAAAACGACGCCAGTTCCCAGGAATTCGCGTCAGCTTTACTGACATGCTTCGATGGCGGAAGACTTTTTTAACGGTTATGAAGAGGAATCATGTGAGGTATCCTGCCGTTGTTAGGGTCGGGTTTGGGAGAATTGTCGGAAGTTCACCTAATTAATAAAAGACAAAATGTTCAAAAGAACGCAAAAAAACAAAAGGGCCCTGCCCAAACTAGACTTGGTTTGTCTAGTTTGGGCAGGGCCCCACTCATTCACTATTCTGTTTATTTAGCTACGCCGGCAGTCCATTCTGCGACTAGATCCGGATTTGCTTCAACGAAGGCTGCAGCAGCGTCTTCGGCTGATTCGCCTTCATAGATTTGGAGCATCAATGCTTCAACATCTTCGATGGTCCAGTGGAATTGATCCAATACTTGATAAGCTTCAGGCATGTCGGTTTCGAGTCCTTCACGTGCCATCGTGTGGATCGTTTCTTCGCTGCCGAAAGTTCCCTTGGGATCATCCAGGTATTTCAGGTCATAGGACGAGAACATCCAATGCGGGTTCCAGGCTGTTATGA
This sequence comes from Trichococcus collinsii, assembly GCF_900107505.1. GTDB lineage: Bacteria > Bacillota > Bacilli > Lactobacillales > Aerococcaceae > Trichococcus > Trichococcus collinsii. Next base: position 359,052 of record NZ_FNQH01000003.1, on the reverse strand, counting down.
CGATGTCTTCTTTATTTTCGATTGCTTGTTCGAGTGTGACGGTCATTGCGCCGGATGAGGATGTTTCGATTGCCCAATCACTCAGATTTGAGTAATCCGTGATGGCACGCTCAGCAGCTGCCACGATACCTGCACCTGGCTCGATTCCGGTGATGGATTTGCCGGCTTGATCGGTCAAATCTTCGATCGAGTCGACATCCATATACGCAGGAACGGCCAGACCGATTTTCGCGCCTTCAAGATTTCCACCTAAGTCGACCATCTTATCGCCATATTCTTCCAGTTGCGCGCCGTGCGTTCCTGGCAGCCAAGCGCTCAGCATGGCATCCGCTTCGCCTGTGGAGACGGCTTCCCACATGATTGCGTTATCCAATGGGGTCAAGGTCACATCGTATCCGAGGTCTTCCAGAACTTTTGCGACAACTTGGTTTGTGGCCACTGCGTCATCCCATTCGACGTAAGCCAGTTCGATTTTCTGGCCTTTGCCGACTGTATCTTCCATAGATGCTTTATCTTCTGTTGCACCGCATCCGGCGGCGAGCAGAGTGACTCCTAAGCTCAATCCGGCGGTAAGTCCGAGGCGTTTCCAGTTATGTTTTATTGATTTTTTCATAGGTATGTTTCTCTCCTTTTTGTTTGGCAATTAGGAACGATTAAGTCTTTATGTTGAACTTTTTTTACTGAATTTCTGGGTCAAGCGGTCAATGATGATGGCAAGCACAACCAAAGCCAACCCGGATACGAATCCAGAACCGATTTTGGCGCGTTGCAAAGCGGAAAGGACATTCCGGCCCAATCCGGGTGCACCGATCATCGAAGCGATGACGACCATCGACAAGGACAGCATAACGGTTTGGTTGATGCCGGCCATGATCGTGGATTTCGCCAGCGGCAATTCGACTTTGAATAATCTTTGCGCGCCGGTGCTGCCGAATGATTCGGCTGCTTCAACCAATTCGGTGGAAACTTGTCTGATCCCCAGATTCGTGAAACGGACGGTCGGCGGGATTGCGAAAATAAGTGACGCAAGCACCCCGGGAACCATGCCGATTCCGAAGAACGCTACGGCCGGGATCAGATAAACGAAAGCCGGCATCGTCTGCATGAAATCCAAGACCGGATTGATGATGTTGTTCGCGATTTTGTTTTTCGCCATCAGGATACCGAAAGGCACACCGATCAGGACGGACAGCAAGCTCGAAAACAGGACCAATGTTAAGGTAAACATCAAGTCTTCCCAGAGCCCTTGGTTATGAACGAACCAGAGTCCGACGACGGAAAAGATGGCCAACCCGAATTTTTTACCCGAGGCAAAGAACGCCAACAGCGCCACTAATGCGATCAGAATGACTGCCGGGATGGCAGTCAGCGTTGAGGTCATCAAATCGATCAATGTCTGCGAAGACTCTTTGATCGGATCGAAAAGAAAACTAAATGTATCAGCGGTCTTGTCTGTGATATATTCAGCAAAATCGGCAACCGGTAATTCAGGTATGAAATTCAATAGATTATCCATTTACGGACACCTCACTTTCTCCCGCCAAAGCAGCTATGACAGCTCCTCGGACAAGGACACCCACCAATCTGTCGTTTTCGATGACAGCGACCGGCGAGCTTGAATCATGGATGATTGGGAAAATATCGCTCAAGGTAGTATCTTTGGAGACGGTCGGGATATCTTCTCTGAGGATACCATCCACTCTAGTAGTGTTGGCTTTCAGCGCTTTCGTAGCGTCCTCGGCAGTGATGTACCCTTTCAGTCTGCGGCGATTGTCCACCACAAGGATTGTAGAAATCCCTTCTTGACGCAATAATTCCAATGCAAAGAGCGGACCATGTTTTTCAATATTCATGACGATCGGACGCTTCATGATGTGTTCGGCAGTCAATACTTTCGAACGGTCGACGTCCTCCACGAATTTTTCGACATAGCGCGTTGCCGGATTGGTCAAAATTTCCTCCGGCGTACCGATTTGGACCAATTCCCCGTCTTTCAGCAGCGCAATTCGGTCACCGATGCGCAAAGCTTCATTCAGGTCATGGGTGATGAAGATGATGGTCTTGCTGACATTTGCCTGCAGATCCAACAATTCATCCTGCATCTCACGGCGGATCAGCGGATCCAAAGCCGAGAACGCCTCATCCATCAACAGAATTTCCGGGTCATTCGCCAAGGCACGGGCCAATCCGACCCGCTGCTGCATCCCACCTGATAATTGGTTAGGATACTGATGGCTGTAATCGCCCAGGCCGGAATTTTCCAATGCCTGTTGCGCTCTTTCCTTGCGCTCGGCTTTTGCTACGCCTTGCACTTCCAGACCGTACTCGGTGTTCTCCAATATGGTGCGGTGTGGGAATAAGCCGAAGTTCTGGAAAACCATACTCATTTTTTCCCTGCGGACTTGGCGCAATTCCTTCTTGTCCATGATTGATAAGTTCTCTCCGTCGATCAGGATGTTTCCCTTCGTCGGTTCGATCAAACGGTTGAACATCCGCACAAGTGTCGACTTTCCGCTTCCGGAAAGCCCCATGATGACGAATATTTCCCCTTCTTCTATGGAAAGACTGACGTTGTTGACCCCGACCGTCGCTCCAGTGGCGCGCAGGATATCTTGCTTGCTCTTCTTTTGTTCAAGCAGTTCCAAAGCCTTATCTGCTTTTTTTCCAAAAATTTTCGTTACGTTCTCTATTTCTATTTTCGGCAAGTGCATTGCTCCTCTCAAATTTTCGATGCTGTATGTGTGGATTCTGTTGGTAATGGGAATGAAATCCCGAATCCGATTGTGCGTCTCCGTAATGTACAAATATAGTGTTACATTTTCATTTATTCCGAAAATATAAATTGAAGATAATTTCGTTACATCACAAAGGTATAACCACTATTATCCAGTTATGGCGCGGATATGCAAATCAAAATTGAATTATTTGTGAATTTTTTGCGAAAAAGGATGCGGTTACACACGCTTCCTAAAGGTAACCGTGAAGAATCCGATTTTTTTTTAAAACAGTTGTTTGCAGAATCAGTATGTTGCTATTCCGTGCTTTCAATATAAACACAAGCCGTGCTGATGGCTCCCATTTTGCACACGCAAAAAAGGATCCCCGTCTCTTAATGAGCAGGAATCCTTTTTCAATCAGTTATTTTTCCAGTTGATGCCTTCCGCATTACATGCAAGTCGGGCTACATTTACAATCAGTGCAATTCCGGCCAGTAATCTTTGTTGGCTTCAATCAAGTCATCCAGAATGTCCTTGGCAACTTTTGCGCTTGGGATCGTTTTTGATAACGTCAAGGCTTGCCAGAGTTTTTGATAGCTCTGTTCGACATAGGCTTCCACCACTAGTTTCTCGACCGTCACTTGCTGGAACATCAAAGCCTGCTCAAATGCAGGGATTTTCCCTTGTGCCAATGGTTCCGGACCGTCATTCCCCACGATACAGGGCACTTCCACCATCGCATCATCAGGGAAATTGGCGATTGCGCCATTGTTTTCCACAATCATCAGCATTCTTTCATGTGTGTTGAACGCAATCGCGCGGGCCAAGTCCACGATGAAGGAGGCATGGCTGTCGATATGGAATCCACCATCAATGGCTGTCCCAGTTTCGATGATAGTGCGTGCGGCAGAAAAAACTTCTTTTTCCCGGCCATTCATGACTTCATTGGCACGCGTGTAGTTGCGATCGGAATGCGCCACCTCATAATCCGGGTACAAATAATATTTCAAATAGGTATTCGGCAGATACCGCGGATTGACGGCTAATAAATCTTTTGCTTTTTTATGCGTTTCTTGCCAACTCTGATCCATATGCTGCGTGTCGACTTCAACTTGGGTCAAGTACCCGTTCTCTGCCACATAGTCGCGGATCTGATCAAGATACTCGTGCCCTTCCTTGTCTTTCACGCTTGTCCACCAGCCAAAGTGGTTCAGTCCAAAGTAACGGACTTCCAGGTCTTGCGGATCTTTTCCGATGATTTGGGACATTCTGCGCAACGTTCCTACCGGCATATCGCAGATATTCAGCACTTTAGAATTTGGGCGCAGGACGCGGCAGGCTTCTGCCACAATCGCAGCTGGATTTGAATAGTTCAGCATCCAGCAATCAGGCGAGTAGGTTTCCATATGGTCGATGATTTCCAGCATTCCAGTGATGCTCCGCATGCCATAAGCTATCCCACCGGGTCCGCAGGTTTCTTGGCCGATCACGCCATGACGCAACGGAATCTTTTCGTCTTTTTCGCGCATTTCATATTTTCCGACCCGGATGTGCGCCATGCAGAAGTCTTTATCTGTGAACGCTTCTTTTGGATCGGTTGTGTAGGAGAACTTCAAATCAGGGGCTTTTTCTTTCAACAAAATTTCTAGAGCTTCACCCAGTACGGCTTGACGTTCTCCATCGTTGTCGTACAGCACCAATTCGCGCATCGGGAACCGATCTATATTATCCAGCATCATCATCACGATTCCTGGCGTAAATGTGCTGCCACCACCAGCGATGACTACAGAAAATTTCTTCATAAACAATTCATCCTCACTTTTTGAATTCAGATTATTCTTCAACAATTGCTCTATTTAAGACAGTATCTACCGATTTCCGGATCGCATTTACTTGCAAACCATATACGACTTGCACATTTTGACCTTTCTTGATGATGCCACTGGCTCCGGTCTCATTCTTCAAGATCCCTTCATTTACTTTTTCAGGATCGGTCAAAGTGAGTCGCAAGCGCGAGTAGCAATTAGTGACCGTTTCGATATTTTCTTCACCGCCCAAGGCAGCCACAATCGTGTGCGCCAAGCCCAAATCGTTTGCGGGCTCTCCTGATTGAGAGTTCTTCTCTTGATAATCTTTTTTCGTATACAATTTCGTTTCCTGTCCCGACTCTTCGCGACCGATCGTCTTGTAGTCAAATTTCGTGATCAAAAAACGGAACAAGAAGTAATAGACTACAAAGAAGAACAATCCAACCACAATGTACATCGGCCACGCGGTCCGTTCTGTTCCAAGCGGCACATTGTACAGCAGGAAATCGATAAAGCCATTCGGGCCGATTGCTCGAACATTCAGAATATTCAGCAAGACCATGCTCAAACCGCTCAAGCCGGCATGGACAATGAATAACAGTGGTGCAACGAACATAAATGAGAACTCGATTGGCTCTGTTACGCCAGCGATAAAGGAAGTGACGGCTGCCGGGATCAAAATGGCGCGAGCTTTTGCTTTATTTTCAGGGCTTGCTTTATGGTACATAGCTAAGCAGGCACCAATCAGACCGAACATTTTCGAAATTCCGCGGGCATCCCAGATGACGCTCGGCGCCAGCAAGCCACCGTCCGCATTGGCGATTTCAGCAAAGTATATGTTACGTGCACCCTCAAAAATTTCGCCTGCGACCTCAGCGACTCCGCCCAGTTCGGTGTACAAGAACGGTGTATACACTAAGTGGTGCAGTCCGGTCGGGATAAGCAAACGTTCCAACATCCCATACAGGAAGATGCCGAAGTTGCCACTTTGGTTGATCAAGGTCCCTAAGCTGCTGATGCCGCCTTGGAAGAATGGCCAGATGTAAGTGAACAGGATACCCAACAGCACAACTACCGGAATCAACACGATAAAGACAAACCGGGTTCCGCCATAAATTTGGAAAGCATTGTTGAATTCTTTGTCGGCGTAGCGGTTATGAACAATCGCAGTAACAATTCCTAGGAATATTCCCAAGAAGACACCCATGTCCAAGACCTGGACGCCTAGGACCATCGTTTGTCCTGTCCCTTGTAAGTTGCCTTCTACAAGCATGCCTTGCAGGCCCATGAAGCGGTTCATGGCATTGATGAAGACAAGGTAGCCGAGCAAGGCAATGAATCCGGCCTCTGATTTTTTCTTGTTGGCTAATCCAACGGCCAGCCCGACACAGAAGACGACGCCTAAGTTCACTAAAATCGAAACGAGTGATCCAGATAGGATCGTTCCGAATCCGGTTGTAACCGGGTTGTTCAAAAATGGCAAAACTTCCAATAATCGCGCGTTAGTGAAGAGATTTCCTATCGCGATCAAAATACCGGCTATCGGCAAAATTAAAACGGGAATAAACATCGCTTTTGAAAATTTCTGCATCGTATCCATGACTCTCTCTTTCATTTGTTTCCCTCCAATATGATTTCTCTAACCTGACTACAGTGTAGCGAGAATCAATCGGAAATAAAAGGCTTTCATAACGTTAAAAAACGTGTTCCGCCAAGACGAAACACGTTTCACTGACTATTCTGTTTGCTTCTGCTACCCTGCTTTTTAAGCTTTTCCTTCTTCTGTCTGCTCGTCAACTTCATTGATTTCTTTCAGGTAACGGCTCAACAGGTACTCCATCAACAACAGCGTAAAGGGAAAGAATGTATTGGGCAATAGATTCCTGTCGTCAAGCTTGTGTTGATCCGTAACCTTAAAATTCAGATCGCTGCATTCACCTAGCCGATTGGGCGTTTCCTTCGTGAAGGCTACAGTAAAAATGCCGGCATTCTTCGCTTTCAGTAGCTTTTCGGTGACACTTTGCGTCTCCCCTGATTTGGAAATGGCTACGAAAGCTCCGATGTTCTTCAGATTATTCTCCAACACACCAATGGAATCCAGCGTTGTAGCAAGGATGACTTGTTTCCCGAGGAGCAATAGTTTTTTGTAGAGATATTCTGCTGCAATCGCCGAAAAACCTGCAGCATAGATGAAGATAAATTTTCCTTCCAAACACAATGCTTTTCCGATGAATTCGTCCATATCCTCTATTGAATTATGTTGCAGAACGAGCGCATGATCCAGTTGAAAAAATTCATCTTCCGAGGTACTTGCAGGCATTGTTTCCGCATTGACCAGCGGCAACAGGTGATAATAAAGATCGATGAAGCCCGTATAGCCTAGCTTTTTTGACAAGCGGATGACACTTGCTGGTGAGGTGTAATTTTCTTTAGCAATCTGACGGACACCCATTTGTAAAACGGTATCCATATTACTGATGATGTAGGCTAACAGTTGCTGATCTGATTCGCTCAATTCCTTACCTTGAAATAACTTCGCAATATCTACCAATTACGGATCCACCCCTAAAGTTTTTTGTCCTCTCCAGTATAACAAAAAAACTAGCTTTTTTTATCCCTTAAAACATCCGATCAACTCCAGATTATTCTCCTATGGAAGCATAGCGGTAGATATCCGAGTGGAACCGTTCGACATAATTCACCGGATCAGCAAAATCAGCAATCCAGTTGGCCGTGCCCAAGCGTTTTTCCCCGCCAAAACAGTTTTGGCGGGTTTCCAGGAGCAGATTTCCTCGGGATAACCTTCCAACGCGCTCTCGGCGGGGAAATTCAGTGGAGCGCCCTGCATTTTTCCCCGCCAAATCGCTGTTGGCGGGTTTTTCTGCATCTCCGCGCACCCTTCTGCGCTTCCCACGCCCCAACGCAAAAAACGCACCACGCCTTACTCTGCAAGCAGAGCTAAGGATGGTGCGTTCAACTGTTATATCCTGCTTCTTCAGGCCAATTCCCAAAGTTCGAGGCTGTAATCGATTGTGCTGCCTGCCGCGAGCGACAGACCGGTTTCTCCCGCTTGCGGGAACACGCGGGAAGTGGAGGTGCCTTCGCCGTCGTTGACGAAGATTTCGATCGAGCTGGTGTCGACGAAAATCTGCAGTTTCACTGCATCCATCTGTTCGACCGTCAGCGTGCGAGTCGTGCCGAAGTCTTCTGCGAACGGGATGCCGCTGTGGCCGCGGTCAATCGTGATTTTCTTAGTGGCTGGATCCAAGGTGATGCGGAAACGTTTGTCGTTGGCGGCATCTTCACAGAGATCCAAAGTCACAGGCGAGTGGTCGGCTGACGCCGGGAAAGTTACATCCAACTGAATTTCGTAACAGTTACCACCGTTGCGCTCGATTGTCTTTTGGCCAAATAACAAGCCGGATTCAGACACAGACTTCTCTTTGCGCAATGCAACCAATTCATGGACCGGTTTCTGGATCAATTTGCCATCCTTGATGGACAGTTCGCGCGGCAATGTCAGGCAGTGCGCCCAGTCTTCACTGTCGGTCGGATACGCGACATCCGGCAATCCCATCCAGGCCGTCAAGATGCGACGGCCGTCCGGGCTTTCGGCGGTCTGGGTGGCGTAGAAGTCGAAGCCAGCATCCAGTTCCTGAAAACCATCATGCTCCAATTTCAGTTCATCCATCCGGAAATCATCAGCGATGACATAGCCGGTCTGGAAAATGTTGTGGTAACGGTCGCCTTCCGGCTCCAGTCCCTGCGGCGAAAACAGCAACACCGTCTGTCCATCGATTTCGAACAGGTCCGGGCATTCCCACATGAAGCCAAAGTCCGGCAAGCCAGCATCAACTTCACCCATCAATTCCCATTCCAAGGCATCCTTGGAACGGTACATCAGGATCGTTCCGGTTTCGTCGGTGCGTTGGGCACCGATGACGGCGTAATAGATGCCGTGCTGCTCCCAGACTTTGGGATCGCGGACATGGTCGGTGTAGCCTTCCGGATTGCCGGCGATAGCAGGCGGCAGGAACTTCGTGAAGCTGCCGTCTGCCTCCATGCGGGCGACGATTTGGTTCGGCACCCTTTCCCATTCTTCAGTGCGGACATTGCCGGTGTACATGATGTGCAGCTGGCCGTCTTTGACGAAACCGCTGCCGGAATAGACTCCGTGGCTATCGTACTCCGTGTCAGGCAACAGCGCGACGCCCTCTTCATTCCAATGCACGAGGTCGGTCGAAGTCATATGGTACCAATGCTTCAGGCCGTGGACCGCGCCCATCGGAAACCATTGATAGAAGAGATGCCATTTGCCGTCGAAATAGGTGAAGCCGTTCGGATCGTTCAAAAGGCCTGCGTTCGGTTGGATGTGGTAGTTTTGGCGGAAGGGCGACTGCGCCACCCTTTTCGCCAATTCTTCCAGATAGTCGTCGGAATAATCCGAGAGTTTTTTATAGCGCTCCTCGCGCGTCCATTCTTTCATCGTTTTATTCCTTTCCGTATCAAATTAGTCGTATGTCCAGCAGTCCAAGACTGCCTCTCGGAAATTAGACCGATTGGGTCACAGTGTTTCCTTATTCAGAGCTGAATGAGCCTGTTCCGCTTTTTTTGTTTTCGCTTCGTTTTTTGTCCAGTCGCGTTTGCTGAAGACGTATGTCATGGATACTGTCGTGAGTGTCGCGATCAGCATGCCCAAGATGTAGATCCACAAGTCTTCTTGTTTGATCGAGATGACGCCCGGCAGGCCGGCTGCGCCCATTGCGATTGCTTTGACTTTGAAGAAGGAGATGAACGCGCTACTGACTCCGGAACCGATCATTGCTGCGTAGAACGGGTAGCGGTATTTCAGGTTGATACCGAACATCGCAGGCTCAGTGATCCCCAAGTAAGCGGAGATCGCAGAAGCGGAAGCCAAGCTTTTCGCTTTTTGTTCCTTGATAATGAAGAACATCGCCAATGCAGCAGCTCCTTGAGCCACGTTTGACATAGCGGCGATTGGGAAGATGAACGTACCGCCTGTTTTGGCGATATCAGCCAACAATTGCGTTTCGACTGCGATGAAGCTATGGTGCATACCGGTAACGACCAGTGGAGCGTAGAAGAAACCGATGATGGCCCCGCCGATGGCACCTGTAGTGTCATACAACCAGACTAGGCTGCTTGTCATCACGTCGCCGAGTGTACGCGTCAGAGGTCCCACCAATGTGAATGTCAGAAAACCTGTAATGATGATAGCAAAAAGCGGTGTAATCAGGTTATCCAATGATGTGTGCACGCGTTTGTGCAGGAATGTTTCGATTTTCGCCAGGATGAATGCCGCAAACAGGATCGGCAGGACAGTTCCTTGGTAACCGACTTTAGCGATTTCGAAGCCGAAGATATTCCAGAAAGGCACTTCGCCTGCAGCCAAAACTGATGGATAGGCGTAGGCATTGACAAGATCCGGGTGGACCATCAACATCCCCAAAACAGCTCCCAAGTAAGGGTTACCGCCGAATTTCTGCGTTGCGCTGAAACCGATTAGGACTGGCAAGAATACATATGCCGCGTTGGAGAAAGTGTTGATCATCGCTGCAAAACCTTCGATAGCAGGAAATGCTTCAATAAGTGATTTACCAGCAACGAACAAATCCTGTGCCGTGAATACGTTGTTCAAACCCATCATCAAACCGCAAGCTACGATGGCCGGTATGATCGGTACGAAGATATCCGAAAGCAACTTGACGCCTTGTTGGATCGGATTCAATTTTTGCGTGCCGGCTGTTTTGACTTCCTCTTTGCTCATGGCATCGATGCCGGCCATCTTGATGAACTCTTTGTAGACTTCATTTACAGTTCCGGAACCCAGGATGATCTGGTATTGACCAGCCGTTGAGAAAGTTCCTTTGACTTCATCGCGTGCGTCCAATCCCGCTTGATCGACTTTGCTTTCATCCCTCAAAACCAAACGTAGTCGTGTCGCGCAGTGCGTCGCCGCTTGTACGTTGTCTTTCCCGCCGATGTCCGTCAACAATTCTTCTGCAATCTTTTTGTAATCCATTTTTTCTCCCTCTTTCCTTTTATCTGTTCTGCCTAAAAATAAGTGCAATAAAAACTTTATTTCTCTTTGTTTCGGAACCGGTTCCTTTCTGGTTCAAAATGATAAGGAGCAGGTTTTCTGTATTGGTGAAACCGGTTCCTCTTGATATGAATAGTAAACCCTTTCAGAAATAAAGTCAAGCGTTTTCTAAAAAATATTTTATGTTTTTATCGATCCGTTGAGTCTGAAGATAATGATGTGTGATGATAAAAAGAAACTCCCGACAATTCTGATAAGTTGTCGGAAGTTGAACAGAACTATTCATTTGTGTTCAGCCGACATATTGTGGGCTCGTCGACTGTTCGGCGTCCTTCTCATTACGTTCAATTGACTGATAATGGGATCGTCGATAGTTCGTCAGCCAATATGTTCTGTTTGACCGACGCCATCAAAATGAGACAGCCCCGCCTTCTTCACCTTTAATCTATTCCACTATTTCCCAGGTAGCGGCCACTGGATCGTTGCTGGTGGCCACCCACTCAGCAGGTTCTCCGTCAACGGGTGTGTATAATTTTGCTATGTCTCCCGCGAAACCGGGTACGCTAGTTGTTGTGGGATCAGAATCCACGTAGATGATGCGGCTGCTGACTATTTGGGTTGTGCCCAACCTTTTATCGACAGCATATCCTGCTGTCGAGCTATCCAATATCATATTTTTAAACTCCACAATGATGTACGGCTTCGTATTCGTGTAGCCCAAAAAATGATAGGGAGACGCGTTCATGCCGACATATTGGACATTATCGAGCACCATTTTAAAGATTCTTGCCCATTCCAAAGGCTGCATCGCGATCGCAATATCACTTTCAAAGGTTACATTGATGAGGTCAGAATAGGCAACGCCTAAATTGTAATAGCCAGTCGTGAAGCCTTTCCCAATAACACAATCATTCAGCGCGATTTTGCCAAAATACCCTTTTAGAGCATTCAGTTCATGATCCATTTCAACAAGGTTGTCCTTGTCCACGCGTTCAAAGATGCAACGATTGAATTCTGCATAATAATTTTGTTTCGGTATCAGATCAAAGTCATCCCCAACCGCCGCAAGAACTCCGCTGCTGTCATCCGTTGTGTCGGGTGTTATCACAAAAGTGGTATCGTTGAACACACAGTTTGTGGCATTGCGCATTTCCACATTTCCAAGCACGGAGTTGTTGATCGTCACTTCACTTCCGAAGCCATAAATATAAGTGTCCCCGCCGATGACCGTCAATCCCTCTACCGTGATCACCGATCCTGGTTGTGCGGCTAAATCAACCCCACCATAGGCAATCATCGAATCGATGGTAACATTTATTGGAGCAGTTGGGGAGGTTTCTACTTCAACATCCAGCACTTTCCCAAACTGCCCTTTTTCACCTACATAATCCGATATTTTGACGTTTGCAGGAGCGCCTGTAGCGACGACACCTCCTCTGAAGCAATTGATGGACGAGCATCCGACCACTTCAACGTCTGCATTCGTATAAATATGCACACCGTCAGCAGCCCAATTCTGGAAACGGCAATTGATCACTTTCCCGCGCAACATCCCTGTATTGGCAGTCGAACCCATATACATGATGGCAAATTGCTGCTCCAATTCGTAGTTTAGGAAGGCGCCTTGATTCCAGACGTTTCCGTCAAAAGTCATCCCCTCAAAAATCAAATAATCAGAGTCCTCCGCGGATTCCCACTGCCTACTCGTAGTCGTGAACATCCGCGTGAATTTCGGTTGAGCATCCGCTAAGGTAAAGGTAGCCCCATAACCGACAATCCGCAGCCCTGCCTCAACATTCACTGACCGCAAGATATACGAACCATCGCTTGGGAAGAAAAGATCCTTATCATTTTCTATGCAATAATCAACTGCCCTTTGGATGCGTTCCGTATCATCTCTGTCGGTCTCCAATTTCGGGAAAGTGTCAATGCTTATCTCGGTTTCTTCCACCTGTGTATACGTTGCTTTTGTGTTATCAAACGATGATGTTATGTTTTCGCTCGCTTGAAAACGCATAATGTCCAGTTCTATCATTTGGATAATATCCGGCAGTCTGCTGTAAAAAAAGACCATTATCAGTAAAGGGAGCAACGCCAGTAGTTTTTTCCTCATGCCTTCCCTCCTTTTTGACGGCCAGGAGTCGTGCCGGTTGCCTCTGGATTATTTTTTGCGTTCCGTTAATTCAGTTCGAGTTCTCCTTGCATCAACGCTTGGACACGCGCTAATTCGGCGTCATCCACAAAGTTATAATAGATGCCGTCCATCATGCCGCCAGCTCCGCCCAATTGTTCTTGCTGGATATTGTTTGCGGCTGCTAAATAGTCGTTGCTTCGCAGCGACAGGTAATCGGTCATCTGGAAATTCGTCTGCACATTGGCGGAAAGCGAAGTCAGGATAGCCTGATAATTCATCAACGTTTCGGGTGTCGCCAGCTTTCTGAGGACCGCTTCAATGACCAAGCGTTGTCTGCCTTGACGGCCCGTATCCCCTGCCGGATCTTCATAGCGCATTCTGGAAAATGATAATGCAGCCTCTCCATCCAAATGATTGGTGCCTACTACGAAGTCATAGCCATTTTGATTGAAGGCAATTGGGCTGTCCACTTCGACTTCGCCGACCGCATCCACAACTTCTTTGATGCCTTCCATGTTAACGGACACGTAGAAGTCAATTGGGATATTCAACAGATTTTGGACGGAATTGATGGACATGGTTGTCCCTCCGAAGGCATAGGCATGATTGATTTTATCCCAGGTGCCGTAGCCCACGATTTCTGCGTAAGTGTCCCGCGGAATACTCAGCAAGGTGGTCTTTTCGGTGTTCGGATTGATGGTTGCCACAATCATGGAGTCAGAACGCCCCTGTTCAGTCCTGCCCAAATCCCTGGTATCGATCCCCAACAACAGAATCGATATGGATTGCCCTTGCTCCACCAGTTCGGAAGGATTGGTAGCTGCTTCTGTATTTGACGTGGCTGCAGCATCGGAAGCCGCTGTTGAATCCAAAGTTGCTGTCGTTCCGGAAAAATTCCGATAATCCTCCGTTTCGACGGGGGTATAGATAGCTTCCGCCGTATTGTTCACATTATGATACACTGAATACACATAAACAGAAACACCAAGCACTATCACAAACAATAAGCCAAAGACGATTTTCAAACCTCTTCTATTCTTTTGGTCAGGCTGATTTTCCAATTTATTATCCTTCTTTCCTACCCAAAGATAAACAGACCGCAGAATGTATGCGCTTTCCTACATTTTATAAAACAATTCCGCTAAAGTCACTTCAGAACACTCTGAAAAGAAATTGAACCGCAAAACAGGTTAAATTTACATCTGTTTTAGGCTGCAATTATACGCTTTTTCCTGAATAAACAAAAAAAGGCCTGCAACACAGAAAGTTATCATCTCCATACTGCAAGCTGTTTCCTGAAAGTTCTTATTTTGCAATTTCTGCTGCCAAGCTTGCAGCAGTTTTTCTTTGCGCGTAGACGAGACTCAAGCCCAGTCTGATGAGGACTACAGCAATCGCGACATAGAAGGCTTTCGTGAAGTCGCCATTGTTCGCGGCAGCCAATGAGGCCGTCACTTTCGGAGCGACGAAGGCGGCGCTCGAAAAACCGATGAAGACGATGCCGTAGTTGACGCCCTGATTTGCTGGACCGAAGTTATCCATGACCAATCCCGGGAAGACGCCCATGACGCCGCCGAAGCAGAGACCCAAAGTGACGACACCGACAGCAAACGCCCAAACTGGGTTGACGCTGACGAGCAGGACGAAAGCAAAAATGATGGCACTGTAGATGATGATTACCGCACGGATCTGACCGATGCGATCAGAAACCGCGCCCCAGAATACCCGGCCAGACGTGTTGCTCAAGGAATACAGACTGACGTAAGCGGCTGCTGCCGATGCCGACAAACCAAACATGGACTGCCCGATCAAAGAGGCGTTCGAAGCGATCATCAGGCCGGAAAAGGCGCCCATCGCGAACATCAGGATCAATAGGTAGAAGGCTGGGGTCGCCAACATTTCCTTCCAGTTTTTGTTTGCGGTTTGGCGGGGTATGTCTGCCCATAAACATAGAAAAGGGAGTGCTTCAGAACCAGAAAAGTATTTTCTGGTTCTGAAGCACTCCCCTCTTTCTTTGTTTAATTAATTAATCTAAATTAAGCTGCTCTGAAATTTTATTCGACTGTACTCTCACAGCAATGAACCCTGTCACAAATGCTCCTGCAATGACAATCAGGTACTGGATCATAGATGCGAAACTACTAGTGTACAGCAACAGCCCAGGAATAAAGGTGATTCCCATACCTGTAGCGGATAGGCTAAAGATATACGTAAGCAGACCACCCACAGCTCCTCCCAACATGCCGGAAACCAGTATTCTCAAACTTCTCAGATTCACACCGAAGAGAAGAGGTTCTGTAATTCCGAATAACGTAGATGTGGAAGAAGAAATAGCGTTAGTTCTCTTTAGTTTAACATTCATTAGTAAAGCTGCACTGATCGCTGCCCCTAATTGCCCGGCCATACTGGCTGTAATAAGTGGATTCAGCACATTTTCGCCCGTATCGGCAAGTAGCTGAAGCTCAATGATTGACAAAGTGTGATGAAGGCCTGTAATAACCAAGAGTTGTTGAAGTGCGCCAAAAATGATATATCCAATACCTAAAGGTGCATTGATCAGCATAACGATAAAGTCACTGACTGCAATCTCGAATGTATGAGTGATAGGACCTAAGATAAAGAGCATTAGAAAAATGGTTACTGTTAATGTTACAAACGGCGTTACAAGCAAGTCGATGATCTGAGGAACAACTTTTCGTAGCTCTTTCTCAATTCTTGATATTAGATACCCTGCTACGATAGCGGGGATGATGGACCCCTGATACCCTACAATAGGAATATTAAGTCCCAAGAAAGAAACGTTGATTGCTTCAGCGCTTCCACCGGCTACAGCCCAAGCATTAGGCAAATTAGGAGATACCATCATGAGGCCGACGACGATACCGATGATGGGATTTCCACCAAATTTACGAGTGGCACTATAGGCAATAAGTACTGGTAGGAAAGCAAATGCGGTATCTGTCAGCATCTGGAACATGCTCAACATAAATGGGCTAAATTCTACACCCAACTCCACAAGAAGTCCTCTTAAACCCATTAATAGTCCTGTTGTAACCAGTGCAGGAATTAGAGGAATCAGAATATCCGCCAAAGTTCGAACGACTCTCTGAACGGGAGTCATGTTGGAGTAAACATCTTCTTTAAATGCTGTATCCGCTGACTCATCCATCTTTGTGTATTTTTTAAATTCATCATAGACTTCATTTACCTTTCCAGTTCCGAAAATAAACTGGTGTTGCCCTGTATTAAAGAAATAACCTTTGCTTCCAGTGACAGCTTCCGCTTTTTCCTTGCTCACCTTGCTATTATCTTTTAAGATAATCCGAAGTCTGGTAGCACAGTGTTCAAAATTTTTGACATTATCTTGGCCTCCCACAGCGTCAAGTATGTCTTTGATAGTTTGTTCATTTTTCATTAATGATTCCTCCTTTTGTTCTGTTGTGCCTAAGAATAAGTGCAATACAAGCTGTGTTGCAGCCTGTTACGGAACCGGTTCCTTTCCGGTTCAAAAATGAGAGGAGCACGTTTCTTATCAGTGAAACCGGTTCCTCTTGATTCAAATAGTAAACCCTTTCATATTTAAAGTCAAGCGTTTTCTAAAAAAAATTTGTGTTTATTATGGAACGGCTGGCGACGGCCTTTCCTTGGCAAAAGCGTTAAAATGAAGGCAAGGAACGACATGACATAGGTATGGGAGGTTTTTTTTGACCATAATGATAAATAAAAAAATATCCGAAAAATTTGATGGTTTGGTGGCTTTGATCGGCCACACCACAATGTTGGAAATTTCTTTGCTTTACAAAGATGAACCACGGATCGTCTACGCGAAGGCGGAATACTACAATTACTCAGGCAGCATCAAGAATCGTGTCACCTGACTCATACGCCTGACGGAGGATGTGGCAGGCGACCCACTCTGAAGCCGAACCTACAACCTCCGTATACAGTCGAGCAGTATCACCTTTGAAAGCAGGGACATCTGACTTCGTCGGATCAGCGGTCATATAGATCAAGCGACCACTGACGATTTTCGTCGTGCCGATCTGTCCAGCACCGGCATAGCCGGCTTGCCATCCGTTTATTCATCTACGTTCCCCCTTTCAGAGGTACAGCCCGCTCAATATCCACTAGCCATTTGGCAGCCTTGCCACCTGTCTATTCCAATTCCAATTCTGTCTGCAATAGCTCATGGACGCGCGTCAGTTCGGCTTCTTCCACAAAGCTATAGTAGATATCGTTCATCATCCCGCCCGTACCATCGAGTTGTTGTTGTTCGATGTTGCCGACTGCACCGAGGTAATCTTGGTTTTGGAGCGCGTAGAAATCGGGCATTTGGAAGCTTGTTTGCATATTAGCTGAAAGGGAGTCTAAGACCGTCTGATAGTTCAGCAAGGTTTCCGGTGTCGCTAATTTTCGGATGACGCCTTCGATGACCTGGCGTTGTCTGCCTTGGCGACCGGTATCGCCGGCTGGATCTTCATAGCGCATGCGTGAGAACGCCAATGCTGCTTCACCATCCAGTTGGTTCGTTCCCTCGACGAATTCAAAATTATTTTGATTGAAGGCAAGTGGGCTCTCGACGGTGATGCCGCCAACAGCGTCAACGATTTCCTGGATACCGGCCATGTTGACCATCACGTAGAAATCGATGGGGATGTCCAGCATTTGCTGCACGGTATTGATCGACATCGCTGTGCCGCCGAATGCATAAGCATGGTTGATTTTGTCTGAAGTGCCATTGCCGACGATTTCAGTGTACGTGTCGCGCGGGATGCTCAATAGTGTGGTCTTTTGGGTGTGCGGATTGATAGTGATGACCACCATAGAATCGGAACGGCCCTGCTCCGTGCGGCCCAGGTCTCCTGTGTCGACTCCCAACAACAGGATGGAAACCGGCTCTCCAGCTTCCAGAAGTTCCGAAGGCGTCATTGCTTCAGCTTCGGCCTGACTTTCTTCATCAGTCACATTCGAGGAATCGGCTACAGTAACGGTATTTGTTGTCCGTAAGGTCTCGGCTGCGACAGGAGTGTAGGCTATGTCCATAGTGTCTTTCACATTTGCATAAATTGAGTAGGCATACCAGAGGATCCCGATCACCAGAATAGCAAAGATGCTGCCGACTATTTTCAAACCTTTTTTATTTTCTTTATTCGATCTCATTGTTTTTTCTCCTCTCCTCTGAAAGCCATCCATAAGATAATTGTTTTTATATTACATTTCCAGTTTTGTCCTTATGGGATCATTCTGCGTGCCAACTGATGTCGCAGTCCGGCAGAGCGTTCTGAAGTATTTCTTGTTGTTCGGCGTTGATGCCTGCCTTACTGATATTCAGTTTCCCCAACTTAGCCAAGCCCGACAAAGGTGCAATATCACTGATTGGATTTCCCTTCAAATCGAGGTACCAAAGCTCGGTTAAATTCGCTAATGCGCTGGCATTGCTTATTTGATTTCCTGATAAATTCAGATGTCTTACTTTTGTGAGACTGGCCAGGCTGTCGATAGTGCTGATCCTATTCTGGGCCAGGTCGAGATAGACCAATTCCGTCAAGTTGGCCAATGCAGCGACGTCGCTCACTTGCACCCCACTGATTTCGAGATGTGTCAGCTGGGTCAATTCAGCCAAACTGCCGATATCCTCAACTTGGGTGCCTTTCAAATCCAAGCGTGCCAGCTTTTTCAGGCCTGTGAACGGCGAAAGATCGCTTATATTGGTGCCATTCAAGTTGAGCGTCAACAAATTTCCGAGCCTCGCAAACGAGCTTGTATCGGCTATTTCAGTACCGCTCATATTCAACTCCATCAGTTGCGTCAAATCCGCTAAGGCTGCGGCGTCACGTATAGGCGTGTCGTTCATTTCCAAGACGGTCAGCTGAGTCAAGCCGGATAGCGCCTTGATGTCTTTGACATTGGTGTTCCCTAGGCTCAGGTAGCGTAGCTGAGTCAAACCTGCCAATTCGCTTACATCTTCAACTTCGGTGTTACCCAGCTTCAGAGACTGCAGGCTGGTCAATTCGGCTAACGGGCGGATGTCAACGACTTGTGTGTCATTCAGATAGAGCACCTCAAGTTGCTTCAATCCGGCGAGTGCTGTGATGTCCTCCAATTGATTATTGTTGAGGTAAAGGGTTTTTAGTTTCGCCAAATCCGTTAAAGCTATGAGGTCGTTGACTTGGGTGCGGCTGATATCGAGATATTCCAGTTGCGTCAACCCTGCCAGCGCGCTGATGTCATTGATTGGCGTGTCATTCAGGTGGAGTATCCGCAAATTCGTGAAATATTCAATCCCGCTGATCGTGCCGATATCCTTATTGCCTAAATAGAGGGCATCGACCGACTCGATATCGCTTGTAGTCAGGTCGCCTTCTTGTTTGCCAATCAGCTTGCGGACATAAACTTCCATATCTTCATCGGCAAAAGTCAGAGAAACGTTTTGTGCTGCTGTTGTTTTGCCTGATTCTCTTTCCGCTGTGTTTTCAGATTGTCTTGTGCTCTCTTGGCTGCTTTTTTCTGGATCTTGGCCCAATTCCATTTTCTCGGCGCAGCTCGCCAAAAAAATCAAGGTAAAAAGGGTCACCAGTATCTTTCTATTTCTCATATTAATCACTCCTCAAAAATGGGCATTGGAGCTGATGATGGAATCCAATATGGCTTAGATTCTCCCAGGAGATAGTCATGTGAACTTGAGTACGTTATAACATGATTATAAGCCTCCTATGCTCGGATCGCTAACTTTAGGGGCTTCTTAACATAGACACTTATTGGCAAATTTTATGCTACAACTCTTTTCATTCAGAAAAATAGCCCGCATTTCGGAGAACATTTCTCCTCAACGCGGGCTATTTTCAATGGAGTTTCTACTGGACAGTTTCCGTAGCAAGCTTGGTCGCGGATTTCCTGATTGCGTAGACGAGGCTCAAGGCCAGACCAAGCAGAACGACTGCAATGGCGACATAGAAGGCTTTCGTGAAGTCGCCATTGTTCGCAGCAGCCAATGATGCCGTCACTTTCGGAGCGACGAAGGCAGCACTCGAAAAACCGATGAAGACGATGCCGTAGTTGACACCCTGATTTGCCGGTCCGAAATTATCCATGACCAATCCTGGAAAGACGCCCATCACACCACCAAAGCAGAGCCCCAGAGTGACAATTCCGACAGAGAAGGCCCACACTTGGTTGACGCTTACAAGCAGGATGAAGGCAAAAATGATGGCACTGTAAATAATGATAACTGCGCGAATTTGGCCGATGCGATCAGAAATTGCACCCCAGAATACCCGCCCTGACGTGTTGCTCAAGGAATAGAGGCTGACATAAGCGGCTGCGGCCGATGCCGATAAACCGAACATGGACTGACCTATCAGCGAGGCATTCGAAGCGATCATCAGGCCGGAAAAGGCGCCCATCGCGAACATCAAGATCAACAAGTAGAAAGCCGGAGTGCCCAACATTTCTTTCCAGTTTTTGCTTACGGTGATTGATTCTGCTGGTGCCTTTTGCTGGGTCGCAGCCTCTTGTGGAACAATTTGTTTCGGCGCCGAGCGGATGAACAGGCTGAAACAAAGACCCACCAGTGCATACGCCAAGCCCATACGCCAGAAGGCTTGGCTCACACCGTAACGTTGGATCAGCGTATTCGCAATCGGTGCCGCTATGATCGCCGCTCCGCCCATACCGCCCGTGATCAGACCGGAGGCCAAGCCTTTTTTATCCGGGAAAAAGCGGATTGTGTTGCTCAAGCAAGCAGAATAAGCAAAGTTCTGCGCAAATCCACCGAAGATACCGTAGATCAGATACAGCTGAAAGATGCTGGTCGCTTGCCCGGTGAATGCAAAGCTGATACCAAAAAGCACGACACCGATGCGGGCAATCCATTTTGCCCACCCGCGGTCCGTGAAATAGCCACCGAAAATCATCGGAATCGGCCCCACTGCAGAATTGATGGCGAACGCCATCATGATGTCCGGCACCGCCCATCCCCGCAATTCCGCCAACGGTCCCGCGAAAACACTGAACGTGTAGACGATACCGGTGCACAACAAGATCCCCATCGAGCTGATCAGGACCACCCAACGATTTGTTTCTTTCTTCATTACTGTTCCTCCTTTTCCTAATTCTTTTGTATTTACAGGAATAGCGGGCTAACGCAACGTCACTATCCCAATATTTGCTGATGCCTTTCATTTATGGAGATTGTTCCAGTATGCCATGGAACCGGGTTATAAGGTAACACTTAATTGATATATACAGTTATAGGTTAATCTTATATGAGTGGGGTTGGGGTCGGGGTTGGGGTTGGGCGGTCGGAGCTGAGCAGCTTGCGCGGCTCCCTGCTCCGGTGAGAGGCCGCTCACCGGAGCACGATGGTAGCTCGCGGTATCCATCTCCTGTAGGCACCTCCTTGTTGGAGTACAAGACTAGTATGTGAGCCGAACTTCGGCGAAGCCTGCGTTCGCCGGAGGAAACCGCGACTCGTCCGCCCAACAAAAAAACACCCGCTACAAGAACGGATGATTTTGATTTTTTTCATTTGACATTTTTATCCCATGACCGCCAAAACGAGCGGCAGCGCGAAGATACCGATCAGGATGGAAACAGAATTCATGAAGGCGGAGGTTTCGACGTCCCCGCCCGCTTCGTCGGTGAATCTGGTCGCCATGGATGCAATCGGCGAAAAGAACAGCATGCAGAGGATCGTCTTCACTACCATTGAGACCGGCAGGAAGAGCACGGTCAGGATGGAGAAAATCAGCGAAAAACCGTAGCGGATAGCCAAGTATTTGAAGGCCAGCTTGAAGCGGTGCGCATCCAAGCCCAATTCTAAGCCGATCCCGATCATCAGCATCGCCAGGAAAGTATTGGCGCCACCCACAGTGGATGTAAAGGTGATGACTGCATCCGGCAATTGCAGCTCGAAGAGGCGCATCAACAACAGAATCAAGTAGGTATCGAACAGCGGCGAAAGGAACATGAGCTTGAGGAAGCCGCCTAAGGTTGTTTTTTGTTCCTCATCCGCAACCGACCTGGACCAGCCATAGCCGATTCCGGCAGCTCCGAAGGAATTGCCGACATCGAAAAGGGATGCGAAAATAATCGACTGCGGGCCCATCAATCCGGCGATATACGGCATCGCAAAGGCCCCGACGTTGTAGCTGCCGAGGTTGATGATTCCGAAAGCCTGCGCTATGCCACCTTTCCGCTGATTCACCAGATAGCCGGTGATTTGCAGGACCAAGTTAGCGAGGAGGCCGATTGCGGTCAAAAACAACAGGTTGTAGGTGATGTCGAACGTGTTGAAACTGGTGATCAGTGCGCAGGGCAACGTGATCCGCAGTACGATTTTCGAAAATTTCGGAAAATCATCCGCGCTTACCCACCCGACCCGTTTGATGATATAGCCGATCACGATGATCAAAATCAGTGATGCGGCTTTTGCTGCTATTTCCCCCATTACGTTCCCCCTGCTCGCGTTTTTCATTCAATTATAACAAAAAAATACCATTGCATCCGATCTTTCTGTATTTTGTAATCGCATTACGGATTCCTTTGAATACGGTCGGAGAATTAAAAAAAGTTCCGTCTGCCCCAATATGAATCGGGGGACGGAACTTTGAAAAAAGCTTGCTATTCTTCATACTTCAAAACGGAACGATCGCCCAATGGTTGGACCTCTCTGTTGTTGCCTTCATAATATTCGTTGAAGGCCGCAATCTGTTCCGCGGATACCTCAACAGGATTCGCCATCACATACCACTCGACATTTTCGGTCAGCGGCGGGGTAGTCAAGGAGCCTAGGTAATGGTAATAACTTTTGTTCGCTGGAAGTAGTTCAGCAACATTCAAGCTGAGTCCGCTCGCAACAGCAACTTCTTCATTCGCCTTCACATCATCCAAAATTGCTTGAAAGGCAGCATTTTCTGCGCCTTCTTTAAAAAAGACCGCGATAACCGCTAAGCGTCCGTCCTGTGCTTTGTGGACAAAATGCAGTTCGATCGGGAAATTTTCCCCATTTAGCGTATGCTCACTCGGAGAATGCAGATGGAATTGCTTCAGCTCAAAACTGCGTCCGGCGATCGTCGCTTGGCCGCCGTCTTCAATTTCAATGCTGTGCCCGTTATCGACTACATCGATGATCTCTTCCGCATAGTCCAATGTCAACGCTCCATCTGTCGTCATCGTTTCAGCTGCACTCGTTTCGATATTGATTGGGGATTGCATCTCGCCGGATTCGAAGTCCCATTCATCCTGGTTATCATAATCCAAAGTTTCTTCAGTTGATTCATGTGTTGCAGTTTCGGAAGTCTGTTCCGTCGTCGTCTGCACGCTGCTGTCTGCTTCAGATACTTCTTCTTGGCCGCAGCCGCTCAATCCCAATAAGACAAATACCCCCAAAACCGCCAAAACTTTTTTATACCCTTTTGTGTCAGTCATTTTTTGCTTTTCCTCCTCTAAACAATATCTGTTTATTATATAAAAAAATTCACAAACAAGTTGTCGAATGAATAGCTAAAAACAACAAATCAACAGAACATCCCTTCCACACTATACATTCAAAAGAATATTGCGAAGAGGATAAGGCGGGGCTATACCGTCCCATCAGTCATCGCACAGGACCACCTCGTACCCAATTTCGCCCAACATGCGCATATCCTGTTCGATTGTGATGCCGTCAGTCGTCAACATATCGCCGGAAATTGCCGCATTGGCGCCGGAAAGGAAACACTGTCTGCCTTTATCCGCAAGCAGCCCCCTTCCGCCGGCCAACCGGATATAAGCATCAGGAGCCAGTAACCGGAAAATCGCGATGATGCGGCTCATCTCCTCGTCGTTGATGACTTCGTTTCCCTCGAACGGTGTGCCCGGGATGGGATTCAAAAGATTGACAGGTATCGAACGAATGCCCATTTCGCGCAAGTCGATGACCATATCGATGCGGTCCTCCATCGTCTCGCCCAAGCCGATGATGCCGCCGCTGCAGACGGTCAGACCGGCCTGTTGGGCTGCGCGGATAGCGGCGATTTTGTCGTCGTAGGTGTGGGTCGTGCAGACGTTCGGGAAATTCCTTCGCGAGGTTTCCAGATTGTTGTGGACGCGCGTCAATCCCGCCTGCTTCAGCTTGGCGAATTCCTTTTCCTCCAAAAGTCCGAAAGAGCCGCAAAGCGCGATGTCCGATTCCTTCTGGACAGCCTGCAGACTTTCGCAGACATTGTCCACTTCCTTGCTGGACAATGCTCTGCCCGAGGTCACGATGGAATAACGCAGCACACCCCGCTCTTCGTTGTATTTCGCCTGCTCGACGATCGTTTCCGACCCGATGAGTGAGTAGGCATCAACTTTCGTGCGGTAATAGCGCGATTGGGAGCAGAACTTGCAGTTTTCCGAGCACTTGCCGCTCTTGCCGTTGATGATTGTGCAGACATCGAACACATTACCGCAGAAATGCTCGCGCACCTCATTGGCGGTTGCGCACAGCTCTTCGAGCGGCACCCGGATTAATGCCATGGCCTCTTCTTTGGTGAGTTGTCCGCCGGCATAAAGTTTGCTTTTGATTGCTGCCATTGTCGCCAGGTTGTTGCTGACAGGCTCTTCATTGTTTAAGGATAAAGTAGGTTCTTTTTCGCTCATCATTCTTCTCCATTCTATTTGTTATAGTCATTGAATCAATGATGGCACATGCGGAAAAAAGTGTCAACCACAAAAATTATAAGGTTGACAATGAAAAAATGCAGAAAACGTGCGAGTTCTGAGTTTCGTGTGTTTTGAAGCGATGGTGAAGGATTGTGCTTTTCCTGTGTATTGCGGACGGCTCAAAAAAAAAACGATGGGCTGTATAAAAATGAAGCAGCCTCGTCTTTCCGTTTAGGCGGTGGAATTTCTCCGCCAAATAGGTTTTGGAGGGGAATCTCTAAACGTAAATTCAATTCCCACATATAAATCGAGACTGCCTCAAAGCCAGAAAATCCTGTTCTGGTTCTGATACAGCCTCGTCGTTTTTTGTTGTTTAATAATTGTTGCATACGTTATGTCTAAGCATTTTTTTGGGTCGATTCCCTGATCAGCAACTCATTGTCCAGCGTTTGGATTTGGGCGACTTCTTTTTTCAAAATCAATTCCATCAGAATTTTCGCTGCCAATTCGCCGGACTCCTGGAAATGGTAATGGACCGTCGTGATGCGCGGATAGACAGCCTCGGTGATTTCATAGCCCCCGAAGCCCGCCAAGGAAAACTGGTTCGGGATTTCCAGCTGCAGTTCATGGGCGGCGCGCATGATCCCGATTGCGATATTGTCGGTCGCGCCGATCACGAAAGTCGCTTTGGATTGCGGCAGGATTTCCAGTGCTTTTTCGTAGGCATCCTTCATGGCAAAGCTCGTTTTGACGAAGGTGTAGTCGATGTCATGGCCTTCGAAAGCCTGCTCGATGCCGTTGCGCCGGGTCACCCCGACAGCTTTATCGGATTCGTCGACCCCGAAGACAAGAATGTTCCTGTGACCGTTCGCCACTGCGTAGGCTCCGACCGAACGGCCCGCCTTCTCATCATCATGAATAATGCAGTGGAAATCGGGATGCGATTGCCCAACGATGACGACGGGAACATCAGCCTCTTCGAAAGCCTTCACATGAGCCGGCGTGATGGCCGCCGCGAAGAAGACAATGCCGTCGACGCGCTGCTTCGCTAAGGTAGAAATGGCTTCGATTTCGCGCTCGCGGCTCTGATCCGCATTCGTGATCAACAATTGGTTTTTGGATAGGCGCAGACTGTTCTCCAAGCCCCGCAACGCTTCATTCGTCGCAAAGGAGTTCAGACGCGGAATAATCGTCCCGACCATGTGCGTGCGTTTCGCTTTTAGGCTTTGGGCAAATTTATTTGGTTTATAGTCGTTCTCGGCGACAATCTCATCCAGTTTCGCCTTTGTTTTTTCGCTGACCGCCCCGCCGTTCAGATAGCGGGAAACGGTGCTCTTCGCCACACCGGCCATTTTGGCGATGTCATTGATGGTGACCATAGTTAGCATGCACCCCTTTCTTCTGCTGCATAGCGGACTCTGTTCCGTATCCGTATACATATTCATTCTCTGACTTTGATTATACAGGTGCGCGGGGTTCGCCGCAACGGACCGGGGAAGGAAATCTGCTTTCTGGGCTGTTGGGACTAGATCCTGGCAGGACTGGGTCGCCCGACTGGCCGGAATTCCGGGCCGAATTTTGAGCGTCAGCTCCGACCAAGGGATGCGCCCCCGGAGGAGAGCCCGTTTGTTACCATGCTCCTCCGGGGATGCCGGCCTCGCCGGAGCTGGGCGCAGTTTGTTACGCTGTCCTTCGGCGACCGCCAGCTTGGCCGGAGTTCCGGCCCGCACATTTCATAAAACTCAAAAAATCCGCACGCCACCGCGGACAGCCCCCGCAAGCGCGGTTTTGGGCTGTCCTTCCGGCAGAATGCGGAAAGTTCATCAGTTATTCAGTTGGCTTTGGTTCTGTTGGCTTGCGGCGCGCGCCTTTGTTTTTCTGATCTTTGGAGCGGATTTTTTTCTTTTTCGTTTTTTTGGCAACTGCTTCCTTCGCAGTCTCTTCCTCTTTCAAAGCAGCTTTTTTCTGGATTTTGGCTGCTTTGGCTGCTGCCGGTTTCTGCGCATCGCGAATGGCGTCACGTGATTCGCGGCTCGGCAGTTCGTTGACGAGCTCACCGCCGTAGATGAAGAATTCTTTTACTTCATCTGGATGCGGCGCGAAGCGTTTGATATCGCGGCTGTTGCGATCATTCACCAAGGACAGCACGATCCCTTTTTTGCCCATCCGGCCCGTACGTCCGGAGCGGTGCAGGTAGGTTTCCTTCGAAAGTGGCAGATCGTAATGGATAACGTACGGCAGATCCAGGATGTCGATCCCGCGGGCGGAAACGTCCGTCGTCAGAAGGAACGTCGCATTGCCTTTACGGAATTCTTCCATGGCGCTTTTACGCTGTGCCTTTCCGTAATCGCTGTGCAGCATGCGGACATTGATGCCCTCGAACTGCAGTTTCTGCGCCAAGTAATCAAGTTCCTGCGTAGAATTAACGAAAACGAGCGCCTGCATGCCTTCCAAGTTGCCCAAGCGGCGCAGCATTTCAGCACGCTTACGCGTCGGCGCCTCGATGAAGCCATGGACAGTCTGGTCCATGAATTGGCCTTCCTTGGTTGTATCGAACCAAAGCGGTTCCGTGTTGAACCATTTCTGGATGTCCTTCAGGTTTTCGCTGTTCGTAGCCGAGAAGAAGCCAAGTTGGCGGGACCCCGGCGTTTTTTTGATCAATTCGCGCAAGGCGCTCAGATGTTCTTCCTGCATCAAATAGTCCGCTTCATCCAGGATGACCGTCTTGATGTTGTGCAGCTTCAATTTTTTCTGGTTGGCCAATTCCAGCAATCGTCCCGGTGTTCCGACCACGATTTCCGGTTTTTCCTTTAACTTGTCGATCTGACGGCCCACGTTAGCACCACCGATGATCACTTGCGCGGTCAGATCTTTCAGGGAACCCCATTCCGCCAAAACGTGCCCTACTTGGTGCGCCAATTCTTGCGAAGGCACGAGCACCAACAATTGTAACTCCTTGTTGGCATCCGTTTTTTGCAACAACGGGATGGCATAAGCCAAGGTTTTGCCGGTACCGGTCGGCGATAAGCCAACGACATCTTTGCCTTCCATCAACGGCTTGAAGACATTTTCTTGGATCGGTGTCGGCAACTGAAAACTCATCTCGTTCCAGTATTTTTCGAATGGCATTGCCATTTCTTCCATCATCATCATTTATTTCCTCATTTCTTATAGTGCAGCCTATTATTAAGCTGCGGTGCATTCCTCGCGCGGAAGCATCCGGCTGACCTATGCCTCATCTAAATCCGCTGGATAAACGATGCCCGCTTTTTTGCGTAAAGCTTCCATTGTCCGGTTGACGTCTCGGCTGATCTGCGTCCAACGTTCATAGTCTTCTATAGTATCAGGATTTCCCGGATCATTCAAGACGCGCGCGAATGCACGAACCTCGTCATCCATGAAATGTCCGGACGCTTTTTCGGCCAATTGGTAACGCTCATCGGTCTCGCCGTCCACCAATTCGACCGACTGGATCAAATTGACGCCATCGAGAATCAACGTTTTTTTGCCGCTGTAGATTTCCGAATCAGCGAAGGAATTGTAAATTTT
This sequence comes from Trichococcus collinsii, assembly GCF_900107505.1. GTDB lineage: Bacteria > Bacillota > Bacilli > Lactobacillales > Aerococcaceae > Trichococcus > Trichococcus collinsii. The sequence continues at coordinate 331,158 of NZ_FNQH01000003.1, read as the reverse complement.
TGACGTGTGCAGGCTGACTGTGAAATACGGATATTTCAACAGCATCGTGCCGGCTCCATCCACGCCCGTCTGGATTTTTTTGGCGGCATAATCGACTTTCTCAGGCACACCGAACCAAGCGATGGCAGCGTACAGCAAGTACACGCCCAAATCGGAGAGCGCCCCGCCGGAAAAATCCAGCGAGAAGATGTTCGGTTCCTCGCCGGCCAAGACCTGGTCGTAGCGGGAGGAATATTTGGCATACGTGAAGCTGGCACCGTCGATTTCGCCCAATTTGGCTATCTCGTTCTTAACGAGCGCGAAGTTCGGTTCATGTAGGTGGCGGGCGGCTTCAAATAGGAAAACATTGTTGGCTTTCGCTGCGGCGAAGGCTGCCTCCCATTCTTTCGTGTTCGAGAAGATTGGCTTCTCGACGATGAGATGCTTACCGTTCGCGATGGCAGACATGGCTTGCTCAAAATGGAGGCTGTTCGGCGATGCGATGTAGATGGCATCCACTTCCTCCAAGGCTGTGAATTTATCTAACTCCGTTACGAATAAATCCGCGCCGTAGCCCTCGCCGAAACTCTGGGCATTAAACTGGGTGCGGCTATAGACCGCTTTTATTTCAAATTGTCCGGATGCTTTTGCCGATGTGGCGAATTCATGCGCGATGCTGCTCGTTCCGATGATACCTAATCTGATCATGGTTTTATCCCCTCACTCATTGTTGTCTTTTGAACATTCTATCCTTATTCTACACTAATCGGGAGTGGATTGCTTAGCGATAACATTTTTTTGAGGCGTAAATCCCAATAGAAGCGAAAACAGCATCCCGATGCAAATGGGATGCTGTTTTTATACCTTATAATAGCTGCTTTTCCGCCCGTTTTAATTCTTGGCGCTGCTTCAGACGCTTCTTCTTTTCGGCTTCGGTCAGTGGCGCATAGTCCTTCAGACCGGGCAGGACGCCAACGGACACTTCCCACAGATAGAGGCTCGCAATCGAACCGTATGGCGCGTAACGCCGTTTATATTTTTGGAACAACGGCTTCGTGATTTTGCGGTGATGATACACCATCCGCAAGCCGCGATGGATGGCGAGATCGTCCCAACTCAAAACATCCTGACGGCCCATCGAAAAGATCAGCAGCATCTCGGCTGTCCATTTGCCGATGCCGCGCAGTTGCGAGAGCTCGGCGATGACCTCTTCATCGTTCATATCCTTCAATGCCTCCAGGTTGCATTCGCCGGAAAGAACTTTTTCAGCTGCTTCAAGGATATAGGTCGCTTTGCGGGTAGATAAACCGCACTGCTGGATTTCTTCGACGCTCGCTCGGCAAATATTCTCCGGCGTAATCGCCCCGAAAGCAGCAAGCATCCTTTTCCAGACGGTCTCTTGGGCCTTCATCGAAATCTGTTGGCCGACGATATTGTTGATGAGCGCCGAAAACAGATCCTCATCGATTGGCCGTTCGATGGGCCCGACCCGGTCGATGATGTCCGCCAAAATCGGATCTTTGGCCTTCAGATAGCGGATCGCTTCTTCATCATAGTAAAAATTCATCTTATCCATCCTTGTTCTGCTTTATTTTATTCCATTATACAGTTTCTTTTCTCAGCGCACACGGAAAAGCTGGAGACCCGGAAGCCCCCAGCTTTGATTTGATTGGCATCACTTGATGTTGTGGGTATCGACCCCGATTCTCTTGCCGAGGTTGTGGTCTTGGTGTCCTCTCACAAAATTACTGGCTTGTTTGATGCGGGTGATTTTTTCCATTTCCTCATCCGTCAACATGAAGTCGAACAGGTCCAGATTTTCCTTCATGCGGTCGGGATCCTTTGTTTTCGGAATCGGAATGATATCGCGTTGCACAGCCCATTTCAATACAATCTGAGCCGGTGTCTTGCCATATTTTTCAGCGATTTTGATGACTTTACCTTCTTCCAAGGCTCTGCCTTTTGCCAATGGGCTGTACGCCATCGACACGATGTTGTTGTCGTAGCCGAAATCATCCACCTCTTCCATGTTGTGGAATGGGTTGATCTCCAATTGGTTAACGGCCGGTTTGATGCGGGAATTTTCCATCAATTCCTTCAATTCGCCGCGTGAGAAGTTGGAGACGCCGATGCTTTTCACGCGTCCGGAATCTTTCGCATCTTCCAGCGCTTTCCAAGTTTCGATGTTCACGCCATCTTCTTTGCTAGGGCGGTGAATCAAGAATAAGTCGATTTGTTGCAACCCTAAGCGGTCAAAGCTGGCTTTGATGGCATCGGTAGCTTTGTCATAGCCCATTTCGTCTTCCCAGAGCTTTGTGACCACAAAAATGTCATCTCTGGAAATACCAGCATTGATTGCTTTATTAATTCCTCGGCCTACGCCGGCTTCATTTTTGTACATGCTCGCTGTGTCAATCAGGCGGAAACCGCGCATGATGGCCATGAAGACTAGTTCTTCGGCTTCACCATCGCTGACATCCCATGTTCCAAAACCAATGCCAGGGATTGTAAAACCATCGTTCAAAGGCATCCTATCCATTAAGCTCTTTACCATGATAATCCACGCTCCTTCTACTTATTACCTTAAGTGTAACCCAATTTGGTAAGAAATACAAAAATTATTAATGCGCTTACATAACAAACCGGAGGAAATAATCTTCCCCACGCCGTCTCAGCATTATTGGAGCATGCACCTACAGTTTTTAGGAAACCGAGCCATTCGTCAAAGTCACGACGACCATTTCCGGACGGTTGTTGATGCGGAACGGGAAGGACGATCCGCCTATGCCGCGGCTGACGACCAGTTTCTTTTCCGGATCCGTGGGCAACAGATAAACCCCTTCGGTATGCTGCGGCATACGGCCTTGTCCCGGTGCATAGAGTCCGCCCAGTCTAGGGATGCGGATCTGACCGCCGTGCGCATGCCCGGAAAACGTGATGTCAGCTGATTTCTCCGGATTGATATGGTACTTCAGGAAATGCTCAGGCCGGTGCGCCAACAACAGGTACGTTTGGCCTTGCCAATCTTTTCTCAGTTTAATTTTCTTCAGGAAATCCTTCGTGATTTTCTGGATGGCTGCACTTTTGTCGCTCAGACCCATGATGACGACAGGCTTTCTGCCTTTCGCCAGGACGCTGATTGCTTCATCGTCCAGAAATCGGATCCCTGTTTTCTTGTACAGATCCAACGCAATTTGGAACATGGGCGAATGGCGGTCATGGTTGCCGTTGATGGCATAGGTCGGCGCGATCGCTGTCAATTGCCGGAACAGTTTTTCCGCCACCGAGGGATCAAAGGTCTGATCACCTTGAATCTGGTCGCCGGTCAGAAAGATAAAGTCCGGTTCCGCTTCTTTCGTCATGTCGATCAGCTTGTTCAGATTGATTTTCTCTTTCGGCAGATGGAGATCGGAAATCTGAACGATCTTCAGACCTTCATTTTCCGACGCCAAGTTCTTGACCGGAATCGTATACTCGGTCTTTTGGATCCAAGTATTTTGGAGATGCAGGTACGCCGCCGCGCCCGCCAAAACGGCAGCCTTCAGCAAACCATTGTTTTTTACGCTCATATTTATCATCCTTCATGAAACCCTATTGTTTCCTTTATTCTAATGCTTTGGAGCGCTTACGTCAAAATAAAATGGTTGGCGCTTTTGGCCGTCGTGGCCAGGATATTTTTCTGGAAGTATAAGGATGTTGTCTGATACCTTTCAGAACGGTGCGTTTCACTTCCTATTTATTAGTTGTCATGTTATGTTTAATATATCAATATTACCCTTCAACATTATAACAGCATCATGAAAGGAATGAATCTATGCGTATATTTACAGAAAAATTAAGGGAAGTCCTGCAGTCCGTAATGCCGATTACGTTGCTTGTCGTCCTGCTTCACTTCACATTGACCCCACTCGAAACGATCGATCTGCAGCGATTCCTGTTCGGAGCGTTTTTGATCATCATCGGCTTATCCATCTTTCTTTTCGGCGTGGATCTCGGCATCACGCCGATCGGGAAATTTCTCGGAAGAGGCTTGGCTCGCAGCAACAGCATGAAATACGTACTCGGGATGGGGCTTGTGCTCGGCTTCTTCATCTCGATCGCGGAACCGGATCTGCATATTTTGGCGACGCAGGTCTCCGAGGTCACGAACGGTATGTATCCGAAAAATCTGCTCCTGGTCGTCGTTTCTGTCGGCATCGCCGTGATGCTGACGATCGGCCTTTTCCGGATCGTTTACCGTTATCCGCTGAACAAGGCTTTCACGTTCCTCTACCTCGCCATCTTTGGCTTGGCTTACTTTAGCACAAACGACCTGTTCGCCATCGCTTTTGATGCCTCGGGATCGACGACCGGTGCTTTGACCGTGCCCTTCATGTTGGCATTGGCGGTCGGGGTTGCATCCCTGAACCGGCGAACGCAGTCAGCTGAAGAGGACAGCTTCGGCCTGGTGGGGATCGCCTCAGCCGGCGCCATTCTGGCCGTGTTGATACTGGGTTTGTTCGTCCGCTCCGATGAACCGCTCTCGGGCTCGATACCTGCCAGCGCGGCTGCTGTGACCCACTGGCTCGTGCCTTTCATGCATGAGTTTCCGAAGATCGCGGGCGAAATCTTGTTGGCCGTTTCGCCGATATTGATCATTTTCGTGCTCAACCATGTCTTCTTTGCGGATGAAAAACTCTCCAAACGCGCTTTTCGCCGTATTTTTTTAGGGATGGCTTATCTGTTTGTCGGATTGGTCCTGTTCCTGACCGGTGTGAATGCCGGTTTCATGGAAGTCGGACGCAAGCTCGGCATGCTGATCGCCGGGATGGACAGCTCCATTCCGGTCCTGATCGTCGGTTTTGTACTGGGGGTATTGGTCATTTTGGCGGAACCTGCGGTATATGTGTTGACGCATCAAATAGAAGATGTTACAACAGGATATGTAAAGCGCGGTATTGTGCTGGGATTCCTGTCCATCGGAGTCGGGCTCGCTGTCCTCTTGTCGGTCGTGCGTGTACTCGTCCCTTGGCTCCAGCTTTGGCACTATCTTGTCCCCGGCTATCTGATCATCCTCGCCCTTTCCTACAAAGTCCCAAAGTTGTTCGTCGGGATCGCCTTTGATGCGGGCGGCGTTGCTTCGGGGCCGATGACAGCCACTTTCATCCTGGCGTTCATCCAAGGTGTTGCGGAAATTACACCGGATGCTAATGTACTCTTGGAAGGTTTTGGGATGATTGCGATGGTTGCGATGATGCCGATCATCTCGCTGCAATTGTTAGGCGCCATTTACCAGCGCAACAGTGTAAAGGAGGGTCTTTGATTGACCAAACAAGTTGAAAACACACGATTCTACGATATCATTTTTGTCGTCGTTAACATCGGCAAAGCTAGCCGAGTGCTTGAAGAAGCAAAAAAATGCGGCATCACCGGCGGGACCATCATGCATGGTTCCGGAACTGTTTCCAGCGCTTTATTGCGCACTATCGGTTTTTATGAAGTTAAAAAAGAGATCCTCTTTATGGTCTGCGCGCGCGAAAAGACGCAGCCCGCCATCGAACACATCAGCTCACTCTTCCATTTCGAGTTGCCGAATCGCGGCATCCTCTTCACAAGTCCGGTATCGCACTTGCTGGGTACGCACGGTGAACGCTTGCACTTGGACGAAAAGGACGCCCATCCATTTGCCGATCATGAGGCTTTCTTTACCATTGTTCCCGCCGGTTTGGGTGACGATGTCGTCGAAGCAGCGGCAGCGGCAGGCGCACGTGGCGGCACCCTTTTCCGCGGGACCGGTGCCTTCGCAGAAAAATGCCGGAAAGTGTTCGGGATCGAACTCGAAAACGGCAAAGATATCATCATGAACCTCGTCACTTCAGATGTTGCTCCCGCCGTTGAAGCTGCGATCGTCGAGCGGATGCAGCTGGATGTACCCGGAAACGGCTTCCTGTTCAGCTTTGATGCTGAAAATGTGCGCGGGGTGCGTTAAGAAAAATACGATTGATAGACAAACTTAATAGACCCGGATTGGTGTTTGAGCCGATCCGGTTTTTTTTTGCATACTTAAGGAGCGAGATTGTCGAATGTTCCTCTAATATTCGATAAATTTGCATCGCTCTGGGGTCAAATTGTCGAATGTTACTAAGCATTCGACAATTTCGTCCCGCGACGGAGCCAAATAATCTGATGTTCCTCGAGTATTCGACTATTCCGGCTCGCTACGAGGTAAAATTCCCTAATGTGCCTTCCGCTTGTTTTCAGTAACTTTCGTTGCATATTGCGGGGGCTGTTCCCCACTTCACAAACTGTGTTGCGAACTGTATCAACATCCCGAGCGAATGTTCGGAACCACGCAACAAGACATGTTCATTTTGTTCAATCTTTCCTATGAAAATGATTTATAACAGCATATGAAACTGTATCATTTTTACAAATAAAACGATTGCTTTCAGCCCGGATACGTGCTATCTTATGTCTAGTTCTTATTCGAGGAAAAAGGAGAGGTTTCACGGATGGTTAAGAAAAAGAGATTTTTATTTGGCGGTTTGACAGCATTACTAGGTTTGACATTGGCGGCCTGCGGGAGCGGCGAAAATGCCGACAGCAGCGCTACTGATACAGCGGTGTTAACTGATTCAGAAACAGCATGGAACAAGATTGAGGAAGCCGGCGTTTTGAAGGCAGCCACTTCCGGAACGCTTTACCCTAATTCTTATCACGATAAAGAAACCGACGAATTGACCGGTTACGAGGTGGAAATCCTCCGTGAAATCGCTGAGCGCATCGGTGTGGAAGTGGAATTCACGGAAATGGGCGTAGACGGCATGCTTACTTCCGTCAATAGCGGCGCAGTGGATGTTGCAGCATTCGGGATCGACCGCAATGGCGAAAATGCTGACAAATACAATTACACAACTCCTTACAAATACTCATTCGGTGCCATGGTCGTACGTGAATCCGATAATTCCGGCATCGAAACGCTGGAAGATTTGAAAGGCAAAATTGCTGCGGGTGCGGCAACGACAACTTACATGAAAGTCGCCCGTTACTTCGGCGCAGAAGAAAAAATCTATGACAACGCGACAAACGATATGTACTTGTCTGACGTTGCGAACGGCAGAACCGACGTTATCCTGAACGATTATTACGCACAAAAATTGGCGACTGCCGCTTTACCTGATATCCCTGTTAAAGTGCATGACATTTTCTACAACCCATCCGAAACTAATTTCTCCATCAAAAAAGGCAATGACGAATTGACTGATAAATTCAACGTAGCTTTGGATGAAATGCGTGCTGACGGCACTTTAGCAGAATTATCAAAACAGTTCTACGACGGTGCGGATGTAACCGTACAGATCGAATATGACTTCCCTGTGATTGACGTAAGCGACGTAGAATAGAAAGGTGGGCAAGACATGTCAGGCATCCAATGGCAGTATATCTTTAATCCGGAATTGGCTCTAGACAGCCTCCCGTACGTCCTGAAAGGGATGGGCTATACACTTGGAATTGCGTTGACCAGCATGGTGAATGGCACGCTGCTTGGCTTTTTCCTTGCCCTCCTGCAGCTGGCCAAGTGGAAACCACTTCGCTGGCTGGCGCGGCTCTACATCTCCTTCATGAGGGGAACCCCTACTTTGGTCATTTTATTCCTGCTCTACTTCGGCTTTCCGTTCATCGGCATCCAATTCACCGCAGTCACGGCCGCCATCATCGGCTTTAGCATGAGCTCGGCCGCCTACAGTGCGGAAATTATTCGCTCATCGCTGAATTCCGTCAACCACGGACAATGGGAAGCGGCCTATGCGCTGGGTCTGAAGTGGTCGTTCATCATGCGGAAAGTGATCGTGCCACAAGCATTGCGGATCGCCATTCCTCCGATGAGCAACGTGCTGTTGGACCTGATTAAAGGATCATCTTTGGCGGCGATGATCACCGTTCCGGAAATGTTCCAGAACGCCAAGATCGTCGGTGGCCGCGAGTTCGACTATATGACGATGTACATCCTGGTCGCGCTCATCTATTGGGCGGTCTGCAGCGTCTTCGCTGCTTTCCAGTCACGCATCGAGAAGAAATTATCTTTGTATGTGGAATAAAAAAAGAGGCAACCTCACTTTTCGAGGTTGCCTCTTTTTTCAGTTTAATACGCAAAAAGCAGGCTGTTACGGGCCTGCTTTTTGCGTATTCTGGAAGCCGGAGTCGGGGCCGGCTTCTTCTATTTATCGATTTCTCGGATTAGCATGTTAAGAAAAGCTTATTTGATCTTGTTTCTGAGCACCATCGGCAAAATACCTTTGTTGCGGTAGTAGTCGATTTCGATTTCAGAATCCAGTCTTGCGATTGCCTGGAATGTTTTTTCCGTTCCGTCCGCAGCTCGAGCTGTGACAGTGATCACTTCATTCGGTTTTACTTCATCCGTGATCGCGATCGCGTATTCTTCCAATCCTGTCAATCCCAGTGTGTCTGCATCTTCGCCTTTCAGGAATTCCAGCGGAAGCGCCCCTACCATGATCAGGTTCGAGCGGTGGATCCGTTCGAAACTTTTCGCGATGACCGCATCGACGCCCAACAGTCTGGCGCCTTTCGCTGCCCAGTCACGGGAAGATCCCATTCCATAGTCGTCTCCGGCCAGGATGACCAAACTGGTGCCATCTTCTTTATATTTCACGCTGGCATCGAAAATCGGCATGATTTCGTTGGTTGGGATGTATTTGGTGAACCCACCTTCCAAACCATCCGCCAAAGCGTTTCTGAGGCGGATGTTTGAGAAGGTTCCGCGCATCATCACTTCATGGTGTCCTCTGCGGCTACCATACGAGTTGAAGTCTTTCAGCTTTACGCCACGCTCCATCAAATATTTTCCGGCAGGAGACTTCATAGCGATGGCTCCAACCGGCGAGATGTGGTCGGTTGTTATGGAATCCTGGAATTTCCCTAAAACGCGCATCCCTTTCAGACTCGTTATCGGCTCCGTTTCCAATTGGAAGTTTTCGAAGTATGGCGGATTTGCGATATAGGTTGAATCAGCATTCCAGTCGTAGACTGGTTTATCTGCTGATTCGATTTTGTTCCATAAGTCGTTTGAATCGAATACGGAACGGTATTCTTCTTTGAACATATCCGCCAACACAGATTCATTCACGACTTTTTGGACTTCTTCGTTGCTCGGCAAAATGTCCTTGAAATAGACGGGCTGCCCTTCTTTATCTGTCCCGATTGGATCGGTACCTAGATTCACTTTGACATTCCCGGCTAAGGCATAGGCGATGACCAAGTGCGGCGCAGCCAGGTAGCCGGCTTTCACTTCCGCATGGATGCGTCCTTCGAAGTTGCGGTTACCGCTCAAAACTGCTGAAAGCAAGATGTTGCCCTCTTTGGCCGCTTCGCTGACTTCCGGTCTCAGCGGTCCGGAGTTCCCCACGCAAGTCATGCAGCCGTAGCCGATGATGTTGAAGCCTAGCGCTTCCAGGTAAGGCAATAAGCCCGATTTTTCATAATAGCGCGCCGTCACTTTCGATCCCGGCGACATGGAGGTTTTGACGTAGCGTTTGACTGATAGTCCTTTTTCCACTGCATTTTTGGCCAATAAAGCGGCGCTGAGCATCAGGTACGGATTGCTTGTGTTCGTGCAGCTGGTGATGGCTGCGATGGATACCGCTCCGTTTTCCAGCTCTTCTTGATAACCGTCTTCATAGGTGATCGTTACTTTGTTGTCGATATCGGCTGCATCCAACCCATAGCCTTGATTCCCCATCGGCGCTGCATAGGCTTCGGTGAATTTTTGGCTGACATCGGATAGTTTCACTAAATCCTGCGGTCTTTTCGGACCTGCCAAGCTTGGTTCCACTGTTGAAAGGTCGATTTCGATCAGCTCTGAATACTCTGGTTCGATTGCATCATTGTAGAAAAGGTTGTTCGCTTTGACATAGGCTTCGATTCTGTCCACTTTTGCATCTTCTCTGCCGGTGAAGCGCAGATAGCCCAATGTTTCGTCATCAACCGGGAAGAAACCGCAAGTCGCTCCGTATTCCGGCGCCATATTGGCAATGACCGATCTGTCGGCAATCGTCAAGTTCTTCAGGCCTTCACCGAAATATTCGACGAATTTCCCGACTACTTTTTGCTCACGCAATACTTGGGTCATTTTTAAAGCTAAATCAGTTGCCGTTGCGCCATTTTGAAGCTTGCCTGTAAAGCGGACTCCAACGACATCCGGAAGCTGCAGGTAGCACGGTTGACCCAACATGCCTGCCTCCGCTTCGATACCGCCGACGCCCCAACCTAGGACACCCAAAGCGTTGATCATCGTCGTATGCGAATCGGTCCCTACCAAAGTATCCGGGTAGAGGATACTTTCCCCATCGGTTTCGGCTTCCTTGACCACATCAGCCAAGTATTCTAAGTTCACCTGATGGACAATCCCTGTTGCTGGCGGAACAACACTGAAGGAATCAAACGATTTTTCCGCCCAGCTGAAGAATTCGTAACGCTCGCGATTCCGATCGAACTCAATTTCCGCGTTCATTCTGAAGGCATCATTGAATCCTGAGTAGTCGACTTGAACGGAATGGTCAATGACTAAATCCACCGGTATGTCCGGATTGATGATCGCGGAGTCTTTACCCAATTTATCGGTCACATAACGCAATGCCGCCAAGTCCACGATTGCCGCTCCACCGGTCAAATCCTGCAAAATGACACGGGATGGTTTGAAGGGGATCTCCGTTTTCAACTCATTGGTGGGTTTCCAGTTGGCCAAGGATAAGACGTGTTGTTCAGTGATGACCTTGCCGTCTTCTTGTCGCAACAAGTTTTCCAGCAAGACACGGATGGAGTATGGCAATTTGGCGATCGTCACTTGTCCATTTTCCAATGATTTCAGATCGTAGAACTTATACGCCTTCCCATTCGTAGTGATGGTTTTGATTGATTTCTGCTTGCTGTTCATAGTATAGTACCTCTCCAATTTATATATTCTTGTATTTACTTAACGTGATTGTATCCCTATAATAAACATAAATGAAATATATATTTTTTATGTATATCATAATCAAAACTTATGATAAGGGGGTAATTCTATGGAAATGAAAGATATCGAATACGTAAAGGCGATCAACGACTGCGGCAGTTTGACAAGGGCAGCTGAGTCTCTATACATCTCACAACCCTCATTGAGCATGTACATCAAAAATATGCAGGCCCGATTGGGATTCCCAGTCTTCAATCAAATCGGAAAGAAATATGAATTGACTTTCCTTGGTGAACGTTTTTTGGCTGCTGGAATCGAGATTCTGCGTATGCGCGAAAACTTTTATGATGAAGCTGCCCATATATTGGACAACAAAATCGGCCGTCTACGCGTTTCCATTCCATTCATGCGCGGTTCCTATCTGGCTCCTGATATCTTGCCGAAATTCAATGAAATCTACCCAAATATTGAAGTCGAGTTGCTCGAAGAATCTTCCAAAGTTGTAGAAGAAAAAATCAACAACGGCGAAGCGGACATCGCGATCATGAACATGCCGCACCACGCTTTGAATCTGGACTATGAAATCATCAAATCGGAAGAGATCCTGTTAGCTGTACCCTCTGGACATCCTTGCATTAATCAAGGGAAGCCTAATCCGAAGAGCAGCTACCCTTCCATTGATCTGCATTTGTTCAAGATGGATCGTTTCATTCTGCATTTCCCTGATCAGCGCACCGGTCAGATAGCCGAAGCGATTTTTGCGGAACATAACTTCGTCCCCAATAAAGTTACGCATACTCGGAATATCGAGACAGCCGTCAATCTGACGATGACGGGATACGGGATCTCCTTTTTGAACGAGACCCATATCCGTCACTTGAAATTCGGCAATGCTCCGCGCTTTTTCTCTTTCGAGGGCAAGCCGCATTATGCGGACATGATTGTGGCTTACCGCAAAGGGCGAAAACTGCCTCCTTACATCAGAACCTTGATTGACCTTTGCCGAGAAGTCGTTTGATGATTAATTAAACAAGAATGGTAACGGAATCGCACCAATCAGAATAGCGATAACCGTTTGGATCACAAAGCTCGGAAGACCCCATTTCAGGTATTCTTTTGAGTAATCACCAAAGCTGACTTCTGTTCTGTCAACCAAAACATAAAGGAAGGCTACTAAGGGACTTGCAAAACGGATGGCTTGACCCATCATGGAAGCGACACCGATTTCAGTTGGTGTTGCCCCGTATTGGTAAGCAATTGGTGCCAATACCGGCAGGATACCGAAGTAGAAAGCGTCATTTGGCAAGAAGAACAAACCAGGTAAAGAAATCAAAGCCAGGAAGAATGGAATGTAGGCACCCATATTTTCCGGAATCATGCCAGCCATTTGTTGTGCGATGGCTGTGCTCATGCCGCTGCCGTTCAGGACACCCATGATGATACCTGCACCATAAACCAAGCTCACGGGTCCTAGTGCTTCTCCACCATTTGCGATCAGACGGGAAGACTGCAGATTCAACTGTCTGTAGTTGACCAACAACGCGATAGCTGTACCAAGCACGAAGAGGATGCCGCCATTGATGATGTCCATGATCAACATTGTCATGATTGCAGCGGTAAGTAAAAAGTTGAACCAAATCAATTTAGGGCGTTTCAAATACGCATCTTTTTCGTTGATTTCTTTAATGATGTGTTCCAAGTCGCTGTCAGGGATGATGCCGCTACCTTGAACGTAGCCCAGACGAGCGCGTTCTTTTTTACCATAGTAGTAACACATATACATCGCTAGAATAGTTGCGCCTATCATACCTGGGATAACGGGTACGAAAAATTCTTTCGGTGTCAAGTTCAACACCGGCATAGCACGCGCCATCGGACCACTCCAAGGGACTAAGTTCATTACCGAGTTACAGAATCCGATGATTACCGCCAAATAAAGCTGGTTCATCCTCATTTTCTTGAAAAGCGTCAGAACCGCTGTCGTTACGATCAACACAGTCGTTGTTCCATCACCATCCAGTGACACGATTAAGGAGATAACACCAGTAGCGACACAAATCTTCATTGGATCGCCTTTTGCCCATTTAATCATCTTCGTAGCCAATGGATCGAACAGACCGACATCCAACATAACCGAGAAGTAAAGGATGGCAAACAGCAATAATGTAATCGTTGGGGCTACACCTTTACCGATAAGTGTCTTGTTCTCATCCAGCGAGTAATACAAACCTCCAAAGATCCAATCAAATACTTCCAAAAGTGGTGTTCCGGTTATAAGTGCTGCGGCAAAACCAAAAACGACGGGAACTAAAATTAATGCTGCAAAAGGTGACATTTTCTTGGTTAATAACAAAACCATGAAGGTAACGATCATTCCATAGCCTAACAATGCTAACATTTCAACACTTCCTATTCTTTGTGTTATTTCTATCCTTTATAGAAGACTTTACCGACCATGATTTTTCTTGCGGTCCGGTGGCTTGATACAGATTCGATTTTTATCGTTCCATCTTCATTTTTGTACTTCATGGCTACTGAAATGAGGCCATCGCTGTGCCCAAGTACAATCTCATTCTTCACATTTTCGTTCCCCAGCACTTCATTCGGGATGGTGCCCGGAATCGCACAAGCTGCTGCTGTACACAAAGCTCCTGTCAAAGCGATGGTTTTGTGGGCTTTTTGCATGCTCATCATTCGGATGGAAAGATCATATTCGGATGCGTTTATTTCTTTGCCGCTATCCGTAATGTAATCCTGTGTCGATGATATGATCGTCATTTTGGGTACTCCCGGCGTTACTGTAGCGGCTTCTTGCCACTTATCGGCCAAGCCCATTTTGACGGCTGCTGTACCCCTGATTTTTTCCAACAGTTCAAGATTCGCTGGATCAGCATCGATCACGGCTGCTGTTTCGGATCCGATAAAGCCGATATCTCCCGCTCGCACATATACCAAAGGGTTTGCCGCATCGACGATCGATACTTCAACAATGCCGTAGTTCTCGATGTTCAGCAGATCTTTCGGTTGTCCTGTCGGCAACAGTTTGCCGGTGAAGGAACCTTCCGGATTCAAAAATTCCAATTCGATCTTCGAGCCAGTTCCGGGAACGCCGGAAATACTGAAGTCGCCATCATAGGTGATCTCTCCGTTAGGTGTAGGAATATGTTCGTGAATAATTTTCTTTGTGTTTGTATTATATACTCTGACGGTCGTGATCGGCGCGCTAATTTCCACCAGCGCATTTTCAAGTGCGAAAACCCCAACAGCAGATGAGATGTTCCCGCAGTTTCCTGCATAGGAAACAAAAGGCTTATCGATCTGGACTTGCGCAAAAGTATAGTTGATGTCCCAATTTTCAGTTGTTTCTTTTGAAATGATGGCGACTTTGCTGGTCGTGGAGACTGCCCCACCCAGACCATCAATTTGGCGTTGATCAGGGCTGCCCATGATTTTTAGCAGGATCTGGTCACGTTCCTCTTTATTTTCCGGTAAATCTTCTTCCATTACGAATGCACCTTTGCTCGTGCCGCCACGAAAGATGCTGCATTGTAGTTCTTTTAGCATGTCGTCCCTCCAAATGTTTACGTTTTCAAATATCCACGGATTTGTGGTTATCCAGTTGAATCCTCTGAGTAACAAGTTCCTATAGACTGCAGTTCTATTGATTGCTCATTACTCAACTTGATATCTGAAGTATAAATTCTGGTTAACCAAATATCCAATCAATCATTTTTATCCAAATCATAGGTTTAACTTATGATGATAACGATTACAATCATTGGTATTAAATATCTGATTTTTTGCGCGGTTAAGCATCAATTTCCCCTGACTCGAATCAGACATTATATACATTTCCACAAAGCAAAAAGAGCCGGGAACAATAGGTTCCTGGCTCTTTTCTGAATTTCCCGATTATTTTCTGTTGTATATCATTTCAATTTACTACTATATAGCAACGTTTCCCCTTTGCCTTTACGACAGCATGGATACCCATTTATCATCCTCTTATTGAGAATAGCCATCATAATTGAGAATCCCTTCTCCCGACGATTCAGATATCCGTTTGGGGCGAGCTGTTTTCGATTGCAACTTTTGTCTCATGATTCAGCAAATATTCCTTCAAATGCAACCCGCCGGCATACCCCACCAGTTTCCCGTTCGTGCCGATGACACGGTGGCAAGGGGTGATGATCGATATCGGGTTGCGGTTGTTGGCCATGCCAATCGCGCGCACGCCTTTTGGATTTTCGACAGCGATAGCTATATCCTTGTAGCTTCGCGTCTCACCGTAAGGGATTTGGCGCAAGGCTTCCCACACTTTCAATTGGAAAGGCGTCCCAGCTGCATCCAACGGCAAATCGAACTCCTGACGTTCACCGCGGAAGAACTCCTGCAGCTGACGCTCGCCTTCCAGCAACAAGGGCGTATCCGCCTCAATCATTTCTCCAGCCGCTATTTCCTTTTCGATGTGCGGATCCAATTCCAATGCAACATGCTCCAGAAACGTAATGCCCTTGCCATTTTCAGCCAACAAGTACTTCCCGAGCGGTGTTTGGATATATTTATATGCTTTCATACTGATCATCAGTCCTTTTTTCGTAATCATACACTCTCTCTGCTCCATTATACACAGCGGTGGCAGCAACAGGAAGCATTCTCTATTTGTCACTCCTCCAACAACACCGTATACTGGTGTTGTTAACACAGGCAATCCCAACATATACAGAAAAGAGAGGATTCTATTGCGTACATTTGATACCCCATTGGACAGGCGAGGGAACGGATCGAAGAAATGGGATAAGGATTACATCCAGCGTCGTTTCCAAACATCGCGGGAGGACATTTATCCCCTTTTCATCGCCGATATGGATTTCCGTCAGGATGAGTTGGTGCTGCAGGCTTTCCACTCGTTCATCGAAGCCGGGGATTTCGGTTATTTTGATGTGCTGGACAGCTTTTATGACAATATCCAATCCTGGTACAAGACTAAACTGGAGACACCGATCAAAAAAGAATGGATCGTTCCAGCGAACGGGACCATCGCTTCCATGCATTTCGCGGCCGACCTTGTCAGCAAAGGCCAGCCGATCATGTTCCTGACGCCGGTCTACGGCGTCTTCAAGGATATCGCGATGAATTTCGGCGGGATGGTGACCGTGCCGTTGCTTGAGGTGGATGGCGCCTACCGGGTCGATATGGAACGGATGGAAAAGGAAATCGTGGCTCAGAATGTCGGGACGCTGCTCTTCTGCAACCCGCACAACCCTTCCGGCCGGATCTGGTCATACGAAGAGCTGCAAGAAATCGTCCAACTTTGCAAAAAGCACAGCGTCACAATCCTGTCCGACGAAATTCATGGCGAACTGAATCTTTCGGAGAAACCGTTCGTTTCGCTGATTTCATTCATGGATGAATACGAAGACATTATCGTCTGCAGTTCGCCGAACAAAACCTTCAACTTGTCTGGATTGACAGCCTCCTATGTAATCATCCGGAATCCCGAGTTGCGGCAAGCTTATCAGCGCGAACTGGTCCGCTTCCACATCACCATCAACCGCGCCGGCATGGCTTTCATCTCTGCTGTCTATGGGCACGGCGGCGATTGGCATACCAACCTGCTCGTCTATCTCAAGGGAAATATGGCTCTTATGGAGGAACAGTTGGACGGTTTGAATTTGGAATGGATGCGCCCTGAATCAGGCTTTCTGGTCTGGATCCGTTTGAACAAAGTCACCGATATTGATCCCTTCGTCCTGGAATTGGCACAAGAAACTGGCGTCCTCATCGAAACCGGCAGCCGTTTTGTGGCGGACTACGAAAACTACGTGCGCTTGAACTGCGCTACCAGCCGTAGTTTCCTTGGTGAAGCTCTCCATAAATTCCGATGCTTCTACAAGAATTACACAGAATGAATATTTTGTCGCACGCAAGCGCGCGGGGGCTGCCCCGCTGAATCGCTTGCGTGCGTTTTTTTCCTCCGGTGAACGCAGGCTTCGCCGCAGTTCGTCCCGCATTCTGAATGATTTCCTCCGGGGAAACGGTCTTCCCCGAAGGAGAGACAATTTTTTTGAGCGCTCCTCCGACGAGTGCGCTCTCGCCGGAGCTGAATCCCCGTCCGGCCGTCGCGCTCCTCCAGAGAGCGGCGCACGCCGCAAACATTTCTTATGAAATTATTTCAGTCATCTTCACGATTTCTTCACACCCGCGCTCTATAGTAGGTTCACATCATTCCGGTTGGGGGTGAATCTTTAGGATTTGTTTAAGAGTAAGTTGAACCGCTTGCACAAATAATGGTTTTGATTTAGAATAGTTTTACATCACAACTATTATCCGGAAAAGGAGCGGATTTCAACATGAAAATTGATTTTTTGAAAAAAGAAATCTGGGATCTAATGCGGACCATCCAAGTTTCCAAGGATACCGTGATGTGCCCGGTCGCTAAAGACTATTGCATCACCCCGCTGCAATTGCGGATTTTGATGGAAATCAAGCTGAGTGAAGATCTGTCACTCAACCGTTTGGCGAAAGTGATGGATATGAACAACGGCAACGTCTCCACCATATGCAAAAAGCTGGAACAGCAAGGCTATCTCACACGCGAACGGCGTGCGGACGACGAGCGTTTCATCACGCTGAAACTCACTCCAAACGGCCAAGCGATCCTTCAGAAAATGGAGCAAGATATCGAAAGCAAATACTGCTTGCTGATGGAAGGCGTGTCCGAGGAACGGCTTGAAAAAATCGCAGTCGGTATCAAGGAACTGCAGCTTTTGATAGAGGAAATGAACGAACAACAACGAGAGGATTGAACAGACATAAATGGCAGATGACAAAAATAAAAACAATCGAAAATGGAATGTGAATTTGAACAACGAAAACCCCGATAAACGCAGAACGACAGCCTATTACTTGTTGATGGCATTGAGCGCCCTGATGTTCCTGAACTATTTCGTATTGCCTAGCTACATGAACCGAAGCGTGGAGGAAGTGACTTATAGCACGTTCCTGAACCAGGTGTCGACGGGCGAAGTATCCGAAGTCAAACTGGAAGAGAACCAAATCACCTTCGTCGCAACTGATGACGCTGGCGACAAACAAGTCTATATGACCGGCCTGATCGATGATCCGACACTCGTCACCCGTCTCGAGGAAGCCGATGTGACCTTCAGCAAGGACATTCCGACTGAGGCCTCTCCGATCCTTTCCATCTTGGTTTCTTGGGTCTTACCGCTCCTGCTGTTCTGGGGATTGGGTAGCCTGTTAGGGAAACAGATGGCGAAACGGATGGGCGGTGGCGGTGCCGGTGGCGCATTGTCATTCGGAAAATCGAATGCCAAAGTCTATGTGAAGGCAGGCGATTCGAAAACATTCAAGGATGTCGCCGGACAGGACGAAGCCAAAGAAGCGCTTAGCGAAGTCGTCGATTACCTGCATCAACCGAAAAAATACCAAGATATCGGTGCCAAGAATCCGAAAGGTATCCTGCTGGTCGGACCTCCCGGAACCGGCAAAACCTTGTTGGCCCGAGCTGTCGCAGGCGAAGCCGATGTGCCGTTCTTCAGCATATCCGGTTCCGAATTCGTCGAAATGTTCGTCGGACGCGGTGCTGCCAAAGTCCGCGACCTTTTCAAGGAAGCCAACGAGAAAGCCCCCTGTATCGTCTTCATCGATGAAATCGATACGATTGGTAAGAAACGCGATAACGGCAGCTTCGGCGGGGGTAACGATGAGCGTGAGCAGACCTTGAACCAACTGCTGGCGGAAATGGACGGTTTTGAAGCCAATAAAGGCATCATCCTCCTGGCCGCCACCAACCGTCCGGAATCCCTTGATGCTGCCCTACTGCGCCCGGGTCGTTTTGACCGTCGCGTACCGGTTGAACTGCCGGACTTGGCAGGACGCGAAGCCATCCTGAAAGTGCATGCAACGAACTACAAGATGGATCCTTCCATCAATTACAATACGATTGCCCGCGCCACATCCGGTGCTTCCGGTGCCGAATTGGCGAACATCATCAACGAGGGTGGCCTGAGGGCAGTCCGTGAGGGCCGCAACGCCGTCACCCAAAGTGATTTGGAAGAATCAGTGGAAACCGTCATCGCCGGTTACCAACGCAAAAATGCGGTCATTTCTCCGAAAGAAAAGGAAATCGTTTCTTACCATGAAATCGGCCATGCGCTGGTAGCGGCCAAACAGACGGAATCTGCGCCGGTCCACAAGATCACAATCATTCCGCGTACTTCCGGTGCTTTGGGCTACACGATGCAGATCGAGGAAGGCGAAAAATCGCTGATGACGAAACAGGAATTGTTCAATAAAATCGTGACGCTGGCAGGCGGTCGCGCCGCAGAAGAGATCGTCTTCGGGAGCATCACGACCGGGGCCTCGAACGATATCGAGCAGATGACCCGGATGGCGCGCGCCATGATCACGCGCTACGGGATGAGCGACACGTTCGACATGATGCAGATTGAAACCCAGACCAACAAATATTTGGGCGGCGACACTTCCATGAATGTGTCCGCCGGGATGGCCGAGCAGGTTGACCGCGAAGTGCTGGACATCATCAAGCAGGCCCACGAAAAAGCCATTGCCATATTGAACGAAAACAGCGAGAAGCTGCATGAGCTGTCCCACCACCTGCTGGTCGAAGAGACCATCACCGGTGCGGAGTTCATGAAGATATTAGGGGAATAATGTCTTCAACTGATACTCAACCACAAGAAACCGGGTTGCCTCAAAAGAGGCAACCCGGTTTCTTGTGGTTTGATGATCTGAGTGTCTAATTGTTTGTTTTTGGGTTCGAGTTCGTCTCGAGATTCCCCGTGAAGGTGATTTTGATGGGGAATATTGAGGTTACTGTGGACAATTTCCCCATCAAGTCAGTTTTTGGCGGGTTTTCTGACTGTTATTCGAACTGATTTCCCCGCTAACATGGTTTTTGCAGGTTATTTCTGAGCATAAATTCAGTGCTGCATTTATTATACTTCTAATCCTAACACTTGCTGCATGGTCGGGATGGATTGCATGCCGCCTGGTCGCGTCGTCACCAACGCTGCCACACGATTGGCGAACGTGCCCATCTCGCGGATTTCATCCAAACTGCAGTCTTCCCAAGCATCCTTGCCGGCGATCTGATAGAGGAAGGCACCGATGAACGAGTCGCCTGCTCCTGTCGTATCAACCGTTTGGACGCTGATCCCTTCAACGCTGGCCTTATCGCCTTTGAAGTACAAGTCCGCTCCGTTTTTCCCTTTTGTATAGATCAACAGTTTCGGCTCCGTCTTCAGCAATGCCGCTAGCCCAGCTTCTTCTGAATCCTTGCCCGTTATGAAAGCCAATTCATCATCGCTGATTTTCAGGATGTCCGCATACGGGAGGAATTCTTGGATCGTCTGTTTCAGCATTTCCGGATTCGGCCAAAGATTCAAGCGGACATTCGGGTCAAAAACGATCGTCCCGCCTGCCTGCTTCATTTTTTCCAAAGCTGCAAGATGCGCATACTTTACTGGGGCTTCAATCAGATCGACCGAGCAAAAATGCAGGATGTCTGCATCGCTGAAAACAAGCTCATTCAGCTCTTCCTTGTCCAACAGCATATCCGCGCTGGGATTGCGGTAGAAACTGAATTCGCGTTCCCCATTCTCCTTGAGCGACACAAACGCCAACGCCGTGTTTGCCTCAGCGGTCCTGTACAGGTGCCGGATGTCGACCTGGTTCTGTTTGAGGACATCTGTCAGATAATCCCCGAAGGCATCCTGACCAACTTTGCCGATGAAGCTCGCATTTCCACCCAGGCGGCTGACCGTCACAGCTACATTTGCCGGCGCCCCTCCCGGTTGCTTGGTGAAACTCTGGACCTCTTTCAAGGGCACGCCGATTTCACTCGGGAAAAAATCAATCAGTATCTCTCCAATCGTATAAACTCTCCGCATAACGTCTCCTTCATTCCTAAACTATTTGTCTGGCACACCTAACTGCAACTCCTATTAGACGAATGGCGTGAAAGTCGCTTCCTCAAAAACAGCTTTTCCGCTACATTCAAAAGAAATGCCCGTCGCTTCCTCGGTCGGATAAACGTTTGCAGTCATGACCGCTTCACCGTTTCGCTCAAATACTTCAACCGACGAATGGTCCAAGTAAATCGCGAGTTCAAGATAATCCCGATCTCCGGCCAATGTGACTTTCCGGCTGACAGGAGGTGTTGCTTCTTCACCTTTCAGTTCGATGCCGCTTGTGGATCGGTCGATTCCCAATTCATTCTTTTCTTTATTGAAGGAGACCACTGTTCTTTCATTCTCATTCTCACGGAGATAAATATTCAAGTTGTCCAATTCGGACGTGTCCACTTTCAGCGTCAGCAGTCCGCAATCCCCTTCGATGCCTGGAATTGTTTCTTTGGCATCTTCCAGCGTGATGATCCGGCTGTTTTCTCCCTGCTGAACAAGTTTGGCCTCGATGCCGATCGGATATTGCTTCAACTGGCCATCTACCCATTTCAATTCTCTCGGGATCGTCATGGAGCCTGTCCATCCGTGGCCTAGCGTATCAGTCGGGAAATCTCTTCCCCACATCTGCATCCAGCCGATGCAGATCCTTCTGCCTTTATCATCTTCCAGGCTTTGGGGAGCATAGTAATCCAAACCGTGATCCAACTCTTGATAGCTTGCCGGTTGGAACTGCTTCGTCGTCCAATCCACCTCGCCGACAGCCAGTACCGATGAATTCAAATTCTGATAATCATCCCCATCTTGTGGCCATTGCATCGGCGAAAAGATCAGGCAATCCTTCCCATCCAATTGGAAGAAGTCCGGGCATTCCCACATGATCCCTTGCTCCTTGGTCCCCTTCAGGAAGACTGAGGCAAACTCCCATTCCACCAAGTCTTCAGATTGGTAAAGCAAAATCTGCCCTGTCTCATCGGAAGCCTTGGAGGCGATCACCGTGTAGTACATACCTTCGTGTTCAAATACTTTCGGATCCCGGAAATCGATCTGGGAAGCATCTTCCGGCAAAGCCGCGATCGGGATGACCGGATTTTGCTGCACTTTATCAAAGTGCAGCCCATCCTCCGACACCGCCAGGCACTGCACCTGGTGATGCACGCCTTCTTCATCGGCTTCAGTTACGCCTGTATAAAGCAGATATAGTTTTCCGTCCCGTTCGATGGCGCTTCCTGAGAAACAACCGAACCGGTCATACGCCTGATCCGGCGCCAAGGCGACAGGCAAGTCTTCCCAATGGATCAAGTCCGTCGACTTCATGTGTCCCCAATGCATCGGGCCCCATTTCGCATCATACGGGTGAAATTGGTAAAACAGGTGGTACGCACCTTGGTACTGGACGAAACCGTTTGGATCGTTCATCCAGCCCACTGGCGGTGATGCATGATAGCGATTCCGGTAAAGAGGATTCACTATTCCTTTATTTTCTGCTATATATCGGTTGGCCCGCTCTGTTGAATAGGCCACTTGACTTTGAATGCTCACGCTATCACTCATTTCTTGGATTTGATTTATTTTCTTTCTTGTTATTTGTTGTTTGACAAGTATGTATCATAAGCATCTTGTTTGATTTGCATCCATTCTTCCAATCCTAAACGGTTCAATTCCTCTACGTAGGCATCCCATTCTTCGGCGATTTTCCCGTTTGCGATCCATTCAGCACGTTTTCTGTTGACGAACGGCATCAAATCCGCTTCAATCTGAGCGATCCGGTCTGCCTGTTCCAATGACAAGAATACGCGTGGATAATTGAATTGATTATGAACATCAGCCAAGTATGTGTCTTTGAAGATGTCCAAACGCCATTGCGCATCATCCGGCATCGTCGTCACAGTTCCGTAGTATTCATCCAAGATTGCCAAAGGTCCGCCAGCTTCTGTTTTTTGGCGCAATTCGCCCGGTGCAGTGCCTTCCAGCGGCAGGTGTTTCAATGAATTGGTTGCTTCAACGTATTCAAAGATATTTTGCTGCGTCTCATCTCCGTAAGTGCCCCAGTTGTTCTGCACAGATTGGATTGGCACGTACATTTGATCTGCCCATTTGGCAGTCAATTCCAGATTTTTGTTGGCGCTTGTGATGACGAAACGGTCACGGCTGAATCCGAAGCCGTTCGTACGCGTAACATGTTTTTCTCCGCTCGGACCAGCCAGTGCAGGAAGCGGCTCGTAGGAATCGTTCGCTCCCGAAACGTTGGCTTTATCCCATGAGAAATACACGCCGAACAGTTGCTCTTTCCCTTTCGCTACGTAGGCATTCCAATCCTGTTCAAAAGCTTCCACATCAATCAGGTTTTTGTTGTACAGTTCGTTGAAATAATTGACGCCATTTTTGAATTCTTCGTTGTCGGCAGTAAAGTCGATTGTGCCGTCATCATTGACGACCAAGTGATCATCGTTGTCGCCGATGCCAAATGCGCCGAAGAGGAACTTCATGTCTTCATTTCCGCCATCGTTGATGAAGGACATCGGGATTTCATCCGCTTTGCCATTGCCGTTCGGGTCTTGGGTTTTGAATGCTTCCAATACAACCATCAATTCTTCCGTTGTTTGCGGCATCTCCAAGCCCAATGCTTCCAACCAATCCACATTGATCCACGGAATATCATTTACGGTATGGATGGACTCTTTATCCTGGCCCAATTCTTCGATCCATGGCAGCGAGTAGATATGGCCGTCCGGCGCTGTGATCATGGCCAGGTATTCCGGGTTTTCGTCCAATACCTTTTTGAAGTTCGGCATATGTTCATTGATCAGGTCTTCCAAGGGAATGATGATGCCGTCTTCCGCCCAGGAAAGCAGATCGTAGTCGCTGGCGCCGGCATTCCACATGGCATCAGGCAAGTCGCCGCTGGAAATGTCCAGATTCCGTTTTTCAATGTAATCCGAAGAATAGTTTTTCCATTCGACTTGCACGCCCGATTGCTCCTGCAAACGCTGGAAGATCAACTTCTCATTCGGATCAGCCGGTGCCAACGGAGAACTGGAAGTGGACATCTTCAAGGTAACTTCTTCCTCCAAAGGGAACGAGACATTGGTCAATTCGTAATCGGGGGAAGAGGCCCCGCCGGAAGAACCGCATGCTGCTAAAGTCAGGACTGTTGCTGTGGATAATAGTGCTGTGCCAAGGTATTTTACTCTCATTTTGTATTTCTCCTTTATAGTGTATTTATTTTGTGTTGCGTATTGCCTAACCTTTGAGTGAACCTGCCATCATCCCTTTATCGAAGTACTTCTGGAAGAATGGATACATGATCAGAAGCGGTAAGCTGGAGATGACGATTGTTGAGTATTTGATCAGTTCGGCTAACTGGGCCATTTCCGCCATTTGAGTCGCCGATCCGATCATATCTTGTTGTGGTTGATTTTGAATCAGTATTTTTCGCAGCACAATTTGGAGTGGCTGCAGGTCCGCATCATTCAGATAAATCATGGCATCGAAGTAAGAATTCCACTGACCCACGAAAGCGTAGAGGAACAGCACGAAAATGATTGGTTTCGCCAATGGCAGCATGATCTTAAAGAATATCTGCAGTTCATTCGCGCCATCAATGATGGCTGCCTCCTCCAACTCGGCGGGCAATTGTTGAAAGTACGTCCGGGCCAAGATAATGTTCCAAACATTGATTGAGCCTGGAAGGACAATTGCCCAGACGGTGTTCAACATGCCCAGGTTTTTCACTAATAAATAAGTAGGAACCAACCCGCCACCTACGAACATCGTGATTATAAAAAAGATTGTTAGCGGTCGTTTGCCTACCAGTTTTTTTCTTGATAAAGGATAGGCAGTCAAGATCGATACCCCCACGGTCAATGCACTGTAAGTGAACGAATAGAAAATCGAATTCACAAAACCTCTTATGATTGCCGGGTCCTTCAGCACCCGATTATAGCCATCCAAACTCCAATTCGCAGGATTCAGACTCAGGCCTTGCGAGCGGAGGATGAAGGGATCCATGAAGGAAGCAATCAATACATACAGCAACGGCGATAGAGTGATCAATACCAGAAGCCCTATCAGAATGCGGTTCAGCAGCAGGACGCTGCGGTCAAATTTTGTCAACGTTATCATTTTGTTCTCCTCTCTCTATAAAGCCGCGTCATCATTGTTTACTTTGTTCGCTATCATGTTTACGGCCAACAGCAAGATGACATTGATGACTGTATTGAATAACCCGACTGCCGTTGAATATCCGTAATCCCCCATTTGCAGACCGACTTTATAGACGTAGGTCGAAATGATTTCCGAAACAGGCAGGTTCATCGATGTTTGCATCAGGAAAGCTTTCTCATAACCAACGTTCATGATCCCACCGACAGAAAGGATGAACTGGATGACCATGATCGGGCGCAGCGCCGGAAGATCGATGTACCAGATGCGGTACAAGATATTGGCGCCGTCCATGTGGGCCGCATCGATCAGATCTTGGCTGACGTTTGCCAGTGTGGCTGTGTAGAGAACCGATGCCCAGCCCATACCTTGCCAAATACCGGATAGGATGTACAAAGTCCGGAAATAATTTGGATCCGTCATGAACGTGATCCGCGAACCGGTGATGGTTTCAATAAATCCGTTGATTGGGCCATCTGCGGCCAGGAACATGAACAGCATCCCCACAACGATCACCAAGGAAATGAAGTTCGGTGCATACAGAATCAGTTGGAATCGCTTCTTCCATTTTGTGCTGATCAGATGGTTCAAGGATAATGCCAGGAGGATTGGTGGAAAGAATCCCAAAATCAGTCCGTAAATGCTTATTTTGAGCGTATTCTCCAGCAGCATGGAGAAATTCGGCGAGTCGATGAACTGTACGAAGTTTTCCACTCCCACCCATTCGCTTCCCATGATCCCCCGCAGCGGGTTGTAATCCTTGAAGGCCAAGAGAATGCCGTACATCGGGAAATACTTGAATACCAGCGTGAGTATCAGTCCCGGAAACAGCATATAGTAGAGCATCCGGTGCTGTTTGATGAATTCCCATTTGGACTGTGTGATTCTTTTCGGTTTGCTTGTCTGGCTTTTTTTCATGACTTTTATGACTCCTCCTTTTGAAAATTGAAACGTTTCCACTTTAGTTCAAAAAAATGTGGAAAGGTTCTTGTTCAAGAATTGAAACGTTTCCACTTTAGTTCAAAAAAATAAAATTCTGAAGAATCGGCATGCTACTTTTGAAATCGGTGCGGTTGATGGATCATCAGACTGCCCGCGATTTCAAAAATAGGGAAACGTTTATTTGGTAATTGAAACGTTTCCACTTTGCTTCAAAAAAATATGTTTTTGATTTAAACATATAATAATTCAGTAACCGTTTTCTGTCAATACCAAAAACATATTATTTTAAAATTTCATTTTTCGTTGTCGGCCCTTCTACATAATGGACAGGCAAAGTGATCTTCGTTTTGACGGGTTCGCCATCGATCACCTGGATGATTTTTTCGACTGCGGCTTTGGCCATCAAATCCACAGGCTGACGGATTGTCGATACGATCTGTTTGCGCCCTGCTTCCATCTTGATGCCATCGCATCCGATGATCTGCACTTCCTCCGGCACTTTACGTTTCATTTCCTCCAAAACTTCCAGTATATCTAAAGCAATAAAATCTGTGTGGGCAAATACGCCATCCACATCCGGATTTTCTTCGAAAAAGGATCGTATGTCTTTTTTTAATTCCATAACGGGGTCTTGCCCATCATAGATGGCATAAGGCATTCCCATCAGTTCAGCCTGCGCTACAAAGCCAGTCCTTCTCTTTGTCGTCTCAGTAGGAAATCGTGAGTGCGTTCCGATATACCCAAGTTTTTGACAGCCCTTTTCAACCAACTTTTCTACAGCTAGCTGGCCTGCATGAAAGTTGTCAGATGTGACACAAACTGTTTCTTCCTTGAAGTGACGGTCAATAGTGACGAAAGGCAAATGCGATGAGACAAAACTATCCAAGTCCGAATAGGTGATGCCGATGATACCATCCACTTTGTTTTCTTGAACCATTTGAATATATTCCAACTCCTTGTCATTGCTAACATCAGAGTTGCACAACAGCATCTTGTATTTATGTTCGGATAAATTCCGCTCCACATAGTAGGCAAATTCGGCAAAAAACGGATGCCAGATTGTCGGAATAATCAATGCGATCGTGTGGGTCTTGTTCATCTTCAGGCCGCGCGCATAGGCATTCGGAATATAATTCAACTCTTTCATCGCCGCCTCCACTTTTCTGCGCGTCGATTCTTTTACAGGCCCAGAATTGTTCAGCACACGCGATACGGTACCGACACCCACCTTTGCTAAAGCAGCTACGTCTTTCATTGTTCCCAAATGGATTACCTCCTTTCCTGTATACACTTACAATCTAATTATCATGATAGCAGAGTCCACAAAATAAGTATAGCTGTTATTTGGGAGCATTCCTTTCTAAAGGATCGTGCAATGCTTTATTCCTTTCAATTATTTCAGCGAATCTTTCGGGAGAATGGCTTAACTATATTCGATTGCTGCCGACTATTGTATAGGTATTTTTAATTTCGGGTTAATCAGCTATTACATCAATATTGCACAAATAGTTTATTGGTATTTATGTGCATGCATCAAAACCCTAAGGAGGCTAATTATGAGGAAACGAACGCTTTTTAAAAGAAGCTTGTTGATAATTTTTATCGTCAGTACATTATCCATCAGGCTTGCTCCGCCTGAAAGCGCATCTGTTTTGGATGATCTGGCAGCTGTAGCAGAAGCCCCAAAAGAAGTTTTATTGGATGTCCCTTTATTGAATCAAATGGATTATCCAGTTCTATATAACGGTTGCGAGGTAACCTCGCTTACAATGATACTGCAGTACAACAACGTGGATGTATCGAAAAATGATGTCGCTGCTTGGCTCCCTTCTGTTCCGATCATTTATGAAAACGGCTTGCGCGGCAACCCAAACGATGCTTTCGTAGGAGACATTACCGGTTATAATTCTGGCTTCAGTGTATACCATAGGCCGATAGCTGTCTTAGCTGCTAATTTCGTGTCATCGGACCGCATAAAGGATATCACCGGCAGCCCATTTGAGGCTGTGATTGCTGCCTTGAATCAGGGATACCCAGTCTGGACAATCACCAGTACAAGCTATGCCCCAGTAGCTGATATGGAAGTGTGGCAAACGCCTACCGGTGAGGTTAGCATCAGTTATAGTGAACACAGTGTCGTAGTAGTTGGCTATGATGATAATTATTTTTACGTAAATGATCCTTATGGCCAAAAAAACCAAGCTGTGGAAAAAAGTGCATTCATTGCCTCTTGGGAGCAATTCGGCAGTCAAGCCATCTATATCCAATAAGTGAATGAACCATTCATGAATAAAAACTCTCCAGTAAGCTTGAGCGGCTTACTGGAGAGTTTTCTGTTTTTTGGATTAAAATTTAAATTCTTTGACCAACAGATTCAGCAGGTCTGCGAGGCCCGCGATTCTTTCGGAGTTCATAGAAACTTCTTCCATGGAACTGCTGATTTCCTGGCTGGCAGCCGAGGTCTCTTCGACTCCAGCAGCGGATTCTTCCGAGATTGAAGCAATCTCTTCGATGGATGTACTCATGTTATTTGTATTCTCAGCCAGCAGCGCCAAATTATTGGTTACCCCAGATATATTCGTCACCATACTGTCCAATTGCATTTTCATCTCACTGAATGTATGACTCGTCTTATCAATCTGGGCAGCGCCCGACTTCACTTCGGTATAGCCCGATTGTAAGGATGAACTTACATTTTTGGATTCTTTTTGGATAGTGTCCACAAAACCTGTTATGTCCATGACGGAAGTGGCGACTTGTTCAGACAGCTTTCTGACTTCATCGGCAACGACAGCAAAGCCTCGGCCATGTTCTCCAGCTCGTGCAGCCTCTATGGCAGCATTCAATGCCAGTAAATTCGTTTGATCCGCTACATTTTGGATTAGTCCGACCAATTTGTTGATTTCTTGGGTCTGATTTTCCAAAATATTCATCTTATCGACAGCCTCTTGCATGATGTCCTGAATTATGTTCATCTGCAGACTTGATTTTTGCATCAGTTCTTCGCCTTGATTTGTATTTGCAAGGATTTCTTTAGAACCTTCTGCAATTTGAATGGTGTTCTGATTAACAGCTTGGAACTCATCATTGAAGACGTCGATGACAGTCGCCAAGTTGCTGGCGCTGCTTGCTTGGGTTTCAGAACCTGTCGCCAACTCCTGCATTGTGATAGCCACTTGTTCAGTGCCTAACTTCACTTCTTTTGAAGCTTGATGGAGGTCCCTACTGTTCTCCTCAAGTGTATGTGATGCTTCTGAAATGCTTACAATAATGGCTTTCAACTGTTGCTGCATTTGATTGATCGCATCACCGAGTTTGCCTAATTCGTCAAAATGTTTGATGTCGATAGGTTCTCCATTCAGTTTTCCAGTTGTCAGTTCGGTTGTTTTGTCCATCAATAGTTTGATACGCTTCATCAAATCGGAAGAGATCAATAATGCGATAGCGATACTCAGCAATAGTGCAATTATGGATATGATGAAGGTCACTCTCATTGCTTGATTTCCATGGGCAATGACGTCATCGCCTTCTTCCTGAATGGAAACGATCCTCGCGTTAAGCGATCGTTCCATAGCACTTATATTCTCATTTCCTAGTTGCTCTGATTTTTCAAACAACGTATTTATCGCTTGTTGCTGATTACCTGCTTGGTAGACATTTATGACTTCTTCCCGCGTGATCCGGGTCCATTCATCGATTCCTGCGAACAAATCTACAATCACCTGTTTGTTGCCGTTTGCCTCCAGAATCTCCGCCTGGATTGCTTCGCTTTGTTGTGTATACAAATCAAATAATTCCACATAAGTTGTATCCCCGGACAATAAATAGCTGCGAACGACTGACATCCGGCTTGCCACTAAATAGTTGATTTCGGCGCCTTGTTCCAGAATTGGAACACCTACATTAACAATTTGATCAGTTTCCGCACTAATATCATTTGATGTTTTGTAACTATTGTATCCCAACAAAAAAATGGCGATTAGGATTATCGAAAATCCGACTAGTAAGTTTGTACGGATACTTTTAAATTGCAATAATTGGATCTTAAATTTTCTTTTTGTTTTAGACTTTACGCTTGTTGCTTCTGTATTCGATGCTTGCACTTATTTCACTTCCCTTTACTGTTTCTTTCCCATTCCAATCCGTAAAGAATGAATTAGGCTCTTAACATTTATTCGGTATTGTTTGTGAATACTTAATAGCGGACTCGTTGGAAACTATATATTTAAATTGCCGCATCATTACGAAGCAACGAAAAAAAATAGCCGGAACGATAACGTCCCGGCCTTTCTCTTATTTGTTGGCAGCCGCTCCACCTTTTTGACCTGGTGCATTGCCATTGCCGTTCACGTTGGCCTGTGCTTGATTATCGGTTGCTTGACTTTGGGCTTCATTGGCTTCAGCAGTTGCTTCGGATTGTTTTCCCGCTACTTTGGCATTGGCCTCTGCTTGTTTTTCAGAGGCTTGCCCTTGTTGTTCTGCCGCTTTCACCTCTGCTTCCCCCTGTTTTACGGCTGCTTGTATTTGCACTTCATACGCTTTGACATCGACTTCAGCAGATTGCTCTGCCGCCTTTTCCTCCACTACGGCTTGATTTTCGGTAGCTTTAACTCGATTTTCTTCCGATTTGACAGCTACTTCGGCTTGTCTCTCTGCTGATTTCATTTCGGCTTCAGCTTGTTTTTCGGTTGCTTTGACTTGGGATTCACTTGCCTTTACGGTTGCTTCAGTTTGTATTTCAGTCGCATTTTCCGATTTCTTCATCACTTTTTCAGCCATTTTTATCAAGGCTTCATCTGAGTACCCCACAGATTCATGGAGGTCGACGTTTTTCGAGTGGATGATTTCAGACAAGGCTTCAACATTCATTGCAACTAATTCTTTTTCTGACAATCCTTCACTTTCTCTCAATATTTTTTGGATAAAGGCTGCTTTATTCACGGAGATCCCGTACTTTTTCGCAAAGGCTTTAACATTCGTATCACTGGCGCCCTTACTATCCACAGCCTGAGTGAAGACGATAGGTGCTATATCATTTTCGGCTAAGGTATCAGTAATTTCGGTCGTGATGAGGGACTCTAGCTCTTGCTGTTTGCTTTCGTTTTCGTTAGCGACCGTTATAAGAACCGCATTTTTCATTTCATCGATGTAGCCGTTTTGAACCATGGACCCGATGATGGCATTCATTGCCACTTCCACTTCCACATCATTCAAATCCATATCGCCGATGATGATTTCCGCGTCTTCATTTAGCGCCGTCACTTCAATGACCTCATCTGCTTTGTTGACCGTGATTTCGATGCTAGGATTCACATCTATTGAAATCGTGGTATCTACTTGGTCAGCGAGCGCCACGAACCGGCCTGTTGCAGCGAGAATCCCTATCGCACTGAGAGCCAGTGCTGTTTTAATGATTTTGGGCGACATACTTAAATTCTCCATTATTTTCATATTCTTCTCTCCCTTCCTTCTTAGATAGTTCAAACAATAAAATATTCTTTCCTTTTAAAATCATATTGGAGCGTATTCTGTTGCTTCTTTTCTTGATCTTTTATCAGATGGCCCTCCTTCATTTCGAGAGTCCGGAAACGAAAATTTTCGATGATTCCTTGGTCATGCGTAGCCATCAGGATAGTTGTGCCGCTTTTGTTGATTCTGTAGAATAAACGAAAAATTTCCAAAGAAGTCCGCGGATCCAGATTTCCTGTAGGTTCATCCGCAAGAATAATTTTCGGAGAATGTACAATAGCACGCGCAATCGCAACCCGCTGCTTTTCACCGCCGGACAGTTGGTCTGGGTAACTGTTTGCCTTATCCGCCAAGCCGACTGTTTCAAGCGCGTGATAGACCTTATCCGAAATGGCCTCCGAATCTTCTCCCATGACTTCAAGCGCGAAAGCGATATTCTCAAAAACTGTTTTACCAGTCAACAATTTACAATCCTGAAACACAATGCCAATTTCGCGTCGCAGATGGTGTATGACGTGATTATTCATTCTGCCGACATCGTGTCCACAAACTGTCACTGTTCCTTTTGTGGGTTTGATGTCCCGGTAAAGTAATTTAATGAAACTGGACTTACCTGATCCGCTGGCGCCTAATACATACACAAACTCTCCTGCTTCGATGGTAACCGATACATCCTTTAGGCTTGTAATGCCTCTAGGATATTCTTTTGTTACGCCTGTCACTTCGATTATTGCCATCTTCTCTCTCTTCCTCCATCTTTTGCTCCCACAGGAGATACCTTCACTCTATTGTATTATCTCTTGAATCCGTTTATGACACCCATAATCTCATCTGAAGTTTGCGCTACTTTCAGATTCATTGAATACGCGCGTTGGGTCACGATCATATCGGTGAAGGCAGCTGCCAAATCCACATTGGAGGTTTCCAAAAAATGTTGCTGGATGCCTCCCATTTGATAACCTTCTGCCGAGGAGTACATACGCGTTCCCTCCGCCACTATATATTGGTTTTCTCCGGCTGGCACAAGGGCATCAGCAGACGCCGGATAAAACAACGGAATCCTTCCTGCCAATGTCGCAGCGCCTTTGCTTCCTACCCAAATTTCGCCATTGTCCGAAATCGATACGTTCGCGTCGGAAAGATCAAGCGTCGGCAACAGATTTTGCTCGATTGCGAGAGTATTCCCTGCTGAATTTTTAACCACGCCATTTGGTCCCACTTGGAATGCGCCATCCCGTGTATAAAAAACATTTCCATTTTCATCATTGACTCTGAAGAAGCCATCTCCTGAAATTGCCAAATGGAAATCCCCAGCACTTTCGACCAGCCCCCCCTGAGAAAAATCCATCCCGGAAACAGTGCTCGATACCCCAGCAGAAATCGTTAATTCCCCAAAATCTTCAGAAAATAGTAAATTTTGATTTTCGGTTTGATTATTGATTAGCAGTTCCTGGAAATTCACATTTTTTTCTTTATAGGAATTAGTATTTACATTCGCAATATTGTTCGCAATATTATCCATCCCTGTCTGGAATGCTTTCATCGCTGTTTTTGAAATACTCATGGGTAGACTCATCGTTGTCTGTCTCCTTCTTCCTACACTTTTCCGATTTCATTGACTGCTTTGCTTAACGTCTCATCTGAAGCATGCAATATTTTTTGATTCGCTTCAAACTCTCTTGTCAGTTGCATCATTTCGACCATATGATCTGTCATGTCAACATTGGAAGTTTCCAAATATTTTTGAAGGACAAGCGTGTCATCGTCCGTTGTCATCCCTACCTGATAAGAAAATAACGTCTCCCCAATCGATTGAAGGTTTTCTGCTTCCACATTATCCGTCAACAAAAAACGGACGCCGGTAGCGTTGACATTTCCTGTCTGGTCGACAGTAAATGGCACACTGCCTGCTGGAATAGTAGCTATTTGTCCAGCTTGGTTTCTGCCGAGCACCAAGTAGCCTTCCTGAGTAGTCAGATTACCCGTTGCATCAACCGAAAAGTTGCCATTTCGTGTAACAGCTTGTCCGCCGTTGGGCATCTGAACTGTAAAAAAACCATCCCCCATCAGCGCAAAATCATTGGTTGAATTCGTGCCCTTGAGACCACCTTGGCTCAGATTACGGTAAGCTGTATCTATCTGATTTCCAAAATTCAGTCCATCGATCGGATTCTGCTGATTCAGCATCGGACCGTTTAAGTTATTCCCAAATTGAAAAGTTTCAGTTGTACTTTGGACAAGCTCTTGATATTTGTACCCGCTAGTATTCACGTTGGCGATATTTGTGCTCAGATTTTCTTGCTTTTTCTGCAATAAGTTGAACTGATGGCCAACTGTATCCAAACTTCTAATCAAGTTCTTCCCTCCTCATTTCTTCTTTCAATTTCAATATCATTTTCCCATGGATCTGAGAAACTCTGGGGACGGAAACTTCCAGTATAAACGCAATTTCCTTAAGCGGTAATTTTTCCACATAATACAGTTGTAGAATCAATTGTTCGCGTTCCTTCAAGCGACCGATTGCGTCTTTCAGTGCTTCCATCTGCTCGTTCTTCAGCAACTCTTCCTCAACGGAAATGGCATGCGTATCGACGAGCATATCTCCCAATTCTACTCCATTTCCTTCATCATTGAAGATCATTTTTTCCAATGACTGAGTAGCCAGATATGACGCCGTATCATATACCTGGCCTAATTGTTTGGCAGTGATCTGAAGTTCTTGGCATATTTCCTCTTCAGTGGGGATTCTTTTTAAACTGTGTTGGAGCGACTCTACTGCAAGCCTGTAACCCTTCAACTTATTCATCCCCGTGCGAGAAACCGGACCATTACGTCGAATCTCATCTATTATGGCCCCTTTGATCCGAATAAATGCATAATTTTCAAAAGGGACTTTCTTTTCTTCATCGTATTTATCGATAGCATCCATGAGCCCGATGACACCGATATTCACCAAATCGCTCTTCTCGTAATCAGGATTACTCAATCCAATGTGTCGGACCACTTTTTCGACTAGAGGCACGTACTTCAATATGATGGCTTCTCTGTCCTCTATATTTTGCATATCCTGCTCCCATCTTCAAGTGATTGAAAATTCATTTTGTATACCGACCCTCGAGTGAAATTAAATAGCAATATCCTCAACCATACCGACTGATTCGATTGCGATTTCGTTCGGTACTTCATTCAAAGATAATACTGCTATTTCCGGAAAATTAAATGTCAACAGATTTTTTAAAGAGGGTCTTATTTTTGGAGACACCAGCAGGACATGCGGTCTTCCCTCAGCTTCAAGATGGTTATGGATTTTCTTTATGCTGTCGAATAATTTTGTGACATTATTTCCTTGAATCAGTGGAATCGATCCCGATGAAGATTTTTGGATATTTTTACCGAGCATTTCCTCAGTGTTTGGATGGATCGTAACGACATTCAGCACTGCATTTTCATCCAAATAATTTTTCACAATGGTTTGCTTCAGTGCTTGACGGACGTATTCCGTCAGTAGTTCAATGTCTTTTACCGTGGTGCCATAGTCAGCCAACGTCTCCAATACAGTCACCATGTCGGTGATTGGTATATTTTCCTTCAGCAAGTTCTGAAGCACTTTTTGCACTTCGCCCAATCTAAGGATATCCGGTATCAACTCATCGATGACAACGTTATGCGTTTCTTTCAGCGTTTCCAATAGTTGCTTCACTTCTTGCCTGCCGAGCAGTTCCTGACTATGCTGGAAAATGGTTTCTTTAAGGTGTGTAACGAACACAGTAAGTGGGTCTACCACCGTATACCCTTGCAAATCTGCCATTTCCCGATCATTCCCGATTATCCACATGGCATCCAATCCAAAGGAAGGCTCTTTTGTTGCAATCCCATTGAACGCAAACTCCGTATCTCCTGGGGACAATATCAGGAAGCGATCCATATATAACTCGCCTTGTGCGTAGACGTTCCCTTTTATTTTGATTACGTATTGATTCATGCCAAGCTGCAGATTATCTTTGATACGAATCGGCTTCAAAAGGATGCCGATTTCCGTAGCACACTGTTTTCGGATGCTATGTATTTGGTTCATCAGATTATCGTCTTTTGTTTCATCAGCTATTGCGATCAGACCGTAGCCGATTTCAATGGATATGGGATCCACTTGATGGGCAGTGACCGTTTCTTCATTTGATTGGTTTTGAAGCATGCGCTC
This sequence comes from Trichococcus collinsii, assembly GCF_900107505.1. Taxonomy (GTDB): domain Bacteria; phylum Bacillota; class Bacilli; order Lactobacillales; family Aerococcaceae; genus Trichococcus; species Trichococcus collinsii. Next base: position 295,508 of record NZ_FNQH01000003.1, on the reverse strand, counting down.
TCCTGCCAGAATGCGTTGTTCTTCGGTTATTTTTTCAAATTGTGCTTTCGACTCATTTTGCTGGATAAGATAGCTCGAACCGCCCAATAGTATCGCCATCATTGAAAAGGTGAATGTTGGAAACCCTGGCAAAAGTGCGAAAACGAGTAAAATAGCGGAAACCAGATAGAGTACCTTTGAACTGGACATCAATTCCGGTATCAAAGATGTTCCGAATGTTTTCGCGTTTCCGGACCTTGTGACCAAAATACCTGAACCGATTGAAATCAATAAGGAAGGGATCTGACTCACCAGACCATCTCCGATTGTCAATCTTCCGAACTTATTCAACGCTTCCATAATGGGCATGCCTTGTTGCAGAGAATAAATAAGCGTTCCACCTATCAAGTTGATGAAGGTAATAATGATTCCGGCGGTAGCATCGCCCTTAACAAACTTACTTGCTCCATCCATTGCCCCAAAAAATTGTGTTTCCCGTTCTAAGTCGTTGCGTCGCTGCTTCGCTTGCTGTTCATTGATCAAGCCGGAATTCAAATCTGAGTCGATCGACATTTGCTTTCCGGGCATCGCATCCAATGTGAAACGTGCGGATACTTCCGATACCCGACCCGCACCATTCGTCACGACGATCATTTGGATAATGAAAATGATGATAAAAATGACGGCACCGACTATGATATTATTTCCGGCAACCAAATTCGCGAATGTATCGATAACCTTACCGGCATCGCCCTCAGTCAGAACCAACCGCGTTGAAGAGATATTCAACCCCAACCTGAACATGGTCGTCAGTAAAAGGAGTGTCGGAAAAGTTGAAAATTCCAGGACATTTTTAGTGAATAACGTCAACAACAGGATCGTCATGGACAAGGCTAGATTCACAATCAACAGTAAATCAAGAAGTGGTGCAGGTAATGGAATAATGATCATTGCCAAAATGAGGACTACAAACGTTGCAATCCCTACATCCATAAACGCTGAAGCATTCCGATTTTTTTTGGTTAGTTGTGCAGCCATTACATCACTCTTTCTCTCACTTATATTTTCCTCTTGTTGCTTTCATCGATCTGATAGATCAATGCAATCATCTCAGCTATGGATTCATAAAAGTCCAATGGTATCGGCTGGCCGATCTCAACTGATCGGTACATGGCACGTGCCACTGGTTTGTTTTCCATAATCGGAACATTATTTTTTGAAGCTGCTTCCCTGATTTTTTCTGCCACATAGTCTGCACCCTTGGCTACGACTACGGGCACTTGGTCGCGTTTTTTATCATAACGCACGGCAATTGCCAAGTGCGTTGGGTTTGTGATGATGACTGTCGCAGACTCCACATCCTTCAGCATTTGTTTACTGAACTGTTTATATTTTTGACGTCGTAACGATTTTATATAAGGATCGCCTTCTGATTCTTTGTATTCATCTTTTATTTCTTGTTTGGTCATATTCAAATTCTTTTTATAGTCATATTTTTGGTAGATGAAATCCACCATCCCTAAAAGAAACAACAAAATGGCAAGATTCGTACTGATATCTTTGACAAGTTCCAGAATCAAAAAATAGAGTTTTTCGGTTCCAACTGCAGCTGAGTTGATGATGTAGTAACCCGATTTTTCGAACGATATGTAACAGACGTAACCAATCAGGATCATCTTAAGAATATTTTTGATCAAAGTGAATAGCGCCTTTTTACTGAACATATTCTTTAGGCCACTCACTGGGTTCAGTCTGCTCATTTTAAATTTTAGGGCTTCTGTAGAGAACAATAATCCTGTTTGGATTATATTTGCAATCAAAGCCCCTATAAAAGCAATGCCTAAGAAAGGTCCCGCTAGGATGAAGATGGATAAAATAGCCTTCATCCCAATATCATTGAGATTATTTTCAAGACCACCCACATCATAATTAACCGCCAATTCTCGTTTCAGATAAACATACCCAAATTGAAGGGCGTGCGTGGATAGCGCGATCGCAAACATCATGAACATGATATAAGTAAAGGCGGAATTGAATTCTTGGCTCTTGGCTATCTCTCCACGTTTTCGGGCATCCTTCAGCTTTTTGGGGGTGGGTTTTTCAGTCTTTCCATCTTTCTCACTCACATGATCACCTCTTCATCAGCTTAGTGACTGGATAAATTCAGTCATGTATTTCACCATTAATGGTAGCATCTCGGTCATACTGTCCATTAAATTAGGCAACAGAACCAACATAAGTGACATACTTACCAGAATCTTTAAAGGCATACTAAGCATCAACACATTTATCTGAGGCACAGTACGAGAGAGCACTCCCAAAACGACTTCCGTCAACAAGGCCACAATAACGATAGGGGCCGAGAGATTCAACGCTATCTCAAACATCATCGAGAACAGCGTGACAATCCCTTTCACTCCAAAATCCCCTACGGAGAACGCTTCGATGGGGAAAACTATGAATCCTGATACTAAAGCCCTCAGAACATGATGGTGCATATCCGTAAAAAAGAATATGGACAGCGCCATCCAATAATATATTTTCCCGAAATAAGAAGCCTGAAACCCTAAAGCAGGATCGAAGACGGCCGACATCGAAAAACCGACCTGGAAATCGGCAAAATTTCCGGCTATCTCAACCGCATAAAAGAAGAGGTTTGTGATATAGCCTAGCGCCAAGCCGACCAGCGATTCCTTCAGCGCGAAAAGTGCCAATTGCATAAAGCCTAGTTCGGACTCCATGGCGGGTATCAGGGCGTAAACCGGTAAACTCAAGCCCAAAGAAATAGCAATCTTCACAACAGTTGGTACACCTTTGAATGAGAATCCCTTACTTATAAAAACGAAAGAACCTATCCGCATAAAGATCAATATGAGTTTCTGTAATGTAATCAGCATCCTTTACCCATCACAATCCAGCAATCAACTCGAATATTTTTTCTGTATAAGCGATCAATGCGTTCAGCATAAAATTGCCGAACACAATCAAAGCTCCGATTACGGCCAATATTTTTGGAACAAAACTCAATGTTTGTTCCTGCAACTGTGTTGCTGCTTGAATAATACTGATGATCAAGCCTACCACCAATGCGATGGCCAGCGTTGGTCCGGCAACTATCAGAATGGTCATGAAGCCTTCTCTCAAAACATCTAAAACTTTTTCTATCGACATTCATGCACCCCTATTGAAAACCTAATACCAGCGACTCAACGACCAAATACCATCCATCCACCAAGACGAACAGAAGTAACTTAAACGGCAATGAAATCATTACCGGCGACAACATGAACATCCCCATGGACATCAAAATACTTGCCACCACGATGTCTATCACCAGAAAGGGAATGAAAATCAAAAAACCGATCGTAAAGGCCGTCCGCAATTCGCTGATCGCAAAGGCCGGAATGAGACTGAGCAAACTTACATCTCCCGTATTGGTTGGCATGTCATCCCCCTGCAGATCCAGAAAGAGGGTAAGATCCTTCTCCCTCGTCTGCTTCAGCATAAAGTCCCGGATCGGGTCCTCTGCTATATAAAAGAACTCTTCGATGCCGATCTGATCCTCCATCAATGGAACCGCCGCCTCATGGTAAACTTCCGTATAGGCTGGTCTCATGATAAAAAATGTCAAGAAGGCCGCCAAGCCTATCAAGACAGTGTTGGGAGGATTTTGCTGTGTGCCTAACGAACTTCTCAAAAAAGAAAAGACAATGATGATCCGCGTAAAACACGTAGTCAAAATCAAAAATGCCGGTATGACACTCAGAAGACCTATCAACACATACATTTTTACAGCATCCGATGTCCCGCCCAGAGCATTTTGAACCGTGTCTACGATTTCCGCCGCATGAACTTTTTGAGGAAATGTCAGAAATAACAATCCAACGCCGCTTGTGACAATCCCTTTTTTCACCATCCTATTTCCTCATCCCTCTTCGTGAAATTCTGCCACTCTCATCGACTTCATCCAAAACCACTGGACTGGCCGGGCGGAATTTTTTATGCTGCGCGATGTCCAAAATAGTTTTTTCTGCCTTGATGTCTTCAATGCTCAATTCCTTCAATATCTCATTCTTTGTATCTGTACAGCTCATCAAATAATAGGATTCCGAGACTTTAACGATACAAAGCGACGATGTGCGGTTCAATGGAACACGTTCTATCATGGTGATGTATTTGCCGTTCTTGTTGACGAATCGTTCCAATAATTTCAACAGATAATTTATCGCAAAAATCACAAAAATCAACACGATAAAACTTTTTCCGATGTATAATAGTTCATTTTCCATTTCCTTGACGCACACCTTCCACTTCGCTATTGCATGACGATATTTGTAATGTATAACTCACTCGCGACTTCCGAGCCCAAACTTTGATTGATTTTTGAAATGATTTCCTGCTTGATGACTAGAACACCCTCCGATTCATCAAAAATGTTGGCTGTAGATTTATTTCTTAGCACACTGATGATTGCATCGCGCACAATTGCCGCCTTTTCGGTCAGGATTGTTTCGTTTTCTACATCGATTGTTTCTATGGACATTTCAATTTTCAAAAAATCATCCAGATTGCCGTCATTGGATTTTAAGTTGACCACAAATTCCTCTTGGGGAACAAGGATGCTTTCCACTTCTTTTTGGTTGAAGCTAGTGATCCACTCTTTTCCTAACCCAGTAGTTATCAAAGAACCGATCGTTCCGCCACCGATCATCAAAATCACTAAAATTACAGCTATCAGAATAAGCCGCGGAATGCTCTGCTTCTTAGGCAACTGTGCTTCTTTTTCCATTATTCTGCTCCCTCCGGTTCATAAACCAATACAATATTGACTCTTCGATTTTCAGCACGATGTTCAGCTGTGTCATTTGGAACAAGCGGATTGTATTCTCCATAGCCGACAGCGGATAAACGTGTGGGGTTGATATTTTGTTGTTCAGTTAATTGTCTGAGTACGGAAATGGCTCTGCCGGCCGATAATTCCCAATTACTCTCAAATTTTTGATCGTAGTGGGGAACATTATCTGTATGTCCTTCGACCACAACCTTGTTTTCGAAATTGCTGATCAGTTCCGCTACTTTTTGTAAAGCTGATGTACCACTTTCGGTTATGACCGCGCTGCCCGGATGAAACAAAATGGCTTCCTTCACAGTCATGTAGACACCCTCTGCATCCATACTCATGCTTATTTCTTCACTCAATCCATTCTTTTCGACAAAGTCTTTAACTTCTTGAAACATTTTGATCACTTCAGGATCTACTGCAATCATAATTTGACCATCTGAGGCAACCAATTCATCCTGTTGAGTCGCCTCTTTTGCCGCTTGTATAACTGCTGACTCTTTTTCTGATAAGGAGGAATCTGCAGTAGCGTTCCCATCACTTACAGGAAGCCCTTGTACGTCAGGTAAAATACTATTTTGACCGGAGCCTATAAAGGAATTTTGTAAAGAATCTGAGGCTTGGGTGAACTTGTCATCGCTGACACTGGACATCGAGTAGAGTAAGATGAAGAACGTCAGTAAAAGGGTCATCAAATCCGAAAAAGTGGTCATCCATTCCGGAGCCCCTCCTGATGCAGAACTTCGTTTCCGCCTTTTACTCATATTTTAATTTACCTCGCTTTGAACAGCAGAAACGTTCGGATTCATATTTTTCTTCTTAGTTTTTACAGGTTTGTTATCCAAGTATCCATTCAACTTCTGTTCGATTGTTCTTGGATTTTGTCCCGCTTGAATGGACAGGACTCCTTCAACGATCATGTCGCAAACTTCCAACTCGGCTTCGGTCTGCATTTTAAGATTGGTCGCTATCGGAATGAACAATAGATTAGCAAAAAAGCTCCCATAAAAAGTCGTTATCAAGGCTACCGCCATTCCGCTCCCGATTGTGCTGGGATCATTCAACTGACTCAACATATTTATTAACCCGATCAACGTTCCGATCATACCAAACGCAGGAGCCAATTCCCCCCATTTCAAGAAAATTGCTTGTCCGACTCCATGCCTTGATTCCAGATTTTCAATTTTTATTTCCAGAATACTTTTTATATCGGTAGGATCCATTCCATCAACTGCCATTTGAATCCCATCCTGCAAGATCGGATTGGCTATTTGACTGATTTCTTGTTCTAAAGTCAAAATCCCTTTGCTACGGGATAACCGAGAAAGTTCTGCAAATTTTTGAATCAGCTCATTTTTATCCTCACTAGGAGCGCTGATCACTTTCTTGATTATTATCGGAATTTTTTTAATATCAGAAAAGGGAAAGCTAATCAGTAAGGCACAATATGAACCCACCAACGTTATTATGATGGAGGGCACATCGATAAACCCACCGATACTTCCTCCCTGATTAATTGACCAAATGATTAAAGCTACACCTGCGATAAGCGCAACAAGCGGAATCGGATTTTTTTTCATTTTCCAACCTCCGGTAAAGCATGATAGATTTTTCTTTTATAGTCCACAATTCTTTCTACGATTTGGTTTGCCTGTTCGCTCACGCGGATATGCTGACCATCGGACAAAGTTATTATCGTATCGTATGCTTCATCGATACGGTAAATCAAATCACAATTCAAAAAAATGGCTCTCCTGAAACACTGGTTAAAGCTATCATGGGCTCTCCTCATTTCTTTTTGAAGTTTAGCGTTTCAATGCCAATAACTCTTCCAACATCGAGTCAGAAGTCGTTATGCTTCTTGAGTTTGCTTGATAGGCTCTGTTGGCGATGATCATTTCAGTGAATTCATTCGCAAGATCGACATTTGACATTTCCAAAAAGCCTGACCGGATTACACCATAACCATCATCTGCCGGAAAACCTAGTTCTGGAGCTCCAGAGTTGGCTGATTCAACATATAGATTGCCGCCGGATTTTTCCAATCCAGCCGCATTAGCGAACTTAGCCAGAGCGACTTGTCCGATCACATAGGATTCTCCATTCCCATAATTCCCGGTGATGACACCTTTACTGTCAACTGAATGACTCTTCAAACCAAAAACGTTTGTTGCTCCATCCGGGATACTGTCTGATGCTGTAATAGATCCGTCAGCATTGACTTGGATATAGGCAGGTACACTCAATTTTTCCAACGTTTCAGCCCCATCCGGCTCAGTATTGTTGACACCCATCACACTGTAACCAGCACTCGTCACCAAATTATTCTCGGCGTCGAGGTAGAAACCGCCATCTCGGGTGTAGTAATTATTGACACCGCCATCTCCACTCACAACAAAGAAAGAGCTGTCGCCATTCTCTATCCCAAAATCCAGTTCCCTTCCTGTCGCTTGTAAAGATCCACCATTCATGATCGTGTCAATAGCGCTTGTCTGGACACCTAGTCCAACTTGCTTCGCATTTACGCCTTCTTGGGCACTCGCCATTGATTGGCTGATCATATCTTCAAAACGTACCCTTCCGCTCTTGAATCCAGTTGTATTTACGTTAGCTATATTATTTGAGATTACATCCATCTTTGTTTGTAAGTTTTTCATGCCTGTAACGCCAGAGTATAATGATTTTAACATTTGATTTCCTCCTAGTAGTTAACATCTGGACCCTATCAATCATTCAAGGATCGCACGGCTTCCTTTTCGGTCCGGCCGTTTTCTAGTCTTTGATGAATTTGGTGCTGTCGATGTTCATCACTGTATCCAACTCATTTTTATTCAATGCAGTAATGATCGTGCGGTTGTCGATGCTTGCGATCAAGGCCATATCTTTATAAAACAATAAAGAATTTTTTGAACCTTTGTCATCCAGTTCATCCATCGCTTGGCTCAGGTTACTCATATCTTCACCCGCCAAAGAGAATCCTCTTTGATCCAGACGTTTTTGAGCATGGTTGGAAATCTTCAACTCTTTGTCATCTTTACTTTGGATCAGTGCCTTTTGTATGATCGTTTGGAACTCTCTTGAAACCTGCTGTTTCCTATTGTTCTGTCGGAGTGGCTCAACCCTCTTGATATCGGCATTTGCTCTTATGTCCATTCGGTTACTCTCCAATCGACTGTACGTCATTCAAATAGTAGTCCTTTCCGCCGATCATCAGCGTTGCAAATCCATTTGAAAATTTCACCTTATCCACTACTCCTGTGACGATGCTTGCTTCCCCAGTCACAGTGACCGTTTTTCCGATCATTGCTAATGCCTGCTGTTGTTGGGTCATCAGCATGGTAGTGTTCAATGATTCAGTCAAATCCTTCAGTTGTTCCATCGTACTGAATTGGATCATTTGGGTCATGTAATCTGTGGAACCGCCACTGCTCCCGCCTTCTTCTGACATGGCAGGCATTTTTATGGCTGCAGCCATGATCTGTAAAAAATCGTCCATGGAAAGATCAGAATTGCTTTGGCTTTTATTGCTCACCAGCTGTTCCGTCGATCCGATCGTAAAATTTGATGTGATATCCACTTTCTGTTCACCTCCTCATTATGCCAATAAGCTCAGCCCTCTTGAAGACTGTTTCGTCGTTGGTTTTTGTTTTGTTTCTGTTTTTTCTTTGGATGCTCTTTTTCTGGATTCTTGCCTTTCCATTTTTCGATGGCCTGGATCAGCTCCTTCGGAAAATGAAAAAGCCAAATTCGGATCAGTAACAACCGTAAGTGTCAACGGACTTTCAGAAACGCTATGTTTGAACGGCTCCATCAATAGTGGCAATTGCTCCTCCAATAGCCCCTTCGTTTCGGCATCCTGGACATGCAGGACGGCAGTGATGCTGTCTTTCGTTTTGATCAGCTGCACACGGATATCCCCGATATTATCGGGAGTAAGAAGTATTTTCACGACTGTAGTACCCAATAAAGGCGTTTTTTCTATCTGCATTTCAATTGTCTTTTGGATGTCTTCGATATGAGATGCAGTCACTTTTGACGGCTTGAGCCCAAACACAGTCTCTGTGGGCAGCTCACGGATAACTGGTCCTTGATTTACCACTGCTTTGTTTTCTTTTAAATTCGGTGTTTTTTCCGCTGCTTCCGGTTGGTCTCTATTATCTTCTCCATCAGCAATCCGGTGCGGAACTGTTGCAGAATTTTCCGGAAAGTTCGTTAAGGATTCATCAGGCGGGCTGCTTTCCTGGATAGGAAAGGCGCGATCCGTTTGTTTCATTTTATATTCCCGGGAAAGTGTAGCAGTATCTTTCAACAGATCATCTGCCGGTACTTGAGCATCAGAAATCAAGTTGTTCTCCGATCCCTGTTCGTAGAGGTTTTCAGGTTCTGCCAAATTAAAATCTACTTGTTGGCTCCGCATCTCAACCGCGGTCGGATAGAACTCTTTTTCTCCGTGTTCTCTTATCCCAATGCTTTCTGGAGTGGAGACATGCTCAGGTCGCACAGGTGTCGCGATTTCGGGCGCAGAGTAAGCAAGCTTAGCTGTTATCACTTGCTCTTTCTCTTCCACGCTGACAAGCCACGCTCCCGTCTGATCTGCTTTTTCATCTGTCGGAACATTCCTGACCGAGATCGCAGCTTTCCCATCCTGAAGTATTCTGTAAGGATAGAGATTCAAATAGCCCTGTTCTATTGCCTCCTGATCAGCGTTCTCTTCCGAATGCTCCGTTTCCGCGGAGACGGGTGGCTCTTCTTGTATGATGGTCGCTGGTTCCTTGCTTTTAATCCGGCCTGATAAAACATTGTCAAAAATTAAGCCGTCTGCTTTTGAGGCAGATGACTGAGTCGGATTGAGAACTTGCTCTGAAATTCCGGATGATGCACCAGTAATCAATTTTTCACCTCCTTTCGATACCCACCCTATACTATATCGACTTAAAAGTAGCTTTTTTTATACTGTAGGGTAGCGATTTCGTCAAGCTCCTTTTGTTCTTCACTTTTTACTTGCGCAAGCACCTGCACACTTTCGCGTTCTTTTAATTTTTCCATTATTTTCCGGTCTTTGTGTGCTTGCAACAACGCTTCTTGAAGCCGCTCCATGTCACTTTGCGCTTGATCGATAGCATTTTTTTGAATGACTATTTTTTCGTCGATCAGGCCTTTGAGGTGATGGTTATATCTTAAAGTGTGTATCTCGGTCAACTTCATTTGTTCGTGTTTCAATTTCGTATTTTCATTGACCAGATGCCTGAGTTGCTGCTGCTGCTGTTGCATCTGATTTTGGGCATGGAGCACGGATTTCCTGGCGTTCTCTTCTTCTGTGATTCGCCACTCCAGAATTTTTTCCATTGAGAACTTATGTTTTTTCACCTGATATCACCTTGATTTTCTGATCATTTGAACAAATTTTGTAAAGTAGCCACAATTTCATCATGAGAATGCGGTTCATCCACACGCTGTTTCAAGAAGTTTTTGATGATAGGCGCAAGCAAAATAGCCCGATCAATTTCAGGGCTGCTCCCTTTCCGATAGGCACCTACATCGATCAAGTCTTTCGCTTCTGCATAAATGGCCATATTCTCTTTCAGCATTCCGGCTGCACGGCTGTGGGATTCCGGAACAATATCTTTCATCAAACGACTCACACTGTTTTGGACATCGATTGCCGGATATTGATTCTCTGCGGCAATTTTCCTCGAAAGGATGATGTGACCGTCCAAGATCCCTCGGACCGCATCTGCGATGGGCTCGTTCATGTCATCGCCTTCAACCAAGACGGTGTAGAAAGCTGTGATAGAACCGTGTTCGGACATGCCGCTTCGCTCCAATAATTTCGGGAGCACGGTGAACACTGACGGCGTATACCCTTTCGATGTAGGCGGTTCCCCTGTAGCCAATCCGATTTCCCTTTGTGCCATGGCGACACGCGTCACGGAGTCCATCATCAAAATAACTTTTTTCCCTTGATCCCTGTAGTACTCTGCTATCGCGGTGGCAACATACGCACCCTTAAGCCGGACCAACGGAGGGGAATCTGAAGTAGCACAGACGACCACGGATTTACGGTAGCCTTCTTCACCCAAATCCTTTTCGATGAATTCCAATACTTCGCGTCCACGCTCTCCGATGAGGCCGATCACAATGACGTCCGCTTCGCAGTATCGTGCGATCATCCCTAACAAGGTACTTTTCCCGACGCCACTACCCGCAAAAATACCCACACGCTGGCCTTCACCGATTGTAAGCAGCCCATCGATCGCTTTGATCCCGGTAGGTATGACCTGCTCGATTTTGTTGCGTCTGAATGGATCAGGTGCGCTTCGGTTCACTTTGAACGGAACACCATTCAGTTGTTTAGATTGATCCATCGGTCTTCCCAGACCATCAAGAGTAGTCCCAAGCAATTCATCACTGACTTCAATCTGCAGCGTCTTTCCGGTCGGACGCACCAAACAGCCAGGTCCTATTCCATCGATTTCATCAAGCGGCATCAGCAACACGGTTGCATCCACAAAGCCGACTACTTCGCTTAGGACTGTGCTTCCGGTCGACCTGATCTGAATCTCGCAAACTTCACCAATAAAGGCATCCAGACCCTCTACTCTAATGATGATTCCGGTGACTTGACTCACCTTACCCATCTTTAGATAGAATTTTTTTTCTCTGATTTGTTTATGATAGGTTTCAAAAGGAATTTCAAACATGGCTATTGTCTCCCAGAACATTCAATTCTGCGACAATCGCATCCAATTGTTTCTTTATCTGCAAATCGATTATGGAGCGGCTGCACTCTATGATACAGCCATTCTTTTCCAGTGTCTCATCGCTCAACACGATATAACGCGCTGTAAATTCATCCGTTTCGTGTTCGTTTACTTTTAATTTGACCATTCCAGTATCTTTCGGACGCACTGTGATCGTTATGAAGGGCTCGTTTTTTTCCATTCTTTTTAGGATTGGATTGAGCAGAAGCATGATTTTTTCATCCGTCCTATCAATGGAATGGTGCACGATTTGTTCTGCCATCTGCGCAGCCAGCTCAATGATCGCCTCTTTATTATCTTTATAATAGGCCGATACAAGTGTATCTGTTTCTTTCAATTGATTCAGCAGGCTTACCCGGATTTTGGAAACTGTCTCCAATCCCTCATGCCGACCTTTTTCATAGCCGGCTAGAAAGCCTTCTTGCATACCCAACTCTTTCCCTTGCAGCATACCTTCTTCTTTTGCTTTCTGCTTTATGCGGTCTGCTTCTTCAACGGCTTGGGCAATGACACTTTGTCGTTCTTTCTGGGCCTCCAGCAAAAGCTGCCCAATCTGCTCGGCTTGAGCAGCGAAAGGGTTGGCTGTATCGGCTTGTCGGTTTTCATTCATCCCTTTGTTATTGGCGGAAAGCAATGCCGCTTTTTGGCTCAAGGATAATTTTGTATCGATATCTGAAGTCGTTTCATCCGACTTCCATTGATGCGACTTAATGATGTTATGAGATGACAGCATCTTGCTCACCTCTTCTTAAGTAAATTTCTCCAACTTCATCCAGCCTTCTGATGACTGAGACAACCTTCTGTTGCGCTTCTTCTACAGCAGATAAGCGTGCTGGCCCCATAAACTGCAACTCTTCCTGTAAGGTTTCGACGGCACGACTGGACAGATTTTGGAAAATAAATTGTTTGATGTCTTCAGATACGCCTTTAAGCGCCAATGCCAATTGGTCATTATCCACTTCACGCAGAACTTTTTGGACATCTCCACGTTCCAAGCCGACAATATCTTCGAACGTAAACAGATTGGCTTTGACTTCATCAGCCAATTCAGGTTGTTTCTCCTCCAGCATCGAGATGATGTTCTTCTCCGTGCTACGCCCTACAGAGTTGAGAATTTCAACCAGCGTATGGACTCCTCCCACTGACTCCGTTTCGTTATCCACAAAGCTCGAGAATTTTGTCTCGATTACTTTTTCGATTTTTTCTATTACTGCAGGCGTTGTGCGCGTTATCGTTCCGATTCTTTCCGCAATCTCTGCTTGTTTTTCTATAGAAAACTGGGACAGAATCATCGCGGCTTTATCCGGCTGCATGTAACAAAGGATCAACGCTACTGTCTGAGGCTGCTCGTGCAGGAGCAAATTCGTCAACTGCTGCGGATCGGCTTTTCTCGCTATATCAAAAGGACGTTCCCGTAATTGGATCTGATTCAGCATGTCAATGACTTCTTTGGCTCGCTGCGCACCCAATGCCATATTCAACAAGTTGCGGGCATACTCTACCCCGCCATCCAGGACATATTCTCTCGCTTGCGCCATTTCCAAAAACTCTGTAGCGATTTCGTCTACTTCATCTGGATTGACATAATCAATGTTTGCTATCTCATAGCTTATTTTTTGAATATAACTTTCAGGCAGTTGCCGCATTATTTCTGCAGAGGTTTCTGTTCCTAATGAGATAAGCAAAATTGCTGCCTTCTTGATTCCAGCTACATCGCTCACTTATATAACACCTACTTATCTTTCATCCATATTTTTATCATATCCGCAACCATTTCCGGATTCTCTTTCGCATAAACCTTCATTTTTGCATCCCGCTGGAACTTAGGATTTTGAGTAAAATCAAACAAATCATCCTCTTCATTGTTCACAGAAGGTGGTTGAAGACTATTTTTCTCTTCAACCACGCGTGTTGCATTAGCCATTTCCTCATCAAACGCGCGGTATTTCTTTTCCTTGCTGTTGCGGAAAATGAAACTGATAAGAGACAGGATCAACAGCCCGCCTATGCCCGCCGCAATATACAAACCATATTCTTTTAGGTAAAAGGCAAGTCCTGTTTCGTTTGCAATAACATCTTCTACGGCAGCTTCTGCAGTCACAAATGGAATCCCTTCGATTTCGACCCTGTCATTCCGTCCTGCATCAAATCCGATTGTTGCTTTTGTGATGTTATCAAGTTGAATCTTTTGTTCATTGCTCAAATTGCCATTGTAGATGACAGTAGCTGTTACCCTTTTTATCGTTCCAGGGGCACTTACCCGAACAGTAGTTGTCGAATCCAACTCATTATTGATCGTCTGTTCGTAGGATGACTGTCCACCGTCTTCTTCCGAGATGACAGAGTTTATCGTGTTATCATTTGCGGTCTCACCTGCCGCTTCATTCACATCAACTGTTCCACCGGTAGCTGCAACATTCTGGCTTCGGATCGCTGCATCTCCATAATCGACAATTTCCTGTTCCAAGGAATCAAAATCCATCTCGGCAGTCAAAGCGATGGAGAGATTATCCATTCCATAGATTGGCGCGAGTGCTGCCATCAATTTCTGTTGCAATTGCTGTTCGTAGCTGTTCACGATTGCACTGTAGCGGCTCACCAACTCAGGAGAATATTCATCCGCACCAGCTAATGCTGCATTTCCCAAGACATTCCCGCTTTTGTCGACGATTTTGATGTTGTTGGCCGGCAAATTTTCCACCGCACCAGACACCAAGGAAACTACCCCTTGAATCGTGGCGGAAGACAACTGTTGATTTCCCTTCGTCGCGATCACAACGGATGCACTGGCTTCCGGTTGTTCCGTCCCAAAGACGCTTCCTTCCGGAATGGATAAGATCACTTTGGCTGACTCAACGGATTGAAGGGAGGTGATGGCACGCTCCAATTCCCCTGTGACAGCACGTTGGTACATGATGTTGCGGTCTTCGTCCGTCGCCATCATGCTCGTCTCATCAAAAATTTCGAAACCTGTCGAGGTCTCCGGCATCATCCCATCAACAGCCAATTGAATCCGATATTTATCAAGTTGTGTGTCATCGATCAGAATCGTTCTCCCGTTATCCTCAAGCTTGTAAGAGATCGCTTTGGCTTCCAGATCATTTACGATTATGCCTGCATCTGCCTCTTCCAAGCCGGAAAATAAAGTTGTGTATTCCACGCGTTGGGAATAATAAGAGAGTCCTGAAACAAGAAGAAAGATTGAAAGAAGAGCTGTGATCAGCCCTGCTTTCTTTGGAGTGCTGAGACCAAGCCATCCTTCTCGAATCGCCCCCATTGTGCTCTTCAATTGATTCATGTAGCTTATTCCCCTTGCTTATCATTAAAATTGCATATTTTTGATTTCATTGAAAGCTTCCAAACTTTTATTTCTGACCTGTACTGCCAAATCAAGAGCCAACTGCGCTTCAGTAGCCTTTATCATGACCTCATGCAGGTTTTCACTGTCCCCCATAATCAGACTTTGCGTTGCAGCATCGGAGGCATTCTGTGTTTCATTCAGCAGCGTCATGGATTTTCCGAGAAGATTATCAAACGATGCTGCGTCGCTCTGGTTCTGAATGCCCGTCGTTCCACTTAACGAGCTGATTTCAGATGTAAGATTGGTGTTAGCGATACTACCGCCTAAATTATATATTGGTAAACTGATAGTCATGTGACACTCCATTCACTCATTTATTTATCAATCAGCTGAAATTTGCAACGCTCGCTTCAGCATGTCTTTACTCGCTGCCAATGCAGTAGCATTCGCTTCGTAGGTACGCATCGTCAGCATCATGTCCACCATCTCGTCTGCCATATTCACATTCGGTTTGGTGACGTACCCATTTTCATCTGCGTCTATATGTGTCGGGTCGTACTCCCTGATGACTGCCGTTTCATCTGAATCGATTGCAGTTGGGCGTACACCGAAGCTCTTTTCTGTCGAAGCGTTAAGTCCAGGAGTGTTTGTCCTTTTCATGCTCTCCTCAAAAGAAACCGTCTTTTTCAAATAAGGACCGCCCTCCTCCGTTCGAGTCGTATTGACATTCGCTATATTCGTGGATATGACATCCAACTTCAATCGTTCCAAACTAAGGCCGCTTGAGTTGATGTGCAACGAATCAAAAATGGACATTTGTTCTTTTAACCCCTTTCATTTATCAGCTGGATATCGCAGTATTCAGAAGTCCCAACTTTGCATTCATTTGCGTTACAAGCGCGTTGTAGTACAAACTGTTTTGAGCTTGATTCGCCATCTCCACATCGATATCCACATTGTTTCCGTTCTCTTTAACAGCTGTATCCGTCCTTTTTGTCACCACCGGATCAATTTGGGTCAAATCGTCGAAGCCAATATGCAATTCGTTCGTTTGTTCCATCATCAAACTATTTTTTGATTGACTTAAAAGCGATTCAAATTGAACTTGCCCCACCTTATAATTGTCTGTGTTAACATTCGAGATGTTACTCGAAATAATCTCTTGCCGCATAGAGGATGCATTTAATGCATTTCTCAGCAAGTTATAATTTATGTCAGTCATTCATTATCCCCGCTCTATGTACCGTTTTGTTCACACTTTAGTCACACAAATTTCATCAAGCTTATACATTATACACCACTTTCACTTTTCAAGTATTTAAAAATTGTAATTTCCTTCAATCCTGTTCATAAGTGTTCATAAGTGTTCATAAGCCTTTAGGATAGCCAGAAATTGAATACTATTTTCGATGGAAAGTGCGAAAGTATAAAAAATAATTCCTAATATTTTCCGAAAAATCAGTGCGCATACAAAAAGAACCCCAATCTGACATGATTAAGTCACCACAACACAACCATATCAGATTGGGGTTCTCTCAATGGATACACTACATGAAAAAAATGTGGAATTCAACTCAAAAATGACGATTTCAAATACAGATTGTTTGTTAATTAAATTATAATGAAGAAAAATATAATCTAATCCAAATAGTCGTATAATACTAACCAATTTATCCCACCTCTGCCGGGCACAATAGAGTAGGATGATCCAACAGGCTCCGACCTGTCACACCACCATGCGTACGGTTCCGTACACGGCGGTTCAATTATCTGTAGGATAGCCTGTTGAACGACTCTATCTCTCACTACAGGAATCCCTAGATTACGCATACTGCCATTTCCCTTGGATATAGATACACGTTTAAACGGTTGTGGCTCATAGGTTCCATCCAATAATTTCGCAATGATTGCCTTTTGGTATTTGGCCATATGTTCATCTATTTCGTAGACCGTTATGCCGTCTAAACCTGCAGCGCCTTTATTTTTGTAGACTTTCTCGCAAACAACCACTAGGTTGCTTGTTGTTGCGATTTTCTCGATTAACGTGATACCATCTTGTTTCCTCATATCCATGCTGTATATCTCTACGCTTCTCCATATCTCTTTCGTTTCCAACTTATCCCTACTGGAGACAGCCTTCATTTTGTTCTGTACCACGACGTTTTCTGTAGTATTGAGATACATCCACCCCCTTGTTTCTATCAAGGTTATTATTGTTCAGCCCTTCGTGACCCTAAGGTCACTGCTATAGCTTCTGCTGACTTCTTATGGCAAGCTTTACTCCATGATTCCTCATATCCATAAGACCTCCCCGAGTAAGAATGATAAACTTCCACTCATGTCACTGCCTCATTTACTGTAGGAGATTCGTGCACTATAGGACTTCGCTTTTTTGGGTAAGCTCGTCCATCTCCATTTAGCCTCGCATGAGATTTCTTTTCGTCAGTGCGAGTGTTTGCGTCCGACTTCCTTCAGATTCTACCTCACGGTGGACACCCTTGTCTTTCGCTAACAGTTCCTACTGCAAAGCCTGTAGTGGACTTTCACCACCAAGTTATCACCCATGCCGGGAAGCAACCCAAAAAAATAGAGCATGCGCGGGGCATACTCTATTTCTATAATTTAAAATTTAAACTTCAACCCACGATGCTCTCAAATCTTGCATAATGAGGCAACATTTTTTCACTTGATCCGCATCTTTGTCGATGTTCGCTTTTATCAGCGCTGCATGGATATGTCCATAAATCGTATCAAGTTCCTCAGCGATTACTGCTCCGTCTTCAAAATTTAATGTCCCCTTTAGTTCCATGACGATGTTCTGGGCCTTGATAAGATTGATATGCGCATTTTCCATTTTTTTGTCCAGGATCGCTCGTTCCGCCAAATTCATGAATTTGATACAGCCGTCATAAAGTAGGATGATCAATTTCTTTGGCGTTGCAGTCATGACTTGATTCTGTAAATAAACATTCTGCTTATTTCTGTTGTTCATTTTTCTCTCCCATTCACATGCCTCTATCAACAAAAACCGGCGTTTTTTTCATGTTTATATAGCTTTCGATGATGCGGCTTTTTTGATTCACTTTTTTTGCTTGCTGAAGCAGTTCTTCCTTGCTGTTCCTTAAAGTATACATGACTAATTTCTGTTTTTGAATAACCTTGACGAGTATTTCATTTTCCGGTTTGGAAAGTGGACTTATGTCTTCAAAGCTATCCAATATTTGCAGAGAAGCGATATGTGCTTTATTTTTTTCGATCACTTTGATTCCGTGTGTCGCCGTTCCGTCCCATGAATCAAATAATTGCTTCATTTCAAGTAAAACATCCAATCTTTGCTTAGCGAAATCTGCGTTCTGCATCTTTCACGACACCTTCTTTCCTCCGTGATCATTAGTCATTGGAACTCGTCAACTGGCTAGACAGATAGGACATCTGTGACTCGGCTTGCATCATCGCCGTGTCTAACGCCGTAAAGGTCTTGACGTAGCGCGCTCGCTGCGCTTCCATCCGTTCATTGAATGCTTCTATTTTCTTGGCGATGTCATCCATCGCTTTATCGTAGGTTTTGTTTTTGGCGGTGATCATGCCGTCTTTAGAATCGACGAAGCTGTTTACGACGGTCTGCAGTTTTTCCGCCAAACCAACTTTTTTCTTTTCGGTGGTCCCGTCAACCGTGATGCTTCGGCTGAAGAAGCCGGCAACCCGATCAGGTTCCTTTGTGATGACTTCCTTCAGTTTGGTTTCGTCGATGCTGGCTTTGCCGAAACGATCTACAGAAATGCCTAGCGAACCGATAAAATCGTATTTCTGTGTTTCGTTCGGGTCAGCAGGATCTGTTTTTTGGATTTCCACCCCACCGGTCAGCATTTGCCTCAGGCTGGATTGCAAACGCATTAAGGTGCTGTCGCCGCTAAGGGCGCCGGCCACATTGGTCTCGGAGGAGGGATTGCCGACCGACAATTTTTCCGTGACGAAACTTACAGTGGAATTGTACTGCTCGACAAAATCCTTCACAACCTTCAAGGTGTTGTCTGTGTCATCCGCAACCGATACGGATACTGAAGAGCCCGCTGTGGTCCCTTTCAGATTGAGCGTCATGCCTTCGATCGCGTCGGTGATGGTATTTGTATTCCGTTCCAACGTAATCATGTTGTTAACGATAATTTTGGCTGTGTTTCCGGTTGCTAATGTGGCTTTAGCGGTTCCGGTCGCGGCAGGGTTTAAGGCCAGTTTATCAGCCAAATCAGTTGTGCTTGTCGCCGAAATCGTGCGATCGCCCATCTGCGCATCGGTAAGCGACAAGCGTCCATCGATGATGGTAGCGGAAATACCACTGTCTTTTGTTTGGGCGTTTATTTTGGTGATGACGTCCTTTAAGCTATCCGTATTGGCAATGGTGAGATCCACTTGCTTCAGTGTTTTCGGGTCGCTTGAGCCTATTTCGTTCGTATCCTGACTCGTCAGTTTGAACGTACCTTCGAAACCTAAAGCTGTAGTGGTTGTTTGTCCAGTCGTCAGTATTTGTCCGGAAGTCAATCGAGATGCGGTTGCCAACCTCTCGACCGTGATTTCATACTGGCCGGAGACGGCATTGGTTCCCGCACTGACCGCGAGTTTTGTTTCATCGGAACTCGTTGTTTTTTTTGAAAAGAAGCTCTTTGGATCCATCAAGGTATCCATTTTCGTGTTGAGATTGGTCAATCGAGTTTGGATATCAAACCAGGCTGTTTTTTCTTTGGTTAGGGATTCTTTTTGGTTATTGTATTGGGTCAATTTGCCGGACTGCGCGGCAATCAAGGAATCGAT
This sequence comes from Trichococcus collinsii, assembly GCF_900107505.1. Classification (GTDB taxonomy): domain Bacteria; phylum Bacillota; class Bacilli; order Lactobacillales; family Aerococcaceae; genus Trichococcus; species Trichococcus collinsii. The sequence continues at coordinate 275,821 of NZ_FNQH01000003.1, read as the reverse complement.
TGATTCGGAAGTGATCCCTGAATAGGACCCCAAAAAATTGATATTGCTGGATACGCTCATTATTTCACTCCGTTCTGTACTGAGAGTATGGTCTAATTAGTGAAGCTGGCCGGTGCCGCTTAACGACATGATAGTATTTTTGATCCCATAAAGCAATCAAAGGCCAGCCACATGGCCGGCCTTTGATTGGAATATATTATTGTAACAAAGAAAGTACAGATTGTGGCATTTGGTTCGCTTGTGCCAACATAGAAGTTGCAGCTTGCGCCAAGATGTTTGACTTCGTGAATGAAGTCATTTCTTCAGCCATATCAACATCTGTGATGCGTGAGTTCGCTTCGGACAAGTTTTCTTTTGTTGTGGAAAGGTTGTTGATTGTGTGATCTAGGCGGTTTTGTTGAGCGCCGAATGTAGCACGCGCATCGGATACCGTTTGGATAGCAGTATCCAGTGCTGTTAATGAAGTGTTAGCTGCTGCTGCAGTCGTTACATCTACTGTAGCTGAAGTTAAAGTTGCAGAGTCAAAATTAGTACTCAAATCCAACGTAAGCGCTGCATCTGATGCATTGGCCCCGATTTGGATATTAACAGCAGCTCCCGCTGATCCGTCAAGAAGTGCTTTACCGTTGAATTTAGTGTCTGTTGAGATACGATCAATTTCTTCGTTCAATGAATCAATTTCAGTCTTGATAGCTGTTCTATCTTCAGTCGAATTGGTATCATTCGCTGCTTGTACAGTAAGATCGCGCATACGGTTCAGGATGCTATGTGTTTCACTCAAACCACCTTCGGCTGTTTGGATCAAGGAAATGCCGTCCTGGGCGTTGCGGCTTGCTTGCGTCAATCCGCTCACCTGGTTTTTCATTTTTTCAGAAATTGCAAGCCCGGCTGCGTCGTCCCCGGCTTTATTGATGCGTAAGCCTGAAGATAATTTTGCTAATGAGCCCGCTTTAGAAGCGTTTGCCGACTTCAAGTTTGAATATGTATTCATTGCTGCTGTATTTGTTCCGATTCTCATGTGTATTTCCTCCTAGTGTATGTTCGTTTTGTTAAGGCCTTGCCTATATCTATATAATCGGAGCGGGTCTGAAATAGTTAAGCATTATTTTGCTAAATTTCAAAAAAAAAAAAAAAAGACTATCTAAAGATAGTCTAAAATATTGGTTTGAAGAATTTTGGTGCCCATGGACAGAGCCGCTTGGAATGCCTGCTGTTCCATCGTAAATTCCATATACTTCTCGGCCAAATCCACATCTTGCTTATTAGAACGTATCGACTTGAGATTGATATTTTCGGAAGTATTCCGCTCTTGGGCAGATTTCAGCCGGTTGGAGATGGCGCCGATTTCGGTCCGCATATTGACGACATTTTCAGTCTCCGCGTTGGATCGCACCAACAATTTTCCTGAGAGGGCTTCTGTATCATTCGCATCCAGAGCTTTCAGTGCATCCGCAAGAAACCTGCCAAGATCATCTTTTTCTGCAGGTGTGCCCTGTTCATTCATCAGCTGTCTGCCATCCGTCTTCAGCGAGACATCCACGCCTGTCGCAATTGTGCGGGATAAGTCGGCTTTTACTGGGATGACGTTTCCGTCTGCATCCATCTCGTCCTGCGTTCCTTGATAAAGGATACCGGTCATTTCGCCTGCAGCATCCCGGCTGATTTCGAATGGTTTCGTAGTCGTGTTCATGCCGGAGAATACATACTTGCCGCCAAAATTCGTGTTCAACGAGTCGACCATTGTACTGATTTCTGTTTCCATTTCGGCTTTGATAGCTTGGCGGTCCGAATCCGACATTGTTCCGGTGGAAGCCGACTGGATCAGTGTCGTGATCCGTCTGAGTGAATTGGTGGCATTTTCCAACGCGGAATCCTGCATGTTGGTCCAATCGGTAGTGTCCGCAATCGTTACGGAAAACTCCTCATTCTGGATCAGGCTGTTGTTTAAATTCATAATTTGCGATGCCCTCAGTGGGTCATCGGAAGGCTTGCTGATTTCCTTCATCGAAGACAATTGGTTGTTGTATTTTTCCAACTTGCCTTGGCTTCGGTTAATACTTTGGATCATATTCGTTGAAGTTATTCTATCCGTTATGCGCATATTTTATACCCCCGTCCGGTTGATCAAAGTGTCCAGCATCTCGGAGGTGACAGCCAACACCTTAGCGTTTGCCTGAAACGCACTTTGGAATTTCATGATGTTCACAACCTCTTCGTTGATGGAGACACCTGAAATAGAACTCTTTCTTTGCTCCAAGAAGGAAACCACTTCATTTTGGTTCTCCATCATGAAATCGGCCTGTTGCTTCGAAATCCCCACTCGGGTGATGGTGTCATTGTACGCATCCGCCGTAGTCGTTCCGTTTGCCTGCGGTTTGATTTGCATTGTTTCAGCGTCAAATACAAGCGGCTCTTTTGAAGCATACGTGATCGCAGTTGCTTGGATCTCCGCGATGGCCCGCGCCCGGGAACCGTCACCGGCTATCTGACCCGTCAGCGATTTGCCTGAGACAATCTTGCTTGGGTCTTCCGTGATGGCGGAATTTACTTTCAAGTTGGAAATGATATTATCCGGATCATCGCCCAAATCAAAAAAGGGAATCCCGGTTCCATTGTCGCTGTGGATTACGTTGACCGCTTCCGCAACCGTCGCTACTAGTTGGTTCAGTTCCTTGATGCCCCGATCGATTTCGATTAGTGCTTCCTGGGAACCGCTGATATGGCCACTCTTACTGGATAGCTCCGTAAACTCGGCAGACCCATCCGCTGCAGTTTGCTGCAGCAACAACGTTCCGGCTGGGAAAGATTCTGATGATTCGACCGTTTTCGACGAGCTCCCGTTAGTGGAGACTAGTGAGCCGCTACCGGAAGTGTCGCCGATTGCTACACTCAACACTTGGCGCTTATTTGCTCCAAGTATTTCTTCACCATCGATACTGATGAAGGTCCGTTGGTAAGCATCCGTCTTCACTTCCAACGAAGTGATGCCTGAGAGTTCCCCCACCAACTGATCCCGTTGATCCAGTAGGGTATTCGGCATTTCTCCTTTCGTGATGACTGAGAAAATTTGCGTGTTGATCGATTCCAATTGCTCGACTTTCGTGTTGAAGTCCAAAACTTTCTTTGAAATTGCCTGAACAGTGCCTTCCTGAAGGCTGTCCAGCTGCGCGCCCATATGCGAAACTGTATCGGTCAGCGTCTGCGCCTGTTGACTGACCATCGTTTTGGAGGTGGTCAGTTCAGGATTGTTTCCCAAGTATTTCCAAGATTCATAGAACTTAGTCAATTTATTGTTGAGTCCTGTTTCGGAAGGCTCATTGAAAACGGACTCCAATTGGCCTAATACATCTGCTTTTTGCGTGAATTTTTCCAAGGAAGCATTTTCTGTGAACGTTTGCTTCACTAAATAATCGTCAACAATCCGTGTGACGGATTCCATGCGTACGCCTGTGCCGAGCTGACCAACACCGGAAAGCGTATAAGGATTGTTCGTTACCAAATTCACCCGTTGGCGGGAATAACCATCCGTATTTGCATTTGAAATGTTGTTGCTTGTTGTCTGCATCGCCGCCTGCGCTGCGCTCATGCCGTTCGTTCCTGCATTTAATACTCCAAATAATCCTGCCATGCTACCTCCACCTTACACTGATTGATTGAACAGACCTGCATTTTTGGCAGGGGACAGTTGCCCTTTCTTGGAGTACGTCCGGGATTTTTTTTCCATCCCTTCGCTTAAAGCATCCAAAACGCTGTCATGATAACTGATTGCTTGTCTTGTCAACAAAACGTTGCATTCCTGCAGCTCTTTTATTTCGTTTACTTCTTTTTCGATAGCAACACGGTTGCATTCTTCAAAAGATGCTTCCTCCAAATGGGACAAAAAAGCCTGCTTTTCGGTGACAATATTATTGAATGCAACACTATCATTCGCTATCAAAGCTTCCTTTTCACGCTGCAAGGTTTCTTTGAGTGCTAGCAACAACGATAAGCCATTTTGTCTGGTTTTCATTATTCCGAGCCAGCTCCTTGTTCTTCCATTGCTTTCATCATGCTCGCAGCAATTTTTTCGGCACTCACTTTATAGGTACCGTTTTGGATGGCTGCTTTTATCTCTTGGGCTTTGGCGCTAGGGGCGCTATCGATTGTCTTTTCAGCCAAGCGCTTCGCTTCTTCTGAAATCTCTACTTTTACAGCTGCCTCATTTGCTCTTGGTTTGAGCGGTTCAGCCTTGATTGTTTCTTTATGTGATGTGTCTTTTTGAATCGCTCTAAGGTAACTATTATAGCCGTTGCCGATTTTCATGCAATTCACTCCTTTTTACTGATTAGTATGTATCTATCTTATTGTATCCACATCACTATTGTCGACCACTTTCCTGAAAAGTTAAGTCAAAATCCAGAAAAAGCCCAAGGAATGATTGATAAATAGAAAGAAAGCAGCGCCTCTTTCCAAAGGTGCTGCTTTCTATAGCGTTTCGATGCGCTTTTCTTTGCTCAGGATGTTTGTGATGCGGATACCGAAGTTCTCATTTATGACAACAACTTCGCCTTCAGCGATCCGCTTGCCGTTTACGTAGATGCTCAAAGGTTCTTCCGTCAGTTTGTTCAGTTCCACAATGGAACCCGTACCTAACGAAAGGATATCTTTGATCGTTTTCTTGCTTTCTCCAAGCATCACACTGAATTCCAGTGGCACATCCAGTATAAGCTCCAAATTTTGTGGAAGATGTTGTCTATCGGATTTATGCAATTCCTGAAAGGCAGGTTTTTGAATCGGAACCACATCTACTGCTGGCTGCACAGGTGGTTGCGAGGGACGCTCTTCGTGCTTCCGTTCGATTGGAGCAAGCACTTCTCCTTGATCCGCCAACATGATTTCGGAAATTTCTTTGACAGCATCCATGGTGAACACCTGCATGATTTCACTCTGCAGGATGCCTTCGACTTCCAGTTGGAAAGCAATCAGACATACGTCCGAATGTAAATTTCCGATACCTATATCAACACTCAAGTTGTCTTTGTCATCAACCAAATGCACTTCCGGAGGCAAAATGTCTATCATTTTCCCCAACATAGTCGCCATGGCTGTTGCAGAAGAACCCATCATCTGATTCATGGCTTCGCCGACCGCACTCAGTTCCAATTCCGTTAACTCCGAACTGGTTACTTGGCCATCTCCACCCATCATCAAGTTGGCGATGATCACGGAGTCCTGCGCATCCATCAGCAAAAGATTGTTCCCTGTCAAACCTTTTTTGAAGCCGATCGAGGTAACAATTTTAGGTTTAACCGCAGCATCTATTACTTCACGGATACTTCTGACGGATACTTTAGGCGTTGTGATGTGTACTTTGTGACCTAAAATTTCGGATAATGTCGTAGCCGCTTGGGACATAGAGATATTACCGACTTCCCCTATGATATCGCTCTCCATTTGGCTGATGGTTGTGGATGTGGCAACTGGCGCTTGGGTTAATTCACTCATCATGCGATCGATTTCTTCTTGTGTTAGTTTTTCCGTGCTCATTTACTCCATGTCTCCTCCGATATAGTGTAATACCTCAACCGCCATTTTATTCCCCAGTACACCAGGCTTCACCAAATAACTTGGCAGATTCTCGATGGACATGACCAATGGCTCGTGTGTGGGTTTATCCAAGGTGATGATATCACCCAACTCTAATTGTAAAAAACTATCCATCGATACGATCGTTTTTCCAAGCAAAACCTCTATGGCCACCGGAACAGATTGCAGATTTTTAGTCAAATTATCTTTGTCTGAAGGATCCGTGGTGCGGCCTGAATGGAACCAATTACGAAAACTCAACTTCTCCAACATACTCTCAAAAAAGACATACGGAATGCACAAATTGATGAATGTCTGATCTTCAAGCAATTCAATGATGAACGTAGTCATGATGACAGGTTCATTGGGGGACATCGTCTGCAGCAACTGTGCATTCGTTTCCATTGCTTCCATCTTAACGTTCAACTCTACGATATCCCTGAAGGCCAATTGCAGTGCATGCCCAAAATTGCCGACCACTTCTTCCAAAATGGCAATCTCGATATCCGTAAAGCTGTCTTTGCTGTTTCCTGTATTTGATAATCTTGTATCCGGTCCGCCACATAATAACTGCAATAACTGCAGACAGACTTGAGAATTGATTTCGACGATCTGCATACCCTCTTGTGGTTCTGAGCGGAATAAACCCATCAAAGTAAAGTTAGGAACAGAATGCAAAAACTCATCAAAACTGATTTGTTCGATAGAAGCAACCCGCAGCGTAACATTTGAACGCACTTGAGTTGTTATTAAATTACTTGCAATCTTAGCGTATTCCTCGAGCAACATCGTTAAAGTCGTCATATATTCTTTCGAGAGCCGTGCCGGCCTTCTGAAATCGTATGTCTTGATCTTAACGTGTTCCGCTTCCTCTACTAAGTCGGTGTCAATTTCTCCACTTTTCACACTTTCCATCAACAAATCTATTTCCTGTTGAGATAGAACTTTACCCACGCTTACCCCTCATTTATAGAAAATAATGCTTCCATACTTATTAGACTGATCATTTTGTTGTTTAATCTGATGATGCCTGCTACTTCTTTTGCATTCGCGTAGTCGGTCATTTGTATATCATTTGAATCAATTTCCGAAACAGATTCAACAGAGTCTACCGCAAAAGCAACTTTTTTATCATTGTTCTTCAAAATGATGATACTATTGTAACATAGTTCTTCTGTTTCACTAGTGCTGCTAAGTAATTTATACAAATTAATCAAAGTGATGGCATTCCCTCGGATATTGATCAACCCTTCTACCCAGTAAGGGGCTTTCGGAACATGGGTAGAAGGCATTTCCTTGACTATTTCTTCGACATCTTCAGTAGGTATAGCATAATACTTTTCTTTTAAAGTAAAGACGATTATTTGCATGTTGCCCTCCTGATCAAATGACTTTATCCAATGCTTTGATGACGCGATCTGTGTCGAAAGGCTTCACGATAAAGTCCGCAGCCCCTGCCCGAATGGCATCCATTACCATACCTTGTTGTCCCATGGCGCTGCACATAACCACTTTCGCATTTGCATCGATCACTTTGATTCCTTTTAAGGCTTCGATCCCGTCCATTTCCGGCATCGTGATGTCCATCGTCACAATTTCCGGACGCACTTCTTTATACTTTTCGATCGCTTCGACGCCATTCTGTGCTTCGGCTACGACACTATACCCATTCTTTTCCAGAATGTCCTTCAGTTTCATCCTCATAAATGCTGCATCATCAACAATCATTACACTTTTCGCCATAATCAATTCTCCTTTTCAGTTGTGATTCCATTTAATAATTCATCTAAAACGCCTTGCTTTGGGATAAAGTACAAGGATGCATCCAGGCGTTCTCCCAAATAAGAAAATTCATTCTTTATGATGAACAGATTTTCTTCATATACACCTTGCTCCATGTAGATGCTGCTGATGATTGCGCCAAACATGTCTTCTATCATGAATGGGATGCCTGTCGTCACGGTCACATCAAACACTTGCGAGATTGCATTCAAAAAAGTGTTGACGATAATATTGACCAATTCGATAAAAGCGGACGCGGCCATTTCATGGTCGCCCTGTGTCTCACCCAGCATCAATGACACCAGTTTGTCGGCTTCATCATCCCTGATCACAAACAAAAACGCGCCTTCCAGTTCTCCATGAATCATCGTAATTGCAGCATTCACGTTGCTCTCATCGGACATGATCCCTTCAAACAATTCGGAATAGTCCATTGTTTCCACCAAGGGCACCGTCATTACGACAGGGTGATTGATCAACTGCGATAGACTTGTCGCTGCATTCCCTCCGCCTATCGAAAAAAACTCGGTTATGATGTCCAGTTGCATCTCTGAATAATCTTTATACATAGACAGCCACATTTCTTTCGTTGCATATTGCGGTGATATCCAGAATCAAGATGATATTCCCGTTCCCCATAATGGTGGCTCCCAGGTACTTATTGATAGTCTTCAGCTCTTTGCCTAGTTCTTTAATGACAATTTCCTGTTGACGGATCAGATTATCCACTGCCAAAGCGTACAGGCGCTCATCAATTTTTACGATTATCAGATAAGGTTTCTCTTCCACTCCGGTATGGATATCCAAACTATCCTGCAGGCGAACGACCGGAATCGTCTCGTCTTCAAAATAGTATACCTCACCGGTATGCGTCTGGACAATCTCTTCCGGTTCAGGGCGAATCACTTTTCTGACAACACCCAGCGGCAGCGCAAACTGCTCCGTTCCGACTGTAACAAGCAAAGCTTGGATGATCGACAATGTCAGCGGCAAGCTCATTCGGAATGCGGTTCCTTTATCAACATCACTGATGATCTCAATCGAACCGCCCAACTCATTGATTTTTTGCTTCACAACGTCCATGCCAACTCCCCGTCCGGAAATGTTGGTTACGTTTATTGCAGTGGAGAAGCCTGGATGGAAAATCAATTGTTGGATTTCCTTATCGGATAAATGGTCGGTTTCGATCCCTTTTCGGCCAGCACTTTCTTTGATGACTGTCGGATTCACACCTTTGCCATCATCGGATACCGTCAGGAACACTCTGTTGCCTTCTTGGTAAGCCGTTATCCGGATCGTTCCTTTAGGGTTCTTTCCTTTTGCCGTTCTGGCTTCAGGCGTTTCTACTCCGTGGTCCACAGCATTCCTCAGAAGATGGATGAGTGGCTCACCCAATTCTGATACGACTGTCTTATCCAATTCCGTATCATCGCCTTCGATGACCAGATCAATATCTTTTTCCAATTCGTTACTCAAGTCACGGATCATTCTGCCGAACCGATTCGTGACAACGCTGAGGGGCTGCATGCGGATTTTGAGCACCAATTCCTGGAGATCCGTCGCAATCCGACTCACTTGTTCCAATGGCTCCCGCAGTTCGGACCTTTGCAGATCCTCATTGATCTCTTCCAAGCGTGTACGATAGATGACCAATTCCGACACAAGATTCATAAAGGAATCCAATTTCTCGATATCGACCCGTATCGACTGATTCATCGCGTTGTTATGATTCGTGGCTTGTTTCGGCTTAGCAATAATTGTTGGCTTTATTTCGTTCTCTGCATTTTGTTCATCTGCTTCAGGATGAATAGCTGCTTCTACGACAGCAGTCTCTGCGTTGAGGTCCTCAGCCGTTATTTCATGAATGAGTACGCATTCTATTTCACTGGTTTCCAGAATCTGTTCTTCGACAGCCGTTTTTTCTGTCTTAGTTAGGTAGACGATGGTGAACTCATTCCCAAAGTCTTCATTCTCCATCGTCACAACATCGGGATCGGAATAAAGAATATCTCCGCTCTTCTCCAGTTTATTGATGACCACATAGACTCTGGCATTCTTCATCATGCTGGTTTCATCGAGACTGACCTTGATAAAAAATGCATGGTAGTTTTTCTCGTGGGCATCGCGGATGACCGAAATATCTGAGGAATCAAGTTTTTCCAATGCAAAGTTTGAATCATCAATCGTTGTCTCGTTTAAATTGACTTCGCTGACTGTCTCATCCTTCGGTGCTGCTTTTGTGCTTGCCAAAAGATTGTCCAATTTGTTTTTGAGCGTTAAAGTATCCTGCTCCCCTTCATTCTCAGCTCTCAGATCTTCCACAATGGCGGAGAGCATATCCAGACAATCGAAGATCAACGTAACAATCCCTTCGTCTGCAGCTAACTTGCCCGTTTTGAGCAATTCAAACACGTTTTCCATTTTGTGCGTCAATTCGGCCATGGTTGTATAGCCCATAGTAGCCGCCATGCCTTTAAGCGTGTGCGCGGAACGGAAAATCTCGTCCAAAATGCTGACTCTTTCCGGATCATTTTCCAGCTCCATCACTTGGTCATTCAAATTTTGCAGATGTTCATCGGTTTCTTCAAAGAAGAGTTCCCTGTATTTACTGTTATCGTCCATTGAATCCCAGCCTTCCTCTCGTAGTCCGCTGCTTTACTTATTTACACCTTTTCATACAGAAATGCAGCTACTTTTTTTAGCCCGTATTGTTCAGGTTTGTAGACAGACTCCGTAGCGCCTATAAAGAACAATCCCCCAGGCACTAACGAATCCGCGATGTTTTGGTATATCTTTTCTTTTACTTCATTCTTGAAATAGATTGTGACGTTTCTGCAGACAATGGCATGGTAGCCCTTTTCGTAGGAGTCCAGAATCAAATCATGTTTTTTGAAATGAACCGTTTTTTTGATGTCATCCGACAACACATACCGGTTGTTCTGCTCGGTAAAATAGAGTCTTTTTTCCATGGGAGGAACGTTCTGCACTTCCAATTTGGAGTACGTTCCAGCCTTAGCTTTTGACAAAATGGTTTCGTCTATATCTGTGGCGATTATTTTACTGTTCGCAGTCAGCTTGTTTTTTTTCAGAATCATAGCGATCGAATAAGCCTCCGCTCCCGTCGAACAGGCCGCACTCCATACTTTCAAGGCTTTGAATTTCGAGGAAAGTCTATTGATGAATACTTCTTCAAATTCCTCAAATATTTCCTTGTTGCGATAGAATTCCGTCACGTTGATTGTGATATAATCCAAAAAACTCTTTTTTATATTTTCATCGGTTTCAATCATTTTGGCAAATTGCTTCAAATCGGTTGCTCCGGATTTTTTCATGATGGTCTCAATCCGTCTTTGTAATTGCCCTTCTTTATATGCTATCAAATTCAAATGCAACGTTTTTTCTGACCAAGCATAAAACCAGTTAAAGTCCAACATTTATTTCCTCCCGCCTAATACTTGGTTTAGCGCATCTGTCAATTCTTCCAGATTGACTACTTCGTCGATCACCTTATTCTGGATGGCATTGCCGGGCATGCCAAAAACCAAGGAAGATTCTTTGTCCTGAGCGAATGTATATCCTCCATTAGTCTTTATTTTCTTTAGACCTTCCGTACCGTCTTTACCCATACCGGTAAGCACAACCCCAATCAGGCGGTTACCGTAACTTTCGGCTGCTGAGCTGAAAAGATGGTCCACAGCTGGCCTCACCCCATGAATTTTATCGGCTTGAGACAGTTGGATGCGGCGATTTTTCACCGTCATATGATAGTCTCCCGGGGCTACATAGGCTTTTCCACCCTCAACCGGCATGCCGTCGTAAGCCTCAATCACCTTTACTGGCGAAACCGCGTCCATACGTTGTGCAAATGATGCAGTGAACCCCTTTGGCATATGCTGCACTATAAAAATGGGCACATTGATCCCTTCCGGCAAGTTCTTCATCACTTGTAAAAGCGCCCTTGGTCCACCGGTTGATGCCCCTATTACTAAAGCCCGCACTGCATTTGGACGGGATTTAGCTGGAATCGATCCCTCATCATTGATCCGGGGAGCGGTCATCTCTTGGGTTCGATTGAAGAACTGCTTCATGACAAATTCAATTTGTTTTTTAAAAGACTCCCCTTGATTTCTTATGTCTGCGGGTTTTTCTATAAAATCAATCGCTCCAGCTTCCAACGCTTCAATCGTAATTTCTTTGCCGCTCAGGGAGCTCATCATCATCACGGGTATGTCGCAACTCGCTTTGATTACCTTCAATGTCTCCAGGCCATTCATACCAGGCATTTCGATGTCCAACGTGATCAGATCCGGATTGAACTGCTTAATTTTTTGAAAAGCTTCTTGGCTGTTCCTTGCTGTCGCGATAACATTCAGTCCATCGATTTCCGCTATTTTCTCTTTTAGTATCTGCCTCATGAATGCTGAGTCATCCACTAATAAGATATTTATTTCCATTACTGTTCCCCCCGTTGAAATTTATAGATCAAAAATTTCTCGATTCCCCATCCTAACTTTCACTTGAAGTGTGTGAAGATCGAAGAACATGGATCTCCCCATTGAACCTCCTGTATGATTTGCCAGAATAGGGATTCCTTGTTCTTTGAGAATAGTTTCAACAGCAGCTACATTGCGCAACCCGATATTCGCTTGAGGCGAATTCAAAGAGTTTTTGAACATGCTTGATCCACCAGCTATTTTCGCAACCAGCCTTCTTTTTGGTGTTTTTTTTGTAAGCTCCGAAATCATATGCGGAATGGCCAAATCGGCAAACTTTTCAATCTTTTTTTCCCCATTGAACATGCTGCTGTCGGGGAGCATAATATGGCTTAATCCACCTACACGGGTGGTTGGATCATAAATCGCTATGCCTACACATGATCCTAGTCCGATGGTAAACAAAGACTGTGGTGCTTCCCCAATTTTATAATCAGAAATCCCGACCTTGAGTTCTTTTTCCAAAGTACGTAATCAACCCCTTTTTCAACTTAACCCGTTATCCGTTTAATGCAACCAACTCTTCCCTGCCATCCGAATGGAATAAAGCATTGATGTCGATATGGATGATGATGTCAGTATCAGTCTTGAATAGGTGCTCAATATATTGGACTTTGTTTTCGACATTCCCGTTTACGGTCGGAAGTTCTTCATCGAATTCACTGACTGAAACGACGCTATCCACCGCAATTCCAAATCTCAGCTCATTGTCCGATACCACAATGATTTTGGATTTTTCTGTAATCTCCATATTGTTCTCAAAGAGCCGCTTGCTCAGATCGACGATAGGCATTGTGGTCTCAGCGTATTGGATAACACCACTGACGTATGGTGAAGCTTCCGGAATCAAGGTTGCCTTTCCTAAAGGCAATATTTTCTCAATGATTTCAATTGGAATGGCGAATTGCTGCTGACTGCAGATAAACACGATAAATTTTTTCATGATGTGACTCCCATCAATTTTTTGGTATATGATTCATACTATTTATGATTCTGGTATTCTTATCTTAATCGGCATACTTTTGAAATTATTTAGTCCTTCTGCATAATTACAGTTCTTCATACAATAGTCCCTTTGATTTTATTCGGAAAATGAATTTATGCTCAAAAAAAAACCCGCCAAAATCACTTTGGCGGGGAGAATCAGTTTTTATTACTGGAATTTAAAGTGGTTAACAATCGCATGCAGCATTTCTGCCAACCCGGAAATCTGTTCTGAATTGGTTGATACTTCTTCCATGGAACTGTTGATTTGCTGCGTAGCTGCGGAAGTCTCTTCGACACCAGCTGCAGATTCTTGAGAAATGGAAGCTATTTCCTCTATCGCCACACTCATACTTGTTGTATTTTCAGTCAAATTAGTCATTTTGTCGGAGACAAGTAAAATATTCTGGATCATATCATTTAATGAACTTTCCATTTCATTCAACATATCTGTTGTTCTTTGAATTTGTTCTGATCCGGCTTTTACCTCCGTATACCCTTGCTCCAAAGATACACTCACATCTCGCGACTCAGTCTGAATCTTACCGACAAATCCGGTAATGTCTTTTACAGAAACCGCAACTTGCTCAGACAATTTTCGGACTTCATCGGCAACTACAGCAAATCCTCTTCCGTGTTCGCCCGCTCGCGCTGCTTCTATCGCTGCATTAAGAGCAAGCAGATTGGTTTGGTCCGCAATATTTTGGATCAATCTCACCAGCGCCGTGATTTCTTGCGTTTGGAATTCCAAAGATTGCATTTTGCTGACCGCTTGCTTCATGATTGTTTCTATTTTATCCATTTGTTGACTTGATACATTCATTAACAGTTCACTCTCATTGGATTGGTCGATTACCTTACGGGAAGCATCCGCAATAATCAAAGAATTTTCGTTAACGGCTTTGAATTCTTCATTAAATGTTTCCATCACATTTGCAAGTGCGCTAGCATTGCTGGCTTGAGCCTCAGACCCCGTTGCCAATTCTTGCATGGTTAACGCAACCTGCTCAGATCCAATTTTCACTTCATTTGCAGATTGAGTCAATTCTTTACTATGACCTGCTAATTGTTCAGATGAATCCAGGATATTTACAACAATTGCAGTTAATTGTTCATGCATCGTATTAGTCGCAATCGCCAATTCAGCCAGCTCATCTCGGCCTGCTATTTCTATCGGTTCGACATTCAATCTGCCATCAGCGATTAATCCCATACGCTCCTTGATAAGCTTGATTTTACCGGAGATTTCATTTGAAAGTACGAATGCAATAACAACACTCATAATTACAGCAGCACCAGAAAGTACCACAGCAAGCCTCAGTGAATTTTGACCTCTAGCGATAATCTCATGGCCATTTTTATCGATCGTCTGAGCTTTTTGGTCAATCATGGTGCTTACAGATTCAATCTGCTCTCGAACGGCAGGATCCGCAATGTTCACCATAGTCAACACTGCTTCTGTATTGCCTGCTTGATAAGATGCAAGAACTTCTGATTCCATCAATTCTGCCCACTGATCGTTCGCTTCAAATAATGCAGTAACATTTTTTGAATTGTCTACAGCCAATATTTCTGCTTTGGCAACATCACTCTGTTCGCTAAATTGTGTAAACATGTCCTTGAAAGCCACATCGCCGGTCATCAAGTAGGCACGCGCCACTGCGATACGTTGAGAAATCAGAAATTTGAACTCTTCTCCGCTTTCTAAAACAATTATATCCTTTTCTATGATGTCCTTCGTGTTATCATTGATTTCTTTCGTCGTCACGTAACTGTTGATTCCTAAGATTGCTATCAAAGCAATGATAGTGAAGTACCCAGCCAACAATTTAATGCGGATACTTTTAAAATTCAATAATTTTGGCAGATTTATTTTCTTACTGTTGCTCATGATATTGCTGATAAAAGTTTCTCTTACTTCCAAATTTCCCACTCCCATTTCTATGATACTTCTATTTTCCCTTTTATGTAATCGGTATCTTTTTGATTATGTTTATATCTGGATGGATATTTTAATGTAAAAAAAAGATCCATACCCCGCTAACGAGTATGGACCTAAGTAAAAAATCTTAAATTGTTCAATCAGCTTCGTCGTTCAACATCGCTTCCCTGCGCTGGAATTGGTGTTCGCTGAGTGTTCTGAAGTGGTGCTGCAGTTCGGGATCGTCGGTCTTATCGGCCATCTCCAAAAGCAGGTGGCCGTTGATGTCGAAGTCGCAGAGCGTACCGAGTGCGGTCTGGACTTTCTTCATCTCTTTGATGGTTTCCTTGTCCTTCTCGCCCATAATCGGAGCGAGGTAGGTCGCGGCATACCGCAGTTTCTTGGCGTTGATGCGCAGGCTGTGGGTCTGTTCATGGTTGGAGAAGTCGACCTCTTCCCACTTACGCATCAGGCGTTTCTTCATTTTTTCCAGCTTTTTGATTGTCGCTTTTTTCTGCTGGTCATCATCCAGACTGATGGATTTCAGGAAGTGGGCTGTTGCGGCTTCCGCATCGAGGATGCGTTCGGTGAGGGCACCGCTTGTGATCAATTCATGAATGCTGGTCTGTTCGCCTTGGCGTTCTTCCATCAACCAAGTCATGACTTGACCATCCTCGGCAAGCATTTCCGGATACAACCCGCGGAGCTCACGGCACTCTTCCATCAGCACATCCAGCTCGCGTAGGTATCCGAACGTAGTTGCGATATCCCGCCAGTCTTCGCCCGCCTCCCGGTAGTATTTCTCCTCTCCGTTCGCTTTGTTGAAGTTCAATAGCGCCCGCAGTTGGCGAATTGCGACGCGCAGCGCATGCGCCGATTCCGGCTCGACGGGATCCTGTTGATAAGCGGCATAAGCATGCTGAACTCCGACTATTTGTTCGTTGATGATACCAGCGTACAACGTGCCTTCACCATCACACGGGTCGTATTTCGACGTCCCTTCGTGTTTATCCGCTGCATGCATTTTTTCAGCGGCATCTTCATATTTGCGTTTCGCCGATTCGCCTGGCGCCAGCAGCCACTCCAGATTGCCGATTGGCTCTGCGGTCATGTCGACCGTAAAGAAGGCGACTGCCCCTTTTTTGAACGGAATCGCGGCACCAATCAATTCTTTCGTCCAGTTGCTCATATAAGGTTCGTGCCCGACAAGCGCAAAATTGAAGCCATCGTCCTCCTGTTTCAATGCCTCCATAAAAGCGACAAAATCACCGGTCTCCAAAAATTCTTGCGGTTGGATCACTTCGACGGCCGTGGCTTCAGCCACCAATTCAGCAGTCTGACGCGCCCGGACCAATGGGCTTGTCCATATCTTCAGGTTTCCGCTCTCGGTAAGTAAGTGTGCGATGTCGGGCAGAAACGCAGTCAGTTCCTCCACTCCTGCTTCCGTCAGTTTTCTGTAGAAGTCATCCCCTTCAGGCGTGCGCTCTTCCGCGATTCCATGCCGAATCAGTATCAGTTGTCCTCCCATACTGCTCATCCTCCTTTATATTGCCCTCTTCTTTACGGCTAACAGATCACACTTTGTAACCGCTCTCTCATTGGATAGTATACCATTTTTCGCCAAATCATGTGAAAAAAATCCGCCTCTTTTTCAGAAAGAGGCGGATTAGCCGAGGCTTGTTGAATTATTTTGGGATGAATTTAGATCAGTTTCATCTTTTTCCATTTGCCGGACCGGAACCGCATCGCAATCAGGAACCAACGGATGATCTGATCCAACATAACGGCCAACCAGGCTCCGAGGATGCCAAGGCCGAGCACCTGAACGAAGAAGGTAGCGGCTGCGACGCGGATAATCAAAATTCCAAGGAAAGTTGAGATGAGGGGAAAAATCGTATCCCCGGCCCCACGCAATGAACCCGCGACGATCAGTTGATGCGACTGAAAAGGCTGCGTGATAGCAGCAACCCGGATGGCGATTGCGGCATTCCTGATGATCTCCGGATCACTGGAATAGAAGCTGACGATGTACTCGGCGCCAAAAAAGAAGGCCACTCCGAGAACCGCACCCCACAGGCTGCCGATTTTACCGGTCCGCGAGGCATATTTTTCGGCCAGATTTGCGTCACCGGCACCCAATGCCCTGCCGACCAAAGCAGACGCCGCAATACCGAAAGCTTGTCCGAGCGTGAATGACAGGGACAGGATATTCATGCCGATGTTGTGGGCGGCAAAGACGACGGTCCCCAAGCCCGACACGATCTGAATGAACAGAATCATCCCGGAGCGTAACGCCAGTTGTTCCAGTGCTGAAGGCAGTCCGATTATCGCCAAACTTTTCATCGTTTTCATCGAAAAGTGGAAAGGATGCGCGAAGGAAAAATTTAGCTTGCTCTTGCCGGAACGTAGGTAACGGATCAGCAGGAAATTCGCCACAAGATTGGCGATGACTGTCGAAATCGCCGCCCCCTCGATGCCAAAAGCCGGAATCCCGAAAAGTCCATAGATCAGCAAGGCATTTCCGACGACATTCAGGAAATTCGCGCGCAAATTCACGCCCATCGGAATCTGCGTTTCGCCTATTCCGCGCAAAGATCCGGAAATGCTGAAGTTGAAAGATTGTAACAGGTAACTGATGCAGATGATGCGGAAATAGAGCCGCCCGACTTCGACCGTATCGGGCTGCGCGCCCATAAAGGCCATAATCTGATCGGAATAAACAAAGGCGGCCAGGGCCAATGGGGCGGAAAGGATCATGCTGACAATCATGACATGCTTCATGACGTTTTCCATCCGGTCGTGTTTTCCGGCTCCAAAATAGCGGGCGATCAAGGCTGTGCCTCCGATGTTCAAAGCCTGTACTACGGCCAGCCCGAGGAATAAAGGTTGGTTCGTCACCCCGACCGCCGAAACGGCCGCCGCGGCATAGGCATGATCTGCGATGTTCCCCAGCATCATCATGTTGATCATCCCGAACAACGAACTCAGGACCAGTTCGATCAGAACAGGCCACGCGATGTTCATGATTTCCTTGTTGATCGGATTTTTCAACTGTTTTATGTCCTTTTGCTTCTCTTCCGCCATAATCAACCTCCTACGACTCGTTCGCTGATCAAGACATCGAACAATCGCTTGTCCACCAGCATTCTTCCTTTCAGTATAGCATATTTTTGTGCAACTATTCTGCAAATAAGTTTCTTTTCAATAAACCGGCATATATTACCTATGCCCTTTCATTCATACAGAAATCGTGCGCTCTTCCATAATATAATTACAATATGATTACGCGTTCCCACTGCCGGCTGCAGGAGAGAGCACATAATACCGTTGCAAAATTAATCCAGTCTTTTATCAATAATGGAACGCAATACCTTTTCCCGTAATTCAACCGTTTCGATTTTATTCTTTATTTCATATCCCCGCACCAGAGTCTCCGAAATGTACAATTGTGAAATTTTCCCGGCCAGCGATCCGCCATCAAAAAATTCTTCATTGGCAGTTTGCAGGACAATGTCACCTAATTCAGCAATCGGCGAGGATTTGAAATTGGTAATCGCAACGATAGGCGTATGGTTTTCTTTGGCTATTTTCAAAGAATCGTGGATATCCTTGGTACGACCGCTCAAAGAGAAACAGATCACGAGATCTTCCGGTCCCAGCAATGCCAAGGCATGAGCTTGAAAATGCGGATCAACGATATGGTTTGCATGCACCCCTACCCGGAGCAACATCTTTTCCAATGAAGCTGCCGACAAGCCACTCGATCCAACTCCAATGATGTATATCCGTTTTGCCTTGGTAATGGCTTCAATTGCTTGCAGGACCACTTCCGAATCGAGCAACTGCCGAGTCGATTCCAAAACTTTGATTTGGTTCTCCAAAATTCGGTCATAAAATTGATGGTCATTATCCCCTTCATATTGACTGGTGAATTCCTCTTTGGCGATGGCGATTTTCAAGTCAGAAAAACCATTAAACCCAATCTTTTGGGAGAAACGGATTAGAGTAGCATCCCCTACCTTCACCGCTTCGGTTACATCCTTCATTGTTTGATACACGGCTTGTTCTTTGTTCGCCAGCAAATAATCCGCAATCCTTTTCTCGGATTTCGTCAACGCATGGTATTTTTCTTGGATCAGGTGAGCAAGTCCCATAAAGTCAGTCCTTTTCATGTTTATGTCTCTCATTATACACGAACTTTTAAAAATGCAAATTACCTATTTACAAACATGAAAGCGTATGCTATATTTCATTTACGGAGATAAACTCCGTAATAAAATAAATAACGGAGGAAATATCCATGAAGAAGGAAGATTTCATCAACAAAGTCCGTGGCGGCATCATTGTTTCTTGTCAAGCGCAGCCAGGGGAACCTTTATACACAGAAGAAGGCGGCATCATGGTTTTGATGGCTCTTGCAGCTGAACAAGCTGGTGCAGTCGGGATTCGCGCTGAATCGGTGAGGGATATTCAACAGATTAAGGAAAGAGTTGATTTACCGATCATCGGGATCATCAAACGTGATTACCCCCCTCAATCACCATTTATTACGGCTACCA
Source organism: Trichococcus collinsii (assembly GCF_900107505.1). GTDB lineage: Bacteria > Bacillota > Bacilli > Lactobacillales > Aerococcaceae > Trichococcus > Trichococcus collinsii. The sequence goes on along the minus strand of NZ_FNQH01000003.1, from coordinate 256,517 downwards.
TGAAGGAAATCGATGAATTGGTTGAAACGGGTGTTGAAGTCATTGCATTAGATTGCACTTTGCGGGAACGCTATGATGGCAAAACAATCAATGCCTTCATCAAAGAAATCAAGGAAAAATATCCCGATCAATTGTTCATGGCGGATATTGCCACCTTTGAGGAAGGCCTCAATGCTTTCCAGGAAGGAATCGATTTTGTCGGCACAACGCTAAGCGGTTACACTGAGGCAAGCATCAAACAGGATGGTCCGGATATCGCCTTGATAAAAAAATTGGTAGAAGCAGGTGTGGATGTCATCGCTGAAGGTAAAATCCATACGCCTGAACAAGCCAAACTAATCCAGCAAATGGGTGTTGTAGGAATCGTCGTAGGAGGTGCAATCACACGGCCAAAAGAAATAGCGAAACGTTTCATTGACAACTTAAAATAAGGAGTGAAAAACATGTTTAAAAAATTCTCTCAAATTGGAAGAGCTATGATGCTCCCAATCGCCATTTTACCTGCTGCCGGCCTTTTACTTGGTTTTGGTGGCGCATTGACCAATCCAAGTACATTGGCTGCTTATCCTTTCCTTGACATTGGCTGGTTGCAAGTGATCCTGAGCATCATGAGTTTTGCCGGAAATGCCGTCTTTGCCAATTTGGCTCTCATCTTCACCATCGGGGTCGCTGTCGGTCTCGCGAACGGAGATAAAGGGACTGCTGGTTTGGCCGGCGGTGTGGGTTACGTTGTTTTCGTCGCAACCATCAGTGGTTTTCTGCAATTATTTTCCGCAGAAGGTGCTTCTATCGACACTGGGGTTGTTGGTTCAATAGCTGTCGGAAGTACCGTTGCCTTCCTGCATAATCGTTATCGTAAAATCGAATTGCCGCAGTTTTTGGGTTTCTTCGGAGGCTCGCGTTTTATTCCGATTGTGGCATCATTTGCAGCTATCATTCTTGGGGCATTCTTTTACCTGATTTGGCCACCGATCCAAGGCGCACTGACATCCGCCGGTACAGCCATCGCAGCTATGGGCAGTTTTGGAACCTTCTTGTACGGGTTTTTGCTTCGTTTGACAGGCGCGGTCGGTTTGCACCATACGATATATCCGCTGTTTTGGTATAGCTCTTTGGGTGGAACCGAAGTTGTAGCGGGTGAAACCATTGCTGGTGCCCAAAACATCTTCTTCGCACAATTGGCTGATCCAAATCATACTGGCCTTTTCACTTACGGAACTCGTTTCTTCGCAGGTCGTTTCGCTACAATGATGTTCGGTTTGCCGGCTGCTTCTTTAGCAATGTACCACTCCATTCCGAAGCAGAACCGCCAAAAAAATGCCGGTCTGTATTTCAGTAGTGCTCTTACTTCATTCTTGACCGGTATTACTGAACCACTTGAATATATGTTCTTGTTCGTCGCACCTTGGTTGTATGTGGTTCATGCTTTTCTTGATGGTGTTTCCTTCTTCGTTGCTGACTTGTTGAGCATCCGTATCGGAAATACATTCTCAGGTGGGTTGATCGACTTCTTGCTGTTTGGTCCGTTGCAAGGTAACGCCAAAACAAACTGGATATGGGTGATCCCGATTGGAATCGTTTGGGCATTGATTTATTACTTCGTATTCCGCTTCTTCATTACGAAATTCAAAGTGATGGTGCCTGGTATGGATGAGTCAGAATCTGACGCAAGCGTTCCGATCACGACCTCCGGCAAGGCTTCTACTTTGAATGATGAAGCGCAAATCATCATTCAAGCATTGGGAAATGAAGCGAACATCGAATCCGTCACTGCTTGTGCAACCCGTCTGCGTGTTTCCGTGAAAGACGGTTCGATCGTTGATAAAAATTCCATCAAGGATCTCGGAGCAACTGCTGTTTTCGAAGTTCAAGGTGGCATCCAAGCTGTATTCGGTGGCAAGGCAGACTTGCTGTCACAAGAGATTAATCAGATTTTGGGAACTGAAGACTGAATCAAATAAATACTTAGTGAACAAGAAAGGGCTGTGTCAAAACCAGAATAGGATTTTCTGGTTTGATACAGCCCTTTCTAATATGAAATTGAATTAACGCCCAGTGATCACCCATCAAAGCCATTTTGGCGGGGAAAACCTGTCACCGAACATCAAAAAATAGGCAGTCTCATTGCGAGACAGCCTATTTTGATGTTCGGTCTTTAATCAGGCTTTGATGCCTTCTTTGCGTCGTTTAGCGAATTCTGCAGTCGCCGTGAAGAGAACATCTGTCGATGAGTTGAGGGCTGTTTCGAATGAATCCTGCAGGACTCCGATGATGAAACCGACACCGACTATTTGCATGGCCACATCGTTGGGGATGCCGAACAGACTTGCTGCCAATGGGATAAGCAACAGCGAGCCACCAGCAACACCCGATGCCCCGCAAGCACTGACCGCTGCAAGGATGCTAAGGATGAAGGCTGTCCCGAAATCCACAGGGATACCCAGCGTATTGACCGCTGCCAAGGTAAGGACGGAAATCGTAACTGCCGCGCCGGCCATATTAATGGTCGCGCCAAGCGGAATGGATACGGAGTAAGTGTCTCTGTCCAGTCCCAAGTCATCACACAGTGTCATGTTCACGGGAATGTTCGCAGCAGAGCTTCTTGTGAAGAAAGCTGTGATACCACTTTCCCTCAAGCATCTGAAAACGAGTGGGAACGGATTGGAACGGATATAGATGTAGACGATGAGTGGGTTGATGATCAACGCCACGAACAGCATACAGCCGATCAGGACCGCAAGTAGTTTCCCGTAGCCCAGCAGAACACCGATTCCGCTTGTCGCGATGACATCGAAGACAAGCCCCATGATTCCCAAAGGAGCGAAGGCAATAACGATTCTGACCATTTCCGTCAGTGCATCAGAAACATTTGACAGCATCAGTTTGGTTGAAGCTGCGGCATTCTTCAAAGTAAACCCGAGCATAAGAGCCCATGACAAGATGCCGATATAATTGGCATTGTAGAGCGCTTTGACTGGATTGTCCACGACGTTCAGAAGCAGTGCCTTCAGGACTTCCACTACACCACCTGGCGCTGTGACGTCCTCAGCTCCGGCCCCTAATGTCAAAGTCACCGGGAAGATGAAGCTTGCGACCACTGCTACGAGTGCCGCCGAGAAGGTTCCTAAAAGGTAGAGCACTATGACAGATTTCATGTTCGTCTGTTGGCCTTTTTTGTGCTGCGAAATCGCGGATGCAACCAAGAAAAAGACAAGCATCGGCGCAATTGCCTTCAAAGCACCGACAAACAGCGCTCCAAAAATGGTAATCGGCTGCGCGGCGTCCGGCATCGTTACACCAAGGATGATACCTATAATCAGACCGATGATGATACGTTTGACAAGGCTCAGCTTGTACCAGTGATTTAATAGTTTATACAATTCAAATTCCTCCTGATGTATGTAAAAAATTACAATAAAATGAGTACGCAGAGTTCCATATTACCATAATTTAATCCCTCGCGGAAGAAAACCGTTCAGTTTCCGGTTTAGCACAATACATCAGCAGGCCCCCTTTCAAAAACTGTTTCTGCCTTTTTGGGCAGTTTTTTTAAATTCCTCTTTTCTGATCGTCCGAAAAGCGTTATAATGTCATTTATGGAGAATTACTCAAGTCCGGCTGAAGAGGACGCACTCGAAATGCGTTAGGTGTCGAAAGGCGCGCGGGGGTTCGAATCCCCCATTCTCCTTAACAACTTTTAATTATTGTCCGACAAAAGGCTGGCACTCCCGAAACGGGGGGCTGGCCTTTTGTTTTGTCGAAATAAACTTGTTTCCCTCTATTATGTTATGCAGGTTTCGGTGTTTTCGCCATTCCAGTCGAAGATCCGCCGTTACGTCCCTACGAAGCTATGCACCTTGGCGACATTAATGAAGATATCAGCTCCCATTTGGCAATGGCGGGTAATACCATCATCGCCAAAATAGAAATAGTTGCTATTTGAAAGTAATATACCCGCGGTTAGGATTGAAATTGATACACCGCAAAATGCTGTTGTAGCAAGTTTAGTAATAGTCATTTGATACTGCATGAATTATACAGGTGAGGTATAGCCTATTAATACAATTACGGTAGTAGTCGTTTATAGTCCTATAAGACTATAAACGGTGGGGGTCATGATATCCATGGAATAATATAATTACATTCGAAAGTAAAACGTTGTTTTCTGTTTCCTTGTATTTTTCGCGGAAACTACATGCTCTCCGAATCACCTTAAATGAATGGAGTGGAATGATGAAAAAAAAAATAAGTCAAAAAAATCGGGCAAAGCAAAGTAGGATTGGTATGCTGATTGGCATCCCGGTAATTCTTTTCGTATCCGGCATCACATTGCTTTCCTTGGCTTTTTTTGATAATGTCTCCTACGCTTTTCACCTGTCTCGGATGTTTTTCCCGCAGGAAGTCGCCATTGCGCAGACGAATCTGAAAAATAGCAGCACGGTTGTGGAGGAGACCTCCGCAACGACCCCACTCTCTTTTCCGAAATATGGGGATGAATACGGGACGCTGAGCGTGGATACGGCAGGCATCGTCTCGCCTGTTTTCGTCGGCGACGGTGCAACCCAATTATTAGATGGTGCCGGCCAATATTATGGTTCCGTTTTTCCGGGGGATATCGGGAACACAGTCATCACTGGGCACACAAATTCGGTCTTCAAGACGCTGGATGAAGCGCAGATCGGCGATGAAATCCGCCTGGAGCTGACCTACGGTACCTACATATATGAAATCAGCAACATCGAAATCAAGAGCAATAACGACGAAAGTATTCTGGCGCCCTCCGAAGAGAAAATTTTGACTTTGTACACTTATTATCCTTTTGACTACATCGGTAACACTCCTGACAGATATGTTGTGACCGCAAAATTGGTCGAGGGCAAGCCACTGTCGGAAATCAATTTTCAAGGAGCATCGTGATGCGAAACATAAAAAAATCGGCAGAGTGATCCTCAGCTTTCTCCTGATGTTTGTAGTGGCTGTCTTGATCGGAGTCATCTTCATGAAGCAAGTCCTAATGAACGCAAGCGACCTCAATCAGCAGCGGGAAGACAGCTCCTACTACACTCAAATGGAACAATAATGATTTATCATCGGCTGACAGATGAATTGAAAGGAGGTGAAAAATATATGAAAAAAGTCATCGTATCTCTTTTGTTTGCATTCGTGTTGTTCTTCGGAGCGCTATCGAATGTTTCTGCTGCAACTGAAAATGATATCATCTCAACTTTGAAAGCAAGTAGCTTACCATCCAATTATGTGCAGCAAGCAAAAAATTATTTGATGTCCAATGATGTGACTGTTGAAGAAGCGGATCAAATCATCGCCCACATCAATAATGCGCAATCTGTCGTGAACGCACGCGGAGCGAAAAGCATGAATCAGCTTACTAAAGTTGATAAACAAGCCATATTGGCTGAGCTTACTGCAACTGCTGCTGTATTGGATATTACTGTTTCTGTGACTTCAAAAGAAGTCGTTTTCAGTGATGCAGACGGCACTATTATCGCTACTTTTCCGACAAAGGGAAATGGTGTAAAATAGACTTAAGTAAAACAATCTATACTTGGCAGGCGGAATCCCCTTGCCAGTATCTGCAGCTGGAGCAGCTGTTGTTGCTAAAAAACATTTCAATTTGCAGTGTAGACTTAAGCGCACTTTGCTGAGTTTGCATAAACGATTGTAAAACACCCTTGGATAGACGGAGGACCCACCCTGAGCCTCCACTTTGCAGGGGTGTTTTTTTGCGATATGGTCCAGTCGGTGGGCACGGCTCCGCTCTGATTTCGGTGCGCTCTTTTTTGTGCTTCCATCCCCAATAGGACGCTGGGTGGATGCTTCACGATCGGATATTCTCTTTTGAAACAATCTATTATCCACATCTTGCTTCCTAATGATGGATTTTCATGGACATCAGCAGTTTTTTGTTTTACACTTGAAAGTATTATTAAGAAAAAATTAAAGGTTAACATTTTTATGTTGCCTGCAATATATTGGCTAAACCATTTTTTTACGAAAATAGACCGGACTGGCCTGCCTATTTCCGCGGAAATGGGAGGCTGCATCAACTAAAATGAATGGAGTGGAATGATGGGGAAAAAATCAAGTCAAAAAAATCGGGCAAAGAGGCGGAGTCTCGGTGCGCTGATCGGCATCCCGGTAATGCTTTTCGTATCCGGCATCACGCTGCTTTCCTTGGCTTTTTTTGATAATATCTCTTATGCCTTTTACTTGTCGCGGATGTTCTTTCCGCAAGAAGTTGCGATCGCGCAGACGAACCTGAACGACAGTAGCACGGTTGTAGAGGATGCCACGGTGGCAACCCAAGTATCCTTCCCGAAGTACGGGGATGAATTCGGGACGCTGAGCGTGGATGCGGCAAGCATCATCTCACCTGTTTTCGTCGGTGACGACGCCACGCAATTATTGTATGGTGCCGGCCAATATTATGGTTCCGTATTTCCAGGAGATATCGGCAACACTGTCATTGCCGGGCACACCAATTCCGTCTTCAAGACTTTGGGGGATGCTCAGATCGGCGACGATATCCGACTCGAGCTGACCTATGGAACCTATGTGTATGAAATCAGCAACATCGAAATCAAGAGCGGGACCGACCAAAGCATCCTGGCACCTTCCGAAGAGCAGATTTTGACGCTGTACACTTGTTATCCTTTCGACTACATCGGAAACACACCTGACAGATATGTCGTGACCGCAAAATTGGTCGAAGGCAAGCCACTGTCAGAAATCAATTTTTAAGGAGCATTGTAATGCGAAACATAAAAAAAATCGGCAGGGCGATCCTCAGCTTTCTCCTGATGTTTGTAGTGGTCGCCTTGATCGGAGTCATCTTCATGAAGCAAGTCCTATTGAGCGCAAGCGACCTCAATCAACAGTTGGACGACAGTCCTTACTACACACTAGTTGAGGAAAGCCTGGCCGCTAAATTTAAGACATTGAGCTTGGAAACGTCCATACCAGAGGAAGTCTTCGTGGAAGCCGCGAAGGACCAATATGGCCTGCAGCAACTTGCCCGCACGAACAATGAACAAGCGCTCAACTATCTGATTGATTCTGATGCAACTTACGCAGCAGCGACCGATCGCAGCATGTTCGAGGAACCCGTGACAGCTTACGTTCAGGTTTACGCCGCAGAGCACAACCAACCGTTCGATGAAGGCCTGCAAGCGCAGACTGCTGCGATCATCGATGAAGCCACCGCCATTGTCGGTAGCCACACTATGCTGTTCAATCTTGACAACGTCATTGCTTTCCCACAGTTCCAAACCGTCAGGAAAATAATGCAAACCGTTCTTGCTTATTTCTATCTCGTACCACTGGCATTCTTTTTGATCGCTGCGGCACTCGTCGGCTTGAACTGGAAACTGCCTCACCGCTCCCTGATTTGGATCGGCAGTGGCTTAGTTTCCGGCTCCGCCTTCGTCATCATCCCAGCAATCGTGGCTTTGGGTCTTAAGATTCCGCAGCGCATCACTGTTTCTGCCGATTACATTAATACCGCCCTGCGCACGTTGGCTATGCATTACACTACCTTCATGTTGGGCGCCGGTGCACTGGTCTTCCTTTTGGGAATAGCATGCCTAGTCGGCTACAGTCTGATCAGCAAGGCCAAACGAGCGGCCTACCGCCGGGAACGCGACTACGCGGCTGAAATGCAACAATACTGATTCATTATCGGCTGATATATACATTGAGAGGAGGTGAAAAATATATGAAAAAAGTCATCGTATCTCTTTTGTTTGCATTCGTGTTGTTCTTCGGAGCACAACCGAATGTTGCTGCTGCAACTGAAAATGATATCATCTCAACTTTGGAAGCAAGTAGCTTGCCATCCAATTATGTGCAGCAAGCAAAAAATTATTTGATGTCCAATGATGTGACTGCTGAAGAAGCGGATCAAATCATCGCCCACATCAATAATGCACAAGCTGTCGTGAATGCCGGCGGAGCGAAAAGCGTGAATCAGCTTACTCAAGCTGAGGGACAAGCCATCTTGGCTGAGCTTACTGCAGCTGCTGCAATTTTGGAAATGACTGTAACCATGAATTCAAAAGAAATCATCATTTATGGTGCAGACGGCACTGTTGTCGCTACTTTCCCGACAAAGGGAAATGATGTCAAACAGACTGGATCAAACAATCTCTACTTGGCAGGCGGAATCTCCCTGTTGGTAGCTGCAGTTGGAACAGCTGTTGTTGCTAAAAAAAGATTTCAATTTGCAATGGAAGCATAAGCGCACGTCGCTGAGTTTGCATAACAGATTGTAAAACACCCCCGCTTAGACGAAGGCTCCATTATGGGCCTCCGCTAGGCAGGGGTGTTTTTTTTCTTGGTAATTTCCAAGCCGGGATCGCAGCTCCGCTCAGTCAGAACAGCCCCCCGGAAAAATCCCGGTAAGCTGCCTTCACTTCCGCATAGAGATCTGGGTAGGCTTGGCTCAATGAGGACAGGATCCCGATCGCAAGCTGGGAACTGTGGATCGTCTGAATTTTATGGACGCGGATATAGGAGACGTCCGCATTCAGGCTCAGTTTGGGGTAGCGGTCCTTTTCGACTTTGATGTCGTGGATGGGATCGATGTTTTGGCTCGTCGACACTTTCGAAATCGGAAAGGCTGTGAAGTCGCACGGCAACGTATCATATTCCGCACCGATGATCAAAAACGGGCGCGATTTGAAGGCAATTTTGTCTGTCTCAAGGTCATGGTAGGCAAATCGGGTCTTCACGATGGCCCCAATATAGGCTTGCGTTTCGTTCATGGTTCCAGCACCCCCCTTCGAATTCCTCCAATTCATCCAGATAAACATCGAACAACGTGTCATAGATCCTCACTTTTTTCGCATCCTCGCGGATATCCGCAAGTTCCAGCAGTTTGGGTTCGGTCACTTCTTCCGCGACACTGGGTCTGCTATTGCGCCAGGATGTTTCGCGGCGCGCCAAATCCGACAAATACCAGCCTTCGTACTGACCGTAGGCAAAGACTACGCGGTCCAGGATGAACTGTTCGCGCTCCGTCAACTTCTTCATCTCCAGTGGTTCGAAGGGATCGTAGCCTTCCTCAAAGAAGAAATGCAGTTCCGGCAGCACAGGACCCTCTTCCCAGCCTTCAAAGCTTCCCTCGAACAACGGCACTCCGACTACCGCCAGACATTCCCGCTGCGCGAAATACAGCATCGTCTGCAGCCTCAGCTCATTGTCGCCGAACCTGGCTCCTGTATGGTTTTCGTAAGAGTAGACCAGGTAACTCGCCAACTGACTCACCTTCGGCATAGCGTTCTCCCCTTTTCTTTACTCATTTTGCAAAATATTCTTCCCAGACGTCCGCCAAAAAGGCGCCCGCATCGGTCTGGACGGCCAACTGGAAGGTCAGCGACTGCGGCACAGGCGTTCGGTTCAGCAAGACGGCGTAATGGCCTTTGAAATAGTGGACGATGCTCGCAGCCGGATATACGGCCAACGAGGTGCCTATGACGACCAGCATGTCTGCCGCGCCGATTGCTGCGGCCGCGCGCTCCATTGCCTCCTCGTCGAGCATTTCGCCGTAGAGGACGATATCGGAACGCACCATCCTGCCTTGGGAATCGCGCTGGATGCCTTGCGCGTCCATGTTGATTGCGGTGGCATCGGCGGGTTCGTCCGTGTCGAACGTCCGCCATCTCGTGCCGTTCCCGTGGAGCTCGATGATTGTGCTGCTGCCGGCGGACTGGTGCAGATTGTCGATGTTCTGGGTGACGACGGTGACTTCTTTGCCTGTCTTTTCGAGGCCCGCAAAGAAGCGGTGCCCGGCGTTCGGGAGCGCCTGTGAAAAATCGAAATGCTCCGCATAATTGCGGAAGAAAAGCGCGGGATACGCCTCCAGGAAACCTATGCTGAGCGTCTCCTCACCGCTGAAATGGCGGCCGCTCAACCTGTCGAAAAGCCCGCCCGCCGAGCGGAAATCCGGGATCCCACTCTCCGTGCTGATGCCCGCACCAGTGAAGGCAACGATGCGCTGCGATTTACGGATCATATCCGCGAAGCGTTCTTTATCTTTCATGTTCGGACTCCTTTCTTTTGTTGTTCTTTCTACTTTCATTATAGCTTTCGCGAGGGTTGACTGGGTACTATTTCGCATTATAGGCCGAATCGGATTTGTTGTGGTCATCGGATACAAACAACGGATTGTCCTCTCGGCTGTTCGCGACCCACTTTTCCCGAAACAGCCAACGCCAATGCTCTGTCTTGACTGTTAAGCATTAGTCCCATTCGGAACAGTCGACACCCGCGCCCTGTCTCGGCTATTCAGCATTCATCTCCTTCGTGAAACACGACACCCCGTTTCCGACGCACTCCACACACGTCTTATTGGCCGATATATTATTACAAACACATCCCCTTCCATCCAAACAACGTTTTCATCCGTTTACATCAGCCAACTCCTTGACTGTTCCCCTTGATTTATTCGGCGAACAGAATTAACATATATAGTATGAGACATGAACCGACAGCACAACATCTAGTGTTTTCGCCATATATAAAGGAGTGAGTATTGTGGATGCAACAAAGACCACATTTAAAGCAGGATTTGAAAAATTGAACAAGGATATCGAGCGGTTCCCGCATGTGTTTCCAATCACGGAAGATATGCACGTGACTTATGAGGGCGTGTCCCGCCTCGTTATGTTGGATCGCTACTCCTACAAGGATTCCACCAAGGAGACTCTGTCCGAAGGCGACCTCGTGATTCTGACGGTCAAGGAGGACCCAAAATATCCGGCCCGCGGAACAGGAACCGTCCTTTCCGTAAACCACAAAGAACAGACTGTGCGCATCAAAGTTTCTGAGGAATACCAGCACAATATCGACGATTTCGAAGTCGAAGAAGGCGGCATCGTGACGCGCCGGATCCTGACGTTGGACAAACCACTGGAGCTTTTCTACGAACAGATTGCGATGCGCAACGCTCATGGTCTAGCCGAGGTTGAAATCACGCCGGAACTGCGCCATGAAGCGTTTCTGAAATTCTACGAAGAACAGAAAGCCTTGAACTTCATCCCGGCCGGGCGCGTGCTTTACGGCGCCGGCTCCGGTACCGATGTGACCTATTTCAACTGTTACGTCATGCCTTTCGTGCCCGACTCGCGCGGCGGCATTTCCGATCACCGCAAAAAAGTCATGGAAATCATGAGCCGTGGTGGCGGCGTCGGTTCGAACGGATCGACGCTGCGTCCGCGCCACACAATAGTGAAAGGAGTCAACGGGCGCTCTTCCGGCTCCGTTTCCTGGATGGACGACATCGCTAAATTGACGCATCTGGTCGAACAAGGTGGATCCCGTCGCGGCGCCCAGATGATCATGCTGGCCGACTGGCATCCGGATATCTTCGAATTCATCATTTCCAAGATGCAGAATCCGCGCATCCTCCGCTACATCATCGAAAATTTCGAGGATGAACAAATCCGCATGTTGGCAAAGGAAAAGCTGCATTTCACGCCTTTTTCTTCCAAAGACATCAACATGTATACCGGCATTGTCAACTACAAGCACATCCCGGGGCATGGCGGTTTTGACGCATCAGTCATACATGAAGCCGAGAAAAAACTGCGCGATGGCGGCACTTACACCGTCAACAATCCTGAGTTCCTGACTGGCGCCAACATTTCCGTCTGCATTACCGACGACTTCATGGACGCAGTGATGAGGGGTGAAGAATACGCGCTTCGTTTTCCGGATGTCGAACATTACGATGCGGATGCGATGGCTCACTACGATGCAGAATGGACAAACTGCGGCGATGTCCGCGATTGGGAAGCTTCCGGAAACGCCGTCCGCACCTACCGGACCGTCAAAGCGCGTGAATTGTGGCGCCTGATCAACGTCTGCGCCACTTATGCCGCCGAACCAGGCATCTTCTTCATCGATAACGCAAACAAAATGACAAATGCGGTAGCATACGGTCAAAAAGTAGTCGCCACCAATCCTTGCGGCGAGCAACCCTTGGCAGCCTATTCCGTCTGCAACTTGGCGGCAGTCAACTTGGCCGAAATGGTGAACAAGGACCTGCAGATGGTCGATTTTGCCAAATTGGAACAGACTGTCCGCACCGGTATCCATATGCAGGACAACGTCATCGACTCCACCCCTTACTTTCTGGAGGAGAACAAAAAACAAGCGCTTGGCGAACGACGGATTGGCCTGGGGATCATGGGCTTGGCCGACATGCTGATCTATTGCGGTGTCCGCTACGGTTCACTGGAAAGCCTGCAGCTGATCGATCAAGTATTCGAAACGATCGCCGTGGCGGCCTACGAGGAAAGCATCGAGTTGGCGAAGACGCGCGGCAGCTTCCCGTTCCTGGTCGGGCAGACCGGAAAAGAGACTCAAATCCTGCGCGAGCGTTTCATTAACACTGGCTATATGAAAAAAATGCCGGAGCATGTCCGTGAAGGCGTCCTGAAATACGGCATCCGCAACTCGCACTTGTTGACGGTGGCGCCTACCGGTTCGACGGGCACGATGGCCGGCGTTTCCACCGGTTTGGAGCCCTACTTCTCGTTCACGTATTACCGCAGCGGCCGTCTCGGCAAATTCATCGAAGTGAAGGCGGATATCGTCCAAGAATATCTGGATCGTCATCCGGATGCTGATCCGAACCAGTTGCCTGATTATTTTGCGACTGCCATGACGCTTGCTCCTGAAGAACACGTCGATGTGCAGACGACAATCCAGCGCTGGGTGGACAGTTCCATTTCAAAAACGGTGAACACGCCGAAAGGCTATACCGTCGATCAAGTCGAAAAAATCTATGAACGCCTCTACCTGGGCGGAGCCAAGGGTGGTACGGTCTACGTCGACGGCAGCCGCGATTCGCAGGTGCTGACGCTGAAAGCCGAAGAAAACGTTTGGGATGATGAAGCCAAGCTCGAAGAAGAGAAAGAACACGTAAAAGTCAACAAGGACAAGACTTTCCTAGTTGATTCGATAGCAAACCTCACGTCTACCGATGTCACAATCGGCAACGAAATCGGTGATACCTGCCCAATCTGCCGACAAGGTACGGTAGAAGATCTGGGCGGCTGCAATACCTGCACCAACTGCGGTGCACAGCTGAAATGCGGTCTCTGATCATATAAAACAAAAAAACGAGCGCGGCCATCCGATTTGGATGAGCCGCGTTCGTTTTTTTGTATCCAGTTGATTACTCTCCGTCCAAAGGTTCCGGCTTGCCAGCTTCAAGCAAGACCCGGTCGCGGATGGCAAAGAAGGCCACGACCATCAGGAACACGCCCGATACGGCCATCAGGATTTCGATCGCCATCCGGTCCGCCAGCGGTCCGAAGATCAGCATCCCCAGCGGCATCATCGAACTTGCGACCATGCTTTGGACGCCGAAGACGCGGCCAAGGAAATCTTCCTCGACCTTTTCCTGCAGCAGCGTCATGCTTGGAGCGTTCAGGAGCGGGATGACGAGACCGACGAGACCCATCAGGAAGAGGTAAATCCAGAAATTCGGGATGACACCCATCCCGAAAGTGCATAAGCCCATCGCTCCGATCGCAAAAGCGATGGAATGGATTCGATTCTTGAAGCCGCCCCACGACGCGATCCAGAGTCCGCCGCCGATCATCCCGATGGAAAAGGCGATTTCGATCGCTGTCAAACGCCAAACATCTTCACCGAATGAACGCGCGACCTGCAGCGGGGAAAGAAACGATACCGGAGCGGCCATCAGGAAAGCCAAGGAAAAATACAGGAACAGCCTTTTGATGAAGGCGTGATTTTGGATATAGCTGAAGCCAAGCTTCATGTCCTCCAGATAATTGCTGACCTGTTCTTTGCTGGCTTTTTCATGTGTAGGGACTTTCAAAAAGAACACCATGATGGCGATCGCCATAGCCGCTGTCACGATATCGATCATGAAAATGCCCTCCATCGGCGCAAATTGGTAAAGCGCGCCGCTGATCATCGGCGAAATCAACATGACGACGGCCTGGACGCTGCCGTTTAGTCCGTTGATTCGGGTCAATTCCTTTTCCGGAACAATCTGCGGCAGGATGGCGCCGACCGCCGGCATCTGAATGCCCGCACCGACTGCGCGGATTGCCGATGTAGCCAACAGGATCCAGATCGAACGCTGCCCCGCCAGGAACAGTAGGACTAGCACCAATGTTGAGAGCGCGGTGATGCCGTCGGAAAGGACGATCAGGCGCTTCCGGTTATAGCGGTCGGCCCATACCCCGGCGAACGGCGATATGAAGAAAGTCGGCAGAAATCCGAAGATGGTCGATAAGGTCATGATGACGCCGGATTGCGTTTCCAAGGTCAGATACCAGAATATCGCGTATTGGACAAGCGATGAGCCGAACAGGGAAATCGTCTGGCTGCCCAAAAAGAGCGCGGTTTGACGCTGCCACTTTTCATATTTCATTTTCTTGATCACACAGTTTGCACTTCCTTGCTGGAGAGGCGGTTATCGTCCCCAAAATGACTGCGTTCAGAATCAAACGACTGAACGTATGTTTCCATTCATGTTATACTATTCTTAACAAAAAGTAAAAGGATTGAAACGGATGAGCAGAGAAGAAATCAACCAAAAATTGGCGCTGCTGCCCGATTTGCCCGGCTGCTACATCATGCGGGACAAGGATGACGAAATCATCTACATCGGCAAGGCCAAAAATTTGAAGAACCGCGTGAAATCCTACTTCCACAGCAAGCACGAAGGCAAGACGCAGCTGTTGGTCGCGGACATCGACCGGTTCGAAACGATCGTCACCAAAACGAACAAAGAATCGCTGCTGCTGGAGATCAACCTGATCAAGCGTTACCAGCCGAAATACAACATCAAACTGAAGCAAGGGACGATGTATCCTTATCTCAAGGTCACGAATGAAAAGGATCCCCAGCTCATCATCACCTCGACGGTCGAGGATGATGGTGGCCTCTACTTCGGCCCCTATCCGCACGTCTACGCGGCGACGGAGACGCAGGAGTTCATCCAGAAGATCTACCCGCTGCGCAAGTGCGCTAAAAATTCCAAACGTGCCTGCCTCTATTACCATATGGGCCAATGCATCGGCTGCTGCGACCATGAAGTTTCGAAAGAAGAATACGATGCCCAGATCAAACGCATTGCCGCTTTCCTGAACGGCGAGGTCAAGGAGATCAAGAAAGATCTGCGGGAAAAAATGCACCGCGCTGCCGACATCCTGAACTTCGAACAGGCTGCCGATTACCGCGACCAGATCAGCTACATCGAGGCGACCGTGGAAAAACAGACAGTCATGTCGCGCGACTACACGAACCGCGATGTCTTCGCGTTCCATATGGACAAAGGCTGGCTGTCGATTCAAGTCTTCCTGTTGCGCCAATCGTCGATCATCAAACGCGAAGCCGCCCTTTTCCCCTGCTATGACACGCCTGAGGAAGAGTTGGCTTCCTTCATTATGCAATTCTATCAGGATCCCAATCACATCCTGCCGCAGGAAGTCCTCGTACCGAAAGGCGTCGACACGGAATTGCTGCAGGAAGCACTGGGAACGAAAGTGCACACCCCTGTCCGCGGCAGCAAGCGCAGCATCCTAGAACTGGCAATCACAAACAGCGAGTTGGCATTGACGGAGAAGTTCATGATGATCGAGCGTGACACCCACAAGACGGTCGGCGCCATCCAAGAACTTTCCGAGGCGCTCGGTATCGAATATCTAGAGATTATTGAGTCGTTCGACCATTCGAACATCCAAGGAACAAATCCGGTCTCGGCGATGGTCGTTTACAAGGACGGCAAGCCTGAACGAAAAAACTACCGAAAATACAAAGTCAAAACGGTCGAAGGCAGCAATGAATTCGCGACGACACAGGAAGTTATCCGCCGCCGCTACAGCCGTTTGTTGCGCGAAGGACGCCCCATGCCCGATTTGATCCTGATGGACGGTGGCAAAGTCCAGGTACATGCCGCCAAGGAAGTGCTGGAGGACGAGCTTGGACTGGACATACCGGTGGCTGGCATGGTCAAGGACACGAAACACAAGACGTCCTCTCTCATCTTCGGTGAGAATGATGAAATCGTTGAGCTCAGTCCAAACAGTCAGGCTTTCCATCTGGTGCAACGGATCCAGGAAGAGGTCCACCGCTTCGCGATCACCTTCCATCGCCAAGTGCGCGCCAAGAACAGCATTTCTTCGCAATTGGACGAGATCGAAGGCGTCGGACCGAAAACCCGCACGAAGATTCTGAAGCATTTCAAGACGATGAAGAACATTCGCGAAGCCAGTCACGAAGACCTCAAAGCATTGGGCATCCCCGAGAAGACCGCGCTGCTCATTAAGAAGGAACTCGGCGAATTGAACGATTGAGCCTTTATTTTACAGCGGCACCGCTCATCTTGGACAGCCATTGCGCTGAAATTTTTAAAACTGGCGAAACGTGCTATACTGTAGAGTAATCCACGGAATATCCCGTGAAAGAACTCGCGCTAGAGGAGGCGTTTATTATGAAAATATTTACCGATAGTGCTTGTGACCTGGCTTATGCCGATCTGCAGGAAAATGATGTGGAAGTCTTCCCGTTGACGACTCTGCTGGATACCGGCGAATACGAAGATATGATCGAAATCCAAGCCGACAAAGTCTATGAAATGATCGCACGCGGCGGTCATCCGAAAACGAGCCAAGTGTCCTTGGAAAAATTCCTTTCCGGTTTCCGGAAAGCGGCCGAAGCCGGTGAATCGGGCATCTACATTTCCCTTTCCTCCAAGCTATCTGGTACCTACCAAGCGGCCTTTCTGGCTTACCAGCAACTGAAGGAGGAGTTTCCGGATTTTGATCTGCGTTTGGTCGACTCCATGAGCGCCTCCGTTGGTGAAGGCTTGTCCGTCGTCGAAGCAATCGAAATGCGCGATGCCGGCTTCACTTTGGATGAGATCGAATCGCGTGTCCGTTTCACGGCTGCGAACGTCGTTTCCCTTTTCACCGTTAAGGATCTGAATTACCTTGCGGAAGGCGGCCGCCTTTCGAAGTCCAGTGCTTTTCTCGGGGGATTGCTGAATATCCAACCGTTACTGGAAGTCATCAATGGTGAATTGGTGCCCGTCGAAAAACTGCGTGGGCGCAAAAAAGTCATGAACCGGATGTACGAACGCCTGCGCGATGAGGCCGATATGATTCAGGAACAAAATGTGTTCCTCTGCCACAGCGACGATGCCGAAGCCATCGAGGAAATGCGTCAATACATCGAAGAGCATTTTCATCCGCGCCGCATCTATGTGAACACGATTGGTTCCACGATCAGTTCGCATACCGGGCTAGGAACTTTAGGCTTGTTCTTCCTGAAGAAATACGAATAACTGCATTTAAAAAAAAGTGAGGCGGAGAATCTGATTCGGATTCTCCACCTCACTTTTTTACTTATTTGTTGATGTACGTACTGATGATTCGGACAAAAATCGGCATCAACAGGATGACCGAGAAGAGCCGGACGAGATGGATGGAGGACACGATGATCGTGTCGGCCTCAAAGGCCGCCGCGAGGATGGTCATATCCGTCAATCCACCCGGTGATGTCCCAAGCAATGCCGTAATCAGATCGATTCCGGCAACTTTATGCAGGATATAGCCCGCAATCACTCCCACGGTCAACAAAATCAGTACGGAAGTGACGGCAGGGAAAAACACCTGTTTCATTTCGGCCAAGCTGCTCTTCGTGAAGTTCATGCCAATCGTCCCGCCGATTATGATTTGGCCGATGATCTTCAGATTGGCCGGCATATAGCCCATCTGTGAAAAATAATTGTAGATTGCGACCGCGACTAGCGAGCCGATCATTCCACCAGCCGGTACCCGGAAACGGATCCCAGCCCAGCCTCCGATGAATGCCACGATCAATGTACCCAATAGTTTCCCGAAATTCATATATTTATGCCCCTTTATGTCAAATTAACGCTCTCTTCCCATTTTCGACTTTCCGGCGAAATAGTCAAGTTCATTTCGGCATAAAAAGAGGAACACCGTGTTCTTTCGGTGTTCCCCTTCGTTCTTTGTAGAATAGTATAAAGTTTTCTGAACTAAAAGTGCTTCACCGCAGGTGTTTCACAGGATTGCAAAATATTTTGTGCATCCCAAGACGTTGGCTAGCTGCACGGGTTAGCCCTTCGGAAAGGGTAAAGGAACCTCTTGTCTCTGCGAGCCAAGACATACTGTTCGACTAACCTGCTGACGCAGGAAGTCTCTCAGCAATTGCGCTCTACGATGCTCATTCAGGGCCAGATTTCCTAAATTTCTTTCAGGGCTGAACGAACCCGTTCCGCTTTTCTTTTTCTTATTCGTATTTCTTTTTCTTTGGTGGCGGGAACGGCAGGATGATGCCTTGACCCTGCTCAGTCGGCTGCGCCTGGAAAAAGGTGCGTTTCAGGACAATAGTGATTTTCGGGCGTTCCATCTCGACTGTCGGCGATTCGAGGATCGCGTATAGACGCTCTTCGGCATCGAGCAGACTTGCCAAGACGGGATTCTCCGAGCGCGGCACATAACCCAACATATAGCCGGCTTGCGTCGCAACGGCGATGGCATTCGCGTCATAAGCATTATCGGCCTCCCGGACAAGCTGCAGTAGGTCCCCCGGTTTCAGGAAATCGGCGACTCCGCTCAGCTCATGGAACTGCGTGCCGGCGATATACGTATGCAGCAATTCCTTGTCCGTATGGGCATGGCTCAAAGGCGGCTGCTTCATCTTCAGATAACGGTTTTCTTTTTGGTTCTTCAGATTTTCCGGCTGCAACAGTCTATCGATTTGCCGCTTCAGTTTGATGTTCGGCTCTTTTTCAAGCGCAATCTGGAGTTCAATTTCTACTTGGTTGGACCATTTTTTTTCTGTGCTGTTGCAGCACCTGCACTGCTTTTTTGCGCACACCGGCATGACGGTAATGGACACCACGGATGCACCAGGCTTCATTGTATTTGCGTTTCTCGCTCATCACTTCAAACAGGCGCAGCAACCATTCGTCGGCGCGCATCAGATCCGTAACGCTCGCATTTTCCGGCTCTTCTGTTTCCAGAGGGAGCGCGTAAAGATCCGGATTCAGGATCGCTTCGAGGTATTCGCAGACATCGTCGAAATAGAATTCGGGATTGATTTTCAGGAAGAAATCGAGCATGTTGAATCCCAACGGTTGCCGACTCAGCACTTCCATGAAGGCCGGAAAATCGGGATGCATGTTCAGATAGACGAGCACTTTCATAATCAGGCTATCCGATTCCTTTGGGGCGGAAATTTCTTGATACACGATATGGCGCCATTTTGGCTGATGCAGGAAACTTTCGACTTTATGCACCAGCTTTTCGTAGCGGGCGATGCGGGTATCCCACATGGTTTTTGTGCGGCGGTATTTCGTTTCATTTTGACTGATGAAGTCGTAATCCTGCTGCCAGTAGTCGACTACCTGATACCAGATGCTGACGAGCGCGCCCAGATCGATGAAGTTCGTCGCATAGTCGCGCTTATCGATGAACTTATACAGGAAGTCCAGTTGGGCATCGATGGTCACGCTGTCATTGTTGTAATCGCCATAACAGATCAGGTAAGCGAAATCCGTAAAATTGGCGGCCGTGATTTCCGTCTTCTTGAAATAGGCGCGCATATCCGTTTTCTGGATACAGAGGTTGGCGTAAATGTTGGCAAGGAATTCGCTCTTGATGCCTTCATGCATCATCCAGTGCTGCTGTTCCCACCTGACCGGCTTCAGCAGGAACATGGCCGCCAGTTTCCCGTATCCTACCGTGTGCTTGGCCAGTTCAAAGATGAAATTGTTCTGCAGAGGGAAAATGAACTGGATGCTCTCGAGCACGTACAAGGTATACTCGCTGTGGTAACCCAATGTGCGCATAATTTGTTTGGTAGTATCGTACGGGAAGAAGCCCAAAAGGATGATGCCCAATTTCACCTGTTCCGGATTGGTGCCGCTGCGTGCGAGCCGCATGCCGAGGTGATAAAGACGCTCCCGTGCTCCTGATTCCGCTTCCAAAGTAATCCTCACTCTTTCGCGCAATTCCAGGAAATAACTGCAGATCGGATAATGCTCCAGAAAATGATGCAGGACAGGATCGGTCAGGATTGCTTCTTCTTTGTTGACGAGGTCCTTCAGAATGCCGCAACACTCCTTCGCCAAGTCCTCTTTTCGCCAAAAAGGGATCCCTTCGGATGCAAGTACATAAAGCACATCTTTTTGCCCAGCTGTCCGCTCATCCTGGAATCGATAAGGCAGGCCAGGCTGTTCTTCCCTCAAACGACAAATTGTATCGAAAATGCTCTGGTTATTCTCCAATTGGCAACCCTTCTTTCCGTTGACTCCGATGCTTTCTTTCTTCAATATTACCATAGATTATAGAGCGTCACTATGTTAGTTTTTAAAATTATTAAATTAACAGGAGCAAAATGCACAAAAAAGCGCTCGGTTTTTATCCCCCGAACGCTTTCCATTATTACCTGATTATTCTTGAAATCCTAAAGAGGCATAACGCCTGTGATGCCGTAGACGAAGATGTAGATGAACAGGATTGGCCACGCAAACTTGATGTAGCCTTTTTGGAAGTCGACAAAGTTGATTTCCGTGTATTCGCAAAGCATATACAAAGCAGGAATGACCGGGCTGATCAAGCGGAATGCTTGCCCTACCATCGAAGCGACAGCAGCCTGATCCGGTGTGATGCCGAACTGGCCCATTACGCCAGCCATTACGCTGGCAATTCCGAAGTAGAAAGCATCTTGCGGCAGGAATGTGATCGCTGGTGCAGAGATGATGGCATAGATTGGCGCCATATGCGTACCCAATGCTTCAGGGATAATTTTGGTGATCCCTTCCGCCAAAGCAGTAGCCATTCCGCTTCCTGTCAAGATTCCGGAAAAGACACCGGCTGCCAAAGTAGCCAAGGCAGGCGCTAAAGAATCAGCAGCAAGTGCATCCAAACGTTCCGTAACCAGTTTGGAAGAGCGATAATTCGCAGTCAAAGCGATTGCGGCTCCCAGCATGAACAGGATACCACCGTGGGCAATGTCCATGATCAACATCGCCAAAAGCGCTAGCGTCATGATCAGGTTGAACCACCACATTTTAGGTCTTTTCAATTCAGGTTCATTATCGCGGATTGCATTCAACATACCTTGGATCGTTTCAGGCGAAACATCTTTAGCATCCTTCGGATTAAAGTTCAGACGTTTTCTTTCCTTAAGTCCGATGATGTAGGCCATGAAGACTGCGTATACAGCCGCAACCAATAGTCCAGGCAACAACGCCGCGAACAAAGTGCTGATTTCAACGCCCATTGCTGTGCTGGCCGCGATTGTCGGGCCGCCCCAAGGCAATTGGTTGAAGATACCGATTGGCGTAACGATGATGACCGCCAAGTAAAGCAAGTTCATCTTCATCTGTTTCCGAAGTTCGATGAAGGCTGCCACACAGATGATGATTGTAGTTGTCGTATCGCCGTTCATGGTTACGACCAATGAAGTCAAAACAGTAGCCAACGTCACTTTCAAAGGGTCACCTTTGGCTTTTTTGATGAAAAATTCGCACAAAGGATCGAACAGACCGACATTCAGCATGACGCCGAAGTACAGTACCGCAAACAGGATGACGATTGCGGGAGAGATAACACCCATCGATACTTTTCCTGTCTCCGCATTGACGCTGTAGAATAGCCCTGTTTTGATCCATTCGAACATGTCCGTCAAAGGCACCTTGTTCACGAAAGTTGCGATAATACCGAAAATCAATGGGATTAAGGTCAAAGCCCCAAAAATGGAAAGTTTCTTTTTCGCCAGTACGACAATAAAGATGGTGATCATTGCGATTGCAAGGAATGTCAATAGCATAAATAATTATGTCCCTTCTTCGTTTGAGTTGTTGGCTCGCTTCAAAATGAACGAGCCTATTAAAAAGCGCTTACAAATAATAAGAATACGCTACTCCACTCAACAACTGGTGGCTTTCCCATTTTATAAAATACTAGCATACTCTCGTCTTATAAAAAAGATTATGCTAGCATTCTCTGCAACTTTAAGGAAGGATGATCGTAACGTTTTGGATCGGTACATCGTAGAACGGATCTTTCTTTTTGCGCAGAAATGGTTCAGCCAGATTTGGGAACAGGGCATACGTCAAGACATCTTCCGTCGTGTCTGCGTAAGTTGCCGTTCCCTTTTTGAAGCTCGCCATCCCTGGTTCAATCAGGTCTGCCGGCCGTACCGTGCAGATTTCCTCATTGCCGATGATTTTTTGTTTGATTTCTTCGAATAGCGGCGCAGGCGATTTCCCATAAGAACCTTTTACGTAATCTTTGATCTCTTTCGGTACCATCTTATAGCGTTCCCCGCTCACCACGTTCATGACGGCCTGTGTGCCGACCATCTGCGATAACGGCGTCACAAGAGGCGGATAACCTAGGTCTTTTCTTACGGCCGGGATTTCCTTCAGCACGGCTTCATATTTATCCTCTTGGTGCGCCTCTTTCAGCTGCGAAAGCAGGTTGGAAAGCATCCCGCCGGGAACTTGGTACAACAAGGTATTCGGCTCGACATCCATCACTTTCGGATTCAAGAGGCCCTTGCTGCGGAAGTCTTCTTTGATCGGGCGGAAATGATCCGCGATCTCCTTCAGGACTTCCATATTCAATCCGGTATCATAGCCCATCTCCTCCAAGGCGATTGCCATCGATTCCGTCGCCGGTTGGCTCGTTCCGCCGGAGAACGGCGAGATAGCGCAATCGATGCCGTCGGCGCCCGCTTGTGCGGCCATCAAGTAGGTCATTTCGGCAATGCCGCTGGTGCAATGCGTGTGGACATGGATCGGCAGCACCGTGGATTTCTTCAGCGCGCTGACCAATTCGAAGACATTCTTCGGCGTCAGGATGCCCGCCATGTCTTTGATGCAGATTGAATCGGCACCCATCGTCTCCATTTGCGCAACCAGCTTCAGGTAATAGTCATTGTTATGCACTTCGCTGGTCGTGTAACTGATCGTCCCTTGACAGTGTCCGCCATACTTTTTGATGGCTTTGAAGGACGTCTTCAGGTTCCTCAGGTCATTCAGCGCATCGAACACCCGGATGACATCGATGCCGTTTTCGATCGCTTTCTGGATGAATGTTTCGACGACATCATCGGGATAGTGCTTATAGCCCAACAAGTTTTGCCCTCTCAAAAGCATCTGCAGCTTCGTGTGCTTCACTTCGCTCCGGATTGTGCGCAGTCTTTCCCATGGGTCCTCGTTCAGGTACCGCAGGCAAGCATCGAAGGTCGCGCCGCCCCAGACTTCAAGCGCATCGTAGCCGGCTTCGTCCATTTTTTTCAGAATCGGCAGCATCTCCGGGGTCGACATGCGGGTCGCCACCAGACTTTGATGCCCATCCCGCAGGACCGTTTCCATAAAACGGATCTTTTTCGTCATTTTCATCAACTCCATCATTTATCGGTCGGGAACCGTTTAATCAGTACAATACAAACCACATACAGGAGGAAGAGTACGAGAAAGATCCCTCCCATCCCAAAAAGCATCAGTTCCAGGGCGATTTGAAAATTTTCAAATGTGCTCATGTCAATCTCCTTTCAAAAGAATAATAGGTTAGCTGAAGAAGCCAAGCACCAAGCCACCCGCGATAACGGATGCGATCTGTCCGGAAACGTTCGATCCTACCGCATACATCAAGACGAAGTTCTGTGGGTCTTCTTCCGTTGCCATTTTTTGGATAACACGGCTTGACATCGGGAATGCGGAAATACCGGCACCACCGATCATCGGATTGATTTTTTGGGTCCTGAACAGGTTCAGGAATTTTGCGAATAACACGCCACCGATCGTATCCATGATGAAGGCAACCAGACCGAAAGCGATGATCATCAATGTCTGCAAGTTCAGGAATAATTCAGACTGCATTTTGACGGAAATCGTCAGACCCAAGAGGATGCTGATGATGTTGACCAATTCGTTTTGGGCAGTCAATGAAAGTCTGTCCAAGACGCCGCATTCGCGCAACAGGTTACCGAACATCAGGAACCCGACAAGCGGCAAGGAGATTGGTGCGATGAAACCCGAAATCAGCGTGATGATGATCGGGAACAGGATTTTTGTCATCTTAGAGACGCCTTCTGCTTTGTAGGTCATGCGGATGCGGCGTTCGGCTTTGGTCGTGACGGCTTTGATGGCAATCGGTTGGATGATCGGCACCAAAGCCATGTAAGAGTAGGCGGCGACGGTGATCGGTCCCAACAGGTTAGGGGCCAGTTGGTTGGATACGAAAATGGCTGTCGGGCCATCGGCAGCGCCGATGATGCCGATCGAAGCGGCTTCCCTGATGTCGAATCCGAAAAATACGGCTACCGCAATCGTGAAGAAGATCCCGAATTGGGCAGCAGCACCGAATAATAGCATGAATGGGTTCTGTAGGAGCGGGCCGAAGTCGATCATGGCCCCGATGCCGATAAAGATCAATAAAGGGAACAACTCGGTGCTGATACCGGCTTCGAAAAGGACATCCAGAACGCCTTCCGATTCGCTTCCGTTGACCATCTGCGTCAAGACGCCGGTCCCCGGGAAGTTGACGAGGATTGTTCCCAATCCCATCGGCACCAACAAAGTCGGCTCATATTCTTTCTTGATTCCCAGATACATCAGCACACAGCCGATGACCATCATGATCAGTTGGCCAGGCGTGACGGATAATATTCCTGCAACAATTTGTTCCAATTTTTATTTCCCTCCGAACGTTTTTTTATTGAATGATTACGATTGTTTGACCGACGTCGATCTGTGCTCCTTTTGTGGCAATGACAGCTGTGATCGTGCCTGCCCGTGGCGCAACGATTTCATTTTCCAGTTTCATGGCTTCCAATACGGCCAGCACTTGGTTTTCTGTCACGACGTCGCCGACGTTCACATTGATGTCCAGGATTTTCCCGGGCATCGGCGCAGTGATTGGGTCGCCTTCTCCACTTCCGACAACTGGTGCAGGTGCCACTGGAGCGGCTGCGGCTACTGGTGCTGCGACTGGCGCGGCTTGTACGGCTACTGCTTGAACTGGTGCCGCGGCTACAGCCGGCGCTCCGAACTCTTCCATTTCCACCATGTATTCTTTTTCGTTGATTTTGATGCGGAATTTCCTTAACATTCTTTTTCCCTCTTTCCGACTAATCTATTCTTGCGATGCTCTTCAACCTAAATTGCGAAGCAGGATGATCTCCTGCAGCAATTGCGCCAATGATGGCCGCAGCAATTTCTTTTTCCAGGTCGATTCCTGTGATGCTCTTCACTTGGACAGTAACATCCGTATCGTCATGAACAAGTATCGCTGAGGCGATCGCTGCAACCAATTCTTTGTCCTCCTGTGAGACAGGCAACGAAAAATCGACTGTTTCCAACGGTTTTACTTGGGCAACGGATGCGTTTGCAGCTATTGTCGGCTGCACAACCTCATTTTTACCTGAAAGAAGTCCACGTAATTTTGATAGCAGGGCCATAACTCTTCCTTCCTACATCCTTAGATGTGCAGTTCTTCACTATGGTTACAATAAGTAAGAGAGTCCGAAAACCTATATTACGATTAAGGACTCCCGCTCATTGCAGCTTACTTTTATTTGATGAAACTTACTTGTTTGCTGATTTCTTCGATTGCTTTGTCTTTTCTTTCATTGAAGATGATTTTGTTTTGTTCAAATAAATTTCCGCCATGTGTGTCGATCGAAATGATCAGCGGGCCAAATTCCTTCACGCGGCACACCCAAAGTGTTTCCGGCATTCCAAGGTCACGCCAGTGTGCTGCTTCGATCTCTTCCACTTGTGTAGCCGCCAATACTGCACAGCCGCCAGGGAAAACTGCGTGGACTGCTTTGAACTCTTGGCAACCTTCCATCGTTCTTTGTCCCATGCCGCCTTTTCCGACGATCAATTTGACGCCTGTTTCTTCGATGAACTCTTTTTCGAATCTTTCCATACGCATGCTGGTTGTTGGGCCAACGGCAACCATTTCAAATTTTTCGTTGCCTAAATCACGGACGATTGGGCCGGCATGGAAGATCGCTCCGCCGTTCAAGTCAACCGGCAATTCTCTTTTTTCTTCAATCAATCTGCGGTGGGCAACGTCACGGCACGTAACGATGTGTCCGTTCAAGTAGACAATGTCGCCGATGTTGATGCTCTCCAAGTCTTCGTTAGTGATTGGTGTTGTCAGAATTTTTTTACCGTTCATTTCGCTCACGCTCATAGTGTTACCCCCGTATGTGAAGTGATTTCATAGTTCAGATTTTTATCAAAGATGATATGTCCACGTCTGTGTGACCAACAACCTGTGTTGACTGCCACTCCGATAGTGGATGGGTGGCGAGCCGAATTTTCGATATGAACGCCCATGACGGATTTTTTGCCGGATAGTCCTTGTGGTCCTAAGCCGATTGAGTTGATGCCATCTTCCAATAATTTTTCCATTGAAGCAGCGCGCTCATTCGGGTTGTGGCTGCCGATCGGTCTCATCAAGGCTTTTTTAGATAAAATCGCTGCTGTTTCTACAGATGTAGCGACGCCGACACCTACCAATAATGGCGGGCAAGCATTGATTCCGTATTCAGTCATGACATCCAATACAAATTTCGTGATGCCTTCGTATCCAGCAGATGGCATCAATACCATTGATTTCCCTGGCAATGTGCAACCGCCGCCTGCCATGTAGACATCCAATTCCAATTTGTCGCTGTTAGGAACGATATCCCAGAAGATGGATGGTGTGCCTTTTCCAATGTTTTTGCCTGTGTTGTACTCATCGAATGTTTCTACACTGTTGTGACGCAGTGGGGAATTTTTGGTAGCTTCAAGTACGGATTCAGTCAATGCCTCTTCCAAGTCTCCGATGAAAGGGAAATTCGATCCGCATTTGATGAAGAATTGAATAACACCTGTATCTTGACAAGATGGACGGTTCAGTTTCATTGCTTTGTCTTGGTTATCCATCATTGATTGATAAACAACTTTGGATAAAGGAGCCACTTCCTCTTTCTCCAACTCGACCAGTCTCTTACCCACGTCATCCGGTAATCTTTTGCCGATCAAACCTATAAATTTACCTACTGTTTCAGTGATTTTCTGTTGCGCTGTCACTTCATTGTTAAGCGTTTCCATTGTTCTTCCTCCTCGTAATCGGTAACTGAAGCAAAACCAAGTTTCCCTTCGTTCCACTGTGATGCGGTACTGCTGGATTAAAGTCGCACACTAAGGATATCATTTATATTTGATATCTGATAATGTATCCCTTTTACAAGTAGAAATTTACCATATCCTTTTTTCGTTGTCAACACCAATGTGAATTTTTTATTATCTTTTTTAAAACGCTTACATGGTTTTCCGCACCATCATGGGATTTTGCTTATTTGTTTCGGGCAAAAAAAAATAATCCGCACTCCCTTGTTGGTTGGGAGTGCGGACTCGATGGCTCATTGTTGTTTTATTGTGTGGGTTCTTCTATTTGAACCGCGTCAGGACATTCTCCATGCTGCGGTAGATATGCTTCAGCATGACTTTGCGGGACAATTCTTCATCCCCTGCAATGAGTGCATTTACGATTTCATCATGTTCCTGGATGGATATTTGGGCATACTGCTCTTCCGTTTGGAGATCCCCCATCGATAAGCCGTTCCACAGATTGGAGGCCATTTCGATCAGACGCGCATTTTCACTGGCGTTCCAGATGGCAA
The DNA here is from genome assembly GCF_900107505.1 of Trichococcus collinsii. Lineage (GTDB taxonomy): Bacteria > Bacillota > Bacilli > Lactobacillales > Aerococcaceae > Trichococcus > Trichococcus collinsii. The sequence continues at coordinate 228,791 of NZ_FNQH01000003.1, read as the reverse complement.
AGTGAAAGGCCTGGTTCAGATCGGAATAGGAGCTGACATCCCCTGACAGGATGGTTTCTTTTGCATCTTCATGCACTTTGATGATTTCGCTGATGTCTTTTTTCTTTCTGCAAATGATGGCGCAGGCTTCACTTTCTAGGGAAGCTCGGATTTCATAATGATCCTCGAGGAAAGTCGGGGTGATGCCCATGACGATGGCTCCCTTATTGGGGCGCAGTTGGATGAAGCCTTCACGGGACAAAATTTGAAAAGCCTCGCGGACCGGCGTAACCGAAACGCCCAACATCTTCGCAACAGCATCCAGCATCAATTCATGGCCCGGCTCGAATTCCTTCAGGATGATCGCTTTTCTCAGGGAGGAAGCCACTCTTTCCCTTGCAGGCAATAGTTTGATCGGTTTAAGGATGCTCATTGTTCATACCCTCCAGTTCTTTCTTCAGGATCTCAACATAATATTGAAAATAGTCTTCAAATCCATCCATCAATTTTGATAGATCCTTTTCCGCCAGGTACTGGCTGATTTTTTCAATATAGTGGCAGTTTGCTTCAAAATCAAAGTCATAATTTCCGATTACGAAGGTGAAGAAGCCGCTCAATAGTTGGTCGTGTGCCCGCTTAATGGTCGGAACGCCCGTTGCTTCCGACAACAGGTGATGGAAATCCAGTTCCAGCTTGCGACAACCTTCACTATCTTTGGCGACCATTTCCTCTTTGTATTCGTCCGCTATTTTTTGAAATGGCTGCGCATCAGCTTGCTTCTCGGAAAGGATTAGGCAAATTTCTTTTTCAAGCGCCTTGATCATCCTGAATTGGGCTTTGGCCGATTCAAAGGAGATGCCGTTGACTTTCATATGTCTGTTGCCCAGTCTTTCAAGCACGCCTTCCATCTCCAGCATCTGCAAGGCTTCCCTTACGGGCATTCTGGAAACGCCCATTGCGGCAGCGACCTCGGATTGTCTCAGCTTCTCGCCATCCTTGATGTTTCTTTTGAATATTTCATTGCGCAGGATGTCCGCAATATAATCCTTTGTTTGTGTTCTCTCTAATGATTCCAAAGACTACAGTCCCTTTAAATTTTATAGGTCAGTGCAAGATTATGACATTAGCATCCTTAAAGTTTACAGTTCCGCCAATCAGCATCGATAATTCCTTGTCGTTTCTTGCTTCATTTATAGTTTACATGATTTCCTTCATTTTTCAACCTGTTTCTTTTGCGGATGGACAGAATCCGTCCCTAATTTTCAAATACTCCAAAGCAAGAAATCCTTCCCGACTAAGGAAGGATTTCTGAATCAAATCATTTCATTTTGTTAAAGTGCGGCTGTATACACGGCTCTTGCATCTTCGGAAGTGAAGTCGCCGCGCTCAGAAATGTTCTCTTTCTTGTGGCGAACGAGTGCTTCCACCAGACCCGGAATGTCGCTTTCATCCAGCTCGACATCGGAGAAACGGATCGGTGCGCCCAGGCTGGCGAAGAAGTCTTCGGTCTTTTTGATCGCCAAATCGATTTTTTCTTCATCGGTCAGATTGGAATCGCCGCGGATATCCCACACGCGTTCCGCGTATTGTAGCAATTTGTCCCATTTCTGCTGCTTGCGGACTTTCATCATGGCCGGAAGGACGATTGATAACGTGCGCGCATGGTCGATCCCGAATGCCAACGTCATCTCATGGCCCAGTTGATGCGTCGCCCAATCCTGGGGAACACCTGGAGAAATGAAACGGTTGAGCGCATTCGTGGCTGTCCACATGAAATTGGCGCGGGTAGCATAGTCGTGGTTGTCCTCCTCGACAACGTCCGGGCCGATTTCAATTAATGTCTGCAGCAGCCCTTCCGCCCAGCGGTCCTGTACCTTTGCATCGATTGGATAGGTCAGATAGGCTTCCATCACATGGATGAAGGAATCGATGATACCGTTGGCCAGTTGGCGTTTGGGTAACGTGTAGGTCGCTTCCGGTTCTAGGATGGAGAATTGTGGATAAGTATGTGGACTGGCGAAACTGATCTTCGCTTGCTTTTCCACAAAGGTGACAACCGAATTGTTATTCATTTCCGATGCCGTGGCCGGCAGCGTCAATACCGTACCGAAAGGCAGCGCTTTGGTGACCGGCAATCCCTTGCCTACGCCACTGCCGAACATATCGACAGGATTGCCATCGAATACCGCACCTGCCGCAACGAATTTCACACCATCGATGACGCTGCCGCCGCCGACTGCCAACAAGTAATCATAGCCTTCCACTTTGATCTTGTCGACTGCTTGTATCAGCGTTTCATAGGTCGGATTCGCTTCGATGCCGCCGAATTCAGCCCACTCGCGGTTGCCCAAGGCTTCGACGACGCGATCGAAGGTGCCAAATTTTTTGACGCTGCCCCCGCCATACAAAATCAGCACTTTCGCGTCCTGCGGAATCAAGCCGTCGATGCGCTTGATCTGGTCCTTGCCGAAAACTATTTTTGTCAGATTTTGAAACTCAAAATTACGGATTCCGTTTTCCAATCTCATCACTCACTTTTCATTTTTATTCTTTTTTCATTGTAGCACAGCCGTGTGGATAATCCGCTTGGGACGCTTCAGTAGGCGCGGCCGCTAGCGTCGGGTTTCCTGAACTCCGGGGAACAGGGGCCTCGCCGGAAGACAGAAGCCCAGTTAAGACTCCACCTCCGATAAGGACAGCTTCCCCGGAGTTCAGCAAAATTTGCTTCACACTACGTTCGGTGAGCCATACGCTCATAAGAGCTGACATCCGTTTCCAACGCGTTGCTCCGGTGGACACCGGAGCTGACAAAAAATAGGGGCCGCTAGCGGCCCCCACATACTAACAATCATTTTTTCAGGATACGGATACTGTTCAACACGGCCAAAACGGTCACGCCGACATCGGCGAAGACCGCTTCCCACATCGTAGCGATGCCGAACGCTCCGAGAATCAAGAACACCCCTTTGACTGACATGGCGAAAATGATGTTCTGCCAAACGATTTTGCGTGTTTCCTCAGCCACGGTTATTGCGGTCAAAATCTTGGATGGTTTGTCATCCATGATGACGATATCGGCCGCTTCGATGGCGGCGTCGGATCCCAATCCGCCCATCGCCATCCCGATGTCGGAACGGGCAAGCACCGGTGTATCGTTGATGCCGTCGCCCACGAAGATGACTTTTTCGCCTTTCCGTTTGCTTGCCAACACTTCCTCCAGCTTCGTCACTTTGTCCTGCGGAAGCAATTCCGCATGGACTTCATCGATGCCGAGTTCTTTGGCGACCGCTTCACCTACCGCACGGGAATCCCCGGTCAGCATGATGGTGCGGATGCCTCTCGCCTTCAAGCCGGCGATTGTGGCCTTCGCATCAGCTTTGATGGCATCAGCAATCAGGATGTAGCCTGCGTAGTGTTTATCCACAGCGATATACACAACCGTACCGGTTTCATGAGCCTGCGTATGGATGATGCCGAATTTCGCCATCATTTTGTCATTGCCGACCAGGATTTCTTGCCCATCTACCACGACCTGCAGACCGTGACCTGGAATATCATTTGTGGTGGCAATCTGGTCTTCAGCTATCGTTTTCCCGTAAGCTTCCTTGATGGAATCGGCAATCGGGTGGCTGGAATGTAGTTCCGCATAGGCTGCCAGTTCCAGCAAACGCTGCTCCGACAACTCGCCGGCAGTTTCAATCCGGGTTACGGCGAACTTGCCTTCCGTCAAGGTACCGGTCTTGTCCATCACGACCGTTTTGACATCATTCAGGCCTTCGAGGAAGTTGCTCCCTTTGACAAGGATGCCTTTGCGCGAGGCAGACCCGATGCCGCCGAAGAAACCGACTGGAATCGAAACGACCAAAGCGCAAGGACACGAGATGACCAGAAAGATGCTGGCCCGGTACAGCCATTCATTGAAGCTTTCGCCCGGGAAGACGAGCGGCGGCACGATCGCCAACAAAACGGCAGCGATGACGACGACTGGCGTGTAGTAGCGGGCGAATTTGGTGATGAAGTTTTCCGTAGGTGCCTTTCTGCCGCTGGCGTTCTGAACCAAATCTAAAATTTTGACGACTGTGGACTCCGCAAACGGCTTTTCGACAACTACTTCGATGACGCCGTTCTTGTTGATGAAGCCGCTCAAAATGCTGTCACCGATTTTGACGCCACGCGGAACCGATTCTCCGGTCAGAGCCGAAGTGTCTACAGCAGAAGTTCCGCTCACGACTTTCCCGTCCAACGGCACTTTTTCGCCGGGCCGGATCAGGATGGTGTCGCCGATTTTGACGGTTTCCGGAGCCACTTTTTCGATCCCGACAGCTGTCTTCACGTTTGCGTAATCAGGGCGGATGTCCATCAGTTCGGCGATGGAGCGGCGGGATTTGTCGACCGCGATGTCCTGGAACAGTTCACCCAATTGATAGAACAGCATGACCGCCACCGCTTCCGGATACTCCTGGATGTAGAATGCACTCAGCGTGGCGATCGTCATCAGGAAGTTTTCGTCAAACAACTGGCCGTTTTTGATGTTCAGGAGCGCGCTCCAAACGATGTCATAGCCCGCAACCAGGTACGCGGTCACAAACAATGCAAACGAAACCGTTCCGCTGACCGGCGCGAAAATCGCCGTCAACAAAATCCCAAAGCCGACGATCAGGCGGATGAAGGCTTTCCGGATTTCATCCTTATCCCCTTCACCATGCGCATGCGTGTTTTCATGTGCACCATCCTGGTCGTGATGTCCGTCAACGTTTGTGGATGAGTCATCTTTTGGCTTGTTCAAACCTATCGGAAACCCATCCACTCCAATCGGCGTGCCGCTTATTTTCAGAGTCGGATGGATATCCGGCTCCAGTGCACTAAGTTTTTGTTTCACTTTCGGCAAAATCTCGGTCTCTTGATCCTCTTCGATTTCGATCCGCAATGTCTTCGTCATGAAATTCACATTGCTCTCAAGGATCCCTTCTATTTTTGCGATGCCGGTTTCGACTTTGCTGGCGCAATTGGCGCAATCCAATTCATCCAGATACCATTCAATCTGCTTTACCTTCTCAGACATCTTTATCTCTCCTTAGCTCTAAGCATTCGTATTATATATTCGAAAACGTAATGATTCCGCATTACATATGAACACCCATTCATGTGTTGGTCATATTATAATCCTACAGGATGATTGTGTCAACCGGATAGAAATACCCTGAATACCAAAAAAAGCCTGCCGCAACGCGACAAGCTCAACTATATTTATTTAGAAGTTAAAGTTCATCATACCCAATATTGAATGTATCTCCACCGCTCAGATTACCGGTTTCGAAACCTTTCGTGAACCAACGCATCCGTTGCTCGGAGGTACCGTGCGTGAAGCTGTCGGGTACGACATAGCCTTGGTACTGTTTCTGCAAGGTATCGTCCCCTACAGCATGTGCTGCTGTTAAGGCTTCATCGAAGTCGCCGGCCTCCAGGACGCCCTGCTCTTGGACATAATTTGCCCAGACGCCGGCCAAGTAATCGGCCTGCAGTTCCAAACGAACATTCAACTCATTGTATTCCGTTTCGCTTAACTGATTACGACTACTCTGCACCTGATCCATGATACCCAGCAAGTTCTGGACGTGGTGTCCGACCTCATGTGCAACGACATAGGCCATTGCAAAGTCTCCGGACGCGCCGTACTCTTGCGAAAGCTGGTCGTAAAAACTCAAGTCGATGTATAATTTTTGATCGGCCGGACAGTAGAATGGTCCGACTTGGGAACCAGCCACACCGCAAGCAGATTGCACCTGCCCGCTGAAGAGCACCAGTGTCGGTTCGACATATTCCATATTATTGTTGGCAAATTCCTGTGTCCAAGCATCTTCTGTATAAGCCAACACGACGGATACAAATTCAGCCATCTCGTCCTCGGTCTTGTTGCTCGTTTCAGTGATGCCTGTCTGTGGCGTTTCAGTCGGTGTGCTTCCGCCACCACCGCCAAACAGGTCGCCGCCTCCGAAGAGAGCGATGATAATCATGATGATGATCCCAAAAATCCCGCCACCTGCCATGCCACTCATGCCCAGTCCGCCGCCCCCCGTCGAAAACCCGCCACTGCCGCGTCGGTCTTCAACATTGGAACTTCGCCTTCCACCCTTCCATTTCATAGAAATACCTCCAATATTCTATTTTCCGCATCGCTGGCTCTGGTTCTGCCAATCCCCGCCCAGACTTTTACTGCAATCCGAAAATCGATTTCATTTGATACCCTTATTATATAGTATCGACGTTTATTTTAAAAAAAATACACCTGATAAGGACGAATGTTGACTGGCATCCGATGATTCGAGCTACTCGACTGGCTTGCAATTCGTCTTCGACTGTGGCTTGGTTTCAGATTTGTAGGATTTTTGTGAACAATAAAAGTCTCATGATACAAAAAAACGAACAAACAGTTGCTGGTACTGTCCCGGCAACTGTTTGTTCGTTTTTTCAATAGGTTAATCTCTGTGATCTTCCAGGTCTTCGACTTCTTCGATCGTCAAACCTTGATGCTCCTGCATGTAGCGCTCGCGCTCTTTGTTGCGGTACTTGTCCATCTTGCGGCGGAACAACTCACCATTGGAGGGCGGTGTCCAGCTGATGGCGTTAGCACCGGCATTGATTGCATCTAGAATCGTTTCATCAGTTGGGCCACCCGTCGCGATGATCGGAACATCCGGGAAATTTTCACGGATCCGGCTCACGATATAGGCCGTATCCTTCCCTCCGCTGACGTTCAGGATATCAACACCGGCATCCAACCGTTCCTGGATATCCATGTATTCCGTCACGATCGTACAGACGATTGGAATATCCACGGTTTCCTCGATTTGTCTGATGGTATCGATTGGGGTCGGCGCATTGACGACGACAGCCAATGAACCCTGCGCTTCCGAAAATAAAGAAATGTTGGCGCTACGTTTGCCATGGGTCGTCCCCCCACCGACACCAGAAAGGATCGGAATAGTTGAGACATTTGCAATGCTTTGGATAACCGCCGGATGCGGGGTAAATGGATAAACCGCGATGACGGCATCCGCATCGTTATTCAGGATAATAGCAATATCCGTCGTAAAGATCAGAGATTTGATTCGTTTTCCAAAAATCCGGATTCCCGAGCAGTTCCGGATTACGCCAGGGACTTGCACTGTATCACTGCGCAAATCGGTTGTGATGCTTGGTGCTTCTCTTTTTATTCTTTGCTCCATTATTTCGCTCCTTCTCTAAAAATTTAGATAACAAGATATAGGTCAATCAGCTGATGCTGAGGTTTTCTTCTTTCAGGACTTCCGAATAGAAGACCGCGCGCGCAGCTTTCCTTCTCGGTTCAACGATGAATGTCAGGATTCCGAAGATGGCGAACGCCGCCAACATTAACCCTACCAACAACAACGCTTGATACAATAACGCATCGGAATCAGCCGTTGCCGCTCCTACATACATGTTGAATGCAGCTATTCCGACTCCCAAGAACAACGCCACAGGGATCAGGTAAACGACAAAATAAGTCAGATCCAATTGGAAAAGTCTCATCTTCTTGCCTTTCATGAAGGATTCGCTTTGTCTCAGGATGTCCGTCGTTTTCATATCCGGATTATCGAAGTAAATGAAGTTCGATAATGCCAGAGCGTAAAGCTTCATGATGCCCGGTATGATCAGCAACACGGACCATAAAATTACATAGAATGCCTGCAGCGCCAGAACGCCAAGCGTCTTAAACAACTGATTTTCAAATGGTTTAAGCAGATGGCCTGATGAAAGTGGCGTACCGTCCAGCATATCCAGGTACCCCCATTCGTTCCCCATCTGCATGGAGCCGATGATCAGCGCTACGATGATCGAAAGGACCACATTCAGGGTCGTTTGGAAAGGCGAGGATTGCATCGAGAAGATGGAATCCCAATTCGGCAAGGTTTCCCCTGTCATCTGCATGTTCAATGCGCTCTCACCCGTCAGTGTTCTGACTACCGATTGCATGGTGCTATTCGCGATCGTGATAAGGATCAGGTTGATGACCGCCATTTTATAATTGCCGCGTAAATATTCTCTAGCTGTGGATCTGATTTCTTTATTCGTTAACATATAATTATGACCACCCCTTACAATTTTCGATAGTGATAGTATACCATAATTGTACAATTTGTAACGCTTACAGATAATCCTCTTTCATTAATTTTCCAAGTGATTTTTCAGCGTTCCATTCCATCCACTTTCGCTCCGCAATTCGGGCAAAAATGTGCGCCCTGAGGATAGGAGGCACCGCAGTTGGGGCATCTGCTTTCAATTGGCTCACCGGTCTGATACATTTGCAGATCGCTGTCCCGGATCGTAATTGTTTCTTTCCGTTCAATCGCTTTGCCCACATGCGGATCAAGGAGATACCAGGTATCGCAACAAGTTGTGCGGACAAGATACTTTTTGCCGAAGGTTATGACCGGGATGAAAAACAGGCGGAAACGATTGCCCACGAGATAGACCTCATAGCGCCCAAAATGGCCGCAGCGGCTGCAGGTGATCGTCTGGTTGTATTCAAGTTGCTTGCGGAACGGCAATACGTCAAAAAATAAAAACATCAGTCAGTTCCCCTTTCCAATTATTCAAATGCCTGCTCGTATGCGTGCACTGCCGCATCGTCAAAGCAGACAAAGGTTATTTCTGAGATGTCGGACCCCGGATGATTTTCCAGGTACTTCTGGACGGTCCCGACAGCGATTTCGGTAGCTTGTTCCAGCGGATAACCGTAAATGCCGGTGCTGACCGCCGGAAAGGCAAGCGTGCGGATTCCATTGGCTTCCGCCAGCTCCAATGATTTTTGGTAGCACGAGGCGAGCAATTCCGATTCCCCGTGCGTTCCGCCCCGCCAGACAGGACCGACAGTGTGGATGACATGAGCGGCTTTGAGCCGGAAGCCTGGCGTGAGTTTCGCCTCGCCGGTGCGGCACCCGTTCAAAAGGCGGCAGGCAGCCAACAATTCCGGACCGGCTGCACGATGGATGGCACCGTCTACTCCGCCTCCGCCGAGCAGACTTTCATTAGCGGCATTAACAATGGCATCCACTTCGCAACGGGTGATATCGCCTTTAACCACATGCACCGTTGTTTGATTGAACTGTAATTTATTCATCCCAATTCCTCCCTCTGATTCTGTTCAGTCCGGGCATCTCAACACGTACACTTTACCAAAATTCCGGTTGATTATCCATTTGACCGAATCACGCGGAAAGTATCTGTCTAAGTGTTCGCTCCGCTAGACTTTTTGCCAAAAAAGGAATTAAATGGAGGTGACGAAATAATCGGAAGGAAGGGTCTCGAGATGGTGGATAATCAGAAAAAGAAAAAGCGTATCCTCGGCGTCGAAAGCAATATCTTCTTTGTCGGCTTGACCAGTTTCCTGACGGACACAACGACAAAGATGGTCTACAGCATCCTACCTTTATTCCTGACGACATTGGGTGCTTCAAAAACGGAAATCTCGCTGATTGAAGGGATCGCCGAAAGCACTGCTTCCGTCCTGAAATCCCTCTCCGGCTGGTGGAGCGACAAAATCGGCCGCAACAAGCCATTCATGATCATCGGTTACGGCATCACTGCCCTCCTTTCGCCGCTTTTCGCCTTCGTTACGACGCCCCTGCAGGTCTTGTCGATCCGCTTTATTGAACGTGTTGGAAAAGGCATTCGAACAGCTCCCCGGGACAGTCTTGTGGCTGGCTCTTCGGAGGAAAACAACAATGCCGGGCTGAATTTTGGTTTCCATAAAGCGATGGACAATAGTGGCGCCATCGTCGGCCCACTGATTGCCTTTGCCGTATTGGCTGCCTTCCCCGGCGACTACCGGCGCGTGTTTCTGTTTGCGGCTATCCCGGGTTTTTTGGGGCTTCTGTCGATTATCTTTTTTGTCAAGGAAGCCAGACGCGCCAAATCGGAGCGGCTCGGAAAACTGGCCTTCCGGGATTTCCCCAAGGACTTCTATCTTTTTCTGTCCATCGTTTTCTTTTTTACGTTAGGAAATTCGACGGATGCCCTGCTCTTGATCAAAGCCAGCGACGTCGGCGTCAGCGATGTGTTCATTCCGATCATGTATCTGGTATTTAACGCGGTTTCGGTTACTTTTGCCGTTCCACTCGGGAAACTGTCCGATAAAATTGGCCGCAAGCGGATCATCATCGGCGGCTATCTAATGTTCTCGCTGATCTATTTTGGTTTCGGAAAGGCCACTACCCCATTCGCCATCGTCGGCCTGTTCGCTTTTTACGGTCTCTACAGCGCCGCAACGGACGGCATCCAAAAAGCCTTGGTATCCGACATCATCGGCAAGGAAAAAAAAGGGACCGGCCTGGGCCTCTACAACGCCATCTTGGGGATGACGTTGTTGCCGGCCAGCCTGATTGGAGGCTGGTTGTATGATACTTTCAACAACCAAGTACCTTTCTACTTCGGTTCCGCAATGGCTCTGTTCTCCGCATTCTTGATGTTCCTCTTCTACCGGCGCGGAAGACGAAATGGAACGGCCCACACTTAATGCAATACTGTAATCAAAAAACCAGCTGAAGCCAAAACGGTTCAGCTGGTTTTTTATGATCTCTAGCTTCACGGGTTAGCCTTTTGATGCTCAGTTGCAGGGGAGTCTAAGGTGACCTTAGGGAACGTTGCGGAGCACGATTTTCTAAAATTCTTTCAGAGCTGAGCAAACCCGTTCAGCCTTCCTGGTTATTTCAAGAGTTTGACGAGGGCCGCCATTTCTTCTTCGCTAAATGTCAGTCCTTTGCCCATCTTTTCGTGTTCTGGACTCCATTCGCGGATGTCGTATTTTGGTGGTCTGCCGTTCCAACTGACCAGGTTCAATTCTTTCGTCCAACCTTTTGCAGATGTGGACAGGACGCCGAGTTCTTCGACGATTTCAAATGTGATGTCTGACATAGGAAAGATCCTTTCTTTTTTGGAGTTTAGGTTCGCTGCCCAGATGCCTTTCGGATCGGCAACTTGCCACTTTATTATAACGCAAACGAAGGTTCATTTAAAATATCCGTGAATTTTTGAAAGATGCGTTATCAGAATCAAAAAGTAAAAGAGGCGCCTGAACCTTTATGTCCCAGACTCCTCTTTTGCATATATCATAAAAATCCTTCCAATTCGCTCATGTTGCTATTTTCCAGACCGCGAATCGCCTGCATCAGCCACTCCGCTTTTTCCTGATTTGGTGCGGACTCGCGCCATTTACTTTCGAGTTCAGCATCCGTCAACGGCGCTTGCGGCGAACCCTTCGGAACGCAAACTTCGCGGCTGTGGACTGCGCCATCAGCCAACGTGAGCCTTACGATCGTAAAGCGTCCTTTCGGGATGGCTTGCGCGGCCGGCTTGTGCTCTGCGTCATAGCTTCTGGACATTTTCCCCACCAGTTCCTCGGACTCAGCCGAAACAGCGGCGGTTCCGAAATTTCCGAGCGTGAACGGCTGCCCCAGCAATGCCAAAGCGACGACATATTCGACGCTGAAGCGTCCCTGTTCGCCGGTCTTCGGGCGTGTGTGGATCAAAGCCGCATCGCCGCCGGGCGGAAAAATAATTTCTACCTTTTGGATAGTTGCGCTATTCAAGTGCAATTGCGCCAACTCCAGCGCGGCGTCCGCGCCATGGGAAGCGGCTGAACAGAACGGATTACGTTTGAACCAGAGTCCGGGCTCGGCTATCCGCCAAGTTTCCCCCCATCGTTCAGTCAAGGCTTCTCGTACTGCTGCATCCGTTGCATTCCCGCTGTACACATGCAAAAATCCGATTTCTGAATCGAGTGCCGCATCGGTCCCTTGGAAATTCTGCTGGGTCCATTCGATTGACTGGACCGCTTGCTGCGCAGCCAAGCCGGCATGCAACGGCTTCATCTCTGTACCAAACTGCACCCGCAGGCCGCTAGCCTGACTGGCGGCGATTCCAACAGCATTCTGCGTATCGGCAGCCGTGAATCCGAGCAGTTGCGCTCCCGCGAAGGTGGCTGCGACACCGCCGAGCAAGGAGGTATTGTGCCACCCTTTCAGATAGCTAGCAGTCCCGATTGCCTGCCCGAGCCTGGCCATGATTTCGACACCGATGATATAGGCATTCAGAAATTGTTTTCCGGAAATATCCCGACCTGAAGATAAAGCAAAAAGCACGGGCAGAATGACCGAACTGGGATGGCCGCGGACATCGGAATGGACGTCGTCATAATCTAGCGCATGGCCCATGAATCCATTCAGGAGTGCTGCTTGGCCCCGGCTTGCCCGTTTATTTTGGCCAATCAGCGGCGTGACGGGATGACCGCCTTCCGCTTCGATCGCCTGCAACAGTTTGATTGTCCCAGCATCCTCCTGGCCAGCAAAAGCGCTGGCCACATAATCCAGTATCCCGCGTTTCGCTTCGCGCAAGGCTGCTTCGTTGTCGATTGGGGTCGCCTTCAAAACCTCCGCCGCCATCATTTCAGTGACTGCTGTCAGCTTTCCCATTGATCCAAAACCTTGATTGCCAAAGCCGAGAAGTAATCCGCGGCGACCGCCAAGGCTTCTTCTTTGAGGTTGAATTCAGGATGGTGCCATTCGCGCGTGCCATCAACGCCCATGAATACGAAAAATCCGGGGATCAATGTCTGATAATGCGCAAAATCTTCCCCTCCGGCGACCGGTTTCGGTTCCACGAAACGATAGCCTTTTTCCGCCGCTGTCTCTTCCATGATTGCCTTGAAGCGGGCATCATTGTCTACGATGGATACGTATGGGTGCCAACGGAAATCCGCTATTGCTCCGAAACCGGACGCGATCCCTTCGGCTGCACGGCGCATCAAGTCTGGGATCTTCTCGCGGTCTTCTTTTTGGAAAGCGCGGACAGTCCCCTCCATGTAGACTTTCTCGGGAATGACGTTCCATGAGTTACCGCCGTGAATCTGTGTGATGCTGATGACTGCATTATGGAATGGACTTGTATTTCTACTGATGATTGTCTGCAGACCGATGATGACTTGGCTTGCGATGACGATTGGATCGATGGTCGAGTCCGGAATGCCGGCATGTCCGCCGACTCCGTGGATTTCCAGTTCGAAACGATCCGCGCTGGCCATCAGTCCGCCTTCACGTATGCCGATTGTGCCGACAGGGAGATCCGGCTTGTTATGCATGCCGAAGATGGCAGAAACGCCATTAAGAGCGCCGGCTTCTTCGACCCACTTGGCACCTTGAGCAATCTCTTCAGCAGGCTGGAAGATGAATCGGACTGTGCCTTTCAGTGATGCTTTTTTGCTCTGAAGCAGGATTGCCGCTCCAATCATGGAAGCCGTATGATAATCATGACCGCAGGCATGCATGAGCCCTTCCGTTTGAGAAGCGAACGGTAGATTGGTCGCTTCATTGACCGGCAAAGCGTCGATATCCGCACGCAGCGCGATGGTCGGACCAGGCAGTGCGCCCACGACCTCTGCAATCAGACCGGTCTCCAATGGGTAATCCAGGATGGTGATTCCTTCCTCCGACAGCCAGCGGCGGATGCGCTCAGTCGTCGCAAATTCCTTTGCCGAAAGTTCCGGGTGCGCATGCAATTCACGCCGATAAGCGACCAACTTTTCGTAGAGTCCTGTTTTGGTTTGTGTTTCCGTTCGCATTGCAGTCATCGTATCATTCTTCCTTTCGATGGTTCACTATATAAATCTGGGCTGGGCGAACCCGTTCAGCTTTTCTTGTCCAGCTTCACGGGGTAGCCCTTCGAAATTTAGATAAATCGCGCCTATTGCGCTCTACGATGCTCATACGGCACGATTTCCTAAAATTCTTTCAGGGCTGGGCAACCCGTTCAGCTTTCATTGTTTCCCAGTTGTTTGAGGAATTGTTTGGTGCGGGCTTGTTGCGGATTTCCGAAGAGGCTTTCCGGCGGCCCTTGTTCCACGATGTTGCCGTCCGCCATGAAGATGACGTGATCGGCGACTTCGCGGGCAAAGTCCATTTCGTGCGTGATGATGATCATTGTCGTCTGCTGATCGGCGATTGATTTGATCACCTGAAGCACTTCAGCAACCAATTCCGGATCCAATGAAGAGGTCGGCTCATCGAATAGGATCGCGTGCGGATTGACCGCCAAGGCCCTTGCGATGCTGACACGTTGCTGCTGCCCTCCCGAAAGCGTCGCTGGATAATTGCCGGCCTTCTCCTTCAGCCCGACTTTAGTCAACAGCTCCAGGCCGGTTGCCTCCGCTTCAGCTTTCGGTATTTTTTTGGCGACGATCAGTGCTTCGGTCACATTCTGCAGCACGGTTTTATTCCGGAACAAGTTGTAGTTCTGGAAGACCATAGCCGTTTGTTGGCGTAGCTGTTGGACTTCTTTAGTAGTATAGTTCTCGACATTCAGTGTGGCCTCGCCGATTTCGATAAGACCCGCATCCGGCTGCTCAAGAAAATTCAGGCAGCGCAAAAAGGTTGATTTACCGGAACCGGAAGGCCCGATGATCGCTAGAACTTGCCCTCTTTCCACTACTATATCGATTCCGTTCAGTACGGTCAACTCATTAAATTTTTTCTTCAAACCTTTTACTTCAATCATCTGACTTCCTCCTAGGTCCGGTACGGTTTGCTTAGTTTTTCTTCCAACACTCGCTGCAGATATGAGTAGATGATGATCAGTACCCAATAGACTAGCGCGACCGCCAAGTAGCTCTCAAGGAATTTGTAGGAGGACGAGGCCATCATTTTGGCTTCGGCAAAGAGTTCCGTGACGCCCAGTGAGAACGCCAATGAGGTTTCTTTGATCAGGCTGATGAAGGTGTTTCCTGTCCCCGGCAAGGCATTTTCGGCGGCTTGCGGCAGGATGATCCGGTAAGCCGTCTGGAATTTTGACATCCCCACGGAAAGGCCGGCTTCCATCTGTCCTTTGTTGACGGAGATGATGGCTGCGCGGAAGATTTCCGCCAAGAACGCGCCTTGTTTGATGCCCAAGCCGATGACTGTTGCTGTCACGGCCTGCATCGCGGTCAAAGCGGGGAACAGTTGCGGAAGGCCATAGTAAATGATGAACAGCAGCACCAATGTCGGAACCGATCGGAAGAAAGACAAGTAGAGGCTCGTGAAGCCGCGCAACACAGCCCTCTGGCTTTCTTTCATGACCGCCAACAGGATCCCGATTACGATGGCGACAACCATCGCCAAGACCGACATGAACAGAGTCAACGGAACGTATTTCATGATCGCAGGGATCACTTCCAGGACATAGGCAAAATCAAAATTCATCTGTGCTTCACTCTTTTCTTTGTGTTTCTATTCTGCTTTTATGGTGATGTCTTCTTGGCTAAAGTATTTTTCGGATAGTTTTTTCAGGGTGCCGTCTTCGCGCAATTCTGCGATTTCAGCGTTGATTTCGGCTTGCAGTTCTTCTCCGCGCTCTGTCTTCGTGAACGGGAAGGCGATGTCTTCATAGACGAACGGCTCACCGACGAATTTCAGCGGCAAATCATTTTTTTCGATTTCCGCGATCAAGGAAGCTTTAGAGTTCACGTAGCCTTCTACACGTTTGGCCACCACATCGCTCATCGCGCCGTCGCGTGTTTCATAGGTGCGGATTGTGATTTCGCCGTTCGCGTCAAAGTTCTGCAGGTTCGTTACATTGTTTGAGCCCAAGACGCCCGATACAGATTCACCCTTCAGATCATCGAGCGTGTTGATGTCGGTGTTATCCGTGTGCGTCACGATCGTTGCCCCTGCGTAGGCGTAGGTATCCGAAAAGAGGAACTTCTCTTCGCGTTCCGCTGTTTTCGCCACGAAGTTCGCTACTGTATCGATTTTGTCCGTCTCTAGTTGACCCATCACGCCGCTGAAGTCGGAAAGTGTCCACTCAACTGTGTAACCTAAATTTTCAGCCGCGGTCTCGATCACTTCCACGTCGAAACCGACCAACTCTTCGCCTTCGCGGTATGCGTTTGGATAGCTTTGTCCGGTCGCTCCGACCCGCAGCACTTTTTCTTCCGTCGCTGTCGAAGAACTTGCTTCCTGAGAACTTGTTGCACTGCTTCCAGCGCTGTCCGCTGAACTATCCGTTGTCGTGCCGTTTCCGCATCCTGCCAATACGACTGTTGCTGCAAATGCCAATGCCATCAATTTTTTCATCTTCTATTTCCCCTTTTATCTGAATGATTTTATGATTATTTTTTTGAAATACGCGGTGGTATGCCCCAAACCGAGGTCTGTCTCTGCGATTTTTTTATAGCCTCTTTTTTCATACAACTGCGGCAGCCATGGATGCTCGACTGCCGTGCCCAAAGTGATTCCCGGACATTTCAGTTGGTCGCGCGCGATGTCTTGTTCGATGAAATCCAACAAACGGCTGCCAATCCCTTTTTTCCCTGTGGTCGGCGAAACTGCCAGCCAGCCGATGTGCGGTAACCCTGCCGGACCTGGATTCGGTCCCCAAGGCATCCGCAATGAGATCGTCCCCAACAATTTACCCTCCTCTTCCAAAAGGTAGCAGACATTGTTGGTTATATGTTTTTTCGCTGCTTCCGTGTCCACATGCGCCGCGGCGAAGTGGATGCCCAGCTCTGTATTGGAAACATAGGCTTGCCGGAGCAGCTCCGCGAGTGCAGGCGCATCTGCTTCCTGCGCCAAACGGAAAGTCTGCGTCATTGTACATCCGCTCCTTCTGCGCTGTTTTCCAGGCCTGTTGCTGCGAATCGCTGCAGCACCTCGTCGACTTTTTGCGGAGCCGAACCGAGATAGGTTTCCGGATCTAGCAAGGTATCAATATCGTCTTCGGACAGATGCTGGCGGACCGTTTCGTTTTCCACGAGTACATCGCGGAAGGAACGTTCCTCCTCAACAGCGGCCATCGACAGTTCATAGATAAGATGGTGGGCCGTCTGTTTTCCCAATTGCTCGGACAGGACGAACATGACCCGTTCCGACAGCAGCAAGCCGCCTTGCAGGTTGAGATTGCGCAGCATATGCTTCGGTTTCACGACCAACCCTTTCAAGACGGCTTTTGTGGTCGCCAATTGCGAGGAAAGGTAAATACAGATTTCCGGCAAAGCGATCCATTCGCCCCTCCAGCTCATCGCATCGCGCTCGTGTTCGACCATCGTCGATTGTTGGATCAAGGAGACGTTTGCTAAAATTGGGCGCGTCAGGCTGGCGATTCCTTCGAATGCCGCCGGGTTGCGCTTGTGCGGCATCGTTGAGGAGCCGATTTTACCGGGCGTGAACGGCTCTTCGACTTCATCGATTTCGGTCCGCATCAGATTGTAAAATTCATTCCCGACTTTGCCGAGCGTTCCGCTGATGAGGCCGATGATGCTGGCGTATTCCGCGATTCGATCGCGCGAGGACTGCCAGCAAATATCCGGTGTGTTCAGACCCAGTCGCGTCAATGCGGCGGCTTCGATAGCCGGACCTTGCTCTCCGAAAGAAGCATAGGTTCCGACCGCTCCGGCGATGCCGCCCACGAAAATCCGCTCCTCACCTTCCTTCAATCGATCCAGATGGCGCAGCGTTTCGCTGAGCACGACTGCCATCTTGAAGCCGAATGTCGTCGGTAATCCCTGCATCCCGTGCGATCTTCCGGCCATCGGTGTCGTGCGATATTCAGCCGCAAGCTGTGCCAATTCACGCGCGATTTCCTCCAGTTCGCTGATGAAGATCTGGTGTGCTTCATTCAATTGCAGCATCGTCCCCGTATCCACGATATCCTGCGTCGTCGCGCCGAAATGCACGTATTCGCCGTCCGTCCCGCTCAACTCCTGTAAGGCATTGATCGTCGGCATCAAAGAATGCTTCAGCTTGGCTCCGCTGGCCGCCAGCGCCTCCAGATTGATGTATGCACTCTTCGCTTTCGAAGCGATCGTATCGGCCGCAGCTTGGGGGATCAAACCCAGTTCCCCCTCTGCTAATGCCAGTGCCGCTTCGACGTCCAGATGCTTCTGAAGTCGGTTATCCTCCGACCAGACCCCACGCATCGCTTCCGTTCCGAAATTATTCCTCATCATGATCATGTCTATCACATGTGATGCCATTTGTCTGATACCTCCCCAACTTATCTCCGCATTTTCATGCTATGCCTGACTTCTTCGGTCTGCTCAAGCATTTTCCCCGTTCAAAATGAAAAAAAATAGCTTATGCTAGCTTACCATTTCAAAGTGGCTCGGCATATGTCGCATTTCCGAACACGTTTGATAGGAAAAATCGAACACCCGAACAAACCAAAAAAGCTGTGAAACACTCTTTCTCAGTGTTTCACAGTTTTATGACCATTCTATTTTTCTGAATTTTTCAGGTACAGCACCGTTTCCTTGTCGGAAGCAGTCGGTAAGGCGTAGTCCGTCTTGTATTTCTCATGGCCTTTGCCAGTAACAAGAATCCAATCGCCTACCCGAGCCTCATTTACTGCTGCTTGGATGGCCAATGTCCTGTCCATTATGATGTCGATTTTATGCGTCCCAGCAAATTGGTGCTGATAATCAGCATATGCCTGCCTCATCGCTTCTTCAGGAACACTGTTCAAATCGTCGGTAGTTAAAATTACACGCGTACTCTGATCAGTCGAAGCCGCAATCATTTCATCCCGCTTCGATGCATCCCTGTTGCCGCGGAAGCCGAAGATGTGCGTGATTCTTTCCGCTCCGTCCTTATGAATCGACGTCAGAATCGAAGTGACCGCTTCCGGCGTATGCGCGTAATCGATGATACAGTGGATTCGATCCTTCAGATGGACGATTTCGTACCGGCCCGGCACGCCCGCAAAAGAACGCATCTGTTCCGTGACATCCGCCAAAGGATAGCCGAGATCCTGGATCACCGCACTAGCCATCGCAATATCATAGAGATTGTGCTCACCTGGCATGTGCGGATCCAACGCCGACGTCTCATCCGAAATATCCAAGGTGACCTCCTGATTGGTCATCTTTTTGATCGACAGCGCAGCATCTTCCTGATGACCCACGGTGATGACAGCTGTTCCCTTGGCGGCCAGACGCTGCGTCAGTTTCAGCCCCCAAGCGTTATCAGTATTGACGACCGCTTTCCCATCCGGCTTCAGCTTGTCGAACAGCAGTGCCTTGGCTTCGAAATAAGCCGCCATCGTTTTGTGGTAATCTAAATGATCGTGCTGCAGATTCATGAACAGGGCGTAGTCGAAAGCGACGCTCTCCAGACGGTATTGGGTCAGCCCGTGCGAAGAGACTTCGATGACGACAAAGTCATCCTTTGACGCCGCAATCAACTCATGCACTTTTTCAGCATTCGGTGTCGTGTTGGGCGTCGGATATTGGATCCCGTTGATTTCATTGTAGATGGTACCGATCATGGAAACGGTAAAGCCTTGCTGCTCCAACAAATGCTTGAGGAAAAAAGCAGTCGTCGTCTTACCATTCGTACCAGTAATGCCGATAACGCGTTTCCTGCCGGATGGATGATTATAGAATTTATCCGCCAATTGGCCCAACACTCGGCGACTGTTGGCGACTTTTAGGTAAGGAATCGGCAATGCCTCTGGGCAATCGTGTTCGCCGACGATCAAAGTGGCCCCCTGTGCGATTGCATCCGGGATATAATCATGTCCATCCTTTTCAAAGCCAGCGATGGCAACAAAAACCATTCCGTCCTTGATGTCCCTGGAACTATCGGTAATGCCGGTGATTATTTGTTCTCCATCCCACTTCGGCTGCTCTCCCAGCTGAGAATCAGACAGCATTTCTTTCAGTTTCATGGATATGCTCCTTTAATGAGATTTCTAGCGGGCTTCAGTATACTTATCAAATACGAATTTTTTGTGAATTTTTGTAAGTACTACGCGTTGCCTTGTATAGGATATAACATCACGGCGCTTATCTGTACTGTTATGTTGCAGAATTTTTTTTGCGTTGGACGGAAATATTATGATAAATATTCGACTTTAAACAATACCTTATCCAGTAAGGAAGAATTGCCCATCAAGCCATTTTGGGATTCAGTATTTCCCAGACGACCGTCACCGTATCGCTGTTGCTGATGTCTTCCGGCTCGAGATCGATCATCGGAGTGCTGTCATAGGCCATCTTCGCTGAAGCCGCATAGACGCGGGAGCGCACTTCTATTTCTCCCCAGTCATAATCGATCGACAAAATTTTCCCAAGCATGACACCACCCGCAGCAGCCAGTATCTGTGCCTTCCCCTTTGCGTCACGCACGGCATCCTCTAGTAAGGCTTGCTCTACCGCCTGACGATTCTGCAGGAAAAAGTAGACCGAAAATTCCGGACTCGCTTCGCAAGTCGACAAAGCCCACAAAATTTCGCCAAGGCGCTTGCTGTCGTTTTCAAAAATAATTTTAAGATCATTCCGGTAGCGATAGCCTAGGAAGTAGCGCTTGTTTTCGCCGCGGAAATCGTTCCTGTGCTCATACGCACTGTCGATTGAAAAGTGTGTGGACCGGATTTCCTTTTTAGAAAATCCAAGCGGCAACAACGTTTCCCGGACTTGCTCCAGCTCCAGGGCGGCATGCTGCATCGCTAATTCGTACGTGTCCTTGATACCTTCCAACTGCAGCGAAATGGCGATAGCATCTGGTGGCGCGCTGGCGGAACCTTTGCCCTTGACAGTCATGCTTGAAATTTCCATGTTGGTTATCCCCTTTTTGAATGGATCTGGTTCATTTCCCTTAAGCCTAGCACTAAGTAAACGGTTGCACAAAGATTAAGAGCTGACCACAAAAAAACAGTCGTTAAGACGACTGTCGGGTTTCTTCCGCATTCTGTTTCTTTACTGAGAGCCAATCGACTAACGTACGCATACCATACGTTAATGGGATCGAAAGGTGCAAAGCTACCTGCAGACCGTGCAGTATCAAAAATTCTACCGTATTGATCGGTACAGGCAAATCCATGCCCAGCTGATATAGCTGATAAGCCTGCTGCACCTGCAACCCGGCCATCGCCAAAAAGAAAGCGTTGCTCCAAAAAGGTCGGCGCGTATATTGGTCAAAAAAGGCATTCCGATAGACAACGTTCACCAAAAAGAATAAAGCTGTGGTCATGATGATGACCATAATTGCATTTTGGTAAGAAATCCCGCCAACTCTTTCAACCGGCATAGAAATATAAGCAAGAAGCAACGCCGTCATGATCAACAAACTATAAAAGCCGAATTTGTAACGAACCTTCTTTTGCTTCTCATCGTAAAATTTCACAAAAATCCCTCCACATCTTCAGTAAAAGATCTTACTAGCATACTCATTTCACTTTCCAGCATATCGATTTCACAATAGGCTAGTGTCGGATTATTTGCGGCGAAATAGCGGTAAACTTGGTTCACGCGGACGCGGAATTGTTTCGGACTGATCGGCAACTGGTTCGCGCGCTTCACGCCGCCCTTATCGCTCAAGAGGAACTGCCGATTCAATGCATGGATGACCTGAACCCAGGAACAGGAAGCCTGGAAGAAGCTGCCGCTGGCGTAATGGATGTCACCCTGCATAGCTTGGCTATGGCCATTTTCGAGCGAAAGTGTTGCTTCCTTCATGAAATAAGCAATCGTTGCTTGGCGCAGCTTTTCCGGATAGGATCCCTGCATTGCAAGCTTTTCCTTCAGCGTCTTAATCGGATGGTCTGGTGTTTCCCAGAGAATTCGGCCATAATGGATTTCTGCCGCGTAGCTGCTGTTCACGACGCCGAAAGGATGGCCGCTCTCGTGTTTGATCGTAATCTTCCCATCGAGGCAATCAGAGATGGCGTGCATAACAGAATCGACTTCCCTTAGTCTGTAATGTTGGGACCCCTCGATATCATCCAACCGGTGGACAACATATTCTAGCTCCTGATTGGTCAGTCCTCCAGCGACATGGTACAGAAAAATAGCAGATTCCGTTGTATTGTCTCCACCTCCGTAACCCACGATACCTTTCAATCCTGGAATGCTTTTTAGTTCGCTTACAATCTTCTCTCTGTTCACTTGGTCCACGCATGCCACCTCACATTTTTCTGATGGAAAACATTATCGGAACGGCCGGTCGAAAAATCGAATAGCCCCACAACTAGTGGCATCCGGCCTTGGATCGTGCAATTTGATTACTTTTATCCTATCATTTTTAGGCAATTATCGCAATTTTGACAATATCTCCGATATCGGAAAAATGTTGTGGAAACAGCACCCAATCACTGATGCGATTCCCATTCCCCCTTGTCTGACTTCTGAAAACATGCTATTATTCTATCTATAACGAGGGAATGAATGTCTCCCAAAGCAAATCGCTTAAACCGCTTATACAAGCTGATGACTTCTGCGCAATAGGCGCAGTCCGTCGTCAGCTTTTTTTAGTGGCAATAACTTGGAGGTGCAGCTTTTGATTTACAGTATCGCGCTTATTCTCATAATCGGTTTTCTTCTCAGTTCGCTCTTTACCCGGTTCCAACTTCCCGGCTTGTTGGGCTTAATTTTGACCGGTATTCTGTTGGGTCCTTACGGAATGGATCTGATGGCGCCGGAATTACTGGCCATTTCCGCAGATATCCGAAAAATCGCATTGATCGTCATTCTGGTACGCGCTGGCTTGACGATGGACTTGGGCGATCTCAAGAAGATCGGCCGCCCTGCTGTCCTGATGACCTTTTTGCCGGCGACCTTCGAAATCCTGGCAGTCATCCTGTTGGCACCGAAATTGTTGGGCATCACTTTACTGGAGGCTGCCATCCTCGGGGCGGTTCTTGGGGCTGTATCCCCGGCTGTCGTTGTTCCGCGCATGATTATGCTGATTGAGAGTGGCTACGGCAAAGCTAAAGGGATTCCGCAGATGATTCTGGCCGGTGCATCCGTCGATGACGTTTATGTCATCGTCCTATTCACCTCATTCATGGGCATGTACACCGGCAGAGGGTTCCAGGCGATTACGCTGCTTTCCGTTCCGGTTTCGATTGCCTTGGGTCTGCTTGGCGGTCTACTGGTCGGTTTGGGTCTGGTTTTTCTCTTCAGGACATTCCACATCCGCGATACGATGAAAGTGATGCTGGTGCTGAGCGCTTGTTTCTTGTTGGTGACGGCTGAGGATTCCTTGGCAAAATTCATTCCCTTTTCTGGGCTGCTCGGCGTCATGGCTGTCGGAGCCACTTTATTGAAAAGACGCCCGGAATTAGGCAAACGTCTGAATGATAAATTCTCAAAAATCTGGTCCGCAGCCGAAATTTTCCTGTTCGTGCTGGTAGGATCGGCTGTTGACATATCAGCCTTGGGTGGCGCCGGCTTCGCGGCTGTTGCCTTGATTTTCGGAGCTTTGATTTTCCGAATAGTTGCGGTCTTCCTGGCTGTTTCAGGAACCAACCTGAATACGAAAGAACGCATTTTTTCAGCGATGGCGTATACGCCGAAAGCCACTGTCCAAGCAGCCATCGGATCGATTCCTTTGGCTGCCGGGGTCGAAGCGGGCAGCATCATTTTGAGCGTAGCCGTCTTGGCGATCATTTTAACTGCGCCGATCGGAGCCACCTTCATCGACCGCACTTACAAGACCTTATTGACGAAGGATGCCGCACCAAGAAACTAAGAAAAGATACGCCCTCAACTGCATAAGCGCTTGAGGGCGTATCTTTTCCTATTTATCCAATTCTTCGACCATACGGTAACCGACTCCAATTTCAGTCAGGATATATTCGGGTTCTGCTTGGTTTTTTTCTATTTTCCGGCGGATATTGGCCATATTAACCCGTAATGTCCGGTTCTCATCCATATACGGGCCCCAGACTGCCTTCGTGATGAAGTCATGGGTCAGTACCCTTCCGGCATACTGCGACAACAGGACAACTATTTTGTATTCGTTGGGAGTCAAATGGACCTCTTTCTTCCTTACGGCCACTTTCCTCTTTTCATAATCGATCGTCAATTCTCCGACACTGAAGCTGCCCACTGGCAATGCCGAAGTATTCACTTGGTGCAGACTATGCCGCAAGGCAGTACGAATGCGCGCCAACAATTCCGAAGTGCTGAATGGTTTGGTGACATAGTCATCCGCACCGCAATCCAACGCCTCCACTTTTTCCCGTTCATTGCCGCGCGCGGATACGACCATGACAGGCACAGCGGAGAAAGTACGGATTTTTTTCAGGACCTCCATCCCATCTATATCAGGCAAGCCCAAATCCAACAGAATCAAATCTGGATTGTAGGAGGTCATCAACGCCATCCCTTCCTTGCCGCTCGCCGCTTTCAGAACGGTATAGTCATTCGAAAGCAGGATAGCGGTCAAAAAGTCGGTAATGTGCTGCTCATCCTCAATCAAAAGTATCGTGAGTTTATTTTGCATGATTTTCTCCTTCTGTCAATGGGAGTGTGAATTCGAAGACAGCACCGCCTTCGAGACGGTTTACTCCCTTCATTTTCCCGCCATGCGCCTGAACAATCGTCATGCAGATGGACAGGCCAATTCCCATACCTCTGGATGAATCTGAACTTTTTTGGTTAGCAACCGAATTCGCTTCAAACAGGAAAGGAAATTGTTCATCTGAAATCCCCTCTCCATAATCGACTACGGCAAAGATTGCCTCATCTTTCTTTTCATGCAGATAGAGATCAATGACAGAATCATCCGGGGAATGCGTAATGGCGTTCTCCATCAGATTGATCAGTACCTGCATGATCAACGTGGCATCCATAGGTACAAACAGCGCCTTTTCGGGAATACTGACTCTGAACTTGCGTTTCGGAAACCTCTTTTTGATTCGGCTGAGCGCATCGGAAATGACCTCCTCAGCGATCTCATCTGTTTTATTTACGGACACGGAACCTTCTTGAATACGGGTAACTGACAGAAGGTTTTCCACAAGTCGAATTAGCCACTGCGCCTCGCTCTGGATCGAAGTCAGCAACTTATGCTGCGTTTCTTTATCGAAACTTTTTTCGTTTTCCAGCATGGCGGAACTCGCCCCTAAAATCCCTGTCAAGGGTGTCCGCAAATCGTGGGAAATAGAGCGGAGCAAATTACTCCTCATCTTTTCCCTTTCATTTTCCACAATCGTTTCCCTTTGTTTATCGGACAGTTGTTGGCGTTCAAAAGCTAATGCTATCAGCGAAGATATCATCTGGAGTGTCGAACGGCTTTCTTGGTTAACAATACCTTCTCTGCAGCCGATTCCGACTACGCCCAACACGTTCCTTTCAGATGCAATCGGCATGTAAAAACCATCCGCTCCGCTCAGCGTATCCGTACCTGATCCGGCAATTTTATTGTTCAAAAATACCCAATTGGCGACCGCTTCCTCGTCCCGGGTGAGCAGGTAGTCCGCCTCTGCTCTATTTGAGCTGCTGACTGAGGTCTTCGGGATTCCTCCCTTTTCATCGATGGCATAAAAAACAACTGGGCGATTGAACGAACGGCTAATATAATCATTCGTAATAGTAACGATGCTGTCGAGGCCGCGTGTTTTTAATAACTGCCTGTTAATATCATACAAGACCTGCAGGCGCTGCTCCCGCTCCACTATCAGTCTAGCTTGGATCCGTGAACTCGTGATGAGACTTGATGTGATCAAAGCGATAATCAATAATATAAAAAAGGTGACCAAATACGATGGATCATCGGTTTTGAAATGGAAAATTGGATCTACAAAAAGGACATCGAACAAGAGCACACTGACCACGGAAGCAACAATTCCATAAGCATAGCCATCCGTTACCCGCGAAATCAAGATGACCGCAAGCAGATAAACCATTGCCAAATTATGCTGTTCCACTCCCCAGGATTTCAACAGATAAGAAATCACGGTTGTCACAAATAAAATACCCATCATCTTGCTCGTCTGGGTGCTGGACATTGTCCACCAACTCAACCACCGCTTGAATGAAAAGCTGCGGAGCGTCGTCACTTGGGAAGCATCTGGGTCGTTGTTGGAAAGGATATGGATCTCGCTTTTGTCCAACAAGGAAATGAGTCTGTCTTCAAAATCATGTTCCCATAAACTGCGGATACCTTTTTTCTTTTTGCTTTTTCCGATAACGATATTTGTGATTCCAGACATATTAGCAAATTCCGCTAATGTTTCAGCAACATCGTTCCCATGCAAGATCAATGTTCTGGCACCCAACTTGTCCGCCAGCTTCATATTTTCCTCTAAGTCATCCCGCTGTTGTGGAGACAGCCTGCTCTCGTCTCCGGTCGCAACATGGACGGCTGTCCATTTGCAATGAAAAGCCTCCGCAGTCCTTGCAGCCCAACGGATATTTTGAGCAGAAAAAGGCGATGCGGTGACGCATGCCAAAATGTTTTCGTTCACTTGCTTATCCAAAGAACCGGCAGTCGCCTGCTGCTCTGCGCTGATCCGGTCAGCCAACTTGCGCATGGCTATTTCACGCAGCAGGCGCAGATTTTCTTTCGTAAAAAAATTCTGTTGGGCCAGTTTCACCTTGTCTTCCCGATAGATTTTACCTTCTTTTAACCGTTGGATAAGTTCTTCGGAATCAATATCAATCAGCTCGATGCTGTCGGCCCGTTCAAAAATATAATCAGGTATTGTTTCATTTACGATCACATTGGTTATTTGAGCCACAACATCCTTCAAACTCTCGATATGTTGCACATTCACTGTCGTATAAACGTCAATTCCCGCCCGTAGAAGTTCTTCGACATCCTGATATCTTTTTTTGTTCCGGACTCCGATTGCATTCGTATGCGCCAATTCGTCGACCAGAATCAACTCCGGGTTCCGTTTCAACGCAGCATCCAAGTCAAACTCCTGCAATTTGATGTTCTTGTAGTTGATTTGCTGAGGCGCAATGACCGGCAACCCAGGCAAAAGGAGATTCGTCTCAGGACGGGTGTGCGGTTCGACGTATCCGACGACGATATCCACACCTGCAGCCAGTTGATCATGGGCTTCTTCAAGCATCGCATAGGTCTTCCCTACTCCAGCCGCATAGCCAAAAAATATCTTCAGTTTGCCGAATTTTTGGCTATCCCGTTCTTCCGTTTGCTTGATCATTTTTAATAGCTGCTCCGGGTCAGGGCGCACATCCTCCTGTCTTCTCATTGCCATCCTCACTTTCCTATGTTATTGCCTCTTATTCCGCGGCGGATGCTTCATCCAGTGCTAAGTTCACTTCCAGTACATTCACTGCAGGTTCGCCGAAAACAAAGAAGGCGCGTCCAGACGTCTTTTCATCGATTATGGCTTGTACACGTTCAGAATCCATTCCACGTTCCGCAGCTATACGCTCCACTTGGTAAGCGGCTGCCTCCGGTGAGATATGCGGATCGACACCGCTTGCCGATGCCGTCACCAGTTCCATTGGGATATCTGCTTCATTCAAAGGAGCCAATGCTTCCCAAAAGTCGATCCTTTCCGCGACTGCTGCCGCCTGATCCCCGCTTGAAGGGGCTGCGTTGCTGACGGTCTGAGGACGTCCGATCAGATATTGCGGTTCCGTAAATACTTGTCCCAGCAAGCTGGAACCCACAAGTGCTTCTGAACCCTCCTGTGTTTCTATGGTTATCATACTACCATTTGCTTTGTCTTGAAAGAGCAACTGTGAGATCCCCGTTATAGCGGCTGGATACATTATCCCGCAGATGACGGTGAAGACAGCCAGCACTCGGATGCTTGTACTAAATTTCTTCATGATTTCCTCCTATACTAATCCGAATAACGTTATGACGAAATCGATCAGTTTGATCGCGATGAACGGTGCCACCAAACCGCCTAATCCATAAATCAAAATATTGCGCTTCAGCAGTTTTCCGGCAGGTATCTCTTTATAAGGTACCCCTTTTAACGACAACGGGATCAAGAAAATGATGATCAGTGCATTGTAGATAATCGCCGACAGGATAGCGCTGTTTGTGCTTGTGATGTTCATGAAGTTCAGCACGCCCAACTCCGGGTAGATGCTTAGGAACAGCACCGGGATGATGGCGAAGTATTTTGCAACGTCATTTGCGATGCTGAAAGTGAATAAAGCGCCGCGTGTCATCAGCAATTGTTTCCCTATACGGACAATTTCAATCAACTTCGTCGGGCTTGAATCCAAATCGATCATGTTTCCGGCTTCTTTGGCTGCCTGCGTCCCGGAATTCATCGCCACGGCCACATCGGCTTGCGCTAATGCAGGAGCATCATTGGTGCCGTCACCCGTCATAGCCACCAGATGGCCTTCCCGCTGATATTCGCGGATCAGGTTCATCTTGTCTTCAGGTGTCGCTTCCGCCAAGAAATCATCCACCCCTGCTTCGGCTGCAATCGCAGCAGCAGTCATCGGGTTGTCACCGGTGATCATGATTGTCTTAATGCCCATACTGCGTAAATTGTGAAATTGCTCCTTCACGCCGTTTTTCACGATGTCCTTCAAATAGATGACGCCCATAACTTTATAGTTCTTCGCTACTACAAGCGGTGTTCCGCCTTTTGTGGCGACTTCCCTGACGATTGCATCACACTCTTCGGGAAAGGGTTCGCCGTGGTCAAGCACATACGTCTTGACGGTATCGGCTGCCCCCTTGCGTATTTCATTCCCTTGATAATCTATTCCGCTCATCCTCGTCTTCGCGGTGAATTCGATGAATTCTGCCTGCAGCGCGCCCATATTGCGGCCGCGAATATTGAACTTTTCTTTCGCCAAAACGACGATGGATCTGCCTTCTGCTGTTTCATCCGCCAGTGACGACAGCTGCGCAGCATCCGCCAAGTCCTCTATGCTGACGCCGGCAACCGGATAGAATTCAGCAGCTTGACGATTACCCAAGGTGATGGTTCCTGTCTTGTCCAGCAGCAAGACGTCGACATCCCCGGCCGCTTCTATGGCACGGCCACTCATTGCCAATACATTCGCTTGATTCAAACGGCTCATCCCGGCGATACCGATTGATGACAGCAGCGCACCGATTGTCGTCGGAGCCAAACAGACAAGTAAGGCGATAATGTTCGTGATCGTAATGGCATTCCCTTGACCAGTCACTTGTGCTGAAAAGGCGGTGAACGGAAAGAGCGTGCCGCTCACGACCAAGAAGATGATTGTCAGCGTGACCAGAATGATCTGCAGAGCAACCTCGTTCGGAGTCTTCTTTCGCGAAGAGCCTTCAACCATTGCAATCATCTTATCCAGGAAACTTTCTCCGGCCTCCGCAGTCACTGTAATGACTAGCCAGTCGGACAAGACGGTTGTCCCGCCTGTCACGGCGCTTCTGTCGCCGCCGGATTCACGGATGACCGGCGCTGACTCGCCAGTAATGGCGCTCTCATCAACAGATGCAGCCCCATCAACAACATCTCCGTCCATCGGTATTTGACCGTTGGCTTCCACAAAGACTAAATCGCCCCTCTTCAAGCTGCTCGAGATGACCCACTCAAACGTGTCATGATCTTCCTTCGTCAACAACCTTTTCGCTTGTACATCGGAGCGGGCACTTCGTAAGGTATCAGCTTGGGCGCGGCCGCGGCCTTCCGCAATTGCCTCCGCAAAATTACCGAAGAGCACAGTGAACCACAGTATCAGTGTGATGATGAACGTGTAACCTGAAGACTCATCCTTTGTTCCGGTCAGCGACAGGAAAAACAGGATGGTCGTGAAGATGGCACCCAAATACACAACCAACATGACCGGATTACGCACTTGTATTTTCGGTGACAGCTTCTTGAATGACTGTTTGACCGCATCCAGTAATATATCTTTTGATATGGCATTATTTTCCATTTTTTAATTTCTCCTCATCGTTATCGTGTGGCAAAAAAATCTGCAATCGGACCCAGCGTCAATGCCGGCAAGTAGCTCAGCGCCCCAATGATGAGGATGACACCCAACAGGAAAGCCGTGAACAGGCCATCACTTGTGGAAAGTGTTCCTTCGGTTACAGCGACCTGTTTTTTCCCGGCGAAATTACCGGCTAAATAGATGGCTGCAATCATCGGCACGAATCGCGCAATTACCATAATGCCTGCCCCAGCCAAATTGGTGAATAGCGTATCCGACTCGAAGCCAGCAAAGCTGCTCCCGTTATTGTTGGCGAGTGAGGTGTAATTATAGAGCGCTTCTGTAAAGCCGTGCGCACCAGAAGTATGGAGCCACTTCGTGATCATCGGCAGCATAATGGCGACAGCTGTGCCGATCAAACTCAACAGCGAAGGCGTCAAGATGATAACGCTCGCCATCTTCATATCGAATGGGTCTACTTTCTTGCCTAGATATTCTGGCGTCCGTCCGACCATCAATCCCGCTATGAATACGGTCAGCAACACGAATGCCAGCATCCCATAGATGCCTGAGCCGATACCACCGAAGACGATTTCGCCTAACTGCATCAAGAACAAGGGTGCTAGGCTTCCCAATGCGGTATAGCTGGACAAGCTGGAATTGGTCGCTCCCGTGGAAGTCGCCGTAGTTGCTGCTGTCCACAGCGCCGATCCGCCAATTCCATGGATCACTTCTTTCCCTTCCATGTTTCCGCTAAGCTGCACGCCTTCAAATATGGGTCCCAACGACCATTCACTGTAGGTTACCAAGGCCAGCAGACCCACGAATAGTGCCGCCATCGTGATGAAAAGGGCACGTGCATGCAATCTGTCCTTCACGGCTTTTCCGAAAGTGAAGAGCAAAGATACCGGGATCAGCAAGATGGAAAGCGTCTGCAGTACATTCGATAAGGCGGTCGGATTTTCCAAAGGATAGGCTGCATTCGTTCCGAAGAAACCTCCCCCATTTGTCCCCAGAACCTTAATGGCTGCTTGGCTCGCTACCGGCCCTAAGGAAATAGAGAACAGCTTTCCGGACTCCAACGCGTTTGCTTGTTGTGCGCCTTGAAAAGTCTGGATGACGCCCTGAGATGCGAGTAAAACGGCCAAGACAGTAGCCAATGGCAGCAGGATGTATAGGACGACCCGCGTTAAATCCTTCCAGAAATTACCGATTACTTTGCTTTCCTTTAAGATCAAGCCGCGAATCACTGCAAAAAGAACAGCAAGTCCAACAGCTGCAGAAAGAAAGTTCTGTACCGTTAATCCCAACATCTGCGACAGATAGGACAAGCTCACTTCACCGGCGTAGGCTTGCCAGTTCGTATTGGTGATGAAGCTGGCGGCGGTGTTCAATGCCAAGTCCCAGGACATCCCGGCTTTCCCTTCCGGATTCAATGGCAGGAAGCCTTGGAACATCAAGAGCATCCATAAACCTGCAAACCCAGCGAGCGAAAATTGGACGACTGCAAGGGCATAGGACTTCGCATCCATCTGTTCTTCTTCATCGACTCCGATGAGCCGGTATACAGCCTGTTCTATCGGTGCAAGAATTCTCGTCAACATCACTTTCTTTCCTGCCATCACTTTATAAATCCCATTTCCGATAACCGATGCAAGCAGCACTAACAGTACAAAGAAAACGACATATTGCACAACTACGAAACTCATAGATCTTCACCCCTAAACAAGACATAAAATAAATACAACAATAAGCTCAATCCCAATAAACAGGCAAAGATGGACACAATACCCACTATTCCCACTCCCAACTTTCAATTCTTTAGTTCTTTACTATGTCAATCATACTGCCAAAGCGTGTTAAGAAAGTGCTAAGGAAATGGACGGCGGTGTTAAGATTGCATATAGATGACGGTTTCAGTAAAAAAAAGATTCCCTCTTTCGAAGGAATCCGTTTCTGATCTTACTATTTTGTTTCCCGTTTCTGCAAAATATAGAAAACATAGTTGTAGTAGGCACTATATTTTTCGAAATGTTTCATTTCCTGGCGGTTCTCCTCCACCAATGCTTTTGCGTCCTCACTGTCGCCGTGCCTTTCCAGGAATGCCGCTTCATTGGTTTCATAGTAATGATAGTAATGGCTCGTCCAGTCCGATTCGGGCAGGATGAAATGCGCCACCGGAATATAACCGGCCTCCTCGATTTGAGCAGTCTTCTCAGCAATCGTCCCCATTTCCGGGTAAACTTCGGTCCAATATTTGTCTACGATTTGAGGACGTTCCGGTGTCAGCCAGGAAATTTCGGAAACGACCAAAAACCCGTCTTTTTTCAGCAAAGGACGCCATTCCCGGATGCCTCTGGAAAAGCCGATGTTGTAGATGGCGCCTTCCGCCCAGATGACGTCCAAAGATTCGGGAGCGAAGGCAAGCCGTTCCATATCCATTTCCTTAACCGTCAACCGATTTGTAATGCCATGTTCCAGAACTTTGTGTTTGAGTATACTCAAAAATTCTTTGCTGCTGTCGACCGCTGTGATATGAGCTGGCGTCTGTTCGCTCAGCACCATCGTCTGCGCGCCGGTTCCGCAGCCTACATCCAGCAGTTGCGTTTGCGGGGTCAATTGCGGCAGAAACTGCAGCGCTTTGATGGTGCTCTGTTGGCTGCCGGGACCTTGGCGCGGGTTGCTTTTATGAAAATCGATGATCAAATCCAATGTTTCCATGAATTCCCCTCCTGATCTGCGTTGTCGTACCTGTCAGCGTAAGGACCTACTGCCTTTCGCCGACGACTGTGTAGCGTTGTCTCAGATGTCGTTGTCTTTCGATCTCGTCCACCAGCGCGATCGCATAATCCGCGTAACTGATGTAACTTTCACCCTCGCTGTTCAGCAGCAGCGTTTCTGCACCTTCCGCGTATTTTCCGGTCCGGTTGCCGTTGGGGTCGAAATAAGCGGATGGCGAAAGATAAGTCCAATTGGCTTTGCTTTCCTTCAGTATGCTGAGAGCCTTGGCCATGTTCGTGGCAGTCGGTTTGAAAGCCTCCGGAAAATTGGCCGTTTCCATCACCCTGATCGTTTTTCCGGGATCCGCGTAAAGGCTGCCGGCTCCGCCTACAACGATCAAACGCGTTTCCGGAAGATGCTCCAGTTCATCGATCAAGGACTGCAACGAGGTCACATGCTCCTCTTCCATTCCCGCAGGCGCATTGAATGCATCTACAATCACATCGAATCCTTTCAGATCCTCCACCTGCACATCGAAAATGTCCCGCTCGATGATGGTTACTTGTTTGTCCGCAAGCTTGGCGGAATTCCGGATGATGGCGGTCACCTCATGTCCCCGGGCATGCGCTTCTTCCAATATCAACCTGCCCTGTCTGCCTGTCGCTCCGATGATTCCGATCTTCACTGAAACCCCTCCATTCTGGTTATAAACGTCCTGCTGTCTCCTTCATTTTAGGATTCCGGGGATTAAAAGTAAAGCCGGACACTTTTCCGGAACCGAAATCCCCCCTAGTGCGACTCCAATAAAAAAAACCCCACAGAACCCTTATCAGGCCTGCAAAGCTTCTCACTTTTCTTACTTTTCTGGGATAGGATCCCCAATCGTATGCGGATAGATGTTCGCAATGACTTCTTTGTCGATTTTCTTGTTGAAATAAATGCTCATGACCAAGGCGAAGACTTCCGCAATCGGAAACGCCCACCAGACAAACGCAACGTTGCCCATCAAGGAAAGCAGATAAGCTGCCGGCAGCAGCACTACCACCTGGCGGATCATGGAGACCCAAAGGCTCAGGCCACCTCTTCCAAAAGCCTGGAACACAGAACCGGAAACGATATTGTAGCCTGCAGCAACATAGCAGAGACTGATGATCCGCAAAGCCGGGATGCCGATCTCCAGCATTTCATCGGATGCGTTGAACAATTGCAGAAGTGTGCCGGGCACCAGCAAGAAAATGGCAGCGCCGATGAACATGATCGCCATCGCATATCTTTTTGACAATCTGATGGTCTCTTTGATCCGCTCTTTTTGATCGGCACCATAGTTGTAGGCGATGATAGGAACCATCCCGTTGTTCAGGCCGAAAACCGGCATGAATATGAAACTTTGGAGCTTGAAGTAGACACCGAAGACAGCAGTCGCTGTCGGTGTGAAGCGGATCAGAATGTTGTTCAGGCTCAAATTCAGGAAGGAACCGACAGCCTGCATCAGAATCGACGGACCGCCGATCGAATAGATTTTTTTTATCGTTTGCATATCCGGACGGAACCCTTTAAAAGATAAAGTGATTTCCTTATTGAACCGAACATTGAAAAAGAACGCCAGTGAAGCCGCGGTTATCTGCCCGATCACTGTTGCGATTGCAGCGCCTCTTGTCCCCATCGCCGGAACGCCGAACCAGCCGAAGATGAAGATCGGATCGAGGATGATGTTCAGGATCGCGCCTGTCGCTTGGGTCGCCATCGTGAACAAGGTTCTGCCGGTGGATTGCAACAAGCGTTCCATGCTGACTTGCATAAATATTCCGATTGAAAAGACACAGATGACTTGCAGGTAATCGATTCCGTAGGCGATGATTTCTGCATCCTTCGTCTGGAAGGAGAAATAAAGAGGGATGAAGAACAGGCCCAACGCCAAAAACAGCAGAAAATGCATGGCATTCAGAAAAATCCCATTATCTGCAGTGCTGTTTGCGGCTGCGTAATTCTTTTCCCCGAGGCGTCTGGAAACCAACGCATTGATCCCGACCCCGGTCCCGACCGCCAGAGCGATCATCAAGTTCTGCACCGGGAAGGCTAAGGATACCGCAGTCAGGGCTTTTTCACTGATTTGGGCCACAAAGATGCTGTCCACTACATTGTATAAAGCCTGCACCACCATGGAAATCATCATTGGTACGGACATGGAGATCAGTAATTTGTTGACGGGCATGACACCCATCTTATTTTCCGCCATCGCTGGCTGTTTGTTTTGTTGCATATTTTTTCCTTTCCAAAAAAGTGGAGCCGTCTATTCGACGGCTCGCCTTTTTGTAGCTATAATTTTTTATGATTCATCTGCCTCTTGGATAGGCAATTCGATTTTGGTCAAGTATTCCTGAGGCGTGAAGCCTTCGCCGTTGTAGTAGGTTTCATAGGAGATGCCGTTCGTTTCGAAATCATGGACTGCCAACCACTGGTCCATTTCCTGGTAAATCTTGGGAATTTCATTGTAAGGACCAATGTTCAGACAGGATACCCGTTTCCCTCCTGGAATGATGGACATGCGGATATCATCCTGCGGAGGCAACATTTTTATGATCGGATAGCCGACTTCGATTTCGACGTTTTGCTTCGTGAATGAGTAATAGATCGTGAAACAGGGACCTGCTGGCAACTCTTCCAACAGATTCAGATAGGTCAGGATTTTTTCGCGGCAATCCTCTATCTTCGTCTGCATATTCTTTAGCGTCGTTTCCGTTTTGATGGAAATGACGCGCTGCTCCGGTTGGTTGGTCAATGTGATGTCTGAAATTCTTCCCATTTTACAAAACCCCCTATCAAGGCTTGCGATGCACCGACTTTTATAAACTTCAATATAAGGATAGCATATTTCTCAGAAAAAAACCGTTTTGGTGCATCAAGTGTCGAAAAGTCGCCTCTTTTCCAATTTCTTAAGTTCTTCTTGAACAGTTTTGGCCAAGCCCAGATCTGTCAAAACATGCAGCACATCCCCCGTCTGCATAATTGTTTTTCCGGTTGCCACAACATTCTGTTGGCCTCTTCGGATCGATGTCACCAACACATCCTCAGGCCACCTGACATCACGGATCTCCTTGCCAGAAAAATGACTTTCGGCTCTGACCGGTAGATCAAACAGATATTTTTTCCCGTTGCGCTTGCTGTCATGCGAAGCGATGAGCCTTTCCAAAAGGCTCTCATAGATAGGATCCACACCCAACAGATCGGCCGTGACAAAGGCGCTGAATGAACAAATGGCAAGCGGCATCAACTGATTCATCCCACCGACCATCTCCGTCACCAAAATGATGGCAGTCAAAGGTGCTTTTCCGATGGCTGTGAAATAACCCGCCATCGCAAAAATAATGAAATGCGGCAAATATTGCGGATCGAACGAAAGCAGAGCCAAAGCCGCTTTTCCGTAGATAGCACCCAAGATTGCCCCCAATGACAAGATCGGCAGAAAAATACCGCCGGGAACACTCGCGCCGTAAGAGACCATCGAAAATACAAAGCGCAAAACCCATAAGCCAATCAACATCCCCAAGGAGAGTTGCCAATTGCTCAAATGCAGGATCAGCTCACTGCCTCCTCCGATGACCTGCGGAAGAAAATAGCCCATCGGGATGACCAGAATGAATGGCAAGATTGCGTTATAGTGAGCCGGGATGAATGGTAGCCGGCCATATAGTTTAGGCAATGACAAGACTACTTTGGTGTAGAGCCAGCCATTCAATCCCAGAAAGACGCCCAAGCCTATAACCAAGCCGTAGTAGGATATCGGGATCGTGTTCATCATGCCGATATCCAACGCCGGAGTCAATCCGAAAATGTTCAAGGACACAAAATTTGCCACAAGTGCGGAGGAGAAGGTCGTGATGGCAAGCAAAGGGGAAAAATTATGATGGACTTCTTCGAGGACAAACATCAAGCCGGCCAAGGGTGCGTTGAAAGCTGCCGCCAAACCGGCGCCGGCACCGCTCGAAAGCAAAATCTTCTCTTCGACGTCATCCCCTTTTGTGAGACTGCTGATGCCTTGTCCCACTGCGGATCCCAATTGGATGGAAGGACCCTCCCTTCCTAAGAAGAGTCCGGATCCGATCGCCAGCAGACCTCCGATGAATTTTTTCCAGAGCACCGGCCACCAGTTAAGGCTGATGATTCCTTGTACTTGCCCCTCCACTTGCGGAATGCCGCTACCCTTGATATTGGGTTCGCTTTTGACGAGTTTTCCGACGATGAGCGCGGCTGCCACTGAAAAAATTACCCAAGGGATGAGCCAGATTGGATGTTCTTGCATATAATGATAGCTTTCAACTACTGTTTCCAATATAAATTCAATTCCTAATCTGAAAAGGCTGACAATGAAGCCGGCTGATAATCCTACAAGTGTTCCTTTCGCAAGGTAAACGACGCGCTCATCAGCCATGAGCTTCCTGTAAATATCCAAAGATTATCCCTTCTTTCTATTTTTTATTGTTCAATGAAAATCAAAAAACCTAAAACTATATACATAATTTTAGGCGGTTTTGAGTTTTTGAAGAATGATGAATCATCGTATCCCTTTTAGTCGAACTCTGAATTGCAGGGGGGTGAGCAATTCATCGTATCCTACGCAAACGCGTTTTGAAAAGCAGATACCACTCCCGTTTCGCAAATAACGTAGTGAACAAAAGAGGTTCACTTCGTTATTTGCTCCAACGTCCGGGTATCTAAACGCTTTTCATCTCGCTCTACATTTTTTCTGGGGATTGGACTCCTAGGAGTCTTAGGCCTTCTTGCAGGACTATGGCTACGGATTGGACAAGTGCCAAGCGGGCGTTGCGTTTGTCGTCTTCCACTAGCACTTTGGTGTTGCCGTAATATTTATTGAATGCTTGGGACAAGTGGATCGTGTATTTCGCAATTACGGATGGCTCAAATTTTTCATAGGCTTGCTGGATGATTTCAGGGAAACTGTTCAACAGTTTTACGACTTCCCATGCGTAAGCGTCATCCAGGCCAAGGTCGGCTGCTTCGGTCGTGTCCAGTTCGACTTCTGCTTTGCGCAGGATACTCAAGCCGCGTGCGTTTGTGTATTGGACATAAGGTCCCGTCTCGCCTTCGAATTGCACGACTTCCTCCAAATCAAAGTCAAAATTATTCAGACGGTCATTTTTCAGGTCATGGAAAACGACGGCGCCGACGCCGACTGCTTTGGCGACTGCTTCCTTGTCTTCCAACGTTGGATTCTTCTCGTTAATCTGTTTCAAGGAAAGCTCGGTCGCTTCGTTCAGGACTTCCTCAAGCAGGATGACTTTCCCTTGACGGGTCGACAATTTCTTGCCGCCTTGCGTAATCAGACCGAATGGGACATGATGCATGTTTTCTGCCCAATCGTAGCCAAGCTCTTTCAGAACAGCTTTCAGTTGTTTGAAGTGGTTGCTTTGTTCATTGCCGACTGCATACAGGGACATCGCAAAATCATAATTGCGTTTGCGGTAAATCGCCGCCGCCAAGTCGCGGGTGATGTACAACGTTGCGCCGTCCGATTTCTTGATCAAGGCCGGATTCAAGTTGTATTTTTCCAAATCAACGATGGTTGCGCCGCGGTCCTGAGTGAGGATACCAGCTTTGTCCAGCAGTTCAACGACTTCATCCATCTTATCGTTGTAGAAAGCTTCGCCGTTGAAGGAATCGAAAGTGATCCCCAACATATCGTAGATTTTCATGAATTCTTGCAGTGATTCGGAACGGAACCACTCCCAAAGATGCAAAGCCTCTTCATCGCCATCTTCCAATTTCTTGAACCAAGCGCGGGCTTCGTCGTTCATGGTATCGTCTGATTCTGCTTCCGTGTGGAAACGGACATATAAAGTCAATAATTCATTGATCGGCTCAGCCTTGACTTTCTCTTCGTCGCCCCACAATTTGTAGGCTACGATCAGCTTGCCGAATTGCGTGCCCCAGTCGCCCAAGTGGTTGATTTTGATTGGGTTGAAGCCAACTTTCTTCATGATATTGGCCAAAGAATTTCCGATTACCGTAGAGCGCAAATGACCCATCGAGATCGGTTTCGCGATATTCGGTGAGGACATATCAATCGGCACATTGCCGCCTTTTCCGATATCGGCTGTTCCGAATGCTTGCTTCTCGGCAGCAATTTCATGCAGGACCGCATTCGTTACCGCTGCTTTTTCAAGGAACAGATTGACGTAAGGGCCTACTGCTTCCACTTTTTCGATGTAAGGATGGCTCAGTTGTGCCGCCAAATCTCCGGCGATGGCTTGCGGTGCTTTGCGCAGTGCTTTCGCTAGTGCGAATGCCGGAAATGCGACGTCCCCGTGCTCTGTATATTTAGGTACTTCCAGCAATTGGTACACTTGGTCATAGGTTAAGTGCTCCGGAACCAGCTTTTGAATCTCTTCAGCAACAATCTTTTTATAATCCATATTTTTCTGCTCCTTTATTATATGCCTCTGCCTATCCACATAATGAATGGATCACTTGTCTTCTCATAGGTGTCGCAAATGCGCGATAACGATAAAAAAAGCCCCTATTCTGCCCTGGCAAAATAGAGACGAATATCCGTGGTACCACTCTAATTCGATAAAGCAATACAGATGGGCTCTGATTATTTTATCCTTTTGAACCGCTAACGGGGCTAAACCGAATGACGCTACTCACAACCGCTCTTTCCGACGAACAGGGGGTTGCGCTTGTTTTCAAGTCATTTTCTCTGAAGTGCGTTTCCTTCTTCACTCTGTTGCGGGCTTCCACCTTCCCCGCTCGCTGGGAACATTGCTCGAAGTACTTTCTTCATCAATGAATGTGATTACTATCTGTAATACTATATCAAAGCCGGCCCTATTTGTCTAATGGATTTTCATTTCCCATCATTCCGATCGATTTGGCAATTGCTTCGGGCGGCTCATCCAAATGCTTTCCGAATAGTCCATGAAAATTTTTCCAATCCATGATTTTTTCCGATGCACTTCGCGGAAGCCGATCCGTTCGTAAACACTTTGAGCCCGTCCGTTGCTATCAACGACATCCAAGGCGAAAGTTCGGTAAGGTTCTGTTTCAATCAACTTGAGTATCATCTGACCGGCAATGCCTTGGCGCCGATCTGCTTCATTGGTTGCGACGCACTCAAAATAAAGCGTCTCATCGTCGATTGGCAAGGGCTCCCCGTATTCCTTATGGAAGCTGAAATAACCGATATGCCCCCAGATGAATCCGAAATTAGCCAAGAAATCTTCTTTGTTCACTTCCATGGCACGGCGTTGATTGGTCGAACAGCCCACCATCGCGACCGGGCGATCCCCGTCCAACGCAACCCGGATCAGTTCTTCCTGCAGCAGTCTGCGGAATCCGCCCAGCAAGCGCTCAGTATCCCGGTGCAACGTCTTCATGTCCTTGTAATAGCTGGTGACGAAAATTTTTCTGACTTCCTCTTTTTGGGCTTCCGTTAATTGGCTCATTTTCGCCATCGTTATTTCTGTCATATTTTCTTCCCTTCATACAAATCTTGCTGATTATTTGATTCGCTGCATTACTGCTGACGGTTATTTTTAATAAATGATGTGATGCCTTCAACCGTCAGTTGTTGCTGCTGATTGGGAGAGATAGTTGCAGTTCCATCCCCCGCTTGCATTCCGTAATCGCCGAACTGACCATGATTACCGCCATCCAGCACGATTTCCATATAGTCATCCGGCAGCTTTTCTTGCGCTTCCTCGTAGCTTTCACGGCTCAGCACTTCATCTTCTGAACCATAGATGGAAAGTACTGGAAACGGCGCATCGGTCAAATCTCCTGATGGATAGGAAGCCAGGAAAATCAAGCCTGCTACCTCATCAGATTGATCGGCAGCAAAACTGGAAGCCATGACCCCGCCAAGAGAATGCCCCGCGAGATACCAATCCTGGACACTTTCTTCCTGTGCCATAATCGCTTCCGCCGCGTCCGCATCAAACACCGCCAAATGAAAAGGCATCTTGGCGACGACCACTAACAAATCCGCTTCAGCCAAGCTGCGCAGCAAAGGCGCATAGGCTTCGCTCTCCACTTTTCCACCTGGATAAAAAATGACGCATTCCTCTGGAGTTTCTCCATTCGGCGCAAAGGTGATTGCGTCATCGGTTTCAGTGATTGTGACCAATCCATCCGACTGCAGCGCCTCGAGTGCATCTGCCGTCGCTTGATAGTAGTCATTCGCGTACCAAAAGAACGCACCTGCAGCAATCATTATCAGCGCAGCCAAGCCAAGAA
Organism: Trichococcus collinsii; assembly: GCF_900107505.1. Classification (GTDB taxonomy): domain Bacteria; phylum Bacillota; class Bacilli; order Lactobacillales; family Aerococcaceae; genus Trichococcus; species Trichococcus collinsii. Next base: position 188,194 of record NZ_FNQH01000003.1, on the reverse strand, counting down.
TCAATTTACGGAGCCAGCTGAAATTCTTATTTTTTCCCATAGTATCCTCCCTTGTTGGATCATGATTGCACTTTTCCCGAAACTATTCTAAAGTAATCATGACAACTGATTTACGAGTCGCTTCCACCTCAGAAAGGCAGGTTAACACCATGTGACTTGCAGAAATCATCGAAAATAATCTTAACCAAAAAGAATTCTTCATCAATAAAGCCATCGGTTGGAGTCTGCGCGACTTCAGCAAAACGAATCCTGATTGGGTGCGCGCATTCATTTCCGCCCATAAGAATGACCTATCCAACCTGAGCATCCTCGAAGGCAGCAAGTATGTTTGAAACGAGTAGCCTTTATTTTTGGATGGGCTCGTAGGTGAGCTGCACCAAGCCGGAATCGAACGTGGTTGCTTCAACCAATTTCAAAGGCAGCTCCGCCTTGCTTTCTTTGAACAAAGGAATACCTTCGCCGAGCAGAATTGGGATGATAGATACGGTATAACTGTCGATTAGCCCTTTTTCACGGAATAGATCGATTGCTTCGGAGCCACCATCGATAAAGATGTCTTTGCCGCGCCTGCTCCGGATTTGATCCAACAGATTATCGGGAGATCCGCTGTAAAAATGGATTTGCCCCTCAGAAGGGCGCTCAGGCCGGGAAAGGACATAACAGTCCCGGCCTGCATGCGGGAAATCCCCTCCGAAAGATAACACCTTTTCATAGGTCTTGCGCCCCATAATGACCGTATCAATCGTTTCGATGAAAGCCGCATAACCGTAATCTTCATCCGGTCTGGCGACGCTATCGAGCCAATCGATATTGCCGTCCGAATGCGCGATGTAGCCATCCAGACTGACTGCGATATAAACTTTGACTTTCCTTTTTTCCATTTGATCACCCCATTCACTTATCTATCCATTACGGTTCAACTATACGCCTGGTTGACAATCAAGGAAAGAAATTTTCGTTCGGAATTTGAAAATAGCTCAAAAAAGACGATTCTGTGCGAATCGTCTTTTTTGCTTGCAGCTTTATTTTTAGGTTGACAATCGGGTATTGTCCAGCTCGTTGATCTGAATCAACTATGGAGCGGATAAGCCAGGATCAAACGGATAGCGGAATTGGCCACAGCCACTTCCTTTAACAGGCTAACCAGGGAGTCCCCATAATCGCCGAGTTGGTTTTGCACCATTTGCGGATTCTGAAGGATGATCATTTTTCCGGAAAAATCAGTCGTCAGACAATCCCACAAGGCATCCAGATTATTGCCGTAATATTCGGGGAGATCCAGTTCTCTTTTCAGATAAGCATGCATTGCTTTCCGGTCGGTCATCTTCCTGCCGTCCAAACGGATGATTTCCATCTTCAATCACTCCCCCTTTCCGTACAACTGTTCGAACGATTCGTAATGATCATCCGTGTAAAAGATCAGACCGTCATTCGAGTACACGATGCGCTCTGCTCCACGGAAGCCGCCGTCATAATCGATGTCTGCCTCGTAATAGGTCCTGCCCGATTTCTTCGGAAGCAAGCCCTCACGATTGCCAAAAAAATCGCCACCAATGGACATTTCGTCCGTCACTTCCCACAAGTTGCCTTCAGAGTTGTCCCAGCCCAATGCTTCGGCTTCATCCTTTGTCAGATAGTTGGGCGGCAGCTCGTTGAACTGATGAATATAGGCGGCCACTTCGTCTTTCGTTGAATAGGATTGCCCTTCCCTAACACCACTGCTGGTTGCCGTTTCGGTTGATTCCTGCGTTTCAGTATCTGGGATAGCTTCGGGGATACCTTCTTCAATTGCTTGCGAGCTGCTGGCGGCGATGCTGATCGAAGAATCGGGTGTTTGCTCCTCTAAAAGCGAATCTACGCCATTGACCCATACGGCGAGAATGATCGCCAATAAAGCGAACAAGACTTTCAAGCCGCTTTTTAAATTTTTCATCCATTAGTCCCCTTTTTGTTAAGTGTGTTCCCCGATACGATACAAAAGGAACGCCGAATTGTCCAGTATTTAATCGGAATCCTGTTGAGCCGTTCCGACTCGCACCATGATTTCGTTATGCCGGAACATCGGCGGCACGAATGGTGCGTTGAAGGACGCCAGCATATAGTTCGAAGTAGGCTGGTACTTTTTCTCCTGCACCCACTGCGCCAACTTCTCCAGCATGTCTCGCTCTTTCCGATCATTCGAATACCCGCCGTACTGGATGACCGCAAAAAGACCGCTGTCAAACTTTTTGACGGCCAACGAAGGGCTGTTGGGCTGCGGAATATCTTCCCATTCCGCCTTCGGGACAACGAACGCCATCTTCGTGCGATCGTCCGATAGTTCTTGGATTACCGGAACTGTCATGCTGATTTTTCGGTCCGCTTGATTGTCTTTTGAAATATAACGGAACAAGGTGCCGAACCCGCTGTCCACATCCGGATCAGCTGCATTGTCGTATTCAACGATAAAGAAATCCCGGTATTCCCTCAATTCAAATGGCTCCTCCGACAGCAGGACCGTGTATTCCGGCCGTTCATATTTTGACATGATTTTCCTTCCCCCATTCTGTTCTCTATAGCTGAATTTTACCATGATTTTCTTTTTTTCCGAAAAGTTAGGCTGCTTGACTAGTTTGGGGCTTGTGCTATCCATCTACAACTGATATAAATATATTAAAGACAAATGAGAGCGTTATCACCTTTAGAGATTGGAGGCGGAAGCCATGCTGAAGAGTTTTTCGTTGCAAGAAAAAAGTTGGATCATGTACGATTGGGCCAATTCTGCCTACTCCATCATCATCTCCTCGGTCATTCTGCCGCTTTTTTATAAATCGATCACGACCGGTGAAGGCATCGCCCCGAACTTGGCGGATTCCTATTGGGGCTATGCGACCTCGGCTGCGACATTGGTGATTGCGATCAGCGCCCCGCTCCTGGGGGCAATCGGCGATTATCCGAAATGGAAAATGCGGCTTTTCAAAAGCTTCTTCCTGCTCGGCGTATTCGCTACTGCAGCGCTCAGCTTCACGGACAATTGGCGCCTGCTGCTTGTTTTCTACATGCTCACGACAATCGGCTTTTCGGGCGCTAACATTTTCTATGACGCCTTTTTGGTGGATGTCGCGACAGAGGATCGGATGGACCGGGTCTCCACTTACGGATTTGCGATGGGTTACATCGGGGGCAGCACAATTCCGTTCGTGCTTTCGATCCTGCTGATTATGTTCGGGGAAAGAATTGGCATTCCCAGGACGACCGCCATCAAATCCGCCTTCCTGTTCACGGCTTCTTGGTGGATCGCCTTCACGATTCCGATGCTGCGCAATGTGAAACAACGCTATTTTGTCCCGGCCACCGAACACATCATCCATGACAGTTTCGCTCGGCTTTACAAAACGTTGCACCAGATCCGCAGCCACAAGAAAATGTTCCTGTTCCTGATCGCCTACTTCTTTTACATCGATGGACTGAACACAATCATCCACATGGCCGCCGTCTTCGGCGACAGCATCGGAATCGTATCAGACATGCTGATGATAGCCGTGCTGGTGATCCCGATCCTTTCCTTTCCTTTCACAATCCTTTATGGAAAACTGGCCAAGCGTTTCGGCAGCAAAAAGATGATTTTGGTGGGCATCGTCATTTACCTGTTTGCCTGCCTGCTGGCTTTCCGGATGACCACCGCCCTAGAATTTTGGATCCTGGCTACGCTGGTCGCAACTTCGCAAGGCGGTATCCAGGCACTGTCGCGTTCCTATTTCGCCAAACTTGTGCCGAAAGAGAACGCCAATGAATATTTCGGTTTCTACAATATCCTCGGCAAATTTGCCGCCATCATGGGTCCGGCGCTCTATGCGCTCACGAGCCAGCTGACCGGCGACTCGCGCAACGGGCTCGCCAGCATTTCCCTCCTCTTCATCATCGGCGGCGTGCTGATGCTGCGCACAGCGGACAATTGATCCTGCGTTACATCTGATTCATCCCCAAAAGGCTGACTCCCACGCGGAATCAGCCTTTTTGATTTGTCATTTTGTTATTTCAGGATGATTTTTTCAGGGAAAGGCTGCAGTCTTGAAATATGCCACATCTTATCGATGTAGGCTGTCGTATACGCCTGTTCGACATCATGATAGAGATAAGCGGCCTTATCGGTCAGTTCGTAGATGCGCCCTTGCTTCCTGAGATAGCCCAACTTAGTCGCCAAGAACAGCTCCAGTCCGAACATCCGGTTCAAGGGGGTGCCGATGAGTTCCTCAAATCTGTCCGTATCGATCCTCATGGCATAGGCACTCCAGAACAGATAATAGACCGCCCGCTGCCTTTTGGTGAAATAGAGCGTCAAAGAGGTTGGCAATGCATCCCCCTCGACCCGCTTGATGTATTCGGGAATCGAAAATGTATTGATCTTGAAGACGTCCTTCAGCAGTGTGGTTGCGGAAACACCGAAGCCCAAAAAGGCATCCCGCGTGACGGAAGAATATTTTTCGGTTTGCTGCTGCGCGAATGTCCAGACGGATGTCCGTTCGATGCCGTTTGCGTGGCAGTACGCCGTCAAATGCTCCAACATCTCGCGCTTCGTTTCTTCGCTCATCGGCTTGTAGGCATTGTCGGCAAAAGTGAAGTCGATGAAGGGATAAGTCGAAACTTGCGTTGCTCCACTAGCGAAGGCCGTATGGATGTCATTCGCCAGAATCTCGTCGGTCTGGCCAGGAATGGCAAATATCAGATCCACGTCGACAACATCGAAACCAAAGCTTCTCACCAAACGGATTTTTTCGACAAAAGAGTCGCTTCTTCTCCCGATTTTCCGGAGGCATTCTTCCTGGAAAGATTGGACGCCGATGCTCAACATCGTCACCCCCGCCTCCCTCAGCTTCTGCAGATTCCTTTCAGTGACGTCGCTGGGATGCAATTCCACGCCGATGCCGCCCGTCAGAACGAAATATCCCTTCAGTTTCGCTATGATGTCCTTCAGATCGTCCAACATCATAGCAGGCGTTCCGCCGCCGAAATAAAGGCTGGTCGCCTGTTTTTTCCCGGACATTCCCTTGCAGACCAGGTCAATTTCCTTCAGTAGCGCAATTTTATAAGCATCCGCCTGCGGTTTATTGTGGACCACTTTGCAATAAGGGCAGAAACTGCACAAGGAACGGCAAAATGGGATATGCACATACAGCCCCAAATCATCGAGTTTTTCAAAATCCAATTTGTCCTCATGGGTCCCTTCAAAGACGAAGGGCTTGAATGATCGGGTAAGGTACACCCGCAACAAGGATGTCCAACGCATAACTTCATCTCCTATATATATTTCAGATAAGTCCTGAGCAGATCCCAAATCACCTTCACATTCCCTTTGAAAAGGAGCGAAAATTCGGCAGCGAAAAAGAAGCCGCATTCTGCGCAGAGCCCTTCGATGTCGATGCACCGTCCGCATACCCATTTGTCCCCGTTCTCCACAACAATGCATTGGTAACAAGGCGTGGGAAACGTATTGTTCACTATATAAGGCAAAGCGCTTTTCAGATTCAGGATTGGATAGCCCGCATCGATCAGCTGCACAATTTGGTCGGCACAAGCCTGCTTTTCAGTTCGGCTTAGTTTGAGCCGCTCCGTACCGGGATAAGGCGTGTGGAAGTTGAACGAAACAGCCTGAACGTTTTTCGTATGCGCAGCCGTTTCGCAGACTGCCCTGATTTCTCCCTTGTTGATTTGGTTGATCGCCATATAAAGGCAGACATTCCCCCGGGATGCCTTCTCAATATTAGCGATGATGCGGTCGTAGCTATCGCCTCTGATTTCGTTGTGTTTTTCTTTGCCGCCGTCAAGACTCACCATGACCAGGTCCGCTTCCGGCAGGTCCACCTGCAGCGTGCCGTTGGTGACCACGTTCACGAGCAGAAAACCGATCTGCTTTGCTTCGATGACTAGATCCCGCAGGGTGTGTCCCTGATTGCGCCAAAGGAAAGGTTCCCCTCCGTAAAAAAAGAGAATTCTGACGCCTTCTGCGTATAGCCACTGCATCTCAGCCCTGATCTGCGGATATGGGTAAATGATCGAGGTGATGTTGCTGACGGCGCAGTGTTTGCAGGCCAAATTGCATTTGTCGGTCAAGATGATGGAACCCACCAGCGGCCGTTTCCTTTTGAATAAAATCGTTGTAGCGCCAAAGTACGCCAACTGCAGCAACGAACGCAGTTCCATGATGCACCCCTTTCAGGCAAAGACTATTCATTGTTGCTTCATTCCAACAAATCGCTTTTCTTCTGCTTGAATTCCTCGGCATCGATTTCCCCACGCGCATACCTTTCGCGGAGGATCTTCAGTGCTGAATCTTCCTCCGAATTTAGTGGAGTTGCCCTATCGCCAAAATATTTCTTGAAGAGCTTTACCGCAAAGACGATGACGACCGCCCAGAAGATTAGGTACATGGCCATCGACAGCAAGCCGATCCACCACTGCCCTTCTGCCAAAAACTCAGTGACTGATCCATAAAAAGGATGCATACAGCTCACCTTCCCTCTCAAATTACTGGCCTATACAAGTATTACCCAAAGGTTCATTTCTTCACGAAACTGGACAATGGGCGTTTGACGAGTTCAGTGACGACAAGATAAGCAAAAGCAATCCCAAAAATGATCCCCAAATGCGCCATTGTCGGCGTTTGGAATTCAAAGAAAGCAGCAGTAGCGGGGATCATCGGCAATCCGACGGCAAGTACCATGGCAATTACCGAAAGGATCACGATCGATGGCGCCGGCCAACCTGCCTTGTTGATTGGTGCCAAGGAACGGATGGAAAGCATCAACAGGATTTCCGTCAGCACGCTGGCAATGAACCAGTTTGTCTGCAGCACTGCCGGGGAGATCCGATAGAACAAGCCGAAACAAATGAAATCGAAGACCGTGCTCACCAGCCCCATCGTGACGAAAATGATATAGAGAGAATGCAGATCGTACCGCTGCGGTCGTTCCACTTCCTGAGCCGATACGCGGTCAAAGGCGATGGCCATCATCGGAAAATCAGAAAGCAGATTCAGGAGCAGCAGTTGTTTCGGAAGCATCGGCAAAAAGCTGATGAAGAGCGAGCCGATGGCGACCGCATAGAAATTGCCGAAGTTCGAGATCAAAGTGGCGCGGATGTATTTCATCGTATTGGCGTGCGTTTCACGCCCGAAGCGGATGCCGTCGACGATGACCCGCAGATCGTTCTGGAGCAATACGATATCAGCGGTCTCGCGGGCGACATCGGCCGCCGATTGCACGACCATCGACACGTGCGCCGCTTTCAGAGCCGGTGCGTCATTGATCCCTTCACCCAAATACCCGACCGTGAACTGTTCCTTCAACAGTTGGATCACTTCCAGTTTCTGCTCCGGCGTCGTCCGGGCAAAGACGCGGATCGAGGACAGGCGTTTCTTCCTTTCGGTCAGCGGTAATGCCAAAAAGGCGGCGGCTTCCGTGACTTCAGCGCTCTCCTTCACCAACCCGGCTTCCCTGCCGACTGCCTCGGCCACCTTCAGGGCATCCCCAGTGATGACCGTGATGGCGACATTCATCTGTTTTGCGGCCGCAACGGTCGCAATAGTGGAATCCTTGATGCGGTCCACGAAAGAGACAAATCCGCCGAACTGCGCACCGGTGCTGTCATCATAGCTCACGCCAAGTACCCGGTGTCCTTTTTCTTCCTCAGTCTGCAACCAATCCGCAACAGCATCGCGGGAAATCAATCCTTGCCCGAAGAAATATTCCGGGCTCCCGCGGCGGATATGCAGTGTCGTTCCGTCTGTCTGTTTCACGATTGCACCGTTGCTGCGCAGCGCTGGATCGAAAGCCTCCTCCTGCACGAGACTGTAGCGCTCCACAATCTGCCGTTGTGCTTGTGTGAGGGCCTCATCGCTTGCCCGGTCGAAAGGTTCCGGTATCCGCTCATGCAGATTGATGGCGGCCAACCGCGCCAATACCAACGGATCGTAAGGCGAGCCATCCCTAGGGTAAAGATTGCTGAACACAAGATGGTTTTCCGTGATCGTTCCGGTCTTGTCGGTGCATAACAGATTGACGGATCCCAAGTCCTGTACCGCGGAAAGCCGCTTGACGATTACGTCGCGTTTGGCGAATTCCAATGCTCCCCGTGAAAGCGAGAACGTCAGTACCAAAGGCAAAGCTTCCGGTATGGCCGATACGGCAAGCGCGATCGCAAAAATCAGCAGGCCCGTGACATCCGCCTGCCGGCCTTCGATCAGGATGTTCGCCACCACGACGAACCCGAGCGTCAGCAGCGTCACTTTCATGATGAAGTTGCTGATTTTATCCACGCTCTTGACCAGTTCGCTCTCCGCCTGCACGGCGGATGCCGTCGAAGCGATATGGGCCAACTGCGTTTCCTGACCGATTGCGGTGATTTCAGCCAACGCATTTCCGCGCACAATCACAATACCCTGCAGAAGGCTCTCTTCATCGGCGACCATCGCTATGTCGGCAACGGCTGCGCTTGGCGCAGCGGCACGTTTCGTAACCGGAATGGACTCTCCCGTAAAGGTCGTTTCATCGACTAACAGATCGCGGGCAGCGCGGACAATGGCATCAGCCGGCACGATATCGCCCGACTCAAGCTTCAAGATATCACCGGGCACCAACGATTCGGTGGGAACTTCTTTTTCCGAACCGTCCCTCATCACCGTGATCGTGCTCAGCAGGTAGGCTTTCAGCTTATCTGCTGCCTGATTCGATTTGTGCTCTTGATAGACGTTGAGTGCTGTCCCGAGGAATACAAACAACAGGATAAAGGTGCCGTCTATCGGCTCTCCCAGCGAAAAAGTCACCCCCGCCGCAATCAGCAGCATCAGATTGAAGATGCCCCGGAATTGTCTCAGAATCAAGCCCAGGAGGCGGTGCTTCGGTACCGGCAAGGCGTTCGCTCCATATCGGACTCTCCGTTCAGCCACTTCCGCTTCCGACAATCCCGTCCATTCATTCCGATCATTTTTATTTGTCATAACTCATCATCGCAGCTTTCGCATCAAAGTATGTAAAATCCCCTTCGTCATAGTGCCAGACAGCCTTCAGATTCGTCGGCTGGCGGATACCATTGATTTCCTTGTACCCGCCGCACAGAGCTGACCATCTGACTTTCTCGCTTTTGCCATCCATCGTTGTGGCTTCCCGATCATCGGTTGTGAAAGCTGTCATCTCATCATCTTCATTGAACGTGAAGACCCCTTCTGCAGTGGTTCCGTAAGCTGTGATCACCGCTTTGGCGTGGTGCGCATCGATTGCCTCCCAACGGATATAGTCCTGAAGAGCCGCATTCGGAACGAAGAGGCACTCGGAGAGGAACGTCACCAAACTAGCCTTGTCCATCGCTTCACCGTCAATGTCGAACAGTGTGATATTTTTTGCCACGATTCCTTTCATCGAGCCCTTACCGTCGACGTAGGCATCCACCCCTTCAAAAGGTATGCCGTAGAGCGAACTGTCGATATAGGCGATGCGGCAAGGTCCGTCCACAAAGTTATATTGCGTGTAGGCGATCTTGATGGTCTTTTTTCCCTTTCCGAGCGAAAAGGCAACATCAGGGAAAACTACCTTCATGTAGGCCATCTTCGGTTTCCCAAGATGACCGCAACGGCGCAGATGGCGTCGGACAGGGCCAGGCAGCGTCGCAATGTCAGCTTCAGTGAAGCGACCTTTTGCCGGCTCCGTTTCCTTCAACAAATCCTCCGCCAAATCGGTAAATTCCCTAGCGGCCTTCGAGGGTGCCGTGCGTAGATAGGCATGAACAACGCCAGCAGTCCCGAGCAGGACTCCGCCGACCGCAATGATTTTCTTTATCGCTATCATTTTCTCTTCCATCCTTTCGAAATCCTCAAAATCGTTTTATTATTTTCTTTGCATAACCCCTTAAAAACAACACTCAAACGTAAATTACACTTACATTAAAGTAATTTCCCGTAGCATCAAAAGTGAACTTTAAGTGTACTTTTCCCAAAACAGATTGACGACAGCAAGCAATATGGATATAATCACCCTGACATTATTTTCAGATTTGAAATCAAAGGAGAACGAACTACTAATGAAAAACGCATCAAACACACAGAACAACACGATCGTCAGCTTAAAAGAATTCACTGCTAATCCAGCGCCGCTTGGCTTATTGGGCTTCGGAATGACAACAGTCCTGTTGAACATCCACAATGCAGGTTACTTCCCGATGAACACGATGATTTTAGCTATGGGTATTTTCTTCGGTGGCATGGCGCAAGTCATTGCCGGCATCATGGAATTCAAGAAAAACAACACTTTCGGTGCAACTGCCTTCACTTCTTACGGCTTCTTCTGGCTTTCCCTTGTCGGAACAATCGTTATGCCTGGTCTTGGCATGGGCGAAGCGGCTTCGGCTCAAGCGATGGCTGCTTACCTGTTCATGTGGGGACTGTTCACTTTGGGCATGTTCGTCGGAACATTGCGCATCAGCAAAAACCTGCAGATCGTCTTTGGTTCTTTGACATTGCTTTTCTTCCTGCTTGCGTTGGGAGACTTCACGGGCAATGAAATGATTTCAAGAATCGCTGGTTACGAAGGCATTTTCTGCGGATTCTCAGCCATCTACGGCGCTTTGGCACAAGTTTTGAACGAAGTCTACGGCGAAGAAGTCCTGCCGTTGGGCAATGTGACAGCTGTCAAAAAAACAGCAAAAGTCGAAGTAGCAACAAGCAAATAAGAAAATATGAAAAAACGGGCGCTATGCAACATGATTGCATAGCGCCCGTTTTTTGCTTTTTCGGTGGCGTTCCTCGATTGTACTTCGAGGAGTGTCATTCGAAGTCAGCAGCAATCTGTTTTACGGGGCTGGCTTGTGCAACCTGACCTGAAAATTTGCCTACTGCTCTGTCCTGAATAATGACTGGTTCGATTGATTCCTGCTGGTTGCCTCTTGGGAGTCTATCTGTTGACGATCCGGCAGCAATGGATCCTGGCGGCTTTCTTTTTGCCCTCTTCGATTTCCTGATCGAAGGCTGCCCGCTCTTCCGGCGTCAAGTCGTTGATGGACATGAAGCTCAGGTTGGAGAGTCTGTATGTTTCCTTCACATCGCTGTCGTTTCCGAAGGCCGTCGCTTCAATGTTGTTCAGTACCTTTTCGGGATTGCCGGCACCCATCGCCTCGAGGTTTTCTTTATCCTGCTCTGAAAAACGCATCGCCAAATCGAGCGTCGTCGTCTTGTAGACGGTGCTGCCCATGAAGGTGATTCTAGTCAAATATTCATTCGTATCCTCATTATAAAGGATGTATTTTTTAGCATTTGTCTGTTCCATAACTAATTGGTTCCCTCCAAAAATACCGGTCTGCCGCTCAGCGGAATCCCATTTTGTTTGCATTCCCATTATAGACCATCCGCTCCGCTTTTCACATACCCGCAGAACTAGTTTGCCGATTCAGACCGGCTTTTTGCTGTTTTTGTAGGCATCATGGAAACCCTCAAAGGAGTCCAACAGGAAGATGAAAAGGAATACAGCTTTAATCGAGTTGAATGCAGTATTGAGTACCCGTTGTCCATCCGTGGCTTCCGCGATTTTTGTTACGATTTCCGGATTCAGGACGGCCGTATCTTGAAGGATGTACCATAGAAACAGAAACGAAAGGATATTCAAAATCAGATTTACGGTCGCAACCGGGTAGGTCCACTTCCTGAAAACGAACTTGCTGGCGGAGAACAGCAATTGCAGCACCAACATAGCATTGATGTAAGGCAAGTAACTGCGGAACACTTCCTGATTCAACATCGGAATCATTTCCTGGATGCTGCCGTCCAACGTGTAGTAGAATCCCAACAGCTGGCTGTATTGGTTGACGAGGACGAGGAAAAGCACCGTAAAGATGATGCCGATGATGACCCCGATTCTGTTGAACGGTTTCTGCGGAACTTCCTTCTCCGGCAGATCAGCCAGACTCCAGTCTTCCTGGATTTCCCTCAGGATTTTCTCTTTTGCCGTCCTTTCCATGATGGCGAACACGAGCGTCACCCACCCGAAGGCGCCGATTGCCGCACTGATTGCCGTTGCGAAACTTATAGCGAAATAACGCAGCAATTCCACATCATTGACGATGAAATCGACGGTATTCCCGATCAGCGTACCGATGACCGCCACAGTCATGACGATTTTCACGATCAGGAGGTAGGTGCCGTACAGCTCCGGACCGATCAGATGGGGCGGTTCCCGCAGTTGCTTTTCAGCCAGAAGCCTCGGACTCCCCAATCCTCTCAACACTTCGCGTTCCGTCTCTTCGGAAGGAGCGCCACGTTCTTGCAGCCGCTCCGCAATGATGCGGCGCATGGCTTTTTCCACTTCATCTTTTTCGGTCGGCGGGATATGTTTCAGGCCGGCCGCGATGTACCTTTCCTGCAGTTCCATTTTTGTCCCTCTTTTCTTTTCAGCCTTTGATGACAGCTACGGTCTTGAGGCGGCGGACCGGTTCGACGAGATCCAGTTCCTGTGAGAGCACAAAGTCGATGGCCTTATAAGCAAAACGCGATTCCGTACCGACATCTGTCCGTTTGGCTTTCGCGAGAAAAACGCCTAATGCCCTCAAATCCAAGATAGTGTCCTGGACACTGAACTGTTCCCTGGCATCCAAACGGCTCATGCGCCTGCCCGCCCCATGCGAACAGGAAAGGAAGCTTTCCGGATTGCCTTTGCCTTTCACCAGATAGGAATACGTTCCCATTGCTCCCGGGATGATGCCCATTTCGCCAGTACCGGCGCGGATCGCTCCTTTGCGGTGGACCCAGACTTTTTTGCCGTAGTGTTCTTCCAGTGCGGCATAATTGTGGTGGCAGTGGACGGCGTCCGACAAATTGACGTGGTTGATGCCGGCATATTTTTTCACCCAGAGTCGGACGATATCGAGCACCTTCTCCATCATCTGGTTGCGGTTTTCTTCGGCGAAATCCATCGCCAATTTCATCCAGCGGAGATACAGTTTCCCGAGATCACTTTCGGTGGAAAAATAAGCCAGATCCCACTCGGGAGGGACCGGAGACTGGTCCAGTCTGTTCACTTCCTTGGCCAAATCGTTGAAATAATGGCAAATCTTGAAGCCCAGATTGCGCGACCCGGAATGCAGCATGATGCCAAGCTTACCCTGATCGTCCGTCTGCAGTTCAATAAAATGGTTGCCGCTACCGAGCGTGCCGACTTGATAGGCAGCGTCATCAAGTTCCTTCATCAATTCCTGCGGCATTGTTTCCTTTTCCTCGGGCGTCATGCCCTCAAGGAAACGGGCGACCGATTCGCATTGCTGTTTTTTCTTATGGTGCTCGAAACCTGTCGGAATATTCCGCAGGATGTCGCCCGCGATTGCCTGGGCCAGTTTCCCATTCGGTGTCTCGATCTCAATCAGCCGTTCTACGGGGATGTTCGTCTGGACAAAGCTCATCCCACAGCCAATATCCACCCCGACCGCATTCGGAATGATGACCTTTTCGGCAGCGATGACGCCCCCGATTGGCATGCCATATCCAGAATGCGTATCCGGCATCAGCACGACCCATTGATACAGAAACGCCAGATTCGCCAAATTTTTCGCTTGCTGCAGACAATCCTCGCCTATCTGTTCCTCATTCTCCAGCCACACCTTGATTGGCCACTTCTGTTCCTCGGGATTAAAGATGGTTATCATCACAGAATTCCCCCTTTTTGCGAATAACTTGCGCAGCATACTATTTTATTTTTTATCCATCCGCGCAGCTGACTCGCTGAACTGCTGCAGCAAATCCGTGATCTGCCTTTCGCGGCGCGGATTTTTCCAGTTGATGACGCCACTGCCGATAACTTCGGCACCGTGTTCTTCGCAAAGCGCAGTCATCTGCTTTAAAGCATTTTTGCCACCCATCCAAGGGAATGGAAAAAACTCGGTCACAAATAGGAGCGTCGGCTTTTTCTCAAACTGGCCGATCCGCGAAAAGTAATGCTTCAGAACAGGGGAAGCGGAAGCTCCTCTGACGGGTCCGGCGATGATCAGGAGATCGTGCGCCTGCGGGTCCGGATAGGACTTCAGTGTTATGTTCGCGCTGTTTGATTCGTTTGTGTTTTCTTCGCCGATGGTCTTGAGCTGTTCGATTTCCACGTCGTGCCCGTCAGCTGACAGTCTTTCCTGCAGCCGCTCCGCTACCGACAAGGTATTTCCGGTCAAAGAATGGATAATGATCCCGATTTCCATAGCCTTTCCCACTTTCTGTTTTTTAAATTTGCGCCATTAATGGATGTGTTTCGTCTGTCCGAATGGGGACCTTGCTGCGACCTCGACTTTGATCCGATCGGGGTCTTCGAAAAAGACGGCGTAGTGTTCTTTTCCGCCTGCGAAAGGATGTCTTTCGGGATACAACAACGGTATACCACGACGTTGCAGTTCCGCATACAATTCGTCCACCTGATGTTTTGTGTCGACCGCGAAAGCGATATGGTTCAATCCCGTCCGGCCGCGATGATAGGGTTCGTCCAGGAAACGGTCGGCTGTCTGGACGAAGACGATGTAAGCATCACCTTCCTTATAACTGAAACCTTGCTCCCATTCCTGGTGTTTGCTGAATCCCAGCTCTTCCAACAGCCAGGTCCAAAACACCTTGCTGGCAGACAGATCGCTGACGTTTATTTCGATATGATGGATGATCCCCACATTCTCACTCCTTTTTCCAGTTAAGTCAGTCTCTTGAACTTGGAATACAAAATCGGGCCGAGGAAGACACCTAGCAGCAACAGGTAAAATCCATAAGATCCAAAAATAGGACCGACATTGTCGTTCCCTACCGCTATGATCGAGTAAAAACCCAACACAACCGTTGTCCAGATGATACTCTTGCGGTAGGCGCTGACGATGGTCGGAACTTTCGTCACCATCGCCGCCATGTAGGTCAGGATCGCGGCCGGAATTGCCGTCAACAGGAATTCGCGATTCAGATAAACGGCAAGCCCTCCGCTCTCGCCGCCAGGTTCCCCGAACGGCAACGTTACCGCGAATTCCAATACCATTATAAGTACAAAAATAAGCAGACCCGACAGTACATCTTTTATGATTGCTTTCACTTTAAATCCTTCTTTCTATATCATATTTCACCTTTCTCGCTTACATTTTAGAAGCTGATTCTTTGTCCCAAGCGACTCGGTTTGTTATAGTCAATCTATCAGTATTTCGCAACTAGCCTGTTCAAATTTATTCAGAAAAAAATCGGAGGAAATTATGAAACTAAGCATCTTGGACCAAGTCCACATCACAGCAGGCGGAAACGCCGAGCAGGCCCTGCAGAACGCCAAAGAACTCGCCCGTTTAGGCGACACTCTTGGGTACGAACGCATTTGGTTCGCCGAGCATCACGGCAGCAATTTGATGGCGAGCGCCGCACCCGAAATCATCGCCGCCTTCATCGCGGCCGCGACGGATCGGATCCGTGTCGGAACCGGAGGCGTCATGATGATGCATTACTCCCCTTTGAAAATCGCGGAAGTCTTCAAAACGCTGTCCGGCTTTGCACCCGGCCGGATTGATTTTGGTGTTGGCCGTGCACCCGGAGGCGATCGTCAATCCATGAACGCATTGGCGCAAGGCAACCCGCCCCAATTGGACAATCATTACGAAAAACTGCAGACGATCCTGGACTTGTTGGAAGACCGGAAACCCCAGGATCCGCTTTACCGGGACACTCCCGCGGCGCCTGTAGATGTAACCATTCCACAGACCTGGCTGTTGGGTTCGAGCGGAAACAGCGCCGTGCAGGCCGGCAGAATGGGCGTCGGCTATTCGTTCGCGCAGTTCTTCACCGGGACGCTTGATAAAAGCATTTTCGATCTCTACAAGCAGCATTTTATTCCGTCCGCGGCCATGCCCGAAAAACAGATAAGCGTCGCCTTCCATGCCATCGTCGCAGATACGCGCGAAGAAGCGCTCTACGAAGAGTTGCCGTATGCAATCTTCAAGATGCAGCTCTTCCGTGGAATGATGCGCAACCATCTGATGACCCCGGAACAAGCCGCCGCTTATCCGCTGACGGAAATCGAGAAGCAGCTCATCAATGACATCCGCAAAACGCATATTCTTGGGACCGCAAAAGAAGCCGGAGAAACATTGCAGAATCTGCAGGGCCAGTATGGTTTCGATGAAGCGATGATCATCAGCATGCCGCATTCCCAACAGGCGCGGCTCAAAACCTATTCCCTTTTGGCGCAAGAGTTGCTGTAGACTGTCAGCCGCATCAAGCTCCGCCATCCTCTTCACGGGGGTGGCTTTTTTTTGCTTTTGCCCGTTCAAACGTTTCGGCGATTCTTTTTTTGCGGGTATCGGGTCGTTTAGCTTGGGCGATCCAGAAAAGATAGTGGGCCTTTTCGCCGGTCGACCAGTCTTCAAAACACGCACGGGCAGCTGAGTCAGCTTTGAAGGCCTGCTCCAATTCATCGGGAAGGTCCGGTACTTCCTTCGAGGAATAGGCTGCTTGCCATTTCCCGCTGGCCTTCGCCGCTTGGATGGCCGCCAAACCGGCTTCTGTCATCCTTCCAGCCTCAATCAAAGCTTCAGCGCGCCTCCGATTGATAAGTGACCAGACGCTTCCGGATCTGCGGGGCGTGACACGGATTATGAAGCTCCCTTCATCCAAACTGTACATCTTGCCATCAATCCAACCGAAGCAGAGCGCCTCTTCGACCGCTTCCGCCAACAGGATGCCCTCGCCTGCAGCGTGGGCTTTTTTTATTTCCAACCAAATCTCATCCTTTTGATCATGGTTTTGCGCCAGCCAGTCATGCCATTCCTGTGGATTCCGGCAGTTGAGCCAGGATTCGGGTATTTTCGATTCGGACATCGACAACCCTCCTTACACTTTGATCTATTGCATATGCTTTTTCAGAAAAGCCGTAGCCTTTTTGGCTACTTGCTTCCGGGGATTGTGCGTTTGTCCAGAGGCAAAAACCAAGATGCCGTTTTTGTCATGGGCCAACTCGAAGTATTTGTCGAAACAATCGATTGCGTGCCCACAAAGGATGTTCCTGCATTCCGGGGACGCTTCCCCTTTGTACAGATAACTGTTTTCAGGAATCTGCAACAAGCGCTTCGTTATATCCTGTTCGTATTCTGGCTTGTTCAGGATGATTTTCCAGGCGTTTCCGATGACGTTCGCTGCCGTCACCATTGCCTCGTCAGCAATCAAACCGAAATATTGTTCCTGGATGGAGGCAAATTTGTTTTCTGTATCAACAGCCGCCAAATTCGCCAGCGTGATGATTGCTCCCCATTTGATGAAGCTGTTCGGGCTCTCGATCAGCGCCGCCACCTCGTCGAAATAGGGATAGATGCATTCAGGTTTCCGCTCGCTCACGATGCGAATGACCTTATCGCAGTAAAATTTTGCTTTGCCTGGATCGGACTTGATGATCGCAAACAGCTCCGCTACATATTCCGGTTGCCGTAGCACCTCGCTGACGAATGCTTCCAGATCGGGTTTTCCTTGGATTTTTTCGAGTAGCTGGTTCTTTTCTTTTTGTTCCATCCAAATCATCCCCGGTTTCCGTTTGCTGTTTCATCTTGATGATAAAATTCCAATACCCGCAGGCATCTGAGCGTATTCCAACGGCTCGGCTTTCCGGCTTGTTCCATCTGGAAATGCACCTCACCAGGATGGTGGGCCTGCGTTTTCCAGCGTCCATCGGGCAAGCGTTTCGCCTTCAGAATGTCCAAAGCATCCTGCAGCCGTTCATCATAGGGATAACCCGCGCTTTGGAAATAATCGAGCGCACGCAAAATATCGTAGCGCCAACGCGGAGGGTAGACCAATTTCAAAAAGCTTGGATGGATGATTGCGCCGGTATGGTCGGATTTGTAGAGCCGGTGCCGCAGCAGGAATTCCTGTCCTTCGCTTTCCATCCGCTTCAATTCATCCGCGCGATAGGCATAGCCGGCTGCAGCGTATTCCCTGATGCCCTCTAGCACGCTGAGCGTGGAATGCATCGAGCTATGCCTGGCACCGGATCGGTTCAGGCGGCAATTGAAGCCGCCATCGGCCAATTGTTGGCTGAGGATGAAATCGACCACCGATCGGAGTTTATCCTCTTCCGTCCTGAAAAAGCAGGCATAGTTCAGGAACATCCCGTTGACGCAGACATCGCTTTGCTCGATGCCTTTTGCCGGATTGACGCCGCCATCGGACGCAATGACAGTCGCAAGGATGAGATCCAGCGCCTTTTTTATTTCCCGGGTCACCGGTATGCAGAGGTTACGCAGATCCAGCAAGGTGTAATGGCTGCTTGTCCATTTCGGCTGATAAAACCAACGTCCCCAGTGTCCCTCCGGCTGTTGCCGTTCCAGAAAAGCACGGCCCCAACCTTCCTTTGCTATTTTATCCCTCAAGTCTGACAATCCAGCAGGGTCCTCCTGCAGCAGATCGCGCCTTGTCTGATATTGGATCGCTGGATCGCCTTCCAAAAGCCACGCGATAATTTCCGCCCGCTCCATTTCCATCTTCCTTCCTTTTTCGGCTCAATCGTAATAAATGCTGCCACCAATGAATTCCCTCAGAATGGAATTGAACGGCACTTTGGAGACGTCCAGCGGTTCGAAGAAACTCAGCAAGTTCAATAACCGTTCGCGTGTATCGTAATATGGGCTGTCGGCCGGAATCTTCTGAAGCGCCGTTTCCGCAAAGGGGCGCAGCGCATTCATCTCGTAGATCATGCTGGAATTGAACATCACATCGGCCTCTTCCTGGAACTTGAAGATGTTCTGGTACTCGCCGCGGCGCACGCTGTCCCATTGATGGATCGTGTTTTCCGGCGTGACGCCCCTGTATTTGTCATCCCTCACCAAACGCCTGAGCAGTCGGATTTCCGAAGTCGGAACCCGGCTCATCAGGTCGATGTTGAGGCCGCCGAGCGCGCTGATGTAGATCTTGTAGATGAGGTTGCGGTTGATACTGGTGACCAGTTCCGGATTCAGGGCGTGGATGCCTTCAATGATCAGTATCTCTGATGGACCGACCTGCATCGGCTTGTATTCGGCCATACGCTGGCCGGTGATGAAGTCGAATTGAGGAACGGATACGCGCTCTCCGGCGATCAGCTGCGCGATTTGTTGTGTCAGCAATGGCAAATCCAACGCCTCCATGCTATCGAAGTCGTACTTTCCGTCGGCATCCCGAGGCGTATGCTCCCTGTCCACGAAATAATGGTCCAAAGACAGCGCAATCGGCTTCAGCCCGTTCACTTCCAGCTGCGTCGACAATCTTTGGGTGAAGGACGTTTTCCCTGAAGAGGAAGGCCCCGACACGAGCAACAGGCGCAAGGCGCGCCGGTGCTGCAGGATGGCATCTGCGATGATGGAAATTTCCTTTTCATGCAGAGCTTCGGCGATGCTGACCAATTTCATCGTGCGCCCGGATCGGATATAGTCATTGACGTCTTGGACCTGTTCAATGTTGATATTATCCATCCAGCGTTGATTCTTTTCGAACGCAGCTGATAGCTGCACCGGCGGAATCAGCGGTCTATCGCTGCCTTTGTCGATGTCCCCGAAATCCACGATGAACCCATAAGAAAACGGCAGAATGGTAAAAGGTTCCACGAGGAAGGTATCCGTAAAAGCCGGATAGACGGCCTTCACGATGGTGTCCCCCACTTGGTAATGGTAATAGCCGCCTTCTTTCCGGAGCAATACGATACTGCTGTCTTTTTCGACCCACTCCCGTAGTTTCCGTTCGA
This sequence comes from Trichococcus collinsii, assembly GCF_900107505.1. Taxonomy (GTDB): domain Bacteria; phylum Bacillota; class Bacilli; order Lactobacillales; family Aerococcaceae; genus Trichococcus; species Trichococcus collinsii. The sequence goes on along the minus strand of NZ_FNQH01000003.1, from coordinate 168,482 downwards.
TTTGCTTCACTTCCCTTGTCGACAGAATCGATCCGTAAAGGTTGCAGAAGACCCCTTCTAAAATGGAGTAAGATGTCTTCAGTGTCTCCTCCGGAAAGAGGTCATGTACAACCTTGATCAAACCCAATTTGACTGTCTGGCGTCCTTTGTGCAGATGCGTCTCACTCATGCTGTTTCCCCCTTGCGCTCGCTTTGCGGTTGCTTATTTCTTTGAAGCAGACTACTTTCCCCGCGTTTTCGAGAACTGGTACGCCTCCCGCATCCAAGCATCGACGGCAGCCGTCAGGTCCGCCTCCTCCGCAATGATCACGTGGTGCGTCCATCTGCCGGGGTACGGTTCGATGGCTTCGACAATCTGATCATGTACAATCTGGCGTCCGCAACCGAAACTCAGCACCAGGCTATGCAACGGCCTCTTTCTGTCTGTCGGCTGCGGCATCCAGACCCAGGCGAATTGTGTCCGCGTGGCAAAAGAAATCTGGGTCTTTGTCACCGTGATTATGGCGGGTCCAATCGCCCGGATTTTCCTTTCCACAGCCATGAACAAAGCTTTGGTTTCCGGTTTCCCGGCAAAAAATGCTTCCACTTCTTTGTTGATCATTACGTCTGTCATAGGTATCGCCTCATCTTTTGAAATAGGGATTGGCGTATGCTCACTCCACCAAAAATACGATTTTCGTCAGCAGTTCACTTTCAGGAACCTCTTCCGGTGAATTGTAGTAGTGCTCATAGACCGGACCAAGTGGTTTGTAGCCATTATCCTTGATCCATTTCTGGATTTCCTCATAAGCGGGCGGCATCTCCATATACGGACCTTTGTACATGCAACTGACCTGTTTGCCTGCCGGGATGTTTCTGGCAAGGATATCGCCTTTGCCCGGCAACGCTTTGGATACCGGAAAACCGATTTCCAATTCGAGCCTTTCCATATCCATGTTGAAATAGCCGACGAAAGCTGGCCCAACCGGCTGTTCACCCAATTCCATGATGTGAGTAACGATGTCCATGAAGGCCTTCCCCAATATTTTCGGAAGCTCACTTACCGGAGTAACCGTTTTCAAAACCAAAGTCGGTTGTTCTTGCGTTTCCACCATTTCGATCACAAAGCTCATTTTCTCCACGTCTCCTTTTCTGAAGCCCATTGTCTCATGCTTATTTTATCACTTCCGCATCCGCACGACCATCAATACGATAGTCGTCGTTAAGGCACTGAAAACGCGCAAAAACAGGTTCCGGCACCAATTCAGTTGAATCGTTACCGAGACCTGTTTCTAATCAATCAAACTACACCATTGTCGAATTAGTAATCATTCCAGGATAGACGGAGTTTTTTTCTTAGCGAAGAGCACATAGCCGATCGCCACACCCATCAACACGATGGAAGCGATGACGGTCGTGATGATGCCAGAATATTGCCCGGCAAATCCGTCCTGCGACATGTGTTTGATCAGGATGCCCGTATAGGCCCAAATGATCACTAACCCGTAAGCGATATCGTGGTTGCGAATCATCGTGATGGCTCCAATTGCAAGTCCGATCAGGATAATCAGAATCGTCCAGACCTCTTCTGAGATCCCGAAGCCATTCCAGCCGATGTCGACCAGAAGCGTTGTGATGTTCGCGATTGTAGCCACCGTGATCCAGCCGAAATAGACACTGAACGGTAGGCGGATGAACAACTTTTCCTTCTGATCGAGTTTTTCCTTCAGTATCGTCTGGTTGATGTAGATAAGACTCAGCAGAAGCACCAGCATCAGGATCACCGACAGGCCAATCATGCGGTAATGCCAGCTGAAGATCCAAGCGGCATTCACCACTGAACTGAAAGAAAAAACGATACCAACTTTCCGCAGCAACTCCGTCTTCACCTTACCTTTATCCCCATGGAATAAGCCGAATTGGTAAAGTGTATAACCCGCCAACAAAAGGTAGATGACGCCCCAGATTGAAAACGTCAAGCCAACAGGTGCAAACAAGTTCGGATAGGCATCCGATACCGCACCAGTGTCGATGCCATTGATCGGCAGAATGTTTGCCAATGCGTTAACGACGATCATAATCAGATAAGTCACGGCAACCGTTATTTTGATGGGTGTTTCCAGTTGTTTCGTTTCCAATTTTGTTTCCATCTTATTTCCTCCTCTTTCGTAGTGCTGCATAAGAAATATAATTGCCTTGGATAATCAGATATATAGCATATTGCGCAATAAGTTAAGCATTCTGCTAAGTTAATAGTACTCAAAAACAAGCATCTGTGCAAATATTGAGATAGCTGTTGGGGTAAAAAATTTTGCTGCCGGAAAGCCCCAATTTTTTGACATTTTTTCTAGTAAGGCGTACCTTTATGGTGACAAGACCTTTGTTCAAGTTTGCCATCCAACATCTGAAAATGTGTGGTCCCTTCCCAAATCCCAATCACTCCTATCGCTTAAACTGAAAGGATGAAAAAAATGAACAGGAACCAGAAACTCTACGGATCGGCCACGTTGTTGAGTCTATTGTTATTGGTAGGTTGTACCGCAAACGATGATACAGAAACAAATGATTCTTCAGCAGTAGGCTCCTCGGAAATGGTCGAAAGCAATTCCGAACAAGATGAATCTATAATGGAAGAAGACGAATCTATTGAAGCACCATCCCCATACATCTATGGTGCGGTCGGAGCATTGGCGGACAACAATCTTACGATGGAAGAAATGTTCACATATGCCATCCAAGATGAGCAATTGGCCCATGGGGAATATACCTACGTACTGGAAACTTTCGGAGATCAAGCTCCATTCAACAACATCGTATCAGCTGAGGCACAGCATATCTCTGAAATGACCGTTCTGTTCGAAAAATACGACTTGGTGATTCCGGCTGATGAATCGGCAGACCACCTAAAACAGGCAGCGGATATCAAGGAAGGTTTGGAGAACTGCGCCACAGGAGAAGTGGATAATATCGCGATGTACGACAAATTCCTCGACCAGGACATCCCGGATGACGTTCGTGCAACTTTTACGGCTTTGCGCAATGCTTCGGAAGGACATCTGGATGCGTTCAATAAGAGCCTCGAAAAATATTAAGAAGATAACCTTAGCTATTAAAGTCTTTTTCCGAAAGGAGAAAGATTTTTTTTTTACATGGTTCGCTGTTTACAAGTAGCTAATGTCATTGAATTTCACATCATATATATCTTTCACCGTCATCTGCTTGTTCTCACTATCATTTCATTCAAAATGGCGTCGAAAAGAAATGTTTGGGGAGGAAAATAGGTCTTCTGTTATTCAAATCTTATTTGATGATTTCTGACGGCCTTGAAAGGTAGTGATCAAATTGGCTGTATAAGTTCTTTTCTCCACAGGGTGTCTTGACACCTGTAAAGTTACGTGATATATTCATTTTCATTAAACTATCACAAAAAAGGGGTCGCAACAATGGATGAACTTACGGAAAGAATATTGCAGCTGAAAGCAGAAAAAGATGCCGTCATTCTCGCACACTACTACGTTCCTGGAGCCGTTCAAGATATCGCAGATTTTATCGGGGATTCGTACTATTTGAGCAAAATTGCAGCACAGGTCACGGAAAAAGTGATCGTTTTCTGCGGCGTCGCCTTCATGGGCGAAAGCGCGAAGATGCTGAATCCGGATAAAGTCGTCCTGATGCCTGATCTGAAGGCAGATTGCCCTATGGCTCACATGGTCAAAATCCGCGACATCCAGAAAATCCGTGAAACTTACGAAGATGTGGCTGTTGTCTGCTACATCAATTCCACCGCCGAAATCAAGGCCCACGCCGATGTCTGCGTCACTTCATCAAATGCGAAAAACGTCATCGCTGCCCTTCCCAACCGCTACATTTATTTCATTCCCGACGAGCACCTAGGCAGATACATTTCCCATCAGCTCCCGGAAAAGACGTTTCTTTTCAATGACGGATACTGCCCGATCCATACCAGTATCCGCGTTCCCGATGTTCTGAAGATGAAGCGTGACCTACCGCAAGCTGAAATTCTGGCGCATCCAGAATGCAAGGAAGAGATCCTTGATTTGGCGGACTTTGTCGGAAGCACGTCGGACCTCGTCGCCTATAGCGAAAAGAATCCAGCCCAGGATTTCATCATCTGCACGGAAATCGGCGTCATCCATGAAATGGAAAAACGTTCACCCGGCAAAAGGTTCCATGCCCCTTCAGTCGGTCAGGTCTGTCCCGATATGAAACTGAATACCCTGGAGAAAATCATCTACGCTCTGGAGACTTTCGAACCTGCAGTGGAAATGGATGAATCGTTGCGTGCAAAAGGACTGCAACCGCTGGAACGGATGATGAAATTGGCCGAGGTGAAGACCCATGCGCAACTATGATGTCCTTATCGTCGGAACCGGTGTTGCCGGACTCTTTGCAGCCCTCAACCTCAGCAAAGACAAAAAAATTCTGATCGTCACCAAAGGTACTTTGGAGGAGAACGATTCCTTCCTTGCCCAGGGCGGCATCTGCGTCCAGCGAGATAAAATGGACTTCGAGCCATTTATGGAGGACACATTGCGTGCCGGCCACTACGAAAACAACGAAGCAGCCGTCGTAGCCATGATCCGCTCCTCGCGGGAAATCATCAGCGATCTTATCGGTTTGGGCGTCGCCTTCGACAAAAAGGGGGATGGCTTCTCCTACACCAAAGAAGGCGCCCACTCCAGAGCTCGGATCCTGCATTGCAAAGATATGACCGGCAAGGAAATCAACAGCAAACTGATTGCCCGGATCAAGGAACAGAAAAATGTGTCCATTCTGGAAAGCAGCACGCTTGTCGATCTTTTGGTTGCCGACGACCGTTGCTATGGTGCAGTGCTCCGCGACCAGTCCGGTAATCTTTCCAATTTCTACGCTCAGAACACGCTGCTTGCCACTGGCGGCATCGGCGGCCTGTTCAGCAAATCGACCAACTTTGCGCATTTGACCGGCGACGCCATCGCCGTCGCGCTGAGGCATAGCGTCCGCGTCAAGGACATGAATTATGTCCAGATTCATCCGACTTCTTTGTATACAGGCCGTTTGGGGAGAGCTTTCCTGATGTCGGAATCGCTGCGTGGGGAAGGCGCCATCCTTGTCGGCAAAGACGGTCAACGTTTCGCTGATGAACTGTTGCCGCGCGACCTGCTTACGAAAGAAATTTATGCCCAGATGGAGAAGGACCGTTTGCCCTATGTCCGGATGCTTTTGAAAGGCCACATAGAAGGGTCGATCTCCGAAAGGTTCCCGGGAATCCACGCCCACTGCCTGCAGGAGGGCTATGATCTGACCGAGGATTATATCCCGGTCGTGCCCGCCCAGCATTACTTCATGGGCGGCATCGAAGTCGATCTGCAGAGCAAGACTTCGATGGCTAATCTGTATGCCGCAGGGGAAACGAGTTGCAACGGCGTGCACGGGAAAAACCGCTTGGCGAGCAATTCGTTGCTGGAAAGCTTGGTGTTCAGTAAACGTGCTGCCCAAGCCATCGATGCGGAATTCCAACGCGCACTTCCTTATCCTTTTCCCGAACCGGATGCCCGATCCATCACGGATGGCTTGAATGAAGCTACAAGAAATCTATTAGAATTAATCGGAATAGAGGAGGAAGCCCATGCAAAGTAATATGGATCGCCTGATTTTGGCGGCGCTCGACGAGGATATCCCAACCGAGGATCTCTCGACCAACGCCATCATCACAGCCTACACAAAAGGCAAGGCCCAACTGTTGTGCAAACAGGACGGCATCATTGCGGGGCTTGACGTCTTCGCCAGGACCTTTGCCCTCCTCGACGACACGACCGAAGTGTTTTTCCATTTCCAGGAAGGAGATGCCGTCAAATCGGGAGATCTTTTGGCTGAAGTGATCGGCGATATACGCGTCATCCTGTCCGGCGAACGCACCGCCCTGAATTATCTCCAGCGCATGAGCGGCATCGCCACGCATACCCGCAAAATCGTCGACTTGCTTGAAGGCAGCGGCATCACGCTGCTCGACACCCGCAAGACGACACCGAACAACCGGATTTTCGAGAAATATGCCGTGAAGGTCGGCGGCGGTAGCAACCACCGGTTCAGCCTGTCCGACGGCGTTATGCTGAAGGACAACCACATCGCTGCGGCAGGCGGCATCAAGCAGGCAGTCGCTGCGGCGCGGGAATATGCTTCTTTTGTGCATAAGATTGAAGTCGAGGTGGAAAACTTGGATATGGTCAAAGAAGCGCTCGAGGCGAGGTCCGACATCATCATGCTGGATAATATGACCCCGGCGGAGATGAAGGAAGCCGTCCGTTTGATTGACGGGCGTGCCTTGGTGGAGTGCTCTGGCAATCTCACCGCTGAAAACATCGCCGCCTTGCGCGACACCGGTGTGGATTACCTTTCATCAGGCGCCCTGACCCACTCTTCGGCGATCCTCGATTTGTCGCTGAAGAACCTGAAACGGATCTGACGGAAAGTTATACCCATTAAAACGCAGATAAGCTGTGGAAAAGCCATTAAAAATGGTTTTCCACAGCTTATTTTTTTCGTTATCCACAAACAGAATGATTTTAGTTCAGCTGTGTCCTCAGAAAGTGATTATCGGTCTCTTGAATAGGCCGTCCATCATCGCTTGGATCAAGACCAGCGGCAGATAGACGATGATACTGAGCATCATCGTTAATTCATACACCAAACTGCTCTTTTTTACTGCTTTGCCTTTCAACCGGCTCATAAAGGCACTGATTGCGATGCCGTGCGCATTGCCGACCATAATGGCTCGAACGGCACCCAAAATTCCTTTCGCCTTGTCTTCCCCATAAAGAGAGACGATCCGATCCCAGGATTCTTCCGTCGGATACCCTCTTCTGTCCGCAAAATGCTGGGCGAAAAGGTACGCAGGCATTTCCTCTACAGGGATTTTGTCAGCGGATCCCGCCAACAATTTCTGGATTTCTTCCGCAGTCATCCCTTGCTCGAGAGCCATTTTCGTGTGTGCATAGGAACAGACTTCACAGCCGTTGACTTCCGTCACGCCCAACATGATTCTCTCGATGAATTCCGGACTCAATTCGTTTTTCTTTTTGGCCTTGATCATGTATTTCATTGTGCGGACTCCATCATACAAAATTGAATAAAATTCCCCCACCGAGTATATTTTCTTGTAGAATTCCTGCGCCATTGTTGTCTCCTTTACCCTGTAAGCCTCGCCAGATTTGTTAAAAACAATTATACCCCTACAGGTATGCATAGTAAAGAAGACATTTTAGCTGACCTATTTGTCTTTCCAGTTCCACCATTTCAGCTTTTCCGGTTCTGGATGCGGTTCGGTCGCATAATAGATAGCGCAGCGGAAAGTGTACAGTACACAGGGATCTTGCCGCTGACCGGTTATCCTGTTCAAACGCTCATATAGTTCCTGCGGGTCCTTGTCGCGCAGGTCCGCGATTGTATTTATCCCCAAAGAAACAAGCGTAGCCGCCATCTTCGGCCCGATGCCGGGAATTTGCTGCAGTTCTTTCATTTTTATTTTCCCCCTCACTTTGATCCCTTCTTCTTCAGAACCATTGTAGCCCTTGTCCCCCACTATTGCCAATAATGTCATTTTGGTTGAAAACTGAAAAAAAAACGGACAGGTTGGGCATCCATCAGAAGCTTTCTGGTGGACGCCCAACCTGTCCGGCTGAAGCGTGATCATTCGAATATAAGCAAAACAGAAATAAATTACACTTCCTCCATACCTTCAATATACACTTTATTTGTAAATTGGATCGAAACATTTTGTATTATTATGGTAAAGGATGTCGCCTGAAACTTGCCTGCATTATGGCTGCATCGCTCCGAAAAGCACGAGCCAAGCGAGGATTGATTTCGCAACCAGACTCAGAACAATATAAACACGCTCCCCGTAGAGGTAGTCCGCCCATTTCCCTACTTTCTTGTACTGCAAAATCATATTGATCGGGAAAGTATTGAACGCAATGAAATAAGTGCCGACGATTGCCCAGACAAACCAAGGCACCTCACCGAAATTGCCGGTCCCGAACATGTAAAGCAGGATGGCGATCCATGGCGCGATTCCGGCGATCGAGCCCCAAATGAAGGGTCCCCATTGGATATTATCTTTTGAATGTCCCGCATTCAGCTGCTCCATCACGAGTCCGAAGAGATTCATTGTGGCATTCACAATAAAGATCAGAATGAGTGATGCAATATCGTAGATGCCGAACAAGGTCGCAATCAGGACTATCATAATCGATGAACTGAGCGCGTATTCAAACCAGCGGAATTTGTTGATGCCCTTGGCCAAATCGGCATTATAGACCGCATTTAGCTTTTTCGGAATGGAAATCAAGGCATGCGCAATTGCGGAAATGAACAAGAACGAAGCGACCAGAATACCGAACGGCAATTCGAAAAGGACACGCGAGGCTGTTTCCAGCGAGCGCGTTTCGGGATTGAAGGATAAATAGAATTGGCTGATTTCAGGACTGAACTCACCGATTTTCTGGATGACGTTCGTTGCCAAAAAAAGCATCGCAATCCCTTGGACCAGATGGAGTCCACCCATGATCAGATTGAAGCGTCGTAGTTTTTCTGTCGTGATCTCTTTCATGATAATACACCTTTCTTTCTCTAATGTTTGATGCAATAAACGTCCTAATCGAGACCTTATCAAGTTAATATGAAATCGTTCCGATTACATTTTTCGGAATGGCACGAGGGAGAAAATGATTCTTCCTTGGATAGCCTGTTCTGAAATGAACGGATCAAGGAAGGAACGACTATCATATGAAAGTGCTCTATTGTCCCCCAACAAAAAATACTTACCTGTAGGCACCCGATATTCCGATCTTTTCCCTTCAGTTTGCTTGAGATAGGGTTCTTCCAATTTATTTCCGTTGACGTAAACAGCGCCATCACGTTCACATATGATATGGTCATGCGGAAATCCGATGACCCTTTTTATCAACATATCCTTAAGTTCATCAGAATAAAAAACGAGGATGTCGCCTCTTTTGATTTCCATTGCATCATGGATGCGAAGTGTGACTCCCCAATCCTTCGGGCGCAGAGCGGGATACATCGAATCGGACTGCACCACCGTAAGGAAAAATAGATGTTTTCGGACGAGTACGGCGGCGAAAATGGCGGCAATAGTCAGAGAAATATACAGAAAGCCCTGTTCCAAATCAGTGCGGGTGCGCAGTATGGCCATGATCGTGTTTATGTACATGGTGTTCACCTTCCACCGTCTTGAAGAAATCGACATAAGCTTCTATGTAAGCTCTCCCAGCTTCCACGTCATCCACATCGAATTCTTTCAGTGACAAAGCTTTTTTGAATTTCCCTTCCAGTCCATGGATTTCTTCATGGGACAACAGCCCTTCTAATGGAGATAAGTTCCCTACTTCTATACATTTATCGGCTGCTGCAACTTTTTCATCGATGGGGGTTCCCGAAGGCTTCAGCCCTTCATAGAAGGCTCCTTCCCCGGCCCGATGAATTCTGACAAGATTCTCAAGAAAATATCTGTCCGCCAATTCCTTGGCATCCGGCCCGAGTGCCCTGACCTTACTGCTCAAGGCGAAGATTTCCTTCAGTTCCCCCTCTTGCTCCGGAAGGATCCATTTTAACGCATAATTAATGTTGCAGGTCTCCAGTGCTCGCTTTCCGTCAACAGCTGTAGGCCCATCCATGGTATCGCAATGTGCTTTTGCTTTCACAGGTACAAAAAGAACACTAAAAAATACAACGGCTGCAATTACCAGCATCATTTCCATTTCAGTTTCCTCCTTCTCGCAAATACAACAAAATAGAATTGTCACACTGCTCCAACCTCAGCTTCAACTTCATTATAGGCCAACAGCCCAGATATGGCTAACAGAGAGGTCTATCGGAATCTCCCATCTTTTCCATTTGGCTGTCGTGGAACGGTCCGAACACAAATAACGCCAGACTCGCACCGATCAATGCCCAAATCATATCCCAAAGGCTGTCGAATGCGTCACCCTGCGTCCCCATCACAGCATCGGCGGGCACATCCATAATTTTGACGACCGCGAATTCGCTCAGTTCGTAGGCTGCGCTGAAGCCCAGACAGGACAGGATGACGATGAGAGTCAACATTTTGCTCTTCTTGACATAACCGCCCCGCAACAGAAACTCCTTGGCCAAAAAAGCCGGCACGAAACCTTGGGCGAAATGCCCCACCCGATCAAAGTAATTGCGCTCCCAACCAAACTGTTCCTTCCACTGATTGAACAAAGGGTTCTGGGAATAGGTAAAGTGCGCGCCGTACACCAACAACAAAGCATGCAGAAAAGCCATCACATAGACAAAGGTGCTGAAACGGAACTTCCGGTAAGTCACAACCAACAAGAAAACGAGCAGGAGCGCAGGTGTCATCTGACCCATCCAAGCCAGCCGATCCAATGGACGTATGGCCGAAATAATGTATGCTATAACGAAAAGTACCAAAAGGGCTATATGCAAAGGTTCTGCCTTGTTGCCATTTCCCGCCATCCGTTCCGCCCCCTTTTATTTGCGTGATCGTTCGGCAACCTGATCCATATACAGCTGCATGTCGAACTTGCGCTTCAGGCCTTTGTCGTTCATGAAACGGACATTCCCGAAGATGGCCCGTTCCCCCCATGGCCGGTCGTGTTTTCCGAAGCACCAGCTCACTCCGGCGAAACCGTTCGGATCGCGACCATCCAATAGGTACTTGTTGTTCAGATAAATCGCTTTGCGATAGGCTTCTTCAGGTGTGCTGCTCCACTCTAGAATTTTCTTGGCCCAATACATCCGCATATACCCGTGCATTTTCCCGGTCAGGTTCATCTCCAGCTGCGCGGCATTCCAATAGTCGTCGTGGGTCTTGGCAACTTCCAATTCCTTCAGGGAATACAGATATTCCCGCTCATCCGCCAAGTGCTTGGCTAGCGTCTTCTTGGCCCAATCCGGCACGGCTGCGAAGGAGTCGTACTGTTCATTGTAATAAACAAAATTGATGGCCAATTCCCTCCTGACGACAAGTTCTTCGAGAAAACTCTGCTGGCTTTCGCTGTCCATCCCCATCAGCCTGCGGTAAACATAGAGCGGCGAAATCTGGCCGAAATGGAGGTAGGGACTCAAGTTTGAGGTGACGGACTCGCCGGGGCGGTTCTTCTGTTCGCTGTACCCCGCTAATTTATTTTTGATGAAATCCTCGAGCCAACATTTAGCTTCACTTGTTCCGCCGATATAATCCGAAACGCGTGGGACACTACGGTCAATAGCCAACCCTGCCAAGGCCAGTTTGGTATCCGAAATGTCATACGCCTCGAACGGAAGCTTCTCTGCGATGGATGGATGCTGGCAGACGGTCTCTTCCAATGGCGCCAAACAATGCGGTAGAATTTTTTTCAATTTGGAGCGCAAGGTCGCGGCGGAATACTCCTCTTTCGGAGAAGCCAGTTCGACCGGGACGACGACGTTACTTTCGATCTGGACGACGGCACACTCTGTACTCGCGGCCAAGACAGCACGCCATTGCCGCTCGATCCTGAGATAGCCACGGTCCACAACCATCAAGGCAGCCAATTCGGAAATCTCCAAAGCGCCTTGTTCCGGCGATATTTTCCGGATCAACATTTGGATGCCGCGCTGCTCCAGTGCGGCTTTCGTTTCCTTCAGCCCTTCCAGCATGAATGCGTAGTGGCGCTCATTGGCTTCCGGAAAGCCGTCCGTGATTCCGAAGTAAACGACCAGCGGCTTCTCGAGCCGGTTAGCCTGACGGATCGCATATTCCAGAGCATGGTTGTACTCTGCCCGCTGTGAACTCTGCATCCAGTAGACGACATATGGTTGCTCCATCTCTATTTTCTTTTCATTCAGTTGTTTAATTCTTTCTTCCAGTATCATCCATTTCCCCCCGTATTTCTTCACGATTATTGTCATTTCTATTATAGAACATCGCACCCAATCCGCCTATTTTTGTGGATTGGGAAGTTAGGATAGTCGTTATTTGCATCCACAGATGGATTGAAAATCATGTATAATGGAATCAAGAATTTTTCTTCAGTTCAAAAATATAAATGGGGCTAGTGACCTGGAATTTAATCTCCTTATTTTTTGAGCCTCGACCAACGTGAAAAGGATGGTTGCAAAAATGTATAACGAAACAGCCAAAAATATCAGAGAAAGTTTAAGGGCCGATTGTTCGCAGTGCATTGGGCTCTGCTGCACAGCGCTCAACCTCATAGCGTCAAGCGATTTTGCAATCAACAAACCGGCAGGCAGTCCTTGTGTCAATTTGCAGTCCAATTACAGGTGCCACATTCACGCTCATCTACGGGAGGAAGGTTTTAAGGGCTGTACCGTGTTTGACTGTTTGGGTGCTGGACAAGTTGTTTCCCAAGTTACGTTTAAAGGTCAAAGTTGGCGGGATGACCTTGAAATTAGAGCCAGGATGTTCCAAGTGTTTCCGATTATGGAACAAATCCATGAAATGATTGCCTACGCGGCGGAAGCTTTGTCTTATGAATTACCCCAGAATTTGTCCGAGAAATTGAACGTGCAGCTAAAAGAGTTGCAAAACCTGACAAAACACGATGCTGATCACCTTCTGTCTTTGGCTATAGTGGTGCACAGATTTCCCTTAAATGGATTGTTATCGGAAACCAGCAACTATATACGAGGAAGACTAATCCACAGAATTTCTGGCAACAAAAAAGCCAAGGAATATAATCATGAAAGAGTCAACTGGATCGGGAAAAATTTAAGCGGGCAAAATCTGCAGGCTGTCAATTTAAGGGGAGCTTATTTGATTGCTGCTGATATGAAAAATGCAGATTTTAGAGGTGCGGATTTTATCGGGGCTGATTTGCGTGACGCTGATTTAGGGGGGGCAAACTTATCCACGAGTATGTTTTTGACTCAGATGCAAATGAATTCAGCTAAAGGTGATGAGAAGACTTTGCTACCCTCTTATATCCAAAGACCCTTTCATTGGATAGCCTGATGTGTTGATAATTTTTACATTGCATCAGTTACTGTCTTTTCCTTTGGTTAAAGCAAAAAGCTGACTCCATCTGGAGCCAGCTTTTTTAATTCGGAATCAGAACGCTCTCTTAAACGCATTCTGATTCGCAGGCGATTCCGCCTAAGCTGATATTACGTCACAGCCAAAAAGCGGCTGTTCTTGTAATATCCTCTTAGTGCTCATCCCCTCCCGCGAATCATCACGCTCTTTACATGTTTGTACGGATCTGTTCAGCCAATGCTTCGTACGCATCGTCCGTCAGGGTCACGCGGCCTGGGTTCATGTCGAAAGTCGAGCCCCATTCGAAGGCGTCGTCTTTGTATTTTGGCACCAAGTGGAAGTGCAGGTGTTTGCCGGTATCGCCGTAAGCACCGTAATTGACCTTTTCAGGGCTGAAGGCTTTGTGCAGCGCATTCGCAACTGTGGCGATGTCCGCGAAGTAGCCGTTTCGCTCTTCATCCGTGATGTTCACCAATTCGCTCACGTGGTCTTTGTAGGCAACGATCACGCGGCCTTTGTGGCTTTGTTCTTTAAAAACGTAGACTTTACTGTAAGGCAATTCGCAGCAAGGGTAGCCGAAAGCCGCCACCATTTCGCCTTCCATGCAATAGGCGCAATTTTCATCTTTCATAAATACAGACCTCCTTGAAATATACTTCCGGTCCATTATAACACTTTTAAGCGCCTACATTTTGTCTATAATCCAACAGTATTGCGGACAAAATGTGAACACACTGAATCTGTACTCAATCCAAATGATGCTCTTTGTCATGCCATTCCGCTTCCGGGAAGGCAATTAAATAGAACGTATTGTTGCCTGACATAACCATTTTATCGGCATAGCACCTCTTCAAAAGTATCTTCTCGTTTTCTTCTGATAACCTGTATATTCTTTTCCAAATACCTTTGATAGAAACTTCTCCTCTTCTAATATCTGAAGATGAAGGAGGAATAACAGTATGCAGGAAATGAGGATATTGACTATGTTTGAAAACAGCAAAGCCATTCCGATAAAGAACAAATCAAATCCGACAAATCCTGGATTTCTGCTGTACTTGTATATTCCCGTCGTTATCAATACCGTTTTCTGCTTGTAATCAATGCCGCCTCTCCAACTGTCGCCCAACGTTGCCATGGCAACAATCAGTGTTATGATCCCCGCTACGGAAAGAATAGCCCCAAGGTATCTGACACCGTCATGCTGTATGATGATAGGCAGTTTTTCATCGAATAAAATAGTCAGGAATTGGGTCAATGCTGTCAGCAGAAGCGTGATTACCAGGCTAATTTCAATGATACCTGTTTTTTTTGGTTTATTCCCTCTTCCGATTTGGATAGTTTTTATGCCGCGGCTGTTTTGCACAAACATTTTGATGTAGAAGTTTATGTAGAAGGAAAAATACAGTATCAACCCAATAGTTTTCACAGTCAGCACCTCAATATTATCCGTGTTGCATCCAGAATACGATCAGTCTTGAATGAAAAGACTGTGTGAGAGCAAAAATAAGATGACCACAACACCAAAGATCAATGCACAGTAAGTCAAGATTGTTCGTTCTTTTCGGAGTGCTTTTATGCTAAGGACTAAAGCAGCCAACTCCAGGAGAATGGCAACTAATAATATGAAACCCATCGTTTCGAAAAGTAAGAATATCACCAACAACACAATACTAGCCGACGTCAATCCGACCGCCCATTTCCCCGCGCTACTTTCTGGAACTACTTTCATAATAATTCTCCTCCCAAATCAACCGAAGTAACTGACTTCATTCTTCCGCATAGCCAAAATAGGCCAAAATCTTCTCCAGCACTTGGTATTCGGGAACATAGCCATACCCCGCGGATTGATCTTCACTGATGCTGAATGGCGCTGATCCGATCATTGTTTCCTCATGGATAATGGTGCCGGCTGCCCTATCCATGATGGTAATTTGGACATAGCGCGTATAGGCAATCCCTTCATTTGAATAGGTTCCGGTTTCCATGTAATAGCGGCGCAGCTTGACCAGCACGTTCATTTCGGAATCAGATTTGGCCTGCAGTTCCTCTGGCAAATCGAGATAGTGCGGCGAATACACGTATTTTTCTCTAGCCCCTTCCTCAACGGACTCATCGTTTTCGATGATGAATATCTTAGCGGGAATCGGGGCTTGCCCTTCCGCAAGCAAGCCTTGGATAACCGCATACGCTTCCACATTCCCGATCAGATCACTGCTTTCCAGTTCACTGATTTGGCTCTCCCTGATCGCTTCCGGATCCGAAGATGAGGCAGCTTCGTCATTGGAGGAGCCGCAGCCCGAAAAAATAAACAACATGGTCATGGTGAAGAAAAACGTGCACCGGTGTTTGTTATTTTTGATCATCTGAAGTCCCTCCTTGAACTGACAAAAGCCTATGGATTAAGGAAGACAATCGACTATACCGTGCATTTTGTAACCGCTCTTTTTTGACCTCATTATAACATATCACAAGTTCCGGAATCGCGCGCAGCCTCAGCTGGCAGAAAAAAAGACCATAGAGCGTTCTCCTTTATTAAAGGGAAATCCATATAGCCTTTTATTATTTTTGGGCCCTACAAAAATTTTAGTATGTAAATATTCTTAACTTCTCAATCCTGTATCTTTGAACGTGTTCTACAATAAACTTCATGTTATTAAATTCTATCTGCTCTCCTGCTTCCGGAAGTCTGCCAAATAGTCCTGTCACGAAACCACCAATAGTATCAAAGTCCTCAGATTCAATTTTAACTCCCAGCATTTCATTTACAAGATCGATTTCTGCACTGCCACGCACAAGATAATCGTCTTCTTTGACAACCTCTATTTCATTGAAAAGTTCATCCGATTCATCACGTATATCTCCCACAATCTCTTCTACTAAATCTTCCAATGTTATCATACCCGCAGTTCCACCATACTCATCTATAACGATAGCAACCTGTATGCTTTTATCTCTCATTTCGCTGAATAGTTCCGTAATCAACTTGAATTCAAACGTAAAGTAAGGTTCTCTCATGTACTTGGTTATTTCAAAAGTTTCTTTAGAGGCATCAAAAAAAATCAGATCCTTAAGATACAGTATACCCACTACATTATCTATTCCGTCATCATATACCGGAATTCGCGAATACTGTTGGGTTTTAAATACCTCTACTATTTTTTCATAGGGTGAATCCAGGTTGACTGCAACCATATACGTCCTTGGAGTCATTACTTCTGTAACCCTGGATTCCCTGAATTCAAAGACATTGTGTATCATAACTTTTTCTTCGCTTTCCAGCATTCCTTCTTCATGGCTCACATTGATCATGGTTTTCAGCTCTGCTTCCGTAATAAAAGGAGCACGAGCATCCGCTTCCCCACCAAGCACTTTAATGATCCTATTGGTAAGATAATTAAGGATTACGTTAAACGGTTTTAAAATAACAACAACGACACTGATAAAAGGGGCAACCTTCAAGGCTATCTTCTCAGAATTCTGTGCCGCCAATGACTTAGGCGTAATCTCAGAAAAAATCAGGACCAAAAGAGTCATGATTCCCGTTGCCAAACCTACTCCAGCGCTGCCGAAATTTTTTATTGCTAACGATGTTGCTAAAGAAGAGGCTCCAATATTCACAACATTGTTGCCGACAAGAATCGCACTCAACATTGTACTTGGATTTTCAACTAATTTTTGCACTTTTTTTGAGCCTAGGATATTTTCCTCCACCATATTCCTTATTCTTATTTTACTCAATGACATTAGAGCAGTTTCTGATGCAGAAAAAAAACTCGACAATGCCAAGAGCGCCACCAGAACGATTAACTGCCACGTGTCGCCAACTTCCATAATTTACCAAACTCCCTTTCGTAGTGCATTCAACAGCATAATCCCTCATTTAAGCAGCTTGATTGTTCCAGTATCACTCAGATGCTTCAGCAAGGATAGCGTAATAGGAAATCCGAACAAGCCAATAACGCCAATTAGGTTAGCCCCTATAAACATACTCATTAGTGCCACAACAGGATGCAGCCCCAACTGTCCGCCAACAATTTTCGGTTCCAGAATATTCCTTACAATCGTCACGACAATATACACAACTAGTATCCCAAGGGAAACCTGATAGTTTCCTTGGAAAAAAGTGATGATTGTCCATGGAATCATTATTCCGCCTGTACCCAATACAGGTAGTATATCGAATATCGCGATCATAAACGCAATCAATACTGCATTTGGAATTCCAATAATGGAAAGACCTACAGAAAGCTCAATAAAAGTAATACCCATAATCAATATATATGAACGGACCACCACGAACAGAGTATGCGATATGTATTGTTTGATCTTTTGGATTATCTCATTACTTCTTTTTGTGAATTGCCTTGATATAAATTGTGCTAATGTGTCATAATCCATTGCGATGAAGAAAGTTGAGATGATCATCAATACTATTTTTATCAGAAATTCAGGCAGCGAAGACGCTAGGCTTGATAAAGAACCCACCAGTGACAAAGAAACATTTTTAACATCCTCACCCAACGAATTTACAAACTGATTAAACCCTTCATTCAGAACTTCAACCAAGGCAGGATCCAAGCGATAAACAGCTTGCTCCACAACATCAAACGTATTTAGAAGAAATGGTTCCAGTTGCGTTTCGTATATCAGTGGCAGCCCAGAGATGAGTGCTGTAACCACTGAAATTAACTTTACACCAATCAATGAAAATAGAAGTCCAATCGTACTATAAAAAAGCAAGACAAGGACAATCGATACCATTTTAGGCGGAATTTTCAACATTACCGCTAATGATTTGGTTGGCTTTTTAAGCATGTATGCAATTAAAAATGCAAAGATAAAAGGACTTATCAAATTAATTGCATAATTTAAGAAGACATAAGCAATGAGAGCAATCAGAAAAAAATAAATTGTGTTTACGATGAAGCGTTTCTTGTTACTGTAATGAGATTCCATATTCTCTCCAATCCAACAGATTATATTCACGCGAGTGTGCATTTGAAGTATCAGGTACTTGACGACTAGTCCAGTATTTCCAGAAAAAAAATAGACTATAAAACACAGCATAAGCAGGCTGCATCATGGTCTACAATAGTTAAATGACGTATGAATTTTTATATAATTTAGCTTAGGCATCACAAATAAACTTCCAACAAAGTTTATAATCTGCCTTTCCCCAGGTTCATCTTCCATTTTGTCAATCCCTTTCAATGTTTATACTTCTATTTATAACCTACATTAAAGCGCATACCTTGTCAATTCTCTAATTTTGAGTTTCTTAAGCAAATAAGCATGGGAAATAAAATTTTGGTTGTGTATGATTATTTTTTTCTCTTGATCACTATCTAAGCAATCCTTTCACGACAGTTATATTCCATCTATTATTCAGTTTTTGGATACTAGACTTTTCAGTTTAGGAATTATCTATCCAGATAATCCTTAAATTTTCAGTAAATATATGCAAGTGCCAATTTATGCAAAATTAGAAACAAGTCCATCAAATAGCCAAAGCCATTTTGGCCCGCAGTCAAAAAAAAGCGGGAATGCATCATGCATCCTCGCTTTTTTGCAGTTCTTAAATTGTTTAAGTTAATGGCATTGACCAAATAGCCATAATCCCTTTTGTATTATTTCCCCAAACGATCCGGCATCATGAATTCCATGAATCCCCAGACGCCGTTCGCAAGGAACAGTTCTTCGCGGTCGTAGTTGGATATTTCTTGGCGGATCAGCTCATCCTTTTTAGCGAGAGCTTTTGCGCCCCAATGCGGATCGATCAACAAAGCACGTCCGACGGCAACAAGCTCCGAATTTTCCAATACTTGCTCCGCATCTTCGCTCGTGCGGACATCGCCCACACCGACCAACGGCACGCGTCCGTTGATTTGTTCATGGATGTACGCCAGCATGCTTTTCTCTTTATGGTCCTCAGAAACGGAAACCAGTTGACTGTCCCTCAAGGAAATATGCAGATAATCCAATTTTTTATCGGCCAATTGGTCCACAAGGTAGAGCGTATCCGAAAAGCGGATGCCAGGATTTTCGTATTCCTCTGGTGAAAAGCGGTAGCCGACGATAAAGTTCTCGACGCCGGATTCATCCACGACTGCCGTCACTTCATCAACCAACTTGTCAATGAAACGGAATCTTTTCTCAAGCGTGCCGCCCCATTCGTCGTCCCTGCGGTTGGAGTGCGGCGAGAAGAATTGTTGTAGCAGGTAGGTATTTGCGCCGTGCAGTTCCACACCGTCGAACCCAGCTACGATTGCGCGAAGGGTTGCGGCTTTAAAGTTTTCGATCAAGTCCAGGATTTCGTCCCCAGCCAACGCTCTCGGCGTTTCGGCATTCGGTCTTTCGGCAGCGACCGCACTCGGCGCCACTGGTTGAACACCACGAAGGACGCTTGAATCCGTCATGCGGCCACCATGGAAAATCTGGAGGATAGCTTTGGTGCCGTTTTTCTTGATGGCCGCAGCCAGTTTGCTCAACCCCGGAATGAAAACATCGGAAGCGACGCTCAATTCGCCTTCCCAGCCTTTTCCGTCGTTCTGAACATTCGCAGCGCCTGTGATGACCGCTCCGATTTCGCCAGAACGAAGCGCATAGTAATTGATTTCGTCGGATGTCACTACCCCATCATAAAAACTCATTTTCGTCGTCATCGGTGCCATCATGATGCGGTTCTTCAGTTCAAGGCCGCGTTTGAAAGTCAGTTTGTTGTTCATTGTTGACATGTTTTTCTCTCCTCTTAGATCGCTTTATATCATTCTACCGAGCTTGCCTGAAATTCCCAAACAAAATGCTCGGCTTATCCGCAATGCATGCACATGCATATATTTTATTACAAGTTACTTTCTTTTGCAAGAGGCGCGATTTTAAATTGTATCTTTCAGGAATCGGGCTCCCAGAGAGTGTACGGGGGAAACCTTATCAGCGCTATCTACTCACGAAAAAAACTGCGGAAAAGGCCTCGTGCCAGTTTCCGCAGTCTTCATCATTTCTATGTTTTCACATTTCCAGAAATCCGATCAGTAGTCCGTCTGTTTGCTGACGTCGCTCCAGTCCTCGATTTCCTGCAATCTTTCTTTCATCTCGGCGGACACGATTTTCACCGCATCAGAACCCAGCAACAACCGTTTCGGAAGATTTTCTTTCTTCATAGTTTCGTAGATGACTTCCCCCGCTTTGTCCGGGTCACCGGGTTGGTCCTGGTTATCGACGATGTTCTCTTTTCTGGTTTTCCAAGCAGTTTCGGCATAATCTTCGATCTGCTTCTTCGTCCCTTTCAGCGAGGTGTCGTAGAATTTGGTGCGGAAGGCGCCTGGTTCCACAGTCATCACTTTGATTCCCAGCGGAGCGACTTCCTTCATCAAGCCATCCGTCATCAATTCCAAAGCGGCCTTGGATGCGGCGTAATAACCGGAACCGACACCGGAACGGGCAGCAGCGATCGAGGAAACGTTGATGATGGCGCCATTTTTCTGAGCGCGCATGTAAGGCAAGACTTGCTTGATTAATGCAATCGGTCCGAAGAAATTGGTGTCGAACAACAGATTTACGCTGTCTTCTTCGCCTTCTTCAACGGAAGAACGATAGCCATAGCCTGCGTTGTTCACGAGAATGTCCACCCCGCCGAAATTATCCTCTGCCGCTTTCACGGCGCCCGCGATACTTTCTTTATTTGTGATATCCAAAGGCACCGCGATAGCAGTGTCGGGATAATTTTCGACGATATCCGCCAGCGTTGAAATGTTCCGTGCAGTCACTACCGCGTTATCCCCGTTTTTTAAAACTGCCTTTGCGATCCCTCTGCCGATGCCGCTGGAGCAGCCTGTAATCAACCATGTTGTCATATTGTTTTCTTCCTTTCCGAAGCTGTTTATTTTGATCATAGTGCCTTTTTAACGAATCAAAATGGCGCCATTCACATTACAAACAGAAGTATAAACCTTGGAGTGCACTTCAAGGGAAGCGTTTTATTTCCTATACTGCAAAATAATTCAGAAATTATAGTTGTTTTTCAAAAAAGAAATTGATCTCATCCATGAAGTCCAGATCCAACTCACTCGTCCGGAATCTGTCGACACCCTCATAGTATTCTTCCTTGATCTCATCTGGGATTTCCCCGTCATAGAGATTGTATATTTCCTTATATTCCAGATTTTTAGTTTTTGCATATTCGCTTGCGGCGTCGGATTCGAATAGATTGTTGTGTCCGTCATGATTTTCTGCACTGTTAGTTTTATAAATAACGTTAGGATTGATGATTTCGTCCCGATGAGCAATGATGCTCGCTCCATTGTATGCTATCGCTTCATCTTTGACGCCATGGATAATCATGACCGGAGTATCCGTACTATTTATGCCGTTGGTAGCTGTGACCCAGGCAGTGTTGCCGAAAAGGATGTTCTGATATGTCCACAGGAAAGGATAGGCTATCGGGGAAAAAGCCCCTAACAGGCTGTCCACCTGCTCATTTAACAGTTCCATGGGCGAATTGAATCCAGCGATGCTGGCGACTGCAGCGATGTCAAATCTGGAATCCAAAATTGCGGTGACCGCATAGCCTCCCCAGCTATGTCCATAGAGCATGACAGGTAAATTGTTTAATCGTTGATCGCCATGAATGTAGGTCAAGGCAGCATACAAATCCAGCAAGGATTGCGAAGGACCCATCGTGCTCTCTCCTTCGCTTTCATGTGTCCCGGTATTGTCGAAAGTCAAAACGCGCCATCCGTTATCAACGAAATACAGCGTTTCTGCCAAGTAGTTCTCAGCGCCGAATCCCAACCCAACAGAAATGACGACTAAGCCTTTATCGTTTTCGCTGCCATAGACACAGCCTTTCAACGCATTTCCGCCTGATTCGAATGTGATTTCCGTACGTTCATAATAATCGTCAATATCGCTGTATCTAAGGTAGCCTGAATATTTCGGATCCGGTTTGTCGACCCTGAAAAAACTTTCATCGTAGTTCGTTTTGACGTAACCCATCAAGCCTATTGAAATAACGCCGATAAATAGCATCATGCTTATCAACGCTATTTTGACTGTTTTCCTTTTGAAATGTATATTTTTCATACTTCGATGCTCCCTTGTTTACTTTTGAAGAAATACGTATTCCTCTCGCTAACGAACAGGAATAGGCACAAGATACCGAACACTACGCTCTCGACTTCAAATAGCTGCAGAGTAAATCTATCCCACAAAAAAATGTGCGATGTCACATTAAAAGAAAAGTGCCAAACAGTCATGAGCACTAGATTCCCATCTGATTTGTTGTACAGCCAAGTCATTAAAATAGACATTTCTATGATGGTGATCGTATACAAGACGAATCCCAAAAGACCAGCGGTAAAGTTCAAATGCCAGACGCCCCACAGGATTCCCACAAAGATACTGCTGCTAAACGGTGTGTACTTTTTTTGCAGGTTCGGCAACAGAAAACCGCGCCAGCCTATCTCTTCTGCAGCACAACCAATCAGTATCGCAACAAAATTCAGCAAATAGAATAGTGTATCGCCTTCCCAAGCTACAAAAGTCACTTGATAATATGACATGATAAGACTGCTGATGATGATGCCAATGGCCGGGACAGCAAAGGCAGGCATCAGCCATTTCACAGCAGCCTTATCCACACGAAAATGGTTCCTTGTATCCTTGATTATCGTTGTGTCCTTAAACAGCAATGCCAGCGCAGCCACCGCAAAGGCGGGTGCCAGTTGGGTAAAGGAAACTGAGTATTTCCCTGCAGATGGGAATATAAAATGTAAGGTTAACAATGGGCTGCTGAATAGGAATGTCATAACATAAAAGGAACTCAAATAATATTTCCGCGTCATCTTTTCCAATATCTCTCCTCCTTGGCTAAATGATGCTGTGAGGGCATAGAGAAATCCAGCAGTTATTGAGGATGTTCGCCCTCCGTAATAACAGCGTTTTTTGCACTCATCATGATATGAAAAAAACTCTAGAACTGCGGAAACAGGCTAGAGCAAACTGAACGATTATCTATTTTATATCTTTATCCTGATTGGATGGCGGACGACCGTCTTCATCTTTTCCGGAGCGACTCTTCGCGGATCGTTCAGGTAAATTTCATGGTGCCTGCGGACTGTGCCATCCGGACCTACTTCCGAAATGGCATTGACGTACCCATTGGCTGCAGCAAAGTCGTCGATGGCCTTAACCGTCACTGCTTCCGTATCATAAGGACCCATGTGCAGCATCTGTACGCAAAGCCCTTCGGTGAACTCCGCCAACCTGGCATTTGCGAGGTCGAGCTCCGGTTTCTTTTTCTTCAATTCCTCAACGGCCCATCGGAATACTTCGTCGGTGACAAATTCCGGCTGCCGGATCATCGCTGTCCAAATCAACTTTTCCTTCTGGCTCGTGTCAAAGGGGCGATCAAGCTCCGTCCACCATAAGCCCTCCAAAGGCGGCACGACATATTCAAAGAAATCCGCTGGGGCGTTCCCGCTTTTGTTGCTCATTTTGATGGTGTAGGACAGCCCATAAAGCATTTCGATTGCTTTTGCGTATTCCCCCGATTCGTCATTGGGGTTTCCCTTGCCGTCGACCATGATGAATGTCATCTTCGGCACATCGACAATCACAGGGACCGTCTTGGGCTGGTAGAGGTTCTTGTATTCTTTTTTGAAATCTAATGGACTTGGCATTTCCTTTTTCCTCCCTTAGTTGAATCGGCTAAACGAAACTGAACAGAAATTACACCGTTCAGCTCCTATCCTTATATTTGCTTATAATACCCTCTGTGGTCCATCCAGTATGGAAATGATATCCTTCACAAATGCTATCGTCTTTTTTTCAATCTGCTTCATGAGTGCCTCAGGATGGTCAAAATCCGGCTTCTCAACCAGAATCGATTCTATAATGGAATCAACTCCCGGGATAACTTGTGACAATTTATATTTACCCATATTTTCACTGCTCATCAACGTGATGTACTCGGCCTGAATTTTTCTGTTATTTCCAGCTAACCATACTTCGAACACGTTTTTTTCATGCAAATATACTACGGCAATTTTCAGTTTCTTATTTTTCAAATCAGTGGGTGTAAAAGCAAAATACGTCATATCCATGTAGCCAAAATACAAACTACCAACAGTGCAATCTGGGTACTCTCTTTCCAGATAGGAGCGTAGTTCTGACATAAATGTCATGATTCCTTTATAAGCTTTCTGAATCTGCCCTTTTCTTAACTGAGCAGTATATTCCATTATATATTCATTTATTGATTCCATAATATTGCTCCTCATTCCGATTCATTATCCTGCAAATAGACCGAAGCGACTATTCTCTTTTTGTAACCGCTATTTTCGATCACATTATACCATACTGCCCACCAGTGAATCCTGTATAGCTATGCCTCGTAAGGGCATTATAAAGGGCAAATAAAGAAGACGCCCTGACTAAGGACGTCTTTACTCGATAAGATGTGTGGAAAACGATGCATCAGTGCGGAAAGGCAATCTCAGCAATTGTCCATGCGATGATGATTATGCCTACCGGAATGGACAGCAACGTCAACAAGGCCCTGTCCTTGTATTTGATGACGGCTATCAATCCCATAACGAAACCGACCACTCCCATTAACGCAAGCACTGGTGACGGTAACGGGAGCCTGATTGCGGCCCCAAGCCCGACCATTTTTAAAGCCATGAGCGCGATGAAGGCCAAAGTCAGACCCGCTGCCCATTTCCCGGTTGTCGTTTTGGACCAAAACTGCATTTTCATGATAGTTTCCTCCTTATTCTTCTGTTAGATAGAATATTGCATCAGATACACTTTCTTCCGATGCATCAGCTTCCACTTCCAAAAATAGGCTCCAGTAGGCTTCGACTGCTTGCTTGATATTTATTAAGTTAAAAATAAAACCAATGACCATTATTTACAAGATTATTATACCACTTTAAGTATTCGTCCGATCATCTCATGACTTACTATTTTTGACTATTCCTAAGTCGCTTTTAGACATCATTAAAAATTGAGTTTTATCTTTGCACATCAAAACGAGTCAGGGCAAAGATAGCTCTGCCACTGAATACAATGCAGCCTTCCCCGCAATCAGCACTCGGTCCTTTTCCATGCGGCAGTACAATTTGCCCTTGCGCTGTGAGGCTTGGAAAGCGCGGAATTCGGTTTTGTACATTTTTCCTTCCCACAACTGAATCACATGGCAGTGGCCGGATCCGCAAACCGGATCTTCCCACACGCCCAGTTTCGGCGCGAAGCTGCGCGTTATGCAGTCGTACTCCTTGCCTTTTGCCGTAAGCTGCAGCAGCAAGCCATCGAGATTCTTCATCTTTTCTTTGTCGGGCCTTGCTTGGATGACCTGTTCCTCATTTTCCAGCACGCACACCAAAATCTCGGTCAGGATCCACAAACCGCATCAGGGCGACTACACCAGCATACCTGAATGGGTGCGGGACCGGTGAAGTGGACTTCGGGTTCGTGAATCCCGATGCCGTCACCGGACTGGAAACGCAATTCATCAAAGAAGGCGAACTGCGCGCCGTCGTTCCGGCAGACCACTATTTGTCCGCGCGCTCTTACGTCACTTGGGGGGAATTAGCGAAGGAACCATTCCTGCTGCTGGAGGAAGGCAACCTGAGCGAACCGTTGGAGGCATTCCGCCAGCTCGCCTTGGAGCCCGACATCACGAGAAAGATAGGACTTGACATGAAAGAAAAGCATTCCTTGCCGATCGCCTGCAAACATTTCATCACATTTCTAATGAACAACATCGCTTCCTTACCATGATCAATATGCAAACAAAAGCCTGCAGATCGGCACTTGATCCGCAGGCTTTCCTTTTGTTTACTGATTTCTGTCTTTTATGAACCTAACCCATTCCTCATATACCGAAAGCATTTCATCATCGAAATAGCTCCATGCTCGTTCTTTGATTTGTTCAGGAATCCCATAGTGGGCTTCCGCGATCGCACCTGCAATGGCGGCCAGCGTGTCGCTGTCTCCGCCCAGCGAAACCGCATTGCGGACGGCATCCTCGAATGAAGTTGATTCCAAGAAGGCCACTATCGCTTGGGGAACCGTCGCTTGGCAATCCGTTGTGAAGCGGTAGGAGTCCCTGATTCCATCGAGAGTGAAATCCAGCGGGTAGTAGTTTTCCGCACTCCTGTTTCTGATTTCATCTTTCGATGAGCCGGATTGCGCCATAAAGATCGCTATAGCTGTTGCCTCCGCGCCCTTCAAACCTTCTACGTGATTGTGCGACACACCTGTTACTGTTTGGGAAAGATCCTGAATCTGCTTTTGGGTTCTGCCGACATACGCAACCGGGCTGATCCGCATGGCCGCCCCGTTGCCGAAGCTGTTGTATGGCTGTGGATCATTGCTGATGATCCATTTGTAGAACGCCCGGCTGAAGCCGCAATTAGGATAGCGGCGCCCGAACGCTTGCATGTATTGGATGCTAAATTTCTCCAACAGCACATAATATTCGTTGTTCCGTTCCTGCCCATCAGCCACGGATTTTTTTGCCTTTTCCGTTTCCAAAAGTGCCTTGGCGACCGCGAGCGTCATGATGCTGTCGTCCGTCATCCGGCAATCCTCAGTAAACAGCTCAAAATGCTTGTCCTTGTGATTATGCCACTCGAAACGGGAACCGACGATGTCCCCTATAATCGCGCCCAACATAGGAATTCCTCCTTTTCTCGCTTGGTCCATACAACATTATTGAAAAAAATGGCATCTCCATATCATCCACACATTGAAGGTGTATAACTATATTAATTAAAGTTAATAAGGAGATGAACCCTATGAATTGCTGCAAAAATAATAACCCTGAAGAAAAGAATCTATCAGCTGACCAACAAAATAACCATGACCACAACAACACAAAAACATCAAAGCACAGTCACAAAAACCACTTTCTGCACTTGGCATTATGCTGCGGCTTGCCGCTGTTGCTACTGTTCGGATTGCCACTGATCGGTTATCAAGGAATCCTGCTGAGCATCGCACCGCTTATCTGTCCGATTATGATGTTCGTGATGATGCCGATGATGATGAAAGGGCACGACCGCAACGGAAAATGATCAATAGACTTTCAAGTCCTTGAAAAATCCTTCCGTCCCTTCCTCGACCCATAGTGCGATGGCGCCTTCCGCATCCGGTCCGTGTTTCAGGTCATTGACCACCAACACGGGATGCTTTGAATTGTTTACGTACAATTCCGCATGTTCGCCGTCCACCTTAACCTTCAGATCGATCCATTCGTCCAGCCCCATGTCGGCGTATGATTCATACTCGCCTGGGCTTTCGGCTCTGAGTCGGTCGAATTTATAATCCGGGTATGAGAAATATTGTGTGGATCGGTTCCTTCTCAGTTGGTTTTCATTTCTGCCGTTCGTCGGGCGAATGTACAACGATTCGAAACGCTCGTTGTTTTCATCGATGCGGAAAGCAATGCCGAGGAAGCCTCTGGCGAATTCAGGCGCGTCAGGCAAAAGCCGGCTCAATACTTTCACTTCGATCGTGCCGTTCTTGAAAGTGCTGCCGATCACTTTAGCAAACGTTGGCTCATCAAAAGCTTCAATTTTCGGATCTTTTATGACCCTAAGCACTTCCGTTCCGTCAAAATCAAGGTTATTGATGAAGGAATTCACTGCGATAAAGTTTTCCGCTTTCATGGCTATGTTCATACTTTTTTCCCCTTTACATGAATGATTTGAGCTGTTCTTATCATCAGTCTAGCACGAATTTTGATGTTGTAAATTACGCACAAAAAGGTAAGTATGGAATAAGGACGCAAGGACAGTCAGAAATTCAGATTGTCGTTGCATCCTTTTCTGTTGCACTTGGATTTAGTTGTTCTCTCAAACAATGCCGCTGCTGAACCATCCAGCTTGATGGTTTGAAACTGTCATTTATTTTCTTGATTTTCCATCTTTTTCGGTGCTGTACAACATGCGCTCAATTCTTCTATCAGGGATTAACCAGAGCAATGCCAAAATCACGTACAGTGCCTGGGCAATCCAAGGTTGAATGATTGCTAAACCGGAAGCGATCATGTAGGCCAGCATGGATATTTTACCCTTTGTGTCATTTCCGATAGCCTGCTTGAGCGTCGAACTAACCCCTTCAGTATTGATGATCAGTTTTTGCAGCACATTATAGGCAATCGAAGCCATCAGCAACACAATGCCATACAATGCTGTGGGCACCGTTGCAGAAGGGTTTGCTCCCATCCAACCAGATGCGAAAGGAACCAGCGACAACCAAAAAAGCAGATGATGGTTAGCCCAGAGTACAGGACCTGTCACCTTCTGAAGAGTGTGCAGCAGATGATGGTGATTATTCCAATAAATCCCGACATAAATAAAGCTCAGGATGTAGCTCAAAAACGTTGGAAGTATCAACAAAAGTGACGCTATCCCTTGCCCTTCCGGAATCTTTAATTCCAGGACCATGATAGTGATGATAATCGCCAACACACCATCGCTGAAAGCTTCAAGACGATTTTTCCCCATAGCAATTTCCCTTCTATATAAAATATGCAGGAGTTCATTAATTTCAGTGGTTTTTCAGAAAGTAACGACCTTATCCGCCCATTCGACCATCTGGACGCAATCGATCATGGTGCTGATTGGGCATACTTCCGAACCTTCCATATTGCGTGACTTCAGGCACGTGCCGCAAGCCAGTATTTCACCGTCCAGTTCGTCAAAAGCTTGAACTTGTGCAGCTACATCGTATTTTTCATGGGTCATGTTTTCGATTTCGACTGCTTCGCCCATCAGAAAAACTTTCACTTCATGTCCAGTCTTCTTAGCGGTCACGGCGAACCTCATGGCGTTCCAAGATTTTTCATATTCCTTTGTTTCGATGATGATTCCTAATTTCATTGTGATTCCTCCAAATTTTATTATTTACCCTTATCTTTTGATTTGATGTACCGCTTGGCGTTCTTGATGCCTCCGAAGTCGGAAAACATGGTGCTGATTTTCTCTTTTTCGATCTGTTTGGAATTCATGCCCTCGTATTTGGCTTCCTTCTTGAGCTTTAGGTAGCTCTGCAGCCGTTCTTCGGTCAGTGCGCCATCCTCTATGGCCTTCCTGACCATGCAGCCTGGCTCGTTCTCATGCTTGCAATCTTTGAATTTGCATTGTTCCGCCAATTCATCGATGTCGACAAACGTCCTCGCCAAGTTTGCGCTCTCCAAACCAAGCTCGCGCATGCCCGGTGTGTCGATGATGCAACCGCCCGTCGGAATAAGGAACAGTTCCCGATTTGTGGTGGCGTGTCGGCCTTTGTCATCTCTTCTGATTTCCCGCGTCTCAATCAGCTCTTCCCCAAGGATCCGGTTGATCAAGGTTGACTTTCCCACACCGGATGATCCGATGAAAACAACGGTCTGGCCCAGTGTGATGTATTTCAGGACAGCCGTGTATCCGTCCTCGCTCAGGCTCGAAGTGACCAGCACATCGACTCCGAAGGCGATCGTCTCGATTTCACGCAGCTTTTTCGGGATATCTGCGCACAGATCTGCTTTCGTCAGCACGATCACCGGCGTTGCCCCGCTGTCCCACGCGATCGCCAGGTAGCGTTCCAGCCTCCGCAGATTGAAGTCATTGTTGAGCGACATGCAGATGAAGACAATGTCGATATTCGCCGCCACAACCTGGACGTCATGCGCCTTGCCGGCTGCTTTCCGGATAAAGACGCTTTTCCTTGTCAGAGTGTGGTGGATGATGGCATGGTCCTGGCTTCCCTCATTCCGGTCGATCATCACAAAGTCGCCGACTGCCGGATAGTCCGACATTTCGACTACAGCATGGCGCATTTTCCCGGATATTTCCGCCAGCATTTCCGATTCAGCGGTAGCCACCCGGTACAATTCCTTGTATTGCGCGATGACTCTTGCCGGATGCAGGTCCGGATAAAGGGTCGCCTCCTGCACGAACCTGTCCGAGAATCCTAAATTAATTAATCTATCAGTCATGATTCCTCTACCTCATTATCAGTAAATTTTATCTGCTTGATTTAATCCCTGATACTAGTGTACACCATTTGAAGGCATTTCATCCATTCCACCTTCAGCAATCAATACAGGAACTGACCCTCAGTATAATACAAGTAACGCGATGCAAAAAAGCTGTCTAAATTAGACAGCTTTTCTCTGATTTATAGTTTATTACTTGTTTTTTTTAGTTATCCTGTCAGCGGCTAATTTACCTGTAATAATACATGTGGGTGTTCCGGCTGGATTATATGCCCACTGACCTACTTGATAAATATTAGGAATAGGCGTAAGTACGGATTTGTTCACTTGCTGCATTTTATAGACGACCGGGATCGGGGCTTCAAAAGACCATCCTACTATAGCCCCACCAGTACTCCCAACTCTTTTTTCAAAACTTAAAGGTGTAAAGGAAAATTGCTTCTCCACTTTATCTTTTAACTCCGGACATAAACTTTCAGAGAGCACACTTATTATTTTATTTTCAATTTCCTCTCTAAACGCTTCATACCAGCCAGATTCTTCAACTTTATAAAACAATTCAGCCTCCATAAGCAAGCTTACTATTAAACCCGTTTTACCTTCTGGCGCAAGGTCAGAATCTCGTATAGCCGGGATTGCTATTTCATAAGTGTTGTATTTCAGAAAACGATCCAGCCAGGAAAGAACTTCTTCCTTATCTGTCTCTCCCCATTTCCCCAACATTTCCTTAAGCTCACTTTTATTAATGTTCCCCAAACCTTTTCTGGATGGTGTGTAAAATAGATGTCCATTAAAAGAGTTCTTAAAATAAGACACTGGTAAATCAACTTCCAAATAGAGCGAGAACACAGATTCACTAGGCCTGCCTTTTGCAATCAATTCCTTTGTTGTTTCAAACTTTTCCCTTATTTTTGGGGCCAAGTTACCCAGACTAGTAATAGTGTAAAAAGTTTTTAAGTCTGCGGCCCAAACAAGGTCTTTATAATGGTATTCGTTGTTATTCTCATCGACAATAAACTGTTCATCGGCATAGATTTTTTTTATAGCAGTATTGGCGCGTATTTCACCATTGAACTCTTGTATTTTTTCCACTAATGCTTCGGCAAGCTTGCCGGTACCACCTTTTGGATATACATAGCTACTGTACAATGTGAAATAGCTCAGTGCAAAAAATGTTGGTGTGCCTTTAAAAAAATGTTGTGAAATGATATCTATAAGAGACGGATTTTGAATAAGTTGCTTAAGATATTCATCACTAGGTTTGGAAAGCCTTTCAATTCTGCTGATTGCAAACATAAACTTCGGTAACCATGGCAAAAGTTCTTTTAACAAGTACTCTTTATCTCTCTTGATATCTTTAAATAATGGATTATCAATACCATATATAATATCGATCAGTTTCATTATTTTAACCATAACTTCTATGAATTTATCGATATCTTCTACGCTATCAGGATATAGACTTACCAACAAATCTCTATATTCGCCAACAGAATTTGAGCCTTCAATGCCGATAATTTTATCCTCAACGCCAAGGGAAACCTTGCTTGAGACAACCTCGATATCAAGATTCAAGTCTTTCAGCATAGCTAAAACGACTCCTAAAATGGCTCTGGCTCCAGCATCAAAAACAAACCCATCCCGTTCAAATGAATTCACCAATCCACCAAATTCGGCATTTTTTTCTATCAGCAAAATTCTCTTGCCTGATTGAGAAAGAAAAACTGCAGATGTAAGCCCGGCAAGTCCTCCCCCTACAATTATGACATCATATCTTTTTTGTTCTGCATTATCCATTCAAATTCCCCATTTTCAAACTTATTTCCCACAGAACTCTTGCATTTTCAACATCTAACGCTGGTGGAGCAGGTTCTTCAAGAGTTGTAAGATTGAAAAATTCACCACTACATGTTGCTAAATCTTCAGAAACCCCTAAATAGTATAGAGCTTCTGCTGCAACCGAAACAGGGTTTAAAGCTTTGTCCAATACATTCTTCTTGAACCACTTATATAACGGACCATTATCCTGTCCTGTAGACGTTTTTACAGCTCCAGGATGCATGGCATTGATGGTTACACCCGAGCCGCGAAAATACTCGTCAAATTTTATCATCGTTAAGAGTTCAGCGAGTTTGGCTGTGCCGTAGCTTTTCAAACCGGAATAACGTCTTTTTGACCAATCCAGATCATCAAAATGCATCCCCCAAGCCGCAAAGCGGTGCCCTTCTGAGTTTACCAATATGATTCGACATTTCCCCTGTGATTTTAGTTTATCTTTTAAGATGTAGTTCATGATAAAAGACGAAAGGTAATTGACCATAAAGACTTTCTCGATTCCATTTGACGTAATTTGTCGTTTTGTAAGATAAATGCCAGCATTATGAATAATTATATCAATCGGTTTCTCAAGTTCCAGCAAATCATGAGCAGCTTTATATGTGTCCTCCATGATGCTGAAATCAGCCAAAATATAATCACAATTTACTTTATACGCACTCTCAATTTCATGCTTCAAAGCTTCTGAGCGCTCTTTGTTTCTGTTGATGCAAATCAAATCGGCACCTTTTGAGGCAAACTTTCTAGCAGCGGCATAGCCAATCCCAGAAGTAGCACCAGTTATGACGACCAACTTACCCTTGCAATCATCCAAACAAATCAGTGGGCTTTTAGAGTTGTTTTTTATCATAGCCATCACATTGGACAACCGATATTCTTTAAAATATTTCCCGAATTTTATCCCATTATTTTTCATATTGTCACCCAAATTTTTTCTTCATGAATTTTCTGTACTTTTTACCGAATGATGGAATGTTGTCAAATATATCTCCCCATAGATCATAATAATCTCGTTGCTCAATAATTTTACCACACTCATTTATGGTTAATCTTGAAAGACCGTATAATATGGAGCTAGGATACTTCTTATAGCTGATTGTCATCTCCCATTCGATAAATATATCATTCCCCTGTTGCACAGCTTTAACTAATTTCATATTCAAATCTTTTGAGCGTTCTGTCAGCCTATCAGTCATTTTCTTGAATTCAACAATACCTCTGATTTCCTGTATTGTATCTTTAAAGTAAATGTTGTCGTCATAATAAGGTAAGATATGTGACCAATCAGGCTTTCCATCGGTATTATAGGTTTTTTCCCAAAGTTCTTTTACAAGTTCCAGTGTGAGTTTGAACTCTTTTTCTATTTTAAGTTCTTCCATATACATCGTCTCTTTCTGCATATTATGAATTCACCTATTTACTATTATTTTAGCATATCGTTGCTGGCATCCCTAGCTACGAAGTTTCCCTGACTTCGAGAGTTCATAAAAGAAAAACCAGCTAAAAATACCATTATATCAATATTCTTGATAACTTTTCCAAACTTACTTCTTTGTATAATGCACAACCATTCACAACAATATAAAAAAGTGAGACATGGTTTATCCCATCTCTCGCTTGATTCTATTATCAGTTGTGAACGTGACCTCGACATTCCCTCGTCCCAACGCTTGGGCAAGTCGTTGCATTGTCGTACAGAGTTACTTGGTAACTGGTGTTTCCGATTTGGATTATCATTGATGGCATTGGATCATCTCTTTCCAGTGGATTCGATTCGGAAAAAACCAAAGGCCGGTTTTTACAGATTCCCCGTGAAGAACAAGTATTTTTTCAAAAATAATTTGGAGGTTCGAAATAGAAACCATAAAACTGCAGTATTGCCTATACGATTTTATAACTGATATGCGTTCTGCCAGCCGGCAGTCCCACCAACTGAACCCTTTCCAATTTGACATCACTGTTATCAAGGTCCTCAAATGGGCGAAATCCGGTCCGTAAAAACCAAGGTACGATATCCACTTGCAATTCATCGATTAAACCGGTTTTTAAACAGAGCGGTGTCGTCAGTGCGCTGCCGATGATGTTCACATCTTTTTCAGCCGCTGCCGCTTTGGCTTGGAGGATTGCATCAGCGATTCCAGTTGTTACAAAAGTAATAGTTACCTTGTCTGATTCTTTTGGATGTTTTTCTGGAGCCTTATCGGTGAAGACAAATATCGGAACTTGGTATTCATACTCGACATACCAATCAGGATCCTCCGCCATCCCATATTCCTTTTGGGACATCACAACCGAACCAGTCGTCAAAACCGACTCCTTCATGACTTCCGTTTCCTTCAGCAAATCCAAATCTGCATACAACGTATTGACACTGCCATTACTATCCTCCGCAAATCCATCCAAAGTAATGGTTAAACCTAAAACAACTTTTCCCATGTTCTTTCTCCTATCTGAATGTATTTTGTTTACTTTGATAATTCTCATAGAAATGATGACCGTTCTCTCTTTTCAACGACAACATATTTAGTTTCACAAAGATTATCGCACATATCTTTAGTTTTGCGAACTTTTGTGAATATCCAGAAAAACTCCTCGAAACACTGTTCGAGGAGTTTTTCTATGATATTTTTTTAGCTGAGATCTTTATCAGTGCTGTCATCCATCGCCTGGATAGCCAGTTTCAATGACTTGATTCTTCTTTCAAGAAGGGTTTTCTGGGGACTGCCCGGTTTCGACTTGGCATAGATGCCTTCAATCGAGGGAAGCAAGCCGGCAAGCAAGATTCGGGCGTCCGCCAAGTCTTCTTGGGTGAAAGGATGGGGCTTTTCATCCCAATCTTGTTCCAGCACAGCCAAGCCGATGTGGAGAGCCTGGAGCCGTTTCGCCACCAATGTCGTGTTGGCGCCTTTCTCGGTCATCCGGCTCAATGCATTTTCTGATTTTCGGATCGTTGATTGGAAGGATTTCAGTGATTCAGCTTTGTCTGCTTCAGTCCGTGCTTCCATATGCAACAGCTCCCTTTTCAGTGGCATTCGCTAAATAGAGCGCAAATCCGGCAACAATCATCTCGGAAAGCACAAACGCTGACCAAATGCCCGTCATTCCCCAGAGGCTACTCAACAGGATCGCCATCGGCACAATTACTGCAAGTCCCCTCAGAATCGAAAGGACAAAGGCGGCTCGTGCCTTTTCGGTTGCACTGAGGATCATCGCCGTCACGATATTGATTCCGACAAAGAAAAATCCGAGAAAATATATTTTCATTCCGCTGTCAGCCAACTTTAGTATCACCGGATCATTTTCGTTGTTGAACAGGCCGATCAGCCCTTCCGAGTTGAAGAAGGTCCCTAGGTAAATCAAGGCGGCGATGAAACCCGCCGTCAGCAATGCATAGCGATTCACGCGCCGGACCGTCTTGCGATCCTTCAGACCATAATATTTGCTGATGAGCGGCTGCACGCCCTGCCCTAGCCCGGTGAAAATCGCGACCGCCACAAAGGCAATGTTCGCGACAATTCCGTAGGCGGCAACCCCTTTATTTCCCTCGAGCCCCAAAATCAACAGGTTGAAGGTCGTAAGCACCACCGCCGAGGACACTTCCATGACGAAAGTGGAAGATCCCAGATTGAGGATGTCCTTGATTGCCGGACGCGTCAGCTTGTGTTTCAAAATAGCAGGCCAGGATTTCTTTCTTGCGAAGTGGATCGAGAGGATACCCAAACTGATAATCGGCGCAAGACTTGTTGCAAAGGCGGCTCCGAACATTCCCATTTTGAACGGGAACAGAAAAATGTAGTCAAGGATGACATTCGAGACACTGCCGCCAAGCATCGCCAGCATGGCCAGTCTGGGATTGTTATCATTCCGGACGAAAGCCAGAACCGTATTGTTGAGGATGAAACATGACGCAAACACCATAATCGTTGTCATGTAGGCATGTGTCAAAGGCAACGTAACCGCATCAGCACCCAAAACCGATGACAATGCCCTTGAACCGAACAGTCCGAGCGCAGCGAACAGCAAGCCTGCCAGAGTGCCCAGCTTAAGCGCCCCTACGAAAACCGCTTCAGCTTCTTTGTGTTTGTTCCGAGATTTCAAGATACCGAAACGGGCTGCCCCACCGATACCGATCATCAAACCGATTCCGTGGATGACGCTGAAGACCGGGATGGCGAAATTCAGTGCCGCAATCCCGGTAGCCCCCAACGCTTTCGCTATGTAGAACGTGTCGGCCAAAATGTAAAACGATACGCCGATCATCCCCAAGATATTCAGGCTTACGTACTTCGAGAAGTCCCTCAGTAATGTTTTTTCCATGTTGCATTCTCCTTCCAAAATAAAAAAGGTGTCCCGAAAACATTCCTTCAAAGACCTACGGAATGTTTCTGAACACCTTGAACTCTCTGCCCGGTGGCAAAAAGAGGGTTATCTATTTGATTAATATCATTTGATTATAATTTTTCAGGGACTGAATGTCAATGCATCGTTTTCTTGACCTACTCTCCAAGCGGTTGATACTCCGCTGCTAGACCTCTTTGAACGCCTGGTCGTTCTGCAATACGGTTAGACCATTCCAAGAGATGCGGATATTCATCCAGATTTAAAAATTCATAAGATCCTTTATATAGTTTTCCCAAAGCTAAAAGACCGTACCAAGACCATATGGCAATATCTGCGATGGTGTAGGTATTGCCCGCTACATAAGGACGTTGCGCTAAGGTTTTTTCGAGTAAATCCAACTGACGTTTCGTTTCCATCGTGAAGCGATCAATCGGGTATTTCATAGGCTCTGGAGCGTATGAAAAAAAGTGACCAAATCCTCCACCAACATAAGGGCCTGCCCCTGTTTGCCAGAATAACCAATTAAGGGTTTCGGTCCGACCATGGATATCCGTTGGAATCAGTTGGCCAAATTTCTCGGCTAAATAAAGCAGAATGGAGCCCGATTCAAAAATTTCCACACGCGGACTTTGACTTTGGTCAACAAGCGCCGGAATTTTGGAGTTAGGATTAATATCGACGAAATCCGAACCAAACTGATCGCCTTCCCCAATATTGATAGTGTATAAGTCATAGTCTACGCCCTCTACACCTAATTCTTTCAGCTCTTCGAACATAATCGTGACTTTAATGCCATTCGGTGTTCCTAATGAATATAGTTGGAACGGAGCCTCGCCGACTGGTAACTTTTGTTCGAAACGACTACCGGCTGTTGGACGGTTGCCCACTTTATTTGAATTCTCTTCTTCCCACTGCCACACTTTTGGTAATTCATATGCCGTCATCATACCACTCCTCTTAATATTTATTCGTAACTTCATCATACTACTCATGCACCCATGTGCCCAAAATTTTGCTTATCCATCTATCTCAATTATTGATCAACTTATGCTTTCATTGGTTCACATGGCTAGATTACTTTATCATGGAACAAAAATCCACTTCCGCATATCATCTGCATCAGCTCTTTACTTCCGACAATCGTTACACCATATAGTCGGTTATTCTTAAAATAAATTTTTTTATAATAACTTCAAATTCTGTTCTCGAATCTGTAATTTGCTTGTTGGAAATCTTGAACGTATACTCTAGTTATGGCATTCACAAAACAATTGTCCATCTCCTGTGTTTATTATACGTCTTCATCCAGATATATATCAAAAATTAAACCGATACAAAGACCGTGCCGCCTTACTAATGACTGAAATAAGGAGCTTGCAGTGGAACTTATTCAATCTTGCAGATCAATAGCTATCCGGCTTTTCCGAATAAAGTATGATAAATGGAGGTTATTTTATGTCTGAGCAAGTAACAGTTGAAACATTGAAGGACTTTCTGGAAGCATTCAATCGTCACGACCTGGATTCCATCATGAGCTATTTTGCAGATGATTGCATCTTCTATATGCCCCGAGGCGCCAAACCACGGGGTGATCGATATGTCGGAAAAGCGGAAGTTAGAGCAGGTCTGGCAAGTCGATTCGAGGGTATCCCGGATGTACATTATGGAGAGGATCAGCATTGGATCTGCGGTAATTTGGGAGTATCGGAGTGGACTCTCACCGGTACGACTAAATCAGGTCAGCAGATCGAGGTCCGAGGGGTTGATCTGCTCGAATTCGCTGGAGGAAAGATTATCCGCAAAGATTCTTTCTGGAAGATTCTGGAGTGAGTGCGAGGTTTGGCCGGTTTGCAAAGGCGATGGGACCGGATTTACTGTATACGGTAATCCATCAGATGGATTGAGAGAAGTATTGAAAGTCTTTAACAGTTAGTATATGTCGCCTATCGGTGGGTTTTCGCGTTAAACCTGAACGATAAATCGAAAACGAAGAGGCTCGGACTTTTGTCCTGGCCTCTTCGTTTTGTGGTTTTATCCTTTATATATCAAATTTCGCGAGAATTCCCGCGTGGATGGAGCGGATTTAATTCAATAAGAATGTCATCAATAGTTAAATAATTTTTTGGTACCCTACTTTTTCCCATCCATAATAAATAAAGCTGCATCTTGGTTCATGAATAGTTTAGTTCCACTATAGATGGTTTTGCTTCGGATGTCCTTGAAGCCTATTTTCAGCATCAATGCTTTGAGCTGCTCTTGATCGAATCCGTTATGGACCAGTTCTGAAACGACTTTATCATTCTTATTGAAATCGACTATCAGTAAGTGTCCTTCATCATTCAAAACAGCGTGGAGTTTGGCCAGAAGGGCTTCATAATCCTGAATGTGTAACAGCACCTGAGCCATGAAAATATAGTCAGCGCGGAAATTGGATTGGCTCGACGTTTCAAAATCAAAACACAATGTATGTGCATTCAAAGCACCCGCATCAGTAATTTTCCGTTTTACGATATCAAGCATATTCTCTGACGTATCCATAAACAGTAGCGATTCAAATTCGCTCACCATATTCATTCCGACCAGGCCGGTTCCGCATCCAAAATCAATCGCATTTTTACTTTTGGTGTCACCCAAATACTCTTTGATGGCGTCTGAAGCAATCTTTGCGATGTGGATTCGTTCTGGATTATCATAGCTATTCGCTATGCTATCAAACTTATCAGTGTTTCCCATAAACTTGCCTCCTGTATTATTGCAAGGGATTTACCCCCTGTTCTTAGTTATTTGCAAGGTTAGTAGGATACCACATTAACATGAAGGGTTATGGGCTATCTGTTTCCATCATGCTTGAATTTGGGCAAATATCTTCCCGTATATTCCATGTACTTTTTATATTCATCGCCGAAATATCCAATCAACATTGTTTCTTCCTTCGAAATTCTTAGCGGAGTCCACAGGATCACCAGTGCCGTGAAGCCCACAAAAAACGCATTAGCCGTATAAACTGCAAGGCCTATTGACCATATTATCATGGCGGTATATATCGGATGCCGCATCACGCTGTAAGGTCCAGAGGTGACCAGTGTATGCTCGTCCTGTATCTTTAGATTCACTGACCAATTCTTATCCAAAACTTTCTGGGAATAGCTCCAAAAAATCAAGCTGATTGAAGAAACGATGACGCCACCCCATCTTAAACCGCTCGGCAAATAAAACTGGAACCAGATATTATATGTCGGAAAAAATGTATATATAACAATCACAACTGCCAACAGGAGCCCGGAAATGACCCTGAATGCAAACAAAAACTTCCCTTCATTCTCAATCGCTTCGTGATCAGGTGATAGTTTGACTCCGGATTTTTTTGCCCGAAGTGCCGGAAGTATGCGGTTAAAAATCATGATCAATATCAGATGGCTCCAGAAAATTAACCTGAACGTAAAATCTGCATTCATCTTGTCACTCTCTTCTCGCTTATAGCGCGTTCTCGGGAAAGAATAGCTTAAGTCAGGGTAGTTTCCTATATCAGCCTGTTTCTACGGAAGCCTGCAGTCATAAAACGCCAAGCAGCCTTTCGTTTTGTCAGCCAAGCGATTTGCGCGTCATTCTTGGTGTTGCTGAGTATTCTTGGTATCAAAAATTTTGCGACTGTAGCCGGTTTGTCGGCCAATATATTGAATGTCTTTCTGAATTGCTCATTTGCGATGACCTGAGACGGCTCACCGTTAGGCATTTTTGTGATAAAATCAGTCAGCACCATTCCTGGGGATAACCGCCCTGCTATCACATCTGTACCCGCCAGTTCCTGGGCCATCCCTTTCATAAAATAGGTCAATGCGTGCTTGGTTGTACCGTACAATATTGTTTTTCTCTGTATCATATTGTTTGAACCCAGGCCCTCCATGCTGTATATCGCCCCATGGCCCTGCTTTAGCATTCCCGTTGCCGCAATCTGTGAGCCGTATATCATACCAATGAGATTGGTCTTGATAATATTTTTGGTGTCTGTTTCGCTCGTCTCCCACGAAAACAAGTGCGGTGTATTTTCCCCTGCGTTATTGATCCATATATCTATCTGGCCCCATTGTGCCAAAGAGGTATCCCAAAGTTTTTGCAGATTTGCTTTTTCTTGGACATTGCATGAGACATAGATGTATTTCCCCTCAAAGGGCGACAGTTCCTTTTGAGTTGATGCCGCGATTGCTTCACCCCTGCCGGACAGTGTAACATTGCATCCGGCACGCAGAAACTCGATTGCCATAGCAAAACCAAGGCCCCGAGTACTGCCCGTTATCACAATGTTTTTCATAAAATTCCTCCGTTATTTTGCATTCACCCATTCCAGCTTGGACATGAGATTCCCCTCTTATACATCATCAAAACCGTTCCTTATAACAAAAATCTGTAATCGCTCTCTTTTCGAGTAATTATATCATATTGCTAGAGACTATCCCTGCACAAAAGAGCCGCAAAAACAGTCGTCATTCCTGACTGTCCTTGCGGCTTTTTACAAGCATTAGCATTTCTTCCTGCTAACCAACTACTTTGTTCCTTCCGGTCTTTTTAGCTTCATATAATTTCTTGTCGGAACAGTGAATCAGAGTCTCATAGTCTATCATCTCTCCGCTTGTTAAAGTATGAAGTCCAAAACTTGAAGTTAGCTTGATCTTTTCTCCATTATAGCTGAAAACTGTATCTTCAATGGCTTTTCTCATTCCATCAGCGATAGCCCATGCGGTTTCTTTATTTGTATTTGTTAAGCAGACAACAAACTCTTCACCGCCAAATCTAGCAATCCAATCGACATCTTGTCTTGTATTTTTCCCAAGGATTTCCGCAACTTCTTTTAATATGTAGTCCCCTGCCAAATGGCCATAGATGTCGTTGACTTTTTTGAAATGGTCAATATCTGCCATCAGGAGTGAGATTGGTTGATTTTCCAGATGAGATTTAAGCATATCTACAGGTAATCTTTCAATGATATATCTCTTGTTATAGATTTGTGTCAGCTCATCTGTTACTGCTGCTACATTGGCTTGTTCCAGCAGTCTTTTAATTTCCAAGCTTTCAGTTAACTTTCTGTCACCAATAATCATACTTTTTGTAACGTTTTTTAAAAGTTCAACTACAACCATTCTATCTTCTATTTTTACAGGTATTGCTGTAACCATAATGATTTTATCAAGAGAAGTTTCTATTTTGATGAAGGTGTCATTTTCATTGTAGGCTCTCATGGAAATACAATTCTTGCATACCTCACCTTTCCCCCAAATGCCAAAACAGGATTCCAGAACCGGCATAAGTTCTTCTTGATTTTTATTTTTAACAAATAAGACTTCCTTTTTAATAGGGTCTACAATTCTTACCTGCTCATACATTTTTTCAAATGTTGTCAATTGACTGATGAGTGTCTGAAACCCCTTCAAATCTAATTCTACTTTAATCACCTCTTGTTTATATTTATCATTACAGCAAAACTTACTCTATTTTCTCATTTTTTTCATTTAAATTATACCACAGGAAATTTCTCCCGAAAATTCAAAGGTAACATAAATAAGATTCTTCCTGATGAACAAATGGGTAAGAATGAACTTCCATAACCCGTATTTCACCATTAGCCAATCTATGTCGAAAGTTAGATCACTTTAAACCGCAATCAAAAAAACCCTGAAAATAACGTAAATACGCCATTCTCAAGGGTTTGCACATTTATTTGTTGCGTGTCAACGCCACGACTGACTCAACATGCAGTGTTTGCGGGAACAGATCCACTGGTTGGATGCTGCCTACGCTGTAGCCGCCTTCGTGGAATAACTGTAGGTCGCGTGCCATTGTAGCTGGGTTGCAGCTGACATAGACGATGCGCTCAGGAGCGATTTCCAAAGCAGCTTCGATGAAGGCTGGTTCCAAACCTTTGCGTGGAGGATCGACAACCAAGACATCCGCTTTGACGCCTTCAGCAGCCCATTTCGGCATCACTTCTTCGGCAGCGCCGATTTCGAAGGTAATGTTATCGATGTTGTTTGCTGCGGCGTTCATTTCGGCCATTTTCACGGCATCGGGAACAACTTCCATCGCATACACGTGTTTCGCTTTTTCAGCCAATGACAAGGAGATTGTTCCGATTCCGCAATAAGCATCGATGACGGTTTCTTCGCCAGTCAATTGTGCAGCTTCAATCGCCAGTTTATAAAGTTTTTCCGTTTGGATAGGGTTCACTTGATAGAACGAACGGGAAGAGATGGCGAATGTATGGCCCATCAGTTTGTCGTGGTACACATCTTCACCGTGCAAGACGATCGTTTCGTCACCCAGGATGACATTGTTTTGTTTCGGGTTCACGTTTTGGACGATGCTGACCACTTCGGGTAAAGCTTCCAAGATAGCTGGAATGATTTTGCTTTGCGGGAACAATTTCGCCGTACGCGTCACCAAGACAATCATCATTTCACCTGTGTAATAGCCGCGGCGGATCATGATGTGACGGATATTTCCGGTATGTTTCTTCTCATCGTATGCTTTCACATTGAATTCTTGCAGAATATCACGAACTTTTACGATGGCTTCATCGATTTTTGGATCCTGGATCTGGAAGTTTTCCATCGGGATCAATTCATGTGTGTTAGTGCGGAAGAATCCGGTAACCAATTTGCCGTCTTTTTGACGTACTGGGATTTGTGCTTTGTTGCGGTATCCCCATGGATTTTCCATTCCGATTGTCGGTTTGACTTCGACTTCAGGCATTTTAGCAATGCGCTTCATCACTTGTTCGACGTTGTTCTT
Source organism: Trichococcus collinsii (assembly GCF_900107505.1). Classification (GTDB taxonomy): domain Bacteria; phylum Bacillota; class Bacilli; order Lactobacillales; family Aerococcaceae; genus Trichococcus; species Trichococcus collinsii. Next base: position 125,535 of record NZ_FNQH01000003.1, on the reverse strand, counting down.
TTTGAAAGCCAATTGGGCAGAGTAACGCAGATTCTGCAATGGCATCGTACCAACGCGTGTTCCTTTAACATCGCGTGTTGGAATACGGTCAGGAGAACTGCTCAGTCTTTCCTCAATCCGGGCAAATCCAAACGATTTGCCGACTTTCGTCACTTTGATGGTGGCCCGTTCACCCGGTAGTCCATCCGCTACAAATAATGGATAACCCTCAACTTTTGCGACACCCATACCTTCTGACGTTAAGTCCTCAAATGTTACAGTCATCTTCTCATTTTTTATTACCGGTGCTACCGTATATTGTTTTTTCATATGTGCTCCTCAGTTCATAATTTTTCATTCGGATTCATTATACCAAAAAAGAAGGGGTCTCGATACAGCAAGCCCATTTGTTTGGAAAAAATAAGTACTTTCTCATAATATCGCCTGATGCGACGCGTCTTATCGATAGGAAGTTCCAACCTTATTCAGTATAATGGAAGTATATAGACCAGTTACTGACAGGTATAGGTAGAAAGCGAGGATGACAAAATGAGCGGACAACGGATTATTCCCTTTTTGACGTTACCGGGAACTGCAGAAGCAGCGATGCATTTTTATGTTTCCATTTTCCCGAATTCCAGCGTGACCTCTCTCACCAAAATCGATGAGGATGAACACGGGGAAGGAGGTCGCGTAATCAATGAACAGTTTGTTTTGAATGGACAGGAAATCATGGCAATGGACATGGAAGAGGATTTCTTGCCGGATATGACTTGGGCCGTTTCCCTCTACGTGGACTGCGAAGATGAAGCTAGCTTCGACAACTACTTTGATTCCTTATCCGCGGATGGCGTTGTTATGATGGGGCCTGAAGCAGTCGGCGAATTGCGCGCGGTAGCTTGGGTGACCGATCAATTCGGAGTTACTTGGCAATTGGTTTGGAAATAATACGAATGGGCTGCCCCGGTTGGGGCAGCCCATTTTTTGCGGTTATCGGACATTCTCAGGCATTCTCTCCTACTATTGTGCCGTCAATAATGCAGGCAGGTCTGCAACGGTGTCAAGATTGACCGACCCAACCGCCTTCCCATCCTCCAGCTTGATCAAAAGCGGAACAAACTCAACGCCGTAGGTATCCAGCACCTCATCATAGTTGGCATCATTGAAACGCTTTTTCGTGTTGTAATAATAAGCAGTCTGCCCGGCTTCCGTCAATTTTTCTTCCAGTATCGGACGGAATTCCTTGCAGTAAGGACAATCATCGAAGCCGAAATAGAGGTAGGCCTCATCCAGAGCTACCACTTCTTCGTATTCCGATTCATTTGCGATGGCCACGATCGGGGAATTTTCTGTTTTCACGCAGGCCACAAGCAGCATAAGCAATCCGCTAAAAAATAAGATGGACAAAAATTTTTTCTGTTTTTTCAGCATGCGGCAAGTCCCCTTTTGTGTGAAAGCTTCTTTTTCTCAGTATAACAAAAAATGCCCGATACCTCTCATATTAAGACCGAGAGGCCGGGCATTCTTTCTATTTTCAATTGTTAGTTCTTGCCGTCGTAAGGCAAACGTTTGTCGTTCACTTCATCCGGGTGCAAGGTTTCAACTTCCTTCATGAAGCCTGTGCCGGCACCTTCCAGAATGCCTTCATCGACTTCTTCGATTGGATCAGCGTAATCGGAAGTGTTGCCGATGATTTTGATGTGCTGCTGGTGGTTCGTGAATGTTGTCGGTGCATCACCGCCGTACTCCCCATCCAAGTTGATCATCAAACGCGAACCATCCATGGATTCTGCTTTCACAAAGCTGGTATGTGTATAGAGGACGTTCGAATTTTCGAGATGTCTGCCCCCGTTCAACACTTGGGCCAAAAGTTGCAGGATTTCGAAGATGTTCGCTGTCTTCACGACAAAAAGAGTGAACTTGCCATCCCCCAAAACGATGTTCGGATCGATCGTCTCAAAGCCACCGACCGAGTTGGTCAAGGCCACAAAGAACATGGAAGCCATGCCGTCGTATACGCCGCCTTCATATTCGATGCGCATGTGCATCGGTTTGAGCTGCGGGATTTTTTCGGCGCCTTTCACCAGATAGGCAAGGTAGCCAAAAATGGTCTTCAGCTTCGCAGGGACGTCGTAGGTCAAATCCGTCAGATAGCCACCTGCTGCGATATTTATGAAATAAGTACCATTGGCTTGACCGATATCCATCGGGATGACATTTCCATCAGCGATGACGCGGGCTGCATCCAATAGGTTCGAGCGCGGAATCTTCAAAGCACGGGCATAGTCATTTGTGGTCCCTGCAGGTATGATACCGACTGTCGGTCTGTGGTCCAATCCGGCGATGCCGTTGACGACTTCGTTTACGGTTCCGTCTCCGCCTGCTGCAACAATCAGGTCGAATCCGGCCAAAGCGGCACGTTCCGCTTCTTTGGTCGCGGAAAGGGGTTCAGGCGTCGTGGCATATGCACTGGCCTCATAGCCTGCTTCTTCCAATATTTGAAGGATGTCAATCATGCTTTTTTTCAGCATTTCTCTTCCGGAAGTAGGATTGTAAATTACTCTTGCTCTCATTCTTTTCCTCATCTTTCTAGGCTCATCTATTATATAGGTCACAATTAATCTTTTCTTGTCAAACCACTCAATTACTGATTATATCACCTAAATCATAATAATACTAATTCTTGAACTGGGAAAAAATAGGTTTATTACGATTTTTTTTAGAGTATATTATTTCAGAAAAAAAGCCAACCTCCCGAAGGAAGTTGGCTTGAATGTTGTTCAACGCAGACGCGTTCTGAAAAGCAGGGGGTTCCGCCTAACGCTATTTAGGCCCATCCAGCCAGACCCGGGCTGGTTGTTCCTAAATTTCGTTAGTGCTCGCCCCCTACCCGCAATTCATCGTATCCTATCTTTTTTCCAACTCTTGTGCTAGGAGTTGGTTGACCATGCCTGGGTTGGCTTGGCCTTTGGTTTGTTTCATGATTTGGCCTACTAGGAAGCCTTTGGCGCGGTCTTTTCCGGCTTTGAAGTCGTCAACGGATTGTTGGCTGTTGTCCAAAACGGCGTTGATGATCGGCAACAGTTGCGACGGATCGCTCATTTGGATCAGGCCTTCTGATTCAACGACTGCTTTTGCGTCTCCGCCTTTTGTTGCCAACAGGCGGAAGACTTTCTTGGCGATTTTCGTGCTGATTGTGCCGTCTTCGATCAATGAGATCATGCCGGCAAGGTTAGCTGGCGTCAGTTTGGTGTCGGCCAGCTCCACTTTTTCGCTGTTCAGGTAAGCTGAAACTTCACCCATCAACCAGTTGGAAGCCAATTTGGCATCCGCACCGGCAGCAAGGGTGCCTTCAAAGAAGTCGGACATTTCTTTCGAAAGTGTCAATACCATTGCATCGTACTCAGGCAGGTCGTATTCCGAAATGTATCTTTCGCGACGTTTTGCAGGCATTTCCGGAATGCTTGCTTTGACACGGTCGATCCATTCCTGGGAAACGGTCAAGCCTGGCAGATCCGGTTCAGGGAAGTAACGGTAATCACTTTCGCCTTCCTTGACGCGCATCAGGATCGTTTCGCCATTTGTTTCATCGAAACGGCGTGTTTCCTGTTGGATGACGCCGCCAGCGTTCAATACTTGCGCTTGGCGTTTTTCTTCATGAGCCAAACCTCTGCGGACGAAGTTGAAGGAGTTCAGGTTCTTCAATTCTGTCTTCGTGCCGAATTTTTCTTGGCCGAATGGGCGGATGGAGATGTTGGCATCGCAACGCATAGAGCCTTCTTCCATCTTCACATCGGATACGTCTGTGTACATAATGATTTGGCGTACCGCATCCAAGTAAGCATAAGCCTCTTCAGGAGAGCGCATATCCGCTTCCGATACGATTTCAATCAATGGCGTTCCTTGACGGTTCAAATCGACATAGGAATAGCCGTCTGACCCGTGCATGTTTTTGCCGGCATCTTCTTCAAGATGAACGCGTTCGATGCGGATTTTTTTCTTAACGCCTTCCACTTCGATTTCAACCCAGCCGTCATGGCCGATTGGGTTATCCAATTGCGAAATTTGGTAAGCTTTCGGATTGTCCGGGTAGAAGTAGTTTTTGCGGTCGAAGTGCGTTTCCGTTGAGATTTCGCAGTTCAAAGCCAAAGCAGCCTTCATGCAGAATTCGATAGCTCTTTTGTTGATGACAGGCAAGACGCCCGGGTAGCCCCAGTCGATGACGTTCGTATTTGTGTTCGGTTCTGCCCCAAAGTGTGCTGGAGATGGGGAGAACATTTTTGATTCAGTTTTCAATTCCACATGGACTTCCAGTCCGATGACTGTTTCATAATTCATAATGTTTTCCTCCTACAGGTTTGGGTGTTGGTCAAGATAGTCGTTCGCTTGTTCCAATGCAAAAGCAGCTTGATAGATTTTTGCTTCTTCGAAGTAGTTACCAATCAATTGGATACCGATCGGCATGCCGTCAGCCGAGAAACCGCCAGGAACTGAAATGGCCGGAACGCCCGCTAAGTTGATCGTTACGGTCAACAAGTCGTCCATGTACATAGCCAATGGATCGTCGTTCTTTTCGCCGATTCCGAAAGCAGTCGTTGTAGTGGTGGGCCCAAGGATCAGATCATAGCCTGCGAAGATGTTCGCGAAGTCGCGTTTGATCAGCGTACGGACTTGTCCTGCTTTCTTGAAGTAAGCATCATAGAAACCAGCGCTCAATGAGAAGGATCCCAACATGATGCGGCGTTTCACTTCCATTCCGAAACCTTCGGAACGGCTCTTGATGTACAATTCATCCAATGAGTTCACATTTTCAGCGCGGTAGCCATAACGCACACCGTCAAAACGTTGCAGGTTGGATGAAGCTTCCGAAGAAGCGATGATGTAGTAAGCAGGGATTCCGTAGGCCAAAGTGGGCATGCTGACTTCTTCTACGGTAGCGCCCATTTCTTCGAATTGGGCAGCTGCTTTTCTTACAGCCGCTTGGATTTCAGCGGATACGCCTTCTTGGAAATATTCTTTCGGCAAAGCAATCTTCATGCCTGCTACATTTCCGTTCAGGTTTGCACTGAATTTAGGCACTTCCAACTTCATGCTAGTCGAATCTTTGGCATCATAGCCGCTGATTGCTTCCAACAACAAGGCGTTGTCGGTTACGTTGCGTGTCATCGGACCGATTTGGTCAAGGCTGGACGCAAAAGCAATCAAGCCGTAACGGGATACGCGGCCGTATGTCGGTTTCATGCCGACGATGCCGTTGAAGGCAGCTGGTTGGCGGATACTTCCGCCTGTATCAGAACCCAAGGAAGCGACAACTTCGCCGCTAGCAACTGCAGCAGCTGAGCCACCGGATGAACCGCCGGGAACTTTTGTCAGGTCCCAAGCATTTTTTGTTTTTTTGTAGTAGGAGTTTTCCGTGCTTCCGCCCATGGCAAATTCGTCCATGTTCAGTTTTCCGATGTTGACTGCGCCGGCTTCCTTCAATTTGGTTACGACTGTTGCGTCATAGATCGGCATGAAGTCGCCCAACATGCGACTCGCTGCTGTCGTTATCACGCCTTCAGTGACGATGTTGTCTTTGATCCCTAAAGGAATACCGTTCAGGATATTGCCGTCCGCGTAGCCTTTTTCGTCAGCTGCTTGTGCTTGCTTCAAGGCTCCTTCTTCGTTCAAAGCCAAGAATGCTTCCACTTTTCCGTCTGTTTCAGCGATGCGTTTGAAGGCTGCTTGTGTTAGTTCCACGGAAGAAAATTCTTTATTGACTAAACCTTCATGCAGGCTCGTTAGCGTTTCATTGAAAATACTCATGCGCCTTCCACCTCATTATCTAGAATTGCCGGCACTTGGATCATACCGTCTTCGGCTGTTTTGACGTTTTTGAATAAGAGGTCGCGATCTGTTCCTGGTTCCGCTACATCTTCACGCATGACATTCTTCAATGCATAGCCATGAGAAGTCACGGGTACATCCGTTGTATCGACTGCTTCCAATTGTTCCACCATGTCGATGATGTCGCCCAATTGTTCTGTAAAATGTTTAATTTCATTAGGAGCGAATTCCAGCTTGGCCAGTTTTGCTACGTGACGCACTTGCTCTTCAGTGATTGCCATGTAATACCCTTCTTTCTGTCGTTTTGTGTAGTCATCGTTTTTTTACATACCTGTTCATTTTAGCATAAAAATCATCGGTTTGTGGGAGTTTTCTCATGTTTCCCGCACTTTCTGAAAACCGTTAAAAGCGGAACGGGTTCGTTCAGCCCTGATAGAAATTTAGGAAATCGTGCCGACTGAGCATCGTAGAGCGCAATAGGTACGATTTATCTAATTTCCGAAGGGCTAACCCGTGAAGCTGGAGAAGAAAAGCGGAACGGGTTCGCTCATCCATGATGAAGGAAAACTGTGCCTTAATCAAAGATATGGTAGCTGAAGCCCTGGCTGTCGTTTTCCCTTGTCAGGAACGATTCGATGCCGTTGATCGATTCAACCGTGATCTCAACGGGAATGTTTTGGGGCAGGAACCGCCCTGCTGCATCCGTTACGTGCTGGGTGAAGGCGATGATTTCCGTTTCCCCATAGAACTGCGTCGTGATGTCGATTTCGAGCGACATCAGCTGTCCATCGATGTATTTTCCTTCACCGACGATACCGTTCAGATTCGGGAAGAAATTCTGCACTTCATTTTTGAAGTTGTCAAAGTTGGAAGATTCTTCCGTCTGCGTTCCGCTTTGCAAAGGGAAGACGACTTTGCTTTCATTGCGGGTGATCCATTCACCAATCGCATTCCCTTCCGTGGAGACGCCTTCGAACAGATAGACGCCGCCGACCGGGCTGTCCTGCGCCGATTGTTCATAAATGCCGATGACGATCGGAATGCTTTCCAATCCTTCGGTCTGGCGCAAACGCGTAATAATCGTATTTGCATAAGCTTTTGCCTGTTCTTCCAGTTTATCGCGAGAAATGGCTTGTTCCATCGGCACATCGTTCACCTTGTAATAGTCGACCGAATTCATTGCCAGTCCGATCGCCATCCCTGCCAATTCGAAGCCATTCTCATTTTGGATCATATAGTCCTGTTCCAAAATCTGCTCCAGATAAATCGGCTCTCGGGTTGCAGCGTCGGTACTGCCATTATCGGTCGGATTCAAACCATCCGGATTGGAGTCGCTGTAACGTCCCAACCATAACCTCGTCGTATCATAATCGATGACTTGGCCTTCCTGAAAAAAATATTGGTCGGTCGGAAAAACATTCTTTGATACATCCAACAAATCCGCCTCAAAGTCTTTGATGTTAGCTGTGGAGTTCAGCGATAGGCTGACGCCTCGATTCTGGCTGAATTGGTACTTGCCGTCCACAATCAAGGCGGGGTAATAATCGGTCGACAATTGATTCTGTGTCGTTTGGACAGTCACTTTTTCAGGGCCGGTATTGGTTGTGTTCTCCGTCGTTTGCGTCTCTGATAGCTGTCCGCAACTAGCCAACAGGAGCATCGCTGCTCCGGAGACAGTCATAAGGACGACGCTTTTCGCTTTATTCACTGCTGTCACTTCTTTCCAAGTTTTTCACCATATCTTCTTCTGTCCAGACAGGGATGCCCAAAGATTGGGCTTTTGCCAATTTACTGCCGGCTTCTTCTCCGGCAACGATCCAATCGGTCTTTTTGGAGACACTGCCAGTCACTTTCCCACCTAGGGCTTCAATCATTTCTGTCGCTTCGGTTCGGTTATAGTGCGTCAGTTTGCCCGTCAATACAACGGTTTTGCCGTTCCATATGGAATCAACCGCGGCCACCTCAGCCTTTTTCTTGCCGAGGTAGGTCAGATTCACGCCGTTCGCTCGGAATTCTTCGATCAGGTCCTTCACTTCCGGAAGTTGGAAATAGGCCACGACGCTGTCCGCTATGATGTCGCCCATGCCTTCGACGGCCATGATTTCTTCTTTCGTCGCCTGCATCAGGCGTTCGATCGTTTCGAATTCCGCTGCCAAGCTGGCTGCAGCCTTCGATCCGACATGGCGGATTCCCAACCCGAACAGCAGACGTTCGAGTGAGTTCCCGCGGCTTTGGTCAATGGCCGTCACAATATTGTTGGCTGATTTTTCTTTGATTTTATCCAATTGGTAAAGGTCTTCCTCCGTCAATTTATACAGATCTGCTACATCCTTGACGAGCCCTTTTTCGAACATTTGGCTGACGACGCGAACGCCGAGACCGCTGATGTTCATCGCGTTGCGCGAAACAAAGTGGGATAGGCCTTCCTTGATTTGGGCCGGACATTTCGGATTGATGCAACGCAGAGCCACTTCATCCTCCAGATGTACCAGATTGCTCTCGCAGGCTGGGCACGTTTCGGGGATGACATAAGGTTTACTTTCCGGATTTCTGCGATCGATGAGGACATGCTGGATTTCCGGGATGATGTCGCCGGCCTTATGGATCACGACAGTATCTCCTATGCGCACATCCTTCTCGCGGACGAGATCGACGTTATGTAGGCTGGCGCGCTGCACGGTGGAACCGGCCAAGAATACGGGATCCATCACGGCTGTGGGCGTCACGACACCGGTACGGCCAACAGTCCACTCGATGTCGCGCACGATTGTTTCGGCTTCTTCTGCTTTGAATTTATAGGCGATTGCCCACCGCGGCGCTTTTACCGTATAACCGATTTCTTCTTGAGCAGAAAATGCGTTGACTTTGATGACGATGCCATCGATTTCGTATGGCAAGTCTTTTCTTTTCGCTGCGATTTCTTCCGTGAATGCCCAGACTTTTTCGATTGAATCGAAGAGTCTGCGTTCCGGATTGGTCCGCAAACCAACTTGAGCCAATCGGTTAAGCAGCGCATCCTGCGTTTCCACAGCCAATTGTTCGAAATTGGTGGCGCTGTATAGATAGATGTTCAGGTTGCGGCTTGCCGCAATGCTGGAATCCAGTTGACGCAGACTGCCAGCAGCGGCGTTGCGCGGATTCGCAAAAATCTCTAGGCCTTTCTCATCGCGGTCCGCATTCAATTGGACGAATGAGGCTTTAGGCATGTAGCATTCACCGCGGACTTCGAAAGTCAGCGGTTCATTCAGGCGCAACGGAATGGATTTGACCGTCCGCAAGTTCTGCGTGATGTCTTCTCCGGTATTTCCGTCCCCACGCGTCGCGCCTTGGATGAACAAGCCATTTTCGTACTTCAATGACACGGCCAAACCGTCGATCTTCAGCTCGCACATGTATTGCAAAGGCTGGTCGGTCAGTTTACTGATCCGTTGATGGAATTGCATTAGTTCTTCCTGATTGAAGGCATTCCCCAAACTCAACATCGGTGAATCATGCTGGACCTTTTTGAAGCCGGGCAGGATAGTACCGCCGATGCGTTGCGTCGGTGAGTCCGTGGTTATCAGCTCAGGATGGGCTTTTTCCAATGTTTCCAGTTCTTGGTACTGCTGGTCGTATTCTTTATCTGAAATACTGGGCTTGTCCAGTACATAATACTCGTAACTATAGCGGTTGAGGAGCGTCTTCAACGTCTCGATGCGCGCTTGGGCTTCGGTCAGACTTTCTTTCGCCATGAATGGTTCCCCTCCTAAATTATGCTTTTTCAATCGGTGCAAAGGATGCCAACAGGCGTTTGATGCCGATATCTTTGAAGGCGATATCCAAAGTCAACCCATCGCCTTCTCCACTTGTCTGAACGACAATACCTGTGCCCCATTTCTTATGGCTGGCTTTGTCGCCCACAGCCCAGCCAAGGCTGGCCGCACCGCTGCTTCCGGTTTGCTGGACAGACTGCGTCGTTTTTTCACGCGGTCCAGCCGAAAACGTCTGACTGAAGGCTTTCTCCTGACGGGTATCGCTTGCTGTTTTCCAGCGGCCGCCGGAGCTTGCTGGTTTTGAAGAATACATACTTGACGTGGAGCCCGAACTATCCTCGCGGTCCAGAACGGATCCGTCCAATTCATCAAGGAAACGTGATGCCGGGTTGGACATCGTACGTCCATAAAGCATGCGGGAATAGGCATTCGTCAGGAACAGTCTTTGCTCCGCCCGCGTGATGCCTACATATGCCAAACGTCGTTCTTCCTCCATCTGGTCCTCATCCATGAAGGAGCGGGACGATGGGAAAATACCGTCTTCCATCCCGATGATGAAGACGATCGGGAATTCCAATCCTTTGGCTGCGTGCATTGTCATCAGCGTCACTTCGCTCTGCGGTTCTTCCTCAATCTGATCCAAATCGGAAACCAGGGCCAAATCGGTCAGGAAGGAGGTCAGGTCAAAGTCGTCTTGATTCATTTTATCGAACTCTTGGGTTACAGACAGGAATTCATTGATGTTTTCGATTCGTGCTTCCGACTCCAACGTCTTCTCCATTTCGAGGGCTTCTAGATAAGTCGTCTGGGAAAGCAACTCCTGCACCAATTCCGTGATTGGAAGGAATTCCTGCATTTTATGCAGATTATCCATTATGGTAGCGAATTTCTTCAATTCCTTCGCGGCTTTTCCGGATACGCTGGACATTGCCACATCATGGGCAGCCTGCAATAAGGTCAGGTCATGCATATTTGCGAATTCGCGCAGTTTTTCGACACTAGCATCACCGATTCCCCGTTTCGGCACGTTCACGATCCGGCCGAAGCTTAAGTCATCCGATGGGTTTACGATCAGTCGCAGATAAGCCAAGAGGTCTTTGATTTCTTTGCGGTCGTAGAACTTGCGCCCGCCGACCATCTTGTAAGGGATGTTCGACTTCAGTAGGTTCTCTTCGATGACACGCGACTGGGCGTTCGTCCGGTAGAGCACTGCGAAATCCCCGTACTGGCGTTTGTTTTCTCGGACTTCCTGCTGCATCTTGGAGATGACATAGCGCGCTTCGTCATGTTCGGATTGGCCCCGGTAGTAGACGATGTTCTCGCCATCCGGATTGTCTGTCCACAACTCTTTTTCTTTCCGGTTGACGTTGTTTTGGATCACGTCATTGGCTGCGCGCAGGATTTTTTTGGTGGAACGGTAGTTCTGCTCCAGCAAAACCACTTTTGCATCCGGATAATCCTTTTCGAAGTTGAGGATGTTTTCCATGTCGGCACCGCGCCAACCGTAAATACTTTGATCCGCATCCCCGACGACGCAGATGTTTTTGAACTTGCTGGCCAACAGCTGCACCAATTGATATTGGGCGTAGTTGGTATCCTGATACTCGTCCACATGAATGTAATGGAATTTATTTTGGTAGTAGGACAGCGTTTCTGGATATTCTTGGAACAACTTGACCGTCAACATGATCAGGTCGTCAAAATCCATCGATTGGCTGTTTTCGAGCGCTTTCTGGTAATCCTTGTAGCATTCATAAACGATATTATCGATGTATCCGCCAGCCAAATCGCCGAATTCCTTCGGTGTCTGCAGCTCATTTTTCGCTTGGCTGATCCGACCCAGAATCATGCGGTGATCGAATTTTTTGGAATCCAGATTCTTTTCGCGGATGATGCGTTTCATCAATGTTTCGGTTTCGCTCTGGTCGCAGATGGTGAAAGAGCGCGCATAGCCGAGCTGTTCGCTCTCTCTTCTTAGGATCCGTACGCACATGGAGTGGAAAGTGGATACCCACATGTCGTTGCCGACTGTTCCGACCAAGCGGATGACCCGCTCTTTCATTTCTTTTGCCGCTTTATTCGTGAAGGTGATGGCTAAGATGTTCCAAGGGTTTACTGATTTTTCTTCCAGTAGATAGGCCATGCGATGTGTAAGCACACGCGTTTTGCCGCTGCCTGCCCCCGCCATGATCAATAGTGGCCCTTCCGTCGCCAAAACGGCTTCTGCTTGCCTTGGGTTCATTCCTTTTATGAGATCGTGTTTTTGTTGCACAATTGCCATCCTTTCTTTTGTTGCCTTTGTATCGGAGTGTGTATGGGTATGTTCTTTTTTGATAGGTTCAAGGCGATGGTGCAGCCTTATCGATTCTGATTTGCATCATGGTTTAGTCTATCATTTTAGAGCCTGTCTATCAATGAATCCCCGGATATTTTAGAGAGTTTTTAACCCTTGTTCCCCTTGGTGCATTTCAATTTCGTCTCAGCCTATTATGCCACTCTTTGCGGCTGTTTATAGCAAAAGAACTCTCTTTTCCGGATGTCAGGGTTTACAATGAAGTCAGTAGTCAGCATACCGACAGGAACCTGTTTGATATTAGCCTAAGGGTTGGATTTCATGACATCCAACATAAAAGTCCTGCCGCTGAATCAAGCAAATGATTCAGCGGCAGGACTTTCTTTCTCAGTCTATTGGGCCAGGATATCGTTTGTGTCTTTCAACGTTTCGAAGAAGAAAACAAGGTATTCGCCCATCTTATCATAATCTTTAGCACGCATACAGATGCTCACTTCTTGATACAAGGCGAGCAATTTGGCTTCATTTTGGTAACGCGCTTCATCCATCAGGTCACCGTTGTCGGAATAAGTGCCATGGATGTCCCGAGCTGTCGTCAAAATCACTTTCTTCATGAATTGATTGTCGCTTTGTTCGATGAATGTCTCAAAGAGTCGGTATTCATTCTTGAAGTAACCCGTCGCATCACGGTAATTCAAATACTCCACTTGTTTTTCCAGAATCTCATCAAATTTGTTGTGATCCAAGGCGATGTCGTTTTCCTTCAGATATTGTAGGTAATTCATAATGAGACCTGCGATCAGTTCCAGGCGTTCCAATAGACCCTCGTTTGAGATCTTCTTCTCGGCCACGATATAGCCTTTGTAGGGGATAGATTTCACCATCCCTTCCTCCTCAAGCAAAAGCAGCGCAGTGCGAATCGGTGTCCGGCTCATAAACAACGCTTCCGAAATAAGTTGTTCGGTTATTTTGGTTCCCGGAGGCCAGCAATTGCTGTCTATTTTGTCCTTTATGTAGTCGTATGCCTTATTGAATAGCCTTTCCTCCATCAATTGATTCCTTCCTTCATATAAGAGAGCGGACACCTGTTTCCGTTACTCTGTAGATTTCAACAAGCCGTTTTCTTCCAATTCGTTGATGAGGATATCTGGGATGTCACCCAATAATGTGACGTGTCCCATTTTCCGTTTCGCGCGGTGTTCTTTTTTTCCGTAAAAGTGGAAATGCCAATCTGGTTTGGTCAGCAGCAGAATCATTGCTTCATCAAGTTTTTCTTCCATGATATTGAAAGTCACGCTTGTATCGTACAACTGGATTTCCGGAATGGGCAACCCACAGATGCAGCGGACCAGCACCTCATATTGTGAGATGCTACAGCCGTCCAGTGAATAATTGCACGAATGGTGCGGTCGGACGACCAAACGGTTCACATACAGCGTTCCTGATGAAGTCATGAATGTCTCGATTGTCAAAATCCCGGTCAGATTCATGGCCTTCGCAGCCAGCTTGCCGATATGCTCTAGCTCTTTCTGGAAGTTACCGCCTACTCTTGCTGGCGTGATTGTCTTCACAAGTTTTTGCTCCCGGTAGACTGTTTCGGTGACAGGGAATGAAGTGAACACATTGTTCACATCCTGTGCGACCGTAATCGCCAACTCCATCTCAAATGGGATCCACGCCTCCAAAATGCACGTTCCTTTTTTCAGTAAGGCTGACGCCCTTCCGAAGTCTTCTTCACTGTATAAAAGATGTTGCACCGGTGTAGCCATTTCAATACGTATCGGCTTCAGAACACATGGGAAGCCGATACTTTTGACAGCCTCTTCCATGTCTTCGATGGTGGTTATCGTCGCATAAGGCGTTACGTTTATGTTCAATGATTCCAGAAACGCCTTTTCGATTAATCGGTCTTGGGTGATGGAAAGGCTGTCCGGATCCTGCGGTATGCTGATATAAGGATTGATTTGTGTCAGCAACATTGTGTCCACAGCTTCGGATTCAAATGTCAGGACGTCAGATTTTGCTGCGAGATCCGTCAGCGCTTCAAAGTCCGTATATCTCTTGGTTATCTGCCAATCAGCTATTTGCCCAGCCGGACAGGCAGGGTCGGCGTCCAAGATGCCTATTTGGTAACCCATTTTTTTGGCTTCCAAAGCAATCATACGGGCGACGTGTCCTCCGCCAATAATACCGATTGTTTTCCCGGGTAAAATTTGATTCGGCATGTGATCACACTACTCTCTTGGATTTTTCATTAGAATTTGTTAAAAAAGTCTTTACCAAATCATTTTATCACTATATTCAACGATTGTCGCCATGGAAAAAATCTCTGTTTGTCGAATTTCCGTAAGAAATCAGAAGTGATGGAAAAAAAAGCGCGGACATCAGGCTGCCTCTTGGAAAGGGCTCCATCTGTCCACGCGTTTCTTTTTGTATGTTTCAACTATCATATTCATAAAGTGCATGCTGTTCGATGACCGCAATCAATTTAGTCGCATAATCCGGATCGGTCGCATAGCCACAATCCTGAAGAGCTTGAGCTGCTTCCTGATAAGTGGCCGCCTGCAGAACGGGAGCGTATTGATTCGGATCCCAAGTGGTTCCGTTGACGAACAACAGCGCATGGTCTTGGACCGATTCTGTCCAGCTGCCGTAGACCCTGAATTTTGCTTGAATGGTGACCCACTGGCCGTTGTAGTATTCATTGGTCGTCAAAAGAACTGTATTTCCCGGATCCTCACCCTTCATGCCGTAAAGGTTATTGTAGACGGCAGACAGTTCGCTCTCTCCCCAATCTGATTCGAGTATAGCTTGAGCGATGCTGATGCTAGCGTGAACACCGTATGCTGCTTGCATCTGTTGTGCAGCAGGGGCGATAGTGGCGATGAAGCCGGTTCCCTGATTATTGTCGTACTCCGGGATATCCGGTACAATCGGAGCAAAATCGCCGATAAATGACAGACTTGCCATAAAACTGATCGACAAGAAAAATAAAATCTTAACGGCCTTAGCAGATGCTGATTGCGGTTGTTTTCGAGCCCGCTTAATCTTTCGTGCCATATTTTCCTCCATCTATTTGGTTGTGCTGCTTTACCTGCTATTTTTTACTGATCCCGAGTTCTTCATTTTGCTTCAGAATAGCTATGTATTCTTCCAATGTCAGATTCTGTTCAGTCATGTACACAGCGTTCTCTACGCCAACATACCGGAAATGCCACGGTTCAAAATTGATGCCGGTGATGTCTTCTTTCGCTTTTGGGAAACGCAAGACGAAACCGTATTTGGGTGCATTTTCTTTCAGCCATAGCCCTTCCGGATAGTTTTCCAAATCCGGTAATAAGCCTGAATTACCTTCTTGGTTGGCTAAAGCGGTCGATGTGATATCCACGGCGAGTCCGGTTGTGTGTTCGCTGGCATTAGGCAATGCAATATATTCTTCCGTCTTTGCGCGTGCCTCTTCTTCCGAAAAACCTGAGGCTAGATAATTTTGATAGTTGACATCATAGTTTGCTTGTTGTTGCTCAATGGAGCGGTAACCTGAAATCATCGTGAAATCCATCCCGGCAGCTTTTCCCGCTTCCATCAATGTCAAGTATGGGTCCTTAATTCTGCTGTCGATCTGATAGCCGCTTTCTGTCAAGTATAACTCCATGGCGATTTCTCCAGCAAGCTGATTTCCCCTGTTCACCAAAACCAGATTCCAATCAGCTGATGAAGCGTTGGGAGTCACGATCACTTTGGGCTCGTCTTCATCAACTGCAGCTTCGGCAGCGGCTTGCGATTCTCCGGAGTGATTATTTGCTGAAGAATTCTGCTGACTGATTTTTGGTTCATCATCATTGGTTGTGCATCCTGTGAAAAAGAGCATCGCCAGCAAGAGTCCCGCAAGGAAACGCAGTCTTTGTGCGTACCGCTCAGGTGTCTGGGAGTGTGTGTTTTTCGTTTCCATCTTCTACCCTCTTCTGGTCTAAAATTTTGTGTTATGCCTATTTTAGCACAAACGCCCATCAATCCACACCCAAAAAGTAAGCCTAAGCTCGAATCCAAGCGAAAAGCCAAGATAATATCATCTCGGCTTTTCGGTGTATATTAAATTATTCAGTAATTTTTGTAATGGTATCAGGCGTATTCTCATTGAACCATTCCAGCAGATTGATTTTTTCCGAATCGATCTGATGACGGATAATGCTAGGCAAGCGTAGGTCGATGATATCTTTGTAACTCCAGAAATCATAGTTGCACTCGAGCCGGAGTGTCGTGATTGCCGGTTTGTGGATCTCTGAATCATGAACCGTCTCATCGGTAGTGTACCATTTGAAATCGGCCAAATCCGTCGCTATCCATTTTTTGGCGACTTGATACTTCAGGAATTGATATTCTCTTACAGGGTTCTCTGCCACCTCGGGAAGAATTTCGGCATTGCGGCAAACTTTCTGGACAAGCATCCACTCATAATCGGTGAACAATTTTGAAATGATCTGCATGTTCTCGGGTTTTAAACCATGCTCTCCTTTTTTCCAGCGATCCCAGCTCTGCGGTGAGATCCCTAGTTGATTGGCATAAAAAGCTTTTTCACTGACATATTGCTCTTTGATCGTAAACAAGACAATTGTTATAAGTGCATTATTCATTTATGTGACCTCCAATCTATCATGTTCTTATTATACACTTATTACGTGATAAAAGAAATCATTTGCATAAAAAAACGCCCACTCCATTTTAGTTGGAGTGAGCGGTTTTCTTAATTGTATGATGTTGCTTGGTAAACGGGATTATTTGGATCCTTTTAGAACGGTTCTGAATCCTAGAGTTCTCCGCCTAACGCTATTCATGCCCACTCAGCCAAACCTAAGGCTGCGCAGTCCTGAACCTCGTTAGTGCTCAATCTCTGAGCTCAGGATTCATCACACACTATACTCTTTCTGGTTTGTAGATGATCGATCCGATTTCGTAGCCGTGTTCTTCAAGTCTGGCACGGATGCCGTCGATGTCTTTGCTTTCCAGTTGGATGACGACCTGGACATAGCCCAGTTTGCGGTAAGTCGCGATCTGTTGGATGTTGATGTTCTCATCGGAGAAGATATCGGTCAGATCTTCGAGGACGCCTTTTTTGTCTTCATGGATATTGACGACAACGCGGACGCCCGGTGTGTAGTAGCCTAGCACATCGATGAAGGCGGAGAAGATGTCCTTTTCGGTGATGATGCCGATCAGGCGGTTGCCTGCTTCGACGACCGGCAGGACGCTGATGCCATTCTCACGCATCATTACGGCAGCTTCTTCCAAAAGAGCTTCCTTATTGATCGTTACAACACGTTTTTCCATGATGTCTGCCACTGTTGTTTTGTTCAACAGATAGTTGACTTCATGCATATCCAAACTGGTCATGCTGGAAGGTGTATTGCGTTCAATGATGCCCTCCGTTATCAAACCCACGATAGTTTCGCCCTGAACAACCGGCAGACGGTGGATCTTATGCTCTTTCATTAAATCCAAAGCTTCGATAATTTTTGTTGAAGGTTGAATCGTTACTAAATCCGTTGACATATAGCTTTGTACATCCATTGTTTAGCCTCCTAAGTAAGCTTTCTGAACTTCGTCACTTGCTAATAATTCTTCCCCGGTTCCGGTCAAAACGATATTTCCCGTTTCCAATACATAACCGCGATTCGCAATCTGCAGCGCAACGTTAGCGTTTTGTTCGATCAAGAGGATCGTCGTGCCTTGTTTCTGGATATCCTGAATGATATGGAAAATTTCTTTGATGAAAATGGGCGCCAGCCCCATCGAAGGCTCATCCAAAAGCAATAACTTCGGCTTCGTCATCAAAGCGCGGCCCATTGCCAACATCTGTTGCTCTCCACCGGACAAGGTGGCTGCATCCTGATTTTTTCTTTCGCGCAGAATCGGAAATCGTTCGAATACCGCTTCAAGATCACCAGCAAGGTTCTGTTTGTCTTTGCGGGTAAAGCTTCCAAGGTCAAGATTTTCCTGAACGGTCAAACCTTTGAAGACATGGCGGCCTTCCGGAACTTGGGCAATCCCTTGCTCAACGATTTTTCTGGTCGCGATGTTATGGATAGGTTTCCCCAAATATTCGATTTCGCCTGATGACGGTTTTACCAACCCGGAAATCGTACGCAAAATGGTGGACTTGCCTGCTCCGTTGGCTCCGATCAAGGTCACGATTTCGCCTTCATTCACTTCAAAGCTGATATCTTTGATGGCTTGGATCATGCCATAATGCACAGATAGATTTTTTACTTTCAGCACGTTAGTCGCCTCCTAGATAAGCCTTTATTACGGCTGGATTTTTTTGGATTTCTTCCGGCGTTCCTTTGGCAAGTAAACGGCCATATTCCAACACATAGATTCTTTCGCACACGTTCATGACCAAGGACATATCATGCTCAATCAAAACGACGGTGATTTTGAAATCCTTCTGTATTTTACGGATCAATGCGGTCAATTCCGCAGTCTCCTGCGGATTCATACCGGCTGCAGGCTCGTCAAGGAAGAGGATTTTCGGATTCGTCGCCAAAGCACGGACAATCTCCAAACGACGCTGCTCGCCGTAAGGAAGATTTTTCGCTAGAACATCGTATTTCTTTTCCAATTCGAAAATGGCCAACAATTCCAAAGCTTTTTCACGCATTTCGGCTTCCTTGCGGTAATAGGTCGGCGTGCGCAGCAAACTGTGGAAAGTATTCTCACCCATAGTGCTGTGCATCGCGATCAAGACATTATCGATAACCGTCAGTTCCTTGAAGAGACGGATATTCTGGAAGGTACGCGCTAAGCCGAGGTCCGTAATTTTGTAAGGCGCTTTTCCGTTCAATAACACTTTTTTGTTGTCGATTTCCAATTCAATCGTGCCTTCTGTCGGAACGTAAACACCGGTCAGCAAATTGAAGAAGGTCGTTTTACCTGCACCATTGGGACCGATCAGACCAACCAATTCATTTTCTTCGATCGTAAAATCGACATTGGATACCGCGGCCAAACCGCCGAAGTTTTTGGTCAATTCCTTTACTTCTAATAGGCTCATTATTGGACCTCCTTCTTAGCAGAATCTTTTTTCCCAAAGCGCTTCATTAAACTTGACATCGTAAATTCACGATTGCCCAATAATCCGCCTGGACGGAATACCATGATGGCGATGATGGCCAGAGCGTAGAAAATCATCCGTAGCTCTCCGAATGATTGCAGATATGTGTTCAGGACACCCAACACAACTGCTGCAACGATTGTTCCCGTTACACTGCCGATACCGCCGAACACGACGATGATCAGCACGTCGATTGATTTTTGAAAAGTGAAATCGCTCGGATTGATTACGCTGAAATAAGTGCCGTACATGGAACCTGCGATGCTAGCAGTCGCTGCCCCGATCATAAAGGCAATAACTTTGTAGGTCGTTGCATTGACACCCATCGACTCAGCAGCAATCTCATCTTCGCGGATGGCGATGGTTGCACGACCAGGGCTGCTGTTGATGTAGTTGACGGTAAGGATGGTCGTTACAACCAGAATCACGAACAAGATCATGATGAAACCAGTATTCGATTCGAAAGGGAATGAAATACCGCTGATTCCGCGGGCGCCATTAGTCAATTCACCCATGTTCAGAATCAGGATACGGATGATTTCCGCCACACCCAATGTCGCAATTGCCAAGTAGTCGCCTTTCAGACGGAGCGTCGGTATACCGACGATCAAGGCCACGATGATGGAGATGATCATACCCACGACCAAGCCGACAAAGAAGCCTGCCAAGCCTTCCATCATATCGCCGATGATGGCGCCACTGTAGGCACCGATCGCCATGAAACCAGCATGTCCCAGAGAGAACTGACCGGAAAATCCGATGACCAGATTCAATCCGATCGCCAGGATGATGTTGATCATGATGGTCACTAAAGTGATTTGGTAGAAAGGAGAAATCATGTTTGTGCTGACGCCGATGAACAGTACGAGAGCCATCACAGCGATAAGAATGAGCCAACCTAGATTTGTTTTATTGAATTGTTTCATTTTTATCACCTACACTTTCTCTTTTGTATTTTTCCCGAAGATTCCGGAAGGTTTAACGATCAGGATGATGATCAGGATCAAGTAAACAACCGCATCTTTGAACATCGATCCGCCATAAGCGCTGACCAATGTCTCGATGATCCCGATTGCATATCCGCCGACCATTGCTCCAGGAATAATGCCGATCCCGCCGAATACTGCCGCAACGAAAGCTTTCAGACCTGGTGTTACACCCATCAATGGCGAAATCGAATTATAATAGATACCGACCAATACCCCTGCCGCTCCGGCTAACGAAGAGCCCAGGACGAACGTAAAGGAAATGACGTTATCCACATTGATCCCCATCAATTGTGCTGCTTCAGGATCGGTACTGACTGCCCGCATGGCTTTCCCCATCTTTGTGTACTTTACGATGACCTGCAGAGCGATCATCAGAATGACCGTCGTCAGGAAAATCAGGATCTGTTGCGAGTTGATGGTCACGCCGCCGAACGTCCAATTCCGGACTACCAAAGCTGTCGGGAAGGCCTTCACTTCAGGCCCCATTATATAGATCATGACATTTTGCAATAAATAAGAAACCCCGATGGCTGTAATCAGCGTCGCTACCCTTGTTGCTCCCCGTAATGGTTTGTAGGCGACCTTCTCGATAACCACCCCTAAAATGGCACAAAAAATCATTGAAATCAGAATGGATGGGAATAGGCCAAGGCCAACGTTTTGGATCAAAGCATATCCAAGGTACGCACCCACCATATAAATGTCCCCGTGGGCAAAGTTAATCAATTTGATGACACCGTATACCATGGTGTACCCTAGCGCAATCAAAGCGTAGATACTTCCCAAGGATATACCATTTATCAGCTGTTGAACTAAATTTTCCATTTTACACCTCTCTTTTCTTCTGCTGCACAGAAATCTTTCTTTCATTATACTGTATTGTTCGCCTATAGTTTACTATTATTCACATACGATGAGGGATTCCTTAATGGCGAGATTAAACATAAAGAAAGGTGCTAAGCAAATTCTGCCAGCACCTCATTGTGTTACTTTAGAATCAAACGGTCTATTCAGGTTTCAATGCCGCAATTTTTGTGCGCCAGACTATTTTTATTTAGCTGGTTCCACAACAGAGTTGCCGACTTCTACACCATCTTGTAATTCAATAACGAAAGCGGATTTAATTGGGTTGTGGTTCTCGTCAAATGAGAATGTTCCCGTTACACCTTCGAAATCTTCAGTTGCCGCTAAAGCATCTGTGACTGCTTGAGGATCTGTGCTGTCAGCAGTCGTGATTGCATCGAATACTAATTGCGCAGCATCGTAAGCCAAAGCTGCGAATGAATCTGCAGGTTTGCCGTACTCTGCTTCAAAAGCAGCCAAGAATTCTTGTACTTTAGGATCTTCACTGTTCGGAGTGAAGTGGCTAGCGTAGAATACATTATCGACATTGTCGGCACCAGCCAATTCAACCAATGTTGAGTTAGCGAAGCCATCTGGTCCAAGGATTGGTTGCATAATACCCATTTCGCGGGCTTGCTTGATGATCAGTCCGCCTTCTTCATAGTACCCAGGCAAGAAGATGACATCATAATCCATTTTCGCAATGTTCGTTAAGATTGCTTTGAAGTCTGTATCGCCGGCTGTAAAGTTTTCTTCAGCAACGATGTCTCCAGTGAAAGTTTCTTTGAACGCATCTGCCAAGCCAATTGCATAGTCAGTAGAGTTATCCACTAAGATGACAGCTTTTGTAGCTTGCAGATCTGTTTGAGCGAACTCTGCCAAGGCTTTACCTTGGAAGGAATCCTGGAAACATACACGGAAAACGTATTCCAAGACGGAATCGCCATCCATTGTTACGCTATCGCCTGTAGCAGCAGGAAGGATCGCTGGTACTTTTGCTCTTGTAACTGCTGGAGATTGTGCGTTTGCAGCACCCGTTGTAGCGGGTCCTAAGATTGCGACAACATTGTCTTCGGTAGCTAAACGAGTTGCAACCGATGTAGATTCTGAAGGCTCAGATTTATTGTCATAAGATACGTATTCAATCTCTTTGCCCAATAAACCATCTGCAGCGTTCTGTTCTGCAACTGCCATTTTGATTCCTTCGTCCATCAGCGTGCCGTATGCACTCGCACCGCCAGATAATTCAAAGTTACCACCTAATTTGATTGTGTCGCTCTCTTCTGTCGCGCCATTGCCGCATGCTGCAAGTACGAATACAGATGCCAAGCCCATCAATAATTTCTTTTTCATCTAAATAATCCTCCCCATCTCACTATATGTTAATAATTAGTTGCAAATCCAAAGAAAAGGCCCTCATCCTTCTCCTTAAAATTTAATGTCATTAGTATAGAATATTCTGACAATTTAAGCAACCCAATTTTGGCCTTTTTTGGCAAAAAGCGAATGTTCTTTTTTTACCCTACCTGAAAACGGCGCCGTTGCAGCAAATCCAATAAAAGGATTGGCCTCGAAAAGGACATTTTTCGTCCAAGAACAACCACTCTTTTTCTCTCATTTTCTGCAAAGTCACTCTGAACAATACCGCAAATGTGAGTGTATTATTTGCACAATAATACGAAAATGACTTGATAAAAATTCAAAAATGCTTATGATTGAGTTATTATTTCATTTCGAGAGGAAGTGCAGTACTTACTATGTTCCATTTGGATAAGGAGAAGTTCCGCGTAGGCATGCGCACGACCAAATCCGGCGTTGCTGTCGGTTTGTGTGTCCTGCTGTTCAAACTGTTGGACCGAGGTTCTCCTATGCTGGCCGGATTGGCTTCTGTCTTTGCTTTGCGTGAAGATTGCTCGCAGTCACTCCATCATGGCATCCGTCGTGTCGGAGGTAATTCTGTCGCCGGTATCCTCGGGGTCACCTTAATTGCGATCAAAGATTTTCTGGGACTGGATTTTTCTGTGGATTTCTTCGGTACGATCATCGCCGTCATCATTCTGATTACGGTCTGCAATGTCCTGGACATGTCGACGGCTATCGTCGGCGCGACCGCGACCTTCCTTGTCGTCTTCTACAATATTGATGATACCGAAAAGATCAGCTACGCCATCCAAAGGGTACTGGATACCGTCATCGGTACTTCCATCGCCATTGGGGTCAACTACTTGCTGCCAAACGCGCCCCAAACACCATCCGAAAACTGAATATCTGCGGAATAAAACGCGCAAGCTGCCATCGGTTGGCCGCTTGCGCGTTTTTTATTTTCTTATTCGACTGACTTGAGCGCTTCGATCATGTCCACTTGTTTGAGTTTGCGGTGCATGATCAGCATGACGACACTTGAGAACAATAACGACAGCAGACCTGAATACAGGTAGCTGATTGGCATGATTGTCGGCGGGAACATCATGAAGTCGATTTCGACCATTTTGAGAACGACTGTGCTCAAAATTTTCCCGAGAATGAAACCTGAAAAAATACCCAAAAACGTTAAAATCAAGGACTCTCGGTAGATATACATGCTAACTTCCACATCATAGAAACCCAAAACTTTGATGGTCGACAATTCTCTGATCCGCTCAGAAACGTTGATGTTCGTCAGGCTGTACAGAACAACGAAAGCTAATGCTGCCGCTGACACGATTAATACCAGTGTGACGATGTCCAGACTCCCCAAGGTTTCAGCGAAGCTGCGGTCAACGGAATTAATGAACGTCACCAGCGCCACTGACTGTTCTCCCATCGCTTCGGATCCGAAGCTCCGTTCCCAACTTTCCGGTTCGTCAAACAGCAAAAGATCGGTTGTCGGTTCCGCGGCTTGGATAAAAATCTCTTCATAAAGTGCTGGCGTCAAGTAAATATAGTGGTTGACGTAGTTCTCGGTGACAGCCTGGATCGGCACCTGATAGGTCTGCATCTCATCATTCCGGATTTCGATGCTATCTCCCGGTCCGACGCCTGCCAAATTCGCCAATTTTTCCGAGATGACGGCACCCTCATCAGTCAACGCGATCGGTTCCTGAGTTGAACGGTCACGCAAACTGACAAAATCCGAGAGATTTTCGGCTTCCAACGGTGAAAAAACCGTGACATTCTGCAGGTTCACACCTTTTTTATCAAGTTTATAGCTCTCCTGGACCACTTTGAGATGGTCCGTTATTTCAGGAGTCGCTGCAATCAGTTCATCATAAGAAGTGATGTCTTCATCGCTTGCTTCTGGGCGTATCGCCGTTATTGCATTGTAGCGCATCACATCGTTGAACTGCGTGTCCGCCAATCCAGAGATGGAATTCTTGATGCCGTATCCGGTCAAAATCAAGGCGGTACAGCCGGCCACCCCCAGTATCGTCATCATATTACGCGCTTTGTAGCGCAGCAAGTTCCGTACCGTTATCTTCGAATTGAAGCTCAGGCGATTCCAAACGAACGTCAGTCGTTCCAAAAGCACACGTTTGCCGTTCTTCGGCGCTTTCGGCCGCATCATTGCAGCCGGATTTTCCCGAAGTGACCTATGCGCAGCCCATGCTGCTGGGCCGATGGTGCAAAGCAGTGCGATAGCTATGGAAATCAGTGCGTAAGACAGGTAATAGGTGATCTTTACGGAAGGCAGACTGTACATGGACCCATAAGCATCAAAGATGACCGCAGGGAAAATATTATACCCGGCGACCAAACCGAGGGATGTCCCCACAATGCAAGCAATCGCTGCATAGATCAAATATTTTTTAGCGATGTCGAAATCGCTGTAGCCAAGACCTTTCAGCGTCCCCATCTGTTGGCGCTGTTCATCCACCATCCGGGCCATCGTCGTGAAGCTCACCAAGGCCGCAATCAGGAAGAAAAACACCGGAAAAATCTCTGCGATGGCCGAAATGCGGTCGGCATTGTCGCGATATTCCTGATAACCAGGATTGCCGGATCGATCCGTCACATAGTAGACAGGTTCGATCAGATCAGCCAAGGCTTGCTTCGCTTCCTCGACCTGCCGTTCCCCATCGGCTATCTCGAGTTCTGCATCTGCCCGCTCAGCTGTGAAGGTGGCCAAACCATTTTGATAGTCTGCTTCTCCCTGCTGGATTTCCTGCCAAGCTTCAGCGAGGGCCTGTTCGCCGCTCGCACGTTGGCTTTCTAACTCGGCCCAGCCGTTGTTGATCTGTGCCTGCCCGTTCTCCAGTTGGGTCAATGCCGACGCCAATTCCAATCTGCCGTTCTCCAATGCTGTCCCTTGTTCGGCGAACTGAGCATCTGCTGCTGCAATTTGGGCTTCGGCATCGGCCATGAATGCCGCAACTTTTTCTTCCAGCAGTTGTTGCTGCTCGAGCAATGCTTCCCCTTTGGCAGCCAACTCGGCTCCGGCTTCCTCCAAGAGGCGCTGTTCTTCCAATAAGGCGGCCTCTTCAGCGGCCCGTTCTGTCTGGAAAGCCGCGGCTGCGGCGGTTAAGGCTTCTTGCCTGCTCGCTAAGGAGGCGCCCTCTTGCTCCAGTTCGCTTTGGCGGCTTGCTAAATCCGCTTCGGCTTGAACCAGAGCTGCCTGCTCCGCATCCAATGTTGCCTGTTGATCGGCCACAGCCGCTAAGCGCTCCGCCACGCTCGGATCCGTTTCCGGATCTAAAGCTGCCAAGGCTTCCTTTTCTGCATCGATGGCTGCTTGCCTTGCGGAGAACTCCGCTTGCTTGGTCGCCTTTTCCGTTTGGAAGGCTGTCATATCAGCGGTGAAGATAGTGAGTTCGTTCTGATAAGCAGCCCCATCCGTCTCCAGACTCGTCTGCTCGGCCAGCAACCCTTCGCCTTTTGTCGCTAAGGCGGTGGCCCGTTCCTGCAGCTCCATACCTTTTGCTTCCAGTGAGGCTTGGGTCGCTTCAACTTCGGCTTGCCCATCCAGTAAAGATTGCGCCAGATCAGCTATTTCGCGGCCTTCCGGTGTATCGGGCAGGTTTGCCAACAACACATCCAATGAGGCATCAGAACCGGTTTGCCCTTGCAGAGAGTCTTTCTGCGCTTCCCAGGCTGCTTTAGCCTCATCGTAGAGCGCTTTGTTTTCGAGATAGGTAGAAAAGCCTGCGCGGTATTCGGCCATGCCCGCATCGATTTCGGCTTGGCTGGCGGCTAAGGTGTCCTCCGCTTTTGCAATCTCATCCAGAAACAACTGGAGGTTTTCTTCATAGACCGCTGTGCCGTCATCCAATTGTTTCCGCGCATCCTGAAGTTCCTGCTCGGCTTCCGCAAGTTTGTCTTTCCCTTCCTGCAGTTCATCTTCCGCATCTTTGATCTTCCGCTGTCCCTCTGCACGGATTTCATTGATGCGCTCCAATGGTCTCCCGTTCAAGGCGAGCTCCACTTCATCGGCCAGGCTGTCCACCTGATCATCATAGCTGTCCGTGTAGCCGGTTTCCGCCGCATCGGGAGCGATCGTCAGGTAAGCCTCCGTGTAGATGCTGCCGAGCATGTCCGAAGCAGCCACGACAACGAAAGCATCCAAGCTACCTTTCCCGACGTTCGTAGAGCCACGCATCATCGTTTCGATGTACATCGGCGAGTCGACAAAACCGACGATTCTGTATTCCTGTTCCTTCAAGGAGATGCGTTTTTCCTTTTCCTCCTCGGTGAGCCCTTCTTCGGACTCGTGCCGGAAGGTGACGCTATCCCCGATCTGATAGGTGTCCATCAGATTCTGTTTCGCATCCAAGGCGATTTCCCCGCTTGTCTCCGGCAGCCTCCCATCGACGACTGCATATTCATTGACCGGATCCGCACCGCTTTGCAACGGGAAGACTTTTACGAGGAAGTCACTTCCTTCCATTTCGATATCCACTGTGCGCATCGGATGGACAGCCAGATCGGCCGTTTCCGCCAAAATGGCGATGTCCGCTTCTTCCAATCCGTAGGTGGACAACACCTTCAGGTCATACAGGTTGTTATCTTCATAATAGCGGTTGGCTGTGTCCAGCATATCCGGACCTGCCGCTTTGATACCGGCAAAGAAGGCCACACCCAACGTGATGATGGCCAATAACGCGAGGAAGCGCGCCTTACTTTTGCCTATTTCTACCCAAATATCTTTCCAGAGCGCCTTCTTCTTCATCGTCATCTCACCCTCCTACCATTCGATTTCCGAGACTGGTTTGGGATTCGGATTTTCATGGACTGCCCTTACTTTGGCATTGTTGATTTCGATGATCCGGTTCGCCATGGCTGCGATGGCTTGGTTGTGCGTGATGACGATGACGGTCGTTCCGGTATCGAGGCACGTATCCTGCAGCAACTTGAGCACTTGTTTGCCCGTTTCATAATCCAGTGCCCCTGTCGGCTCGTCGCAAAGCAACAGCTTGGGCTGCTTCGCCAAAGCACGAGCGATGGCGACGCGCTGTTGCTCGCCTCCGGAGAGTTGCGCCGGAAAGTTATCCATGCGCTCGCTCAAACCTACCTCACGCATGACTTCGGCAGCGTCGCGGGCATGGGGCGATATTTGCGAGGCAAGCTCCACATTCTCCTTCGCGGTCAGGTTAGGCACCAGGTTGTAGAATTGGAAGACAAAACCGACATCACGCCTTCTGTAGGTCGTCAAGGCTTTTGAAGTGAACTGAGAGATGTCCACCCCATCGATGCTGATGTGGCCTTCATCGGCATCGTCCATCCCTCCGAGAATATTCAGAACGGTGGATTTCCCGGCTCCACTGGGCCCTAGTATCACTACAAACTCTCCTTCATTGATGTCGAAGCTGATCTTGTCGTTGGCAGTGATCCGTGTCTCGCCCATCTGATAGAATTTGCTGACATTCTTTAAGGAAATGTACGCCATTATGTATCCCTTCATTTCTTGATTGATTTGAATTCTGAAGCTTTCCGGAAAAATTATCCGCAATATACTTACCTATTGTAATAGTAAAATCTTATCCAAACTGGCGCAGAAATGCAATTGGTTCCTTCCTGCTGTATTTTTCCAATCACAAATCAGTATGCAAAAAACGACCTGGGAAACCTGAATGTTTCTCCTAAGGTCGTTTTTCATTTTCTGAATCGTCCTATTCGACGATGTTGCTGGCGATTTTTTCCAATGTGCGCGGTCTGTCATGTAGATAGCCGTGCGGATAGCCCGCCACCATCCCGGCGACAGGCGTGAAGCCTTCCGGAATCCCCATTTTTTCGCGTATTCCTTCAGAGTTGAGTGTGCCGTCAATGATGACTCCCATCACGAAACAACTGCCCAATAGTTCCGCCGTTGCCTGCAAGTGCATATTTTCTACGATTGCGGCTGCACTGGCGATGCTTCCTTGTTTAGCCGGTTCCTTGGCGGAAACAACAAAAAAGGCAGGTGCTCCGTACAATGGATCTCTGTCAGCGTTGCCGGTCACTTCCTTTGCCGCGGATGTAATCGCTGCCAAAATTTCTGAATTTTTTATAACCGTGATATGGTAATCCTCAAAGCGACCGCGGCTGATTGGTGCATTTTGGCCAGCTTGCAGTATAATTTCGATTTGTCCTCGGGATAGCCCGAACGTTTGGAAGCTGCGTGTTGTTTGTCTCGTGTGCATTACTTTCATAAAATCCATTCCATTTCCCTCACTTCTAACAAAATAACTGTACTCTATGGCTATTATACCCCTTCGGGCACAAAAAATGAACGGAAATCGAGGCCAGCAGAAAAAAACATTCTGCATGATTGCTGCTTAGCTGTTCAGCAATCAAAGCCCCGTTTCCGTCCATGAGGGAGGAGTTCTTCTGCGGGTACAGAAGAGGAAAAAGAAACTATTATCTTTGGGTATGGATATAGTATAGCCGCGATCTTTGAATATTTAATGAAGGAAAGCATCCTTTTTCGTGACCATCCAGGGAAGAAAGCCGTTTTCAGATGAACATATCTGTGATAAAGTAAGTGCAGCAAAAGAACGGAGAAAATACATAATATGAAAACACGCATCATTATTGTCGGTGGAGGTTCGAGCGGTCTGATGGCGGCTTGCACCGCTGCCGAAGCGGGGGCTGAAGTGACCCTCCTCGAACAAAATCCAAGTTTAGGGAAAAAATTGCTTCTGACAGGCGGCGGACGCTGCAACGTCACCAACAATCGTCCCGAAGAGGAAATCATCCGGCACATTCCCGGTAACGGAAAATTCCTGCACAGCAGCTTTACCCAATTCAGTCAATATGACATCATGACCTTCTTCATCGAACGCGGCGTCGCCCTGAAGGAAGAGGATCACGGCCGGATGTTCCCTGTCACGGACAAAGCCAGAACTATCCTGGAAGCATTCATCGAGGAATTGAAACGGCTGCAGGTCCAGATCCGGACCAACATAAAAGTCGAGCGCATCCTGATCGAAAACGGGCAGGTGACCGGTGTCCTTTTGGAAGATGGCGAGATTCTCCCGGCCGATCGGATTATCCTGGCAACCGGAGGGAAAGCACTGCCGCGCACAGGATCCAAAGGCGATGGCTATAAGTTCGCTAAGGCCGCTGGACACACCATCACGGAACTTTACCCGACCGAAGCACCGATCACATCCGATGCGGACTTCATCCGTTCAAGCGAACTGAAGGGACTTTCCTTACGCAACATTGCCCTCAGCATAAAAAATAAAAAAGGCAAAACAGTCGTGTCCCACCAGATGGACATGATTTTCACCCACTTCGGCGTTTCCGGTCCCGCCGCTTTGCGTTGTTCGATGTTTGTCCACCAGACAATGAAGCGCGATAAAACCGAGACCGTCAAGATGTCCTTGGATGTCCTGCCGGAACTTTCATTGGGTGCCGCCGAGCAACAGTTGCAAAAGCTTATCAAGGACCAACCAGAAAAGAGCGTCAAAAACGGTTGGAAAGATCTGATGCCGGAGCGATACCTACTTTTCGGCTGCAGCCAAGCCTCTATCGACCCACAGAAATCCCTGAAGGAATTGACGCCGAAGGAAATCAAAGCTTTCGCCGACTTCTGCAAAAATTTCTCCTTCGAAGTGAACGGCACGCATCCATTGGATAAGGCCTTCGTCACCGGCGGGGGCGTTTCCACGAAGGAAATCAATCCGAAAACGATGGAAAGTAAACTGACGCTGGGACTTTATTTTTGCGGCGAACTGATCGACTACAATGGCTACACCGGCGGCTACAACATCACCGGCGCCTTCGTTACAGGGCACACTGCCGGGCAGCATGCTGCTGCTGAACGGGACGAATAAAAACGTCCATTGCGAAAAGAGAACGGAGCCACCTCATTTTAGAGGCAGTTCCGTTCTCTTTTTTCATTTGATTTTTGAGTAGCCTGGGCCTATCTCGCCAGTTTTTTGATGATGAAGACTTTCAGGTAATCACTGGTCTTGCTGCCTGCCGGAACAGCGAAATCGCTCGGCAGATGGAATGTTTCCAGGATACGGTAGTCACAATGGCTGTTCTTGAAGGCTTGGTCGATGTCCTGTTTGAAATTCTTTTCCTTGTAGTTGGCGGCGTTGGAAGAAACGATCAGCGTGCCATCCGGTGCGGTGATCTGGATCAGCTCCTCCAACAACTGGGTGTAATCCTTTGTGACCGAAAAAGTCCGCTTTTTGGTGCGGGCAAAGCTCGGCGGATCGATGATGGTCACGTCATACTGCAATTCCTTGCGGATGGCATAGCGGATGAAATCGAAGACATCCATGACATAAATCTTTTGCGCCTCGCCATCCAGGTTGTTGACGGCGAATTGTTCTTTGGTCCGTTCCAACGAACGGTTCGCAACATCGACACTTGTTGTTTCGATTGCTCCGCCCATAGCTGCAGCAACAGAGAAAGCGCCCGTGTAGCTGAAGGTGTTCAATACCCGTTTGCCTGCCGCATAACGCTCCGTCAGAGCGCCGCGTACGTCGCGCTGATCCAGGAATATGCCCGTCATCAGGCCATCATCCAGATACGTCGCATAGTTGATACCGTTCTCCTTAACGATCAGGGGCGTCGGGGCTGCTTCACCCGTGACGAAGCGGCTGATTACGCCATCCTTCCGTTGGTAACGGAATTTTTCATAGATGCCCTTCGTTTCCGGGAAGACCGCTTGGAAGGCAGCGATGATGGCGGTGTGGTAGCGGAAGATGCCTCCGCTGTACCAGGACACCACCGCAAAGCCTTCATAATGGTCGATGGTGACACCGGGAATGCCGTCACCCTCCGCATTGAAAATCCGATAGGTTGTTGTTTCCGGGTCCGCTTGCAGATCCGTGCGCTTGCGTTTCGCTTTTTCGAACTTGTTTTTGAAGAACGCTTCATTGAAACTATCCGCGTTATCCAACGAAAATACCCAGCCGACGCCTTTGTTCTGTTTGGCCAAATAGGCTCTTGCTACGAATGCCTGGCGGGAATCGACCAGTTCGACCAGTTCGCCCTCATTGAAGCTGAGTTCATTCGGAAAATCCTCGAACTGCAGCAAGGGATTCCCTGCCTTAATTTTTTTTTCACTTATTTGCGTAATGATTATTTTTCTCATTGTTTTCTTCCTTTATAGTCAATTGTCCGTTCTGCACTGCTGTGTTTTTTTGAAGATACCCAGATGCCGTAGCCGATTGCTGCACCCAATGTATTGAAGAAGACATCATCGATATGCGTCACGCCCGTCTGAAAGATGAGCTGGAGAAACTCAATCGTGGCGGAAAAAAGAAAGCCGATCGCCGTCACTTTGAGGAAACTGCATTTTTTCCTGAACAGGTACGGACCCACGAAGCCCAACGGCATAAACCAGACGACGTTCCCCCATGAATTATACCAGGCCGAAAAACCGGAGTCCCCGTAAAAGAGTTTGATCGTATCCACCAGCGGCAGCCAATGGATCGCCGACCAATCGATCTTGTGATACTCGACGGTCCAGAATGTCTCCTCGTTGCGGAAAACCGTCAGTTGAAGCAGCAGCACGATGTAGAATAACAGAGCATGCAGCAAGCCTTCCTTATATAAGGGGATTTTTTTGCCCGTCTTGCGGTGTCTGTGCAGCAGATAGGCGGCCCGCAGGACCAGAAAAATCAAATAATACAGTATGGTTTTGTCCACGCTGTTGAAAACTAATTGTATGAGCGGAAAATGATTGACGGATGATTCCAGAGATGCAGCCACCCACTCATACAGCCCTTGTAAAAATATCATAATCTATGCTCACCTTTGTCAGTTTTGTTCCTTTGATCAGATACATTGAAAGACCCATTTTCTCGAAAAATCCTGAAAAAAGCAACCGTTCTTGATAAAAACTTAGGAAAAACTTTACGGCGCTTCGATTGACTATCAAAAGCATTCAGAATATAATGACACTAGCTCATTTTACATAAAATTCACAAACAACACACATTACCCTTAAAAATTCACATGAAATTTACATGTGTTCCACAAGATATCATAGGAGGTCTCTTTTTTGAAACAAAAATTAACTGAACAGTTGCAGACGCGATTCGGGTTTTTCCTGTTCGCCGTCGTCCTTTTCTGGCTGAAGACCTATTTCGCTTACCACACAGCGTTCTCTTTAGGCGTAGACGGCTGGTTCCAGCAGCTGATTCTTTTTATCAACCCGATTGCAACGACTTTATTGATTCTGGGGATTTCCCTCTTTGTAAAGAATCCTAAAAAAGGTTACCGCAGTCTTATCGCCCTGTATTTTTTCAATTCATTTTTGCTGTTCGCCAATGTCGTCTATTATCGGGAATTCACGGATTTCTTGACGCTTAAGACCATTTTCGGTTCAGCCAACGCAACCAAAAACTTGGGTTCGGGCGTTATCGCCATGATGCAGCCGATCGACCTGTTCTATTGGATCGATGCTTTCGTCCTCGTCTACGTCTATAAGAAATTCGTCAGCAAAAACCGCGAAGAACGTATCTTCAAGAAAAGATGGGCATTTGCGACAGTTGCAGCCTCGATTGCGATTTTCGCCGCTAACCTGGGTCTGGCTGAAATCAGCCGACCGCAATTGTTGACCAGAACATTTGACCGCAACTATATCGTCAAATACTTGGGAATCAATGTCTACACCCTTTATGACGGAATCAAGACAGCCCAAGCCAACCAAGTGCGCGCAAGCGCGGACAGCTCGGATATGGCTAGCGTCCTTGATTATCTGGGTGAACATTACGCCGAACCAAATCAAACATACTTCGGACAAGCGCAAGGCAAAAACGTCGTCTACATCCATCTGGAAAGTATGCAACAGTTCCTGATCGATTTGTCGCTTACGGATGAAACAGGCACAACTGCAGAAGTGACGCCGTTCTTGAACAGCTTATATCACAGCAACGATTCCTACAGTTACAGCAACATTTTCCACCAGACTGGACAAGGAAAAACAAGTGATGCCGAACTTATGCTGGACAATTCACTGTTCGGATTGCCTCAAGGATCAGCCTTCACACAGATTGGTGCGGACAATACATTCCAATCGGCACCGGCCATCTTGAGCGAAACCTTTGGCTACACGTCAGCCGTTTTCCACGGCAATGTCGGCTCTTTCTGGGATCGCGACAATGTCTACAAATCATTTGACTATGATTATTTCTTTGATGCTGACAGCAGTTACACGCTAACGGATGAAAATTCAGTCGAGTACGGTTTGAAGGATAAATTGTTCTTCCAGGAATCGGCTCAATACTTGGAACAATTGCCGCAGCCTTTCTACGCGAAATTCATAACTGTATCAAACCACTTCCCGTTCCCTGAAGACGAGATGAACAACACCTTCGCCTTGGATACCGGCGACGAAACGGTGGACGGTTATTTCAATACCGTCCACTATGCCGATGAGGCCTTGGCTGAATTCTTCCAATATATGAAGGATGCAGGACTATATGATAATACGATTTTCGTATTGTATGGCGACCACTTCGGAATTTCCAGCTCACGTAATGAAACGGTCGCGCCGCTCATCGGAGCGAATGCAGACTTGTGGGGTGCCTATGATGACGCCATGATGCAAAAAGTACCGTTCATCATTCACAACCCTGGTTCCGGTACCGGACAGATCAGCGATGTCTATGGCGGCCAGATTGATATCTTGCCTACTGTGATGCATCTACTTGGTGTCGATACCTCAGCCTATGTCCAACTGGGACAGGATCTGTTATCCGCGCAAAATGAAGGAATCGTTGTTTTCCGTAACGGCAGCATCGTAACAAGTGAGTACACTATTTTAGGAAATACTGTTTATCATACCCAAACAGGTACGCTTGCTTATCAGACTGAAGAAGTAATCCAAAAGGTTGCTGAAATCCGAGCCCAAGCTGAACTGCAACTGGCCATCTCCGATCAGATCATCAATGGCGACTTGCTTCGCTTCTATACTCCGGATGGATTCATGCCAGTCGACAAGAGCTTGCACAACTATGTGGATTCTCCAACCGAACTAGAAGAGGACATCGCGGAATTGGGTGCCCTGAACACATCCTTGTACTACACGAACAACGGAGTCTCAAGCGTTCCGCTTTATCAGACGGATGCCCCAGAGTTCCCGGCCAACAAAGCCACTGCTGAAGGAACCGTAACGGAGGAACAACCCACTTCTGAAGAAATCCCAGCAGAACAACAGACAGAAATAGTTGAATAATCAAAAGATCTGCCGGAATTTAAAATTCCGGCAGATCTTTTTTTAACTATTTTTTTCGAGTGCTGTTTTGGTGGGTAATGTTATCGTAAAGGTCGTTCCCTCGCCGGGATTGCTCTCCACGTTGACAGTCCCTTTATGGTTCATCACTAAGGATTGGACAACAGCCAATCCGATTCCCGACTCGCCAAATTTTGTGTTCTTTCTGGAAACATCCACTTTATAGAATCTTTCCCAGATGCTCGTGATATCCTTCTTCTCAATACCGATACCTGTGTCTTTGACCTGGATGACTTGCTGTTCCCCATCCAGAAACGACGACAGGGTGATCGTGCCGTTTTTCGTGAATTGAATAGCGTTCTGGGTTAGGTTTACCATAATCTGGATAAACCGATCATAATCCGCGTAGATTCGGTCAGCAGCATCCACATGCACGACGATCAGGTCATCCTTCGCCTGTGCTTTTGCTCGCATCTGCTCCGCGACATTCTCCAATGCTTCCTTAGCGGAAAATTCTTGCTTCACTAAAACGATCTGATTGGAGCGGATTTTTTCATAGTCCAAGTTTTCGTTCACCAAACGGATCAGCCTTTTGGTTTCTTTCTGCATCAGTTGCATGCTGCGGTCCCGTCGTCCTTCGGGAATCATGTGGTGTTGGATCCCTTCCAGGATGCCATTGATCGTTGTGAGCGGTGTGCGCATCTCATGGGCAACATCCATCATGAATTGACGCCGCAAATTCTCTTGGCGTTCAACTTCTTCGTTGGAGGCTTTCAAAGACCTTGCCATTTGGTTAAAATCCTCCGATAGCTCATCAAATTCATCTTTGTGATGATTCTCTAGCGAGATATCAAAATTTCCTGACGCAATCTCATGTGTGGCTCTCCGCATCCGTTTGATGCGTCTGGTCAGATAGTTGGCGATACCAAGGCTCAATACAATCGCAATGCCCCCGGATGTCAGAACAGCCACAAGCAGGTTGTGCTCAATTTCATTGATTTCGTCCTCGATCCCTTTTACCGGGGAACCTACCGCTATGAAGCCTGTGAAATCAGCCGTAGTCGCATTAAAAAGCGGAAGATAAACCGTCAAGAAGCGTTTTTTCTCATTCAGGAAGCCGCGATCCCGCTCCGTCAAAGAAATCCGTTCCCCTTCTGAGAGCCTCTCAAAATCCTCCGTGCTGATCCCACTCGTATACAGATCGGTTGCTTGCGGATAAACCATATGGTCTTCTGCATCAAAGATGGCAAACGAGACATCCTGGTTGGAAACCAAAGTCGAACCGCTCTCCAATTGCTGGATCGTCATATTCTGATCGATGATCGATTCGGCATACCCGTACAGCTGCGCCTCTTTCTCATCGTAGATATTACTGGTGACATATTGTATGATCAGGATGCCGGTCGTACTGACGGTTATTAGAATCAATGCGAAAAAAGCAAAGATTTGTTTGTAGACGTACTTCATTTTTCCTCTACTCCGCTATCATCGAATTTGTAGCCGACTCCCCAAACCGTTTGGATCACTTGCGGTCCGACCGCTTCTATTTTTTGCCTCAATTTCTTGATGTGGGCATCGATTGTGCGTTCATCCCCATAATAAGGATCTTCCCAAATCCGCGTCAAAAGATGTTCCCTCGAAAACACTTGTTTCGGGTGTTCGGCCAGCAACGCGAATAATTCGAATTCCTTCGGCGTCAAGCTTTCGATCTGTTTCCCGTCAAGGTAGGCTTCGCGCGTGATCGTACTGATTTTGACGTGATCAGTGAGCACATCGAAATCGTCTGCGGCCTGCGCTTGCGCGTGATCGACCTTAGCGCGACGGTGCATCGCCTTGATGCGGGCTATCAGGGTTAGAGGGCTGAACGGTTTCGTGACGTATTCATCCGCACCGATTTCCAGACCGATGACTTGATCGCTTTCCGAATCGCGCGCCGTCAGCATGATGATCGGCACAAACTGGGAGATTTTCCTTATTTCACGGCAGACCTGCATCCCATCCATGCTCGGCAGGTTCAGATCGAGGATGATCATATCCCATTTTTTGTCTGCAGCCGCGAACGCCTCCAGGCCTTCTTTTCCATCATGTTTGAATACAGCTTCCCAGCCTTCATTCTCAAAAAACATCGCCATCATTTCGCAGACGGCTTCATTGTCTTCTATCATCAAAATTTCCATAGCGATTCCCCTTTTCATTTCTTTCATTATATCTTTTTTTCCAATAAGCGGCATCATTTCCCGTCTACGATACCACATACCTTTGAAGTTTCTATGAATAAATAAGGAAATCGCCGTTTTCGAAAGAAAAAGCCCCGAAACCCGGGGCTTTTGTGCGGGAGCATCAGACTGCTTCCTGTTCTCTTTTCGCTTCAACAAAATACAATTCTTCTACGACCAATTCGATAACATAGACGTGCTGCTCCTGCTTATTGACGTAGGAACGCGAAACCAAATGGCCGTTGACACCTATCTGATTCCCTTTGGCGCAATACTGTTCAACCAAATTGGCAGTTGCTCCCCAAAATACGACAGGTATGAAATCGGCCTGCGGTTGGCCTTCATCCGCTTTCCTTAGGCGCTGCACCGCCAGCGTATTGTTGCATACTTGCCTTTCCCCATTCACCTGTTGCACTTGGATGGGCCGCACCAGCCGCCCAATCAATGATACTTGATTCATCCTTTCATTCCTCCTTCATCTTGACTTACTGTCTATAATATCCGCAAAAAAAGAGGCATGATTTTTATCAAAAAAAATAAACCGGAAGACTTTCTCAGTCTTAAGGTTTATTTTCCTGTATCAGCGGATGGCTTTTCCCATCCGCAAAGAATCGGCGTAGTCGTTTATTTTTCGCAAACGGTGATTGATGCCGGATTTGGATATGACTCCGCTCGGTATCATTTCACCAAGTTCTTTCAGGCTGATATCCGGATTCTCCAACCGGATCACGGCGATTTCCTTAAGCTTGTCCGGTAATCTCCCCAACCCTACAGTAGCTTCGATGAATTCGATGTTGGCGATCTGTTTTGCCGCCGCATCGATCGTCTTGTTCATATTCGCGTTTTCGCAATTCACCAAGCGATTGACGGAATTACGCATGTCACGGATGATCCGCACGTCCTCAAACTTCATCATCGCGTTATGGGCACCGATCAATGCCAGAAAATCGGCGATCTTCTCGGCTTCCTTCAGATACGTGATGAATCCGTTGCGGCGCTCGATCGTCCGCGCGTTCAGGTCAAAGTGATTCATCATATCGCAGATGTCCTGGTTGTGGTCCTCATAATTGGAATAGATTTCCAGATGGTAACGGCTCGTTTCCGGGCTGTTCACCGACCCCCCGGCCATAAAGGCCCCGCGCAGATAAGAGCGTTCTTTTTGGTTATTGTTCATGATGTCATCGGAAACTTGCGTCTTGAAGGACAGCCCGTCGAAAATGTTCAGATCACTCAGCAATTCCGTGACACCCTGCTTCAGGCGCACAATATAGACGTTGTTCTTCTTAAGCTTCATTTTGCGGCGCACCAACAATTCGCTTTCGAATGAGTAGTGATCCTTCAAGAGAACGTACATCCGTCTGGCGATTGCCGCATTTTCGGTCTGGACATTCAGGACAAATGACTGATTATAGATACTGACAGATCCGCTCATCCGGATCAACGCAGTCAGTTCGGCTTTCGCATGTTCGCGGTGCACTTCCAATGTTGTTAATTCTTTTTTTACTTCAGATGCAAAAGACATATGTGCCTCCTTTCCGACAGCTTCTTTCTATCAGAAAAAAGGTCAACAGATAGTTTTGATATTGGAAATCAGATTGATCAGTTCCGAAACGACTTTATTGCCGTCATGGTACACGCCGCCGTTCTTCATATCCAGGAAGTCCGCGGAGATGACCCGGCAATTTTCTTCGCGCAGTCCTTTGAAATCGTGGCGGACTTGCAGCAGATATTCTTCATCGGCTTGTTGATTGAGGTATTCATCCGGCACTTTTTCCGTGTTTACCAGGACGGTGTCGATGAATTTCACTTTCAGATGGTCATGCAATACCTTGATATGATCAGCATCAGTGAAGCCCTCTGTTTCGCCCAATTGCGTCATGATGTTGCAGATGTATACTTTCTCGGCTTTGGTCTCGATAACCGCTTGCCCCAGATCACTGATCATCAAGTTAGGCAAAATGCTCGTATACAGGCTCCCCGGTCCGAGGACGACCATATCCGCCTCCATAATGCTTTTGATGACGTGACGGGAAGCTACGGCCTCCCTAGTCTCATCCAACGGTTTGACATACACCCGTTCGATTTTTTTGCGTCCATTTGCTATTTTCGACTCGCCCTTGATGACCGTACCGTCCTTGAACTCTGCGTAAAGCGAGAGCGGTTCGTCAGCTGCGGCGTAAATTTTGCCTTTTACGCCCATCATGACGGACAACAATCGAATGGCATCAAAAATGTTCCCTTTCATTTCAGTCAGGGCCACGATGATCAGGTTTCCGATTGCGTGCCCGGACACGAAGGAATCCTTTGAATCGAAACGGTACTGGAAAATGTCTTTTTCCAATTTCGGCATATCGGAGAGTGCAATCAGGCAGTTGCGGATATCCCCGGGAGGCACAATGTTGACATGGTCGCGAATGATACCGCTGCTGCCGCCATCATCGGCTACCGTGACGATAGCCGTGATATCTGTATTGTGGTTCTTCAATTCTTCAAGAATGACCGGCAAGCCCGTTCCGCCGCCGATAACGACGATTTTCTTCGTTCTGCTCGGATTTTGACTCATGACCGATTCACCGTCTCTTTGCGTTTGTTCCGATCACGGTGGGTTGTGTTCACTTGATAGCCCGCGCTCTTCAATTGAAGGCTGGTGCGTTCCGATAAAGCGACAGAGCGGTGTTGTCCGCCTGTGCAGCCGATGGCGATATTTACGCTGGTTTTGCCTTCTTTTTTGTAGCCAGGAATGATGTATTCTAACAAGTCGATAAATTTTTTGTAAAAAATTTCCGTCTCCGGTTGCTTCATAACATAATCATAGACAGGCTTATCCAGTCCCGTCAACGGGCGCAGTTCATCTACGTAATGAGGATTGGGCAAAAAACGGACATCCATAACGATGTCGGCATCGATCGGTAAGCCATACTTGAACCCGAAAGATACGACTTCGATATGGAAAACATCCTTATCGTCGACTTTGAATGTATCCAGAAGTCGTTCTCTTAATTGGCGCGGCGTTGTTTCGCTTGTGTCGATGACCAACTGCGACCGATTGCGGATATCCTCAAGCAGTTCCCTTTCTTTGTGGATTCCTTCCAGTACGGTTCCGCCCGATTGGGTCAGAGGATGGCTTCTTCTTGTCTCTTTGTATCGGGAAACGAGCACATCGTCCTTCGAATCAAGGAAGATGACTTTGGTTGTGATGAAGGAAGTATTGTCCAAACTGTCTACAGCAGACATGATTTCATCAAAGAATGCACGGGAACGCAAATCGATCACTAAGCAAATCCTGCTTATTTTACCCGATTCCTTTACAAGCTCCCAAAATTTCGGTAATAAACTTGGGGGCATATTATCTATACAGAAATAGCCTAAATCTTCAAATGTCTGTAAGGCCACCGTTTTTCCGGCGCCGCTCATCCCCGTAATGACTACCAATTCGAGAGTGTCTGCCATTATAATTCCTCCTGTCAAAACTGTTTACAGCCATTATAACATACCGGGTGTATCATTTGTTCATTTCTGAATATTTTATCGATTCTTACGTTTTGGCTTGGGTATTCAACCAGAAAAGCTTACTTACTCACTTACTTGCTCCGCTAACGAGAGATAACGCTCTCCTAAACGCATTCTGATCCGCAGGGGATTCCGCTCTTTCTTAAACGCGTTCTGAATCCCAGAAATCTGTGCCTAAGCTGACTACCACACACGGACAAAAAGCGTCCGCTTTGTGTTAATCCTCTTAGTGCTCGATTTCTACCCAGGATTCATCTCGCTCTCTTGGATTTGTGTTTGAAGTGGCGGGCGGCAGCTACGGCGTTTTGCCAGCCCGCGTAGAGATCATCGCGCACTTCAGTAGGCATATTCGGATGGAATTCGCAATCGGGTTCCCAATTTTTGATGATGTCATCGGTATCCTTCCAGAATCCTACTGCCAAACCTGCCAAGTATGCGGCCCCCAGTGCGGTTGACTCCATCACTTTGGATCGAGTCAAAGTTGTGTTCAGAAGATTGCTTTGGAATTGCATCAGGAAGTTATTGTGAGCTGCTCCTCCATCGACCCGCATGTTCGTGATGACAAGTCCGGAATCCTTTTGCATTGTATCCACGACATCCTTTGTCTGATAAGCCAACGATTCGAGCGTCGCACGGATTAGGTGCGCTTTCGAAGTCCCTCTCGTCAATCCAAAGAAAGCACCACGCACATCCTGATCCCAATAGGGTGCTCCCAGGCCGACAAACGCAGGAACCATATAGACGTTCTCGTTCGATTCAAGCAATTCAGCATATTCTTCCGACTCGGCTGAAGTACGGATCAACTGGGCTTCATCGCGCAGCCATTGCAGAGCGGATCCAGCCACAAAGATGCTGCCCTCAAGGGCATAAGTCACTTCGCCGTTCAACCCGTAGGCGATTGTCGTAAGCAAGCCATTTTCCGATTTCACCGGTGTAAGGCCTGTGTTCATAACAATGAATGCGCCGGTACCGTAAGTATTTTTCACCATCCCTTGTTCAAATCCGGTCTGCCCGAAAAGAGCGGCTTGTTGATCGCCGGCGATTCCAGCTATCGGGATGCGCGAACCATAAAAATCATTTTCTTCGGTATAACCATATATTTCCGATGAAGAACAGACTTCAGGCAGCAGCGTTCGCGGAATATCCAGCAAATCCAGGATTTCCTGATCCCATTTCAAGTCGTAGATATTGAACAGCATCGTTCGGCTGGCATTGGAAACATCCGTTACATGCACCTTTTTTCCTGTCAATTTCCAGACGATCCACGTATCGATGGTGCCAAAAAGCAGTTCGCCCTTTTCAGCCCGCTCACGAGCACTCGGGATATGATCCAACAACCATTTGATTTTAGTGGCGGAAAAGTAGGAATCAATAATCAGTCCGGTTTTATTATGGATGAATTCGTTATGACCTTCCCGCTTCAGTTTGTCGGCGATTTCCGAAGTCTGGCGGGATTGCCAAACGATCGCATGGTAGATTGGCATCCCAGTAGCACGGTCCCACACAACCGTTGTCTCGCGCTGATTTGTTACCCCTATTGCCGCAATTTCTTCCGGACGAATGGCCCCCCTGATCAAAGCATCCGCTATGACTGACTGAACGCTGACCCAAATTTCATTCGCGTCGTGTTCCACCCAGCCTGGTTCAGGATAATATTGCATCAATTCACGTTGCGAAGAAGAGATGATTGTGCCTTTCTTGTCCCAGATGATTGCACGCGTGCTGGTTGTCCCCTGATCTATCGACATAATGTATTTTTTTTCCACTTGTATGCCTCTTTCCTGATTTGAAATTTATCATTGATAAAAATTAAGAAACCGTTCTCATTTTTTTATCGTCTGCGCGCATTTGCTTCTACGTATTATCCTAGCATTTTTTCCGACGAATCCCAATTATTTTTCTTTGCTCCAATGCTGCATCAGAAGCTAATATCAATTATATTGAACAGCGCATTTATCAACTTAATTTTATTAATATTTAGCAAATTTCAAAATATAAAAATTTTTAAAAAATATACCATCACCCCAACGATGGAAGCCCTCTCATTTACGTACTTATTTCACAAAGTTTTGCTCTTATTATTTGCAAAATGGCTTCCTTGCGCGGTAAGGTAGAGTAAGGAATTTGTGAAATAAAAAAACTAAGAGGTGGAACAATGATAGAATTCAAAAATTTAACCAAGCGATTCCCGGGCGGGAAAATTGCAGTGGACTCCCTGAACCTGACATTCAATGATGGAGAGTTCATTGTATTCATTGGAACAAGCGGCAGCGGCAAAACAACTTCGATGAGGATGATCAATCGCATGATCGAACCTTCCTCCGGTGAAATCCTGATTGATGGAAAAAACATCAAGGATATGAATGCGGTGGAATTGCGTCGCCAAATTGGCTACGTCATCCAGCAAATCGGTTTGATGCCACACATGACCATCTTCGAAAACATCGTCATGGTCCCAAAATTACTGAAATGGCCTGTGGAAAAACAAAAAAC
This sequence comes from Trichococcus collinsii, assembly GCF_900107505.1. Lineage (GTDB taxonomy): Bacteria > Bacillota > Bacilli > Lactobacillales > Aerococcaceae > Trichococcus > Trichococcus collinsii. The sequence continues at coordinate 82,935 of NZ_FNQH01000003.1, read as the reverse complement.
AATTGCAGAAGAGCTGATACAAAAAGTCGATCTTCCATTGGACTTTTTGGAACGCTACCCATCTGAACTATCCGGGGGCCAGCAACAGCGTATTGGTGTTATCCGTGCTTTGGCAGCCGACCAAGACATCATTTTGATGGATGAACCTTTCGGAGCATTAGATCCGATCACCCGTGATTCTCTGCAGGAACTTGTCAAACAGTTGCAGCAGGAATTGGGCAAAACCGTCATCTTCGTCACCCACGATATGGATGAAGCTTTGAAACTGGCAGACCGGATTGTCATCATGCAAGAAGGAAAAGTCGTCCAATTTGATACTCCCGATAATATCCTGATGGACCCTGCGAACGAATTCGTCGAAAACTTCATTGGCGAGGAACGCCTCAGCCAAGCGCGCACGAATTTCCGCACAGTGGAACAAATCATGATCCGTGGCCCGGTATCCATTTCGACTGATCAAAATCTATCAGAAGCCATCAAGCTGATGCGCACGCGTCGTGTCGACAGCTTGTTTGTGACCGATGCTGACGATGTCTTGTTGGGCATGTTGAGTGTCGAAGCGATCAACCAGAATCGACGCAGACCAGTCACTGCTGGCGAAATCCTGAGTGAAGTTTCTTTTGTCCGGGAAGGCACGCTCGTACGTGATGCTTTGCAGCGTATCCTGAAATTGGGTTACAAAAACATTCCTGTCGTGGATGCAAAAAATCATCTGATTGGCTTAATCACCCGCACGTCCATTGTGGATATGGTATACGATACGATATGGGGAGACATAGAACCCGAAATGGCGGCTGAAGAAGTAATCGAAACAACCGCAGACATTGAAACGGTTAAGGGGTGATGATAATGGACTTTTTGACAACGAACGGTTCCGAGTTACTCTTAAAAACAGGGGAGCATTTCTACATCTCAACCTTAGCTCTGATACTTGGCGTTCTGGTTGCCGTTCCTTTGGGCATTGCCTTGACCCACTTCAAGCGTTACTCCGGTTTTATCATCAGTTTTGTTTCGATTCTCCAGACAGTCCCTTCCTTGGCGTTACTTGCCTTGATGATCCCCCTTTTCGGGATCGGAAAACTTCCTGCGATCGTAGCTTTATTCATCTATTCTTTGTTGCCGATTCTGCGCAATACGTTCATCGGCATCTCGAATGTAGACAACAACATTATCGACTCAGCAAAAGGGATGGGGTTGACCGACAATCAGATCATTCTTCAGGTGAAATTGCCTTTGGCAGCTCCAGTCATCATGTCCGGAATCCGCTTGGCGGGAGTGTACGTCATCGCCTGGGCGACGCTCGCTTCGTATATAGGAGCTGGCGGTTTGGGTGATTATATTTTTAACGGATTGAATGTATACGATCAGGAAATGATCATTTGGGGAACTTTGCCGGTGACCGTATTGGCTTTATTGGCTGATTTCCTTCTTGGAAAGCTTGAACGTTTCGTTTCTCCACAGACAACATCTGCAAAAGGAGGAAACTGAGCATGAAGAAACACATGAAGAAATGGTTGTTGTTTCCACTGACGTCACTTTTGTTGGCAGCCTGCTCCTTGCCTGGCCTTGGCGCATCGGTGAACAATGAAGGCATCGTCATCACCGGTGGGACAACGACAGAAATGCAAATATTGAGTTATATGGTCAGAGGGATGGTCGAACATTACCTGCCGGATGCTTCTGTCGATATGGTCAATAATCTCGGCTCATCGACACTGAATCATCAAGCTATGATCGGCGGGGATGCGAATGTATCGGCTGCCCGCTATACAGGGACGTCGCTGACCGGTGAATTGGGCATGGAACCTCTTACGGATCCAGCATTGGCGTTCCAGACAGTCGTCGAGGGTTTCGATGAGCAATTCGATCAAGTTTGGTTCCCATCCTATGGTTTTGCCAACACGTACGCATTTTTGGTGACACGTGAATTTGCCGAAGAAAATAATTTGGAGACCATCAGCGACCTCGCGACATTGGCCCCAAATCTGAGAGCCGGCGTCGACAACTCTTGGATGGAGCGGGAAGGTGACGGTTATGAAGCATTCAAAACGACATACGGCTTTGACTTCCAACGCGTTTATCCGATGCAGGTCGGTCTCGTCTACGATGCTTTGCAAGCGGACGAAATGGATATCGTTTTGGGCTATTCCACGGACGGGCGGATCGCGAGCTATGATCTGGTCGTTCTCGAAGACGATCTCCAGCTGTTCCCGCCTTATGACGCCAGCCCGGTTGCCACCAAAGAGATTTTGGAGGCTTATCCTGAACTGGAGACCATCCTGCTGAAATTGGAGGACACGCTGACTGACGAGATGATGCAGGCGATGAACTACGAAGTGGATAACGACTTGGTAGAAGCCCAAACAGTCGCCCAAACTTTCCTGGAAGAGAACAGCTATTTTGAAGATAAAGAAGTTACGTCCTTAAAGGAGGGAAAATGATGAACCTCAGTGAAATGAATATGCTCCAGCAGCTGCTCTACTATTATGGGGAAAATGCCAGCTACGTCTTCGAACAATTCACCCGCCACTTTCTGATTTCCATTTATGGGGTGCTGTTCGCCGCAATTGTAGCCATTCCGCTCGGTTTCTGGATCGCACGGAATAAAAAACTGGCGGATTGGATCATCGGCGCCGCAAATGTCATCCAGACCATCCCTTCTCTGGCGCTGTTATCCATTTTGATGCTGGGACTCGGACTCGGGTCGGATACCGTCATTGCGACCGTCTTCCTGTATTCGCTGCTGCCGATCATCAAAAACACCTATACGGGTGTGCGAAATGTGGATGCCGCTTTGTTGGATACGGGTAAAGGCATGGGGATGACGCGGATGCAATTGACTTATCTGATCGAATTACCGTTGTCGCTTTCCGTCATTATGGCCGGCTTGCGGAATGCCTTGGTGGTTGCTATCGGCATCACCGCCATCGGCACCTTCATCGGCGCCGGCGGTTTGGGGGATATCATTTCCCGCGGCGTCAATGCGACGAACGGGACAGCCATCATCCTTGCCGGCGCGATTCCAACCGCCCTGATGGCCGTTCTTGCCGATTGGCTGTTGGGTCTGATGGAAAAACGTCTGGATCCCTCCAGTAAAGTTAAACGTACCCGTTGAGTGCTCAAAATACGCAGTGAAGTTGAAGGACAAGGTCGTTCCCTACAAAGTGGAACGCCTTGTTTTTGATTCCTGTAGATTCCGCCGAGCTTTCCCATCGGATAATTTCTTTTAATGATTTTCCATTTGTGATAGAATAGATTGGACTCTAGACGGACAGACATTCTGATCTAGCAAGAGATACTTAAGGAGTGGTATAAATGTGTGGTTTTGTTGGATATATCCATGGATCGACTGCATGGAACCATCAGACTGTGATTGAAGGTATGATGAATAGGATCGTCCACCGCGGGCCAGACAGCGGCGGCATGTATTCTGATGACAAGGTAACGTTAGGCTTCCGCCGATTGAGCATCATCGACCTTTCCGATAACGGGAAGCAACCGATGTACAGTGCCGATGGAAATTTGGTATTAGTGTTCAATGGCGAAATCTTCAACTTCCAGGAGTTGCGCGAAGATCTGAAGCAAAAAGGGCACGTCTTCCATTCCAAAACGGACAGTGAAGTTTTGATCTATGGCTACAAAGAATACGGTTATGACTTCGTGAAACAACTGCGCGGCATGTTTGCGTTCGCAATCTGGGACAAAGTGAACGATACGATGTTCATCGCCCGTGACGGCTTCGGCATCAAACCGTTGTACTATACAACAAATACAACCGACGGCAGCTTGCTTTTCGGTTCTGAAATCAAGTCATTTTTGGCTCACCCTGCTTTCATTAAAGAAGTGAACAAAGATGCTTTGCGCCCTTACTTGACGCTGCAATATTCTTCGATGGGTGAAACCTTCTTCAAAGGCGTCCACAAATTGAAACCGGCGCATTATATGGTGCTGAAAGGCAACGATATCCATACGGTCGAATATTGGGACAAAAAGTTCCATGCCGAAAACGGTACTTTGGAGAGCTATGTGGAAGAAGTCAAAGCAACAATGGCCGATTCTGTCCGCGCCCATAAAATCAGTGATGTAAAGACAGGCGCTTTCCTGTCCGGCGGCGTCGATTCCAGCTTGGTAACAGCCTTGATGAAACCGGAAAAATCCTTCTCGGTCGGCTTCTCCGAATATGAAAAAATGTTCAACGAAACCAACCAAGCTGCCGATCTTTCTGAAATCTTGGGCATCGAGAATGTCCGCAAGTACATTTCTCCTGAAGAAGCTTTCCATGCCTTGCCTACCATCCAATACCATATGGATGAACCGCAATCAAATCCGTCTTCCGTTCCTTTGTATTTCTTGGCCGAATTGGCGAAGAAAGACGTGACGGTCGTACTTTCAGGTGAAGGTGCAGATGAAATTTTCGGCGGCTACTCTTGGTATGAACCATCCAAGAAAATGGAAACTTATGAAAAAGTCCCTTACAGCCTAAGAAAAGGCATCGGCAAATTGGCCCACAAACTGCCGAAGAATACCTTGACGACCTTCCTGGTCAAAGGCGGCCAAAAAGTGGAAGAACGCTTCATCGGCCAGGCCATCGTCTGGGACGAAGAAGAAGCTGTGGATATCCTGAAGCCAGCATATAAAAATGGCCCGGATATCCGCTCGATCACCAAACCGATCTATGACGAAGTCAAAGGCCAAGATGATGTGACGAAGATGCAGTATCTCGATCTGAACCTCTGGATGCCTGGGGATATCCTGTTGAAAGCCGACAAGATGAGCATGGCCCATTCGTTGGAGCTTCGCGTACCTTTCCTGGACAAAGAGGTCATGGAATTGGCGAAACGCATCCCTTCCGATTACCGCGTCAACGAAATCGATACGAAATATGTGCTGCGCAGAGCGGCTGCCGATGTCCTACCGGAAGAATGGGCGAAACGTCCGAAATTGGGCTTCCCTACTCCTATCCGTCACTGGTTGCGTGAAGAAGAATTCTACAACGAAGTCAGAAAAGCTTTTGCTTCCGACTATGCAGGAGAATTTTTCGACACCGAAAAGCTTGTGCAGATTCTCGATGACAACTACACGAAGAAATTGGATTACGGCCGTCAGATCTGGACTGCCTACATCTTCCTCGTCTGGTACAAACGTTTCTTCATCGATGAAACGCCTCTGTCCGCGGAAGCTTTCGTAGCTTAAGATTGTTGATTCAAAATGCAAAAGAGAGTTGCCCGACAAGGGTAACTCTCTTTTTTACCTGTTCCTCTCGTTTGTAGGTAGTGGTTATGCTTTATCATCTGTGCATGTAAATGGTATCATGTAGGTATAACAAATTGGAAAGAAGGTTATTCTATGGCCAGAGTTTTAGTTGTGCGCGCGCATCCGTTCGACAGCAGCGTCTCCCGTTCCATGAAAGTCCTGGATGCTTTTCTGGAGGAATACAAAGCTGTGAATCCTTACGATCGCATCAAGGACATGAATCTTTACGAAGTCGCCATCCCAGAAATCGACCGGGATCTTTTGACTGCCTGGAAGGAATTGTCGAAAGGCGTGCTGTTTGATCAATTGACTTCCCGTCAGCAGGAAAAAGTGACGCTCTTCAATCACTACACGGATGATTTCTTGTCCATGGACAAGATCATTATCGCTAATCCGCTATGGAACATGCATGTGCCAGGTCGTCTGAAAACGTGGATCGATACCATCACGGTTGCCGGTCAGACATTCCGTTACACGGAATCCGGAGCCGTCGGAATGGTCCCAGATAAAAAATTGCTGCATATCCAAGCGAACGGCGGCCTCTTCGACGGACGTGACCCTGCCAGCCAGTACATCAAGAGCATTTTCCGCTTCCTTGGAGTCGAAGAAATCTCGCAACTGTTCGTCGAAGGAATGGATACATATCCGGACCGTGCTGATGAGATCGTTGCGGATGCGATCGAAAAAGCCAAACAATTGGCCAGGACTTTCTGATAAACCTTCAAACAAAAAAGAAGCCCGCGGGCTTCTTTTTTTCTAGCATTCCTTATTCAGCGGTCAACGTACGGATGCTTGCCTCAAAAGCAGCGACTTTTTCGTCGACTGCAACTTGGCTCTCAGCCTTCGCACCGATATAGAATTTAATTTTTGGTTCTGTTCCGCTGGGACGGATAGCGATCCAGCTGCCATCCTCAAGGAAGTATTTCAGCACATTCGAGCTCGGCATATCGATGCTTTCCGTGGAGCCGTCAGTGAATGTCTTCGTTGAGTTGCCAAAGTCTTCCGTGATTGATACGGCGATGCCTGCGAATTCTGCTGGTGCTTCCGAACGGAATTTAGCCATCAGCGCTTTGATCTTTTCTGCTCCAGTGATGCCGGACATCGTGACGGAAATCGTCTGTTCTTTATAATAGCCGTGTGTTTCGAATATTTCAACCAAACCATCATACAATGTTTGGCCTTTTTTCTTGTAGTAAGCCGCTACTTCAGCAATCAGCACTAAGGCTTGGATGGCGTCTTTGTCGCGTACGAATGGTTTTGCCAGATAACCATAGCTTTCCTCGAAACCGAACAAGAATTCCTTGCTGTGGTCTTCTTCGTACTGTTTGATTTTTTCTGCGATGAATTTGAATCCAGTCAGAACATCCACCATATCCACACCGTAAAATTTTGCGATTGCGGTCGGCAACTCACTGGATACGATCGATTTAAGGGCTGTACCGTTGGAGGGTAATGTGCCGGCTGCTTTTTTCGCGCGTAACAAGTAATCCAGCATTAATGCAGCAATTTGGTTACCCGTCAAAACAACGTACTCGCCTTTTGCTTTGCGGACGGCTGCACCCAAGCGGTCAGCATCCGGATCGGTCGCGACCAAAATATCAGCATCCAGTTCCGTACCCAGTTTGATGGCGTATTCGAATGCGCCTGCTTCTTCTGGATTCGGTGATTTCACGGTGGAAAAATTCGGATCGGCCACTGCCTGTTCGGGAACGAGGTAGATACCTTCAAAACCGGCGTTCTTCAAGGCACGTTCACCCATCATCTGGCCAGTGCCATGCAGGGGAGTGAAGACCAATTTCATTTCTTTGCTCATTTCATGGACAAGGGCGGAATCTACGGTCACTGTTTTGACTAGATCAAGGTAAATTGCATCGATCTCTTCCCCAAGCATTTTGATCAAGCCGGCTGCCTTCAGCTCTGCTTCATCACCCACTTGGATCGTCAGTGGATTTTCGATCGCTCTTACATATTCAGTCAAAGCATCTGCATCGTCAGGAGTCATCTGGCCGCCGTCGTCTCCATATACTTTATAACCGTTGTAATCAGCCGGGTTATGACTCGCTGTGATCATGATCCCCGTTAGCGCATTCAAATGTCTTACCGCAAAGGACAACTCAGGTGTTGGTCGCAAGCTTTCAAAAACGAAAGCCGGAATACCGTGCGCCCCCAATGTTTTCGCTGCCTCCATCGCAAACTCCGGAGATTGGTGTCTGGAATCATATGCAATCGCGACGCCGCGTTTTTTCTCTTCTTCACCTTTCGCCTCCATCAAACGGGCCAATCCTTCGGTGGCTTGACGTACTGTGTAGATGTTCATCCGGTTGATGCCGACTCCCAGGATACCGCGCATACCTGCCGTTCCGAATTCCAGCGGAGCAAAAAAAGCATCTTTCAGCGCTTCTTCATTTCCCTCCAAAGACTTTAATTCTTCTTTTAATGTAGATTCTAATAAGGCAAAATTATTCCATTGTGCAATGGTTTCTTGATAAGACATTTTCATCATCCTTCCATATTAGTTTAGCTATATTATAACATTATTTGCATCCCATTTGAGTGAAAAGATGGAATCTACAAAAAAAGTTCATGCTCTGAAATCAGAGCATGAACTTTAGTGATATTTATCGATTTGACAACAAATTTACGGTTGCATGATGATCAATTCAGTCCGTTGTCTCGGCAGCAGCTTCAGCAGCTGCCAGACGGTCATGCAAGCCTTCGATGTATGAAAAAGCACGATTCCCGGCTTCCCCACCATCTCCGACGGCAGTCGTGATTTGGCGCAGAAGCTTCTGACGGACATCCCCGATGGCAAATATGCCCGGTACGGCCGTTTCCATGTGCTCATTCGTGATGATCCAGCCTTCTTCATCCGTGATCCCCAGATCAAGGAAGGCATCCGATTGCGGCAAAATACCGACGTAGATGAAGACGCCGTCCACTGCATTTTCCGTGATTTCGTTGGTGTGCTTGTTCCTGATCACCACACCCGTGACTTTTTGTCCGTCTCCCTTAATTTCTTCCACAAAGGAATCCCATGTAAAGGAAACTTTCGCATTCTTGAAGGCACGGTCCTGAATGATTTTTTGGGCGCGCAATGTATCCCGTCGATGCACGATGTTAACGTCCTCCGCGAATTGCGTCAAGTAAGTCCCTTCCTCCACGGCAGAATCACCACCGCCGACCACTGCCAATTTTTTGCCTTTAAAGAAGGCACCGTCACAGACGGCACAATAGGAAACGCCTCGGCCATTGTACTGGTCTTCTCCGGGAACTCCCAATTTGCGGTGGTGGGAGCCGGTTGCGATGATGACAGCACGCGTTTTATAGGATTTTTTGCCTGCTTCGACGATGCGGTAATCACCATCGACAACAATGCGTTTCACATCTCCGTAAGCGTGCTGGGCTCCGAATTGCATGGAGCTCTCGTACATCCTTTCAGCCAGCTCCGGACCCAATATCGATTTGAAGCCAGGATAATTTTCAATTTCGGCCGTATTAATCATTTCGCCGCCTGGAACGCCACGTTCCAGCATCAAGGTGCTCAAATTCGAACGGGAGGCATAAAGCGCCGCAGTCATTCCGCCTGGTCCGGCTCCGATGACGATGACGTCATAAATTTTTTCAGTTTGTTCCATGTTTAGTGTATCTCCTTCTGGTGTTAAGTCTATTCCGGGCTAGTACCGAAATCTGATTCTTATTCAGTTTACTCTGACTTTATTTTTTGTGCCACAATTCTGCTCAGGGTGCCGCATTGATGGAGAAGAAGCCGAGCCATGAATCGCAGAACGATTGATGGCTCGGCCTCTCTTATTTTATTCAAAAATCAATTGGCTTTGGATTGCCTAAATGGCTACTTGCCTTCGTCCTCGGCAACCAATTTTTCGCCCAGTTCTACCAGATATTTTTTCAATTTATCTTTTATTTCAGGATGGGTCAGACCGTAAGAAATGCTAGTCGTCAGGAAACCGAATTTGTCTCCGACATCAAACCGCTTGCCGTCGAAGCGTTTTGCGAAGACGCGTTGCGTCTGGTTCAGCGTATCGATGGCGTCGGTCAATTGGATTTCCCCGCCGGCACCTGGGTTCTGATTTTCCAAAATTTCGAAAATTTCTGGAGTCAGCAAGTAACGGCCGATGATCGCTAAATTACTCGGAGCATCTTCTGGATTCGGTTTTTCGACGAATCTGCGGACGTTGAACAGGCCAGGCTCTAATTCCTGATCGGGATCGATGATTCCGTATTTGGATGTTTCTTCATGCGGCACTTCCATCACAGCGATGTTCGAAGCATGTGTGCGCTCGTAAGCATCCATCAATTGTTTGGTCAACGGCACTTCATCTTCCATCAGATCATCCCCAAGCATGACAACGAAAGGCTCATCACCGACAAAGGCTTTTGCCTGCAAAACCGCATGACCCAATCCCAATGGATAAGATTGACGGACGAAATGGATGCGCAAACCGGTCGTTTCCTGCACCAATTCAAGCAATTCATTTTTGCCTTTTTCACGCAGATTCGCTTCCAACTCGATATTCGAATCAAAATGGTCTTCGATCGGACGTTTGCTTTTTCCGGTTACGATCAGGATATCTTCGATCCCTGATGCTATTGCCTCTTCGACGATGAATTGAATGGTCGGCTTATCGACGATAGGCAACATTTCTTTTGCCATCGCTTTCGTTGCAGGTAAAAAACGCGTTCCGAATCCCGCAGCAGGAATCACTGCTTTTCTGACTTTCTTCATATTGACTGGCTCCCCTTTTCCACATTTTGAGAAGATTGTTCCGCTTTGCCTTCGCGCAGCATCAATTCCTCGATTGCTTTTTTAACATCGACTTTCTCGTACAACACTTTATAGATGGCTTCCGTGATCGGCATTTCGATACCTTTTTCTTTAGCCAATTCATAAGCGGCTTTTGTTGTCGCCACGCCTTCAACGACCATTCCCATATTTTTCAGCACTTCATCCAAGTCCTGGCCTTTACCAATCAGGTCCCCGGCTCGCCAGTTCCGTGAGTGGCGGCTTGTGCCAGTAACGATCAGATCGCCCACCCCGCTCAAACCGAAGAAGGTCATTGGATCGGCTCCAAAGGCTGTGCCGAGTCGGCTGATTTCAGCCAATCCGCGCGTCATCAAAGCCGCTTTCGCGTTGTCGCCATAGCCCAATCCATGGAGCGCTCCTGCACCTACCGCGATGATGTTCTTCAAAGCAGCACCCAACTCAACCCCGATGACATCCGTGTTCCGGTAAACCCGGAAATAGGGATTCATGAACAGTTTTTGAACATACCCTGCATCCTCCTCGCTCTCGGATGCGGCCGTGATTGTTGTGATGTCTTTTTTGGCCACTTCTTCCGCATGGCTCGGTCCGGAAAGGACAACTAAGCTGTCGTACTTTTCAGCCGGAATCTCTTCCTGGATGATGACGGAAATCCGCTTATGCGTATCCTGCTCCAAACCTTTGCTTGCATGGATCAGATGCGGCTTCGTTTGTCCGTCCAACAGCGTTGCGACTTCTTTCGCGACCACGCGGATCGCTTTTGTCGGCAGTACGAACAAGAGCGCGTCTGCTTCGTTTATGGCGGCTTTCAGATCTGTGTATGCCACAATCGCTTCACTTAACTTGGCACCTGGCAAGTAATGCTCATTCGTGTGTCTTTCGTTGATTTCTTTGATTTGTTTCGGGTCATTCCCCCAAAGGCGGACATCATGCCCATTCTCATCCAATACCATGGATAAGGCTGTTCCCCAAGAACCTGCCCCCAATACGGCGACTTTTTGTTTCATTTTGCTCGCTTCCCCTCGATTAAACTCTCACACCGGAAAGAATGTACTCTTCCAACTCCTGTGGATCGTTGACTATTTTTGTTGGCCGATATGGTTGGATGAAGGCAGTCGTTTTTTCGGACCAGCCTACAAAAATGCTTGTCACACCAGCATTATTGCCTGCGACTATATCGTGATGATTGTCCCCGACCATTACGCTGGTTTCCCTTTCGGCGTCCAGACGCTCCATAGCCAGGAAGAGTGATTCGGGATCGGGTTTCGGTTGCGAAAAATCGCCTGAGCCGAGGATCGTATCAAAATAATCTGTGATCCCAAGGATAGCGATACCCCGTTTCAGCACATCGCTGCGCTTCGTCGATACGACACCCAAGCTGAGGCCTTCTTGTTTGAGGTTCTCAAGCACTTCTTTTATGCCTGGAAAAATGCCGATCATTTCATCATGCTTCTCCAGCATAACTTCCCTGTAGCGGGCGACTAGTTCATCCTGTCTTCCTTGATCAAGATTCCCATATATTTCCTCTAAACTTGGACCGTTGAACTGAGCCATTTCCTCTTTTTTGAACCGGCCCGGAAAATTTTCCTCCATGACGACAAAATGGCTTTCGCTGATGAGCCTGTTCGTGTCGGCAATCGTGCCGTCAAAATCAAATAATACTGTTTTGAATTTCATTACTCTATTATGCTCCCTTTCTGGTGATGTCTGTGTAGTAGGGATCAGGTGGATAATTATTTCTGCGTCTGTATGCCCAGATTCCCATTGCTCCAAGGAAGAGCAGGATGGACAGCGCCTGTGAAACCCGGATAGGTCCGAATAGATACAGGCTGTCCGTGCGCATGCCTTCGATAAAGAAACGGCCGAACGAGTACCACATGACATAAGTGAACATCACTTCTCCGACACGCAACAGCTGTCCTTTTCTGCGCAGGAACAGGATCAGCACAAAACCGGCCAACGACCAAAGTGATTCGTATAAGAAGGTTGGGTGGTAATATATTCCGTTTATGTTCATCTGTTCAATGATGAATTCGGGCAGGAACAAATTTTCCAAAAAGGCGCGGCTCACTTCCTCACCATGCGCTTCTTGGTTCATGAAATTCCCCCATCTGCCGATGGATTGCGCAATCAGGACTGCGGGTGCCAAAATATCCATCGTCAATGCAAAAGAAATCCCTTTTCGTTTTGTGTACCAGTAAATTGTCAAAATCCCGGCTATCAATGCCCCATAAATGGCGATGCCACCATTCCAAATCTGAATGATTTCGCCTGGGTTCTGCAAATAATAATCCAATTCAAACAATACATAGTAAATGCGGGCGCCGATGATTCCAAGCGGTATCGTCCAGAACATCATATCGACAATAAAATCCGGATCCAACCCCTTTTTCTCGGCCTCTTTCGTTGCCAATGTCATGGCAATGAGGATGCCTACCGCGATGATGACACCATACCAACGGATTTCCAACCCACCGAACGACAATGCGACGGGGTTCAATGCGGCTATCAAGTTAATCATTTATCTACTCCTTCATTCATGCCTAATCATTTTTTTGGACATTCTCTTTTATCAAAGCTTCCAAATTTCTTTCGAAAGTCTCAGCGGCGTTGTAGCCCATTGTTTTCGCACGGAAATTCATAGCCGCCACTTCGATGATGATGGCAAGATTTCGCCCGGTTTTTACTGGAATCGTGATTTTAGGGATGCCGACACCCAGAATGTTTACAATCTCCTCTGTGCTGCCCAGACGTTCAAACTTTTTGTCTTTGCTCCAAAGCTCTAGGTTAACGATCAGATTGACTTCATTGGTCTGTTTGACTGCTCCGGCTCCGAACAGCGTCATCACATCGATGATGCCGATTCCGCGAATTTCGATCAGATGGCGTAGGATGCCCGGTGCCTCACCGATCAGCGTATTTTCATCATGTTGATACAGATCAACGCGATCGTCAGCAACCAGCCGGTGTCCTTTTTGGATCAATTCCAAAGCCGTTTCCGACTTCCCGACGCCGCTGTCTCCTGTAATCATGACGCCCATTCCAAAAACATCCACGAAAACCCCATGCATAGAAACCCGTTCCGCCAACTTGCCTTCAAGGAAATTGGTGATGTTACTGGATACTCTTGTCGTTCTGGACTGCGCCGAAAGAATCGGTATGCCGGCTTCCTGCGCGGCTTTCGTCAATTCTGCTGGCGCCTGCAGCTTGCGTCCGATAACGAAGCAAGGTGTCTCTTTGCTGCATAGTCGCCTCATGACGATCAGGCGCTCTTCGGCGGTCATCCTCTCGATGAATGTCAGTTCCGTTTTCCCCAACAACTGGATACGGGCCGACGGGTAGAAATTAAAGAAACCTGTCAACTCGACGCCGGGCCTGGAGATTTCGCTGGTCGTGATTTTGTTTTCCAAAAATTCTTCTCCGCTCAGTACAATATACCCTGAAGAATCCACTAATTCCTTTACAGTGACTGTATTCGCCATTCTTATCCCTCGCTCTATCATTTAATTTCCTGACCCCGATCAGGCAGGATTTTTTTACATTTTTGTCTTGCCGCAAACAATGATTGCATCGCTTGTGGTTTATTGTATTCCTATCCATCATAACATTTTATGCATGCATACGAAAGAACAAAAAGGCAGCTGAAACAATCGTTTCAGCTGCCTTACTTTATGTTATTTGGTGCTAAGCACCGCAGCGTAACCCTGTTGGTTAACGCGCGTCATCCCTGTTCAGGAACATATGCACGATCGACATGATCAAAGCCACTAGGAACGCTGTGCCGTAGCTCGTGAAGTGGAATCCGGGACCGACCAACCAAGACGTAAGATACAGCATAAAGCCATTGATGACGAAGCTGAACAAGCCGAACGTAAGGATTGTGATCGGGAACGAGAGGATTGAAAGCACCGGTTTAATCAAAAAGTTGACGATGCCTAAAATGATGCTGGCCCAAAATGCCGTCCAAAGGCTATGCACATAGAACGAAGGTGCCATAAAATAAGCCAGAGCGATGAACACTAACGAATTGACGGCCGCTTTCTTCCAAAATCCCATCAAAAATCACTCCAGTCGTCCTCTTCTTGTTTTTCCACTGGTTTTGCTTCTTTTACAGATCTAGAGGCATCGGAACTGCGGCGGGACGATGAAGAACCATATTTACCACCGAATGATTGCCCATCGCCGCTTTGGCCCGGTTCAGGCATCAGTACAGCCATCAGGATGTACAGCAATACAGGTGATCCGACACCCGCAAATACGGAAATCAGAAATATCACACGCACAATCGTCGAGTCGATGCCGAAGTATTCGGAAATACCTCCCAGAACACCGCTGACTTGTCTGTCTGTAGCAGATTTAGTTAATTTTTTCATGTTCGTTCTCTCCTTATATATGCCATTTATTGTCGCTATTTTTAGTTATTTTTTAAGAATATGTTTCCTGTTGTTGTCTTTAATTCTACCATAACCGGCGCTTCCTCGTCCATTCGTCTGAATTCCAAGTACTTGTTGGTGTGTTCATTTTTTTGACGGATGATTTCAATGTTTTCCATTCGATTCATGATTTTTCCCAAAGAGCTACTGGCTTTCACTTCTGCACTTTTGGCAGCCGGCAAAGACAGTTTAACGGAACCATTGACAGAGCTGGCTTGAATTTGTTTTGCGTTGATTCCCGGATAGGAAATTTTCACATCGCCGTTCACAACGGAAACAGTTGCGCTGATGACATCACTCTTGATCGTCAGACTGCCGTTTATAGTCTTCGCCAGAACATCAACGATTGTACTTTCTGAAACGTCCAAACTCCCATTGACGCCATCCATCTCCAACATGATGGCCTTGAGACCTGAGATGACCATATTGCCATTGGTGGATTTGATGTAAAAATCTTTTCCTTCAATGTTTTTCAAAGTTGCATTCCCGTTCAGCATCTTGATTGCGACATAATCGTATTCGCGTTTCGGCAAAGAGACGACGATATCGCATTTCACTCTTTTGTTCGGAACGCGGAAAGTAAATTTATCCTCATCCATCACCAGCGTGCTCCGAGCCTCGAATGCTTCCTTCGCTGTTGCTTCTTCAGTTTTCCCATAGATTTTCACATCCGCGGCGACCGAAATAGTTTCGTTATCCCAACTTTGCAACGTCACGTTGCCGTTTGCCAGTTGGAAATCAAGAATCGTCGCTGTATTTTGATCGAATGTGAATTCATGCTGGAATTTGCTGGTGATCAATCCAGGGATCTTGATATTAAAATCAGTGTCCTTCCAATCGACATTCTCTACGACCGTTTGTACCGTGTCGGTCAAAAATTTACTTAATTGTGTGCCTGCTTTGGTGAGGCGATCGGCGAAATTGGCGGCTGTGTCCTTCCATTCCTCTTTATTGCCCAGTTTCTCGCCAAAGGATTTCACGCTGTTTTCCACATGCTCCTTCTTGAGGCTGCGCATTTTTTGTTCCATCTCGACTTTTTCGGCTTCCAGTGCGGCAGCTTGCCCACGCAGACCATCCAGCTCTTCATCCAAGCGCATCAGCGTGATTTCTTGTTCACCCGTCAAATCGCCCAGTTCATCGGCTGTGGCCAATTCTTGCCTTTTTTCGGCTTTATCGTTGATCTGTTTTTTCAGCGATTGCAATGCTTCGCCCTTCGCATCGATTTGAGAGGAAAAATAGGAAATTTCGCTAGCCAGTTCATCCAAAATCTTTTCCAAATTTTCCTGGTCTTCCCGCTCTTGAGCAGATGCTTGATCGGTTTGCTCTGTGTAATCTGATGTAGCATCAGGTTTATCTGTAAAATCTTGCTGCTGATTCAATTTCACAGCATCTTTTCCTTCGCGCTTCGCCAAGTTTTCCAAAAGTACCAAGGCTTCTTCTGTAGTAATGATGCCTTCTTTTACCAACGCCAAAATACGGTCTCTTTCATTCATGGTAGTTCCTCCTTGATGGTTATCCATTTATCTATTCACTGACATGGGACAGTTTGCCTGTTTTCTGATTACCTGTTGCTTATGTTCTTATTATGCCTAATTTTCTTTCCCTTGTCATAGGTCTAAAGATTGATTTTCCCTTCAGCAGAAATGACTAGAGGATTGCAAGAAAAGCAGAACGGGTTCGTACAGCCCTTGTTAAGGATTTAGGGAATCTGGCCTCGCAACGTTCCCTACGGTCACCTTGTACTGGGAGTCTCTAAGGGATGGATCACTAAGACTCCCATGCAGATGAGCATCGTAGAGTGCAACTACTGAGAGACTTCCTGCATCAGCAGGTTAGTCGAACCATATGTCTTGGCTTGCAGAGCCAAGGGGTTCCTTCATCCGTTTTCCGAAGAGCTAACCCGTGAAGCTAGCCAACGATTTGGGATGCAAGGAACATTTTACAATCATATAGAACACCACCGGTGATGCACTTTTGATTCCAATTAATTTTATACTTTACTAGTATTACGAGGAAAAAAGGCCAACCGGAATCGGCTGGCCTTTCGCTATCTATTTTGTCTTTTTGTTTCTTGCTTTATCCCGTTCCAGAATGGGTTTCAGGAATTGACCGGTGTAGCTTCCCTTCACTTCGGCGATTTCTTCCGGAGTTCCGGTCGCGAGTACGGTTCCCCCGCCGGCTCCGCCTTCAGGTCCCATATCGATGATGTAATCGGCCGTTTTGATCACGTCGAGATTGTGTTCAATCACGACAATCGTATTGCCGGCTTCAACCAATCGATCCAAAACTTGCAACAATCTGGCGATATCGTGCGTATGCAACCCCGTCGTAGGTTCATCCAGTATATAGAATGTCTTCCCGCTGGATACGCGTTGCAGTTCACTGGCCAATTTCATCCGTTGGGCTTCACCGCCGGATAGAGTAGTGGCTGGTTGTCCCAATGTTACATAGCCAAGACCGACATCAACGATGGTCTGCAATTTGCGTCTGATTTTAGGGATGGCTTCAAAATAGGCCAAAGCTTCCTCAATCGTCATATCCAACACTTGAGCGATGTTTTTGCCTTTGTATTGCACTTCCAAAGTTTCTGAATTGTAGCGCGTGCCATGACAGACTTCGCAAGGAACGTAGACATCCGGCAAGAAATGCATCTCGATCTTCAGAATGCCGTCGCCGCGGCAGGCTTCACAACGCCCACCCTTGACGTTGAAGCTAAACCGGCCTTTTTTGTAGCCGCGTATTTTGGCTTCGTTGGTGCTTGCAAAAAGGTCGCGCATGTCATCGAAGACGCTGGTGTACGTTGCTGGATTGCTTCGCGGCGTTCGTCCAATCGGGCTTTGATCGATATCGATGACTTTCTCCAGACCTTCGAAACCGCTGATTGTCTTGAATTTGCCCGGTTTTTCTTTTGTACGGGTCAATTCTTTGGCCAGGGCCGTCTTCAGGACATTATTGACCAAGGAGCTCTTCCCCGAACCAGAGACGCCTGTGACTGCCACAATTTTCCCTAGAGGAAAAGCCGCGTCCACATTCTTCAGATTATTTTCAGTGGCGCCAGTGATTTCCACGGCTCCTTTGTCTTCTGTCCTTCGCGTCTCCGGAACCGGGATGAACAATTTCCCTGACAGATATTTCCCGGTCAGCGATTTTTTGTTTTTCATGACTTGTTCAGGCGTACCGGCAGCCACAATTTCGCCACCGAGTTCACCTGCACCCGGTCCGATATCGATCAGATAATCCGCCTGCATCATCGTGTCTTCATCATGCTCCACAACAATCAGCGTATTCCCGAGATCGCGCATGTTTTTCATCGATTCGATCAATCGATTGTTATCGCGCTGATGCAACCCGATGGATGGCTCATCCAAAATGTAGAGCACACCGGACAGGTTGGAGCCTATCTGCGTAGCCAAGCGGATCCGCTGCGCTTCCCCTCCGGAAAGCGTGCCCGCTGTCCGACTCAAGGTCAAATAGTCCAGGCCGACGTTCTTCAGGAAAGTCAATCGGGACAAAATTTCCTTCAGGATAGGCGCCGCAATCTGTTTCTCTTGTTCCGAAAGAGAAATCCCCTCGAAGAAGGCGACCGCATTCTCAATGGAAAACTCCGTGACTTGACCGATATCGTGTTGGGCCACCTTCACGGATAGGGCCTGCTCATTCAAACGATAGCCGTGGCAAGTATGGCAGGGCAGCTCGGTCATGTATTGGCGCATCGCTTCGCGCGTAAAATCGCTCGATGTCTCTTTGTAGCGTCGATTGACATTGGTGATGACCCCTTCAAAAGGGATATCGACATCCCGGACACCGCCGAATTCATTCTGGTAATGGAAATGGAACAATTCGCCTTCAGCGCCATAGAGCAGTTTTTGCTGGGTAGCGGTACTAAGTTCAGCGTAAGGAAGATCCATATCAATCCCGTTTTGGACACAAAATTGGCGCAGCATTTCCGGATAGTAATTCGAACTGATTGGGTTCCAAGGCACCAACGCACCTTCATTTAAGGAAAGCTGTTTATCCTGAACGATCAAGTCAGGATCGACTTCCAATTTCATTCCTAATCCATCACATTCGGAACAGGCTCCGTAGGGCGCGTTGAAAGAAAACAGGCGCGGTTCGATTTCACCGATCGTAAATCCGCAATAAGGACAGGCGTGGTGCTCACTGAACAAAAGCTCTTCACTCCCGATAACATCAACGATGGCGTATCCATCCGCCAAATGCAGTGCCGCTTCGATCGAATCGAAGATTCGCGAACGGATGCCCTCTTTGATGACCAGCCTATCCACAACGATCGCGATATCGTGTTTTCTATTTTTTTCCAATTCAATGTCCTCAGAGACATCAAACAACTCTCCATCGACGCGGACGCGGACGTAGCCTTGTTTTTTGATGTCTTCGAATACTTTTTTGTGCTGCCCTTTTTTCCCTTTGATGATCGGTGCCAGTATCTGCAGTTTCGTGCGTTCAGGAAGCTCAAGAACCTGATTCACCATCTGTTCGGGTGATTGGCTGCTGATCGGCGTGCCATCATTCGGACAAATCGGGTGACCCACACGGGCAAAAAGCAGTCGCAGGAAGTCATTAACTTCTGTAACTGTACCAACAGTCGAACGGGGATTGCGATTCGTCGTCTTTTGATCGATAGCAATCGCTGGGCTCAAGCCATCGATGCTGTCCACATCCGGTTTGTCCATCTGGCCCAAAAACTGACGTGCATAGGCGGAGAGGCTTTCCACATAGCGTCTTTGTCCTTCTGCATAAAGCGTATCGAAAGCCAACGAGCTTTTACCAGATCCGGAAAGACCGGTCATGACGACAAGCTTATCCCTTGGAATGGTAACATCTATATTCTTCAAATTGTGCGAACGGGCTCCCCGTACGATGATTTGGTCTTTTGCCATATTTTCAGATCCCTCTTTGACTTATTCTTTGGTCTTCGTCTGTTTCCTATTCTCATTCAGTATACCATATCAAGTTCGGAAAAGAACACTAGTTCGCACTTTTGTTTAAGGATGTTTCTTATCCGCGGAGCGTGCCTCTGCCTCATTCCTCTCTTCTTCCCTGCCATGTTCGGCATGTTCTACAGCCAAATGCAAGATTGCGTAGACATGCTGATCGTCTTGACTGTAGAGGATATTTTTTCCGCTTCTTCTACTCTTCACCAACTTCGCTTCCCGCAGCTTTTTCAGCTGGTGCGACACTGCCGATTGCTCCAAGTCCAGTTCCTCTGCGATGGCATTAACGTTCAGTTCCCGGTTTTCCAGCACATGGAGAATCAAAAAACGGGTCGGATCGCCGATCAATTTGAATATTTTCGTAACTGCTTGTATGGTTTCTGTATTCAAATCTGACATCATCTCATCTAAGCTCCTATTCCTTACTTCAATCCTTATTTTAGCAAATTCATCTGTTCTATGAAAGCTATTGCGCTTGCTGCCGAAATTAGCAGCTGCAAAGCATCTCTCCTGTATCAGATCCTTGAACTGACGCAGAAATAAAAAAGCGTTGCAGCGCCATATTCGGCTCGGCAACGCTTTTCTCATTAAATTTTATGGTGGACATTCAATTCTACGACTTCGCCTGAATCCAAGTAAATGATCCATTCGGATATATTCGTTACATAATCGCCTATTCTTTCCAAATAAGTCGAAATGCGCATGTAATTGGTTCCTCCGAAAATGATTTCAGGATCCTGTTTCATATGCTCGATGCAGCTTTCGTAGATATTTTTTGCACGTTCATCTATTTCTGTATCCCTGGCCGCAATCGCGCGTGCCCGTTCAACATCCATGACAACGTAAGCATCCAGGACTTCCTTTACCATCGCCATGACCATCAAGGCAGCTTCCGCGATAGCCGTTTCGATATCAGCATCATGCTTGGTGCCTTTCACTTTGATTGTTGACTTGGCGATACTGACCGCGTGATCACCTATCCGTTCCAAATCGGCACTGGCTTTCATCACGGTTACGATTTTGCGCAAGTCAGTGGTGACCGGCTGTTGCAAGGCTATCAATTCGAAACATTCGAGCTCCAAGTCGTTCTCGAGTTTATTGATGGCTGCATCTTCATCTATAACTTGCTGTGCTAATTCTTTATCGTGCGTGACAAAAGCATCCACTGATTTCTGGATCGCTTCATTGACCAATACACCCATCTTCAAAAAGTGAGTGTGCAAACTCTTTAATTCCTCTTCAAAAACTCGTCTCATCACAAACCAACCCCTTTGTAAATATTTTTCATTATGCAACGGATCAGCCGAAACGTCCAGAAATATAATCTTCCGTTTGTTTTTTCTTTGGATTGGTGAAGATTTGGCTCGTTTCACCGAATTCAATCAATTCTCCGTTCAAAAAAAAGGCAGTATTATCAGAAATCCGCGATGCTTGCTGCATATTGTGCGTAACAATAATCATCGTGTACTCGTTTTTCAGTTCCATAAGCATCCGTTCGATCTGAGCACTGGAAATTGGATCCAACGCGCTCGTCGGTTCATCCAACAAAATGACTTCAGGTTCGATCGCCAAGACCCGGGCGATACAGACACGTTGCTGCTGTCCTCCTGACAAAGATAAAGCACTCTGATCTAATTTATCTTTGACGTCGTCCCATACAGCGGCTTTCTTAAGACTCTCTTCCACAATCCGGGCAATTTTTTCTTTGTCCTTCATTCCGGCGATGCGTAAGCCATATGCTACGTTGTCGAATACCGAAAATGGGAATGGGTTCGGTTGTTGGAAAACCATGCCAACCTTTTTCCGCAACTCTACAGTATCCATTTGCGGACTGTAGATATCCTGGTCATTGAAACTGATTTTCCCGGTGACCGTCACATCCGGAATCAAGTCATTCATACGATTCAAGGTCCTTAAGTAGGTGGATTTTCCGCATCCGCTCGGCCCGATCAGAGCCGTTATTTCTTTTTTATGGAAATCCAGCGAAATGCCCTTCAACGCTTCGTTCTTTCCGTAATATAAATGTACATCACGCGTTTCAATAATGGGTTTTGTGCTGTTCACGTTGCTTTCCTCCTAGCCGAAATGCCCAGAAACATAATCTTCCGTCTGTTGAATCTTCGGACGGGTAAAGATTTTTCTGGTCTCATCATATTCAATAACATTGCCCAAATAGAAGAACGCTGTATAGTCACTGATCCGCGATGCTTGTTGCATATTATGTGTAACAATGATAATCGTATACTTTTCCTTCAGCTCCAGCAAGGTTTCTTCGACTTGAGAAGTCGATATCGGATCCAACGCGCTGGCCGGTTCATCCAAAAGCAGGATATCAGGTTTCAGTGCGATCGCCCGTGCGATGCAGAGACGTTGCTGTTGGCCGCCCGAAAGTGCTAAGGCGCTTTTGTTCAACTGATCCTTCACTTGGTCCCAAAGGGCAGCTTGTTTCAGGCTGGTTTCGACGATTTCGTCCAATGCCGACTTGTCTTTCATGCCGTGCCTTCTCAGTGCAAAAGCGATGTTCTCATAAATCGATTTGCTAAAAGGATTCGGTCTTTGGAATACCATCCCAATATTTTTCCGTACTTCGAATACATCGACTTCAGGTACGTTCACATCAATGCCTTGGTAAATGATTTCCCCAGTCACTTTTGCGCCGGGAACAGCGTCGTTCATCCGGTTCAGCGAACGAAGATAAGTGGATTTCCCGCACCCGCTCGGTCCGATCAGCGAGGTGATTTTATTCTTTTCAAATTCCATGGAAACGCCTTTGATTGCTTCAAAATCGCCATAATGAACATGCAGATTATTTGTCTTCAGGGCAACTTCAGCCTCAGGACGCATCCGGATGATATTCGTTTCCAGTGTTTTTTCATTCCCCATCAAGGGTCCCTCCTTCAAATCAATTTTTCCGGTTCTATGCTGAAGTAGCTTTCTTCTGCAATCTTCTGCCCAAACTTCTGGCGGTCAGATTGAAGATGAGGACTGCCAACACCAGTACTGCTGAGGCACCAGCGGATACTTGCGCTCCATCCGGTTTCACGCCTTCACTGTTGATTTTCCAGATGTGTACAGCCAATGTTTCGGCAGGCCGGAAAATATTCAACGGACTTGTGATGGATTGCGGATTCCAATTTGTGAAATCCAAAGCCGGAGCGCTCTGCCCGGCTGTATAGATCAATGCGGCTGCTTCACCGAAAATACGGCCCGCAGCTAAAATCATCCCGGTCAGAATACCCGGCAAAGCAGCCGGCAGAATGATCAACGTCACTGTCTCCCAACGGGAAAGCCCCAAGGCCAATCCAGCTTCACGCTGGGAAGACGGAATCGCCCGCAAGGAATCTTCGATCGTGCGCGTCAAAAGCGGCAGATTGAAGATGGTCAGGGACAAGGCTCCTGAAAGGATCGAGAAGCCAAAATCATATTGGATGACGAAAATCAGGAACCCGAAGAGTCCGACTACAACTGACGGTAAGGAACTCAAAACTTCGATAGCAGTACGGATGATGTCGGTAAACCAATTCTGAGGTGCATATTCCGAAAGGTAAATCGCCGCTCCCAACGCAAGTGGCGTGCTGATCAGCATCGTCAGGATCAAGAGGTAAAAGGAATTGAATAACTGTACTCCGATTCCACCACCTACTTGGAAGGACTTTGCCGGTGCCGTCAGAAATTCCCATGAGAACTGGGGCAGGCCGCGCCATAAGATAAAGAGCAGCAGACCTGCCAGAATAAGGATGATCGTTCCGGAAAACAGATAGATCAGGCCGACCATAAATTTGTCTACTTTTTTGGGATCCATGTTCATTTTTTAACGGCTCCTTTCTTACCGATGTAGCGTGTCAAAATATTGAAGAATAAAGCCATCAAAAGGAGGATGGTCGCCAATGACCAGAGGACATTGTTTTCCAAGGTTCCCATAACGGTGTTCCCCATGCTCATCGTCAAAATACTTGTCAATGTCGAAGCCGGCGTCACAAGATTGTTCGGCATCAAAGTCGCATTTCCGATAACCATCTGAACCGCCAAGGCTTCTCCGAACGCACGCGCCATCCCGAAGACGACCGCTGTCATAAGCCCTGGGGTAGCTGCCCGCAAAACCACTTTATAGATGGTCTGCCAGCGCGTCCCTCCCATAGCAAGGGAAGCTTCCCGGTAATGACGGGGGACTGCGTTCAAAGCATCCACTGACATGCTGGTCACGGTCGGCAAAATCATGACGAACAGGACCAAGGTGGAAGAAAGAATACCGAATCCGGTACCGCCGAACAACGAGCGGACAAAAGGCACTACAACCGTCAAGCCGATGAATCCGTACACGACCGACGGAATACCGACAAGCAGTTCGATGACCGGTTGCAGTATTTTTTTCCCGGATTTCGGTGATATTTCCGTCATGAACAAGGCTGCAGCTACGGCGAACGGTGTCGCCAAGGCTGCGGAAATCAAAGTGACCAAAAATGAGCCTGCGATCATCGGTAAGGCTCCGACTAAGGGTGTGCCGTCATCAGCGACGGTACCGGGGTTCCAGATGCTTTTCGTCAAAAAATCCCCTAGTGATACGCCATCCGTAACAAAGGTGGATATCCCTTTGCTGGTGACAAAATATAGAATGGACAGCACGATGAAGACGATGACTGCAGTGCTGATCAGACTGATGGTGCGTCCAAATGATTCCAATCTGCGTTTACTTGACTTTTTCATTAAGTTTCCTGGTGTCATTTCCAAGAGAAACCCTCCTCTTAAACTTTGAGCCGCAACGAAAGGCGCCGTCCTCCGAAAAGGCGGCCGCCTTTCATCACAATGATATTTCAGTTGCTGTTATTCGATCGGTGTGACGTTTCCTTCAATGTCTCTATCGACCTTCATTTGCGTCGAAGGAATATATCCCAACGCTTCGATCAGATTGCCCTGCACTTCTTCCGACAGCATGTAATCCAGGAATTCTTTAGTCAATCCCGTAGGTTCGCCATTCGTGTACATATGTTCATATGCCCAGATGACCCATGCGTTGGTCGTAACGTTCTCCGGCGTCGGCTCTACTCCATCTATGGAGAGCGCCTTGACATCTTCGTTGACGTAAGAGAAGGATACATAGCTGATGGTGCCCGGTGTTGATGCAACGATCTGACGGACGGTTCCGTTGGATTCTTGCTCTTGGGTGATGATGCTTTCTTCTCCGGCCAGAACCCATTTATCGAATGTCGCTCTGGTACCGCTACCTTTCGCACGATTCAATACGACTATCGGCAGATCTTTTCCGCCCAATTCGGACCAATTGCTGTATTTGCCCGTAAAGATACCGCGCAACTCTTCCATGGAAAGATCCGTTACACCGACGCCGGGCGTCACGATAGGCGTAATCCCAACGATGGCGACACGATGGTCCACCAATTGGCTGGCATCAATTCCTTCCCTCTCTTCGGCAAAAATATCCGAATTACCGATATCTACCGCACCCGCGGCAATTTGGCTCAAGCCTGTTCCGGTTCCACCGCCTTGGACATTGACGAATTTCCCGAGGTTTTCCGCACTGAATTGTTCCCCAGCGGCCTCCACTAACGGCTGCAGCGCAGAAGAACCGACCGCGGTGATGGATTCCTCATCAACTACAGGTCCGCAGGCAGACAGCGCAAAAACGGCAGCTAGACTGACTATGGCTGAAACATATCTTAATTTCATTGTTGACCTCCCATGTATTTACCTTGAACACATACTTATCCATCGTAACGAATATTTGTAAATGTTTCGTATCTCTTTTGTAAATTTTATGTAAATCCACCACATATTTTATTGATGGAACATTGTAACGTTGATTTTACGTTATTTTTCTGTAAATTTACTCTATGATTATCCACATTATAACAAATTGGCGGAACGCTTGTCTTATATCTGGTGCAGAAATATATATTACATTTTCATGAGTATTTTCAATTGTCTTCTTTATGACTGCTGTGATTCAAGAATGTATAAAAAAAGCCAGGAAGATGCCGTGCAATCGGGTTCGATCGCGCGGTCTTCCTGGCTTTATCTTTTCCATCCTTCACTCATAAATCTATTAGTCTTCGAACTTGTTGTTTGTGTTCAATTCGATGATTTTACCTGTACCCAAGTAAATGATCCATTCACAAATATTTGTTACATAGTCGCCGATCCGCTCCAGATAGCCGGCGACCATGATGTAATCTGTCGCTCCCAGAACGAGTTCCGGATCAAGTTTCATCTCTTCGATGGCGCGTCCGTAGATGTGTTCGGCGGCTTGATCGACCAATTTATCGCTCAGCGCAACTTCTTTGGCTTTTTCAATGTCGGTTTTGATATAGGCAGCAAGGACTTCCTCCACCATGACTTTTACTTTTTCCGATTGTTCAGCTATCGCTGCTTCGATATCGGAATTGCGCTTGTTCCCTTTTACGCGGATAGTCGACTTTGCGATACTGACGGCATGATCTGCCATGCGCTCCAAATCCGCGCATGCCTTCATGATCGTTACGATTCTGCGGAGGTTACCAGTGACCGGCTGATGCAACGCAATCAATTCAAAGCATCTTTTCTCGATTTCCGCTTCCCTTTGGTTGATGATGGTATCACTCGCTATAACTTCCGCAGCAAGTTCTTTATCATGATTCACAAAACCTTTAACAGATATGTAGATTGCTTCATTCACCATTTTTCCCATTTCAGAGAAAAGTACGTGCAAATCCTGCAATTCTTCTTCAAAAATCTTTCTCATCTTTTCGCCCCCTGTTACATGTCATTATGCATCACAGTGCATCTCTTATCCCATTATAGCCCAGTCTTACCCGAATTTGCCAGAGATATAATCATCTGTGCGTTTGTCATTCGGATTGGAGTAAATGATTTCCGTCTTATCATATTCTACCACTTCTCCATTTAAAAAGAAGGCCGTTTGGTCCGAAATCCGGGCTGCCTGTTGCATATTGTGGGTAACGATGATGATGCTGTAATCTTTTTTCAAAGTCTGGATAAGTTCTTCGACTTTGGACGTTGAAATAGGGTCCAATGCGGAAGTCGGCTCATCCATCAAAAGTACTTCTGGCTCTACTGCAAGACTCCTGGCGATGCACAAACGTTGTTGTTGTCCACCTGATAACCCAAAGGCATTCTGCTTCAGACGATCTTTCACCTCATCCCAAAGAGCTGCACCCTTCAAGCTTTTTTCGACAATCTCATCCAGAACATTTTTGTCCCGGATACCATGAATTTTCGGTCCGTATGCGATATTTTCATAAATAGATTTTGGGAAAGGGTTCGGTTTTTGGAAGACCATCCCCACATCTGTACGCAACTGTTCCACTTTATATCTTGGATCAAAAATGTTTTGTTCATTATAATTGATTGATCCCGTCATTTTTACAGTCGGAACCAACTCGACCATCCGGTTCAAGGTTTTGATGAAAGTGGACTTGCCGCATCCTGATGGTCCGATGATCGCCGTGACTTCTTTTGTTGGAATATCGAGTTGGATGTTTTTAAGGGCGTGTGTATCTCCGTACCATAAGTTGAAATCTTTCACGCTGTAGATCATTTTTTTATCTTTTAAGCTAACATCTGGATTCAAATGAGTACCCTCCTATTTTAATAACGCTTCGAGAATTTATTGCGGATATAGATCGCCAGTGAGTTCATGATGACCAACATAAGCATCAACACAATACTTCCTGCTGCAGCCACTGCCTGAAATTCTTCTTGGGGTCGTCCTGCCCAGTTGAAGATTTGAATCGGCATAGCCGTGAAACCGGACCAGATGCTTTCTGGAACATAAGCGATAAAGGTCATCGCTCCGATCATCAATAGCGGTGCAGTCTCCCCAACCGCCCTCGAGAGAGCCAATATCGATCCGGTAAGAATGCCGGGCACTGCTGCCGGGAGCACGACTGTCCGGATTGTTTGCCATTTCGTGGCACCCATCGCATAAGAGGCCTCATATTGTTCCTTTGGAATGGCGCGAATCGCTTCTTGGCTGGAAACAACGATTACAGGCAAAATCATCAAGCTCATGGTCAAACCGCCCGCCAGAACACTTCGGCCCATTTCCACCAAGCGGACGAATACCGTCAGCCCCAAGAGCCCGAAAACAATGGACGGCACGCCGGAAAGATTCGAAATGTTCAGCTCGATGAAGTGCGTAAATTTATTATCGGGAGCATATTCCTCAAGATAGATCGCCGTTCCGACACCCAGAATGAGTGATACTGGAGCGACAATGGACATGATCCAAATGGTACCATAGATGGCGGCTTTGATGCCGGCATCTTCCGGTTTTCTCGATGCATAATTGCTCAAGAAATCCCAATCAAGGTAGCTGGCTCCTTGCGAAACGATCCGTATGACCAGGATGGCCAAGACGACGATACCAAAAAAGGTAGCCAGAAAAAAGAATCCTTTAAACACGTTATTCAGCATCAACCGGTTATTGATTCTTTTATTATTCTTCTGTACTAATTTCATCAATATTCCTCCCTAAAACGACGAGACACATAATTCGCCAACAGGTTCATCAACAAGGTAAAGAGGAACAAGGTCATCCCTACCGCATAGATACTGTAATAGATAGTTGAACCATATGTGGCATCCCCCATACTGACCTGAACGATGTAGGAAGTCATCGTCTGGATGGATTCTGTTACATCAAGCGTAAATTTAGGCGTGGATCCAGCAGCTGTGGAAACGATCATCGTTTCGCCCACCGCACGTGAGATTCCCAACACAATGGATGAGATGATCCCCGACAAGGACCCTGGCAAAATAACTTTAAGCGCCACTTCCAAACGGGTAGCCCCCAAAGCCAATGCTCCCTCGCGCATGGCGTTCGGCACAGCGCCCATCGCTTCTTCCGATAAGGACGTGATTTGCGGGATGATCATGATCCCCACAACAATCCCGGGGCTCAGCGCATTGAATATCGGCAAGTTCGGGATAACTGTCTGCAGCAATGGGGTAACGAACGTCAAGGCGAACAGCCCGTAAACTACGGTAGGAACCCCGGCCAAAACCTCCAGAACCGGCTTGACGATTTTTCTGGTCCGTTCGGTTGCATATTCGCTCAAATAGATGGCTGAGGCGAGGCCGAGCGGTACCGCGACGAGCATCGCAATTCCGGCTATCAAGAATGTTCCACTTAATAACGGTAAAATCCCAAAACTGGGATCATTTTTGAAGAAAGGATACCACTCTTTTCCGGTAAGGAATTCCAGGATCGGAACGTCACTGAAAAATGTGAACGTTTCTTTTGCCAACGTAAACACAATCCCGAATGTCGTCAAGATCGAAATGATCGCACAGACCAGAAAAAAAAGAGGCATTGCTTTTTCTGTAAATTGCAAAGATTTTTGTCGTGAACTTTTTTCGTTCATCAAGTCTTTGACAGATTTGGACATATTGATTCTCCTCTAATAAAGATGAGATGTAAGGGAAGCAAAACGCTCGCTTCCCTCACATCCCTTAGTTATTTATTTGGTTTTGTTTATTTCAAGCCTTCCAATGTAGTCAAAGCTGCTTCATAAGATTCAGCCGGTAGTGCTACATAGCCAACCTCAGCTGCCATTTCGGCTGCCATTTCCAATGTGTATTTCGTGAACTCATAGACATTCTCATTTTTTAATGACTCGTTCTTCACATAGATGAACAATGGGCGAGAAAGCGGCTCATAAGATCCATCTTGAACTGTTGTGTCGTTAGGTGTGACTGCAACGCCCTCACCGTTTACAATCGGAACGGCTTTAACGATGTCACTGTTTTCCAAGAAGTATGCATATCCGAAGTACCCGATAGCATTTGCGGATCCGGAAACACCTTGTACTAAGACATTGTCATCTTCAGATAATGAAGCTGCTTTGTTGATTTGTTCGCCATCCAAGATCACTTCATCAAAGTAATCGTACGTTCCTGAGTCAGTACCTGGGCTGAACAACTCGATTTTTTCTTCCGGCCAGCCTTCACGGACATCCGCCCAAGTTTCTACGCCAGTTCCTTCAGTCCAGATCATTGCTAATTCTTCGATTGTCAATTGATCCACCCAGTCGTTATCGCTATTCACAACTACTGTCAAGCCGTCCAAGGCAATTTGGAACTCTGTATATTCAATGCCGGCTTCTTCTAATAAGGCGATTTCTTCATCTTTGATTGGACGGGAGGCATTACTGATATCTGTTTCGCCTGCGATGAATTTCTCAAATCCGCCACCTGTGCCGGATACACCGATAGTCGCTCTGAGATCTGGATTTGCTACCGAAAATTCTTCAGCTACTGCTTCCATGATTGGGAATACTGTGGAAGATCCATCCACTAAGATATCGTTACTTGCAGTTGTGCTTTCAGTTGCCGCACCACTTTCTGTTGCTGCGTCTCCTCCATCACCATTGCCACAAGCTGCCAATGTTGCGCCGATAGTTAAAGCCATTGCGAATTTAGATAATTTGCCAAAGTTCATTTTTTACCATCCTTTATATTGAGGTTATTTGAACGTCATTGCCTGTTCACATCCCTAATATTAACGGTCCATTGTTAATTTCCTTGCGGTTTCATGTAAAGTTTTTGTTGAGATGCCCTCTTTTTTGTAAATGTTTTGTAAACGAGTCTTCTTAGTCCAAGCAAAAAAGCTCTACAGACGCATTTTCCGCCTGTAAAGCTTTTGTATTTGAATCTATTCTTATATAGGCAAAGTAACCGTAAATGTCGTTCCTTTCCCCTGTTTACTTGCAACAGTCACCGTTCCGTTCATATTTTCAACAAGATACTTCACGATTGATAAGCCTAATCCGGTACCTCCGGAGTTGCGGCTACGCGCTTTGTCGACGCGATAGAATCGTTCAAAGACTCTTCCCAAATCGGCTTCCGGTATCCCGATGCCATTATCGGCGACATGCAGACGGACTTTCTCCGCCGTCTTTTCGACAGTGACCGTGATATGCCCTCCAGCTTGCGTATACACTACTGCATTGTTGATCAGATTCGCCAGTATTTGCTTCAAGCGGTTCGGATCCGCATGCAGCGTAACGAAATCTTTTTCAACTAATTCCAGCGTCATGTTCTTCTCTTTCACTTTCTGATTGACCAATTGGAATGTCGCCAACACCGCTTCCGATACGTTCACTTCCTGTAGCGTGAGCGGAACTTGGCGCTGTTCCAACTTTGATAATTCCAATATGTCATTCACCAACAGATTCAAACGTGTACTTTCAGCCAAAATAATTTCCAAAAATTGTTTCAGGATGACGGGATCTTCCATTGCACCGTCCAACAACGTTTCAGCGAATCCTTTTAAAGCTGTGACGGGTGTCCGGAGCTCATGTGAGGCATTGGCAACAAAGTCGGTACGGACTTTCTCCAACCGTCGAATTTCGCTTATGTCATAGAGTAGGACGATCAGGTTCATTTCTCCCGGCTTCTTGCTTGTAATCGGCACGATATTGGCATCTACGACCCTATCTTTTGGGTAGTAAAAATAAATTTCGTCATTCTGCGGCTCTCTGTAAGTATAAGCTCGTTCAATCATGTGGCTGAGACCATAACTGCTTACTGCCTCAACATATGATTTGCCGACCAATGATTCTTCACTTTCGCTCAACATTTCTTGCATAGCGGCATTGACCATTGTGATTTCCTTCTGATCATCCAAAAGCATCACGCCGATGACCAAATGATTGATCAACCCTGTAAGCCGTTCATCATTTTGCTTGATCTCATTCATTTGGTTATCCAGACTCTCGGCAAGTTCATTGATAGTTTCGCCCAATTTCTGAAAATCACCGAAGCCTTTCCCTTTATAGCGCGCATCGTATTGGTGGTCGGAAAGTTTTTTGGCGACATCCATAACGGCATCGATAGGTCTGCCGATACGCTTCGTCAAAGCATAAGTCAGTATGAATGCTACAACTAGAGCCAATAGAATAAAAACGTAAAGGGACTGTTCGATGCGCTGACTGACCGTCAAGGCGCTCAACGGTCTGGATAACCGGATAACAGCAACGATGGCGCCTGCCTCATCATAGATAGGCACAGCTACATAATACAGCTCCTGATTGGTGCTTTCGCTCTTTCTTTGATCGGTTCCATAAGGATCACCGGAAAGTACCTCCTGAATTTCTTTCCGGCGCAGATGATTCTCAAGATTAACCGTAGTGACTTGCGAATCATAAAGAACAACCCCATCGGTATCGACCAAAGTAATCCTGTCTTCTGTGAAAGCAACAATTTTATCCAGTTCATCTTCAACAAAAACCCAATCACTGCCATCTGTACTGTTTTGGAGTAGCGTACCCACTATTTGAGTCTGCTCAACAAGCAGCTCGCTGTGCAAATTTCGCGTATAATTCCCTAACACTACCTCCAGAAATATACCGAAAGCCACACTGAACAGCGCAAAGATCAACACAAAAGTGGCAAGCATCCGCAATTGCAGTTGCTTCATGGCTTAGCTACCTCGAATTTATACCCGAATCCTCGGACCGTACGGATGTATTGCGGATTTTTAGTATCTTTTTCGATTTTTTCGCGGAGATGGCTGATATGCACATCAACGATGCGCGTTTCTCCCGCGTAATCAAAATTCCAGATGGCGTTCAATAACTGTTCCCGGCTTAGGATGCGATTAGCACGCTTCGCCATGTAAAGCAACAATTCAAATTCTTTTGGCGTTATTTCAATCAATTCTCCCGCTACATGAACCTCATAAAGTTGCGGGAAAATAGTGATTTCGCCCACCTCAATTTTTTCTGTCTCCTCTTCCTTCAGCTCCTGTTGGGGAGTCGTTACCGTTTCAGCCGGAATAGCTTTGTTTGTCCTTCTTAAGATAGCTTTCATCCTTGCCAATACTTCTCTGGGACTGAACGGTTTCGTCATATAGTCATCCGCACCCAACTCAAGTCCGATGATCTTCTCCAATTCATCATCCTTCGCTGTCAAAATCATGATCGGTGTATCAAATTTTTCCTGTCTCAGACGTTTACAGATATCCATTCCGTCCATTGACGGCAGCATCAGGTCCAAAATGATGAAGTCAAAAGGATTCGAGATGGCTAAACGGTAGCCTTCCGCTCCGTCAGTGGCAGTTGTCACCTCGTAGCCGTCTTTTTCCAAGTTGAAAGCCAACAATGTAACGATGGATGGTTCATCATCCACTAGCAAAACCTTTTTCATGTTTCCTCCTCCGACCGATTGGGGTCCGGGATGGCGAATGCCATCCCATGTATTTTACGAATGTCCGTATTCTGAGCATCTAAGCTTCCTGTTCGGCTCGCTTCCTTTTCAGCATACTAAAAATGTTGGAAAACGGCAATTCAGATTTCACCGGCTGCTTTTTGTTTCTCAAACCAGAAGACTCCCAAAAGTGCGCCGTACAGGAGATTCCGTATGGTTTAAGCGAAATGTTCGCGCGCGAAAATAATAATTGAAGCTTGTCGGGTTTCAGGGAAGGAACCGTGATTCATGCAACAGAAAAAGGTTCCCGCCATGGACTTGCATGGCGGGAACCTTTTTTGAATACGCTCAATTTTGTTAAACTTTCAGGAATCTGCGCATCGAGAATACGGAACCGAATGCCCCAATAATGATGCCGATGCCCACCATCAGAAGACTGATGTAGAGAAGGAATGGATTCGGAGTCAAGAGGCTGAAGTTTGTACCAGCCAAGTAATCCCCGCTCACATCAAAAATGAATCGGTAAAGGAAAATGAGGAAGGTTGTAGGGAGCATTGCACCAACCAAACCAATAATGGCTCCTTCAATCAGGAACGGCCATCTGATGAAGCTATTTTTTGCCCCCACTAAACGCATGATTTCGATTTCCGTGCTCCGTGAGAAGATGGTGATTCGGATCGTGTTGGAAATCAGGAATACAGCTACCAACAGCAAGCCGATGATGATGACAAGTCCGATTGTACGGACCGTCGCAATCGTCTCGAACAACTTATCCGCTGTGGCACCGCCATATTCGACCTGAGTGACATACTGCATGGCGGATGCCGCTTCAGCTACCGCTTTTGTCTGTTCCGGAGCCGTCGTGTTAAGGACATAGGCATCATACAATGGATTGGCATCCCCACCAAATAGGTCGAACTCATCGCCGTAGCTTCCGATGATCTTATCCAATTCCTCATCCTTGCTTGAGAAAGAGATGGATTCCACATTGGCGATGTTCTCCAGTTCCGTCTTCAATACTTCCTGTGCGGCAGGATCAGCCGCCAAATCGATGTAAACTTTTACACTCACATCATTTTCGACGTCAGAAGCCAATTTGTTCACGTTCAATAGAATCCCGGTAAAGGATCCCACAAGAAGCAAAGTCAGCGCCACTGCACTGATAGAGGCTATCGACATCCAGCCATTTCGGAACAGGCTTTTGAACGCATCTCTTATGTGTCTCATAAATGTTCTAAATTTCATATCCATATTCTCCTTCTTGTTGATCTCGGACAATACGGCCATTCTCTATTGCTAATACACGGTGTTTGATGTCATTAACGATTTGGCTGTTATGGGTTGCCATCAGAATTGTCGTGCCTTGGTTGTTGATTTCTTCCAGAATACGCATGATTTCCATGGACGTATCCGGATCCAAGTTACCTGTCGGCTCATCCGCAATCAGGACGCCTGGCATGTTCGCAATCGCACGCGCAATCGCAATCCGTTGCTGTTCCCCGCCGGAAAGTTCATTCGGGAACATCCGCACTTTATGCTTTAAGCCAACCAAATCAAGCACTTCCAATACGCGCTTCTGGATGACTTTTGGACTTTTTTCGACTACTTCCATCGCGTAGGCGATGTTTTCATAAACGGTCAGTTTCGGTAATAGTTTGAAATCCTGGAAGACTACACCCACAAAACGGCGTAACAAAGGGATTTCTTTTTCCTTCATGGTCGTTAAATTATATTTGCCTACTTGAACTGTTCCTGAGGATGGTTTTACTTCGCGATACATCATTTTGACAAAGGTTGATTTGCCGGCTCCACTGGGGCCTACAATATACACAAATTCCCCTTGTTCGATTTTCACGCTCAGATTATTGACCGCCGTAATGCCGTTGTTGTATTTCTTCGAGACATTCAGCATTTCAATCATTTTATCACCTGTCTTTTCTTTTTTTCCTTGCTGCCGGTCTGAAAGCTTCAGTGGCCGCAAGAATGCTTCCCTATTATAGCACGTTGCGTAAATATGTCTGTTTTAGTTTCTTTACAAGTATGTGTCAATAGTTTCTCAGAAGTCCAGCTGAATCCTCATTATTCCCGCTCACGCGTTTGGTCATTTGTCATTTCATTGCGGATCTTACAGTTCTTCCTGATCCATCGTCATTTTCAGATAGGCATCGATAAAGGCGTCCAGATCGCCGTCCATGACGGCCTGTACATTACCCGTTTCATAGTTGCTTCTATGGTCTTTTACCATGGAATAGGGATGGAATACGTAAGAACGGATCTGTGAACCCCAACCGATTTCTTTTTGCTCTCCACGGATGGCTGCCAGTTCTTTTTCACGCTCTTCCTCTTGCAGTTGATACAGTTTTGCCTTCAGCATCCCCATAGCGGTATCCCTGTTCTGAAATTGGGAACGTTGCGCCTGGCTCGCCACAACAACGCCGGTAGGAATGTGTGTAATCCGGATAGCCGAGGACGTCTTGTTGATGTGTTGTCCGCCTGCTCCGCTGGCGCGATAAGTATCCACACGGATGTCATCCGGATTCACTTCTATCTCCGTATCGTCCGCAGCAATCTCCGGCATCACGTCGATCGAACAAAAAGAGGTGTGCCTTCTTCCGGCCGAGTCGAATGGCGAAATGCGGACCAAACGGTGCACGCCCCTTTCCGAACGAAGGTAACCATAGGCGTTCAAACCCTTGATAAGGATCGTTACGCTCTTGATTCCGGCTTCATCCCCGCTTTGATAGTCCAGCGTCTCCACGTCGAAACCTTTTTTATCGGCCCAACGTGTGTACATGCGGAAAAGCATGCTTCCCCAATCCTGGGATTCCGTTCCGCCGGCACCAGGATGGATTTCCAAAATGGCGTTGGATTTGTCGTGCGGTCCGTTCAACAGCATCGTCAATTCATATTTTTCCAGTGCTTCCGTAAATTCTTTCGTTTTTTCGTTCAATTCTTCCAAGTATTCCGGATCTTCATCCTCTTTCACCATCTCATACAAGACTTCAAGGTCTTCATACTGCGCTTCCAAACTCTTGAACGTATTGTAGACTACTTTTAATTGGTTCGATTGGTTGATGATTTCCTGCGCCGCTTCGGCATTGTTCCAGAACTCAGGATCCAGCATGCGATCGTCGAATTCCGCGATATCCGTTTCCAGTCCATCTAAGTCAAAGAGACCTCCTGAAGCTTGAGATTTTTGTTTCTGAACTTTCCAATATTGCTTTGATTTCACTTAATTCCATTTGATTTCCTCCTAGATTCGACAAAAGAAGGATGGGTCAGGATAAAAACAAGCGACTGTTTTTTATCCCGACCCTCCTCGATTGGCGTTGTATCCGATTAGTGTGTGTGTTTGACTCGATTTTGCTGGTTGAACTGTGGATTGCTTATATCACTTTCCACTTATTATTCGGTGGGCGACTCTTTTTTTTCTGCTGCTTCAGCCGCTTGTTTGGCTTTTTGGATTTCCATCAGTTTTTGCATTCTCATTGCGGCAATTTGGGCTCTGCGCGCTTGTTCCTGTTGCTCCGTTTGGGAAGCGACCGTCTCACGCGTCGGCATGATGTTCGAGCCTTGGCCTACTGATTGTCGTTGCAGATTTTGGCGGATTTCCGATTTCATCACGATACGGGTAACGTCATAGTCGATGGTGGCGATCATTTCTTGGAAACGATCATAGCCTTCGGTTTGGTACTCGGTCAACGGATTGTTCTGTGCGTATGAACGCAAGCCGATTCCTTGGCGCAGCTCATCCATATTATCGATGTGATCAGTCCATTTGCTGTCCACGACCCGCAGGATGACGACTTTTTCGAACTCCAATATTTGTTCCGGACTCAATTGTTTCTCTTTTGCCTTGTAAACTTCCATTGCGCGTTCCACCAAATATTCCTCGATTTCATGCGCAGTTTTGCCTTCAAGATCGGCTAAACTGATGCTGTCGGGATGCACGAGGGCAGCTCCGGCAAAATCGCGGATCCCTTGCAGGTTCCATGTCGCCTTTTCACCGATTGTATGCGTTTCGACCACACGCGCAATCGCACGTTTGATCATGGCTGTTGCGACATATTTCAACGATTCGGTTTCATTGATGACTTCCAGACGCTGTCCATAAATGATTTCACGCTGTTCACGCATGACTTCATCGTATTCCAATACATTTTTACGGGTATCGTAGTTATTGCCTTCTACTCGTTTCTGAGCTGATTCCACTTGTTTGGAAAGCATTTTACTTTGGATGACCACATCTTCTGCTTCATCATCCAAATTCAATTTGCTCCAGACTTGCTGGATGCGTTCCGATCCGAAGCGTCTCATCAAGTCGTCTTCCAGCGACAGGTAAAATTGCGTTTCGCCGGGATCCCCTTGACGGCCGGAACGTCCACGCAGTTGGTTATCGATCCGGCGGGATTCATGGCGTTCGGTACCGATGACGCAGAGACCGCCTAATTCCTTGACGCCTTTACCCAGCTTGATGTCGGTACCACGGCCGGCCATGTTGGTGGCGATTGTGACGGCTCCGGGTTGACCTGCCCCGATGATGATTTCCGCCTCCCGGAAATGGTTTTTGGCATTCAACACTTGGTGCGGAATATTTTCTTGGCTCAGCATGTGCGAAAGCAGTTCCGAAGTTTCCACTGCTACGGTACCGACAAGGATCGGTTGCCCTTTAGCATGACGCTCTTTGATGTCGCCGACAACAGCCCTGAATTTGCTCTTCAAGGATGGGTACAACAAATCTGGAAAGTCATTACGGACGATCGGTCTGTTTGTAGGAATCGAGATAACGTTCATGTTGTAGATTTCCCGGAATTCTTCTTCTTCCGTTTTCGCCGTACCGGTCATACCGGACAGTTTTTTGTACATACGGAAATAGTTCTGGAAAGTGATGGTAGCCATCGTTTTCGATTCATTTTCGATTTCAACGTTCTCTTTTGCTTCGATGGCTTGATGAAGTCCGTCCGAGTAACGACGGCCTTCCATGATCCGGCCAGTGAATTGGTCAACGATTTTTACTTTTCCGTCTTCCACTACGTAATCGATATCCACAAGCATGATGAAGTTGGCGCGCAAAGCTTGATCCAAATGATGCACCAAGCGGGTATTGTCCACATCGTACAAGTTCGGTAAATGGAATGTTTTTTCGGCTTTCTCGATACCTTCATCCGTCAATGCGATTGATTTGGATGTCAAATCAATCGTATAATCTTCATTCTCTTTCAATCCTTTGATGAAAAAATCGGCTCGGTTATAGAGTGCTGTCGATTTTTCGGCTTGTCCGGAAATGATCAATGGTGTACGGGCTTCATCAATCAAAATCGAGTCGACCTCATCGACGACCGCAAAGTTCAACGGGCGCTGCACCATTTGATTTTTGTAGACGACCATGTTGTCACGCAAATAATCGAAACCCAATTCATTATTGGTACTGTAAGTGATGTCGCAGTTATAGGCTTCTCTTTTTTCTTCAGAAGACTTTCCGTTTGTATTCAAACCAACAGTCAACCCCAGAAAACGGTACAATTCGCCCATCTC
Source organism: Trichococcus collinsii (assembly GCF_900107505.1). GTDB lineage: Bacteria > Bacillota > Bacilli > Lactobacillales > Aerococcaceae > Trichococcus > Trichococcus collinsii. Next base: position 44,818 of record NZ_FNQH01000003.1, on the reverse strand, counting down.
GACAGCATCACGGCTTGCCAAATATTCATTGACTGTGACAACGTGCACACCTTCGCCAGATAAGGCGTTCAGGTAAACCGGCATCGTCGCGGTCAAGGTTTTACCTTCACCGGTCTTCATTTCAGCGATATTGCCTTTATGTAGGGTAAGCCCCCCCATAATCTGCACTTTATAAGGATACAGTCCCAAGACGCGTTTTGCGCCTTCGCGGACTACCGCAAATGCTTCTGGCAGAAGATCATCCAAAGACTCCCCTTTTTTATAGCGTTCTTTATACGATTCGGTTAGATCGCGCAATTCTTCATCATCCAAAGCGGCCATTCGATCCGCGTAGGAGATGACTTTATCCGCTACCCCTTCCAAGGAACGTAGCTCTTTCTTATCATTCTCGATGAGTTTCTTTAAAAAGTTGGCCATTCTATATCTCCTCTTGCTGTCTGATTTCATTCCAGCAATCATTTTCACTGGGTATGCATTCGTGTATAAGTGGTTCGTTGCTGATGCAAAAATAATTCTTTTATCTCTACTATTCTATCATTACTTTTAATTAATGTGAACTACTCCCCATCAACAAAACCTTGCAGCAGTTGCCAAATTAGAAAAGCTGAACGGGTTCGTTTAGCCCTGAAAGAAATTTAGGAAATCGAGCCGACTGAGTATCGTAGAGCGCAATAGGCACGATTTATCTAATTTCCGAAGGGCTAACCCGTGAAGCTAGCCAAAGATTTGGGATGCGTGACCCAATTTAAAAATCCGTGAAACACCTGCGGTGATGCGGTTTTTAGTTTGGAAAATTTTATAAATTCCTATAAGTAAAAAAAAAAGCCCCCCACCGTTTATTATGGGCGGGGGACGTTATTTTCAGATTTAGTCAGTTTCGATTAGACCGAATTTGCCGTCTTTTCGACGGTACACGATACTTGTGCCGTTCGTTTCAGCATCTTCGAAGATAAAGAAGTTGTGTCCAAGCATATTCATCTGCAATACAGCTTCTTCACTGTCCATCGGTTTGAGAGAAAGACGTTTCGTGCGGACGATTTCAAGTGCATTTTCATCGGCTTCGATATTCTCTTCGATCGGATTCGGTTCGTTACCGATATCAAATCCTCTCTCTCTGGATTTGCGGTGAATCTTCGTCTTGTATTTACGAACTTGGCGTTCAAGTTTGTCCACGACCAAATCGATGCTTCCGTATAAATCATTGGAAGTCTCTTCGGCTCTTAAAACCAGGAAAGGTAGCGGAACCGTAACTTCCACCTTAGCAGATTTTTCGGCTGGGAAAGGATATACTTTCAAGTTGACATGCGCTGTTGTTTCGGGCACGTTACTGAAGTATTTTTCCAATCTGCCTAATTTTTTCTCGGCGTAGCTGCGAATCGGTTCTGTAACCTCGATATTTTCTCCTCGGACATTATACTTAAACATAGCACTCTCTCCTTTCGTCTGACGCATCGTCAGATAAAGACAACCCTCACCTATGGACCACTCATAGGGGGTTTCTTTAACTTCATTATAATGTAAGCGCCTTAACATTTCAATGTTTATGATTTATTATCTTGCGATTGTCACGGAACGTATCAATCTGAACCCTTGCTTGTACAGCAGGTTTTTCGCATGGTAGAGCGTTCTTCCGGTAGTATAGACGTCATCAAAAAGAATAATTTCCTGCTGAAGATATTTTTTGTACTCATCCAACATAAAAAATGGCTGCGTTGTCAGCAGTCGTTCTTGCCTATTTTTTTCGGACTGTTTTTCGCCAGCATACTGGTTTCCCAAGAATTGCGCGTAGTGGATTCCTGATTGTTTCAGCATCTCCTCACATTGACTGAATCCCCTTTCCTCGTAACTCGCGCTTGATATCGGCAACGGGAGGAACAGTCCCTTAGGATACGCTCTTTGGAAATCCCTCAGCTCGTTGCTGAATGCTCCGGCAAGACGGTAATCGCCTTGAAACTTGTAGCGTTGCAGCCATTCCTTCACGACACCCGTATAGGCATAGTAGGCATGATGTCCAATCGTCAATTCCGGATAGCGGCAGCTCCACCTCCGGCAGTCCTCGCACAACTCCGTTGATGTTTGTGCCCGAATGCAGCCCGGGCAGCACGTTTGACCGGCTAAACGCGGTAACTTTTCATCGCAGGATCGGCAGATTGTTCCGTAATCTTTTTTCCCGAAGCTGAAAATTTCCTGGAGAGTCAAACATTCGCGAATCTCATTTTGGCAAAACAGGCATTGACCCATTCAGCAACCCCCTTCTTCCCGCTTCCCGATTCATCAAGCGGATTTGCCGGACCGCACCCTGTATGGCTTTCGTTTCGCCGTCGTGCGCAAAACAGACCCACCCCGTCGGAAAGTCTTTGTGTCTGCCTGCCCTGCCGGCAATCTGCACCAACGATGCTTCCGTGAAAACCCGATCTTCTGCGCCAAGCACGATGACATCGATGTCCCTGAAAGTTACACCGCGCTCCAATATGGTCGTCGTCATCAAAAAATCATACGCCTCCGCCCGCATCCTTTTCACCTTCTCCTCGCGTTCAGGATCGCTAGCCGAAACGCAGGTGAACTGCTTATCCGGAAAAAGTTCCCGCAACCATCCGTCCAGCTCTTCCATCAGTTGGATATGCGGCAAAAAAAGTAGAAAGCGCCGCTTCGTTTGGAGCTGCCTTCGGATAAGTGTAAGGAATCGAGCCCTTTTCTTTTTGGTGATGGCCTTGCGCCAGTTCCCGACCCACAGACAATCTGGTTCGGGCAACGCAAATCCGTGATAGCGGGCAGGCAATACCGTCGCTGCTAGTCTGCCGCGCTTGATGTCATTTTGCATGTCCCGAGACGGAGTCGCCGTCAAATAAATCAGCGCACTCGCTTTTTTTCTGGATTTTTGAGCCCCAAATTGGAGGCTCGCGTCGTTGTTGTACGGGAAGGAATCGATTTCGTCGATGACTAGGAAATCGAACGCTTCCCGGAAACGCAACAGTTGATGGGTCGTGGCGATGACGAGCGGCGTGTAGCCATACCCCTCCTCATTGCCTCCATACAACAAGGCCAAAGGGACGTCTGGGAAAGCTTGCTTAATCCGTGGGGCCAGTTCCAGACAAACGTCCACACGCGGGGAGGCTAGACAGACTCTTCCGCCTTTGCTCAGACAGGCTGCAATCCCTTCAAAGATCATCTCAGTCTTCCCAGCACCAGCGACGGCCCAAATCAGGCGAGTCTCTTGAGAACGGACCGTCACCACGATTTCATCCGATGCACGTTTCTGTTCCGAAGACAATTGGCCCTTCCATTGCAGAATCGGTTCATGGGGCCATACGAACGAGTTGCTTTCCGGCAAATGATGGAGGACTGTACAGCACTTGATTTTCCCCATGTTCAGGCAACTTAAGCAATAAAAACAAGCAGGGCCGCAAGAACATGGCGCTGACTGAAATTTTTTCCGGTCCTGGTTTCCGCAGCGGGAACATGTCAGCTTCCCGTTCAAGCTGACTAAACCGGGTCGTATCTCAGCCAGATTCAGCAGCGCTTTGTCTGAATTGCGACACTCGCTTCTCGTCAATTCCCTGCCGTAAAGTTCCTTTCCGTCCATACCGTCCATACCGTCCTCCCCTTCCCTAGATAGCATACGCAAAAAAGCCGCCACTCTTCCGTTGACTATACGAAGAATGACGCCTTTTTGTTTCCTGTTAAGGATTTATTGGTTGTTGGATGCTGAATGACTAGCCTGGCTGTTGAAGGGGAAATCAGCAATAGGGCGATAAACCAGCTTTCCGTTCAACCGCACACTTTCGAAAAGCGTCAGTGCAGTGACCGGGATTTTCTGGTCAAAGGGCAGCGGCACTTTGCTAAGTGTTTCCCACTCCTGCGAAAGTACAATTCCCCGACCGAGCGTGAGGTGCGGAATGAAGGCAACCTCCTTAGCCAATATCATTTTTCCCTTCAACAAGGCAGCATTAAGTTGTTCATAAAGGTGATGGAGGTGGTTGTTTTCTTTGATGCCTAGCCAAATGATCCACTTGTTTTTTTTGAAAAAATAACCCAATCCATCGGGTTCTATCAGGAACGATACCTGGTCTGCTGTGCAGTAGGTCAGCGCAGCTTCAATCGCACTTTGCTGTTCCGGATTCATTTCCCCAATAAAACGAATCGTCAAATGAAAGTTGTCCGGATCCGTGAATGATCCTTTGAGGCTGGCACGCTTCACTTCTCCCTGAATGGCAACTAGTTGTTCTTTGATGACTTCAGGCAATCTGACGCCGATAAATACTCTCACAAAAACACCCCCGCTATCTGTTTAAAAAGCAGTCAGAAATTCCGCCCAGAAAAAACAGGAAGGCCAGGACCCAAATGGCCCTTCCTTCCCGGATGAATGTATGATTGCCGTAATGACTTATTACCTATAACGGAAAGCTCAATTCGGTGTCTTCCGTCCATGTCAATCCCAGAGCACCCTCGCCTAAATGCGTCCCAATTACAGGGCCAAAATAACTCAATTCGAACCTGATGTCCGGAAATTCCCCTTGAAGATGTTCCAGCCAAGCTTGTCCTTTTTCGGGAATATTCCCATGGATAACGGTTGCGATGATTGGATAATCCGTCATTGAAGCCGTCTGGCCCAACAGTTCTTCGATCCGTCGCAACGCCCTTGCATTGGTTCTGATTTTTTCGAAAACGACTATCTTTTTGTCCGAAAAATGCAATACTGGCTTGATCTTCATGATGGAGCCAATGACAGCCGCCCCTCCGGATAATCTACCGCCGCGCTGTAAGTTCATCAAATCGTCCACCATAAAGTAAGCGCGGGAACCTTTTTTCATATGGTTCAATCGCGCAATGATCTGCTCCGGTTCAATACCGGCAGCAGCCAACCTTGCTGCCTCCAAGACGAAGCGAGCCTGGACATAGCAGCTGATTTCAGAATCGAAGGGATGGATGTTGAATTCAGGATATTCTCTGCTTAAGGAGGCAGCATTTTGGTACGTACCACTTATACCGCTTGAGAGGTGGACACTGATGATTGCATCATGATCCTTCGCCAATTCTTCATACAGCTGATACATGGCACCCACTGCTGGTTGGGAGCTCTTCGGGAAATCCTCGGATGATTTCATCAAGGCATAAAAATCCTCAGCAACCAAATCTATTTCTTCTTCATATGATTTTTCTCCGATATTCACGACTAATGGCAGCATATGAATATGATGCCGCTGGCGTATTTCAGCCGTCAGATAAGCGGTACTGTCCGTTACTACTGCAATTTTCATGGAAATCCTCAAACTTTCTGCTCGTTATTTAGCTTAACCACCCTATATTATGCGGTAATTCTCTGCTTTTAGGCTTTGTCGGCAAGCCTCTTGTTGCGCAATTCAATCGCTTCAGCCGCCACTTCACTGTCCAACAGTCTGATCATTCTTCCTCTGTCGTTGTAGTCAGCCTCATGTCCACGCCCCAGCAGGATAACCGTATCTCCCGGTTCTGCGATGGTGATTGCGTACACGATGGCTTCCTTGCGGTTTTCGATGTATTCGTAGTTGTCCTTTTCGATGCCGGCAAGCATCATTGAGATAATCTGTTCCTGCGGTTCTTTCCCGGTGTCATCCGTCGTCAGGACCACATAATCGGAAAGTTCCGTACCGATGCGGGCCATGATCGGGCGTTTTTCATGCTCCCGTTCCCCAGCTCCGCCAAAAACGGAAATGACCCTGCCTTGAGTAAATTCGCGCACCACACTCAATACTTTTTCCATCGCATCCGGCGAATGGGCAAAATCGACATAGACGCCGATGTCGCTCGCGCCAGGGACAATCTCCAATCTTCCGGTAACACCAGCCAATGACGCGACCGCTTTTGATGCATGCTCCAACGGAATGCCCAGAGCATAAACAGCCGCCAGCGCAGCCAATGTATTTGAAACATTATAAAGCCCCACCAAGTTCGTCACGACAGGATAACGTTCCCCATATACGACCAGATTGAAGCGGGTCTGCGTCCGGCTGTATGCGATATCCGCGGCAAAGAAATCAGCCGTTTCATCCTTCACGCTGTAAGAAATGACTTCTGCCGCCGTAGCGATGCGGTAGCTGTGGATCGTTTCATCATCCGCATTCAGAACCGCCGTTTTTGTACGTCCGTTTTTGCGACCGTTCCCTAGTTGGGAAAAGAGCAGTTTTTTCGCTTCGGCATAGGCTTCCATTGTGTGATGGAATTCCATGTGTTCATGCGTCAAGTTTGTCATGATTGCGACATCCATATCAAGCCCCCACGCTCTGCCCATTTCCAAAGCAATCGAGGAAAGCTCCAACGTGAAGTATTCCGTCTTCTTCTCAACCATAAGGTGTAGGGATTTTTGCATCGTGATACTATCAGGCGTCGTATTTTTCGTTTTGTGCACTTCGTCGCCGATATGCATTTCGATGGTGCCCATTAACCCAGTTTTTTTATCCATCGCCTTAAGGATGGCTTCCACCAAATAGGTCACTGTCGTCTTTCCATTGGTCCCTGTGACGCCGATGACTTTCATAGACTCACTAGGGTACGCATAAAAGTGATTTGCAAGAAGGCTCATCGCTTTGCCCGTATCGGGAACATATACAACCGGGACAGTCGCTGCCAATCTTTGGATATCCTTATGGGCAACAATCAAGCCCGCACCGTTGGCGACCGCCTTCTCAACGTAATTGTGGCCATCGACTTGCGTACCGTCGATACAGACAAACAGATCCCCTGATTGGATATCGCGGGAATCCTGACTGATTTTTCCAATATTCAAATCGGGATCCAAGCTCCCGACAACTTTTTTCATCTTGAGTACATCGATTAAATCTGTAGCTTTCACGCAGATCACCTTTCCATCGACCCCTATGGCCGTTTGGTCTATTCCATCTAACAATACCACAAATGGAAATGTTCGGAAAGTCCCTTTCCTCGTTAGTGGCCTGTCATCCGACGGCCACTGTGGTAAAATGAGTTTGAACAACATATTGGGGGCTAAAGACTATGCTGACAACCTATCACACTATCGCAGAAAGCGGCGTTACAGAGATCATCATCAAGGGCTCACGCTTCATCTGCAGCCTCAAACGTGTCCATTCCGAGGACGAGGCCAAAGAATTCATCCAAGGTATCAAAAAAGAGCACTGGAAAGCGACGCATAACTGTTCTGCTTACCTGATCGGCGACCCCAACGAAATCCAGCGCGCCCATGACGACGGTGAACCATCCGGAACAGCCGGCGTCCCGATGTTGGAAGTGCTCAAGAAAAACAATCTATGTTACGTCGCAGCCGTCGTCACCCGCTATTTCGGCGGAACAAAGCTCGGTGCTGGCGGATTGATCCGTGCCTACAGCCGCTCCGTATCGACAGCACTGAAGGACATCGGCATCGTTGTACGTAGCCTCCAGACAAAAGTTGGCTGCATCGTTTCCTATTCCGCCTCCGGAAAATTGGAGAATTACTTAGCGCAATCGCCCTATACTCTGATTGAGGCCCAATACACCGATCAAGTTTGTTTTTTATGCGGCATCCCTACGGAAGATATCAGCCATTTCCAGAGCACTATTACGAATGTCATGAACGGCCGTGTTGTCTTTGAAATCGGCGAAGAGGATTATGTGGAGAGCCCGGTTTCTCCAGCTTACGATGATGTCGATGAAGGAGAAATCGAATAAATCCTGAATAAAAAAATGAACAAGCGCGTGATAGCCGATTTGGCTTTCATGGCTTGTTCATTTGTTTTTGTCATCTTTTTCCCTTAAAAGGCGATACAAAGTCTTACGCAACTTGGAACGATTATTGTCCAACAAATTGAAGGAGGCGATGAATAACATCACGCCGAAAATAAGCCCAACCCCCAAAACTACTGTTCCCCAGAAAGAAGAAATCGGGAACAGGATGGCAGTCAAAGAAAAGATGATTGCCAATGCATAAATGACCAAAACGGTCTGTCGGTGCGTAAAGCCCAGCCGCAGCAACCGGTGGTGCAGGTGGCTTTTATCCTTCGCGCTGATGGAACGCTTATGCAAGGTTCGGCGAAGGACAGCGGCAATCGTGTCTGTCAACGGAACCCCTAGAATGGCTACCGGTATCAGCAGCGATACGAAGGTGGCATGTTTCAGGCCGTACAAGGACAGCACCGCAATCATAAATCCTACGAACAAGGAGCCTGTATCCCCCAAGAAAATGGAGGACGGGTAGAAGTTGAAAGGCAAAAAGCCCAGCAAGCTCGCAACCAAAAGGAAAATCATGACAACAGTGGCCACATCCATATAGTCGGTGAAGAAATAGCTGACGAAGCCCATTGTCGAGAGGGATATGATCGAAGTGCCTGTCGCTAAGCCATCCAGCCCATCCATCAGATTCACCGCATTCGTGATGACCACAATCCACAGCATCATCACAAAGTAACCCGCTTCATGGAATTCGATCGTTCCGAAATAATCCAGCGTCAGGCTGTCTATTTTGATGCCGGTAAAGAAATAGAGCACGTTTGCCGCAGTAAGGATGCCAATCATTTTTTGCCAAGGCCTTAGATCATAGGAATCATCGATGATCCCCGTCACAAGGATGATCAGCGAGCTCAAAAACATGATGCCCGCAAAACCCGAGCGATTACTCAGAGGGACCCCAATGAAGAAGGCACCCCAATAAGCCAAGAATATGGCCACGCCCCCCATCGTCGGCGTCTCCTTGATATGCACTTTCGCTTCGGATGGCTTATCCGTCCAACGGAACCGTCTCGCTGCCGCACGGAAAAGATAGGTGAACAGCATACTCGCCAGAATCGTCGCACCGAAAAGAAGCATAAAACGTATAAAGAAACTCACCGGATCCCTCCTTTCACCCTGTATTTCCTTAATCATAGGCGATTCCGGCCCCACTTGCAAATCAACTCCCGCAAAAGGCGCCAGCCTGCGCACCTTGTTTCAGTCGATTATTCGGAAAAAACCGTTTGATTCTGCGTACCGGTTTCCGGTGGTCGTATCGTACTGGATCAGGTCATAATCCGCCAACAGACTCCTTGCCTGCTCGGACAGTCCCTCTCGGCTCGAGACATATTCACCGGTATCGCCATCCACATACAGCGTTTTTTCGAAAGCCGGCACCTGTTCCTGAAGCGCCATCAACAGGGCTTCAAAGGCGGTGACGCGGCTGCCGCTCAGTTCCAGCACTTCCGGGAAGAAATAGATGGGACTGGTGACCCCCAGATCCTTTTGGACCTCTTCCGTGTTGCTGTAGATGAACATAGGCGTTTCATGCATATTTTGGATCGTGTTCAGCGCATAAAGATCCTCGCCGAAAACGCTGGGCCAATGATCCCCCCAAAACACAACGACAGTCGGCTCGTCCCACTCCTGAAGAGCGGCCAACAGAGCGGCCAACGCTTGATCGCTGTACTTCAGATCCTGCAGATAATTCCGGATCGTCTGGCTGGCTACACCGGTTTCCGCTGCAGAGGGGGTAACCGTATATTTGTCTTGGTAAGGGGTATGGTTCTGCATCGTCACCAAATGGATAAAATCTTTTTCCTCACTAGCTTTCAGGATAGCTGTTATTTCAGCATACGCCGCTGCATCCGAAATGTACGGATTGGTATCCAACTTGTCCGTATGCGTCATCGTATCCTCGTAGAGGAAGGAATCAAACCCCAAAGTCTCATAGTTCTCAAGCCGTTTGTACATGGTCGTATTGTAGGGATGGATGGCTGTGGTACGGAAGCCAGCCTCTTCCAAACGGGACACGACTGATGGGAAATCGGCTTGGGAGGACAGGAATTGCGTATACGGTGTCGTGATGTTCGCGGCGAACGGCTCCATCGAAAATCCCGTCAAAGCCTCAAATTCGATATTGGCGGTTCCGCCACCATATCCTTGGGACAACAGCTCGCCGCTGTAGCTTTTATCCATCAAGGCTCTCGTGAACGGAATCGGATCACTTCGCAGATCCAATCCTTCCAACTCGAGCGGGTCCGCAAAACTTTCATTCATGATGTAGATGACATTCGTTTCGGGCAACACTGCTGTTCTTTCTGCGTTGATTTCGTCAGCAAATTGCTGATAGATTACCTTCAACTCATCGATTTTTTCCTGTGAATAATCCGCCGGCATCTCCATCGGTGCAGCCGATAGATTGTAAAGGAAGCCAGCCACAAATCCGGTGTTGTAGTAATTCATTTGTTGGCTGTATGGAATCCAATAAGCCGTTCTGTCATAGGCTTTCTTGAGCAGATTGCCTTCCTGCTGGAACTGGCCTGCATAGCCGAGTGCCAAACTTGTTGCAACGAACATAAGCACGCGTGACTTCCATCCCAACTTCACGGTTGTTTGAGATCTGCGCAAGGAAAAAAATCCGAATGCCAGCAATGCCATTAGTGCAAAAATCAGTACCGCCAAGGTCGGTCCATTCAGCATTTCCAAAAGGAAAGTGGCTTCCGTCAGCATCTTCAAATCACTCGGATAAACGGGCTCGTTGCGCTGCAGCATTTTTTCATAGGTCGCCATCCCAAGGATTCCTCCCGCCAGCAACAACAATGCATTCGCCAAGCGGATATTCCCTACCAACGCCCAAATCCATAGCCCCAGCGTCACTAATACGCCCGTACTGATCAGGAACTTCTCGGTGTGCCAAGCAAATACAAAATTCACGACCATTCCGGCATCCAGATCATTTTGGGTCCATTGAAGAAAGAGATGGACCACGAATACGGTCGCCAACAAGCTGAAGCAATGCAAGAGCAGGAGGCGTCCCCTGCTCTTGCATTGCAGCTCTTGATTTTCTTTCATCATTTTAAATTTTTCGCTGATTTTCACTGCACAACCCCACTATCTGAACAGATTAGGCTTCTTTCCAAAAACTGTCATAGACCGTAATCGGCAAGTGACGTTTATGCTCGGTCTTCGTATACCAGCCTTCGATGACTTCAGCGTCCTTTTCCGGTATTTCCTTGCCTTCCAGATAAGCGTCGATCATCTCGTACGTCACTCCCAAAGCCACCTCATCAGGCAATGCAGGACGATTTTCTTCCAAGTCCGCTGTCGGAACTTTTTCGTAGAGCTCTGCCGGTGCGCCCAATTCTTTCAGTAATTGGCGCCCTTGACGTTTGTTCAAGCGCCAAATCGGCAATAAGTCGGCTGCGCCATCCCCGAATTTTGTGAAGAAGCCGGTCACGGATTCTGCCGCATGGTCAGTCCCCAAAACGGCTCCACTGCTGTCTCCCGCTATCGCGAACTGAACGATCATGCGTTGACGTGCTTTGATGTTTCCTTTGTTGAAGTCGGTGATGGTTAGGCCGGCTTCTTCAAGCGCATCGAGTGCAGCATCAGCCATTTCTTTGATATTCACGACTAATTTTTGGTCCGGCAAAATGAAGGCAAGTGCAGCCTGAGCATCGTGCTCATCAAATTGAATGCCGTATGGAAGGCGCACAGCAATAAATTGGTAACTGTCATCGCCTGTCTCGTCGCGCATTTCCTGGATCGCCAACTGGGCTAACCGCCCGGTCAAAGTGGAGTCTTGTCCTCCACTGATACCTAAAACGAATGCCTTCAAAAATGGGTGTGCCGCCAAATAATCTTTCATGAAATCGATGCTGATGCGGATTTCCTCTTTTGGATCGATTTCCGGTTTCACTCTTAATGCAGCAATAATTTCTTTTTGTAATGGACGCATACCTATTCCCCCTTGATTGATTTGATTGGTTATTTAGTGCTTTCCAATAATGACGCTTCTTCCTTGATTTGCTTCTTGATGGCTTTGATGGTGGACATCTTGTGATCGTACGTCTTCTGTGACAAGTCGACCGGATAGTCTTCCGGATTCAGGATTCGTTTGTATTCATCCCATAAACCGCTCATCTGCGCTTCCGAGAAGGCTTTTACTTCTTGGAGCGAAGGCAATTCATAAACCACTTCACCATCCACGATGATATCCTGGAGAACGGGACGCGCCTCAAAGTCTGTGATGGTCTTATTGATGTATGTGAAGACGGGATGGAACATATACAGTTCCGCCTCTTGATCGGGCTTTTCTTCCCAAAGCGCAATGTAGTCCCCTTCCGACTTGCCGTCACGCTTGCGGGTGATCCGCCATACTTGTTTCTTGCCCGGTGTGGAAACTTTTTCGGCGTTGCTGGAGATCTTCATCGTGTCCACCATTTTGCCGCTCTCATCCGCTATGGAAACTAATTTATAGACCGCTCCAAGCGCGGGTTGGTCATAAGCGGTAATCAGCTTGGTGCCGACACCCCAGACATCTATTTTTGCGCCTTGCATCTTCAGGTTCAAGATGGTCAATTCATCCAAGTCGTTCGATGCGTAGATTTTCGCATCGGTAAATCCTGCTTCGTCCAATTGCTGACGAACTTTTTTGGAAATGTAGGCCATATCCCCGCTATCTATGCGTACGCCGTTGAAGTTGATTTTATCTCCCATTTCCTTCGCCACTTTGATGGCATTCGGCACGCCCGATTTCAACGTATCATACGTATCCACCAAGAATACACAATCCTTGTGGGAACGCGCATAAGCCATGAAGGCATCATAATCATTGCGATAAACTTGCACCATCGAATGGGCATGGGTACCCGAAGCCGGAATGCCGAACAGTTTAGCAGCTCGGACATTGCTCGTGGCATTGAATCCCGCGATGTAGGCTGCGCGTGTGCCCCAGATGGCGGCATCCATTTCCTGCGCTCTTCTGGAACCGAATTCCATCAACGGCTCATCATCGCAGACATAGCGCAGACGTGCAGCTTTTGTCGCTATCAGCGTTTGGAAATTGACGACATTCAATAAGGCGGTTTCGATCAATTGGCATTCCGCCAACGGACCTTCAACTTGGACAATCGGTTCATTCGCGAAGACGAGATCCCCCTCCAAAGCCGAACGGATCGTGCCTGAGAAACGAAAATTTTTCAGATACTCCAAAAAACCTTCCTCGTAGCCGACATGCTCACGCAAATAGGCGATGTCCGTATCCGTAAAGCGTAAATTCTGAATGTAGGAAACGAAGCGCTCAAGCCCCGCATAGACTGCATAGCCATTATTGAAAGGATACTTCCGGAAGTATAGTTCAAAAATTGCATGTTTTTCGGTAATGCCTTCATCCCAATAAGTCTTCATCATGTTAATTTGGTACAAATCAGTATGCAAAGCTAAACTATCATCGTTATAATCAAAACTCATCCAACTCACTCATTTCATCTTTGATCGTACGCCTCCGCATTCTGTCACGGTGCAGCAGAAGGAAGTGTTCTATTTAACTATTGTAACGCAATTCCCTCTACATTTCCGCTTTTTTGTCCAAAATCCATCAGATTGATTATAGTGATTAGCCAACATTCCCGCAAACACAACCGGCATTTCTGTGTAAACAAAAAGCCATCCTGGCGGGCAGAAAAAAGCCCGGTAGGATGGTTTTTTTTACAGTAATGAAACTTCGCTATTCCAAATGATGGCTAGCGGTCCAAGCCTGCTTTTCGTTTTAATAAATGACTCTGATGCCGCGTGCTTCAATCTCTTGCTCGGTCAGAATTTCTCGTTCGCTTTCATCCACTCCGCGGGATGATACTTTATCAAACAAGATTTTGACGGTCTGCAGCATGATCTTCAGATCCAGTATCAAGGAATATTTCTTGATGTAGATCAGATCGAAGTTCAGCTTGCTGTTGAAGTCGGAAGCGTATTTCCCGTAAACTTGCGCATATCCTGTAATACCGGCACGAACGTTGTGGCGCAGGTAATAATGCGGATTCAACTCCTTGAATTGATCAACGAAGAAGGGACGTTCCGGCCGGGGACCGACCAAAGACATATCGCCCAGCAACACATTGAACAACTGCGGCAGCTCATCGATGCGCAAAGAGCGCAGATATTTGCCGACTTTTGTGACGCGCATATCATTGCTCGTGGCCAAAACCGGGCCTGAATCCTTTTCAGCAGTTACACCCATGCTACGGAACTTCAGGATTTCGAATTCCTTGCCGTCTTTGGTGATGCGTGTCTGCTTGTAGAACACGGGACCTTCGGAACTTTTCTTCACCAAGATAGCCGTAACTGCCATGATCGGCGAAGTGATGACGATACCGATGAGCGCAACCGCAATATCGATGATCCGTTTCATAAGGCCATCTTCTGCCGAGATACGGAACGGGGAAACTTCGATGATGCTTTCGTCCTCGATGTTCATCATATTCGGATTGACCATGATCAGATTCTCGAAACTCGTATTCAAGAACATCTTCTTCTCTTTGCTCGTCAACAGATCGTATATCTTGAGTTTTTCAGATTCTTCGATCTGGCTCGCTAAGTAGACGATATCAATCTCTTCCAGATGCCGCAGAACATTTTCGTAATAATCCGATAGAACGACATGCGTCACGACATGACGGATGCTTTTTGTATTCGTGAAGTTGTCGACTGCCGCAAACACTTCCTTTTCCATACCGACAATCATGACCCGTTTGCTTCCGCTCATGCTCTGATACATTTTGAAAACCATTACGCGGAACAAGAACAAAAGGATTGTTCCCACAAAAAAGTTGATCAGAATGACCGATCGCGGGAATGCCAACCATCGCCCGGCAAAAGTCAGCGCCATGATAATCAACGAAAGGACGAATTGTCCGATGACCGTGATGAACAAGAAGTCACTGATCGATTTGTTATAAAATATATACGTACCGAACAGGATATTGACGATGATGAAAATCACTGAGACGTAGACAATGCTGCCCTGAAAGGCATCGAAGTTTATCAATGGTATATTTCTTCCGAATTTTAAATAAAAAGATAACAGCAATGATCCGATGAACAACAGCACATCAATGATGCCGATGATAATTTTACGAGCTTTATTCCATTCACCTGTTTGATTCACGCTTAATCTCCTCCTCCTTAAACTAGCATAATATGAATGCATTCATTTTATCATAGTTTATTCTTTTGGGATATCAAAGTTTGGCAAGGTCATATTGCTCCATTCCCGGATGGGAGCATGTTTACGTCATCATACTCCAAGGTTTCGAAAAAGAACGCCCTCATCAGGAGTTATTGCCTGATGAGGGCGTTCCGGAGCGGGCTAGTTGTCGAGAGACACTAATACCGGTTGTTTATTTTAAAAGATCTTTCAATTCTTCATGTGTCGCTTGACCTTCAGCTTGCTCTTTCATGACACGGATGGATGTAGGCAATCCGAACAGACGGATAAAGCCGGCTGCATCAGTATGGTTGTATACATCGTCGCTCTCGAAAGTCGCGAAGCTTTCGCTGTATAATGATTTCGCGCTGACAACGCCAGCATCAGTGATGTTGCCTTTGTAAAGTTTCATCTTCACGAAACCTTCGACATTCTGTTGTGTCTCATCCACAAATGCACCCAACGCTTTGCGTAATGGTGTATACCACAATCCGTTGTATACAAGCTCCGCATATTTGTTTGCCAGCAATTGTTTGTATTGGAACGTGTCTTTATCCAGGCAAAGCTGTTCCAATTTGTCGTGGGCATGATACAGCACAGTTCCGGCTGGCGTTTCATAAACGCCCCTTGATTTCATGCCGACTAAGCGGTTCTCCACGATATCGATGATACCGACGCCGTTCGCGCCTGCGATCACGTTCAATTTTTCGATCAGGGCGATGCCGTCCAAAGCTTCACCATTTAAGCTGACCGGTATACCTTTTTTGAATTCCAGCGTAACATAGGTCGCTTCGTCCGGAGCTTTTTCAGGAGTCACACACATCTCCAGGATTTTATCGTAATCAGGCTCGTTGGCTGTCATTTCCAGATCAAGACCCTCATGAGACAGGTGCCACAAGTTTTTATCTTTTGAGTAGTTTGTTTCCAATGTAATCGGAAGCGGCACGTTATGTGCAGCAGCATACGCAAATTCATCTTCTCTGGAAGTCAATTCCCATTCTCTCCAAGGAGCGATTATCGTGATGTTCGGATCGAATTCTCTGATTCCGACTTCAAAACGGACTTGGTCGTTCCCTTTCCCTGTTGCCCCGTGAACGATTGCATCAGCATTCTCCAAGTGCGCGATCTCTACCATTCTTTTAGCAATGATCGGACGAGCGAAAGAAGTCCCCAATAAATATTGTCCTTCGTACTTAGCGCCTGCTTGCAATGTCGGCCAAATAAATTCTTCAACGAACTCTTTCTTCAGGTCTGCAACATACAACTTCGATGCGCCACAGTTGATTGCTTTTTCTTCCAATCGGCTGTAGTCATCACCTTGTCCTACGTCTCCTACTACGGCGATTACTTCACAGTTGTTGTAATTTTCTTTTAACCAAGGGATGATGACGGACGTATCCAATCCACCTGAGTAAGCCAAAACCACTTTTTTGATTGATTCCTTTGCTGCCATGCTTTTACCTCCTTATACAGATTTCAATATCCGTTGCTTTTATGCATGAACTGATATCTACATTTTCGTTTATTTAACAATATGCATTATAGCATATCTGCCATGAAAATCATCCCATTTTTTTACATTATTCTCATTTATCTGTCATACCCTTTTCATTTATACGACTTATTTTCCGAACAATAAAAAAGAGAACAGCTAGGGGATACCCTGTCTGTTCTCTAAATGAGTGATTCAATTTATTTTGCGACTTCTTGTGTCTTATCTTGTTTCCAAAGACCTAACATCAATGCTGAAACGGCTGTACCGATCAACAAAGCCAGCAAGAACATCAGTGGACGGTTAGCCAATGTGATTACGAACAAGCCACCATGTGGTGCAGGGATCGAAACGGCCCATAGCTGCGTCAAACCACCCGCAATCGCTGAACCAACGATAGATGAGCCGATAACGCGCATCGGATCTGCTGCAGCGAACGGAATCGCACCTTCAGTGATGAAGGAAAGACCCAACAAAATGTTGGAAAGCCCGGATTTTTGTTCGATATCCGTAAATTTGTTTTTGAAAATCAAAGTTGCGATACCGATTGCCAATGGAGGAATCATACCACCAGCCATTACAGCGGCCATTAAGCTACCATCGCCAGTATCCGTAAAGATACCGATTGAGAAGGCGTAAGCTGCTTTGTTGAATGGACCACCCATATCGATTGCCATCATGCCGCCAAGAACAGCACCCAATAGCACCGCGTTACCCGTACCCAAGTTTTCCAGGAAAGTGATCATAGCTGTATTGATTGTAGAGAAGACAGGACCTACCAAGAAATACATTAACAAACCAGTGATCAATAGACCGAACACAGGGTACAAGAGAATTGTCTTCATGCCATCCAAGGTACGAGGCAAGCCTTTAAAGGCTTTCTTCAGATAAACCATGATGTAACCGGCCAAGAAACCAGCGATCAACCCGCCCAGGAATCCGGCATTTGCTTGCACAGCCAAGTAACCGCCTGCCATACCTGGGAGCAACCCCGGACGATCTGCGATACTCATTGCGATGTAACCGGCCAAAATTGGAATCAGGAAGCTGAATGCTGCTCCACCAATTGCCATGAAGGAAATAAACAACGGGCTATCTGCACCGAATGACGTTTCGAACAGGAAGGAGATCGCAATCAGGATACCACCACCTACAACAAACGGCAACATGTGTGAAATACCGTTCATCAAGTCTTTGTATACTCTTCCGATGATGGATTGTTTTTCATCGCTGTCGCTGGCTGAGAATATATCGCCTTCTACATTCAGGATCGGCGCTTCTTGACGCATTGCTTTTGTGATCAATTCTTCAGCTTTGTTGATGCCGTCGCTTACCGGTCTTTGCAGAACATGTTTTCCGTTGAAGCGTGCCATCTCAACTTTTTTGTCAGCTGCTATGATGACACCATCAGCACGGCGGATTTCGTCGGCTGTCAAGGCGTTCTTGACGCCATCCGAGCCGTTCGTTTCAACGCGGATATCTACGCCCATTTTTTCAGCCATCAATTTCAATGAATCTTCAGCCATATACGTGTGTGCGATCCCTGTAGGACAAGCCGTCACTGCAATGACGAAAGGTCTCTTCGTTTCGGTTGCTGCTACTGGAGCTGCCTTTGCTGCTGCTTCAGCTTGCTCTTTGGCTTCGCGTGCAGCTTCTGCTGCCGCAAATAACCCTTGAACTTCTTCTGGAGTCTGAGCTTTTTTCAATGATGCAGTGAAATCAGGATTGATGAGTAAACGGGATAATGACGCTAAAACTTCCAAATGAACATTATTTGCGCCTTCCGGAGCAGCGATCATGAAGAACAAATGTGCTGGTTGACCATCCAATGATGCATAGTCCACACCGGCTGCACTTTTTGCAAAAACGACAGCAGGTTTGATGACCGCTTTGTTTTTGGCATGCGGCATTGCGATGCCATCGCCCAAACCAGTGGACGTTTGTGATTCGCGCTTCATAATGCCCTCTTTGTAAACTGCAGCATCATTGATGATGCCATTAGCGGAAAGACCTGAAATCATTTCATCGATAACGCCCTCTTTAGTTGTTGCTTGCAAATCCATAATCATTAATTCTTTTAGTAAGATGTCATTGATTTTCATATTAATAAGTTCTCCTCCCTATAGCTGACTGATAGTGACTTGTTTGACTAGAGCATCAATTTCTTCGCGTTTGGCTAAATCGTCGGCAAAAGCGGTCGCGCTTCCGCAAGCGATACTGACTTTGAATGCTTCCAACGGGTCGTGCGTCTTCATGTATGTCCCAACAAATCCGGCGATCATTGAATCTCCGGAACCGACTGAATTTTTAAGTACACCTTTCGGTACTGTTCCATGGTAAACACCTTCCGGAGTGAAAAGGATCGCTCCTTTAGCGGCCATCGAGATGATCGCGTATTGCGCTCCAGCTTCAAGCAGCTTCTTCCCGTATGGCAAGATGTCCTCATCCGTTTCGAAAGTAGTATCGAACAATTCAGCCAACTCGTGGTGGTTCGGTTTTACCAATAACGGGTGGTAAGGCAACGCATTTTTTAATTCTTCCCCAGTCGTATCGATCAGGAACGGTACACCTTTGTCCGTCAGTCTGCGGATGATGGTCTGATAATAATCATCCGGCAAGCTTGTAGGTTTGCTTCCCGCCAAGACTACGATATCGTTTTCCGGATCAAGCGCATCGAATTGTTTCAGGAATTCTTCGGCGACTGCAGGCTCGATATTCGGACCTGGGCCGTTCATTTCCGTCTCCATCCCTGACTTGATTTTGACATTGATGCGGGTCGCTTCATCCACATGCGTGAAGTGTGTTTTGCTTTTTTCCGCTTCCAACCAGTCTTCGATGTATTTTCCAGTGAAACCGCCAAGGAACCCTAAAGCGGTATTTTCCACTTCCAGTTCATTCAAGATGCGGGAAACGTTGATGCCTTTGCCACCCGGCAGTTTGAAATCCTGTTGGATACGGTTCACTTCACCCAACTCAATAGCGGGTAAATGGACGATGTAATCGATGGATGGATTTAATGTTACTGTATATATCATTATTCAGCCTCCCAAATAGTTGTACTGTCTTTCAGGTTACGTTTGATTTCCGACGGGACATTGCAACTGATGATACCGCAATCCTCAATATCGCAGACTTTCACGAAGCTGACTTGTTTGAATTTCGAAGCATCCGCTACGACATAGCTTTGTGCCGCATTTTCGATGGCTATGCGTTTGATGGCCGCTTCTTCGGTGTCCGGTGTCGTGAAGCCGTACTGCTTATCAATGCCGTTGATGCCCAGAAAAGCTTTGCTGAAACGGTAATTTCTCATTTGCATTTGGCTGACCGGTCCGATGACTGCTTTTGTCTCCATCTTGATTTTGCCGCCGATAAGGATCGTCTCGATTTGCATATCCGATAATAAACTGGCATGCGGCACCCCATTTGTGACGACCAGAATGCTTTTGCCTTTTAAGAAAGGAATCATCTCATAGGTGGTCGATCCGGCATCCAAAAAGATGATGTCTTGATCACTCACTAATTGAGCGGCTTTTTCGGCAATCCGTTGTTTATCCCGAACGTTTTTGGACGTTTTGTCTTCCATCCTGTCTTCAGCGGAAACACTGTAGTTTCTCTTTGCCCCGCCATGGACGCGGATCAGGAATCCGGCTTCTTCAAGAGTGCTCAAATCCCGTCTGATCGTGGATTCAGAACTACCTGTCTCATCGACAAGGTCCTGCAGTTTTACGATATTATCTTTGGCTAAAGTGTCTAGAATGATTTTATGCCGTTCTTCTGTAAGCACTTTCTATCACCTCTCGAACAAAAATATACCACCCACACGGGAATAAAGCAATCATTTTCCTCCAAAAACATTAACTTTCATCCATAACCATTCAAAAGCCTTGATGTAACAGCTTTTAATAAGGGAAATTTTTTTGTTTTCAGAGCATATATTGGTGCTTTTCCAGGACAGAAGGCAAAAAATTAGGCTGACCAACAAAATTATGTCGGTCAGCCCTATTTGGAGGTTGTAAAGATTTGCTTGCGTAAACATTGCATCCTTTTAGAACGGTTCTGAATCCTGGAGTTTGAGCTTAGGATTCATCACACACTTTTATAGTTGAACTCTGAATTGCAGAGGGTTCCGCCTAAGCTGATAACCACACACGGACAAAAAACGTCCGCTTTGTGGTTATCCTCTTAGTGCTCACCCTCTAAACGCAATTCATCGTATCCTGATAGTTGAGTTCTGATTCGCAGATACCCATCCCGTTTCACACCCAGCGTAGTGAACAAAAGAGGTTCACTTCGCTGGGTGCTCCAACGTCCGGGTATCTAAACGCGAATCATCACATCCTGTTTTAGTCGAACTCTGAATCCCAGAAATCTCCGCCTAAGCTGAAATCCCCACCTCGACCAAAACCGGGTCGTGGTGGGGATTTCCTCTTAGTGCTCGATTTCTAGAGTGGGATTCATCGTATCCTGATTACATCATGCCCATGCCTGGGTCCATTGATGGGGGTGTGGCTGGGGCTGGACGGTCGGCTACGATAGCTTCTGTCGATAGGATCAAGGCAGCAACGCTGGCTGCATTTTGTAATGCGGAACGTGTCACTTTTGTAGGATCGACGATTCCTGCTTCGATCATGTTTACCCATTCGTCGGTTGCGGCGTTATAACCCATGCCAACTTCAAGGCCTTTGATCTTATCGGCTACAACGGAGCCTTCTTTTCCTGCATTTTCAGCGATTTGTCTCACTGGCTCTTCTAACGAACGTGCCACAATGCGTGCACCTGTCGCTTCATCGCCGGTCAGTTCCAACGCTTCGACGCATTTTTGAACGTTGATCAAGGCTGTACCACCACCGGATACGATACCTTCTTCAACAGCAGCACGCGTTGCGTTCAAAGCATCTTCGATACGCAGTTTGCGTTCTCTCAATTCTGTTTCTGTAGCCGCTCCGACTTTGATGACGCCGACGCCACCAGATAATTTCGCAAGGCGTTCCTGTAATTTTTCGCGATCAAACTCTGAAGTTGTTTCGGCTGATTGCGCACGGATGACAGCCACACGTTGTTCGATAGCTGCTTTTTCTCCAGCTCCTTCAACGATTGTTGTGGAATCTTTGGTTACGACAACTTTGCCTGCACGACCCAAATGTTCTACGGAAGCATCCTTCAATTCCAAGCCTAAGTCTTCAGCAATGACTGTACCGCCTGTCAAGATTGCGATGTCCTGCAGCATTTCTTTACGACGGTCACCGAAACCAGGTGCTTTGACTGCCGCTACATTGAATGTGCCACGCAATTTATTCAATACTAATGTAGGAAGTGCTTCTCCGTCAACATCATCAGCAACAATCAATAACGGGCGTCCTTGTTGCAGAATTTGTTCCAATAAAGGCAAAATGTCTTGGATATTAGATAATTTGCGGTCCGTGATCAGAATGTATGGTGCTTCTAATTCTGCTTCCATCTTGTCGTTGTTTGTGACCATGTATTGCGATAGGTATCCGCGGTCGAATTGCATGCCTTCAACAACATCCAATTCGGTTTCGATTCCTTTAGATTCTTCTATAGTGATGACTCCGTCGTTGCCGACTTTTTCCATCGCTTCCGCAATCAATTCGCCGATTTCTTTCGATCCTGATGATACGGCAGCAACCTGCGCGATCGATTCTCTTGAATTTACGGTTTGGGAAATTTCCGCCAAACCTTTTACAGCTGCTTGTGTAGC
This sequence comes from Trichococcus collinsii, assembly GCF_900107505.1. Lineage (GTDB taxonomy): Bacteria > Bacillota > Bacilli > Lactobacillales > Aerococcaceae > Trichococcus > Trichococcus collinsii. Next base: position 22,702 of record NZ_FNQH01000003.1, on the reverse strand, counting down.
CAACTCAATACCGCGACGGATGCCCACTGGGTTTGCACCTGCTGTAACGTTTTTCAGTCCTTCACGAACGATGGCTTGTGTCAGAACAGTTGCAGTCGTAGTACCGTCACCGGCAATATCGTTTGTTTTGGAAGCAACTTCGGCAACTAATTTAGCTCCCATATTTTCGAAGCGATCTTCCAATTCGATTTCTTTGGCGATTGTCACGCCATCATTCGTTATCAACGGAGAGCCGTATGCTTTTTCCAAAACGACATTGCGTCCTTTGGGTCCTAGAGTCACTTTTACAGTATTTGCTAAGATATCTACACCACGAAGCATTGCTGCTCTTGCGTCTTCTGAAAATTTAATGTCTTTTGCCATTTATCGATTCACCTCATGAATTATATTTTTAGTCCAGGATTGCTACGATGTCGCTTTCTTTGATCACTAAGTATTCTGTTCCCGCATATTTGACTTCTGTACCTGCATATTTTTCAAAAAGAACAGTATCTCCAGCCTTAACGGTCATTTCGATTGTTACGCCGTTATCTGTCACGAGACCTGTCCCAACAGCAATAACGGTACCTGTTTGGGATTTTTCTTTAGCGGATGACGGTAAAACGATGCCGCCTATAGATTTTTCTTCTTCTTTGGCAACTTCTACAATAACACGGTTTCCTAATGGTTTTAACAAGATGATCCCTCCAAAATAATATCATTTTAGCACTCATCAACTCAGAGTGCTAAGTTACATTTCTATATTAATCAATCTCCAATTAATTTGCAAGAGGGAAGCCGATTTTTTCCAATTCTATTTTTGAGCGCTACTGTGATATACTATTTATCAAGCGCAAAAACGTCAGTTTTCTCAGAAAGGTACTATTAATATGAATAAAAAAATACGTTCAAGGTTAACGTTAGCCATACAGATCATCCTCATCTATCTCGCTTCTCAGTTTCTGCCGATCTTAATGCTTTTATTCATTCCGGAGGCAGATCGCATTGCAGCCGCCATGAATCTCTCGTTATTCTTTGCTTTCCTAGGAACTGTCCTTATGGTAGCATGGAATAGCAGAAAAAAATGGACACCACAAAACAGTCTTACGGATCAACCGGCTCCCCCAATCGGAAAGACGCTCACAAACGGATTCTTCGGTTTCATGGGAGCTGTCTTGATTCAGATCGTCGCAATGAATGTGGAGTATCTTTTGTTCAAGATGCCAGTCGTTTCTGAAAATACGGAAGTGTTGCTGGATTTGACAAACCGCTACCCATTCTTTATTTTTAACATCATCATCTTTGCACCTGTGATGGAGGAATTTGTATTCCGTAAAGCGATTGTCACACATCTGGTTGACGCAATCGGGATAGTCGGCGCGGCCACTATCAGCGCTTTGCTTTTTGCGATTGCGCATAATGATGGGCACTATTTAGTTTACGGCTCACTGGGACTATGGTTCTCTTTCATTTATTACAGGACAAGAAACATAGCGACTCCGATGATAGCCCATGCGTTGATGAATGCCGTGTCAGCCTTGCCGATTCTGTCCCAACTCATTTCGTAAGACACGTGAAGCCCGCTATTTAGGAAGAAGAAAGGAATAACATGACTTTAAAAAATCTATTAATTCAAATAATTATCCGATTCGTTTTCGCCGTCCTCTTCATCTCGCTGGCAGTCGATGCCGTGAATACTGCAGGCTGGGGATTCATGGCCATTATCAGCGTGCTTTTCGCAACAAGTGATGTTGTCAAAGGCGTACGCATGTTCAATGCTTACTTGAAAATCAAAAACAGTATCGATAAAAACTAGGAAAAGCTGAACGGGTTCGTTCAGCCATAAAAAAAGAAGGATGAGGCAGCCTCATCCTTCTTTTTGCGTTTTCTTCTACTTGGCTGTCGACTTTGCTCAGCCGATATCATTGTCCAAGAAATAGATCAATGTCTGCAATTCATTCGTCAAGTCCACATTCTGAACGCGGACATTTTCTGGAACGGAAAGACGGATCGGGGTAAAGTTCATGATCCCGCGAACACCCGCTTCGGTCAATCGGTTAGTGGCATCTTGCGCTACTTCCTGAGGAACGGTCAAAATGGCTACATCAATCTGCTGAATGCGCAATTGCTCAACCATATCTGTCATCGGGTAAACGGGCACGCCGCTAAGAATTTTTCCGACGATGCCTTCATTGACATCAAATGCCGCACTGATGCGCACATTATTGCTTACATGGAAGTTGTAGTTCAACAAGGCATGACCCAAATTACCCACACCAATCAAAGCCACGTTAGTCAAACGGTCTTGGTTCAAGGTTTTGCTGAAGAAATCCAACAAATACTCGACATCATAGCCGTATCCTCTTTTACCTAGTGCGCCAAAATATGAGAAATCCCTACGGATAGTAGCACTGTCCACTTTTACTGCTTCACTCAATTCAGTAGATGAAACACGTTTTTTACCAGCGTTATGCAAAAAGCGCAAGTAGCGATGGTAAATCGGCAACCTCCTTGCCGTAGCTTTTGGAATATCATTCGTCGACATTATTTTCTCCTCTTCTTTCCTCGTTCATTTAGTACCTCATATTGTTTGTCCGAATGCACAAACTTTAAAAAGTATGTTCACATACTTAAGCTTTCATTTCATATTGACTATTATAGCATCTGATTGTGAAAAATCTACTAATTTGTTCGAAACCGGACTTGATTGTGAAGCCTTTTTTGAACAATATGTGAAATACAATACTAATTGTAAGCGGGGCCATTAATAAATTTCACATGCACAAATACGTGAATATAGCAATAACTCTGCTTGTCCCTATCGAATCAGTGCTTGCTGTGATAAAATAGAAAGGATAAATACGAGTATTTGTTTAGAAAGAGGACACTACATATGATTTTACTACAAGGACAAAATTTGGCGCGCTTTTTTGGGGCGAGCGTCTTATTCGATAATATTCAAATTACCGTCCAGGACCATTCGCGGATTGCGCTCGTCGGCCGAAACGGAGCAGGAAAATCAACCCTACTGAAGATTTTGGCAGGCATTGAAGCCACGGATGCCGGTTCCGTTTCCAAGAGCAAGGAAGTTACAATTGGCTATTTGGATCAACATAGCGCGGTCGATTCCTCCAATACAATTTGGCAAGAAATGTTGACCATTTTTGCCCCCCTCATCCAATTGAGCAAAGAGGCTGAGCAAGCCGCTTTCGCTTTGGGGGATCCGGATCTGCTCGAAGACGAAGAGGCGTATCAAAAAGCTTTAGAACGCTACGACCACCTTCAGCATACCTTGCATGAGAAGAATGCTTACGGCTATGAATCTGAAATCCGTTCGGTGTTGCACGGGTTTCAGTTCTACGAAGAAGATTATAATCGCCCGATTTCCCAATTGTCGGGCGGCCAGAAAACAAGGCTCGCTTTGGCCAAAATCCTGCTTGAGAAGAACGATCTGCTCATTTTGGATGAGCCCACCAACCATTTGGACATCGACACGCTGGCTTGGCTGGAAAATTATCTAATCGGTTACAATGGCTCGCTTTTGATTGTTTCCCATGACCGCTATTTCCTGGACAAAGTCGCCACTGAAGTCTACGAAATCAGCCGCCACAAGATCCAGCACTACAAAGGGAACTATTCTTATTATCTGACCGAGAAAGCCACCCGCTTGGAACAGGAATTGAAAGCTTACGAGAAGCAACAAGATGAAATCTCCAAATTGGAGGATTATGTTGCCCGTAACCTGGCGCGCGCCTCCACGACCAAGATGGCGCAAAGCCGCCGTAAACGTCTTGAAAAAATGGACCGGATGGACAAACCAAAAGGCGATGAACGTTCCGCCCGTTTCTCCTTCGAGATCGCAAAAGAGAGTGGAAACGTCGTCTTGACCCTTGAAAACGGCGCAGTCGGCTATGCTGATACGGTCCTAGCTGACCCAATCAATCTTGATATCCGCAAACAGCAAGCGATTGCGATTGTCGGTCCGAATGGAATCGGCAAGTCCACTTTGCTGAAGTCAATCATTTCCGAGATTCCGCTTTTGAAAGGCAGAGTCCAGCTCGGTGCCAATGTGGAGCTTGGTTATTATGACCAGGAATTAGGCAACCTTTCCAAAAACAAGAGCGTTCTCGCCGAAATTTGGGATCTTCACCCTACGCTGAACGAAAAAGATGTGCGCAGCATCTTGGGAAGTTTCCTGTTCTCCGGCGCCGATGTCGAAAAAACGATCCCGGCATTGAGTGGTGGCGAGAAGGCTAGGCTTTCACTCTGTAAGCTAGCTTTGGATCAAAAGAACTTTCTGGTCCTCGATGAGCCCACAAACCATTTGGACATCGACAGCAAGGAAGTGCTTGAAAATGCCTTGATCGATTATGATGGCACCCTTCTTTTCGTTTCCCATGACCGCTATTTCATAAACCGGATTGCGACAAGCATCGTCGAACTCTCCGCTGAAGGCAGCAAATTATACCTTGGGGACTACGATTACTATATTGAAAAGAAACAGCAAGAAGCGGCTCTAGAAGCTCTGCAGCAGGCTGGAAACGCTGTAGAAACAAACACTTCCGTAGAACCTCTTTCGAAAGCCAAAGGAGATTACGTCTCTTCCAAAGAGAAGCTGAAATTGGAAAGAAAACTGGCCCGGCAAGTGGAGACTTTGGAGGATGCATTGGCAACCGTGGAGGAGGCCATCGCTGCAATCGAACTGCAATTGACGGAGCCCGAAGTTTACGGTGATCATGAAAAAGTCCAACAGTTCAACCAGCAATTGCTCACCCTACAGGCGCAGCAGGATGAGCTGATGCAAGATTGGGAAGAACAAACAATGGCGCTTGAGGAACTTAGTGAATAATGAAGCGGATAACCGTTTCGGCTCATACGTTTTCTGTTTCAGTTGAGCAGTACCTGAACTTTTGTTAAGACGCGCTCGATCAAGTACTAATAATATGGATATGGAGGTAAGTATATGTTGGAAGCCGTTTTATTTGATATGGATGGTGTCATCATCGATACGGAACCATTCTTTTTGCGATCCGAAAGTATGTTATTGAAGGAATTCGGAGTGGACACCGAGCTTGAATACCATTTCCGCTACCAAGGGACGACGCATGAGTACATGTGGGAAACAATGAAAAATGAATTCAACCTAGATGCTCCGGTCGGAGAGTTGGTTGAACGGGCGAACGTCATCCGGAACCGTCTGATGGAAGAAGATGGCCTGCAACCGATCCCTGGTGTGATTCCCTTCATTGCACGCCTGCATGGAGCTGGTGTTCCTTTAGCGATTGCCTCTTCCTCTCCTTTGACGGATATCCATAAGGCTGTAAAAGCATTGGACATCGAAAAATATTTCAGCTATTTTGTTTCGGGAGAAAGCGTTGCGCACTCTAAGCCCGCGCCCGATATATTCCTGGATGCTGCAGAAAACCTGAAAGCAAACCCGGAAAACTGCGTCGTCATAGAGGACTCCCGAAATGGGGTTGCATCTGCACATGCGGCCGGGTGCAAATGCATCGGTTTCCGCAATCTCGACTTTCCGCCGCAGGATCTATCCTTAGCAACCGTCATCGTCACCGATTTTTCGGATCTCGATGCCGCTTACTGCAGAGCACTGATAGATTAAAAAGCATAAAAAAGAGAACGTTGGTCGACATAATCGGCCAGCATTCTCTTTTTTTATTCTCCGAGCACGAGCCCGGGATGTGCATTCAGATCGTATCCAGCAAAATGTTTCTGGCGGTATTCGGTATAGGCCGCAGCCCCGATCATCGCCGCATTGTCTCCGCAAAGTGACAACGGTGGGATGATGACCTCGACTTCCGGAAGCTCCAGTGCCATTTTTGCGGACAACGTCTCACGCAGCCCTCTGTTGGCGGCGACTCCGCCAGCCAACAACAGCTGCTTGATATTCTTTTCCTTGGCTGCGCGCAAAGTCTTATGCACCAAAACCTCCACGACGCTTGCCTGGAAACTGGCAGCCAAGTCGTAAGGATTGATGTCATCCCCTTTTTGGCGCGCATTGTGGACGGTATTGATGACGGAACTTTTCAATCCGCTGAAGCTGAAATCATAATTGTCCTCTTTGATCATAGCGCGCGGAAAATGCATCGTTTCTTTGCCTTCATGAGCCATTTCATCCATTTTTTTCCCGCCTGGATAAGGCAAGCCCAAAATGCGTCCGATTTTGTCGTAAGCCTCTCCCGCAGCATCATCCCTTGTTTCGCCGATAATGTCGAAAGAGCCGTCCTTTTCCATATACACCAATTCCGTATGTCCCCCGCTGACCACCAAGGACAGCAACGGATAGCGCATAGGTGTCACTAACTGGTTCGCATAAATATGGCCGGCCATATGATTGACCGGAATGAGCGGTTTCTGATGCGCAAAAGCTAAAGCTTTCGCCGCACTGACGCCGATCAGCAACGAGCCGACCAAGCCTGGGCCATGTGTTACCGCGACCGCATCGATGGCATCGAAAGTGACCTGTGCCTCATGCAATGCCGCTTCAACGATTTGGGTGATCTGCTCGACATGATGACGACTCGCTACTTCCGGCACAACCCCGCCAAAGCGCATATGGCTTTTGATCTGGGAAGCAACAACATTCGAAAGGACCGTATTTCCATTTTTCACCACAGCTACACTTGTTTCATCGCAACTGCTCTCAATCGCGAGTATGGTCACATCTGTTTCTGTCAACAGCCTTCCGCCTCCTCTTTATTTTCCGATATCAGCGCCAACTCCATGATGTAGGCATCCTCGATTGGATTCTGGTAATACTCTTTTCTTCGGTATATTTCTGTGAAACCTATTTTTTTGTACAGGTTACAGGCAGCTTCATTAGAGACACGGACTTCAAGCCAGAGCCGTTCCATGCCCTTCGTTTTCAGCAAGACGGTCATCTCCTGCAACAATTTTGTTCCGATGCCTTTTCCCTGCTGGTCAGGTGCTACCGCAAAATTATTGATCGACGCCTCATCCACAACCGCCATGCAACAAATATAGCCAACTAACCTGTTTTCTTCCATGCAGCCTGTATAAAGGGAATGATTGTCCTTCAATTCAGACAGGAACGAGGATGCTTTCCAACTGGAATGCCCCTCATTGGCCAGCAATGTAAGTTCATACAGAGCCTGTGCATGTTGCTCCAACTTGCCTGCGTCCGCCTTTAGGTCGCAGATTTCAAACGTGCGTTGCATGAACATCTTCCTTTACTTCCGATTGTTTTCCCGTTAACGGCCATACCATTTCCAAAGCATCTTCGCCATCGCCGTGATAATAATGCTGCTTGACCCGCTCCGACAGAAAACCCATTTTCGCGTACAAGGACTTCGCTCTGTGGTTTGAAATTCGCACTTCCAGACTGATGCTGGCGGCTCCTTTTTCGTCAGCAAAGCCTTTCAGCACCCGCAATAACAAAGTGGCCGCCCCGATTTGCTGAAATTCAGGCACTACCGCCAAATTAGTGATATGGATATCTTTCCCATCCAATCTGACACCTAAAAAAGCAATGGGCGAATACCCTTCATACAAAACGTAATACAGCGATTTGGGATTCTGCAGCATATCATTCTCCAATGCCGTCCTTCCCCAAGGAGTCGCACCATCATAGCTCATCCGTTCGATATAGAGAATATCCGGAATATGCTGTTTCCTGCCGATCATCAATCTAACGGGCAGCTGATTACGCAACAGATAGGTTTCCTCATCGGAGGGAACCTGCTTGTAAACGAACTTTGACAGGATGTATGACCGGACATCGGTTTGAATTTCCTTGTACACGGATTTAAATCGATGAATCCACTCTTTCAACGTAGTCTTCCCTCCGATTACTGTGATGCTGTTCTTCCCATTTTTCTTCAGCTTCCGGGTTTTTCAAGTAAGCTGGCACAAATGTATGCGGATCCTCCTCTGTTCCGGATTCCGAAAGTGTCGCCAGAACGCTCGCGCGCGGCAAAGCCTGTGATTCTCCCGCAAACAGAGCGCGCTCCTTGAATAATGCAACAATCCGCTCGCGGTATTTGCTGACATCCTCTCCCACGAACAGGTAAGTGCCTTCTTCCGCCAATAAGCTCTGGAACCACTCTTCACTGGCTATATGTGTGTCGGCAATCCGTTCCACCAACAAGTTGCCCTCGAATTGATAAACAGCTGTGTAACAGTTGCCCCGGCGCGCGTCAATCATAGGAACAAGCTTGTGCGCTGCCCCTTCACAATTGCCGGCAATAACCTTCAGGCTGGAAACAGGCACTAACGGAATCGCCAATGTCCATGCCAATGTCTTGGCGATGGTCGCTCCGATCCTGACTCCTGTGTACGATCCCGGACCCTTAGCGATTGCGATGCGTTCCAAATCGGCAGGCTTCCATCCGGCAAGTTGCAGGACATGGTCCACCGCGGGCATCAATTGGGTACTATGCTGAAGATTTCCATTGGTGGTGACCTCTGCGAGCAAGCGGCCATTTTCGCATACAGCCGCACTCATGGTCTGGTTTGAGGATTCAATGGCTAATATTTTCATCTAAATAGCCTCCTTTCACTAATTATTCTGCTCATCTAGTATAGCATTTAATCAAAGCGAGAAAAAGCATGCATGCTTCCAAATACTTTCAGAAGGACGCTGGATGATGTAGTTGGACTCAAGGGCTATTGCTTGATTCTAAAAATAAATACGCTAAAATAGGTTATAGCAAGCGTAGTCAAAAAGTGTGACATCAAAAGGAGGAAACATCATGAATTCAAATTTGGGTGATAAAGCAAAAGGCATGAAGGACAAAGTTGTCGGCAAAATCAAAGAAGAATATGGTGACTTGGTGGATGACTCAGGAAAAGAATTAGAAGGTAAACTCCAACAAGCACGCGGCGAAGCCATACAAAAAAAAGGTGAAATCAAAGAAAATATCCATGATAAAGCCGAGGATTTAGCTGATAAGGCAAATGATAAGATCGATGATTGGAAAAAATAAGATCTATTTTTGAAATGATATGAAAAGAAGCCGCACCAACAACCTGTATCGGTTTGTTGGTGCGGCTTCTTCTTTTTCAGATTCTCACTTTGACAGACTCATGTTGTCGATGCGCGTTTGATCCATTCAGTCGACAAACTGATTTTTTTTGCGATTTTCCGTGGGTAGGCAATCCGGTCCAACAACAAAGATACGCCTGTGTTGCCCAACTCGCGCGTATCGACACGAATGGTCGATAATGGCGGATAGACGTATTTGGCAACTTTGCTGTCGTTGAATCCGACTACCGAAACTTGATCAGGAACCGCAATATCTGCTTCCTGAAGCGCACGTAAGGCTCCTATGGCGATCGCATCATTTTCGGCAAACAGGAAAGTCGGAAGTTGTTCCCCATTATCGCTAAGCAGCTGATTCATCATCTCGTATCCCGAAGAAGTACTGAAGCTCCCGATATGGTGATACTTATCCCGGTACCAGCCCCGTTTGCGTAGTTCAGCAAGGAACAGCTCAGAGCGCAAATCGCGGACCAGCATTTCTTTGTCGTTCGTCAGTTCCTTGCCTTCCAAGAATCCGATTTTAGTATGCTCGCCTCTGTCCATTTCAGCAATGACTTGTTCCATCGCAGATGCAAAATCGACAATGACGCAATCCTGTTTCCATTTGAATTGATCAGAGTCGATGAAGCAAAGTGGCTTGTCGAAATCCATCAGCCGTTGAACTTGACGCTCTCCAAACTTACCGATTGCCACGATACCGATGACGTCCTTTTCGATGTCGAAGGTCACATCATGGAAAACGCGTACGACATCATACCCTTCAGCTTCGGCGCGTTCTTCGGCCCCTAGACGGATTCCTTGATAATAGAGGTCATCCAACTCTTCCTCTTGGGTGTACCATTGCAACAGTAGAATCTTTTCTCTGCTTTTCTTTTTTTTGGTTTTGGTATAATTCAGCTCTTTTGCGGCTGCGAAGATCCGATCTTTCGTTTCCTTTCCGACAGAAAGGGTCTCATCGTGGTTAAGTACACGCGAAACCGTTGCAGTCGAAACTCCTGCCCTTTCGGCGATGTCCTTCATAGTCGCCATATTTACTCCACCTCCGTCGTTCTTCTATGTATTTTCAAGTATGCTCAAAAAGCGATCCAAGCCGGCTTGCCCTTCCGGCGTTTGCTTATAAACGCCTGCATCCTCCATTACGCGCTGAAATTTTTCACCGACTGCCGCATGGATCATTCCCATAACGGACTCTTCTTCGAAAGGTCCTTGCTGTTTCAGTTCTTCGGCCCACTCCCGATGGCAGGAGGCGACGGCATTGTTTTTACCCAGCAAATAGTCGGCAACGTCACTAAGCTCCGTTTCCAATCGCGGCGGCAAGATGGCCAGGCCAAGCACTTCGATTAAGCCGATGTTTTCTTTTTTGATATGCTGGACATCAGGATGCGGATGGAAGATGCCATCAGGGAGCACTTCGGTTGTCCGGTTATTCCGCAAAACGACATCCAACTCATAGGCTTCTTCGACACGACGTGCAATGAGCGTAACCGCATTATGGCGCATGCCTGAAGATTCCGCTAAAATATCGGCTTGCGGATCGCTGTATCTTTGCCATTCTTCCATAATGATGCACGCGGCGGCAGCGACTACATCCCTATCCTCTGAACGGAGACGAATGACTGAAAGCGGCCAATAGAGTATTTCCGCTTCAACTTCCGGGACATCTTTCAGCGCTAGGTTACGGAGCACTTGGGCAGCTTCCATCGGAAAGTGGTGCCGTCCGCCTTGATAATGTTCGTGGCTTAGAATAGAGCCTCCGATAATCGGCAAACCGGCATTACAACCGATGAAATAGTGCGGGAAGATCGTCACGATCTCCAGTAAGTTCGCAATCGTCTCTTCCGTGACATTCATAGGCACATGCTCTTCGGAAAGGATGATGCAGTGCTCGTTGTAATAGGAATAAGGCGAATACTGAAAGCCCCAGTTTTCCCCGAACAAAGGAAGACGCACAATCCGATGATTACTTCTTGCGGCGGCGTCAGCTCTCCCTCTATATCCTTCGTTTTCCATACAAAGCGCACAAACGGGATAGTTACCGCCTTCTGTTTGACGCGCTAATTCCATCTGTTGACGCGTTTTCTCGGGTTTAGAAAGATTTATCGTGATTTCCAGCTTGCCATACTTTGAATCGATTGAAAAATGTTTATTTTTTGCGATTTTCCTAGTCTTGATGTAGTCATTATCCTGACTCAAACGATAGAACTCATCGGTTGCCCGCATCGGCGCTTCTTCATAATGCATCCAGAAACGCTTATTCACTTCGGAAGGCAAAGGTGTAATCAGTTCCATTACTTGCGCTTCCATGATTTCGATTTCCTCAGGAACATCCGAAATCAATTGGCTTTCAACTGCATAGCCGATCATCCGATCCAGTGAGTCCAGTAACTTGGGTAAAGGAATGGAAGGTATTTTTTTTACATCATAAGCGTCTAGTCCTAATAAGCCCAATAGGTGATTGATGGCGTATCGCTCATCTAGGCTATGGATGCGGTGGGCCGCAATGCCTTTACTGATAAAATCGCGTATGACTTGATCGATGCTGTTATCCTGCAAATTTACCCCTCATTCCTTTGTTATTGTAGGTTTAATTATAGCATATGCGCTCCGGTAAATTTTACTGCTATCTTAACTTTTTATTTACCGACTGCTCCACGCTTACTATTTGACAGCTCGAATCATCCGTGTTATTATTATTTCGAATTCGAGATAATAGATGTACCGAACCCAAAATCAGTCAAAAGGAGTGTCTTTAATAATGAAGAAAACAGCAGGAATCCACCATATTACCGCTATCGTGGGTCATCCACAGGAAAACGTCGACTTTTATGCTGGCGTGCTCGGGATGCGCATGATCAAACAGACAGTCAACTTCGACGATCCGGAAACCTATCACCTTTACTTCGGCAACGCGGACGGCGATCCCGGAACCGTGATCACGTTCTTTCCATGGGCCAAATCCCGCCAAGGCAGCATCGGTGATGGCCAGGTCGGCATCACCGCTTATGCAGTCCCCACCGGATCTTTGTCATTCTGGGAAAAACGCCTGATCGGTTACAACGTTCCATTCGATAAATCGATCCGTTTCGGAGAAACTTATCTAGACTTTGATGATCCGCATGGCCTGCATCTGGAATTGGTAGAACGTGCAGACGGAAAAAACAATCCGTATTCCTTCAATGGCGTCCCCTCAGAGCATGCCATCAAAGGCTTTGCGGGAGCCGTCCTGTTGACGGGATCACCCGAGGAAACTGCAGCCGTCGTCGAAAAAGTGATGGGCTTGGAACGCATCGCCCAGGAGGATGACCTGATCCGTTTCCGTTCCGAAGCTACTCTCGGCAATACCGTCGACATCAAGATGACTTCGGTTGGCGCCGGTGTCATGGGTGTCGGAACCGTCCATCATATCGCATGGCGGGCTAAAGATGAAGCGGATCATCTGGATTGGCTGAAGCATGTCACCGCCTTGGGGCAGCATGCCACGCCCGTCCGGGACCGCCATTATTTCAAAGCCCTTTACTTCAGGGAAAAAGGCGGTATCCTTTTCGAAATCGCTTCGGATTCACCAGGATTTGCTATTGATGAGCCACGCGAAACTATGGGGCAAAAATTGATGTTGCCGCCGCAATACGAAAACAGGCGTGAGGCATTGACGGCACGGCTCATTCCGTTCGAAGTCCGCAACGTATAAACAGAGAGGAGTGATTTAGATGAATCATCAACATATTTTCAAACAAGGGAATCCTGAAAGGCCTTTGCTGCTGTTGTTGCACGGAACGGGTGGAACCGAGCACGACCTGTTTTTCCTGGGAGAGGCGATCGATCCGGAAGCCTCCCTGCTTGGTGTGCGCGGAAACGTGACCGAATCCGGCATGAACCGTTATTTCCGCCGTTTGGCAGAAGGCGTATTCGACGAAAATGACCTGGAATACCGCACAAAAGAATTGATTGCGTTCCTGGAGGAAGCCTCCAAAGAATACGGTTTCGACCGGAAGAACATCGTAGCAATCGGATACTCAAATGGTGCAAATATAGCCGGGAGTATGATATACTCTTTCAAAGATGTTGTCAAAGGGGCCATCCTTCATCATCCGATGGTGCCGTTCCGCAATCGTCAATTGCCTGATCTGCATTCCCTTCCTATCTTTATCGGTGCGGGCACAAATGATCCGCTTTGCGCACCGGAAGAAAGTACGGAATTGAAGGCAACACTAGAAGGAGCCGGCAGTGAGGTATCCATTTATTGGGGAAACGCTGGACACTCACTGACGAACGAAGAGGTTGTTGCAGCGAAAGCTTGGTACAACAAACACTTCTGATATCTCCTTCCACATGAGAGGAGAAATATAAATGGAAAAACTGTTAAACAGAATCAATGAATTGGCCCGCAAAGCCAAAACGGTGGAAGGTCTGACCGAAACCGAAAAAATCGAGCAGCAGCAACTGCGTCAAACCTATATTAAATCGTTCCGCAGTTCTTTTGATGAAATCCTTTTGAATTCAAAAGTTTACGATCCTGAGGGTAATGACATTACGCCGAAGAAACTGGTCGAAGCTCAAAAAGACAAACGCCGGACTGATGTGAAAAACATTTTGGGCGGGAAGAACGTCGTGCACCTGCACCCAGAGGATGCCGACAAAAAGTAATGCCGATAAGGCAAACAGAACCCACTCCGTATTGTTGGAGTGGGTTCTGTTTGTCTTATCGGCATTAGGAGTATCCTTTAGTATGCTCGTGCTAACCAAACTGTATGTTTGGCTGGTTTTCCTGATACGATACAGGTTGTTTTTTCGACTGGCGGGTTGAAAGGCATGTTGCGGGTTGTGAAGCCAGTCTCTTCTTTGATTTTCGCTTCCGTTTCAAGCTCGCCGTCCCATCCTGCCAATACGAATCCAGGCACTTCGCCTGCTGCTTTCTTCGCTTCGATATGTGCTTTCAGTTCGTCCAACGTGTCGATGTTGGTGTATTCATTGGCTTTGCGGTTTTCACGGGCCGTTTCTAACAGACGGACTTGCATTTCATCCAATGCTTTCGGCACGAAGTCCATGATTTCATCCAAGGATACAGCCACTTTGTCGGAAAGGTCACGCATTTTCACCATTACTTGGTTGTTTTCCATATCGCGCGGTCCGAACTCGATGCGCATCGGTACGCCCTTCAGTTCCCACTCGTTGAATTTGAATCCAGGCGAGTTGTCGCTGTCGTCCAAGAGAACGCGGATACCGGTAGCTTTCAGATCTTTTTGCAATACTTCCAGACGTTCCACGATTTCAGGTTTCTTCTTCCATGGGCCAACAGGCATCAAGACAACTTGTTTCGCTGCGACTTTAGGAGGCAACACCAATCCTTGTTCATCGCCGTGGACCATGATCATTGCACCGATCAAACGTGTGGAGACGCCCCAAGAAGTAGTATGCGCATAAACGTGTTCGTTATCGCGGTTCAAATATTTGATGTCGAATGCTTCCGCGAATTTTGTGCCCATATAGTGGGAAGTGCCGGCCTGAACTGCTTTTCCGTCTTTCATCATCGCTTCTACGGAGTAGGTATCAACCGCACCTGCGAAACGTTCTGAAGGCGTTTTTTGCCCTTCGTAGACAGGTACTGCCAACAAACCTTCGATGACTTCTTTGTAGACTTGCAGCATACGCATGGTACGACGGCGCGCATCTTCTTCATCAGAATGGGCAGTATGTCCTTCTTGCCAAAGGAATTCGGAAGTACGCAAGAACGGCAAGGTTTTCTTTTCCCAACGGAATACGTTAGCCCATTGGTTGATTTCCATCGGCAGATCGCGGTAAGAATTGATCCAGTCACCGAAAGCCGTACCGATCATCGTTTCCGATGTTGGACGCAAGGCCAAACGTTCTTCCAATTTTTCGCCAGCAGCTTCCGTAACCCATGGTAATTCCGGGCTGAAGCCTTCGATATGGTCTTTTTCTTTTGTGAAGAATGATTCCGGGATCAGCATCGGGAAGTAGGCATTGCGGATGCCTTCCTCTTTGAAGCGTGCGTTGAATTCTTCCTGGATATGTTCCCAGATTTCATAGCTGTCCGGTTTAAAAATGATGCAGCCGCGTACAGGTGAATAATCCATCAGATCAGCTTGTTTGATGGTTTGGATATACCATGCTGAAAAATCTTCTTTTTGTAAGTTACTCATGTTTTTCCTCCTGATTTTAAAATATTTTTTCTATTTGATTGCAAAAAAATAAGCATAATCCATCCTTAACAAGGACGAAATATACTTTCCTGATGTATTTCCGCGGTACCACCTTCATTGGCTTTCATTATTTGCGAAAGCCCAACTCAATATCTGGTAACGGCAGAAAACCGGCCCTATTTCTAAAGCATACTGTCAGGTAGGTTCAACGGATCAGTGGGGGTCCCTCTTCCAGCCTAGGAAAGACTCTCTTTACCCATCATCCATATACTGTTCCTTACGTTCAATCACTAACTATTGTATGAGAAAAGCACCGAAATAGCAATGCTTTTTTGCGGTTCAGTATTCCCTGGCTTGCCGGGAATACTCTTCTTTCAGAATTCCATAATAAGCCATGTCGCAGCTGCGCCCTTTGAAGACTTTGTGTCTGCGCAATATCCCTTCCGATTGCATCCCTAGCCGCTTCATCACCGCTCCTGAAGCCGGGTTGAGAATGTCATGCATCGCAAAGACTTTTTCCATTTTCAAAACATCAAAAGCCAGCGCCGTGATGAGCTTGCCGGCTTGCGTCATATAGCCGTTCCCGCCGTAATGCTTATTCAAGGTATAGCCTATTTCCGCAATGTGGTCGGTCAGGTTCGGCCGAATATCGATCGTCCCGATCATCTTATCGGTGTCCTTCACTACAAGCGCATACTTCCCCGCTGGCGCCGCCATGAAGTAATTCGCGATTGCCTCTTCCGTCATCGCCCGATTGCGATGCGTTTCGAAGACAAAACGGGTGGTTTCCTCATTGGAAGCATACTCGAACATATCCGAGGCATCCGCTAAACCGACCGGACGCAACAGGATCCGCTCGCCTTCCAAAACACTGTGCTTCATCAATTCTAATGTTATATCCATGACTAGCCCTCCAATGTTTGATCTGTTTAAAAAAATAGACAACAAAAGCGGATCGACCGGGCTTGCCTGTCGATCCGCGCTTCGTCGGAAACTATTATACCATCTTCATCGGATCCACGTACTTATCGAACTCTTCAGCAGTGACATGCCCCATCGCGACAGCCGCCTCCTTCAAGGAAGTGCCGTCCGCGAAAGCCTTCTGGGCGATTTTGGCTGCTTTCTCATAGCCGATGTACGGGTTCAATGCAGTCACCAGCATCAAGGAATTGGTCAGGTTATGGTTGATTTTGTCCTGTTCGGCCTTGATTCCGCTCGCGCAGTTTTCATCAAAGCTGATCAGCGCATCCGCAAGCAGGCGGACAGATTGCATGAAGCTATTCACGATGAGCGGCATATAGGTGTTCAGCTGGAAAGAACCTTGCGAAGCCGCAAAACCAATGGCGCTGTCGTTGCCCATCACTTGGATGCAGGCCATCGTTACGGCTTCGGATTGGGTCGGATTGACTTTTCCGGGCATGATCGAACTTCCGGGCTCATTCATCGGGATGCTGATTTCACCGATTCCGCTTCTCGGACCGCTTGCCAGCCAACGCACATCATTTGCGATCTTGTAGAAATTGGCCGCCAATGCTTTGACTGCCCCGTGCGTATGCACGAAAGCATCTTTGCTGGTCAGCGCATGGAATTTGTTTTCTGCACCGATGAAGGGCTCGCCCGTGCGTTCCGCAACCTTTTCGATTGTTTTTTGGATGAAGATCGGATCGGCGTTCAGTCCCGTTCCGACCGCTGTCCCACCTAAGGCTACTTGTCGCATATATTTTAAGGAGTCCTCGATCATTGACTTGGTTTCTTCAAGCATGACGCGCCATGCGCTGATTTCCTGGCCTAATGTCAATGGCGTCGCATCCTGCAGATGCGTACGGCCCAATTTGACGATCGCCGCATTTTCCTGCTCCAAGCGGGTCAGGGTGCCGATCATTTGATCAATCGCCGGATACAGTTTGTTTTTTATGTACAGTACGCCGGCAATGTGCATGGCAGCCGGGAATGTGTCATTGGAGCTCTGGCCCTTGTTCACGTGGTCGTTGGGATGGATGCCGCCGTCAACAAGCTGGTTGCCCCGGTTCGCCAGCACTTCGTTCACGTTCATATTGGATTGCGTGCCGCTTCCGGTCTGCCATACGGACAATGGAAATTGATCATCCCACTTTCCTTCAAGCACCTCGTCAGCTGCCAAAAGGATGCCCTTTGCCACTGTCTCATCCAACAAACCGACTTCATGGTTTGAGGCTGCGGCAGCCCGCTTGATTTCGACCAATGCGTAGATGACTTCCATCGGAATCTTTTCGATTCCGATCTTGAAGTTTTCCAGACTACGCTGTGTCTGTGCACCCCATAATTTATCCGCTGCTACTTTTACTTCCCCTAATGAGTCATGTTCAATCCGATATTCCATTCATCCCGTTCCTTCCTGTCGTTTCTTCCGTTTTTGGACGTACTTTTTGTCCTAATATTCCGCTTTCCAGATGGCAGCTTCGACAGCCTCCATCGGGTCCGTTATTTCAACACCATTTACGCCGTCTTCGATGGCTGCTTGGATAACGGCTGCCGCAACCAATTTCGATGCTTCGCGCAACTGGGAAACCGGCGGCAAAATCGCTGCTCCCGCTTCCTCCAAGTTCTGCAGGGAAGTGATGCCGTGCGCTGCAGCGGAAAGCATTCTGTCAGTTACTGTCTTCGCTTTTGCGATGACGATCCCGAAGCCTAAGCCCGGATACAATAAGGCGTTGTTCGCTTGGCCGATTTTATAGTTCACGCCATTGTATGCGATCGGATCGGATGGGCTACCGGTGACGACCAACGCTCTTCCCTCGGACCAAGCGATAACATCCGAAGCCTTTGCTTCGCATAATCTGGTTGGATTGGAGATCGGCATGATTGCCGGATGTTCATTGTATGCTGCCATCTTTTCAACGACTGCTTGCGTGAAGGCACCTGCTTGGCCTGAAGTCCCAATCAGTACGGTCGGTTTGACGGCATCGATGATTTCAGCCAAATCGGTCAGCTGTGTAGGGAATTCATCCGCGGCGCGCGCATATTTTTGCTGTCCCGGCGTCAGGTCTGCCATATCATCAGTGACCAGACCGTAGCGATCGACCATGTAAAACTGTTTGCGGGCTTCCTCGCTGTCGGCACCTTGCAGCAGCATCTCCATGAGGATTTGGTCGGAAACACCGACACCGGCAGTTCCGCCTCCGAAAACAAGAATTTTGTGTTCTGTAATCGGCTTATCAGTGACTCTGACGACCGAATCCATCGCAGCCGACATCATCACGCCGGTTCCTTGGATGTCATCATTGAACGTGCAGATTTTATCGCGGTACTGTTCCAGAATATTGGCGGCGTTGTCGCGGCCGAAATCTTCCCAATGGAACAACACATCCGGGAACAGCGCGGAAGCCTCTTCAACAAACGTTTCGATGAATGGGTAATAAGCCTCTCCGGTCACGCGTTTGTGCTTGTTCCCAAGGTAGAACGGATCTTCCAGCAACTCTTGGTTGTTTGTACCCGCATCGATCACGATCGGCAACACTTGTTGCGGATTCAATCCTGAAGCGACTGTGTAGACGGCCAGTTTTCCTACCGAAATCGCGATGCCCTGGATGCCCCAGTCGCCTATGCCCAGTACACCTTCGCCATCTGTAATGACCATCATTTTAATTTCATCCATATCTTTACTGCCGTTCAGCAGAGCGCTA
The DNA here is from genome assembly GCF_900107505.1 of Trichococcus collinsii. GTDB lineage: Bacteria > Bacillota > Bacilli > Lactobacillales > Aerococcaceae > Trichococcus > Trichococcus collinsii. The sequence goes on along the minus strand of NZ_FNQH01000003.1, from coordinate 3,881 downwards.
TGGATAGCTTCTGGACGATTCACATCCAAATAGACTGCGTCCTGGGGAATCTGGTAATCCCGCGAATAATTCATGACCGTCTCGGCGATGGTTGGCGTATAGATGACCGGCAACAACTCCGTCACATGTTTCCCGATGACATGGTAAAAAAGCACACGATTCTGGGCATAGATATTCATCAGGTGCTTCTGCTTGGAATAGGAATCGGTCAGTTGGCCTAATTGCGCATAGACAATCTCTCCTTGCTCTTCCAATGTTCGGACTGCGGTCGGCAATAGACCTTCCAATCCTAGCGTTGCCCGTTCTTCCAAAGTGAATGCGGTCCCTTTATTCAAAAATGGCTGACCCAATAAATCTTTTCCGTTAGTTTTCGACACGTTGACACACTCCTGCTCCATCATTTGTATGTATTTTTTTCCATGCTGTTTTTTCCTGCAAACGTTAGTCTGCCCAAGGTATTTCTATCGTGAGATGCTCATGCAGCTCTTTTTGGTAGTCCAGATCGGCTCTCCGCTTTTGCCGTCTTTCTTCATATCCGCTGTTGATGAATTTTTCCTCTACCGTTTCCGGTACGATTTTCGGAAGACAGACTTTATCCCCATTTTCATCAGGGAGAGCCACAAATGTCAGAAAACAGGTTGCCGCCAAGTAACGTTCCCCCGTCCGAAGATTCTCCCCGGTCACTTTTGTGAAGATTTCCATGGAAGTCTTGCCTGCTCCTGACACAAACGTATCGATGCAGACTGAATGCCCTGTTGGAAGCGGCTTGAGGAAGTTCAACGTGTCCACAGATGCGGTCACATTTGTCGTGCGCCCGAACCGCTCTCCAGAAATTGCCGCACAATCATCGATCATGCTCATCAATTTACCGCCGAACAAAGTACCGTGGTAATTTGAATCGAACGGAAAGACATGGTGCGTCTGGATCACCTTCGTCTGCCTGCAATATCTGATTTCCCGCTCTTGGTTCGCTTCCGTCATATCCGCCTTCATTCCTCTCTTGTTTCGTAAACTCATTTTAGCATGCTTCATTTCTTTTTAATAGTTCTGCCAACCAAACAATTCTCGTCCTTTTCACGTGTTTTTCACATGTTTTTCTCGTGTACCCCGCTTTCCTTTCAAACAGTGTTGTTGTAAAATTAACTTAGGAAGCGTTTTCTGAACAAAATCAAAAAAGGAGCGGGTAGAAATGTTAGCAGAATACAAAAATATTTTGGTTCCCGTTGATGGTTCAGGTCAGTCAGAAGATTCGTTCAAAAAAGCTGTTGCCATTGCCAAACGCAATAACGCCGCGTTACATCTTATCTACGTCAAGGACACACGCAATGTTCCTCTTAGCCCTGAATATGAATCCAGATTGACGGAAGCATACAAGGACATGGAATATGAATTCCTCGATGAAATGATGACATTCGCTACAAATGAAGGGATTGAAATCAAGAAGTCTGTAACCAACGGCAACCCCATGACATTGATCGCTGAAGCATTTCCAAAAGAATACAACATCGATCTTATTGTCATCGGAGCAACCGGCAAAGGTGCGATCACCAGGGCTTTTGTTGGATCGGTCTCTAACTATGTGGTCCGTCATGCACCGTGTGATGTTTTGGTCGTCCGTACTTAAAAGTAACGCACAATTTTTGCAGCCGTACCTCAGAAAACGTAAGAACAGCCCTGTCCAGCTTTCCGCTGCACAAGGCTGTTTCCTTTTATCCATTTATTAGCACAATCCCATAACCAGACAATTTCTGCAGTTTTTGATAGCCTTCGTTCAGCTAGAGGTCATTGACCGTACCGCCCTCTTCCTCGCTGTCGATCCAAGCACCATCAAAAAATTGGATTGCATACGGCCCTTCGCTGGTGAGGTCAAAATAAGCCTTTTCTGTGAAGGACTCCCCCGGTGCGACAGTATGTAGCCAGAAATGGGTATAGCGCAGTGGCAGGCTTTTCCCCTCACCATCAAGTGCCAAAAAGTAGTTGGGCGCGATATAGGTATCGACGGTGCCGTTGTTGACGTATTGTATTTCCACTTCCAACAGTTTTTCTCCAAGTGGATTGAGATCTTCCAGCCCATCTATTTCTCGGATTTCCGTCACCGTTACTAATTCATTTATCCCGGAATCGTCGCTCAAAAAGTTTTGCGCTTCGCCTTCATTAACCGTAAAAGCAGGCGGTGTTATTGTTGGGTTTTCATTGGGCATAAAAGTTATGGTGACATAGCTTTCAGGAGCAAGATCATCCAGATTGATACCGGTATCGCCATAGCTGACGGATGCATCCGTAGTGAAAGTAATTTCCGTTTCGATTCCGGGGCCTTGATACGGATAATCGAACTCCCACACGTTGTTCGTTTCGCGGTAGTCGACAGCCGTTCCTTCTATTAGGGTCGTCACTTGATCAAACCCTTCGGCGGTACCTTCTAAGGCAAAATAGTTATACTTATCTCCTCTGGTGATTCCGTCCGTTACGCCGCTTGAAAAGATGATCGTTTTAGCAACACTTTCCTCGAACTCGGCAGCAACAGAAGATGATTCTTCGCTTAACACCGAATTTACGGTTGAACTTTCGGTCTCATTTTGGCATGCAGCAAAGACACTAGCACAGAAAATAAACAGTAATCCTAACTTTTTGTTCATAGCAATTCCCCTTCCAAGAATCAGCCCACAACAAGTTGCTTACTTCCGATTATTACCTTCATCTTAACAAACTATCCGACAAAAAACGAATTCTAGCCTTTCATCAGGACATTTCACGGAAGATTGACTATAATGGAAACATACTTAAATCTGTCGGATATTTTCCATTAATATATCATTCAAAAATAAGAAAGGAGCAGTGCGGATGCGAATCATCAGAGGCCTACTATTCACTGGCATAGCAGCGTTGTTGGTGGGATACGGAATAAACCGTAATGCCTTGAACGAAAAATTCCCGTTTCTCGAGCACGCAGGCCAGACAGATGTGGCTGAGAAGATCCAAATACTGACAAGTCCTGAAGGCGTCGACCTGCTCACAGCGCCCTTCACCCGACCTGATGAAATCGACTATACCCTAGTGGAAGACAAGATCATGGTTTTGCTGAATGAGCTTCGCGCGGAGCAAGGCTTGCTGTCCCTTACAAAAAATGAAACCCTTAAAGCGGCGGCCGATCATCGAGCTATTGAAACCCAGACATCGTTTTCACATACTAGGCCGGACGGAAGCGATTTCTACACAATCATCCTGACCGATGATTACTGGTACCCTTATCAAACGGTCGGAGAAAATCTGGCAATGGCGACCTATTTCAAGGACGAAGAAGGTATGGCCGAATTTTTGTTCGATGGATGGGTGGAAAGTGAGGGGCATTACGCCAATATGATTCATCCCGATTTCCTGGAGGTAGGCATCGGCGTCCATTATGACGGGGAATTTCTGTATGCCGTACAGCTATTTGGAAAACAAAGTCAATAACTGAAATTAATCCAAAAAAACAAAAAAAAGCAAGCACCAGGAATATCCTGCATGCTTGCTTTTCGTTTGCGCGGCAACGTCCTACTCTCACAAAGGGAAACCCTTCACTACAATCGGCGCTAAGAAGCTTAACTTCTGTGTTCGATATGGGAACAGGTGTGACCTTCTTGCCATCGTCACCGCACATTTTTCAAGAGAACGTTGTTCTCTTGAAACTGAATCTACAAATTTAAAGGGAACCCGAAAACACCGCTTGAGTTTTCATCTTTTTAAAAATTGGTTAAGTCCTCGACCGATTAGTATTGGTCCGCTCCATACATCGCTGTACTTCCACTCCCAACCTATCTACCTGATCATCTCTCAGGGGTCTTACTCACTTAAAGTGATGGGAAATCTCATCTTGAGGGGGGCTTCACGCTTAGATGCTT
>NZ_FNQH01000001.1:769853-863067 GCF_900107505.1 Trichococcus collinsii | reverse complement strand
GGGGAAGTACTCAAGTGGCTGAAGAGGCGCCCCTGCTAAGGGTGTAGGTCGTTAACGCGGCGCGAGGGTTCAAATCCCTCCTTCTCCGTAGCTTTATCAAAAAAATTAAAACATGGTCCGTTGGTCAAGCGGTTAAGACACCGCCCTTTCACGGCGGTAACACGGGTTCGATTCCCGTACGGATCATTGCCATGACCTTTAGGCCATAATAAAATTATCGCGGGGTGGAGCAGTTGGCAGCTCGCCGGGCTCATAACCCGGAGGTCACAGGTTCAAGTCCTGTCCCCGCAATTGATTCTGATTTCAGTTGAATGAAGATTCTACTATCGCGAATCCGATTCGCGTCATGCGCTTTTGTAGGGCCTATAGCTCAGCTGGTTAGAGCGCACGCCTGATAAGCGTGAGGTCGATGGTTCGAGTCCATTTAGGCCCATTTCCTTAACCGGAATCCTGATAAAATTAAATACCCATAGCAATATGGGGGCTTAGCTCAGCTGGGAGAGCGTCTGCCTTACAAGCAGAATGTCGGCGGTTCGATCCCGTCAACCTCCATTGCATTATTTATTTTCAACTTTATGGTCCGTTGGTCAAGCGGTTAAGACACCGCCCTTTCACGGCGGTAACACGGGTTCGATTCCCGTACGGATCATCCATTGCAAAGCACTCTTTTGAGTGCTTTTTTCTTAAACGTAAACAGGCAACTGCACCCGTCGAATAGATGGGTGCAGTTGCCTGTTTTTTCTATTTAGACCAAAAACAGTAAGAAATAACTCAGCGTGAAAAGAAAACTATAGTTAGTCAGATATTGTTCAATTCTGAGTGTGGCTTGAAATCTTCTTTTGAATAAAGGAAAGACCAGTAGGGTGGACAATACGAATAAGCTGATGGCCCAGAGCGAGCTACTGAGATTAATTATTTGAAAGATTGCTGTTGCATAGGCTAGCATGAAGGAAGTCATTTTCAAAGATTTTGAGTGCTTCAGAAGCAGTTGTTGATAGTAAGTCATTGGCTGATCGCTTCCCGTGGTATTTTTGATTTGTATCTGTATCAAACCAAAGATATGGAACAGGATCAACGGAAGCAATTCGTATTGCAGCTGAAGTGGGATAAAGTTTGCTTGCGAAAAAAAGGATACAGATGATAGAATCAGTATCTTAAAGAACGGTCTCAGCAGTATCTCGTAAAAAGTGTTTGTCATGCTGTACGGATAAAATTGTAAGATCGAATAAAAAATATACAACAAAAGAATGGCAGCCAGGATCACATTCGATAAAGAGAAAATGATGATCAACGATCCGATTGAAAGGATAACGAAAAACAGTATCATTCTATAGGGAAGTTTTGTACCGGCTTGTTCACTTTTTGAAAAAAGCCGTTCGAGGGCATGGGTAAACATCAGAAATAGATAAAGCATGAAAAGTAGTAGATAGTTGGGTCCGTTGAATGTCATTCCTCTCCATGCTCCGAAAAGAAGCAGCGTCAAAGGGGCTGTCAGCATCGCTAAAAAGGTGTGGTTCATCAGGTGCATGAATTGTTTCTTGATTGTCAGCATAATCTCTTCCTTCTTCATTAATTGGTACTGTTAGTGTATCATCTCATGCATATTGCGCAAATTCATCATAGGTTAACGTCATTGTGATGTCAAGCTACTTAAGAGTCAAAAGCGACCCAGAAAAGTTTTGATGTGTATTTAGTGAGCACAATCCGTGGCACTAAGATGAAATTCTCTTATTTTTTGTTGCTTTTTTGATGATGATAGCGTATATTGGGTATGTTGCTTTTCAGAGGCTAATTGCAATATCCCGATAGGATTCACAATATGTGAAGACGCCTTGTAACCAAAAAAATGGGGGAATGAAAAATGGTAGAAAAAAGATTATTTACTTCAGAGTCAGTAACGGAAGGTCATCCGGATAAAATCGCTGATCAGATCAGCGATGCAATTTTGGATACACTGTTGGCTGCTGATCCACATGCGCGTGTTGCTTGCGAAACGATTGTCACAACAGGACTAGTAGTTGTCTTTGGTGAAATCACGACAAGCGCATACGTAAACATTCAACAGATTGTCCGCGATACTGTAACTGAAATTGGTTACACACGTGGTAAATTTGGTTTTGATGCGGATAATTTAGCTGTAATGGTATCTTTGGACGAACAATCCGACGATATCGCAATCGGCGTCAACGAATCATTGGAACGCAGAGAGCTAGTGACTACGGACTACAATGAAATCGGGGCAGGAGACCAAGGGTTGATGTTCGGTTTTGCGATCAACGAAACGGAAGAATTGATGCCTTTACCTATCTCGCTTAGTCATAAGCTAGCGAAACGTCTGTCTGAAGTTCGCAAAGACGGTACTTTGGAATACTTAAGACCAGACGGGAAAACGCAAGTTACCGTGGAATACGATGAGAACGGCAAACCGAAACGTGTAGATACAATCGTTTTGAGCACGCAACATGATGAAAATGTTACGTTGGAACAATTGAAAAAAGATATTTTGGAGCATGTCATCCATGCGGTTATCGACGACGCTTTATTGGATGCTGACACTAAATACTTCATCAATCCTACAGGACGCTTCGTTATCGGCGGGCCTAAAGGTGATTCCGGTCTGACAGGAAGAAAAATCATCGTGGACACTTATGGTGGATATGCGCGTCATGGTGGCGGAGCTTTCTCAGGTAAGGATGCTACAAAAGTTGACCGTTCCGCAAGTTATGCGGCCCGTTACATCGCTAAGAACATTGTTGCGGCTGGTTTAGCTACAAAATGCGAAATCCAATTGGCATATGCGATCGGCGTTGCTGAACCTGTATCGATTGCGATCGACACGTTCGGTACAAGCGAATATCCAGAAGCTACTTTGATTGAAGCGGTACGCAAAAACTTCAATTTGACACCAGCGGGTATCATCCAAATGTTGGATCTGCGTCGTCCTATCTTCAAAAAGACAGCAGCATACGGACATTTTGGCCGTGCTGATGCTGACTTCACCTGGGAGAAGACGGACAAAACTGATGCTTTGCTTTCGTATGTCCAAGCTGGCAAATAATAATAAGCACAAAAAAACTGCAACTCGTTTTTGCAGTTTTTTTGTGCTTATTTCTATTTCATATACGGTGCTTTCTTTTTCTCGATGGCAATCAAAATCGGTGGCTCATTGATCTGGTTGATGAAGCCGTAGTGCAGGACCTTGAATAATGCTTGATTCAAACCGCTGACGTAATCAAGCAGAGCCTTTTTCTCCTCCATGCCGCCCGGATGAGCACTGTATACGACCAAAAGGATGTAGCTGCCGATCCGCAGCTTAGGCAACAAAGCGCTGACCGCAGTTATGGTCGTATCCTTTTGGGTAGTGACCGTTTTGTCGGCTCCATGTAGGTAGCCCAAGTTGAAGATGGCACCGCCGACATCAGCATGATCGGCTAAAACATCCGCGAGTGTTTCGTGTCCTTGGTGAAGGAGGGTGACCTGATCTGTCAAGCCAGCCAACAATAGTTTTTGTTTCGTATTTTCGATGGCTTGTTTCTGGATGTCAAAACCGATCACTTTTCCTGCCGCGCCGACCAACGTCGCCAAGAGGACCGTATCACTCCCATTCCCTACAGTGGCATCGATGACGATATCTCCCTTATTGACTGTTTCTTTAAGTAGTTTATGACTGAAGTCCACTGCGGACAACAACATGTTCCTCACCCTTATTTCTGATATTGTAGATTCCTTGATAGGTATTACGGCGTTCCAGCTCATGGTCGATTGCATTCAGCACTTCCCATTTTTTAAGGCTCCACATCGGACCGACAAGGGTATCTCGCGGTGCGTCACCAGTGATGCGGTGGATGACGATTTCTTGCGGAATGACTTCCAGTTGATCGCATACGAGTTCAACATATTCGTCTTTCTCCAATAACCTTAGCCTGCCTTGATGATAGTCCCGAAGCATTTTGGTGTTTTTCATCAAATGAAGCAAATGAATCTTGATGCCTTGGATATCCGAATCCAGCATGACACGGTTGACGCTTTCCATCATCATATCATGGGTTTCTCCCGGAAGCCCATTGATGAGATGGGTGCATACTGGGATATTATGCGCACGAAGTTCTTCGACTGCTTTCAAATAGGTGTCATAAGAATGTGCGCGGTTGATGATCTTGCTTGTTTCTTCATGAATGGTCTGAAGTCCCAATTCCACCCAAATATAGTAACGCTTGTTCAGTTCCGCCAAATATGCGATCGTTTCCGGCGGCAGGCAATCTGGACGTGTCGCGATCATGATGCCAACCACGCCTTGCTCATTGACAACCTGTTCATAACGATGGCGCAGAGTATCCACCGGAGCGTGCGTATTAGTGAAGTTCTGGAAATAGGCAATGTAACTCTTTACATTGGGCCATTTATTGTGCATCATATCGATGCCTTTGCGTAATTGGACAGGCAGCGGGTCGATCCGGTCTTGGGCAAAATCGCCGGATCCGGAAACAGTGCAGAAGGTGCAACCGCCGTGTGCGACAGTGCCATCACGGTTCGGGCAATCAAAACCGCCGTCGATGGCGACTTTGAAAATCTTTTCGCCAAAGTGTTGTTGCAGATGGTAATTCCATGTATGGTAACGTTTATTTGTATCACTGTATAAAAATTGATTTGTCAATACTTTCACCTCATCAACCATTTTATCATGATTTTTGTCCAGTCAGTAGACTATTCGACGGCTTGTGTTATATTTAAAGGTAATCCAAAGATGGAAAGGGCTTACTTTTAAGTGTTGGAAAGGATTGTTACAGAATTATTTCAATTGTTAAATATTAAATATGGTTATGATAGCCATTCAAAAATTTGGGAAAGAAACATATAATAGACATATTGGATGATTTTCTTAAAAGAAATTTAAATTATCCTTCATCATTTTTATAAATTAAGATGTTTTTCGCTGCCACTTAGGCAGTATTATAGACACAGGGAGTGGTATATTTTGGTGTTATCCAGAAACGAACGCATCAACCAAAAGAAGAAAGAACAACTGATCAATTCTTTTATCACCACGAATAAAAAATTGAAACGCAGCGTAGCGGTGTTGAGCACATCCTTCTTTATGACAACTGTTGTGAAGCCGGTCCAACTGGCTTTGGCAGCAGAGTCGACTACACTTGGAACAACGGATACAAAAGTATATTCCACTAATCCCTTTTTGAACCAGATCATCCCGTCCGCAACCGTAATCGCTGCGCAAAATGATCTCTACGCCTCCGTAATGATGGCCCAAGCCATTCTGGAAAGCGGATGGGGTACAAGTGCTTTATCGAAGGCTCCTAACTATAATTTATTCGGAATCAAAGGGAATTATGACGGAGAATCGGTCAACATGGGGACATTGGAAGACAGTGGTGGGCAGAATTACTATCCAATCAACGCTGAATTCAGAAAGTATCCTTCCTATGCGGAATCCCTGCAGGACTATGCAAATCTTTTGTCAAACGGGACCAGTTGGAATCCGACTTATTATGCGGGTGCTTGGAAGAGCAATGCAGCCACTTATCAGGACGCAACGGCTTACTTGACCGGCCGCTATGCGACGGATACGGCCTACAGCACCAAATTGAACAGAATTATTGCGCAGTACGGTTTGGATCAATATGACAACTATCAACCTGTTGTTGACGATGAGGTTGAAGTTCCGGATGCGGGTAATGTCGACTTCGAAACGCCGACTGAAACGCCTGAACTGCCGCCTGTAGAGCTTCCGGAGAATCCCGATAAAGATACTACGGAACAAGAGACACCGGGTGTACCTGCTGAAGATACAGAAGACGTTGAAACACCGGAAACACCAACAACTCCGGATACTCCGGTTCAAGCGGGCACTGCAGTTCATGTTGTCCAATCCGGTGACACGTTATACGCTATCGCTAAAAAATATGGGATTGCATTGGTCGATCTGTTGACGCTGAATAAATTGAATTCCAATATGATTTATATAGGGGATCGACTAGTGCTGCCTAATAGTGTTGTAGTCGAAGATGAGACGCCAGCGGAAGACGTGGATGAAGAAACAACGTCACCAACTACACCGACTGAAACGCCATCAAATACGACTACTGCGTCTTATACGGTAATCGCTGGCGATACTCTTTATAAAATTGCGAACGCAAAAGGCTTGACGGTCAGTGAATTGAAGAGCTTGAATACGCTGACGGGAGATACCATTTACGTAGGCCAGAAGTTATTGTTGGGCAAGGCGACAACGACTACTCCGGGTGCAACAGAAAACGGATCAAACAACAACACGGGGCAAACGACTGCCCAATCATATACCGTTAAATCAGGCGACACACTGTGGTCGATCGCGAACGCAAACAGCATGACCGTCGCCGCATTGAAGAACGCAAACAGTCTGACGTCCGATGCGATATACCCAGGTCAGCTTTTGAAAACAACCGCCACTTCGACAGGCACTACCATGCCAACTACCGGAACGAATACGGGTACTACGGGAACCACTATAACAGGAGCTTTCATTAAACCAGCCAGCGGATACATATCATCTCCTTTCGGATATCGTACGTCTCCCATCAATGGCGCGTTGGAATTCCACCGGGGCATCGATCTTGCTGGAAGCGGCAATATTTCCGCGTCGCAAGCAGGCGTTGTGGAAGTCGCCACTTATCACTACAGCTACGGCAATTACGTCGTCATTAACCACGGCAAAATAAATGGCGTGACCATCAAAACGCTGTATGCGCATATGCAATCCGGGCTTTCTGTATCTGTAGGACAGACCGTCAGCCAAGGGCAAAAAATTGGCGTGATGGGAACTACCGGCAGCTCGACAGGCGTCCATCTGCATTTCGAAGTGCAAGAAAACGGGACCGTCGTCAATCCGGTGAACTACATCAATGGGACAACGGTGACACCTGGAGTGACAACGCCATCCACACCAACAACAACACCATCGAACGGCAGTAGTGTCGTTGTCGTGTCTGGAGATACTCTGTGGAAACTTGCGACCGCAAACGGCATGTCGGTTGCGGAATTAAAATCATTGAATAACTTGACTAGTGATGAGATTCTGACAGGCCAAGTCTTGCTTTTGAAGAGTGCGGCTTCGGTAACACCAACCACACCGACAACTCCGACTGGGACACCAGGAACAACAACCGGAAAAGTAACGGTAGCATCTGGCGACACGCTTTGGAAAATCGCGAATGCGAACGGATTGAGCGTATCCGAACTGAAGTCCCTGAACAATCTGACGAGTGACGTTATTGTTCCCGGCCAAACATTGTTGCTTAAACAAACTACGACAACACCCAGTGTGACGCAACCGACCACACCAACAGCGCCTTCTACAGCAAGCACGATTACGGTCGCGTCCGGCGATACGCTTTGGAAAATCGCGAACGCCAACGGTTTGAGTGTAGCGGCACTGAAAGCATTGAACAGTCTTAGCTCTGATGTCATTGTGCCAGGTCAAGTGTTGACGCTTAAGAGCGCAACCGTCACAGCACCGACAGTTACACAGCCGACGACAACAGCACCGTCAACGTCCACGACGAGCACAATCACGGTGGCATCTGGCGATACACTCTGGAAAATCGCGAATGCGAACGGTCTGACAGTTGCAGGACTAAAAACACTGAACAACCTGAGTTCTGATTATATTTATCCTGGGCAATCATTGAAAGTGAAGACTACGGTTACGACCGGGAATACTTCTACAGTCGTAACGACGCCGACTGTAACAACACCTTCCGTTCCGATTGTCACGAACAAAGTGTACACAGTCCAAAAAGGCGACACTCTTTACAAGATTGCTTCCGCAAATGGCGTTTCGGTTGCTGACCTGAAAACTTGGAATAATCTCAACACGGATATCATTTTCGTGAACCAATCGTTGAAAGTGACTGCAACGCAGGTTTCAGCACCAACTCCAAGTGCTCCTGCGGCATCCGCCAATACATACACCGTCCAAAAAGGTGATACTTTATACAGTATCGCCAAGAAAAATGATGTTAGCTTAGCGGCTTTGATTGAAGCGAATGATATTACGTCCAACGTCATTTATGTCGGCCAAGTCATCACTTTCTAAGTCATCAGCCGAATGACTATTGCAGGCATCAAGTCTTGATGAAATGAGTTTTATTTGTTAAAATAGCAGATGAATCAATTCATAACTGAAACAGACATAGAGAAGGAATAGTAGAGAGCAGCTTTTTTGAAGAGAGTGCATGGGTGGTGAAAATGCACAAAGAGCCTTTTGAACTCGCCTTTGAGTTGTTCCGCCGAAAGCATCAGTAAGCGGGACCGCATCGCTGCGTTACAGGCATGATAAGGAATGCAAAGACATTCAATATAGGTGGTACCACGAAAAACTCGTCCTATAGGCAGAACCAGTGATGGACGCTGCTTATAGGACTTTTTTTATGGCCAATCACCTGTTTGGATGAATGAAAAGAAAAGGATGTTGCTGGAAATGGGTTATACGCATAAAACGATCGAGAAAAAATGGCAAAAATATTGGGCAGACAACCGCACCTTCAAAACGACCGAAGAGGGCGGGAAACCAAAATATTATGTATTGGATATGTTCCCTTACCCATCCGGCCAAGGCTTGCATGTAGGCCATCCGGAAGGCTACACGGCGACGGATATCGTTGCCCGCGCAAAACGCGCACAAGGATTTAACGTATTGCATCCGATGGGTTGGGATGCTTTCGGATTGCCGGCTGAGCAATATGCTTTGGACACCGGTAACGATCCGGCTGATTTTACCGAGCTTAACATCAAGACTTTCAAGCGTCAGATCCAATCATTGGGATTCAGTTATGACTGGAGCCGCGAAATCAATACCACGGATCCAAGCTACTACAAATGGACGCAATGGATCTTCACAAAATTGTACGAACAAGGTTTGGCCTATGAGGCGGAAGTTTCCGTCAACTGGTGTCCGGCGCTTGGCACCGTACTTGCCAATGAAGAAGTCGTCGACGGCGTCAGCGAACGTGGCGGCCATCCGGTCTACCGTAAACCGATGAGACAATGGATGCTGAAAATCACTGCTTATGCAGAACGCCTGCTTGATGATCTTGAATTGGTGGACTGGCCTGAAAGCATCAAAGAGATGCAACGGAACTGGATCGGACGTTCGGAAGGTTCGAACGTCATTTTCAAGATCAAAGATACGGATAAAGACTTCACGGTCTTCACGACCAGACCGGACACGTTGTACGGTGCTACCTATGCGGTTATGGCGCCTGAATTGCCATTGGTGAAGGAAATCATGTCCGGGCAACAAGCCGAAGCCGTTGAAGCTTACATCGATTCCATTTCACTGAAGAGCGATCTTGACCGTACTGAGCTTGCAAAAGAGAAGTCCGGTGTATTCACTGGCGCATATGCGATCAATCCGGTGAACGGCAAAGAAATCCCAATCTGGATCGCCGATTATGTTTTGGCGACATACGGAACCGGCGCCATCATGGCTGTTCCTGCCCATGACACCCGCGACTATGAATTTGCCAAAAAATTCGAATTGGAAATCATCCCAGTCCTTGAAGGCGGAAACGTCGAAGAGGAAGCCTATACGGAAGATGGCGTGCACATCAATTCCGATTTCCTGAACGGTTTGGATAAAGCGACAGGGATCGCGAAAATGAACGAATGGCTGTCCGAAAACGGACTGGGCGAAAAAGTTATTTCCTATCGTCTGCGCGATTGGTTGTTCTCGAGACAGAGATATTGGGGCGAACCGATTCCAGTCATCCACTGGGAAGATGGCACATCGACAACGGTTCCCGAGAATGAACTGCCGTTGCTGTTGCCGAAGACCGATCAGGTGAAACCGAGCGGCACTGGGGAATCCCCGCTTGCCGTCATCGCTGAGTGGGTCAATGTTGTCGATCCTGTTACCGGCATGAAAGGCAGACGCGAAACCAACACAATGCCGCAATGGGCAGGCAGCTCATGGTACTTCCTGCGCTTCATGGATCCGCATAACCGCAACGACCTTGCTTCAAAAGAAAGACTGGACTATTGGCAGAACGTCGATCTTTATATCGGTGGTGCTGAACATGCGGTGCTTCATCTGCTGTATGCGCGCTTCTGGCATAAATTCCTTTACGATATTGGCATCGTTCCGACGAAAGAGCCGTTCCAAAAATTGTACAACCAAGGCATGATCTTGGGCGAAAACAATGAAAAAATGTCCAAATCCAAAGGGAATGTCGTCAACCCGGATGACATCGTGGAAAGATATGGCGCAGATACACTCCGCATGTACGAAATGTTCATGGGGCCGTTGGATGCATCGTCGACATGGAGTGAAGGCGGCATAGAAGGCAGCCGCAAGTTCCTGGATCGCATTTGGCGCCTGCTTTTGGATGAAAATGACAAGATGCGGGACCGCATCACAACCATCAATACGCATGAATTGGACAAGGTTTACCATCAGACAGTCAAGAAGGTAACCGAGGATTACGATAATCTGCATTTCAATACGGCAATCTCACAGATGATGATCTTCATCAATGAAGCCTACAAAGTGGACGCATTGCCGTTCGAATACGTCACTGGATTTGTTCAATTGCTTGCGCCGGTCGCGCCTCACTTCGGTGAAGAGCTTTGGGTGAAACTGGGCAAACCGGAAGGCATTTCCTACGTTGCATGGCCAACTTATGATGAATCTTTCCTTGTCGAAGACGAGATCGAAGTCGTTTTCCAGATCAATGGTAAAGTGAAAACAAAAGAAATGGTTCCCTCCGATATTTCCAATGATGACATGATCGCATTGGCATTGGAAAACAGTGTCATCAAAGAAGGCATCGAAGGCAAAACCGTCAGAAAAACCATCGCCATCCCAGGTAGATTGGTCAATATTGTAGCGAATTAATCTAAAATAATAAAGAGAACGCACACCCCAACTCTGACGGGGTGTGCGTTCTCTTTATTATGTGTGTTCTTTTAAATCGGCTTTTGCGAACATACTTAAGGGATGATCAACACTTGGCCGACACGGATAAGATTCGGATTGGTTATGCCGTTAGCGTTCACAATTTGCGTGATGGTTACGCCATAACGAAGCGCAATCGCATATAAAGTGTCTCCGGCTTTGACTGTATAGGACGTTCCGGTTGTCGGCGTAGTTGGAGTCGTCGGCGTTCCGGTACCAGGTATCGTCAATACTTGGCCGATACTGATCAGATTGGCGTTGGCGATGTTATTGGCGGTAACGATTGCTTGGACCGTCACGCCATACCGTAAGGCGATGGCATAGAGCGTATCCCCGGCTACGACTGTGTAAGTTGTTCCTGTCGTCGGAGTCGTCGGAGTTGTCGGCGTGCTCGTGCCAGGAATCGTCAAAACTTGTCCGACGCGGATCAGGTTGGCGTTGGTGATGCCATTTGCATTAACAATCGCTTGTACCGTCACACCATAGCGCAAGGCGATGGCATACAGGGTATCGCCGGCTTTGACTGTATAGGACGTTCCGGTTGTCGGAGTCGTCGGAGTTGTCGGCGTGCCTGTTCCCGGAATCGTCAAAACTTGTCCGACGCGGATCAGGTTGGCGTTGGTGATGCCATTTACATTTACGATCGCTTGTACCGTCACACCATAGCGCAAGGCAATTGCATAAAGTGTGTCACCAGCTTGAACGGTGTAGTTGGTTCCTGAACCTGTCCCCGGCGTGCTTGCGGTGTTCATAAGTTGAGAAAGGGTCACAAACGAGTAACCCATTGCACGCAGCTGGTTGATCATGTTCGGCAATGCGGCATTCGTCCCGTTGGCGCCGTATCCGGCATGCATCAATACGATGGCTCCCGGTACGACGTTGTTGATGACGCGGTTATAGATGTCAGTGGCGGAATTTCCTGTCCAGTCGAGCGAGTCTATAGTCCACTGGAATGTGTAAGTATAGCCGGCGTTTCCGACAGTTTGCAGGACGGTACTGTTATAGGATCCGAAAGGAGCGCGGAAGAATGGTTTTGTGCTCTTACCGGTGAGGTTTGTGATGATTGTTTCGGTTTGGTTGAGTTGGTTTGTCATCTCGGTTGTCGATACGGTTGTGAAATCCGGATGATTATAGGAGTGGTTTCCGATATCATGGCCAGCTGCGACAATATTCTTGATTGCCTGCGGATGATTTTCAGCACCTTGACCAGTGAGGAAGAATGTGGCTTTTACATTATTGGCTGATAATGTGTTCAGAATTGATTGGACGTAGTATCCATCCGATCCATCATCAAACGTTAAGGCAACAACCTTATTGGATGTTGAGCCTTGGTAAATAATCTGCGAGGTAGCAGCCAAAGCGGGTGTTGCCGAAAAGGTGAAGAAAAGCAGGAGCGAAAGGATGACTCCGAATAAATGTCTGAACCCCTTTCTTGAGGTGTTCATTTTTATTCCTCTTTTCTATTGTAGCCTGTGCGACACGGATGACGTGGTAGCGTTAAAAATCAAGTGCCTATGAATGTGGTTTTGGCAAAAAAATGGATTGGTCTGGTTCTTTTGCACACTTACATTTTACCATAAACGATAAAACGATGGTATGAAAACGTACGCAAAGTAATAGGCGATTAGCCTGGAGATGTCAGGGATTATTCTGAAATTATTAGGATTTTGCAAAATAAGACTGCTATAGATTGAAAAAAAACGGATTTTTGGTAAAATACTTGAGTGATGGTATTATTATCTTTCATTCATCGGGAAGAAAGCAGGTTGCAAATGTCAACAGATAGAAAAATCAACGAAGAAAATGAAACAACCAACAATAAGATGGTGCAGGGTACTTTTTGGATGACTTTCGGGAGTATTTTTTCCCGCTTGATCGGCGCTCTCTACATTATCCCATGGAATGCCTTGATGGGCTCGACGGATGCGGCCAATACGGCTAATGCCCTTTATTCGATAGGCTACACACCTTATCAGCTGTTCCTTTCGATCGGGATAGCAGGCTTCCCTGCAGCGATGTCCAAGCAGGTAGCTCAATACAATGCAAAAAATCAATACCGCACCGGGATCGACATCTTCAAGAAGAGCATGTTCTTCATGATTTTGACGGGAGCCGTCAGTGCCGCATTGATGTACGGGTTGGCACCGATGATTGCTGAGAACAGCCCGGCCGCTTCACCTGAAGACGGAGCATTGGTAATCCGGGCGTTGGCACCAGCTTTATTGTTGGTACCAGGCATGAGCTTGATGCGCGGTTTTTTCCAAGGCTATCAGGATATGGTGCCTTCAGCGATTTCGCAAGTGTTCGAACAGGTCGGCAGGGTAATCTACATTCTGGGCGCCACTTACATTGTGATGCAACTTATGGATGGCAGCATCGCCACAGCTGTTGCGCATTCCACTTTCGCTGCGTTGGTGGGAGCGATCGTTGCAACCATCATCTTGCTTTTTTATTACAAAAGGAAAATGGCCGAATATCAGCCATTGATCGCCAACAGTGAACCTTCCAGCAACATCCAGACGACTGCGGCCATCAAGAGCATGCTGCAGGAATCGATCCCGTTCATCCTGATTGGCTCAGGCATAACTTTCGCCAAGCTGATCGATCAGGTGACATTCAAACCAATGATGGAGAACTTGACGAGTTACACAGGTAAGGAAATCGAAGATCTTTTTGGACTGTTCAGTTTCAATGCCGACAAACTGATCATGATCATCGTTTCATTGGCGGTCGGGATGGCCACAGCCGCGGTGCCTCTGATTGCCGCCGAGTTCACGAAAGGAAACTTCCGTGTGCTGCAGAGCCAGGTGAGGGAGATAATCCAACTGTTCGCTTTTATCATGCTTCCGGCATCATTGGGGATGATGATTGTTTCGGAACCAATCTACAACGTGTTCTATCCGCTCCATCCGGTAGGTCCTACGCTATTGGCGGTATCGGCTTTGATGAGCATCGTTTTAGGGCTGTTCACGGTTCTCGGATCGATTTTGCAGTCTTTGAGCCGACATAAGACAATGATCGCCTATCTGTTGGTTGGATTGGCGGTTAAAGTGGTCATGCAGTATCCGATGTTGGCTTTGTTCGATACGGCAGGCGCCCTGGTTGCGACGACGATTGGATTCATCGTCACGGTGCTCTTGAGCGGATGGAAAATCTATCACCTGACCCATTTCGGGCTGGTTGACACGTTGAGAAAAACTGGGAAAATTTTGGCAGTCGCCTTGGTCATGACGGCCTGCGCGTTCATTGCCTTGAAAGCCAGCATGTTGGTCATTCCGATTGATCGCAAGTTGATGGCACTTGTGGTTGTCGCCATAGTAGCGGCAGTTGGAGGCTTCGTCTACTTGTTCCTCACCCTGAAATTGCGCATCGCTGATGACATTTTGGGCGCCAAAGCGAACGGCCTGCGCAGAAAAATGCGCATCAAATAAAATAAACAAAACCGAAAAGCAGCCTTAGTGGGTGCTTTTTGGTTTATAAGGGAGAAAAATATGCGTTTGGACAAACTGCTGTCGAATTCCGGATTCGGATCCAGAAAAGAAGTCAAAGTGTTATTGAAAAAGAAACTGGTGACGGTGAACGGAAAAGTTGAAACAAAAGCCGAAGCCAAAGTGGACAGCGAAAAGGACGCTATTCTGGTCGGGGGCGATCCTGTCAGCTATCAGGAATATATTTACCTGATGATGAACAAACCACAGGGCGTCCTCAGTGCGACGGAGGATAATCACCAAAAGACGGTCATCGACCTGTTGGCTTTCGAACTCCATCAGCAAGAACTCTTTCCAGTCGGTCGACTGGATAAAGATACGGAAGGACTGTTGCTGCTGACGAACGACGGCCAGTTGGCGCATTTCCTGCTGTCGCCTAAACGGCATGTGGACAAGGTCTACTTCGCGAAAGTTGCCGGTCGGATGACGGAAGAAGACCAAAAAGCCTTTTCTGATGGGCTCATACTGGAAGATGGCTACCGTTGCCTGCCGGCAAAACTGGAGCTCTTGCGCTATGATGAAGAAAAGGATTGCTCAGAGGTTGAGATCACAATCAAAGAAGGGAAGTTCCATCAAGTGAAACGGATGGTGCTGGCCTGCGGAAAAGAGGTTACCTTCCTGAAACGATTGACAATGGGGCCCTTGCATTTGGACGAGCAATTGGCAAAAGGGGACTACCGTCCGCTGCGTGACGAGGAACTTGCAGCATTGCGGGAACATCTGCCGGAGTCGATTAAAAAAGGCTAAGAAATTGCGGATTGTTGGGCCTAAATACCAAGCTTTTATTTGGTTATTTTGCCAAAAATGATATGATGATAGCATGATATTTTAAGTTAGGATGTGTGCGTATGGAAATCAATTGGAAAAAAGAAGTGGAAGTCAGAAAAACGGAACTGCTTGAGGATTTATTCACATTATTGCGGATCGACAGTGTGCGGGACGATTCGAAAATAACCCCAGATGCCCCAGTCGGACCAGGCCCAAAAGAAGCTCTTGAGGCCTTCTTGGCTATCGGCGAACGCGACGGTTTCACCACGAAAAATGTCGGCAATCTGGCCGGACATATCGAATTCGGCGAAGGCGAAGAATTGATGGGCGTATTCGGCCACGTCGATGTTGTGCCTACCGGAACCGGCTGGGATACGGATCCTTTCGTTCCTGTCATCATCGATGATCGCATCTACGCCCGCGGATCCAGCGATGACAAGGGGCCTACAATGGCTGCCTACTATGCGTTGAAGATCATCCGCGACCTGAAATTGCCTATTGCCAAAAAGGTCCGCGTCATCATCGGTACGGATGAAGAGAGCGGTTGGAAATGCATGGACCACTATCTTGAAAATGAACGGATTCCGGATTTTGGTTTTTCTCCTGATGCTGAATTCCCGATCATCAATGGTGAAAAAGGCATGCAGACTTTCATGGTCCAATTCAGGGGTGACAACAAAGGCGGTAAGAATACGTTGTTGAGTTTTGACGCCGGACTGCGCGAAAACATGGTCCCTCAGGATGCTACTGCCGTATTCAGCAGCCCTGAGGCTGACAGGGTTGAGCAGGCATTCGCTGCTTTCCTTGAAAATAATCCAGTCAAAGGAACGATTTCTGTAGATGGCGAACAAGTAACAATCGAATTGATCGGTAAAGCTGCTCATGGCATGAATCCGGCTGCCGGCGTGAACGCGGGCACGTATCTTGCCACTTTCCTGAACAAATTCAACTTTGGCGGACAAGCGGCTACATTCCTTGAATTGATCGCGGACCGCATCCATCTGCAGCATGATGCAAAGAAATTGAACTTGGCTTACACGGATTCGGTCATGGGGGAATTGACCATGAATGCCGGCATTTTCACCTTCACACCGACAACCGGCGGCGAAGTGGCACTTAACTTCCGTTACCCGCAAGGCGTTTCCGAAGAAGGCATCGAAATTAAGTTGGAAGCTGCCTTGGCTGCTTATGGCGTGACGATCGCAAAAGGTGGACACGGAAAATTGCCGCATTACGTGCCGGCTGACGATCCGTTGGTAAAAACGTTGTTGGCTGTCTACGAGAAACATACAGGCTTGAAAGGGCATGAACAATCCATCGGCGGCGGAACCTACGGACGTCTGTTGGAACGCGGCGTTGCCTATGGTGCGATGTTCCCCGACAGCATCGATACGATGCATCAGGCGAACGAATTTATCGCTCTGGATGATCTTTTCCGCGCTACCGCCATCTACGCGGATGCCATGTACGAGCTCTTGAAATAATGTTGACCTTTCATCGTTTTAGTTATATTTAAAAATGTGCTGAAAAGCTTTTAAATCAGCGTTTTCCATTTTTTGAAATTTGTTTGAAACGAGTCGGAAATATGCGCACTCGGGATTTATCCGGGATTTTTTGAGCCATTTCGGAAAAAATCCCGAGTGCTTTTTTGTTGTTATCTAGCCATGCATCCGGGTACTTGCGATCTGAATGACCTTTTGGCTACCTTCCTCTGTGGCGTGAGTATAATGATCCGTCATGGAGGTTTTTTTGTGTCCAAGGTAATCCGCCAATGCTCTTCCGTTCACGCCTGCTAGGGACGCTTGTGTGGTAAAGGTATGCCGCATCATATGTGGGCTTGCCTTCACGCCGCTTTCTTCAGAGACGCATGACATAATGCGGTTCAAGTGGGTAACGCAGAAGGGGACGCCTCGTTGCGGATTCAAGAAGATAAAATCATCTTGATTCAGGATCTGTCCGAAGTCCGCCTTGATATCTCGTGCTTCCTGGATGCAGTATTCCAGAAGAGCGGCCGCTTCCTCGTTCAAAGCGATCATGCGTTCACTGCTCGGAGTCTTCGTTCCTTTCCCGTCAGGGCGTTTTAACGTGCGGGTTAGTAAAACCCTGATGAACGTCCCATCTGGCCGGAAAACCACGTTCTTTTGTGTCAGTCCCATGATTTCACCGCGTCTTAGGCCAAAAGTCGTGAGGTAGAGCATCGCATAATTCTGTTTCGTCAGAATTTCTTTCGCTTTATCCATAAACAGATTGTAGTTCGCGATATCGATGTTCTTCGTTTTCGGCTTGGCGCCTTCCTTGCGAATCTTTACGTAAGAGAGCCGGTTGCGCTCCAGGATGCCACAACGCACGGCATCATTCAGAATCGCGCACATCAGATGGTGATAGGTCTTGACGGATTCTTCAGCAAGCTCTTCATCGTGCAGCATCTCATTCAGATAGAGTTCATAGCTGTGCCGATCGATTTTTTTCAGGGGTGTCTGGCCAAAGCGGTTCGACAGATGATTCCGGAAGTGGTTGTCGAGGCTGGAAAGAGAGTCGGCCGTCCATTCTTTTCGGGCGACCCGCTTTTCTTTATATTTCTGATAGTATTCGTCCAGTGTGATATTGGGATTGCTGAGCATTCCGAATTCTTCTTTCTCAATGAATTCTTCGATCTCTCGTAACTTTGCACGGGCGGCCATTATCGTTTTGAATCCGGATTTATCGAATTCACCAGGAACGCCATTGATCACATACGAGCGCCGCACCTGATATCGTATTCCTTTTTTCGTTTCGTACTTGTATATGTTCGGGTAATTTGTCTTTATTCTTTTTGTCATTGTAGTTTCTCCTTCCGCTTGCCGGGCAGGGCGCTGCATAAGGAAATCTGGCACCAACTCCTTTCATGTGTTAAAATGACTGTACACAAAAAGACCTTGAATCAAGGCGCTTTTTCGATAAACACCACTTTCGTCTTGGTCGGGGAGAGTGGTGTTTTTTAGAAGGGGGTATTTCTTATGACAAAGATAAAAGTAGCTAGTCTAATAACTGCTACTGTGGGTATGATTATAGCAATTTCCCTAATATTTACTGATACAGAGAAATTTCCACTATGGCTAACTTTAGCAGTACCAATTTTTGGTATAGTAACTTCATACGTTCAATTTATTTATAATAATTGGGATGTTGCTTTTATTCTCTGGCATAAAATTCTTGCATGGTTTCAGGGTGAGACAGTTTCTTGGACAGGATCATGTAAATTTTTAACTAATACAGATTTTGACTTTAGAGTCATGGTTAAAGAATTTACTAGTGATTTGAAAAACTCATTCAAAGGTTCTAAGATAACAAAACTTGTTATTCACGAAAATAACGCTTCTTTCGGGTTTGATTACTTAGGCTATGAAAGAAATATTGACTTATTTTTGGATATACGGACTGATTATAAACAACTGAGATTAAAATATAGTTCGACAAGTTCTTATAACGACTCAAAGAAAGAACATGTGAATTTTCTTTCTTTTATTGAAATTTTCTCTAAAAAATTCGTTTTTTACCCAAATCCAAATACAAAACGTACGAACCCTTTATATTCTGTAGAAATTATTTTTTCAAAATTTAACCCCTTTTACAGACTTACTATTAAACACTTAGGAAAGCCTGAAAGCATTAAATTTGAGCTGAAATTTCAAGAGGAGGATGCCCAAATCCACATTTACAATAAAAAGTTGGAAATTCATACTGAGGGAAAAGACACGTTGGCTAAAATTCTTAAAGATTATATAGCTCTATCTTCAATAGAATTTAAATTGAAACCAACTGTATAGCATTATAGGCTAATTGTAAATAAGGGTTTTCTAAATTTAAATCATTTGGTACATTGTATATTACAACTGCACCTTTTTTAGAAAAACCAATTGTTCGCGCTCTTTGAATTATATCCATTTCAACCAAAAGATATGTTGCTTGAGAATTGTCTATCGCTGCTATGGCCTCGGTATCTTGATCTACACCATTTCCCCAAAATACTTTGTTGTCAATTGAATCATCATTAACTGCAAAGAAAATAGCTTTTGCATTATTTTTATATTCACCAATTTTCCCAAAGTCAAAATCATAGACTATTGTGTTTACCTTTTCTCGGTATTGACTTTGTAGTAAGCTCAAAAATGTTTTTGCGATTGCTGTTGGTGCTTCTACAAAAAGCAATTGGTCGTTTGCAGAATAGTATGCTTCAAAGGAAGTGGATTTTTTATAATGTTCTACTGTCGTAAATCCTCCCTCAATTCTATCTTCAATCATTATAGTATCATTAATGGTTACATAGTAATTACATGTGTAAACATTATAAATTCGTCCACCCAAATCAAAACTTCTACCTGTTGGGGCTATATTACCAACAGGCTGTCCGGCTTTGATTAATGGTAAATTTTCGGTAATTGAGAAATTTACACAGGTTCTTACGGTTAGTGACTTCATTCTTTTCCTCCAATTAATTGACCTCTCTCACTCCATTGACGTCCAAAGTAGGGGAGTGGGGTTTTTTTTGTTTTAAAAAGCCACGTCAACCGGTATTGCATCGATGTTCACATACGGTGATTCGTAGGTTGGTTCCAGATACAGTGAGACAGAAGTAATATCTTGGCTTGGTATTGCTACATGAGCGATTTGATTAGATGCTTTGCTATGAGGCTCTAATGACATCGTTTCATCCACGAAAATTCCCCTCGTTATTTGTTCACCGTCAGATAAAACTAGTTTGCTTAAAGGCGTATGGCCAATTTTACTGTCTGTCTCATTTTCCACCGTATAAACAACCTGAAGGTCATATCCTTGTTTGCCGCTAATTCCTATGTAGGTACTTGCATCATAGGCGCTGCTATCAGGTATATTTTCGAAATTAATAAGTTTTACTGAGTGGATTGTTAAAAATATTCCGCTGGACACCTCTGACCTTATTTCTGGAATTGTAATCTTAGCCAAAGAAAGCTTTCCATAGGCAGGGTCATTCACATATTGCCCAACCTTCATCATTGGCCCGTTGGTAACTAACATCGGGTCGATTTCGCTTGTACTTTCGGCGACAGCGGAACTTTCCGAAGCGACGGAAGTTGAAGAAGATGCTTGTTCTTGATTATCCTCTGCAACATTCTCTGATCCGCAAGCAGCCAATCCCAAAGAAGCAATCCCTAATAATGCTAATTTCCTCAATTTACTCATTCAATGACCTCCAAAGTATATTTATGTGTGTTTGACCATCATAAATCAAAACTCACACCAACAGCTTTTCCAAGAATTTTTGCAGGATTTTCCTTTGTTATGATATACGGCGCATATGCGCTATTCTCAGCTATCAACATAACGATGTTACCTTGTTTTTTAACGCGTTTAAGCGTGGCTTCGCAATCTCCATTAACCAAAACGGCAGCTATTTCTCCGTCCTCGACATCATCTTGCATTCTTATCAATACATCTGATCCATCCGGAATCTTTGGCTCCATGCTATCTCCTTTGGCTGTTAAGTAGAACGTCTGTCCTTTTGGTAGCCTGTCCTTCAAATGATACCGATACCCTATGATATTTTCGTCGGCCAATATTGGATCACCGCATGCGATTGTACCGATAACTGGTATTGCGACCATATTCTCCGGAGTGACTTTAGTTATGTTTGTTTGTTCATACAAGTTTCTTGCTGGAAAAAA
The DNA here is from genome assembly GCF_900107505.1 of Trichococcus collinsii. Classification (GTDB taxonomy): domain Bacteria; phylum Bacillota; class Bacilli; order Lactobacillales; family Aerococcaceae; genus Trichococcus; species Trichococcus collinsii. The sequence continues at coordinate 842,182 of NZ_FNQH01000001.1, read as the reverse complement.
ATCATCTAACGAAACTTTGAATATGGATGCAAGTTCGAATAATAAATCCTGATTCGCTTTTCGTTCGCCATTTTCGTATCTACTTATAGATTGCCGCGTAGTTCTTAACATCTCGGCCAATTCATCTTGAGTCATATTTCTAGATTCTCGAAAATGTTTAATCCGTCCACCGATAAACTTATTCAGTTCCATTTGCTCACCTCCATAAAATTAATTTTTGATGATTTAAGAATATCATTTAATCACCGTTTTGGAAACATTTTTGTCTTTTTAGATAAAAAACTATTTACATGTAACCGAAATGGTGCTAATATTTGGTCATGGAGGTGAGATAAATGCAATCGAGGCTATACGCGATGAGAAAGGACAAATTGAGGATGACCCAAGAAGAAATAGCAAAATACCTTGGAATATCAACATTGTCCTATCGTAATAAGGAAAAAGGGAAAAGCGAATTTACTCAAGACGAGATGTTCGCACTGTCGAAGCTTTTAGATAAAAGTATAGACTCTATTTTTTTTCCTAAGAAGCACCAAAATGGTGACAAAAGAGAGGAGCAATAGCATGAACGAAGATCAGCATAGGAGGAAGATAGATTGCTAAAAGAACTAAGGAAACATCTGATCAAACTTTATTTGTTAATAACCAAAAAGCACCACCACAAAAGGTGCAACTTCTGTGGTGGTGTCATCGAAACGTCGGACAATTATTGCCAATGGTGCGGAAGGCCTAACCAAAAAGAGACTTTTTAACCGTTTCGCTGAGTACATCAACAAGTAAATTTCTCATTCCGTCTTTCACAATTTTAGAAGCCCCACTCATATACGTCTGGTATTTTGCGATTGCGACATTTGTTGTTGGTGTTTCAACTAATAAATCTGGAAGTGCGTTTTTAATAAGAGCCTTTGTTTCGCTGTCAAGTTGTGTATCTAAAGATAATAACTCAACTGAATTTTCCAGAATCTTCTCTGTCCAAGGTAAAGGTTTGGAGCATTTAAAACAATAATTTGGGCGTTTGTACTTGTAAAAAGACGAAAAATCATCATTCTTAATTCCACGAATTAAGGTGTTGCAGCTTGGACATTGATGGAGCACTTCAGATCCGCACTCCGGGCAAAATGTTTCGCTGCATTCACCATAAGAAGAACGCACATGCCCATTATTACAAATAAACCCAGTATAATAATTTGCCATTTTTTCACCTCCTTTGAGCCATTATCTCAAAGGGATCAAAAAAAAGAAAGAAGGGACCAAAATGAATGATTTACAACTATTAAATAAAGCTGCAGCGATTGATTCAAAGGAAGTCGCAACAATGGTTGAAAAAAGACATACAGAATTACTTAGAGATATTCGTACATACATCAGTTATTTAGCCGAAAGCAAAATTGCGTCGGGCGATTTCTTCATAGAATCCACTTATCATGATTTGAATAATCAGCCGCGTCCTTGCTACCTAATCACGAAACAAGGGTGCGAGATGGTGGCCAATAAGCTCACTGGCAAGAAGGGCGTGCTGTTCACTGCGAGATACGTCAAGAAATTCAATGAAATGGAAACAGCACAGCCGAAAAACTCATATATGATTGAAGATCCGATTGCGAGAGCCCAGGCATGGATTGAGGAGCAGAAAGAAAAGCAGAAGCTGATTGAAACAGCTGAAGTGCAGGCGCAACTCATTGCAGAGTATGAACCGAAAATCGGATATCTGGACAAAATTCTCCAATCGAAGGGCTTGCTTACGGTGACGCAGATTGCTGCAGACTATGGCTTGTCAGCCAGGGAGCTAAACAAAGTCCTGCACGAGGAGCGAGTACAGCGTAAGGTTGGCAATCAATGGATCCTGTACATACATCACATGAACAACGGTTACACCAAGTCGAACACGATTAATATCATTCGAAGCAACGGAGAACCCGATACGCAGATGCAGACGAAGTGGACGCAAAAAGGAAGGCTGTTCATTCATGAGTTGCTTGAAAGACGCGGGATTATAGCGCTAATGGATTTGGAATTAGATGGGTGAAAAAGATGGAAGATACAAGAAATTAGAAATTGTGTAGCATCACTATTTATTCTTTACAAAATTTGAGGTTTTCAATTTGTTAGCTTTCTGACTAACCTTGGATAATTCATCTAGACTCTCAGAAATCCCGCTTATATCAAATTTTCCAGACAAGATACCAAGTGCAAATTCATTTTGAGAATTATTCTCTTGTTCTTTTAGTTTTAACTCATATTCTAATTGCATTTTTTCTAACTCAGATTTATGTGTAATTTCAATTTTGGCAAGCTCTAATTTTGTATTTTTATCTAATTCTTTCAATTTAGAACTAGCTTGTTTGGAAGCTGTTAAATAAGCAATGACTGCAGGGATGCTAGCCGTTACCAACGTTGGGAGAAATGTACTTAAATCCATGTAATTACCTCATTTTCGTTTTTTTTACAAGAAAGTGAATTCAAAAAGGTTAAAGATAATATGCATTAGTTTGAAGCGATAAAGATTCCTATAAATAATATACACGATATGTATGGGGGATGCAACACAATCAGACACAACATATAGTACTTAGGGAGGTGCGAGCATGTGGGATATCATCGAAAGAATATTGAATGAGAAGAATTTGAACCAGGAGCAGCTGGCTAAACGCATGAAGGTTCATTCCGGCACCGTATCGGACTTGAAGCACGGCCGAATTAAGAAGCCCAGCTTCGAACTGGTGTGCAAGATAGCTGATGCGCTGGAAGTCAGCTTAGACGTATTCAGAAAGGAGTGATCAACATGGAAATACACTTCGATGGCCAAACCACAGAGGAATTCTTCCAGTGGATGGCTGCAAAAATCCAAGACGTGACCCTTCCGATCGTGAAGGAAAGCGTTGAAGAAAGCTTGTTCGATGAAGAGCTACTAAACCGCAAAGAAGTATCCAAGCGAATTCTGAACTGTTCCGTTGATACGGCGGACAAGTATTACTTATATCAACCTGGATTCCCATACTGCGAACGAGGCGGGGAGCGGCTTTATCCGAAGAAGGCAGTGGAGAAATGGATTCAAAAAAACACCAAATATAACTGAGAAACGGCCGGGCAGGGCGCATCACAGGAGGAATACACATGAAGATATTCACTGATGAATTTGAGGATAGGTTGGTGAGTTTTATCGGAACGACAATTGTAGTTAGTATCGCATTACTATTCTTCGGCATAGCTGGTGGGATTGAATTAGGGCTGATGTTTTAAGGGGGATAAAACCATGAGAGAGACAGTAAACGAAAAAGAAAAGGCTGTCCTGGATGCAATGAGGATGGGCGCAAACGTTAATATTTTGCTCACAACAGATTCGCTTGAAAAGGTTGATGACTATCTGGACTGTTTTGACGGTTTGAAGTCAGATCGAACTGAAGTACATGACAGATCAGAATTTGTTTATCCGTACATTGGCTTCGTTAAGCGCTGTTACGATATCGATTTAACAGTGCAAGCATCATTGATGCTGAAAGGTGGTGAAAAGAATGAGGAAATTTAGCTTTGTGAAATGCGAACTTGATTACGGAACAGGTAACCACCGGATAAGCATGAGCGGAAATATTGAAGAACTCTCATACGTTTCAGTTTTGATCGCAAATAACCTGAGGGCTGAATGTTTGAAGCTTGGGCTTACGGATGAACAGGCCAAAGGAGTAATAATCGGAGGCATCGAGAAGTTTTGGGGAGATCCTAACGTAGGTGGAAGGAGTGAGCAAGATGAAAACATATCTAAGTGAGCGGTACCCAAATAAACTGGCCAAAGCATTCGTTAGGGATAATCTGCTTGCCATGATCATCGTTGAGCACGATGCCACGGATAGTTACCGGGTATACGTGTATCGGTCGCAGAAGCAGATCCTGTTGACAGCTGGTCGTCTTAATAAAAAGCAATCGGATCTTAAGGAAATAAATGATCAGTATCTGGATGCAACCGTTCTTGAAATGCGACTAATCACTGGTAACTTAAAAATTCCGGAAAGGGTGGTCTGATGAGCCTGTATCTATTATCAGAAATATCTGCCCGGCGCGGCCTTTCGAATAAACAAAGTAGATCGGATCCGAACTTGGCCCGTATATGGGAAATAATCGACGGGAGATCGGTTCCTGTCCTGCAAGTTAATCTGGTGGATGGAACGTTCCTGGAAATGGACCACTATCCGCTGCTGGATACGAAAGTAAAAATCAAGCTTGCTGATGCGGAAGCCGAGTATCACCGCAGGTTTAAATCATGGTACAAAAAAAGCTGATGCGCGAACATCAGCCTGTAACTAAAACAAATTACACACCAATTATATCACAGACAGCAGGTGAGCAAAGTGAGCGATAACAAGAAATATTACTATCTCAAATTAAAAGCGGACTTCTTCGATAGCGACGCCATGATCGTGCTGGAAGGTCTGCCGGACGGGTACAAGTATTCGAACATCCTTCTGAAGCTGTACCTCCGGAGCCTAAAGAACGAAGGCAAACTGATGCTTACGGAGCGAATCCCATATAATGCGGAAATGCTTTCGAAGGTAACGCGTCACAGTATCGGAGACGTTGAGAGGGCGGTGAAATTGTTTGATGATCTGGGCCTGATTGAAGTGCTTGAGAATGGCGTCATGTTCATGAGCGACATCCAGACATTCATCGGACGTTCTAGTACCGAGGCGGACCGCAAACGGGAGTACCGCACGCGCATCGAAAAAGAGAAAACTATCCTACTTTCTGATGGACAAGAGACTGGACAAAAGGGTGGACAAATGTCCGACAAAAATCCACCAGAGATAGAGATAGAGATAGAGAGAGAGTTAAAGATAGAGATAGAGACAGAGAAAGAAAAACCAAGCGGCGGCGACGTCCATCTGCTATTTCAACAAAATTTCGGAATGCCAACACCAATCATCATGCAGGATTTGGAGTTTTGGATAAACGATTTGAACGAGGAGCTTGTCATCATGGCTCTAAAGAAAGCGGCCTTCAGCGGCGCTCCTTATAAATATGCCCAAACGATGATGAAGACCTGGGCGTCAAAAGGCATCAAGACAATAGCTGATGCGGAAGCCGAATCTGTCGGCCATCAGAAACAAATGCAGCACGGCAGGCAGCCAAAGAAAGAGGTCATGCCTGATTGGGTGGACGAACCGCGTAATGAAACTGAAACGCCTGTAGCGCCGGAAGTGGCCGAAACAATCGCTGAACGCATCTCCAAACTGAAATCCTCCGGGAAGAATGTTGGATGAATAAACGTAAACGGAAAAAGCACATCGACAAGATCCTGGTCAAAGTCGAAAAGGAAATGGCCGAAGATGCATCCAAACTGACTCAAACCAATGATGATGGCAGCGTAAACCGACTTGCCGAAGTTCTGGCCAGAAGGGTAAACGCCTATGGCCAAACAGAAATGATCATACGCATGGATGCATCCATACCAGAATATCTTTTTGACAAATTGGTGGATGCGAATGGCGATCTGTTCGGCGAATTCAGACTATTCGACAACCGGGTAATCACCGCGCCGCAAAGGAAGTTCATTAACGCATTGTGCCGGGATATTGCACGCTACACAGGAGATAACATAGACCAGGTGCGGGAACATCGGAAACTGGAATTCATCCACGCCAAAGGGCTGCCATATTTTAGCACATCGGAGTTGGCCAAAAATTGTTCTGTGTCCCTGGCAAGTCAGTTCATCAGCTACATAGTGGACTTTTGCTTAGATAATGATATCGGACTGGCTGAGGCACCGTCGCATTACCTGGACGACATGAAACCGTATCTGATCAAATGCTTGTGGATCCGGAAGTGTGTCATCTGCGGGAAAGATGGAGAGGTCCATCATGTGGATGCAATCGGATTCGGCCGGAACCGCAGGAAGGTGGACCACTCAAAACATAACATGATGGCCCTGTGCCGGAAGCATCATGGAGAGCTGCACAACGGCGGGCAAGAAACATTTATGAGGCGGCATCATGTTGTGGGAGTGCTGATGAACGAAGAACAATACAAGAAACTGGAATACAGGGGGTAATTGTTATGGACGTAGATGAGTTGAAAAAAGCCAAAGCAGCAATCAATGATTTCTGGGATAGGTACGAATCAGAAGTTCCATTCGCAACTACCGTTGAGGATTCGGAGGAACTTGCTAATCTCGCTTGGAAATACATGTCTCTTTATAAAGGGGCGGTGGCAGCAAATGGCTAAAGTAATCATGACTGACTCCATAAGAAACAAGGTTGTCGGCATATTCGACAGCACGACTGAGGCACTGAAATATGCAAAACAAGAAGACATAAAGGTCGTTAGCTTCGAGACCTGCAAAGGCGGTGAGATGCATGAGAGGAAAGAAATGGACAGAAGGGGAGCTTGAATACCTAGAAGAAAGTTGGGGAAAGATGGCGACGCAAAGAATCGCATCCAACCTAGACAGAACATATAGCGGAATCGTAAACAAGGCCCGGCTATTGAATCTGGGAGATCCGCTGACTCACATGGACGGCATCACAATCAGCCGGCTATCGAAGGAGCTCGGGGTCGATTATCACCTAATATCAAACTGGATTGATAAATATAATTTCCCGGCAAAAAAGAAACGGCTAGCGAAAGAGCGGCGCGTCTTGTACATAGGATATGCGGATTTCTGGGAATGGGCCGACAAGAACCGACAGATGATCGATTTCTCCAGGTTCGATAAATACGCGCTCGGAGTTGAGCCTGATTGGGCTAACGAAAAAAGGATAGCTGATTTTAACAAGAAGCGTCTGGTGCCGAAGCCGCATAATACGCCGTGGACTCCCGGGGACATCAATAAGCTGATCAGTCTGGCCAAAGAGCCGGATATGACCTATCCGAAGATGAGCAGGATCCTGCAGCGGACACACGGAGCAATCAAAAGGCGGCTTGGCATGGAAGGTATCAAATTACGGCCTAGCTACCTGCCGAACCACAACAAATACACTGCAGGAGAAATAGATACACTTGAAACGATGATGCAGAAGGGCCACAGCTTTATCGAAATAGCGTTCATTCTGGACCGTAGCGAGGCGGGCGTGAGGGGGAAGGCCGAAAGGATGGGTTACACATTCAAAAACGGCGTGCCTTTCAAGGATGAGCAAAAAGAGGAGGCTGGATGCAGATGATAAAAGAAATAACGGTACATTATCCGAACGGAAAAAAAGAAACATATGAAGTTGGTAGGGAAGTCGCAGGCGAAAACATCGAAGAAATTGTAGTTGAAAGAAACCGGGCAATTATATTCTTCAAAAACGAAGTGAAGGTCATCATCGGCATACCGTTTGAATATACTGCTACGAAAACATGGATATTTTGACATGAGTACCGCTGAATTAATCATCATCGCTGCAATCGGTACAGCTGGACTTCTGATCGGAGAGCTGCAGCACTATATCGACAAAAAGAGGAGGTATAAGCCTTGAAACAAATCTATACAGGTTACAAATGGCGTCCTATGACTCCGGAAGAAATAGAAATAATGGATGCAACAAGATTGCGTCCGTACAAACTGGAAGAGCCGGAATCTGGTGACCTATACGATGGGCCTTGCGAAACGGATGAGGATGAAGAATTTTACTCATTCCTACGCAGCTTAAACTGGAAACGCCAATAAATAAGAAGGGGGAGTGCGAAATGAATGGATTTGTTTACTTTCATGGCGATGAAACAGAAAAGGAGTTCCTTCAAAAGTGTTTAAACCAATGGGACACGCTATCAGAAAACGATGCAATGTTTAAGCTAGGCGCGTTGTTCTCGGAAATACGGCATCGAGTTGCAGAATTAGAGGCGAACGATGATCGGTGAAAGTGAGTTCTTCAGAGAAAAAAGCCGCGATGAGGTTATGGCATGGCTGAAGTTTAAGTATGAAAAAGGATTCCGCTATGTAGTGCGGGACGAAGAGAACGCCAATCATTCGGATGCCTGGTTAGTCATTTTCTCCATGAAGCCAAAGAAATATATGGACGATGGATGCTGGGGATATCGGGAAAAAGATTTCAACGACATCGAATCCATGCCAGCTGAGATTATCAAAAACACCGACATTCCGGAAATAAGTTGGAATAACAAATCAGCAACTGACATTGAAAAGCTACTGGCGAAATGGGGTAAAGCGGATGATGGAACACGTTGAGTTGAAATATTACTGGTTATACGAGTACATAGATCCAGACGGCGCAAAATTTAAAACAACATTCCAATTTTCAGAAGATCAAATGCAGAGGAATGCTTTAACGCTTAGGAAAAAAATTCAAATCCACTATACAGAGGAGATAGATAAATGAAATTGGGTGAAGCAATCGTATTCGTTGAAGGTTTGGGCTACTCAGTAGCAAAAGTGGAAAGAAGAAAGTTGTTCCGCAAGGCGTACACACTTTACGCGGAGTTCCTGGGGGCCATTTACCTGTTTAAGTTGGATAAAGGGAAGTTATACAAGAAGATCCCGTTAAGCTCAGGGAAGTGCTTCTGGGCAGAATTGGAGGAAATAGGATGATTAATAACGTCGTACTTGTCGGCCGTCTGACTAAGGACATCGATCTAAAATACACCGGATCAGGAACAGCGGTCGGAACTTTCATACTGGCGGTGAACCGGAACTTTACTGATCAAAGCGGTGAGAAAAAGTCGGATTTCATAAATTGCGTTATTTGGAGAAAATCAGCCGAAAACATGGCGAATTTCACCAGAAAAGGCTCATTAGTTGGCATAACCGGAAGAATACAAACACGCAATTACGATAATCAACAAGGCGTGAGGGTCTACATCACAGAGGTAGTCGTCGAAAACTTCACGCTCCTTGAATCAAAACAAGTCACTGAGCAGCGGCCGCGGGAGAATACCTACCAGAACCAGGCACCGCCGCAACAGAATCAACAGCAAAGCAATGAATCTGTGGATGCATCCAAAACAGGGAATTATAAATACAATTCGTTTGACGAATTCAACAACACACCGGATCCGTTCAGCAGTCATGGTGAATCCATAAACATCAATGATGACGATCTACCATTCTAGGAGGGATAAAGCATGAATAACATAGATTTTAATATCAGCGAGCTTGCTGATGGAGCAGTACAAGAAAAGATTGACCAGTAAGTCCGGAAGATCGTTGCCAACATCCTGGACGTTAACACGTCATTTAAGCCAACACGTAAATTAATCATCGATATCGAATTTTCCTCAGACTCGACGCGGCAGGTAATCGAAACGAACGTAACCGTCAAGAGCAAGATTCAACCGTCCGAGAGCGTATCAACGCTTATGATGGCCGGCCGAAATGATGCAGGTTACATCCAGGCGGCGGAACTCAAATCAAGAGCACCAGGGCAAATGTTCTTTGACGCAAACGACAGCACGCTCAAGACGGATATTGGCGTTCCTGTCGATGAAATAGAAGGCGGCGCAGTAATCGATTTCAATGCAAGAAAAATCAAATAAGGGATAGGTGAAGATAAATGGAAAACTTAAAAGAAGCATTAAGCTATGCAGTCGAACTGAAGGATGGCCAAGAAAAGATTGTAATGGGATACGAAGGCAAGGAATGGTACGACGCAAAAGCGCATGATATGCGAGAGTTGGATCCGCGCCGCTATCCGGAATCCTTGAAGCTCTCCTCGCTCACAAGTCTGGTAGGATACATCATGAAGCAGTTGGATGAAATTGGGACGTACAAAAACCTGCTCATTCACGTAACGGATCACGATACCGTCGAAGTCAAAACGGAGCTGGACGACCAAAGTAAACGCCGGGTGCTGGCGGTGGCGAAAGCCATCACGCCTGAAATAAGATACAAGCACTTCATGGATGTGGAATCATTCAATATCATGATGCAATCGAATTTTATTCCGAATGGGGATTCCGAGGTAGTGCTTAATTACGCATCTGCCATCAAGATTGATAAAGGGGCCGAGATAGCCGATAACGGCATATCTCAGGTAACGACTATAAAAACAGGCGTGTCTACACTGCAACTCGCGAAAGCGCCGAACCCGGTAACGTTGAAGCCGTACAGAACGTTCCAAGAAGTGGACCAACCGGAAAGTAAATTTGTCTTCCGAATCAACGATGCTCCTGGATGCGCATTGTTTGAAGCGGATGGCGGTATCTGGAGAGCGGCTGCCAAAACAGCTATAGCTGAGTACTTGCATAATAACCTGATCGTTGAGCAGGGTGATGAAGCCGTCAAAAACATCACGATTTTGGCGTAAGGTGGCTGCCTATGAGAGAGAGCCGCGAATCCATCATGAAGATTAATATGGAAATCACCGATGACAGCACGCAAAGCGCAATGAGAGCCATTAAGAAAAATTCCTATCCGGAAGATCGGGCGCTATACAATCACCTGAAAACGAAGAACCTTCTGGATATTAACCTGACGGAAAAGCAAGCCCTTATGAGAGCAGTAGCAAGCGGACTGAGTCTCCGGGCGGGTCTGGACGGCATGATCAAAGCGAAAACAATCGAACTAACAGATAGAGCCACACCTCAGAAGCGGCGCCTGGTATTGAATGAATTGATCTGGATGCTGAAAGAATTAAGAGGGGACATCGTTTAAAAAATAACGGCTATATTTCCATTCTGACGACTTTTAATGTCAGGATGGATAATTTAGTCGAAAAGGTTCTAATAGTCGCAGACGGGGAAAGAAAGGCGGGGTCTGTAATGAAATACGAGAAATCAGTCATCATGATTCTGTTTGCCGTATTAATCGCATTGCTGATGGGCGTGAATAACCTGCAGCAAGCGGAATACCAGGATGCAGCCATAGGACTCAAACAAGAGCTGCATGATGCGAAGTTTCAACTGGACATAGCAACGGATCATATCGAATTGGTTAATGCAGGACACTAAGGGGGCTAAAGTATGACGCAAGAGGAAGCAATCGAACATTTGAAAAGTGAAGGTTATGACCTTTTTTACATAGAGGATCGTCCGACAAAGATCATCATTTGTGGATGCACTGATAGACCTATCGGAAAGCAGTACAAGTTGGAAGACGGGAAACTCTACAAGCGGTCAGGCTATATGGGCCTGGAAGCAAAATGGGATGAAGAGCAAGAAATCAATGAAAAATTAAATAGTGTTAGAGAAAAGGAGAATAGCAAATGATTACAGCGCTAACGGCATTAATCGAAGAATGGGCAAGAGAAAGAGGGTTGGATGCAGCTGACCCAGCAAAGCAGATGCTTAAGCTAGGTGAGGAGTACGGGGAACTATGCCAGGGATTGGCAAAAGACAAGCCAGAGCAAGTAAAAGACTCCATAGGGGACATGTATGTTGTCCTCACGATCCTATCGCTACAGTTAGGGCTAAGCGTTGGAGAGTGCATAGCAGGAGCTTATGCAGAAATCAAAGACCGCAAAGGTGAAATGATCAATGGAATTTTCGTTAAGGAAGCCGACTTAATAAACTAAGAAAAGATGGTGCTGCGTATGGATGAAGTGCTGTACTGGTTTGAAACGTTGAGTGGGAAGCATCCGGCTAAACCTATCTATTCCATCAACTTCCGATGGTTTGGGATGGATAGAGATGCAGAGCCGTGGGAAATAGACGCTATGAGCCTTGTTTATATCGGTCAAATGTCTAGAGCGGAATTCGAGAAGCAGGTCAAAATGTAGGCGAAAGGGCGGCGATGCACTATTAAATATCAGTGGCTCAAAGAATACCAGGATTTAAAAGAGGAGATGGAAACGCTCAGGTGGAAGATTGAAAAGTCCGAGACTGAGCTAGACAGGTGGCTAATCGGAGGGGACCTGTCAAACGTAAGAATCACAAGAGATTCCAGGGCATCACATCTTGAATCAGAAATCGAAAGACTTAAGTGCTTCCTTGGAGAAAAAGAACTGGCAGAAGAAGCACTAATTATAATGGTTGGCCATTTCAGAGGATTGGATAACATCATCCTGAAAATGAAGTACATTGATGGTAAAACATTAAAAGAAATTGCCAACGAATTAGGGTACAGCTATCAACATATCGTCAACAAGCATGCCAGTGTTGTCAACACAATCAAATTGATAGAAAGTATAAACTGATATAACTTATCATGTAGGTTTATGCATATTGAATAAGTTATATTATTATATATTGTGAAGATCACTGAAGAGCAGCCGCACGCGGATGCTCTTTTTCTATTGTCGAAAGGTTGGTGTTGGCGTGAAAGTGGATGACAACCGGTATTTGTGTAACAGGTGTGCTGATAACTACTCGAACGCAGGGTATTAGATCACGCGCACGGGAACAAATTGTGATGATGAAACGTGCGAGATATGCAGCTGGTATCGATCGCATGAATACATAGTCATAGACAAGGGGCGATATCATGAGAGCTCTGCTTGCAGAAGAAAGGAATGGTGATCCAACATCTTCCAAGCTATCGGAAAGATAGTAACAGCAAAGGAGTTGATGGCAATCACGTATGGACTACAGGACTTTAGCCAAGCGCAAAGTATTCTATGCATCCAAAGCCTGGCGAGAGACGAGGGCTTACATTCTTAAGCGTGACAACTATGAGTGCCAAGAGTGTAAAAGACAAGGCAGAGTATTTGTTTCGGAGATGAAGCCAGACAAACAGAAGACGCTTGACGTTGACCATATCAAAAGTCTGGAAGAATATCCGGAGCTTGCGTTGGTCCATTCGAATCTGGAAACACTATGCATCAGGTGCCACAACAAGAAGGAAGGGCGTTTCTTCCAAAAAAAGCCAAATAAATGGGCTCACGATGAATGTTGGTGAAATTCACGGGAATATTTCTGATCAGTAACACCCCCCGGTCGGAAAAAATCAGGGTTTTAGCAAATATGGAAAAACGGTGCATAGGGTCAACTTCGCGACTGCGCCATCGTTATGGGACCCCCTCCCCCCCTCGTCTTCAACTACAAAATGAAAGGAGTTGATGTGATGGATACAATCGGAAATAGAATGCGCGCCCTGAGGTTAAACCAGGGAATGACTCAGAGCGAAGCAGCACAGAAGTCTGGCATTTCAGAAAATTATTATTCGCGGATCGAGACGGGAAAAAATTCTCCGTCATTGGAAAAGTTGACAGCCATAGCGAAAACCTTAGGCGTCTCACTATTCCATCTGCTGAACGATCGTATCGAAGAAATGGAAAACCGTGTCGAAATCGAAGAAGTCCGTCTTTGCAATATTTTCAAGGGTATTCCGGACCATCAATTCCAACTTGTAGAAGGCTTGATCAAACAGGCTGCCAGACTACGTGTCCTGCTCGACGATAATTGGAAAGATATTTTGGAAAATGGCGAATACGAAAAATTTAGCCAATCGGAAACGCAAACGCCGTATGACCGGAAAAGGCCGATAGTTGAAAACTACGACAATCGCGATAAGACCTATCAGAACGTTATTCGGCAATTGACAGAACTGCTGCCAAAAGATGGCGCGCCTAAAAAAAATCAGCGCAGCAAACTATTAGGTCGATGATATGTTGTACTCGAAGTATGTTGATGCCTATTACGAAAAATGGAAATCGGGAAGATATGTATTATGCAACAAAAACCTACAGCTTTTAGAGTTTCTTGAAAGAGATATTCTGCCATATGATGATATTTATTATTTCGATGATCAGAAGATAGAGGACTATATCGATTTTTCAGAGACCTGGTATTTCGAGCTGGACGATTGGGAAAAGTTTATTGTTCCTTTTATTTTCCTGTTTCGGGTGGAAGATGACGAGGTTGTTTTTGATGAGTTCGTTATCGTTGTTGGACGAGGGGCCGGAAAGAATGGTTTTGTTTCGACGTTGTCTCATTACTTTATAAGTAGTTTGCATGGTGTTGATAATTACGACATAACGCTTGTGGCCAACTCTGAAAAGCAGGCAAAGCGTTCTTTTAGCGATGTTCGCTTAATAATAACAAAACGCGGCAATGAAGCTTTGAATGCTAATCCGCCGACAGAGTACAAAGAAGCCCATCCTAATGAGGAATATGGAGAGTTCGAAGGTTACAAATCGCGGATCACATCGCTGGAAACACAATCGGAAATTATCTTTGTTGCAGCTAACTCTTCAACGCTTGATGGCGGACGCGAGGGCTGTATCATCTACGATGAATTTCATGAAATGGAGGACAGCTCCATCCCAGACGTTCTCGGAGGCGGTATTGGTAAGACACAATGGGGAAGACAGTTTTATATTGGGACAAAAGGTTTCGTGCGTGGCGGTTACTTTGATGAAAAGTACGCCAGGTGCGAGGCTATTTTAAATGGTGAAGAGGATTTCAATGGCATTTTCCCGTTCATCAACGAGCTTGATGATATTGAAGAGATGGATGATCCGACATTGTGGCCGAAGGCGAATCCTTCCCTGCAGGAACCTTTGACGAAACGTGCAAAGCGTTTGATTCGGACTATGAAAAAAGAGTATACCGAATTAAATTATTCCCCTTCTAAGCGCCCTGCATTTGTTACAAAGCGGATGAATGTTATCGAGGGAGACACGGAACACTCCGTTGCTTCGAAGGGGGAGCTGGATGCTACACGTCGACCGTATTTTGAGTTAGATGGATTGACGCCCCTATATTCGCTTGACTATGGGAGTGTGCGTGACTTTGCCAGTTGTGGCGCTTTATTTAAACAAGATTTAGATTATGCATTCTTGCAACATAGCTTTGTTATCAAAAATTTCGTCGATGTGCATTATGGCTATTCCAATAGCGCAAATCAGTCGGGCGGGGAAAAGAAAGCCCCTATCAAGAAATGGGAAGGGGACGGCGTTTTAACGGTCATTGACGAACCTTCACTGAATCCGCAACACATTGTGGATTGGTTTGTGATGGCCCGGGAGATGTACGGTGGAAACAAAATTATCGCCGACAACTACAAACTCGATATATTGAGACCTTTACTAGAAGCTGAAGGTTTCGAAGTCGAATCGATCCGGAGGCCGCAAGCTATACATCCTTTGATAGCGTCCAGAATCGAAGACGCGTTTGCGAATAACAAAATAATTTTCGCGGACGATGACATGATGCGCTGGTATACGAATAACGTTTTTGTAAAAGAAACGAGTGTCGGGAAGATATTCCTGAAAAAAGAAGCGGTGAAGCGAAAGACAGATGGATTTCAAGCTCTTGTTCATGCTATGTATCGCGCGACAGAACTGGATGAGCAATCTGCATTCGTTTTAGATGATATAGATTTTTAAATTTTAAAGGAGGTGAGAAAATAACTTGGGATTTTTGGATGCAATATTTAAAAGGAATTCAGAACTTTCGTTTATGTTTGATACCGAATTTTTCGTTTCCGCATCAACGCGCATTCACATGAAACATTTGGCAGTTGAAACCTGTGCGAATTTTTTGGCCAGGACGATAAGTCAATCAGAGTTCCGGGTGAAAGCAGACGGTGTCTATGTTAAAGATGAGCTGTATTACAAAATGAATGTCCGCCCAAACAAAAATCAAAGTGCTACTGAATTTTGGGAGCAAGTCATTATTAATATGATTTACGACAACGAAGTGCTGATCATTCAGTCAGACGACGAAGACCTATTGATTGCGGATGATTTTACGCATAATGAATATGCGGTATATGAAGATACGTTTACGGATGTCACTATTGGTGATTATACGTTCAAGCGCGTCTTTAAGCAGTCTGAAGTCTTGCATATGCGCTACGCAAATAAAAACCTGCAACCGTTGATAGATGGTCTTTATAAAGATTATGCAGATCTATTTTCAAGCGTTCTGGGTGCCCAAAAACGAAAGAATCAAATCAGGTCGACTGTTAGCATTGATAGTTCTGTTGCCAAAGATGCAGAGAAAATGGCGAAGTTACAGGCTTATATCGACAAACTTTATAAATCAATTAGAAAAAACACAGATGTGGCCGTTGTTCCGGAGCAACCTGGATTTGGTTATAAGGAGCATGCCAGCGGCACGGGTAATCAAAGTGTGGATGAAATCAATAAAGTGACGAATGGATTTTTGAATCAGATTGCGATGGCTATCGGGATCCCAGCAGGTCTTTTGCACGGCGACCTGGCAGGCGTAAAGGAGATCACGAAAAGCTATACAGTATTCACGGTGAAGCCGATGCTGAAGAAGATTCGTGATGAATGCAACAGTAAATTCTTCACGATGAAAGAATATCTTTCCGGAAGCTTAATTGAAGTTAAAATTGCTTCGTATGAGAGTATTTTTGATTTGGCAGTTGCTATCGACAAACTAGTTTCTTCTGGAACCTTCAACCGAAGAGAAATCAGAGGAGAAGCAGGATTTGACACTCCAGAAGGAGAAGAGTTCGATAAATTCTACATCACAAAAAATTATATGGAGGAGGGGAAAGAAGATAGTGAGCAAAAAACTTAATTCCTTAAAAAAGAAAAACCCGATTCAGACAAGGATTTCCATCGAAGCTGAATCAGAAGAAAAAATTCAATTGCTGCTATATGGCGACATCGGTCAATACTACTCCTGGTCTGGGATTAGTTTAGACGGTGTCGTTTCTGCTTTAGCCGGAAAGTCTGCAGACACGATTGAAGTTTTCATCAATTCATACGGCGGAGACATGTTTGAGTCAATAGCAATCAAAAACTATTTAATGCGCCGGCCTGAGAAAGTCATCACGTATGTCGATGGCATTGCCGCAAGCGGCGGATCGTTGATCGCTATGGCAGGTGATGAAATCATCATGCCAAAAGATGCGCAACTAATGATCCACAACCCCTGGACCATTGCTGCAGGAAATGCAGAAGACTTTCGAAAACTGGCGGATGAAATGGACAAGGCGAATACGTCTATCCAAGAAACATATCTCACTCACTTTACCGACACTCGCGAAAAACTTGGTGAATTGCTGGCAGACGAATCTTGGTTGACTGCAGAAGAGGCTTTAGCTTATGGCTTAGCAACCAGCATTACAGACGCAGCAGAACATGCACCACCGCCACCAGATCCAGCGGAACCACCTGCAGAACCGAAAGAGAATAAAGTAAACCGTATCGCTGCATTACTAAACTTATAAAAACGGAGGAAAATTTAAATGACTATTAAATTTAACAAAACAGAATTATTCGCGGAAGCAAAAGCGAAATTATCCGCAGTATTATCCAACCCTGAAAGCACTGAGGCGGAGCAGACATCCGCTTATCAAAATTACCTGGAAGTAATGCAAAATGAAATCGTGAAAGCTGTATCCAGCCAAGTGAATAACGAAATGTTGGATCGTAGCATTTTGCAACAACGCGGACAAAACGTTTTGACGTCGGAAGAAACTAAATTCTTTGCCACAGTAGCGAATAGCGGTGGGTTCTCTGATGATTCCATTCTGCCTGTCACAACACAAGAACGCGTGTTTGAAGACCTTGTGCAAGAGCATCCTTTGTTGGCTGAAATCGGACTGGAAAATCTTGGAGCAGTGACGCGCTATATTGATGCAGATCCTACTAAGGCATACGCATGGGGAGATTTGTTTGGCGGTATCGCCGGGCAAGTATCATCTGCATTCTCCGAATCCACAGTGGGCCAATTGAAACTGACCGCATTCGCTGCAATCCCTACCGATATCGAAGAGCTTGGCCCAATTTGGATTGAACGCTATGTTCGTACTTTGCTTTCTGAATCGTATTCTTTCGGCTTGGAATTTGGATTTGTTAACGGTGGCGGTACAGTCGCTAAACAACCAGTCGGTTTGACGAAGAACGTGGATCCCGAAACAGGGGCGGTGACTGCCAAAACATCAAGCGGTACATTGACATTTGCGCCTTCGCAATATGGTGAAGTAGTAGCAGGCGAATTGTACAACGTCGTCAAAGCATTGTCTGTCGATGCAAAAGGTAAATCGCTAAAAGTAAACAACAAAATCGTCATGGTAGTAAATCCGGTTGACGAAATCGCAGTGCAGATGCGTAACACGATCCAAACCGCTAATGGACAATGGGTGACGGCTCTTCCATACAACATCAAGGCTGTACCATCTGAAGAAATCGCTGTAGGAAAAGCATTATTCTTTGTAAAAGGACGCTACAAAGCGCGTTTGGCCGGCGGTATTAAAGTTAAAAAATTCGACCAAACTTTGGCGATTGAAGACGCTACATTGTACACACTGAAACAGTTTGCTAACGGAGAACCGAAAGATAACAAGGCCGCATTGCTGTATGACTTGGATATCCAATTTGCTCCGCTGACAACTACGACAACGACAGCCCCGGCGACAACTACGACAACAACAGGTGTCTGATAAGGAGCTGATTTAATTGGCTATTACAGATCAAATCATAACGGAATTCAAGGATCGGATGCGCATTGGGAATTATGAAGATGATAACCTGCAGTGCATTTTAGAGGCGTCAGAACAAGATCTGATTATAAAGTGCGGAGAGTTCAACATTTCTTCGCACCTCGTGTTTCGGGAATTGGTTTTCGAGAGAGCGCGTTATGTCTATAATGACGCTCTCGAATTTTTTAACACGAATTTTCAAAGTCAAATCAATGCTCTTGGGATGGAAAAGGCGTTATCTGCCATCCAAGTAGATGAGAACGGTGACGAGGTGGTTGCAGAGTGATTTCCAAGACATACACTCCTCCACGCATAACCAGTGGGGATTTTAGGACAAAGGTAGAATTCTATGAATATGAACCAGTCGAAGGGCCGGAAGCTGGCGAAGAGGTGAAAAAAACGCTCTTCGTCTCATTTGCTAAAATCGATGAAGTTTGGATGCGGGATTTGGAGTTGGCCAAGTACAACGGTACACTATCGGATCTTACAATCAGTATTAGGGATCCATATAAAGTCTATGTTCCAACCAACAAACACCTCCTGAAAATTTATGCAGCAGAGTACGAAAGTGTTGCGTACAGAATAAAACAGGTTCAGCCGGCTTTGCAATCGCGTGATTTTGTAAAAATTATAGCGGAGGTGAACGTCTAATGGCTGTTAAAATTACTGGATTACCAGCACTTCAAGAAGCGCTTCAGTCTCGTTACGGACAAGCGAGAATGCAGGAGATTACGGACCACGCTTTGTTGGAAGGTGGCGAAGTCATCAAAAAAGAGTTGGCACAAAATTTCCAATCTTTTAAAGACACAGGGGCGTCTATCAAAGAAATAACGATATCCGAGCCGATGGTGAGCGCAGCTGGCAGAAGAAGGGAAATCCATTGGGTTGGTCCGGATGACCGGTACCGCCTTATCCACATCAATGAGTGGGGAACAATCAAAAATCCGAACCCGGCAGGAAAAGGGAAGGTTGCGGCATCGCTTGAAGGTGGAAAGAAAGCTTATAAAAGAGTTATCAAGAAAGTGATGGAGAGTGAGTTGTGATGGATGCACTGAAAAGAATATCTGAAGCACTCAGTTCCGATCCGTTGATTGCTGCTAAGGTTGAGACAAGGATTAAGTATTATGTTTATCCCGATACCGCTGATGTGACGAAGCCTTATGTCGTCATCGATCCATTGAGGCCTCCGGTCCCTGATGACTACGCCGATAACGATTGGATGACGGAAACACATTTAATCCAGATTGATGTGTGGGCGAAGACAAGAGCTGACAAAGATCTGCTTGGTAATCGCATTCAGCTTGTCATGAAGATGGCTGGCTTTTATCAAAGCGGCTCCGGCGTGGATGAATACGACAAAGATGTTCAGATTTATCGAGACGGCCGCAGATATTTGGGCAAGTTTTACAGAGACGATTTATAAAAAGGAGAGATACTTAAATGACAGAAAAGAAATATTTATCAGCTACCGGTGTGGATGAATTTCACTACGGTATTTTGACTGCAGGCGGAACCGGCATTGTAGCGGCAGCACCTGAACGGGTTGAGTTTCTACAGGATATCGAAGTTGCGATGTCTTCCGAAATTACAAGAGCATACGGGGATAATAAAGTCGCTGAATTAGGTGTATCGCATGGAGCTGTAGGCGTAAGTGGGAATTTCCACAAAATCCCGGAAACAGACAAAAACGCCTTGCTTGGATTGGAAACGAGTTCTGGCGGATTATCAGCGCACGGATCAGCAGATAACCCTCCGTATGTTGCGGTTATTTTTGCTAAAACATATGAAGATGGGTCTACAGAATACGTTGGATTGCCTAAAGGAAAGTTCCTAAAAACAAGCATCAAGGGAACAAGTAAACAAGGAAATACTACATTTAGCCAAGACGCAATCAGTGCTGAGTTTATGGATCGTGCTGTTACAGGGTTTGATAAACAAAAATCTGTTGTCGTTGGCGCTGATGATGCTGCGGCAACCACTAAACGTGACGCCATCTTCTTGGCTATCTTCGGCGTTCCATATCCAGTGACTACCACGACGACCACCGAAGAAGAGACCACAACAACGACTACTGGCGTCTAGTAGGATAAGGATATGAAGTACATCCTATGCCAACCAGCGATCAAGAGATTTGAGTGGGAATTGGAAGTTTGTATTACCCGTCTAAAAAAACTAGGCATCAATGACATTGTCCTGCTGTTCGCGCAGTGGGATAGTGGCATGCCTAAATATTTTGAAGAGACATATGATGTAGAAGTACACGTTTACAACGATGCAGAACGCGAAAAAACGTACATTCCTAGCGTTAAACCTTTTCTTTGGATGAAGTATCTGGAAGAGGATAGAGCGCGCGAGAATGACGTTTATTTTTATTTTGACAGCGACGTACTATTCAGGCAAATGCCTGAACTGAATCCGACTGAAAATGCCTGGTATACATCCGACTGCAAAGGGTATATCGGATTGGAATATATCGACAGCAAGGGCGCAGATTTGTTTGACCGCATGTGCGAAACAATCAAGGTAGACCCCGCGCTAATTAGAGCAAATAAGCCGCACGGCGGGGCGCAATGGATCATCAAGAATCCGACCTACGAATATTGGGAAAAGGTTTATGAGGACTCCGTAAAATTGTGCAAATTTTTGTCAGATGTAGAAGCTGAGTACATCAGTAAAAATGATCCTGGTTATGTCCCAATCCAAAAATGGACCGCAGAGATGTGGGCTCAACTTTGGAATGTCTATCACTTTGAAAAAACCGTGAACGTAGATAGCGAACTGGATTTCTGTTGGCCAAACGATCCGATCCGGAGATACCAAGAGACGAAGATGCTGCACAATGCCGGCGTCACGGATGACAAGAAAGGTTTATTTTTTAAGGGCCAGTACGTCAAGCGCAGTCCATTGAAAGATGATTTTAGTTTCGTCGATAAAGATAAAGCCTCCTATGAATATGTGAAAGCTATTGAGGAGACAAACAAAGAGGTGAGTCAAGTGGCAAAATACATAGTAATCGAATCGTTCGCTGATTTGCAGGATAAAAGCAAGCCGTACATAGCTGGTGACGGTTATCCGAGACCAGCCAATAAAAAGATTTCCGAAAAACGTATCGAAGAGCTGAGCACAAATAAAAATAAAGCAGGAAGGCCTTTTATCGAAAAGGTAAGCGAAGAAGGCGAGTAATTTATACTCGCCTTTTTTTCTGTACAGGAGGAAAAAAATGGCTAATTTAAAACGAAACATGATTGAGCTTATTTTAGAGGTAAAAGAGGGCGAAATCGTAACGAAGAAATATGTAACACCGGTTTTTATTCCACTGAGTGTTGTGTACGAAGCAATCGACGTGATGGCTGATTTGAGTTCTCGTAAGACTGGCGACGCTGAAAAAGACATGATTGATAATGTGCTGACTTTCGTTTCCGAAAAGGTTTATAAAAATCAATTCACTCGTGACGATCTGTTCAATGGTTTGCATGGTCCGGGAGCGATCAACGAACTGTTTATGCAAGTCCTTTTTGTTGCAAGAGGGGAACAGACCGAAGAGGCAAAAAAGTACCTGGACAGTCTTTAGAAGACGAAGACTTTACTCCGGAAAGACAAAAGGAAAGCCTGGACAAAATGATTTTGGAACTGATCAAACAGGGGAAAGGCATTAATACGGTTCTGGCTATGCCGTATAGCTTCCTGATTGATGTGCTTCGTGAAGATTGCAAGCCTGAACGCAAACGATCGCTCATCGCTGCATTTGGCGGGTAGTGAGTAGGAAGGAGGATAGAGATGCCTGAAAGAATAGAAGGTCTTTCCATTGGGCTTGACCTCGACAGCGTTAAAGTCGAGAGTGGACTCAAAGATCTGAATAAAAAACTAGCCCTTGTGAATAGTGAGATGAAAGCGAACCTCTCCGCTTTTGACAAGGGCGACACCTCAATGAAGAAGTATCAAACACAGTTGGATGGGCTGAATAAAAAACTCGAAATCCAAAAGGCAAAGGTCGAAGGCGCGAGACAGTCTTATGAAAAGATGGTCAAGGTTCACGGTGAAGGCTCAAAAGAAGCCGATGCTGCGGCAACCGCTTTTAATAAAGAATCCGCGAGCCTTATGAACTTGGCTAAATATACCGACAGCGTAAACCGAGAAATGAAAGTTTCGCATTCGATTTTTACTAAGTTCGGGAATGGACTTACGGGAATATCCGAAAAAGCGAACCAGTTAGGTGATGGATTAACAAGGACCGTCACTCCTGCGGTGATCGCTTTAGGTGCAGCGGCTGTCGCAAGCGCAAAACTTTTTGATGATGCCCAGGCTAAAATACAGGTCAATATGGGCGGTACTGCAGAAGAAGCGGCAAAGGTCGCTGGTATTGCGAATGATGTATTTAAAGATGGTTGGGGAGAGTCACTAGACGGTGTATCTACCGCACTGCTAAATGTAAAAGGTCAGTTGACGGGTATTGCAGATGAAGATTTGGGGAACGTCACTAAGATGGCCATCGCTTTAGAAGAATCACTTGGTATGGACCAGGTCGAAAGTCTTCGCGGTATCAATGCGTTAATGGAAACCTACGGAATGACCGCATACGAAGCTTTTGATTACATGGTAACAGGCGCGCAGAAGGGCCTGAACAAGACAGACGAACTCGGCGATAATCTAGCGGAATACGCGCCACTATGGGAGCAAAACGGCTATTCCGCGCAAGAAATGTTTAATACACTTCAAGCGGGCCTTGATGCCGGAGCTTACAACCTGGACAAAGTGAATGACCTAGTGAAAGAGTTCGGGATCCGTGTTAGTGATGGAACGGTGAAGACCGCTATCGAAGATATGGGCGGAAGCTGGAAAGAAATCTATGACACCTGGGAGGCTTCGGGAGAGTCGAACGATGATTTGTTCCGGAGAATGTCCCAGAATTTAGCCAGTATTCAGGACCCTCAAGAGAAAGCGAATGCCTTGTCAATGCTTTGGGGCTCAATCGGTGAAGATGCCGGGGTAAAGGTAGTGGAGGCCCTTGGCACCGTGACCGAGCAATACGGAGAAGTAAACGGCGCCGCTCAGACAGTAGTCGATACACTAGAACAAACTCAATCACAAAAGTTTCAGTCCATGTTTCGCGATATGGCCGATACGCTTGTTCCTCTTGGTGACATTTTGCTCGAGGTAGGTGAGAAAGCTTTACCTCTCATAGAAGAAGCCGTTACCACCCTAACAGATTCCTGGAACGAATTGGACCCTCTTATGCAAGAAAATATTGTCAAGTGGACAATGACATCGGCTGTCGCAGGCCCACTTGTTAAAATCTTGGCGGGAGTGGTTGGTGGCCTAGGCAGTATGGTCAGTTGGATACCTAAGGTTACGAGTGGTCTTGGAAAGCAAGGGGTTACGGGTGCTTTAGAAACGATATCTGGAACAGCCGCTACAACAGGCGGGGCTGCAGCTTTGTTTACAAATCCGTGGGTACTTGGAATAGGTGCTGTAGTCTTAGCTGCCACAGGTGTCGGTACGCTGATTTACAATGAAATGACAAAAGATCAAAAGAACCATGAGCAATCTGTAGAAGATACGAAAGGTAAATACCAAGAGTGGTTTGACGCTGTTTCCAAAGGGACAAACGACATGGTCAGTTCCCAAGAACAGATTCAAGGCGCAATTAAAGGAACTGGTTTAACGCTTGCTGAAGAAACGGCACGGCTGAAAGAACAGAACACTCTTGTCACAAGTGCAATAGATGATTTGTGGAATGGTGGATACGAGTTCAATGACGAGTTCTTCAAGTCGTTCAACGAACCACTTGCACGTAACGTTGACGGCATAAAGGACAAGTTAAAAGAACTCAAAATGTCAGACGATCAAATCGCTGAAGTGGAAGCTAGTTACAACAATCACTCTTTGACAATCGGTAACGCTATGGCTGAAGTCTTGCACACATTCACAGAGGGCAAGCTAATGACAGCAGAACTAGCGAACGCAACAATCAATGCCAACAACGCAGTAACAGAAGAAATCGTAACCAGTCTTACTGCTCAACGTGACGCAGAGCAAGCTAGCATTGAGGGCATGCTCGCTGGTGGGATGATTACAACGGCCGAGTATCAACGCAGAACGGAAGAGAACGGCATTCACTACGCAATACTTATCCAGACAACGCAGAATGCAAACGCTGAAATCAACGATATTATAGCTACTGCTTCCAGAGAAAGCCGTGAACTGACTGCTGAAGAAGTTGGTAGTATGATTACCAGTTACACAACCCTAGCCACAAATAGCGGTAAGAGCATGACAGAAATTGCTGAAGGTCAAGACGCACTAGGTCAGAACATGCGAAACATGGTATCTGAAGTTGCCATTGCGTCACTCGAACAATCTGGTGCTTTGTCAGAAAGTGCCTCCTCCCAGATTAACTCCTTAGGTAGTGTAGAGGCTAAAGTCGGCGCTTTACAATGGGCTTTGGATTATTACAATCGCACAGGCATTCCCGCAAAAACAATAAACATTGATGTATCCCCTGCTTTGCAAGCTATTGCTGATCTGCAACAACGACTATATAACATCCCTGACGAACAGGTCTATATAAACGTTGCTGAGAATCGAGTATACACCGCAACGAGTCCTACAGGCGCACAGGGCGTCGGATACGCTACGGGAACTGACTCGCATAGCGGCGGACCGGCTGTACTTGGTGATGGTGGACGAGCAGAACCATTCCTGACCCCTAGCGGCCTTTTCGGAGTATCTCCTTCTACTGATACTCTTTATCCAAACTTGCCGCAAGGGACGAAAGTATGGCCGAGTATTCAGCGGTTTAAAATGGATATCCCCCATTTTGCGACAGGGGCAAAAGGTAGTACGGAAGCGCAACGGCTGATTGCCAGTTTCGGCAAAACGACTCAAGCGAAGGCCATTGAAAAAAATGGCAATGTTTCTGATGGTGGTGGCTTTAGCGGCGGTGGCGATACGATCGATTATAACGAACTTGGGAACGCTGTAGCGGGCGCGGTCATCAACGCTTTGTTGGTCGCTGATATTAAAGTCGAAATTGATAAACGGTCATTCGGCAGATTGGTGAGTGAGCTCATTTGAAATTAGAAATTAAATATATTGGATCAGGTGGAGAACTGAATATGTCGGAATCTCCAATTTTTTATGATGAGACGGACTTTTTCAGCCGTCAGCATAATTACTCGTTGACGGCTTTGTCTAGCGGAAAAGGGTCTAAGTTGGGACGTTTTTATCGTGATGCCACAAAGTATCAACTAACGGTTAATGTTGTCGGAAATACAGAGGAACAGGCCCACGAACTGCTGAACGAAATGAACCGTTTGTTTGAGCGGGATGTTTTTTCCGCATTGCCAGGTAAGTTATTTGTGAATGAACAGTATATCAATTGCTATATAGTCTCCAGCAAATCGGTCGATAGGCTGCATGCAGGGACTATGTTTTTGGTTACGTTGGACATCCTCGCTGAGCAACCCATCTGGATTTCGGAAGAGAGGCACGATTTTCTCACTTTTACAGACGGCAGCGAAATAGGGTTTAAGTTTCCGACCGCATTCCCATTAGGGTTCACGGCCGGTAACGGAAGCCGCCAATTGCTTGTTGATCACTACGTTTCGTGCCCGATGAAGATATCCGTTTTTGGACCGTGTTCAAATCCTGAATTTATCATCGGAGAAAATACTTATCGCGTGAACGGTACTTTATTGTCTGGCGAAAGATATGAAATTGATCAGAGGACCAAAACTGTCATAAAGGTGACGAATAGTGGGGAAATCGTGAATGCGTTTAATTTGCGTAATAAAACAGAATCCGTATTCGAACCGATTAAGCCGGGTGAAAATATCCTGTCCTATAACGGAGATTTCGCGATTGAGATAACCATTTTTTACGAAAGGAGCGAACCGCTGTGGAGTTGATTCATGCGAAAGCGAATATAGAGGAAATCCAGTCACTAACTGAGTTTGACCAGTATGAGGCGGTCAGTGGTTTGGGATTTAAATATGCTGACAATGATTTTGAGTTGCAAGTGGAAGAGGCCGTGTGGGAAAAGTACCCGATGATAAAAGGGCATTATCTATATGAAATTGGCACGGAGTGGGGCGGCATGGTGGAAGATGTCAATCACGTTGGGACGACTGTGAAAGTAGGAGGGCCTACCTGGCGTGGTATGTTGGCCAGAAAAATAATTTCTCCTCCTGCTGGACAAGCATATAAAGCGATCACGGCGATGGAGGCCAATCAAGCTATAGCTGCACTTGTCGGATCGTCTCTTGGACCTTTATTCGCCATCAGTACAGCTGATTCCGGCATGACCGTTAGTGGTTCCTTCAGATACACTAATCTTTTGGCGGCGATCCATTCGATGCTGCAGCAGTATGGGGCCCGCCTGGAAATTATTTTTGACGGAACGCAGGTTGTGCTGTCGGCTGTATCTTCCGTCGATTACACAGACACGGAACTATCGCAGGAGTACGAAGCGCCACTTGAATCGTCTGTCGCTTACGGAGAGGCTTATAACCATGTGATTGCATTAGGTAGAGGCGAGTTGGCTGAAAGGGAAGTGGTAGAGCTTTGGCGCTTGGATGATGGGACGATCACTACAACGATACAACCTGCAGGTTCGAATGATAAACAGTTTGTGCTTGATTACCCTAATGCCGAATCATTAGAAGAACTAACTAGCAGCGCAACGGATAAATTGATTGAAAGTTCTCCTGTAGAATCTATTGGAATTAATCTGGATGAAATCGAAATAGATTTCAAATTGGGCGACGTCGTTGGTGGCCGTGATAAAGTTACCGGCCTAACGATTAGCAAGCCAATAACCCAAAAGATATTAAAAATTGATAAAAACGGCAGAAAAATAAACTACAAGGCGGGTGAGTAAATGGCTCAAAAGGGATTAATCAAAAACTCGGATACTGCTGACGTATCAGCTGAAAATATGGCTGCAGCCTTTCATGCGATGATCGGATCTTCTGGCATACTGGACCGGTTTAATAACCTGGCTTGCACCAAAATCAGCGATAACAGCGTACAGTTGAATAGCGGGATCTACTCGCTTCGCGGCTTCCTACTGGCGGTTGAACCAGGAACCACTGCCAACTTGACAATTGACAGTGGTACGGCCGGCCAAAAAAGAAATGATCTCGTAGTCGCTGAGTTGGTAAAGAGTGGCGGTGGCGTTGGAATTGATACATTGCAGTTTAAAATTATCAAAGGGACGTCAACAAGCGGAATTCCCGTTGATCCGACACTCGTGCAGCAGGATGTCAACGCGGCCGGCGTAACGTGCCAGGAAGCTTTATTCAGGGTGAAGCTAGACGGTGTCACGATCACGACAATAGAAGCAGTTGCTAGTCTGATCGGAAACGCCGCTTCGCTTGCTGCTGCTATTGAAAACAGAACAATTGTAGAAAGTGGCGGAAACGAAATAGATGGATATTATACCAAATACGGCAATGGAGATGTTGAGTTCTGGGGATTGATTCCATTGTCCGGAACTTTCGGAACTGGTAGCACAGCGCCTTTTACAAAGGGCTTGCCAGTTTCTTGCTTATATCCCCTGAAGGGAGTCGTATTGACAGCTTCCATGTACGACGGTTCCGGAGGTTTCCAGGATTATCGAGCAAGCGCTCATCTAAACGGAACAAACACGAATAACTTTTTTGGCCATGCGTTTGTCGAGTTCGCGTCGAGTTCGCAAAATTACATTGGTGTGCACTATGAAGCCCACGGAAAATGGAAATAGGTAGGTGATAAAATGACATTAAAAGACATTGACTTTAGCGTAGCAATGTATGGCACCACTCCAATAATCCAATCGAATTACGATGTGGCGTACACAGGTGACGAATCCAGCATTAACCTCAGATTTGCAGTAACAGACGAACCTGAGTTGGAAGGCGCAACGGCCATCGTGCATCTCAAATTTGCGGATAGCAGCCATATTGAGCGAAGTTTAGAATTAACAGAGTCTGTTTTTAGCTATACCTTAAAAGGAACGGAAAACAAGCATGCAGGTGTAGTTCGGGCGGACATCATCATCACTAAAGGTGGCGCTAAATTTACGCGCGCCGGGCATAAATTTAAAATTGACACCAGTTTGGATGCAAGTGTACCGCTCGTTGAGTACGCAGTAGATACCCTGGATACGCTTGTGGATGGTGCTGAGGAATGGTTGCTGCAGGCTCAAATTGATTTTGGAACAGCTCAATCTCAGAGAGCGGAGGAATGGGTTGCGGATAACGATGCGCGCGCCGATGAATTTGCGGAATCTCAGACTGACCGAACAAATGCATTCGATGCTAGTGAGGCGGCCAGAACAACGGGCTTCAACGCATCCGAAACCGGAAGAAGCAATACCTTCACCGTGAATGAAAACGCCCGCGAAGCGGCTGCAGAGAGCGGAGAAGCTGCGCGAGGCGAAAGCTTTGAATTAAGCGAATACGAAAGAACTACAACCTTCGGGGAGTCCGAAGCGGGCCGAGTAATAACATTCAACGGATCCGAGGCTGGCAGAACGATTGCTTTTAATCTAGCAGAAGAAGCGAGGTCAGAGGGCTACGCTAATGATCATAATCGTGCTGGCACGGATCATACTACCGCAATCAGCGATCATAGCATATCAGTAGCGGACCATGGTGCATTTGATGCGTCTCAGGCTCAAAGAACAACAGATTTTAACGCAGCACAGACAAGCCGCTCCGAAGCGTTTGGAATTTCGGAGGCTGGAAGAACTACAACTTTCAACGCTTCAGAAGCAGGCAGAACCACAATCTTCAATGACGCAGAAGAAGCAAGAGCGACAGGCTATACAGCAGATCATTCTCGTGCTGGAACTGACCATACGACGGCTGTCAATGATCATACGTTAGCGGGAACGGATCATACGACCGCAGCATCTGACCACACGTTGGCAGGAACCGACCATACTCGTGCAGATACTGACCACGCTAGGGCGGATATTGATAGTGCTACCGTAGCTGGGTTTAATGCTCGTGTTGTAGATGTTGAGACCGATACTAGCCTCGATGCAACTAATATAGTACCCAATGGGGGCTTTACCGAAGGTATTTCAAGTTGGAGTAGCTTTCGATCTACCATCTCGGCTGAAAACGGTAAGTTGAAAATTGTGGGGGATGGTGCAGGGGTAAATCCAGACGCTAGACGGAGCCTTACCTTAGTAAATAATAACAAATATTATTTAAAGTATGATTTATCATATTCTGGAACTGTTCCGGTAAGTGCAAATGTTTCATATGCCAGTGGTGGAGAACGTCTGGTTACCTCGATCACTAAAGTATCAACGAGTAATGTCGTATCTGCCACATTCAAGTCTGAGGTTACCGGAGTAGGTTTGTTTATATTCAGGACATTCTATGTAGATTCCGCAACTGCTCTAAATGCTATAAGTTATTTAGATAATGTGGTCCTAATTGATCTAACAGCCACTTTCGGAGCAGGTAAAGAGCCGACCGCAGCAGAGATGGATAGACTACTTGCTAGATTCACCAACTCATGGTTCGACGGTACGAAGAATTTATTCGCCGCAAGAACCGCGATCGAGAAGCAAATTGCGATTGATGCTGGGGCGGTTATGGATGGTAAGAATGAAATTACTAATGGAGAGTTTAGTAATGGAACTAATGGTTGGGTTGGATCCAATGCAACAATATCCGCTGCTTCAAATATCCTATCCGTAGTCGGTAGTGGAAGTTCTATTAATCCAAGAGTTAAGCCAGTTCAGCTATTAAACATTGTTGCGTCACCCGGTAGGAAAATGTACATAAGGTATAAGGCGCGAGTCACAAATAGTCTTTGTACCGCTCTAAACTGCTTTATAGACATGTCTGTATCTGGAGGCGGGTTTGCAAGTGCCCTAGGTATGCCTTCTACACCGAATCCGGTACTCAATCAGTGGTATAACATAGCTGGAATTGTCACATTTTCTTCTGTAGATGTAGGGTCTCCGTTTGTCAGTCCAATGCATTCTTATGTAGATCTTGCGACGGCTACTGGGAAGGTAATGGAACTACAGAATCTGCTGACAATAGACCTAACCGCCACCTTCGGAGCCGGCAACGAACCAACTGTCGAGCAAATGGACGCTATCATGGCTAAGTTTGAGAACTCATGGTTTGACGGGACGAAGAACTTATTCCAAGCTAAGGCGTCCTTGAGCAAACTTATGGCGTTGGATGCTCGTACTGAGTTTGAAGCGAGGAATATGTTGGCGAACGGTGACATGGCATTGAGTACCACTACTCCTAATCTTGCGGATGCATGGGCTATTTATGGGGCAATACCAGTAAGTGTAGCGGGTAATATTCAAACGGTACTCGCTACAGCTTCTGCCACCGGAGCATTTACTCAGGTTTTTAACGTCATTTCTGGTCGAAAATACTACGGTAGGATGGGTGTCAAATCCGACTCAGCATTGGTTAAGTTGCGAATGGCTGGTACCGCGATCACTGCTGCCGACAAGTTCCATTCTGGAGGAAATAATTTCGAGGAACTATCTGTAATCTCAACAGCCACCGGTACAGGAGGTGTCGAACTTAAGACTGTAGACTTAAGAACATCCGCTTGGACACAATTCCAAATTAAATACGCACTAGTTATAGACCTAACCGCAGCATTCGGCGCAGGAAAAGAACCTACTTTGGCTGAGATGGACAGACTGATGGCTCGTTTCCCTAACTCTTGGTTCGACGGTGTGAAACCTGTCCAGACTATCGAGACTTTGTATCAGGAGAAAGCTAACAAGACTCAGGAAGCTTGGATTACTCCTACTTTGGTTAATGGGTGGACTGTCGAGCCTGGATTTGCGGTAGGGTACCGAAAGAACGAATTCGGTGTAATCGAATTTCGAGGTAGACTTAACGGTACAACCTTAGGCACATCGATGTTTACGTTACCAACCGGATATAGGCCCGCACAAACTATGTCATTCCCGGTTAGCGCTAACGGTGCTGCAGGATATATGTTTGTCGACACTTCGGGGTCAGTCTATTATTCGGCTGGATCATTAATTAAAGTAAATATCGAACCTATACGTATCCCGACAGTATAAAGGAGGTTCACAATGAAACTATTCAGGAAAATAGACACCACAACAGGCAACTTTTTGGAGGATGTGCTTTTTGAAAGCCATCCTTTTTTGATGAAAACAATTCAGAAAGAAATCACGTTGGAAGACGGCGCAACCGAGATTCGAGTGGCTGAAAAACCGCTGCTTGATGAAGAAGGAAACACGCAACTTGATCCGCAATACATCGATGTCGAAGTGCCACAAGGTTTTTATTTGCCAAGGTGGGCAGGAACGGAATGGGTCGAAGGCGGCGTTGCTCCGGAGCCAATTACATCTCAACCAACAGTAGAAGACAGATTAGCAATGGCGGAAATGGCAATTTTAGATTTAATGATGGAATAGGAGAAAAGAAATGGAGATCAGTAATATGTATGGATTTTTATTAAATATGTGGATTATGGGGAAAATTGATGAGGCGTATCTTACAGTGCAAGTCACAAAAAGACGAATCACCGATGAAGAAAAGGCAATGATTTTGGCTACGTCTCAAGTATAAAGAATGGAGGCTATTTATTGTGAAAAAGCTAATTGAATATTACAAAGGACTAGAAGAATGGATCATACTTCCAGTTGCATTTTTAATATTTGCAGCATGTATGATCTGTTCTTCCATTGCTATTACAAAAATATTTTCAGTGATTTTATTGAGCTTTACTTTTTATGTCCTGAATAAGTACAAGTGACATATGCTATAATCTTCTAAAAAGGAGATTATAGCATTATGAGTTTTAGATATGACATGAAAAATAGTAGCCAAAAGCAGAGAATGATTGTAAATGCGAGGGATAATTCTAATTATATTGCAAAAAAAAATTAAATGAGGAATCCATAAATAACGAAGATAATTCTAAAGTACCTACTTTGGATTTAGCTGCGAAACTACCCGTACAAGCGTTTGACGTTGAAAAAATATATTACACTATATCCACTGGAAAAGCATCTGAAATATTAAGTGTCAGGGTTTCAACCGTAAGAAATCTAATTAATAAAAATAAAATAAAAGCTATAAAGGCGAGTGGTCACTGGTTCATTAACGAACAATCAATTTTTGATTATATGAAAAATAAGAAAGAATCAACTATAAAATAGGATTAAAAATTTATATTTAAAGCAACAATTTATAGTAGTAAAGAAGATTGCTTTGAAAGGTTGTCCCTCGGGGCAGCCTTTTTATAGTTTGAATCTTGTAATTAAATGAGCCTTTGACCCCTGATAAAGGGATTGTAATGATTTTTACCTTCACTGATAGTTGCAAAAAATAAAGAAATGCTTGCATTTTTTCTTCTAAGGGTTATATTTGGCTCATCATTGGGTGAAGGTGGTGATTAAATGCGAGCAATTTTATTGAACCATGTACATTACGGTATTATGGAAGAATTTCCTGAGTACTATGATGTTAAGACAATTGATACTTTTCTTGCTTCAGATGGGAAGAAAAAAAGTTTTCTGACGAATCGAACAAGGACAATTGAGAAAACCGGAATGGAAGTTATAGAAGATGTGCTGCTGGACGTCTGATGAAGAAGCTAGGATTACCTTTTTAAGGTAATCCTTTTCTTTTGCTTTAAATTTGAAGATGGAGCGTGGGCAATGGAGTGGATATCCGCAATAATCGCAAGTGTTGTCACCGGCATGGTCACTTATTCGGTCGCGAATAAACAGACAAATGGATCAGTAGAGCAACAATATACAGAGAATATCACTAAGCTTTTTACTTTTTATAAGGAACAAGTAGACGCTCTAAGTGATGAAGTAAAGCAATTAAAAACGCAGATCAAGGACATTGAAAACAAGTACGTCAAGGACATCAATGGGTACAAGGTGATTGTCGAGAAGTTAGAGGATGAAGTCGAAATGCTGCGGGAAGAAAATGACGAGTTGAAGATTGAGAACGCCATCCTGAAAGGGGATAAAGAAAATGGAATTTAATATTTTTATCGCACCGATTACCATGATTGCCGTGGAAATGGCAAAACGAGCGGGTTTGGAAAGCAAGTACTTGGCATTTGTAGCTGTAGTTTTTGGGGCGCTATTCGGCGCATTGTACGGCTTTATCTACAAGAGTGATATCTTTGTCAATGCATTCGAGGGATTGCTGTATGGGGCATCTGCATCAGGCATGTGGGATGCAGCTACGAAGACGCTGAAGGAGGGTAAATAAAATGGCTTATACAATCAACGACAGACGCGCATCCGCTTTAGGCGGCCAGAGCAAAGAACGCAACCGGTCAGCAATTACAACCATCGTATGGCACTATTCTGCAGTCGCCCGCTCCGTTCGCAAATTTATCACTGGTCACGAAGAATACTGGAAGAACACTCTCGGATGGGACCGCGGCGGTTATCACTTCTATATCGATGCCGATGGGAATATCTGGCAAAACTACGATTATGAGCGCATCACATGGGGCGTATATAATAATAACGGCTACTGCGTGCATATCAGTGTCGAGGCCGGTAGCGGTACGGACTACTCTCAGGCTCAAATCGATGCCAGGGAATGGCTGACACGTAAGATTATGGCTGATCTCAACGTCCCAGCAAGCAAGGTCAAAGGTCATTGGGAAGTGTATAACAACTCCGCTTGTCCTGGTTACTCGAAAGAACAAATGGATGCATTCCGCGCGAGGTTGGGGAAATCTGCAGCCGCAGCATCAGAACCAATTGCGCCTATGCGCGTCCCGGTGACTTATAACAAGATGATTGCCTATCCCGGTTACTCGATTGACAGCAAGCCCTGGGGCGAGCCTGGTCTGGTTAATTGGGGCAAAACAGATAATATCATTGGAAACGTGATTTCGATTTATGAGGAAAACGGCAGCGGGGAATATGCCAACGGTGTGAAAGTAGGTTGGATTGACAAGAGGGCTTTGATTGACGTTCCTGCACGCGTGCCAGTCAGCTATAATGTCATCGTGAAGGCCGGCGGCTATTCGATCGACTCCCGACCATGGGGCGAACCAGGCTTCGTAAATTGGGGCACAACGGACGCGTTTATTGGCAAAACGATACCGGCGGTTGAAGAAGACGCATCAGGAGAGTACATCAACACTAGCCTGGGGTGGATTGATAAACGTGCTGTCGAAAGAGAGCCTGTTGTCGTATCCTCCACGCTATACTTGCCTGCAGGAGAGACCTGGATTGTTTATCCGGAAAATGGACCATACAAGGCCGGCAATGTAATCGCGATTGAAGAGACATGTTCTTGTTTGATTCTAGGAGATAAAGGGCAGGGGCTGATTGTTGTAGATCTAGACGGTAGCGTTGGCCGTGTGGCGATACGTTATGATGAGTCAAAGGGTGCTTCTATTGAGAAAACATATTCTAAGTGAAATCGTGTTTTAAAGGGTAATTTTAAATATTTTTATCTCATAAATGCGCTAAACGTTTGACTTACACAATAGAACTATGTATTGTTCAAAGTACCCACCAAATGAAATATTAATAAAATATGTTAACAAAAGTGAATTAATTTGGTATATTACTTGTTAATGACATTTGGGCGGAGGCGAGTCGGTGCATTTAGTAAACCATATCAGAGAAATAGAGAACGGAGTTACAAGACCCTCAATTGCTGAGGCTGAAGACGGTAAGTATTACGTAATAAAGTATCTGAATGATTCTATGAATGGTAAGGGTTTATTTAATGAATACGTAGCCTATCAAATTGGTCAAGCGTTAGATATTCCAATGCCTAAACAAATATTGCTTGATTTTAATTCTGATTTTATTAATAGAAATGAAGCTATAAAAATTAAAAACTCCAGGCCTTGTCAATGTATAGCAAGTGAGTATAGACGTGGGAATTGCAATATTAATCCATCTATATTAAAAAGAGTTGAAAACCATCAGGATATTCCAGGAATTATTTTATTCGATCAGATAATTCTTAATAATGACAGAAGTATCAATCCCGGGAACTTGTACTATGATCAAAAAACTAAACGGGTTCTAGCTATAGATCATTCTCACATATTTATAAATGGATTAGTTTGGGATGCAACTTGTTTACAAAATTTACTATCTGAAGGCCCTCAAATAGTACCCGAAATGAATGGCCAAATCTATAAGTACTTATCACATTATGTAGATGGACACAGCCCATTTCACACAATACAAAATAAAATTCACAATTTAGATTTAGAAGAAATTCGCAAAAAAATTTGTGCTGTTCCCGATGAATGGGGTATAACTTCCCGGGAAATTGAATTATCATTTGAAGTAGTACAAATGCAAGTGAACAACATTGACAGTGTTTTAAAAAAAATAAAACCTCATTTTAATTTTTGGAAAGGAGAAATGGACAATGAATAAACTAGACTTATATTACGCTGTTTGCAAATATACACCAGATTTAGTAAGGCAGGAAACTATAAATGTTGGGATTGTTATTCATTGTCCTAATCCTGGTTTTGAATATAGTTCATTTATAAAAATAAAAGACAAACGAAGAATCGCAAATTTTGATGATGAGTACGATTCTTCCTATTTTGATATGATGTTTGAATCACTTCAATATGAATTTAATTTTGATGATTTGTATGAAGATAATTTTAATAATCGTTTTGATGATATAAATTCAAGTGAGTTTTTACGAGAAAGAATAAAATATTATGTGAATGAAATTCACTTCGATTCAATAAAAATGTTAACAAGTTCGCCTTACGAAATACAAAAAGATATTGAAGACTTAAAATCAACTTATCTCTATTATGAGAAACCAAAAGGCAAACGAATTTCTACTGATGATGTTAGACGATTAATCAAAAAACAATATAAAATATACCATTTTAAAGATTATTTAGAAAATACTGAGTTAACTGATTTTGTAGGAAATCCAATTTTTGATTATTCATATCAGGACACCTACATTAAAGCCTTATCTTTCGATTATAAGCAATCCAGTCTTCTTTATGGGTATATTAAAGGGTTACTGTATGATATAAATGATAATAAATCTATTTTAATAAAAAAGAATATAAAGATAATTGTAAATAACGAAGATAATTTTCCAGAGTATACCCATTTATTAAACAGTAAAATTAACGGATTAAGGGATGAGGGTATTAATATACACCTTCAAACAATATCTGATTATGCTGAATATTTAACAAACAATGGCCTATCTTAATCTCTTATTTTCAGCTAACACTTTATTTTTAATGAAATAAGTGTATAACATCATTTACATCACGACACAAAATAATTTCTATAGTATAGCCTCATGTCCATCCGAAGAGATATAGCGGAAATAATATCTAAGTTTTAATACTCATATAAAATGAAATACAACAAAATGCGTATCTATTAAGTGAGGCTGGTTTTTATCCCCCAAGGAGAATCAGTCTCATTTTTGATTGTAGAAAAGAACCCGTCCGAAGTATACCCGGACATGTTAAAAAAACCAGATAGACCAGCTGGGGCAGATTAATTATATGTTATCTGAATACATTCGTAACTCTTCATCAGTCAGCTCTCGTAGCGTTTCCGCCTTGTACAATTGCTTCAGGTTTACGAATCAAAGGCCACAACGATTGAGAAAAAAGTGCATAAAAAACACCCCTACTTGTTCATGAGGTAGGGGTGCTTTTGTAGAAATATGTTTATCCAAAGCAGAAATTACAAAAAGATTGCCCAAATGTACTAATACTAATAAATTCATTCAAGGAATTATCAATTCCACCACCTATATGCATTTGACCAGACGTAGCCTTTATATAACCAAAAGTTTTTAGTCTTCCTACTGCTCCAACAATTGCATACTGATCTACATCTGGTTTACTAAATTGATTTACTAAGCAAGCGGATTGTTGTGTTTGTAGGATCTTAAGTAATTCGCATTCTAATAAACTCATGGTATCTAAAGTGTCCAAAAAGAATCTTTTTTCATCAAACTGCTCTTGAACTGGGTGGGTTAAATTATTTATAAAATAGTTTTTGAACATTTGAATCTTTTCTTCTCTTGTTTCATTTTCTATTTTCTCAATAGTTTCTTCAATAATAGAAATTAACTTATATTTATCATGTTGTTCAATATCTAGTAGTCTTATTCCATGCCTTCCTACTTCATCTGAAACAGTTTGTAAAAAGGATTCAATCCTTTTAAATCGCAGTTCTTGTTTATTTCCATAATATAAACTGGATATCGCACCCCCAACATAAGGTATTAATCCTATACCTGCCTCGACTACAGATTCCATTTTTTCTTTAGAGGTCAATTTTTCATCGAAATCACTCATAACAAAATCTCCTTCATTTCAATCGTTAATAATTTAATTTAATAAGTATCTCGGTATTTCTTCATCAGTCATATCACGCAGCATTTCCGCCTTCTTCAATTGCTCTGGATTTTGATCGAAAAATTGGGCTACAGCTTTAATGCTATTTCTCGCAGGGATAAATTCTTCATTATCAAATCCTTCTAAAGCCAATAAGATTTGTATTAAATGTAATGGGATCATCGGACACCTCCTAGAACAATAGTAGCAAAGTAAGCGAACTTTGCCTATAATTTTATGCAACCGTTTAAAAGTAATATTATAGGAAGAAAAAAAGCCCTGCCCGGACTTTTGCAACTCGGGATTTTCCCGGGATATTTTTCTTTTTCATGCTGGAAAGCTTAATTTATCAGTGGTTTTCAAGACTAGCCATGTACGAGCTCCTGAAATAACCAGTTTTATAACTGCATAGCGTAAAAAAAAACAGAAATGCTGTTGAATCAGCATTTCTGTTTTTTTATTTACCCATCTAAGTCCGACTCGTCATCTCGGAAAATTCTGTCTTCTGGAAATTTCCCATGGCGCGTAAAGGATAGCCCAGACGATGACGATTGATCCGAGGACTGCAATCAGATATCCGGGCGTTCCTAGCCATTTGTCGAAAAGTACTAGTATCGTTCCTTTTTCTATACGGTTCAAGAACATATAATTGCTGCCGACTGATTGGTTGACCCAGAATGCAGTGCCGATGAAAGGCGCTGCCAAGTAGATGGAATATGGTAAGGTTTTGATAGCCGGACGAAATCCGTCGCCGAACACAAAAAGCAAAGGAAGCAAGATCAGTAATAGGTGGGTCAAAGTGTATTCGACGAAAAAAAAACTAAAGAGAGGGTAAGGCCCCAGATTAGGGTTTGTCATGGCAACCAATCCGCCCGGAAAACTAAGTCCATACAAGAATTCTTTCAGCAGCCGATTATCTGAAAAAACAGCGGATATCCCAATTATTGCAGAGACGCTACAAAGGTGAAGGGGAAGCAGATGGCTCAAAAAGAAAGAAAAATTACTGAAAAAGGCACACCAAATCCAGCGCGAAAAATAAAGCATAACCAGTAAGGTCGCTATCGTCATTTTAATATTTCTTCGGCCAAAATCAGCCTGTTTGCGATAGAGCTGGATTACCAAAAAGATGATGATAAAAGATAGGAAAAGGACAATAATATGAGCTAAGCTGAATGTTTCCACGCCTATCCCGTTTGGCAAATCTGATTCAAAGGTCCAAAAGTAAGACATACTTAAACCCTCTTCCGCGAATGAATGCTAGTATTTCCTGAAGAGTATCCTGTTCACCCTAATTTTACCGCGCATGATGGTTATGCGCCATCTGTAGCACCTGTTTTCATTGTGTTATTCAGGCATACAATCCATCCAATATCCGGAACGGGTAGCAGAAATTTGCCAATTCCGCTTCTTTTCCTTAAAATGAGGTATGAAGGTTGGCCTTTTCTGCGAATAACTAATTAGGCAGCCCTACCAAAGAATCGATGGGAGATCTGCAATTATGACATTGAAAGAAAAAGTTAACAAGGATTTCCTCCAAGCTAGAAAAGACAAAGACACATTGAAGGCGGATGTCCTGCGTCTCATTAAAACGGAGTATGATTCTTTCTTGATCGACAACAAACGTGCCATGACCGAAGCAGAGGAAATCCATGTTTTTCTGAAGGACATCAAAAAGACCAATGAAGCGATCGCATTTGCAAAGCAAGCCGAACGCGCGGATCTGATTGAGGAGAACCAGAAGAAATTGGCCATTCTGGAGGCTTACGTTCCTAAAATGATGGATGAAAGAGAAGTCCGTTTCTTTTTGGCTGAAAACGGCATAGCCGAAATGTCATTAAAGGATGCGATGAAATTCGCGATGCAGGTACTAGACGGAAAAGCCGACAAAGCGCTCGTGTCCAAAATCATCAAAGAACTGTTGGCGAAATAATACTTGAGACAATAAAAGGACTGTGCGGCTTAAGCTGCACGGTCCTTTTATGAAGTGAAAACCAAAGTTCCTCCGCCCAGAATCGTTCAAGTGATCAGTTACAAGCGAACAATCAGTCTTTTTTGATCCATTTGTTTCCGGCTTTGTTTGTAGGGGGAAGTCTGTGTCCTTCGACGATGTGTACTTCTTTGCTGCCGGTGATTTTGCCCCCTCGAGGGCCGACTTCTTTGTAGATGCCAGGAGGAAGATTATCCGTGCCTGGTTTGTGTAAATTTTTTTGATCGATTTTCATGCTTTTTGCTCCTTTCTTTCCTGTAAACGCGAAGGCGGAGGTAGGGCTTGGTACAGCTTAAGTATATCGTTGGAAGCGCGAACAATCAAATGCTGACTGTCTTCGGAAGGGATTGTGTAAATATGATCAACATTTCAGGATTTCCGCCTGTCGTAACAAATTGAAATACAATTGTCATATTTCTATCATGCAATGGTATTTTAATTTTGATATACTTCATCTCGTAGAAGAAACAGGAGGAGAAGTATAATTGGGAAAAAAACATATCGCGTTGTTCACATCAATCTTATTGCTTAGTCCGATTGCAGGTGGATTTACTGCTCAAGCGGCTACGTTGGAAGAGTTGCAACAACAAAAAGATGCTTTGCAATTAGAAACGAATACGATTCAATCTCAGATTGAAGAAAAATCAAATTCATTGAATACTTTGGAATCCGAAAAATCAAATTTGGAAACAAAGGTAAATGAACTTCAATCGCAATTGGATGAATTGATGAACCGATTAGAGGCTCAAGAGCAAAAATTAGCTGATATCGAATCAAAAATTTTGGAATTGCAAGCTGAAATCGAAGCATTACAGGTTGTCATTGACCAAAGAACCGAAAAATTAAATACACAGGCTCGTTACATTCAAACAGATGCGGGCGTTACGGATATAGCTTCAATGTTGTTGTCTTCAGAGAATTTTTCTGACTTGGTCGGAAAAATCACGGTCGTTTCAAAAATTGTGACTGCCAATAAGGATATTGTGGAACAACAGGAAGCGGATCAGCAGAAAGTTGAAGACAGCAAAGTGGCTGTTGAAGATGAAAAACTTGCTGCTGAAGCATTGAGACAAGACATTCTGATTTCAAAAAATAATGTCGTAGCCCAAAAAACTGAAATCGACGTCCAAATCGCGCAAGTCATCGAGAACTACGAGTTGACTGAAGCCGAG
Organism: Trichococcus collinsii; assembly: GCF_900107505.1. GTDB lineage: Bacteria > Bacillota > Bacilli > Lactobacillales > Aerococcaceae > Trichococcus > Trichococcus collinsii. The sequence goes on along the minus strand of NZ_FNQH01000001.1, from coordinate 801,399 downwards.
AAAAATGGCTTGGAAACAACCAAAGCTGACTTGGCTGCACAAACAGAAACCATCAGCAATGACATGGCAGCTGAAGAAGTAAGAATTGCAGCAGAAAGAGCGGCAGCCGAACAAGCAGCATCTGAAGCTGCAGCAATTGCAGCAGCAGCAACGGCAGCTAACAATTTGACTGCATCAGCAGCACCAACTACAACTGCATCCAGCAGTTATACTGTAAACTCAAGTGGTTTCATAAAACCAGCAAGTGGGTACTACTCATCCCCGTTCGGATATCGTCTTTCACCGATCACCGGTGGCTCTGAACTGCATAGAGGGCAAGATATCGCGGGCAGTGGAGCCATTTCTGCTGCACAATCCGGGACTGTTGTAACAGCAACGTATCACGCTAGCTTTGGTTATTATGTAGTAATCAACCATGGTACAATCAATGGTGTGACCGTTGAAACATTATATGCACATATGCAACCAGGATTATTGGTCGCGCCTGGACAAACCGTCAGTCAAGGTCAACAAATTGGAATAATGGGTACAACAGGTGATTCAACCGGGGTTCATCTCCATTTTGAAGTTCATGAAAATGGTGGCCTAGTAGATCCACTGAACTATATTGGTGGCTAATATAATTAACATTTCGAAGAGATTGGGAGTCCCCAGTCTCTTTTTTTCTACCTTTAGATGAAAAAGGCATTATAAATGAAGTATAATAAGGCATATGTTGAACTGAGGAGTTACAAAATGGAAAAGATAGCATCGATGAAAAATCAAAAAGTAAAACAGTGGAAAAAACTGCAGACCGCTAAAGGCCGGAAAGAGGCGGGGGCTTATTTGATCGAGGGAACCCATCTTTTGAAGGAGGCCATCAAAGCAGATGCGCATATCCAAGAAGTCTTGATGACAGAAACCTTTCACCAACAGTCGGATTTGCAGATTGAGGAGAGGGACATCATCATCGTTTCCCAGGAAATCCTCGCCAGCTTGGCCCAGACCGAGACGCCGCAAGGAGTCGTTGCGATCGTCCGGATTCCCGAAACCGCTCCGATTTTGGAATACAGAGGCAAATACATCCTTTTGGATCAGGTTCAGGATCCAGGAAATGTCGGCACCATTATCCGAACTGCGGATGCTGCCGGGTATACAGGGGTCATTTTAGGGGAGGGATCGGTGGATCTCTACAATGACAAAGTGCTACGTTCTATGCAAGGAAGTCATTTCCATCTGCCTATTTATCGTGGCGATCTGCAAGAGTTGATCCCCGAAATGAAGAGCAACGGTATCCCGGTCTATGGAACCGAACTGAATGAAGCGGCTGTCGATTACCGGACCGTTTCCCCGACTGGTGCAGTTGCGTTGGTGCTCGGTAACGAAGGAAATGGCGTTTCAAAAAAAGTATTGGAACTGACGGATCAAAATCTGTATATTCCGATTTTCGGTGAAGCGGAGTCTCTGAATGTCGCAGTTGCGGCAGGCATTCTGCTTTATCACTTCGTTGGCTGAAGAAATGCATAAAAAAACGTTATATTTTCAATTAAATGTGAAAAAGTATTGCCTTTGTGAAATTCCTATCCTATTATAGGAAACAGACATGAACTTTTTGTACGCTTGCATGCTAGCTGTGGAATTCTTCACGCACATCATTCGTGATTATTTTCTTATTCGGATGGAATGAACTGGCGGCTATAAGTATTTTTCTGAGGGACTTCTTCAGGTAATGCGAATTGCGAAACAGGATGCTTATTTTTTGTAAACATTTTGTGACAAAAGGCACATTCCCTTTGACAGGGGAAATGAGGGTGTTTATAATAGGTCAAAGAGGTGAAGGCTGTGAATGAAATGCTGGAAGTAAAAAAATGTATTTGTCCAAAGTTTGAAAAAACATTCTCTATTTTAGGGAAAAAATGGACCGGCTTAATCATCGAAGTCTTGATGGATGGAGATAAACGATTCAAGGAATTGGCCGTGCAGATACCTAATGTCAGTGATCGAGTATTAGTTGAACGCTTAAAAGAGCTGGAAGATGAAAAAATTGTGGTAAGAACCGAAAATCCTGCGGCGGCAATCAAAGTGATGTACGGATTGTCCGAAAAAGGGAAAGCTTTGAACAATGTGATGCTGGAAATTCAAAATTGGTCGGATGCTTGGGTCTGAATCTGAACTTGACGGAAACGGCATTTCCGGGTAAACTGGCAAAGTAAGTAAAATGAATATGAAAAGCGTTGAAGGGAACCTTCACGATCTGCAGCTTTTTTCAGGGAATAATGGCCATTGACTGCAAGCCTTTATAGAAGCCGATTGTGTTTTTTCACTCCCCGAGCTGACTTTGGGATTTGCCCCGTGCAATGAATAAAGTTCCGGTTTATTACCGTTAAACAAATGAAGTGTCGTTGCTTGCAGCGAAACAAGGGTGGTACCACGAAAATCTCGTCCCTTACCAGGGATGGGATTTTTTTGCATTTTTTATGAAAAGGGGACAGAACATGGAATTGAAAGCAAAATTACAAACATTACGTATAGATGCCTTACAGCAAGTCGAATCTGCCGAGGATCTGCAGGCATTGAATCAAGTCCGCATTTCCTATTTGGGGAAAAAAGGGCCGATTACAGAAGCTTTGAGAGGGATGAAGGATTTAAGCCCTGAAGAGCGTCCCGTCATCGGAACCTTGGCAAATGAACTGCGTGACGATATCGAGGCCTCCATCCAAGCCAAAAAAGATGCGCTGGAAATCAAAAAAATGGAAGCCGAAATAGCAGCTGAAACGATTGATGTCACCTTGCCAGGCAAGAAAATCGCGCAAGGTACAACACACGTCTTGACGCAGATCAACGAAGAAATCGAGGATTTGTTTTTGGGCATGGGTTACAAGATCGTGGACGGTCCAGAGGTGGAACAGGACAGCTACAATTTCGAAAAGATGAATCTTCCGAAGGATCATCCTGCCCGCGATATGCAAGACACTTTCTACATTACCGATGAATTGTTATTGCGAACGCATACGTCACCGGTACAAGCGCGCACGATGGAGAAACATGACTTTTCCAAAGGACCATTGAAGATGATCAGCCCGGGGAAAGTTTACCGCCGCGACAGCGATGACGCGACCCATTCACACCAATTCCATCAGATTGAAGGGTTGGTCATCGGCGAGAACATCACTTTGGCTGATTTGAAAGGCACACTTGCCGTCTTCGCCAAAAAATTGTTCGGAGAAGAACGCGAAATTCGTTTGCGTCCAAGCTACTTCCCGTTCACGGAACCATCTGTCGAAGTCGATGTTAGCTGCTTCAAATGCGGCGGATCCGGCTGCAATGTTTGCAAGCAAACCGGTTGGATCGAAATATTGGGTTCAGGTATTGTCCATCCCAATGTTTTAGAAATGTCTGGGATTGACTCAACGAAGTACTCTGGGTTCGCATTTGGTCTAGGCCAAGAACGTGTAGCGATGTTGAAATATGGTGTTGATGATATCCGTCATTTCTACCAAAATGATATCCGATTCTTAAGTCAATTCGATGTAAAGGAGTAACATAATGAAAGTTTCCTATAAATGGTTAAAAGAGTATTTAGATTTATCTGATGTAACACCTGAAGAATTGGCTGAAAAAATGTCCCGCACGGGTATCGAGGTGGACGACGTCGTCTATCCTGGCAAAGGCTTGTCGAAAATCGTTGTCGGTGAAACATTGTCCGTGGTCGACCATCCTGATTCGGACCATCTGCATGTCTGCCAAGTGAATATCGGGGCTGAGGAACCGATCCAGATTGTCTGCGGCGCGCCAAATGTGGCTGCCGGTCAGAAAATAATCGTGGCTTTGCATGGCGCGCGGATCACGGGCAATGCAAAAATCAAAAAGGGCAAGATGCGCGGCCAGGAATCGAATGGAATGATCTGTTCGTTGGCTGAATTGGGCTACTCTGAAAGTGTTGTTTCCAAAAAATATGCGGATGGGATTTTTGTCCTGCCTGCTGAAGCAGTTCCCGGAACGGAAGTTGTTGACTTGTTGGATCTGGATGATGCAATCCTGGACATCGACATCACGCCGAACCGTGCCGATGCTTTAAGCATGCGCGGATCCGCCTATGAAGTCGCAGCAATCTACAACAAAGCTCTGAAATTCCCGGAGGCTCCTGTCTCTGAAAAAACAGGTTCTGTTGCGGATTACATCAAAGTTTCCGTTGAGGACACGGACGATGCACCTGCCTACCATATCCAAGTGATCAAAGACGTAAAAATCGAGGAAAGTCCGCTTTGGCTGCAGAACAAATTGATGAACGGCGGCATCCGTCCGATTAACAACGTAGTCGACATCACGAATTATATCCTGTTGGAATACGGCCAGCCGCTGCATGCTTTCGATTATGACCAAATCGGTTCCAAGGAAATCATCGTCCGCCGTGCCAAAGCGAACGAAACGATGACGACGCTGGATGGGGTCGAAAGAACGTTGGACATAGATAACATCGTCATCACGAACGGCACTGCGCCGATTGCATTGGCGGGCGTCATGGGTGGTCTGGATTCAGAAATCACCGATGAAACCGTGACTGTCGCATTGGAAGCGGCATTGTTCAACCCGGTTTTGATCCGCAAAACAGCAGGGAAGTTCAACTTGCGCAGCGAATCCAGTTCCCGTTTCGAAAAAGGTATTAACGTAGCGACAATCCGCACAGCCGGACAACATGCCGCTGAACTCATCCGTGAGTTGGCAGGAGGCACAATTGTTGCCGGTACGGCTTCCGTTGATACGGTAGAAGTGAAGGATACGGAAGTGGTCATCACTTTGGAAAAAATCAACCGTTCGTTAGGGACTGCCATTTCCAGCGATGAAGTGACTGCCATTTTCAATCAGTTGGGATTTGCATCAACGTTTGACGGCGAAACTTTCACCGTTGCTGTACCGCCGAGAAGGTGGGATATTTCCATTTATGCGGACATCCTGGAAGAAGTCGCACGTATCTACGGATATGACAATTTGCCGGAAACATTGCCGATCACACCAGCTTTGCCTACTGCATTGACGCCTAAACAACACACGATGCGCATCACCAGAAGATTTATGGAAGGTGCAGGACTGACCCAGAACATCAGCTATGTCTTGACTACCGCTGAAAAAGCGAGAGAATACGCAGTCGAAGACAAGGAAGGCATCCGTTTGGCATGGCCGATGAGCGAAGATCGCAGCACACTGCGGATGAACTTGTTGAGTACGCTGCTGGACAATGCCGCTTACAACGCTGCCCGTAAGAACACGGATATCCAATTTTACGAAATTGGCCGGGTGTTCTTCCCGTCAGCTGATCGCGTTTTGCCGATTGAGGCAGAACGTTTGGCCGGCGTGATGACAGGAATGGCCTACCAAAAAGATTGGCAACTGGCTGCAGAACCCGTCAACTTTTACCACGCCAAAGGAGTATTGGATGGGTATTTCGAGACGATGGGTCTGAGCGATCAGATCCGTTTTGAAGCTGCCAAAGACCTGAAATGGATGCATCCAGGCAGAACAGCTGCCGTCTATCTGGGCGATGCCTATATCGGTTATGTCGGCCAAGTACATCCGGCAACGGCAAATGCCTATGACCTGAAGGAAACATATGCTTTCGAAATCGATTTCGAAGCGATCATCGCCGCACCGAAGGAAGTGATCACGCAACAGCCGATCCCTAAATTCCCTGGCGTGAGCCGCGATGTAGCTTTGTTGGTGGATGAAACCGTCACACACCAACAGATTGTCAAGACTATCAAGGAAAACGGCGGAAAATTCCTGAAGGATGTCCATCTGTTCGACATCTATCAAGGCAAAGGCATCGAGGACGGCAAGAAGTCGGTTGCTTATTCCATGTCATTCCTGAACCCTGAAGCGACGCTTGTCGATGAAGACATCAACAAAGCCTTCACCAAATTGGTTGCGGCTCTGGAAACCGAATGCGGAGCTGCGATCCGTTAAGGGATCAGTGGGCTTCCTTTTACTGAACAACACTAAAAAAACGATTCGCCGTTTATGCGGCGAATCGTTTTTTGTATAGGCTAGCCTCACGAAACCGTTCCGCTTTTGTTATTATCTGTTCGCCAGTCGGATGGCTTTTTGGGTATTGGCGAAGTGAAGCTTCGTGTATTTGTCCAGCAGTTCCAGGCCGCCCTCACGGTACATTTCCGCAGCAATCAGGTCGACGTTGGCGCCAGCGCCTGAAGGGATAGGATAACCGGAGGCTACGGTCATGTCCACCAATGTCTTCAGGAAGTAGTAGCGAGCGATGATGGAAGCCGCAGCCACCGCTAGATGGTGGGATTCGCCTTTAGTCTGAAAATGAATGTTCTCCTTCACTTGCACTTTTTGATCGGCGATATGCTTGAAATACGTCGAAGGCAATTCAAACTGATCGACCAGGATCGCTTGCGGCTTTTCCGGAGCAATTTTCTTCAACAGTTGATCGAGGACTTGGTTGTGGAGCAAAGCCTTCATTTTCCCTTGGGACATCGTCGGCTGGACTTCATTGTATTTTTCGGGCATCAAGTTGATGACGCTATGAGGGACACACTTCAATAATTGCTTTGCGATCATGATGATGCGGACATCGGTCAGCGCTTTTGAGTCTTGGACCCCCATGCTTTTCAGCAAGGGCAATTGTTCGGCAGACGCGTAGACCGCGCAGACCGTCAATGGGCCGAAATAGCTGCCGTTGCCGACTTCGTCGCTGCCGATGACGGACCAGCCGGAAAAGCCTGAAGGAAGACCGATTTTACTGGGGGCTTCTTTGTTAATACCCATTTTTGCAACAGGATTTTTTTGATCTCCAACATTATCGCTTGCCGCTTGCCACTGTGCCGCTTCACTTTCAGCATTCTGGCCTTGGAACAACACTTTTCCAGAATTGTAACCAGTGATGGTGGTTTGATTCTTTTTTGCTGTGAAAAGGCTGTGGGGCACTGGTTTCACAGCATAATCTTGATAAAAGACGGCCATCTTTTTCAGTTGGCTCGTCGTTGATTTCAATACGACATTCGACATATTCTCATCCTTGCTCTATTTAATTTTTCTATACAACTTCTTAATCGTAGCATCCTTTATTCTATCACAGGAGAGGCAATTCTTGATGGTGAAATGTGATGGGAATGAACTGATATTTTCGACAAAATGGGCAGGTTTGCGAACAGGAAGAGGTTTATACTGCATTCTGCAAGATTTATGTTAAAATATATTAGACAGTTTTTTAATGGAGGTCTTTGAATATGACGGAAAACAAAAGAAGATTTAAAACAATCATAGCAGGAAAGACCTATACGATTGTGGGCAATAAAGCACCTGAGCATTTGACTGCGGTATCGGAATTGGTCAATGCGCAGTTGGAACAGATCAAACAGGCAGCTCCGGCGCTTGGACGGGAGGAGCGCGGCATTCTCGTAGCCGTGAATGCCATTTCCGATCAGATCACGAAACAATTGGCGATTGAAGAGTTGCTGTTGAAAGTGGCGGCACTCGAGAAAGCTTTACAGGAAAGCCAAAGCGTTGTTGTACAAGCTGCTCCCATTGACAAAATAGAACAGGCCGAAGCAGAGATATCTTCAGCCGAGGCGCCCCACAACCAAATGGTTGCCGACGTCAAACAAAATACAGAAGCCGTTCCTCTTGCGGAGGAGAAAGCTCCTAAAACAGCAAGAAAAATCGAAGCAGCAGCCGTTGTAACGCCTGAAAAGATCACAGGGAATGCTCCAACAAAGAAGGCAGTGGCTAATTTTGCTGGGAAAAAGCGCGATAACGAGAGCCAAACCGTGACTGCTATGCCAGCGACAATCAGTGAACTGCAGCAAGCTGCCCGTGAAGCTAACGACCTGCCGGCCAGAAAATCCAATTCAAAATTGACGAAGACGATAACCGCTTCCGAGGCAGCGTTGAAACGGGCTCAACACAGGACGCAAGTGCGTTCGGCATTGGGTGTCAACAGGAATGCTGAGAATGCCATTCCCCCTTACACTAAAAATCAAGAACATGATGGGAAAAAGTAGAAAAAAGACTATAGAAATCAGGTGAAATAATGCTTACGTTGATAATAGTGCTCTCATTATTGTGGGGAATCTATACTGGCGTCAGAAGAGGACTTATTCTGCAGGTTGTCTACACCGTAGGATATTTCATTTCTTTCTTGGTCGCTAGAGAATACTATGCCGTCGTTGCGGAAAAAATCGATTTGTTGGTTCCGTACCCATCCGTAGAGTTCGGCAAAGAACTGATATTTTACTCTGAACAGGTATCCTTTGTCCTGGATCAGGCGTTTTATAATGGATTGGCATTCATCCTGTTGTTATTCGCAGGTTGGCTTGTCACGAGATTTATCGGGAGCATGCTGAACTCTTTGGCATTCTTCCCGATCATCAAACAGCTGAATGAGCTGGGCGGCGGCATACTCGGATTCCTGATGCAATACATCGGGATCTTCCTGTTGCTGACACTCGCATCGATGATTCCGCTGGATTTCATCCAACAACTTTATGTCGAAAGTGATCTTGCGGCTTGGATGGTATCCGAAACGCCATATTTCTCACGGTTGATCTACGACTGGTGGATCGGCATCATTCAGTAACAGAATGTTAAGTTAACGGAAGGGACTTTATAGTGTGCTATATCGTCCCGTTTTTTTGGAGAAGCACTTTTTAGGAGAATAAGATGAATAATAAAATAAGTAAAACATTAGAGTTCGAAAAAATAAAACAACAACTCCAGAATTTTGCCGCAACCGACCAAGGAAAAGATGAGATTCAGGCATTGCGGCCCGAAACTGATCCGGAAAAAGTCGTTGCATTGCAAAATGAAACGGAAGACGGGAGAAAGGTGTTGCGCCTGAAGGGCGGGATTCCGATGCCAAGGCTGAAGTCCATCCGCAGCCATCTTAAGCGACTTGAGATAGGCGGAACACTGAACGGAAAAGAAATCGCCGAAATCGGTCGGGTTTTGTCGACTACACGAGAAATTATCCAATTCTTCCAATGGTTCGATGATAATGAGATTACCTTCTTTGTACTGGATGAACTGGTGGACAGGCTGGTCGTATTACCTGAAATCACAAGAAAGATCCAGGCAACCATTTACGATGACGGCACAATTCAGAACGATGCCTCACCGGCATTGAAAGGGATCCGCACAGGAATCAAGCAGGGCGAACAGAATATCCGTACCAAACTGGATGATATAATTAGAGGCAACAAAGCGTCCTACCTCAGTGATGCCATTATCACCATCCGTAATGACCGTTTTGTGATTCCGGTCAAGATAGAATACCGCAATCAGTTCGGCGGGATTGTCCACGATCAAAGCTCAACGGGTCAGACGCTTTACATCGAGCCACAAGCCATCCTGGATCTGAATAATCATCTACGCCAGCTGGCGGCACAAGAGAAAGCGGAGATCGAGCGAATCCTGTATGAATTATCGATGGAAATCGAGCCATTTACGCAGGAATTATACGGGAATAGTGAAGTGTTGGCGACTCTGGATTTCATCAACGCAAAAGCGCGCTATGCTGATTCTCTGAAAGCGACACGCCCAATCATCAGCAAAGAGAACCATATCGCCATTTGGAAAGCCAGACACCCGCTTATCGATCAGAATGACGTTGTCGCGAACGATCTGATACTCGGCGAAGCGTACCAAGCAATCGTCATTACCGGTCCGAATACGGGCGGTAAGACGATCATGCTGAAGACACTTGGGATCATCCAGATGATGGGCCAATCCGGGCTTCAGATACCGGCGGATGAGGATAGCCAAATCGGCATTTTCACGGAAATTTTTGCGGACATCGGCGATGAACAGTCGATCGAACAGAGCCTGAGTACGTTCTCTTCGCATATGACCAATATCGTTTCGATCCTTAATCAGATCGATGACAAAAGTCTCGTGCTCTTGGATGAGTTAGGTTCCGGAACGGACCCGCAAGAGGGGGCTTCGTTGGCCATTTCGATTTTGGATTACATCGGCGGCATCGGCAGCTATGTCATGGCCACCACCCATTACCCAGAACTGAAGGCCTACGGTTACAATCGCTCCGGCACGATCAATGCCAGCATGGAATTCAACGGAGAGACGTTGGCTCCGACTTACCGTCTGCAGATAGGCGTTCCCGGGCGAAGTAATGCCTTCGATATCTCAAAGCGACTTGGGCTTAAGCCAAGCATCATCGATCAGGCGCGCAGTTTCATTGACGTGGACAGTCAAAACTTGAACGAGATGATCGCGGATCTGGAACAGAAGAGACGCGTCACCGAAAAAGAATCCTTGCAGCTCCAAGCACAGTTGGAAGAATCCGACAAGTTGTTGGCGGATCTGAAGCGCGCCAACGAAAAGCTGGAAACCAATAAGGAAAAAGTCATCGAAGATGCCAAAAAAGAGGCCAACAAGTTGGTCGAGACTGCGAAAGAAGAAGCGGAATTGCTGTTGCAGGAAATCCGCGAAATGCAGCTGAACATGGGGACTTCCGGCAGCATCAAAGAACACGAACTGATTGATCTGCGTAAACAATTCAACGATCTGCGCCAAGAGGAATCTTTGGTCAAAAACAAAGTGCTGCGCAAAGAAAAAGAGAAAAAAATGTTCAAACCCGGCGATGAAGTCATGACGGAGACGTATGGCCAGCGGGGCACGCTCGTTGAAAAGAAAGGCAATGCCGAATGGGTCGTACAAATGGGGATCATGAAGATGAAATTGCCGGAATCGGACCTCAGACTGATCAAAGAAGAGCCACAACAACAAAGCAGGCAACGGCAGATCGCCACTGTCAAATCGGCTTCATCCAGTCATGTTTCGACGCAGCTTGATCTCAGAGGCCAACGCTATGAAGAAGCCTTGGCTGAAGTCGATCAGTATTTGGATGCCGCTTTATTGGCCGGCTATCCGCAAGTAACAATCGTTCACGGAAAAGGGACAGGCGCCCTCCGCAAAGGAGTGGGGGATTTGTTGAAGCGTCACCCGCAAGTGTTGTCCTACGAGTATGCAGCGATGAACGCTGGGGGAAACGGTGCGACGATTGTAACGTTCCGCGGCTGAGCAGATTGATTGGTACTGAGCAAAACCTCTGCTATAATTGGAACATAAAGAAAGAATTTGAAGGGAGTAAATACAATGGTGAAAATATTAACAGATGCAAATTTTGAGACAGAAACAAAAAATGGGGTCGTGTTGGTGGACTTCTGGGCAACTTGGTGCGGACCTTGCCGCATGCAATCACCAATCATCGATGAATTGGATGCAGAAATCGGCGACAAAGTAATCTTCGCTAAAATGGATGTGGATGCTAATCCGCAAACGCCAAGCCAATTCGGCATCATGGGAATCCCAACATTGTTGGTAAAAAAAGATGGCCAAGTCGTAGAAAAATTAGTCGGCTACCATGCAAAAGAAATGCTTGAAGAAACGCTTGAAAAATATATCTAAACAATAAGAAAGAGTTGCCGGAGTCCTGGTATTTCAGGATTTTCGGCAACTCTTTTTTCTTTGGGTATTCCTATTCATTCAACGAACAGTGTGATGATGACTTCTTTTTTCTTGTCTTTTCCGACTATGATTTCTGCTTTAGCTTCACAGGGGAGACCGGTCGTCATCTGGATCTGTTGTGCCAAAAATCCAGCTTCCAGTTGAAAGGAGGCCTGATCGTTTTGGGTGCGGACAGTGACCAAATCACTATCCAGACGGTATTGTTGCGCATTTTTTTCTTTTTTGAGTAGTTCCAGCTGTCCGAAACCGCAGTAAATCATCGCTTCATACAGATCTACCTGACTTTTTAACGGGAACTGCCGAGCCAAATCTTTTCCGGCCCAATACAATATTTCATTGGTATGTTCACCAAGGATGTTTCCCAGAAGGTAATCCCTTATCAATAAATAGGAGAAGTGTTCGTTATCGATAATACGGGCATTTTCATTTTCAGGATTCAATTGATTTTCCCCCCCTTAATTGTACACTTCATTATACACGTATTTTAAATAGTGACTAGAGCCTATTTTTCGGCGATGCCTATCAATGGCGTTTTTTTTCAACATCAGGCATAATAGGGTTAAGAAATCCAATACTCAACTTGAAAGGAAGATGCTTATGTGGAATGCTAAGAAAGCTTTGGGATTGCTGCTGCTATTGATTCCGGTCTTCAAATATATCTCGGACTGGAAAAAAGAAGAGGAGCAACGCCGTTTGCTGAATAGCTGAACAGGCTTCTCCATCTATACTTGAAATGAAAACTCGTTATACCGCATTACGCGATATAACGAGTTTCGTTTGTGATTAAGTAGTAAAGTATACGATATTTCAAATGGGAAAGTGCATCACCATGGGTGATTTACAAGTTGGAAAATATTCCAGGCATCCAATAGTGATGGCTAACTTCACGGATTACCCCTTCGGAAAGGATAAAGGAACCCATTGTTTCTGCGAGCCAAGGATACTGTTCGACTAAACTGCTGACGCAGGAAGTCTCTCAGCATATTGCGCTCTGCGATGCTCATACGGAACGATTCCCTAAAATTCTTTCAGGGGTGAATGAACCCGCTCCGCTTTTCTTATTCAGACCTAATACCATGCACTCTATTGATGTTTAGCCCAAAAAGAATGCCGTTCCCGGGTGCAGTTATGTTTACCGCTTCCTCGATTTGGTTGATGATTTGTTCGGAATGTTCTTCCTGGGTCAATACCAGTAGAATTTCCTTTTCCGGTTCCAAAGCCAAATTGAACAGCTTCTTGTTCTCGTGCATTCCGGATCCGCGGCCGGCAATGATAGTGCCGCAGTAGGACTCTTCGGAGCGCGCGCTCTCGAATACGCGATCGATCATTCCTTTGTCGACTACGGTTACGATTGATTGATAACTCATCTGTGTGTTCACTCCTTTTCCTGATTATTGAAATTGAGCCAATTGTAGCATAGATATTTTTGAACGGCCAATAATCGGCAGTGGCCATGGGAAAAAGAAACCCTAGTTTCCGTAAAAGAGAAGCAATTTCGGATGAAATTTGCCTCATTTTCACCAAAACAGTGCATCTTAAGGTAAAATAGAGATACGAAAACAAATAAAGGAAGTTACTGCATGAGCAAAAAAGCAATCGGTTTTATTGACTCTGGTGTCGGCGGCTTGACCGTCGTGAAACAAGCAATGAAACAACTTCCCAATGAATCCATTTATTATCTGGGGGATTCCGCCAGATGCCCCTATGGACCAAGGCCCAAAGAAGAAGTGATTCAATACACATGGGAAATGACACAGTTTCTGCTGAAGAAAGATATCAAAATGCTGGTGATCGCCTGCAACACAGCGACCGCCGCTGCCTTGGACATCATCCGAGAGCGCGTTGACATTCCGGTGATCGGCGTCATCAATCCCGGCAGCCGCGCGGCCATCAAACATTCGAAAAATGAACGCATTGCCGTGATCGGCACAAAAGGCACCATCAACAGCGATGTTTACAAAAAAACGATTAAAGACAAAGACAAGGGCATTTCTGTCATCAGCATGAGCTGCCCCAAATTTGTGCCGCTTGTGGAAAGCAACCAATACAACGGCTCAATCGCCAAAAAAGTAGTTGCGGAAACGTTGACCCCCTTACTGAAGGAATGCATCGATACCTTGATTCTAGGGTGCACGCATTATCCGCTTTTGACACCGCTCATCCAAAATGTGATGGGGCCTCAGGTGACCCTTATCGATTCCGGTGCTGAAACGGTTTCTGAAGTGAGTACGCTGTTGGATTATTTCCACTTGGCTGAAAGCTCGCACAACAAGGAACCGTCGGAGTACCATTTTTATACGACGGGTTCGCCCAAACTATTCTCGGATATTGCAGAAAATTGGCTCGGCCAGAGCAATTTTACTGTTGGAAAAGTTGACCTGGCCAATTTGACCGGAAAATGATTGAGAAATGAGGGATAGAATGAACGCAACTGAAAAAAAGAAAATAGTGATAGCAACCAAAAATCCGGGGAAAGCCAGGGATTTCGCGGTACTTTTCGAACCGAAAGGCTATGAAGTCGTGACTTTGTTGGATTATCCCGAGATAGAGGATGTTGAGGAAACCGGTTATACGTTTGAAGCCAATGCGCGGAAGAAAGCTGAGACGATCGCTCGATTGTTGGGCATGACAGTCTTGGCGGACGATTCAGGTATCTGCATCGATGCATTAGATGGCCAACCAGGTGTGTTTTCAGCTCGTTTCGCCGGTGGAATGAAAAGTGACGCCGCCAATAATGCAAAGGTTCTTGCGATGCTGGGATCCCAGAAGAACCCGTCCAGAAAAGCACACTTCCATTGCACTCTGGTGTTGGCAAATCCGCATCGGGAGAGTCTGGTTGTCGAAGGAGATGTCGCGGGCGAAATCGCCGAGTTTCCGAGCGGAGACAATGGTTTCGGCTATGACCCATTGTTTTATTTGCCTCAGTTAGGCAAGACGATGGCGGAATTGAGCGATGTTGAAAAAAATCAGATCAGTCACCGCGCCAACGCCTTGAAAAATCTGGAAAAGAGTTGGGCTGCCTGGCTGGAAAAGGAAGCAGATTAGATGATAAAAATACTTGCAGTCAGCGACAGCCACGGCAATAAAGATATTCTGAACGAATTGGCCTTGCGGTATGCAAATCGGGTGGATCATTTTGTCCACTGCGGCGATTCGGAATTGAGCAGTTCCGATCTAATCTGGGGGATCATGTCCACCGTGATGGGTAATTGCGATTATGATTATCAAATGAACGACGAATACCGATTCCAGGCCGGCGACAAAAATGTGCTGGTGGTGCACGGGCACCGTCATTCTGTGAGAGGCTCCGTAGCCGGTTTGAAAGTAGCAGCCAAGCAAGCGAACGCTTCCTTGGTATTTTATGGACATACCCACATCGCCAAAGCGGAACAAGAAGAGGGCATCCTGTTCATCAATCCGGGCAGCATCAGCCAACCGCGAGGCACACTGACTGAAAAGACCTATTGCATCGTCACAATAGATGTTCATTCTGTCACAGTGACCTATTACAATGATCGCCATCAGGAGATGGTCGACCTGAACAAACAATTTCAAATGCTTTGATCACATGCAATAAAGGTGGCACTGACGTCTCAGACGCCGGATGAATACCTTTTAGGAGGAATTTAAAATGATTAGTAGCGAAGTAGCCGGGTTATTACTGGACAATGACGCGTGCGGGGATCTGATGATCCTTGGCGAAAATGTCGCCAATGTGCATTCTTCGAATAACCTGAACCATGCATTTTTAGTACTGTCCCAAGTGAAGTATTCTGTCATTCCCGTTTTGGATTCGAAGTCCCGCATCAAAGGACTGATTTCCATACCGATGATCATCAAGGCCATCACGGAAATCGATGCGATCCGCTATGACAAAATGGAAACACTCAAAGTGGAAGATGTGATGGACAGTAATGTACAGACCATCCATCCATGGACTGACCTTGAGGATATCCTGAACTATCTGATCGATTACAATTTCCTTTGCGTTACCGAAGATGACGGCAAGTTTATCGGCATCATCACGCGTAAAGAAATTCTGACAAGAGTGAATCACTTGGTACACGGCCTCCATCGCCTCTATAAATTTGAGAAAATCGAGGAGAAGGAAGAAGTGGTATCCGAAAGATAGATGTGGCTGTCTCCTTCAGCACCCACCCCACAACAAAAAAAGTGCGCATCGCCAAATCATTTGGCGATGCGCACTTTTTTGTTAAGCAGCTTATGCTTTCGGCGCGGTGTACGGCATAGCCGGAATTTGGATGCCAGCTTCCAACAGGGCTGAGCGGTAGCTTCCCAGGAACAGGTTTTGAATGGTGAACTGCTGCCCATTCAATGTATAAAAAACCACCCGATAGGCAAGTTGGCCATTCCCTTTATCGGTAATGCCGACAACATTCGGACCTTTGACGATCTCCGGATGTTCAGGAACAATCCTCTCGTTGACGGCATGGATGACCTGATCGACGGTATCGAAATCGGTATCCGGATACAAGAGAATATCAATCATTGCCCGCATATCATTTCGCGACAAATTGCTGATGGTCGTTATGGTATGGTTCGGCAAAAAATGCAATGTTCCATCAAAACTCTTGATTTGGGTCGTCCGTAGTCCTACGTTTACGACAGTGCCATCGATTCCGCCGATGACAACATGATCGCCGACATCAAATTGGGATTCCAGGATAATAAAGAATCCATTGACGATATCATTGATGAACTGTTGTGCGCCCAGACTGATAGCCAGACCCGCAAGACCAGCACCGGCAACCAATGTAGCGATCGGAACACCCATAATGGAAAGGACTCCGTAGGTCAAAAAGAAAAACAGAAGATAACGCAAACCATTTTCAGCTATTTTATAGATGGTGGTAGCGCGATTCTGCGTGATATGTTTGGTCAAGATTTGTTTTTCGAAAGTCCGGTGCAACACGTAATTGGATAAACGTTTCAAAGCAAAAAAGATGAGCAACAAAAAAATCAGGGTTATGCCTTTCGAAATAAACAGGCCCACAATCTCTTCCCAGGCGATGCTGTTCCACCATTTGACAAAAATGTTTGGATTCGTTACCACTTCCTCTATTAAATCTTGTGCAAGAGCACTGTCTTGTATACTTGCATCAATCATTTATATCCCTCATTTCTAAAACAGCTGTTTCCATTGTATCAAATTACAAGGTTTATGAAAATGAAGATAGGATTACGTTTCTTTGAAGAAAGCATGTCTAAAGCGGAGAAATCCATTTACAGCCGATTTGGCATTATCTAAAGGGGTTTCAATAGCATATCGGAAATGTCTATGGTATCATTTTATTATAAATGAAATAAATCTTATAAAAATTCGTACAATGCTTTGACAGATGTTAGTATGAATTAAGAAGGAGTGAGTACAAATAATGGGATATGGTGAAATTGCAGCTTTGATTGCTGCACTAGCTTTTGCGGTATTGGTGGTTTTCATCATCTTGGCATTGAGAAAAGTCACTGACATCTTAGGCGAAGTTGAAAAAGTTACCCAGGAAGCCAATAAAAGCCTGGCGGTCATCACAAAAGATGTCGATCACTTGTCAATCGAAGTTGAAGGCTTACTGAATAAAGCCAACACGTTGGTGGACGACCTGAACGGAAAAATCAGCAAGACAGATCCCTTATTCACCGCAATCGGCGATTTGGGTGTGACCGTTTCCGATGTTAACCAATCAACCAGAAATTTGGCAGTATCACTTAAAGGCGGAGGAAAAGGCGTAAAAAGCACATCGGGTTCCTCTACTGTCGGAAAGCTTGGGCGGACGGCAATGGCAATTGCCCGCCAACGGCAAGCGAAGAAAGAAACGAAGGACACGAAGGACACAAAGTTCAAAACTTACTAAAGAGCCAACCAAATCATAAACAAAAAGGAGAATGAATATTATGACAAAAAATAAAGGCGGATTTGTATTAGGGGCAATCATCGGTGGGGCAGCAGCAGCTATAACTGCACTATTGTTTGCGCCAAAACCAGGTAAAGAATTGCGTGATGACATCACTGAGGAAGTCAATAATCTGCTTGATACCGCACGTGATTACGCAGACATCGCTGTTGAGAAGGGCAATGAGTTCATGGATGTTGCCAAAGAAACTTCGGAAGACATTAAAATCAACTTGAAAGACACCACTTCTTCCATCAAAACGCAATTCACGGAAACGACCAAACATGTCGGTGATGATTTAAAGAAAGTGAAGGACGAAATCAAAGAGAAAGCCACTGATGTGAAAGAGTTTGCATCCGTTATCGCTGAGGAAGGCAAAGAAGAAGCTGCAGCTGTTACGGAAGAGAAAAAAGCCGCAGTGGAAGAAAAAGTTGAAGAAGTCAAAGACAGCGTGGAAAATATCTAAAAGCAACACAAAAAAACAGGCATGCTGCCTGTTTTTTTGTGTGTTATATTGTATCATTTGAGGAGTTATTCCGCTGTGCAAGTGTAACCAACTAATTGGTTAGTTTTGAATAGGCGTCGATGCCAGTGGGCGTATGCGTGAAGGATTCAAAGCCATCCGCACTCACAAATCCGCAATCCTCGACTCTGACCCCGATATCCCCTTCGATATAGATGCCTGGCTCGATGGAAAAACACATGCTTTCAGTGAGAACCATTTCATTGCCTTCCATGATGGATGGGTATTCATGTACGCCTTGACCTAAACCGTGACCCAGACGATGGTTGAAGTAGCGGCCGTAGCCCGCATCCGCAATAATCTTCCGCGCTGTGGCATCCAATTCGCCTGCGGTTATGCCAGGGCGAACTGCAGCCATCGCTGCATCATGGGCCGCCAACACCAAATCGTAGAGCTCTTGTTGGTGCACAGATGGCTTGTCACCAAAGAAGAGCGTGCGTGTCACATCACTGGCATAGCCCTCGTGCATGGTTCCCAGATCGAACAGCACAAACTGGTTTAGCTTGAGCTTGGTGTCGCCGGGAACCCCGTGAGGACTGGCTGCATTTTCGCCGAACAGCACCATGGTGGTGAAACTCATTTCGGCTACGCCTCTTTTTTTCAGTTGGTATTCAATTTCTGCTACGACTTCCAGTTCAGTGATGCCCTCGCGTAGCGTATTAGCGCCTATTTTGAGTGCTTCGTCAGCCCATTGGCCCGCTTCCTTCATGAAGCTTAGCTCATGTTCCGTCTTGATCAGGCGCATTTTTTGAAGCGTTTCGCTGATGTTATGCTCAAAAGTTGCTGTCGGGAAATTTGTCTGCAAAGCTTCCATGCGTTCAACAGTCAAGAAATCTTTTTCGATGGACCAGTCCGATAGCGGCGAATGACGCTCTTTTATACTGGTTGCCAGCACAGTCCAAGGATCTTGCGTATCCATGTAGCTGACCACATCAAAATCAGCAGCGGTATTCCGCGCATCATTTTCTTCCAGCGCAGGGACAAACAGCAGGGGTTTTGCATCCTTAAATAAAATGGCCGCCAAAATCCTTTCATGTGGATCGCTTTTGTATGAAGAAACGTAAAAGACATTTTTAGGGTCATTAAGAAACACGATATCGATATCTTGTTTTTTCATTAAATTGATAATGGAGTTTAAAGGCATTTTTAATATGACACCTTCCTTTCTTTAGTATTATAGCATATAATGAGGGTTCGATTTTTGATAATTGCAATGTGAAATTTTCATGAAAACTTTTATAAAACGCTTGCATATCTCATGAAACAATGGTAAATTCTTTATAAGCTTGTAAAACAATCAATATTTACAACATTATGTTGAATAATGGAAAATAAAAAATTGAAAACAATTGAGATAAGGAGCAACATAAATGGAAAAACAAACGATTACAATTTACGATGTCGCTCGCGAAGCAAATGTCTCCATGGCAACTGTTTCCCGCGTAGTGAACGGTAATCCCAACGTAAAACCATCCACAAGGAAAAAGGTATTGGAAGTCATTGAACGTTTGGATTACAGACCGAATGCTGTTGCCCGTGGTTTGGCAAGCAAGAAAACAACTACAGTAGGGGTTATTGTCCCTGATGTCACTAACTTATTCTTCGCATCTTTGGCACGCGGAATCGATGATATCGCAACAATGTACAAATATAATATCATTTTAGCGAACTCTGATCAGAATGACCAGAAAGAAATTCAAGTATTGAACACCTTACTTGCTAAACAAGTGGATGGCGTCATCTACATGGGAAACAAGATCACAGATGAGTTGCGCGCAGAATTCTCTCGTTCCAAAACGCCAGTCGTTCTGGCGGGAACAATCGATCCTGAACAACAAGTTGGAAGCGTCAATATCGATTACATCGGCGCAACCGAAGAAGTTGTAGCGAACATGATTGCGAACGGCAAGAAGAATATTGCTTTCGTATCAGCATCGCTTTCCAATCCAATCAATGGTCAGCATCGCCTGAAGGGATACAAGAATGCTTTGGTCAATGCAAATATTGCTTTTGATGAGGCTCTGGTCTTTGAATGCGAGCCGACTCTTCAAAATGGGGAACTATTGGCTGAACAATTACTTGAAGCCGGAGTGGATGCAGCATATGTAGCTGGTGATGAACTTGCCATCGGCCTACTAAATGCTATCATCAATGCAGGTGTCAACGTCCCTGAGGAGTTTGAAGTCACTGCCAGCAACAATTCCCGCATTACTGAAATGGCGCGTCCAAAATTGACGTCCATCATGTTGCCGCTGTATGATATCGGCGCTGTTGCGATGCGTTTGTTGACTAAAATCATGAACAAAGAAGAGATTGATGAAAAATCCATCATCCTTCCTTACAAAATCGTCAACAGAGGAACAACATTACCTAAAAAGTAATCGGTCCGTCCGAAAGACAATCAAGCCCAAAAAGCCTTGCATCCGAAATAGATGTGGGGCTTTTTTCTGTCCCTTACAGAAAAGGATTGGCTGGAAGTACTGTTGTTTCGACAGACCAAGTAAGTAGGGAACAGCAAATGAAAAAGCTGCCCCGATTGGGACAGCCATTAGCTTATTCTTCAGTTGCAGGCGTTTCTTCAGTCTGCGGGGATTCTGCTTCAGTTTCTGTTTCTTCAATTGGAGCGTCGGTCTCCGGATCGGCAGGTGCCTCTTCTTCAGCAGCATTATCTGCAGCGTTATTTCGGTTTGCCGCTGAAGCAGACGATGCTGCGGCCGCATTGCGCCTTGCTGTTGCTTCAGCCAGATAGTTGTCCCAAAAGTCTTCCAGGTCTTTATCTGTAGCGCCGGGAGAGAAATAGTAGGAGATTGTTTTCGGTAAATCATCAGCTTTGAACAGATCAGTCCTTGTACTGCCGTTAAGGGTGACGGACAATCCGTTCGCAAACGAAACGGTTCCCGCCAACGTTCCTGTTTCAGCCAGTACTGATTTTTCGACAATCCCTTCCGGTTGCTGATGTGTCTGATCAGTGCCGAGAATGCCCGGATTGATACTATAGATCTTGTTGGCGATCTGGGACCAGTAATTCAGATTTCGCCCGGTCGGAAGTCCTTGATTGTTAGGGTCATAAAAGACATGTTCCCCTTTGTAATTGTCATAACCCATCCAAGAACTAAGCGTGATGGTAGGGGTGCTGGCGATGAACCAGATGTCGCGGTTAGCTTCCGATGTTCCGGTCTTTCCGGCCCAATCAGCGCTGAAATTGAGATAATTGTTTATCGACCGACCTGTACCATCGGTTATGACATCGCGCAGAATGTCCAAAGTCAGATAAGCGGTGTCTTGCGAGAAAACCTCAGTCGCTTCGGACTCGTGCTGATAAACGACGTCCCCGTGCTTGTCCGTAATCGTTTCGATCAGATAAGGCGAAATATGCTCGCCTCCGGTTGCGAAGGTCGTGAATGCGCTGGTTTGTTCCAAAACGGTAGGGCCATCATTTGTTGCTCCGATCGCCAAGGATGGATTGCCGTATTCTGATTCGTCGATCGAGGTGATGCCCATTTTTTCCAAATATTGCCCAGGATTCATCCCTTTGTCGTTCATAGCGACATAGAGCTTGATTGTGGGGTTGTTTTTTGATTGGTATAGCGCTTGGCGAGCGGTCATATAAGTATTGGAAATGGTGTCGCCAAAGTTTGTAGGCTCCCATAGTGTGCCATCGGGCTGTTTGATGCTAATTTTTGTATCAGGCACCATCGAAGCAGGGTAGATCAGGTTTTGTTCGATTGCCGGTGCATAGACAAGCAACGGCTTGATTGTGGAGCCAGGGGAGCGGTTGGTACTGAAAACGTGGTCCACTTGATTGACCGAGAAATCACGGCCTCCAATGAACCCAATGATTTTCCCGGTCTGGTTCTCGATCAATACACTACCTGTTTGGGCAAGCTCAGTAACTTCCTGCGTAACCCCATCTGCATCAACATAAGTATCCACGAATGTTTCTCCCAAAATTTGCCCGTAATCTGATGCGACTTCCTGCATTCCATTGTAGATGTCTTTGTCGATTGTGCTGTACACATTGTAGCCTGACAAACGTAACGTGTTGTCCGCATTAGCGTAATATTCGTTGTACAGTTCGGTGTCCGCTTCCAGATCCTCCAAGGTAAGGTCATTCCCGGCAGCTGCCTGCTCCATCAGCACGAGGATCGCCTCACGTTCGACGGCTTGATAGAGGTAACTGTTCCTGTCCTCTTGCGTAGCATGGGCAGCTACGAAATCTTGGGTTATGTCGTATGCGATTGCAGCATCATATTCTTCCTGCGTGATGTAGCCTTCGCTGAGCATCCGGAAAAGCACTGTATTTTTGCGGTTCAAGGCTGCAGTCAAATCTTCCTTTCTTTCGCCATATTGCGTGAAAGGGGTGTAGGTATAAGGATTCTGCGGAATCCCCACCAAGAATGCAGCCTGGGCCAAGGAAACATCGGCTGCGTGGACGCCAAATATGCCGTTGGCGGCTTCCTCTATTCCTGCGATATTGGAACCGCTGCTGTTTCGTCCAAAAGGTGAGACGTTCAGGTAAGCTGTCAGGATTTCATCCTTTGTAAAGAAATTCTCTAGCCGCAAAGCCAATAAAATTTCATTAGCTTTGCGGGAAAAGGTTACCTCATTCGTCAATATCTGCTGTTTGACGAGTTGTTGTGTCAGGGTAGAACCACCGCTTTGGCTACCGAATCCGGTCAACTCAGTCACTAGCGCCCTCAAAATTGCCTTCGGCACAATCCCATTATGCTCATAAAAATTTTCGTCTTCCGTTGCAATGAGCGCTTCTTTGATGATCGGAGAGATGCTTTCCGATCCGATAGTGGTCCTGACCAAGTCGGTCCGTATTTCTGAAATGGCTTCGGTGTTTGCGTAGTACATAGTGGAAACAAGTTCAACATTACCGATGTCTTCCGCCATGCTTTCGTATGTAGGAGCAGTCTCTTTTGAAATCAAATTGGCAAAGTACCCCAATCCTACGCCACCGCCAAATATGCCCAACAGGAGCACCAATAATATGATTCCGGTTGAAATGTTCCGGATAACACCAAAAAAAACATTGAAACCGAACGCTCCTTTTGAAAGAAGAGGTTTCACGTTTGTTTCCGTTTCCAGTTTCCGTTTCATTCTACGAAAAGTTACTTTGCTTTGATCTATACGTTTGTGAGTTTTTTGCTCCCAAAGCAAGGCTTTATCCTTTGTTTTTGCAGCATTTTCTTTTGTGAAAATCCGCTGGAGGCTACCGTTTATCGATTGCCCAAGACGTTTAAAAAAATCGCCGGTCTTTTTCAGCCATTTTTCTGCTTTATTTCCATCTGGATTGTTCATATATTCCCTCTTTCCTTTTCAGGTGGTCACTTATCAGTATAACAAAAAAGCTTTGCCCTGACTATTACATAGCATGAACAATCACTAAGTCGGAGGAAACCAAAAAATCAGCAAGGAATAGTCTCCTGGCTGATTCAGTTGCTATTATGCTGTTGGTGCGATTGAACGCTCTAATGTCTCTCCGATTGCGGCCAAGCGCTCCGCCAAGTCAGACTCCGTCAATTGATTGCGCTGAACATAATAATTCGGCTGGTGAACGCGGCATTCATGCGAGCAGCTGCGCATATATTTGTGTTCATTATCCTCGGAACACAGCATTCTACGGTTGCAACTTGGATTGGCGCAATTCGCGTAGCGTTCGCATGGCGTTCCGTCGAACCAGTCTTTTCCGACTACGACATGTTCGATGCGATTGATATTAACACCTATGCGTTCATCAAATACATACATTTTTCCATCCCATAGATCGCCTTTGACCGTTTCGTCTTTCCCGTAGGTTGCGATCCCGCCATGCAGCTGACCGACATCTTTAAAACCTTCCTTGACGAGCCATCCCGAGAATTTTTCGCAGCGGATTCCGCCGGTGCAATAGGTCACGACGCGTTTTTCCATGAATTTTTCTTTGTTTTCGCGAATCCATTGCGGCAATTCGCGGAAGTTTTCTATATCGGGACGGACAGCGCCGCGGAAGTGGCCAAGGTCGAACTCGTAGTCGTTGCGGGCATCGATGACGACTGTGTTTTCGTCAAGGATAGCTTCACGGAACGCTTCCGGGGACAAGTATGCGCCAGTCATTTCGTTTGGATCAAGGTCGTCTCCTCCTAGGTGTAGCGATACGATTTCCTGGCGAGGACGGACAAACATCTTTTTGAACGCATGGCCGTCCGTCTCATCAATTTTGTAGGTGATGTCGTTGAAGCGGAAATCAGCGTTCATGTGCTCAATGTACGCTTGCGTCTGCTTAATCGTCCCAGAAACGGTTCCGTTGATGCCTTCTGGTGCGACCAAAATTCTTCCTTTTAAGCCGATTTCTTTGCAGAATCGTAGATGTTCTTGCGCGAATGTTTCTGCATCCTCTATCGGTGTATATTTATAATAGAGTAGGACACGATATTCTTTTGTCATACTGCTCCCCCTAATTCAATGTGCTTTACTTCGAACGTTATGAAATTATACACATTTTGTAAGCGGAAAGCCAAGAATATGCTCAGTGACGAAAAAAGAACGTCACGCTTTATAGGGGAGATGTTGCATGCTAAACTTACAGTGGACATTTTAAGAAAGCGAGGGATAGTAATATGGGCATTTGTACACTGATCGTAAATCCGTCGTCCGGCGGCGAACAAGCTACTGGCTATTTGGACTTGATGCGGGCGCAGTTGAGCGAAATGTTTGAAGAGGTCACCGTCAAAGACACCAAAAAACAGGGAGATGCCGAACAGTTTGCATATGAAGCGGCAAACCACGGCCATAACGCGGTTTTCTGCATGGGTGGTGATGGAACAGTCAATGAAACCATTAATGGGTTGGCGTATGCCGGGAAAACCGTATCTTTCGGGTTTGTTCCATTAGGTACTGTAAATGACCTTGCAAGAGCGATTGGTATCCCTTTGGAACCGGAACAGGCTATCGCAATGTTGGAGAATGCAGCCTTGATCGATCTGGACATCGGCAAGGTCAATGATCGCTATTTTGTGTCGAATGTCGCTGCTGGTGCGATCCCCGAGGCTGTCGAAGGGGTCAGCGCAGAAGAAAAAACAAAATATGGTCCGCTGGCTTATTTCATAGAAGGTGGAAAAGCATTAGCGAAACAGACCATGCATCGCTTCCGCATTACAGTGGATGGAGAGACCTTTACACAGGAATCGCCACTCATTCTGATTGCTCTGACAAATTCAATCGCCAGCTTTGAAAGTTTCATGCCACAAGCAAAAGTCGATGACGGCAAGATTAGAATGGTTGTTTTCAAGGGGTTTAACCTGCTGGACTCGATGAAATTATTGCCGAAAATCATCAGAGGCGAAATCAAAAATTCAGATTCTGTCATCTACAAATCATTCAAACAGGCCACTATCGCTCTTGAAGATAGCGACAGTTTGATCACCAATGTCGACGGTGATAAAGGCCCTTCATTTCCGCTAAAAATCGAGATACTGCCTTCCTTCATCAAAGTTTACGGGCCGGCAGCCTTTGTATAAAAACAAATCCCTACGACCGATGTAATTAAGGTCGTAGGGATTTGTTTTGTCCTCAGATGTATTTTTCGGTCAAACGCAGAAATTCTTCCACGTCTCCCGCCATGATCTCCAAGCCTTGGTTCCAGAACTCCGGTTGCGTGATATCGGCAGCAAGATGCTTCATCACCAGCTCTTCCGTCGTCATAGATCCGGTATCCCGCAGCAGTGAAATGTAGGTTTCTTCAAAATTATCGGTCTGCTTCAGCGATTGTGCGTAAATACCAAGACTGAACAGGAAGCCAAACGTGTAAGGGAAGTTGTAGAATGGTACATCATCGATGAAAAAATGCAGCTTGCTCGCCCAGAATAGGGGGTGATAGTCACTCAAATTCTCTTGGTAAGCCTCCTTCTGGGCAGCCTCCATCAGACCGGACAAACGTTCTGCCGTGACAAAGCCGTTCATCCTTTCGGTGTAGAATGATTTTTCAAAAAGATAACGGGCATGGATATTCAGGAACATGGCCGTCGCATTTTCGAGCTTCGTATTGAGCAAGGAAATTTTTTCTTCATCGCTGTTTGCTTCCCTGACAGTAGCAGCGCTGATGATTGTTTCCGCAAAAGTCGATGCCGTTTCGGCAACGTTCATGGCGTAGCGCGTGTTCAGATCAGGCAGGTCGCGCATCACGTGGGAATGGAAGGCATGACCAAGTTCATGGGCCAATGTACTCATATCGCTTGCAGAACCCGTAAAGGTCATGAAAATGCGCGATTCTTTCGATTCCGGATAATCTTCGCAATAGCCGCCAGGTCTTTTCCCGGATCGGTTTTCGGCTTCAATCCATCGGTTCTTGACGGCCTCCAAGGAAAAGTCAGCCAGTTTGGGACCGAAGGAGGCAAAGTGTTCGATGATGTAATCGACTGCTTCGTCGAAGCTGAAGGTTTTTGATTGGAAACTGCCGAGCGAAACAGGGGCATCGACATCATACCAAGCCAATTTATCCTTGCCCATCAGGGCGGCTTTGCGGTCCAGAAAAGAAAGGAAAGGCTGTTTGTTCGCGCTGATGGCTTGCCACATCGTATCCAAGGTCTCGCGTTTTATACGGTTGTAACGCAAAGGCTCCGCCAAGAAATCCTTATCCTGGTGCGCCTCAAAATCCGCCAAACGGAATCCTTGCAGGTGATTCAGTGTATCGGCGAATGCAGGCGCAAGGGATCCCCAAGCTTTTTCCCATTCGACGAAAATTTTTTCGCGCACGCTCGGATCGGGGTCGGCATACATCCGGTTCATTGCTTGGCCGGCGGACAGTTCACTCAAATTTCCGTCAACTTCCTCAAAGGGAATTTTGATGAAGGATACGAGCGTGTCATAGTGCGCGCTCCAACCATTGAAACCATCGACACGTAAAGTTGCCAGCAAGGCTTCTTCCCCGTCTGATAAAAGTCGGCTGCCTTGTTGGCGCCATTCCGACAGGGCGAATGCAAGTGTTGAAAAGGCGGGTTTTTCCACCAATAGATCCCAATCGTTTCCCTTGATTCCGGTTACTTTTTTCTTCAGTGTCGTTTGAATAATCGTTAATTTGCTGTACAATTGAATTATTCGCGCGTGGATTGCGCTCGCATTCAAATCCGAGACATCGGCTGATTGGATACCCGTTATGTAGCTGTTGCATTGCATCAAGGCTTTTGCGTACAGTTCTTCGTAATGAAGCAAATCCTGAAAAACAGGATATTCCGGTTTATCTTGTTCAGGATCCCAAGCGTTTGCAGCGGATCCAAAATCCTTCAATCCGGCTTGAATAGATTGTATCTTTTCTTGGAGTGCGAGTGAAGAACTTCCGCCTTCAAAAAATGAGTCCAGATCCCAGTTAAGGCTATATTTCATGTTTTTCATCCTCTCAGGCTGAATTGTCTAACTTAATGCCATAAATACATTATATCCATTTTCACCAAAAATAAATAAGGAATTCTCATTAGGGAAGGAAAAAACTACATGCAAAGAGAACAGAAGAGCAATTCATACATAGTGGGAGCAGTTTTGATTATGGGTTATCTCTATTATCGCGCCACTTTCCAACAAGATTTTTATACTTTACCGAATATAATTTCGAATCTTCTGCAGTCGCAACCACTCTCCGGCTTTTTCGCAACGTTCACCTTCCGATACGGGGAGCAGTTGATCAGCATGGAGGCATTGGGCTATTTCGGTTTTTTGGGATTCTTCGGCAGCAAAATCTGGTTGTTCCTTTCCTATTCAATCTTGGCTTACCTTTGGTACGGCGGACTTTCCGGTAAGATGCGGGATGCATTTACGCCAATAATTGTGGCGCTGTTGCTTTCCGTCAGTTATGCGGCTGCAGATGAATTTCACCAGTCGTTTGTGTCTCCGACATTTGCGATGAAAGAAGACGTTGTTTTGGCAAGCACAGGAGCAATTTTGGCGATAATCGCGGGTTGGTTCTTCCTGACAGCCAGAAAAGGCAGAAAGTGAATTGCCATAAGCGGTTACTTTTGATAAAATGATTGAGTAAATTAATAGATGAGAAGAGGGATCTGAATGTCAGGACATTCAAAATGGAGTAAAATCAAAGGCGCAAAAGGCGCTGCAGATCAAAAACGAGGTAAAATTTTCCAGAGATTATCGAAAGAAATTTATATGGCTGCAAAAAACAGCGGTCCGGATCCCTCATCTAACCCGAGCCTGCGCATGATCATCGATAAAGCGAAAGCGGCGAACATGCCGAACGACAACATCACACGCGCCATCAAAAAAGCAACATCTGCTGGAGAAGGCGAAAACTATGAAGAAATCACTTATGAAGGCTACGGCCCTAACGGTGTGGCTGTTTTGGTCCATGCTTTGACCGACAACCGCAACCGCACCGCCACAAACATCAGAGTCGCTTTCAACAAAAACGGAGGATCTTTGGGAGAATCCGGTTCGGTCAGCTACATGTTCGACCGCAAAGGTTATATCGCAATTGAGCGCGAAGACTTGGAAGTGGATGAAGACACGATGTTGATGAGCGTGTTGGAAGCCGGCGGGGAAGAGTTGCAGACGAGCGATGAAGTATTCGAGATTTACACAGATCCTACCGAATTTGATGCGGTTTGTGAAGCATTGAAGGCAGAAGGCTACATGCTGGCCGAAGCGGAAGTCACGATGGTTCCGCAAACTTTGTCGGCTATCGCAGCAGATAAAGAAACGCAATTCAGAACGATGCTGGAAAAGCTGGAAGAAGATGATGACGTCTCCGAAGTATTCCACAACGCTGATTTGGACGACGAAGAATAATATTTTGCAGAAAATCAAAACCGGTTGCCCTTCTTTGTCAAATGACTATGAAGGGCAACCGGTTTTTTCTTCGGATGCTGCCGGGGTACCTCGAAGCGCCAATTCTGGTCCTGAAATCGCTTTCTCGTCTGGCTTGTAGTATAATTTAGGTAGCCAAAGTCGAGTTTTCCTTGGACTTTTCGATCACGGCTCTTAAAGAGTAACTATCATTATCCGATCGGGATAAACAACGAATGGGGGAATAGCCGTATGGCAAAAGTAATATTTGTGATTGCACCTGAGGACTTCCGCGATGAAGAATTATTCATAACTCAGGAAGAAGTTGCAAAATGCGGACATGAGATGTGGATCGCCAGCCACAAGACCGGGACTTGTATGGGTGTGCATGGCGGGATTGCGCAGTCAGATCTATTGGTTGAGGATGTCGATACGACCATTTTTGATGGAGTGGTGTTCATTGGGGGAAAAGGAAGCCGCGTTTTCTTTGACGATCCGCACGCTTGGATGTTGGCGCAGGCGATGAATGGACAAGGCAAAATGGTTGCAGCCATCTGCATCGCACCGGTCATCTTAGCGAACGCCGGTTTGCTGAAAAAGAAGAATGCGACTGTTTTCGAATCCGAGATAGCAGCTATCGAAGCCAAAGGGGCATTTTATTCTGAGTCGGGTGTGACAGTGGACGGCAATCTCATCACTGCTAGCGGTCCGGATCAAGCAAAACAGTTTGGGCTGGAAATCTGCAAGTTTTTAGCGGGCTAAAGCGGAAACACGGCTGTTGGTGAGGAATTGGAGGCGGCAAGGGATATGGAAGAGCTGAAAGCCAGAATCGAGCTGTTGAAGGAAAAGGATCCCGTCAAAATGCAGGACCTAGAAAGGAAGTACGGATTGCTGAAGTTCGAGTTGCTAGAAGCGAAGAAAGCAGTCGAGCTGCAGGAAATCGCCCTTGCGGATGTGAAAGGCGAATGGATCAAAGATAATTCGGATGAGAACCTTGCCGTTATGCGCGAGGAAGAACAGAACCTGAAGGTTGCCAGATTGAACTACACCGCTGCGGTGGAAAAAATGGACATCATGAAGACCGTCGTTTTTCTGCTTTCCTGACAAGGTAAACTTTTTTTAAAACAAGATATCGTTCAAAACGAAAAAGATCGGAAAGGGACCATTCAAAATGTCCTCACCGATCTTTTTTTATGCAGTTTTTTTGTGATCATTCCGACTGCTCGTCGATGAAGTCGTTGATTTTTTGTTGATAATGCTCATCCGAAATCAAATACGAAAATCCTTCGCCGATGACGCTTTGAGCTTCACTAATGGTGAAGAAAGCCTTCGGATCGATGGCCGTCACAATCCGGTTGAGAGGCATCAACTGTTGTCTATTGACGACAATTAAAATTACCTTCTTCTGACTTTTGGAGTAATAGCCTTCCCCTTCCAAAAAGGTCATACCGCGGCCGATTTTTTTATCGATTGCCTCAGCGATTTCCTGATGCCGCTCCGAGATGATCAAGACCTGCTTCTTCGGATTGAACCCTTCCAGAATGAAATCCAGCACTTTCGTTTGCACATAGAGATGCACGACAGTCAAAACGACATTCTCAAGGCCGATAACGAAAATGGAAGGTCCGACGACGAGTAGGTCCAATACGACCAGTGCGACACTAGTGCTCCAACCGAGATATTTATTGAAAATCAAAGCGATGATGTCGGTCCCGGCCGTGGAACCGCCCGCCTGCATCACAAGGCCCAAGCCTGTCCCAACCAAAAATCCGGAGCAAAGCGGTGCCAGAATGATTGTTTCCATCGGGTAGCGCCAAACCGCCGTCAGATAGAGAAACACCGACATCAATAGCGTGGCCAGAAGCGTCAGTCTCATGGTCGATTTTTCCAAAAAGCGGAATCCAATGACCAGGATGATGGCGTTCAAAACGAAACTCGTGATGGCTACAGGGATATCCATCGTATAAAAGGCCAACAAACTAATACCAGTCACACCACCCTCGCCAAGATGATTCGCAACGGAAAACATATTGATGCCCACCGCGAACAGAAATGTTCCGATCGTAATCAAAAAAATCGATCCAGCAACGTTCTTTTTCAAACAATTCACCTCCATTGTATTGAGTGGTCTTCTATGTTTTTGCTTATGAGACCGCTATTTAAGCCAATATAACATATTTTATACTAAGTTTCCCGTCGGATAAAGAGCAGACGGGAGGATTTCGCAGAAGCTATAAGTGACGGCAAAATAGAAATGAGGTGATGATATGGAAGAAAAAGCAGAGAGCCTATTGGCGGATGCGATGCGGCTGGGTGTTTCCGATATCCATCTGCTCCCTTACGAAGACCATTATGAACTCTTTTTCCGGGTAAGTACCGGATTGTCGAAAGTATCCGAGTATACAATCGAAAAGGGTGAACGACTGATTTCCTATTTCAAATTTCTTTCGAACATGAATGTGGGAGAAAGGCGAAAACCACAATCCGGAGCTGTCAGGTACCGGCTGAACGGCAAAAAAATTGAACTGAGGCTGTCCACCATCGCCAATTTCCGCTACCAAGAGTCGCTCGTCATCCGCATGCTGTATGCCAATCCGGGTTCAGAGCCGAGTTTGCATGCATTTTTTCCGGCCCAAGAGGCGGAGTTGCTCGAACTGTTGGACCACAAGAGCGGGCTGGTGCTGTTTTCCGGTCCTACCGGCTCCGGCAAAACGACCACCATCTATCATTTGTTGCGCAGAAAATATGCCGATGAACCGCTGCAGATCATTACGATGGAAGTATTTGTTTTTGGGCGCGTCCGTTGATATGACAACACCTAGGATGATAATCAAAGTGTTAAGGGGCAGAAAAGGGGCAGAGT
>NZ_FNQH01000001.1:720900-769843 GCF_900107505.1 Trichococcus collinsii | reverse complement strand
AAAGCATGTTACCGATTAACAACGAATTAAACGGCAGTAAAGTTAGTTCAGAAACAATCGTTGAATTGAATACATATCTCAAAAATTTATCATCAGATTATGATAATTGCGAGTTTATTGATTTGTATCCACACTTTCAAGTTAATGGTCAGATGAACACCGATTACACTAACGATGGTACGCACTTGAACGGGCAGGGATATCTGTTGTGGAAAGAACAAATACAAGATTTTGTAAACGGCTGAACCATAATGAAAAGTAGATGAAATGAAAGCGGCCGTTTTCATAACGGCTGTTTTTAAAAAACTATTCTCACTTACATTGCAAAAAAGTAGAGTAATGTGGAGTAGTGTAGAGAAAAAAAGAGAGCTTGCTGATCATTCAGCAGGCTCTTCTTGTTTCAATCCCTTTTCGATTAATTCGATGAACGCGTCTTTCCTTGTTCTCATGTGATGCTGATGCTGGTAATCTTCAACTCTTTTTACAAGCGATTCGGGAAAATTGTTTATGATCCTGACGACTTTATCCTCGGTATCCATTCTGTTGCCTCCCTAATTTCTCTATATGTCTAATATATACCATACGCTTGACGCATGCAAGCGGAAGGTGTATTATGTATTCACAAGGCATACGGTATATATAATATGCCTAAAGGAGGAATACTGATGGTAGCGAACGATACAGCAAGGCTACTCATGGAACTGGAAACAATTGCAGCCACTCTCATTCCCGATGCAGATATAGTCAAACTAAAATTACGTTTCGAGGAAGTCACAAACAATTACACCGTTGATAGGAAGACACTGGAAGCCCTAGAGAATGATTTTAAGGATAAGGTGGACTTTTACCTAAGCGCTCTTCGAATCGAAGGGTACAGCGAACAAACACTACAAGGTAACCGTTATGATCTCATGTCATTCTCGGAATTTGTAAACAAGGCGGTTGTCCAAGTGACGACTTCTGATGTGAGAAGGTTCCTGGCATCCAATCCCCAATGGGCTGCCAGTACCGTAGCTAAAAAACTATCTACACTGAAAGCTTTTTATAAGTGGATGACTGCAGAAGAATTTATCCTGCACGATCCCACTGCAAAAATACGAACTCCGAAACAGGAAAAGCGCCTGCCGAAGGCCATGAGCCCGGATGAGCTTGAAATGATTCGGGACGCCTGCCAGGATTCGAGGGAACGGGCACTTGTAGAAGTCTTCTACTCAACAGGATGTCGGATCAGTGAATTGGCTGGAATGAAAACCGCAACCATTGATTGGCAGAACGGTAGCTTGCCCGTCATCGGAAAAGGCAACAAGGAACGGATCGTTTACCTGAACGGGAAAGCAATCTACCAGCTGAAGAAATATCTGGTGGACCGGCAATTTGAAGAAGACGATTGCGAATATCTCTTCACCACAAACCGGCGCCCATACAGGCAGATGACCACGGTGGCTATCCGGAACATCATCAACAAAATTGCATCACGCGTCGAAACGAGTAAAAAAGTCACTCCGCACGTCTTTAGGCATAGCATGGCAACGATGGCAATCAACAACGGCATCGAACTAGGAGACCTGCAGCAATTGCTCGGCCACAGCAACCCGTCAACAACTTTACGCTATATCATGGTAAGCGAAGAACGAAAGAAAAACGCACATAAACGCTTTGTGCAATAACAGTCTGAAGGTTGTCCATTTGGGCAGCCTTTTTAATTTGAATAGGGAGCGTGAAAAATGGAATGGATATCCGCAATCATCGCAAGTGCTGTCACAGGCATGGTCACTTTTTCCGTTGCAAATAAGCAGACAAATGGATCAGTAGAGCAACAATACACAGAGAATATCACGAAGCTTTTTACTTTTTATAAAGAGCAGGTGGACGCTTTGGGCGAAGAGGTCAAACAACTTAAATCGCAGATCAAAGACATCGAAAATAAATATGTCAAAGATATCAATGGATATAAAGTTGTCGTTGAAAGATTGGAAGATGAAATCGAATCGCTGCGCGAAGAAAACGATACGTTGAAAATCGAGAACGAAAATTTGAAAGGGGAAAAAGAAGATGGAATTTAATATTTTTATTGCGCCAATCACGATGATTGCTGTGGAAATGGCCAAACGTGCGGGGTTAGAAAGCAAGTATCTGGCATTTGTTGCTGTAGTTTTTGGGGCGCTATTTGGCGCTCTTTACGGCTTTATTTACAAGGGTGACATCTTTGTCAACGCGTTTGAAGGATTGCTGTATGGGGCCTCAGCGTCAGGCGTATGGGACGCGGCAACGAAAACATTGAAAGGAGCGTAGCGATGGTTACGCTAGCAGATATAAAATCAAAGGTTATCCAAGTTTGGCAAAATGATCATATCATTTTGCCATCGGTTACCGCGGCCCAATTTATACTGGAATCCGCATCCGGGACTAGCCCGTTAGCAAAAGTTGCAAACAATCTATTCGGGATTAAGGCAAGCGCGCCCTGGTCCGGAGAAATTCACACGATGACATCGAACGAGGAAATAACTGGCTCAATGCTTCCGCAATCTTCGAAGTTTCGTAAATATCCAACATGGCAAGCATCAGTGCAGGATCATAGTGATTTCTTCACATCGACGGAATTCCGGAAGACTCACTACGCTGCTGTGATTGGCGGAACGGACTATAAAACTGTTTGTAATGCTTTGGCCAAAACATATGCTACTGATTCTGCTTATGGAACTAAATTAATCGCGATTATAGAGGCGAACGACTTACAGCGATGGGATGAATTGGAAGGAGAAAAAACTATGAGTTATGTAATCAATGACAGACGAGACTCAGCGCTAGGTGGACAAAGCAAGGACCGTAACTTATCAGCAATTACCACAATCGGGTGGCACTATTCAGCGGTTATGCGTTCGGTCCGTAAATTTATTACCGGCCATGAAGAGTATTGGAAAAACACTCTCGGATGGGATCGCGGCGGCTATCATTTTTATATTGACGCTGACGGGAATATCTGGCAAAACTACGACTATGAGCGCATTACCTGGGGCGTGTATAATAACAATGGCTATGTCGTCCACATCAGTGTTGAGGCTGGAAATGGAAACGACTATTCACCTGCACAAGTGGCAGCTAGAGAATGGCTTACACGTAAGATTATGAGCGATTTGAATATCTCAGCAAGTAACGTAAAAGGACACAATGAGATTTATAATAATTCCTCATGTCCGGGATATACCAAAGCGCAGATGGATGCTTTCCGTGCTAAGTTGGCTCAACCAGCGCAAGCGGCAGCACCTGAACCAGTCGTACAAACGCGCGTTCCGGTCAGCTATGACGCGACCGTTATCAGCGGCGGCTATTCTATCGACTCGAAACCATGGGGCGAGGATGCTATGATTAACTGGGGCACGACGGATGCGCACGTTGGCAAGAAGTTTTATTTCTACGAGGAAAACGAAACCGGTGAGTACGCCAATGCAAAAGGCGTCGGCTGGATTGACAAACGTGCTATCGAAAAAGACAAAGTAGTAGTCGCATCATTGTTACATCTGCCAAACGGACAAAACTGGACGACCTATCCACCTGAAGGACCATACACGGCCGGTGATGTTATTTCACTCGAAGGGCCGAACGGCGAGTGCGTGTATACAATCCTGGGCGAGCGCAATGGTGGCAAGGTGCTGATTGTTGAGTTGGAAAATTTTGGTACTGTCGGCCTTTACTATGATACAGACAAAGGTGCAACAATCACGCAAGTTTTAGGATAACCCATCGAATTCGAGTGGTTTTAACTG
The DNA here is from genome assembly GCF_900107505.1 of Trichococcus collinsii. GTDB lineage: Bacteria > Bacillota > Bacilli > Lactobacillales > Aerococcaceae > Trichococcus > Trichococcus collinsii. The sequence goes on along the minus strand of NZ_FNQH01000001.1, from coordinate 766,079 downwards.
GTCGAATTCGACCAGTTATGTGGTATAATTAACTGACCAGTGCGGGAGTGCTTGCGAGCGTCCGTGCGATCTCGTGGCGGAATAGGTAGACGCATAGTGAAAACAGTTATGGGGGTAGATCCCGTGGGTGTTTGGTTGTAAGTGTTATTGGTAGCACGCTTGATTTTTAATCAAGAAGACACGTTCGAGTCGTGCCAGCAATACAAACGCCAAGATGACGAGTTCAAAAACTGTATGAATATGTAAGGTGCAAATCCTTGCCGAGATTTAAATTACTGACCGACATCTTTGTCGGTCACAAAGTGAAAAACGTTGACGCGCCAATGTTATCACGCTCTTAAAAAAGCCTCTCGCTTGTTATTGCGAAGGGCTTTTTTGTTGGATTTATGTTATAATAAAGGCAGATATATCGCTAGTAAGGCTGGCCAAAGTGCTATCATTCGATTCTCACGGACATGCAGATTGCATCTTTTGGTTACAACCGGCACGCCACGAATATCCGAGGTGCGAACGACCTGACACAAACAATGAGAGCAACGCGCAGGACCTGAACAACGCAAAAGGATATTTACAAGGCAACTTACAACTCCCGTCTGATCAGCGGGAGTTTTTTTGTATTTAGGGGGCAAAAAAGGGGCAAAAGATGCCCCTTTTTATCTTCTCTCTTCTTTTGTGGTCTAAACGCAAGACTCTAAAACCTTTATAAATAAAGGATATTCTCACCTGTTCATGCATAGTCATAAAACTCATGCTATTACGATGGAAGTATTTGTTTTTGGGCGCGTCCGTTGATATGACAACACCTAGGATGATAATCAAAGTGTTAAGGGGCAGAAAAGGGGCAGAGTGTTATACGGAGAGAGAAAATCCGTCAATTGCATTCGTCAGATCTTCGTCCATTTTATTCGTGAAGTGGGAATAAACCTTTTCGATCATATCGGTGTTCGCGTGTCCAACGTGCTTCGCGATGATGTTTGATGTGTGGCCTTGCTCAACCATCAAGCTAATAAACGTGTGCCTGAAAATGTGGGTGGTAACACGCTTGCCCGGAATGTCTGTGTATTTCCCCAACAGTTCGTTGGCATAGCTGTTTGTGAATGGTTCGCTTTTTCCGTTAATAAACAAAAGCCGCTGATTTTTATCCAAACCAAGCTGCATGGATTTTATTTTCGTATGGCGTATTTGTTCCTTCAGCAGCTTTTCGGTTTCCGCATTAAAATGTATCGTGCGCGGCTTCCCGCCCTTCGTAGGTTGGAATATTCTTCTCCGGTGGTACCAGGTGCGTTCGATCAGAATGGTCTTATCCTGAAAATTGATGTGCTTTGTATAATCTAAAGATACCATTTCGCCGTAACGCATACCTGTGTATGCCTGGATCAGGCACATCCTTCCTAACTCACCGTAGTTTTTTTCTTCTAATTGGCCGACAACCGTTTGTAATTCATTTCGTTCCAAATATTTGAACTCATCTTTTTTAGTGACATTTATCCTTGGGAGTTCGATTTCATGAAGAATATTCCTGTCTGCTAAAAAACCGTACTTCAGGGCGAAATTCACAATTTTACGAATAGTTGCGGTCATACCTTTTACGGTATCATACACATAGCCAAGATCAAATAGATGCAGGATAACCGAATTAAGATGAGCGCCGGTTAGTGCTTTCAACGAGATGGATCCAATTTCTTTATTTATCGTATTCACGTAAGAAACGTTATTGTTATAAGTGCTCAAACGCACCTGCTTTTTATAAACGGCTAGCCACTTTTTTGTCAGCACTTCAAAATTTATATCCGCACTTGTCTTTTTTAGCTTTCCTTCGATTTTCTCTTGGAGCTTCTTGAGCATTTCCTTTTCGACACGATTATTATTCTTTATGTGTGTTAAGGATACTTTTGCCGTTTTCCCGGTAAGGGGATCCGTATACCGTTCTACATACTTGAATTTACCGTTCGGTAATTCTTCAATCCACATCTTTTTACCTCCTACTTGTGTTAAAATAGGGCGTACAGGTACAAAAAAAGACGTTGAGCTATTCAACGTTTCGTACGCTGTTCCCATACCTCACTTCTCGGTCGCCAAACTGGGGGAGTGAGGTATTTTTTTATTGCAAAAATCAAAGTCCCAGGATATCTTTTTTCTTGCTGTCGTATTCACCTTCAGTCAAAATACCTAAATCGAAAAGCTCTTTTAACTTTTTCAAGTTATCGAAACCTAAAATTGTTTTGTCCGCATTCATTTCGAGGATGTAATTCAACCCACTCAACGTCGCTTTCGCATTCGTTCTTGCCAACGAATATGTAGCTTTAGATTTGTCCGTTTTCAGGAAAATAAACGGAACCGTCACTGCTCCATATTTCTGATTCCTTAGTGTTACAAGAATCTGCATGCTTGTACAGAACTCCTTGTCTTCCTTCTTCATTTTAGAAAAACCTCCAATACCAGCACCGGCTATCCCGAAAAATGCTCCACCTATAGCGGCCCTTCCGATATCGATACCGCCTTCCGTAATTATTTTCCCATCTTCCAGTAACTCAAAGCTGACTAAATCAGCATAAGGGATTAATCTCCCTGCTATTTTAAAAATCCTCCTGTTATCATCAACCTTAATACTCCCGAAGGTTGAAGTTGCTTCGAAATCCCCTTTTTCTTTCTTGAATTTATCGAATAGTCCAGCCATAAATAAGCCACTCCTTTTCTGTTATGTGCAAAATAAAATCCGATTCATTTAGTAGCCGCTTCTATTATTTTGCAAAACGAATATCTGACCCCATGCCAATTTTGAATTCTTCTATCACTTGAGTGTAATTATAGACGCCTCCATTATCTTCGATAATTTTCCTGACCATATATTCGTTGGCTTCAGACTCCATTTTAATTAGATAAATTGGCTCTTTGTACAAAAATGCGTAGTCAGCATGGTCCAATGCGTGCTTCATTTCGTGGTATATAACCATTTTCATTTCATCTTCTGATAAAGCGCTATTAACAAACATGGTCTCCAAGTCATTTATAAAACAGCCCTTGGATTCCATTTCGATGAATTCCAATTTGATTCCTAATTTGCCAAGTTTCTCCCGTATCCGTAACAATAAACTCACCTCACTTAGAACTAAATCTCCCTTGCAAGAACGCCCTAATAGCCTCTTTGTCGATTTCGGTGAGAGGTTTTCCGTCAAAACTCATTGCTTTGTCGAGTATCTCATCTAAATCTTTAGCCGGATCAGATTCTTTTGATTTTTCCGCTCTTCCTAATAAGTAGTCGATAGATACATCGAAATAATCAGCAACAAGTTCCAGTTTATCGGTTGCTGCATTTTGCCTTTTCCATTTATAAATAGCATTTTTACCCATTCCGACCTTTTCTTCAACGTCAGCAATCGACATACCTCTCTTGTCCGCTAAATTTTTCACTCTGTCAAAAACCGTCATATCAATCATCCTTAAAAGCGCAACACAAAAAATTGTCCAAAGTGATAGAAAAGTGTTGACTTCTATCACATCTGATAATACAATGTGTATGTAGCTAAGATTTGTAGCTTCCAAAGACAACGAAAAACCAATGAAAAGCCGTCGCCAAACGCTTTGTTTATGTGGTAATTTCAGGCCTTGTTTGCTATGCCTTAATATTATCACTTTGGATAGGAATGTCAACGGAAAGCTAAATAAAATAGCTAAAATAATAAAAATATTTTAGGAGGTGAGAAAATGCCTACGGATTTCGGTTTAAAGGTGAAAGTTGAGTTGGCAAAAAGAAACATGAACATGTCAGATTTGGCCAAATTGCTAGAAATTTCGCAACCGTACTTGTCCGACATAATTTACGGAAGACGAAAAGCGACTGAGCAGAAAGAAAGAATCAAAAAAATATTGGATATAAAGGAGCGAGAATGATGAGCGAATTACAAATATTTAATTTTGAAAATAACGAAGTCAGAACGATGATCGTAAACGACGAACCGTTCTTTGTTGCAAACGATGTAGCAAAAACTCTTGGCTACGCAAACGCAAGCGATGCGACAAACAAACACTGCAAAAAAGGGTTCATGGGATGGGGTAGCGATTCGCTAGGTCGCCCGCAGCAATTCAAATTAATTCCAGAGTCAGACGTTTATCGATTGGTATTCCGTTCGAAACTGCCTGAAGCTGAAAAATTTGAAAATTGGGTAACAAGCGAAGTTCTCCCATCAATACGAAAGCACGGTGGATACTTGACTCCTGAAAAAATCGAAGAAGCGTTGCTTAATCCTGACACGCTCATTCAATTAGCAACAACTTTGAAAGAAGAGCGCTCCAAGCGATTGATAGCGGAGCAAAAAGTTACCGCTATGGCACCAAAAGCGCTATTCGCAGACGCGGTTGCAGCAAGCCATACATCGATTTTAGTGGGAGACCTCGCAAAACTACTTTCGCAGAACGGCATCAAGATTGGTGGGAACCGATTATTTGTATGGCTTAGAGAAAACGGCTTCCTGATCAAGCGTAAGGGCACGGACTACAATATGCCAACACAACGATCTGCAGAAATGAAATTATTCGAAGTGAAGGAAACGACCATCAACAATCCGGACGGATCCATACGGATTAGCAGGACGCCGAAAGTGACCGGTAAAGGCCAACAGTATTTCATCAACAAATTCTTGAACGAAGCAGAACTATTGGAGGGATAAAAAATGAACGAATTAGAAAAGGCGATCGTCGATGAATTGGAAGCAGCAGAGCACTTCAAAGATTTCTTTATTAAAGTTAGTATCTTCCAAACGAATTTTGATAAGCGCGAGCTTAAACAACTCAGTTCCGTGATTACTGATCAGAGGTTCATAGATAAATACGGATGGACAGCCCTTTGTTTCATGGTCGACAACATTCACAAGGAAAGGGCGCTGCCGTTCAATAATGTACCTGAAAAAACGCGTCTGAAAAAAATGTTAACTGAGTATGCAGGAGAAGGAGGGGCCTGACGATGGTCATCTTGCAAACGAAAAGTAAAGCCCAGCAATACGCATTTACGAAAGATATCGGGCGGATATTCGGATATAAAGACCCTGTGAAGCTGCTAAAAGGGTTCCGAGATTACGCGGACAGTCATCCGAAAACGTTCGGACCATACAAGCCATACTTGAAAAATAGAGGGATGGACACGCTTTACGATATCATCTGTTTCGCCTTCTACTTCGAGAATAGAGATTTGCTTGAAGCCGGAACAAGAAGCGTCAGTTTTCCAGCTGAACTCCCGCGTTTGAAAGAGGTGTATCAATCGTGAAAATTATATGGCTCAGCTTGTATTTTTACCTTTGCTTTTGTCTGGGTGAATTGCTATGGGTCCTTAATTTCTGAGGAGGTACGGACGAGTGGATAAATTTAATTTCGATGCAGCGTACACGGGAGCTCTTGCCGATTCTTTCCGAAAAATAAAAACCGCGCATGGGAACTATTGTGTTGGTGTCATTACTGCAGATTTCGCAATGACTGAAATAGGCAAGGCCCTGAATGATTTCGAAATCGTAATGGATGCAATTTATAAACAGGGGGAATCGATTTGAATAAGAAAGTGGTTATTTGTTACAACGATGGCGAAACGGCGAGTTTTGCTGTAGGAGAAGAAAACCGCGGAAAGGTTGTAAAGGCCATTCGCCATTCGCGGTCTGAATTATGGGTTGAGATCGAATTTGAGGATGCTGTCGAAACGTATGCAGGCGTCCCGTTCATCGTCACGATGACATATAAGGAGAGTGCGAAATGAAGGTATTTACAGACGAGTTTGAGGATAAGCTGGTCAACTTTATAGGCACAACAATAGTGGTTAGTATCGCCTTACTAATCATTGGCCTGGTCGGATGGATAGAAACAGGAATGTAATGGAGGTATCGGAGTGAAAGATAATCAATTAACGAAACATTTAAAAAAGGCCGTCAGCAAATTCTCTACACGGCCAATGCTGCAATGCATCAATTATTCAAATGACGGAAATCTATATGCTACAGACTCTCATGTTGCGGTTAAGGTTTCTGAGTTCCATAGTAACCCAACTGATTTCATCTTAAACATTTTTACAATGATGCCGGAAGACGGTAAATACCCTGAGGTTGGGAAATTTTTCGAGTTCGAAAACATCAGTTGCGAAATAAATGTCCATATCGGAACGCTTTTGAAGTCTGTAAGGCCGTTTATGACGAAAACATCCTTCAGTAATTTGATCAAGATGGATATCAAAAACAAAGCGGTCGTGCTTACTAAAGACGGATGGCCCGATTACGAAATAAAAATGCCTTTAGAGGATTGCGAAGGCGAAATGTTGCTGTCGGTAAACGTTGATTAATTGATAAATGCGCTGGAATTTATGAATGATGCCATAAACGAGAAAAAGTTTAACAACGGCTGCGCTATTGTTAAGTTCACCACAAAAAATAAGCCGTTCAAGTTTGTTTTTGAAAAATACGAATACCTAATAACGCCAGTGAGAACAGACTTCTAGGAGGTGATCGAAATGGACTACGAAGCGATGTGGCATACCCTTAAAAATGTGTTGCATATCAACATGGATGAAGAGCCATGCGAAGAAAAAGCGCAGCACAGCTACAGTGAGATTTTAAAGCTGATGGATTTTATCGAGGAGAGGGAAGCGACAAATGAATAAACGCATGAAGAAAAAACAAAGCACGAGGCCGCGCGGATTGTCTCAGGAAGAAAAGCTAGTCTTGGAGCTATACCGTAAATGCGATAACGTACATTTTTTCAAATACGATGAAACGAATGCGTTGGACTGCTTTGATTTTACGGATCTGGTTGAAGTAACGAGCGAGGTCAATCTTTCAGAAAGCTATGTTTGGACGGAAGCGACAAAAGGAAAAATCGAAGCTTCTGCATTTTTGAAATAAAAAAGCCACCTACAGCAATAGGCGGCATAAGTAATAGAACCACTACCATTTTATCATAAAAGGAGGACTTCGGATGGATAATAACCAAGCTTTATCCCAAGCACATTGCTCCTACCTGCAAGAGATGGAGCAGGAGCCGGTGGCCGAAACGTGGGATGGTGAGCCTATCTACGAAAACGAGGAGTATTTTGATATCGAAGGTGAGTATGTCATCAATGAGATAGATGCCTTGCGCGACTACTTGAACGAACATTACACGCTGAAAACGGCAGGAAGAGGGTGAGCGGTGATGACTGAAAAAATATTAAATGTGTATCAACGGCTTGCGGAAGTCAGGAAGTCCGTTCCGTACCTAAAAAAAGACCAGCAAGGAAAGCAGTATAACTATGTCGGTTCATCCGATGTATTGGGTTCCTTACACGAAAAAATCAACGAAGTCGGCCTGATGTTGGTTCCGGAAGTATTAGGTCACCACTTGACGACGTTCGAGCGCACGAACTCAAAAGGAACGCCTTCAAATGAATACTTTACCGAACTGGATATGACGATGACGTGGGTCAACGTCGACGATCCAAGCGATACCGTGAAAGTTTCCTGGTATGCGCAAGGAGTTGATCTTGCGGGGGAAAAAGGGGTAGGAAAAGCGCTGACATACGGCGAAAAATATTTCTTGCTGAAATTCTTCAACATTGCAACCGACAAAGATGACCCAGATGCTTTCCAAGACAAAATCGAATCCAAGAAACCTATAGCCAAAATTTCACGGGATCAAAACAAGGAACTGTTTGACCTTGCGGAAGGATACGCTGAATTGCGTGGAATGCACGGCGAAGACGCAACCAATCAAGCTCTGAAGTGGGCGGCGGAACAACTGGGACTAAATAGCCTCGATGATGCCAGCGCTGAGCAAGCGGACAAAGCTATTAAAGCATTTCGGGATTTGATTTCAAATCACACCAAAGCAAATGGGGCAGCGGAGAAACGAATCACACAACAAGAACCGCAACAGGAGAAAGTACAGCAGATTCCGAGCACAGACGACGCAATCGACAAATATGTTTCTGCCATTCAAAAAGCCGGATTAGATATCAATCAATTATACGTTGAAATCGCCAAAATAGAGGGTGTCAGCGACATTCGCGATGCCGACAAGATTAGGGTGCTCGGACACTTAAAAGCACGCTACACGAAACTTAAAAACGATGAAAAAAAACGCCAGAACAACCGACAGCAAGAGCCTCAAAAGGCGCAGCAAGAAAGTCTGCTTGAAGGTAGAACGACACAAACAGTGAATTGGGGGAGCAAATGATGAGCAATGAATTAGAGGTAATCCAAAACAGCACCTTGGGGACGATCTACGAACCCGCCACACTTGAAATGCACAAATTTGATGAAATGAAAGCCGTTGTTCAAGGTTTTTCTGATAAATATACCGGGTTAGCTTTCACGCGTGCCGACAAAAAAGGTGCGGAAGAAGTACGCGGCAAGTTGTTGGAAGTGCGCGACAAGTTCGAGAAGGAACGCAAGATCATCAAACGGGCATACAACGAACCGCTTAATGCCTATGAAGCGAAGATAAAGGAATTGAACGGCCTGATTGATGTCCCTCTGAATCAGATTCGTGACGGCCTGAAAGAAATTGACGAAGCCGAACGCCAGGAGCGTGTAGCTGCACTTGATGAACTGCTGGATATCAAACTTGCAGACATGGATATCTCTATCGAACGAAATGCTTCTTGGTTAAACAAAGGTATGTGGTCAGCCAAATTGAAGCCGTCAACAAAATTGAATGATGAAATCGACAAGGCCGTTGCTGATGCAGTGAAAGATAAAGAATACCGCGAAATGCAAGTGAAGGTGTTGATCGAATTCTGCAAAGGGCAGGACATCGAACCGGCCGGATGGGTATCGCAGTTGGACCATCGAAACGCAATGGAAGTCATCGACTTGATCAACATGGATAAAGAACGCAAGGCTCGCATCGCTGCCGAACAGGAGCGCAAAGCAGCCGAGCATGAGGCTTTCTTGTTGAAACAACAGGAAGAACTGGCAGCTATTGTAGAGGCTGAAATCATTGAAGTTCCTCCGTTTGAAGAGCCTGAGCAGATAGAAGTCTATGAACCCGTTATCACAAATACCATTCAGGTTACTGGGACAATCGCACAACTAAATAAATTGAACGAATTCCTTATAACTAGCGGTATTCGCGTTGAGTTGGTAGCTGTTCCTATGGATTCGGAAGAATCTGAACAAGATCAGGAATACATGGAAGATGATTTAGCGTGGGCCAATGAAGATGAATGGCCGTTCTAGGGTGATTGGATGGAATACGAAGGGAAACTAATCAGAGCGCAGGGCGATGAAGTCACTTTCAAATTGGATCGTGACTTCGACCTTGCGGAAGCGCATCGGTTATCCCTTTCAGGATTTCCGAGAGCTATCATCAAACCAATTGATGATAGAGCTGTTACAAAGGCTCAATTCGGCATGATTTATGGTCTGTTTAACGATATTTCGATTTATACGGGTTATCCGCCGGACTACATCAAAGAACTCATGAAGGCCATGTTTTCGGCTTATAAAAGCATTGAAGATTTCAGCATGGAAGGGTACGGCATCAGTCAGGTTTTTGCCGGCGAATTTATCGAATACATAATCGAATTTTGCTTCGAACAAGAAATACCTTTCAAGTATCAGAAATTCCACCTTAGCAGCGATATCACGCGTGTGCTATTCCTTTACATGAAACACGGTGCTTGCTTCTGCTGCGGTAAGCCGAATTCGGATGCAGCGCATTACGAGACTGTTGGTATGGGGCGCGATAGAAGGTCGATAGACCATAGCAAACACCGTTACATGCGCCTATGCCGCAAACATCACCAAGAGCAGCATCAAATAGGGTTGCAGACGTTCATGAAAAAGCATGTGATTGTACCGATCAAATTATCTCCACAGCAAGTAAAAGAATTCAAGATAGGAGGGTGAGCGAGTGGCTCAAAGAAGAATGTTCAGCAAAAAAATAACGGAAACCGATTTGTTTCTGGATATGCCGATGTCAACGCAGTGCTTGTATTTCCACCTGAATATGGCGGCTGATGACGATGGATTTATAGGTAACGTAAAGACGGCGAAGCGCATGATTGGCGCAAGTGATGATGACCTGAAGCTTTTGATGGCTAAGGAGTTCATTATTCCTTTCGAAAGCGGCGTTGTTGTCATCAAGGATTGGAAGATTCACAACTATATTCGGTCAGACAGGTATGCCGAAACGGTATACCTCGATGAAAAGGAACAACTTTCCGTCAGCGATAACGGGCGTTATGTGTTCGGTGCGCAAAAAGGCATACCAAATGACATACCAGATGACATACCAAAGGTAGACGGATGGGATACACAGGTTAGGTTAGGTAAGGATAGGTTAGGTAAGGGTAAGAAAGAGATATTGTCCGGCGATGCCGAACCCTCTATCCCTTTTTCGGAAATCATCTCTTACCTGAACGAAAAAACAGAACGATCTTTCAAGCCTGTTGAGTCTCATAGGAAAAATATCAGAGCAAGATGGAACGAAGGGTACAGAACAGACGACTTCAAAAAAGTCGTTGATAACAAGTGTGCTGATTGGTTGCAGGACGAAAAGATGAGTAAGTACCTGCAGCCAAGTACATTGTTCGGAACGAAATTCGATCAGTACCTAAATCAAGTGCCGACAAAACCACGAAAGGGGCCGGATAGTTATGGAGGAATCGTTTACTAGCAGCATGGGTCTGCTGAAGAACCTACTCCTGGAGAGCGATCAGATTTGCGAAGTTCACAACGAGCCGATGCATCAATATCGAGGTCATATCGCTTGTCAGAAGTGCCAACGGGAGAAAGTTCAGAAGGAAGACGAAGAATTGATTCAAAACCTCACAAAAAGACACCATAAACGCATTACGTTCGACAGGCTATATAAAGACTCCATCGTTGGTGATCACACGCTTAGAGAGGCAAATTTTGATAATTTCGTGGTAGATGATGAAGAGTCGGAGCGAAACAAGTTAGCGGCAAGACTCATTGCAGGCAGGTATATGAGAGGCGAAGTTTTCAACACGTTGCTGACGGGAACTGCAGGAGCCGGAAAAAGCCATTTAGCTATGAGCATCCTGAAGGCTGTGAACGAACATGCGGATCCGTACATGAGTTGTTTATTCCTTTCTTTGGACGAATTTCTTCTGGATATCCGCAGCACCTACAACGACAAAATTACGCAGGAAGATGAACGCTCACTAATCGATCGTGTCGCGGTAGTTGACTTGCTTGTTATCGATGATCTGGGCGCCGAAACCGGACCCATCGGAACGGACAAAAGCGCATCGAACTTCACGCAACGGATGTTGTACACGCTGATGAACCGCAGGCAAGACAAATCGACGATTATCACAACAAACTTAAGCAGCGACCAGGTTTCTGCTATGTACGATAGCAAGGTAATCAGCAGGCTTTATCGGAACTTAGGCGGGAACATTCTGAAGTTCAAAAACGATAGGGATAGGCGCATTAAATTCTAGGAGGCTTCGTCATGACTGACACGGAAATAAAAGAAATCGATGACCGGATTGCGAATTTGCGGTCCAGCCAGAAAGACTTAGGATGCGAACGCTGCGACAAAGGCGTGGTGTATGTCGAAACAGAGAATTGGGGCATCGTTTTTAAAAAGTGCCCGCATTGCAGCGAGGAGGCATCAGAATGAAATACGAATTAGGCGATAAAGTGCGGATCAAAAAATATTGGAAAAGGCAAAACCAAACGGAACAGCTGCAAAAGATGGGGATTTCTGATCTCGAAGAGCATTTGATGTCCGATGAAATGGCAGGCGACTGCATGCACCTCGACAAATTCAAAAAGGAGCCAATTGAAGAAGTTGGTTATATCTGCGGAACGAGGGAATTCAAGGTCAATTATGGTGTGACTTACGTTTTCGATGAAGGTACCCTTGACATCGGCATCCGGCAGATGGATGAAAAAACGGTAAAAGCATACCTCGTAGCGACACGCATGAATTGTTTGAGACGCGTAAGTTTTGAAGATATCGAATACATCAAAGTTTAACCAGGAGGAAGCAAATGGCTAAAAAATACGACTGCATCCTGATTGATGTCACACGCAATAAAGCTGTAGGCAGATTCAAAACGATGCAAGAGGCGCTGAAATATGCGCGTGAAGAAGGGTTGAAGACGGTCACTTGGGAATTTGTGAAGGAGTGATAGTAGTGAATGATAATAAGTTTCGAGGGAAGACAGAAAATGGCGAATGGAAGCGCGGTCTGCTCACTTTTATGTTTGGGCAATACGCGATAGTTAATCCGATTGACGAAAACTCCGTTTACCTAATCGATAAAGAAACGGCTGGACAATTTACCAAGATAAAAGGCACGGGTGGCCGCGAAATCTATGACGGCGACATCATCCGATTGAGGGAGAGAACGGTAAACGGTACCGAATTAACGCATATCTGCAGAGTGTACCAAAAGGGAAATGGCATGTGGATGACGGAAGGGCACCCTGAACACGATCGTAAATACCGCACGAGATTATCCCTCTATCCATATCGACATGAGGCGGAAGTCATTGGAAATGCGTACGATAATCCCGAGTTGTTGGAGGTGTGCCTGTGAAGCGAATTTACTATTACGCCGATGAAATGGGAATGGAGCACTTTTTCTCCGATCCTTTAACAAAAGAAGAGCTAATTATAAATGGATACCGATTTTTGAGAAGTGAAAAAATTGATCATTATCCCTGGGAGGAATAGAAGATGCCAAACATAAAAACGCAGGCGCACGCTAAAATGCTCCAAGAAATGAACGGCGAACATAGCGGTGCTGAAGATGCCATTCACAATTGGTTATGTGATCAGGATGATGAAACGTTGCTGCAAGGGATTTTGAAAGAAGGCTCCACAATAAAAGGCGCCATGAAATATTGCGTATCGCAAGCGGAGAAGCAAAAAACAGGCAATGCCGCTATGGTGGATGATCAAACGGTCTTTTCTTGGGTGAGAAAGTATTTTGTATCCGACGATCAAGTTGAAGTTGAAAATACCCCGGCTGTTGTTACGGTAGCTGCTAAATCGGCTCCAAAAGTCAAAGTGGAAAGCAAACGAAAAGAAACTCCGAAAAAAACAGAGGAGCTAGAGCAGCTGAGCCTGCTTGACTTCTTATGACTACGAAAGAGCCGAAATACTACTTTGAAAACAAATTAAAGCCGCCGAAGGCATTCTTTGATTGGTGCTATTCTCAAATATCGACGTTCAAATGGTCAAACAAACAAAAAACCATTCTGGCGTCGGATAGGTCGGATTGCTTTGTTATTGAAAGGCGGCTGACCAAGCAATCCAACCTGACTTTCTTTGATAAGTTTTACTCTTTTGCAACCGTGTTGGTCACGGCCAAGCGGATTGAAATACAGTCCTATGGCTTTTGGTCAAGGGTTACAGAAGGCAAGCAAACGATCGAATGCGAGTTGACGAACTTCGAACAATTCGCGGGCGGTAAGCACGTTATGGTGACGCGTTTAGATAATGGGCGCCCCGTCTTCGGATTAACCCCAAACAAGCCGTTTGGCGGCCCGTATGCCGGCGTTAAGCTGTATACGAACGGGTGGGCGGATAAGATTAGCAACACATCGGAATTGCGCTATCTAAGAATCGAACAGCTTTCCGCTTTCGATATCGAGAACATTTATAAATACAGAAAAGAAATAGAGTTCCTGCAGAAAATAAACGCGAACGCTTTGGCCAACCAGGTGATGTTTCCGAGGTATATGAATAACGTATATGGCTCTTGGCGGAAGAATGTTGATATGCGAACAATCAACGAGAATTGGCTCAGGAAAAACAAGCAGTTTTTCAAAAACTCTAGTCGCACTTTCCTCGAGTACGAACTCGAAAAAAGGATCAAAGAACGGAACGGGAAAGTTGTCCCTGGAATTGAAAGATACCTTGATTACCGGGATATCAACAAAGTGCCTAAGGGTGTCGGAATAATTAGGTTCCAAAATTGGATGATAAAAAATAAGGTCAATTTCAAGTATTACCTTGATTATTTATCCTTGTTGAAAGATTTAGGGATCGAGTTGGATGAAAACCTCATACTCCCTAAAGATCTGAAGAAGGCGCATGACAACGCGGTGGAATTGCTTAATCAAATGCAGCGCGAAGTGAATGAAAAAATGTACGAAAAACGCCTGAAGGCTATTTTGAAATACGAAACCGTTGTAGGAGATTGCGCATTCTTGGTACCGAAAGATTTGAATGAGTTAGTTGCTGAAGGAAAGGCGCTCCATCATTGCGTTGGTGGCAGCGGTTATATAGATAGTCATAAGCAAGGGAAGACGACGATCGTTTTTATTCGTCAAAAAGAAGCTATCGAAAAGCCTTTTTACACCTTGGAGCTGAAGAACGAAAACATTATCCAGCTCAGAGGCAAACACAATCAAGTGGCTCCTCCGGAGATTAAGGAAGCGGCAGAAAGCTGGTTAGGTTGGCTGAAAAAACAAAAATCATGATGGAGGTAGAAGGATGAAATGCAGAGTAAGGGTAGGGAACTTGTATTTTTCAAGATGGCTTGGTGATGACGCTCTCATGATCGTTGACGATTCGCCTGGCGCGAAGTACGCAGCGAGGTTGTTCCAAAATAGCAATCAAGCGCTTAGTGTAGCCAAGGAGATTGGCGGAACCGTTGAACACATTGATAAAGAGGAGGAAACGAATAATGACTGAAGAAAAATTAGCAGGTTTAGGATATGTATTTCCAGAAAGAGTCAACGTCCTTTTGGTTAGAAACAAAGAAGGGGAATACTCACTTACATTCACAAAATTCAGAAACAAGAAAACCAAACTGGAGAACATCAAGTTCAGCGATACGGGCGCTTTCTTTTTCGATGGGAGTTCGGTTACTTGTTTAGGTATCTACGACTTTGCCACCTTCGATGATTTTTACAAAGAAATTGATCGGTTGAAAGCTAAATGGACCAGTGCGAAGGAAGTGCCTGCGGAATGAACGGCTTAAATGAATTAATCAACGAACATGCTGCTAACTTGGAGGTTTTGGATTGCCTAACGCTAGAATCGTTTAAAAATTTGTACGTGTCACTTGTTACTGCTTTGGTAGAAATTCAGGAGGAAGCGGAATGAATAAGGATACGATCTCGGAAATAGAAAAAAGCATTCAAAACGTTTATGGGTGGACGGTTTCTGGTGGCGAAGCTAAGCCGCCGGAAATGATTATGCCGCAGTGCGCAAAAGATCGAATCGCTCACTTCTGGGAGTTTCAAGAATATGGCTTATCATTTCTCGGGTGCCTGAAGTTCATACTTGCTGATGACGAAGAAGAGTGCAAAAAAGCATTTGAGTTTGGTTGTGGTGACGATTGGCTTCCGCCTTCAGATGAATTCAAATTGTGGAGGAATCGCCTGCGTAATATGAGAGAGCTTGAAGTGGCGGCCTATTTGCTTTACGGGCCGCTTTCGGATAAGGAGGAAGTGTGATGAATGTAAAAATAGTTCCAAAAGTAAAAGTAATTTCAAGTGTGCAGCCTTTCTTCCAAAAGTTAGTGAATGACTTTATCGCGGATCAAACGAAAGTCATAACTGATATTAAAATTAACACAACTTCACTTCAAAATAACGAACCCGAACACCATGCATTCATTTTTTACGACGAATGTCACCGCGAGGAGGAAGCGGAATGAATAAATACTACTTGGTTCTTCAACAATGGGTGGAAGCGGAGGATGAGGATTCTGCCAATGAGAGATTTGTAGATAGTCTGAAACACATTAGACCAAAGCATATCGACGTTTGGAACACGGAAGAGGAAGGCGAGGAGGTGCCGGAATGAGATCCTACACAGATAAAGTCGTCAAGCGTCATCTGCCCCGGACGGAGCTATCCCGCGAAGAACGCAGACGCTTGGAACGTGACTCGAAGAAAAGCCAAGCGGTTTACACATTGACCGCTGCGCAGATCTAGAAAATCAAAAAAGACGCCACCATGGAAGCCACAAAGAAAGCCTTTCTCATGATGATGGGCTTTCCGCTTCTAACGCTGCGTGACAAGTTTGGCTTCGGCAAAGCGCGGTTGAATCGGTTCATGGAAAACATGCTCAACTTGTATGAGGCATACGAGAACGACTACGTAGACCTCGATGATTTGAACAATACGATCCTGGAAGAGACTGGCGTCACGTTACTGGAAAAACGAGAAGGGAAGTATTAATGATGTGCGAAGTTAAATACAAAGCTTATTGGCATAATTCGAAGCTGACGACACTCGTGGATACTATCGATTTTTTAGAAGGCGGCATCCGCGTTTCTGATGGATGCATGCATACAGGTTGGGCAGGTAGTCATTGCACGCTCAGACAATACACAGGCCTGAAGAAAGATTCGCACGGAAAAGAAGTATTTGAAGGCGACATCATTGAAGCCGTTTTTGAACTGCTTGATGGCGAACTGAAAACCATCATGGATAGGGGAGTGGTCGTTAAGAAGGATTATGCCTTCCAGGTACAGACGTTCGAAGGTCCTTACGATCCATTGCACGAATGGGAACGGCTGTCTGAAGAACTGAAGGTCATTGGAAACATTTACGAGAATCCAGAAATGCTGCCAGAGGTTACAGAATGAATCCACCACTAATCGCAGAACTACTGGCAATCGCTATTGTAATGGTATTGTTACTAGATTTTAGGAGGTAGAGGGATGGTATACGGAAGAAAAAGCGCCATGCGGTTATTCGTTGCTTACAAATTTCAAAATGGGTCAGGATACACAACGCTCCGGGTAAAAAACTACAAAGGCGTTAACGCGCGGGTTTTGAGCGAAATTGCAGCACACCTGCAGGAAAACGCTCCTGATGTAAAGGGGAATATCATCATCACAAACTGGAAGGAGTTGCGACCATGAATATCATAAACGCCCTTTTAGGGGTAATGAGCGAGGAACAAAAGAACAAGGCGCTAAGCGATATGCTGAGCAATAATAATTTTCGGATTGGGAAGATTGAAAACGATCGATACGTAATCATGCAGCAGTACGAAGCTTTTGCCGAATTTTGGTTAAAAAGAAACGGCGGGCTAACTATTTCGTATTGTACGGCTTACGATCGGCTTGAATTAACAGAAAAAATTATGTTGAATCTGTTGATTAACAAGTTTGTGGAGGGAGGTAGAAGTGATGAGATTTAAAGTGGGCGATAAGGTTAAGATTCGTGAGGTGTTGCCAGAAGCTTCAGAATATTGGGTTTGTGACGAAATGCTAAAATACAGCGGCACTAAAACGCTTGTAGAAGTGGTTTTGTCAGATTGTTATAGATTGGCAATAGATGATGGAAAGTGGAGCTGGAATGATGAAATGCTCGAGGCGTACCCGTATCCACAATCGCCATTCGGTTTCAGCATGCACACGAGAGAGGGCGGCGGCATGAAGATATTAAAAACTGATTCGTCCGATGAACCGGACGACCTACCGGAAGATTCGAAAGTAATGCGGCACAAAGAAATCACTGAAGAGCTGACCGCCATCTACGAAGCAAAGAATCACGACTATGGCGACAGCTTCCGAGAGACGTATCGCAAATTGGGCATAATTTCAGCCGTTACGCGCATTACGGACAAGGTAAACAGATTGCAAAGCCTAAGTACAAAAGAGCAGCGTGTTGCCGAGGAATCGATAAAAGACACGCTTATGGATTGCGCGAACTACTGCATCATGACAATCATCGCGTTGGAGGAGGAATGAGAGGTGAATGAAACTAAAGAGCAGCGACTGGAAACGGTTAACAAATTAATAACTAAAATATCTTCAGTAGGCAGAAGGTTTTTCTTCAACGAAAAAGACGGATTTATCGCTCATTTTGAATTGAAAAATAACCGCACCTATTTCGTAGACGACTACACTAAAGAATACATTTACGCATATGGTCCAAGATATTTCGATAGGGGTTTTTCCCATGGCGGGACAATGCAATCTTTAATCCTGGAATTTAGTGAATTCATACGGACAGGCAGATGCGTAAATGGGAAAAATGGTTATGGCGGTTTGTATTGCCCGTATTGGGGATATTTGCAGTCTGAAATGGTGGAAATAAGATCGTTTGCAGCTGATATCGGTTATCTCAAGGCGGGCAGCTAATGAATAAACGTCAGATCAAAAAGAGAGTGAAGCGCGCGAAAATCAATAAAGAGCGCGGCATGATTTTGAGCCTGGAAGATCGGCACTACATCCGGAACTACGGACCGAAATACCATACAAAAAAAGAGATTGCCGGATTTAATAATTTCTTCGTTAGCATGCCGGGACTTGTCGAAACAGCGGTTAACGAAATAAGAAACGGACTTGCTGATTTCTTTCAGAGCTTAGCTGATGCACTTAAACCTGAGGAGGAAAAAGAATGAATAAACGCCAGTTATGGAAAAAGATAAAAAAGCGTGGTCCGATTCTTTGGGCTAACACAGACGACATCATGCGTTACGCTGGACCGTTGTACGCAGCGGACGAAAATGGCGAATTAACTGACAAGATAGTCGATTACATGCCACAGACCTACACATTCAAGGGCGTACCGACATACAACTCTTATTCTGCTATGGTACCTTGTGGAAGCAAAAAGAATCCATATGAATTTATGTATTACGATTTCGATGAGGATGAGGGAACGGGTGAGGGGTGGACGGGAATCGATTTGTACAACCCTTTGGCATTTCAAACTGAAAAAGCGTTTTTGGAACGAATTGGGGTAGGCCAGGGATGAAAAATAAATATTTGGAATTTCGCGAACTCAGCAAAAGCCCAAGCGGCAAGACCAAGATCATAAGCGTCGTTAATAATGCAACTGGATCAGCTTTAGGACAAATAAGATGGTTTGCATCTTGGAGAAAATACACATTTCATACAAATTTCGGAAATGTTTTTGATAGTGCGTGCTTGCTAGAAGTCGTTGCAGAGTTGGATAGGTTGAACCAAGAACACAAGGAGGGAAGCAATGAAACTCGATGAAGCGCTACAGCTTATAAAAGGACTGGGCTACACGGTTTGGAAAACAAAAAGAATATCTCGGTTAAGAAAAAGTTATTTGATCCGTGCGATTAACTCGGATAAAGAATATCGCTTTATGTTGGATAGGGGAAAGCTATACAAGAAAATTCCGTTGAAATCCGGAGGCGAATTCTGGGCGGAACTGGAGGAAATCAGATGAGTATAAATACAGTTGTGTTAGTTGGCAGGTTAACAAAAGATGTCGATTTACGCTATACATCAACAGGAACGGCAGTCGGGACGTTCTCTCTTGCGGTAAATAGACAGTTCACGAATCAGGCAGGCGAACGGGAAGCGGATTTCATCAATTGCGTCATTTGGAGAAAGTCAGCTGAGAATTTTGCAAACTTCACACGCAAAGGCGCATTGGTCGGTATCACAGGAAGAATTCAAACGCGGAATTACGAGGGAAATGACGGGAAACGTGTATACGTGACAGAAATCGTTGCGGATAACTTCACCTTGTTGGAGCCGAAGCAAACGACGGAGCAGCGGCCGCGGGAAAGTACGCGCGAACGCCAACAGGAGCAGAAGCGGAGCGCATACAACGATTTCAACAATACGCCGGATCCATTTGGTAGTCATGGCGAAGAAATTAATATCGATGATGATTCGCTTCCGTTTTAGGAGGTAACTGATGAAAACGGATATAACAAAGCAGGTTGAGCATGCGTTATGGGTAAAAAATAGAAAAATGGGCACCTTCGGATGCTTCGAGGTTTCCATAGGCTTCAACGGTGATTATCGCGGCGGGGTGGAACGCGTTGACTTTATAACCTATAACACCAAAGGCGAGGTTTATTGTTATGAAATCAAAGTGAGCAAATCAGATTTCAACAGTCTGGCCAAAAAGACGTTTATCGGAGATTTCAATTACTACGTCATGCCCCAAACTTTGTGGGACGAATTGAGCAAAGACAAAGATTTTCGTTGGAGCCTATACGATGTTGGCGTTTATACGATTTACGATAATCGCAGTTTAGGGCTTACGTGTGTCAAGCCAGCAAAAAGAAAACAAGTATCAGTTGGGATGAAGGCCGTTGTTTTAGAAAGTATGGTCCGATCGCTGAACAGGGAAGTTTCAAAATTGTATAAAATAAATCCGCCTTGGGAACGCGAGGATGGTGCTGGATGCGAATTCTTGAAGGATTGAAATTAGAATGGGCTGAAGCTGAATTGGTTGCGTTCAGGACTATGTGGATGACACGGGTGCCGATAGCGGATATCGCGCAAAGGCTTGGATGCAGCGAGTCAGAAGTCGCGTTGTTGGTTATTGACCAAGCGGAAAAAGAAATAATTGGAGAGTGGGGAAAAGAGATGGAACCAGTGACGGAGGCGGTCAACATCTACGGGGAAATAATAAAAGGACACGTTGTCCGCGAGAATATAAATACAGTAATCATCCAGTCAGATGATGGCGCACACCACGTTGTCAGAAATGAGCGGATCGGGAAAAAGGCAAAGACGCGCGGTATAAATCACAAGTATGGATTTGATCGTGAACGCGTCGAAGGTTATGGGCATGCGCCGGACAAACGCGCGATGCATCACAACAACCGTAGTCAAAAGACTGTGAGGGGCGAAAAATGACCAGACAAGAGGCAGTCGATAAGTTAAAGGCGCTTTATGGCGATGTTGTTTACATCAAGCATGATCTGTATGCAACAAAAAAGAATGGCGTAACAACGTTGTTTAAGATCACTGACGGAAATTTGTACAAGAGGATAGATGATGATATTCACTTTTTTAGATGGGAGGAAGTTGAATGAAAATTGATAGAGAAAAACATCTGAAGACATTGTGGTATGAGGACATGGATGGAAAAGTAATCGAAACGAATAAAACAGATTGGACGCCCCCAATGTTTGATGGCCCGCACATTCAAGTCTCGCGGTTCCCGTTCCAATTGACAACCTCCTACCTGAAAATAGATGATACCGCAAACACTCGTTGCAAAGAGATCATGAGAGCGAACGAAACTTGGAATCAAGGGTTAGTTCTTAATATCGCCAATGCCGGAGAGTACACGTTAAACGAAGCAATCATCATTGCTGCAACCTCTTGCGAAAGATGCATTAACGTCCTCATCCATAAATATGGCGGGTACAAGGACGATCCCGGGTATGCGGAAGGCAGCGAGGAGTGGCTGCGTTGCGGAACAAGCTGCCAGTTTTGTAAAGGCTCGGAGGTATAGGGATGAATGATCCTGATATATTCAAGAACCCTTGCGGAGTGTGCGGCAAAAAATCAGCTACTCGCCTATGCGATTTCATAATAGATTACCACAGTACGATTTTTTACAGGGATTTCCAAGATTTCAAGAATCAAGGGAGATTGGAAACGTGCGACTTGCCTATGTGTGATGGTTGTGCAACTGAACACGTCGGGCACGACTTTTGTCCGCAACACGAAAAATTATTCCATCAGTTGAAACTGACTGACGAAAAACAGATAAAAGCGCAATTCAGACAGAAGGCAAGATATTTATTTGAATCCAAGGAGGGCTGACCGTGTATCATATCTATCGGGCAAGGAAGAAGAAGCGGCTGGTGTATGCTGAGGCGTGGGATTTCAAGCACAACGCGCGGAACGAATGGTATATCGGCTATACAAACGAATTGACATATAAAGTGATAGATGAATTGGACTTGCAGTATATGGGCTACATGACGCACGAAGAGTTGGAAACGATAATCGGTTAAATATTAATGCAGGTACAATTATCACAACAGCCCAGGCACGAAAGGGCGCGAATCAGGAGGGACAGGGTGAAGAATTATACAAGAGATTACCTGAAGGGCGTTTTGCGGGAATACCCTTCTTTGGAAAAGGAAATACACAAAAGAAGAGAAAGCATCCTGAATCCTGACAGCATGAGAGTGGATGAAAATACTGGAGGCATACGCGGAAGCGAAGTGGGGCGGCCGACCGAAGCCGTTGCGGTGAAAATCATGGATGACGAGGGGATTAACAATCTGCTTATGCACAAAAATGCGATCGAGATAACGCTGAGTCAGTTTAACAAGGATGTGCAAAACGTCGTAAAGCTGAGATACTTCGAACAACTTTGTCAAGCGGATGTGTCGGAGCAGCTGGGATTGACCGTTGCAGCGATAAGAGTTAGCGAGAACGCTTTTCTGAATAGATTAGCACGAAAATTAAAGCTTATGGGCTGACAGATCGGCCGTTGTTGCGAGTCGCGAAGAGGTGGCTCTCGGAGCATGCCGCATCACGAAAAAAATATACATACCAAAAAAGCCCCACTCTTAATCGAGTGAAGGCTTTTTTGGTATATACTTTTCTTCTAGGTCCTTCCTGCCGATCATGTACGCATCCTCGGCCGTCAGGAATCCGGCTTTGTAATACTTCTTACCTGCTACTGTGATCCAAGCTTTAAACCTTTCCTCTTTTGACACCCTGGTGTAGTATCTCAGGACACCGCGGTACCCCGTTGTGCTGTCGGATCTCGGCTCCTGACCTTTAAACAACTGTACTGCGACGTCATCCACGCGCTTGGAATCGTATTTCTCACGGAGATTTATTTGCTCTTGCTCTTTTTTGAGGCAGCCGCACGACTGCGTGTCGTCGGTGGTGAGGTAGCTCGCCGGGACAACTATGACATTGCCGCAGCTGCATTGACACAACCATTGCGATCGTCCGTTTTTGCTCGGCGAACGTTCGATCACCTTAAGCCTACCAAACTCCTTGCCGATTAGATCCAAATCCTTCAAGGCCATCCTCCTATGCGTTGTCTATTTTTTGCTGATAAGCCGCCATTTTCTCGGCCGTAGCAAGAGAAATGTTGTCAACCTCGCGTTTGCCGTTTCTAAGATTCAAGATGATGGCTGTCGCTATGTCGGCTTCTTTCCCGATCCGGTACGCGCTGACATCGCTATCCAAAAGTTTTTTGATCAATTCCCGCATTGTTTCGCTTTCCATGTTCGCCATTCCTCTCTGATGCAAAAAGAGGGCAAAGCCCCCTTGCTTGCTATTTTTGATCGGTATACTCATCAATCGCTTTGAATTCGTGAGCGTGGAATTTCTCAGGAAGGCCATTGCCGAGATTGACCTCAATGATTTTTTCATCATCCTCAAAATCTGAGTAGGCATCCGCTACGTATTCCGCCCAATTTACATCTTCGTCGCCTGTGGCTTCGAGAGTCTTAAGTATCTCGGCTTTGTTTTCGTAGATTGCTATAACAGGCAACCCCCGGCGGCTGCGGTCAATCGTTTCTTTCAGTTCGATGATTTGTTCCAAACTTTGATTTTCGTTTAACATTGTAGCTTCCTCCTCTTCGATCTGCACTGTCCACCAGCTGTAGTCATAATCCTTCAAAATTCGTTCAACTTGATCCAATGTGGAGGCTTCCGAGAAATCTGGTAAAACCGCATCCGGTTCGTTCTCCAGGATCCATCCAAAAAGCTCTTCCGTGTTCTCGTTCAGGTAAGCAATAATGCCAGCAGCGGCCGCGAATTCCTTTTCGAAATCGACTTCCCCATGATTTACAACGCTTAATTTCAACATTTTATTTTCCTCCTCAATGTGTGCGCCGGTTTCCCGGCGGCTTATTTCGTTTCTTTATCTTAATTACATTATATACCGTACTTTATATATACGCAAGTGATTTACTTCGTTTTTTTCAATTCCTTGTAAATTCTTTTTAGATCCTCGAAGTTATCCCGGGCATATTCCTTCATTTCTTCGATATTGACATGCAAGCCGTGGTGGCCCTCGATGTAGATGGCTGTCAGCAACTCATTTTGAACCAAGTAGTTGAGCACGTCGATGGTCATCTTGATCCGGTTGGCTGAAAAGAAGGACGGTTTCATATTCTCGATGCATACATAATCAGATAGGGGCAGCGGCGCCATGTCGTAATGGAAAAGATCCTGCTGGGATAGCGGGTGATCATAGGCCACCTTTCCGAACGGGAAACCACTGCGATTAATGTGGTCCCGATCGATATCGGTGTAGCCGGATGGTTGGGTGTGCAGGTCGATGGGTCTGTGAATCAATTCATACCAGTATTTCATTTCAAAATCCTCCTTAATGACGTTCTGCGAAAATTTGCAACATGAGTTTTAAAGTAAGATCCTCATCGCGGATGCCACTCGCGAGGGCAAACCATTGGTATTTATCTAGCATTCGTTTTTCTGAGTCCACCAAACTGAATTCGCGAATCATTTTTTCAAGCGTGTTTTTTTCTTTGGTATGCATAACAGGGTGCCTCCTTCATTTAAAATGATCGGGCGGATGAACCGCCCTGGCGTCTTATTGGAATGGGTTTGTGTACTGTACAGATAAAACATAGTGATTGATCAAGGGGAAGGCTTCATAAAACTTGATGTCGGTGATGCGGTAATCTCTTTTAATGGTCATCAAATCAGTAAAAAGCTTGTTCATGTCTGCGGATTGTTCTAGACGGGCTTTCAGTTCCTCGCTGATCAAGATTTCCTCATATACGTTCGCGCCATCCCAATCACGTTTGATGCATTCTGTTTTAATCATTTTAATTTCCCCTCTCTCTTAACTTGACTAAAGTATATCACGTACTTTATACAATGTAAAGTAGTTTATATAAAGAAATAAATATAAATGATGGTAAATCGGATACGACGGAGCGCCTTTTGTTGGTACCGCTGTAATTCTTGACATAATCAGGTCTGTCAAGCATAATGTGTAGTATAGTAGCCAAGAGTACACACGCGGCTAACCAAAAAAGAATATTCAAAAACCCACCTCATGACTATCTACGTCGCGGGGTGGGTTTTTTGCGTCCAAAATACATAATCATGTGAGGTGGTGAGGTTGATTGATTGGGACGGATTAAAGCGCGAATTTGAGGAGACAGATGCCACCCTGAAGGATCTGGCTGAAAAGTACCGCGTCAAGTACGCCACTGCCCGCAGCCGAAAGAGCCGCGAGGGGTGGAAGAAAGAAAAGAAGAGTTCTACGAAAAAGGAACGGGCTGCAACGCCGATCAAAAAAGATGCAACACCAAAGAAAAATGTTGCAACACGCAACACGCAACAAAAAAATGTTGCAACACCGAAAGCGATCGAAGAACTGGACGGTAATACCGAGCTAAGCGAGAAACAAAAAAATTTCTGTCTACTATATTTGCAAAACAGATTCAATGCAACGAAGGCATATCAAGAGGCCTATGACGTGAGTTATAAAGTGGCGAATGCCGCAGGGCCCAGGCTGTTGGTTAATGTTCGTGTAAAAGAAGAAATCCATCGACTTAAATCGCAGATGCATCAGGATATCTATCTAGACACTCGCGATCTGCTGCAAGAGTACGTAAAACAAGCATTTGCAGATATCACTGATTATGTGGAGTTCGGCACCGATGTCCTGGAGGTAGTGGACAAGGCCGGTAATCCTATTTTGGATAAGAAGACCGGAGAGGTGGAAGTGTACAAGCGTTCGTTTGTCATCCTTAAAGACGCTCATGAGGTGGACGGCTCAATCATCCAAGAGGTCAAAAAAGGCAAGGACGGCGTTTCTGTGAAGCTGTACGACCGAAACAAGGCGATGGACGTCCTACTTAAGTATTTTGGTGATGATGTGAAGGATATCAACAAAGAGCTGATGCAGATCCAACTGGAAAAAGCGCGCCTGGAACTGGCCGAGGCTAAAGCCGACGCGCTGGGCGGTGAAGATGGTACGGATGATGATGGGTTCTTGAATGCCATTGATCAATCGCTTGATACTGTATGGGGTGATCTGGATGAGTAGGGCCGTGCGGTCGAAGGTATCTTTTAAATTCACACCTTTCAGCAACAAACAAATGCAGGTCCTGACGTGGTGGCGGCATCCGAAATTAAAGGAGCTAGAAGCCATCATCTGCGATGGTTCTGTACGGGCCGGGAAGACGCTCATCATGTCACTCAGTTATATCCTGTGGGCTATGACGGAGTTCGACGGTCAACAATTCGGGATGGCCGGGAAAACAATCGGATCATTTCGCCGGAACGTGCTGCGGACGCTGAAAATCATCCTGTGGGGCCGCGGCTACAAGGTGCATGATAATCGATCGGACAACATTCTGACCATCTCTAAAGGCGGGAAGACGAACTATTTCTTCGTGTTTGGTGGAAAAGACGAGAGTTCCCAAGACCTGGTACAAGGGATCACGCTGGCAGGCTTCTTCTTCGATGAGGCGGCGCTCATGCCACAATCGTTTGTCAATCAAGCGACGGCGCGGTGTAGTGTGGACGGGTCCAAACTGTGGTTTAATATGAACCCGGAAGGACCCTATCACTGGTTTAAGACTGAGTGGATAGACAAGGCAGCTGAAAAAATGGCGCTGCATATCCACTTTACGATGGACGACAATCCAAGTTTGACGGAAAAGGTCAAGAATCGTTACAAGCGGATGTACTCAGGCGTGTTCTTCAAGAGGTTCATTCTCGGCCTGTGGGTGATGTCTGAGGGGATTATTTACGACAACTTCGATCCTGAAACTATGGTACTAGACATACCGGATGACATGCGGTTTGACAAGAACTACATATCTGTCGATTACGGGACACTTAACCCGACCGCCTTCCTCTTATGGGGCAGGAACTTTAAGACCTGGTACGCGCGGGATGAGTATTATTATTCCGGCCGTAAGACGCAAAGGCAGAAGACGGATGCGGAATATGTGGAAGAAATGAACAGGTTTGTAGAAAAGCACGGCTTGGACAAGAAATCTGTCACTATCATTGTGGATCCATCTGCAGCATCCTTCATCACAGCCCTCAAAAACGAGGGATACACGGTGGACAAGGCTAAAAATGACGTGATTGACGGCATACGCGCCACGGCGGCAGCCATGAACGAGGGTGCTATCAAGTTCAGCCGGACATGCAAGAACTTGATACAAGAGTTCGGATCTTATACGTGGGATGCTAAAGCCTCTTTGAAGGGTGAAGATAAGCCGATCAAGGAGCACGACCACGCAATGGATGCATTGAGATACTTCGTGTTCAAGGTCATCTACAGAAAGCAGACAACTTTATCGAAAAAACCAAGCTGGCTATCATAGTCGGCTATTTTTGTGCCAAAAATAAGAGAGGAGGAAAGACATGGCAATAGCGATTGACAGGGAAGAGGCTGGGGATATCTCTAATCCATCTTTCGAGGTGATCAACTGGTGTGTGCAGCAGCATCAGAAGGAACTGGCTAGGCTGCAGATGCTGAGTGACTACTACGACGGGCGGCCGCACAAGCCGAATGAGCTTGCTGATGTGCGCACGCCGCATGAAAAAGAAGAAATCTACGTGAATAATGCTAAATATGTCACTGATATGATGGTCGGGTTTGCTGTGGGTGCACCTATATCGTACGCGCCGCCGAAAGCCGGGAATATCGATCCGATTATAGACGCACTGGATGCCATGCGCATCCGGAAGCACGACAAAGAACTGGCCAAAGATATTTCAGTGTACGGCATCGGGCTGGAATTGCAGTATCTATCACGGCATCCGGACAACCCGCTTAAGACAGTGCCCAAAATAGCGGCAATTGATCCTAGGGGCATGTTCGTGGTAGTGGATGACACTGTGGAGCGCGAAAAATTGTTTGCGGTACGCTACAAAGAGAAGCAAAGCATCAAGGGTGTGCGCACCTGGGAATTTAATATCTACACAAAAAAAGCGGTGATCACATACCGCAGCAAAGAAATGCAGCTGACACAGAGCAGCTTGATGGATGACAGGCCAAAGGTAGTGCTTCACTACTACAAAGATGTGCCGGTCACCGAATACCGCAACAACGAAGAGAAACAAGGGGACTTTGAGCAACAAATCCCGCAGATCGATGGCTACAACAAACTGATGACCGACAGGATACGGGACAAAGAAAACTTCATCAAGGCCGTGATGGTCCTGTATGGGTTCACGCTGCCGGAAGAGCGTCCCGATGAAATGAATGGGAATGTGGTACTTAATGCACCCGCTAAAGAAGACGGCGGGGATGCTGAGTTTCTTGTTAATACCTTCGATGAGAACGGCGTGCAGGTACTAGCTGATGCGTTAATAGACGATTTCCACAAGACTTCCTACGTGCCGAACCTAAATGACGAGAATTTCAGCGGAAACGTATCCGGTGAGGCTATGAAATACAAGCTCTTCGGATTGCTTTTGGTTCTGGCCACAAAGATCGGATACATGGAAGACGGGTTAACAGAACGCTTGCGCTTGCTTGCGAATATCGTGAGTTTGAAGGGCGAGGCGGTCGATGTGGACGGCATCAAGATCTCATTTAAACCAAATCTTCCAATCAACCGCAGCGACATCATTAAACAAATCAGCGACAGCCAGGAGTTCATCCCGCTGCTGGTATCACTAGGATGGCTAGATGATATAGATGATCCGGAGGAAATACTGGAAATGCTCCGAGCGCAGAAAGAAGAAGAGATTAAGCTGAATCAGAAGGCGATGGGCACAGCGAACAGCCATAGCGATGTGGAGATGGAAGAGGAGGACGATGCAGATGATCAGAGTGAGAATCAAGAAAGACTTGATGCATAACGTCCAAACTATCCAAGTTTCAGGACATGCGAACTATGCGCCGAGAGGGCAAGATATCGTTTGTGCAGCTGTCAGTACACTACTTCAAACTGTAGGCTATTCTCTTACGAGCAGAGAAGAAACGATGACACAAGTCGATTTTGACTACCCTGGTGTCGGATCTGTCGAGATAGGCAAACCAACGCGCGAAAGCCATTTGATAACGGGCGTTTTTGAGCTGGGTGCTTCCATGCTGGCGGAACAGTATCCGGATCATGTGTGCCTAGAAGTGGAGTGACGCGATGGCAGCTGAGAGTTATTTCCTGAAACGGAACATCGAAAACGAAGAAGCCATGCATCGTTCTTTGGATGCAAAGGAGGCTGTCATTCTCGAATCCTATATACAAGCCGAAGATTATTTAAACAGGCAGACCAGAAAGATCTATGATCGTTATTTAAACAAATCGGGATTGGATGAGGCGGAAGTCAGGAAAATTCTAAATACTTCCGCTAGTTTGACGGACCTCGCGGAACTGCAGCGCCTATCCAAGAGTTTGACGGACAAGGAAATCCAAAGAGATGTCAAGGCATATTTAAATGGGTTATCTGTAAAGCATCGTATTAGCCTCTTGGAGACGTTAAAGGCTAAAGCCTACCTAGTAGCTAAACGAATAGCAAACGTTCAACTGGACGTACAGACGGACTTCCATATCGACGCAATCCGCGAAGCTTACACCGAAGCGGCAACCGAGGCGGTAGTAGGACAGACGGAGCAAAAGATTACGGTCAAAGAAGGGCAGTACCCCAAGTTCGTGGCTACGAAATCACAAGAGGTATTGCAGATTAGGGATGCACAAACGGAAAAAGTGGTTAAACAAGTCATATTGCAGCCTGATCCTGAGGTACCCGAATTCAAGGAGCTGTCAACCAGGTACGTGAAGAACATCCTCGAGAGCGAATGGAAGGGGTCGAACTATTCCAAACGTATTTGGGGCGACACAGACTTATTGGCCAAACGATTAGAAGAACTCTTTACCGTTAAGAATTTAACAGGCATGTCAGAAAGTGAAATGAGCAAGATTCTAGCGAGCGAATTCGATACAGCCATGCATGTGGCCAGGCGGTTGGTGCGCACGGAAGCGAATTATATGGCCGGGCAAGCAAAGTTAAGGTCTTGGAAGGCGCACGGGGTAGAGAAATACATCCTTATTGCCGTATTGGACTTCAGGACGTCCGCCATATGCCGATCTATCGATGGGAAGGTTTATGAAGTGGATAAGGCTGTATGCAACGGGAAAGATGGGAATTATCCGCCATTTCACCCGTGGTGCAGGACAATAGCCGCCGCATACTTCGGAGAGCGTACTCTTGACGGCAAGCGAATCGCGAACGATCCTTTGGCCAAGAAGACATTTGAGATTGGTCAGCGTACGAATTACAAGGAATGGGAAGAAATGCTCACCAAGCGTCACGGCAAAGAAGAGGTTGAATCCTTTCGAAAGAAAGTGAAGAACCTGACTGCGGACACAAAGCAATTCAACCGCTACAAAGCTATGCTAGGTGATGAATTCACGTACAAGACAGTAGACGAATTCCAAAACGTTAAGTATACGGATTCGATCGTTTACGAAAGACTGAAGGATTTATACGCCAAAGCAAGGCGAAAATAGAGGGGTGTGGAATGTTTCCGAGAACAATCAAAATAGGCGGCCTTCTTTACGGCGTTGAAATCACAAAAGATTTGCAGGGTAAGGAAGGGAACTGGGGACACATTGCGTACAAAGAAACCAAAATACGCATAGATGACAACCTGAATCCACAACTCACCAATCAAACGCTAATCCACGAAATGACACACGGTATTTTGATGGAGGCCGGCTACAGCGAACACGAAGAAGAAATGGCCGACAGGATAGGGAAAGTGCTTTACCAGGTCTTAAAGGATAATGATTTCATTTTTATTCAGGAAGGAGCTACAGAATGAATTTTGTGCAAGCGATAGTGGCGTTAAAAGAAGGTAAGCAAGTAGCGCGCCAAGGGTGGAACGGCAAAGGTCAGTTCGTGTATTTAATAAAAGGGGCTGAATTGCAACGGGGTTTGAAATATGGTTACGGCGAGTATGAAGGAGAGCCTACTATTGTAGACGTCCTCGCTATAAAAACTACAAGCAACCATATCCAAATCGGATGGCTTGCTTCCCAAAGCGATATGTTGGCAGAAGATTGGGAAATCGTTTGATACTACAAATAGGGGTGCGAAATGGATAATCAAGAATTTATCGAAAAATGTAAGGAAATAGTTTCCAACTACACAAACAACCGCGTGGATCCTACTGAACACGTAACGGTTGCGCCTCACGAGGTTTATGTCGTCTGGTGCTGCAAGACCCTACAGAACAATAAAGCATTGCTCAGCACGCCATTATCTGATGGCATGTACTACGAGTGCACGTATAACGGCGACAAGGAAGAAATTTACCTTGATGCTTACAAGAAGTGGGAAAACATCAAATACGACGTTAAATAAACAATCATTGTCCTCGAACGACACTAAACTTATCGCGATGCCTCCGAAATCGGCAATTAAAGGCACTCTCTTGGCTTTTTGAAACAACTGAATAGCGACACATGAAGTTGTACTTGTTTGGGCTTAGGCACTCACTTGGATGGCTTATTTTGCGTGATTTCAGTTCGAGTAAGCGGGACTTGATTGGGCAAAGGAGAAATGAAAATGAATTTATCGGAAAACGCTAAATACGATTATCTGCTGCAGGCTAAAAAAGCGCTCAATTTACAGATGTTCGCTGAAGGCGATGGAGGAGAGGGCGGAGAAGGTGGCACCCCTCCGGAATTTACAGGTCCGCAATCGCAATCAGAATTAGATAGCTTGATCGGAAAAGCCGTAAATACTGCTTTGGCAAACGCTAAGAAGGATTGGGAAACACAAACGAAAGAGCAAATCGAAACCGCTAAGACGCAAGCTGAGAAACTTGGACAAATGTCTGCAGAAGAAAAGGCAGCCGAAGCTGAAAGGCAACGGTTAGCAGAACTCGACGAAAAAGAGAGGCGCCTAAACCAACGCGAATTGAAATTCACTGCGAGTGACATTCTTTCGGAGAAGGGTCTTCCCACCAAACTGGCTGACATCCTCAATTATTCCGATGAAAACACAGTTAAAGCGCACATCGATGTAGTATCAGAAGCGTTTTCCGAAGCTGTACAAGCAGAGGTGGACAAGCGTTTAGCTGCATCTATTGACATCCCTGCCGGCGGAACAACTGCAAAACCTACAACAAAAAGCGAGCAATTCGCAAAAGAAATGAACCAACGAAGCGAAAGCAAAAAATCTCTTTGGGGTTAATTAGGAGGAATAAACATGTATTTTGAAAAGCAAAAATATGAAGAAATCAATTTTCTGGCAAGTGCTAAATTCCAAGCGTTCACGGAACAAGTCGCCTCTACTCACGCGCAAACGGTAACCACTAACGGCATCAAGGTAGTGCCTGCAGGTGCTGTTTGGCCGGCGAATGATGCAACAGCCAAAGGAATCTTGCTGAATGCTGTCGATGTAACACACGGACCACAACCAGCCTCCGTGATCGTAGAAGGCTATATCATCGCTGAGCGTTTGCCTGCACAACCGATTGCAGCCGCTAAGACGGCAATGACCGGCATCAAATACCGTTAATAACAAAACAGGAGGAATAGACATATGTTAAAAAATGAAATGAAATTACAAATGTTTGCAGGCACATCGATCCTTGACTTATTCAGCCATAAAGAAGTGCTGAACTACTTAAGAAACCGGAATCTTCCAACATTATTGGGCGATGAATTGTTCCCATCTCGTAAAACGACATCCCTGGAATTAGAGCAAATTACCGGTGGTGGCGGCATCCCTGTCATCGCAAGCATCCACGCATTTGACACTGAATCTGAAATTGGATCTCGTCAAGCTGCAAAAGCGACGCTTGAATTGGCATTTATCAAGCGTAAGATGCAGTTGAAAGAAAAAGATATCATGGCTTTGGAAAACCCTAGAACTCCTGAAGAGCAAACGTATTTGACGGAGCAAGTCTACAACGATATCGAAGTTCTGGTCAGAGGTGTAATGGCCCGTGTTGAGAAGATGCGTATGGATGTTCTTGCTAATGGCCAAGTTACCATCAACGAGAACGGACTTAACGCCACAGTGGACTACCAAGTTCCAGCCGACCACAAAGAAGCGCTAAGTGGAACGGACCTATGGACAGATCCGACATCAGATCCATTAGGGGATATCGACCGCTGGATCGAAGCGATGAGCATTACGCCGACACGCGCTCTGACATCTAAAAAGATTCTCAATGCATTGTTGCGCCATCCGCAAGTGAAGGCTTCTGTTTTCGGTAGCGACACCGGCAAGGTTCTGACTCGTAACGAATTGGATGCCTTCATGCAGTCTAATGGGTTGCCGATCATCCGCACGTACGACGATAAGTACAAAGAGCAACAAA
This sequence comes from Trichococcus collinsii, assembly GCF_900107505.1. Lineage (GTDB taxonomy): Bacteria > Bacillota > Bacilli > Lactobacillales > Aerococcaceae > Trichococcus > Trichococcus collinsii. The sequence continues at coordinate 733,135 of NZ_FNQH01000001.1, read as the reverse complement.
AGAACGGCACCTACACAACGAAGCGTTATTTCCCTGAAAACAAATTCGTCATGTTTGATGATGAGATTCTGGGTGAAACAGTATTCGGGCCAACTCCGGAAGAACGTTTAGTACGCCGCGCCGCTGTGGACATCTCCATGGTCGGTAACGTGTTGGCAATGGTTTACGAGGAAAACCTTGACCCTGTCGGAACATGGGAAAAAGCAGTCGCTACGGCGCTACCTTCCTTCGCTGCCGCAGACGAAGTTTTCCAAGCGCAACCAATCGCTTAATTTGCCGGGCGCTGACTATTGTCGGCGCCTATTATTTTTGGAGGTGTAGAAATGAAAGTAAGAGTCAAGGAAATGCCTGTGCGATATAGCGGTAAGCGTTATGTTGAAAATGAGACACTAACCATCAAAAAAGAAGCTTATGATGAAAAGTTATTCGAGATCTTGGAAGATGATTCTAAAAAAGACGGAGAAGATGGCGAATAGGCGCCGAGGAGGTTAAATCATGGCTTATTTAACAAAAAGAGACTACGTTGACGCGGAATCCAAAGAAATTGTAAAAAAAGGTACCGTTATCAATGGCGATAAAGAAAAACTAGAAAGACTTTTGGAACTAGACATAGTGTCAGAAGTTCACATAGGCTCAGAGCTTCCGAAAGAGAAAGTCACTCGCAAAGCAAGCGCAAATAAAAGCGATGCGTTAAAGGCATCGGACAGCGCGGATTGAGGGGTTGGTGATTGTGTTGCAATCGTATGATCGCACAATAGAGATTGAAAAGTTCGTTCGCTTTCTTGGCAAGTCGAGCATGGATGCTGCTGAACAGAAGCTTTTAGAGGACATCTATGATGATGCCGTAATGGAGGCCCTGGGCTATTGCAACCGGGATGATATTCACTTCGGTATGACAACATGCATCCGCGACCTGGCCAAAATAAGGTACAACCAGCAAGGTTCTGAAGGGGAGTTATCAAGGTCAGAAGGTGGCGTATCTCAGACGTTTGAAGATGGAATCCCAAGAAAGATACGCTCTCAGCTAAACAAATACCGCGTGGCGAGAATGGGGCGTGTCAGATGAGGTTACGTGAAATGGATCTAAAGACCGTTTACCTGAAGAAGCGAATTGTCACACGCGACGAAGAGGGGGATAAAACCATCTCTTACAGCAGGGACGCCGAACCGTTACGCATGAATGTGCAATCTGCAGGCGGTGTGGTTAATGCTCAGATATACGGTGGACGTTTGCCTTATATCAAGACTTGCAAGTATCAGGGTGAAAGCCTTGTTCCTGGCAAAAACGAAAAGGATGGCATTTGCCTCTACGTAGATCCTGGGGCGGATCCTGATTATGAAATTTTGTCAATCGAACCCTTCTCAGACCACCTCAATTTAAAGCTTGAAAAGTTGATTAAGGAGACTTGATATGAAGGTAACGATAACTGGATTGGATAGGCTTAACGCAAAATTAAAAAAACTGCCCACGACCCTTGAAGATGCGGTTTTCGATGCGACATTCGAGATAGTCGAAGATATTCAAGGAAGAGTAGAAAGTAAGCTGAATTCAAGCATTTACTACAATCGTGGCGGTTTGGCTGGCAGCAATAAGAACGAAGTCGTGAAGGACAGCGAAGGAAAAATAGTGGGTCGCGTGTGGAATGACGATCCCGTTTCGGTGTTTCGCGAATTTGGTACTGGTCCGGTCGGTGAAGCTTCTCCGAAGGATCTGCCTGAAGGCGTGAACCCGGTTTACACGAAAGAGGCTTGGTTTTTCCCTGTCGATGCTGTCGATATCGATCTTACGGCGATATACGGCATGCGGAAAATAACGATTCAAGGCAAGGAGTTCTATCGTACGAGCGGACAACCTGCTAGACCGTTCATGTATCCGGCATTCAAAGAAGGTATCGATAAAGCTGAAGAAGTATACAAAGAGCACGTTCAGAAGAATTTGCGGAAGGGGTTGGGTCAATGAGGTTCAATATGAAACAAGAAATTGCATATCTCTTAAGTTCGGTTGATGGCCTTGAAGACTTCAGCACCGATTATCCGCAAGAAATGGCTACTTTTCCTTGTGCGATATATCGTACCGCCGCAGAAGGGCATGCAATCGACGCGTACAGAAATGAGCTGCAAACAAAATGGACAGTCGTTATCGAAGTTTACGGAATAAAGAGCGTTTCTGATCTTGCTGCAAATATTGCTGACGGCATGAGAAAACTTGGGTTCAAGGTATCCGATAAGGATGCCAACGTGGCCGGGTTAAAGCGCATCGTGCTTGAGTGCAGGGCAATCGTGGACAACAAAACAAAAATAGTTTTTTTATAGGAGGAAAAGGAATATGGAGAAATTGGAATTACAACAATTCGCCGGTGAAATCGTGGGGTTGTTAACAAAAGGTACAGTTCTTTCGTACAAAAAATTAGCCGAATTCGTAGAATTAGCCGGTGTCAAAGGGATCCCTCAATTAGGTGGAGATCCGGAACGTGTAGATGTCACTACGCTAGCCGATGCAAAAAGAAAATATATCGCTGGTATCGAAGATACTGATAACTTAGAATTCGCGATTGTATACCAAACCGCAAACTTCACAGATGTGCACACATTGGTCGAAACCGGAGTGGAAACGGAATTCAAAGTGGTTTATCCGGATGGTATGGCAGTCACTTTCAAAGGTGTGCCAAAATTCAAGTTCAGCGCCGCTGAAATCAACGGAGCACTTGAATTCACATTGGTTATCGTAGTTTCTGACGGTCCGGACTTCGCGCCGGTAGTGTAACTAAAATGAAGGGCAGTCCAAGCGATTGCCCTTTTTTCTTTTCATAAAAAAACGGAGGTTTATATACATGGGACAAATTACAAAAATGCCTACTACAAAAACGGTCAACTTCGGAGGGCTTACGCTTGAATGCCGCCTTACCGGAAGGGCTATCTTGAATATCGAGAAACGTTTGGACGAGTCCTTGATGGGTCTTTTCATTAAAAATGAAGGCGAGATGAAACTTCCACCTGCCAACAAAGTTCTGATCGTTCTGCATCTGTCAAATACCGTTCATGGCGTGAAAGAAGCAGATGTCGTTAAGGCTTTTGAGAACTTTATCGATGATGGCGGCAATTCTATGGAATTGTTCGGAATCGTTCAAGATCTTCTGGGTGAGGCAGGTTTTTTCGGGAAATCGAAAGACAAGGCAGAAAGCGAAGAGCTGACCCTGGACAACGCGAAGGAAGAGGAATCAATCCTGTAAATCGGAAAGAATACACAACTCTTACCGAACTCTTGAACGATATGTATCTTCCGGCGGTTCAAAATGGAATCCCTTCGGATGAGTATTGGTCAAAAACATTTGAAGAAATTATCGTGCAAGTGGATGCGAACCAACGCATCAAAGAAGAGGATATCAAGCAAGAAGCTAACCTAAACTACCGCTTAGCACAACTAATGGCTTACGCGATGAATGAGCCGTCTAAGATGCCAAGCTTCGAATCCGCCTATCCATTCGCTGGGAAAGTGGAGGAAATCACAGAAGAGGAACGACTTGTGAAGGAAATGGAAGAAGATCAACAACGCATGATGATAATGGCGCAAGCCATCAAAGCTACAAGGGCTAGGAAGGCGAAAAAACAGGAGGTGAAATAAATGGAGTTAGAAAAACTGGAGGTTCTGCTCGAGGTAAACACGAAGAACGTCCAAGAGTCTATCAACCGTGTTTTACCGCAAATTAACGGTCTTTTGAAAAAAATCGAAAGCGCCACTGGTCAGAGTGGTGAAAAAATCGAGCAGAATCTGGATATGAGCGATGCTACTAAAAAAGTGGAAAACACGCTCGGCGATTTCATCAAGAAGTTCAGCCAACAAATGGACCGGATGGAAGAGTTATCCAAAAGCAAGACTGATGCAACATCCCGCAATCTGGAGCAAGGGTTTAAACAGACGCGCGCTAGGGCTGGAAAAGAAATCGATTTGATGGTCAAGGATATCAACTCAAAAATGGGGCAAGCTAGAGCGGCTCAGAACAAGATTGCTCACCTAGCTGCTAAACGTACATCAGCTGTAAAAGACAACGACACAGGCGCAGTGGTGAAGTATGACGAACAAATCGCTAGCGCTGAACAAAAAATGACGAGTTACCGAAACAAAGCGCGCGAAATGGCCCGGACAATGAAGGCTGAGTTCGATGCCGTTCCTGCTAGCCTGAAGAATATCGCGGCGACGATGGATCAGAATGAGGGGCAGATCGAAACGCTACGATCTAAAATCGCAAACATGCAGAAGGTATATGAGTCACAGAGAAAGACGGTCGGGTCGTTCCAATCTGGGTTTAGTACAGCTGATTCTGACAAGTCAGTAGATACTATGCAAAAGATACAAGTTCAAACGGCTAAAATGAACAAATTAATTAGTTCTAACGACGCTTTGCAACAGGCTTATGCAACGACGGAAGACAGGGCGAAGGCTCTCAGAACTGCTCTTTTTGGGCTTGGAGACACGCTTGATAAGTCTAGTATTCAAACGGGGAATGCGGCTTCTGGGGTAAAGAGTATTTCAAATGCATCTGCAAAAGCGGGTAATACCTGGTCGCGATTCGGTGGCCTGTTCAACCGCGTTTCCAATAATATTGCACACGGCACTAAGTCGGTTGGTAAGAATTTGGGCAGCTTCTTCTCTATGTTCAACCAATCGGGCAGCCGCATGAATAAAGGGTTGTCACAAAGCAACAGCGCTTTAGGTAAGTATGTAGGCGGATGGCGCAAAACAATCTGGATGTTGGGGAATCAGCTGATTGTGTTCACTTTCCTGTATCGCGGAATAATGGCTTTAGGGCAAGGTCTATGGAACTCGCTCAAAACTAACCAAGAATTCGCAAACTCGCTAAATCAGATCAAAGTGAATCTGTTGACTGCCTTCTATCCAATCTATCAAGCCGCGCTACCAGCAATAAACGCGCTTATGAGCGCATTGGCGAAGGCTACAGGCTATATCGCTTCATTTATAGCCAACATCTTCGGATCGACGTACGAGGCGGCAAAACAAGGCGCAAGCGGGCTATATGACAACGTGAAAGCCTTGGAAGATACGGGAACAGGCGCAACGGATGCGAAAGACAAAATCAAAGAGTTACAACGTTCTTTGATGGGTTTTGACGAGATTAACAGGATAGGTCTGGATGTCAATTCGGATGCTGACGCAGGAGCGGGTTCTGGATCGGGAGCCGGTACCCCTGGCATCGATTTCAATACTCCTGACTATTCGACGCCGGCATGGTTATCTAAATTTGCGGATAATGCACGGAATATTCTTTCGCAATTATTCGAACCAGTTCAAGCTGCCTGGAATAAATACGGAAAATCCGTAATGGATGCCGCCAAATTCGCTTTAACCGAAGTTTGGGAGCTGACCAAATCAATCGGTCGATCTTTCATGGAAGTGTGGACTGGCGGAAGTGGCGAACGAATATTAGGAAACATCCTTCAGATTATAGCGAGCATCCTGACTTCGGTTGGAAACCTCGCAAACGGGCTTAGAGAAGCTTGGGAAACGAACGACTTAGGAGTAAGCATCTTCACAACGATCTTGGGGATCATCGAAATGTTGACGGGACACTTCAGGGATATGGCAAAGGCCACAGAGGATTGGACGGAATCCCTTGATTTTACACCTCTGATGACTTCCATCGACACACTATTGAAAGCCTTAGCCCCTTTGACGGACAACATTGGAGCTGGCTTATCTTGGCTCTATCGAGAAGTCTTACTGCCTTTGGCTGGTTGGGCGATCGAGGATGCTTTACCTGCATTTCTAGATGCTCTTTCCGGTGCGTTGAAATTTCTGAATGAAATAACAGAGGCTCTACAACCGACTTTCCAATGGTTATGGGATGATTTCTTGGCACCAATAGCAGCGTGGACAGGCGGCGTAATCGTTAGCATTTTGGAAGGTTTGGCCTCATCGTTAAGCGGTATTGGTGATTTCGTATCGGAGCACCAAGTGGGATTCAGTAATTTTGTAGTTGCGTTCGCCTCGTTTGCCGGAGCACTTAAAGTCATTAGCGGACTCAAAACACTAACAGGGATTTTATCAGGTGTGTTTGGCTGGCTATCTTCCATAGGTGGTCTGAGCGGGGTTCTAGGTGGCATTGGAACAGCTGTAGGAGGCGTCGTTACTTTCCTAGGCGGACCATGGGCCATAGCGATCGGAGCTGCCATCGCTGTAGGTGTATTGCTTTGGAAAAATTGGGATACGATCAAGGAGAAGGCTAGTCAATTAGGTGGCTGGATATCTGAGAAGTGGTCCGGAATAAAAACCGCTACGTCTGAAGCGTGGGGAAATGTTTCAACGAAGGTGTCCACCAAAGCTAACGAAGCCAAAAATGGAGCTATTAATGCCTTTTCTACCATGAAAACCAAGGTAGGCGAATACTTGTCGAGTATCCAATCAACTGCAAGTACAACGTTCGACAATGTTACTGGATGGGCTACCGGTTTGGGTTCGAAAATTGCTGAAGGGTTACGAAAGGGGCTTGATTCTGTTAAATCGGCAGCGGCATCAATCGCTAACGGCATAGTCGGCGTTATTGGTAAAGCTGTTAACGGCGTAATTGGCGGGATTAACTGGATATTGGATAAAGTCGGAGCGGGTGGCAACAAACTATCTACTTGGGCTGTACCGACATATGCGCAAGGGACAAATGCGCATCCGGGCGGCTTGGCAATGGTCAATGACGGCAGCGGTAAGAATTATCGCGAAGCTTTCCAACTACCTGGTGGCCAAGTCGGCTTATTCCCGAACCAAAGAAACATGTTGGTTAATCTACCGAGAGGCGCGAAAGTGCTTGACGGAGAAAGAACAAACAGCATGTACGGCGGTGTTCCTCGTTATGCGAATGGGATCGGTGATTGGTTTAGCAAAGCTTATAACGGAGCGAAAGAAATGGCCGGAACAGTCTGGGATTATCTATCGAACCCAAGCGAATTGCTGGATATCGCAATCAGCAAATTTGTTAACTTGTCAGGCGCGGTAAACCCAGCTCTGGCTATTGCCAAGGGTGGAATTAGTACGGTTGCAGGAAGTGCGACGAACTTTATCAAAGGGATGCTCGAAAAAGGCTCAGAGTCTCCTGTCGGAACCGGCGTAGAAAGATGGAGACCTACCGTCATCAGGGCGCTATCCATGAATGGACTGCCAACGACAGACGCTTATGTAAATGCTTGGTTGCGTCAAATTCAGTCTGAATCAGGCGGTAACGAGAAAGCAATCCAAGGGAACATCGGCGATATCAATAACAAGACGGGGGATTTGGCCAAAGGTTTGGTCCAAGTCATCGGAGCAACTTTCAATGCGTATAAATTCCCTGGCCACGACAACCGGTTAAACGGTCTGGACAGTTTGTTAGCTGGTATCAATTACGCCAAGAGCCGATATGGTGCAACTGGCATGCTGAGTGTCATCGGAAACGGCCATGGTTACGAAAATGGCGGCGTAGTGTCAAATGAGGGCTACTACAGACTCGCGGAAGGAAACAAGAAGGAAATGGTCATCCCTCTTGAAAAACGCAACAGAGCGCTTGAATTGCTTGAAATAGCAAAAGACTATTTAGGCGTCTCCGATACTAGCTCGCTACAAATGCCTGATCTATTTTTAGAAACGCCTATGCAGCGATTGGATATGCCAATATCTACGAGAGAGGCTGGCGGAGGGCTTACGGGTATGTCGGAATCGATTTCGAACGCGTTAGCTATGTATGCTGCATCGGGTAATAAAGCGAGCGGTCCGATGGAGGTAACGTTAGTAATGGATGGTCAGAAGATCGGAAAAATCGTAATCAACGAAATCAACGAGATTATCGATCGTACGGGAGCAATCCCTATAAATATCTAGGAGGGGTCCGAATGGATGAATTACTGTTAGTGGGTGGGCGTTACGTAAAGGCCCCCCAAGAGTTTAGCGTGGGATACCAAACGATCGATGCTGACACAAGCGGGAGAAATGCAAGTGGCACAATGGTACGGGATATTATATCGGAAAAAGTGAAATTAGAAATCAAGTGGGGTCCGCTGAGCGATGGAGAGATATTCGACATCCTGAACGCGGTGGATTCCGCTTTTTTTGATGTTACTTACCCGAACCCAAAAACCGGAGGTATGGCCACAAAAACATTCTATGTAGGGGACCGGACGGCACCATTGTATTCGTGGAACGAAAAATTCGGAGCGATAAAATGGCAAGGTCTGTCTATGAATTTTATAGAGAAGTAGGTGAAACATTTGCTAAAAAACAGCTCTTTGTTTGTCGATGCGATGAAATCAAGCTTAAGGGACATTCGCGCGAGAGTAAAAATTAATAACATTATTTATGATGACGAAACCCTGGTATCTATTAATGCAGATTTGGGGAGTATGGCTGGCGAAGAATACGCAATCGGATCGGCCATAACCAATGCGGCCACGATTGTATTTTCCGAAATCATTGAAACCGTAGTAGCCCTAGACCGCGTGACTATTGAAATCGGTGTAGTTAGGGGGAATTTATCTCCCGAGTTAAGAAAAATGCTAAATACGAAAATCGGAACAGCTAGGGTCGGCGGAACGAGGTTAAATTCGTGGAATCCGGATAGCGACATAGAGTATGTGCCGCTGGGTGAATTCTATATATCCGATCATGTTGATATCGACTATAACGAAAAGAAAACAACTATCGTTTGCAAAGATCAAATGATTTTTTTAGAAAATGACTACAACTCGCAATTAAAATACCCTGCAGATATAAGGGATGTCGTTACGGAAATAGCTAACCAAGCGGGCGTGGAAATAGATTATAAGTACATCGGGAACCTGAGCGCTACTAAAATCGAAGAGCCAAAAGGGTACACGCATCGTCAAGCGCTGGGGTTAATCGCACAAATTGAAGCCGGATTCGTCACTTTTAGCCGAACGGGTAAATTGCAAATAAGAACCCTCCAAGACTCCGATTACAACATTTCGATGGATGAATATTATTCGAAAGGGTTAGTTAAAAAGGGGATTCGTTACAGGGTTGGAGGAATTACTTGTACGGTCAACAAAGACGAAGAGACACTGACTCTTAAGGTCGGTAGGGATACCGGACCTCAAATCAATTTGGAGAACGACGTAATGACACAAGAGATATTAAACGATGTGTACGAAAAGTTGGCAGATGTGGATTTTTATCCATACGCGTTGGAGTGGAGGGGTAATCCATCATTGGAGGCCGGCGACTTATTCACGATACAAGACGCTTCAGGATCTCCTTTAAAGGTTCCTAACTTGGGTTACAAATTGGTGTATAACGGTGGTCTAAAGGCTACGAGCGAAGCTGAAACAAAGAGTAGGACAGACGTGAAACCTTCCGGAAGACCAACGCTGCAACAGCAGATAAACAAAACTCTGTCAAAGATAAAAGAAGAAAGTAGCAGCTTGAAAAATGCATTCGAAGAAGCTAATGAAAAAATAACCGGAAATAGAGGCGGTTACCTCACAGCCCGTTATGACGAAAACGGTAAACCTTATGAATTCCTGGTAATGGACACGGAAGATATCAATTCGGCCACAAATGTTATCAGGTTGAATCAAGAAGGAATCGGCTTTTCCCAAAACGGTTATAACGGACCTTTTGGGGTAGCGATAACGATCGACGGGCATATTGTAGCTGATTTTATCGACACAGGGATATTGAACGCCGGAATGATACAAGCGGGATTCAACGGAATTGCGCAAGGCGTAAGTATGACTCCAAATGGATTGAAGGCAGTCGCCGCAAGTGGAGAATACTCTGTTGTAGAAGAAGGAGGCATGCGATTTTTCACAAAAACCGGATCGCGTACCGGGGCGATAGAGTCAGGGTACGTAGTGTCAGAAGGGTCAAATGGGGTTGCGGTTTTCGTAGAACCCGGAAAATCTTTCAGCATTTCAAGAAAGAACGAGTCAACCGGAATTTATGAAACATTTTTGAGAATACCTTTCAACGAAGATGTTATTGAAATCCCGAGAATTTTAAACATGAAACACCAAGAAATTAGGTACGTCAAAAATATTTGGATGCAAGGAACGTCTACATCTCCTGGCGGAAGGGTATTTGATAATAATGGCATCTTGGCATTGGGCGGATATAACAGCACTAGTCTCGGATGGTTAGATACAAATGGTGGAATCACAACTGTTTTGCAATTGCTATATCGAGAACTAAGAGCATTTGGAACACTGAACATGAATGGGAATGTCATCACGAATCAGTCAGATATTCGCCTGAAAGACAAAGTTGTGGATGCGGTTGTGGATCCTTTTTCCGTCATTGAGAAAATGCGTTTTATCAATTTTGAATGGGATGCAACAAATCCTTACAACGAAAAAAAACCGACTGGCGAGCAGTTCGGGATGGAAGCACAATATGCGCCATTTTTGGCCGTAAAAGACCAGGGTTCCAATTACCTAAGCATCGACATGGGAAAACAAGTAAATATCAATAGCATGGCGCTACAAAAGATGCTTCAAACTATTGATGAATTAAAAGCGGAAAATGCTGATATGAATAGGCGGCTGAGCGCTTTGGAAAAATTAGTAGCCGATAACAGCGCCGCGGCCGGAGGAGATGTTTAATAATGGCATATATAAAACAAAGCTGGGGAGATTACGATGATACGAAGTCGGAGGCGCAGAATGCCGCAAACGGAGCTGTAGTTACAGCTGACCGAATGAACCACATGGAAAATGGTATCGCTAATGCGGTTGATAAATTAACCTTTGATAAATTGGAGGCTGATTCGAAAGCGATTGGAGTGCAGCTTTCCGAAAGGGCCATCGTTGAAAGTGGAGGTAATGAAGCGGACGGTTATTACACCAAGTATGGGAATGGGGATATAGAATTTTGGGGAAAAATAGACTTATACGGAACGTTTTCAACCGGCAGCGTTGCGACATTCACAAAGACTCTCCCGTTCTCTTGCGTCAACCCTGTCCAAGTTGTATTGACAGGCTCCATGTACGACGGATCCGGAGCTTTTAGCGATTTCAGAGCGGGTGCGTATCGCAACGGTTCAAATGTTAATGGCTTTTTCGGCCATGTGCGATGTGAATTTGCGGCATCAACACAGAGTTATATGGGCGTGCACTACCAAGGTAAAGGAAGATGGAAATAAGCACGTCAAACAAACGAATTAAAAGGAGTGATTAGATGGCAACGCCGAAAATTATACCGTATCAAGTAAAACTTCGATCAACAACTATAGAAAGAAGTCTAGTTAGACCTATTGTATACACGAATGACTTAAGGTCGGCCGAATTTCAGTTCCAAGTAACGGATATGCAGGCTGGCGAACTTTCAGGCGCAACGGCTACAACGCTGCTATACATGCGGGATGGTTCTTTCTTCCAAAATCCGAAAGAGGATGTTGAATTAACAGGAACTACATTTAGTTATTTGTTAAAAGAGGACGAGGGGAATCATGCCGGGATTGCGAGAATACAACTTGTTGTTCGCTTTAATGAAGGTTTGGAAGATGAGCAAAACTTCCCTAGTCAACTTTATGACTTCGAGATCGTTAACGGACTGGAAACACAAGTAGCGCAACAGATCATGATACACGACTGGACCACGCTCACAAGAGAGGCGCGCGCGTACATCGACGAGTTCGCGGCTAACGAGATACTCAGGGAAGCTGAGTTCGATAACAACGAATTTGACCGGAATGCGGCATTTAATTTGGCGCAAACTAATCGGCAAAATCAGTTTAGCGATTTAGCAGAAGACCTGACAGCCACGCTCGCTGCCGCCGATGCCAACATAGAAGAGTTTGACGTGGCTTTGGAAACTGGAATAGCCGCGGCTAAACTTGCGGAGAAGTTGGAAGATTTTGAGGAAATAAACAACTCAAGGTTACTTTCAACTGAGCGACAGTTGGCGCATATCGAATCGACAAAAGCTGATTTATCCGATTTGCCATCAAGTGCCTATGTTTTTAAAGGTAGTACCACTTTTGCCGCATTGCCGACAACCGGAAACACGCTTGGGGATGTGCGATGGACGACTGACAATCTCTTAAATTACGCATGGACAGGCACAGCATGGACGCCAATCGGTAATGGGGCATTCGCGGATGGATCTGTAGTTACACCCAAACTAGCGGATAAAGCTACAACCATACCAAAGTTAAATCTTGAAACACAACACGCCATATTGTCAAAAAAACTATTCAACGAATTGGAAATTTTGCCAATAGAGCCCAAGTTAGGATTGTTT
>NZ_FNQH01000001.1:0-720890 GCF_900107505.1 Trichococcus collinsii | reverse complement strand
TGTGGTCTAAACGCAAGACTCTAAAACCTTTATAAATAAAGGATATTCTCACCTGTTCATGCATAGTCATAAAACTCATGCTATTACGATGGAAGATCCGGTCGAAATTGAAGAGCCGCTGTTTCTGCAGGCTGAAGTGAACGAAGCTGCGGGCATCACTTACGACCTGCTCATCCGCCAGTGCCTGCGCCATCATCCGGACATTCTCGTCATAGGCGAAATACGGGATGAGGAAACAGCCAAAATGGTAGTGAGAAGCGCATTGACGGGGCACTTGGTGATCGCAACAATCCATGCCAAAGAGTCGTTCGGCGTATTGGAAAGGTTGCGGGAACTGGCTATTTCTTCCGAACAAATGAAGCAGACGCTGCTCGCTGTCGTCTCCCAACGTCTGATCGCAAAATATTGTCCGCTGTGCTTCGGTAAGTGCACGATTCACTGTTCCCACTATCAGGTAAACGAAAAGTCGGCTGCAATCTACGAAATATTGTCAGGAAAGCAACTGCAGAATCATCTGCAGAACAGGGAGGACGGAAAGCGATTTGTCACACTGAATGACAAATTGCGCAAAGCCTATGCATGTGGATACATTACGGAAAAAAATTACCTGGAGAATCTCGTCTGAAAATCGTTGGCAGGCAAAAGAGCAGGCTTATTTTCTGAGGCGCTTGGGAGAATTGCTGAAGGAAGGTTTTTCGTTATCCGAGGGTCTCTCTTTCCTGGAGCTGATGCAACCGAAGCGCGTGGATGATATCCAGCGCATGCTGGTCAAACTGGAGACAGGAATCAATCTTGCGGATGCATTAGCTGGCTGCGGCTTTTCGGAGCAAGTCGTCTCGCAGCTGCGACTTTCCTTCCTTCACGGGAAATTGACGGAAACCTTGTTGTTTTGTTCAGACTTCCTGACGGAAAAGGACAAACAGCTGCATAAGCTCAGAAAAGTTTTGATCTATCCGTTGTTTTTACTGGTATTCGCGAATGGGATGCTGATTGCGATCAGGCAGGTTCTGCTTCCCAGTTTGGAAACAATGCTGGTGCCCTCGGAAGAAGGTTCCGGCGTGATGGTCCGCTTCATACTTAGTTACCTGGAAAACCTGCCGCTCATAATATTGGGGAGTTTAGCCTTGAGTGCCAGTGTGTTCTTGCTGGCAAAAAGTTATTTGAAAAAGAAGTCAGCTTTCCAAAAGTCGTTGTTTTTCTGCAGGATTCCGCTCTTCAGCAAATGGGTCCAACTCTATTATTCCTTTTTTTTCTGCCGCGAATACGCTTATTTCTTCCGCAACGGCATGCAATTGAACCAAATCGTTTCGCTGATGCGTAGCGACGAAGGAACTGCCTGGATGAAGGAAATATCCGGATTAGTGGAGGAAGGGTTGATGAAGGGAGATAGCCTGACAACGATCATCAAACGTTATCCCATCTTCAAAGAAGAGATGGGCTGGATCATCTATCATGGCGAACTCACCAGTCAATTGCCGATCAAGTTGAGCATGTACAGCGAAGAATGTTTCCGGTTGCTGATCGCGGACATTGAACAGAAGATTGGCTGGCTGCAGCCTGTATTATTTCTCATGGTTGCCGTTATCGTGATGGCGATCTATCTAATCTTGTTGATGCCGATGCTAAGCTCATTAGGAGGAATGTATTAATGAAATCGATCAAAAAAACACTAAAAAATAAACAAGCTTTTACTCTTATGGAAATGGTTTTGGTTCTATTCATCATCTCTGTGCTGATGCTGATGATTATCCCAAATGTGGCGAACACGAAATCTAGCGTGGAGACTAAAGGCACGGATGCATTGGCGGTTGTCGTGCAGACCCAAGCCGACATGTACGAACTCGATACGGGGACGGAAGCTGCCAATTTTACTGAACTCAAGGCTGGTGGATACCTAAGTGACAATCAAGTGGCCCAAGCGACCACAAAACTGACGATAACAGACGGTAATGTGTCCAAAATCGAATAATCCGAATGTAGGAATGGATGATGCATAAAAGCGGATTTACTTTAATGGAGAGTCTGTTGGTGCTGATGGTCGCATCCATGATCTTGTTGCTGACCCCGCAATTGGAAACCGCAACGGATGAATTCGCGTTCAACCTGTTTTTGGACGATTTTCTTACGGAACTGCACACGGCGCAGAGTTATGCGGTCATCACTGGAAAAGGCGTCAATATCGATGTCGTACGTCCAATCGGGACAACGCATTACGCTGTTTTTAAAGACGGTGCCGTATCGGATCGTTACATCAACCGGAAGCTGTTGTTGCCTGAAGGGGCCAAGGTGATCCAAGGCTACACCGGATTCATCAAAGGAGGCAGCGGGTATTTACAGCCGAACACCATCATCATGGAAACGGCTCGATATCGTTATACCATCACAATACAATTGGGGAGCGGTCGTTATGAAGTCAATAAAACTAAACGATAGCAGTGGTTATATGCTTTTTGAAAGTCTGATCGCTTTGGCCATGGTCAGTATCTCGCTCTATGTGCTGATGCCGCATTCCGTTCAATTTTTCACGACTTTAAAAGCGGCAGGAGCAGAAATTGCTTACTGGAGGGTCGCCCAGGACCAGATGCAGGTCATCGCCAGAGGAGGAAGCCTGATCGGCAATCAGGCTTCCGGAGGGATTCTGTTCACCACTACTTGGGATTCGGAAACCGCAGAGTTGGTTGTGAGCGGCGGTGACGGGAAAGAAAGGGTGACTGTGCGTGCCGATGAAATCCAAACGAAAGACCCATAAACGATCACAAGCTGGATTCACTTTGTTGGAAGCGACATTTGCACTGATGGTAAATACGATGGTGCTCCTGCTGATGGTGGGAGGCATGGAGGTCATCCGCACTTCGAATAGCCAGATGGAGAAGACCCAGGACGCGGAATGGCATCTTTTCCTTATTCAACTCGAGCATGAGTTGGAGGATGAGTTGCTGGTGCAAAAGGCCAGCACGACCATCCGCACAAAATCAATACATCAAGCCGATACAGCTGCCTACACCTATGAATTCCGGATCAACAAAGTCCTCCGTTACAAAAATGGGGAAGGCTATCATCCGATGTTGCTGCATGTCAAAGCGCTAAAATACGAGGTGACCAATGAAGGGATTTCTATCCAGGCTACGCTTTCGGACGACCAGACGCGCAGAGCGCATCTCATCTTACCTAAGGTACCCATTTAAGAGTGATCATTTACGGAGAAAAGGCGGTTCCATTTTGCCAATCACCATTTTCTACCTATTCCTTTCACAAATGATGCTTTTCGGAATTATTCGGGTATATGAGAATCAGCTCTATCTGTATAGATTGACGGAAAACCACTACAAAGCACAAACTTTGCTGGCCTACACCGACTATTGGCTGAAAAATCGAAATGAAGAAGCATCAACTCCGGAAAATCTAATCGTACCAGCCGTCCTTTCTTTCGAAGAAGGAATCGTGCACTGCGTGATGGATGAGACCGGAAAAGTCACTGCGACCGTGACCCTACAAAATGCCTACAGCGAAATATTGGTGTTGGAAATCTTGTCTCAGGAGTTATAAGCAGGAAAAGTCGTGCTTTGCAGCGAATGAGAAGTCATGCATAATAGAGAGATGCATAAACAAGCCGATAACCTGCCGGCTTGTTTGTGCGTTTTTTCGTGCTAGCTGTTTTGGGAATTGCTTTAGATCTACTTTGTCATGCGTAATGTCGATATTTCCTCTATCTATGCGAGCTCTTTTTTGATATACTGAATAAGTATGTTTGTAAACAAACAGGATATTTTTTTGGAAGGAAGTATGTGAAATGAGTAGAGTCTCAAAATTGCAGGCTGCCATCAAAGCGAAGAAGATGGATGCAATGCTGGTGACAAGTCAATATAACTTACGTTATGTTTCCAATTTTACGGGTACGACCGGTTTGGCGGTCATCACTCAAGAGGAAGCTTTTTTTGTGACCGACTTCCGTTATACCCAGCAAGCCGCTTCACAGGCGCAGGGGTTTCAGATTATTCAGAATAAAGGGCCGATATTTGATGAAGTGAAAAAGATTGTGGAGGAAAAGGGACTTTCGTCTCTAGGTTTCGAAGACGCCATCATGTCTTTCCGCAATGTTGAGGATTTAGAGGACCTGCTGACGTGCGATCTACTTTCTGCTTCAGGCATCATCGAAGAATTGCGTGAAGTCAAAGACGAAGCAGAAATTCAGACCATCAGACGGGCTTGTGAAATTGCGGACGCCGGCTTCCTGTTCATCCTTGATTACATCCGTCCAGGAGTTTCGGAAATAGAGATTGCTAACCGTTTGGATTTCCACATGCGCGAATTGGGTGCGAGTGGCGTTTCGTTCGAAACGATTGTCGCCAGCGGCATCCGTTCCGCTATGCCCCATGGTGTTGCCAGTCCCAAGTTGATCGAAAAAGGCGACTTCGTGACACTGGATTTCGGTTGTTATTACAATGGCTATGTTTCGGATATGACCCGTACGGTTTCAGTGGGCCAACCGAATGAAAAGTTGAAGGAAATCTATGATATCGTTCTAGCCGCTCAATTGCGCGTGAATGCAACGGCCAAAGCCGGCATGACAGGCATCGAAGTCGATAGTATCGCACGCGATTATATTTCGGAACAAGGTTACGGGGAAGCTTTCGGCCACTCCAATGGGCACGGTATCGGTTTGGAGATACATGAGGGACCGAATACATCACAAAAAGCTGGGAAAGTGCTTGTACCAGGAAATGTCATCACAAACGAACCGGGCATTTATCTTGCCGGTCTTGGCGGCGTGCGGATCGAAGATGATCTTGTTATCAGGGATGGCGGCAACGAAATTTTGATACATTCTCCAAAAGAATTGATTATTTTATAAAAAAATAGAATCCGAACTAAATTAATGGTAAACTTATTTCAAATGAGTTGCCACAGGAGGAATTATTAATGATTTCAGTAAATGATTTTAAGACAGGCCTAACGATCGAAATTGATGGAGGGTTATGGAAAGTTGTCGATTTCCAACACGTAAAGCCAGGTAAAGGTGCGGCTTTCGTCCGTTCAAAATTGAAAAATCTTCGCACAGGAGCTGTACAGGAAAAAACTTTCCGTGCGGGTGAAAAAGTCGGAAAAGCGCATATCGCGAACCGTAAAATGCAATTTCTATACGAGAGTGCCGGTGCTTACGTTTTCATGGATACTGAAAACTATGAACAGATCGAATTAAATGCAAGCCAAATCGAATACGAATTGAACTATCTGAAAGAAAACATGGAAGTCAACATCCTGATGTACGAAACAGAAACAATCGGTGTAGATCTTCCGAATACTGTAATTCTGCGAGTGGAAGAAACTGAGCCAGGGATCAAGGGCGACACAGCTTCAGGCGGTTCAAAACCGGCTAAAATGGAGACTGGATTGATGGTCAACGTACCATTCTTCGTGAATGCGGATGATATGCTTATCGTCAACACAACGGACGGTTCTTACGTGTCCCGCGCATAATGTTTCCCAAGAAAGGAGAATGACAGATGATGGAAGAAACAAACATTCCTTTAGCAAACGGTCCAGCTCCGCTGGGAGAGATTGAAATTGCTCCTGAAGTGATTGAAGTGATCGCGGGTATTGCAGCGAATGAAGTAGAAGGTGTTTATGCGATGCAAGGGTCTTTCAAGACCGGCGTCAATGAATTGTTAGGACGTACTGCCCATAACAAAGGTGTACATTTGACAGTCGATGAAAATGGTTTGGCGATTGATGTGTACTGTTACATCAAATACGGGACTTCCGTGCCAAAAGTCGCTTTGGATATGCAAGAAAAAGTAAAGGAACAAGTCCTTTACATGAGCAATCTCGAAGTGTCGCAAGTGAACGTCCATGTGGTCGGCCTTGTCGCACCGAAATCCGAAGATAATGCCTATCTTGATTTGGATACAGAATTGGGGGAGAATGCGTGAGCACTTCCCATTTAACCAGAAGAGAAATCCGCGAAAAGGCGCTTCAAGCCCTTTTCCAATTGAAAACGAACGAAGAATTGACCCCTGAAGAAGCCATCAAGCAAGCTATTTTGAGCGATTCAGAGGAATGGAACAGCGAAGAGGATGTCGAAATTCAGGATTATCCTTATTTGGTCACATTAGTGCACGGCGTGTTGGACAATCAAGCGGCGATCGATGAAGCGATCCAACCTTATCTGAAGAACTGGACTGTGGGCAGATTGGCCAAAGCAGACGCTTTGATCATGCAGATTGCTGCTTATGAAATGCTGTTGGGAGATACGGAACAAGTACCTCAAAGGGTAGCGTTGAATGAAGCAATCGAAATTTCAAAGCTTTATTGCGATGAACAATCGAGCAAATTCATCAATGGTGTATTGTCGAACCTCATTCCTAAAACGGAAAATCCTTAATGCTTAGGCATAAGGGTTTTTCTTTTTTTGTCGATGAATTCAGGCATACCAAGCCCGCTTTTCTAACCGTAATCAAAGATAATATGTTAAAATAGACGATAACACCAAGGAAAAGGAGATTGATTAATGGAAACGATTATCATGGATGGAAAAGGCTTAGCAAAAAAAATGCAAGATCAGATGAAAGAACAGGTAGCAGCATTGACAGCAGAAGGGAAAACCCCGGGTCTTTGCGTCATTTTGGTCGGCGAGGATAAAGCGAGCCAAGTCTATGTCCGCAATAAAGAAAAGCAATCCGCAGCAATGGGTATGAATTCACGTGTCGTTCGTCTTGCGGAAGACATTTCCGAAGAAGATCTCCTGGCAGAAGTTGAAAAGCAGAACCAAGATGACAGTATGCATGGTATTTTGGTACAGCTGCCTTTGCCGAAACACATAGATGAACAAAAAGTTTTGCGCGCCATCCGTTATGAGAAGGATGTGGATGGTTTCCATCCAATGAACGTCGGGAACTTTTTCCTGGGCAATGAATCAGCCTTACCTTGTACACCTTACGGCATCATGAAGATTTTGGAAGAATACAACATCGAACTTGAAGGTAAAAAAGCTTTAGTGATCGGCCGCAGCAATATCGTCGGCAAACCGATGGCCATCATGCTTATGAACGAGAATGCGACCGTCACGATTGCCCATTCCCGCACCAAAAACCTTAAAGAATTGGCTAAAGAAGCCGATATCCTAGTTGCTGCGATTGGCAGAGGCCATTTTGTCACTGCCGATTTCATCAAAGAGGGCGCAGTCGTCATCGATGTAGGGATGAACCGCAGTGTGGAAGGCAAATTGATTGGCGACGTGGACACGGCCGGTGCAATGGGAATCGCAAGCCATATCACACCAGTTCCTGGCGGCGTCGGTCCGATGACCATCACGATGCTGTTGCAACAAACAATCGATAAAGCAAAATAATCAAGGAGGCACAAAGTTGGAACCTCTCTATCTCAGCGTCACCGCTTTAACCAAATACATCAAAAGAAAATTTGATGCCGATCCTTATCTCGAACGTGTCTACCTTACTGGAGAAATATCCAATTATCGTCCGCGTCCGGGCCATCAATACTTCAGCCTGAAGGATGACCATGCCGTCATCTCAGCAGTGATGTACAAAGGCAGATTCGACAAGTTGACGTTCAAGCCCAAGGAAGGGATGAAGGTCATGCTCATCGGACGGGTGAACGTCTACGAATCGGGCGGAACCTACAATATCATGGTCGAGCATATGGAACCCGATGGCGTAGGTGCTTTGTACCAAGCGTTCTCGGAGCTGAAGGAGAAATTAGCGCGCGAAGGGTTGTTTTCTCTGCCTAAGAAAGAACTTCCGGTATTTCCGAAACGCATCGCCATAGTGACTAGTCCAAGTGGTGCGGTCATCCGGGACATCATGACGACTGTGAAAAGAAGATACCCGATTGTCCAGCTCGTGCTCTATCCGACCATTGTGCAAGGAAAGGATTCCGCCGCCAACATCATAAAGAATCTTCAAGCAATTGAAAAAAAAGGTGATTTTGATGTGGTCATCGTTGCAAGGGGTGGCGGCTCCATCGAAGATCTCTGGTCCTTCAACGAAGAAACAGTCGTCCGCCAAATCGCTGCCATGAGTGCCCCGGTCATCTCTTCCGTGGGACATGAAACGGATACGACATTGGCTGACTTTGTTGCGGATGTACGCGCCGCTACTCCTACAGCAGCGGCGGAGTTGTCTGTTCCGGTATTGAGCGATGTCATCCGGTATATCCATCAGATCGACAACAGACTCTATCAAAAGATGCGGCATCTGCAAACGATGCAACAACAACGATTGAACCGCGCCATGCAATCCTATATCTTCAGACAACCGGAGAGGATGTATGAAGGTTATGCCATCAAAGCGGACCAGGTACAACAACGTCTAGCCAATCAGATGCAGCAGCAGATCCATTTGCGCTTCAATGAGTTGCAACGGCTGCAATTGCGCCTTGAAAACCGCAATCCAGCAAGGGATGTACTATTTGCTGGCAATCGCAGGCAACAGATCACTGGTGAACTGCAAAGGGCCATGGATCGCTATCTGAAACAGAAAAAAATGCGTATGACAACAGCTATGCAATCCTTGGACTTGTTGAGTCCATTGAAGATCATGTCGCGCGGATACACGTATACGACAAAAGATGGGAACGTAATCGCATCCGTCAAAGAGTTGCGCAGTGGTGATAAATTGAAAGTGAATTTTTCAGACGGTTATGCTGATGCAGAAGTAAAACAAGTGGTGGAGGAAAATAATGATGGCCGAAAAGAAAGTAAGTTTTGAAGAAGCAATGAACCAATTAGAAGCTATTGTAACAAGACTAGAAGCAGGGGACGTTCCACTGGAAGAGGCATTGGAGCAATTCAAGGTTGGGATGGATCTCAGCAAGTATTGCCAAGACACTTTGAACAATGCTGAAAAGACATTGACGAAAATCGTCAACCCGGATGGTTCGGAAGCGAATTTTGAAGAGCTCGCAGCCCAAACTGAAGGAGAATGACAAGCATGAATCTTAGCGAATTTCAATCGGAATGGATGCCTCGATTCGATGATTACCTCTACTCGGAATTGGATGCACGTGTGCCTTCGCAAGAAAATCTGCACAAAGCGATGGCGTATTCTTTAATGGGGGGCGGAAAAAGAATTCGCCCTCTTTTAGTGTTGGCGACCCTTTCGATGGCGGGCGGCGAGATTTCGGATGGCTTTGCAGCCGCAGCCGCTCTGGAATATATCCATACCTATTCATTGATTCATGATGACCTGCCGGCTATGGATGACGATGATTACAGACGGGGACGCTTGACCTCGCATAAGGTATTCGGAGAATCCACCGCAATTCTTGCGGGGGACGCGTTGTTGACTGCAGCTTTCGAGATTCTTGCGGCATCCTCCGTCGTTTCGGCAGACAAAAAAGTCAAACTGATCGGCTTGTTGGCGAAAGCCGCTGGCCCGAGCGGAATGATTGCGGGACAGATGGATGATGTTGAGGGCGAAACGAAGGCACTTACAATAGAAGAATTGGAACAAGTGCACGATAAAAAGACAGGCGCATTGATAAGATATGCTGTCACAGCAGGATGCCTGATTGCGGAGGCGGATGAACCATTCTCAACTGAAATGGAAGATTTCTCCCGTCAGTTGGGTTTGGCTTACCAAATCCACAATGATCTTAAGGATGTCGTTTTGGATGAGGCCGAGACAGGCAAAACCATCCATCATGATGCCGCATTGAACAAAAATACATACCCATCCTTATTGGGAGTCACAGGAGCCATACAGGAACTGAACAGCGTTATCCTTCAAGCGGAAGGCTGTTTGGACCGGGCGGCTCTGTCCTATGGCGGTGCGGAGGGAAAAATAGATATATTCCGCCAATTATTGGACTACGTCAGAATTTAACGGGAGATTACCATGGAAAAAGAAAGATTAGATTTACTTGTAGTACAACAAGGCTTGACAGATTCCCGTGAAAAAGCCAAAAGATTGATCATGGCCGGGCAAATCTATGACGAAAATAACCAGCGTTACGACAAACCGGGCGAAAAGATATCCGTCGAGAAAATACTCCATATAAAGGGAGAAACGTTGAAATATGTAAGCCGTGGCGGGCTGAAACTAGAAAAAGCCATCGTATTGTTCCAAGTGGATCCAAAAGACAAAATCTTTTTGGATATCGGAAGTTCAACGGGAGGCTTCACGGATGTCGCGCTGCAAAATGGCGCAAAGCTATGTTACGCACTCGATGTCGGCTACAATCAATTGGATTGGAAGTTGCGCCAGGATGAACGGGTCGTGGTGATGGAACGGGTTAATTTCCGCTACAGCAAGTTAGAGGATTTTGAAAAAGGCAGGCCGGAGATGGCTTCGATTGACGTATCCTTCATTTCGCTGAAACTGATTTTGCCGGTTCTAAAGCAAATCATCGCAGTTGGCGGAGACGTCGTTGCACTAATCAAACCGCAGTTCGAAGCAGGAAGAGGGAAAATCGGCAAAAAAGGCATCGTTAGCGACCCAGCAGTCCATAATGAAGTGTTACGGGATATCTTGGAGTTTGCTTCCCTGACCGGATTCGATGTGAAAAATCTGAGCTTTTCGCCTATAACTGGAGGAACCGGAAACATCGAATTTTTGGTCCATTTACAGGCCAATGATCATGTGCCGGGTATCGTCTCTCCGGAAATCGACAGCCCACAAGTGGTTAAAGAGGCTTATCTGCAACTGAAAAGCAAATCAATCTCAATTTCCGATAAATAGGTATTTCAAGGAACTGTTGCGAAGGGGAATGCGGAATGTTACAAGAGTTGTCCATTAAAAATTTTGCGATAATTGAAAATCTTCAAGTGAGTTTTGATGAGGGGATGACTGTGCTTACCGGGGAAACCGGAGCCGGGAAATCCATCATCATTGATGCCGTCGGTCTGTTGGCTGGCGGTAGAGGATCCAACGATTTGATTCGATACGGCGAAAACAAGACGGTCATTCAAGGGCTTTTCAGTATTCCCGAAAACGCCAAGACAGTGGCTGTGCTGGAATCCTATGGAATCGAAGCGGATGGGAATCAAGTTCTGCTGCAACGGGAACTTTCCCGGAACGGAAAAAATATTTCCCGCGTCAACGGCACCATCGTAACGGTTGCGACGCTACGCGAAGTCGGTGAAACGCTGATCGATATCCATGGGCAAAACGAGCATCAAGAATTGATGGATCCGCAAAAACATATCGATCTTCTGGATCAGTTTGCCGGGAATGAACTGAAAGATGTCAAAATGCATTACCTCCATATCTATTCCCATTATATGGATACACGCAAGCAATTGATCAAATTGAAGACAGACGAAAAAGAAACAGTTCAAAGAATCGACTTGTTGACTTTCCAAATCCAGGAAATCGAACAAGCACAGTTGAAGGATCCCGCGGAGGATGAAAAACTGGAGGAAGAACGGAACCTGCTCGTCAATTATCAAAAAGTCATGCAAGCTTTGACGAGTGCGTACGATTCAATGCAGAACAGCGAAGAGAACGGCATCGACAAAATCGGCCTCGGTATGGCAGCGTTGGAAAAGGTGCAGGACATCAATCCGGTCTATCAGACAATCGCATCCTCGGTTTCGGCAGCGTATTACCAGCTGCAGGAATGTGCCGGTGACATCTTGTCGGAGATCGAACAATTGTCTTATGATGAAGGACGCTTGAACGAGATCGAGAACCGATTGGAATTGATCCGCCAGTTGAAGCGGAAATACGGAAATACAATCATCGAAGTTCTTGGGCATTACGAAAAAATTTCTCGAGAACTCGATCTGATCGAAAACCGGGAAAGCTACCTAGAGAAACTCAACGTGGACTATAATAAGGCAAAAGAAGAGATTCTGGCCATCGGCAAACAACTGACAGCCCTCCGCGAAAAAGCTGCAGTCATTCTGGAAGAACAGATCCAACTGCAGTTAAAGGAACTGTATATGGAAAAGGTCCTTTTCAAGACGGTTTTCCATGCACAGCCAGGTAAGCTTATGATTACCGACAACGGGTTGGACCACGTTGAATTCTATATCGCGACGAACGTCGGCGAACCACTGAAAGCGTTGGCTAAGGTTGCCAGCGGCGGCGAACTCTCGCGGATGATGTTGGCGATGAAAGCCATTTTCACCAAAACGCAGGGCATCACTAGCATCATCTTTGATGAAGTGGATACCGGCGTTTCGGGCAGGGTGGCGCAAGCGATCGCCAATAAAATCCACTTGGTGGCCAGTTACTCACAAGTGCTCTGCATCACGCATCTTCCGCAAGTGGCTGCGATGGCGGATCAGCATCTCTATATCGAAAAAGAGATAATCGCAGAACGGACAAAGACACATGTCAAACCGCTGTTCGGGCCTGAACGCATCAACGAAGTCGCACGCATGCTGGCGGGTACCGATATCACGGAACTTTCACTGGCCCACGCAAAAGAATTGCTGGATTTGGCTGATACCGAAAAAAACAAAGCATAAAAGAAAAACTGCGCAGCAGAGCAGACCGGAAGGGCTGGGGAAATTGGCATACACTAAAATCATCGCGCATCGGGGTAGTCGTGGGACCCGACCAGAAAATACGCTGGAGTCTTTTCAGGAAGCGCTGAAAGTTGCAAGCGACGGCATAGAATTGGACGTCCATCTGACTAAAGATGGTGAGGTCGTGGTCATCCATGATGAAACCGTGGACCGCACCACCTCCGGAAAAGGCTATGTCAAGGATATGACCCTGGAACAATTGAAGGAATTGGATGCCGGAAGCTGGTTCGATCCGAAATACAGCAACGCTCGCATCCCGACACTCCAAGAGGTATTGACCCTTTTGGAGGGAAATCAGTTTACAGGTGTGCTCAACATTGAATTGAAAACGGACGTGTTCCAATATCCTTCCATCGAAGGAAAAGTGCTGGCTTTGGCAGAACCTTATCTTGACCAGTTTTCGGTTATCTACTCCAGTTTCCATTACGAAACCTTGAAAAAAATCAAAGCCTTACGCGGGGACTCAAAAATTGCCTTACTTTTCAGCAAAAAAGGAAAGCAGCAAAACGATCTGGGCGAAGGGATCCCTGTAGAAGGGTGGCACCCAAAGTTTTCGATTCTGCGCAGCCTGCCCCCTTTCGAACAATCCAAGATACCGCTTCGCGTTTGGACGGTGAATCGAAAGGTCGAAATGCAAGTCTGTCTGCGCAAAAATATCGATTCGATGATCACGGATTATCCGGAACGCGCACTGCAAATGAGAAAGGTGATTCAGGGTGTCTGAAATAACAAAGAAAAAATTAGCTAAAATCTTGGTTATTGTCGGTCCAACAGCTGTCGGGAAAACCGCGCTGAGCATCCGACTGGCAAAAAAATACAACGGTGAAATTATCAATGGGGATTCCATGCAAGTATATGCAGGGCTGGACATCGGGACGGCGAAGGTAACCGAAGAAGAGGCGGAAGGCATCCCGCATCATCTGTTGGATATCGTTCCGGTCGAGCAGGACTATACTGCTTCTGATTTTAAAAGGGATGCGGGACAGGCCATCGAGTCGATCCTGGCAAGGGGCAAGATTCCAATTGTGGTCGGGGGTTCGGGACTTTATATAGAAGGACTTTTGTTCGATATGCAGTTCGGAGGGGTGGCTGCCGAAAATCTGCACTACCGGAAAAAACTGGAAGCTGAACTGGCACGGACCGATGCCATGCATATATGGAAGCAATTGCAGGAGCAGGATCCAAAAGCGGCTGAACAGATTCACCCGAACAACAGCCGAAGGGTGATCCGCGCTTTGGAAGTGATTCACTTCAGCGGGAAACGCTTCTCGGATCAGACCGATCGGGAAGCAGCTCCTCATTATGATGCGCTGCTGATTGGTCTTGACACCGATCGAAGCGTTCTTTACGAGCGCATCAACCGACGCGTTGATCTGATGGTGGCAGGCGGACTTGTTGAAGAGGCAAAAGCTCTTTTTGACAAACAGCTGCCGGCCAAGACACAAGCGACAAGAGGCATCGGATACAAAGAATGGTTTGCTTATTTCAATGGTGAAGTCACATTCGAAGAAGCAATAGAACTGCTGAAACAAAATTCAAGGCGCTATGCCAAACGGCAGTTGACCTGGTTCCGGAACAGAATGAGCGGCATCCTTTGGTTTGATCTGGTTCGGAACGATCATGAGATGAAGAAAATCGAAGATTCAGTCGAGTCGTTCTTAGCCTAAGCTTTGAAAAGAACGAAAAAAGAAAGTTGGAAATTTTATGGAAAATAAGAAAGAAAAAGTTATTCTGGTTAACGTGCAGACGACTCAAACAGATGAAGCGTTTGAATATCAACTGAGAGAACTGGCGGAATTGACCGAAACCGCGTTAGGGGAAGTTGTCGGCGTATTGACCCAAAAGAGGGACCGCAAAGATTCCCGGACGGTCATCGGCAAAGGCAAAGTGGAAGAGCTGGTGAATTTGTGTGCAGAACTGGATGCAGATACCGTTATTTTCCAACAAGAACTCTCCTCTAAACATGTACGCAATCTCCAAGAGAGTGTCGATTGTAAAGTTATCGATCGCGTTCAACTGATATTGGACATCTTTGCGATGCGCGCCCGCAGTAAAGAAGGTAAACTTCAGGTAGCCTTAGCGCAGTTGAGTTATCTGTTGCCGCGTTTGATGGGCCAAGGCGTCAATTTATCCCGTCTGGGAGGAGGGATCGGAACAAGAGGGCCAGGTGAGACAAAACTCGAGACCGACCGCAGACACATCCACAGCCAGATGCAGGAAATCAAGAAGACCTTGGAAGAAACAGAGTTGCACCGCCAAAGAGCAAGAGAAAAACGCCATGCCAGCGAAGTCTTCCAAATCGGTTTGATCGGTTACACGAATGCAGGGAAATCAACGGTCATCAATCGTTTGACTGACGCAGCAACGCTGGAGGAGGACAAACTGTTCGCGACTCTGGATCCGTTGACAAGAAAGCTGACGTTGCCGAATCAATTCCAGGCTACGATAACCGATACCGTGGGCTTCATCCAGGATCTTCCGACACAGTTGATCCATGCTTTCCATTCAACTTTGGAAGAGAGCCGTAATATGGATGTATTTTTGCACGTGGTCGATGCATCGACTTCCTTTATCGATGAACATGAAAAAACCGTATTGGATTTATTAAAGGATTTGGATATGGATAAGACACCGATGTTGACAATCTACAACAAACGCGATCTTGCCGGTCCGGATTTCCAGCCGCGCCTCTTTCCGAATATCGTTATTTCAGCACTTGATGATAACGACATCAATCGATTGAAGGACTTCATCTGGGATGAAATCGCCAAAATGTTGGTTCCTTATACAAAAGACCTTGATGCCAGCGGACCTGAAGCCCGCACAATGAATAAAATGCAGCAAGAGACCTTTGTGGAATCCATCGAATATATAGAAGAAAAAAACGCCTATCGCTTAAGAGGGTACGCTAAAAGCAATTCAAAATGGTTAGGGGATAAAGCAACGGATGCAGGCGACGAATAAAGAAGCAAGGCTGGCAGGGTTAGTCGAAAAAGTCGATAACAAAATCCAGCCCGTTTTTAAAAGGATACAAGAAAAGGCTTTATTTAATCAAGGCAAGGTGCTGGAGGCTTTCCGAAAACACCGCGTCAGCGATTACCACTTTAACCCAAGCACAGGCTATGGCTATGACGATGACGGCCGTGATACGCTGGAAAAAGTCTATGCGGAGGTTTTTCAGGCTGAAGCCGCTTTGGTCAGGCCGCAAATCATTTCCGGAACACATGCTATCTCAACTGCGCTCTTCGGAGTGCTGCGGCCCGGGGATGAATTGATGTACGTTACAGGAAAGCCATACGATACCCTTTTGGATATTGTCGGTCTGACCGGGAACGGAATTGGCTCTTTAAAGGAATACAATATCGCTTATCAGCACATCAATCTGCGTGCAGACGGCAAAGTGGATATTCCGACGGTTCTGGAGAAAGTCAGCTCCAAAACAAAAATGATCGCGATTCAACGCTCCCGCGGCTATGCAGCAAGACCTTCCTTTACAATCGATGAAATAAAAGAGATGATTGCGGCGATCCGTCCGTATGTAGGACCAAAAACCGTCTTTTTTGTCGACAATTGTTATGGGGAATTTGTCGAAATGCTGGAACCAATCGAAGTCGGAGCCGATTTGATTGCCGGCTCCCTCATCAAAAATCCGGGCGGCGGCATCGTGAAGATGGGCGGTTATCTCGCCGGCACGGAAGACCTGATCGAACGGTGCGCATACCGGCTGACAACTCCGGGGATTGGCCGTGAAGCTGGAGCTTCCTTATACAGCCTTTTGGAGATGTACCAAGGTTTATTTTTGGCGCCCCACGTTGTTGGTGAAGCAGTGAAGGGTGCAGTCTATACTGCTGGACTCTTGGAAGAATGCGGAGTATCTTCCACACCTACTTGGGACAGCCCTCGCACTGATTTGATCCAAATGGTCGCACTGCCGAGCAAGGAAGCTATGATCGCTTTTGCACAGACAATCCAGAAATATTCTCCCGTGAACGCAGCAGTCAAACCGATTCCGGCCTATATGCCCGGTTACGAGGATGATGTCATCATGGCTGCTGGAACCTTCATTCAGGGCGCGAGCTTGGAACTGACGGCAGATGGCCCGATTCGACCGCCTTATCTGTTGTACGTGCAGGGCGGACTGACCTATGAGCATGTCAAATTGGCAGTCACGGCAGCGGTGAAGGATACGTTTTTCGCACAATAATTTACTTGTGTGTGGCGGTTAGGTAAGCGTGTGTTCAGGGCGCTCTCACTGCATCACATAAGGGCTGTCTCGCCAAAAATGAGTGGATGGGAAGTATGAACTTCTTGTTAATTGCAAATCAAAAACCTTCGATTGTTGTTCTAAAATACAACAACTGGAGGTTTTTTTATGTCTAACGGAAGCAAAAGGGTAATTAGGGCAAAGCTGGCAAGGGAACACAAGAAGATAAACATTGTCAATAGTATGACTTTGGAAGAGTGTTTCGAAAAATACATTTTTGCCAAAAAGAGTGAAGGGGTTACCGAACGAACCCTTTACAACAAAAAGATTAACTTTGACATCGTTTTTAATTACCTATCAAGTAAATACGAATTGGTTTATCCCAACGATTTAAGCTCGGATATGATGAGGGAAGCTGTAAATTATATGAGATTTGAGCATAGAAAATTTGAAAACAACCCAGAGAAAAAGGAAGAATACAAAACAATAGGCTTGGCGATAGCAACTATCAACTCTATCGTGGGGCATTGGAAGGCGTTTTACAATTATCTTTATGATGAAGAGTATATCCCTTCGAATCCACTCAAGAACATCAAATTAATGAAAAATACGACTCAAGTTGAAGGCCTCGCGATGGATGAGTTGAAATTGTTATTGGACGGGTTCAATCAAGACACCTATGCTGGGTACCGGGGATATCTACTGACGTTATTGCTTGCAGATACGGGGATGCGTTCCGGGGAAGCAATCAACTTAAAATGGAACCAAATAGATTTCAAACATGATGTTGTCACATTGAATGCATCCGAAACGAAGAGTGGAAAGATGCGATTTGTTCCGTTCTCTAAGAAAACGAACAGACTACTTCGTGAATGGAAACAAGAGGTTGCCGAAGTGTCAGAGTATTACGTCTTTCCATCCATCTATGGTGACAAACCATATAGGCAGCGAGAATACAGAAATTTACTTAACTCTCTGTCGAACGAAATTGGAATAAAACATGTGCATCCACACATGATAAGGCATACCTTTGCGACACAATACTTGGTACATGGAGGTGATGCGCTTAGTTTACAGAAAATACTAGGACACTCTTCTCTTGAGATGGTTAAGATTTATGTAGACATGTCTCAAAAAGATATCACTTTCAAGCAAAATAAATTTTCGCCGATAAACTTTATGTAATTGAAATAGGTTCTTCTTGATCTATAGAATAAATAATTAGTACTTCGTTTGTGAGATTTTTTAGGTAGTGTCAGAATTGGAAACAATAACGTGGAAAAGAAGATTAATAAGTACCGGAGTTACTTTCTTATCAACCATGCGTAATTAATTTGAATTAAGGCGTATTGTAGCGATTCTTCTTATACGTAGTGAAAGGGCACAGGAATTCGAGTGTGAATTACTGTAGAGTAAAATTTCGAATTTGAAGAGGAGTGATCTAGTCAATGGGGAAATGTCATTTCGTTTTAGAGAATTCTTGAATATGGCAATTCAATATTTTGAGTTCAAATAAGTAGAAGTGCCATAAAAGCATTAGATTTTAGCCCTGTAGTAAATTTTGTAAGTACTTTGAGTAATTTAATAAAAACTGGGGCTAGAGTGGTTACAGTTATCAAAGCATTAGGGAATGACAGACACATAGTTGATCCAGGGAATGAGGAAATATTAATGGGACAAAAATAAGCACTTACCATTAAGAGTGGTAAGTGCTTATCTGGGTTCTTTGATTGTTATTGACAGTCTTTTTTCCATTGGAAATAGTCCACCAATTCACTGAGCATTTCAAGTTCTTTTTTTGTGGATTCATTTGTAATATAATTTTTAACATTTTCATACATAGAAATGTAATACTCTGCTTCAAGATCCTCTTGTAATTCAGCGGCTTTATTCTCTTCAATTTTCAATAAGGCATTGTTTTTTCTGGCTTTGTATTCAGACAAAGACTCCTCAGTATTGAAAGACCTACCCTCATATTTATATCCACAGTAAACAATCAAGAAATTCGCATATGAATAATTAAATTTTTCCAATATATTAGTAATTGTATTTTTACTATTTTTATAACGATTATTTTCTAAGTCGCTTAAACGTGATAATGATACAGCAGCTTTCTCGGCAAATTCTTTACGCGACATTTTACGTGATTCTCTAAAAGCACGTAAAGCCGAACCGAAATTTATTTCAGTCATTGAAAACCCTCATTTATAAGTCTTTTACTCATTATAGCACACACATGCTCATTGTTTAATTGTAAAATTTGTGTAAATTATATTTCTTTAATATTACAAATTACGTGAAAGCAACAACTATACGTGAAATGGTGTTAGAATACGTTAAGTAGACAAAATCACGTAAAGGGGGCTAAGTAAATTGGAAGTTTGAAACTATGCAGTAAGCATGTAATAACAGAACTAAATCGAAATACCTTGTTTTTTAATCAATAATGGCTATCTATCTCGTGAACAAATCGATGTAGACAAATGGTTTTTATAGGCTTCAAATTTGTGTCATCGAGTATTAATTAGATGCCCACCGAGGAAAAAGAAAAAATTTATTAAGGAAGAAGGCTTAAGAATTTGACAGAAACATGCACGATTTCTAAGAAACAGGGTATCAGCGGAAATATTATGACACCAGTAAGAAAAAATATATTTAAATTTTTTCGAGAATATCAACCTGAAAAAGAATTGACTAATAAAGATGGATTAGAGTACTTTGTTAGTGGAGAGTCCCAAGATAATATTGTTAATGGTGGGGGGCTGCTTTATCGTGATGCCATAACAATGGATTTTGACGAGCTACCACCGGCGATGAATGTAAAAGAGTTCGAAAAACTTATTACTAGTAAGTTGCCGAATATTTCCTATATTATACATGCTTCATGGAGTTATTCAGACGAAAATCAAATAAGGAAAATACATTTAATTATTCCAACAAAACAAAGAATTTTAACTGCTTCACATTATTATAATTGCCACCTATATCTAGAACAAAAAGTAGGTGAAATAGCTGACAAAAACTTGCGAAGTTGGGGCCACCTACTTAGTTTGCCTGCTTACCACAACAAAGAGAACATGGTTATATTTGAAAGCGGAGAGCTATTTGATGCCTCTATTGTACCAGAGGTTTGTTTTAATGAAAATGAACAAATTGAACATACAATCAATCAACGGTTTAGAAGGATTCCTGAAAATGAAAGTGATCCTATCGTGGCTGCATTCATTGCTCATTATCGGGAAACAAAATTATTAGAGGATAACTTCTATTTAGGTAGAATCTATACTCTGGGGATGCATGTATGCAAAGGGAATATGGAGGAAGAAACTGCTATCAGATATGCGAGAGCGCTAGGGATAGGGAGAAAAACTAGTGATAACAAGTCGTGGGCAGATGAGAATGAACGTGCATTGATGAATAAAATCAGTAACGGCAGACGTAATTCGAACTACTTCAATGAAACACAGGATTTTTGGACAAATTTTGCCATAAGAGGAGTTAACGATAAGGCTGATGGGTTGGAAGAAATTTCAAGAAGAAGTGAAATTAACTGGAGGAGCAGTCTCAAAAAAAATAGTAAAGAGCCGTACAATGTTATGAAAACTATGAACAATCTAAAGCGGATTCTTGAAAATGATCCTTCTTTAAACGAGGTTTTACTATACAATGAATTTACTGGAATGATTGAGAAAGGTGCTACACCACCCTGGGAAAATAGATTCAATAGACAATGGTCAGATGATGATGTAGCAGGGCTAAGACTATACCTGTCAGAGAACTATGATATTGAATTTGGACGTGAAAACCTATTTGATGTAATTCTATCTGTAGCTAAGGATAACTCATATCACCCTGTTAAAAGTTTGATAGAGAGTGTTAAATGGGATGGTACTCCAAGAGCCGAAACGATATTTATTGACTACTTAGGTGCTGACGATAACGAATATATAAGAGCTGTTGCGAAAAAATGGCTAACTGGGGCTGTTGCTAGGATTTACGAACCCGGTATTAAGTTTGAAATTGTACCAATGTTAACAGGAAAACAAGGTCGTGGAAAATCTACCCTTGCAGCCAAATTGGGGGGTGAACATTTCAATGATGATCTGAAGGATATGAAATCAAAAGATTCTAAAGATTTTTTGCAGGGGAGTTGGATAATTGAACTTGGAGAACTGGCTGCAATGAGAAGGACTGAGGTGGAAGAGGTAAAGTCTTTCATATCGGCAAAAATGGATAGATACCGACCGTCCTATGGAAGAATCACGCTGGATCATCCAAGAACTTGCGTATTCATGGGTACGACAAATGATCTACAGTTTTTAAAAGATGTATCAGGAAATCGCAGATTCTATCCTATACCGATTGATGAGAATGAACGTACAGCGGATGTATTCAGTATTGAGGCCGCAACAGTGCAACAGATATGGGCAGAGAGCTTAATTAATTATCAGAATGGCGAAAAAATTTATATGCCGGAACGGTTGGAAAAGATAGCCAACGAATACCGGGGGAATGCAACAGAAACTAATCCGATGCAGGATGATATATACAGATATTTAGATTTTCTTTTACCAGAGGAATGGGAAATACAGAGTTTAGCTTATAAGAGAAGTTATATAGATGGAAAATTGAATAATTGTGATTTTAACTCGGAAGGTAAAGTCCAACGTAATAAAGTTACAACAAGAGAAATTCTGACAGAACTATTTTGTCGGGATTCGAAAGAGGAACTAAGGGGTCAATCCGAAGCGAAAAAAGTAGGACTTATCATGAACAATCACGATGAATGGAAATCTACATCGTATTATGTCAATACACAAAAGGTTAGAGGCTATGTGCGTAGGTCTAGCTTAACAGAATGAGAGAATCTTGATAGAACTTTAATAGAACTTCTTAAAGTTCTATTGGAAAATCAATTATACCAAGGCTAATGGACTTATAGAACTTTGGAACTTTAAAAAAGATAAAAGATTTAGAAAATAAAAATATATATTTAAAGATAGAGAGACAAGAATCTATTCCACACTTTGATAGAAAATGAAGTTCTAAAGTTCTATATCTATTAAACCCTTATAGTACAAGGCACATAGCCATTTTTGATAAAGTTCTATGCAGTTTCTAAAAGTTTCATTATTCAAACTTAAAATACAAAGGAGAACTAAGGTTATATTTGATTTAATAAAGGAGAGTCTAAGATATATGACATTTTAGATGATTAAGTTTTGATAATGGTATGGGCACCATCTAAAACTGTGCCCTGCTATCTATTCAATATGAGTTTGAATAGATAGAAAGGTGTATATTAAGCGAAATAATAATTAACTTATCGAAAATATATAAATAGGATAACAACTTAGTAATGTCTATTTTGGAATGGTAAAATATTTTCGCTTATTAAGTAATGAAACTTTAGATCCCCCCTGTCTATAATCCTTGGCAGAAAAAATTTTGAGACCGCACCTAGGTTTAATACATACAAATCTCCTTTTATTAGATATTTTACATACTGATAATCAGATTAATTGTAATAAAAGAAGGAGCTTGAAATTGCAAATTAATACCGTCCTGAACAAGCTATTTTCTCCTTGAAATTGGAATATAACAATATAACATTAAATATATTTAATATATCTTTCCCAATTTGAACAATGAATCAATGTAATAGCTAGTTGTTGTTAATCGATTAAATAGAATCATCTAGAAGTATGCTCTGAAGATAATCATGATTTACGGTTGCCAGAATACTAAGTACAACCAGCTCTTTGAGAACAGTGCATCAATCCAGGAAGGAAAAGATCGATTTGGTCACTATAATTATTCAAACGACTATAAATATTTGCACTCACGTCAGTGAGAGAACCAAAGAACAGACCGCAAAAAATTTCGCATAATTCATTAATTATGCGAATTTGATTTTTAAGGTATACAGAAAGTTACAGTGATTCATAAATAAAAGGAGTGAAATCATGGTTCATACAATAAATGATATTTCAGAATTTGACAAACTGTACCCTGAACAACAAATACAACTTGTCACTTGGTGTGAAAAATCATTCATTCAAATAAAAAATATAACGAACTGCCGATCTTCTTATGGTTTAAAACATGACTTTGAGTATTCTACAGACGGTTTTTATATTTCCAATGGTTCATTCAAAGGAGCTATGATTAAAGCCGGATTCAAACACAAAGAGCATATAGGTAGCCCCAATTGGCATTTTAACATTTCTAAAAAATCCGTTAAAAGAGTTAGAGAATTAAACAGGCAATAGAGATAAAATAGAAGAATAGAACTGATCTGAATAGACAGGATATACTATGAGGAAGGGGAGTAAGCGCAATGGTATGAGGTGAGAAAGTTGTATTTGCTGGGAAACTGGATACCTTATACCAAAAACAAGCGTAAGATTTAGTTCCCGCCTTATGGGGGAAATCGCAAACGGTTGTCACCAAAGATACAACCATCCTGGTGATAGGAAAGGCGAACACCAATATCTTCCAAGAGGATCCGCGATGTCTGAAGATGCAAAAAGTTTGAAGCTTATAGCAAGAAGGAGGGACGATTTGTGTGCTGTCGGAGAAGGACTTCCTGGAGCAAGTGTCTGCGCATCTGAATCAGGTTGTGGGTATGATGAAGTGAACGGACAATAGATTAGATTAAAAGAATTTGAACTAAAGAAGCTGCGGATTTAGCTGCTACATTAACCAATATATACGATTAGAAAAGGAGGTAGGTGAATGGTTCTCGCTATCGCAACGAGTGGCTCTATTTCTCGCATTTAGTGGCTCGTTTTTCCGCACAGGGCGCTCTATTCAGCAGCAATATTCATTTCTTGATGTGTCATCTATTGAAAAAAACTGCGATTTCAACATGGAATTCAAATCAGACGTGACAGTGGGTGTGAATGAATAGGATTGAAAGAAAGCAAAGCACTCTACGAAAATTATAAATGTAGGGTACCTTGCTTTCTTTTATGTTTAAGCTCACGGATAAAATGGAATTTACATATGCTTGAATAATATCAATCGGTATTCTCCACTTTTTCCGATACTGGAAACATCTTAAGCACGCTAACCTTATAAAGTTCAGCTCATCGGAAGAAGTCCTTCATTCCATCTTTTGAAGTATGAATTCAGTTAATTAGTCCTTTTAGCCTCCCTTGATGTTTCAAAGCTTTAAGAAAAACCTGATACTTTTCCTTGTCAGCTATACCGCTTAACAGTAAAGTTTTTTTGTATCATTGCTCATAAAATCCATAATTTGATCATATGCTTTTTTATATCTGACATTCGGGTCACCCTTTCTATTACTAACTATTTGTTTTGCGAATAAA
The DNA here is from genome assembly GCF_900107505.1 of Trichococcus collinsii. Taxonomy (GTDB): domain Bacteria; phylum Bacillota; class Bacilli; order Lactobacillales; family Aerococcaceae; genus Trichococcus; species Trichococcus collinsii. The sequence goes on along the minus strand of NZ_FNQH01000001.1, from coordinate 696,859 downwards.
ACCAATATTTACCTTTTCAATATTGCTTCTTCATTGTTTTGAGCTACAAGAAAACTATTAAATTTCAAAATACACATATTTAATGTATCGCTCAGTATAACCAGTCCAGTAATAGCATCCTAATCTGTTGCTCATGAAAAATGCAGTATAATTATGGCGGATAATCGTGTTTCAATTAAACGAGGCGGGGGAAAATATTATATAGTGAAGAAGTAGTGTAGGAATCCACTGAGTTGGCTGATTCAGCCGCTTGGTGTTTTTTATTGCTGCGTAGCTCGGGGAAAATTAGCAGCTAATTTTAGCAGCTGAAAATAAATATTTGTTTATTAATATTAAACACCTATAAAACAACGTTTTAAGTAATAGATATAATTAGCAGCTTTGTTTTACAGATAATTTTATGTTGTTTTTTTCTTTAGCTTCTGTTACGATTAGAGTACCAAATTGAGAGGGACGGTTTTTATGACAATTAAAATTCACAAGGATTTAGAAAAATATGTTGATTTTGATCCGACAAAAGAATCTAATCCGAGAGCAACAAAAGACTTATGCAATGAGATTGAAAAGGGAAATATAGTGCTTCCTATTTTTCAAACGTACATACGATGGCAAATTGAAAAAGCGGTGTCGTTGTTGAACTTTCAGTTAAGAGGTAAAGCAGCTGTTGCACCTATCTCTATAAACAAAATCAGACAACATGGAGATGTTGGTACTCAGATTACATTTATTGAAAGAGAAGTTATAGCTCCAGATGAGATTATCAATAAGGAGTCTGTGGTTGATGGACAGCAACGCTTAACTTGTAATTATAAAGCCTATTCAAATCATCCTGATTTTAAAAATGTTGTTTTTGATATATCATTAGGTAAGTTTTTACTAAATGTTGAGACATTCAGAGATAGCCAAATTCCTGTTGGGATTTTATATAATAAGGATGCTAAAGAACTCGGTCAATTTATTAGTGAGCGTGAGTATCTGCAACCTTATCAGATTAGTGGTTTATTAGACCGAGTAAGAAACAAATTCATGGGTTACTATTATACCGTGAATATTGCAAATGATTTGAGTGAGGCGGAGCAACTTGAATGGTTTGAGGTTCTAAACTTAGCTGGAACTAAAGTAACTGGTGTTCAAGTTCAGTTAACTGAAATGCTAGTAAAGGGCGTTGACTACTATAGAGAGTATTCAGGTAAATTTCTAGAAATACTTAGGGAAGCAGAGCTTGATAATTTACTGGTCCAGAAGTCAACTGAACTTTCTATACCTTTAGCAATGCTTAATCCCGCTATTGAAGTTTTACAAAAAAGACCACATAAAAATAATTTCTGTCCAATACCATCGGATGTAAAAGCATCCTTGGTAAGTAAATTGGACACCGAGGACATTAGGAAGTTATTTGACATTGCTTTGGATGGATTGAAAACAGCAATTGATTTTATCGAGGCAACTGACCTATCAATACCAAAACGAATTGACTATATAACTTATTTAGCGGGTGCTTTTATGTATATCGGTGATAAACCATATGATAAAGAAGTACTGATTTCATGGTATGACACTGTGGACTTTGCGGATAAAGGAAATAGTGATCGGCGGGAAATTTTTGATAAATTGATTAATCCTTATTCTGAATTTAAATAAAAATTAAGCTTGAATTGTAATTACCTAAATTTCATAAAAACTTGTACCCTTTGCTCATCACAAATACGTGATGGGCATTTTTTTCTTTTATAGAGTGGAAAATTAACTGAGGAATTCGAACAGGCCTTTACTTTATAAGAAAATATACTCCTCCGTGGAATGCCCATTTTAATAGAACATTGTAAAGTGCTGACAAAGTCGAATAATAGTAAAAATGGCTAGTTAGAAATATGATTGACAATCTAGCTGGCTATTTTTTGGAATTAATATTTTTCAGCAATTTCTGAGTCTCGATTATTTCTTATCAGGCAACGAACTTTTCATTTTAATGTCTATTTAGGGTATAGCCAAAACAATCAATTGTAAAATGTTGATTCTGTTAGATTCTTTTTATGAATTATAAGTGTATAATAAACGCTGTGAAAAGAAGAGGGAAAATTAGGCATGCGCGTGTCTCCACCATATGTCAAAATTTAAGGCGATATCCCCGAATCTCTGAAAATCAAGAAGAGAAAATGTTCGAAAAAAGTATGCCAGATCGAGAAGAACTATAGAATGCCTTGGGCTTCCTGTGGGGAAGGTCTAAAATTGTTAACCGGCTAAGTATGCCGCCGATGCGAAATATCCACCACGTTATCCTATTAAGAAGATTGCTAAGGTATAGCGGGTTAATCGAGATACCATATATAGACTTAAGAAAGAACTCCCTCTCAAGAATTAGTTCATTTAAAGACGTAGAAAATACTTAAGGAGGCAACATGAATATATCTAATATGATTGCTGAAGCAGCCATACAATATCCAGAAGCTAGAAAAGGCCCTTTTGGAGAGGCACCAATAGGAAATATTATAAAAAATGAGATCCCTGAAGCAATTCGAAACAAATTGCTAAATTATGTGGTCAAAGGAAGCATTGGTAATGGACGATTTGCTTCGATTCCTTGGATTGCAATAATGGATCGTGAGATTACTTCTAGTACCACAGAAGGATTTTATATTGTATTTCTCTTTAGCTCTGATGGAAAAAGAGTTTATTTAACACTAAATCAAGGAATAACGTATTTTAATAAAAATAAATATAAACAATCCAAAGTTAAGGATATATCAAATAAAATATACGAAAGATTTCCTAGTTCAACAGCAGCAAGGATGGAAATTGATTTAAACTCTGACACTCCTCTAGGAAAAGGATACGAATCTACTACGGTGAGTGCATTCGAGTATGACACTTCGAATATGCCAACCGAGGAAAAATTATTATCTGATTTGGACTCATTGTTGAGTGATTACGCTAAGGTTAAGCAGTTCTTTGTTGATAATGATAAGAATCTTGAAAAATTTTACTCAAAAATTATGAGAAATGATACTTCAAATAAATACAAAGAATTTAAGTATCTTCTAAAACGCTTTGTCGAACAAGGAAATATTAACATTCAAGATAAGGACAAGAGAAAGACAACTCTAGGTATTGCGGGGTTCGATCATAACCATTTTCAACATTCAAATGGTTATGATCATATTACTATTGATGGCGTTGAGTATCATATTCATTTATTTAATAACGGGTCTTACGGACCTTTCAGTGGGAACGGGAGCAAGATGTTGCCATATTTTTGTCATGGGTTAGCAAATGAGTACTGGGCCAATATCCGTGCTACTTTCCAGAACTTCGAAATGAAATCATTAAGAATAGTAGAATGGAATAAAAATTCAGGAGATAAAGAAAGTGGTATTTCTTATATGATTGATACTTTGGACCTGTTTTCTGATGAAGAACCAAACTATAACTTGAAAAAATTATACAAAGAGTTTTCACTTCTTGAAGGCGAGGAGAATAGCGTGATAGTCAATGATAAAGCAAATGAATTAGCAGATAAGCTAGAAAAATCGAAAAATATTATACTCCGTGGTGCTCCGGGAACAGGGAAAACATATTTAGCTAGACAAATAGCTGCTTCGTTAATCGGTGAAGATGAAGATAAATTAAATGAAAGTGAACAATATGGATTCGTTCAGTTTCATCCTAGTTATGACTATTCAGATTTCGTTGAGGGATTGCGACCTATAACTGGTGATGAACAAGAGCAAGTTTCTTTCAAACTAGTTGATGGTATTTTTAAAAAATTTTGTAAACATGCTGCTAAATCTGATATAGTCGATGTAGTTGACAATTTTGATACTGCGTGGGAAAACTTAATTCATGCGATCAATGAGAGCACAGACGACTATATAATGGATAATAGTACTGTTCCAGCAACGTTAAATTCACATAACTCAATCAAATTCAGGTCCCCAGTTGCCACTAAAGAGAATGTATATAAACTTTATCGGGGAGAAGACACAAACCTTAAATATGAGACATACCAAAATATTGTATTAGATCATTTGACTGAAGTGTTTGGCTTGAAACCTTTTGAAGAGGGTGAAGCAGTTAGTAGTGAAAAGAAAAAATATATTTTCGTCATTGATGAAATCAACCGAGGCGAAATTTCAAAAATATTTGGAGAGCTTTTCTTTTCAATCGATCCTGGTTATCGCGGGGAAGAAAAATACGGTATCTATACTCAATGCTCAAATCTTCACATAAATAGTAAGGAAAAATTCTATATTCCGGATAATGTTTACATTATAGGAACGATGAATGATATTGATCGTTCTGTTGACAGCTTTGACTTTGCAATGAGACGACGCTTCAGATTTATTGAAATTAAGGCGGAAGAAACGACAACTATGTGGCAAGGACAGCTAGATGACACTAAGATAGAAGAAGCTACTAATCGTCTAGTTACATTGAATAAGCAAATTGCAGATACAGATGATCTGAATTCTAATTACCACATTGGACCAAGTTACTTTTTGAAATTACCTGAGTTAGATTATAACTATGATGTATTGTGGACAGATTACCTTCAGCCTTTATTGGAAGAGTATCTTCGTGGAAACTATGAAGAACAAGAAAAATTAGACGCCATGAAAAATGCTTATGATTTAATAGACCAAACAAACGAGGAAAATGCTGATGAGGATAGAAGATAATCACACTTATTTAAAATCTGAATTTGTTGCAGCTTATCCGAAACTTTCAGCAAAATTGGTAGATAAGACATTATCGGCACTTTCAGAGAATGAAAATTTACTTGTTTTCCCAAGTGATTTTTTAGCTGTTGATGATTTAGACCACGATTCAAAAATCATTGAAACCGTAAATGATACCATCAAATTTCAAAATGTAATTGGCTTCATTGGTTGCGAAGATGAACAATTAGAGATTCACTCACGGTTTTCACCAGGTAAAAATAATTATTTTTTGCACTATATGTTGCAGAAAGTACTAAGTATCAATATCGTGGATTTGGATTCTAAACTATCAATGGAGGAGCAACTCTATCAACTTTTGATGTATTTGTTCCCTAGATATCTCAATGCCGCTATGAGAAAAGGTATATTCAAGCAATACCGTAGATTTGAGTACAATAATACCAATATTAAAGGAAATATTGATATTGCTAGACACATTAAATCGAATACTCCGTTTACAGGTAAAGTGGCCTATTCAACGCGAGAGTTTACTCAGGATAACGATTTGATGCAACTACTGAGACATACAATAGAATTTATCCAACTTTCAGCAAAGAATGGGAGAATAATTCTTAATTCATCGGAGCTTACAAAACAAAATGTTTCAGCTGTCATCCTTGTTACGTCATCATATAATTTAGGTAACAAGAGGAAAGTAATTATCGCTAATAAAAATACGCCCGTAAGACACGCCTACTATACTGAATATTTAGCACTTCAAAAATTATGCTTGATGATTTTAACACATAGACGTCACAGCCTCGGTGGGGAAAGTAAAAATATTCATGGTATCTTATTTGATGTTGCATGGCTGTGGGAAGAATATTTGAACACGATGCTAAAGGCGGACTTCATTCATCCTAAAAACAAACAAAGTAAAGACGGTATTTCGTTATTTTTTGATAGAAAAAGAATGGTATACCCTGATTTTTATAATACGGACATCGATGTGGTTCTTGATGCAAAATATAAGAAACTTGAGTATACTGCCAAGGGCATTAACCGAGAAGATTTGTATCAGATAATTACTTACTCGTATATTTTGAAGTCAAAAAGTGCTGGGGTTGTATTCCCAAGTACTAGTGAGTCTGAGCACAGTAAAATTGGTAAACTATCGGGTTATGGCGCGGATATATTTAAGCAATCAATTCATATTCCGCAACAGGTTGATAGTTATAGAGAGTTTGATACACACATTAAGAAGTCTGAGGACAATTTCAAAAAGGAAATTATAAAGCTATTATACGGTAAAGCAGAAAGTTAATAATCACATCGATGATTAAAGCGTTGCAGAGGAGGCGTAGGAAATGGCAATTGTACAAGACTCTTATGATTTAGCAGATGATATTTTGACGAAAATCCTCACGGGAGAATACAGAAGAATCGGAAGCGTTATTCGTTATGCAACAGGACCAAACAAAGGCCGCATAGTAAAACACCTTGAACCCGTTCATATGGAAGTTGCTCAACAAGCTCAGAGCTTGGGTGCTAAAGCAATTCAGTTCGCAAAAAACAATAAGAAGGCACTTGTTATTGCAGGAATAAGCACTGGTATAGTCGCTGCAGGAGTTGGTATTTACTATAAAATAAAGAATCACGATCCAGAAGTTGTAACTAAATTTAGAGCATCATTAAAGAACTATATAAACGGAATCCGTAGAGGTGATCTTAGTGTAGATTCGATAAATGATTTGATGATTTGCTTAGAAAATCTGAAAAAACACAAAGACTATGAGAAAATCAGTATTCAGCTTTCAACCGAGGAATTAGGTATTCTTGTAAATCGAATTTTTGAGTATACGGAAAAACTGGCGAAAGACAATTCTATCGAGCTTACGGAAGATGAACTTAATGCACAAATATCAGATGGCACAATTCTTAATCTACAACGATATCTCAAGGCTCAGAAGAGGATTTTTGAAATAGCGGCATGACGACAATAAGAGAGCAAGTCACCCTTTTGGACTTAATGATCCATCAGGGCGACTTGCTCTCTTATTCGTTCATATCAATGCTAAAGCCGGATTTAAATTCCACGGTGAATTTGCTTTTGTAGACCATAATTTGCCGGACTAGTAGTTCGTCATATTGCGTAATAACTTATATAAATTGGGCAATTACACTTAGTTTTTCTGGCAAGTATTGGCAAGATAACGCAGGACAAAAATAGAAAACATAATGCTCAAGTGAGTGCTTTATTGAGCTACCTATAAAAGAATAATTCTATTTATAGATTTGTATGATAAAAATATCCGCCAGTTCTTCCAAAGTTCTATCCTTGAATACTTTTCTTTCATACATTTTTACAATTACTTCTATTGAGATGACATTGTATCCATTTTCGTAATTGTATATCATGCGAGAACTCACATCTAATTTCTCTGCAAGTTCTTCAATAGTTAGTCTTTCTTTATTGCGAAGCCCCGATAACTGTTTCCCCATTTGACTAATTCTGTCGTTTTTACTCATTTTTTTTCTTTTCGTCATTTTGAACCCCCGGTTCCTTTAAATGTTACTGCACTAAGTGTACTATAAACTTAAGAAAAACGAAATCGGAGGATCCAAAATGAAAAATGATGTGCTAAAACCCATACCCTATAAGAGAATAGTCAATTTAGAAAGCCCTTATGAGGAAGATAATCGTACTGTTTACCATGCCTGGGTCGATGTTCGTGATCTACCAGAAGGAATCCCAACTGAGGTAAATCCGAGGGAAGTGAATGTTCGGACAAAAGTGTATGGAAAACTTAAAAGTGCGTTGACCTCTTCTGACGAGTCCTTCTTTGTACACAACAGAGGGCTATTGATTTCTGCCAAAGATTTGAAAATTGATACACTCAACAGAGTCATGAACATTAATATCGGAAACTTGAGCGACGAAGACAAGAGCATATACGGGGTACTTGATGGAGGTCATACTTACCATGCTATTTTAACCGAAAGAGGAAAAATCGACGACAGTATCACGCAGTATGTACACCTTGAAATTATGACTCATGTAAGGAACATCGATGAAATGGCTGCAGCACGAAATACGAGTGTACAAGTTTCTGACAAGGCTATAGCTGAACTAGCTGAGAAGTTTGACTTTGTTAAAGTAGCGCTTTCTTCTGAACCGTACAAAGATGATATTTCATACCGAGAAAATGAAAGTGACAAGCGTCTAGATTCTGTTGATTTCGTTCGTCTCATGTACTGCTTTAACGTTTTTAAATTTCCTACGGATTCTAACAAACAACCGATTGCTGCTTATAGCGGGAAGGCTCAGGTGTTGAAAGATTATTTAACTGATTATGGTAGATACGAAACATACACCAAGATTGCCCCTTTGTTACCGGTGATTACAAAACTGTACGATGCGATTGAACAAGAAATGCATGCAGCATACCTTGAAGTCACTCCAGGTGGACAGTTTGGAAGAGTCAAAGGGGTAGACGACAAAGAAAACGGAACTACTACAAAATTTTACCAATGGCCGATAAAATACCAAATCTCTCAAGGATTGATTTTTCCGATCATAGCAGCTTTTCGGGGCTTAGTAACAGAGGAAAATGGAACGTTAGCCTGGGAAGTAGATCCTCTACAGGTTTGGTCGAGAATCAAAAGCAAATTGGTGAATAACACGGTTGAAATGTCTCGCCAACTAGGAAATAACCCTCAAAGTGCTGGAAAAAGCGGTACGCTGTGGTCACAAAATTTAGATGCAGTTAATACAGCTAAACTTCAACTGCAATTAGAAAAATTAAGAAGCAAATGATTTATTAATAAAAAAGAAAAGGAGATCTCTAAGATCTCCTTTTCCCTTGAATGGTTTATAGTTCTTGTTTCATTAAGTTAGTATCATAACTTGAAAATAAAGAACAAAAAATAATTACTGTATAATTAGGAGGAGTAAATATAATGGAGATTTTAGGAACTATAACTTTAATAACTGCACTAGTAACATTTATTTTTAAAATTACAAAGAAAATAACAGAGAGTTTGGTGTTTTTCTCTTTTAGGCAAACTGATGACACTAGATTAAAAGATGATTTAACCAACCCAAAAGAAAAAGACATTAATACTTTTACTTTTTCAATAATCATTGTATTAATTGCTTATTTTATCTCTTACATAACTAAAGTAAATCTATTTATATCTGTACTTTTATTTGTAATTTTCTCGATAATTCCTTGGCTTTATGTTATTAGTGTTATTGAAAAAAAGGAAAAAGAGTATTAAGTGTTACAATTGATGAAAAGAAATGGTATTTACATGGGATATTAGATGATGGACAATACGTATTTAAAAATCGTGTTTCAGAAGGCTATGACAAACTTATTATATTTTCTAAAGAAGATATGATCAAATACTTCTCTGGTTATGAGGATACTCCTAATAAGTCTACGCTAGAAAGAGTAACAACCTGGTATAAAATGAAGCACAATAAATCTGAAAATATAAAAATCAAATGATTGAAAAAATCTGCTTAAAGACAAGCAGATTTTTTTTGACTATATCCATAACTTTAGAGTATTGACTATGATTCCCTCGTCCAGTAAAATCAAGGGGTACGAGAGTGTCATAACTTATGGTCAAAAATGAGGGTGAAAAAAGATGAAATATGGCTACGCACGGGTGAGTACCCGCCAACAGGATCTGGAAGGACAGCTGCGTCAACTCGAAGAGGAATGTTGCGAACGAATCTACTTCGAGAAAATTACCGGAACAAAAAGTGATCGTCCCGAGTTCCAAAAACTACTTCAGGAAATTGAGACAGGAGATACTTTGGTTGTGACGAAGTTGGATCGCTTCGCTCGCAGCACGCAAGACGCATTGAACACAATCAAACTCTTTTTCGAGAAAGGTGTTCGAATTAATGTGCTAAATTTAGGGATTATTGAAAATACGTCCACTGGAAGATTAATTTTCACCATCTTCAGTGCCTTTGCTGATTTTGAGCGAGATCTGATTGTGGAACGTACACAAGAGGGTAAAGAATTGGCCAAACAGAAACCCGATTTTCGGGAAGGGCGCCCCAAAAAATTCAATCAGCAACAAATCAATCTGGCCATGAACTTATTGAAGAATCATTCCTACAAAGAGGTTGAAAAAATGACTGGCATCAGCAAGAGCACCTTGACGCGTAATAAAAGGAAAATGCAGTTGAATACCAAGGCTTAGCGTCTAAACTAAAAATGAGATAGAAACATACTTGAGGAAAATGACTTTTAACTGGCTTCAGATGTTCCCAATTGAGATACATCAACAAAAAGTGAAATGGTGAGTTCATGATTGATTATCGTTACCAAACCTTCCAGGTTTTATCTGATTCCTTAAACTATGCAAAGGCTGCGCTAGCACTCGCTTTATCACAACCAACGATCATGCAGCATATCCACTATCTTGAGAATGATTTGGAAGTTATATTATTCCAGAACCAAGGCGATAATTTGAGGCTGACCAAAAAAGGGCAATTACTGAAGAACCATTTAATTGTAATCAATGACCACATTGACGATTTATTACGCTCGCTGGCTACCAAATTACTACTGAGTAGTTAAAGTTATCTGAATTTTGTCGTTATAGACGTATTTATTTAACAAGATACGGTATAATTACATAGTATATTTTTCTATAAATTTGAACTCTGTCTTTTTTAATTAAGAGAGAATGTTATCATTTTAAGTACGGCTTATTTATAGACCTTTGTTTAAAACTAATTAGATTGTAAGGAGTTTTATTTTGAAAATAACATTTTTAATTGGTAATGGATTTGATCTTAATTTAGGATTAAAAACTACTTATAAAGACTTTTACAAAAATTATCTGAGCACATTAGATTCAAAATCTATTAACAATAATATATTGTATAGATATATAGACAAAAATATTGAGGATTGGGTAGATTTTGAGACTCGTTTAGGTCTTTTTACATTTCCTCCAAATAGTAGCGACAGTGGTAGAGTAAACCTTTTAAAACAAGCTAAGTCATTATCTGACGATAATGACTTTATAGAAAATGAGTTGAATAACAATATAAACTTTTCTAGTGATGTTTTTTTATCGGCATTAACTGATTTTCGCAAAAGTTTTAAAAAGTATTTAATTCAAGAATCTAAAAGGCTTGATAATGTAAATCGTTTATTGGGCGCAGTTTTATATAAAGGTCTAACAAGTTTTTCTGATGATTATAATGATAATGAAAAAATTAGTATCTATTCTAATATGAATAATCAAGCTACTTTTTCAAATGCTGCACGTAAGCTTTCTATCGATTATTCTTTCCTTACATTTAACTATACTGAATTTTTAGAATTAGGAAAAATTTATATAGATTCAAATGAAGTATCTCAACAAATTAGTAAAAATTTTAATGATGAAGCTGATACAGATCTAGAGATAATAACGAGCATAGGTCAAGTGTATCATATTCATTCAAAGTTAAACGGAGGTATGTTTTTAGGTGTAGATAATGATTCCCAACTGAATAGTGAAGTATTTTCAGCAAAAGAATTATCTATTTTAATTAAACCTTTAAGCAACCAAATACATAACAATAATATTACCGATAGAGCGGATAAAGAAATAGCCTCTAGTAATATAATTGTGATTTATGGAACAGCATTAGGAGTTACTGATTTAACTTGGTGGAAAAAAATAATCACTTTTTTACAAAATAGAGAGTCACACATGGTATTGATTCACAAATTTGATTTAGAAATTGATACTGAGGAAGATGACTTTTTTGCTTTAGAAGAAATGAAAGAAGACGTAAAAGAACACCTTCTCTCTTTTGATGATAAGCTTACAGTCGAGGAAACTATTGAACTAAAAAAACAAATATTTGTTAATTTAAACAGCAAGAGTATCTTTAACAGCACCGTATTGAACCAATATTTACTTGAATAAAATAAAAATCATTTAGTCACAAACCAAGTTTAAAATTTAATTAGGAATAATCGCAATTAATAGTAAATTTAAAAGTATTCTTTGGAGCATAAGCTAAGATATAAATATAACCCCAGGACGTATGTGTATACGGACAGTTACACAGAGCTGCTCATCAAGGATAAGACCGCTGAAACCGATGTTGAACGCAAAGCCCTATTTCTTATCTTGTCGAATGACGACTTGTTCGGAAAAGTGACGCACCTGTATGATTTTCAGGAGCATTCTATTAAACCGGATTCTCTGGATAACGGAGAGGTGGACTTGAGCAGCAGTTCACGCAAATTAGTTATGGCAGCGTTCAACTTATTCAATGGACACTACACAGCCGATATATTTGATACCTTCGCTGGTCTTGACGACGAGAACTTTGATTTAGTGATACAAGCAATAAAAATCCGCTTCAACAAGGACAAATGAACAAAAATTTATTTAAACACCATGCTATCGGAGTATGCTCTTCTACACCGCTCGTATCTGGAATCCTATTAAATTAGGATTTTTTTTAACTTCAACTTAAAAAGGGAGTGAATCGTATGATAAAAGGAAGAAAGTTATTGTGGGCTATTAGCAGTATGATGTTGCTCAGTGCTTGTACACCAACAGAAGCAGTCACAGAAGAAATAATGGCTTCCAGTTCAATCAAATCTAGCGTTGAAGTCGCTTCAGTGGCTACAGCTAAGCAAGAAAGCAAGGAATTTTCTCCGGAATCAGCCGTTTCCTCAGAGTATTCTGAAAGTACCGAACCCCAATCCTCTGTATCTCATGATGGCTATGCATTAATTGAAGTGGACGGCGGAAATATATCAGGATACCGTGCAGCAAATGTTGTCGTTGATATCGGTTTTGGTGATAGGGAGTATTGGGCCTATACAAATGAATATGGACAATTGGTTCGGGTTGTTGCAGCAGAAATTATTTTGCAAGATAATGCCACTGAACCAGTCAATTCTGACGGACGCTATTATGATGACGAAGCAAAAGTTCCGGGGACAGAGAATGAAAATCTCGACGAAGGACATGTCATAGCTGACTCTTTAGGGGGTGTGGCCAATGCCTATAATATTACGCCACAAGACAGTGTGCTGAACCGTCATGGGGATCAGGCTTATATGGAACGAACAATCCAACAAGCAGGTGGCGCAACTAATTTCGAGGCTATTATCACTTATCCAAACACGACTACCCACGTTCCAAGTTATTATAGATACACTTATACGATTAATGGGTACCAAGTAGTAGATGAATTCGAAAATATTAATCCAGATGAATACAATGCAGCACAAGGATTAACAGGAGAGGGCAGCTCGCCTTCTGACGGTTCCGGAACAGCAGCATTCGCTGCACCCACCGATGCCGCAGGAGGAGACGTATCCGCTGTAGACATGAATGGTAATGAACAAGTCACAATCCAAGAAGCGAAAAACGCGGGGTACGCTATGCCAATTTATAGTAATCATGGGTTATACCAGTTTATGGATGACCGAGATGGGGATGGACAAGTCGGAGAATAGGTATCGAGTATATCGGAATTATGAGAAAGGTGTTGCTCTCATGAAATATCAGCCAAAATGATTGGAGAGCAATTAGGTCTTACATCAATACAAGTTAATAAACTATTGTAAAGAGCTGGGTATTTAACAGGTAGCCTGGGGAACTGGATTCCAAGATGAAGAATCAGCAAACGTTGATGAACTTCAGGTTGGGATTTTAGAAATAGGGTAAATAATAAAAGAGGAGATTGCCTTAATTATGGAATTTACTAAATTAGCAATAATTGGCAATGGTTTTGATTTGTCGCATGGTTACAAGACTACATTCAAAGATTTTATTGAATCAAAATCAGAGGACAAATCTATCAAGAGTTTTAAAGAGTTCATTGATAAGAACTATGATGACGATGAATTAAATTGGTATGAATTTGAAAGTATTGCTGATGATGTTACTTTAAAATGGTTTTTAGATGTAAATTTTCCAGATATTCAATACGACTCAGATAATTTATTGGAAAAGGAAGACATAAATAGATTCAATGTTTTATTTAGCAAAATTTCTAAAAACCTAATGATGTATATCGAGGAAGCTACCACCATTAAAAGAGAGAAAATAAATAGTGTTAGTTCTGAAATAGAAAATCTTCATACTGTACTAGTAAATTTTAATTACTCAGACACCGCTGAACTTTATAACTCTAATATCAACTATATTCATGGATCATGTCAGGATGATTTTATTGTTTTAGGGTTTCCCACAAGAAGACAACCTGAACCAGATTTTATAGATATGATTACACAGTATTTCAGTAAGAAAGTTTTAAGAGAATCTTTAAAATTCAAAAGATTTTTAGGAGAAATCCGCCACATAAATACCGAACAAGAAATAAAAGAACTGTTTAGAGAAATGCGCTATCGACATATTCCTCACCTTCTAACTGGAAAAGGGGGTTATGATTTTGACTATTCATCAGGAATAAATGTTGAATGGTACGATTATAAACTAACTCCCATGCAACAAAAAGAAATTTTGCGAATCATGGATAGTGAACGAGAAAAAAAATTAGGACATATAATAAATAGTTACTACAAGCAATATGGTTGGGATAGTTTTAGCATTGAAAAGAATTATAATCCTAATCAAATAGAGGAGTTAATTATCCTGGGACATAGTCTTAAAGCTGACATGGATATTATTAACGAATTATTCAAGGAACTTGATAATTTAAAACAGATAAAAATATACACTTACCCAGGGGAAGATACCGCTGAAATTGAAACTAAAAGAAGATTTTTCTTAGATAGAGGGTTTGTGGGCAACATAGAACTCCTTGATTATTAGACACACAATAAATAACATGGTAGAGATAGAGAATATGAATATTTAAAATATTTTATACGCCTCCCTTACTAATAGTAGTATTGTCATTTCGATAATTTCTTTAGTATTATCCTATTTAGCTTACAGGATAAGTAAAAAAGATCATGCTTCAAAGGATGCGAATATTGAACTTTATCAAGCAATTAGTGGTTCCAATCCCTCCTATTTAATCAAGCCAGACCGGATAAATAATGAAGACCCGGATATTTATTGGGATAGCGATTACAGGGTAATCTCAGAAATAATACTTGTGAATAAAAGTTCTGAACCTATTTCAATAATTGAATTCACGCTTAATGATAAATACCACTTCAATTCTTACTCTAAGCCCGGAGGATATTATACTATCACCATCCTTCCAGATAAAATATTAAGTAAAGATGGTGTATTGTTTGGATTAGGGGACAAAAGTATATGCAAATTTTTTTTGGAAGATAGGTGGTTTAATCCCATATTTACCATAGAACCTTATGCGTCAGTTCAAGGTTACATTTTCTTTAATATCTCCGAAAAAGAATCTATGCTACCAGGCGTAAATAAACTGAAAGTATTTACTTCACGAGAAGAATTTGAATTTGATTTCGAAATATATGAAATGTTAGAAAGCAAGCTATAAAAATATACAGATTATGGAATTGATCAAAAATAGGAGCGGTCTTAGGACCAACCCCTATTTTTGATTATAGATTTTGTTCCTTCTTTGGTAATAAGTTCTGAAAAAAATGGTTATAAACTTCTTCGACATCTGAATCAACTGTGGGTGTATTATCCTTTACACTATTAAAAACTAATTCAAAATTCTTAGCGATCGCTGTGTTTGGCGTAACTATAGTTTTAGAAATAACTTCATAATCTTTTCTATATATAAAATCTCCATAGTACTCTATAAATCTCAGTTTTCCTAAATAAGAAAGGTATCGTTTAATCGCGTCTAATGCTAAATTATCTCTGTATTTTTTATTCCCAATTTCAAAATCGCTTTTGATAATTAAATCCCAATTCAACAATTTTTTCCCGCGTACGTCGTAAACCACTTCCATATCCTAATGACAGATATATTCGCCCCTGTATTCCTCTGATAAATAAACAATTCAAAAAGTTCCATTTGCCAAACTGGCCGTCAGGTCCTTTCCTTTATTGGATCAACCAACAAAGAGTAACCGTTATTGACCGTCTATGCGTACGAATGTAGGGTAATTATTTTATTCAACTTAAATAGTTAAGTTGTTTGGAAAAGACAAATCAATAGCTAGCATTTAACTGTGTTATTTTAGAATAGCTTAGCTTTAAACGGCGACATGTATATAGCCATTATAAGGAAGAAAAAAATTATCGATTTGAATTTGGTTAGTGAAGTAGCCAAAATTATGTTCAAGGTGAATCATATATGTATGTTCAGTGTGAAAAAGCTAAATTTCCTTTGACGTGAATAATAATAGGGCGTAGAATCATTGGTAGAACAACAATTGAAGTGAATTTGCAATAACTCATGATGTAGCCTTATTTGCTTTACGTGCAAGGCGGCTTGACGTATGAGCATGTCAAATTGGCAGTCACAGCAGCGGTGAAGGATACATTTTTCGCACAATAATTTGTGATTCTGGGCTGAACAGTACACACATTCAGCCCAGAAATCACACTTTTGGGAATAAAGAACTACCAATCATGTAATACCTCAAAACCTTACTGCGAAAAAGTGTTGACTTTAAGCTGATTTCCGTCTATACTATTAAATGTTGTGAGTCATTCAGACGGCTCAAAATTTTGTCTCAATAGCTCAGCCGGATAGAGCATTCGCCTTCTAAGCGAACGGTCGGGAGTTCGAATCTCTCTTGAGACGTCATATCTATTTTAAGGTTCATAAGTCCATAACAGAGAATCGGTTGCATCCGTGAAGAAGCGGATGCGACGTTTTTTTTCTCATTACAGCCTTATGGACTGGTCGACAGATAGAAGCCGCAGCGGGATTATCCGTTTATTGCGATTGTGAAACATTTTTTGATAAAAAATCAAAATCATAGTGACAATTTAAATGGTTTGCTGTATAATCATTTCTTGTGACACCGGTTTGAAATGGAATCAAACTTGCTTTGCCGAATATCAACTTTGTCTCAATAGCTCAGCAGGATAGAGCATTCGCCTTCTAAGCGAACGGTCGGGAGTTCGAATCTCTCTTGAGACGTATCAAACAAATATAAAGCCCACCGCAAGGAACAGATCCTTGCGGCGGGCTTTTTCTATGGGAATGATTCCAGGTTTCGAGAAATCAATCCAGGTATTCAAAGACATTTTTTGCCACTTCGTCGAAAACAACTTCATGCGAGTCGCTGTTGTCGATTTTCTTCAATGGGTAATTTGTGCGGTAGATGCTTTGATCAGGGAACTGCTCCAAATAAATGACAAAATTTTTCGGGTAGAAACTGACCATTTTCGTGAATACATGATCTTGATCAATGATGACAGTCTTCACTTCAGACATGCTCTTCACCCAGTAGGTATCCACATTGAAATATTCACCTGGATGAACTGTGTATTCATATTTCAGTATCGTAATAAGGTCATTCAACATCATAAATCCCTCCTAAACAGAATGTTAAACTCTTCACATCCCCATTATACCCCATATTAAGCAGATAATTAATACATTTATGAAATGAAATTGCGGGTGCAAGTCAATAATTTGAAAGTTATATGTCGATGTTAAAGACAATAAGTGGAAATTTAGGCTATATTCTGAAAAGTGTGGTATACTACTACTTGTAAGTCTGTTGCAGTTCCTGGTTCTTAAAAGTGAGGCGATAATGGAAATGGTACGAAATATTACTAACGAAACGAAAACCATGATTGAGAGCGAATTACGTAAAGGTACGAGCAACTCACGTATTGCGAATCTACTTGGCGTATCGTATGAGCAGGCTTTGGAGGTCGTTGATGCCATCAAGGAATCTATACGTCCTGAAATCGGTGATGAAATAAAATTTACATTCCGCAAGCAGGAAATGGTAGGGATAATCCGAAAATTATTGACAAATAGCGCCGTCGTAGAAATCTATTGGGATTTATCCTCCGGCACGATGAAGGATATCTGTGAAGATAAAACGATTGTGAATTTCAAAGACATTGAAGAGTTTGTTAAAGTTGATTAATACATATATGTAAAAAGAAGCGGCGCTCATTGTCGCTTCTTTTTGTCGTAGCAGGTCGTACAAAGCAGGCTGATTATACTGCAGTTTACCGTAACCGTTTTAAAGTAGTAAGGAATCAATGAATCTTGCTACAGCTGAAGATATAAGAGAAAATTATTATCGAAATGCTTGACAGGTTGTATAAAATTTTATATAGTTTGAAAGTCGAAAGGTTTGAACATCAAACTATTTTGACCTTCAAACAAATGTGGTTTGATTGGGCATCGAAAGGAGGAGAGCTATCTTTGGATCATTCCATAGATAAAATTAACTCATATCTCGTAGCTGTCTTCAATGAAGTGTTGGATATCGAAGAGGGTGCATTGCGTGTCAGTACATTTTCTGATCTATCCATCAAGGAGATGCATACAGTCGAGGCAATCGGCATGTATCAAGCTCATACAACTTCAGAAGTAGCAAAAAAATTGAACATAACTGCGGGAACTTTAACGGTGGCCATAAACGCTCTGGTAAAAAAGGGGTATGTCGAACGCATTCGGATGGAGAAAGACCGCAGAGTCGTAAAACTAGGATTAACCAAAAAAGGACGCTTACTGTATCGTCTTCATGATAAGTTCCATAGAGAGATGGTAAAGAATACCATTCGCGATATGGAAGATCAGGAAGTGAAAGTTTTGCTGAAAGGCCTAAACAATCTTCACGGTTTCTTATTTGGGTTAGTTCAAAATATCAAGGAACAGGGTTGATGGAATTGGGTTCAAAAATTAGCGCAACAGGTCACTATCTTCCTGAACAGATCATCACGAACGATGATCTGTCTAAAATCATGGACACGAGTGATGAGTGGATCAGCAAAAGGACAGGTATCCGCAGCAGACACATTTCGAAGGATGAAAATACTTCCGATCTGTCAAGCAAAGCGGCCCTCAGAATTTTGCAAAACGGCAACATCACTGCAGACCAACTGGACTTCATTATAGTAGCAACAATGACTCCGGATGCTCTCAGCCCATCAACGGCTTGCTTAGTGCAAGAACAGATAGGTGCAGTAAATGCTTTCTGTTTCGACATCAATGCAGCATGTTCCGGCTTTGTCTATGCATTGTCTACCGGACTCCATATGATGCAGAGCGGTCTATATCAGTATGGCATGATCATCGGTGCTGAGACAATGTCAAAAGTCGTCAACTGGGAAGACCGTTCTACGGCTGTCTTGTTTGGGGATGGCGCAGGCGGTGTGTTGTTGGAACGAACGGAAGACGATTGCTTCGTTGCAGAAGCGATCCATTCTGATGGCGGACGCCATATGGCATTAGTGGCGAACACGATGAAAGTTGAAAATCCGTATGGAAAGTCCTCCCAGGAGGATCAAGCTTTCCTTACGATGGATGGCAGAGCCATCTTCGACTTTGCAATCCGCAGTGTGCCAAGCGTCATACGCGAAGTGATGGAGAAAGGAAATCTTTCTGACGGCGATCTGAAGAAGATTTTAGCTCATCAAGCGAATGTACGATTATTGGAGGCAATCAGCAAAAAAGTGAAATTGCCATTTTCATTGTTTGCCACAAACATTGCGGAAACGGGCAACACCTCAGCAGCAAGCATTCCGATACTATTGGATCAGCTTGTTCAAACCAAGGAAATTCAACTCGGCACCAAAGATAAGGTGCTGATGACAGGATTTGGTGGCGGCCTCACTTGGGGAGCCATCGTAGTATCATTAAACTAAAAAAAAAATATTTGGAGGAATTTATTATGACATTCGAAAAAATCAAAGCAATCATCGTGGACCAATTGGACAAGGAAGAATCAGAAGTACAATTATTAACTAACTTCAGAGAAGACTTGGATGCTGACAGCCTGGACTTATTCCAAATCATCAATGACATCGAAGACGAATTTGACATCAAAATCGAATCAGACGAAGGCATCAACACTGTTGAAGATTTAGTTAAATACGTTGACGCTCAACTAGCAGAATAAGCAGTAAAAGGAAAGTAGGCCTTGTATGAAGTCAGAATTATGTGAATTATTAGGCATCCAATATCCAATCATTCAAGGAGCAATGGCGTGGGTAGCGGATCCTGATTTGGCAAGTGCCGTTTCCAATGCTGGTGGGCTTGGTCTTATAGGGACTGGACATGATAGTGTGGATGTAGCGAAAGAAAAGATTTCCAAAATGAAAGCATTGACGGACAAACCTTTTGGTGTAAACATCATGCTTTTGAATCCGCAGGTCGATGCTGTTGTTGAAGCAGTGATCGCTTCTGGCGTTAAGGTTGTCACAACCGGCGCCGGAAGCCCAGCCCGCTATATGAGCCAATTCAAAGAAGCAGGCATCACGGTCATTCCGGTTGTTGCTTCCGTTGCTTTAGCGAGAAGAATGGAAAAAGACGGTGCGGACGCTGTCGTTGTTGAAGGCATGGAATCCGGTGGTCACATCGGAAGAACAACGACGATTGCTCTGGTTCCTCAGGTTGTCGATGCCGTATCGATTCCAGTCATCGCAGCCGGCGGTATTGGTGACGGACGCGGAATGGCAGCTGCTTTTATGTTGGGCGCATCTGCTGTTCAAGTCGGGACCCGTTTTGTAGTTGCCAAAGAATCCAATGCACATCAAAATTTCAAAAATGCCATCCTTAAGGCGAAAGACATCGACACAGTCATTACCGGTCAGATTACCGGACATCCTGTTCGTGTGTTGCGCAACAAGTTGACCAGAGAATATCTGCAAGTCGAGAAAGAAGAGACGAGCAAGGAAAATCCGGACTTGGCAAAACTTGAAGAAATGGGCAAAGGCGCTCTGAGAAGAGCGACTGTCGATGGTGATAAAGACTACGGTTCGATGATGGCCGGGCAAATTGCCGGTTTGATTTCGAAGGAACAAACGTGCCACGATATCATACAAGAGTATATGACGGAATGCAAAGAAGTTATCTTGGCCCAAGCAAAATTGTGGGCTGAGTAACAAATTTATAGAGGTGAAATAATGGCAACAGCTTTTGTCTATAGTGGTCAAGGTGCGCAATATTTCGGAATGGGTCAAGAACTTTATAACGAGTATGCCGTTGTGCGCACTGTTTTTGATGAAGCTTCAGCAACGCTTGGTTACGATGTTGCAGAATTATGTTTCCAAGAGAATGACAAGCTTCATTTAACTGAATATACACAACCAGCAATCTTAACGGTTAGCTACGCCCTTGATCAATTACTAGCTGAAAAGGGAATTCAGCCAGATTTTGTTGCAGGATTGAGCCTCGGAGAATATACAGCACTGGTGAAAGCCAATGCTTTTTCTTTTAATGAGGCTATTTCGCTCGTAGCGAAACGCGGCAAATACATGAGCGAAGCAGTTCCTGCCGGCCGTGGCAAAATGGCTGCCGTCATGAATGCGGAACGCTCTGTGATCGAAGAATCTTGCCGGGAAGCAAGCGAGACAGCTTATGTCGCGCCTGCCAACTATAATATGCCGACGCAGATCGTCATCGGTGGGGAAATCGAAGGCGTCAATAAAGCCATCGAAATCCTTGAGTCCAAAGGCGTGAAACGCATCATCCCTTTGAACGTCAGCGGTCCTTTCCATACAGCACTGTTGCATCCTGCAGCGGAAAAGTTGGAAGTGGCTTTGGCTGAGGTGAATGTGGATGAACCGAAGATACCTGTCGTCGGCAATACCGAAGCGACCATCGTAACAAGGGATGCCATCAAGGGTCTTTTGGTGCGTCAGATCGAATCGCCGGTATTATGGGAAGACAGCGTCCGCAAGCTGGTTGAATTGGGTGTGGACACCTTCGTGGAAGTCGGCCCAGGCACGACTTTAAGCAAATTCATCAAAAAAATCAACAAAGAGGTCGCTGTATACAATGTGGAGGATTTGAAATCCCTCACCAAGACCCTTGAAGCATTACAAAAATAAGTAGATCAGACAAGAAAAGAGGGATAGTCTTGGATTTAAAAGGAAAGACGGTCATCGTCACTGGTAGTTCAAGAGGAATCGGGGAAGCCATCGCTGAAGCATATGCGAAACGTGGAGCCAATATCGTTCTAAATGCACGCAAACCGATTGCTGAAGAAAAAGTTGCGCATCTGGAATCCTATGGCGTCACTGTCAAAACACTCTTAGGTGACGTTAGCGATTTTCAGACTGCCAAAGAAATCGTCAGCCAAGCCAAAGAATTGTTCGGTTCCGTTGATGTTTTGGTTAACAATGCAGGGATCACCCGCGACAAATTGATCATGCGCATGGATGAAGAGGATTTCGATGCCACTTATCAAGTGAATCTGAAGGGTACTTTCAATATGATTCGCCACACGTTGCCACTGATGCTTAAGCAAAGAGCCGGCAGCATCATCAATATCTCAAGCGTCGTCGGTGAAACCGGAAATACAGGGCAGGCCAACTATGCTGCCAGCAAAGCCGGAATCATCGGATTGACGAAATCTGTCGCCCGTGAAGCTGCAACAAGAGGCATTACGTGTAATGCCATTGCACCAGGATTCATCGAAACGGAAATGACGGATGTTCTTTCAGAAAAGATTCAGGAACAGATGTTGACGCAAATCCCATTGAAACGATTTGGAAAAGCCGAAGAAGTTGCAAACACTGCAGTCTTCTTAAGTGAGAATACTTACATTACCGGCCAGACCATCAGTGTCAATGGCGGCATGTACATGTAAGACAGGAGGATAAATATGAATCGCGTTGTTATTACAGGTATGGGTGCTATCACACCTTTAGGAAATACAGTAACTGAATATTGGGACGGCATCAAAAACGGTAAAAACGGTATTGCTGCCATCACTAATTTTGATGCAAGTGAGACGGGAATTTCTGTCGCGGGTGAAGTGAAAGACTTCGATGCGACCTTATATATGGACCGTAAAGAGTACAAGCGTATGGATCTGTTTTCGCAATACGCAGTAGCAGCTTCAGCTCAAGCCGTGGAACAAAGCGGTATCGACATGGATAAAATCGATGCGGATCGTTTTGGCGTTACCATCGGCTCTGGTGTCGGCGGATTCATCACAATGGAATCCGGCATCATCAAAATGCACGAAAAAGGACCGAAACGTGTACCGCCAATGCTCGTGCCGATGGCGATCGGAAACATGGCGGCAGGGAATACTGCCATCAAATTCGGCGCTAAAGGACCGAGCATGGACATCGTCACTGCTTGTGCTTCCGCGACAAACTCAATCGGAGAAGCTTTCCGCAGCATCAAACATGGTTACGCAGACCTGATGCTTGCTGGTGGAGCAGAAGCAATGGTCTGCGAAATCGGCATCGCTGGTTTTGCGGCACTGACTGCTTTGTCCACAAGCACTGATCCGGATCGCTCTTCCATTCCTTTCGATAAAGAAAGAGATGGTTTTGTCATGGGTGAGGGAGCCGGCATCTTGATGCTTGAAAATCTTGATCACGCATTGGAACGCGGCGCAAACATCTTGGCTGAGGTTGTCGGATACGGTGTCACTTGTGATGCTTACCATATGACTGCGCCATCAGCTGATGGCAGCGGAGCTGGAAAAGCGATGCTTCAAGCTATGAAAGAAGCGGGCATCACTCCGGCGCAAGTTGATTACATCAACGCTCACGGAACAAGTACGGCAGCAAATGACTCAGGCGAAACAGCTGCCATCAAATACGCATTCGGCGAAGAAGCATACAATGTTGCTATCTCAAGCACAAAGAGCATGACTGGTCATCTACTTGGCGCTGCCGGCGGAATCGAAGCTGTTGTCTGCGTTAAAGCTATTCAAGACGACTTCCTGCCGCCAACAATCGGATTCCAAGTGGCTGATGAAGGCTGCGATTTGGATTACATCCCGAATGTCGGTCGTGAAAAAGAAGTCACTTATACATTGAGCAACTCTTTGGGATTTGGCGGCCACAATGCCGTACTATGTTTCAAAAAATGGGAGGCTTAATACGTGAATATTGAAGATGTAAAAAGCCTCATTTCCTTGATCGATGAATCGACCTTGACTGAGTTGCATTATCAGACCGGCGACTTTCAACTTTTGTTGTCCAAAAACAAGTCGGTCCAATCGAAACAACAGTCAAGCGACAGTGTTCCGGCAGCAGCTCCAACTCCAGCAGCGACTGCTCCGGTCCAAAACATAAAAGAAGCCGTTTCTGAAGCTATTGCGAAAAAAGAAGGACAGATCATTACTTCTCCGATTGTCGGCGTTGTTTATCTTTCACCGACTCCGGATGCGAAACCGTATGCCACTAAAGGCCAAATCATCTCTAAAGGCGATGTAGTCTGCTTAGTGGAAGCAATGAAACTTATGAATGAAATCAAAAGCGAATTCGATGGGGAAATCGTTGAAGTGTTGGTTGAAAATGAACAAATCGTTGAATACAACCAACCGTTGTTCCGCATCGTCTAAAAAAAGGAGACTATTAAAATGAGTTTATTAAGCGCACAAGAAGTTATGGCTATCATCCCGAACCGCTATCCAATTTTCTTCATCGACAAAGTTGAAGAGTTGACACCAGGCGAGCACATCGTCTGCTACAAAAACGTTACAATCAATGAGCCTTTCTTCCAAGGGCATTTCCCAGGCGAACCAGTAATGCCAGGCGTATTGATCGTTGAAGCATTAGCTCAAGCAGGATCTATCCCATTGTTGACATTACCGGATTTCGAAGGACAAACAGCTTACCTAGGCGGATTGAATAAAGTCAAATTCCGTCAAAAAGTTGTTCCTGGCGATGTTTTGCGTCTTCAAGTGGATATCATCAAATTGAAAAAATTTGCAGGTATCGGTTATGGACAAGCTTTTGTCGGAGACAAAAAAGTTTGTGAAGTTGAAATGACCTTCATCATTGGTAGATAACATGTTTACGAAGGTATTGATCGCAAACAGAGGAGAAATTGCTGTAAGGATCATTCGTGCTTGCCATGAGTTAGGAATCCAGACGGTAGCGGTTTATTCTGAAGCTGACCGCGAAGCGTTGCATACACAACTGGCCACTCAGGCCATTTGTATCGGTCCTGCCAAAGCGAGCGATTCCTATTTGAATATGACAAGCATTTTGAGTGCGGCAGTCGTTACAGGAGCTCAAGCCATCCATCCAGGCTTCGGGTTCCTCTCGGAAAACAGTGCATTTGCTACAATGTGTGAAGAAATGAATATCCGATTTATCGGACCTTCTTCCACTATCATCGACCTTATGGGCAACAAAGCAAACGCCCGCAAAACGATGATCGCAGCAGGCGTACCTGTCACTCCGGGAAGCGAAGGCTACATCTCTTCTTATGAAGAGGCCGTGGCGCAAGCAGAGAAAATCGGTTATCCGGTCATCCTGAAAGCTGCCGCTGGTGGTGGCGGTAAAGGGATGCGGAAAGTCTACCAGGAAA
Organism: Trichococcus collinsii; assembly: GCF_900107505.1. Classification (GTDB taxonomy): domain Bacteria; phylum Bacillota; class Bacilli; order Lactobacillales; family Aerococcaceae; genus Trichococcus; species Trichococcus collinsii. Next base: position 671,824 of record NZ_FNQH01000001.1, on the reverse strand, counting down.
ATGGTCTGGAAGCAGCTTTTAGCCAAGCGAAAGCGGAAGCAAAGGCAGCCTTCGGGGACGACCGCATGTATCTTGAAAAGATCATCACACCGGCTCGTCATATTGAAGTGCAGATTTTAGGGGATTCATTCGGCAATGTCGTCCATCTGGGCGAGCGTGATTGCTCTCTTCAACGTAATCATCAGAAAGTGTTGGAAGAGAGCCCGTCTACGTTCATCACTGAAACGACGCGCAAAGCCATGGGAGACGTCGCTATCCGAGCGGCTAAACATGTCGGCTACACGAATGCAGGTACAATTGAATTCCTTGTTGATGCGGAACAACGTTTCTATTTCATGGAAATGAACACGCGTATCCAGGTGGAGCATCCGGTGACCGAAATGGCGACCGGCATCGATATCGTCAAAGAACAATTGCGCATCGCGAGCGGTGAGCCTTTGTCCTTTACGCAAGATGACGTAGCCATCACCGGTCATACGATCGAGTGCCGTATCAACGCTGAAAATCCGGCTTTAGGCTTTCGGCCTTCATCCGGGAAAATCGACTACCTATTCTTGCCTAGCGGTGGGAATGGACTGCGTGTGGAAAGCGCCATGTATGGAGGATATATGATTCCGCCATTCTATGACTCGATGATCGCCAAAATCATCACAAAAGGCGACGACAGAAGCGAAGCAATCGCCAAAATGAGGCGTGCGCTTCAGGAGCTTGTCATCGAAGGAGTCGACACGAACCAATTCTTCCAGGAAGATATTCTACAGGATCCTAATTTCATTTCCGGAGATTACGATACGGAATATCTTCAGAACGTGTTCCTGAAAACGTGGGCACCTGAAGTAGAGGAACGTGTATAAATCAATTAGTCAAGAAGTCACACTAGAGGTGAGGAAATGAAATTATTTCGTAAGCGTCCTTACATTCCGATAGCTCAAGTTCCCGCTTCAAAAACAGACGATCAGAAACCGATCGTTCCTGAAGGCTTATGGGAAAAATGCCCGAATTGTCAAAAGACGATCTACAGCAAGGATTTAGGGAAAGATAAAGTATGCCCGCATTGTGCCTATAATTTTAGGATTTCGGCATATGAACGCATTTCCAATATTGTTGATGAAGGTTCTTTTGATGAATGGAACGCGCTCATGCCCGAAGAAAATCCATTGGCTTTTCCGGGGTATGAGAACAAACTGAAGATTGCCAAAGAAAAAACGGGACTTGACGAGGCGGTTGTAACCGGCGCGGCATTCATCAATAAGCATAAAGTTGCTTTGTGTGTGATGGATTCGAACTTTATCATGGCAAGCATGGGGAAAGTTGTCGGTGAGAAACTGACGCTCGCGTTTGAACGCGCAACGTCAGAAAGGCTCCCAATCATTGTTTTCACTGCTTCGGGCGGCGCTAGAATGCAAGAGGGCATCATGTCCTTGATGCAGATGGCGAAAGTCAGCGTTGCAGTCTCCAATCACAGTAAAGCAGGGCTGTTGTACATCACAGTCTTGACCGATCCGACGACTGGGGGCGTAACGGCCAGCTTTGCGATGCAAGGGGATATTATCCTGGCTGAAACAGGGGCGACTGTCGGTTTCGCCGGCAAACGCGTCATTGAACAGACAATCAAAGCGAAATTGCCTGAAGGTTTCCAGACAGCTGAAAAGGTGCTGGAAAATGGCTTTATCGATAAAATTGTTGCCAGAAAAGATTTGAAAAGAGCATTGCAGCACCTATTGCTGTTGCATGCTCCTACAGAAAAGGCGGGTGAAGTGCAGTGAAGGATGTCAAAGAAATTATCACCTCTGCAAGAAGCATCTCCCGTCTGACGGCGACAGAAATGATCCATGCCATCTGTGAAGGTTTTGTTGAATTCCACGGCGACAGAAAGTTCGGTGACGACCCTGCTATCGTCGGTGGGATCGCATTGCTGGATGACATGCCGGTAACCGTCATCGGAACCCAAAAGGGCCATGATGTGACTGAAAATGTCTATCGGAATTTCGGGTCACCGCATCCGGAAGGCTATCGTAAAGCGATTCGCTTGATGAAGCAGGCGGAGAAATTCAATCGTCCGATTGTTACTTTCATCAATACCTCAGGCGCTTTTTGCGATGTCGATTCTGAAGACCGAGGTATCGGTGAAGCAATCGCTGAATCGCTTTTAGTGATGAGCCAACTGACTGTCCCATTCATCGCCATTTTCATCGGCGAGGGCGGCAGCGGTGGTGCATTGGCGCTGGCGATGGGCAACGAGGTTTGGATGTTGGAGAACACCATGTATTCCGTTCTGTCTCCGGAAGGCTTTGCCTCTATTTTATGGAAAGATTCCTCGCGATCCGATGAAGCAGCCAGAGTAATGAAGTTGACACCTGATGATCTTTTTTCATTGGACGTCATAGACAAAATCATTATGGAAACCCGCAGGAAAGTGGCCCGTAAATCGGATGATGTGATGCTGGAACTGAAGCGGGAATTAAGTGCCAAGCTGAAAGAGCTGAAGCAACTGACTCCAGCAGAATTGGTTGAGCAACGCCAAAAACGATTCCGTAATTATTGATTCAAGAACAGCTTTGGACCGCCCGCACAGCAGCAGTTGTGCAGGCGGTTTTTTTCGCGTCCGCTTTTATGATATAATGACCTAACAGGAAAATCAGTTTAGATTGGGGTGATGGAAATGGGGGAAAAAATTGTTTTTCCACTAAATTACGAGGGATACTTGAAAAAGGGCTTGTTGGCATTTGAAGAGGGGAATCTGCAACTTGCGGAAGAATGGATCGGCAAGGCTGTTGCCATCAAAAAAGCGGACGATATCCTCCCGCTGTATCTCATGTTGCTGCAAGAGACCGATCAAGCAGAGAAGAGTCTGGAAATGATAACCGAAATGCGTCCGGATATTGCTTCCTCCATTTCGGTGGACGACATCGATTTCCTTTACTTGAAAGGCTTGTTGCATTCCGGATCATTCGACATGGCCCGAGAGCAAATCGAAGCACGCAAAAATACTTTTGGTCTGTCGATGGAGCATCAATTCGCTTTGGAGCAATTGGAGGCTGAAGTCGAAAAAGTTGAACTAAAGAATTTGGAGAAAAAACTGAAAAAAAGTTCAGAAATACTCCAAGCCGAAAAAACCATCGATACGCAACCGTTCCACAAGCAACAAGTTTACGCGCAACAATTGAAGGAATTGGAGGATGATCAATTCGGCAAGATAGCGCAACGTCTTCTCATGAATAACAATCTCCACCGGATGCTTAAGACAGAGATCATCCATCATTTTCTTGCCCGCGGGCTCCATCCGACGGTTGCTGTCAGATTGGACGGGACCGAAGAAAACTTGGACCTGGCTGGAGTGGTCCCATTGATCGACTCGAAAACGTACAAAGAAGGAATGGCGTACATCCGGGAAGAAATTGCCAATAAAAATCCGACTATAGCAGATGCCATGGAAAATGCCTTCTTCATGCAATTATCGCTCCTTTATCCGTTCGAAGGCAGGACAATCCCAGTCGTGACGGACTGGTTGGAGGTGCTTTACAGCATTTACAACGGGGTGGAATCGACGGGCGATCCAAGCGAAAAGAGTATCCGCGATGAAATTGAACAATTAGAAAATAAGCTGGCCGACTTTTTTGGTTTTTTTGAATAAGTGCCAACCAGGCTATCAGAATAATTGACTCTATAGGGATTCCTCTCTATAATGAGGGTAACCCGTCTTTGTGAAAGCAGTTCCAAAGAAATGAGTGTTGAAGGAGGATGTACAATGGAATTTGGCAAAGTAAAGTGGTTCAATAATGATAAAGGGTATGGTTTTATTGAACTCGATCAACAGGATGACGACATTTTCGTACATTTTACCGGTATAGCTGGAGAAGGCTTCAAAAGACTTGAAGAAGGGCAACGCGTTCAGTTCGATATCGCTGAAGGCGTAAGGGGACCACAGGCCACTAATGTGATGGTCTTGGCAGAATAATAAAAAAGTACAGTAAATCGCAAAGGTGAAGGACATCCGTTCCGGGTTTCTTTCACCTTTGTTTTTTAGGATGTGGATCAGGTGATAAAATTATTTGTGGATGGGGCAGCTACCGGAAAAGAAGGATATGCTGCTATCGGAATTTTAGTCGTTGAGAACGGGGTACAAGAGCAGATCGGCCTGCCTTTAGAGGCCAGAATGGATAATCATCAGGCAGAATTCGAAGCGATCCTGTACGGATTGCGTTATCTGAAAAAACACAGCAAACAGGATCAGCTCGTTTTTTGTTACACCGACAGTAAACTCGTTGCCGAGTCGATCAGGAAAAAGTATACCAAAAAAGCGGAACATAAGCTTTTGCTGGAAGAGACATTGCAGGATTTGGCTGCGTTCACGAATTTTTACTTGGAATGGATTCCGGAAAAGGAAAACAAAGGGGCCGATAATCTCGCCAAAAAAGCGCTCTATCAGCTCACCAAAATGAAAAAATGAGTCCGACTGACTATCTCAGGAACAATTAATTGCACATTTCGTCTATCAAAAAGCCATATCCTTTCGAGTTTAACGGGGATGGCTTTTTTGTCATTGCCTTTCATCCATTGGTTATGCTTGACTTGGAGTTCACTTCAAGGAGTATACTATCAGCAACATAGTAAATTTCTATGTCATCAAATTTGAACTGGAGGAAAATATTGATGGAATATGTAACTTTAAATAATGGTGTCAAGATGCCAATTTTGGGCTATGGCGTGTATCAGATACCTGATGCCGCAGAATGCGAACGCTGTGTGCTTGATGCGATCGAGGTAGGCTACCGCTCGATCGATACCGCCCAAGCATATGGGAACGAAGAAGCGGTCGGCAATGCAATCAAAAAAAGCGGTGTTGCCCGCGAAGAACTATTCATTACGACAAAAGTCTGGATATCGAATGCCGGCTATGAGAAAGCCAAAGCTTCGATTACAGAATCGCTGCAGAAACTTCAATTGGACTATCTGGATTTGGTTCTGATACATCAGCCCTTCGGTGATTATTACGGGACCTACCGCGCCATGGAAGAACTTTATGAGCAAGGCAAAATCCGTGCCATCGGCGTGAGCAACTTTTATCCTGACCGGTACATCGATCTGGTTCGTTTCACAAATGTCGTACCGGCCGTCAACCAAGTGGAGACCCATGTATTCAATCAGCAGCTGGATGCGCATGAAATCATGAAAAAATACGGAACACAAATCGAATCCTGGGGTCCTTTTGCTGAAGGCAGAAATGAACTGTTCACGAATGAAACGTTACAAATGATCGGCGACAAATACAACAAAACGACGGCTCAAGTTGCGCTGCGCTATTTGTTGCAGCGTGACGTCGTGGTGATTCCGAAAACGACGCATAAAGAGCGGATGATTCAAAATTTGGATGTCTTTGACTTTAGTCTGTCTGAAGAGGATATGGAAACGATCAAAGGCTTGGACAAAAAAGAGAGCGCCTTCTTCTCACACTACGATCCGCAGTTGGTCGAAATGCTGGTGAACCGCGGTTAATGCCAGGCAGATGAGCTGATGAAACAGGCATGGACTGCGATCAATCAGCAGTGGTCCTACACTAAAGAAATGGAGAGATGATGATGGATTATGTGAAATTCGGCAATACAGGAATGGATGTTTCACGGATTTGTTTGGGAGCCATGGGATTCGGCGATCCGAACAGCGGCTTCCATAATTGGGTTCTGGAAGAAGAAGAGAGCAGAAAAGTCATAAAAAGTGCGTTGGATTTGGGGATCAATTTCTTCGATACGGCAAATATCTACTCATACGGAGCCAGTGAAAGCATACTCGGGAAAGCCTTGAACGATTACGCCAATCGGGATGAGATCGTTGTGGCGACAAAAGTACATCAGAAGATGCGCCAGGCGCCGAACGGAGGGGGCCTTTCCCGCAAAGCGATCCTGACTGAAATCGATCACAGTTTGGAAAGATTGGGCATGGACTATGTGGACCTTTACATCATCCACCGTTGGGATTACAACACACCAATCGAGGAAACGATGGAAGCATTGCATGATGTCGTGAAATCCGGCAAAGCTCGCTATATCGGTGCATCCGCCATGTTTGCGTGGCAATTCGCCAAAGCGCAGTCGGCTGCCGAAAAACTAGGGTTGACAAAGTTCGTTTCGATGCAGAATCACTTGAATCTTTTGTACCGCGAGGAAGAGCGGGAAATGCTGCCATTGTGCGCTGATCAAAAGATTGCAGTGACGCCATACAGCCCGCTGGCTTCAGGCAGGCTCACCCGTGATTGGTCAGCCACTACGAAACGCTTCGAAATGGATCAGGTGGCGAAGCATAAGTATGATACGACCGAAGCACAGGACCGCGTCATTGTGGAGCGGGTTGCAGCGATTGCCGAAAAATATGGCGTCGAGAGGGTTCAGGTCGCTCTGGCTTGGCTGCTGCAGAAGGATCAAGTCGTTTCGCCGATCATCGGAGCCACAAATGAAAGCCATCTGACCAGCGCCATTTCGGCTCTTGACTTCAAGCTTTCTGTAGAGGACATCCTGTCTCTGGAAGAACCATACATCCCTCATCACATAATGGGACACAACTGAAAAGATCCGAGTTTGAAAATACAAATAAGCCCGAAAGGAGTCCTGCAGCCAGGAGATCCATTCGGGCTTTCTTTTTCGTATCCTGATGAGTGTGCTAATCAGTGTTGCCTTAGTTCAGGCCATAGGGATTATTCCTTATAGTCCGTTGATGCGGCCAATTCTGTTTGCGTCCGGAAATCGGCTAAGCGGTTCTCAAGCGTAGCAATGGTGCTGGCCAGCGCTTGCGACCCGAGGACCATGCGAAGCGGGGCGGGTGTGATATCCACGCTTTCGATGATTCGTTTTGCCATTTCCGCAGGATTTCCGGGAGCCTGTACTTTTGTTGAATCAAGCATCGCAAGAAAGCTGTGCGCCGGGTTGCCGTCGTATTCAGGCATCAGGTCAGCGACTTGCGCGCTGCCGTAGCGGAATTCGGTTCGGGCACCGCCTGGCTCTACAATAGTCACGCCGATATTGAAGGGTGCCACTTCCTGGGAGACGGATTCGCAGAAGCCTTCGATTCCGAATTTCGTGGCATGGTACATGGAATTGCCCGGGAAAGCGACCTGTCCGCCATAGGAAGATATTTGGATGATGCGGCCATGACCTTGTTTGCGTAAGAACGGAAGGGCGGAACGGATCATCTGGATGGAACCGGTCAAATTGGTTGCGATGATGAGATCCACTTGCTCATCGCTCAACTCTTCTGCAGCACCGAACAGGCCATAGCCCGCGTTGTTGATGATGACGTCAATTGCCCCGTGTTTTTCAAAAGCTTCCTTCACCACCTGATGGACCGAGGGCGTATCAGTCAGGTCAAGGATCTTGCCATCGAACAGCGTCGGGTACTCCGCAATCAAATCAGAAATTTTGGCTTTATTGCGCACCGTTCCGATCACCGTATCGCCTTTATCCAACAACTGCCTGGTCAGCTCGTAACCAAAACCACTGCTCACCCCTGTAATCAACCATATTTTGCTCATCATTTTTGCCTCCATTTCATTTCTATTCTGACTGTAGCTCTTGGAGTGGACTCCAAGTCAAGCGCTTTGTGTATGAAATTTGGACTTGGCTTCATTTGCTTTGTTTGATTTTATTATACCGTTACGTTTCTGTATTGACCATTTAAAGGCTAGATTCATTGCCGAGAAAAAAGATGACCTGTCATGGTTGACTTGGAGTTCACTCCAAGTGTTACCATGAGCGTATCAAACAGAAATATGAGGTGGAAATGATGAAAAAAATAGTGATTATCGGCGCAACCGGTTCAATCGGTCTTGTAGCAAGACAACTATTCCTTGAAAAAACAAATGATGAACTAACCCTTTTTTCGCGACGGCCGGATAGACTCAAGCCAATTGATTCAACGAGAGAGGGTGCCGTTTCGGGCGATGTGATGAATGCATCCGACCTGGACAAGGTCATCTCTGGCCAGGATGTAGTATTTGCTTCTTTGACAGGAAATTTAGGGAAAATGGCCAAGGCGATTGTCGAATCGATGAAACGCGTAGGGGTCAACCGGTTGATTTTTATCACTTCGATGGGTATCTATAACGAAATACCGGCTTCAGTCGGATCTTCCGGCAACCTGCGCTCCAATCCGGTTTTGCAGACATACCGTGATGCGGCGGACGTCATTGAAGCATCCAATCTGGATTATACGATCATCCGTCCGGGCTGGTTCGACAGCAGCAACGATACCGATTATGACATTACCGTCAAGGGCGAGCCATTCGGCGGACATGACGTATCCAGAAAAAGCATCGCGGATCTGGTTGTTCGTCTTGCTGCCGATCCGACCCTTTATGTCCGTGAAAGTGTCGGCATCAATCGTCCGGAATGATCAATTCGATCCATTATGCCGCTAATGAGAGGATGATAAATAATGAAGTATACATCAGTTGGCGGAACAGGCATCAAAGTTTCTGAATTGTGTTTCGGTGCCATGTCTTTTGGGGGCGACGCAGATGAAGAAATGTCAAAAGCCTTGTATAACCGCTGCCTTGAGGTTGGAATCAACTTTTTTGATACAGCAGATATGTATTCGCACGGACGATCCGAAGAAATTCTCGGGAAATTGATGAAGGGTCAACGGGAGGAGCTAGTGATCACGAGCAAAGTCTTCTTCCCTACTTCAAAAACACCGAATGTCAATGATCGCGGTCTTTCGCGTAAACATATCCTGAAAAGCATCGATGCCAGTCTGAAACGCTTAGATACAGACTATATCGATTTCTATATCCTGCATTACTTCGACCCGACTACAGATATCGAATTGATTTTGCGTGCTTTAGATGACCTGCAAAAACAGGGGAAGATCCTTTATTCCGGCGTCAGCAATTGGGCCGCATGGCAGATCATGGATGCGCTTGGCATTTCGGAAAGGGAGTTGCTCAGCTGCTTCGAGATTATGGAGCCTTTGTATAACTTGGCGAAACGGCAATCCGAAGTGGAATTGCTGCCTTTGGCTGAAGCCAATAACATCGGCGTCATTCCCTACAGCCCACTCGGAGCAGGCTTGCTGACGGGGAAATACGGAGCGGCTAAACAACCGGATTCCGGCCGTCTCGTCGAGAGCGAACTGAATCGTTTGCGTTATCAAAATGACTTGAAACTTGCGGATCGCTTTGCGGCCTTCGCCAAAAAATTGGGCGTCAGTGCGGCAACGTTGGCGGTGGCATGGGCAAAAAGCCATCCAGCCGTGACCGCCCCAATCATCGGCGCCCGGAATCTGGCCCAATTGGAGGACTCCTTGGCTGCAGCCGATTTTGAGATGACGCCTGAATTGCGGGCTGAAATCAGTTCGATTTCCCTAGCCCCGGAACCGGCAACAGGACGTTCGGAGGAAAAAACGCTCGGCCAGTTCGGCATGTGGCAAAAATAAATGCAGTTGATGCGGACGCCGCTAGGTAAAGATCCACAAACAACAAATAATCGAATTTTTTAGTAGGACAGTTCGACTTTATTCTGAACACAGTGGCCGTGAGTCTGGATGTCAATGCTTACGTCCGTCTGTTGAAGGTTGATGGCGTAATGGTTTACGTTGGGCTCGCCACAGAACCTCAAGAATTCTATGTGGGCAGTCTGTTCGGCAACCAAGCTACCATTTACAGCATCGAATGTCGGCGGGATTGCAATGACGCAGGAAATGATCAATTTTGCAGCTGAGAATGAAGTTCTGCCCAAAATCGAAATCATCAGCGCAGACCGAATCGAAGAAGCGTATGAGCGCATTTTGAACAGCGACGTCCGTTACCGGTTCGTCATCGATATGGCGACTTTATAAAAGATCAGTCAATCTAATGCTGATAATTTTGATTGAATAAACAAAGTTCTCAGAAAACACTTGCCTTCATGTGGACTTTAAGTGTTACCCTTGGTTTATGTAAGCGCAAGTGACTCTCGAGTAAAGGTGGAGAAATAAATGAAAGCAAACATAATGTACGCAGCCGGCGACGTGCGCGTGGAAGAAATGCCAGTACCTGAAATACAGAAACCAACGGATGTGATCCTGAAAGTAGTGGCTGCCTGCATCTGCGGCAGTGACTTGCATCCATACCACAAAATGCATGCGCACGAGCACGGTGAAGGCGAAGCGATGGGGCATGAAGTAATCGGCAGAATCGACGTAATGGGTTCTGAAGTTTCTGGATTCAAAAAAGGCGATTTGGTCGTTGTTCCTTTCGCATACGGCGACAACACTTGTCCGTTTTGTAAAGAAGGCTTGATGACTTCCTGCGTGAACGGCGGCTTCATGGCCGGTTGCCAAGCGGAATACGTTCGGGTGCCTCAAGCGCAAGGCAGCATGTATAAATTACCCGACGACATTGACGAAAATTCGCCTCTGTTGCCTTCATTGTTGACTTTGTCCGATGTATACGGAACCGGTTATCATGCGGCCGTCATGGGCGGCGTCAACGAGAATACGACGGTGACGGTCATCGGAGACGGTGCTGTAGGCCTGCTGGCAGTCCTTTCAGCGAAGAAACTCGGCGCCAAGAAGATCATCCTAATGGGCCGCCACAAAGATCGTACCGATCTTGGGATTGACTTCGGCGCAACGGATGTCATCGCTGAACGAGGCGAAGAGGGGATCGCGAAGGTCAAGGAATTGACTAACGGGGAAGGCACGCATGTCGTGCTCGAATGCGTCGGCCTGATGCCCGCTTACGAGATGAGCCTGGGTGCTGTCCGTGCCGGCGGAGTCATCAGCCGTGTCGGTGTTCCCCAATATGTCGAAGCACCAGTCGGCTTTGCAAGTCTTTTCGGCCGCAACATCACGCTTACCGGAGGACCGGCACCAACACGGGCCTACATGGAAGAGCTTTTACCCGATATCCTTGACGGCACACTCGAACCTGGCCGTGTCTTCGACGTGACAGTCGACCTGGACGGTGTTCCTGATGGCTACAGGGCCATGGACAATCGTGAAGCGTTGAAAGTGCTGATCAGACCTTAATCAACTGGGTGCTGTTCACCAAAAAAGCAGTCTGAACTCCCTCGCTGATGCGGGGCGTTCAGACTGCTTTTATTTATTTGGAAAAATTATTTTTATTTGGTTTCGCTGGTATCAAGCTCTTTTTTGATTCTTGGCGGGCGCGTTCCCCAATATTGGAAGAAATCGGTACGCAATCTGCCGTTGTAGAGTTTGCGTTTTTTCGTGGCTCTTTCGCCGTAGAATTCTTCAAAAAGCAATTCGCTCGTCAGGATGTATTTGCTCCATGTCTTCAACGGACGGAAAACTTGGCCCATCTCTTTGTAGAGTATCTCGATCTCTTCCTGATCGGAAAGACGCTCACCGTACGGCGGGTTGCATACGATGGTGCCATATTCCTTAGTTGTCGTGAAATCGGCCAAAGCCAATTGTTTGAAAGTGACATAATCCGCAACGCCTGCTTTTTCGGCATTGCTCTTCGCGATGGCGATGACATGCGGATCGATATCCGAACCGCCGATATCCAATTTCACATCGAAGTTTGCAGCAGCTTTTGCTTCATTGCGGATGCGATCCCATAAACCTTCTTCAAAGATGTTCCATTCTTCGGAAGGAAATGAGCGTTTCAAACCAGGCGCTATATTCAGGCCGATTAAAGCCGCTTCGATTGGAATCGTGCCGGAACCGCAAGTCGGGTCATAGAAGGGACGGTCAGGGAACCAATTGGTCAACATCACCAAAGCAGCTGCCATATTTTCCTTCAGTGGAGCGCCGCCTTTTTCGGAACGGTACCCGCGTTTGAACAGACTTGATCCGCTAGTGTCGATCGTCAGAATCACTTCATCTTTGTTGATCGCTACTTCAATCGGATAGAGGGCGCCGGATTCAGGCAAACGGGTACGGCGGTGGTAGTATTCGCTCAGACGGTTGACGATGGCTTTTTTGACGATTGCTTGGCAATCGGGGACACTGTACAAAGTCGATTTTTGTGATTTACCGGAAACAGGGAATTCCGCATCCATCGGTAGGATTTGTTCCCATGGTAAAGCTTTCGTTTGCTCGAAAAGATCATCGAAAGTTTTTGCTTCGAATTTGCCGAACACGATTTTGATGCGGTCAGCGGTGCGTAGCCACAGGTTGGTGGTGATGATGTCCGCTTCCGTACCGGTGAAGTAGGCCTTGCCGTTCTCGACTTGGACATTGTAGCCCATTTTTTTCAGCTCATTGCCGGTGATGGCTTCGATGCCACTTGCGGCCGTAGCCATTAGTTGATATGTTTTCATTTAGTGCTCCTTATTGTTTTGCCTTAGAAATTGCCGGTTAATGCACGAAAAATGGGACAAAAATTAGCTTGTCCCATCCTCGATCGTATTCATTTTGAAGAAAAAAAAGCCTGATTTGTAAATTTCTGTAAGCCATGTTCTGTCGCGCCATCGGAGCCAGGCCTCTGATGGCGGAGGTAATTATCTATCTGCATTTCTGCCTCTTTCCCTCGTTCATTTCCTTGGAAAGAGTGCCCCTACCAAAGTTTGGGTTGCTCGCTCGAGGGGTTTACCGCGTTCCACCAGAAAGGTTTCCCCGTCTGCTTCGTCACTGTGGCACTTTCAAGAATACTCAGGCATAGGCAAAGCCCTTAGCCTTTTTTTCTGCCGTCAATCTCTCGATTGCCTTAGCTTATTGTTTCGCTAAGCACGAACACTACAAGCATCTCAGCTTGTGCGAGCATGGACTTTCCTCAGCCTCCATAAAGGAGACCGCAATTACCCGAAATTTACAAATGTTTTTTGATGCTAGTTTGCTTCTTCGTTGGTTTCATCCAGTTTTGAACCGAATACATGTTTCTCCAAGTTGGAAAGGCGTTTCAGAATATCAAAATTCGTTACACCGCTGCCGACTGATGATACATTCGATTGGGTCGGCTTAGCTAAAACTGCTTGCTTCGTCAACTCATCCACACGGCTCATCAAACGTTCATTTTCGCTTTGAAGATAAGAAAGGTCTTTTTGATAAGACTCATAATCTCTTATGATCATATCCAGATATTCATCGACTTCTGCAACATTATAGCCTCTCATAGCGCTTTTGAATTCTTTTTGCAGAATATCTTTAGTTGTTAGATTTTTATCTGCCATATTTGCACACCTCTTTAGTTGTCCTTGTTACCTAAACAGTATAGCATAAAACAGTAATATTAATAAGCAAATATTCTAATCAACATCATATCAGGCTTTTCGCATAAACTCAACCTATTTTTTTATTGTTCCCGCCGGTGTTCAGGAAAGACCTAAGTGATGGGAAAGCCTAGTAGGGCATGGCTCCTTGAAAATTGATGATAATGTAGTGCTTGTTTCCGGAGTTGGTTGTCGTGATGAATAAATTTTCATTAAGAACGGGCTGCTTACCGAATATTTCCAACAAAAAACTCTTGAAGACTTTATCCGTTTTGGATTGCAGGACCTCTTTGAATAGTTGACTTTTTTTAGCCGGATCGATACCATCTTCGAAAATGATCTTTTCATCTGCTGTGAGATAATCATCAGCCAGCAGTATTTCAGCCCTTCTACCGAATGGAATTTGGACTTTTAAGCTGCCTTTGTATTCTTCTTTTTGGTAATCACGGGCGATGCGCGTCACTAAGTAATCGATGGATTGTCTGATCTCTGATTGTGCTGTCATGAAATATCCCTCCAACTTTTTGCCTATAGTAAATATAGCACAAACTACCCCTTATAGAAATCCTTCCATACAAGTCGTTAGACCTTTTATGGCAAATGACCAGCTGCTGCATAGCCCGGAATATATCTTTTTCCCATTTTTTGCTACAATGGATTGAGAGCATCATCCGGAGGCGATGCACAGCCGCTTAGGCTATGCCGAAACGAAGCTACGAGGAGGAAGAAAATGGACAAAAGTATGATCGACAAAATCCATGAGGAATTGGAAGAACAGCACTTGCCTTGCGAATGGCGATTGGAGTGGCATAAACCCTTCCATACAGTCGAAATTGTGTTATTATTAGAAGTCAGTTATCCTCCAGACAACAGTATTTCTGATATATTTGGCCATTCGAATCACGAAGATCGGTTCATTTTTGAAGATTCTGTTTTGTTCTATGATCGTTCATCCTCAAAAATCAAAACAGAGGAGTATTTGACCGGTATTCCCTTTGATCGGAAAAAAGGGATTCAAGGCGGATTGGCCGAAGCGGTTGTCAAGAATATCCGCTTGACTGTTGGTGAGGCCAACAGCAAGCTCAGGGACTTTCTGAATAACGAAGGAGACTCCAGCTTCGAATTGCATTGGAATGAGCAGAATTTTGTTCAGACAATCGAAACACTGAAGGAAATAGGAAGATATGATGAAACGTATTATCGATACCCTTAGATGGTAGGAAAGGTGATTGCAAATGGAATGGAATGAAGTAAAGGTTGTGACTGCTACCGAAGCGGTTGAGGCTGTATCAAATATATTGATGGAAGCCGGTGCGAAAGGCGTCGCGATAGATGACGAATTGGACTTTGTCAATCTGCAGGATGATGGCTTCGGCCAAATAAAGGAGGAACGTGCGTTGCCCGAAGAAGGGCATGCCGTGTACATCATGGCTTATTATCCGAACAACGCGGGCTTCCAGGATACTGTGTTGTTCATCAAAGAACGGCTGGCGGAACTGGAAAAATTTGATCTAAAAATCGGGAAGAATGAGCTGCAGATCAACGAAGTGAAAGAAGAGGATTGGGAAAACTCTTGGAAAGAATATTTCCATCCGATCCGACTGACGCGCTTTTTGACGATTGTACCTTATTGGGAAGAATACACGCCTGAAGATGAAAAAGAAATCCTGATTCAATTGGATCCAGGCATGGCTTTCGGTACCGGCACGCATCCAACGACGCGTCTGTCCATCGAAGCGCTTGAAGCAGTGATGCGGGGTGGCGAAAAAGTAATCGATGTCGGAACCGGGTCTGGCGTTTTAAGCATCGCAGCCAAGGCAATGGGTGCAGACACTGTCTATGCCTACGATATCGATGAAATTGCCACACGCGTTTCCAAAGAGAACATCGCTTATAATGCCTATGCTTCGGATGTCATCGTCAAAGAGAACAACCTTTTGGTAGGAATTGCCGATCAGCAAGCGGACATCATCGTTGCGAATATACTGGCGGAAATCCTGATGTTGTTGCTTCCCGATGCTTACAACAACCTCAAGGATGATGGTTATTTCATCCTTTCGGGGATCATCGATTCGAAGAAAGATGAGCTGGTCGCAGCATTGGTAAGCAATGGTTTTGAGATCGAGCAAGAAAAGCAAATGAAAGATTGGGTTTGCCTGATCTGCACTAAAAATGTGGAGGATTGAAGCATGCAACGATACATCATTCCGCCTCTAGCAAAAGATTACCAAATGCAGGCGATTATTTTATCGGATGATTTCCATCACCATATGGTGCATGTGATGCGCATGAAGCCAGGGGAGCAAGTGTATTTAGCCGATAACTCGGGCATTTCGTTTGTTGCTGAAATCACCGACATATCCGCAGATACAGTGAGTTTGAAGTGGGTAGCCGATGAAGACCGCTCCACGGAACTTCCGCTCAAGATTGCGATTGCCTGCGGATTACCGAAGGGCGACAAGCTGGAATACATCGTACAGAAGGGCACGGAGTTGGGCGCGACAGCCTTCATCCCATTCGCAGCAAAAAATGCGGTTGTAAAGTGGACAGCGGACAAAAGTGAAAAAAAACAGCAGCGGCTCCAAAAAATTGCGAAAGAGGCAGCCGAGCAATCGCACCGCCAAAAAGAGCCTTTTGTGCACCCTGTCCACAATCTCAAAGAGTTGCTGGCGGAAGCGGAAAAATACAGCAAAGTGTTGATTGCCTATGAAGAGGATGCAAAGGCCGGTGAGGGTAGCATCTTGGTGAACACGCTTGAAAATCTTGAACCAGGTGATTCATTGTTGTTTGTGTTCGGGCCTGAAGGCGGATTAACGTTTGAGGAACTGGCGGCATTCAGACAAGCCGGCCATAAGAGCTGTGCCTTAGGGCCGAGGATTTTGCGGGCTGAAACAGCGCCCTTGTATGCATTGGCGGCAGTATCCTATGAAATGGAATTAAGAAAGGGAGCGGATAAAAATGGTTGAAAAATTAAACAAATATATTGATCACACTTTATTAAGACAAGATGCGACAGAAGAGGAAATCAAAGCTCTTTGCGAAGAAGCGAGGGAATATGACTTCAAATCCGTCTGTGTACAACCTTGCTGGGTCAAAAAGGTTGAAGCATTCCTGACCGGTTCGGATGTGCTTGTCTGCACCGTCGTCGGTTTTCCGCATGGCGCCAATACGGCAGAAGTGAAGACTTTCGAAGCGAAACAGGCGGTGCAGAACGGTGCCGATGAAGTGGATATGGTCATCAATATCGGAGCTTTGAAAGATGGCAATTACCAAACAGTCGAACATGAAATCGCAGCTTTGGTCGAAGCCGTCAAAGACAAGGCAATCCTGAAGGTCATCATCGAGACGTGCCTATTGACAGATGATGAAAAAGTCATCGCTTGCCAACTGGCTCAAAAGGCGGGCGCCGACTTCGTCAAGACTTCCACCGGTTTTTCAACAGGGGGCGCAACATTGGAGGATATTGCACTGATGCGCAACACAGTCGGACCTGTGATGGGCGTAAAAGCAAGCGGCGGCGTGCGCTCGTATGAAGATGCATTGGCCTTCATCGCAGCTGGAGCAACGCGCTTGGGCACTTCCAGCGGGAAGAAAATCGTCGAAGGTTGGCTTGCAGCAAAATAAATGCAAGGATGCTCCATCTGCATCCGAATAATCGAATGATCAAGGAAACCTTGAGGGACTTCTTTTTTATGAAGAGGTCCTTCAAGGTTTTTTCAGGTTTGAGGTTGAAAACAGAGGATAAATGTTGATGGCGCATCGTTCTGATTTAAAGTATAATAAAGGGAAATATATTCACTTTTTTGTGTGCAGAATAGTATATATTCAGCATCTTTTCCGTTTACGGACGGAATCGCAGTAAGTAAATACATAATCTTAAGAGTCAGGAGTGACAACATGCCGAAAATCAAAAACTATTCGCCTGAAGAGGTTGTGCAGCTATGCGCGGAATATATGAATGAAACCCATGTGGCATTTGTCCAAAAAGCTTGCGACTTTGCCAGGGACGCTCACAGCGGACAGATGCGGAAGTCCGGTGAGGAGTACTTCGTTCATCCGACTCAAGTCGCCGCGATATTGGCAGATTTGGAATTGGATCCAGAAACGATTGCTACAGGATTTTTACATGATGTTGTGGAGGATACAGAATATACATTAGAGGATATCGAGCGTGAATTCTCCAAAACCGTAGCCATCTTAGTGGATGGCGTCACAAAATTGGGGAAGATCAAGTACAAGTCCCATGAAGAACAACAGGCAGAAAACCACCGTAAGATGTTGATGGCTATGGCGAAGGATCTGCGGATCATCATGGTGAAGCTGGCGGATAGACTGCACAACATGCGCACCCTGAAATACCATACACCTGAAAAACAACGGATCATTTCCAATGAGACACTGGAAATATACGCACCCTTAGCCCACCGTCTAGGGATGAACCGAATCAAGTGGGAACTGGAGGATACGTCGCTCAGATATCTGAATCCGCAGCAATATTACCGGATTGTTCATTTGATGAACAGCAAACGTGATGAACGGGAATTGTACATCAAAGATACGATCAACAAAATCAAAGATTCGATCGATGAATTGGAAATTGAAGCCGACATCTACGGCAGACCGAAGCACATCAACTCCATCTACCGAAAAATGAAGGACCAAAAGAAACAGTTCACAGAAATCTATGATCTGTTGGCTATCCGCGTCATCGTCCATTCCATCAAAGATTGTTATGCCGTTTTGGGGGCCATCCATACAAAATGGAAACCTATGCCGGGCCGCTTCAAAGACTATATCGCCATGCCCAAAGCTAATATGTATCAGTCACTGCACACGACCGTCATCGGGACGCAGGGAACACCTGTAGAAATCCAAATTAGGACGATCGAAATGCACCAAGTCGCGGAGTATGGGGTTGCGGCGCACTGGGCATACAAGGAAGGCATCACCAAAAAAATCGATCCGGATAAAATGCCTCATCAGATTGATTGGTTCCGCGATCTGATCGATCTGCAGGATGATTCCAAGAACGCTAGCGAATTTGTCGAAAGCGTCAAGGAGGATATTTTTAAGGACAAAGTCTATGTCTTCACTCCGAAAGGCGATGTTGTGGAATTGCCATCCGGTGCCGGTCCTTTGGATTTCGCTTATAACATCCATACCGAAATTGGCCACAAAACCATCGGGGCGAAAGTCAACGGGAAGATTGTCCCTTTGAATTACAAGTTGCAGAATGGCGATATCATCGAAGTGATGACATCCCCGAACTCATTCGGTCCAAGCAGGGACTGGGTCAACTTGGTTTCTACAAGCAAGGCAAAAAATAAAATCAAACGCTACTTCAAGCTTCAGGACCGCGATGAACATGTAATCAAAGGCCGGGATATGCTGGAAAAACAATTGACGGAAATGGAATTTTCGCCAAAAGAGTTCCTGACCAAATTAGCGATCAAAGATTTATTGAATCGCTTCAATGTGAATTCGGAAGATGACCTCTATGCGGCAATTGGCTTCGGCGAACTGTCTGCATTCATCGTCTCCAATCGTTTGACCGAAAAAGCCCGCCGTGAGCGTGATAAACACAAAGCGGAACAACAGCTGGATACGATCGAGCAAAAAACGAAAAAAGATAATCCTAAAATGAAGATCCGACATGAAGGCGGCGTTGTCATTCAAGGAGTAGACAACCTGCTCATCCGCATCAGCCACTGCTGCAATCCGGTCCCGGGGGATGAAATCGTCGGCTACATAACAAAAGGGCGCGGCATCTCGGTCCATCGGAAAGATTGCCCGAATGTTCAGGTATCCGGAGAGCACGGCAACCGCTTGATCGATGTCGAGTGGGAAGATACCGGCACCTCAAATATCGATTACGAAACCGAATTGACGGTCGAGGGCTACAATCGTTCCGGGCTGCTGAACGAGATCCTGCATGTCGTGAACACGATGACCAAAAATCTCAGCAGCGTAAACGGTAAGGTCGACAGCAATAAAATTGCTGTCATTACATTGAAAATTGGGATTCAAAATTTAAGTCAACTGGATAAAATCGTTGATAAAATCAAAAATATTCCGGATGTTTACACAGTCAGAAGGGTCACATCCTAAACAAAATGAATCGAGGCCAGATATGCGAATTGTTGTACAGAAAGTGACGGAAGCATCCGTCTCTGTTGATGATGAAATCATCGGAGAAATTGGTGAAGGCTTCATGCTTTTGGTCGGCATCGGCAAGGACGACAACCAAGAGGATGTCCATTACCTCGTCCGAAAAGTTTCGAATCTCAGGGTGTTCGAGGATGAGGAAGGCAAAATGAACCGATCTTTGAAGGATGTGTCTGGAGCCATCCTTTCGATATCCCAATTCACTTTGTTCGCTGATACCAAAAAAGGGAATCGCCCAAGCTTCACTAATGCAGCCCCTCCGGAAATCGGGGAGGAACTATATCAAGCATTCAACGAGTTGTTGAGCGCAGAAGGCTTTCAGGTGGCATCGGGCAAGTTCGGTGCACACATGTCTGTCCGTTTGAACAACGATGGGCCCGTAACCATCCTCATCGATTCCAAAAACAAATAACAGAGTCGGCAGCTTGAACCATTCGAGGTTCAAGCTGCCGACTCTGTTTTCTTATTCAGCTTTTTTTATTGGAAATATTCAGTCAGTGCTTGGTAGATGCTTTCTGCCACCAGTGAGCGATAATAGTCGGAATTGAAGGTCTTGACGTCGGAATCGTTGTTCATATAGCCAAGCTCCAACAACAAAGCAGGTTGATCATTTTCGCGTGTGACCAAGAAATCGCCAAATTTGGATCCGTTGTCCTGCAGCGGCAATGTGTCAGCCAGGTGATCATCGACCAAATTTGCCAATGGAATATCCGCATCAGCATAGTAATAAGTCGTGAAGCCGGTCGCAGAAGTACCGCTTGCAGTGGAATCATAGTGAAGGCTGATGAACAGGTCGGCGTTGTTGACATTACTCATTTCTGCTCGATCTTCCAAGGTGACGTATACATCAGAGGTGCGCGTCAATATGACGTTTGCTCCGGCACTGCGTAATTTTTCAGCCACCGTTTCAGCGGTTTTGAGTGTGACTTCCTTCTCGTAGATATAAGTACCTTCCGCACCTGGATCTTCCCCTCCGTGGCCCGGATCGATCACGATGGTCGCTTCGGCTAGCGTGGTGGTGGATGACGCAGTGACGGGCGTATTAAGCGACTCGGATGTTTCCACCAACCAGGAGGCGACGTAGCCTTCCTTGTTTCCCTCATAAAGGATCTTATAGAAATCACCGGATTCACTGATCAGTTCGTACTCTTCGTCTTTTTCGGCAATGAACAGGATGTCACTACCGGTAGAAGGCCCGCTGCGGACATTTACGCCATCCATAGTGATGAGGACTTTTGGATTAGCGTCGTCTGCGACAACTGCTGTAGTATCAACTGTTTCCGGCGCCAACTGAATGCTGCCAGGAGAAATTTCAATCAGCTCAGACAGAATCCAAGCGACTTTATTGTTGTATTGGATTTGGCTCCAACCGTTCTCCTCATACAGCAGAGCGAATTTTTCGCCTTCACTTGCTGTTCCAATAACTTCGGATGTTTCATTGTTCTCTTGCCGAACATTGGCAGAGGGCACCAGTATTGTTGCCAGTAATTCGGATGTTGCCGCGATCTCGGTGTTGTTGATCAGCCAACTGGCCACCCATCCGATCCTTCCGTCCGATAACCGAACTTTGTACCATTCGTTCTTATTGGCCAGAACGTTGACTGAGGAACCGCCTTGAATTTGCGTCATAATATCATACGACAATCCTGGACCGGATCGAACATTTACGATGTTGGCGGATATGCTGACTGTAGTATAGTTGGCTAATGCTACCGTACCGAAGGAGCCAAATCCGACAAATAGCAGAACAAGCGCCAAGAAGAACAGGTGTCTATTTTTTGCGATAGTCTTCACTGATTGTCTCCTTTCTGGTTTGGGATGCATAAATTTTACAAAAATTGTTCAATTCTTCTATCATTATAGCAAAGATACGGTATCCAATGCAAAGCCTTTTCAGAAATTATAGCTGTGCTACTTTTGCGGACAAGGCAGAACCGCATCGCAACCTTCCAACACTGCATGCGCAACTGTTCCTGAAACCCACGCAGAAGCAGGCGTGCCGCTGCGTTAGCCCGGAAAGTGAAAATATGATGAAAACAGTATTGACAATTCGGAGCTTATCTTGTATCGTTAAAGAAATTATAAATGTCCAGTGAAGATCGAAGTAGAATAGATTGGTTTGATTCAGAGAGGATTGCCGCGGCTGAGAGCACTCCCAAACGTTTATTCGAAAGACAGGTTGGAGGATTAATAGTGAAAAGCTATTACGCCACGAACGTTACTCGTTAAAGGAAAGCTATGCTTTCGAATAAAGGTGGCACCACGTCTGACTAATCGTCCTTTTCCATGATGGAAAGAGGGCTATTTTTTTGCTTTTTTTCAGACAGAAGACAGTATGAAGCGAAAGGAATGGTTATAAAAATGATACAAAAACCAAAAGGGACTGCCGACATATTTTTGCAGGAAGCAGAAATTTGGCAATACGTGGAAGAAACAGCCCGCATCTTACTGCATGACTATCAATTCTCAGAAATCCGCACCCCGATGTTCGAAAGTTATGAACTGTTCTCAAGAGGGGTCGGCGATACGAGCGACATAGTATCGAAGGAAATGTACGACTTCTACGATAAAGGGGAACGACACATCGCGTTGAAGCCTGAAGGAACGGCTCCAGTGGTTCGGGCCTATGTCGAAAACAAACTGTTCGGTCCAGAATATCCGAAGCCTCTAAAAGTCTACTACATCAGCCCAATGTTCCGCTACGAAAGGCCACAAGGCGGAAGGATGCGCCAATTCCACCAACTGGGTGTCGAAGTTTTTGGAAGCGTCAATCCGGCGACCGATGTAGAAACGATGGCATTGGCATGGGATATACTGAAGGAATTGGAATTGAGCGATCTGAAATTGGTCATCAATTCGTTGGGCAAGACAGAAGATCGGATCAGATACCGCGAAGCGTTGATCGCCTACTTGGAACCTTTCCATGATGAACTGAGCAAAGATTCCCAGACCCGTCTCCACAAGAATCCTTTGCGTGTGTTGGACAGCAAAGACAAGCGCGATAAGGAAATCGTTGCCCAGGCACCAAGCATTTTGCAGTTCCTGTCGGAAGATTCGAAGAAACATTTTGAATCGGTTCAGGAAATGCTTCAGGCATTGGAAATCCCATTCACGATCAACAGCAACATGGTCCGCGGGCTCGATTATTATCAGGATACGATTTTTGAAATCATGACCTCATCCGCAGTCTTCGGAGCGGAAACGACCATCTGCGGTGGCGGCCGTTATGACGGCCTGGTCCAGGAAATCGGCGGACCGGAAGTGCCTGGGTTTGGCTTCGGGATGGGCTTGGAAAGATTGATCCTTTTGATGAAAGATCAGCAAGTTGATGTACCGAAACTATCCGAGTTGGATGTCTATGTGGTCGGTTTGGGAGAAGCTACGAACATCGAATCCTTGAAATTGGTTCAAAATGCGCGCCAAGCAGGGTATTCTGCTGATCGGGACTTCCAAGACCGCAAAGCCAAAGCGCAATTCAAGACCGCGACGAAAAATGGGGCCAAAGTAGTGCTGACCATCGGCGAGGATGAATTGAACAACAAACAAGTACAATTCAAAGTGATGGCGACAGGCAAAGAGCAGAAAGTGGCGTTGACTGAGATTTACGCTGATTTTGATAAAGTGTACAAAACACAGACAGCAGATATGACGGCTTTCAATGAATTTTTCGGAAAAGAAGACTAGAACATACAGAAAAGGGTAGTGAAAATGGATAGAAGAACAGAATATTGCGGATTATTTACGGAAGCAACCGTTGGACAGACAGTCGTCGCCAATGGTTGGGTTAACAAAAGAAGAGACTTAGGCGGATTGATCTTTATCCATCTACGTGACCGCGAAGGCATCGTCCAAGTCGTTTTCAACACAGAATTCAATGAAGAAGCTTTCCGCATCGCGGAAACGATCCGTGGGGAATATGTCCTGCAGGTCAAAGGTAAAGTAGTCCTTCGTGAAGCAAATCAGGTCAATCCGAACATCGGCACAGGCACAATCGAAATCGAAGCGGAATCCGTGGAGATTTTGGCGAAAGCAAAAACACCGCCTTTCTATATCGAAGGCGATCTGAACGTATCCGATGAATTGCGCATGAAATACCGTTACATCGATTTAAGAAGAGACAAGATGATGAACAACATGAAAATTCGCCACCAAACGACGCGCACTGTCCGCAACTATTTGGATGACTTGAATTTCATGGACATCGAAACACCTTATTTGACGAAATCGACTCCGGAAGGTGCGCGTGACTATATCGTTCCGTCCCGTGTCCATCAAGGCGAGTTTTATGCACTGCCGCAATCACCTCAACTGTTCAAACAGATGCTTATGGGCGCTGGCTTTGACCGCTATTACCAGATCGTGCGTTGCTTCCGCGACGAAGATCTGCGCGGCGACAGACAGCCGGAATTCACCCAAATCGATATCGAAACCAGTTTCCTGTCTGCAGCGGAGATCCAGGAAATCACCGAAACAATGCTTCAGAGAGTCATGAAGGACGTTTTGGGCAAAGACATTCCGGCTCCGTTCCCTCGTATTTCCTACGATGAAGCGATGAACCGTTTCGGCAGCGATAAGCCGGATACCCGTTTTGCATTGGAACTGATCGACATGAATGAATTTGCGAAAACTTCTTCATTCAATGTATTTAAAGCGACCAGCGAAAACGGCGGCCAAGTCCGTGGTTTGAACGTCAAAGGCAAAGCCGATGCCTACTCGCGCAAAGATATGGATAACCTGATCGAATACGCCAAACAATACGGTGCAAAAGGCATGGCTTGGATGAAAGTCGAAGAGGACGGACTTAAAGGTGCCGTGGCAAAATTCTTCACCGAAGACAGCGAAGAATTGATCAGATTAATGGATGCGGAGCCTGGCGACTTGCTGGTTTTCGTTGCTGATAAAAAAGAGATCGTCTATCAAGCATTAGGAGAGCTACGTCTGAAGTTCGGCCGCGATCTTGACCTGATCGACAAATCTCAATTTGCTTTCGTTTGGGTTGTGAATTGGCCATTGCTTGAGTACGATGCGGACGCTAAACGATACACTGCAATGCACCACCCATTCACCCGTCCAAACGATGAAGATCTTGCAAAATTAGCAGATCATCCCGAAGAAGTTTATGCACAAGCCTATGATATCGTCCTGAACGGTTATGAAATCGGCGGCGGCTCTCTACGTATCTACACAAGGGAAGTACAGGAGCAGATGTTTGCAGCACTTGGCTTCAGCAAAGAAGATGCCGAAGAGGAGTTCGGTTTCTTGTTGGATGCATTCGACTACGGCTTCCCACCGCATGGCGGCATCGCGTTAGGGCTGGATCGTTTGGTCATGTTGTTGGCTGGCGAATCGAACATCCGCGAAGTGATCGCGTTCCCTAAAAACGGAAAAGCTTTCGACCCGATGACGAACGCTCCAAGTGAAGTTAGCGCAGCCCAGTTGAAAGAATTGAGCCTGAAAATCGCTTCATTAGATTAACCTCGGACTAACAATTGCACTAAAAAGAGCATCTGATGGTAAGGAAAACAGGCCTTATGATACAATAATCGTATCATAAGGCTGTTTTTTTCGTCTCTTATTTTGTATAAGATGGAAATGCTTTTTAGGATAATACACAATAAAAGGGTGAAGATATGTTAAAGATAGGTTCACATGTTTCTATGGGCGGTAAAAAGATGCTGCTGGGTTCAGCAGAGGAGGCAGCATCTTACGGTTCTTCGGTTTTTATGATCTATACAGGTGCTCCACAGAATACCCGGAGAAAAAGCGTCGATGAGATGAATATTCCGGAAGGTATGGACTATATGGCAAAGCACGGTCTGGTGGAGCTGGTCGTACATGCACCCTACATCATCAACTTGGCAAACACAACGAAACCAGATCATTTTGAATTTGCAATCGGATTTTTACGCGATGAAATCGTGCGAGCGCAAGCGCTGGGCGCAAAACAAATCACGCTGCACCCAGGTTCGCACGTGGGTGCAGGTTCCGAGATAGGCATCAAACAGATCATCAAGGGCCTGAATGAAGTGCTGGAGCCAAGTCAAACAGCGCAGATTGCCTTGGAGACGATGGCCGGAAAAGGCACGGAAATCGGCCGGACGTTTGAGGAGTTGGCTGCCATAATGGATGGCGTAATCTATAATGACAAGTTGTCTGTAACGCTTGATACATGCCATACGAATGATGCAGGCTATAACGTCAAAGAGGACTTCGACGGTGTTTTGGAAGAATTCGACCGCATCATCGGACTGGAACGTTTGAAAATGATCCATGTCAACGACTCGAAAAACGAGAGAGGGACGCACAAGGACAGACATGCGAATATCGGGTTTGGCACCATCGGCTTCGAAACCTTAAATAAAATTGTTCACCATCCGCAACTACAGAATTTACCGAAAATATTGGAAACGCCGTTTGTGGGCGAGGACAAAAAGAATAAAAAGGCGCCTTACAGATTCGAATTGGATATGCTGAAGTCCCAGACATTCAATCCGAGTTTATTGGAAGACATACTGAACCAGTAAGAAATACATCTTTGGATGGATGCGGTTTTGCCTGAAATCAGGGATAATTGTATGTAAGCACAAAATGAAATAATAAAGGAGATGGAATGATGAAAGGTTGGTTGAAAGGCTTAATTGGAGTGTTTATTGCGGTGTTGCTGTTGGGAGTGCCATTGATCAGCTCTTATAATGGTTTGGTGACGGAGGAAAGCAATGTCGATGTGCAATGGGCGAATGTTGAAACCAAACTACAAAGACGTTATGATCTGATTCCCAACTTAGTGGAATCGGTCAAAGGCGCTATGGAACAAGAACAGGAAGTATTCGGTGCAATCGCTGATGCCCGCGCAAGAATCGGTAGTGCTCAGACGACTGAAGAACAGGTTACAGCCAGCAACGAAATGGAATCTGCACTTTCGCGCCTGTTGGTAATCGTAGAGAACTATCCGGAACTGAAATCAAACGAACAAGTGACGGCTCTTATGGATGAGTTGGCAGGTACCGAAAACAGGATTTCTGTCGAAAGGGATCGATACAACGAATCTGTGCAACAATACAACAACAAAGTCAAACGGTTCCCTGGATCGCTCATGGCAGGGCTTTTCGGATTTGATGAAAAATCTTATTTCGAAGCGGTCAGCGGCGCTGAAACCGCACCTAGTGTAGACCTGAATACAGACGACGAATAATTGAGGGGTTGATGACGCTTTGTTTCAAATGAGGAAAAAGGCACGATGGCAACTACTTTTGATTTTGGGAGCGTTCTTCTTTTCGATGGTGTTCGCGCCATCCAAAAACGCGCAGGAATTACCTGATCCGACTAGCGAATTTTATGTCTATGATCCAAGCGGTACGCTTTCCGAGGAAACAAAAACATTCATCATGAGCGTGAATGAGCAGTATGAATTGACCGAAGAAAAACCTCAAGTTGTCGTGGCAGTGGTTGATTCACTGCAGGGTGAGACAATCGAGGAATATTCTGTCGATCTGTTCGAAAAGTGGAAAATTGGCCAGGCGGATGCTGATAATGGTGTGCTGATTTTGTTGGCTCTGGAGGAAAGGGAAATCCGCTTCGAGATCGGTTACGGTCTGGAAGGTGCTCTAACGGACAGCAGAACTGGTAGAATTCTGGACAATCACTTGGAATATCTTTCGGCCAATGATTTCGATGGCGGTCTGAAAGAAATCTTTACTGAGGCGGCAGTTGTCGTCAATCAGGAATACCAATTTGATGACGAAGTGATTTTCTCCGGCTATCCTGTTGATACAACGCAATACGCGGAAGGAGATTCATCGTTCTTCGCATCACTCGTCCAATTCCTGTTCATTCTTTTGCTGTTGTCCTTCTTTTTTGGCGGCAGAGGCAGAGGAGGTCGCGGTGGTCGTGGTGGCGGAATGAATCCATTGTGGTGGTTGCTTCTTAGTGGAGGCGGCGGCGGTTATCGCGGAAACAATCATCGTGGAGGATACGGCGGAGGCGGTTTCGGAGGCGGTGGCTTTGGTGGCGGAGGCGGTTTCGGAGGCGGCGGTTCTTCCGGAGGCGGCGGATCCAGCAGAGGATTCTAACGCACCTGTTGCAGCAATGAATATAAAAACAAAAAGAAGAGGACCCGAATTTTAATCCGGGTCCTCTTCTTTTTGCGTCAGGTTATAATGGTGGTATCGGAAATTTCGATGCTGCTCATGATGATGGCAGCTGTTTCTTCTATAGAACGTTTGGACACGTTGATGACGATACAACCCAATTTGTTGTACAATTCATAGGCGTATTCCAACTCAGCACGGATGCGGTCCATGTCCGAATAAATGGTTTCCGGCGATAATCCGTAGGCAATCATCCGCTCTTTGCGGAAATTATTCAATACCTCTGCATCATTGGTCAATCCGACGATTTTCTTAGGATCCACTTGCCAAATTTCGTCAGGCACTGCAGCTTCCGGCATAATCGGCAGGTTTGCTACTTTGATGGTCTTGTTCGCCAAAAACATGGAGAGCGGCGTCTTAGAAGTGCGGGAAACGCCAAGCAGGACCAAGTCAGCATCCAAGAAACCTTTTGGATCTTTGCCGTCGTCGTACTTGACGGCAAACTCGATGGCGCTTATCCGGTTAAAGTATTCATCATCCAAACGATGCAGGGCACCTGCTCTCCGTATGGGTTGCTGCCCAGTCATTTCGGTGATATCCCTGACCATTGCTTTCAATATATTATAGCAAGGCAAGTCCTCTGCAGCACAGAAACTGTCCGTGTACTCACTCAAATCCTCGACGACCAAAGTATGGATGACAAATGCTTTCAGCTCTTTGGCCTCTACTAATACAGGCTCCAAGTCTTTCATTTTTCTAATGAATGGATAATGATACATATGAACAGTTATCGATGGGAATTGTGCCAAGACAGCCTGAAGGACTTTTCTGGCGGTGTCTCCTACCGAATCGGATATGATGACAAAGTGCAGGTCATGTTGCTCTGGTTGCTCCATATAATTTCGTCCTTTCTAAATCTTAATGATTGCAATCTCAGTAATAATATACTATAGTCAATTTGAAATTGATAGAGTCGGGAGGGAAAATGATGCCGGTAGATACGGTAACCATTGCACTGCAGCAATTAAAGAAACAAGGTTATAAATATACCCAAAAAAGAGAAGATATCATTACGGTTTTTGTGGAAGCTAACCGCTATCTGTCTGCAAAAGCTGTTCTGCATGCGTTACAGGATGAATATCCAACACTCAGCTATGACACAATATATCGCAACCTGTATACTTTTGTAGAAGTTGGTATCTTGGAAGAAACAGAATTGAACAACGAAAAGTTGTTCCGAATAACTTGTTTGCACGAGGGGCACCATCATCATCACTTTATTTGTCAACAATGCGGGATGACAATTGCTTTGCAGATGTGTCCGATGGATTTCTTTGAGCAACAGTTGGAAGGGTGCCAAATTTCGTCCCATCGCTTCGAAATATTTGGAGTCTGCAAGAAATGTTTGGCAAATGCATAGGGCGTCCATTTGGCTAATGAAGTGAAACTTTCGCCCAGTCGGATAATCCACTTTTTAGTTTTGCAATAAAACGTTGCAATTGCTTCCTCCTATGATATAATATCAAAAGAACAATTTCATTTTGATTTCACTATTTTTCAAAAGGAAACGTTACTTTTAATGCTCGGAGGGAGGGAATATTTAATGTCAAAAACAGTTGTTCGTAAAAACGAATCTCTTGATGATGCTCTTCGTCGCTTTAAACGTACTGTTTCAAAAACTGGAACTCTACAAGACGCTCGTAAACATGAATTTTATGAAAAGCCAAGTGTGAAACGTAAGAAGAAATCTGAAGCTGCTAGAAAGCGTAAATTCTAATAGCCGGATGCTTACTTTCTAAAATTCTTAGAGACTAATCGATAAAGAATGGGATGATCTCCGTATCATTCCATTTTTTTGTTGTCCAGAAAGGCGCCTAAATCAAAAGGGGATAAATATTTTCATAAGCCATGCCGCTTTATGTTATACTATTAGCAATAAGCAGTGAAAAAAATTCCCAAAAAGAGGAGTGTAGCTTGTTTGACCGATAAAGTGAATAAAACAGAGAAAATTGAAGTAATGGACGCATCCGTTTTGCCTCAATTATTTGGATCACAGGATAAGCATCTGAAGATGCTGGAAGATGCTTTGCATGTGACCATTACAAGCCGCGGCATGAAAATCGAAATTAGTGGCGAAGAGCCGGCTGTTGACAAGGCCCGTTCCCTGTTGAAGCAACTTTTGGAATTATTAGCGCGCGGCATCCCTATTTCACAAACAGATATCGTCACAGCTATAAAAATGTCGGAGCGTGGAAGCCTTGATTTCTTCATCAACCTTTACGAAGAGGAAATCGGCAGATCTTACGCAGGCAAGCCTATCCGGGCGAAGAATTTCGGCCAAAGGCAATATGTGCAGGCCGTCAAGAAAAAAGATGTCGTTTTCGGAATAGGACCTGCCGGAACTGGAAAAACCTTCTTAGCCGTTGTGATGGCGGTGGAGGCTCTGAAGAACGGTAAGGTGAAAAAAATAATCCTGACCCGTCCGGCTGTTGAGGCTGGAGAAAACCTCGGCTTCTTGCCCGGCGATCTGAAGGAAAAAGTGGACCCCTACCTGCGCCCGGTTTACGATGCTCTTTATGCCATCTATGGCGTCGAGCACACAACCCGCTTGATGGATAGGGGAGTCATCGAAATTGCGCCGCTCGCTTATATGCGCGGCCGGACACTGGAAGATGCTTTCATCATCCTTGATGAAGCGCAGAACACGACTGTCGCACAGATGAAGATGTTCCTGACGCGGCTTGGCTTCGGATCTAAAATGATCATCAACGGCGATAAGACCCAGATCGATTTGCCGAAAGGCGCCCTTTCCGGGTTGATCGATGCCGAGAAGAAACTGCGGGGTATCCCTGATATCACTTTTGTCACCTTTGATACTTATGATGTCGTGCGCCATCCGGTCGTTGCGAGCATCATCAAAGCATATGATGTCAAAGAGGAAACAAAACACAACATAGAAAAGTGAGCGATTATATGGAAATAGATATTTTTGATGAAACTGAATCTGTACAGAATGAGCACACCGAATTGGTCCATTCCTTGATTTCTTTTGCGGGGGAGTACCTGAAGTTGGCGCCCGATACCGAATTGTCGATCACCTTTGTGGACAATGAGCGTATCCGGGAAATCAATCGTGAATACCGCAACAAAGACCAGGCCACGGACGTCATCAGCTTTGCACTGAACGATGACATGGAGGACGATTTCCCAATCAACATGGAAAGCATAACCGGTGCCTTTCCGACAAATATCGGCGATATCATCATCTCGACCGACAAGACCGCTGAACAAGCGGAGTCCTATGGTCACAGTTTTGAGAGAGAACTAGGTTTCCTTGCGTTGCATGGTTTCCTGCATTTGAATGGTTATGATCACATGACGGAAGAAGACGAAAAGGAAATGTTCGGTCTTCAGAAAGAGATACTGGATGCTTATGGACTTAAAAGAGACGAGTAGGGAAAAGATGGGGAAAATCGGAAAGAATCCGAGCTTTTTCGCTTCAGTGAAGCATGCTTTGGATGGCATCGGAATTATCCTCAAAGAAGAAAAAAACATGCGCAGCCATGCCTTGGTTGGCTTGATACCGCTCTTGTTGGCTTGGTTCTTCGAATCGAGCCAAACGGAATGGATCGTGATCATCTTCTGCATTTTTCTAGTCATCATTATGGAGTTTCTTAACACGATATTTGAAAATGTCGTTGATTTGGTGACCGATTACGAATATCACCCGCTCGCAAAGAAAGCAAAGGACATTGCTGCCGGTGCTGTCTTGGTTACGGCATTCTTTGCCGTCCTTATTGCTGCCATCATTTTTTTGCCCAAGTTCGTGGAATTATATTATAAGTTAATTTGAGGAGTTTTTTATGAATAAAAAAGAAGGTTTCAAATCAGGATTTGTCTCTATTATCGGAAGACCAAACGTCGGTAAATCAACACTGTTGAACCGCATCGTCGGTCAAAAAGTCGCCATCATGAGCGATGTCCCGCAGACTACCCGGAACAAAATCCAAGGCGTAGTCACTTCGGATGATTCCCAAATCGTTTTCATCGACACGCCTGGAATCCACAAACCACAGACGCGCTTGAACGATTTCATGTTGAAGAGTGCTTACAGCACTTTCAATGAAGTGGATTTGGTTTTGTTCATGGTGAATGCGGCAGAAAAAAGAGGAGCGGGGGACAATTTCATTCTTGAAAAACTCAAGAACTTGCGCACTCCGAAATTTTTGATCATCAACAAAATCGATCAGGTCAAGCCGGAACAATTACTGAAGATTATCATGGACTATACTTCAGACAATGAGTTCAATGAAGTGGTTCCGATTTCCGCAATCCAAGGCAACAATGTCGATGAAATGATGATCACCATCAAAAAATACATGCCGGAAGGGCCTCAATTCTACCCGGACGATCAAGTGACCGATCACCCAGAATACTTCGTCGTGTCCGAGTTCATCCGCGAAAAGATCCTTCAGTTGACTAAGGAAGAAGTGCCGCATTCCGTTGCTGTTGTCGTGGAATCGATGCAGCGCAACGAGGATGATAAAGTCCATGTCCATGCGACCATCATCGTCGATCGAGCCAGTCAAAAAGGCATCATCATCGGCAAAGGCGGAAAAATGCTAAAAGAAATCGGTGTCCGGGCACGTCGGGATATCGAAGCGATGCTTGGCGACAAAATTTACCTTGAACTTTGGGTTAAGGTCCAAAAAGATTGGCGCGACAAGCAGAGTTATCTGCAGGACTATGGATACCGCCAAAAAGATTACGATTGATCAGCAAATGCTCAATGGATACATGAATAGCAATCAGTAAGAGTTTGGGAGGCTGCCTTCCGGACTCTTCTCTTTTCGAAAGGGTGCGACATGGAGACATATCAGGAATTTGATGGCATCGTCCTATCGATCCGAAAACACAGGGAAAAGGATGCCTTGGTAAAAATATTTACGCGCGATCATGGAAAACGGATGTTTTTCGTGAAGAACATCAAAAATCCGAACCACTCCTTGAAAGCTGCCCTGCTGCCATTCACGAAAGCGAATTATCTGGGCCGCATCAAGGATGATGGACTCAGTTTTCTGCAGGACAGCCGTGAAATCATCCACTTTTCCAAAATGCAGACGGATATCCATCTGAACGCCTATGCGACCTATTTGAATAACCTTGCCGATGCAGCCGTCAACGATGCCATCAAAGCCGCCGATCTCTATGATCTGTTGGAGGAATCATTGGTTGCTATGCAGAATGGGATGGATGCAGAAATCGTAGTGAACATTTTTGAAATGCGAATACTAAAATATTTTGGAGCTGCGCCGCAATTGCAGGAATGCGTCATCTGTCACAGCAAGCAGGAACCTTTTGATTATTCAGTCAAATATTCCGGCGCCCTGTGTCAGAACCATTACGGGGAAGACCCCAGAAGATTGCATGCAAGCCCCGCAGCTGTCCATTTTGCCCGGATTTTCCAATTGGTCACGCCGAAGCAAGTCGGGAATATCCAAATCAAATCGGAGACGAAACAGGCGCTCAGAGCCTTCATCGATGAGCTCTATGAGGAATATGTCGGAATTCGCCTGAAAAGCAAGAGTTTCATCGATCAGATGTACGCTTGGGAGACAAAGGTGGAAATTCCGTTCCGTTCCGCTTCTGAAGAGGTGTCGAACAAGCCGAGCGAAGGCGAACAGTCCCATCCAAGTAGTTCTTGACATTCTGTTGGAACAAGGCTACTATTGAGAAGAACTAAATACTGGACGTTGAAGATAAGAGTACCTCTGGTCAGTACCGAAAAGCGAATTTGGGATAGTGTGAGCCAAAGCGGGAGACTATTGCGGAAAGGCATATCCGAGTCCTGTAACGAAGTGCCGGCATTTGCCGGAATTAGGGTGGAACCGCGAAAATATTCGTCCCTATGTTTCAAGGAGACTTGATGCATAGGGACTTTTTTTATGTATTATTTCAAGTGGAGGAGATTTATGATGGAAAACAAATTAACTGTGCAAAAAATGATTCAAGCGTTACAAAATTTTTGGGCAGATCAAGGCTGCCTTTTGATGCAATCCTATGATACTGAAAAGGGTGCGGGAACAATGAGCCCGTACACTTTCTTGCGCGCAATCGGCCCAGAACCCTGGAACGCTGCATACGTGGAGCCTTCGCGTCGTCCGGCTGACGGGCGCTACGGCGAAAATCCCAACCGACTGTACCAACATCATCAATTCCAAGTGGTCATGAAGCCATCACCGGATAATATCCAGGAGCTATATCTGGAAAGTCTGAAGGTATTGGGAATCAATCCAATCGAACATGATATCCGTTTTGTCGAAGACAACTGGGAAAACCCCTCATTGGGTTGCGCAGGCTTGGGATGGGAAGTTTGGTTGGATGGGATGGAAGTCACCCAGTTCACCTATTTCCAGCAAGTGGGCGGATTGGAATGCAGTCCTGTCACAAGCGAAATCACTTATGGTCTGGAACGCTTGGCTTCCTATATCCAGGATGTGAACAGTGTTTACGATCTTGAGTGGACCGAAGGCGTGAAATACGGAGAAATCTTCGGCCAGCCGGAATATGAACATTCCAAATATTCATTTGAGGAAAGCAACGTCGATTTGTTGTTCCAACTGTTTGATTCATTTGAAGCGGAAGCGACGAAACAGATCGAGAATGGTCTTGTGCATCCAGCTTATGACTATGTCCTGAAGAGTTCGCATGCCTTTAACCTTTTGGATGCAAGAGGGGTCATTTCTGCGACAGACCGCGCGGGTTATCTCGCACGTATCCGCAATATGGCGCGCCAATTGGCGAAAGCTTTTGTCCAAAAGAGAAAAGAACTGGGTTTCCCTTTGCTTTCGGATGATCAAAAAGAACTTGCCCTGAAGGAGGACTAACGTGATGAGTCAAACTGTATTATTAGAAATTGGACTTGAAGAAATGCCTGCGAAATATGTGCGCAGCAGCAGTATCCAACTGAAAGAAAAAATGGCTGCTTTTTTGGAAGAAAATCGCATCAACTTTGATGCGATCGAAATGTATGCGACGCCGAGACGTTTGGCGGTCATCGCCAGCGGAGTCAGTGATAAACAGGCGGATTTGGCTGAAGTCGTCAAAGGACCCGCAAAAAAAATCGCTTTGCAGGCGGACGGCACTTGGTCAAAAGCTGCACTGGGCTTCGTCCGCGGACAAGGCTTGACTCCTGAAGACATCTTCTTTGATGAACTAAAGGGTGTAGAGTATGTTTTCGTCAAGAAAGAAATCAACGGAAAAGCTTCATCCGAAGTATTGAAGGAATTGAATACAGTCGTTGAGTCATTGACTTTCCCTGTTTCGATGCATTGGGGCAACCATCATTTCAAGTACATCCGTCCGATCCATTGGATTGCGGCATTGGCCGATGATGACATCATCCCATTCCAAGTCTTGGATATCGTTTCAGGCCGGACCACCCGCGGACACCGTTTCTTGGGCGAAGAAGTGACGATGGCGC
The DNA here is from genome assembly GCF_900107505.1 of Trichococcus collinsii. GTDB lineage: Bacteria > Bacillota > Bacilli > Lactobacillales > Aerococcaceae > Trichococcus > Trichococcus collinsii. The sequence continues at coordinate 636,944 of NZ_FNQH01000001.1, read as the reverse complement.
ATGCGAGCGAGTATATGGAGAAACTGGCTGAACAACATGTCATCGCCGATCAGGACAAAAGGAAAAATATGATCCGGGCCCAATTCCAACAAATTGAAGCTGAAAATGGCTGGATCATCCCTACCGATGAGACCTTATTGGAAGAAGTCACTTCACTTGTTGAATATCCGACAGCATTCTTCGGCGAATATGACAGCAAATACTTGACGTTGCCAGCAGATGTATTGATCACATCGATGAAAGACCATCAGCGTTATTTCGAAGTGAAAGACAAATCCGGTAAATTATTGCCGTACTTCATATCTGTACGCAACGGGAATGGCATATTCATCGATAACGTGAAAAAAGGGAACGAGAAAGTGCTGACAGCCAGGCTTGAGGATGGCCTGTTCTTCTTCAACGAAGACCAACGCATCGCCATCACGCAGTCGGTAGAAAAATTAAAGAAAGTCACATTCCATTCGAAAATCGGCTCCATTCATGATAAGATGGACAACACAGCGAAAATCGCTGCCCATCTTGCTGATGTGCTTGATTTGGGAGAGGACGACAAAACCCATTTATTGCGTGCAGCATCCATCTACAAATTTGATTTGGTGACCAATATGGTTTCCGAATTTACGGAACTGCAAGGTATTATGGGTGAGGTCTATGCATTGCAACAAGGCGAAGCTGCTGCTGTAGCAACCGCGGTCCGCGAACACTACCTTCCGATATCCAGTGAAGGCGAATTGCCGGAAACTCAAATCGGAGCAGTTTTGGCGATGGCGGACAAATTGGACAGCATCATCAGTTTCTTCCTGCAGGGTATGGTTCCTACAGGATCGAACGACCCGTATGCTTTGCGCCGCCAAATGATCGGAGTCATTCAAATCATCGAGAAATACCAATGGGCATTCTCGTTGGAAGAACTGCTGTCAGCCTTGTTGACGGAGGTTTATGCGGTTGAAGATGCAGAAACATTCGATAAAACAATGAATGAACTTGCTGCTTTCGCAAATGGCCGTATCCAACAGAAGCTTCAAACCTATGGCATCCGTTATGACATCGTGGAAGCTGTACTGCAATCCGGTGAAAAAGATGTCAACACCTTGTTCGCTAACGCTAAAGTATTGCAGGCGCACAGTGAAGAGGAATCATTCAAAGCAGTTATGGAAGCTCTTGCGCGTGTCGTAAACATTTCCGGGGATCCTGATGAATCGATTCCCGTTCAGAAAGATCTGCTGGAAACAGCCAGCGAGAAGAATCTGTATGTGCAGATCAACCATCTCGATTTGGCTCTGTCCCACGGCGATCCTGAAGCGGATTATGCCGCCTTGGCTGCTATTGCGCCATACATTGAAGCTTATTTTGATGAAAATATGGTCATGGTCGAGGATATTGCTATCCGCAGCAACCGCTTGAACACGCTCGGCAACCTGACCTTGAGTATTCTACAGTTTGCTGATGTCAGAAAATTGATTCTTAAATAGTGAAGTGATGGAGGCGGGGCTAACATTGTTTACTCCCGGCTCCATCATTTTGTCTTCCACCATGAGTGGGGAGGATCAAGACCCTCAACGCTGTATTTTCTTTTCGTTTTTTGGTTAATATGGTAAATTAAGAGGGGAGATTGAGCGGTTCAGAAGAAAGAAACGCAAATTATTTGTTAAGGATACTTGTCCAAATTTTTGATTGCGGAAGCGCATTTGGAAAAGTTGGACCAATCGAATCATTTTGTTCGGCTCAAAGAGTGCCGAACAGTTTTCCAAGGGGGAAAAAAGATGTCAATGTTTTTGGATCATGCAAAAGTGCATGTAAAAGCCGGTAAAGGCGGCGATGGAATGGTAGCGTTCCGTCGCGAAAAGTATGTTCCCGATGGGGGTCCTGCAGGTGGCGATGGCGGCCGTGGGGGAAGCATCATATTTGAAGTGGATCCAGGTCTGCGCACGTTATTGGATTTCCGTTACAACCGGAATTTCAGAGGTAAGCCCGGCGAAAACGGCATGAGCAAAAGCATGTTCGGCCGCGGCGCAAAAGATACAATTGTCAGAGTTCCGCCTGGTACGATTGTACGCAATGCGGAAACAAAAGAGCTCATCGCTGATTTGACGGAACCTGGACAACAGGCTGTGGTTGCAAAAGGCGGACGTGGCGGACGCGGAAATAACCGTTTTGCCACTGCGAGAAACCCTGCTCCCGAAATCGCCGAAAACGGGGAACCTGGGCAAGAGCTAGAGTTGGAGCTTGAGTTGAAAGTCATCGCGGATGTCGGTTTGGTTGGCTTCCCTTCAGTAGGTAAATCGACATTGCTCTCGATCGTGTCGAAAGCGAAACCAAAAATCGCAGCTTATCACTTCACTACGCTTGTACCTAACTTAGGTATGGTACAAACACGCAGCGGAGAAGAGTTTGTTATGGCCGATTTACCGGGATTAATCGAAGGCGCGTCCCAAGGCGTAGGTCTCGGAATCCAATTTTTGCGCCACATCGAGCGTACAAGAGTTATTTTGCATGTCATCGATATGGGTGGCACAGAAGGCAGAGATCCTTTCGATGACTATGAAAAAATCAACAAGGAATTGGAAAGTTACCAATTGCGTTTACTTGAAAGACCGACCGTCATTGTAGCCAACAAAATGGATGTGGCGGAAGCGGAAGACAATCTTGAAATCTTCAAACAGCAAATCGCCGAAAAATTCGGGGATGAAGAAGCACCAAGGATTTTCCCGATTTCAGCCTGGTCGACTGCCGGCGTAGCCGAATTATTGGATTACACTGCTGAAGTTCTGAAGGATACTCCTGAGTTCCCATTATTCGACGAAGAAGAAGTCGAATCATCGGTGCTTTACAAATTCGAAGAAAACCAAGAACAATTCACAATCGGACGCGATCCTGATTCCACATGGGTATTGGGTGGTGAAAGATTAGAAAAACTATTCAACATGACTAATTTTGCGCATGACGAAAGCATCATGCGTTTCGCACGTCAATTACGTTCCATGGGTGTTGATGAAAAACTGAGAGCCAAGGGAGCGAAAGATGGGGACATGGTCCGTATCATGACCTACCATTTTGAGTTCGTAGATTAAAAAGCATCACCATTACCAATAAATGGGGGATAATTATCGTGACATTACAGACACGCTCCGTTCCATTGGATGGAATGCGGGCGCTTGCGATTATTGCCATCCTTTTCTATCATTTGATGCCTCATGTTTTGCCTGGCGGCTACTTGGCAGTAAACATTTTTTTCGTTCTGACTGGTTATTTCATCACAGCGTCGGTGATTGAAGAATACGGCCAAAAAGAGAAGTTGGCTTACAAGTGCTATTTGGCCAGAAGGTTCAACAGATTATTCCTTCCGTTGCTGGGGATGCTGGTGACGGTGACAGCCTATATCACTTTGTTCCAAAGGGATTTATTACTGAATTTGCGGCCATGGCTTCTTTCGTCATTGGGGATGGTCAACAACTGGTGGCAAATTTCTGTTGGCGGGTCTTATTTCGAACAATTCTATGTGCAATCACCTTTTCTACATATCTGGTTCCTTTCTGTCATAAGCCAATTTTATGTCATCTGGCCTTTGATTGTTCTTTTGCTGATGGCCCTTTTCAAGGATAAACGGATCATCTTCTACACGGCTGTCGGGCTTTCTTTGTTTTCCGCCCTTACTATGGCCATGCTGTATGTACCAGGAGAGGACGCCTCGCGCGTCTATTATGGGACGGATACGCGCTTGTTTTCATTTATGGTAGGCAGTGCGCTGTCGGTTGTTTGGCCGTTAACGAAATTGAACGAGCCAGTGTCAAAACGAACGAAGCGAAGGTTGACGTTTGCAGCATTTTTAAGCTACGCGATTCTCGGTTTGATGTTCAGTAGGATGCTGGATAGTCAGACATTCACTTACAGAGGTGGAATGTACCTAAACAGTATCATCATCGGTGTTGCGGTTATCTTGACAGCACACCCGGCAACGAGTCTTTCTAGAATAATGCGGTTCAAGCCTATTCAATGGCTCGGCAGGCGGAGTTTCCTGCTTTATCTCTGGTACTATCCTGTACTTTCCCTTTATCAAGCGAAAGTAATCGATATGAGCGTTGATCCCGGGCGCCACATTTTGATCCAACTGGTCTTCATGCTTAGCCTCTCTGAAATAAGTTACCAATTATTCGAAAAAAAACGTTGGAAGATGGCGACTTTTCAGTTTTGGAAGCCTGCCGATACGGTTTCCCGAATGAAGTCTTCCGGATCGACAGACTCGGTCAGGCATTTCACGGAAAAAATTGCCGCATTCGTCAGTTTCTTCCTCTTGCTGACCGCTCTGGCGGGATTTGTTCAAGCACGATCCGGCGGAAATGCCGCTGTGGAGGAACTGCGACAGCAGATTGCAGCCAGCCAAAGTAAAATGGATGAGATGAATCGTGACGAGTCTACGCGCAGTAGGGCCATCAACAATATCGATGGCCTCGAACGGGAAACCGTGTTGTTTGCTCACAGCGCAGATATTACCTTCATAGGCGATTCTGTGTTACTCTCCGTCGCGGATCAATTGGTGACAATATTCGGTCAAGCGGTTGTGGATGGTGCTGTCAGCAGACAGCTTTACCAAACCTCTGCGGTCGTTGTTGCTTTGGAAAAACGGGAACAATTGCATGACACGGTAGTTGTCTTCTTGGGTTCTAATGGGACTTTCACCCGTACGCAAATGGAAACGTTCATAGAGGAAATCGGGACATCCAGGGATTTATTTTTCCTCACGACAAATGTTCCGAGAATCTGGAAGGACAGCGTGAATGAACAGTTGATGCTTGCCGAAAGTAATCATTCCAATGTCCATATTTTGGATTGGAATGCATACAGCAGCGAGCACGATGAGTGGCTTCTGGAGGATCGGGTCCATCCGAATCCAACGGGTGCAAAACAATTAGCCCTTTTTGTGGCTGAGGAAATCTATCAAGAATTAAATGATGAAAATGGGAGCAATTGATTATGAAAATTCAATTTTTAGGCACCGGAGCAGGTGTCCCTTCCACTAGCAGAAATCTTTCCAGCATAGCATTGAAACTGTTGGATGAACGCAATGCTATCTGGCTTTTTGACTGCGGGGAGGGGACACAGCAACGTGTGCTCAAAACAACGATTCGACCTAGGAAAGTCGAAAAAATCTTCATTACCCATCTGCACGGAGATCATATATTCGGCTTACCCGGGTTCTTGAGCAGCAGAGCTTTTCAAGGTGGCAATACGCCCTTGAACATCTATGGTCCTGTTGGAATCAAAGAATTTGTTTTGACCAGCCTGCGTATTTCCCAGTCCCATCTGCGATATCCAATCTTCTTTCATGAAATAACCGAAGATGGCGTAGTGTTTGAAGATGAACAGTTCCGCGTGAGTTGCGCAAAACTGAATCACGGCATCGCTTCTTACGGATACCGTGTCGAAGAGGCAGACTATCCGGGCGAATTGCAGGCCGATAAGCTGAAAGAGATGGATGTTCCCGCGGGACCTCTCTACGGAAAGCTGAAAAATGGTGAGACTGTTGTTTTACCGGATGGCAGAACCATCGATGGCCTGGATTTTATTGGGAAAACGACCAAGGGACGTATCGTAACGATTTTGGGCGACACAAGAAGAACGAAAAATACAGTGGTTTTAGCTAAAAATGCCGATGTTCTGGTTCACGAGAGCACCTTCGGGAAGGAAGACCAAGCGATCGCGTCGGATTATTTCCATTCTACATGCATCGATGCGGCTAAAGTAGCCAAAGAAGCAAATGTTAAGCAACTCTATTTGACCCATATTAGCGCGCGTTACCTCAACGGCAATGCGAATCAGTTGCAGCGGGATGCACGAAAAGTCTTTCCTGACACGAAACTCGTCAACGATTATGATGAGTTCGAAATAGCGCTGACGAAATGATCCCCGGATGCTTGATTGTCTGAGAATCATTCCGTTGATAAGCGTTGCAAGTTGACTATGCATCGGCAAAAAGATGATAATAAGAGTGGGATATATCAAAATGAGTGAGGCGATTATAATGAAAAATCAATGGAGATTAGTAGCAGGCATAATTTTGATCATCATCATTGTGTTGTTTGCCGTTTTCAATGTCGATTCTGTGCCGGTCAATTTTGGATTCGCAGTTGTGGATGGACCGCTTATCATTGTCATCCTTGTTTCTCTCCTGATGGGCTCGCTCATCACCTTGTTGGTTGCGACAGGGAGTGCAACGAAGAAGAATAAAGAATTCAAACAGATGCGCACTGAGATCGATACAAAAGGTAAAGAAATCCAAGCGGCAGTCGATGCCACGAAAATCGGGTATGAGCAGCAACTCGCCGATCTGAGAGCGGAACTGACTCAGAAAGAAAAAAAAATCAAATCCCTTGAAGAGGAATTGGTCAAACAGTTCACAGTGGGCAACCCGAATCAGCCAAGCGTTTGACGAAAATAGAGTGGCAGATCTATCCAATCGGCCACTTTTCAGTTGCAAAGAAAGACTAGAACGATTTCAGCTTCTAGTCTTTTTTGGATTACCGGGGGCCTAGGTGCACCCTCACAGTTTATATAGTTAGGAGTCGATAAATTGTTATCATCAAAGATGAATTGGAAAATACGCAAATCAGAAATTGATGATTCTGTAACCAGGGAAATCAGTCAGGCTACAGGCTTATCAGAAAAATTCATACTGCTTTGCATGCAGCGAGGATTGGAAACAAAAGAGCAAATCAAAGCGTTCATTGATGGAGCCGAAATGGAATTCCATGATCCGTATCTGCTGCATGATATGGATAAGGCGATTCACCGCTTGATGGAAGCTATTGAGGCTGGAGAAGAAATCGTCGTTTATGGGGATTATGATGCGGATGGTATCACAAGTACAAGCATTCTCGTGGAAACGATAGAAGTATTGGGCGGTAATGTCGGCTATTATTTGCCGAATCGTTTCACGGATGGTTATGGTCCCAACGCTGCTGCATTCAAGAAATTGATCGAGAATGGGGCACAATTGATCCTGACTTGCGATAACGGGGTTTCCGGCCACGAACCGATAGCGATGGCAAAAAAAATGGGCGTGGATGTCATTGTTTCTGACCATCACGAAGTGCCAGACGTGTTGCCGGATGCGTATGCCATCATCCACCCGAAACATCCTGCCGGCTCCTATCCTTTCCCGGATCTTTCCGGAGCTGGTGTCGCTTTGAAAATTGCAGCGGCCTTGTTGGGGGAAATGCCTTATGAATCGCTCGATTTGGCAGCGATCGGTACCGTTGCGGACCTTGTCAGTTTAACAGGCGAGAATCGTTGGATCGTGAAGCAGGGCCTGCAAGTCATGAAACAAACGCATCGACTTGGCTTGGCTGCGCTGATGGAAGCCGCGGGAATAGACGCGACCAATTTGGACGAGGAAAGCATCGGTTTCATCATCGGGCCGCGTTTGAATGCAGTCGGTCGGTTGGAGGATGCGGGGCCAGGCGCTGAACTGATGCTGTCATTCGATGAGGAAAAAATAGCTGAACTGGTTGCTTACATACAGGAAAAGAATGTCGAGAGACAGGGGATTGTCCAATCCATCCATGAAGAAGCCATTGCCGAACTGGCGAAGAACGAAAGCCTGCCGGATGTTGTCGTCTTGGGCAAAAAGAATTGGCATGAGGGAGTACTTGGAATCGTTGCAAGCAAGTTGGTCGAGGAATTCGGGCGTCCAACTATCTTATTCTGTATCGACGAAAAAACCGGCATCGCCAAAGGCTCGGCCCGCAGCACGGAAGCATTGGATATCTATACGGCACTGACCGATTCAAAAGATCTGCTTACGAAGTTCGGAGGGCACAAAATGGCAGCGGGCATGAGCCTTCCCGCTGCCGATTTGTCAGCCTTCAGTGAAAAAATAAATAGCTATGCGACCCTTTATCATGATGCGATCGTGTTGGGCGAATCCATTTATATAGACGCCATGCTGCCGCTTGCTGATGTCACTCTGCCTTTTTTGAAGGAATTGGAATTGCTCAAACCATACGGGACCGACAATCCAAAGCCTATATTCGGCTTCCAAAATGTGCCGTTGACAGATATCAGACAGATCGGTGCGGACAACAAACATCTGAAATTCAAACTTAAGGACAAAAACCTTTTTCTGGATGTGATTGGCTTCAACAAAGGAAGCATCAGCAACCACTTGAACGATGCGGATGTCGTTTCTCTGATTGGGGAACTTTCGATCAACGTTTGGCGGGACAGTGCGAAACCGCAGCTGCAACTAAAGGACATCAAAAACAAAAATGTCCAGTTTTTCGACAAACGGAGTTCGATTATCCAAGAATCGGTATTGGCTGTGGAAGATGCCCTGTACCTATTTTCGACTTCCGGTATCATGAAACAATTTTATGAGCGCATCCCGAACAGTTCGAACGCTGCGTTACTCACTGACAATACAGCGGATGCTTTGCAGGATGTCAGTGCCAGCAACTTGGTGCTCTTCGAATGTCCCTTGAAGATGGATTTGTTGGCTGATCTTTTAAAGAGCAATCAGTTCGAAAATGTGTATGTCGTCTCTCATGAAACAAACAGCGTTTACGCAGACGGAGTCCCTCCTAAAGACCAATTTGCAAAATTCTACCAATATATCCGTTCCCATAAGGATATCGATGTGAGAAATCGGTTAGATGCCTTAGCAAAATACTTAAAAATCAAAAAAAATCTTGCCATTTTTATGATTCAAGTGTTTTTGGAGGCGGGATTTGTTACAATAGACAATGGTTTCATCAATGAGGTCCAAAACCCTGTCAAAAGGGCTTTGGACGACACTCAGGTATACAAAGATCGCCTACAGAAAATGGAAGCTGAGAAGGTATTCATCTATAGCCCATTTTCGCAGTTGACGAAATGGTTGAATGAACAGATGATGGTACAATAATTAGGAGGAACACAAAATGGATTTGAAACAATATATTGCTGATGTCAAAGATTTCCCGGAGCAAGGCATCATTTTCCGAGATATTTCACCTTTGATGGCGAACGGAGAAGCTTACCGATATTCAATCAAAGAAATCGTGAAATATGCCCAGGACTTGAATGTCGATAAAGTAGTCGGACCCGAAGCGCGTGGGTTTATGGTTGGTTGTCCGGTCGCTGTGGAATTAGGCTGCGGATTCGCAATGGCCCGTAAAAAAGGCAAATTGCCGCGCGAAACGGTAGAAGTATCCTATGGACTGGAGTACGGAAAAGCAACCCTGCAATTGCATCAAGATGCCATCCTGCCTGGTGACAAAGTTCTGGTTTGCGATGATCTGTTGGCAACTGGCGGCACCACAGCCGCAACCATCGAATTGGTTGAAAAATTAGGCGGAGAAGTCGTCGCTTTGGCATTCCTGATCGAGTTGCTGGATTTAAAGGGCCGTGATCTGATCCAAGGGTATGACATCTTCACGCTGATGGAATACTAAAAATACTAACAATCCGAAAATTTACAGACACGCAAAAAAGGCTGCCAGTAGTTGGCAGCCTTTTTTGCTACAGTCGGGGGACTGTCCGTTATATGATGTGGTTCCGGTATAGACCGACTACTTTTCCCAGAATGATGACGGAATCCAAGATGATCGGATCCATGCTGGCATTTTCAGGTTGTAGACGATAGTAGTTGTTTTCTTTATAGAATCGTTTGCAGGTCGCTTCATCATCATCAGTCATGGCTATGACGATGTCGCCGTTTTCAGCCGTGGCTTGTTTTCTGATGATGACTGAGTCGCCATCGAATATACCGGCGTCAATCATGCTTTCCCCGCGGATTTTAAGCATAAACAAGCTTCCGGAAGAGGATTTCAAATCCGGTGGGACCGGGAAATAATCTGTTGCTTCTTCGACAGCCAGGATGGGAGCACCGGCTGTGACGGTACCCAATAGCGGCATTTTATCCGACATTATCCCGAGTTTATCCAGACCTGCTTGGGTCAGTTCGATCGCACGGGGTTTTGTAGGGTCGCGTTGGATAAAGCCATTTTTTTCTAGACGCGACAGATGGCCGTGCACTGTGGACGTTGAGGAGAGTTTGACTGCATTCCCGATTTCTCTAACGGTTGGCGGATAGCCTTTTTCTTGGACTTCTTCATAAATGTATTGAAGCACTTCAACTTGGCGTGAATCTTTATTTTTAACCATGAGATCATCATCTCCGTAATCCTAAATTTATAAGTTTAGAATACCATTAATCATCCAAAAAATCAAACAGATGTTCGCATATTCTGGGGTGGTCACGCAATAATATGCTCAAAATTGTCTTGGAACCAGTGACTGCTGAAGCGTTTTCGAAAATTCACTAAATTTATCCGTGATTGCTATTTCTTTTTCTCATAATCTTTAGTACAATTAATGAATGAATGCTTTGGAAAGGGGGATGAATACGTGTCAACAACAGCATGGGTAATGATGGTCATTTTAGGAATAGTAATAGGCGCGGTTGGCGGATTTTTCCTTGCAAGACGTTATATGGTAAAATATTTTGAAGAAAATCCACCGATCAATGAAGAAATGTTGCGTTCTATGATGATGCAGATGGGTCAAAAACCATCCGAAAGAAAAGTAAAACAGATCTTGGCTTCTATGAAAGCACAATCAACAAAGAAAAAGAAATAGACTAATGAAATAATATACAAAATGTGGATCTCTACGGTTCCACATTTTTATTTTGTCCGAATACAGGTAAGAAGGGAGCAATAAACGTGAGTATTTTCAAAAAATTGAGTTGGTTTTTCCGGCAAGAATGGAAATCGTATTTTGTGGGCGTCTTTTTCCTGATCATTGTGGCGATACTTCAGGTTGTTTCGCCGCGCGTTGTCGGAATCATCATCGATGAAATTGCCTTAGGGACCTTAACGATGGCTTCTTTGTGGAAGTGGTCGGCGGTCATATTGATTGCGGGCATCCTGCAGTACCTTTTCCGTTACATTTGGCGGATGAAGATATGGGGCACCTCGGCAGAGTTGGAAAAGATACTTCGTTCACGATTGTTCAAGCATTTCACCGAAATGGATGCTGTCTTTTTCCAGAAATACAGAACCGGTGATCTGATGGCGCATGCGACGAATGACTTGAATGCGATCAGGATGGTCGCAGGCGCTGGCATCCTGACATTGGCAGATTCGATTTCTTCAGGCGGAATCACGCTTTTCACAATGTTCTTCTTGATCGATTGGCGTTTGACGCTCATTGCCATGATTCCGTTGCCGGCTTTGACGCTAGTGTCACGGATCCTCGGACAGAAGATGCACAAGCGTTTCCGTAAAGCACAAGCTGCTTTCTCAAATCTGAATGACAAAACGCAGGAGAGTGTGTCCGGCGTTAAGGTAATCAAGACGTTCGGCGAAGAAGAAGAAGATATTCGTGATTTCGAAGCGATGACGAAGGATGTCGTCGTGAAAAATAAAGCTGTCTACTTGGTGGATGCCTTATTTGACCCGGCGATACAACTTATTTTGGGGCTTTCTTTCGCACTGACGATCATCTTTGGTGGCCGTTTTGTCGTGGAGGGCAGCATCAGTATCGGCCAGTTGGTTTCGTTCATCAGTTATATCGGAATGATGGCGTGGCCGATGTTGGCAGTGGGAAGATTATTCAATGTGCTGGAACGAGGCAGTGCCAGTTACAGCAGGATCGATGAGCTTCTGAAGGAAAAATCAACGATCCAGGAGCAGAAAAATGCTGTCCGGACTCCAATTACAGGCAATCTGGATTTTCAGGTATCCTCATTCGGTTACCCAAACAGCGAAGAAATCAGCCTGCAGGACGTCGGTTTCCATTTGGAGCGGGGACAAACGTTAGGGATTGTCGGCAGAACCGGATCGGGCAAAAGCACGATTTTCCGTCTGCTGTTGCGTGAGTATGATCAATATGCCGGCAGCATCAATTACAATGGGATCGATATCCGTGATTACTCATTGGACGCATTGCTGAGCGGAATCGGTTACGTCCCCCAAGACAACTTCCTGTTCTCTTCTGACGTCCGGGAAAACATCCGTTTCGCTGATCCATCCATCAGCCAACAAAAGGTTGAAGAGGCAGCTCGCTTGACCGCCATCCATCAGGATATCCTCGGGTTTCCGGAGGGTTACGATACGTTGGTTGGCGAAAGGGGCGTTTCCTTATCCGGTGGACAGAAACAGCGGATAGCGATTGCGCGGGCTTTAGTGACTGAACCCGAGCTGCTTATCCTGGATGATTCTTTATCCGCGGTGGATGCGAAGACGGAGGAAGCGATCCTGACAGGGCTTAAGGAAAAGCGAGCCGATCAGACAACGATCATCGCAGCCCATCGGATCAGCAGCGTGATGCATGCAAATGAGATCATCGTCCTTGATAAGGGGCGCATCGTCGAACGCGGAACTCATTATGAGTTGATGGAACTGGGCGGTTGGTACCGTAGAATGTACGAAAAACAACAACTCGAAACAAAATTGGAAGGGGCGGATGAAGAATGAGTGGATCAGTATGGTCTAAAACAATCCCATTGAAGGAACAACTCCGGGTAATCAAACGAATCTTCCACTTTGCCCATCCTTTCCGCCATCAATTTTTGATTGCTTTGCTTTTCAGCATCGCGTTGTCGCTGGTAAATGTGGTGGCGCCGCGCATCATCCAAATTTACATGGATGATTATCTGGCTGTTGGCAATGTCACGACCAACATCAGTGTGCTATTTGCGTTGGCTTATGTAGGAGTCGTTCTGCTGAAGATGTTGGTCACGTATCTGCAGCGCTATATTTTCAGCATGGCATCTGAACAAACAGTTGAGAATATCCGAAATGCCGTTTTCCGTAAGATCAATCAATTGGGGATGCGCTACTATGACACCACCCCGGCTGGATCGATCGTTTCGCGCGTCACGAATGACACAGAAACCATCAAGGAATTCTGGAATGTATTTTTGGCCTTGGCAGAGGGAATCTTCAGCATCATCACTGTGTTCATCGCTATGTGGACATTGAATAAGCAGATTTCCCTTCTTTTTATCGTATTTGTTCCAATCATGGCCGGTCTGATTTGGTATTATCAAAAGTACAGCACGCGCGTTTACCGCACGATGCGCGAAAGACTGAGCCAACTGAACACGAAATTGAATGAATCAATTTCCGGTATGGCGATCATCCAGCAGTTCCGCCAAGAAAAACGTCTGCGTGCGGAATTTGATGCGATCAACGACGATTACAGCAAAGGGCGGGTAGCGATGGTCCAGATGAACGCCTTGATGCTGATGCCGGTCGTCAATCTGTTGCAGGCTATCGCGTTGGCGATCGTACTTTGGTTATTCGGATATCAGACTTTGAATGGCGTCGTGGAGCTGGGGGTCATCTATGCTTTCACCACCTACATCCAAAATTTCTTCCGTCCGATGGGGATGATGATGGACAACCTCAGCGCCCTGCAGGACGGCATTGTTTCCAGTTCACGGGTACTGAGCGTATTGGATAATTCCGAATTGGCGCCTAGCCAACCGGAGGATTCAGAATTGGAAATTGCACAGGGAAGGATCGAATTCAAAGATGTTTCCTTCTCTTATGACGGGAAACAGGATGTGCTTAAGAACATCAGCTTCACAGCGAATCCGGGCGAGACGGTCGCACTTGTGGGCCACACCGGAAGCGGGAAAAGTTCCATCATCAATGTTTTGCTACGTTTTTATGAGTTCGAGAAAGGCGACATCCTGATTGACGGGAAATCGATCAAGACATATCCGATCGAGGAGATCCGCTCAAAAATAGGCTTGGTCCTGCAGGATTCCTTCCTATTTTACGGCGACATCACTCATAATATCCGTTTGATGAACAAGGATTATACCGACCGTGATATCGAAAGCGCGGCTGCTTTTGTGCATGCCGATTCATTTATCGAGTCGCTGCCTGGGGGCTATCATGCAAAAGTGATCGAGCGCGGGGCCAGTTATTCAAGTGGTGAGAGACAATTGATTTCGTTCGCCCGAACAATTTTGCGGGATCCGAAAGTGCTGATCCTTGATGAAGCGACAGCCAATATCGATACCGAAACAGAACTACTGATCCAAGAAAGCATGCGGAAAATGCGTGAAGGCCGTACGACGATTGCGATTGCTCACCGTCTGTCCACCATCCGCGATGCCCATCTGATTTTGGTTTTGGACAAAGGGCGCGTCATTGAACGAGGCACACACGAAGAACTGATCGCCAAACAGGGTACCTATTATGACATGTACATGCTGCAGTCGATGAACGACTGATCGCTTGTTAAACAGCAATGAAAAAAACAGCGCCGGAAAATATTCCGGTGCTGTTTTTTGTTTGTTTTCGAGATGATTAAGACCCGATAATGGACATCAGGTGTTTTATTTTGCGATGTAGACGAAATTCGGATCGATTTCCTGATCCAATTTGCGGAAGGTGGTTCCGAGCAGTTCGTCATAGGCAGCCAGTTCTTCTCTGGAAATCCGCTTTTCGTTCGGCAAATAGATGGGCTTACCGAAGCGAACCGTCGCCTTTTTGCGCTTCAGGAGATCCTTGAGTGTGAGTGGACCTTGATAGACAACCGGAAGGATCGGCACGTTTGCCAGTTTAGCGATGGAAGAAGTGCCGCCCTTGATTTCTGAGGAATGCCTCGACCCGGTCGGGAAGATCAACAGATTAGTTTTACCTTCCTTCAGGATCGAAACCGGTTGCTTCAGGGCGCTCGGGCCCGGATTTTTACGATTGACAGGGAAAGCGTTCATGTGAGTGAGCAACCAGTTCATGAATTTCCCCTTGAAGAGTTCTTGCTTCGCCATTGATGAAAATACGTGCGGATAAACGCCGAACGAAATGAAAATGGGATCCAGCAGACTTCTGTGGGGAGCTGCAAGGATATAGACTGTGTCTTTCGGGATGTACTCTTTGTTTTGGATTTCGGTCTTGCCATTCAGGATACGGACCAGAAATCTTACTATGATGACGACTGTTTTAAAAAACATGACAGGGCTCCTTTTGCTTTGGCATTATGCTAATCAGTATGAGATAGTTTGTTGAATATTTCAAGTTAAATATTCAGTTCTGACCGCCATCAATGGGGAAGAAGGTATATTTTTCGACGAAATTGCAGTACAATAAAGGATGGACAGCAAGAAGCAGAGGAAGTGATAGCGTGAAATGGAGTATGCCGGACAAGTTGATACAAGAGGGACGCGAATATGTGAATGAGGATCGCGTGCTATCCGTGCAACCGGATTTCCACAGCCAGGTTTGGCATTGTGAGGTGCTCGGCAGTAAAATGTATCATGTCACCTTAGACGGGACAGCCAGGGAACAGGATGTATGTCAGTGCAAGTACTGGAAAAATCATCAGTATTGCAAACATACGATCGCTGTTGAATTGTATCTGAAGGAGAAATGCGGTACCCGTATTCTGACGGAAAGTAGCGCAGAACAGTTTCAGGTCGATGCGGAAACTGCCGGTCAAGAATTTGTGAACGATTTGACGCAGATTTTCTTCCAAGAAAACAAAGGCGCCCAAATCCTGAACACCCAAGCAGATTTTTTAGTGCAGTATACGCTGCAGGTTCTGCGTATGAAACCAAACAGTCTGATGCAAAATACAGGTGAGCATGTATTGGCTCTATCCTTGCGTGCAGGGGTCGATAAGCCGTACATGGTCACCAATATCGAACAATTTACGGAACAATTCATCAAACAAGAAAAATGGGAATACCGTGTCGGTGATGGGATCGATTTCCGTACAGTAAAGATACAGGAAATGGACCAGCCAATCATCTACCGATTGCATAAGCTGCTGGAGGAGCAACCAGCTGCGTTGAACAAGCAATTGTTGAATGTTACGGCCAGAAAATTGGATTCCTATCTGATTCTTCCACCGAGTTCTGCGCACTCCATTCTGGAGGATTTGATCCAAACCGGCCGGGTTGAATGGATTGCCGGCGAGCAAACGTATCAGGATGTGCAGATCAGTTCCGAAAAACCAGGCTATCAATTCCTTTTGGGGAAAAAAGGCAAGGGAATAGAACTTCGCATCCAGTGCGACAACATCATCCATTTGTTGGATTACGACTGGTTGATCGAGGGCAACAAAGTCCATCCGCTCAGTGTTCAGCAACATAAACTGTTGGGGTACCTCTCGTTCTTTGAGAAACGTTTTGAAGACTCAAATGTGATCGGAATCGAAGAATCAGATGTATCGGATTTGCTGACCTATGTTATTCCGTTGCTGAAACAGATCGGAACGGTGCACTTCAGTGAAGAACTGGAGCGCACCATCGTTGATGAGCCGCTGACCGTCTCCATCCATTTCCGAGGTCCGGCCAAGCGCATAAAAGGTGAAATTTTCTTCAAATACGGGGAAACGGTCTTCCGTCAGAACCGCTCTTCGAAAACGGAGTCCCAATTCCTGATCAGGGATACGATAGGTGAAGAGAGGATACTGCAGGTATTGGAAAATTTGGAATTCAACATAATCGAAAACCAAATAGCCTTCATGGCTTCGAAAGATGTTGATCTATTCAGCTTTCTTTACAGGAAAGTTCCTACTTTGCGCCGTTATGCCGAGGTCGAATTAAGTCCGGATCTGCAAAATCTGATAGTGGAAAATACTGAAGTATCAACATCTGTTCAACGCAGGACCAGGGATTCTTTTTTGGATATCCGGTTTGATGTCGGAGGCATTTCGGAAAACGAAATCGACAGATTGTTGAATAGCCTCAAAAAAAATGACGCTTATTACAAGACAGAAGATGGTCGCATTTTATCTTTAGAGACGGAAACAATGAAAGAGATGAATCGTTTCCTTTCATTGATCAAAGATGAGTCCCAGCTCCGTGATGGCACACTTTCCATGCCGATGATCAAGAGCATGACACTCGAAAAAGAAATCAATGATCTGAACCCTGAAGTGGGCAGTCAAGATTTCCTTAACGAACTGTATCATTTCATCAAGCACCCAAATGAGTTTCCGGCTGAATTGCCAAAAACGTTGCAAGCGGATTTGCGTCCTTATCAAGTGACCGGCTTCAAATGGTTGAAATTTCTCGCTAACTACGGCTTAGGCGGTATTTTGGCTGATGAAATGGGTCTTGGTAAAACGCTCCAGTTGATCATCTTCTTACTTAGCGAAGTAGAGGAAGGTAAAAATGATGGCAAGCCCGCTTTGGTGATTGCGCCTGCTTCACTGATCTACAACTGGAAGTACGAATTCCAAAAATTTGCGCCCTTGCTTCAGATAAGTGTCATCAGCGGCGTGAAGAAGGAACGGGAAGAGCAGTTGTCTCAATTGCCCGAGAACGGCATTGCGATCACCTCCTATCAAAGTTTCCGACAGGATATCGAATCTTATCAAAAGTGTGATTTCTATGCGATGATCCTGGATGAATCCCAGTATGTCAACAACTACAATACGAAGACATTCCGTGCAATAGCGAAGATGAATGCCCGGGTCAATATTGCGTTGAGCGGTACGCCAATCGAGAATAGCGTGACGGAATTCTGGGCGATTTTCCAATTGATTTTGCCGGGATTGTTCCCGAAACTACAAGAATTCAAAAAAATGTCGCTCGAAGACATTTCGAAAACAGCAAAACCCTTCATGTTGCGTAGGCTGAAGGCGGATGTTTTGGGTGATCTTCCGGAAAAATCCGAAGCCGATCTGTACAGCAGTCTCAATCGCGAACAGAAAATCATGTATTTGGCTTATCTTCAGCAATTGCAGGAAAAGGTATCTGATTATGACAGTGAAGATTTCCAACGGAACCGAATGGAGATTTTGGCCGGGCTGACACGTCTGCGTCAAATCTGTTGCGATCCCCGTTTGGTGGATGCAACTTACGAAGGCGGCTCGGGGAAATTAGAGCAACTGGTCGAAATATTGAAAAATGCTCAAGAGAACAACCAGCATGTTTTGGTATTTTCACAATTTACTTCCATGTTGAAGCTGATCGAAGCAGAGCTGGTCAAGGAAAATTTAAGCCATCTCTATCTCAGCGGAAAAACGCCTCCCGCCGAAAGGATTACGTTGGTGAATCAGTTCAACGAGGGCCACACGGATGTCTTTTTGATCTCACTGAAAGCGGGCGGCACCGGCTTGAATCTGACCGGCGCGGACACCGTCATCCTCTTCGATTTATGGTGGAACCCGGCAGTCGAAGAGCAAGCCGCTGGGCGAGCACACCGCATCGGCCAAAAGAAAAATGTGCAGGTGTATCGTTTCATAGCGGAGGGAACAATCGAAGAGAAAATCAATCAGCTGCAGCAGGACAAAAAGATGCTCTTTGATCAGCTCATCGTCTCCGAAGGGGAAGAGGCGCTCAGCCGACAACGGTTGACGAACGACGACATCAAGCAAATTTTGGGGATCCAATTCTGAAATAACCACTAATGAGGCTGTTTGATCTCCATTTCCAGAAAAACACTTGCTTCTTTCAGTATAATTCGATATAATTATCAACGGTGCAAAACCACATTTCACACCTTGATCGATACGGCGGACGTTGCTTATCGTAAGATGAGTTTCTGCTGTAGAAGAAATCGGGGGAGGAAAATAAAAACAAACTTGGAGGAAACAAACATGGCAGTAATTTCAATGAAACAATTATTGGAAGCAGGCGTACACTTCGGTCACCAGACTCGTCGTTGGAACCCAAAAATGAAAAGATACATCTTTACAGAAAGAAACGGTATCTACATCATCGACTTGCAAAAAACTGTAAAATTAGTCGACGAAGCATACAAATATATGCTTAACGTTGCTGAAGACGGCGGCGTAGCTTTATTCGTAGGGACTAAAAAACAAGCGCAAGATTCAATCAAAGACGAAGCAATCCGTTCAGGTCAGTTCTTCGTAAATCACCGTTGGTTAGGTGGTACTTTGACTAACTGGGATACTATCCAAAAACGTATCAAACGTTTGAAATCAATCGAAGCTATGTCTGAAGACGGCACTTTCGAACTACTTCCTAAAAAAGAAGTTTCTATCTTGAAGAAAGAACAAGAACGTTTGGAAAAATTCTTGGGCGGTATCAAAGATATGCCTAGAATCCCGGACGTAATGTTCATCGTTGACCCAAGAAAAGAAAGAATCGCTGTTCAAGAAGCTCACAAATTGAACATTCCTATCGTCGCTATGGTTGACACAAACTGTGATCCAGATGAAATCGACGTAGTAATCCCTTCAAATGATGATGCTATCCGCGCAGTTAAATTGATCACTGCTAAAATGGCTGATGCTTTCATCGAAGGCAACCAAGGAAAAGATCAAGTTGAAATTTCTGTTGAAGAAACTTTTGCAGCTGAAGCTGACGAAGCAACTTCATTAGAAGAAATCGTTGAAGTTGTAGAAGGCAACAACGAGTAATATTTCCTATTTAGTTTGAAGTAACGAGCTGTCTCAGAAAAGAAGAAAGATATAGCCAATTTGGCAGCCGACATCTTTTCTATTCTCTTTGGGACAGCTTTTTTTATGAAAAAGAATATTCAGGAGGAATCATAGAATGGCACAAGTAACAGCAAAAATGGTTAAAGAATTACGCGACATGACAGGCGTAGGCATGATGGATGCTAAAAGAGCTCTAGTAGAAGTCGATGGCGACATGGACAAAGCGGTTGACTACTTAAGAGAAAACGGTATGGCTAAAGCAGCTAAAAAAGCTGACCGTATCGCTGCTGAAGGACTTGCAAACGTATATGTTGATGGAAATATAGCCGTAATCGCTGAAATCAATGCAGAAACTGATTTTGTTGCGAAAAACGACAAATTCCAAAACTTAGTAGCCGACATCACAGCAATCATCGCTAAAAACAAGCCAGAAACTGTGGAAGCTGCTTTAGCAATCGAAACTGCTGAAGGTACATTAAACGATGTTATCTTGAGCGCTACTACAATAATCGGTGAAAAAATTACTTTGCGTCGCTTTACTATCGTTGAAAAAACGGATGCTGATGCTTTCGGTGCATACTTACACCAAGGCGGACGTATTGCTGTATTGACATTATTGGAAGGATCTGCTGATGCTGATGCTGCTAAAGACATCTCTATGCACATTGCTGCCATCAATCCTAAATATGTTTCACGCGACGAAGTTTCTCCAGAAGAACTTGAGCATGAAAAGAAAGTTCTGACTGAACAAGCATTGAACGAAGGCAAACCAGCCAACATCGTTGAAAAAATGATCGTAGGCCGTTTGAACAAGTTCTTGAGCGAAATTTCATTGAACGATCAACCTTTTGTTAAAGATCCAGATCAAACAGTGGGACAATTTGCTGCTTCCAAAGGCGGCACTGTTAAATCATTCGTTCGCTACGCTGTAGGCGAAGGTATCGAAAAACGCTCTGTAGACTTTGCAGAAGAAGTAATGAGCCAAGTTAAAAAATAATGAAAATTGCCCCTTAATTGGGGCTTTTTTATCATAGTCATAAGCCTGATTGATCAGGGGTCAGCCAATTACGGAGGGAAATATAGAATGAGTGAACCAAAATACAAACGCGTTGTTTTAAAACTAAGCGGTGAAGCTTTAGCGGGCAACACTGGTTTCGGAATCAACCCGCCGACGATCGAAGAAATCGTTAAAGAAATCAAAGAAGTACATGACTTAGGCGTAGAAATGGCTATCGTTGTGGGCGGCGGTAATATTTGGCGCGGCACGACAGGCGCTGAAATGGGCATGGAGAGAGCGCAAGCCGACTATATGGGTATGCTTGCGACTGTCATGAATTCTTTGGCTTTGCAGGATGCACTGGAGAATGCAGGCGTTCCGACCCGTGTTCAGACTTCCATCGAAATGAGACAAATTGCCGAACCTTACATCCGCAGACGTGCTGTCCGTCATCTTGAAAAAGGACGCGTTGTGATCTTTGCTGCCGGTACCGGCAATCCTTACTTCTCTACTGATACAACAGCAGCCCTTCGTGCCGCTGAAATCAATGCTGACGTTATTTTGATGGCTAAGAACAATGTTGATGGGGTCTACTCATCTGATCCGATGAAAGACTTGAACGCAACAAAATTCTCTGAATTGACTCATTTGGATGTTATTTCCAAAGGACTGCAAGTAATGGATACTACAGCAAGCTCATTAAGTATGGATAATGACATCCCGTTGGTTGTGTTTAACTTAAACAGACAAGGGAATATTCGCCGTGTTATACTTGGAGAAGATATCGGAACGACTGTTAGGGGGAAATAATCATGGTTAAAGAAATCCTGGATAATGCGACCGACAGAATGAAAAAAACAGAAGCTGCATTGATCCGCGAACTTGGCTCGATTCGGGCAGGCCGCGCGAATGCGAGTTTATTGGACCGCATCGAAGTGGAATACTACGGAACGAACACGCCGGTGAATCAATTGGCTTCCATCACGATTCCTGAAGGGCGCATGTTGCTGGTGACACCTTACGATAAATCGAGTATTGGTGATATCGAACGCGCGATTTACCAAAGCGACCTGGGCATCAATCCAGCCAATGACGGGAGTGTCATCCGTTTGGTGATCCCGGCACTGACTTCAGAGCGCCGCAAAGAGTTGGCAAAAACCGTCGGCAAAGAAAACGAAGCGGCTAAGGTCTCTATCCGAAATATTCGCCGCGATGCCATCGAAGCATTGAAAAAAGCAGAAAAGAACAAAGAAATCACAGAAGATGAGTTGCGCACCTATGAAAAGAAAGTGCAAGACTTGACCGATAAATCTTCCAAAGAAATCGATAAAATAACAGCGGACAAAGAAAAAGAAATTTTGGACGTTTAAAATTTCATCCGTTGGAAAGGAGCCAAGGCACAAATCATTTCGAATGATTTGTGCCTTGGCTTTTTTCAAAATAGTGGGCCATTTTAAAAATTTAATAATTTCCTGTTAATCATAGGAATTCAAGCGGGTTTTTGTTAAAATATAGAGAGTTATGAAAAAGTGAGGGATAAAACATGGCTCTATTCAAGAGTGAGAATCCAAAAACAGAATTGCCGTTCGATGAAAACGGCATCGTTCCAGCCCATGTCGCCATCATCATGGACGGAAATGGCCGTTGGGCAAAGAAAAAATTGATGCCGCGGGTCTACGGACATAAAGAGGGCATGAATACCGTGAAAAGGATAGCTATAGAAGCAAGCCGCCTTAATGTAAAAGTATTGACGCTCTATGCTTTTTCAACAGAAAATTGGAAACGTCCGACTGATGAAGTCAGTTTTTTAATGGGTTTACCCATCGATTTTTTTGATGTGTTCATGCCGGAATTGATGCAGAACAACATCAAAGTGACAACTATCGGTTGGATTGATCAATTGCCCGAAAAGACGCTGAAAGTCGTGCAAAATGCGATTGAAAAAACGAAAGACAATACCGGTTTGATTCTGAATTTTGCATTGAATTACGGTTCCAGGGCAGAAATTCTTCAAGCGACAAAAATGATTGCGCGCGATGTCGCAGCGGGAAAACTCTCAGAAGACGACCTTAACGATGACGTATTCGCCGGATACCTATTCACAAGTGGACTTGGTGAATGGCAAGATCCAGACTTGCTGATTCGTACCAGCGGGGAAATCCGTTTGAGCAATTTTTTGCTCTGGCAGGCTGCGTACAGTGAAATGTACTTCACGGAAGAATTTTGGCCTGATTTTTCAACAGCCAGCTTGCAGGCTGCGCTAGCAGAATATCAGCATCGTAATCGCCGCTTCGGCGGCATATAGGGAGGATACCATGAAGGAAAGAGTAATCACAGGCATAGTGGCTGCCGCCGTTTTTATCCCATTTTTATGGATTGGGGGACTGGCGTTGCAACTGCTTATGACAGCAATCGGATTGATCGCCGTCCAAGAACTATTAAAGATGAAAAAGTTGACCATCTTCAGCGTGGAGGGAATCATTACCGCTTTGGCGACCATCCTTTTGATGTTGCCGGAATCCTACCTGCATTTCATCCCAGACGGCATCGATGCGATGCTTTTGATTTATTTGGAAGCATTGATCCTGTTCGTATTCACAGTGTTCTCAAGAAATGATTTCACCTTCGACGATGCAGCTGCTTCCGTTCTGACTTCCCTTTATGTCGGGAGAGGCTTCTATTACTTCATGCAGACAAGGGATATTGGATTTTGGATGGTGCTTTTAGTGCTGTTCATCATCTGGGGAACGGATATTGGTGCTTACATGATCGGAAGAAAAATTGGCAAGAACAAATTGGCACCAACAATCAGCCCCAACAAAACAATCGAAGGCTCCGTCGGTGGATCAATTGCTGCAGTGCTGATCGCCATCGTGTTTTTCCACTACTACAATCCGTTGGGTTTATCGATGGGTCTCCAGATTATGTTGGCAGTCCTGCTTTCGGTCTGCGGGCAGATGGGTGATTTGGTCGAATCTGCATTCAAACGTTATTTCGGCGTCAAGGATGCCGGTAAGATATTGCCTGGACATGGCGGCATGCTCGATCGTTTCGACAGCACGCTTTTTGTGATGCCTGTGTTCCATATTTTTCTGCATTTCATATTTTAAGAACGGTAAGTCAAGATACAGAAAGGGAGGGATTACATGTTTCAGACAATCATAACGTTCATTATCGTGTTCAGCATATTAGTGATCATCCATGAATTCGGCCATTTCTATTTTGCGAAAAAAGCGGGCATTTTAGTTCGTGAATTCGCAATCGGCATGGGACCAAAAATCTTCTCTCATCGCAAAAACGGAACGACCTATACGATCAGGATGCTGCCTATAGGCGGATACGTGCGAATGGCAGGCATTGGGGATGAGGATACCGAGTTAAAACCCGGTATGCCGCTTAATATATCCCTTGATGAGGCACAACAAGTCACTCAAATAGATTTAAGCAATAAGCAGCATTTGCGTGCTGTTCCCATAGAATTACTGGAAGCTGATCTGGAACAAGCGCTCTTCATTAAGGGCACCATTCCGGGAAGTTCGGAGCCTGTTACCTATGAAGTCAAACGCGATGCCACAATCATCGAAGCGGATGGAACAGAGGTTCAGATTGCTCCCCTCGATGTGCAATACCAATCAGCGCCCTTGCTGAAACGGATGATGACAAACTTTGCTGGACCGATGAATAATTTCATTTTGGGCATTGCGGTATTCATCACGATTGCATTCGTGCAAGGCGGCGTTACGGTCAACGATAATCGCCTAGGCGAAATCCAACCTAACAGCCCGGCGGAAGCGGCCGGATTGCGGGAGGATGACGAAGTCTTGGCTGTGAATGGCGAGGAAATCGCTGAATGGACGGAACTGGTTGCATCAATCCAAGCTAATCCGGGCAATGAAATCACACTAACAGTTGTGACTGAAAATCAAAAAGCGCGTGATGTGCTCATCACGCCCGAAACGAAAACCGATGAGCAGGGAAATGATTACGGACTGATTGGTGTCGCTCCCCCAATGGATCGCACGGTGATGGCGAAAATCAATTACGGTTTTAAAGAATTCTGGTTGATAGCCACTTCCATCTTTGGATTGGTCTTCTCCATGTTCAGGACCGGCTTCCAAGCCGATTCATTCGGCGGACCTGTCGCCATCTATGCGGCAACGGAACAAGTCGTTGATTATGGCTTTCTGAGCGTGCTCAGTTTCTTGGCCTACTTGAGCATCAACCTTGGTGTCGTGAATCTATTGCCGATTCCAGCATTGGATGGCGGGAAATTACTGCTGAACGTAGTGGAAGGCATCAGAGGAAAGCCGCTGGATCCAGAGAAGGAAGGCATCATTACAGCTATCGGAATGGGGCTTCTGCTCCTCCTGATGGTCATCGTCACTTGGAACGATATCCAAAGATTTTTCTTTGGGCAATGATAGGAAGTAAATAAGAAGATTCAAAGAAAGGAAAGCTCATTCTTTGAATCTTTTTGTTTGTTAGTTGAGAAGGAGCGATTAAATGGCATTATCGAAACATGAATTGTTCCAGCAGATGCTGGAACAGATAAATATGCATCACAAGCCGGAGTATCTGCCGTATTTTGAAAATGGGGAAATCGAACAGGTCATCGTGCATAAAAAATCCAAATTATGGTCATTCCAGTTCGTTTTTGACAACGTCCTGCCTTTCGAGGTATTCAATGCTTTGATGAACCATATGAAAATAAAATTCCAATCTATTGCAGCGATCGATTTTCAGATCAAAACAAGGAAACCGATCTTGACGAACGAGAGCATCTTGGATTATTGGGAAACAGTCGTCCAGCGAAGCAACATATCCTCGCCTCTGGTCCAGACGCTATTTGCCAAACATACTCCAGTCGTCCTGAACAACAAAGTCGTTATCAATGTTGAAAATGAGATCACCAAAAATCATTTAGCGGATAACTACTTATCGGTGATCCAACAGAATTATCTGGTTTTGGGTTTCCCGAGTTTCCAAATCACGATTGAAGTGGACGAGGAAGCATCGGAAGCCCGAATGGCGCAATATCTGGCAAGGAAACAAGAGCAGGATGAAATGTTGGTCAAACAAGCAGAAGAAGCCATCAAACAAAACCAGCAGGACAGACAACGCAGTGACGGCTCACAATCTAAGGGCGGCAACAACGGCCCCTTACTGATTGGCAGACAAATTTCCGGCAAGGAAGAAATCAAGCAGATGGCTTCGATTACTGAAGAAGAGCGTTCGGTTGTCATCGAAGGATACATTTTTGACAGCGAAATCAGGGAACTGCGCTCCGGCCGGAAACTGCTCGTGTTCAAAATGACGGATTACACTTCCTCGTTTTCGGTGAAGCTGTTCTCGTCAAACGAAACGGATGAACAAAATTTCGAGCTGGTCAAAAAAGGCATCTGGGTGCGCGTTCGCGGAAGTGTCCAAGAAGACACGTTCATGCGGGACTTGGTTGTGAATGGCCGGGACGTGAATGAGGTAGCGCATGCGGAACGAAAAGATCGTGCGCCTGAAGACGAAAAAAGGGTTGAATTGCATCTGCACTCAAACATGAGTCAGATGGATGCCACCAATGGCATCGGTGATTTTGTCAAACAGGCAGCCAAATGGGGACACAAAGCCATCGCGCTGACTGACCATGCCGCCGCGCAAGGCTATCCTGACGCCCATGCAGCCGGGAAAGCGAATAACGTGAAAATCTTGTATGGTATTGAAGCGTACGTCGTCGATGATGGCGTTCCGATTGCCTATAATCCGGTCCATGAGGATCTCAGCGAAGCAATCTACGTGGTTTTCGACGTGGAAACGACGGGCTTGTCGGCAGTATACGATAAGATCATCGAATTGGCTGCCGTAAAAATGTACAAAGGAAATGTCATCGAGACATTCGAAGAGTTCATCAATCCGGGTCATCTGTTATCGCAGACGACTATTCAATTGACAGGCATAACCGATGACATGGTGCGCGACTCCAAACCGGAAAAAACGGTATTAGAGGAATTCGCGGCATTCTCAGAAGGATCCATTCTTGTAGCCCACAATGCCAGTTTTGACATGGGCTTCCTGAACAACAGTTATGAACGTCATGGTATGCCAGAGGCGCCACATCCGGTGATTGATACTTTGGAAATGTCCCGTTTCCTGCATCCACAATTGAAATCCCATCGTTTGAATACGTTGGCAAAACGCTATGGTGTCGGCTTGGAACAGCATCACCGAGCGGTTTATGATTCGGAAACAACCGGGGCACTTTGCTGGATATTCCTGAAGGAAGCACGTGAAGAGCATAACATCTTGTTTCATGATGAACTCAACAAATATATTGGTGGCGGCGATTCCTACAAACGGGCAAGACCTTTTCATGCAACGATTTTGGCAAAGAATCAAGATGGGTTGAAGGACCTATTCAAAATTATATCTGCTTCGAATATCGAGTATTATTACAGGACACCGCGCCTTCCGCGCAGCGTTCTTCAAGCGATCCGGGGAAACTTGTTGATCGGTTCTGCCTGCAGCGAAGGCGAAATCTTTGAGGCGATGATGCAAAAAGGGGCAGAGGTAGCAAAGGAGAAAGCCAAGTTCTACGATTACATCGAAGTCATGCCGAAAGAAGTTTATGCACCGCTCATCACGAAAGAACTGGTCAAGAATGAAAGCGATCTGGAGGAAATCATCACCCAAATCGTTGCCATCGGGGATGAACTGGGAAAAACGGTCGTCGCAACCGGGAATGTCCATTATCTGAACAAGGAGGACGCCATCTACCGGGAAATATTGATTGGGTCATTGAAGGTGAATCAAGGGAAAGTTCTGCACATGCCGGAAGTCCATTTCCGGACGACAGATGAGATGTTGGACAGTTTCTCCTTCCTGGGCAAAGAAAAAGCCAAGGAAATAGTCGTTTATAACACTCAAAAAATTGCTGAGAGCACGGAAGTGATTGTTCCGATCAAAGATCAATTGTATACGCCCAACATGGAAGGTGCGAACGAGGAGGTCACGCGACTTTCCTATGACGAAGCCAAGCGTCTCTATGGCGAAGAACTTCCTGAACTGGTTGAAAAAAGGCTGGAGAAGGAGCTTAACTCGATCATCGGCAACGGCTTTTCAGTTATCTATCTGATTTCCCAAAAACTGGTGCTGAAGAGCAATCAGGACGGTTACTTGGTAGGATCACGGGGATCGGTCGGCTCAAGTTTCGTAGCCACTATGACCGGCATAACGGAGGTTAACCCTCTGCCTCCGCATTACCGCTGTCCGGAATGTAAATATTCCTATTTCTACGAAGATGGTTCGATTGGTTCCGGCTATGATCTGGAAAAGAAAGACTGTCCGAAATGCGGGGCGGACATGGACCGCGATGGGCACGACATCCCGTTCGAAACCTTCCTAGGTTTCTACGGAGACAAAGTACCCGATATCGACTTGAACTTCTCGGGGGAATATCAAGCCCAGGCTCATGCCTACACGAAGGAGCTCTTCGGGGAGGAGTATGTGTACCGTGCCGGGACGATCGGTACGGTAGCGGATAAGACTGCCTTTGGTTATGTGAAAGCTTACGAGCGGGATCACAACTTCCGATTCTCATCGGCGGAAATCGATCGCTTGGCAAAAGGCTGCACGGGCGTAAAACGGACGACCGGACAGCATCCCGGCGGCATCATCGTCATTCCGGACTATATGGATGTCTACGATTTTACACCTATCCAGTTCCCGGCCGATGCCCAGGATTCTGAATGGAAAACGACCCACTTCGATTTCCACTCCATCCATGATAATGTGCTGAAACTGGATATACTTGGACATGACGATCCGACCGTTATCCGTATGCTGCAAGATTTGTCCGGGATCGATCCGCAAACGATTCCGCCAAATGATCCGGATGTCATGAAGATATTCAGTGGCACCGAAGTATTGGGTATCACACCGGATCAGATATTCAGTAAAACCGGAACACTCGGAATACCTGAATTCGGGACGCGCTTTGTTCGGGGAATGCTGGAGCAGACGAGCCCGAACACCTTTGCGGAATTGCTTCAGATTTCGGGACTTTCCCATGGTACGGATGTCTATCTGGGCAATGCAGAAACGCTCATCCGCGAAAATAATATCCCGCTGGCGGATGTTATCGGCTGTCGTGATGATATCATGGTATATCTGATCCATCACGGCATGGACGATGGTCTGGCCTTTAAAATCATGGAGAGTGTCCGTAAAGGGAAAGGGATTCCTGATGATTGGCAAGCGGACATGCGGGCAAAAGAAATACCTGAATGGTATATCCAATCCTGCCTGAAGATCAAATACATGTTTCCGAAAGCACATGCTGCAGCGTATGTTCTGATGGCTTTGCGTGTCGCATATTTCAAAGTGCATCAGCCAATCCGTTATTACTGTGCTTTCTTCTCCGTGCGCGCACAGGATTTCGATTTGGTCGCGATGACGCAAGGGAAAGAAATGATCAAGACCCGCATGAAAGAAATCATGGACAAAGGTTTAGAAGCCTCGGTCAAGGAAAAAAGTTTGCTGACCGTATTGGAATTGGCGAACGAAATGGTCGAGCGCGGCTTCACTTTCAAGATGGTCGATCTCGATAAATCGCATGCCAATAACTTCGTGATCGAAGGGGATACGCTGATTGCGCCGTTCCGGGCCATCCCGGGATTAGGAGGCAACGTGGCGAACCAAATCGTTCAAGCGAGGGAAACCCAACCGTTCCTGTCCAAAGAGGACTTGGCCACTAGGGGGAAAGTTTCGAAGACAATCATTGATTACATGAATGAAAATGGTGTGTTGAAAAACTTGCCTGACGAAAATCAACTTTCTTTATTTGATTTTTAGGGGAAGGCTATTCCAAAGCCATTTGATTGGGAAGTCCTTGCATTTACTGACACAATGGTGTATGATTATATGAGAATAAGTCGTCGGATGGAGTGAGCGGAAACGCTCACTCTTTTTACGCAGTCAGCCAATGTATGACAGTGGTGTAGGATTGATAAAGGAGGATTTCTGTGAGTCGTGTAGTAGATGAAGTTCGAGTAGTGGTTCAACCAATAGTTGATGAACAGAATTTAGAATTAGTGGATATGGAGTTTTTGAAGGAAGGGAAAAACTGGTTTCTCAGAATCTATATAGATAAACCAGGCGGCATCGATATCGAAGAGTGTGCATTGATCAGCGAAAAAGTCAGTGGAGCTTTGGATGCCATCGACCCGGACCCGATTCCGCAAGCGTATTTCTTGGAGGTGTCATCACCAGGAGCAGAGCGTCCATTAAAGACTGAAGCAGATATGCAGAATGCCATTGGAAAATACGTGCATCTGTCCTTCTATCAGGCGATTGATGGTGAGAAATTCTACGAAGGAACGTTGAAGGAAATAAATGACGAGTCCGTCGTATTGACGATCAGAATCAAAACCAGAACAAAAGATATCGAAATCGAAAGAAAACAGATCGCAAACGCAAGATTGGCTATCCAATTTTAATCATTTTTTGAGATAGGAGTGAACGAATAATATGAGCAAAGAAATGTTGAGTGCTCTCGAAGTGTTGGAAAAAGACAAAGGTATTTCAAAAGAGATTGTCATCAGTGCGTTGGAAGCTGCGCTTGTGTCTGCATACAAACGTAATTATGGTCAGGCCCAAAACGTTGAAGTGGAATTCGATACAAAAAAAGGGGACATCCATGTCTACGCTGTTAAAGAAGTAGTGGATATGGTGTTTGATTCGACATTGGAAGTGAGTCTGGAGGATGCTCTACAGATCAATAAAGCATACGAATTAGGCGATAAGATCCGTTTTGAGGTTACTCCTAAAGATTTTGGACGGATTGCCGCTCAGACAGCCAAGCAAGTCATCATGCAACGTATCCGTGAAGCGGAACGCAGCATCGTCTACAATCAATTCATCGCATATGAGAATGACATTCTGACGGGCGTCGTCGAAAGAATGGACAGCCGGTATATTTATGTGAGCCTTGGGAAAATTGAAGCAGTATTGTCTAAGCAGGAGCAGATTCCGAATGAAACGTTCCAACCGCACGACCGCATCAAAGTGTACATCACAAAAGTCGAAAACACTTCGAAAGGGCCGCAAGTTTTTGTCAGCCGTAGTCATCCCGACTTGTTGAAGCGCTTGTTCGAGCAAGAAGTTCCGGAAATCTTCGACGGCGTAGTCGAAATCGTTTCGATCGCCCGTGAAGCCGGAGACCGTTCAAAAGTAGCCGTGCGCTCACGCGATAAGAACGTTGACCCTGTCGGAACCTGCGTAGGGCCAAGAGGCCAGCGTGTCCAAGCAATCGTAAACGAATTGCGCGGAGAAAATATGGATATCGTTGAATGGAATGAAGATCCGTCGATCTACATCGGAAACGCATTGAATCCAGCACAAGTTGTGAATGTAGATTTCCATCAAGCGGACGGCAGTTGCACGGTCATCGTTCCGGATTATCAGCTATCATTGGCAATCGGTAAAAAAGGTCAAAATGCGCGCTTAGCGGCTAAATTGACAGGCTATAAAATCGATATCAAGTCCGAAACGGAGTATAATAAGTTATTGATGGAATCCGGTGCTCAAAAAGTTGCAGCAGATGAAGAAGATGCTGATGCAATCAATTCCTTCGCTGGCTTGGATAAGATATTTACGGCTGAGGAAGTCGCTGAAGATATCGCTGTTCCAGCGGACGAAACGGATTATACGGAAGAATACGAAAATGATGAAAAAATCCTTGATCCTGAAGATGTAGAGCAGCTGATCTCGGAAGTCGAGACAGATCCGGAACAAAGCTATGATGAATTAGCAGAGGACTATCAAGACTAATCAGTGAGGTGAAGGTTTATGAAGACAAGAAAAGTTCCGATGAGGAAATGTGTCGTCTCCAACGAGATGAAACCCAAAAAAGAATTAGTCCGAATCGTAAAAAACCAAGCAGGTGAAGTCGCCATTGACCCTACCGGCCGCATGAATGGTCGTGGAGCCTACGTCTCTCTGGAACCTGCATTGGTGCAGAAAGCTTGGAAGCAACACATTTTGGACAAACACCTCGAGACCGCGATCAGTGACGCGTTCTACCAAGAGTTGTTCGATTATGTCGAACACCAAAAAGCAAGGAGCTTATTATGACACCTGAAGATAAGATGTTGAATTTGCTGGGATTGGCATTGCGCGCCGGCAAACTGATCACAGGTGAAGAAATGACCATCAAATCCATCCAAAAAAATGAAGCAGTCTTCGTCCTCTGTGCGACGGACTGCAGCGATAACACGAAAGAAAAATTAGAAAACAAATGCCGCTATTATGAAGTCCCGTTCCAGGTGCATTTCACTTCGGAACAAATCAGTCAAGCAATAGGCAAGTCCCGTTCCATTTGCGCCTTGACCGATAGAGGATTCGCCAAAAGTTTCATGCGGCTGAAAGGAACAAAGTAATGAGATAAGGGAAGGTGATGACATGGAAAAAAAACGTGTCTACGAGTATGCAAATGAACACAAGATACCAAGCAAAACGGTGTTGGATAAAGCAAAACAATTGGGGATCGATTATCATAGCCACATGTCAACCATGGAAGACGGAGACATCAAAAAGTTGAACCAATCCATCGCTTCCACTGCTGGAAACCAGGTTGCCAAGCCTAGTGCACCGCAATCCAATGCGCCACAGAAGAAGCAACCAGTAGACAACAAAAAGTCGCCTGCAACCGGAACACATAAACCTAATGATAAGAGTGAACTGAGGAAAAAAACAGACATGAAAGATAAACCATCGAATCCTTCTTCGAATCAAAAAAACGGTTCCGAAAATAAAGGACAAGCAAGAAATACTGCAGAAAAGAATACAAATCGGCCGGCGCAAGCCACAAGCCAAGCTGGACAAAATCGTCCAAATACTAAAATGAATCGAGTTGACTCTGTTTCGCCAAACAAATCAAATGATAAACCAGTGCAGAAAACTGCAAACACGAATACTACTACCAATGCGCCAGCCAAATCAAGCCGTCCATCGTACGGTCAAAATTCAGGTGGATCCAATCCCCGCGGTCAAGGAAATCAAGGCAGAGGCAACAATCCCTACAACAAAAATAAACGCTCGAAGTTCAAAAAAGGCACGACCAAGCAAGGACCGGCAGTACCGCCACGCAAATTCCGCGAGTTACCGGAAACATTCGTCTATACAGACGGTATGAATGTAATGGAAGTTGCCAAAAAGCTGCACCGTGAGCCAGCCGAAATCATTAAAAAGTTATTCCTGATGGGCATCATGGTCACTCAAAACCAAGCATTAGGAAAAGACGCCTTGGAATTGTTGGCTACTGATTACGGTATCGAAGCAGAGGAAAAAATCGTTCAGGATATTTCCGATTTGGACAGCTATTTCGAAATGGAAGAAAATCCGGAAGACTTAGTTTCAAGACCACCTGTTGTCACTATCATGGGTCACGTCGATCACGGTAAAACGACGCTTTTGGATTCACTGCGCAATACGAACGTAATCCAAACTGAAGCAGGCGGAATCACGCAGCATATCGGCGCTTATCAGGTTAAAATCGATGGTAAGCCAATCACATTTTTGGATACACCAGGACATGCGGCCTTCACGACGATGCGTGCCCGCGGAGCGGATGTAACAGATATCACGATCATCGTTGTCGCAGCTGATGACGGTGTGATGCCACAGACAATCGAAGCTATCAGCCACGCAAAAGCGGCTGATGTTCCTATCATCGTTGCCGTGAATAAAATCGACAAACCGACAGCAAATCCAGATCGCGTTATGCAGGAACTATCCGACCATGGTTTGGTTCCGGAAGCTTGGGGCGGCGAAACGATTTTTGTCAACATCTCAGCTAAGTTTGGTCAAGGGATCGATGAATTGTTGGAAATGATTTTGTTGGTTGCTGAAGTCCAAGAATTGAAAGCTAATCCAAATCGTTTAGCAATCGGTTCCGTAATCGAAGCCCGTTTGGATAAATCCAAAGGACCGATTGCTACCGTCTTGGTGCAGTCAGGTACTTTGAAAATCGGCGATCCGATCGTAGTTGGCTATACTCATGGTCGCGTACGCGTAATGACCAACGATCAAGGCAGACGCGTAAAAACCGCTGGACCTGCAATGCCTGTCGAAATCACAGGTTTAAATGCAGCACCACAAGCAGGGGATCACTTTGTTGTCTTTGAAGATGAGAAGACAGCGCGTCAAGCCGGTGAAGAACGTGCGAAACGTGCCTTAATGGAACAACGTTCAACGCAGAACCGCGTGACTTTGGATAACTTGTTCTCCAGCTTGAAAGACGGAGAACTTAAAGATGTCAATGTCATCATCAAGGCTGACGTGCAAGGTTCAGTTGAAGCGTTAGCTGCGAGCTTACAAAAAATAGAGGTCGAAGGTGTTCGAGTCAAGATTGTTCACTCGGCAGCAGGCGCAATCAACGAGAGTGATGTTACCTTGGCGGCAGCCAGCAACGCAATCATTATCGGATTTAACGTCCGTCCGACTCCTCAAGCGAAGATCCAAGCGGACAGTGAAAATGTGGATATCCGTCTACACCGTATCATCTACAACGCCATCGATGAAATCGAGACAGCGATGAAGGGCATGCTGGATCCGGAATTCGAAGAGCAAGTAACCGGTCAAGCACTTATCCGTGAGACCTATAAAGTTTCTAAAGTCGGCACAATCGGTGGAGCGTTCGTAACGGATGGCTACATCGGAAGAAGCAGCAGCATCCGTATCATCCGCGACAACATCGTCATTTTCGACGGTAAACTTGCAAGCTTGAAGCGATTCAAGGATGATGCCAAAGAAGTTAAAAAAGGCTTCGAATGTGGTGTGATGATCGAAGATTACAACGATATCCGCATTGATGATGTCATCGAAGCGTACCATATGGTTGAAATCAAGAAATAAAAGCAACAGCAATCAAGCTAGTGAGAGGTGAACCGATATGGCTAATTTCAGAGCCGGAAGAATAAAGCAAGAAATACAACGCGAAGTTAATGATATCCTGGCTAAACGTGTAAAAGATCCGCGTGTTGCGAATGTGAACATCACTGATGTAGAAATCACCGGTGACTTGCAGCAAGCAACCATCTATTACAGCACATTGTCGGAACTTGCCAGCGATCGTGAAAAAACGCAACTAGGATTGGATAAGGCTACTGGCCTTATCCGCAAGGAACTTGGAACGCGTCTGACACTCTACAAGACACCGGAATTAATCTTCAAACGTGATGAATCGGTGGCTTACGGCAGCAAGATCGATGAATTAATCCGCAAGATGCACGAAGACGGAAAAAAATAGATTACATATTTGCGCACTAAAAGACAGACACAATGATCATTGCGATCGTTGTGTCTGTCTTTTTTTACATAACGATCATAAGTCAGCCCTAAAAGCACATAAAATTGCCTAGAGTACACTTTTGCGAGCGCTTTGGCTTAAGATGCGTCCATTTGACTATACGTGCTTACGGATCGATTTTTGCGGGTTTTAGAGATGGCTCGGATAACCTATTCAGATGAATCATAAACAAACATTGTACCCGTACTGACGTCGCGAATGCATCTGCACAGATTGGAATGATGCCGGACTCTAATTTGTAATAGGTGTAAATGGGCCTTTTGGTGCTCAGAGGGTAACAAAATTCAAATTCACACTTCCAATATCATTATATCCCAATTGAAATCTAACCGAAATATCATATTCAGGAAATTGAAACAAATTATATGGCAAAATTACAATTCATTCATGTTCAAAAGTTCCAGATTGCGGGAAGCTATCAGATTGGTTGGGGTTTTCTAATCATAGAGTAGTGAAACTGCCATAAAGGCAACCACTCGCCAATCATCCACTTACCCGATCTTGCATGTGTTAGCAGGAGAATTGCGAATGATGAGATGCTTAAATATCATTTCAAAAAAATGGAAGCGCTATATACGAATATTTTTGTGAATTATCGAATTAACATTAAGGAATTGCTATTGTAATTTGTTTCTAACTTTGCTTTAATAAAAGTTAAATATTACACAATGGGGAGATTCAAAAAATGATTGAATTTAAGAATGTCAACAAATATTACGGCAGTTTCCACGCTTTGAAAAATATCAATGTCAGATTTAATCAAGGAGAAGTGACCGTCATACTTGGGCCATCCGGTTCCGGTAAAAGCACATTGATCCGCTGTATCAATGGATTGGAGGAAATATCCGAAGGCGAATTATTGATCGAAGGGGTTAATATCCACGATAAAAACACCAACATCAACCTGATCCGTCAGGAAGTCGGCATGGTGTTCCAGCATTTCAATTTATACCCGCATAAAACAGTGTTGGAAAATATCACTTTGGCTCCGATCTTCAAGTTGAAAAAAAACAAAACAGAAGCTATCGAGCAGGCCGAAAAACTTTTGGAAAAAGTGCAGCTGTTGGATAAAAAGGACATGTATCCGAATCAACTGTCCGGCGGCCAGAAACAACGTGTCGCAATTGCACGCGGCTTGGCAATGAATCCGAAAGTGCTGCTGTTTGATGAGCCGACTTCTGCACTGGACCCTGAAACGATCGGCGAGGTATTGAAGGTCATGTCGGACCTTGCCAAAGAGGGGATGACGATGATTGTGGTGACCCATGAAATGGGCTTTGCCCGCGAGGTTTCCGATCGTACGTTGTTCATGTCAGATGGCGAAATCCTGGAAGACCGCCCGAGCGAGTCCTTTTTCCTGGATCCTCAAGATGAACGAGCCAAGCAGTTCCTCAGCAAAGTTATCAACCACTAATTAAAGTCGAAAGTAAGGAGCAATGGTATGATGAAAGTTACGATGAAAAAAGTGCTCTTGACAAGTGCGCTGTCGGTGCTGCTTCTGATGAGCGGCTGCATGAAAGTTTCGGAAAAAAGCGTGATGGAGCGCATAGAAAGTGGGGACAAGAAAATTGTCTGGGCCACCAACGTTACCACACCCTTAGTCGGGCAATTGAATGTAGAGACGGGTAAAGTAGCAGGGTATGATTCCGATGTTGCGCGCGCGCTGACTGAAGTGATTACAGGGTCTGCTGAAAATGCAATTTTTGTTGAGGTATCGAGTCAGAATCGGGTGGCATTTGTTAAGAACAATATAGCGGATGCCGTCATCAGCACGATGACGATTACAGATGAAAGAGAAAAGCAAGTTGATTTTACGGACTCCTATTATATCGGTGGTCAAGCGTTGATTGTGCCGGAAGACAGCGACATTCAAGCGATCGAGGATTTGACTGCCGACACGATTGTCGCAGGAGCAAAAGGGACAACGATGATGCTCAACATGAAGACTATTGCGCCGCAAGCACCGACAAGGGAATATGACACCGAATCCGAAGCCTTTACGACTTTGATTGCCGGCCAAGCGGATGCCTACACATCCGACAATGTCGTTTTGATGGGGATGATGTCGAAAACGTCCGGTTTCCGATTTGCCGGCGGAAGAATCACCGATGAACCATACGGAATTGCGCTCAATGAGGATGAAGACGAATTCCGGGAAGAATTAAATGAAGCAATCGCAATCATTCGAGAAAACGGCACTTTAGCGGAAATCGAAGAAAAGTGGTTCGGCGACTATTACTAAGGAGTGCGGGAAATGATTGAAATATTAACGAAGCATTACAGTACATTACTAACAGCTTTTGGGCACACTTTGGCCATCAGCATGATTTCGATGCTGGTGAGTTTGCTTTTCGGAACCATTTTGGCCATGTTCCATGTCTCCAAAAACAAGGCTTTGAATAAAATCAGCGGCTATTACGTGGAATGCTTCAAAAATATTCCGCTGCTAGTCATCACCATGTTTTTCTACATTGCCATCCCTATGGTGTTGGACATCAAAGTGAACGGAATGATTGCTGGGGCGATCGGCTTGGTCATCTACTCTACCTCGTTCATCGCAGAAATCGTGCGGACCGGTATTCAAGCGGTACCGGCCGGCCAGTTGGAAGCTGGACTTGCTTCAGGCTTCTCCTATTGGGAAACGATGTACCATATCGTATTGCCGCAAGCTTTCAAAATCGTAATCCCTCCGCTGGGGAATCAATTCATTACCTTGGTGAAGGATTCCTCGGTTTTAGGGTTCGTTGCCGGGATGGATTTGATGTACTACGGAGACCTGATCGCAGGCGAAACATTCAATATGATGGGCTCCTATCTGGTCATCAGCATGTTCTATGTGATCATCACGCTGCCTTTGAATTACCTAATGGCGCATATTGAACGAAAAATGGAAATGGCTTAGGGGGAAAATGGAGATGTTTGATATTACAGGTGCTTTATCAAATGGCAATTTTATTTATCTGATGAAGGGCATGGGCAGCACACTGTCTTTCTCTGTGCTGGCCATCGCAATCAGCTTCATCATCGGCTTAGGTCTCGGGGTCATCCGTTACATGAAAGTTCCGGTCGCGTCGAATGCTCTCGGTTTCCTCATGGACGTCATCCGCAGTGTGCCTTTGCTCTTGATTATCGTGGTCTTCTATTTTGGTTTTCCGCAGTTAGGCTATCGTTTCAGCGCTTTTGGAGCGGCGTTGATCGCTTTTGTAGTATTCGAGTCATGCATGATCGCAGAAATCGTACGCGCCGGACTGAAATCAGTCGCAGTAGGGCAAATGGAAGCAGGACTTTCGACTGGGTTCACTTTTTCCGAGACGATGCGGCACATCATCATACCGCAAGGCGTCCGTTCGATGGTTCCGTCATTAGTGTCACAATTCATTTCTTTGATCAAGGATACCTCCCTGACAACGATCATCTCGTTTTCAGAGCTGACATATCGCTCAAAGATCATCTATTCGATGGATTCGGCCTATGTATTGCCGATGTATGTCATCATGGCTTTCCTGTACTGGATCATTTGCCACACGCTTTCGAAGGCTTCCAAACGCTTTGAAGTCGATTATTGAGCCCGCATAGTGAATAAATGAAAAGAATAGGGTTCCGGGATAACACCGGAATCCTATTCTTTTACCTGTATTACCGTCTGAGTGGGCGTGCCTGCTGCGATGTAGAGGGCTTGTTTGCCCATCTGTTCCCATGCCAGTATAAAGTTCTGCCGATCAACTTTCTGGTCCTTTTGGCCGTAGGGATTGTTGATGTAAAGACTATCGAAGTCGTACCCGACAACCACAACGCTGTGCATGATGTAGCTGATGTTTACCGGACCTGCCGGCGTTTGCCACACTTCCAACTCAGCATCGGGAAGGAAGGTGGTCGTCGTGACGACCCAGACGGGATAGCCTTTATCCAAGGCTGCGATGACAAAATCAAAATCCTGCCCGCTGATATCCTCCACGCGACCGGGCGCGATGTATTCGGATGCCAAGGCTGCGATGGGGCCATGGTAGACGCAAAAACCGTAATCCGCCCCGGTAACATCGCCGAGAAAACCCTCATTCGGGTTGCCGTGCAGCCCGTTTTCATAGTGGATCGGAACGACCGGAAGCTTGGCTGCGAGCCCGTTTTTCGTGACCATTATTCCGTTGTACTGTAGGATCATGGCAAGCGAGGTGACCTCGCAGCCGAGCAGCAAGGCTGGCGGATCCAGCTGATTCAGGAGCGGCACATCCAACCGTACCGAAACAGAAGACCCTGGTTGCAAAATTATCCCAAATTCTGTGGTCTCTGGTTCGGCTTCATCAGGTTCCATGCGAATGAGACTCAGTGGTATCAGACTGAGTAAAATGCCAGAATACAGCGTTATGTTGAGCCTGCCTCTTTTCATGATGATCCTCCTTATCCGGCATAGCTGGCTGCGCTTAAACATATTCTTTACGCTTACATTTTAGCATATTCCAAAATCCAGGACGATTGAAATGTCCCAATAAATAATGTGAGAATCAAGGGCATCGTGCGAGTCGATTACCGAATGGGTTAGAGACAAAAAGATGATCCGGATGTTTGAAAAGGATTGACCTACCCTGTCTTTGTTGTCCATAATGGTAGAAGTCGGATTTAAGAATAAAGGGACAACAATAAAGTTGTCTGATGGAGGATATTATGATCTGGAGCAAGATGAAGCAGCTGTTGGAGAACTTTCTCACGCCTGCGTTGGCGGGCAGAGTGGAGTATCTCTCCACCAGTTACCGCTATTCACCCGATAAAAACGGCCAATGCTGCATAGCCGTGGACAATAAAAAAATCTTCAATATGAGGGACGGAACGACTGGGATGAAGTGGTACCAGTCGGAACAGGATATCAAAAATGACCCTGCCCTCGTGATTCCGCTCAGCGAAGCCGAAATTGAGCATATCCGGAAAGAAACCGGCGGAAAAGTTCCGGAAGAACGCTTGGCAGTGATCGCGAGGGACCGCAAACTGTTGGCCTATGCGAAGGAAACGATGGGCGCCCAAGTAGCCTTAAGTAAATCCGATTTCTACAAAACGGCCAATGTTTTTCTGACCCAACCCATCGAAGCCAGTCTTGCCAGCACTGATATCCTTTTGAACTGCTTGGCCTTGTTGGACAGGCGCGTCGGCAAAAAGCGGACTATGGACATGGAAAAATCAGTGAAAATGAAGCATCCGATTGTGCAATACTTCTATGGGTTAAGACGCAGCGCGATGTAGCAGCTGGTGCAGAAACAAAAAAGAACCGCTCAAGTCAGCTGAGCGGTTCTTTTTTTCATAGTAAAATCCGTTAATTATTTTCAAACATAAATTGTGCCCGTTTCTTTTCAAACCTTTGATAAATGTTGCTCCCGAGAAGCCCGAAAAGAATCGGTCCAATGATAAGCAACATGGCTTGGACATATTCTCCGGTATGGAACGGCTGGTACACTTGGAAAGTGATGGCGATCAAGGTAGCCGTGCAGACGCTCAGCGAGCAAAGGTACCCTTGCCAGTGCGAAGCAATCAATGAATGCTTCAGCAGTCCAGGGTTCTTGATGCGATAGAACGGATAACTCGCGGCTACGACGAAATACGGAATGGCGCGGGCTACATTTGTCATATAGGTCAATTGATTGAATAATGCACCTAAAATGGTGCTATTTAATGATAATCCAATAATGCATACAGAAATAACCACGGCTTGGATCCAAAGCGCCGTTTGCGGCATTTCTTTTTGATTGATTTTTGTCAGGAATTGCGGCCAGATTTCCTTAGGCGTTCCTTGGATCAAACTTTTTAACGGGGTGTAGGTGATGGACGACAACAACCCAATATAGGCTACGAACAAAGTAAAGGCAGTGTAGCGTATGAACGCTTGATAAAGGAACGTCTGAGCGGCTGCAGACAGACCGAATGAAACGCTGATGTTATTGGCCAGGCTCCCCATCAAACCGTACATCAGATTTCCGAGGTGGAATTGATCGGTTTCGCGAAGCACATTCAGGTTATTTGCGCCGCTCCAAAGCATGATGCCACCGAAATAGAGGACGACGATAATCACGGCACTGATGATCAACGCTTTCGGAAATTTTTTTCTTTGTTCGCCGGATTTGTCCACTAGGCTGGCGATTGTGTCGAGCCCGCCGAATGCGGTGATGGCGAAAATAAAGAATGGCAACTGCGAAAGGAAAGAGTCACTGGTTCCCTTGAAGAAACTCGGGGCAGCCAGGCTTTGTTGCATGTTCTGCATGATGAGCTGGGGATTGTTCACCATCAGCAACAGATTGCCGATTCCGGAAATAAGCAGCAGACCGACCATTGCATAGCTGCTCGTCTTCAGGAATGAAAAGACGGCTTGGTGTCCACGGTTGATCACCCA
Organism: Trichococcus collinsii; assembly: GCF_900107505.1. Taxonomy (GTDB): domain Bacteria; phylum Bacillota; class Bacilli; order Lactobacillales; family Aerococcaceae; genus Trichococcus; species Trichococcus collinsii. The sequence continues at coordinate 595,868 of NZ_FNQH01000001.1, read as the reverse complement.
AGTCATGCAAAATACGGCGAAGAGCGAGAGCACCATGATCCAGTAGGTTGTGTCGATTCCGAACCATTGCTCAGCGGAAGTCAAGTCCCGCCCGAAAAGCATGATCGTGAAAGGAATCAATAATTTCATGAACAGGCTGATGATCCAAGTGAAGTAGCTGCAGTACCAAAGAAAAGCGGTAATGAAAGCGATACGCGGCGAGAAAGCATCTTTCAGCCAATCATAAATGCCGCCTGTGCGATTCGAATAGCTGCGCGTATATTCTGATACAATAAGGGCATAAGGGATAAAATAAAAAAACGCGCTGATCAAAAACCAAGGGAATGCTTTCAGACCCATCATGAAAAAAGAGGACGACATACTTGAAAAAGAGTATACTGTCATGACGATGATCAGAATCAGATTGAAAAATGATAGACTTTTGATTTGTTTCATAATACACTCCTTAGTAAATAATTTACTTCCAACAATTGGTACCATCATAGTAACTTTTTGGATAAAGGGCAACAGAAATCCATAGATTTCGAAAAATATAGGGAATTGGAGTAGTGAACAATGTCACAAATGGATGTTTGGTTGGAAGAGCAAAGAAAGGAATGGCAGGCAGATTTTTTGGGTTTGGCCCAGGATGTTGCCCCACCCTCCCAACAGACCGAATTGCGCTGGACACATGTAGCCGGAAACACAAGTGATCACTACAAATCCATTCGCTTACGGATCGGCAAGGGCATCGCTGGTGAAGTTTGGCGCACAGGCAGGGAACAACGCGTCACTGATATTCAATCAGACAGTCAAAATCTTTTGAAGTATCCAATCGCAAGGCTAGAGCAGCTCGATATGACAATCGGCATCCCGATATTGAAGAACGGCATCATCCGTGCTGTTTTGTTGCTGGGATACCGCAAACCGATTGGTACTGATGTTTCAGACGTGACTGCTGTCTACGCAGCATTGCCAGTCTTATCGGCCCTGTTGGAAGAGGAGGCGCACATAGATGACTGATCCAAAGGAACGCATTCCCCAATTTTTGCTTCAACCGACTTGGCTCATGGATGCTGACTATAATGTAGTTGAAAAGAATGCGCAGGCAGAAAAGTTCGAGAAAGATTATGTTGTTTTAATGGAATACGCGGTGCAAGTAGCCAGGGGCACTTGTTGCGCTTTTCATACCGATAAAACAGCATGCAAAAACTGTCCGCTCGAGAATAAATGGGCTGCCTCGGATGGTTTTCCCATCACTTTTATGGGCCGCGATGGGGTGTCATATGAATTTTTCGGAAAACTCGTGAAAAGGGAACACCATTGGATTCTCGAGATCCGCTATATTGATAAACCCTTCGAATTGGAGGGGAAAAGTATGCTGACATATTTGAACGAAGCACGAGAGAGTGAGCAAAAAAGGATTGCGCGCGAACTCCATGATGGGATTGCCCAGAGCATCTACAGCTTGATGCTTGAAACGAGAGGACTCAAGTGGACACCAGTTGAAGACCATCAGCAAAAGCTTCAAGCAATCGACCGTCATTTCGCGGACGTACTATTGGAAATCAAAAGTTTGGCTACTGAATTGCGGCCGAGCATTCTGGATGATGTTGGGCTTATCCCGGCGATAAATCAGTTTGTCGAACAGACAATGGAAATGACAGGATTCGTCATCCATGTTATCGTTGACGGGGAGCGGAATGCGCTCACCGGTCGAGGGAATGTTGTCATCTACCGCAGTATTCAGGAGGCTATCTCAAATGCTTTGAAATATTCCGGAGTGAACGAAGCGAGCCTCACTCTTGATTTTGGCCAAGAGGAACTGCGTGTCACGATTGCAGACGAAGGTAAAGGGTTTATTTACGATCCTTATCATCTTGGATTTGGTCTGCTGAATTTGCGGGAACGCGCTCACTCTGTAGGTGGAAAAATGGAAGTTGATACAGGTATAGAAAAAGGGACACGCATCACCATGAGCGTGCCTTATAAGGAGGGGTTGACATGAAAATCATTATTGCAGACGATCATGCACTGGTGCGTAACGCGCTGACTTTCATGTTGAATGCACAACCAGACATGGAAGTCGTCGGGGACGCCGCTGACGGCAACGAAGTCTTCATGAAGCTGGAAAATACGCAGGCCGATCTGGTGCTGATGGACATCAGTATGCCTCCAGGGGAAAACGGGTTGCATACGACCCGCCGAATCAAAGAAACGCATCCGGAGATCAAAGTAATCGTCTTGACGATGCATGATGAGGAAAGTTACGTGAGGGAAGCATTGAATGCAAGAGCCGATGGTTTCATCCTCAAAAGCACAACAGACGACATCTTGCTGGACGGTATTCGGAAGGTCCATGCCAATCAACGTTACTACAGTGGCTATCCAAACGATAAGTTGGATGAGCTGGACACCTTTCAGGGAGACAGCCTCTATGCCAGTCTTTCGAAACGGGAAAAAGAGGTCCTACCGCTCGTAGCTTTGGGATACAACAACCGGGATATTGCCGAAAAACTGTTCATTTCAGTCAAAACGGTAGAAGTGCATAAAGCTAACATCAGAAAAAAACTGAAGGTTGACAGCTACGCCGATCTTTTGCGTTATAGTGTGAAAAATCATCTGGTCGATTTCTAGGAGGAATAAGATGAAAATCGGAATCATGTACGTGCTGCACGGCAGAAAAACCAGCATCCCACAAAAACTGTCCAATATCGTCAAAGATTTCAGTGACACCTTGGATCTGCCCCAAGCGATAGGTATGCTGGAAGGGCAACAGCATACGTTGGAGAATGCTGTCAAGCAGCTGGAAGAACAAAAGGTGGATAAAATAATTGTCGTTCCAGTTCTGCTTTTCCCGGCCACACATGCCCGGGAGGATATCCCGCAGCGTATGCAGGCTTGCTCTGCGGTTCCCTTTGAAATCAGCGAGACACTGGGGACAACGAAAGCTGTATACGACTGGTTGAGAGACCGGCTGCAGGAAGCTGCAGAGAGCCATCCAAAGTTTCCAATCATGTTGGTCGCGCACGGCACGACCCATTATCCGGAACCTGGCGAACAACTGGAAAGGATTGCGGCTGCTTTAAGATCAGATTTAGGGCGAGCAGTCTTGGCGACAAACCATTTGGGGGAACCACATTATCAGGCGATATCCGGAGAACAGCCCTACATCGTGCAACGGCTGTTCTTTACCGATGGATACTTGGCCAAAAAAATTGGTTGCTGGTTCGAAAAAAACCGGCCTCAGGATCTATTACTGGAACAGTTGCTCGATTCAGAAGCAGTCCATAAAGCCCTTAAGGAACGGTTGGAGGAAGCTGGATGTATCCGATGATGGTAGACATCAGCAAACGGAAAGTCATGGTGGTCGGCGGCGGTAAAATCGCTACGCGGAAATTGCAGGAATTGATCCGTTGCGGCGCCCAGCCAACCGTCATTTCGCCTGTCGTGAGTCCGGAAATCCTAGAGTGGGTAGCAAGCGGAAAAGCAGTACTGGTCAGGCGGGCTTACAAATCAGGCGATCTTGATGATGCAACCTTCATCTTCATCTGCACAGGGGATAGGGCAACAAACAAAGCGGTACGATCGGCGGTCGAGCCGCATCAGTTCCTGAACGATACGACCGACCGCAACAACAGCGACTTCATCAATCTCGCGACGCTGCGCCAGGATGACTACCTGGTGGCTGTCTCCACTTTCGGGAATGATCCGCGGAAAGCAAAAAAGATACTGCATGAACTAGCCGAAAAAATAAATCCGACTCAAGCCTAATGCTTGAGTTTTTTTGTTGCAGTGGTAGTGCGAATTGGTGCAGACGCTAACAGTCATCATCTTTGTCCAAATTATGGCATTCCTCAAAACATAGGCGTTTCCCTAATATTAAATGATTCACAAATCCTTTATTGTGAATTTTATAACAACGAATAGAAGAGGGTGCGCAAATGAGAGAACATTTGGTCTTGATCGGAAACGGTATGGCAGGGGTTCGTTTGGTTGAAGAGATTCTGGAAAGGAATCCGGAACGGTATGATATCACCATCATCGGGAAGGAATGCTACCCGAATTACAATCGCATCATGCTATCCAATGTGCTTCAGAATAAAATGACGGTTGATGAAATCATCACCAATCCATATACATGGTACGAAGAGAACAATATAACGCTGATCAATGAAGATCCAGCGGTCGGCATCGATACAGCGAACAAAATGATCACAAGCGAAAAAGGGCTAAAGATCCCTTACGATAAATTGGTTTTTGCCACAGGTTCCCATCCATTCATTTTGCCGATACCCGGTTCGCAGAAAGATGGTGTAGTCGCTTTCCGCACCATCGATGATACAGCTGAAATGATGGAAGCTGCCGGAAAGCACAAGAAAGCCGTCGTTATCGGCGGCGGTTTGCTTGGGTTGGAAGCCGCCAAAGGTCTTCAATTGCAAGGAATGGACGTCACTATAGTCCATTTGGCCAAATGGTTGATGGAAACGCAGTTGGATGAAAGAGCCGGCAAATTGTTGCAGGGCGATCTGGAAGCACAGGGATTGAAATTCCTGCTGGAATACGCCACAACCGAAATAGTGGGTGACGAGCGCGTCACCGGACTGCGCTTTAAGGACGGCACAACGATTGATACGGATCTTGTCGTCATGTCAATCGGAATCCGACCAGCTGCCGAATTGGCGCGGGAAGCCGGGCTGGAAGTAAACCGCGGGATTGTCGTGAATGACTTCATGGAAACCAATTTGCCGGCGATCTACGCAATCGGTGAATGTGTCGAGCATGACGGGAAAACCTACGGATTGGTTGCCCCCTTGTTTGAACAAGGGAAAGTGCTGGCTGACGTATTGACTGGCATCGAAGCCAAACCATACCAAGGTTCCAAGACGTTCACTTCCTTGAAAGTTTCTGGATGCGATCTGTATTCAGCGGGAAACATCATGGACACTGAAGGGATGCAGAGCATCGAAGCTTTTGACGGTGTCAACAGGAACTACAAAAAAGTGTTCATCAAGGACAACCGCATCGAGGGGATCGTTCTTTACGGCGAAACAGCTGATGGCAACCGTTACTACAACATGATGAAAAAAGGCCAGCAAATCGCTGATCTGCAATCGATCGCAATCCTGCAAGCCTCAGGTGAAGACGCAGGCAGTGATGATGTCGTTGCCTGGGATGATGAAGAAACCGTCTGTGGCTGCAATGGCGTAACGAAAGGCGACATCATCAGAGGCATCCGTGACAAAGGCTTGTCGAATGTAGCTGAAGTCGGCAAAATAACCAAAGCTGGGACCAGTTGCGGAAAATGCAAACCGCAGATCCAAACTTTGTTGGAGCATGAACTGGGCGAGGGAGTCACAGCTTCAACCGGCATCTGTTCCTGCACGGATTTGAACAGGGATCAAGTCATGACACAGATCTATGCGAAGCATCTGACGACAAGTTCGGATGTATTCAAGGAACTTCATTTCGCAAGTCCTGAAGGTTGCGCGAAATGCAGACCGGCAGTCAATTTCTATTTGAATGTCGCCTTCCCGACTGAACATAAAGATGAACGCCAATCACGCTATGTGAATGAGCGTATGCATGCCAATATCCAAAAGGACGGAACGTTCTCGGTCATTCCGAGAATGCGGGGCGGCCAGACGAATCCGCAGCAATTGCTGCAGATCGCTAAAGTAGCCGAGAAATACAGCGTGCCACTAGTGAAAGTAACAGGCAGCCAAAGGATTGGCCTGTACGGGGTCAAGAAGCAGGATCTTCCGGCCATCTGGAAAGAATTGGATATGGTTTCAGCACAGGCTTATGCGAAAGCTTTTCGCTCGGTCAAAACCTGCGTCGGGAAGAACTTCTGCAGATTCGGCACTCAGGATTCGATGGGGCTTGGCATCAAATTGGAAGAACGTTTCGAGTTCATCGACACGCCGCACAAATTTAAAGTTGGCGTATCGGCTTGTCCGCGTAGTTGTGTAGAATCTGGTGTGAAGGATTTCGGCATCATCTGTGTGGAGAACGGCTATCAGATCTATATCGGCGGAAATGGCGGTACTGAAGTTAAGGAAGCACAGTTGCTTACGACCGTGGAAACGGAAGAAGAAGTTATCGAATATTGCGGCGCTTTGCTGCAGTATTATCGCGAAACGGGCATTTATGCCGAAAGGACCGCGCCTTGGGTTGAACGTTTGGGATTCGATGCTGTTAAACATATCCTGAGCGATGCTGCAAAACGGAAAGACTTGATTGTGGCATTGGATGTGGCAACAGCAGTGAAACGGAAAGATCCATGGCATGAAATTGTAGGCGATCGCGACATCCAGGAAAAATTATATTCGATCGACAGAAGAGAACTTGTGACGGTGGGTGATTAAGATGACAGAAAAAATATTTTTAACCACAAAAAATACTTTGCTTCCGCAGATTGGACGATCCGTATCAATCGGAAACAAAAAGATTGCTCTTTTCCAACTATCCGACGGACGCATCACGGCCATCGAAGATTTTTGTCGATTGACTGACGGACCTGTTCTGGAGGGGACCGTATCAGGTGAATACCTCTATGAACCGATGCGGGATTATAAAATATCCTTGATTGACGGGTGTATCCAGGACCCTGATGAAGGCCAATTGAAGGTATATGAGTTGTTGATTGAAGACGGGGACATTTACCTGAAGGGTGCTTCCTTATGATCCATTTCGTAGGTGCCGGACCGGGCGATCCGGAATTGATGACTGCAAAAGGTGTGCGGCTGCTGCAGTGCGCCGATGCGGTCATCTATGACCGGTTGGTTAATCCATTGTTGCTCTTTCATTGCAAGGAGGATTGCCTCTTCATCTATGTCGGCAAAACACCTGATCGGAAATCGATTAAGCAAGCAGAAATCAATGCGAAACTGATCGAAACCGCCGCAATACATGATTCTATTGTACGTCTGAAAGGAGGCGATCCAGCCATCTTCGGACGTCTAACGGAAGAATTGAAAGCATGCCAAGAGGCGGGTATCCGTTTCGACATCACTCCAGGAATCACTGCCGCCAGTGGTACAGCCAGCTATAGCGGGATTTCGCTGACGCAAAGAGGCATTGCCACTTCGGTGACTTTTACGACAGGCAGACTTATCGATAACGAGAAAAACACTTTCCAACAATTATTGAATGGCCAGACAGTCTGCCTTTATATGGGTGTGGAGGCGCTCGATCGATTCGTGGCGGCAGCCTTGGAACAGGGTCAAAACATGGAAATGCCCATCCTGATAACCCAATGGGGGACATACGGCAGACAGTCGAAAATACAAGGAACGCTTGCAGACATCAGACAAAAAATCAGCGAAACCAAAATCGAGAATCCGGCCATGATCATCCTGGGCGAAGTCGTCCACGCCGGGGAACGCTTCGACTGGTTTTCTGACTTGCCTGAAAGAGGCGACTCTAAGCTGTACGTCTCAACCCGGAAACCGGTTATGGAGGCATTGCTCGAACAGACTCAAAAGGGCGCGGATGTCTGGTGGATGCAAGTAGGCGCAGGGCGGGACAGGCGCTTTGATGCTGTAAACCGCCACTACTTGGCGGAACAGCATTTCGATAGCATCATCTTTGATGATGCAGCAGCAAAAAAAATATATGAAGCGGAAAAGGTGAAGCCATTATGGGAGCATTGAGCCCAAAAGAATTATTAGAAGAAGCCATTCTAAGAGGCAAACATAAAGCCGATTACAGTATCATGACGATGGCTGCATTGGGTATCATGGCCGGCGTCTTCATAGGACTGGCGGGCGTTGCCATGATCCGCACAATGGGATCAATGCCAGCTGAGTGGGGTACGCTCGTCAACTTATTGGGGGCAATGGTTTTCCCGGTCGGACTCATCTGCCTGCTGTTGGTCGGCGGTGAATTGGTGACAGGGAATATGTTATCCGTATCACTTGCTTTGTTCGCAAAAGAAATATCCGGAAAATCATGGTTGAAGAACATGGCGGTCATTACATTGTTCAACTTGATCGGAGCCCTTTTTGTAGCTTACTTCTTCGGCTATTTGTCCGGAACACTGCAAGGAGCGTTTATCGATAGGACGATTGCTGTCGCCAGAGGTCGTATCGATGTGGCACCCGTTCAATTGTTCTTTTCTTCGGTTGCCTGCAATATTTTGGTCTGCACAGGCGTTTACATGAACTATGCAGCCAAGGATTTCATCGGGAAAATCTTCGGTACGTTTCTGCCGATCATGGCTTTTGTTATCGCTGGATATCAGCATGTCGTCGCAAACATGTTCTTGATTCCGGCAGGGATTTTTGCCGGAGGGGCGACTTGGGAGGAATTTATGCTGAACATCAGCATCGTCTGGATCGGAAATCTGGTAGGAGGCGGTTTCTTCATGGGCGGGCTTTATTTCATGGCATACAGAATCGGTATGCAGAAGTAAAGATATCCGTTTGATTACAAGCGAAAGTCCTCTATAATAGTGAAAGAAGGGAGGTCGCTGCATGAAGACACTAAGAGTTGGGACGCGCAGCAGTGCGTTGGCCCTGAAACAAACCGAACTGGTCATTGAGGCTCTGAAAAGAGTGGACCCCGCGGTGACTGTAGAGGTGGTCGGCATCACCACCAAAGGGGACAGGCTGGTGCATGTGCCCTTGACGCAAATCGGGGGAAAAGGCGTATTCGTGAAGGAAGTCGAGGCCCAATTGTTGGATAAGACAATCGATTTTGCTGTGCACAGCCTCAAGGATGTGCCAGCCCGGTTACCGGAAGGATTGACCATCGTCGCCACACCTAAGAGGGCTAATCCGCTCGATTGCTTGATCTGGAACGACGAGAAACCCTTCTCGGGGACAACAGGGCCTTTGGTTATAGGCACGAGCAGTGTGCGCCGGATCAACCAATTGAAGTCAGCATATCCGAACATGTCGTTTGTGCCGATCCGCGGCAATATCGAGACCCGCCTCCTTAAGATGAAGGAAGAAGGATTAGACGGCATAGTCCTGGCAGCAGCCGGGCTTGAAAGGATGGACTATCTTAAGGGGCTGCATACGCTCATGCTTGAACCGGAAGTCTGTGTTCCAGCGATTGGACAAGGGATCATGGCTGTCCAATGTCGTGAGGATGACAAGCAACTGATTGAGCTGCTTAGTGGCATCAATGATGAAGCAGCTTCATTGGCCTGTCTTACGGAGCGTTCCTTCCTGCATCGCGCAAATGGCAATTGCGACATGCCGATAGGCGGCTATGCGCATCGATTGGATGATGGAAAATGGGAATTTTTGGCGTTTTTGGCTGGTTCGATCGACGAACCTGGAGTCACGAGACGTTATATCGGGGATGATCCGTTGAAACTGGCGGAAACGGCTGCAGACGAATTGTTGCCATGACGAAGGCGATACTTTTGACAAGGCCGTTGAACATGAATGCGGAAGATCAGATTCGGTTCCGTGCGCAAGGGTTCGGACGGTTTTATGAAATCCCCCTATGTGAAATTAAACCGTTGCCGATAACGGAAGCCATCAAAAGAAAAATTAATGCAGCTGAGTGGCTTTTCTTCACGAGTCAAGCGCCTGTGGCAAGTGTTCTGGCCGTCATCGAAAAGGGACATCACCCATTGATTGCCGTTATCGGCAAGAAAACCGGTAAAATGGTCCAATCATGCGGATTTAAAGTGGCTTTCGTCAGCCCAGAGGAAACAAAAAAACAGTTTGTTTCCGCCTGGCAGGAACGCTTTCCATCGGGAACATCGATTTTCTACCCTAAGAGCCAACTCGCAGATGACTATATCGAGGAACTTCTCGGGATCGAAAACGATGTAACTGGATCGGTCCTGTACCAAAATATTTTCCCGGACGAACGCAAAGCGGAATTGGTGGAGCTGCTCAACTGGGGGAATCTATCCGCTGTTTACTTTGCCAGCCCTTCGGCATGGAAAAGATTCCTTTCGGTCTACAACAAAACCGAAAAAATGCCGTTCGTTTTCTACGCGATTGGTGATACGACAAAAAAATCCATCAATGACAGCGGCTATCAGGCTGTTCTGGTCCGACGATAAGCAAGCAGGCGCAAAGATCACATGATCTGACCGCTTGTTTTTTTGTCGAGTCAATCCGGTATCCGAATACCCTATCTTGAAAAAACCCTTCGTGCTATACGCTGCGGTGAGGAAGTTGTAGAATGTATGTAAAAGGTAGGATGCGTACCGTAGAGAATATGTCCTGCAGAAGGGAGAATTGAGATGGGGAATCTGTACAAGGATAAATTAAGCGGCAGCCGGATCGGCATCGTTTTCGGAGCCTTCGCGCCATGCCATATCGGCCATTTGGAAGTCATCATGCAGGCCAAGAAGGAGAATGACGGTTGCGTCGTGATCGTCTGCGGTCAGGAGGGCGATTTCGGTGAGCCATTCGGTCTGGATGTCTACAGAAGATTCCGCTATATGCGCGAATTATTTGCGGATGATAACCAGATTTATGTCGTGATGGCAGCCGGCCAAGCCATTCCGCAAAAGGAAATCGAGTGGAAGTCCTGGTTGGAAATCATCAACCTCAAGATAGCTGATTCGCTTCAGCACAGCGATGCGCAAAAAATCTGGTATACCGGGAAAATAGCACAGGCTGAGGCTTTGGCGAGTGAATCCGCGGAAGAAGTCCATTTGGTGGACACCACACTTTACCCGGTCACCGGCCTGAATATCCGCACTGATGCCTTGCGCTATTTTAATGCTATCGCTTTGCCTTTCCGGCGCGCATTCACGAAAAAAGTGCTGGTTTTGGGCGCTCCGAGCGGCGGGAAAACGACACTGGTCAAGGATTTGGCGAAACTGTATTCCTGTCCCTACAGTTTCGAATATTCACGCCAGTATCAAGAGGAATCGAATGTGAATGATTTCGAGCTGGATGGCATGGATTACCAGCGGTTGGTCACGGGTCAGTTCCAGCTGAACCGTGACACAATCGCAGATCCAGCCAGCCAAGGGATGGCAATTCTAGACACGGATGTAATGGTCACAAAAGTCTACGCACGCCTTGGAGCTAAGGACGTGGACTATGCGATCACTTCGGAAGAATATGCGATAGTGGAGCAATCGGCCAACGCCTTCATTGCGCGCCAATTATGGGATTTGATCCTGGTTGTACCACCGACTCTGAAATATGTCGACGATGGTTACCGCAATATGGAATTTTCGGAGGATACCTTTTTGACGACCATCCACGAGATGATGTTGGAGGAAATCGGAAGAAGCGGAAATTTGGATAAAGTTGTCATGTTGGATGCAAAAGGCATCGGCGATAAAGACGAGTTCAGTTATTTCGCCCGTTACAAACAAGCAAAAGAAGCGATAGATCGATTGATGGGGCATAAACAGGATACCAGCGATAATTGAATTTGAAGGGTGATCGGGAAAATCGATCACCCTTGTTCGTTTATGCCTGATTTTCGCAGAAGCATTAGCGTGTTATGCTATCCTCATCACCCAAAGTACGAGAAGTAAGGTCATTCTCGAATTTTGGCACATACAATCGTACATAACAAACTTAACGGGGGAATTTAACATGGCTAAAATCGTAACATCAGTAGCAGAGTTGATCGGAGATACACCGATCATTAAATTAAGCAAAGTCGTGCCGGAAGGCTTTGCCGATGTCTATTTGAAATTAGAGGCGTTCAATGTCGGCGGCAGCATAAAGGATCGCATCGCTTTGAATATGATCGCGACAGCGGAAAAAGAGGGAATCTTAAAACCGGGCGACACGATCGTTGAGCCGACAAGCGGCAATACCGGCGTAGGATTGGCGATGTTGGCGGCGGCGAAAGGCTATAAAGCTATCTTTGTGATGCCGGATACTATGAGCATCGAGCGACGTCTGTTGCTTTCGGCCTATGGAGCCGAACTTGTGTTGACTCCCGGTGCTGAGGGGATGCCTACAGCAATCGCGAAAGCCAGAGAAATTGCGGAACAGCCTGGCCATTTTCTGCCATTGCAGTTTGAAAATCCAGCCAATCCAGCTATCCATGAAACGACAACCGGTCCGGAAATCATTGCGGCTTTCGACGGTGTAGGCCCTGATGCCTTCCTGTCGGCTGTCGGAACGGGCGGAACGATAACAGGGGTAGGGAGAGCCTTACGAAAAGCGAATCCGGATGTCGGCATCTATGCCTTGGAACCTTCCGAATCAGCGGTATTGAGCGGAGGCCAAAAAGGACCGCATAAGATCCAAGGAATCGGTACCGGCTTCATTCCTCAGGTATTGGACACGGCTGTATTCGACGGCGTGTTCCAGGTTTCCAGTGAAGAAGCTTTCGAAATGACGCGCAGATTAGCCAAAGAGGAAGGCATTCTTGTCGGCATCTCCAGCGGTGCGGCAGTGGCAGGCGCCATCGCCTTGGCTGGTCAACTTGGTGCAGGCAAGTCGGTAGTGACGATCGCACCGGACAACGGCGAAAGATACCTTTCCACACCAGTGTTTCAAATTTAGCAATATACCGAATAATGATAGTACCCCAACTACCTACAGGAATCGCTCCTGCTGTGGTTGGGGTACTTTTTTTGTGTGGCAGATTTGGTTACAGCTTTTATTTGTGTATGTTTTGCTACTTTTTTTTCGCAAATCTTCGCATGGATTTCCTGATCGAAGAAGGTCAAATTACCGTGGATGCTTCAAGCAAGGTATCCCAATCTCAGCCCATCTCACTTATTTTTACATCGTTGGTTTCGGGATGGTCTTTTTGGTCATCCTACTGTTTACTTTAAATAGTAGCACTTCTGACCTTAGAGAACTATAATAGAGTTAACTTGATTAATGAGATGAGATGAGGTGAAGTGCATGTTTACGGATAAACGGCTTACGGAGGCATATGAAAAAGCGAGGGTTGAATACATCGATGATACATCCAATTATGTTTTTTTGAGTGACTGTCATAGAGGCGATGGGAGCTTATCAGATGAATTCTCACGGAATAAAAACATTTTTTTGTACGCGATGGAATACTATTATAAGAACGAATTCATATACGTTGAAAACGGGGACGGTGATGAACTGTGGGAACACCACGAGTTTAAGCACATCAAAAATGCCCATCCTGAGGTATTTGCTATCCTGAAACGTTTTTATGACGAAAAACGTCTGATCATGATTTACGGGAACCATAATATCTTTCTGAAAAATCAATGGTATGTGGAACGAAATTACTTCCGGAACTACGATGAGTATACCGAGTTTTTCTATGATTTTCTCCCTGGGATCCGACCAATCGAAGCATTGGTTTTGAAGGACCGGAAGACGAAGCAGGAAATATTCGTCGTTCATGGGATGCAGGGCGATCTGCCTAATGATCAACTTTGGTATCCAACGATGCTTTCCTTAAAGTACTTTTGGCGGTTCCTGCACGCATTCGGCGTCAAGAGCCCGACAAGTCCCGTGAAAAATATGAACAAACGGCACAAAATTGAAAAAAACTACGTGAAGTGGATCCAGAAGCATGAAAAAATGCTGATCTGTGGCCATACGCACCGCTTCAAATATCCTAAGACCAAAGATTTGCCTTACTTCAATTCGGGTTGCTGCATCTATCCAACAAGCATCACCGCCATCGAGATTACCGGTGGCCAGATCCAATTGGTCAGATGGAAAACGCGCGTGAATGAGGACGGCCTGCTCCAGATCAAACGGGAAGTCATGCGTGGACCGGATCCAATCGGGAAATTCGATATCCGGGCGAGTGTCAAAAATGAACCCGCAACTGAATAATAGTGCACAAACGACTCTTCCATACAGAAGAGTCGTTTTTTATAAAAATAAAGGACTATAAAAGTAAAAGGGAATGTGTTCGCTTGTCACTAGAATTTGGTTTGCACTCCCAATGGTTGCCTGATAGAATGAAGGAATGCGTTCAATGAATGAAGCCGTTCTTTATCCATACTGAACGATGTTACAATTCTTAACAATGGGGGGAAGAAATGGCAAAAAGAAAAACTTCAGGTAAGCACAAACTATTGCGGCTGCTGTTGTTGTTTGCATGTTTTCTCATCCTTACCTGGATAGAGATACAGGAAGACGTCAATCCGACTTCAAACCAGGATGTTACAATCACTACTTCAGTAATCCTGTCCACGGATGATGCGCCTCAATATACAGGTACGGATACAATTGAAATAAATGGTGGAAAGAGTACCTTTGATGATTCAGAATTGCACTTTGATGAGGAAGGCTGGATCAGTTACGGCGATTTGGATGAGCTGAACCGAGTAACCACAGTGAACGCCATGATCACACTGGAAATGTATCAGACGGGAACCGATGCAAACAGCAGCATTCTGCCGACCGGCTGGTCGAAAAGCAATCAAAATGATTCGAATCCAAAACAGTTGAATCGCGGTCATTTGCTGGCGGATGTTCTCGGAGGAAGTGGTGAGGACTGGCGCAATTTGGTAACGTTGTACCGAAACGCGAACTATCCGGCAATGTATTTCGCCTCGGAATTCATTGTGAGTGAAGCGATTCAAGCAGGCACCACCGTCCGCTATCGTGTGACACCACTCTTCCAAGATGATGAATTAATCTGCGAAGGGCTGCACATCATGGCAAAAAGTGTCAACGATGATTCAGTCGATTTGAACGTCTATGTCTTCAACGAGCCCAAAGACGCGGTCGACTAGCTCAGCGGTATAAAGCTCCTATAATTTTAAAACAGGCATCCATCAGAAAGACGGATGCCTGTTTATTTTTTGCAGTAAATCGGATTTTGACGCTCCATCATTCTCTGCTTCCATTCGTAAAGCATGATGCCGGTCAGTCCGCCTGCTGTATCGATCAATACGTCGGAAAAGGCCGGACCTCTTCCCGGAATGAAGGATTGATGGAATTCGTCCGAAGAGGCATACAGAAATACAAACAGAAACGCATAAAAAACTGATTTTCCCGACGATCCTTGTTGTTTTCGATAACGTAAAAATAAAATCGCCAAAATCAAGTATTCGCTGAAATGGCCTGCCTTACGGATCAGGTAACTGAGTGCACCCTGAACGGAACTGCCGGGTCCAATCCCAATAAATTTCAGTAATTCCAAAAGGATGCCGCTTGTTTCGGATGAATCCTGACCATTTTGATGCGACAGGAGAAAAATGACACCCATCCAGAGGCATAAAACTGTAAATTTGGTGTTAAAAGTAAAATGCATGCTCGTGAGTCCCTCCGTCCTATTAAATCAGTATAGCGCAGCAATCCATGCGTGAAAAGTGGTTGATGATAATTTTTGCGTAATAATAATTAGTGTAACAATCAAATCAAAAAGGAAAAAATTCCACATCTCATCAAAATTGTTATACAATAGAGTAGAGGAATGATAGCGCTTACGAATTTGGTGTCCGGATATATATTTGTCGGCACAAACAGCGCAATCCAACAGTAAAGGAGTCCTTTGCATGTCGATTGAAGAAAAATACCGTATTCCGTTCGAGAAGCTGCGTTGGAGTTATCTGCATACCGGCGAACTAAATTTTTGCGAATCATCCAGGGATGTCCCTCCCTTGCAAGGCATCATCGGTCAGGATCGGGCCGTGAAATCGATGGACTTCGGGTTGGGAATGACAGTGCCTGGCTACAATATTTTCGTTTCCGGCCCACCAGGAACAGGAAAGAGCACCTACGTCCAGACCGTAGTGTCCAGTTTGGCCGAGAAAGGCAACACGCCCGATGATTGGTGCTATATCTACAATTTTACCGATCGGGACAAACCAATCGCAGTGTCTCTACCTGCAGGACAAGGCAAAATATTCCGCAATGACATGACCGAGTTCGTAGAAGACATGCGCAGCCTCATTCCGAAAACATTCGAGAGCAGTGATTATGATCAACAGAAAGGCACCATCATTCAAGTGGTTCAGGAGAAAGTGGATGCTGTTTTTCGGAGCATCGAACAGGAGGCTTTCAAAGCTGGATTCGTCGTCCGGCAAGCACCCGGCCGCGTGGCTTTGATACCGATCAAAGACGGCAAGCAGCTTTCCCCGGAAGAATATAAAGTTCTTTCGGCAGAAGAACGCAAAACCATTGATGAAAATACCTACAAGCTTGAAAAGCGCCTGGATGAAATCATCCGCGGTTCCCGCGCACTCGAAAAAGAGGCTGACAAACAGCTCAAGGAATTGGACAGGCAGATAACCCAGTTTGCAACGGAGCCTCCCATCGCCAGATTGAAAGAAAAGTACGCTTATTCAGAAAAAATCTTGGATTACCTCGATAAGGTGCTGACGGACATTACCGAAAACAATCTCATCTTCCGATTGGCTGATGCACCACAAGCGCAAAATCCTTTCCAGCTACCGGAAAACGATGGTGACCCCTTCATAAAATACAAAGTCAATCTCTTTGTGAACAATGAAAACAGCAAAGGTGCCCCAGCGATCATCGAACCTTTTACGAACTATTACAATATCTTCGGGAAAATAGAATACAAAAACCAATTTATGTTCACTACGACTGACTTCACAATGGTGAAAGCAGGCGCCATCCATCAGGCAAACGGCGGGTATCTGGTGCTGCAGGCAAAAGATGTCCTGTTTGATCCATTCATGTGGGATGCCCTGAAAAAAGTATTGAAACATCAACAAGCACTGATTGAAAATATCGGGGAACAATACCGCTACGTGCCGACTTTGACACTGAAACCGGAAACGATTCCCTTGAACGTCAAAATCATTTTGATCGGGAGTCCGATATTTTACAAAATATTGACCTATGATGAAGATTTCAGGAAGCTCTTCAAAGTAAAAGTCGATTTCGATATCAGTATGGACCGCAATGGAGAGAATATCAGAAAATATGTCTCATTTATTAGCTCAATCTGCGAGCAGACAGGAATCCTACATTTTGACCGAAGCGGCTTAGGTAAAATCATTGAGTACGGATCACGGCTTGCCGGCAATCAGGCCAAATTGTCCACGCAATTCAACGAAATCACTGAAATTGTCCATGAATCTAGTGCCATCGCCAAATACGAAGGCGCAACGATCGTTTCTGAGGGTCACGTGAAAAAAGCGCTGGCAGACAGGAAATACAGGGCAAATATGATCGAAGAAAAATTCCAGGAAATGTTATTGAAGAACAAAATCATGATTGATGTTCAGGATTCGGTTGTTGGCCAAGTGAACGGCCTTTCAGTCATCCAGACCGAAGAATATGCTTTTGGCCATCCGACGCGAATCACAGCTCGTACCTATATCGGTTCGAATGGCGTGACAAACATTGAGCGCGAAACCAAAATGAGTGGCAGCAGCCATTCAAAAGGGGTACTGACATTGGCAGGCTTTCTAGGTGGGCAGTTTGCTCAGGAAAAACCGCTGGCAGTGAGTGCCCAGTTGACTTTTGAACAGAATTACGGCGGAGTCGACGGGGACAGTGCCTCAAGTGCTGAACTTTATGCACTCCTGTCCAGCCTTGCTGATGTGCCACTGAGACAGAATCTTGCGGTCACGGGTTCCATCAATCAGAAAGGTGAAATACAACCGATCGGCGGGGCCACCGAGAAAATCGAAAGCTTTTTCGATCTGTGCCAAGCGAAAGGATTGAGCGGAGAACACGGTGTCATTATTCCGAATCAAAATGTGGAAGATCTCATGCTGAAGGAGGAAATCATCGAGGCAGTGAAGGATGCTAAATTTCATATCTATTCCGTTAAAACTATTTCGGAAGGAATCGAGCTTTTGACGGGGATGAATTGTGGAAAACGCGAACCGGACGGAAATTTCACGGAAGGCAGTGTCTTCCGTAAAGTCCAACTGAAACTGGAAAAATACAACAAGAGCATAGAAGCCGTTCAGGCTGCAAGTGACCGGTACGGCAACAGTAGCAGTGACGAGTACGATTTAGAATGATCCAGCTTTGTCATAATGTCCTCGTGTACTTTAGATGAAAGGAAGAGTTGAGCAGGGACCCGATCGGTTTCAGCTCGGCTCTTTTCATATGTCCGGTAGCCAATTTTTCAATAAAAATCAGAAATTAGATTATATATATTGAAGATATAAAATATATTGATATAATAAAAGTATGAAATGGATTTTCGAATTGCCGTTCTCAAATTTTTTCGTATAAAATGTAAGCCTTTGCAATTTTAAATAGATTGGTGGGGTAAGTCATGAAAAAATTGCGTAAAGTCAAATCTCAATGGTGTACCGTTTTGGTTTGCAGTCTGTCAGCAGCCATGCTGACTGCGGCACCGGCACCTTCAGTTTTTGCGGAAACTACCGGTGCAAAAGCAAGCAGCACCATCGGGAGCGAGTCGTCCCAAACAGAATTACCGGATATGATCGAGCAATCATCCATCCTCTATGAGGACACAGACAAAGCTGCCGATGTTCTGCCAGAGGAGCCAGTGACTGGAACACCGAACCTTACAGCGGTTGCGCCATCGGATAACTCTTCGGAAGCATCTGATGAAGTGGTGCCTGCAAGCAACGAGGGTATCCCTTCGGCGACCGGATCGATACCAGATGTTACCGAAGCCGCCCCTCAGCCAAGCGATGCCACTCCTCTTGAGTCTGCATCCGCAATGGAAATGACTACATCGGCAACAATATTACCCGAAGTGAAGGAAAGTTCTTCTGACGTTGCCGTTTCCTACACAGCTGTCATTGCCAAAGGGGACTATACGCTCGACAGTCTTCCTTGGGGTTACTCAGGCTATGCATTTCGCTACATGACGAAGGATTATGTAGGTCAAAAAATCGAGGTGATCAGAGAATCGCAGAACGGTCTTTACGCATTGGCAGTGCTGAACGGAGAAAAATTGGGCTGGGTCGACAAGCGCGCCTTATCCGATATCGTCGTCATTCCTAAGGTACAAGACCTAGCTTCAGCGATTGCCGTGGATTACACTGCCCGCATTAACGTAGCCAACTTTTCGATTGATAGTCTTCCCTGGGGTTACTCGGGGTACCTGCATATGACGACGAGCGCAGCTTATTTGAATCAAACAATTCAGGCCGAAAAAGAAACCGCAAATGGTCAGTATGTGCTAATTTCCCTCAATGGAGAAAAGTTGGGTTGGATTGACAAGCGCGCTCTGGCGGATATTTACAGTCAGCCTAAAGTGCAGGATATTGCTTCAGCGTTGACTGTCGACTATTCCGCCCGGATCGGTGCAGCCGGATTTTCCATCGACAGCTTACCATGGGGCTATGCCGGGTATGCTCAAATGACAACAAGTTTGGCTTACTTGAACCAAAGCGTACAGGCAGTCAAGGAGACAGCCAACGGTCTATATGCGCTGATTGTACTGAACAGAAACAGATTGGGTTGGATAGATAAACGGGCACTGACAGATATCTATATCCAACCCAAAGTACAGGAATTGGCAACGGGAATACCCGTAGATTATAAAGCAACTATAGCAGCACCTGGATTTTCCATCGACAGCTTACCATGGGGTTATGCCGGGTATGGGCAAGTTGATTCGACAAGCAACCATACCGGAGAACGCATCCAAGCTGTCCAAGAGTCGCCGAACGGCCTCTATGTTTTGATTTCTTCCAACGAGACCCGATTGGGATGGGTTGATAAACGAGCACTCACTGATATCGCCGTTCCGCCAAAACTACAGGATGTCGCCTCTGCAGTCGTTGTTGCTTATACGGCAGCCATTACCTCACCGGGCTATTCGATCGACAGTCTGCCGTGGGGTTACCCCGGCTATCAACAGATGGCCACTTCAACCGACTATCTCGGACAACGATTTGAGGCGGTGAAAGAAGCAGCCAACGGATCGTATGTACTTCTTTCCCTGAATGGAAAAAAATTAGGCTGGATCGATAAGAAAGCTTTGGGGGATTTCAGCTACAGATCCCAAGCACAGAATATTTCGGGGGGAATCTCCGTGAGCTATTCACCGACAATCGCCAAAGCGGGTTTTTCGATCGATACCTTGCCATGGGGCTATGCTGGTTACCAATGGCGGACGAGTACGGACAGCTATGTCGGACAGAAGGTCGATGCGATCAGGGAATCCGCTGACGGTCAGTATGTTCTCATTTCCCTGAACGGCAGCTACATCGGTTGGGTGGACAAAGTGGCCCTTTCAGGTTTGCCAACCTATGCAAAAGGTCCGGATTGGACGGTGATCAACGGATATTTCCGCAGCAATTCTGGTGTCAATTACTACATTGGCAACAGTTATATTATCGTAAGCTTGAGTCAACAGAGTGTTTGGGCCTATAAAGGCGAGACGATGCTTGTTTCAGCGCCGGTCATCACCGGCAAACCATCGGCCAATAACGCTACGCCGCGAGGCTTGTTCTATATCCAGCCGTTTAAACAATCGCCATCCGTTCTGATCGGCGAGGACTATGCTTCGCCCGTCAGCTTCTGGATACCGTTCGTGGGAAATATGGTGGGCTTACACGATTCGCCTTGGCAGACGCATGGCTATGGCGGCGATATCTACCTATACTACGGTTCGCATGGTTGCGTCAACACACCGTATGAAGCTGTCCGGACATTGTATTTCAGTTATCCGGTTGGTACACCAGTTGTTGTCTATTAGATTTCTAGAAGCAGAGATGGGCAATCCAGCCGTCTCTGCTTTTTGTGACACTAGGGCAGTAAAACGTTATACTTATAGAAACGATTAGGAGGGTGACGGGGATGAAAATAGCCTTACTTCAGATGATGGTGACAGCGGATAAGGAAACGAACTTAAAACGTGCTGAGGAATTGGTCAGAAAAGCAGCGCAGGGTGGCGCGGATATGGCTGTGCTCCCGGAAATGTTCAATTGTCCTTATGATAACGCCTATTTCAGCGATTACGCAGAACCGAAAGGTGGAGAAACTTACCGAAGGCTCGCGGGGATGGCTAAAGAAAGTGCTATCTATGTGGTTGGAGGATCGATTCCGCAAATCAGAGATAACAAAATATACAACACGAACTATACGTTCGATCGCCAAGGCAACGAAATCCACGACTACAGCAAAACGCATTTATTCGATATCCAGGTCGATGGAGGGCAAGCATTCAGAGAATCCGATACGTTGACTCCAGGGGACGGAATGGGTGTGTTTCAGACCGAATTCGGCCTCTTCGGCTTGGGTATCTGCTTTGACATCCGATTCCAGACCGACTGGGAGCTGCTCCAAAAACAAGGAGCCCTCGTCTGCATTGTGCCCGGCGCATTCAATATGACGACCGGTCCGGCGCATTGGGAATTGCTGTTCCGAGCTCGCGCAGTCGACAACCAGTTGTTCATGGTGGGGGTCAGTCCGGCCCGCGACCTCGATTTTAGGTACCATGCCTACGGTCATTCGCTGGTGGTAGATCCTTGGGGAAGCGTTCTGACCCAACTGGGTTTTGAGGAAGATATCGCGATCGTAACGGTGGATCTCGGACGTGTTGCAACCGTCAGAAGGCAAATTCCTATCCTTACTCCCCCAGGTAAGGAGTGAAATATTTTCAACGACTATACAAAATGAAATAGATTATTGAAGCATAAAGAACCTTTAAGCTTTTGGAAATTCGGAAAGAAACGTCTTTCTTTGTGTACCGGAGCACTTACTTTTTTGCTATAATGAAATCACACGAATGCACCAGCTCGTTATTTTCTGCGACTCTTGGTCGAAAAAATCAGAAAAATAACCCGCTGTATGTGAACTATACGATTTGAGAGAAGGAATCCTTAATGTCTAACGAGAAAATGTATATGACTGTCGATGGCAATACTGCCGCAGCCTATACATCTTACGCTTTTACTGAAATTTCAGGGATTTATCCCATTACACCCTCTTCACCGATGGCAGACGCTGTCGACCATTGGGCGCAGGAGGGCCGCAAGAACATTTTTGGCCAAACTGTGAAAGTGACCCAAATGCAATCCGAGGCCGGAGCAGCGGGCACTGTTCACGGCGCGCTACAAGCGGGCGCTTTGGCGTGTTCCTATACATCATCGCAAGGATTATTGCTGATGATACCCGACCTGTACAAAATGGCTGGGCAACTGTTGCCCTCCGTCATTCATGTTGCCGCTCGTGCGGTGGGGGGCCATGCGCTTTCCATCTTCGGCGACCATTCGGACGTGATGGCCTGCAGACAGACGGGCTATGCTATGCTGGCATCCTCCAGTGTACAGGAAGCGACTGACTTGGCAGCTGTAGCCCATTTGGCGGCGATCAAAGGGCGCGTGCCATTCCTGCATTTTTTCGACGGCTTCCGGACGTCGCATGAAATCCAAAAAATCGAGGTCCAATCGTATGACGACCTCGCGGAAATGCTGGATCAGGATGCTTTGAAAGCCTTCCGTGACCGCAGCCTCAGCCCGAACCATCCGACATTGCGGGGAACGGCTCAGAATCCCGACGTCTTTTTCCAGACTAAGGAAGCCGCCAACAGGTATTACGATGCTGTTCCGGAAATTGTCGAAGGCTATATGGAAAAAATGAACCAGTTGACTGGCCGGGACTACCGTCTGTTCAATTATTACGGTGCTACGGATGCAGAACGGGTCATCATCTGCATGGGCTCCGTGTATGAAACAGCCTGCGAGACGGCGGATTACCTGAACCGCTTAGGGGAAAAAGTGGGTGTCCTCAATGTGCATCTTTACCGTCCGTTCAGCGTTGGGCACTTTATGAAGGCTTTACCGGACTCCGTAAAACGGATTGCGGTTCTCGACCGCACGAAAGAAGCCGGCTCCATCGGCGAACCGCTCTTTCTGGATGTCGTGGCGGCCTTCAACAATCGCCTTGACCGTCCGATGATCATCGGCGGCCGTTATGGCTTGGGTTCTAAGGACACAACGCCGGAGCAGCTGTTCGCAGTCTACAAAAACCTGAAGAAGGAGGAACCGAAGCACCCCTTCACGATCGGTATCAACGATGACGTCACTCACCTTTCGCTTGTGATCGATGAACAGATCGACGTCCGTCAGGAAGGCACGTTCGAGGCGCAATTTTGGGGATTCGGTTCCGACGGGACAGTTGGGGCCAACAAAAATTCGATCAAAATCATCGGAGATCATACCGATATGCACGTACAGGCTTATTTTTCCTACGATTCGAAAAAATCGGGTGGTGTCACTATTTCCGATTTGCGCTTCGGCAAGGAACCAATCCATGAGCCCTATCTGATCGAAAAGGCTGATTTCGTGGCTTGCCACAACCACGCCTACGTCAAAAAATACGACATGCTGAAGAATCTGAAACCGGGAGGCACTTTCCTGCTGAACACCAATTGGCGCGCAGAGGATCTTGAAACGCGGTTGCCTGCCAAGATGAAACGATACATCGCAGAAAACAAGGTTGACTTCTATACGATCGATGCTATCAATCTCGCCAAGGAAATCGGACTTGGTGGGCGGATCAACACGATCTGTCAAGCGGCTTTCTTCAAAATCCTACCGGTCATACCTGTTGAAGAGGCCATGCAGTACATGAAGGAAGCGGCCCGCAAGTCATACGGTCATAAAGGCGAAGCAATCATTTCCATGAACGAGAAAGCGATCGACGCCGGCATGGAAGGTGTCCAAAAAATCAGCATTCCAAATAGCTGGATGGATGCACAGGATGAGCCGGAAGTGTTGAAGGGAGAACCGGATTTTGTCCGCAACATCGCCAACATGATGGAACGGATGGAAGGCAACCAATTGCCTGTCAGCGCCTTTTTGGACCGGGCTGACGGGACTTTCCCGCAGGGGACGACGCAATACGAGAAACGCGAAATCGCCGTCCAGATCCCAATCTGGAATCCCGAGGAATGCATCCAGTGCAATCAATGCTCTTTCGTTTGTCCGCATGCCGCTATCCGACCGTTCCTGGCCACCGAAGACGAGGCAGCCAATGCCCCTGAAGGTATGGAATTCCTGGACGGGATGCGCCCATACAAAGACTACAAATACCGAATCCAAGTGTCCGCTGCCGACTGCACGGGCTGCGGCATCTGCGTCTTGACCTGTCCGGCACGTAAAAAAGCGATTGAAATGAAAAACCGCGAGGATCATCTGGAGGAAAACAATAACTGGGATTACATGATCCGTCTGCCGCACAAAGAAAATCCTGTCGGCATCAACACGGTTAAGGGCAGCCAGTTCGAAAAACCGTTGTTTGAATTTTCAGGTGCCTGCGCTGGTTGCGGCGAAACGCCATATATCAAACTAGTTACCCAAGTGGTGGGTGATCGTATGCAGATCGCGAATGCGACAGGCTGCTCTTCCATCTACGGCGGATCGGCTCCTTCCACTCCGTATACGACAAATGAAGCAGGTTGCGGACCTTCTTGGGCAAATTCCTTATTGGAGGATAATGCGGAATTCGGCTTAGGAATGCACCATGCGACGAAACAACTGCGTCAACGGACACTGGAATTGACAGGAGAACTCTTGAACCTGCAAATCGACGATTCGCTCAGAACGGCAGCAACAGCCTGGACTGAGGGCTTCAACGACAAAAGCAGTGCCCGCAAATTAGCCGAAGCGTACATCAAGGCTTTGGAAACTGCTGACACAACGGATCAGACTATCCAACAATCGGTAAACGATTTGCTTGGCTATAAGGACTATCTGATGAAACGCTCCACTTGGATGATCGGCGGAGATGGTTGGGCCTATGATATCGGCTTCGGCGGAATCGACCATGTTCTCGCAAGCGGGGAAGATGTGAATATCCTCGTGCTGGATACCGAAGTCTATTCCAACACAGGCGGACAGGTTTCCAAATCATCCAACCTGGGTGCCATCGCCGAGTTCGCTTCAGGCGGCAAACCAGTCCGTAAAAAAGATTTGGGCATGATGATGATGAATTACGGATACGTTTATGTCGCACAGATCGCGATGGGCGCAAACCCTAGGCATACACTGAAAGTCATCTCCGAGGCGGAAGCCTACGATGGACCTTCCATCGTCATCGCCTACTCGCCATGCATCAGCCACGGCATCAAGTGCGGCTTGACCGTATCGCAGGAACACGAAAAAGATGCTGTGGATGTTGGGTATTGGCATCTTTACCGCTTCCACCCGGAAAACAAACTGAAAGGGAAAAACCCGTTCAAGTTGGATTCCAAGGAACCACAATTTGAACGTTTCCAGGATTTCCTGATGGAAGAGGTCCGCTACTCTTCATTGTATAACCAGTATGATGCTGAGCATGTACAGGCGATCTTCGATGAAAGCCTCCTAGCCGCAAAAGACCGTTATCAGTCCTATGCACGCTTGGATTCTTATACTGACTAGCATAAATCCGGACCAGTGGCCACCAAATAGTGGCCACTGGTTCTTTTTTGTTGCTTTCAGGCAACAATTAACGTTAGAGCGGTGTTACTAATGTTTTGAGAAAAGGGATCGGTAAGGCTATAATGAAGGAAAGAAAACGCTTTTGGAAAATAGGTTTGAAAAGAAAGCGAGGAAGCGTCATGACGGCAGAAGTAGGAATATTGAACGCGAACGGATTGGTCCTGGCGGCTGATTCCGCTCTTACAATGGGGAACAGCGAACAAATGAAAATTTTCAATTCCGGCAATAAAATTTTTTCTCTCGGACCGACCCACTCGATCGGCATCATGATGTTCGGGAATGTTCAATTTATGGGGATTCCTTGGGAAATTATCGTAAAAGGCTTCCATCAAAAAATAGGTGCCCGCCCCTTGGATTCAGTCTGGAACTACTGCACGGAATTCTTCAATTATCTTGAAAGTGTGGATGAAATCTACTCCTCGATCTATACCGAAGTGCTCATAATCGGGTATGTAGAGAATATCAGCTACATTTTGGAGAACACGACTTATATCCCTTCACCCGGCGCATTCACTCTGGCGGATTACCAAAAAGCTGTCGAAGAAAAGATTCCGGCGTTGCTGAAGGAAAGCGAGAAAATGAAAAGTATCACCAAAAAAGCGCCGATAAAAGTTTTCTCCGACCGATACGGGGAGAAAATGGATGAGGTCTTCAAGGAGCTATTCGATACCGTATTCCTGGGCTTGAACCTCTACGATAAATTCAAGGCGGATCTTTACAAGATCGTGAGGAATTACGTATACAGCGACAGCTACTATCCCGACACTTACTCCGGCTTGGTTATCGGCGGATTCGGCTACGATGAGCTTTTTCCCAGCATCTATCAATATGATATATCCGGCGTCGTCGATAAAGTGATCAAGAAACGGCTTGTTGTCAGGCAGATTGTGATGAATGATTTTGCCGAAGACAGATGTTCCTCAGCTATTGTCCCATTTGCGCAACAGGATATGGTCCATACTGTCATTAACGGCATAGCACCGGATTTGGAGGCCGACCTCGGGGAACTGCTCCGAGCCACTCTGGAAAAACTCATTTCGGAACTAACGGAGAAAAAGCTGTTGAAGGAAAGCGATGCTACGGAAATTAATAAACTGAAGGCGATGCTGGTCGAATCGGGTCTGGATGCCTTCGAAAATATGAAGCAGGAACGGCATTTGACCCCCGTATTGATGACGATTGATTCGATGCCGAAGGAGGAACTTGCTCTGATAGCGGAAACGTTGGTCAATATTACTTCCTTCAAAGGGAAAATATCCTTTTCGATGGAAACAGTCGGCGGACCGATTGATGTGCTTCTGATCACGAAAGGGGACGGTCCGGTCTGGGTCAAGCGGAAAAACTATTTCAATCCCGACATCAATCGTCTGCGCTGAAAGGCCCTCCTGTAAGAAGTGTCTGATAAGGCTGCCGGCGATTATAGAAAAGAAAATTTCCCCAAAAATGCTGAACTTAGTGTAAACTTAACGAAATGGGCTTTGTGGAAGGTGTTATTATGTATTTGAATATTCAAGAAACGGCTGACTATCTGGAAGTGCCGGTCAACGAAATCTATCGTTTGATCCGCGAGCGTCAAATCCGCACAATCAGCGTGGATGATGAACTACTCCTGAATCGCAATCAATTCAATCTTTTCATCGAACAAAGGGAAAAGTACAAACAAGAACTGGTGGCATACCTGAATACGCCTTTGCCGGAAGACCCTGACATCAAGGATGAGGACTAAAAAAGCAGCGATCTCTCATATGATGAGAGGCCGCTACTTTTGCTGTTTTGGCAGTGATGTTCCGGGTTTACATGTTTTGTTTGCGTCTATATTCAGACCGTGAGAGACCGTTTGCTTCCGGATTTTCGACTGCCTTCTGTTCGGTTGTAAAAACAGGTTTCGTTTGTTTGGTCGACTTTACAGCAGAGCGCTTCTTGGCTTTGAACTTGCCGGATTTGAACAGGTCCAGCGCCAGAAAGACTGCGGCTGCGATGAAGAGACCGAACGAAAGGGTGCCCATCCATCCGGAAACACCCAATAGGTCATCCAGCGTTGTCCGGAGATGGATGTATCTAAATAGTGCCCCCAAACCTGCACACAGGATCGCCCGTTTGGTATTGCCGCTGGTCACTTTCAAGCGTTTGTTGCCCTCCATAAGAATGCTGAAGACGGCAATCGCATAACTGACGAGTGCGGCATACAAAAGCAGGCTGTTCTGCCCAGTGGTGTTCGCCAATAAGGCGCCGGCCATCGTTTGCGTATCCAGAAAAAGAAACAATGTGCCGAACAGTGCGCCGAGCACACCATTTTTAAAATGTGTGCCTTGCTTCTTCATGAGTTTGTTCAGATTGGCTGAAAAGGACAAGGCAGCCAGGGCGTAGCAACCAATTGCCAAATAGAGCGTCAAATTGGAAATGCCCGTTCTGGCAGCTATCAGTTGATCAGCGGCCGTTTGGGTGTGCAGATAGACAAAACCGGTCCCCAGGATCAAGCCGGATACGCCGCTGCGGAATCGGGCATTCGCTTCGCGTTTCTGCTTGCTTTTCCCAACCAAGGTCTGGAGAGTGGCTAAGCTTAAAAATACGAGCGAAAGGTAAAGTCCTAGATCCGGAAAGCCGATGATGCTGCCGATAGCAGTGGCTTGCTGCAGATATCCGAAGAGCACGCCGAGAAACACTGATGTGAATGGAAATCTGGATTCCTTGCCGTTGCGTTTTTTCATGATATGGATAAACGTCAGGACAAGAAGAAAAACGATGATGATCGGGTAGGTCATACCTAATCCCCCTTGCATGTCTATTTGCTCAGAACAACCGTTGCAACAAAACTACTTTTGTTGTTCAGGAGCATTCAATGGACATCATAACACAGATTTATGATGCATTTGTTTCGGAATGACGATTATTTTGTTAAGAAAGTATGACCGGGAAAATATATTGTTTGAAATTAAGCGCGCATAAAATATAAATTGGCACAGAAACAGCAGACCACTTTTTCGGGTGGTCTGCTGTATTTTTTTGAACCTTCAATAATTGGGCGGCGAATCTTCCGTCTCATCAGGCAGCACATCATCCCAGCTAGTATCGATCGCATATTCTGACCCAAAATCTTCATATTCCGTGTCGAAAATATCTGAGTCACCCAGTTGAGATAACGCGAAGTTAATCAAACTGATCAACTCTTGTGTATTCGTCAATTTTAGTTTATCCCGATTCTGAAGAATTGTGGTGCGGTCTTCCATTTCGTCCGGACTGGCGTTTTCCGCGGCTACACAAATCGGATAACGGCAATCTTCTTGTGGAACAACCATCTCCGTGAGTTGGATATCCACTTCTATGACGGCATCCGTGAAATAGATGTAGGTCGCCGCATCATCGATTTCGGTGAAAAATTTTTGTAGCGTCTGGTCCTCATTTTCCGCGCTGTCGTTTTCATCGTAATAATCGTAATCATTTTCTTCGATTTCATCCACATCTTCACGTTCCTCATTGGAATATTCCCTGGGGTCGCTCTCGTCCGTATAATCTTCCAAGGTGTCCAAAGGTGTCTCCTCTATGATGATGGGAAGGAGGTCTGTGCCGCCGGAGCGCGTGATTTCAAAACGGTGTTCGAAAAACCCGCTCCAACTGAATGCCGCTTGGATGATGCTGTTGAAGTCGTAGAAAGTCTCATCGCTGTTCACCTGGATATCCCTCCAAATTGGTACGCCGATGTCGCGGACAGCAATCCTGAATTCATAAATCATCTTGACCACCCCTGTTCTTTACTTTCCTCAAGTATAACCCTTTTTTAAGGGTGCTAGCAAAGATTAACACATGGCTTTTTTATCGGAATTATTGAGGGTAAACAGACCGAGTAAACCCATATTCTCCCCACAAAGGCAAGCAATAGTATCAGTGTACCTTCTCCAACTGTGTATGGTAAACTGATACTGTTGCTTGAATCAGTCTTCACTTATTCAAAAATAAGAATCAGCATCAATTTAATACTAGGAAAGGAGAGAATCAGTTGGGGAATTTTTCCATTGCAGTGAATGCAGTAATGCCGTTATTGTTGTACATGTTGATCGGGCAGGGATTATTGCGGGCCAAACTGTTGGACGGCACAACATATCAAAAATTGAATAATGCCATTTTTCGGTTCTTTTTGCCGATCAATCTCCTTATGAACGTTTACGAAGCGGATGTCAGAAGCACCTTCAGAGTCGATGTGCTCTTTTTCGCTGTCGGACTTACTTTAAGTTTCTTCTTGCTTTTTGCTTTATTCATTCCGCGGATTGAAAAGGACAATGCCAAACGCGGGGTGATGCTGCAAGGGACATTCCGTTCCAATTTTGTCCTGTTCGGGTTGCCTATCGCTACTTCGCTGTTGTCCGAAAGCCAATTGGGGATGACATCGATATTGATTGCGGTCATCGTTCCTCTGAATAATGTCCTGTCCGTCGTGGCACTTTCCATCTATTCGGATCATAAAATCCAACCCGGTCGCATCCTCTTGGATATCCTGAAAAATCCGATGTTCATCGGTACGATAGTAGGGATCCTGATCAGCCTTTCCGGATTGAAATTCCCTCTGTTCCTCGACGATACGCTGAGCGGCATCAAAGGGCTGGTCACACCCTTGGCATTGATTGTCATGGGCGGCACTTTCCGCTTTGACGCCTTGAATAATGCTCGGATCCAACTGGCAATGACTGTATTCTTCAAGTTGGTTTTGATCCCGATAATCGGTCTGACGCTGGCTGTCCTCTACGGATTGACTAGAGAAAATTTGGTGCCGATGATGACGATGCTGGGCGGTCCAACGGCCGTATCCAGCTATACGATGGCGCAACAGATGGGCGGAGATCCGGACTTAGCGAGTCAAATTGTCGTTTTCACCACCATCTTTTCGATGTTCAGTTTGGTTGTGTTCATAACGGTCCTGAAATCATTATTCTTGATTTGAATACAATGTAAGGAAACAAGAGCCTGCTGCAGAAGCAGATTCTTGTTTCTTTTTTTGGCCATTCGCGTTCGCCTATGGCCCGGTGAAAGCTTATAATGGATGTAGAAGGAACACAACCATCTTATGACAGGGGACGATAAAGATGATTATCATCGGGATTACCGGAGGATCGGGAGCCGGCAAAACAACTGTAGCAAAAACAATCGCGAAAAGACTGGGCAAGGTCAATGTCGTCTATTTATCGCAGGATTGGTACTACAAGGATCAATCGCATCTGAGCGCAATTGAGCGCGAAAACCTGAATCTCGATCACCCAAACGCCTTCGATAACGAACTGCTGATAGCTGATTTGGCAAAACTCCGTTCCGGACAAGACATCGAGGCGCCAATCTACGATTTCGGTCTGCAAGCGCGTTCGAAAAAGACGACCCCGATCGAGTCGAAGCCCGTAGTCATATTGGAAGGCATCCTGATTTTGGCCATACCCAAATTAGTGTCCATGATCGACATCAAAATATTTGTGGATGCGGAACCGGACATCCGTCTGATCAGAAGAATCGAAAGGGATATCCGGGAGCGCAACAGCACATACGAGAGTACGATAGCCCGCTATCTGACGACCGTCAAACCGATGCATGATGCCTTCATCGAGCCATCCAAAGTCCAAGCCGATATCATCGTGCCGCGTGGGGGCCAGAACGACATCGCAACCGATATGCTAGGAGACTTGGTGGAGCATTATAGCCATCACCATGTCTAAAGAGCGGTATGTTCCCAATAGATAAATCCCCAAAAAAATATTTCATGAAAAAAGCATTAGAAATAGACAATAAAACGGAAATAGTATATAGTGTTCCTATGCAGTAATACTACTGACAAAAAAGCAGAACACGCACCGAAATGGGAGGATTTATTCAGTGGATAACACAGAATTGTTGACGCGATTTAATCTGACCAGGCATGAAGCGACCATCTACCTGACCTTGCTTTCGGACGGGGACCTGAACGGTTATGAAGTATCAAAAATAACCGGTATTTCGCGCTCGAACGCCTATGCATCATTGGCTTCGTTGGTTGAAAAAGGAGCGGCCTTCATCATCGAAGGGGAGACGACCCGTTATACCCCGGTGCCTGTGGAGGAATTCTGCGGGAACAAAATTCGATCCCTTCAGGAATCCAAGCAGGAATTGATCAAGAATATCCCCCAAAGAAGAGAAGATGCGGAGGGGTACATAACCATCACAGGCGAACACCGCATAATGGACAAAATGCGAAATATGATTTCAGAATCGAAGTCTCGCGTCTACTTGTCCGTGTCCGGGAATATCCTGCCGGAACTTTTGACGGAAATGCAGGCTGCGCATCAGCGCGGCATAAAAATGGTTGTCATAACAGATACGCCGTTCCCTCAGGAAGGCATGACTGTCCATGTTTTGGAGAAGCCGAAGAAGCAAGTACGGATCATCGTGGATTCCACGACCGTTCTGACTGGTGATATCGATGAGGGTGAGTTTTCCACTTGCCTGTATTCCGGGAAGAAAAATGTAGTTGATTTATTGAAAGAATCGTTGCAGAACGAAATCAAAGTAGTCGAAATGATGAGAGGATTTGAAGCGAAATGACAAAAAAAGTATTTGTTGATAAAGAGCAATTGGAAGAAATCGTGCAACAGTATCCGACTCCCTTCCATTTATATGATGAAAAAGGTATCCGTGAGAATGCGCGCAAATTAAATGCGGCTTTCTCCTGGAACAAAGGCTTCAAAGAGTACTTCGCTGTGAAGGCAACACCGACACCGGCCATTTTGCAGATTCTGAAGGAGGAAGGTTGCGGCGTGGACTGTTCTACCTACACAGAGTTGATGATGGCCGATGCGCTCGGATTCAAAGGCGATGAAATCATGTTCTCTTCGAACGTGACGCCTAAGGAAGACTTCCAATTCGCCCGCAAACTGAATGCGACCATCAATTTGGATGACATTACCCACATCGATTTCCTGGAAGAAGCAGCCGGATTGCCGGAAACGGTCAGCTGCCGATTCAATCCAGGCGGCGAGTTCACGATCAATAATGAAATCATGGACAAACCCGAAGACGCAAAATACGGCTTCACTCGTCCGCAATTGACGGAAGGCTTCAAAAAGTTGATGGCAAAAGGCGTGAAACACTTTGGCCTGCATTCGTTCCTGGCCAGCAATAACGTAGCAGATGAGTACTATCCGATCCTTGCAGGCATCCTGTTCCAGACTGCCGTTGAACTGAAGGAAGAAACAGGCGCGGATATCACTTTCATCAACCTTTCAGGCGGAATCGGCATCCCTTACCTGCCGGAACAAAAAGCTGCGGATGTAGCGAAAATCGGCGAAGGTGTCCGCAAGGCGTTCGAAGAGATCTTGGTACCAGCCGGCCTTGGAGATGTTGCGATCTATACGGAACTGGGCAGATTCATGCTTGGGCCATACGGTTGTTTGGTGGCGACGGCCATCCACGAAAAGCACATCTACAAAGATTACATCGGTCTGGATGCCAGCGCAGTCAATTTGTTGCGTCCAGCGATGTATGGGGCTTATCACCACATCACCGTGATGGGCAAAGAAGATCAACCAGCGGATCACATGTATGATGTGACTGGCGGATTGTGCGAAAATAACGACAAATTCGCCATCAACCGCATGTTGCCTAAAATCGACATCGGCGACTTGGTCGTGATCCATGACACAGGAGCGCACGGCTTCTCGATGGGTTACAATTACAACGGAAAATTGCGTTCGGCTGAAATCTTGTTGAAGGAAGACGGCGGCACGGAAATGATCCGTCGCGCGGAAACACCAGCGGATTACTTTGCAACGTTCGACTTCACCGGTCTTTTCAAAGACGTGAAATAAACGGAATCAAAAAAGAGGGGTCAACGAGCACATAAACTGTTCGGTGGCCCCTGTTTTTTTTGCTTCGCTTTAATAAATTGATCTGACTGCATGATATAATGTTCCCTGGATGAACAAACGAGGGGTGAAATACATGTTCCGAAAAGAAGCGATCAAGGAAAGCGTATCGGCGCTTCCATTGAAGCCGGGAGACTATTGCGTCATCACCGGAACAGCACTGGTTATGCATGGCATAAAAGAGGAAACAAAAGATATCGACATCAGCTGCATAAAGGAAGCGTTCCATACTTTAGTGGTTCAAGGATACCCGATCAAACAGGGCGCATTTGCCCGCAAAGTGATCTACAGTGATGATGTGGAAATTTTCGAGGATTGGCACGTTGGGGATATCATCATGATCGAAGGGGTTCCGGTCGCGAGCCTGGAGTCAGTCATCGTGATGAAGAGACAGCTAGGCAGAGAAAAAGATTGGATCGACATTGCTAAAATTGAAGCGCATCTGGCCGAACAATAAAACCAACTAAAAAGCTGACGAACCGCCCTTGTGCAGGCGGTTCGTCAGCTTTTTTTTGATTGTCAAATTTCAAATTTACAATAGTTGCATCCAAAAAGGAGCGAAATAAGCTCCTCCCATGGCAATGAGAAAGAGAACTTTCCAGATGATGGTAGGGATATATGTTTTTGTAGCCAAGGCTGTTCCGTCCCAATGGTTGCCATTTTTCAAAAGCAAAACAATGAAAAATTGATGGGCCAAACCAAGCATATACCAGACGACGAAACCGATTGTGATGACGTCAACTGACTGATAAATCCGCAACAGGAAGTTGTAGTTGTTACGGTAAAGCATAATGGAAGCCCCAATCACAATCAGGATAATCAGATTCTGCCAAAAGCTCTTTTCTTTAGCCAGCAAATTCGTTAGCAAATAAATTCCCAAGAAAAGCGGAATGATCCACAGCAACAATCCCTGTAAATAGAGATAGGACACTACAATGAAGAACAATGCCTGCGACACGTAACCGCCCAACAGGCTAAAAAACATCCCCAATCCACTGCGGTATCCAATTTCGGCCAAACCGAGGATGCCGCCGCTTTTGACGATTGAGGGAAGGATATTGAATTTTATCGACTGGATGCTTCCGCCCCACAAGCGCGCAGTCAGAGCATGGCCGCATTCGTGGATGATGACGTTGGGGAGGTCCAGATAAATGCCGAACGTATACGCAAGCATGCCTCGGCTGGAAAAGGTGAAATAGGCCACCGCGATAAAGAGGACGATCAATAAGGGAAGGTCCATCATACTATACCTCCTTTCGATAAATGCATCAGTACTCTTAAAGAGGATAACATGCAAATTTTATTTTTTTATGAAGATGATAGGGAATTACCATGAATGATTCAAATTGAATCCCTAAATAGCAAGAAGCCTTCCTTTCGACGTATTCAGAAAGGGAGGCTTCTTTATATTATGCAACTGGTAAAGCTTCAGTTATTCGGTTTCAGTCGTTGTGCTGTCGTTCCCTCCGAAAAGGTTGGTAAAGAATTGGACGATGGATTCCCAGATTCCCATGCTGTCTTCCTTCAGTTGTTCCTGATTGACATTGCTCCATGCCGTTTTTGCCTGTTCGAACAATTCTCCGCCGGTTGCCTGCAGTTCTTCACCGAAAGCGGCAATCTGTTCTTTCTGCGCCGCAGTAAGATTGATGTCGCCGAAATTGATCATCAGGTTTTGGATGTTCGTGATGTTGTCTTGGGAAAGGATGTTGTCGAGATTATAGTTCTTCAGCACATCCTCAACTATTTGACGGATGTCGTCAGCGCTTATGTTACCGTTGTTCGCATCCTTGGCTTCTTGGATATCCTGTTTCATTTCCACGATCGCAGCGTTCATCAATTCATCCGAATAGCCGCTGTCGGCTTGGTTTTCCTCGGTTACTGCAGAAGTGACAGCCAATTCTTCCTGGGCGACTTCCACAGCTGCTGCATCCAGTGTGTTTCCAGAATCAGCAAAAGCTTTGTAGACACCGGCCAATGCGCCGGATCCGTCAACTTTTACGGCGGACGCTACCTTGATGTCCACATCCACTGCGCCGGCTGTGATGGCTGCATTCTTGTATTGCGCCTCAGTGATCGCAGTGATGGTTTCAGGAGTCAGGATTTCCACCGAAACAGCACCATCGCTGTCGGCAGGCGTGATGTACGTGCTCGAATAGACTTGGCTATAAGGATAATCATCCTGCAGCAAGCCGTTCAGTTCATTGACGGCCACGACTAATTCATTCGTTCCCTCGGCTACTCCCAGCGTTTCTCTGGTTTCCTCCAGTTGGGCTGCATTCAGGCTTTCGCCGTAAGTGAAGATCGGTTCGATTGCGATTTTATCGGCGAACGCTGCCGGAGCAGTAATTCCCAACAAGGTCAATGAAGCCAGGCCTACTGTCATCATTTTTTTCAGTTTCATGGTTTAACCTTCTTTCTTTCGTAGCATGTTTGCATTGTATCAAAGATAACCTACGAAATGTATTATGATTTCTTTAATTAATTATGAAGCTTCCGCGACGCAAAGTCAAAGCATTCCCCAAAAACAACTTGTTGTGCCGTTTCGCGCACAGTTGTCCGCATTCATGCCCGAAATCGCCTGAAAAGCCGTTTCTGCAGCTGTCCTAATTATGGTTTTGCATGCTAAATGAGGGAACACATGTATAATTGTGTTCCTTATAAAACGTTGATTTATCAATGCCGAAATGGTATGCTTTTTTTATCGAAATCAACTGAAAAACCCTGGATATCGGAGGGCATAAAATAGAGGAAACAAGAGGACATTTCAGTGAATACCACCCATGCAATCAAAGACATCAGCCAAATCCAAACATTGATGGACGTTTATCCGCCATATTCGAAAAATCGCCTGCTGCTGGAGTATGCCATCCGCACCGGGTTGCGCATCAGCGACATTCTGAACGTGAAGGTAGGGC
The DNA here is from genome assembly GCF_900107505.1 of Trichococcus collinsii. GTDB lineage: Bacteria > Bacillota > Bacilli > Lactobacillales > Aerococcaceae > Trichococcus > Trichococcus collinsii. Next base: position 559,860 of record NZ_FNQH01000001.1, on the reverse strand, counting down.
AAGTGCTGGGGAAAGACTCGTATCAGATTGTGGAGATGAAAACAGGCAAGAAGAAGGAACTGGCCATCCATGACCGCTTGAAGCAATCCATTTTGGATTATGTGGAACGGGAGGGGCTTGCTGCAACTGATTATTTGTTCTATTCCAACGCCAATAAGAACAGTCATATCAAACGCACGCAAGCACACCGCATCATTGCGCATGCCGGGGATATGATTGGCATCACTTTGAGCGCCCACTCGCTGCGGAAAAGTTTCGGCTATCATTCCTACAAGCAAGGCGTCGACATTTCTTTGCTCCAGACAATCTTTCAGCATTCTTCGCAGGCGGTCACACTCCGCTATATCGACATCACCCAAGAGAACATCAACAACGTATACAAACGGGTCGATTTCGGATTTTAACCACAATAAAAAAATAACGCATTTTGAGAGAGTTTCGTGATGGTGGGTGCGCATTCCCAATTGAAATCGCCTCAAAATGCGTTTCCGTAAAATCAGCAAAAAGTGCACCTTTCCAAAACGGTAGGGTGCACTTTTTGTAAGTATCGAACAATTTTACAAGCCCATATCTTTTTTCAACTGCTCAAGCTCATCTTCGACAGATGCCGAACCTTGACTGGCGTATTTTTCCTCCAGAGCCTTCGCTTCGTCGATCGGTGCCATGTTCAGCTCGGACATCGCATTCGCTTCATCCAACATTTTGTCGGCTTTTTCTTCCATGCGCTCGAAGGAACTCATGGCACCTTTTGTACTCGCGATGGAATCCGTCGCTTTGTTCAGGGTTTCCTGGGTTTTAGCGACCGCCATCTTGGATTTGATCATTTCACGGCGGGATTTGAGCGTTTCGATGTCGGTTGCCAATTTATCATGCATCTGGCGCATCTTGACGGCATTTTCATGAGCCGATGCGTATGAAGTAGCCAATCCTGCACCGACATTTTCCAATTCCTGCTTTTTGGTCAAGAAGATGCGGGCATCGTTCTCATTGCCGGCTTCCAAGGCTTTTTTGGCATAATCTGTGTATTTGATGACTTCTGCCTGGTTTTCATCAACTAAACGCTTGGTCCGGGTCTCTTCCGCCATGATGCCGGCTGTGCTTCTTTTGACCTCGGCCAAATCTTCCATCATATCGCGCAGGTATTGATCGATCATTTTTGCCGGATTTTCCATTTTGTCGATCAAAGCATTGATGTTCGCACTGATGATATCCGAGAATCTCTCTAGTATTGCCATTTCTGTTTCCTCCTTATGGGTTCGTGTCTTCCTGAGTTTCGTCTTCTACCTGCGGTGTAGGGCTGGTATCGGTTTTCTGCGGGCCATCGGCATCATATTTTTTCTTGAGTTCTTCCACCTCAGTGTTGCCGAACGTATCCAGCGGCGTCTTCAGAATGTCTTCCGTTTGTTTCGCTTCGAGATTCTTCTGTTTTTTGGCATGCCGCCACCACAAGAACAGGAGGGCGAGCAGAATGATGCCGCCGAACACGATCAGAACAGCAATCCACGGGGAACGCGTCACTTCCATCATGCGATCCGCCGAATCCCGGAATGCATCGCTGAAGAATTCTTCATCCGTTTTGTTGTCATCATAATAGTACGAATCGATGTAATCAAGCAAGACATCGCCGGCTTCGGTATCGATGACAGTTGCCGCCTGCGTGCCGACTACATAATAATCCATGTAAAGACTGGACTGATATTCAAAGAATACCAACAGCAGATGGGCTTCGTCCGCAAAAAGTTCGTCATACTTTTCGTTCGCGAAGCTTTCCAAATCCTCCATCGAAGGATTCGTCGACCCGTTGATGTCATCCGTCAAATACAGATAGGGCTGCACACCGGTTTTTTCATAGAAATGCTTCATTCCTGACGTCAATTCAGAGCGGTTTCCGATCCAACCGATTGTGTCTGTGTAATAATCCGTTTCCGTGACCGAACCATCCGGAAGGGGTTCTCGTGCCACTGTAGAAAGGGTGATTTCGTTGTTCCCGCCCGAATCGGAAGATGAAGATCCTGAATTGAATAAGAAAATCAAACCGAAAACGACAGCCAGAATCATTACGATCAATGCGATCATTCCGCAACCTAAGCCGCAACCAGGAGCGCCTCTGGGACCGCCTCCAGAAAATATGGGCCCACCTGAAGATGGACCTCTGATAATGGGGCCGCTCCGGAAAATCGGACCACTTGAACCAGAACGGGGGATATTAAACCCGCCGCCCCCAAAAGATCCGCTTCCGCCTTTGCTTCCGCCACCACGACCGCCTTTGCTGCTGCCGAAGGAACCGCCACCGAAAGAACTTCCGCGGCCACCGCTGCTGCGGCCTCCGCCACCACGGCTGCCGCCGAAAGAACCACCACCGCCCCGTGATCCGCCACCGCCGCCTCTTGCCATATTCTGCACCTCCTCATGCGTTTGTTTGCCTCATCAAAGTTAATCTATCACACCATGTAAACGCTGTCAATTTATAGCAATTGTACAAATATGACAACATAAATATTAGTCAGAGAATTTTATGTCAGATTTTCTGACGAATAATGTAACCATATCATCGACAAAATCAGAAAGAAACGGTAAGATATTCTTACATGGAATCAACAAATTGATTGAATGGCACGGCAAACTGCAGCAGAAACATATGTTGCTGGAAAATGTGGAAGGGGTGGGCCAAGTGAAGTTGACCGAAGGAACAGAAATAGACGATTTTTTATTTTTGACGAAGAATGGGAATTGTGAAAGTTTCCGATCTCAGCTGAAACGCGATTTCACTGCGGTGATTTTCCTGAGACATCTAGGCTGCGGCATGAGTCAGTTGGATATGCTGAAATACCGTGATGCCTATCAATTCCTCAAAGACCAGGGTATCGAGATCATGGTGGTGATCCAAGGGGCAGAAGCCGCTGTTTCCGAAAGAACAGCAAAAATGAAAATCCCATATACCGTCATAGCGGACCCTGAGCAATCCTTGTATGAACACTTCGATATCCCTTCATCGGATTCGATGCGCAATCTTGTTTACGGCGTTTCCGAAGAAAAACTGCTGGAATTCGAATACTATGGGATCGAATGTCAACGTTTTGAGGGGAATGAACTGCAACTGCAAGCGACAATCGTCATCGACAGAAAAGGGCAAGTTGTTTTGGGCCACTACTCAGCAAACATAAGCGATGTGCCATCTCCATCAGAATTGTACCAAATGCTGCAGGCTGTGCCTGTAAGAAGCTGAAAATAAAAACAGAAGCGAATGCATCCATTTTCTGACAGAAGGAAAGGACGCATCCGCTTTTTTGTTGTCTTTCCTCCAAACGCTATCATTCGTCCAATCAGCCCCCATGGTGGTAATATATAGGTGTAAACGACAATGGCAACCCGTCTGGAGCGAGGAGTGAATGGTACTATGAAAAACGTAACAGTCAACAGATTGAAATTGGAGCAGTTTTTGCTTGTTCTGAAAGAAAGGGTGGCTCCGGAATACAAGAGTCAAACGGAACAAGATATCCTGACCTTCATGGAAGAAATCGTTACAGAGCAAAGAAAAAATGTGAATTATGATGATCTGATCAGAAAGGTTCAGTCCTGTTCAGGTTGTAACCGTGCTTATCTGGAAGCTGGGCTCGACATTCGTATGAACAAATTTTCCCATGGTTCTTTTGCTGAACTGGTCGTCAACAGCGTGGATACGGATGATTATCTTACTTTACTGGAAATCGAAAATCCCGTTGCTTCAGATTTGGAATTTCTTGAGGAAGTCAAAGAAAAGCTTTTTGCGTATTTCGACTGACAACTAAGATGCTTGATCAGGCTTATCTGTGATTCGGCCGAGATTTTATCCCGTTCCTATAGCTCAGATAAGCCGATCTGTATTTCAGACCCATACTAAGACCCGTTATATGGAAGTTCCATCATTCAAGCCAAATGGCCCAAATACCAATGCAAACCTTCCTGTACCTTAAGATTCCTTCGATCCGCTGGCCCTTCAGCAATAATTATTTGCAGCGACCTGATTATGTCCATCCATGTCTATCTAATCCATAAATGCTTGTAATGGCTGACCGTCCAACTAATTATTTTGTTGGATTGCCAGCATTTATGACGTGATTAACCCTGAAGCAACGAATCCAACGGATGAATATGAAAAATAATGCCTTTGTTGCTAATAATTATCAATAGATACCTTGAGGCGATTTTGGACCTGCAAAAACCTGAAAAATGGGGGATTCAGGCCGCATCAGGTCGTATCCAGGAAAATCCTATATTCTAGTTTACATAATATATATTATACGAAGTTAAATATAAAAGTTATACAGAGCCTTGATAATCCAATGAAGCTTGTTTGCACTATATAAAAATAGCAAAATTGCGAATCATTTCATACGATCGCAATTTTGCTATATTATGTTGATTTTTCATTTTTTACGACTTAGTTTGAATCAACTTTGTTATGCATCGATTCGATGGCTGCATACAAAATTTCTTCAGCAATCAAATCTTTTGATCTCACCGAAATTTGGATCGGTTCTTTATTCGCTTGGTAAATGATCACTTCATTTGTATCTTTATTGAATCCTGCATATTCTTTTGAAACGTCATTTGCTACGATCATATCAGCGTTTTTGCGTTTCAGCTTATCCAGCGCATAATGTTCGACTTCATGCGTTTCAGCCGCAAAACCAATCAAAAATTGACCTATTTTTCTTTTTCCCAGTTCAGCCAAGATATCCGTCGTTTTCTCCAAAACCAGAGTCAAATCCTCGTTCGTTTTCTTGATTTTGGCTGTCGCTTGCGATTTGGGTCTATAATCAGATACAGCAGCTGCCATGATAACCATATCAATATTGTGAAATTTATCTAAAACGGCCGCTGCCATTTCTTTGGATGATTGCACGGATATTGCTTCAACCCCAAAAGGAATCGGCAACAAATTCGTTGCGGTGACCAACGTCACATCAGCCCCTAAGTCACGGGCGGCTTTCGCCAAACTGTAGCCCATTTTGCCGGAAGAATCATTGGTTATGAATCTGACTGGGTCTATGCGCTCCTTCGTTCCGCCTGCTGTGATAAGTACCTTTTTGCCTTTTAAAGGCAGTTCTTTGGCATTATTTAAAACGACCAATTGCGCTGCATCAACAATTTTATCCGGTTCAGGCATGCGACCTTTGCCTTCATAACCTTCAGCCAAAAAGCCAGTGTCAGGTTCCATGATTTCGTAGCCATAGTTTTTTAGAGCTTCCATATTCCTTACGGTTGCCGGATTTTCCAGCATGTGCTGGTTCATGGCAGGCACAATCAGACGTGGAGCTGTTGTCGCCAATAGCGTGGTGGACACAAAATCATCGGCAATGCCGTTCGCCATCTTGGCGATGATATTTGCTGTTGCCGGCACTACGACGGCAAGTTCGGTCCAGTCAGCCAAATGGATATGGCTGACGAACTGCGCATCTTTTTCATCGAAGGTGTCTGTGTAGACATCGTGCTTGCTTAATACCTGGAATGTCAACGGCGTGACGAATTCCTGTGCGGAAGCAGTCATCGCGACTTTAACTTCTGCACCAGCTTTAATAAATTTTCTGACGAGATCAGCTACTTTGTAGACTGCAATGCCGCCCGTTACATAGATGGTTACTTTCTTGTTTGTTAACAAATTATACGCCCCGCTTACATTCGACTATTTTCTTTTCCTTGCTTATTGCCCTCGTGGCTATCAATGAAGGCTTTTGCCCGGCCGATGAATTCTTTCAACACTTTGATCCGGGCATATTCTTTTTGGGTTCCTTCGACAATGATCCACGGAGCATCTTTCGTATCCGTCCGAGCGACCATTTCGTTCATCGCTTCTTCATATTGCTCGAATTTTTCGTGGTTCCGCCAATCTTCATCGGTCAGTTTGTAATTCTTCTCCGGATCATTTTCACGGTCTTGAAAGCGTTGTTTTTGCTCTTCTTTATCTATCACGATCAGGAATTTGATGATTAGTAAACCATCGTGGACCAAGTTGTGTTCCATTTCATTGATTTCATCGTAGGCTGCAGCCCAGCGATGTTCTGGCGTGAATCCTTCAACCCGTTCCACCAATACGCGGCCGTACCAGCTTCTGTCATAGATGGTCATCTTTCCTTTCACCGGGAAAGTCTGATAGAAGCGCCGTAGATAATTAAAGCGGCTCTCGTTTTCCGTGGGTGCTGCTGTCGTAGCGACATCATAACTTCGGGGATCAATCAACCTTGTCAAGCGGCTGATGGCTCCACCCTTGCCTGCTGCATCCGTCCCTTCGAACACAAGGACACACGGGATCTTTTTCAGCCACATTTCATAGACCAATTCACCCGCTTCTTCCTGCAGTTTCGCCAGCTGCGCCTCGTACTCTTCTTCCGTTATAGTAGCTTTCAAATCGATTTTAGCCAACGGCTTTTCCTTAAGGACGGAACGGATCGGGACCGGTGGTTTCTTTTCAGTTTGTTCAAGGTGGCTCTTCAAAGTTCTGCTCGCGATGCTAATCGCTTCTCGGGAAGCATTCTTTAAGTCCTCTGATGAGATCACGTGCCACGGAGATGACTCAAAATTGGTCATTCCCAATATTTTGTCGAAGTGTTTCAAATATTTATTGTATTTTTTGAGTTGTTTTTCATCGTCTTTCGTGATGAGGAACTCTCTGTACGGATCGTTTTTAAGTTTCTCAATCCGTTGTTCCATGGTGTTTTCCGAGTGGTGCAAAAACAGTTTTAGGACGATTGTGTTATCGGCAATCAGCATCCGCTCCAGAAAACTGATATAGCCGAGATGATGTTCCAAGCGTTCATCTTTCACCTTCAGATCATTCATCAGTTCCGAATAGAAACTGCGGTCAAAAAAGGCGATTCGGCCTTTACCGGGCAAATCCCTTGCGAAGCGCCACAAAAACGGACGTTCTGCATAATCATCCAACGCATCATCGAAGACACTTACTTCGAAATAACGCGGGTCCAATTCCCTCGTCAGATCCTTCAATATATGCCCTTTGCCTGAAGATTCCCAACCATCGACGATGATAAGCATGGATGAATCGCTGTTGACAAGCTTTCTTTGCAAAGCGGCCAATTCACTGCCGAGTTCGGACCTTTTTGTGCCGGATAATGTCGTGTCTTTTTTGTCAAAATCGAAATCTTTTAACATACGCTACGCCACCTTTTCTGCTTTTCACTATTTTATCACAAAACAGAGTGAAGCAAACTGATACGGTTTAGCTGTCAAGAGAAGCAACGAACTCAAAGGTCGTTATTCCGCGTACGGGACAACTTCCAACGTGACATGATTATAGTCACCGATGATTTTTGAAACAGGACAACGTTTGTGGGCTGATTGCGCAAGTTTTTCAACATCTGCCAACTCCATGCCTTCGACCGAAATAAAAGCTTTGAGATCGAAATAAAATCCTTTTCCGTCTTCTTCCCTGCAGAAATCGACATGGACTTCCGCTTTGCTCCGCGCCTTGGCTCCCCTCGCTTTAAGCAATGCTTCTATTGTGGCGTTCAAGCAAGTCGACCATGATAAGCCGAATAGTTGTTCCGGATTGAAACCGGCCAAATCCTTAAGCGGATCTGATGTTTGCAGGGATTCTCCATCCGAAACAGAGGCAGTCCCGTTCAATCCGTCACTATTGATAACTTCTGTATGATATAACGATTTATTCATTTCATTTAGTCCCCTTTCCAGTCGCAAAAATTGTTGATTCTTCCCTCTATCTTATCACGATTCACAATATTTGGCTGAAAAAAAACAGCATCAGACTTCTCCTAAAGGGAAATCTGATGCTGTCAGATGTTGCGCGACTAGGCTGTGATCAACTGTTCAAGCAAATCAGGTCTAAAGCCGAAAAATGGCTCAACGCCATCAAAGACGACTACCGGCAAAGATTGGAAACCCAATTCTTTGACTTCCGCCAAGGCCACTTCTGACTCTTGAATGTCTTTGATTTCATAACGGATGCTATTATCATCCAAAAATTTCTTTGTAAAATTGCACTGCATGCAATTCGGTTTTGTATATACTGTGACACTCTTGTTAGACATAATAGTTTCCTCCATTGGTTATCCGATAAGAATTTTTTCGAATAAAGCTTATGGATACATCATACAGTATTATTTTGCAAAAAACAAACCATATATAGTGATTCCGAGCGAGAATAATCAGTCCAAATCGATGGACAGTTCTTGTGCAGCTGCCGATGCTTTGAGTTTTTCATAAACGAAATTCATGCTTGACGGGAAGAAAAGCATGCTGATGATGGTCCCTTCGCGCACCGTAATAGGGGTATCGGTAGAAACTGCGATGAGCAAAGCAGATGCGATAAACAAAATATCAATTATTTGGCGCACTTTCCCAAAGTTGAAGCCAAAGCGGTTACTGAAGGCCATACAAGCGCCCTCCAAAGGCATATTGATGTAATTCAAGGCCATCATTGATCCGACGCCGATTGCTGCTATAATGCCCCCTAAAATGACCATCGCGATTTTCACCCAATACTGGTCGATCGTCATGCTGGAAAATACCGTATAAAGCATCAGGTTCATCACTTGGCCGAGGATCAATGTGACCGGAATCTGAAATAATTGTCTCAACGAAAACTCTTTTTTCATCAAAAGCCATTGGATCACTACACATATGATATTCAGTATAATCGCCAGCGTTCCGATTTTGATGCCGGAAAGTTGATTGATGCTCATGTTAAGGGCTTCGTAGGCACCCACGCCGACATTGGCTTTTACTGTTATGCTTGCTCCGATAGCGGTTATGATTACCGCCACGATGACCAATAACATGTTCTTTAAATGTTTCGTCATTTTTCACCTATCCATTCATTATTCTGCCTTGTCATTATAAAGAAATAAGCAGCGAATTGCAATTCGTTGCTTACTCCTTATCATCTATTTATTTCGAGTAGACGACTTTGCCGTCCACTAGTGTATAAAGCGTTTCGCCTTTGACTTTCCAGCCGGTGAACGGTGTATTTGTCGCTTTCGAAAGGAAGTCTTCGCTGCGGATTTCGTATTCGTTGGCCAAATCGAAGATGGCGATATCCGCTTGGGAGCCGATATCCAGCGTCCCAGACTCCATGCCGAACAATGCTGCTGGCGTGACAGTCATCCAATCAACCAGTTGTTTCAAGGTGAAGACACCACCTAAGACGAAGTTGGAATACATTAGTTGGAAAGCAGTCTCGATGCCGACGATGCCGAATGGAGCGCCAACCATACCGCCTTGTTTTTCTTCTTCTCCGTGCGGAGCATGATCGGTTGCGATGCAGTCGATTGTGCCGTCCAGCAATCCCTCTATTAAGGCTGCACGGTCTTCAGCGCCGCGCAATGGTGGGTTCATTTTGTAGATGGCAGTATCGGTTGGGATGGAACCATCTATCAGGATCAAGTGATGAGGAGCGACTTCCGCAGTGACATGGATACCAGCTCGTTTGGCATCGCGGATAACGCGTACGCTCTCTTTCGTTGAAACATGGCAGACATGGTAATGGCAGCCTGTCGCTTCCGCTAAAAGCACATCGCGGGCGATTTGCGTCGATTCCGTCACGCTCAAGATGCCAGGCAAATCCAATTCGTCGGAGCGGGTGCCTTTATGCATCACGCCTCCGAACAACAGCGAGTCGTCTTCGGTATGCGCAACAAGCGCAACGTTATTCTTTGCTGCTTCTTTCATTGCCAAATACATCGTTCCGGCTGTTTGGACACCTACACCATCGTTAGTGAAGGCGAAGGCGCCAGCTTCCAATAATTGCTTCTGATCGGTCAAGACGTCACTGCGCAAGTTCTCGGTGATGGGCGCATACTGTTTTACTTTGATGATGGCTGTATCTTTAATCAGTTGTTGGATGGCAGCGAATTTATCAGCCGTATCCGGAACCGGATTCAGGTTTGGCATTGCGCAGACTGTCGTGAAGCCTCCGCGAGCGGCTGCCTGGGTTCCTGTTTCGATTGTCTCTTTATAGGTGAAACCTGGTTCACGCAAGTGCACGTGCACGTCGACTAAACCGGGAGTTACCAGACCGCCCTTGGCATCGATGACTGTTGCATCCTCAGCCGTTCCCTGAAGATCCTGACCGATTGCTGCTATTTTATCGTCTTTCACATATATCTCTACAGGAATAAGTTCCTCTTTTTGACCCAACATTTTTGCATTTTTTATCCAAACTGACATGTGATCCCTCCACTGGTGAATTGTTATGATTATACGTTCATTGTTCTTCCGTTTACGATGGCTTCCAATATGGCCATTCTCGCAAAGACGCCATTTTTCATTTGCGTCACGATCCGCGAGCGGCGGCATTCCACTAGGCTGTCCGCCAATTCCACATCTCGGTTTACCGGAGCGGGATGCATGATGATGGCGGATTCCTTCATGCGGGCTTCGCGAGCGACGGTCAAGCCGAATTGATCGAGATACTCGGCTTTAGTGTAGCGCATCGCTTTTCCGCCATGGCGTTCTGTCTGGACGCGGAGAAGCATCATGACATCGACTTCTCCGATGATGTCATCGATTTCCTTGTGCGTGCCGTATTGATCGAAAGTAGAATCGTACCACTCTTCCGGACCCGTAAAATAAATGGTCGCTCCTAGGCGCTGCAGCATCTGCATGTTTGTTTTAGCTACACGTGAGTGCGACAAGTCGCCGCATATGGCTACCTTAACTCCGCTGAAAGTATGGAATTCTTCGTAGATTGTCAATAGGTCCAACAAGCACTGGCTCGGATGCTGGCCGGCGCCATCTCCGCCGTTCACGATTGACGCGGTGATACCTGGGCTTTCGATCAATTCTTTGTAGTAGGCTTCCGCACTGTGGCGGATAACGACCACATCCACGCCGATCGCCGATAAGGTCAAAACCGTGTCATAAAGCGTCTCGCCTTTGCTGACGCTGCTAGTCGAAGTGTCAAAGCTGATGACTTTCATCCCCAACTTGTGTTCCGCCATTTCGAAACTTTTGTGTGTGCGTGTGCTGTTCTCGAAAAACAAGTTCGAAGCGTAGATGCCCTCAGTCAAATCCCGATCTGGTTGGACGCCGTTTTTGAATTCGGATGCCCGCATGATCAGCGACATGATTTCCAAATTCGTTAGTTCCTCGACACTTACAAAGTTTTTTAATGCGATCTGATTTGTTGTCTGCATCATTTTAAAGCCCTCCAATTAGTTTTTTGTGAATGGAGGCAAAAAGAACCCGAAGAATTTGTAAGTTCTTCAGGTTCTAGGCCAGCCGCTCCCATATTTGGATACAGAGCGGCCATCTAGTGACCTTGCGGGCCTCACAGGACCCCCTTAAAGTCTCACATTCGCTATTAAGTTGTGCGATAGGATAAATCTCCAGAAAAAAAGCCCATGGTCAAAGAGACAATGGGCATAAAGTCATGATAAAGGCGCAGTAGGCCTGATATGCTCCTTAGTAGTCTCTCTGGACTCTCGTTAAAGGAAATTCATTCTGTTGCTAAAATAATAACGCGCATAATCGCTTTTGTCAATGCTGGCTAATTGGATACTCTGTTTTTTCTCGATCAAACCAGACATAGTCCCCTCAACCGATGCGAATCGGCTTTGAATAGTCGTCATGCCCGATGAAGTCTGTTTCCCATACGGGGAACCCGTACCGAGAAGCGTAGTTGCGGCACACTCTCAGAAAAGCTGACGTTTTTTCGTCCAAAGCCAGTTGCGTGAATTGCCCGATGAGCAGACCGTTGATTTTTCCGAAAGCCCCCAACTGCTCCAGTTGCGCCAAACCGCTGCACATCGCTTCGTACCTGCCGCCTGCCGATTCGATAACCAGCACTTTGTTTTCCAATTCCGGCCAATAAGGGGTTCCTGCTAGCTTCAGGAAGCAGCGCAGATTCCCGCCTACGAAAACTGCCGCGGATTGTTCAGAGGCGCTATTTCCGCTTATTTTGAATATTCCAGTCCAGTCTGCGTCGATTTGGGTAACCAAATCACTGAGAGCTTGTGTTTGAAACGCTTCTTCCTGGCCCACAAGCACTTTGGGATTATATAGGACATTCTGGATGCCAGTTTTGCCTTGGAGCGCATTCACGATTACAGTATTATCGCTGTATCCAAAATAGGGTTTTGGATTACTTTTGATACTCTCGAAATCGAGATAAGGCAATATTTCATTTGCTAAATCCCCACCGGATAAATCAAATATCGCTTTTACACTCGCATCAGAGTAAAGAGACAATAAAGCCCCTGCACGGGATGCAGGGGCCTCGGTTTGCTGTGTCTCTTTATCCAGAAAAAGGACGTCACTCATTACGGTCTCCAGGCCAAAATCATTCTTGATTTTCCGGCTTAGTGACGAAACCATTTCCAGCGAGCGATCATTATTCGTTAATCCGTTCGAACAGCTGATGAAGCCGATCGCATCTCCCGGATGCCACATAAAGATCACTTACCTTTCTATCAGACTAGTATGTCTTGGATGGATAATTCCTGAAGTTCAGCAAATATTTTTTCGGGTGTCAATGTTTTCTTCATTTCGGAGTCATAATCCTTCATGATTTGACCGTGATGCAGCACAAGCATACGATTTCCGTACTGAATGGCGTCCTGCAGGTTGTGCGTGATCATGATGCTGGTAAGGTTGTTGTCGATCACTTGTTGATTCGTCAATTCCAGAACCAATTTAGCCGTTTTCGGATCCAACGCTGCCGTATGTTCATCCAACAGCAGGATGTCCGGGCGTTTCATCGTTGCCATCAGCAGAGCGATTGCTTGTCTCTGACCACCGGACAAGAGCCCGATTTCTGAGCCCATCCGGTTTTCCAGGCCTAAGCCTAATTTTTTCAGCTCTTCTTTGAAGAATACTTTTTCTTCCTGCGAAGTCCCGAAGCGTAGCGTCCGTTTTTGCCCTCTACGGTATGCCAAAGATAAATTTTCCTGTACCGTCATACGTGGGGCAGTTCCCATTTTGGGATCCTGAAAGACCCGGCTGATGTAAGGCGCTCGTTTGTCTTCTTTTAAGAAGGTAACATTTTGTCCGTTTACGATGATATCGCCTGTGTCAGGCAGAAAGTTTCCGGAAATAGCATTCAACAGGGTTGATTTGCCAGCTCCGTTGCCTCCGACCAAAGTGATGAAATCGCCTTGTCTGACAGTCAGATTTACGTCCTGGAGTGCGTTGACCTGATTTGGTGAACCAGGGTAGAACGTTTTGGAGACATGTGACATCGTCAACATCGCTTCCTGATTAGTCATTTCGCTTCACCTTCTTTCGCAATGAGTACATATAATAGGTTTCCTTGATTTTCGGTAACGCCAAGAAGAAGGTCAACAATACCGCCGAAATCAACTTGAAGTCGTTCGGATTCATACCGGCTTCCAATACCATCACCATAATCAGACGATACAGGACTGAACCCAACATTAGGCAAACCAAACGCATTTTGAAAGAGACATTCGTGAACAATACTTCGCCGATGATGATCGAAGCCAAACCGATGACGATTGTTCCGATACCCATACTGATGTCGGCGTAGCCGTTGTCCTGTGCGATGATTGATCCAGCCAAAGCGACGATCCCGTTCGAAATCATCAAGCCTACGATTTTCATTGTGTTTGTGGATATACCCAATGAGCGGGCCATCGCTTCGTTGTCACCCGTTGCGATAACAGCTTGACCGAATTCCGTCTTGAAAAAGATAACATAGAGCCCGATAATCAGGACGACAACCAACAAGCCCAACATAATTGTGTCGAAATGTCTGGGAAGATTCATGTTTTTAAAAACCGTGAAAATTGTATCTTTGCCCAACAGACTGATGTTTGCCCTCCCCATCACGCGCAAGTTGATGGAATAGAGGCCTGTCATCGTCAGAATACCCGCCAAAAGGCTGGGAATCTGGAGTTTTGTAATCAAAAACCCAGTGATCAGTCCGGCTGAGCTGCCGGCAATGATGGCAAATATAATCGCGATATAAGGATTGGCGCCTAGAGTGATGGCTTGGACAGCCACAGCCGCACCGAGGGGGAACGCACCCTCGGTAGTCATGTCGGCCAGATCCAAAATGCGGAAACTTACAAATAAACCCAGTGCCAGAATACTCCAAAGCAACCCTTGGGAGACGGCAGAAATAATCATATTCATTAATGTTACTCTCCTTCTCCTACAAAGATGGCATTCTGTGCGACATCATCGGGGATCGTGATGCCTAATTGGTCGGCTTTCGCTCGATTGATGACCAGTTGGATCCCAGTCGCGTATTGTACAGGATAAGTTGCGGGATCAGCTCCAGCCAGGATATCAGCCGCCACAGCTCCGGTTTGGGTACCCAATGCATATTGATTCAAACCAATCGTTGCCAACCCGCCCTCTTCAACCATCGTGTCCACAGCAGGGAATACCGGGATGTTGTAAGAATCCGCAACCGGGATCAATGTCGCTAAACCGCTTGCGATGGTGTTGTCTGTCGGTACGTAGATTGCATCCACTTCAGAAGCAAGGCTTTCAGCGACTTGCGCGATATCGTTCGTGGAAGTGACTGTTTTTGTGATTGTTTTCAAGCCTAATGAAGCGGCAATTTCTTCAGCCTCTTTAGCGGAGCTGATTGAGTTGTCCTCTGCTGATGAGTAAAGGATACCGATTGTTTTGGCATCAGGAAGCAATTGTTGAATCAAAACAAATTGATCGCGGGCGGGAGTCTTATCGCTGACGCCGGTGATATTGCCGCCCGGTTTTTCCAATGAATCCACAAGACTGGCTGCTACCGGATCCGTGATGGCTCCCAAAATGATCGGGATATCACTGGATGCATTCGCCAAAGCCTGTGCTGCTGGGGTAGCGATGCCGATCATGATATCCGCATCATTCGAAACGAATCGCTCCGCTATTGATTGCATATTGGACTGATCGCCTTGCGCATTCTGGAAATCGATTGTTGCCGTTTCGCCGTCCACATAGCCGGCTTCTTCTAATTGGTCGATGATGCCTTCTCCAATCTGATCGAGTGCCGGATGGGTCGTCAATTGCATAATACCGATGTATGGCAAATCTGGATTTATGCTGTCGGTGGAGCTTGCAGCGGAACCGTCCGAAGAGGTGTCCGAATTATTGGCATCCGAATTGCCGCATGCCATCAATACTGTCGCTGCCATTAGGGTCAAGATACTTGCGCGTGCTCTGAATAATTTTTTCATTTCTGATTCCTCCAATTTTTCTGCTTCTTATTCTGTAAAAAGGTGATAAAAAAGCCGCCATCTGAACCAAGTATGGCGGCTGAATACAGAAAACGCCACACAGACCGATATTGTCTATGTGGCGGCTTAAATATCTTTAGTAATCCACATAGATACTGTTCAGATGTTTCATCTGAGGCTGTATCTACGGACAATCAATACGTCACAAAGAACAACCTACTCCACGTGGCTTTGCCAATCGAAAAAATTCAATTTGGAAACGCGAGTATATGCAGACATGCTTGATTGCTCCTTTTTGATTGATAATTTAATAGTAACCAATGGGAAAAACAAAGTCAAGAGTAGGATTAGAAAAAGATGAGGTATTCTCATATTACTTACCGTTTCCATTCCGCAAAACAAAAAGCATGATCAAGGAACCACCCTGTGATCATGCTTTTTTCCTTTGATTGACCCAAAAAAACTTCGGGGGGAAGTTCAAGTTGGCTTTTGAAATGATCTCACCTGTTTCGCGTGTCCGTGTAATCGAAGTGTGCAGAATAAAAGATGGATATGCATTGAATAATGGCAGTATACATCTGCAAAATGTAGCTTATGAACAACTGAGCAAAACTCCACACCTTGCAATCTTGTTGATTCATCCATTACGTACTCCATCCCCCCAAGGTTATCATTCATCACCACACACAGTAATGAAATTTTTGATATGCGACAAGACGCCAAGTTAAGCTGTCGCGATGGTTTCAGTTTGGATATCGCAATCCTTTTCTTCTGCAACACCGCATGAAGTTACATCAAATAACTGCCTATCGGTCTTTAGGAATGAACAGCAGGCCCCCATTATGACGGGCTCCAATCATAGTGGTGCTGACATTCAAAAAAACAAACAGTAAGCGTTTTCAATCGCATTCATGTTTCGATTACTTTCTTAGTATAAGTCACTATAAACGTAAATGCAACATTAATTGTAAAATTATTTACTTTTATATAATCAGTCGAAAAAAACAGTCTGATGCCTGTCCAGGATTCAATTTATATGATGTCATTTTATAAAACGGATTTTTTGAAATCTATCCACCCGGAAAATCCGTTGGGAATGCTGACAATACCTATGTATAAGCATTTCATCATACTATCTTTACACTCTGTTCACTAGGACTTTACATTTTTTGAATGAGATATCCGACACAACTTGCATTGGTGTTTATTAAAAATCGGTAAACTCTGAAAATGAAATATAATATCACTATGTTGAGTGTTCTCTTAGGAAACTAACAGTATTTTGTTTTCATCCACCCCCCTCCCGAATGTTGAATGTCCAAAAAACGAATAACTCCCCTTGCCTTTCAGGACATCGGAACGTCTGTATGGTGCTCCGAAAGAAACTCGAAGGAGAAATCATCGAAGAGATTCACTAATTAGGCAATGACCGGATCGTCATTTTCTCTTTTCAGAACTTCGATGAACTTGGCGACCAGCAGCAACTGGAGCCCCTCGTCGAATTGATGCTATTCTTGTTTAAATACACTTTATAGTTGTCGCATTTTTTAGCAATCGCTCGTTTGGAACATGTGTTTATTTATAAATCTACTTCTTTTAGAAAAATAAAAGTAAAAACCCGATTATTTTCGCATGTTTCTTCTTTATTCTGAGATTACCCAAATTAACAAAACTTATGTTTTCGTATTTTTTCATTGTTAGGGTTGTACATTGTCTTTCTGTATGCCGTTTTGGATATCTGTCATCCGGTGAATGATAATATAGGTACATATCAAGTGCGCCTTCCCTTATGGTTTGCACCAAAATATGACACAATGAAGAAACACGCCAGACGCCGGAGATGATATGGTATAATGAAAGGCGTATATTGACATGTACTAGGAGGTGTTTTCATGTCTTTTGATGGTGTATTTACACGTGCCATGGTCAAGGAATTGAACCGCGACCTGGAAAACGGAAGGATCAGTAAGGTCTATCAGCCGTTTCAGCACGAAATTATTCTTACCATACGAGCCAATCGGAAAAACAAACGGGTATTGCTGTCAGCTCACCCATCCTACGCTCGGATACAAGTAATCAATGATAACTTATCCAACCCCGATTCAGCGCCCAATTTCTGTATGGTGCTGCGCAAAAATCTGGAGGGTGCCTACATCGAAGACATCAAACAATTGGGCAACGACCGGATCATCATTTTCTCATTCCGGAATTTCGATGAACTCGGCGACCAGCGCCAAATGGAATTGATCATCGAATTGATGGGTCGTCATAGCAACATCTTCCTGATCGATAAGCAAACCAGGATGATCATCGATTGCCTGAAGCATGTGCCGTTTTATCAAAACAGTTTCCGGCCGCTGCATCCAGGAGTCGCCTATCAGTTACCGCCCCATCAGGACAAAGCGAACCCTTTTGAGATGGAAAAGGAGGAACTGGCATCTGTCGCAGCCACATTCAGCGATGAATTACCGCTGTTCAAATCATTGCAAGGAGCTTTTCAGGGCTTGGGCAGCGATTCCGCAATGGAAATCAGCTACTATACGGAGCAGGATGGGTTGTCTGCAGCGGATGCGATTCTCGCATTTAAACAACAGCTGGACACGGCTATCCCTACATTGACCGAAGAATCCGCAAAGAAACAACATTTTACACCCTTCCCGTTCCGGAGTCTTCCGGGAGAGAAAAGGCATTACGACAGCCTTAGCGAATTGTTGGACGCCTACTATGATGAAAAAGCATCCCGGGACCGCATCAACCAAGTGGCTTCCGAGCTGCTCCATGTCGTCAACACGGAACGCAAGAAGAATCAGCTGAAGCTGAAGAAGCTGGACCAGACGCTGTTGGAGACGGAAAAAGCTGATGTCTACCGGATCAAGGGAGAGATCTTGACGGCCTATCTGCATCAAATGAAAAAAGGCGATATGGAAGTGACGCTCAACAACTTCTACGATGATGAGAATCCGATAACGATTGCTTTGAATCCAGCGCTGACCCCTTCCCAGAATGCCCAAAAATACTTTTCCAAATATCAGAAGCTCACCACTGCCGTCGCATACGTGAATGAGCAGGTCGAACATACCCATGCAGAGAACGAATATTTGGAATCCATCGAAACGCTGATCCAACTCTCCGACCCGCAGGACTTGGAGGACATAAAGGACGAGCTGCGCGAATCTGGATATTTGAAGAAAAAGTACAAAGGTAAACAGAAAAAACACAAAACCAGCAAGCCCCACAAATTCCTGTCATCGGACGGCACGACCATCCTGATCGGAAAGAACAATGTGCAGAACGACCAGCTGACGCTGAAGACGGCAAAAAAATCGGATATTTGGCTGCATACGAAAAACATACCCGGTTCGCATGTCATCATCGAAAGCAATCACCCTTCCGAGGAGACGCTCTTTGAAGCGGCGACATTGGCCGCTTATTATTCCAAGTTCCAGAATTCTTCGAACGTCCCTGTCGACTACGTTGTGGTCAAGAACATACGCAAACCAAACGGTGCGAAACCCGGTTTCGTCATCTACGAAGGGCAAAAAACCCTTTATGTAACGCCGGATAAGGAACTGGTCCGGACGCTGAAAGCCGATTGAGAGCAGATTACCTTTGCATCGCAAGATCGATAATACAAAGTCCGCTTCTCCTAAAACGTGCAAAGAGGCCCGAGAAATATTTCTCGGGCCTCTTCATATGCCTGCGTGATTTTCGTATTTGTGCTGTGCGGAACGTCGGGCTGCCTCTAAATGAGGCAGTCATTTTTTCGCATCCGGTTTCCGTTCAGAGCGGTTTGATAATGTTCCCGATAAGATTGGCTCACCAACCCCTGCCAATGATTGCATCATCCCTACTTTCACCCATTGACCGTCTTGTTAACCACTCGCCGATCGACATAATTATGGCCTTTTTCTTTTCGAACTGGAGGGAATGCCCAAACCCATGCGGTATTTTGCCACTGTCCTGCGGGAGATGTCGATTCCCTGCGCGGTGAAATGATCGGCAATCACCTGGTCGGAAACTGGCTTTGTCTTTTCTTCGCGGCCGACTATTTCCTTTATTTCGGTTTCGATGACGATGGATGAGATGGCAACCTGATCCCCGTCATCCTCTTTCATAAAACCGCTCCGGAAGAAAAAGCGCAATTCAAAGATGCCTTTCGGGGTCGCCATGTATTTGTCGTTCACGACCCGGCTCACCGTCGAAATACTCAGCTCCGTTAGTTTAGCGATGTTTTTCATCGTCATAGGCTTCATCGATGAGGCTTTTTCCATGAAATAATCCGCCTGTAGCTGCAGGATGGCTTCCGTAATTTTGATGACGTTTTGCGTCCGTTGGAGAACACACTGCTGGATCCAGGAAATTTCTTTCTTTTTTTCTTCCAGATAACGTTTCATATCTTTATCCGCCAACGCCAACAATTCGCTGTAATAGTCTTCGTTGAACGCCACCGATGGCAGGCCGCTTTGATTGAACGAGACATCCAGCGAGTTATCCTCGGCTATGGCTACATAGATGTCCGGTTCGATGAAGACAGTCTCCTCGAATACGGTCTCCCACTGCAACTTCGTCTTCAGCTTGCTCATGTAGGTGATGATTTCAATCAGTTCGTCATGATCGATCTCCTCGACGTCCCTAATAGCCTCCAAGCGATAGGAAGACAGCTCCTTGAAATAATTTTCCAATATATAGTAGGCTTGCGGGGGCGACTGTTCATCCCTTTCGGTCTGTAGCATCAGAAACTCCTGTAGGTCGCGGGCACCGACACCGGGAGGGTCCAACTGCTGTAAGAGCGTCAAGGCATCCAATACTTCCGTTTCCTCGGCCGCAGTTGCCTCCGCAACTTCTGCCAGTTTGATATCCAAATAGCCGTTATCCGTCACATATCGGATGAGGAACAGCACCAACTGCCTGAGCGGCGTGTTTTTCATGTTCAGATAAATCTGTTCATGCAGAAAATCATAGAGCGACTGATTCTTGCTTTCCATGCGTTCATACCAGGGGGTCTGATTATCCGCCGTGTAAACATTGGAGACGGCTACCGCGCCCGTGTCCGATGCCCGCTTTTTAATGTCCATCAACGGATTTCCCAATGCCTGGTCCTCTATGTAGCTGGAAAGTTCCGACATGGGCATCTGTAGAACGTGCAATGCCTGTCGCAGCTGCTGCGTCATCCGGATCGATTGTTGTTGCGTTTGCTTCAGTTGGAATTCCTGCTTCGCCATCATTTTCACCTCTTCTCGTCCTTATCAAGAAAACATATGCAAACAGTATACCACCATTAGAGCGCTTACTTGCAAAAAAATGAATGGAAAACCCGGCAAGCAAGATTCCAGATCTTGTTTGCCGGGTTTTTCATAACAACTATTTGGACATGGGATTAACCCTTGAACCAGTTCTCAGGGTCTTTGCTCCAGTCTTTCAATAACTCCAATTCTGCTTCGGAGATGTAGTTTGTTTCATGGGCAACTTCCAGCAATGTGCTGTAGTTGGACAACGTGTCGATCGCAAGACCAGCATCGGCGAAATTTTTCGTTCCTTTAGCCAATTCATAAGTGAAGATAGCGACGCAACCCAATACGTTTGCGCCTTCCAGTTCAGCCGCTTTGGAAGCTTCGATGACGCTGCCGCCTGTGGAGATCAAGTCTTCGACAACGACCATTTTTTGACCTTCGGTAATTTTGCCTTCGATTTTGCGGCCTGTTCCGTGGTCTTTCGCTTTGCTGCGGATGTAGACCATCGGCAAGTCCAAAATGTCAGCGATCCAAGCTGCGTGTGGGATGCCTGCAGTCGCAGTTCCGGCAATCACTTCTGCATCCGGGTATTTTTCTTTGATCAAATCAGCCAAACCTTGCGCAATCTGTTTACGCACTGCCGGGAAGCTCATTGTCACGCGATTATCGCAATAGATTGGACTTCTCAAGCCGGATGCCCAAGTAAATGGGTCTTTCGGGCTCAAGCTCACTGCTTTGATGTCCAATAATGATTTTGCTACTTCTTTTGCTATCGTCATTTTATTCTGCTCCATTCCATTGGTTCTTGATTTCATGATAGGCTGCAACCGGATCCGCTGCCTGGGTGATCGGACGACCGACTACGATGAAGGTTGAGCCGATTTCTCTTGCGCGGCCTGGTGTCGCAACACGCTTCTGGTCTCCAACTGCACTGCCGGCCGGGCGGATACCCGGCGTCAAACAGATGAATTCCTCATTCGTGTGGTCCTTGATCATGCGCGCTTCCCATGCGGAACAAACGACGCCGTCGAGTCCGGATTTGCAGGTAAGGTCTGCGTAATGCAAGACGCTCTCCTGCAGGCTGACTTTGATCAACTGTTCCGACTGCATTGCTTCTTCGGAAGTGGAAGTCAATTGTGTGACCGCGATCAGCTTCGGAACGGCGCTTCCTGCCGGCGTACCTGCGATCAAGCCGTCTTTGGCGGCTTTCATCATTTCCGAACCGCCAGCTGCATGGACATTAACCATATCGATATCCAAGGCGGCCAAGCCTTTCATGGCGCGGTGAACAGTGTTCGGGATGTCATGCAATTTCAGGTCCAGGAAGATTTCGTGGCCCATTTCCTTGATCTTTTTCACGATTTCCGCTCCGTGTTGGTAATACAATTCCATACCCACTTTTACATAAAGCGACTCATCTTTGAATAGCAAAAGGAAGTCCTTGATTTCTTCGCTCGTTGAAAAGTCCAACGCTATTATCGGTTTATCGTTCATTGAGGATGCCTTCTCTCACTTCATTGATTAATTCCTGCAGGCTGTTGATGCCCAGTTCGTCCATGCGTTGCGGAAGCTGTTCGATCAATTTCGGGCAAACGAACGGATCGGTGAAATTGGCCATGCCAACGCCGACTGCACTTGCTCCAGCCATGAACATTTCCAGCACATCATCCACCGTATAGACGCCGCCCATCCCGATAATCGGAATATTGACTGCACGCGCCACTTGATAGATCATGCGGATTGCTACCGGTTTGATGGCAGGACCGGAAAGGCCACCCGTTTTGTTGGCGATAATCGGTTTGCGCGTGTGCAAATCGATGCGCATGCCCACCAAAGTGTTGATCATTGAAATACCATCCGCCCCGGCTGCTTCAACCGCTTTTGCGATTTCGACGATATCCGTTACGTTCGGTGACAATTTGACGTAAACCGGAACGGTTGCCCCTTCTTTCGCCGCACGCGTTACAGCAGCTGCCATCTCCGGATCGGTTCCGAATTGCAGGCCGCCTTTGTGGACGTTCGGGCAAGAAATGTTCAATTCGATCGCTTTGACGTTCGGCGATTGGGAAACGGCTTTGCAGACTTGGTAATAATCATCGACTGTATTTCCGGCGACGTTCGAAATCAAAGGCACATCGTATTTTTCAAGCGCTGTGTGCTTCTGTGCAACAACAACCTCAACACCAGGATTCTGCAATCCGATAGCATTCAGCATGCCGGATGGCGTTTCTGCCAAACGCGGCGTAGGATTGCCTCTGCGGGGCTCCAGCGTCGTCGCTTTCGTCATGATGGCGCCCAATAGGCTCAGGTCGTAAAACTTGCCGTAATCCTCGCCGAAGCCGAAACATCCGCTTGCAGGAATGATCGGATTTTTTAATTCCAAACCGGGTAAACTGACTGCTAATCGATTCATAATACTATCTCCTCTGCTCTGAAGACCGGTCCTTCGACACAGACTCTGAAATTATCGTAAGCTGATGTGCTGTCTTTCTTGTCGCAGACGCAACCGTAACAGGCACCGATACCGCAGGCCATGCGCTCTTCCAGCGAAAGGTAGGTAAGGCTCGGGTCGAATGTCTTTGATACTGCTACCAATAAGCCTTTAGGACCGCAAGCGAAGACCGCGTCCGGAACGAAGCCGTCCAGCTCATCGAAGTATTGTGTAACGAAGCCTTGCTTGCCGTAGCTGCCGTCATCTGTCGCGATGTTCACTTTGCCGAATGCTGCAAATTCTTCCTCATAGAATACTTCTTCTTTGTTTTTGAAACCGAAGCAGTTGACAACGTTGATGCCTTTTGAATGCAATTGTTTCGCTAATTCATAAAGCGGAGGAACGCCGATGCCCCCTCCAATCAGCAAAGCGTTTTGTCCTTCTGAGAGCATATCTATCGGATACCCGTTGCCCAATGGCCCCAGGATGTCCAATTCGTCCCCTGCTGTAAGCTTGCTGATGATAGTGGTGCCTTTTCCTTCGGTACGGTAGATAATGACGCATTCTTCCTTCTCGGCATCGATTGAAGCGATGCTGATTGGGCGTCTCAAAAGCAGTTCATCCCCTGGGACACGGATATGCAAAAACTGATCCGGTGCTCCCATTTCATTCACTAATGCACCTTTCAGGCGCAATTCAAAGATGTCTTTTGCGATTTCTGTCTGACTGACGACTGTCATCATAGCTTGACTCATAATTATTTTCCTCCTTAATTTTGAAAAAATAAGGTGATCTCAAAAAATGCGATGGAGCAAGCTTCAAAGCAAATTCTTCTGTGTCTCACTGGACACAGTTAAAGAATCACCAACCTATTGTTTACGCTCTGATCAATGTGACTTTTTCGATGCCGTCGACTTCATCCAAACGGACGGAAATCTGTTCCGCTTGGGATGTCGGAATGTTTTTGCCGACATAATCTGCCTTGATCGGCAGTTCCCGGTGTCCTCTGTCGATCAGGACCGCTACCGTGATCCGTTTTGCTCTCCCCAGATCCATCACAGCATCCATGCCGGCCCGGATCGTACGCGCGGTGAACAACACATCGTCCACCAACACGACATGCTTGCCGGCAACCGAAAACGGAATGTTCGTTTCGTGCAACACCGGGTTTTCATTCATATCGCGGTGCACATCGTCGCGGTACAGCGTAATGTCCAATTCCCCTACCGGTACCTCGAAGCCTTCAAAATCTTTAATCCGTTCCGCGATGCGCTTGGCCAGGTAAATACCGCGCGTTTTGATGCCCACCAAAATCAGGTTCTTGGTGCCGTCGTTCTTTTCCAATATTTCATGTGTGATGCGGGTCAGCGCGCGTTTCATCGTCTGGGCATCCATGATTTCGATTTCTTCTGCCATGTCCACTACTCCTTCATCGTCAAAATGAAAAAAA
Organism: Trichococcus collinsii; assembly: GCF_900107505.1. GTDB lineage: Bacteria > Bacillota > Bacilli > Lactobacillales > Aerococcaceae > Trichococcus > Trichococcus collinsii. The sequence goes on along the minus strand of NZ_FNQH01000001.1, from coordinate 535,590 downwards.
ATACCCTTATGCATGTGGGCATAAGGGTACAGTCACGTGACGCTATACAAAATGTGATGCACCTTTTAGCCTCTCTGGACTATTTTAAAGGTTCCTTCAATATTACTGTAATGATAACGAATAGAGGCGTTGCTGTCAATCAGTTTTTGCGCAGTTCCGCCAGTTTTTCGCTGTAGAAATCAGGCAAAGGTGCTTCGAAGCGCATTTCCTTGCCCGTCGTCGGGTGGATGAAGCCCAAAGTGGACGCATGCAAATATTGTCCATGGCCGCTGAGTGTTTCAGCCGGTCCGTACATAGGATCTCCAGCCACCGGATGGCCGATGTATTTCATATGGACACGGATCTGGTGCGTGCGGCCGGTTTCGAGGTGCAATTTCAGCAAAGTGAAATCACGGAAACGCTCGATGACATCAAAATGCGTCACTGCCTTTTTGCCGCCGTCAGCCACTGTGCGTTTTTTGCGGTCGATCAACATCCGGGCGATCGGCGCATCGATAGTGCCGTCATCATGCGGAATCACGCCATGGACCAAAGCAAGATAGGCCCGTTCCATCGTGTGGTTCTCAAGCTGCTCCGCCAATTTCTGGTGCGCTTCGTTCGTTTTCGCGACAACCAATAAGCCGGATGTATCCATATCGATGCGGTGAACGATTCCCGGACGGATATTTGCTGTGCCGTCGGATAGCGCGTTTACGTGAAACAACAAGCCGTTGACCAAGGTGCCGGAAAGATGCCCTTTGGATGGATGAACGACCATGCCTGTTGGCTTATTGACGACCAACAGCGCATCGTCTTCGTAGATGACATCCAATGCAATGTCCTCAGGCGTTACGTTGATTTGTTCTGGTTCCGGAATCGTCAATTCCAGAAGATCCCCTTCTTGGACCTTGTAATTCGATTTGACGGCTTTGTCGTTCACCATCAGATTGCCGTCTTTGACCCATGCCTGAATTTGCGAACGGCTCGTGCCGGTCATGAAATCCGCCAAGATCTTATCGATCCTGCCGGTTTGACCATCAATGTTAAATACGATTTTTTCTGTCATTTGAATCCCACTTTACTTTAGCTTATTTTTAGAACTTATTTTTTCTTCTTCCTCTTCCATGAAAAGGATATAGATCGTCATCAAGATGACGCCTATCGTCAAACAGACATCCGCCACATTAAAAATCGGAAAATCAATGAAGTCAAGGCGGAACATGTCCACCACGTATCCCAAACGCATCCGATCGATGAAATTGCCTAACGCACCGCTCAAAAGAAATGCGTAACTGATGCCCACGATTTTTTTGTCGAATCCCTGTTTGTGCGCATTGTAGACCATCGCGCCCACGACAACTACGGTGATGATGAAGAAAAAGAACATCCTTCCTTCAAAAATCCCCCAGGCAGCGCCCTCGTTCTGAATGTAGAACAGAGACAAAATGCCCGGTAACACTTCATTCACTTCGTGCAATGCAAAATTATTTACGATGGCAATTTTACTCCACTGGTCCAGGACCAACAGCAAGATGGCCAATATATAATAGATAATCATCCGATAGCCTCACTTATTCTGAAATTAACGTTTTTCCGTATCTTTTGCCTCTATCTATTGTAAACTAATTTTCAAAATTGTATAGTCATTGATTCCTTTATTTCCGCTTGAAGCCTTATACATCAAGTAAGTTGCGACTATCATTTTAATGTATCTTTAACAATTTTCTGCATATGTCGTAATCGTCCTTGATAAAGAATCCTCATTTTCGGTATAATGAAGATTGTATTGTTATATATCACGTAATAAAGGAGCTTGTTTATGTTGAGAGGTAAGAAGATTGCATTAGTTTTTACCAGTGCACTGGTATTGTCAGCCTGCGCAGATCAAGTGAAAGAAACGACAGAAACAATGACCCAGATCAAAACCGAAGAAACCGAAATTGTTAACCAATTGAATGAGCTGCAACAATTGGAGACTGCGTTACAGGAAGCATTCAATGCATCGTTGGCCAGCGATGAAGAATTGAAGACTTTCAAAGACGGCTCTGCAGCCGTGTTCAGCAACTTGGAAGAACGCCGTACTTTAACCGATTCGATTGAAAGCGCTTTGGAAGGTTTGGCTGAGACGAAAGACGAGTTCGTTGCATTCGACGAAGAAACCCTGCCCCTGGACCAGATGCAGGCAATCGGCGAAACGCTGGATTTGTTCAGCGAAAATTCATTGACTTACTTAGCTGCCTATCGAGACAGCTTGGATAAAGAAGAAGAACTGTTGACCGGATTCGGAGCGGATGATGCCACTTTCGATACCTTCTTTGCGGGAATCGAAGCAATCAATCTGAACGCCGAAACAAACCAAACCAACCTTGCTCCCGTCGCTGAAATTTTGACGACTCTGGATGCGCAATTGGTTGAATTGGAAGCAGCTATCGCCGCAATCGGCAAGGAAGGTAGTACAGCCGCTGATTCTTCTGCCGGCACCGCGGAATCCTCAGAGACTGTTGCTGCAGAAAAGCCAGCAAAAAAAGTTGAACCCGTCAGCTACGAATACCGCATCAACCCGGAGATTTCCACGGTCCAACCGATTGCTGAGGATGGCAATACGCAAGTCGCTTTGTTGACTTTTGATGATGCGCCGCAGCAACCGAACAGCTACACCGTGGAAATTGCCGAAACCGTCAAATCGAAGGATGCCAATGCCATTTTCTTCGTGATGGGACAATTCCTCACAAATGAACAGGCGCGCGAAGATATCAAGACCGTCTATGACATGGGCTTCGAAATCGGTAACCATTCCTATTCGCATCCCGACTTCCAATCTTTGACCTACGATGAGCAACTGGAAGAAATCAAATCAACGAATGACCTGATAGAAGAGATCACCGGTGAGCGTCCGCGCTTCCTGCGTGCCCCTTACGGACAGTACAATGACGATACCATCGCAATCGCTGCAGCAGAAGGCATGACAATCATGAACTGGACCTACGGCTATGATTGGGTGGAAGAGTTCATGGAAGGCACTGCTTTAGCAGATGTCATGGTGAACTCGCAGTACCTAGGTGACGGTGCGAACTTGCTGATGCATGATCGTCCATGGACAAACGACGCGATTGCTGCCATCATCGATGGCCTACGCGCGAAAGAGATCACAATCGTGGATCCGAATGTAATCGAATCGCCTGAACGGGAGGAAATGTAATGATGACCTATTTTAAACAGACACTCGCTGCCGCCAGTTTATTGTTTTTCCTATCAGGCACAACAGTCGCATCAGCAAGTGAAACCGAAAGCTCCTCAGCCAGCGAAAGCGCAACTGCGGAAACCACAGCAGCTACAACTACTACAGCGCTGACGCTGCGCCAAGGTGCGCTTTTGAAGACACCAACCGCCAAGGAACTGCCAAAGAAATTTTTCTACGACAGCGGCGTCGAAATCGCCTATCCAGCTGACGGCGTCAAAGGGATCTATGTGACAGCCTACTCGGTCGGCTATGAAGAAAAATTCAACAAACTCATCGAGTACGTCGATTCGAACGACCTGAACGCGATGGTCATCGACATCAAGGACGACATGGGCGTTGTGACTGCTGATTTCAACTCCGATGATACCCACATCCAGGAAAATACGGAAGAGTATATCCCGGATGTCAATAAGCTGATGGACGTGATGGAAGAGAAACAGATCTATCCGATTGCTCGCATCGTGACCTTCAAGGACACTTTGTTGGCTAACGAACAGCCGGAAATGTCCTTCACAGAAAGCGATGGCTCCGTCTGGGTCGCATCGAATGGTGAATCATTCATAAATCCATTCCTGAAGCAGACTTGGGATTACGCCGTCAATGTCGGAATCGAAGCTGCCAAAGTCGGATTCAAGGAAGTCCAATTCGACTATGTTCGCTTCCCTGAAGGCTTTGAAGTATGGGGCGACACATTGAATTATGACATGGGTGAATACGCGAATCTTGAAATGACCGACGACGAAAAACGCGTGCAGGCCATCACCGACTTTACCGCTTATGCGAAAGAAAAACTGATGCCATACGGCGTGGACGTATCCGTTGATATCTTCGGCTATACCGCTTCTGTCGTCGAAGCATCCGGCATCGGCCAGAACTTCCCTGAGATTTCCGAGAATGTTGATGTCATCTCTTCGATGATTTACCCGAGCCACTGGGGCACCGATTACTTTGGTATCTACAAGCCGGATCTGTACCCGTATGAATTGGTATCCGAATACATGATAGTCGAAAATGAGTTGCTTGCATCGCTTGAGACTCCACCAACCAGCCGTCCTTGGTTGCAGGACTTCACCGCTTCCTACTTGGGATCCGGATTCTACCAAACTTACGGCAAAGAACAAGTCGATGCCCAAGTGCAGGCACTGTATGATGCCGGTGTCAACGAGTTCCTATTGTGGAACGCATTGAACAACTACACGTATTAAAATGCATAAAGAAGGGGCTACCTCGATGAGGCAGCCCCTTCTTTGCCTTAGATAGGCCCCTCCCCTACACAATTCGTGTCCCGTGCACTTCGGTAAATTCCAATATTTTTGCAAGGTCTGCGAGGTTGTCTTTCGTAATGCCTCCACCCGGCATTATTGTCATGTCTGGATTGATTTCCGCAAGTTCGGCAATGTGGGCTGCGTTATCGAAAATCGTATTTTCTTTAGGACCGCCATGCGTCAAAATCCGCGTGAAACCAATTTCTCCCAACCACAATAATGCGTCTCTTTGCTTATCTTCCGGTATTTCATCAAACGCCATGTGAAAAGCAAGTTCGATTCCATTATCGCAGGCCAGCTTGGCTATTTCTTCCAAAAAGGGTTTATCCAATGCGTCGGCTGCGGTTAAAGCCCCTACTGCAATACCATTGGCATGCGAGGCTATTATTTCTTCTAAATCCCGCATCATGATGGCTTTTTCCATATTGGAATAAACAAAATCTCCGCCTCGTGGTCGCAGTATCACGATAATGGACACATCTTTGTCGGAGCAATACTCCGTTGCAATTTTGATGACACCAATGCTTGGTGTCGTTCCCCCTACTGCCAAGTTGTCGCAGAGTTCAATCCGTTTAGCCCCGCGCTCGATGACTCCTGGGACGTTCGTAAAATTTTCTACACATGCTTCTTTTAGCATTCTGTCACCTCCTGGATAGTATACCGTTCCGTCTAAAAATAAAGAAGGCACAAGGCGATGTTCCATTCGCTTCGTGTCTTCTTTTAATATGTGCTCACACTAATCCTTCTTTTTTCAGCACTTGCATGAGATCTACTTTATTGTCAGCGACGACCTTCCGGATATCCAAGTGGATGCCTTTATAGTTTAAATACTCAAAAGCCTGAATATCGCGTTTATCAACCGCTACTGCGTTTGTGATCATCTTCTTACCATCTGAATAGCTCATACTGCCGATGTTGACGGAATGAATTTGAACGCCACTTTGTACGATTCGTGCGACATCTGTAGGATTCGTAAACAAGAGCATCGCGCGAAAATTATTGTGTGTATCATCAAAGTAAATTTCGATAAACTTTTCTACTGGAATCACATTGACCTTTACACCTGGTGGAGCGACCTGACGCAAGAGCGTCTTACGCAGATGATCCTTCGCCACCTCATCACTGATGACGATAATCCGCTCTGCTTTGCTTAGCTTTGTCCACACGGTTGCCACCTGTCCATGAATCAAACGATCGTCGATTCGTACTAATCGAATATCCATTACCACCTTAGAACCTCCTTAAATCGCTCATCCAGCAACCGCATGCATCTACATTTCCCGCCACAATTCAGGATGCTTTCTTTTTGAACAAGTGCTTGAAGGCATTCTTCATAACATCGAAGAAACCCAATGATTGAACCATGTGATCTGGTCTAACATAGATGCGGATCGCACGTAACACGTCCTTGGGGTTTTTGGCTGAAAAAGTATACGTACCATCTTTCTTTGTTTGAAGCGCAAAACGTGGAATCCATTTCCCTTTGAACATCACGGATGCCAAGACATAATCGACCTCTTCCCAAGGAATTTGAATGAACTTTCGTGGATCACGATGATGATAAAATTCAAACGCTTTATCTCCGATCATAATTTTCCCATAGTCCGTCAACCCCATATAAGAAGTACCATCCACTGCCATATCAACCTTTGCATTCAGGGATTCAACCATTGCATATGCCCCTCTCTCTTTTCGTCTGGTTTGAGTATAATATACACTCTTTACTTTATACAAGAAAAACAAGGCTCAGGCAGGTTTGCCTGAGCCTCATAATCGTCATTTTTGATGCATCCGAAAATTATAGCAATCCGATCAAGCGTCCGCCGATACCGACAACGAACAAGCCAAGAATGATCACGATTGGAGAAACTTTCTTCTTCAGCAACCACATGCAAAGTAATGTCAACAGCAAAGCTGCCAAGCCAGGGATCAATTGATCCAAGTTGTTTTGCAAGGTCGTCACTTTTGTATCAGTCAGTGACAAGCCTGAAGTATACTGCGTCAGGGCTTGCTGGATGCCGGCAGTGCCGCTTGGAAGGTTTTCCCAGTCGATAAATGCGCCTTCTGATAGTTTCACTGAAGAAACGATTGGAGCAAACGAGATGGAAACCCAACGTTGCACCAAGGCAGCCAATACGAACATCCCAAGAATGGAAGCTCCTTTTGTCACATCTTGAAGTACTCCACCAGACAAATCTTCGGTGATTTTTGATCCAGCCTTATAACCGAATTCTTGGGTATACCACATGAATGACCAACGGATAATGTTCCATGCAACAAAGAAGAGGATAGGTCCTAAAATGTTTCCTGTTAAGGCCAAGGATGCACCTAAAGCCCCCAGAATGGGACGGACTGTAAACCAGAACACAGGGTCACCAACACCGGCAAGAGGTCCCATCATTCCGACCTTCACACCTTGAATCGTAACATCATCCACTGGGACTCCGTTTGCGCGTTCTTCTTCCAGAGTCAGTGTTACTCCTAATATTGGAGAGGCCACATATGGATGTGTATTGAAGAATTCCAAGTGGCGTTTCAACGCCAAGACGCGATCTTCTTTTTCTGGATAAAGTTTTTTGATTGCTGGAATCATTGCGAAAGCCCAGCCGCCGTTTTGCATCCGTTCATAGTTCCATGATCCTTGAATGAAGGTGGAACGCCAAGCAACCGCTAGTCTATCTTTTTTAGTTAATACAAATTTTTTATCTACCGTATTTTGTGCCATGTTTGCAGTCTCCTTTCCTAATAATCGTTGAGTATCGAATCAAGTGGATCGCCAGTATTGCCAGAACCGCCAGTACCAGAACCGCCCATTTTTGAAAGGTTCAAGTAAATCAAGGCCATTGCAACACCTAGGGCTCCTAATGCGATCAACGTTAATTGAGATACAGCGGCAACAACGAAACCAATGACGAAGAATGGCCATACTTCTTTTGTGGCCATCATGTTGATTACCATTGCATAACCAACGGCTACGACCATACCGCCACCGATAGCCATTCCATCAGTCAACCAAGCAGGCATTGATTCCAAGCCAGCTCTGACAGCGTCTGCTGGGATGAACAGAAGCAATGCAGCAGGAATCGCGATTCGCAAACCTTGCATGCCAATAGCTCCAATTTGAAGCCATTCAATCTTGCGATAATTTCCTTGTTCTGCTGCTGCATCCATCATGTGAACAATCGGTACAGCCAGAGTACGAACGACCATCGTCAAGAACAATCCGGCTACAGCCAGAGGAATCGCAATGGCGATTGCGGAAGATACGCCATTTACGCCTTGACCACCCAAAACTAAAATAATTGCCGATGCAACAGAAGCAAGTGCTGCGTCAGGAGCTACAGCTGCTCCGATATTTGCCCAACCTAATGCGATCATTTGTAATGATCCGCCAAGAATAATACCAGCTTCAAGATTACCTGTGACAAGTCCGATAAGTGTACATGCAACGAGCGGTTGATGGAATTGGAATTCATCTAAAATGCCTTCCATCCCGGCAAAGAATGCCACGATGATGACTAGAATAATTGAAACGACTGACATAATATACCTCCTCTTTTCTTGTTATGCCTTAGCTAATTCTTCCTTAGCTTTTTTCAGCAACGAATCCATTTTTTCCGATGAATCATTCGGAACTTTCCGGACATCAAATTTAACGCCTTTTGCTTTCAATGTTTCGAATGCTTCCACATCTTTAGGCCCCATTGACAAGACCTTATTCACAACAACTTTGCCGACTGAGTGAACCATTGATCCGACATTCAATTCTTTAATCTCCACGCCGCCTTCAATTGCCCGAACGACATCTTGCACGTTTTCAAAAAGCAAGAGCGCATGCGTGTTCCCAAAACGAGGATCCTTGGCAATTTCGATCATTTTTTTGATTGGAATTACATTGGCTTTAACTCCTGGAGGAGCTGCTTGCACGATCAGGTTTTTCCGTAATTCATCTCTTGAAACATCATCAGAAACTACAATGATCCGATCGGTTCCGGCTGATTTCGCCCATGTTGTTGCTACTTGTCCATGAAGCAAACGTGAATCCAAACGAACTAACGATAACTTGATTTTGCCATCGCCAACGACTGTCCCTGGGGGAAGGCTGCCTTTTAGCTGTTGCCCCTTAGAAGCCGCTTCCACTTTCTTTGGCTCTAAACTTTCAGGTTTAGCTCTTACGCCCTCCTTCGCTGCTGGAAGAATTTGTGCGGCAATCTTTTGTGCCGATTCACTGCTTAGACGTGCAGCATACGCTTCGATGACCATTGGAAGGTTCATTCCAGCGATGATTGCCCATGTGTCTTTGTGCGCTTCGAAAAGACTGTTGGCTTGATTGAACGGTGTTCCGCCCCATAAGTCGACTAAAAACAACACTTCCTCTGGGTTGTCAAAAGATGCGATAGCCTCTTGCATCTTTGCTTTGACATCGTCAGGTCCTTCGCTAGGTGCCAAGGTCACTGCTTTGACATTTTCTTGTTCGCCGAAAATCATCGAAGCAGATTGCAAAATGCCTTCAGCGAAATCCCCATGACTTGCTAGGATAATTCCTACCATTTGTATACCTCCTATTGAATGTATTTTGTGACTGTTTGGATAAATAGCTTGGTAGGCTATTTCCCAGACACTTAACTATATGCAAAAAGCGTGCCAACTTAGTGTATGGCTCATTCTCTCGGAGAAAAAAACAATAAAAATACACTAAAACCCACAGTGTTTTAGTGTATCGTTTTAATTTATCATTAGTGTATGAGGCAGTGTATCGTTATTCTTGATAGGCAAGCAGTTGCTGCAGATAGTAAACTTCATCTTTCGGCATTTCAATTTGAAAGGTGCCGCTCAGGAGATTTAAGGACTGTTCCAGCTGCTTAAATGTTTCTGTCTGTTCGGTCGTTTCCAGCTCTTCTTGCGGCGCGATCAATGTATCTTGGCGCAGTGACCGCTCAAACATTCCCGCGATGTGCATCAAAAGATTGATTGCTTGGGAATAATTTTCTTCATTCTTCAATAAGGAAAGACTAAACTTCCACAAAGGTTCGATCAGCTTTTTCGGATTCAAGAAAGTAAAGCTTTGCGTCATGTATTCCACGCATATCTGCTTTGCCTTTTCCAATGTCAGCTCGCTTTCATCATAGGATTCGGACTCTTCCACTAAATAGTCCAATACTTTTTCGGCATCCCCGTTGAAGAAATGTTCCATTGGAATGAAAACGGCATCGATTTTTGGTTTGACGATCCCTGTTGTCGCCAGGATTTCATACTCCTGTTGCAGGTTTGCCAGCTGCTCATCTATTTCGATCACCGAAATCGGCAGTACCTCGATTTCCACGTCAAAATATTTTTCTAAATGCTTGTCGATGAGCTCTTTCATCTTTTGCGCGGTTCCTTCACCCGAAGCGCAGATCGCAATGATTGCCTTTTTGCGATCTAAAGTGTGCCCGTTCTCTTCTCTCGTGGTCACGTTGGTGCCTGCATAACCACGAAAAGATTTGAGTGATCGATAAATTTCATCAAGTGTCGTTTCAACAAGATTCGTCTTGCGCACCGTCTCCAAAACGATTGGGGTCGTGACCATGTCGATTGTTTTGACCTCAATTCCGGTTTTTTCCGTGATTTTTTCCGAAAAGGTCGTCAGCGAGCCCATATCGACCAGCAAAATGACGCCGCTCCCTCGATCGATTTCTTGGACACAATGAATAATTTTTTCGAGGGCCACTTGGGGCTTCATCTCAAGAGGCATATCTACAGCGCGAATATTGTCGACCCCCAACAATGTCGTCACAACCTCCGCCATGCTCGTTGCTGTACTCTTGCCATGGGCTGCAATCACAACACCCACTCGCCCGGTGACCTTGTCTTGCTTTAATGAAACCAGCAACAAAGTCAGATAATAGGTCTCCACCTCAGGGATGTTGATGCTGTATTCTTTTTGCAGCTCCTGTTTCATCCATTTTGCGACAGCAAACTCTTGGGGATAATCTTCCACCATATTTTTGATGCTTGCATGGAGCGTCCGGCTGCTTTCCCCTAATTGAATCCGTTTTAAAAACGAACTGATGTGGAGACTCATCGCATAGACGAAATTCCGTTGGATGTGATAGTCCAAATGATCTTGCGCATACTCAAACATGTCTTTTGCAAAGCGAATGATTCGTTGATCAATGATTTCGGAAAGCTTTTTCTCCGTGTCAAAAGTCAAACCCGTATCACGATAAAAAGACTTCAGATGGACATTGATGTCTGTCGTAATATAATGGTTGATGGATTCCTTATCTAGCCCCTCTTCCCGCAGCAGCGCGGCCTTATTCCCAATAATTTCATATAAATTATAAGGAAGCTCATAGGAATCGCCTTTCAGCGGGCTTTCCGCTCCTTCATTCGGCACCAACGTCAGCACGGGCTCCAGCATCCGAGTGAGTTCATTCAAGCGCTCACGATGATTATTCGCCAGATTGAGAAGGCCGTTTTGGATTTCTGGTGTAAGCTCATCCAACGTAATCGCTATTTCACTTGAATTCATATAGTTCAAAAAGGCCCGCGCACAAACAAGCTGGACATTCGATTTCAGCTGCCCGACATTTCCGTAGGTTACGCTGCCGATCAAAGCTTTCACTGCATCCTGTTTCACATGGATACTTTTTTGGATTCGATTGGCTTCGATCGAGACCATCCGCTTCAACAAATCCACTTGTTCCGCAATCGGACGCTCTGAAAATTGCGGTAATTTAATGACGATCGGAATGCGTCGCACAAAGGTCTGTAGCAAACTGGAAGCGGGATCTTCCGTCGTTGCACAAACAAGACGGACATTGACTTTATTGGCTTTATCGGTTTCACCTAATCGATTATAGGTGCCGTGATCCAGAAGATAAAAAATCATTTCTTGCCCTTCAGGCGGCAGGCGGTGCACTTCATCCATAAAGAGCATGCCGCCGTCTGCCCGTTGGATCAACCCATCCGTCGTTTCTGTTGCTCCTGTAAAAGCACCTTTGCGGTATCCGAATAAATGAGCCATCAATAATTCGGGATTGTGAGCGTAGTCTGCACAATTGAACACAACAAGCTCCTTATCAGCTGCAAAAACTTGATTTGCTCGCGCGAAACGAAACATCGCATGAACAAAAAAGGTTTTCCCGCTTCCTGTCGGTCCAGTGATCAAGCAGCTTAACCCCTTAGGAGGATAGAGGATTGCCGCTTTTGCCTGATCAACTTGCGTCCGCATACTGTCTTTTGAACCGATTACATTCGCAAATACCTCATTTTTTGTTTCACGGATGCCTGTATTATTTCCTTCCCGGGTTGCGGGAACACGAGAAATTTCAGAAGCAGGCATGCGTGTTTCGCTCTTAGGCCTTGCTATTGGAGTGGGTTGATCTTCTTTATATGAGTGCATCTTTTTTTGTGGTTGCTTTTGCCATTTCAAAGAGTGATCCGCATATCTTACCGGACGCCCAGAGGATTTGATTAGTTTTCCCTGACGCACGAGCTCATTTAAGTCACTGCTTGCATTGGGCCGTTTGATTTCGAGCTGCGTCACAACATCCTGAGTCGTCACACCTTCGTTCCCTTGTTCAAAAGCAACTTCTGTCCACTCCTGTGAGCAGATTTTGATATACTCGTAGATTCTATCAATTCGTTTCACCAAGATTCCCCCTTTTACTTCATCGTCCTAAAAGTACCATATTCCCGAAAGAAACGAAAGCGGAAGCTTACGAAAAGTGCCATTTAAAAGAGCCTTTAAGAGCAATCTCAAAGGACACTTATGCAATAGTCATATAATGAATTTAAAAACACTTAAATTAATCCTGAAAATACTTCTTACACGCTTTCTACATTTGTGATACCATGGTTGACGTTGCACAAAAATAGAAGGAGTGTTTATATGCCCACAAACAAAAAAGAAGGAATTATTTTTACGACGATAATGTGCTCGATGATGGTGGTAGGAATGAGCCTTTATAATCTGCAGTTACATGACAATTTAGCTCTTATGCCGCTTGTAGCAGGATTAGCACCGGGTTTTGTTGTTGCCTTTGTTTTAGACGTATTCGTTGTAGGAGTAATCGCAAAGAAAATCGCTTTTCGACTACCCATCAAAAAAGAAAATAAGTTGCAGTTAATTTTGACAATCTCCAGTTTGATGGTTCTAGGGATGGTCACTTTCATGTCATTATTCGGTGTTCTGATTGAAGGCGGCATCCCTGATAATTTATGGGCAGCTTATAGCGAAGCGTGGAGAATGAATGTTATTGTCGCTTTACCATTACAATTGTTGCTTGTTGGGCCTATGTCCCGGACAATTCTTGGTAAAATCCAAGCCAATGGTCAGCTTGTTTCGGAATAAACGTTAGCGCATAGGTGTAAAAAAATCAGAAAAAGGTGCAGCATCCCTTGGCGAAAACCAAGGATGCTGCACCTTTTATTTGTTGTTCAATAACATACTGCCGTAATCAATCAGACAACCACATTCGTATGGTTCGAAAGTAGCGCGATGTACGCCGCGCTGACGGGTTTCTGACGGATGGTCTCAAGGCCCTTCTTGTACAGATTCATCTGGCCGCGGTACTTGTCGACGATGTTCTCCGGCAATACCGGCGCTTGATCGCCCACGAAATCGGTTTTAAAGTCGTAGAGGACGATGTGATCGTCGTACTCGATGAAACCGTCGATGATACCGTGAATCAGCAGATTGTCAGTTGAGTCTTCGGGCATCTCCGCGAATATCCGGCTAGCCGGGATCAGCAGTGAGAACGGCATTTCCCGTTTCACCTTGTCAGCATTCGCCTGAATTTCCTGTCCCAGTTCCGTCAGGAAGAACAACGCGATCTGTTTCGCGTCGAGCTTCTCCGCAACAGCCTTCTCAAGCAATCCATCACCAACCAATTCAAGCAACAGTTGCGTCACATAGGCTTCAGTGATTTCCTTTTCCAGATCCACGGACTGCATCACAAAATGCGTCGCGGTACCGATTTCGGCGCTGTTCGGCATCACCGTTTCCTGCATGAAGCGCGGGCGCGGGAATTCAGGCTCCACATAGCGGGAGACCCTCTTCGTGTTGGAAAGATCCAGCTTCAGCATATGGCTCTCGTCCGGATCCTCGAACAGCCGCTTGATCTCCGATACAGATTGGTAGCTAGTTGTCGTCGTCGCCGCTTCGTGGGGATATTGCGCCTCCATCAGGGCAACGGCCAGCTTCATTTCTTCCGCCAGGGAATGTTCATGCGTTTCTACCTTGGCAGACGCCATCTGCTCGATTTCATCTTTCCACTGCGATTCGTTGATTTCCTCCATGGCGACCGGGATGTAGGACAACAGATCTTCCTCGCGGTAAGTCTGGATGCTGAAGTGCACCGGGTAGTGCGTCAGTTCGCCCCGGTATTCCTTATGGAAATGGTCGTTCTCGGCATCCTCATGCCGGTACAGGCACATACCGAGCCATTTCATCATCGAACTGGCCTGCAGGCGCAGGTAATCCGGCAGCAGTTTTCCGCTTGTCCCGTCGGCCACTTGCCAATCGGCCCAGAGCTTCTCTTCGGATTTGTAGGAACCGACCAGGAACAATTTCTGTTCGGCGCGGGTCAGAGCAACATAGAGCTTGCGCATCTCTTCCGCCAGCAATTTCTTTTTCTTTTCGATCGCCAAAGCCTGGCGTGCCAAGGACGGGTACTGGACCCGTTGCTGGACGTCGAAATAATCGGTCCCGAGCCCATGCGTCTCCGAGAAGATGTATTTGCTTTGGGTGTCGCTCAGGTTGAACCGTTTCGACAGATCCATCAGGAAGACGACCGGGAACTCCAGGCCTTTGCTGGCGTGGATGGTCATAACCCTGACAGCATCCTCGTCGTCGCTGAAGGAAGTCGGCTCAGCCAAATCCTTGTCGCGCTGTTGGATCTTCTCGATGAAACGGATGAACTGGAACAGCCCTTTGTAGTTCGTTTCCTCGTATTTCTTGGCCCGCTCATATAGTGCGTGCAGATTGGCCGTCCGCTGTTTGCCGGCTACCATGCCGCCGACATAATCTAGGAAGTGCGTGTCGTTGTAGATGGTCCAGATCAGGGTGACGAGGCTTCTGCGTCTGGCAGTGTTGCGCCATTCGTGCAAGCGGCCCATGAACAGCGCCAGTTTGCTGTGGGCATCCTTGATTTCCGTAGACTGGTCGATTTCAGAAGCTTCGCATATTTTGATGAAATGCTGCACGGCTTCGTAAAAATCGCCGTTCTTCTGCTGGATGCGGATGAGCGCCAACTGCTTCTCGTCCAAACCGACGATCGGCGAACGCAGGACTGCAGCGAGCGGGATGTCCTGGCGCGGGTTGTCGATCACCTGCAACAAGGACAGGATGATCGAAACCTCGGTGCGCTGGAAATAGCTTTCCGTGTCGTTCAGGATGAGCGGTATCTGGAAATCCTTGAAAATCTCCAGGATGACGAGATTATTTTTCTTCGTCGGCGTCAACAGCACGATGTCGCGGTAGGAAAGCGGCCGCTCTTCCTTGGTCTTTTTGTCGTAGATCAGGAACTTTTCGTCGATCAGCGCCTTGATTTTCTGCGCCACCATCGTGACTTCCCCGGCCGTCTTGTCGTCGATCGTCAGGTCGGCTTCGAGATCGTTCTCCGGCGCGAGGGCTTCCTCGCCGTTGTCGACGTCCTCCGACAGGTAGATCAGTAGTTCCGTCTGGTTGCGCTCACTCTCCGGGAAGGATTTGTTGCCGGCTTGGAGCTTCGCGGCTTCATCGTAGTCCATCTGGCCGACTTTTTCGTCCATCAGCTGTTCGAAGATGAAATTCGTGAAATGGATGACCTCTGCGCGCGAACGGAAGTTTTCGGCCAGAATGATCCGTTCCCCGCCGTTTTTGTCGGCAAAGGCCGCGTATTTGCGCAGGAACAGGCTCGGGTCGGCCAAGCGGAAGGCGTAGATCGACTGTTTGACATCCCCGACCATGAACAGGTTCTCGGTTTCCGGCTGATGGCGGGTCACCCAATAGAGGATGCTCTCCTGCAGCTGGTTCACGTCCTGGTATTCGTCGATCAGCACTTCCTCGAATTTGTTGCGGTAATAGGCGCTCGCGTCGCTCATCTTGCGCTCCCCGTCTTCGGCGATCGGGGCCAGAATCTGCAGCGTCAGGTGCTCCAAGTCATTGAAATCAAGCACATTGTCGTCCAATTTCCGTTCCCAATAGGCTTCGGAAAAGCGTTTCGTCACCCGGGCCATCTCTTCGGCATACGGGTGGATGCCTTTCAGCACTTCTTCCTGTTCCGCAAGCGGACGGTTGAGGTACTGCGCGCTCAATGCGGCGAAATCCTTCTTGTATTTGTCGCGCAGGTTTTTCAGCAGCGCTTTTTGATCCTTCACTTCATCCGGATCGGCTTTCTTGGCGCTTGGCCAGCGTGCAAACTGCACTTGTTCGTTCGCAATCGTGTAGGCAAATCCATAGTCATCCTGCTGGACAGCTTCCAACAGCCGGTCGGCATAGCCCTGCTCGGTTTCGAAAATTTCGCGCTGGGCAGCCGTCTCCACGTCTTGGCCGGCCAAATGCTTGGCTTGTTCGATGTCGTAGCGGATGCCTTCGATCAGGCTCAACAGCTGCGGCTTCAGCAAATCCTGGTAGAGCACGCTGTTCGTCAACCCGTCCTCGGTATTGTACAAAGATGGCAAGGAGTCGAGCCAGCGGTAAGGATTCGGATTCGCGCGCGAAAAATCGTAGAGTGAGAAGATCAGCTTCATCAGATCGTCATCGCTGCGGTCCTTCGAGTAAGCCTTGGCCAGATTCTTGAAGTGCGTATCCGGCTCACCGTAAAGCTCCTCCTTGACCTCTTCCCAGACGTCTTCCTTCAGCAGCTCGACTTCGATCGTGTCCGCCAGCAAGCGGAAGACCGGATCCAGATCGATCAGGTAGAAGTAGCGTTGGATGACCTTCAGGCAGTAGGCGTGGATCGTCGAGATGTTCGCCTGCGGCATCAGCGAGAGCTGCTTGATCAGGTGCAGGTATTGTTCCTGCGACTGTGCTTCGTTGATGGCGGTCTGGATGGCTCCCGTCATCCGTTCCTTCATTTCCTTGGCTGCGGATTCGGTGAATGTTACGACCAGCAGTTCATCGACGTTCGTTCCGCCCTTCACTTTTTCGATGATCCGCTGAATCAGGACCGTCGTTTTGCCGGAGCCTGCCGAGGCGGAGACGAGGATGTTGTCCCCGGTCTGATAGATCGATTGCCATTGCGTTTCCGTGAATTTTTCATTGGGTGTGCGTGCCGGTATGCCCGTCATCATTGCTCCTCCCCTTCCTCGTTGGATTCTTGATTGTTCCCGTCATTCCTGTCGAGTTCTTCCTTGATCTTCGCAAGGACATCTTCCCTGCTCAACTTGATGTATTTGCGGTAACGGTTCTCCGGCAGCGTGTTGTCGAACTGCGAAATGGCGCGGTAAGGACCGCTGACGGTCGGCGTATACGGCCTTTCCTTGATCGGGTCCAGCTTCAGGTCGCCGGAAAGGATCTTGTCGCCGGCCTCCACCATGTTTGCCCGATTCTTGGCGATCAAATGGTTGAAATCATCCAGTGTGATCAAATCGTCATTTTTGCCAAGATTGCCGGCCTTCAGTTTTTTGAAGGTGAAGATTTCCGAAGCCTGGCCGCTTTCGACAGACGGATCGATCAGGTCCAAAACGGCCGTGTCGTTCAGCAACAGCCCTTTCAGCTTATAATCGGTGATGATCGTCTTCTGGTAATCCTCGAGTGTCATGAAGCTGTTCTGCTTGATGAACGGGTTCTTGACGTGCAGATAGAAGGCACCTGCAGGCAACGTCTTCCCGGCCAACAGCTTGTCGGCGTTCAGCAAAGCCACATCCAGATAGGTGATCATCTGCATTGCCAAGCCGTAGTAGGCGTCGGAGAAATCGAAACTGTGCGCGCTCGATTTGTAGTCGAGGATGGTCAGGTAATTCGAGTCCCCGGCATTGACCAAATCGATCCGGTCGATCTTCCCGCGGATGTGCAGAGTGCCGCCGTTATTAAGCGGCATATCGAGTCCGTCCAGCATCTGTTCGCCGCCCATTTGGCCAAAGACCGCTTCGGTACGGATGTTCTTCAGCGCTGTCCGTCGGCTGTGCTGGTTGAGCACCCAAGCCATCTTCTGGATTGTTTCGCCCAATTGGTCGCGGATGAAGTTCATCCGGTTGGAGGTCCTCAGAATTTCGAATTTTTTACTTCCGTAGAGCTCATCCAGGACGGCATCGGCAATCTGTTTGACCGTCTCCTCGCTCAGATTATCAGTATCGATGAGCCTGCTCTTCAGATGGTTGACGATCTTTTCCAAAGCTTCATGGAAAAATTCGCCTGTGCCGGCAGCGGACAGCTCGTATTTCGCCCGTTCCTTGAGCTTCAGGCCGTATTGCAGGAAGTGGCTGTATGGATCTTCGAAATAGCGTTCGAGCTGCGAAACCGACAGATACAGCTCTTTCCCGTAGAGCTGTTCGGCAACCGGCGCCGTCAGCTTGCTCGGCACATTCTTGTGCCAGAGGCTGGCGAAGACCTGCTGCATGATCCGTTTGGCTTGCGGATCCTTGGAGATGTACGCCAAGATGTATTTCCATAGCGTCGGCACCGGCTCGTTCGTCGCGCGCTGGTGGCGCAAGAGATGGACCAGTTGGCTGATGTTCTGTTGTTTGCTGCCGAGGAAGGCAGTCGTATCCTCCGCATCGGCGATGTCCTGGTGCTTGATTTCGACAGGGATCTGCAGCGCATTGGCTACGCGCGACACATATGGAGAAATCTTCGGCGATTTCTTGCTGTCGTCCGCACTCATCGGATAGCTGAAGATGACCTTCTCCGTCCCCGAAAGGAAAGCCTGATAGGCCACATACGGTTCGGCGGCCATCGATTCGGCGGTTGTCGGGTGCAGGTATTTCTCTTCATTATTATTCAACGAACCGCTGAGCCGTTCGCGGTCTTCTTCGGTCAAAAGCGATTTGTTTTCTTTCTGCGCAGGCAAATGGTCCTGGGTCATCCCCATCAGGAAGACCACCTTGGCCGGCTCGAAACGCGCCCCCTCGATGCTCGAGAAGACGACCTGATCAATGCTCGGCGGCACCAGACTGAAGGTCGCGTTCTGGAAACCGGTCAAAAGGATTTCATGGAAAGCTGCCGCCTGGAAAGGGCTGTCCCCCAGAATTTCGACGTATTCGTCCAGCAGATTCAGGAAAACTTTCCAGATCTGTTCCTGCTGCCGCGCCTGGATCAGGTCCCCTTGCGCCAATGCTTGATCGCGCCAGAAGAGCATCTGTTTGTCGACTTTGGCGGAGATCAGGAAATTGTACAGATTCTTAGCGGCTTCCCGGCCGGTCTTGGCTTTCGCCATCTTTTGGAAGAACGGCAGCAGCAGATCCCTCAGATAATTGCGGACCTCGTTGGAAGTGTCCTGCATCCGTCTGTCCTCGGGGCTCTGGTTGCTGTTGCCGTTCTCGTCCCTGAATGTCGCGAAATACCAGTCATCTTTCGAAAGCCAACTGTTGCCTTCATAGCCGTATGCAAGCAAGACATTCTCGGTCACATCGACCTGTTCGCGGAATCGCAGCACGGCTGCCGATTTTTCCTCAAGCCCTTGCGGATTGTCAGGATTGGCCGGCGTCAACAGTTCCGTGCGCAGCAAGCGCATGATGTCCGGATAGCGCCAATGATGGCGGCGGATGCGGAACAGCGCGTCGATGAAGTCCATGAACGGGTGGTGCTTCATGGCGTCCGCCTTGTCGTAGAAGACATCCATCCCGTCCTTATCGAAGATCGGCTTCACGATCGTTTCGTATTCCTCGACCGTCCGCGCCAAGATCAGGATATCTTTGTAGCGGTAGCCGTCCTCGGCGACCAGTTTTTTGATTTCGTTAGCCACATGGAAAACTTCCGCCTGTTTCGTTTCGCAGCCCCAAACCCGGATATCCTCTTTTTGAGCAGCCGTCAGCTCAAACGAGCCTTGGATTTTGTTGGCAGTCGCATCGGTGGATGCAATCCAATAATTCTCCAGTGTCAACAGCGCATCCTTATAGCCGTACGTGTCCTTCGCAACCCAGTGGTCTTTCATGACCTGTACGCGCAGACTGCGCGCCAAATGATAGAGCGTATGGTAGGTTGATCCGGCCGTATAGAACAATTGATGCATGGCAGGCGGTTCGTCAACGTAAGCTTTGTCCAGCGCCAACGTGATCGTGACTTGTTTGGCGGAGCGCAGCAACGTCGTGACGATCTGCAGCTCGCGGGCCGTGAAACGGTAAAAGCCGTCGATGAAGACATAGGTATTCTGCATATCAAGCGTTTCGATGACGCCGGCCAGCGCCTCAAGGATGACCTCCTTTTCGAGATACTTATCCAGCAGCGCTTCATTGAAGGCATGGTAAAGCTCCTTTAATTCGGTCAACTTCAGCTGGAAATCGGCCTCGTTGCCGGATTCGGCCTGGTTCGCCAAAATCCCCTGCAAGTCGTCCTCTTCGATGCGCCCGCTACGCAGCTCCAGAAACAGTTCCGTCAGTTGCTTGATGAAGCCTTCTTTGTTGGCTTCCCGGCGGAAAAGGATCAGTTCCTGTTCCTTCTCCATCAGAATCTTCCGCACCAGCATGCTGAGGCCGGCTTCCGACAATTGCTGCTGTTGGAAAATCGGCGACTTCTTCAGCAGATACCACGCCAACCGGCTGAAACTGAACGTCTGCAGATTCATCGAGCCCATCATGTCCTGGTCGCGGAACGCCTCGAATTGCCAAAGCTTTTCCAGGATCGACATCTCCGCCTCGAACTTCGCATGCTCCGGAACCAGCACAAATACCTCCGCATCCGGCTCCTCCGTCATGATCCCCGAAATCCGCTCATATATCGCCTGTTTCTTATCCGCTGATTCCTTGCCTAAAATAAACTGCAACCCCATCGGATCGCCTCCTGTTCGTGTAAGTCAATAAGGTTATTTTACCATACAGGGGTGGTGAAACATTGGGTTTAGGGGTAAATAAAAAAGCGGAAATCCTTTTTTCCGCCTTCTTAATATTGGTATAAAAAATAACCGAATAAATTGTATTGCGACCTACCCACCAATGCCATTCGAATGATTTTAACTGAAACCGAGATTGCATCAAATGGCCGTGGATCTTAAATAAAAGAATACTAAATCAAGTACATAGATTCCAGATATTTCAGCAACGAACTATGAAATTAGTTAATTAATAATCTGAGAACAAGTGCTCATTTGCTGAGCTCTGCTGTCAAATTATTATTGTATACACCCTTAGAGTCTCCATTTTTTACTACCGGTGTTAACATCCATTTTTCACACTATACTTCTCATGAAATAGCATCTCCTAAAATTAAATTTAACTAGATTTTCTCAACGCCTCACTTAAAATACTTTGCGATAAGATGCTTTCAATTCTTGAATACTTTGATATCTCTGGCTCGTGTCTGGATGTGTTCCTTTTTCTACAAATTTTCTCATACGTCCTTCTTTCATTCCTTCAAGATTCATTTTGCCAGTCATAATAAAAAATATTAATCTCGTCAAAGCATATGTCTCATGTACAAAATCGTATTTATCAAACCCTATAACTTGGAGTACCCCATCATTTAGTGAACCTTTAAATTCAGTTCCAACACTAGTCAAGGTACTCTCTCTAGTTTTTACTAATCCAAAGTCAGAGATCTTGATAATATTAATATCATCATATCGTTGTATCAAAATGTTCGTAAAACTGATATCCCTATGAAGATAACCTTTGGAATGTATATATTCAAAACCACGCAGAATTTGGTTTACTAACGACACTCTCTCAGAATGCTTAATTTTGTTATTGTTAGTAGAAATGAAGTGATGCAATGTTTCATCAGCACATTCCATTGTATATTCATTTTCTGAATCGTTATATTGATAAACCTCAATGACGTAAGGTGATTTCAATGCTTTCATTATTTCGAATTCTCTTTTAAATCTATCCTTTTCTTTTTCGTTTAAATCCTTATTAGCTTTCTTCACAACAAAGCATTTATTATAGAAGTCATCTTTATACTTAAACACTTTTGCATATGAGCCTTCACCAATAAGCTTTAATGGATATTTTGTTATGTTATCCTTATGCTTTACTTCTGTAGTATCCACATGTGAATAAATAGGTTCATATTCAATAATTTCCACTTTATTGAAATCAGACGGTATCGCACTTCCGCTAGAATGCTGTAAAAATTTTTTACAGTCCCTAAGTACCGCTAAATAATTTGGGTTGATTCGAATATCCATTCCTGTTTTAGTAAATATGTCATTTGAATCTTCAATAAGTTTAATCCAATGTATAAGTTCCCGGCTTTCAGCTGCAGTATAATATCCATTGCTTAATCTAGAGTTTAAATAAATCAATAATCTATTTAATTCATGATGGGAGAGCGCCAGAAAATTTCTTAATGAGTCATCTTCAATATCCTCATATAATTCCTCTTCTCTGATGTATTCATCTATTGCATTTTCTTCATTAACTTTATTCAAATAGTACTTTAGATTCATAGTTTATCTTTTGCCCCCCTCTTTTAAAACTATTATGCACAGCCTCGGAGACTATTGAGCCCCTTCAGTAATTCTTAAAACATCTGTTTTCTTGAGATCAGAAAAATTAAAATGTAAGTATACAGAGCTCTATCGTAAAATACCTATTTCTTTTTATAAGCACTTATCTTTAACTTCTTTGATTAACAAGTCTGTACATTCCTCACTAATTGAATACATTGTCTGCCTAAAATTAAAGCCTTGTTTAGCAACTCTTTTCATCTCAGAGGCCGATAATGGATTTTTTAATTCTTGGAACTTTTCAAGTTTCATATAATATTCGTAGTTATGATGTCCATCACAATCTTGCTTTTCCAATTTACCTGAAGCAATGCCATGTGCTATTATTCCAGTACCACTTTTGTATAAGAATACAGTATCACCCTTCTGTAATTTTGATACTTTTTCTCTCCATCCCGGGTAATATGCAGCTGCCTTGTGTTCCTTCAACATGTCTTCAGTGTGCTGTTCGTTATTTGCATAGTTTGTATTAAGAATATACGTGTTGCTTTCATACTCAAGTAACCCTTCTACTGGAGAGTACAAATTAAATTCAATGAAGTATTCATTATTTATTTCAAAAACCCAATAGACAACTGCATCGATGTTTAATCCGTTTTTCTTCCAATATGCTATAGCCTCAACTGTTTTTTGATCTAATCCGTTTGTTACTATCAGAAAATGTTGTTTTCGATTATATTCCTCTTTGCTAATTCTGGAACTATCTGCAAGATCGAAATACTGTTGATGTATTTCGTATAACTCTGCATTTGAGTCTTTATCTCTGAGATATTTATTAAACAAATCATTCAACTCATCGTAGCTGCTATTACCGTAAAGTTGCCCATACCTTAAGACTTGCAATAAGTTTTCTTCATGAGAACTCCATCGTTTAAGTTCAAATATGAATAAATCTCCATTCTTATCAAGTGCTAAGATATCTGGCTCTTCTTGGCGCGGCCTTTCATTAAAGATGGTCATTAATTCATTTGTAGAAATTAAATCCTGTATGTGATTAGATAGCAGTTTCTGCAAATCCACCTCTTTCCAACCAAGCGATTTCAAGTTGACTCTATTAACCTTTGCATAATCTTTTGTAACCGTATCTAATTTATATAACATAATATCCCCCTAACTATCACACTAAATTCAATATTTCAGAATTTGAATAATACCACCCAACAGAATTATGCTTTGAATGCATCCAACATTGTTTTTAATATTTTTTCGACATCTGTAACTAACGCAAAACAATTTTCTGCATCAACTTTTTTGAGCTGGTTAGTATGTGCAGAAGGGTTACGATAATCCTTTCTCACTTCTTCTATCCACTCTGCATATTGCATAAGTTTTTCAAGTATAGTCTCATCATCCAATTCTTCAATAAACAATTCGCTTTTGGTATATTCTAGTAATCTGCTCTGGTTTGTCCCTTTTTGTTCATCCGATATCTCGCTTACAGGTGAAAAGCATAGAATATATGCTACGCTACCTAATGTAAAATTCTTTTGGTTCATTTTTTTCCCATAGCTATTAAGTAGTGTAGTTGGCCATTGTAATAAATTAGCTTTACCTGGATACCTCTCTGTTAGGAATGCTACGTATTGCTTGAAAAAGCGATTACTCATTTCTACTTCAAGAGCCTTTGTTACTAATAGACATACTCCCGAATAATCAACCACATTTCCCATAGATATCAATTTGTTATACATTAATTTTGATGAAAAAAGAAACGTTTGCGAGGAGTAATCCATTTTGTTCCAAGCTTTTTCTCCTAATGAGGCTTTTAATTTTTCTACTTCGATCATACACTCTTGTTCAGTATAGTTCCTATTAAGTTGTGTTATGATACGTTCTGAACATTCATCTGAGAAAGACTGAATTATCCTTTCGATCTCTTCTGGTCCAATTGCTCTATCAATTTGTCTTTCTATTAATGATTGATAACTAGCTATCTGCTCTGACATTTTAATTAATATTTGATACATATCATCAACTTTCGCTTCAATTCTTTCCAGTTTTTCAAATACTCTTTTTATCCAAATAGATTCATTTATGTAGTTATCAGAAATTGATACTGCATCATCTTGAAGTTGCTTAATTACAACATGTTTTGCTTTTTCTTCTACGTATGCAGAGTTGTCTAAATGAGTAAGATCCTTAGTAGGAGAGGGTATTTCTGGTAATCTTATCAATTGTCTATTTACGTATTCGTACAATTCTTCATTCAAATAAACTAATAATTTAGCATTTCCTAATTTTTTTTTAAGCCTATCAAATTGAATATTAAAATTTTTTTCTTTAGACAAATCACTGGATTTATAATTTTTTACTTCTATTGCACCCTTGAGTTCTTCATTATAATATAATCCGATATCAATCACTGTGTTTCCTATTATTATCTCTTCACGCACATCCCAACCAACTGCAGTGAATGCAGTTTTTACCTTAATAATCGGATTGTGCATTTCTTGAAATTTTGTTGCAGTTTCCAGTGTATCCACATTAGGTACAACAAACTGCTTTATATCAGCAATTGTTAAACTTCGCACCCCTCTACCTATACTGAAAAGATTTGTTTGTTTTTTTAAATACTCTTGGCCGGTAGTGCTCTCAAAAAAAAATTCTAAATATTTAGAATATTCAGGTTTAGTACGAATTATCGCCATAAAGGGACTTGCTATAATTTTTTTTGAACCATCATACCTACACCAATTTAAATTACCTAAAAGCCTAATAATTATGTCATTTTTTTGTAAAATAGCGCTTTTGACTTTTGGGTGAGTAACGGCTTCTAGATTACAAAAAAAATATCTATCATCATTGTCAATTAACATATTGTTATCAATGAGTTTAGGTGATAGTATCATATAATCTCCCAATTCTGAACGCTCATTTGATTGAACGTGTATTCCACTAATAATTTCTGCTATCTCACCTAATTTCACAGTATTTTTGCTATATATTTGTGCTCTTAGAGTAGCATTTTCTGGGCTCATATACTTGATATCCCATCTACCCTGCAGATCTTTTGATTCAACTAAGAATTCGTGCGAACTAGAGATGAATTTATTTGAAATCTCATCAAAATTATTATTTAATTTAGCATAATAAACATTATCTGTCTGAGGATTATTAGAAATGACTAAGATATACCAGTCGATTAATGTTCCGTCAAAGGCGTTTCCTAAGTAAATTGTCATTTCTAGGGAGTAATTATCGATAACTTTTTGCCGAGTATCTTGCCATGTTCTATTCTCCAATACACTACTTGGGACCGTCACCACTAACAAACCATCATCATTTAAACAATCGAGTGCCTTGTTGATATACTCTTTCTCTAATCTTGCAGTTTTCCCATTATCCTTTTTCACATTTCCCCACGGAGTTGTGTATATAATGACATCGAATTTGTCTTTTATTTCTTCGTTATAAAAATCCCTATTTACAATATTTATATCCCTATTCCCAAATAATTGTTTTGATAATTCATATTCTGACGAATTTTTTTCATAGGCTATTATTTTTTTATTCTCCAACCAGGCCAGTGTAGTACCTAAATTAAGTGTCGGTGCTAGCACTGTTTCAAAAATTTTATTTTCTAAAATCTTTTGAATTAATTTGCTATGATCAGAGGAAAATAAAATTTTCCCAGAGTTAAGCAGATCAGATACTTCATCAAATTTTTTAGTATCTAGTTTAGTTCCAAAAATCGATTTTAATTCATGATGTAATTGCTTATTCAATACCATCAACCTTTCTCAATTATATTTACTTAGCTCGTATTAATATCAAGGTAATATAAAAGCTGCCATTTAGAATGCAATATATATTTTAACTTTCAATATAATTAAAATGGATCTTGCAAAGGGATACGTAATAGCTTCCTTCAACAAGATCCATTTGATCATTTTATCTTTGCGAACATTCTGCTTACCTTTTGACAAACAGATTTTTATCGCTGAATTCATTCATAAATGTAATGATCACAGACATTCAACTGACCACTGATTACCAAGCGTTTAGCTTCTGAATTATTTGAATCCTCCGTTATCTACAAACTCCTATAAACCTCATTGCCTTCCGCAATCCTATCCCAAATGACTTCTTCATACGCATTGCCTGCCATTTTCTCTGCTTGACGCATAACGATTAACAGTGCTTTCTTTGCTTGATCTGGCGGATAATCATATTTTTTAAGGAGTCTCTTGATCACTTTTCTCATGCTGGCTCGTGCGCTTTTTCTGACGCTCCAGTCGATGGTAATATTGTTTCGGATGGCAATGGTGAGTTCGTGTGCAATTTTCTTCAGTATTTCATCTTCCATCATTTTTTTCACAATATCATCCGCAGTGAGCGCATCATAGAATGCTATCTCGTCATCACTGATCCCAAGCTCTGCCTCTTCTTCGCTCATTTTCTTGATATCATGGGCCATCCGAACGAGTTCCTCAATAACTTCCGCATTTGTTATCGCCTGGTTGCGATACTTATTGAGCGCTTTTGTTAGCCGCTCGGAGAAT
Organism: Trichococcus collinsii; assembly: GCF_900107505.1. GTDB lineage: Bacteria > Bacillota > Bacilli > Lactobacillales > Aerococcaceae > Trichococcus > Trichococcus collinsii. The sequence continues at coordinate 509,030 of NZ_FNQH01000001.1, read as the reverse complement.
TTTTCTGATTTCACCAGATTCCTTTTCTCCATCGCTCTGATGTTTCCTTCAAGCAGTTTCTTCAGCAGCTCAACGGCTAGATTTTTCTGCTGCATATGTTGCACTTCCTCAAGGAATTCTTCGGACAGGATTGAGATCTCAGGTCTCTTTATTCCCATCGCTTCGAAGACATCTATAATTTCCTCAGAGATGATCGATCTTTCTAACAACTGGTGAAGCCTTGCTTCCACTTCCTTTTTGGATAAGGCTGGATTTTCTTTCTCTTTCAATTTTGCAAGACTCGCTTTAACGGCTTTAAAATAGCTGACTTCCAGCGCTCTCTGCTTTCCTTTTTCAGTGGCCGCGCACAAAGAATGCGCTTTCCCTAACTCCAAGGCCGTATTCTTGAATTCCTTCTGGTCTTCTTCTGATTTGCCCAGCACAAAGTCCATCCCGCCTACAATCGCACGCATGCGCTCCAATTGGGAAGTGCCCATGTATTTGGAATAATCAAAACCATGCATCATATTACTGAGGATTTCCAATTTCTCAAGCATGATCGCTATTGCGACATCCGTATCAATACCGGTGTTCCTGCGGTCACTGTTCGTGTACTGATTCAGCGCATTTTTAAGGCTCTCCAGGATCCCAATATAGTCGACGACAACGCCCCCGGATTTCTCCTTGAAGACGCGATTGACCCTGGCGATGGCCTGCATCAAATTATGGCCTTTCATGGGCTTATCGATGTACATCGTATGCATGGAGGGCACATCAAAGCCAGTCAGCCACATATCGCGGACGATGACAATCTTTAGTTCATCAGCGTTGTCTTTCATCCGTCTCGCCAGCAGGTCGCGACGCCGCTTGCCGCCTACATGTTTCTGGAGATTCTCACTATCGGACGCACTGCCGGTCATGACAACCTTGATCTTCCCCTTGTCTGCATCATCACTGTGCCAATCGGGTCTCAAAGCGATAATCGCATCATAAAGCTCCACACAAATGCGCCTGCTCATGCAGACAACCATCGCTTTGCCATCGATGCTCTTTTCCTTTACTTCGAAATGCATGACGATATCTTCAGCCAGCTTTTTGAGGCGATTCGGCGAGCCAACAATAGCCTCCATCCTTGACCATTTGGATTTATTCTTATCTCTCTCGAAGTCCTCTTGACCTTCTGTTATCTCTTCAAACTCATCATCGATTTTTGTGAGTTCTTCCTCATTCGTCTCCAGTTTGATGATCCGGTTCTCATAATAAATACGGACGGTCGCTTCATCTTCAACCGCCTGCGTCATATCATACGTGTCGATGGTATGACCAAACACCGCCACCGTAGAGCGATCCTCTAAATCAATCGGTGTGCCGGTAAATCCAATGAAGGAAGCATTCGGCAAGGCATCTCGAAGATATTTAGCATAGCCATAGGTGACTTCACCGGTCTTGCTGTCGACCTTCGCCTCCAGTCCATATTGGCTGCGGTGTGCTTCGTCCGCGATGATGATGACATTTTTCCGGTCCGTTAAAACCGGCATTTCGCTTTCTTCCGGCTTAAACTTCTGGATGGTTGTAAAGATGATGCCGCCGGACTCCCTGTCGTTCAACAGATCGTACAGCCCATTGACTTCTACGCTGTTTCCATTGCTGTGGTTGTGCTTTTGTGCGTCCGTCAGTTTTCTGACAGTAGCCTGTTTTGGCGTTTGTCTTAGGATATCTTTGGATTTAGCAAAGGTAGTGAACAGCTGCTCATCCAAATCATTTCTGTCCGTGATGACGACAATCGTAGGATTGTTCAACTCTCGAACCAAACCGGCTGTATAAAATACCATGGAATAACTTTTGCCCGATCCCTGTGTATGCCAAATAACACCAATTTTACGATCCCCTTCTTCTTGCGTTGCTTCCTTGGTTTTCATTACGGCTTTCTTAACCGCAAAGTACTGATGGTAGGCTGCAAGAATTTTGATGATGGATTTTTTATCGCCTATCTTCTTTCCAATGATGTCCTTCTCTGGTTCCTTCGATTCTTGAAAAAGAAGGAAGTTATGGATGATATCCAGGAGCCGCTCTTTTTGGAGCATGCCATTAAACAGTACTTCATATTGCGGATTAGAAAGAGGTTCCACATTCTCGCCATCAACGGTACGCCAATTCATAAACCACTCTTCGCTGGAAGTGATGGTTCCCGCCTTCGCATTGATCCCATCGGATAAGATACAGAACGCGTTGTAATGGAACAGAGACGGGATATCCCGTTTATAGGTCTGGATCTGATTAAATGCATTCTCAACGCCAACATTCTCATCGCTGGCAGACTTCAGCTCGATCAGGACTAACGGGAGTCCATTGATGAAAACAATGATATCCGGTCTGCGATCTTCGTGTTCAATGATCGTAAATTGGTTTACCGCCAGAAATTCATTATTTGAAGGATTTTCGAAGTCGATGATATTGGCTCTCTTTGTACGGATCACGCCATCTTCCTTGAAGCTAACCTCTACCCCTTCCGTCATGAGTTGATGAAAGTATTTGTTGTTCTCTACAACCATCGGGCTATTGAAGGTAATCAGCTGACGATAGGCGTCTTCTAGTGCTTCTCTTGGAAGGCCACGATTAATTTTAGAGAGCGCATCTTTTACTCTAGATGGCAGGATGACTTCCCGATAATCAGTTCGTTCCTGATAATCTCCTCCCAAGGAGATATCTGGACCGAAAGCATATTCATAGCCCAAGGTTTGCAGTATCTCAATGGCTGCTTCTTCAAGTAAGTCTTCGGTAAAGTTTTCAGTTAAACTCATGATTTATCTCCTCTAAAATTTGATTATTTGAATTGTTGCTTTAGCAATTTAAAAATATCAAAGGATGTCTGATTGTAAACTTTATTATTGACAGCTTTCTTAGTATTTCTCAAAACACCCTATCCTCGTGGCATCATTAATCCAATTCTGTGAAAAACCTGTCTTTTGATGCTTGTTCTTACAGATATTCTTTTCTTCAGGCTTGGTATTCTGATACCCAATTTCATTAGCCTCCACCTTCGGAATCGATTGGTACTCTGATTTCACCTGACATTAGTTTTGGGAGAATAGAATCTCTAATAGTTCTTAACTTAGCATTCTCTTTTCTTTTTTCAGATATCATATTTATAATGCCCTCAAAATTGTTACTAATATCATCTGGAAACGGCTCTTCAATAGGTAATGCTATTTTTATGTATTTCATATTATCAAATGTAATTTGTGGAAAAGTGCCTGATCTACTTTCAGCCATCATCTGTAGTTCATTTATTGTAGCTTCACAAGTTAACAAGAAAAAAACTATTGCCGAACTGATATGTTTTACTCTTAAAACCATTAACTTTGTTGATACTACATAATTGTCTGAATCAAAATTGATATATGCAAACCTTTTATTTTTAGGCCGAATTTCACTGTATAGAATGTCATGTTTTCTAATTGACTTTTTCGCTTGCCCAGGTAAATTTTGTACTATTGTTTCTTTATGCAAAAGTACCTCTCCATCATAGACATCAGATGTATTTAAAAAAACAATTTTATCATTTGGAAAGCTATGCTTCACTGATATAGAATCAACTAATTCATATACTGATTTCACTTTCCACCCCTTCGGAATCATCCCAAGCTCGCTTTCAACCATTTCACCGCCATTGGACTTATAGGGCTCACCATCTTCATTAGGGAATTCGAAATCCACAAACCACTGTTTAAAAATCGTCTGGGCCATATTCTCAAGAATTTTATTTATCTGGTTGTTCACTTCGATTTTTCCGTCTAGGGTTGAAAGGACATGGGCGATGGCTTTTTGTTCTTCTAAGGGGGGCAATTGAAAGGTAAATTCTCTCATTTGCTTCAATCCCATGTTCTTAATCGTTGTACCTGTAGAGTGTGTATTCAGATAACGCCTAAAATCCGCACTATGCATGATATATTTTATATAATTTTTACTGTGATCATGTTTTACGTTAAAATAGCAAGCACTCTTTCCTAAAACAACTTTCTCTCCATTGTAAGTAGCAACTCTACCTAATGTTCCATTAATTGATACAAATATCGTCCTATCATTCAAATCTTTCTTGAACTTCTCGTACTCTTTAAAGCCAACTTTATTAGTCTTTTCATCTATGACTATATTTCCGTCTAAATTATTTCCGTTAATGAAATAATATTCTCCATTTTCATCATACTTAGGGGTTCCATGTAATCCATCACCAAGTATATAAACAGTATCTTCCAATTTAACTGTTTTCCACTCATTAAAACTCATACCCAATCCCTCCTAGATTCTTTCTGATTTCTTCCTCTAGGTGTCTGGACTTGGCAAAGAGTTCTGCCAGTTCAGCAGTCATATCTCCCATTTTCTCCTCGAACGGGACGCCATCATCTTCTGCATCTTCTATGCCTACGTATCTTCCAGGAGTCAGGACATATTCATGTCCCCTGATTTCTTCAATCTTCGCAGATTTACAGAAGCCTTTGACGTCTTCGTATTCGCCATCCAGGTTGCGCCACTCATGATAGGTGTTTGCAATCTTGTCGATATCCCCTTCATTAAGTTCTCTGTGACGACGGTCTATCATTTCTCCTAGTTGTCTCGCATCGATGAACAATATTTCATGCTCTCTGTTTCGAAATATAGGATTCTCTTTCTTGTTTCTATTGAGGATCCAAAGTGATACCGGAATTCCGGTTGAGTAGAATAGCTTATCGGGAAGCGCGACAATCGCATCCACCAAATCTGCTTCCAGAAGGTTCTTTCTTATCTCACCTTCATTGGATGTATTGGAACTCAATGAGCCATTGGCCAACACAATACCTGCTGCTCCATTTGGGGCAAGATGGTACACCATATGTTCAAGCCAAGCATAATTGGCATTCCCTACTGGTGGGATACCGTACTTCCAACGCACGTCATCCACTAGGTGATTACCGCCCCAGTCGCTGATATTAAAGGGTGGATTTGCAAGGATGTAGTCCGCCTTCAATGTCTTGTGCATATCATGATGGAAGGTATCTGCATGGTGCAGTCCAAGATTCGCATCCAGTCCACGAATCGCTAAGTTCATTCTGCAAAGTTTCCAAGTTGTAGAATTCATTTCCTGTCCATAAATCGAAAGGTTCTCGATCCTTCCCTGATGGTCTTCGACAAACTTTTCACTCTGTACAAACATACCCCCGGATCCGCAGCAAGGGTCATAAACTCTGCCTTGATAGGGTTCAATCATTTCAACCAGCGTCTTAACAATGCTGGTTGGCGTATAGAATTCTCCGCCGCCTTTACCTTCAACTGAAGCAAACTGGCCTAAGAAATACTCGTAGACCCTGCCGAGCAGGTCTTTTTCACCGTTCTGGTGTAACTTGATGGTCGAAATAAGGTCAATCAATTCACCTAACCGTCTTTTATCAATCTCTGGGCGTGCATACCGTTTATCCAATACCCCTTTAAGTGAAGTATTTTCCTTTTCGGTCAAGATCATCGCATCATCGATATACTGACCAATCTTCGCGACTTTCGCGTTATCCTTGATAAAAGTCCATCTGGCTTCTTTGGGAACCCAGAAGATATTCTCCGATTCATATTCATCCCGGTCTTCTTCAAATCCTTCGCCTTCCTCGAGAAGGGCATCGTACTTTGTTTCAAATTTATCAGAAATATATTTCAAGAAAATCAACCCTAAAACCACGTGTTTATATTCGCTGGCATCCATGCTGCCCCTTAATTTATCAGCTGCTTTCCAGAGTGTTTCCTCGAATCCTATGTTTCCTGTCTGTTCTGCCATGTTTATTTTTCCTCCGATCGTTAATAATTATTGTCATCAAAAAATTCAAATAGCTCGCCTTCATATTCATCCTGCTTCGGTCCGGTGCTGACCCAATCCGGCAACACCTGATGGTAATGGGCCAACGCCTCGACTGTTTTTTTGCAACACGATTTCCTGCTGCGCTTTTTCCATTAATTCAACAATCAGCCTGTACGTATCCATGTATGGATTGTCCTCCACCACTTCCAACGCAGCTTTGAATCTAGCCATAAGCTTTGTTCTTTCAATATCCCGCTCAATGACATTCATTTCTTCTTTGTCGTATACTGGAACAGCCACCAAATCGTTGATCTCACCTAAGAAGAACTGCTGCTCAATTTTTTTAACGATAGGCTTCAGTTCTAGCTTTATCTTTTCTTTTTGGATCTCCAGCTGACCAATTTCTGCAACTTCTTAACTGAAGTATGTGCTATCAACCCCAAAGATATCTTCCAGCCTTTCATTCAAATTATAGCCTGTTTGCCTCAGCTTAACCTTAATTTCAGCAATCACATTTGCATCCCCTTTTAAATTTCATCGATTTGGCTGACTTCATAACGCTCAGAATGTGAATATTCAGGTCTATACCAAGCGAGAACTATTTAAAATAGTACATGTTTCCCCTCCAAAGATTATTCTGTAATCCCCTATGTATCTATCAAAAAGTATAGGAATACTGTTCCACTGCATATCTATGCCTGAACTCAGACAATGTTTTTTCATTATAAAAGTGAGCAACTTTGTACCCTGTTGAGTCATATGCTTCTGCTATTTTATGCGGTTTAATGGTGTCTTGAGGATAATAGGTGGGCATAATTTTTGAAATTCTGTCATATGTCACTTTGCCGCTCTTTGCGCTATCCTCTTTGTTCACTTTATAGAGTCCCTTAAAAGTTGCCTCAAATTGACCTGAAGCCGTTTTGGCATGAGTGAACAAAGCGATTTTTTGATTTAAGTTAGTTAGTCTTTTCTGGAGATAAGATTCATTTTCATTATGATCGGTGTGGAATTCAATAAATCTGGATTCGTCTGCCTCTAATACATTGTCCCAAACTCCATTAGGATAGAATTTCAAACGCTTGATGTCAGTATCCTTCTCGAATTTATGTGATGCACCGCTGCCTTGAAAACCTTTATAACCAGCTCCGAAACAATTGCAGCAATCTGCTACCGTTCTCAAATGAACATTGTCATCTACATCGATATACCCTTTTTCTACATAGCTATTTGGACTGTACTCTCTAGTAATATCCCACGGGGTAAGACCTACCGTTAGTATCCTGTTTTTGATATCAGCCACAACTTCATTAATCTGATTGTGGATTTTTTGGATGGGGGCTGTTGCATTGATACGATAAACTTTACAGCCGATAGCATTGATGATGTCGTTTTTACGGATTTCATCAAGCTCCATCACGAAGCTATTTTGATGGTAAGCTTCATCCACCTCGACAACGATATTAAACTGAGGGAAATACATATCCGCCAATGCATAGGGGAAATCAGGATTATCCCGTGCAATGTACTGCTGTGTATCCATTTTTATATCGTAGTTGTCTAACAGATGCCAGGTTCGCGTAACGATATAATTCTCGTCATTTTTCTTATTCGTCTTTGCGATTTGTCTTTTTATATAGTTGTATTTTCCCATTAGGAGTCCTTTCACGAGGTGACTGATATCACCTGTTTATTTATGCCTATTCAAACAAGATAGTCCGTAAGTTTACAGCAAGTTTCTGGCGCATAAAATCAGTGTTGAACGCGATTGAATAAATATCCATTTGCTCTCCGATTAATCCTCAATCATGTACACTTCATGGCTCACTTCTGACATCCAATCGAAATCTTTGATAGCTCTTACTGTTCCTTTTCAAATGACTCGCATACTGGCTTGCAATATCGCTGGATTGTCTTTTTTTATTATCTCAATATTCCGTCAGTTATTCAATCTAATTCTAGTTATCATACATAAAGGAAATTAGATTATTGAAAATGTTTTTTTAAGAGATTTTTGCGGAAAGAAATAAAAAATGATAATGCATGCTCTTTACAGGTTGCTAGGTTATAGAACAGAAAAAGCAGAAATCCTCATATTGATAGGATTTCCGCTTATTAGGTTTACTTTTGTCTGTCGCTATTTATGAAAATGTAGGCTTAAATCATTCTGGTCAGTAACCAATAACCTCACTAGCAACTTGATGGATGACCTCGGACGGAATTCCATTGATGTTCAATAAGTACACCTTATTTAATCTTGGGTTAAAAATCCCCAATTTATCTACACTTTTAAATTCTTCGTGTATAGAGTGACAGCCCATTAAATAATACATGAGTAGTTGCAAGGTATGTTTATTAGTGGGTTCCTTTTTCAAAACTTTAAAATCCCAAAGAGTGGATTGCGTTAAAAAATCACCATCTCCACTGGATACTATCTGTGTGTACCCACATTCAAATGTAAAGCCATCTTTTACTATTGGGCCGAATTCTTTTAGGAAAGTAGTACTTCTCTCAACCATAATCCGTATGTTTGAAATGGCTTCATGATCAGGAAGAATAGATTCAACAGGTCTATAAGCTGCAACACCCGCTCTACGAGCTACATCGAATCCAACTAACTTGCAGGCATTGATAATTGAGTTATCGTCAAGGCCAATAACAGCATCTACAAGCGCCATTGCATAATCATTCTCATGAACAAGCATGGAACCGAGGATTGAAATTTGGAATGCTTCTTTAGCAGATGTTCCCATCGTAAATCTAGTCAGATAATCAACAGCCAAACCGACAATAGTACTGTGCGTATTTTCATCTGGAAACAATTCTTTGCTGTCATTTAGTTCAACGAACTTAAAATCTTTTGGATTTATATACCCACCTCTTGGCTGTTTTACTTGCGTTATTCTATTAGTTACAGAAACCATTCGCAAATATCTCATTCTATTTAATAATATATATCACTAATCATGGTATAGTCATTACCGTTGAAAATACAATCTTGTATGGCGGTCTTTACATCTTCCTGGGAACTAGAAAATGGCATCTTCATAAGGGTCCAGTTCGTAAACGTCCTGAATCAGAGCGACCAACCCATCGATGCCTTTCCTCATATCGGTCTTGCCACAAACGATGAATAAATCGGATTTCATCGATTCTCCAACCCCATCCTGACTGGATCAAAGTCAGGATGGGGTTGGCATAATGATATTAGTGATTTTTTTACTGAACTATTTGTGTTATGGGAGACATAAATAGCGCCACTGAGATTTGTAAATGCAAAATAATTAAAACAGTTAAAAGAATTGGAATTTATTAATAACTAAAAATGTAGCTCAAAGATTTAGCATTGATATATCAATGATTCTGCTACTTTTTGCCAAATAAATTAAATTAATATCGTGACTATATCATTCACTCCAGCAAACATTGGTAATCTATGGTGTTCCTTGAACCAGTCGATAACTTTTCTCGCTGTCATTTCAACACTAGTCGTACCATTCCTATTTTGACCATCGTCATCATGAAAACTCCAGTTCTTAAAAATACGGATTTCACTTTCACCAAAATAATAGTAATCCTCATACCATCGTGTATACCTTCCATCTGATGACCACAGATTATCGTTACAGTGTTTATATAAATAGTCAAGGCTTTGGAAGCGATCATACTGCATAATAAATTGGTACAAAAATTCAACTTCCTTATTTTTTAAACGGCTATGGCTGATATCAATGTGATTCGCAATAATAATTTTCATTTCGCTTATTGTTGGGTCCATATTATTCTCCTTTATTATAACCATCCCGAAATCGAATTCTGCCACAAAGTCAAAATTTCTTATCTCCATCACTACTTTATACTACCTGTCCCCCAATTGTATTTAGCTAGGAATATATTCATACACCCAAAATAATAGATTAGAGTTGCTACTATATAACTGGGAACGTTTAATTCTTATTTGGAAACTTTTTTACGAGCTCTCTTTTTCTTTGCCTTTTTTATACTTGGCTCAACTGTATTCGTCCACCAATTTTTAATATACGGGACCCCCTTATTAACACCATAGGTAACAATTGCAGCAAGACTGGCAGCTCCTAAGACAACGGCAATACCCTTTCCGGTTTCGCCGGATTTATTAGTAGCCTTAGTATCATGTGAACTTTTTTGATTTTCGAAAAGTTTATCAATATATTCTGCCGGATAGTATTTACCATACCAGTAAACTTGTCCATTCGCCTTGTAATCATAATTATCGTCCCAATCGTGATCATCTTCATAATCCCAGTGCTTTGGCATACTATTTGTCCTCCCGATTATTAGTCCTTTTTTCTTTGATATCCTTGAGTTTCTCTACAAGTTTCACCGGAGAAAGTTTCCACAATTCGTGATCCGTTCGCAACTCTGGTCCAACACGATACGTTATAACAAAGTCTCTTATCTCCTCATCAGAATATCCTTGCTTCTTCAGATAATATTTCAGTTCATTCTTCGGATGAACTTGCGTCTTGATTATTCTAACCGCCTCAATTGCTTCCCCATCATGCATACCCCAATATTTTTCAAGGTACCGAATAATATTGTCATCATCTACATTAGAATCAAGAAGGGCCTCGACTGCATGTTGGATTCCAAATTGCTTCTCTCTTTCGACTACATTGTTCAAAATCTCATGGATATAATCCTGTACCGCTGCGTTCGCTGTTTCACCAAGTTCTATCATTATTTTCTCGAAAGTGCCTTTAACCTTTGTCATATTTCTTTCTCCCTTCGGTTGTACCCATTGAAGTTCGTTGGCAGTTGAAATATATTCCCCATTAGGGCGTACAAATACTTGCTCGTACCTGACTCCGAGAATATCTGCAATTGTGAATAGTTCTTCCAATGTCAGGCTGTCTCGCTTTATTTTTTTGAAAAAATTCTGCGGTGATTGCTGCAATCTTCGAGCAAGTTCAGCTAAGCTGATATTCATAGCTTTGCAAAGTTCTCTAACCATTTCTGAAGTATTCATGTCGTCCCTCCTATCGCCATAAATATAAACCGTTTGGTTTATAATGTCAATCGATAATATAAAATGAAGTGATGGATATATTCAACCTATGGACATGGATAAGGATAAGGGCGATGCCTTAATTCAAATCCATTTATTAGACTTACTATACTTGATAATACAAAAACGCGGAAACCCCTCAAAATAAGGATTTCCGCGTTTTTAGTTTGTCTTAGTCTGATATTAAAAGATAATTTTGTTACGCAATCAAGTAACTGTGTTGTTTAACCACCGTATGAGACATAGGGAAAACTAAAACCAAAACCGTTAGTATTGAAACCAGAAAACATTCTGCATCCAAACATTTACAAACCATTATTTTGGATGACGTTTTTGTACCAATCGAAAGATTTCTTTTTCATTCTTTTCAATGTACCTTCGCCGATGTTATTACGGTCGACATAAATGAATCCGTATCTTTTCTCCATCTCGCCTGTTCCTGCGGATACAATATCGATGCATCCCCAAGGGGTATAGGCAATCAAATCGACGCCATCTTCGTTTATCGCTTTCTCCATTTCAGTAATGTGCTGGGTAAGATAATTGATTCGATAATCATCCTGGATCGAACCATCTTCTTCGATTTTATCGTAAGCCCCCAACCCATTTTCAACAATCATCAACGGAATTTGATAGCGATCATAGAGATAGTTCAAGGAAATTCGTAAACCCACCGGGTCAATTTGCCATCCCCAATCATTCGATTCCAAATAGGGATTTTTCAGGCCGCGATCCATCAAGTTGCCCCCGTCTGCAACTTCTCCAACTGTTTTATCTGCTGCTGCAGTAATGGACATATAATAAGACAAAGCCAAAAAGTCAACTTTTCCTTCCAGCAATATTTTCTCATCTTCTGGTTCCATTACGATTTTTATATTTTCTTTTTCGTATTTCTTCAGTTGGTATGACGGATAATATCCTCTGCATTGAACATCCGAATAAAAATAATAATCATGCGTTTTATGCAAAGACTCCAATACATCGTTAGGGTTGCATGAGTACGGGTAGGTCAACAAATCCGCCAACATCATGCCGATTTGGAAATCTGGATTTATTTCATGTCCAATTTTGACAGCTTTTGCACTGGCTACGAATTGGTGATGCGCAGCTTGTGCTTGAATTTGTTTATTTGAATGTTTTACACCGCCTGCAACGTAAGGCAAAATCCCCATGCAATTGATTTCATTAAAAGTCAGCCAGTATTTGACCAGATTCTTATAACGTGAAAAGACTGTTTCGCTATATTTTGCGAATAAGTCAACCAATTCACGGCCGGCCCAGCCATTGTAATGTTCGACCAAATAATACGGAGTATCGTAATGGGAAAGCGTTACGATTGGTTCGATGTTATATTTTTTGCATTCTGAAAACAGATCTTCGTAAAACTGAAGTCCAGCTTCATTGGGAGTTTCTTCCATTCCTGTCGGGAAAATTCTTGTCCAGTTGATGGAAGTGCGGAAGGATTTGAATCCCATCTCAGCAAACAACTTGATATCCTCTTTGTAATGATGATAAAAATCAATTGCTTCCTGATAAGGGTAAAACAGATCTTTCTCTATCTTATCTGTTGCGGTTCGCGCAACACCATGTTTGGCTGCTGGCAGCATATCAGCAGAAGAAAGACCTTTACCATCGACATTATATGCTCCTTCACTTTGATTAGCAGCTACTGCCCCACCCCATAAAAAATCTTTTGGAAAACTCATCAATTCTTTCCTCCTCTTATAAAACTACAGTTAATGCTTTTTCATCATCTTGGTGTGCTAATACATCTAAATACTGCGAAGTATTGGTAATGACAACCATAGTGGTCGTGTCATATCCGTCTTTTTGAATTGCCTTCAAATCAAACTCAATCAGTAACTGTCCTTTGGTGATTTTCTCATTCATAGTTACATGATTAGTGAAATGTTTACCGCCCAATTGGACTGTGTTAATTCCGACATGAATCAGAATTTCAATACCTTCATCTGTCGTTATCCCAATTGCATGCTTAGTTGGGAAAATAGCACTTATACTGCCTGATACTGGCGATACGACCTTGCCTTCACTCGGAATGACCGCGAATCCTTTTCCTAATGCCAGTGAGGAGAATGCACTGTCGTTTACATCCATCAAGTCAATAATTTTACCTTTAACAGGACTTGCTAAATTCATTTCTTTAACCAAAGATTTGTCGATTGTAACCACAGGTTGTTGTTCTACATCCACTATATCTTCAAACCCGATCACATAGGCTGCTGCGAATGCAACACCATAACCGAGAGCACATGTCACAATAGCATTAATAAAGTTTGTGGTACTGGCAAGATAGCTTGGAAGCGCAACTAATGAGGAAACCAAAGCATAGGCTTTTAGTCCTGAAATCCCCGCATAAAGTCCACCAGCAGCACCACCAATCATTACTGCAACGAAAGGTTTTTTCAATCTTAAGTTGACCCCGTACATCGCTGGCTCCGTCACACCCATTAAGGCGGTGATTGCTGATGAACTGGCCAATTGTTTCATTACGCTGCTCTTTGTTTTCAGCGCGACAGCTGTTGCTGCACCCGCTTGTGCCATATTTGCAGCGAGCATTCCTGGTACTACCAACATATCATAACCATTGGTTGCAAAAGCGGTCATCAACATTGGGAATAAGGCATAGTGCATACCCGCCATTACTAACACTGGTGAGAAAGCACCCATTACTAAAACTGCAGCCCAACCTAAGTTAGCTTGTAAAAACTCTAAGAACATTGCTAAATAATTACCCACCGTAAATCCTAGTGGCCCTAAAACGATTAGTGTCAATGGCACTGCAATCATTATCATCACAAGCGGTTTCAAAACAAACTTCAGAGAGTTCGGAATAAATTTGTCTGCCACTCGATCCAAATAGGACATTGCCCAAACACCTAAGAAGATAGGCAAAACACTTGAACTATACGTAATTGCTTGTAACTTGAAGCCAAGTAGCGTTATGCCTCCTTCTTGAGTCAGTAATGTACTCATTTGAGGGATCAACAGCACCCCCGCCAACAGCATTCCTAAGAATGGGTCAATTCTGAATTTCTTCGCTACTGAGTACCCCAGATACATTGGAATGAAATAAAATGCCGCTTGAGAAACCTGAGAAAAAATCAGGTAAGTGTCTGATGTTTCCGAAATGAGTTTGAATGTCACTAATAACGAAAGTACAACTTGAATCATACCACCAGCTGTAATGACCGGCAGGACTGGCGTAAATGAACCAGCAATATAATCCAAAACGGTATTTAAAATACCTTTAGCTCCTGTGGATTCATTTTTAGTTTGGCTACTGTCAGAAGACACACCAAGTTTTTGAAATTCACGGTAAACATTTGCGACATCTGGTCCAATAATAACTTGGTATTGTCCGCCACCTTTGACTAATCCGACTACACCAACACTATTTTCGATTGCTGCATCATTGGCTAAGCTCTCATCCTTTAGATTAAATCGTAATCTCGTTGCACAGTGGACCAGTGACTGAACATTTGCAGGGCCACCAAGATTTTCTAATATTTTTTTTGCTGTATCTGTATAATTCATAATTGCTACCTCCTGGTATCTTGTCTTTGGGTTACACGCATGACATGCAGAGTAAGATATACATCTTCATCATTGGACATCAAAACTTGATGCTTATTGTAGATATACACTTTGATTTTTTGGACACATTGGAACGCTTCTGGATATAGCGTTTTCACTTGCATATAAAGTTCATTCTCTTGCTGTTCATGAAGATCATGTGAGACGATGCGTTGAGCAAAATACTGTAGATGTGTAATGAATCGAGCATAATTCATGGAGTTTTCGTCCAAAGTTATTTTATATTGATACTTAACAATATTTAAAATATCCTGAACCATTTCTGTTATTGCTAATGTGGTTTCCATATCTTGTTTATTGGTTTGAATATTAACGAAATGTAGGGCAATTGAGACAGCCTCATCATCATTCAAAGTTATTCCGGTTTTGCTTTGGATGATTTTTAAAGCGTTTAGGCCAATGTCATATTCTTTTTTGTAGAATTTTTTTATTTCCCAAGCAAGTGGACTCTTTAAAAAATACCCATCCTTGCTTCTTTTAATTGCAAATTCGATATGATCTATTAAAGTTAGATAGATGTAATCATTGATGATCATCTTATGATTTCTCGTTGCATATTCTACAATTTCATCAATCATGTATATATGTTCGGGTGGTATATTGCCAAGCAAGTAGCTAAAATGCTCGACCATTTCATGCGTATCCAGAACAAATATTTTATCGACTTCTTCCTCGTTTACAAATTGGCCTATCTTCCTCTTAAATCCAATGCCGTTAGCCAGAACAATGAGCTCATTTGTCCCTTTTTTTACTAATACAGCGTTGTTATTAAGGATCTGCTTTATTTTCATATTCTTCACCACCTTAAATTTTCACCACAAAAAGACCTAAGATAAATTTTCGACACCAAAAAAGTGTAAAAATTTATCTTAGGTCTGCCTGTTTCCAGTAACACTCCTAGTTATTGCGAATACTATATCGCAACCGCTCTCATCTACTCCAACATTCTACAAAATGATTTATGCTTTGTCAATAATTTTCTTTTTTTCACGAAATAATGCCTAAACAAAAGATGCTCTCGATTAAGAGAGCACCCTTTCAAATCCTCGTTCAGATAACAATTTTTGATCATTAATCTTATATTAAGCCTTGTTGAGTTCTCGTTTTCTTAACGTTACTGCGAAGAAGAACGAAGCTAAGCACACAACCATGAAGAAGATACTGACGATGATCGTCGTGTTGTAGCTGCCGCTTGCATCATAGAAGTAACCCAGCAGTGGGCCGCCCAAAGCTAAACCTAGGCTGCTTGCTGTCGATAAGATGCCCCAGATAGCCGTGAATTCTTTTTTGCCTAAAACCTCAAACGTCACTAATTGGTTCATTACGGCAGGAACTCCTGTGCTGACTGCATAGATCATCGCTGCGCCGATCAGGATCGTGATGTTATCAGTTGCGGCAAAGATGCAGAATGCAAGGATGTAGATAATCGTGAAGATGTAGAATGCTTTTGGTGCACCCAGCTTGTCGCTGGAGATACCCATGATGATTTTGGAAGCGATCATGACGATGGCCGCAATCGACAAAACCATACCAGCTTGCACATCAGTCGCGCCTTTTGTCGTAAAGAAGATCGGAATTTGCTGAGTGAATGTTGAAATCATCGCGAAACACACGAATGACAAAGCCAATAAGTAGAATACCGGCGAACGCAATGCCTGCGCATAGGTCATATCTGTATCTTTATGCTTGATGACAACCGCCGAAGAATCATTCGTTGCTTGCACTGCTTCTGCTGCAAGCGAATCTTCCGTCACGCCATAAGGCAACATGCCAACATCAGATGGCTTTTCGATCAGCAGGAACGCGCCCAGAAACAATGCAACAGCGTACATGCCGCCCAATAATAAGAACCCTTTTTCCCAACCATAATTTTGGATGAAAGAAGGAACAATTGCGCTAGTGATCGCAGTGCTTAACCCGATTGATGCAGCAACGAGTCCCATAACCAGGCCATGGCTTTTGCGGAACCAATTATTCACAAGCGTTACGGCAACGATAGCCGTTGACGACATCATGAACAAGCCGATGACGACTGCCGCCAAGTAGAATGAGAACAAGGATTTTCCGTTGGCCAGCAGGATGAATCCTAACGCTCCGAAAACACCTCCTAAAAGAGATGTTTTTCGCAAGCCAATTTTAGGCAGCAAAAACTTTGTGACTAAAGGCACCGCCACAATGCCGGTCAGATTTAGAAAACTGCCCACCAAACTGAATTGAGAAACTGAAAATCCGGTTGCTTCTGTTACCGGTTTGAAAAACGAGGCCAACCCGTTCATCGGAATCCCTACACCAAGCATCAACAGCATACTGGCAATGATAATCCGTATATATTTTTTCGACAAAGTAAAACGCTCCTCACAATGATATTTTTTGTGTTGTTAAAAATTAAACCACCATCTGTAACTGGATATACTTTATTACAGGGAATATGGTCAGTCTGTAATGTAATTATATTTATCCACACCAGAAATACCGCTTTCATTTACGAGACATGATTCACATGTGTTTTCATTTGAAGGCAATTTTTCAGGTAGCTTACAAATGGACTCAAACTAATTAACGTATTTTGTATAGATTCATTATCAGAATACATCCAAACCAACATCCCTCATTATAGAGAGACCACCTGACATGTCAAACGGGGGGAAATCCATCGAATCCGCTTTCTGACTTGATATGAAAGCTTTTTTCAGAAATATTGTCTGAATTTCAACTTTTTCTTGAATTCTAATTAACTTTCATTATAATTCGCTATATTATCTGTTTTTACTCATAGATTAACGACTGTCTTTTCACAACATCCGAGAAACACAAAAAGGCCGGAACCGAAGTCCCGACCTGTTTTTTTATTGAGGAAACTTTTAACGCTGACTCATCAGACAATTCCAATTTTTGACCTTATTAATTTATCAATACAGATGCAGGATCAATCTCGGAGCTGAACGCTGGCGCTAATGTCTTTTCGTATGCTTCTGCGATAAAACCACTTTCATTCAACGTGTCAATTTCTTCATTCACCCATTCCAACAATGCAGTGTCCCCTTTTGCTACTGCAGGAGCGATGGTGTCTTCGTTTCCGATGGCTTCCACCCCTGCCACAAAGCCAGGATTTTCTTTGATCCATCCAAAGATCAAGGTATTGTCGTGTGCTAGAGCGGCGCCACGGCCATCCAATAAGGCTTGGAACGTTTCTGTGTTTTGTTCATAGACCAACAGCTCGATATCAGGGTAATTTTCTCTGAAGTAAGCTTCAGCGGTTGTTCCTTTGTTGACGATCAATTGTTTGCCTTCCAATTGGGAAACATCAGTGATGACGTCACCTTCAGGGGAAACGATGCCGATGGATACTTTCATATACGGATTGGCGAAATCAACTACTTCGGCACGTTCAGGTGTGACGGTGAAGTTGGCCATCATCAGGTCAACCTTGCCTGTTTCCAGATATTCCACACGGTTAGCCGCTTCTGTGATAACCCATTCAATTTTTGAAGAATCACCCAGCAAATCTTCTGCGATTTTTTTGGAAATCTCAACGTCGAAGCCTTGGTTATCTCCGTTCGCATCCACATAGCTGAAGGGAGGTTTGTCGCCGAATACGCCGATGCGGATGACATCATTTTCTTTGATTGTGTCCACTGTCGTTTTATCTTCAATATTGGCAACGGAGCCTTCTGAAGAATCACTTGTTGCGCTTGCGCCGCAAGCCGCTAGACCCACTGTCGCTGATAATATGGCTAATGATTTGATAAATTTGTTTCTCATTCTTCATTCCTCCAATGTTTTTTTCTATATTGTCTTTCTATTGAAACCTGAATGTGTTGATGAATTCGTTGGCCCTTTGCGATTGTGGCTGCTTGAAAAAAGCTGTAGGATCATCTGAAACTTCGACGATGTTCCCTTTTTCCATAAAGACGATTTTATCGCTGACTGCCTCTGCAAAAGCCATTTCATGGGTGACGATCAGCATGGTCATGCCATCCTTAGCCAAATCGAGGATGACATTCAGGACTTCCCTGATCATCTCCGGATCGAGCGCTGCCGTCACTTCATCAAAGAGCATGATTTCCGGGTGCGTCATCAACGCGCGCACGATCGCAACACGTTGTTGCTGCCCGCCGGACAATTGCCGTGGGAAGCTGTACGCCTTATCTTCAAGACCGACCCGTTTCAGCAACGCAATGGCTTCTTCGGCCGCCTCATCTTTCTTGCGCTTTTGGACTTTCAAAGGCGCCAACAGGACATTGTCAAGAACCGTCATGTGCGGAAACAGGTCATACTTTTGAAAGACCATTCCGATTTTCTGCCTGACTTCTTTCCAATTCGTCCCTGCTGCGGCTATTTCTTTTCCATCCAGCAAGATGCTGCCTGACTGAATTCCCTCCAGACCATTGATGCAGCGTAAAACAGTCGATTTGCCGCAGCCTGATTGGCCGATGATTGTCACAACTTCTCCTTTGGCGACATCCAGCTGGATATCAGCCAACGCTTGAATTTCTCCGTAATATTTGTTTACATGCTTCAACGTTAATATTGGGCTTTCCAACGTTTCTTCACCCCTTCTCACTCTTGCCATTTCAATTCCAATTTTTTTGATAATTTCGATAACGGATAACAGACGATGAAGTACAGGAAGAAGATCAACCCATAGATCCAGAAGGAGGCACTCGGGTAGTCCTTCACGGATACTTCAACCACTTGCTGTCCGACTTTGATGACTTCGATAATCCCTATCAGCGGCAGCAGGGCTGTCGTTTTCACCATCCGGGTAGCCAAGTTGATCGCCGGCGGAACGATGCGCCGCACTGTCTGGGGAATAATGACATACACATAGAGTTGCCCTGCTGACAATCCCAATGCCTGTCCGCTTTCCCATTGAATTTTGGGTATGGAAGTGACCGATGCCCTGACGATGTCGGCAATTTCAGCTGTTCCCCAAAAGGTAAACACGAAAATGGCGATCACCGTGTTATCAATATGAATGCCTGTCCAACGCGTAAGGCCGAAGTATAGGATGTACAGCATCACCAATACGGGGACAATCCGGACGACTTCGAGATAGAATCTTGTGACGAATCGGACAACGATATTTTTGCTTGTCATGAGCATTCCGACAAAAAGTCCCAATACGAACGAAAGCACGACTGATATGATGGCGATAAAAATTGTTTGCCCCAGGCCTTCCAAGATACGCTGCAGATTTTGGCCTTCAAATAAAATGTTAATTCCCGAATCCTGCAAAACGCAACCTCCTTTCGATGAAATGGATCAAAAGGGATATCGGCAATAAAAACACCAGATAGGTTATGACCATCAAGAACAGCGCTTCATTGGTTTTGTAATACAATCCCATGATGTCTTTTGCGACAAAAACTAGGTCGGCTAATGCGATTGCGCTGAACACGGAGGTTTCCTTCAGCAAAAAGATGATGTTAGCCCCGATGCTGGGAAAGGAGTTTGCGATCGCCTGCGGGAAAATAACGTACAGGAAAATTTGAGTGTTTGACAAACCCAGGCTGGAAGCTGATTCCATCTGAATATTTGGGACGGATTCCAAACCGCCCCTTATCGCTTCCGCAAAGTAGCTGCCTCCCAAAAAAATTAACCCCAGTATGCCGCAGACTTCGGCGCTCAACTGGATGCCTACTTGCGGCAAACCAAAATACAGAAAAAACAACTGGATCATCAATGGGGTATTCCGTGACAATTCGATGTATCCTTCAAAAACCTGTGACAAAACAGGCAGTTTATAATAGCGCACGATGCTTACGATCAGACCGATGATAAAGGCAAAGATGATCCCGATTCCGCCCAGGCGCAACACAAGGAAGGCCGCTTCCTGATACATGGGGATAGCCTTTCTTATAAAATCCCAATCCATTGTTTACCTCCAATCCTTTCTTGATTATTTGCAGATTCTAATCATCACCTCACAAATAAAAACACTTCCCAATATATTCAGGAAGAAACGATTATTTTAGCGCTTTTGTCAGCTTTTACTGTTGGCTAGGATCAAAATACCTAGACAATATTTCTGTAAAAAGATGATTAAACCAGCAATTTCCTGTCGTATTATTTCCATTGAATTACTATTCACATATGGTATCATGACTGCCAATAAATGAATATTATGGAGAATCGAACACAGTTGATAGGTTTTACCGAACAGCCAAATGCTGTTTTGACCATTTTTCTAGGTAAAATGTATCAGCTGAACGCAGAAAAAAAGACTTGAACTTTCGGCAAGTGAAGGTTCAAGTCTTTTTATTAGCATTGTAGCCATGAATGTCCAGCTATTCCCCATCAAGGATAGCAGGACGCTCTATCATTTCGTTATCGAATTTATCGTCTGGCCGCTAAGCGTACAGTCAGCATCGCCTATAACCACACTATCGACAACAAATGTGAAAGTTTGTTGTTCGATCGACTGGATCACTTTTTCAGATGTAAATGATACCGTCCCGCTTTTTCCGGTGTTACCAGAATTGAGGCCTGATGTTGCTTCTTCCCAGTGGCCAGTAACAGTTGCATCGGCTACTTGTGATCCGGCTTCCATGACCTTCACTTTAGCTGTAGTCCAAATCTGATTTATTTTGTTTATTTTTCTGGTAGTGGCGCTCATCTCGACAACCACATCCACAGTCCTTGTAGCTGCAGGTGCAACATTTATCGTCACTATTCCGGTTGCAGCACCGCCCGCGCTGTCTTTCACTTCATAGGTAAAGGCATCCGCGCCTGTGAAGTCTATGTTCGGAGTATAGGAGATATCTGGTCCTGCCCCACTGACTGTTCCGTTTGCCGGAGCTGATGCAATCGTATAGGTCAGCGGATCGCCGTCTGGATCTGCAGCGATGAGCGTGATAGCTACAGAAGTATTTTGTGTTGTCTCAACCACCTGGTTATACGCGACAGGGGGCTTATTGGTAACCGGCACAATACCCAGCGCTGAGGAAGCGTCCACTAATCCGTAACCGTATTGGTTATCCCTCCCAGAATCCCCTAAATCCAAAGCCGTCTGATTCATTTTGTTGCGGACTGCCTCCGCGGTATAGCTCGGATCAGCTGCCATCAGCAAAGCTGCGACGCCTGCGACATGAGGTGAAGCCATTGAGGTTCCGTTTGCTTCAATGAAGTACTCGCCTGCGTAACCTGCGAACGAAAACGGCTGCGGGCCCGCAATGTTGAGACCGTCTTTCCATGTCGACAGAATGGATACCCCAGGCGCAGCTATTTCAACGTCCGATCCCGTACTGGAAAAACTGGCCCGCTGATTGGTTTTGTCGAGAGCCGCAACGGCCACCACTGATTCATAATTAGCAGGGTAACTGACATTATTGCCATTGCCCGCAGCGCGCCCGTCGTTGCCTGCTGAGCCTATGTGCAGAACCCCGGAGCTGGCTAACACATCAAATGCTGCCCCAAGCTGGGACGAATTGGATCCGGTGCCGTAGCTATTGTTTGTGATGCGAATAGGTGAATCAGGATGCGCAGCATTGTAATTCTGAATCCACTGCAAGGCTTCGATGATCCTGCTTGCGGTACCTTCCCCATTTTCATCCAGAACTCTGAGTGCCACCATCTGAGCGTCTGGCGCAACGCCGACAACCCCAAATCCGTTGCTCGCTGCAGCAAGTATCCCTGCTACATGCGTGCCATGCCCATAAACGTCCTCCGGGAAAAGATCATCCGAAACAAAATCGTAGCCTAATTCATTTGCGGAAAAGTCAAAGTTATCCCGCAGGTCGAAGTGATTGAAATTCACTCCGGAGTCCAAAACGGCGACCTTGATCCCTTCGCCGGAATACCCGGATGCAAGAGCTGCATCGGCATTGATGTGATCGGCGCCCCAACTGTTTCCAAGCTCGTTTTCTGCCGAATATTCGAGTGCCTGCACGGTATAATCCAATTCGACTACTTCCACTTGAGGATTATTTTTCAGTGCTTCGATGGCTTTCGCCGGAAGCCTTCCGGATATTGCAGGAATGATGGTGAAAACATTGCTGACGTCACCACCCAGGCCCTTAAATGCATGCAATTCCGCCTGACCCGGTTTGTCTTTAAATCTTACAATGACATCCTGAAAATCTGCCGAGTTGTTCGGGGTTGCTTCTGCTTGGACTGGTGATTCGGCTGCCATCGCCTCAGTAGTTATGGATGCATGGCTAAAAATGAACAAAGATGTGAATAAGACTGCATAAAATCTTTTCGAAACCATATTATTTCCCCTTTCTTGATAAAAAAATCGACCATGGATGGTCGGTTACGCCACGGATTTGGAAATACTGAAAAGAGCCTTGTTCAACTTGATTTCGAGCGACTATAACATTTAATTTTCGTTACAATATTCTTAGATTGTATACCGTTTCATTGATGATTTACAAGAAGAACTTTCCTTTCGTCGAAACTATCTTTTCAATGCTAATCGCTTGACTGGTATTAACCGCAAGAATAATATGAAATAGAAACCGAATATTTGTTGTCAGGAATACACCGAAAAAATAAAAAGGAGATTATACTATGAACTTTGATAGCGTAGAATTACGTTTCTACAAAAACGACGAAAACGAAAATTTGATCTGCGAAATCACCTATTCTTTTTCAGACAGTAGCATGATCATCATCGACCGTACTTTTGTGAATGACGATTATCGTGGCCAGGGAATTGCCGCGAAACTGGTTAAACGCGTGGCGGAAATGGCCAGGGAGGAAAACAAAAAAATCATCCCTCGCTGCCCTTTCCCCAAGGGTATTCTCGAAAGAAACAGCTCCCTTTATGCTGATGTAATGTGCTAAGACTTTCCCCGCGAAAGCCCATTTAGCGGGGTAAAATGTCCAAGGGCAACACGAGATACCCCGTCAAGATGCTTTTCGCGGTTTTTCTCACTGTGTTCGGAACGGAAAAAGCCCGCCAAAATGCTTTTGGCGGGCTTTTTCTGAGCATACATTCAATTTCTTTGCTATTTCTTCTCCACTTTCTTGCCGACAGCCGCCAGGAAAATCGTGAATTCTTCTTCTCCGTCCAAATGTAGCAGCTCGTCGACCATGTCCTGGTCGTAGATGCCCAATGCGCAAGTGCCGGCATCGATCGATTCGCTCGTCAGGTACAAGTTTTCCATGACTGCACCGATGTCAATCAGGATTTTTTTGTGGGCGGTGATGTCATACTTCCACTCGGAACGGTAAGGGATGCAGCTCCAAGAGAAGATGACCGAAGCGCGTTTGGCGAAGTTCGGCACGAATGGTTGATCAAGCGTCATTTTATCGACCTGTTCATCGATGTCGTTGACTTCGCTCAGGTACAATAGTTTATGGCAATCCGCCAAATAGCGGTACACGCCCTTCTTCAACCCATCCACATTGAGGATGAACAGATAGGTCTCAAACGAATGCGTCCCTCCGCTGCACGGGACCGTGCGGAAGGTGATGCCCGATCGGTTGGTGCCCGTGATGGCTTGCGTACTCCACAACAGGTAGGAGAGTTCATCTATCGTGAGCGCATCCTTCGCATAGTGGCGGACGCTTCTTCTTTCCTTGATGATTTCGTAGATGTTTTCCTTCTTCACAACCCCGCCATCGATGGCAGGCAAGTCCACGATTTCCGCATCGGCATCGTAGGCTTTGACGTTGGGCGGTTGCGGAATCCCCTTTTGTTTATCCGTTTCGATCGTGCTGAATGTTTTGAAATCCGATTTCAGAAAATTGCGTTGTTCTTCATATCTGGCCATGGTAAACCTCCGTTTTTTTACTATTTTACCACGGATTGTGAATGTTCGCACTATGTCGAACTAAGGGTTTCCCCTGTATTTTTGATCATGTCGGCGCAGTACTGCTATTCCTCTTCATCGTCCCGATATTCCAGAATATCACCAGGCTGACAGTCCAACGCCTTGCAGATGGCTTCCAAAGTCGAGAAGCGGATCGCCTTCGCTTTCCCGGTTTTCAGGATGGAGAGATTGGCCATCGTGATGCCGACGTGCTGCGACAGTTCGGTCACACTCATTTTTCGTTTTGCCAACATGACGTCTATATTGATGATTATTGCCATTTTGCACACCTCATATCGTATAGTCGTTTTCTTGCTTGATTGCGATCGCATTTTGCAGGAGTTTTTGAAGGACAGCGGCAAATACGGCAATCACCATGCAGGCAAAAATGACGATCAAGCCAATCAGGACAATACCGGGAGCGTCATCCATATCACCCATCATAAAAATGAGCGGCATAAACAGGATGAACAGCCCGCCGATCGCAGCTGCACAGAGTTTGATGTTCTTCAGGACTTGCACCGTCAAATCGGAAAACGCCAAGTCCTTATCGATGTAGCCCAGCAGTTTAAAGACTTGGTACAGAGCGACGAAATAGATGCCAGCAGATGCGTACAGTCCGATCATAAATGGATATTGCAAATAAGTAAGACTTGGGACCAGTTCGACCAGGAAAGCCGCAATTTCCGGGATGATAAAAATGCATAGCGCCACCACCGGAAGTCCCATCAGAACGACGACCGCCTTCAAAAAGAATGTTTCTCGTTTCATGTTTACAACACCTCGTTTGGATTTGTTAATGCTAGTTTAGTCTATTATTTATCGTTTAACAATAATTATTTATTCTTTTAAACAATTCTTAACTAACGTGCTCCACTTTATGGTCGCCAAAAAAGCCAGACCGCCCAAAGGATGCGGCCTGGCTTTTTCAGCTTATTCTGTTCTCACAAGTATCTTTCCAGCATATGGGCGATGCCGTCTTCATTGTTGGATAAGGTGATTTCGTTCGCGTTTGCTTTCAGGGCGTCGTTCGCATTGCCCATCGCGACCCCGACCCCTGCGTAGGCGACGATGGAAGCGTCGTTCTGCCCATCCCCGAATGAGATGACCTGCTCGGCATTGATTCCCAATGGCTGCAGGGTTTTGTCCAAAGCAAAAGCCTTATCGATGCCTTTGTCGGCAATCTCGAAATAGAACGGCGCCGAGAAAAAGCCGTTGATCCTTCCTTCAAACGGCTGCATGATTTCCTCCCAGTTCTGCGCCAAGTAGTCCGGCTCCCCGGCGATGAGGATCTTATGCAGCGGGAAATCTACAAAGTCCGCCAGATGCTCCACTTCGCACAACTTAAAGTCACCGCTACGGGACTCGTATTCGATGATGTTCCGCAAGCCGTGCGGCGGTGCGGTGATCATGCAATCATACACATTGTTCACGTACATGTAGTCCTTATGCGCAATCATCGGTTTGACCTCGAATTTCTCCAAGTGCGTCAACAGCGCTGCGCCTATTTCTTCTGAGATGCTTTGGCTGAACAGCATCTCATCCGTTGCACAATCCGTCACGCAGGCCCCGTTATTGGAAAGCAGCAGGCCATGATAGTGTTCCATCTTCAGTTCTTTTGAAAATTTCAGCATCGCGGGCAACGGCCTGCCGGATGCCAGCACAAGTTTCACTCCGGCCTCCTGAGCCCGCAATAATGACTCTCTCGTCTTTGGCGTGATTTCTTTCTGGTCATTCAACAATGTGCCGTCGATATCCAAAACGATCGCTTTCAGATCCATTCAATTCACCTCATATCTCATTGTCAAATCGTGATTTCGATTCTGTTTCCTTCCGGATCGCCGATGACGGATTCATAATAGCCGTCGCCGGTCACTCTGCATGGGCTCAACAAAGGATAGCCTGCATCCACCAACTTTTGCGTCAATGCGTCCACAATCTCTTTGCTGCCTACTGCGATTGCCAGATGCGCAAAGCCTAATATTTCATTTGTATGGGAGCCTTTGATTACATCTTGGCGATGCATAATTTCCAATCTGGCACCATCCGCGAAGGACAAGAAATAGGATTGGAATCCCGATTTCTGATTATGATACTTTTCACCTGCTGTAGCCTTGAAGAAATCACAGTAGAATGCTTTCATTTTTTCCAAATCCGCAGTCCAAAGACCGATATGTTCTATTTTCATCTGAATACCTCCTTGATAATTAACGTTAGTATATGCCATTCATCCAAAAATGACAGGCGAAACGCTTATGTTGAAATAAATTTGTCTAGACTATTGGACCCGGAATCAAATGAGTGAAACAATCCTCTCAAAATCACTGATTGCCTGCTAAATGAAACATTCCTGAACGTCTTGGATCAGAAATCTGAAAACAGCAAAAAAGCTTGCCTCAATGAGAGACAGTCCCTGTGGAAGTGTATTGCGGGAAAAAGGCCAAAATCCCTAGTGCAGGATTTTGGCCTAAATTCAAAAGTGACATCTCTGGCTGCCTTATCGTTGTTGCAATATTCTCATGAACCGGATTTCGAAATAGGCAGCGAACACTGCCAAAACCACAAAAATGCCAATTTTTGTGATCAGGACCGGCAAAGGAATCGCTATTCCTGCCGCAACTTGGAACACCGTCTGGACAGGCAACATTATCCCCATGACCATGCAGATGATCAGCAAAATCGAAAGAAGCATATAGCCCAGTCCCTCCCTCTTGCGCAGGAGAAATAAACAGCTGAATGCCAGTGGGCTGATGATGCCCATGTCCAAAACATAGGTTGGTTCCGTAGTATAGACCTCGATCATCGCCAAGGAACGGCCGGCCAGCAAGGCGCTGATGATATCGGGCAGCCAGGCAATGAGAAGTGCGATACCCGTCACCACCAGGAAAGTATAAATCCCCTTATACGGGAGTACGTTCGTGATGGACTTTTCCAACTCTGAATAATCCATGCCGCTCATCGCAATGATCAAGGCAAAGAGCGATGATGAAAAAAGGGCGGTATATACCAAGTGGAGAGAATTATAGGTCACGCCAAACACAATGCTTGAAGCATAGTAGAGGAATAGAGCTATCATGGAGGTCAGTAGGATTCGTCGCTTCACAGTCTTCTTTTTCAAGTCCAACAGCGTTGCTGCAGCCAGCATCGGGACCCCCACCAAAAGAATAGTTAAGTCAGTCCCTTTGAAGATGGGTACCCTGAAAAAAGAATCGTGGGCATAGATGCCATCCCCGTACATTTTGACGCTATCGCCATACTGGTTGATGATGTCGAAAGGCGCTCCGCCTGTTGTATAGAAAAACCCCGTGGCAGTAGACACCACACTTAAAATGATGATCAAGAATGAGAGGATATGCAGAACGTTGACATTATTATTTTTCATCGGATTCACTGATTTCCTTTCCAATAATTCTGCTTATAGAATAGGTTTCAGCCTTTCGCGTCTTCTTTGTATCTCCGGATCCAGAGACGGTCAGCATAGTCCTATTATGTTACACCATCCGCTCCAATTCACTCAGCCAAAGTTCATAGCTGGCATCACTCGGCATGCGCCAATCACCTCGGGGGGAAAGACTGACCGAACCTACTTTCACGCCGTCCGGCATGCAGGAGCGTTTGAATTGTTGGGTGAAGAAACGTTTGTAGAACACCCGCAGTTGATTGATGATCGTTTGCCTATCGCTGTCCTCAAAGGCGTGCTCAGCCAGGAAAATGATCTTGGCGGGGCTGAAGCCGAACCGCAGGACATAGTAAAGGAAAAAGTCGTGCAGATCATAGGAGCCGATAGCCTTTTCCGTCATCTGCTGGATGTTCCCGGCCTCATCCAGCGGAAGCAATTCGGGACTGATCGGCGTATTGAGGATATCTTCCAGTACCTTTTTGATATTGGGCTCAGCCGATTCCGCAAACCATGCTACTAAATATTTAACCAAGGTCTTTGGTATGCTGGCGTTGACGCCGTACATGCTCATATGATCACCATTATACGTGCACCAACCCAATGCCAACTCCGACAAATCGCCCGTACCGACCACCAGTCCAGCTTCCTGGTTGGCGATATCCATTAAAATTTGGGTCCGCTCCCTCGCTTGGAGATTCTCGTAGGTGCTATCCTTTTCATTTGGATCATGGCCGATATCCTCCATGTGCTGGATGCAGGCGTCCCGGATGGATATGTCTTTAGTCGTGATCCCCAACGCCTGCATCAGTGATGCGGCATTAGCGTAGGTGCGATTGGATGTCCCGAATCCCGGCATGGTGACCCCGATGATATCTTTGGCTGGGCGCTGAAGCTGCTTATACGCATGATAGGTCACCAGAAGGGCTAAGGTGGAATCGAGGCCACCGGAAATCCCCAACACCGCCTTCTTGATGCCTGTCTTATTCAAACGTTGGGCCAATCCGGTTGCTTGAATGGTGAATATGTCGGAACACGACTGCTCACGAGTCTGTTTTTCTGACGGGACAAAAGGTTTAGGGTCAACCTTGCGGCGAAAGTCAGTCGTTTCATTTTCCGCTTCCAGATCTGCTGCCGCGTGATGCAGCTGGAAAATGACGGTTTGATAGTCATGGCGTTCCACATTGCCCATGAAGGAATTGATTTTTCTGCGGTCATTCATGAGACGCTCGATATCGATATCCTGAATGAGCAGGGTTTCCTGTAGGCTCATCCTGTCTTCTTGCAGCAAGGTTCCGTTTTCTGCGATGATGGCATGCCCGCCAAAAACCAGATCGGTGGTAGACTCGCTGGAGCCAGACGAGGCGTATAGATATGCTGCGATACATTTCGCGGACTGCCCCGCCACCAGACTTTTTCGGTAGGCTGCCTTGCCCACCACTTCATTGCTGGCCGATAGGTTGAGGAGCAGGTTGGCCCCGTACAGCGTATGGTTGGAACTGGGCGGAATCGGAACCCATAGATCTTCGCAAATTTCCACACCGATCACCAACTCCGAACCGGCATCTTTGAACAACAGATTCTCGCAAAACGGGACCTCCTGCCCGCAGAGGCTGATTTTGTCGGAAATGCGGTGAATGGATGAAGAAAACCAACGTTTCTCATAAAATTCATTGTAGTTAGGGATAAAGGTTTTGGGGACGATGCCTAATATTCTGCCTTTGAAGAAAACGACAGCACAATTGAACAGTTGATTGTCTGCCCGCACAGGCATCCCTGCCGCAATCACCATTTCAAGAGATTTTGTCCCCTGCAGCAATTCCGTCAACTCTTTCTCGGCCGCCTCTAGCAACAGACGCTGATGGAACAAATCCCCGCTGCTGTAGCCCGTGATACTGAGTTCAGGGAACAGAAGCACGTTGACCTTTTGAGAAGCGGCTTTAAAGCTTAAATCCAATATTTGCCGACAATTGAACGTTGGATCCGCAACCTGAAGCTTTGGAACGGCTACTCCTGCCCGGATAAAACCGAGCTCGTTTAACGTAATCACAAATAATCCACTCCTTTTCCAAAAGAAACCCGCAAATCAACAAGCGCTCTCATTTGCAAGTCACAGCCACACAAACGACATCAAGTCATTTTGCGGCCATTCCATATTATTTTCTTCTTGGCACAGTTTGGACGATCTGACGGATTTCAACACCTTTTAACTTTTCCTCTTTGCTCAAATTGTATCACACCGAAAGAGTCAACCGTTACTGCAGCGCCCGACATTCTCCGCTTTACGAATCCTTTACTCAAAAACCGTTAATTAGCTTCGGTCAGCGCATCCTTTGTATTTAAGAACATCGGTTGTAAGGGTTATATTGGAAAGGATGGCTATCAGCCCCAGATCTCAAAAACGGTTGATGATGTCGAAACCGAGCTGTTCGCGATCCGGACCCAAAACCTGATCTGCTATTTTCCGGATAACTGCAATCTGACCTACTCCTCCGAGGAGATCCGCATGATTCCGATTGAAGGGTCCTTCCATACTTTCGAAATCGACCTGGGTTATTAATCCGCCATTGCCAAGCCGGCCGCCCAAGCCTTGATCCGCTCGATCAAAGCGTATTATTCGATTTCTAAAATAGCCATTCGCTTTTCGCATTGAAGTTTGTTCCTCATTTCACATATCATGAAGATAGATAAAAAATAGTGGACTTATCTGGATAAAATTATTATTGACTGGTGTGGACGGAAACCTTGGAAATCAAGCGTAAGGAGCGTATCAATACCTCATTCCGGTAATCTATGTTATAACTATATTCGAATGATTTTAGAGGAGGCACTCATGCTTAAACGTTTTTTCGGCTATTATAAACCCTACAAGCATCTGTTTATGCTTGATTTTTGTTGCGCTATTTTGGCGGCTGTCCTGGAACTTTCTTTCCCGGTCGTCGTCAACAGCGTCATTGATTCCATTTTGCCTTCCGGGCAGTGGAATTTGATTCTCTTGGTTTCGCTGGGCCTGTTGGTTTTGTACATCGTCAACACAGCGATGCAGTATATCGTCGTCTATTTTGGGCACGTGCTGGGCGCCAACATCGAAACCGATATGCGCCGGGAACTGTATGGTCACATGCAGAAGCAGCCTTTCAGTTACTATGATGACCAGCAGACCGGCAAATTGATGTCGCGGCTGACGACGGATCTTTTCGAAATATCCGAAGTAGCGCATCACGGCCCTGAAGATATCTTCATCACCATCATCACCTTGTTGGGATCTTTCCTGTTGATGCTGCAGATCCATGTGCCATTGGCAATCGCCACTTTCGTCATGATTCCCTTCATTACGATTGCGCTAGTCTTTTTCAACAAGAAAATGACGAAGATCAACACCCGCATTTTTGAAGAGCTGGGGGAATTCAGCGCGGGGATTGAAGCATCAGTCAGCGGCATCCGGGTCGTGCAGGCATTCGCGAACGAAGCTTATGAAGCCAAACGGTTCGAAGGATTGAACCAGGCTTATCGCCGTTCCAAAATTGCCTTCTATAAAATGATGGGCATCAGTTCTTCCTATAACTATCTGTTGATCCGGTTGATAAACCTGTTCGCGCTGTTCTTCGGAGCCTACTACACGATCCAGGGCCAGCTTTCCTACGGGGAGTTCGTCGGTTTCATCCTCTTGTCCAACATCTTTGTGCGTCCGATCGAGAAAGTGAACACGATGATCGAAAGTTACCCGAAAGGCATCGCCGGCTTCAGACGTTTCACCGAAGAGTTGGACCGCACGCCGGATATTCTGGATAAACCCGGTGCCATCGAAGTGAACCATCTGAATGGAGACATCGTCTACAATAAGGTGTCGTTCGGCTATGACGGTTCCAAAAAAGTGTTGGACGAGATCAATCTGCAGATTAAGGCTGGCGAAACAGTCGCTTTCGTCGGTCCGAGCGGCGCGGGGAAAACGACCTTGTGCAACCTCCTACCCCGCTTTTACGAAGCAACGGATGGGACCATCACTGTCGACGGCATCAACATCCAGGATCTGACACTGCGGTCCTTGCGCAACCAGATCGGCGTCGTGCAGCAGGATGTCTTCCTCTTCCCGGGGACAGTCAGGGAAAACATCGCTTACGGGAAATTGGATGCTACCGATGCCGAAATCGCCCAAGCAGCCCAGATGGCCAATCTCGACAAGGTCATCGCGGAGATGCCGCTTGGATTCGACACGATGATCGGAGAACGCGGCGTCAAATTGTCCGGTGGGCAAAAGCAGCGGCTTTCGATTGCGCGCATGTTCCTGAAAAATCCGCCGATCCTGATTTTGGATGAGGCGACTTCCGCGCTGGATACCGAGACCGAACAAGTCATCCAGGAATCGTTGGATAACCTGTCGAAAGGCCGGACGACTCTGATCATCGCCCACCGTTTGACGACTATCAAGCATGCCGACAGGATCATCGTCGTCGATGAACAAGGGATTTCCGAACAAGGCTCGCACAAGGAATTGCTGGCTCAGGACGGCACCTACCGCCGTCTCTACGAGGCCCAGTTCTTGGGAATCGACCAGTGATCCTCAAAAGTAATTAAAGAAAAAACAAGAACGGCAACCCAGCGATTGGGTTGCCGTTCTTGTTTTTTGTCGGTGAATCATTTATTCCTTAGATTGGACGTAGCTGGCTGATTGATTCCCTGCTTGGCGTCCGAATACGATGATGTCCGCTACAGCATTTCCGCCGATACGGTTGCTGCCGTGTACGCCTCCGGTAACTTCGCCGGCAGCGTAAAGGCCTTCGATGACAGTGCCTTCCGTGCTGATGACTTGTGCGTTGGCGTTGATCTTCAATCCGCCCATTGTATGGTGGATTCCAGGTGCGATTTGGATTGCGTAGTATGGTGCGGCTGCTAATGGGTTAACCATACCTGTTGTACGGTTGAATGCGCCATCCACTTGGGAAGCGACCGTTTCGTTCCATGTCGTCAACGTTTGCGCCAATGTTGCGCCGTCAATTCCCAATTGACCTGCCAAAGCCTCGATTGTTTCATCCGATTGGACAAAGCCTTTTTCGATGTACGTGTTGACTGCTTTCACACGGTCCTTCACGCCTGCATCAAAAATCAGGTAAGCATAGCCTTCTTCCAAAGCATTGATTGCTGCCGATACAGTGTCACGGGTTTCCAATTCATTGATGAAACGTTCGCCTTGTTGATTCACAAGGATAGCGCCTTCGCCGCGGATCGCTTCAGTGATCAGGTATGAAGATTCCTGATGCACGGTCGGGTGGATCTGGATTTGATCCATGTCCACGACAGCGGCTCCGATAGCTTGCGCCATTTTGATGCCGTCGCCTGTCGAGCCTGGTTGGTTGGTGGTCACATAGCCTTCGAGTTGCGGTGCAAGTTCCGTGACCATATCAAAATCGGCACCGAATCCGCCGGTTGCGATGATGACCGCATCAGAGGAAACCGTGATTTCACCTTCGTTATTGAAATCGACTTTTACTCCGCTAGCTTTATCGTCAGTCATGATGACTTCCTTTACATCCGAATTCACGAACAATGGAATCTCGCGTTCCATGACATTTGCGTACAAACCTTTAACCAAGTATTGCCCGACTGCTGAACCATCGGATGGACGATGCGTGCGGTTTACGCTCATGCCGCCTGTAACGGTGATGTTATTCAAAGTGATACCCATTGTATCCAACCAATCGATGGCGGACGCGGAATTGTCGACAAGATAGTGCAGTAATTCGGGATCGTTTGTGCCCTTCCCGCCAGCCAATGTTTCTTCATAAAATAATTCATTTGAGTCTGCGATGCCTTGTTCCGCTTGAAATTTCGTTGCGGATGCGTTCATGCCTGCGGAAGACTTCATTGTATTTCCACCGTGGACTGGCATTTTTTCGAAGATGACCGGATTTAGACCGGCATCCTTCGCTGAAATAGCCGCCGTCAAACCGGCGCCACCAGAGCCGATGATGATGACATCATAACTTTTCTTCAGTTCTTCCGGATCCGTATAGGTAACCTCTGATGCGCCCGTCACAGCCTCCACTGATTCAGAACTTGCAGCAATCGATTCCTTACTTTCAACAGCAACACTTGAATCCGCTGTGCTATCCGTGTTCGCTCCACAACCGGATAACAACATAAACATACTTAAAGCAGATATTAGGCCAATTCTCTTTTTCATTATTACTCCCCCAATTCTTTTACTTACTTTTATATTGTATTTTTTTATCATGATTTGTACAGGTATAATTTAATAAAGATGTCTTTATAACAAGATTTATATTTGTATTCGATACGGCTCATTGGAAACTTTTATATTTTTCGCACAATCTTTTTTTAGACGTGAAGATTGTGCGAAAAAAACAGCAGTAAAGCCAAATATCTGCATATTGGTTTCGCTGCTGTCTTCTCTTCATTCAAATTCTTCATTTGGGAAAGACTGCTAGCCTGTTCTTGGACATGTGGACTATCTGCACCGGTTTTTCATAGAAATCATTCAGGATTTCCTCTTTCAGCAAGTCGACAGTCTTGCCTGTCTTGTGGATGGAACCGTCTTTCAGCAGCATCAGCTTTTTGAAACACGGCAGGAGCTCCTCGGTATGGTGGCTGACGTAGATCATCGTCGGTCCTTCAGGTTCATCGGCGATCCGCTGAATATCCTCCAGAAGTTTTTCTTTTGCGAACAGGTCCAGGCCGTTGCAAGGCTCATCCAGTATCAATATTTCCGGTTCGGCCATCAAAGCGCGGGCGATCAAAATAATCTGTTGTTGCCCTTGGGACAGGATGCCGTAGCGGAAACCGATCAGTTCTTTGCCGCCGCATTTTATCAATAGATCCAGTGCCTGTTGTTTTTCAGCTTCAGTCGGGATGCTCCAGACGCCGATCGAAGCGAACTTGCCGCTGAGGACGATGTGTTCGGCGATGTCGTTGGGATTCAGCTGTTGCTGGAGCGCCGAACTGACCCAGCCTATCTGTTTGCGCAATTCCGGTATGGCCGTTTGCCCGAAAGTCTCTCCCAACACGATCAGTTTACCGCTGCTGGGCCACAGATAACCGTTCAACAGTTGCAACAAGGTTGTCTTGCCGGAACCGTTCAATCCGAGTATTGCCCAGTGTTCGCCTTTTGTTGCGTGCCAATTGATGTCGTTCAAAATTTTCCGATTTTCGCGAATAACGTTCACATGGTCGAATCTGATCATTACATCACCCCATCTAAAATATTGTGGTTATTGGGTATCTTTTACTGCGAATATACCACATTTGCCGCATAGGGAAAAGGCTTTCGCCATCCCAAGCTTTAAGGAATAAATAATGAGAAAAGCATCGCATCACACCGCAATGTCATCTATACTATAGAATGAGGTGGAAAATGTGTGGAACAAAATAAAGAAAAAATATCCTTGATCATTGAAGGAGGAGCCATGCGGGGCGTCTTTTGCGCAGGAGTCATCAGCACTCTGCTGCGTCAAGAAATCTACTTGAATTATGTCATTGGTGTCTCTTCCGGATCGGCCAATGGCATCAATTATGTCAGCCGGGACCTTTCCCGCACCAAAGCTTCCTTTGTCGATATCGCTGCAAATCCAGCTTTTTCTGGGATGAAATATTTGCTCAACGGCCAGGGATATTTCAACACCAAATATATCTATGAAGATGCTATCACGACCGATATCCCCTTTCAATTCGATTCATTCAAGCAAAATCCAGCTTCAATGAAGATCGTTGTGACGGATATGGAGACCGCAAAGCCGGTGTATTTCGATAAGAAAGACATCGCATCGAGTACAGATTTGGCCCTCAAAATCAGGGCTTCTTCCACCGTACCTTTGCTGATGCCGCCTACGCAAATCAACGGCAAATTCTATCTGGACGGCGGCATCGTCGACTCGCTACCGATCGAAAAAGCGATCGCAGACGGCAACCAAAAGCACGTGATCCTCCTGACGCGTCCGCGTGGCTACATCAAAGAAAAGCAGCGCTTCAATGCCATTATCCGACGGCATCTGCGGGCTTATCCCGAAATTGTTGCAGCCATCGAACAGCGGCACATTGCCTATAACCGGTCGATGGCCTTGATTGAACAACTTGAAAAGGAAAACAAGGCATTTGTTATTGCGCCCGATCAGATTTCCATAGGCAGGATGGAACGGAACGTGCAGCGGCTGGATGCTTATTATCAGTATGCCGAACGGGCCGCGGAAAGGCAGCTCCCTGAGTTGCAGGACTTTTTGTCAAGACGATGATCCGCACAAAAGAATCATCCGGCACGTTCATTTTGGACAATTATTAGAAATAAGTGAAAATAATATGAAAATTACCGTTGACACTCTCATGTAAATCTTATATGATTATATCAATCACTTAAGCAATAACAAATCCATATAGAAATCAGGTATCCCATATGAAAACGATGAATCCACTAAACATTATTATCGTCTTAATGATCTAGGAGTTAAACACTGTAGAAATTTTTTGCAGATTGTTTAAGTCCTATTTGTGGTAATCAAATGGGATGAAGCATCCCATCATTGATTGATGAGGATGCTTTTTTTTATCCATATTGCAAACGGACATAGGAAAAACGAGAAACGGGGAGATTAACATGGAATCTGAAATGAAAACTAAAACAAAAACTGGCGTAACCCTTCTTGTTGAAGCGTTGAAAAATGAAGGTGTTGAAGTTCTGTTCGGCTATCCAGGCGGCGCTGTTCTTCACATCTACGATGAATTCTACAAATCCGAATCGAATCACGTATTGACCAGACACGAACAAGGCGCTGTCCATGCAGCTGACGGATACGCCCGCGCTACCGGCAAACCTGGCGTCTGCATCGTTACAAGCGGCCCAGGCGCAACAAACGCGTTGACCGGAATCGCAACCGCTCAAATGGATTCCATCCCATTAGTCGTAATCACTGGTCAAGTGCACGAAGCAGGTATCGGCAAGGATGCTTTCCAGGAAACGGACATGATCGGCATGACGACACCTGTGACGAAATACAACTATCAAGTGCGTAATGCCAAGGATATACCGCGTATCATCCACGAAGCTTTCTACCTTGCGAACACAGGCAGAAAAGGACCGGTCGTCATCGATATCCCAAAAAACATCGGTATCCAGGAAGTCACCTTCGAAGATTACAACCAACCTGAAAAAAATCTGCCGGGATACAAACCAGAATGTCTGCCTGTTCCGGAACAGATTGCTAAAGTGAACGAAGCAATCGCTGAAAGCAAAAAACCGATCATTTTGGCCGGTCAAGGCGTTATCCATGCCCAGGCTGAGAAAGAATTGTTGGCTTTCGCGGAATACTACCAAATTCCCGTTGTAAACACGCTATTGGGTCTAGGAAGCTTCCCTATCAAACATGAACTTGCGTTAGGCATGGGTGGTATGCACGGCTCTTACGCTTCGAATATGGCTTTGATGGAATGTGACTTGCTATTGAACTTCGGGGCTCGCTTCGATGACCGTGTAGCAAGCGACCCAACTAATTTTGCACCCGAGGCTGTCATTGTCCATGTTGACCTTGATAATGCCGAAATCGGTAAAATCATGCACACGCATATCCCGGTGTTGTCTGATGCTAGATTGGCTCTGATCATGCTGAACGACACAAAATTGGCTGAAGTGCCCGACCACTCCGTTTGGTTCAGCCACGTGATGGACAACAAAAAACAACACCCTTTCCGTTATGAAAAATCCGATACGTTCATCAAACCACAACATGTAATCGAGCAAGTCGGTGAATTGACTCACGGTGAAGCCATTGTTGTAACCGACGTTGGCCAGCATCAAATGTGGGCGGCTCAATATTACCCGTTCAAGTACGGCAAGCAATTGCTGACAAGCGGTGGCTTGGGAACGATGGGCTTCGGCATTCCGGCAGCGATCGGTGCTCAAATGGCCTATCCTGAAAAAACGGTTGTCTGCTTCGTCGGAGACGGCGGTTTCCAGATGACCAACCAAGAATTGGCGATCCTGAATGCCAACAGACTGAATGTGAAGTACTTCATTCTGAATAATGAAGTACTGGGCATGGTTCATCAATGGCAGAACAAATTTTACAAAGGCCGTTACTCTCATTCCGAAATTCCGGATTCACCTGATTTCGTTAAACTGGCCGATGCTTATGGCATCACAGCTGCGAGGGTATCCGATCCCGATCAAGTGGATGAAGCGATCCAGACAGCCTTGAATTATCCTGGTCCTTATGTCTTGGATATCCTGATTTCAAAAGATGAATTGGTATACCCTATGGTTGCTTCAGGCAGGCCAAATAACGAAATGGAAGGTGTGTAGGACGATGCTAAGATTAATCCAAACCAAAGTCGTGAATAAACCTGGCGTATTGAACCGCATCACGCAAGTTATCCTGAAGCCGCAATACAATATCGACACCTTGACACTGACCGGCACTGAGGATTACGATGTTTCCATGATTACGGTCGGCATCAGTTTCGATAAAATAGAAGATGCTGAACTGTTGACGAAACAGTTGGAAAAACAAGTCGACGTCATCAGCGCAACCGACATCACCGAAAAACGTTTAGGCCCAAGAGCTTAAACCCGACCAACCGCACTACCCTACTGACCGAATCAAATTGCTTAAAAAGCATTGAGAATATAAAAAAAATAAGGAGGTCATTTCAATATGACTAAAGTATACTACGATCAAGACGTAACAGTAAAAGCACTAGAGGGCAAAAAAATCGCCGTTATCGGATATGGTTCGCAAGGACATGCACATTCACAAAACCTACGCGACAACGGTAATGATGTCGTCATCGGAATCCGTGCAGGTAAATCTGCAGACAAAGCAAAAGAAGACGGATTCGAAGTATTCTCTGTTGCTGAAGCAACAAAACAAGCTGACGTAGTAATGATCCTTATCCCTGATGAGCAACAAGCTGAGGTTTATGCAGCTGAAATCGCTCCTAACCTGGAAGCTGGAAATGCCATCGCATTCGGTCACGGATTCAACATCCATTTCGGTACGATCACACCTGCTGCTGATATCGATGTATTCATGGTTGCTCCAAAAGGCCCAGGCCACATGGTTCGCCGTCAATTCGCTAAAGGATCTGCAGTGCCTGCTTTGTTCGCAGTCTTCCAAAATGCAACAGGCAACGCAAGAGATATCGCTCTTGCTTGGGCACAAGGAGTCGGCGCTACACGCGTAGGCGTTTTGGAAACAACATTCAAAGAAGAAACTGAAACGGACCTATTCGGCGAGCAAGCTGTACTATGCGGCGGAACAACTCACTTGGTTCAAGCAGGTTTCGAAACATTGGTTGAAGCTGGCTACCAACCAGAAATCGCCTACTTCGAAGTATTGCACGAATTGAAATTGATCGTTGACTTGATGTACGAAGGCGGCATGGAAAAAATGCGCCACTCTATCTCTAACACAGCTGAATACGGCGACTACGTTTCCGGACCTCGCGTCATCACTTCTGATGTGAAAGACCGCATGAAAGACGTTTTGACTGACATCCAAACAGGCGCATTCGCTAAACGCTTCACTGACGATTACAAAGCTGGCTTCCCTGACTTCCACGCAATGCGCGCTAAGCAACAAGGTCACCAGATCGAAGCAGTCGGTGCTGAATTGCGTAAAATGATGCCTTTCGTGAATGAACAACAATAATGAATCAGGTGTAGGTTGAGAGCATCCTTATTTTTAAGCCTTCTCTCTTCATCATTGTATTCAATAGATTAGGAGCAGATAGAATGACGGATGAGTTAGTGAACAAAGAAGACGTGCTTAAAGCATATAAAGTACTGCGCAACGTGGTCAAGCAGACACCTTTGCAGCATGATGCGTATCTATCGCAGAAGTATCATGCCAACATCTTTTTGAAACGGGAGGACCTTCAGATTGTCCGCTCCTTCAAATTGAGAGGCGCTTATTATGCCATTTCGCAGCTGAGCGAAGCCGAAACGGAGACTGGAGTAATCTGCGCCTCAGCCGGCAATCATGCGCAAGGGGTAGCTTATACCTGTAACCATTTGGCCATCAACGCTACCATCTTCATGCCGTCGACTACCCCTTCCCAAAAAATAGACCAAGTCCGTTATTTCGGGAAAGAGTATGTTGAGATCAAACTGATTGGCGATACATTCGACGAATCAAATGAGGCCGCCCATGCCTATGCGGATGAACACAATCTGACTTTCATTGAACCTTTTAATGATCGCAATGTGATTGCCGGGCAAGGTACTTTGGCAGTGGAAATCCACCAGGATCTCGTTGCTGAAGGCGAGACGGCTGACATGGTTTTCGCGGCAATTGGTGGCGGCGGCTTGATTTCAGGCGTCAGCAGCTACATGAAGGAAGCGATGCCCGAAACAAAGATCATCGGCGTTGAGTCCATGGGCGCCCCCGGCATGAAAGCTTCGCTTGATGCGAATAAAGTGATGACTTTGACTGATATTGATAAATTCTGTGATGGTACAGCCGTAGCGACTGTCGGTGACTTGACTTTCAGACACTGCCAACAAAATGTTGATGACATCTTGTTAGTGCCTGAAGGACAAGTTTGCGGAACCATCATCGATTTATACACTAAACAAGCTATCGTAGCGGAACCATCCGGCGCACTCTCCGTTTCTGCCTTGGAACAATACAAAGATGAAATCAGAGACAAAACGGTCGTCTGCATCGTCAGCGGCGGTAACAACGATATCAATCGGATGGCTGAAATTGATGAACGCTCCCTACTCTATCAAGGTCTGAAACACTACTTCATCGTTAACTTCCCGCAA
Organism: Trichococcus collinsii; assembly: GCF_900107505.1. GTDB lineage: Bacteria > Bacillota > Bacilli > Lactobacillales > Aerococcaceae > Trichococcus > Trichococcus collinsii. The sequence goes on along the minus strand of NZ_FNQH01000001.1, from coordinate 468,644 downwards.
AGGGCAGGCGCGCTGAAAGAGTTCGTGAATGACATATTGGGCGGCAACGATGACATCACCAAGTTCGAATATACGAAAAAAGTCCATCGCAGCGAAGGACCTGTACTGATCGGCATTTTGTTGAAAAATAAGGACGATATCGAAGGCTTGCTCAGCAGGCTGGAAAAATTCGATCCGCATTACATTTCGGTTAACGAGAATTCCAAACTGTATTCCTTCCTGATCTGATCCGGATTAATTCTATAAAGTAACTTAAAACCTGACGTGAGCCTCTCTAGTGGCTCACGTCAGGTTTTTTTGATTTTGTTGGTTTGATTGGCTGCGGGTGGCGGACTGGTGAGGCCTTTTGCGGCCGGAAAACATGGATAATTATGAAGTATTCATGGTTTTGGCCTAGATTTCACCGGAAACCATGGAGACCCGCTGAGTATTCATGGTTTCAGACCAAAATATTACAGAAAAGATGAATAAAACCAAAGTATTCATCTTTTCGGCCCCGAACCCGATACCACCGCGAAGTATCCATTTCCCCCACACTCTTCAGAACACACAAGAAGGACCGACTCTCAACTGAGTCGGTCCTTCTTGTGTGTTCTGTATATTCTTATTCTTCGATATACGCTCTGCTAAGGTCAAATTCATTTCCCACTGAATTGAAGATGATGCCCTTCAAGTTAGGATTTCTGAGTTGTGTTTCAGCTTCTTGGTAAAGCGGTATAATCGCTGCATCTTCCATAATCAGCTTATGTGCAGCCATTAGGTCAGCCCAACGTGCTTCTGGGTTGTTTGCATTTGTAGTTTTTGAAGAATCGATCAAAGCATCAAATTCTGGATTCGCATATTGCCCTTCGTTGTATGCGGATGTGCTGTACAGCAAGTCCATGTAGTTGATTGCGTCGGCGAAATCTGCACCCCAACCGGTTTGCAACAAGTCGAATTCATCTTGATTCGCCAATTCCAAACGGTTTTTCTTCGGTACATTGCGCAATTCTACAGTGATGCCTTCCAAGTTGTTTTGGATTTGGCCTTGGATATATTGGCTGATTTTTTTGTTCTTTTCATCATCATCTCCAACTAAAGAGAAAGTGATTTCATCTACACCTAATTCAGCTTTTGCTTCAGCCAAGAGAGTTTTTGCTTGTTCTAAATTATAATCCAGGTAAGAGCCGGCTTCAGCGGCAAAGTCTTCGCCTGTTGTTGGGTTGCTGACAAAATCAGCCGGCAAGAAACCGCCGATTGCTGTCGAACCGTCACCGATTACGCTATTGACCAATTCATCGCGGTTGATGACAAGTCCGATAGCTTCTCTCAGCTTCGCATTTTGCAGATAGACGTTGTCGTGGTTGAATTCGATGTATGCCGTGCGGGCTTTTTTCTGAACAACTACGTTAGGATCAGTCGCCAATTGTTTAACCAATTCGCCGGTCACCTGTGCGTTGTCTACTGATCCTTGTTGGAACAGATTCACCACTGTGCTCGTTTCTTTGATTACTTGAACATTGACTTCTTCCAACTGCACTTCGTCGGCTGCATAGTAATCTTCATTCTTCACAAGATCCCAAGTCAGGCCAGTGCCGTCCCAGTTCTCGATAGTGAATGGTCCGTTTGCTAAAATATTTTCGCTGCTAGTTCCGTACTTATCGCCTTTTTCAGTCACAAATTCCTCATTTTGCGGGAAGAATGCGCTGAATGCCAATAATGATTCGAAGTAAGGTGTAGGCTGCGTCAACTCGATTGTGATTTCTGTGTCGCTTACTGCCGTTACGCCCAACTCTGCAGGATCTTTTTCTCCGGCCATAATTTCATTGGCGTTCTTGATGGTCTCAGCTAAGTAAGCGTAGGATGCGCCAGATTCCGGATCCACCAATCTTTGCCAAGCGAATACGAAATCGTTCGCTGTAACAGGCTCTCCGTTTGACCAGACAGCATCATCGCGAAGTTTATAAGTATAAGTCAAGCCATCATCCGAAACAGTGCCGGCTTCTGCGGCGATTGCAGGTACTGGCTTTCCGTCTGCATTGATTTTCAATAAGCCTTCAATCGCGTGGCTGATGTAATTCGAACTGTTGATGTCCGTAATCAGTGTTGTATCCAGCGTTGCCAATTCGGTCGGCGCCGTATAATTGACTACTTGTCCGCTGGCACCTTCACTTGCTGTATTTGCTGTGCTGTCGTCCGTTGCGCCGTCTCCTCCGCAAGCCGCCAAGATGACTGCTGTTGTAGCTAAAATGAAAGAACTTCTCAATCTCCTCATGTATCTCTCTCCTTTTTCTATTCGTATTCTAATATTATACTATAAAAAAGCCGAATATTCTATAAATAACGGGAAATATGATCACAATAATTTCATCATTTCTTCATTTAATTAAGTTTCTATGGCAAAAAAAGCCCAGAACAAGTTCCGGGCTTTTTGTATCAATAGTTTTCGTATTTTTCTTTCAAAACGGGAACATCGGACTCGCGGCAATAAACAAAGTGCCCTGGAACGATTTCTCGCATTGCTTCCGGCTCACCATTCTCTTCTCGAGGGACATAGGTGAAGCGGGTGCGGGTGCGCTCATAGACCGGATCCGGCAGCGGTATGGCCGATAACAGGCTTTCCGTATAAGGATGTAAAGGTTTGTTGTAAACATCGTCTGCGGGCGCTAATTCGACCAATTTACCGAAGTACATTACGCCGATGCGGTTACTGATGTACTTGACCATCGACAGATCATGAGCGATGAACAAGAAAGTCAGTTTTTGTTTTTTCTGCAATTCCATCAGCAAGTTGACCACTTGCGCCTGAATGGATACGTCCAAAGCGGAAATGGGCTCATCAGCAATGATGAGTTTTGGATTTACAGCTAAGGCCCTTGCGATTCCGATACGCTGTCTTTGACCGCCGGAGAATTCATGCGGATAACGGGAAGAATGATCTTTATTCAATCCAACCAAATCCAACAATTCCGCAACCTGCTCATCGACTTCCTTCTCAGTTGTCGCAAGCCCATGGATCTTCAAACCTTCCGCAACGATATCGCGCACTTTCATGCGGGGATTCAAGGATGCATAAGGATCCTGGAAAATCATCTGCATATCTTTACGGAAAGCCAGTTGTTCTTTTCTGTCATGCAGCGTATGGATTTCGGTGCCATCGAAAAAGATTTCACCAGAAGTCGGGTTATACAATCTGATGATTGCGCGACCGGTCGTCGTTTTTCCACAACCGGATTCGCCTACCAAGCCAAGTGTTTCGCCTTCGTAGATATCAAAGGAAACATCATCAACTGCGCGGACTTCATTCTTTGTGCCGACGTTGAAATATTGCTTCAAGTTTTTTACTTCAAGAATCTTTTTCTGTCCTGTTGAGTCATACATTACAGCAGTCCTCCTTTCTCAGTGATTTTTGGATCGATGGCCGGGTTATTTCCGTGAGGCAATACACCCTGTTCCTTATCTGAAGTGTCCATAACTTTCAATTCATCGGATGGCGCGAGTTTCATTTCGGAGAAAGTCTCACGTCGATTCATGATGCCTATAGGGGGATTCACGGACGGTGCGTCGGGATGCAACAACCAAGTAGCGGCCGAATGGGTATCAGATACCTTGAAGAACGGCGGATCGTACATGGTGTCAATCTTCATTGCATACTCACTCCGTGGCGCAAAAGCATCACCAGTCGGAGGATCCAACAAGTCCGGAGGTGTTCCCGGGATTGCATACAGCGATCCTGCAGTATCCAAAGTAGGCATCGAGCTCAACAGCCCCCAAGTGTAAGGGTGTTGTGGGTTGTAAAAAATCTCATCGACTGTCCCTACTTCGACGATTTTGCCGGCATACATAACGGCTACACGATCAGCGACGTTCGCCACTACACCCAAATCGTGGGTGATGAAAATGATCGATGTTTTGATTTTCTGCTGCAGATCCTTCATCAACTCGAGGATTTGCGCTTGGATCGTAACGTCAAGCGCTGTAGTCGGTTCATCCGCTATCAGAATATCCGGGTTGCACCCCAATGCGATCGCAATGACGATCCGTTGGCGTTGGCCGCCTGAAAATTGGTGCGGGTACTGTTTCATTCTTTTGGCAGGGCTTGGGATACCTACTAGCTGTAATAATTCTTCAGCTTTTTTGTAGGCTTCTTCCCTGCTGATGTTTTGATGTTTGATGATTGGTTCAGCGATCTGTTTGCCGATTTTTTGAGTCGGATTCAAAGAAGTCATTGGATCTTGGAAAATCATTGCGATTTCCGAACCGCGGATCTTCTGCATTTGTTTTTCGGTCTTATGCACTAAATCTTCGCCTTTGAACAAGATTTGACCGTGTTCAATGTTGGCGTTATTTGCCAATAGACGCATGATGCTGCGGCTAGTCACTGATTTACCAGAGCCGGATTCACCAACGATGGCTAATGTTTCACCTGGTTTCAGGTCAAAACTGACTCCACGGATAGCTTTTACTTTACCTGCATAGGTATCAAAAGTAATTTGTAGGTCTTTTACTTCTAATATATTTTCCATCTGGTTACCTCCTAATCTCTCATTTTTGGATCGAACGCGTCACGGAGTCCATCAGCCAACAAGTTGAAGCAAATCATGATGACGCTCATGATTCCGGCTGGATACCACATCAGATGCGGCAAGAAACGGAATGTCTTGTAACCATCGTTGATCAACGTACCAAGCGATGCATTTGGAGCAGGAATACCGATACCGATAAAGCTCAAGAACGCTTCGAAGAAGATTGCCGATGGAATAGAGAACATAACTTGTATGATAATGACACCAGCCAAGTTAGGCAAAATGTGTCTGAATGCAATTTTCATCGGTGATTGACCCAACGTGCGGGCAGCCAGTATGTATTCTTGATTTTTCAATTTCAAGGTTTGTGCGCGGACGACACGCGCCATCGAAAGCCATTCTGTCAAAGCCAAAGCAATAATGATGGAACTGATGCCGGGCTTCAAAACAAGCAACATCAAAATAACGACTACCAAGTTAGGCACACCCGAAAGTATTTCGAGAATTCGCTGCATGATATTGTCGACTTTTCCACCTAACCAGCCGGATGTCAGACCATAGACAACGCCGAGTGTAAGATTGAAAAAGGCTGCCATAAAGGCAATGAATAAAGATACGCGAGTCCCGTACAGGATACGCGACAACAAATCGCGACCCAAGCTATCTGTACCAAGATAATAGTAAACATCTTCAGGAACGTTGGACGCCTCGTACTTATCGATGACGACGCCATTCTGCTTCACGGTTCCGTTCAAACCATTGATGTCGATACCGGGAATCTTCGGTGGCATATTAGCGTACTGAACCGTTTGCGCATTCGGGTCATGGGGTGCGATGACAGGAGCCAACAAACTGGACATGCTAATGATGATCAAGATGATCAAACTGACCATGGCAACTTTATTTTTCTTCAGACGGCGCCAAGAATCTGCCATAAAGCTCAGGGAAGGCGCTGAGATTTTTTCTTTATCTTGCATACTAGACTCGGATGCCGTTTCGAAAAGATCTTTCGTGACTGTCGGAATAGTTGTTGTATTTCGTAATTCATTTTCACTCATTCTTATTCCCCTCCTTCTGTAGCAACTCTGATACGAGGGTCGATGATACCATAAAGGATGTCAACCAACAAAATGACAATGACTAACATGGTCGAATACATCATCGTAACGCCCATGATTGTCGGGTAATCATTTGTCAGGATGGATTTTACGAACTGTTCCCCGATACCAGGGATGGCAAAAATATTTTCAACAACCATCGAACCGGTCATCAAACCCACTGTCATCGGGCCGATAATGGTGACTAAGGGAATCAGCGCATTACGAATACCATGTTTGAACGCGACTTCCCAACGACTCAGACCTTTTGCTCTCGCGAGTTCGACATAGTCGCTGCCCAACACATCGACCATTTCTGTCCGCATGAACCGGGCCGAATCGGCCAACGGTGAAATGCTCAACGCGATCGTAGGCAGGATCGAAGAACGGAAGCCTTCATTCCACAGTGCGATTGGCAAAACTTTCAGCCATACGCCGAATACCAATTGAAGAATAACAGCAAAAACAAAGTTAGGGATCGAGCGGCCGACAATGGCAGTCAATGTGGCAACTGTATCCACCCAGGTACCCTGTCTCATCGCTGCGATTACACCCAGCACAATACCGAGGATCGTTCCTATGATAACTGCTTGAAGTCCTAATTGTATGGAGGGTCCAATTCTGCTGCTCAATAAATCCGTAACCGGTGTATTGTTGAATTGGAATGAAACACCCAGGTCTCCACGTAGTAGTCCAAAAATGTAGACCGCGTATTGGACCATAATCGGTTTATTCAGCCCATACTTCTCATTCATGATAAAAATTTGTTCCTCAGATAACTTGTCTTGGTTACTGTATGGTGTACCCGGCAAAGCTTTCATCAGAAAAAAAGTTATCGATGCAATCAAAAACAAAGTAATTGCCATATATAAAATACGCTTGCCGATGTACTTTGCATAACTTTTCATCGTTTGTCATCCTCCATTATTTAGTTATTTTGTAAATAGCACCTGATAGTATATCATATTTAAATATACAAAAAAGAAAATGAACACAAAATCAAATCATATTTTAATTGAGTTTTCTTTCTTTTTTTTGTACATTTAAAATTGAGAAAACAAAAAGGAGCAAAAATAAGTGAAACTCACAAAAAAAAACGTACTTGCTTCATTATTTATTTTTATATGTGCACTGGTATATCAACTGATTAAATATGGATCCTTAAGTTGGACTGAAACATCCAACATCCTGTTCATGATAGCGGGTCTTTTGTTGATCATCGGTTTGTCCGGTCTCGTGTTGGCTTCCGGAAGTTTCGATTTCTTTCACTACAGCGTCAGAAAAACGCTCAGAAGAGAGCCAAAGGAGGATGGCTTCAAAGAACCATTGAATCCGCATGCTTTATCATCTTCCGTCGGGAAAAGTTATCAAAATGTCCTGACTATCGGTCTGTTGTTGTTGGGGATCAGCATTGTCTGTCTCTGGGATTATATTTTATAAATAAAACATCCATCCGGCATGAATGTATGCCAGATGGATTTTTTATTGCCTTAATTAATCCACGTTTTGAGCTCCAGAATTTGAAGCCCATTTATATGAGTAGTCAGCACCGACTAAGTGCTCGCCTAAATCTGTTACATAAGGTTTTTGCAGAACTGCATAAGAGCGTTGATACAGAGGTGCGATACCCGCATCTTCCATCAAGATCTTTTCAGCAGCAAGCAGGCTAGCCCATCTTGCATCAAGGTCAGCCACGTTTGTGCGTGCTTCATCGATCAAAGCATCGTATTCAGCGTTGGAGTAACCGGATTTGTTGTTGCCGTTTTCTGTCTGGAACAATTCCAGGAAGTTGATCGGGTCAGCATAGTCAGCGCCCCATCCAGCTAATTCGATATCGTATTCGCCGGCGGTATCAGCTTCAAGACGGACTTTGAAAGGTACATTACGCAAGGTTACAGTCAAGCCAGGCAGATTTGTCTGTAATTGGCTTTGCAGGAATTCGGAAGAACGTTTTGCATTTTCTGTGTCATCACTCAACAATTCCAAAGTGATGGATTCAACTCCCAATTCAGCCAAGCCTTTTTCGAAGTATGTTTTGGCTTCTTCAGCATTGAATGTCAAAAGATCGCCATTTTGTTTACGATAATCTTCGCCTGTTGATGGATCTAAAGCAAGTTTTTCAGGAACCAATCCGTTTGCAGGAATAGAACCATTTTGCAAGACAACCTCAGCATACGCTTCTTTGTCGAAAGCCATAGCTAACGCTTTACGGATATTAGCATTCAGTAGAGGTGTATTTTCTCTTTGTTGGTTGAATTTCAAGTAGAATACAGAAGAAGTCGGCATTGTGTGCATTTCGGCATCGCCTGTTCTTTGTGCCACATATTCACCAGTCAAGATCATGCGGTCAATTGCATCTGTATCATACAGATTCAAGGCAGTAGAAGTTTCTTTAATTACTTCTACGTTGATTGCATCCAATTTTACAGCATCTTTATCCCAATACTCAGCATTTGGTTCATACGTCCATGATAAGCTCGCTGCATCCCAGTTAGCTAATACAAATGGTCCGTTATACAATAAAGCATCGCTGCTCAATGCATATTTGTCGCCTTGTTCTTCAACAAAAGCTTGATTTTGAGGGAAGAACATAGCCAATGTCAAAAGATCTTTGAAGTAAGGTACTGGAGAAGTCAATGTGATTTCCAGCGTTTTTTCATCGATTGCTTTGACTCCTAATTTTTCAGGCTCAACTGCGCCATCAATAATTTCGGTTGCATTGGCAACAACACCTGCCATCATATATGAATAAGATGCAGCCGTTGCAGGGTCCACTAATTTACGCCATGAATAAACAAAATCTTCCGCCGTCACAGGCTCACCGTTTGACCAGTTCGCTTCATCACGGATAGTGAAAGTGTATACCAATCCGTCTTCGCTGACTGTAGGATCTTCTGCTGCGATACCTAATTCAACCGTTCCATCCAAACCTTGGCGATACAGACCTTCATTTACGTTGCTTAAAGCAGTAAACGCAACCGTATCCGTAGCTTGCACAGAATCCATTGTAGGGATTTCAGCGCTTTCAATCAGATTTAACACCTGATCGCTGTCTTTTGCACCTGCAGACTCTGATGAATCGGCCGTGCTTCCCTCTCCACCACATGCAGCTAATACAAGTGCGGAGCTTAAAGATAATAACACTAAAGATGATAGTTTCTTGTTGCCCATATTTCTTTTCCCCCATTCCCACTGTTTCTATAATTTCTATAGTAAGGTTAATTATAGTTCTGACTGATATTAAAATCAAGTTTGGGAATTTAATAAATCGATTAAATTTAGATTAACATATTCATATTTACACTTATCTTGAGTATATTTAGAGATATTAGATATATATTGAGAATCTAACACGTTATGTTAGAACATTCAAAAATGTTTGTAAGCGAAACCAAACGTTGTCAAAACGGTAAAAACAAGGTATGAACATTTGTTTATTAAGAAACTTTGATTTAATATATGAATGTTGATATATTTGCATGATAAAGAGATATTTAATCGTTTTCACAAAAAATCATGTACGCACTCCTGTTTAAATATCGTTTTTTTCTAATTTTCCACATAAAATACGGAAGTCGTATGGGCTTTGACTAAGATTGATTCCATTACGGCAGCTTCAGACTTCCGATCCAAAAACACCTGGTTGTCTTCAACAAGGATAGCATATTTCCTTTTTTCCATCCGAAAAATCGTATCATTTCGATTCGCATTGAAAACAACAATATATTTTTTCTTCTCGTCCTGTAAGGAAAAAGCTACGATATTGAAATTTTCGCTGAGCGTTGTGAAATGCGCATCAATTTCTTCGTGGGTATGCAAACGGAACAAATACTCACTTTTGCGCAGTGCAATCAGACCTTTGACATAGGCTACTGATTGCTGAAAAATTGTCACCCGCTCCCATTCAAACTGGTTGATTTCATCGGGGGACTGGTAGCTGTTGGCCACCCCTTCTTTTGTCCTTAAAAACTCCTGGCCGCCGTGGATAAATGGTATTCCTTGGGCCAGCAACAGAATGCTGGTTGCCAATGTATGCCTTTTGATACGGACCTCCTCACTGTCTTTCGGATTGGAACGCAATAATTTATCGTAGAGCGTCAAATTATCGTGTGCTTCCACATACTGGATGACTTGTTCCGGATCGACATAACTGCTGTGGCTAGAAAGATGCATGCCGCCTTTTATGTTCCGGAGCAGCAGATCTTCCTGATAATTTTTACCGCTGATGAAGCCTCTGTCCGTTTCGTCGCCGAAATCACTGCCTCTCAGCGCTATTCGGATTGAATCGTTGAAATGGGCAATTCTTGGCATTGCTTGAGCATTTCTCTGGGAAGCTTTTAAGTCCTCCGGAAGTGGCGTACTCATTTCCCATCCCTCACCAATAAGGATGATGGATGGATCAATCTTATCCAACGCTTCCCTGATTGCATTCATTGTGACCGAGTCGTGGATTCCCATCAGATCGAAGCGGAATCCATCAAGATGGTATTCTTTTGCCCAGTATTTTACGCTGTCAATGATATATTTACGCATCATATGTCTTTCCGAAGCTGTGTCATTTCCGACGCCGGTACCATTTGCCAGTGACCCATCAGCGCTGTAGCGGTAAAAATAGCCCGGAACCGTTCTTTCCAAAGCTTGATCTTTCGGATCATAAACGTGGTTATAGACGACATCCATGATCACCCTCAAACCGTTGGCATGCAACGTTTGGATCATTTGCTTCAATTCAATGATCCTATTGAATGGGTCAAAGGGATTGCTGGAATAGGAGCCTTCCGGAACATTATAGTTCAGCGGATCGTAGCCCCAATTGTATTGTGGTTTCGTCAAATTCGCTTCATCGACTGTGGCATAATCGAACATCGGTAAAATCTGGACATGTGTGATTCCCAAATCAATCAGGTGATCCAAACCAGTGCTTATCCCACTGGGGTTTTTTGTATTTTTTTCGGTCAAACCCAGGAACTTCCCTTTATTCACGATCCCGCTCGTTTCAGATATGGAAAAATCCCGGATATGCAGCTCATAAATAATTGATTCTTCCGGAAGACCGAAGGAGGGCAGACGTTCCCCCCACCCGACTGGATTTGTTCTGAGCAAGTCCGTAATGACAGATTTTATGCCGTTTACCGTCGTAGCACGGGCATAGGGATCAACCGTGATGGTTTCGCGGTTATTCAAGAACAAAATATTGTAGGCATAAATGGTACCGTGCTGATCACCAGGCAGATAAGCTTCGAATATTCCCTTTGGTTTCTGCACCATCATTATTTTTTTTGACGGACCCTTAACGGAATCGTCCGCATAGACCCAAACTTCCACGGATTTGGCTGTTGGGGTCCAGATTCTCAATAGCGTGCCTTCTTTCTCATACAGCGCTCCCAATTCGCCATCATAAGAAAAGTAGTTGTCAAAATCATTCGATCGGACGAAAAGAAACATTTCTTTGTCGATCGTTTCTTTGTCCCTCTTGTCGCTGAAAAGTGTCTCCAAATCATAGCTCTCCAACCAACCCTGGAAATCTTCCACCATCTCGCATCACCTCCCTCCTATAGTATACCAACCCTAGTAGATTTCCTGTACCTAAATGGCACAGCAAAAAGCGTAACTGGCAGAAATAATTGCCGATTACGCTTTAAAATGATTTTACGCATAAATACTTACGTTCACTCGTCGTATCAGAAGTAATCTTTTTTCTTCAACCAATAGACCGTCAAAAAACAGATGAAGATTGTGATCAGACTAGTTATGCCGAAAGCCCACGGATGATTTTCAAAGGGCAGATCGACATTCATGCCCCAGAATCCTGCCATGATAGTTGGGATCGTCAGAACGATGGTGATTGAAGTCAAAACTTTCATGATGTTGTTCAAGTTGTTGGCGATGACGCTCGAAAAAACTTCGCTCAGCTGATCAATCATCTTGCTTGATTCGGTGACCATCACTTCCGCTTGGTTTGAGATATCGATTATATCATGCAACAACTCTCGGCTCTGCACATCTTCCACTAGAACAGCCTCATGGATGGACTCTGTTATTAAAGGATGATTTTTATTGATGGATGTCTCGAAATAAACCAAGCTCTTGTGGAGGGCAATCAGTTTATAAAAGTATTCATTATGGGTTGCGCTGGTTATCTGTATCTGCAGATCTTCGATGATGCCATCGATTTCCCTCAGGTGATGAACAAAACTCTTCGTCAATTCCCACAATATGTATAAAATTATGTGATGTTGGGTTGTCGCTAGTTCATTTTTGAAGGATTCGTTCTTCATGATGCGTGTCAAAAAAGGAGGCGTTTCTTTGCAGACGGTGATCAGGGTCCCATTAATCGTTATGATCGATAAGGGATACGTATGGTACTCCGTATATTTTTCCTGCACTGAACGCATTTTCGGGAAGAGTACAATCATAAGATTGATGGTGTCCCCTGCACCATTTTTGACGTTCTCTTGTCGCGGGATCTCGTATTCATCCAACGAGTCCAGGATATAGTCCTTCGGGATGTCGAAAACAGCCACTAGATTTTCAACATCACCGGCGCTCGGATTCTCGATATGAATCCAATCAGCCGCTTTCCAATTTTTCGTCTGCGTATAAACTCCTTTATCCGACAAGTCGAATGCTCTCATTGAACTCCACCTCTAACCTGTTATATTATTCTTAATGGGCTTACCTACAAGATAAGCATAACTTATTTTTGCTAAAAGGAAAGCGATAACCTTCTCCAGAAAGGCAGTGGAAGGCTGCCATTTACATATCAAGCATGATTTCTTCCATTGTATAGGCCATTTCGATGTAAGGGTCTTCCGTATACCAATGCCGTGCACTGCCAAGACAGGCGCAATAGAAGGTCTTATCATTCTCATGCAGCATTTTACGGAAGTGAACATGTCCCATAATGCTGTGCGCGATTGGATAGCGATCATACACTTGCATATAGCTTTTGCTGCCGAGGAAAGCATTGTAGTAATCGTATACCTTATGCGGGAGCGGTATGACGAATTGCGGATGCGTCACAACATGTGTCATCATGATTATTTTCCGGTTGCTGACTTCACTCAGATCGCTTTCCAGTTCCGCCTGCATGGCTGCTGCAATCGCGCGATCATCCTTAGACCAATGCACGTATTGGCGGTCATTCCACCCTCCCACTTTTAGCTTTTTCCTTGAGAACTCTTCTATCGTATAGCGGTCGCTGGCGAATCCATAATCATACCAGCCCGGATTCCCCGCCACTGCCCAATCTTTTCCGATCAGCAACGGATTCCCTACAAGATTCTCATCCCGCTCCTTGAACAACTGGTAGATGCGGTCCGTATCCTCTTCGTGATTGCGGATGGACCAGAAGTCATGGTTTCCGGGAACGAATTGGATTTTCGAAACGTTATGGTCGCGCATGCGATCCAAGAAAGCAAAGGTATCGTGATAATCGGAAGAGACATCCCCCGCCAACAACAGCAAATCGATTTCTTGGTTATACAGCAGTTCCGCCAAGAGATGGTCATATGTTTGCCCTGGCGCCAGCTTTTTCGCATTCGAGTCTATATGCAGGTCCGACAATACCCCAATTTTCAAGTCCTCAACTCCCTTCTTCACCTTGCTGATGGTGTGAAAAAAGCGGAGATGCATATCAGATTAACTGAGTTGCAGCTCCGCCCTTTCGCAGTGATTATTTCGAGAATGCTTCCGTCAATGGCGGCACTACTTGTTTTTTGCGTGAAACCACACCCGGCAGCAACGCAACATTTTGGTTCAACGAGACACCGAATGCTGCCTCGACTGTGTCCAAATGCGAGCCTACAGCTAATAAAGCAGAATCGCTATCGATGATATTTGTGATCACCAACAAGAAGACATCATAACCTTGCGCGCCGTTTTCAGCTTCCATGGCGGCAACAAGCTCAACTTGTCTGTTCAAGACATCCTGAACGTCTACCGTATTCACTTGTGCGATACGGACGTTTTTATCGCCCATCGGGAATGATTTCGCGTCCAAAGTCAACAATTCTGCAATCGACTTATCATCCAGATTCGTTCCAGCCTTCAGCATTGCTAGACCATATTCATTCAAGGAAACACCGGAAATTTCCGTCAAAGTTGCTGCCGCCTCTTCATCTTCCGGCGTGCAGGTCGGCGATTTAAACAACAAAGTATCGGAAATGATGGCAGAAAGCATCAAGCCGGCGATGTCGGCAGGGATCGCGATATTCTTTTCTTTGAACATTTTGTAAAGGATCGTATTTGTGCAACCGACTGGCTCTGCACGGTAATACAAAGGGTTGGCCGTTTCGAAGTTCGCGATGCGGTGGTGATCCACGACGGCATACACTTCGACATCTTTGATGTCGCTGACGCTTTGTTGCGCTTCGTTGTGGTCGACCAAAGCAACCGTATCCGTTTCATTCGCAGCAGTCGCGATGACGCGCGGAGCATCTGTCTTGAATTGATTCAGAGCATAGGCTGTTTCTTCACTCGGCAATCCAAGAGCCACAGCTTCCGCTTCGATTCCATTTTGATTCAGATAATAGGCGTATGCGATAGCGGATGTGATTGCATCCGTATCCGGATTTTGGTGCCCAAAAACTAACAGTTTTTTCATTCAATTCACTCTCTCTTCCATTGTCTTAATTTATCATAATAAAAAAGAAAGAAAAGAGCAATGGCAATTCTCTTTTCTTCCTTGAAAAATAGTATTATTTTACAGATCCAAATAACCTTTGTAGTCTTCTGTGTGCAGAAGTTTTCTGGCATTTTCGACACGCTCGGCGGTAGGTGGATCGATTCCGTCCAACTGATAAGGGATCCCCAATGTTTCCCACTTATAGACGCCCATTTTGTGGTAAGGCAGAATCTCCACTTTGGCTATATTTTTCAGTGTTTTCAGGAAAGCATCCAAACGGACCAGGTAATCATCATAGTCTGTCCGTTCCGGGATAAGCACATGGCGGATCCAAACCGGTTTATTGATTTCAGACAAATATTTCGCCAATTCGATGATGCTTTCGTTCGGCCACATGGTTAATTCTTTGTGTTTCCCGCTGTCGATGTGTTTGATGTCCAACAGGATCAGATCAGTCACAGCCAATAGTTTGTTGAATTGGCTGAAGAAAGGCTCATCATAAGTGAACGGCAAGCCGCACGTGTCTAGTGTCGTATGTACGCCCTGTGCTTTGGCTTTCGTGAACAGTTCGATCAGAAAGTCAATCTGCAGCAACGGTTCACCGCCGCTGACGGTAATGCCGCCTTTTTGTCCCCAGAAGGGTTTATATTGTAGGGCCATGTTCAACAATTCATCGCTTGTCATCTCATTGCCGCCACCGATATTCCATGTATCCGGGTTATGGCAGAATTGGCAACGCATGCGGCAGCCTTGCATAAATATAATAAAACGGATTCCGGGCCCATCAACGGAACCGAAACTCTCTGTTGAATGCACAAATCCTTTTAAGGGTTCAGTCATTTCAAAAACTCCTCTGTCGTTTATTTCTTAGTCTCATTGTATATCGCATAAGGAATATTTCCTATCAAAAAGAGCGACCTTTCGCTCCCTTTGATAGAAAACGGATGAATCAAATGATCCATCCGTTTAAATTTATACGATTAATATGCAAGTTGAAGCAGATTACATCATTTCGTGCATTGTACGGTTGATAACGTCCATTTGTTGTTCACGAGTCAATTTGATGAAGTTAACAGCGTATCCAGAAACACGGATTGTCAATTGTGGGTAGTTTTCTGGGTGATCCATAGCGTCAAGCAATGTTTCACGGTTGAATACGTTGACGTTCAAGTGGTGGCCGCCTTTAGTGATGTAGCCATCCATCATTGCAGTCAAGTTTTCTTTTTGAACTTCTTCTTCACGTCCCAAAGCTTTAGGGATGATTGAGAATGTATTTGAGATACCATCCAATGAATATTTGTAAGGGATCTTAGCTACTGAAGATAAACTTGCCAAAGCGCCGTGAGTATCTCTTCCGTGCATTGGGTTAGCACCAGGTGCGAATGGTTCGCCGGCTTTACGTCCGTCTGGCGTGCTACCAGTTTTCTTACCGTAAACCACGTTAGAAGTGATTGTAAGTACAGAAGTTGTAGGGATAGAGTTGCGGTATGTTTGGTGTTTCTTAACTTTGCCCATGTATTGTTTCAACAAGTCGATACCGATTTGGTCAGCACGATCATCATTGTTACCATATTTAGGGAAGTCGCCTTCGATTTCGAAGTCAACAGCAATGCCGTTTTCGTCGCGGATTGGTTTAACTTTCGCGTATTTGATAGCAGAAAGCGAGTCGATTGTAACTGAGAATCCAGCCACACCAGTTGCCAATGTGCGGACAACGTGTGTATCATGTAGAGCCATTTCCAATGATTCGTATGAATATTTATCATGCATGTAGTGGATAACGTTCAATGTATTCACATACAAAGCTACGATCCAGTCCATCATTACATCGAATTTTTCAGTAACTTCAGCATAATCAAGGTATTCTGAAGTAATTGGTTGCAATTTAGGTCCGACTTGTTTTTTCTTCGTTTCGTCAATCCCGCCGTTGATTGCGTAAAGCAATGTTTTAGCTAAGTTAGCACGCGCTCCGAAGAATTGCATTTGTTTCCCGATTCTCATCGCGGATACGCAGCAAGCGATACCGTAGTCGTCGCCCCATTCAAGGCTCATGATGTCATCATTTTCGTATTGGATAGCGCTTGTTTCGATAGACATTTTAGCACAATATTTTTTGAAGCCATCAGGTAATCTAGTTGACCAAAGAACTGTCAAGTTAGGCTCTGGAGCTGCTCCTAAGTTAGTCAATGTGTTCAAGAAACGGAAGCTCGATTTTGTTACTAACGAGCGGCCATCATGTGCCATACCTGCGAGTGATTCAGTAACCCATTGAGGATCTCCTGAGTACAATTCTTGGTATTCTGGCGTACGTGCAAATTTGATCATACGCAATTTCATTACGAAGTGGTCAACGATTTCTTGCGCTGTTTCTTCAGTCAATGTTCCGTTTTCCAGATCGCGTTGGATATAGATATCCAAGAAAGTTGAAGTACGGCCCAATGACATTGCTGCACCATTTTGTTGTTTAACAGCAGCCAAGTAACCAAAGTATAACCATTGGAAAGCTTCTTGAGCGTTTGTTGCTGGTTTTGAAATGTCGAAACCATAGATGTTTCCTAATTCTTTCAATTCTTTCAAAGCTCTGTATTGTTCGCTGAATTCTTCTCTCAGACGGATGATTTCTTCAGTCATCGTGCCGTCGCCGATTTTAGCGAATTCATTTAATTTGTCTTGCATAAGGAAGTCTACACCGTATAAAGCTACACGACGGTAGTCACCGATGATGCGTCCGCGGCCGTAAGCATCTGGTAAGCCAGTGATGACGCCAGTTGTTCTTGCTGCGCGCATTTCTGGAGTGTAAGCGTCAAATACACCTTGGTTATGTGTTTTTCTGTATTGGCGGAAAATCATTGAAACTTCTGGGTCTACTTTGTAGCCAGCTTCTTCACAAGCCTGTTCGCTCATGCGGATACCGCCGAAAGGCATCAAGCTGCGTTTAAGTGGTTTTTCAGTTTGGAAACCGACGATTTGCTCTTTTTCTTTGTTCAGGTAGCCTGCTGAATGAGATGTGATGGAAGATACAACTTTTGTATCCATGTCCAATACGCCGCCAGCTTCTCTTTCTTGCTTAGTAAGATCCATAACTTGATCCCATAATTGAGTAGTAGTTTCAGTAGGACCAGCTAAGAAGCTTTCGTCGCCTGTGTATTCAGAGAAGTTGTTGATGATGAAGTCTCTAACGTCGACTTCTTCTTTCCAAGTTTTTCCTTTAAACCCTTGCCATTGTTCCATTATATATTCCTCCTATAAGGTGCTTTCACATTGTGATATGTGTAACAGGTTTCTACATGAATATTATAACACGTACAGATGAAAGTGCAACAACTATCAATCTTTTTTTCGAACTTTTTGTAAACTTTTCGAAAAATTTTTACAAACGTTGACATAACAACGTTTGTAAAGTTAAAAAAAAGGAATGAGCTTTCGATTAGTTAGTGAAACCTTTATTTTGATGAAAAATCTGTTTCATAAAAAAACGGAAACTGTATTATTACACAGTTTCCGTTTTGGCTTTTTGTTTATAACAGTTAATTAGAAAATTCTAATTTGTGAAAAATCAAACTCTTTCTCGATGTCCGATACTTCGCCATCCGTCTTTTCGTTGATTGCGAAACTGCCATTTGAATACCTAGGACTGAAAGGTGTTTCTTTGCTTTCCACCACAACTCTTTTACCAACTGTGGTGCGGATCACATAACGGTTGGGCAATGATAGATCGCAATCCATAAAGATGATCCGGTGCGGCTTGGCCTTCAATTCCTTCAGCAGCATCAATCCCCGTTTCGCGCGACCCAAAATCGGGACTTCGCCGGATTTGAATTTTTTGATGTTCCCTCGTTGCGTGACCACAAGGATTGGGAAGTCCTCATCACCTTCTTTAAAGGCAGCACCTCCTACCACAATGTCTCCGTCCTTCAAATTGATGGATTTGACCCCGCTGGCGCGCGTTCCGATGATGCCTACTTCACTCACCGCATAACGCAGACTGAATCCGAAATGCGTCACAAGGAGCACATCATAGTTTTGTTTATCCTCCAAGCGTTGGATAGAGACAATCGCATCCGTCTCGCTCTTCAGCTTCATGGCGACCGCTTTTTTGTTTCTGTAGCCCCGGAAAGTCCGGAAGTCGCTCATCAGCGTCTGTTTGATATAGCCTTCTTTTGACACGAATAGGATTGTCCCAGTCGGTTCGCTGTTGTTCGGGAGAATTTCTACGTTAATGATCTTTTCTTCCGGAGCGAAAGGAATATTTTGCGAGATATGATGCCCCGTATCTTTCCATTTCAATTCCGGCAACTCATGGATTGGGAAGTGAAGATAGTCTCCCTTGTTGGTGAACATCACAATTGCATCAAGAGTAGATGCTTTCCCGACAAATAACGGTTTATCTCCTTCGCGCAAGCCGATTTCTGCGATTGTCGAGGCTCCAAATGAACGTAGGCTGGTGCGCTTATAGTAGCCCTCTTTCGTGATCACCACAACGACTTCCTCCACAGGCACGAGAACTTCCGTATCGATTTTGATTTCCTCGATTTCATGCTGGATTGTAGTCCGGCGAGGATTCGCATATTGTTTTTTGACTGAGGCAAGTTCTGTCTTCATCACAGCATACAACGTTTTTTCCTGTTTCAGGATTTCGTGGTAAGTCGCAATTTGCTCATTCAGTTCCAATTTTTCGTTCTGCAGTGCCGTGATGTCTGTATTCGATAACCGGTAAAGCTGCAAGGAAACAATTGCTTCCGACTGCGGTTCCGAAAATGCATACTGCTTCATCAAATTCTGTTTGGAGTCCTTTTTGTCTTTACTGTCACGGATTAATTGGATGACTTCATCGAGGATTGATATGACTCTAATCAATGCATCCACGATATGCAGGCGCGTTTCTGCTTTTTTCAGGCTGTAATTCGTCCTACGGGTGATAACGATTTTCTGGTGACGAATATAGGCTCTCAGTATTTGGTGCAAGCCTACCTGTTTCGGACGACGCTCGTCGATCGCTACCATATTGAAGTTGTAATTCACTTGCAGATCCGTGTTTTTGAGCAAATAATTGAGGATCCCTTCCGCGTTCGCTTCTTTTTTCAGTTCGACAACGATCTGCAGTCCAGAGCGGTCTGATTCATCCCGCACTTCGGCGATCCCTTCGATCTTGCGGTTGATGCGGATTTCGTCCATTCGCTTGACAAGCGTCGCTTTATTGACGTCATAAGGGATTTCCGAAATGACGATCTGCTGTTTGCCGCCGCGGATACTCTCAATGGAAGTGCGCGAACGAACGACAACTTTTCCTTTACCCGTGTTATAGGTGTCTTTCAGGCCCTCCAAACCCTGTATGATCGCTCCGGTAGGGAAATCGGGTCCTTTGACATATTTCATGAGCGCTTTGAGCTCCGCCTCAGGGTGATCGATCAGATGCAAGGTCGCATCGATGACCTCGCCTAAATTATGCGGTGGGATATCGGTCGCGTAACCGGCGGAAATGCCGGTAGCGCCGTTAACCAAAAGATTCGGGTAGCGAGCCGGCAATACGGTCGGTTCCTGGTCGGTATCATCGAAATTCAGCACAAAGTCTACTGTTTCTTTGTCGATGTCGCGCAAAAGTTCAGCAGATATTTTTGACAATCTGGCCTCGGTATATCGCATCGCAGCGGCTGAATCCCCATCCATACTCCCGTTATTGCCGTGCATCTCGACCAATACTTCCCGCATTTTCCAATCTTGGCTCAACCGGACCATCGCTTCATAGACACTGGAATCGCCATGCGGATGGTAATTACCGATGACATTCCCGACAGTTTTAGCCGATTTACGGAAGCCTTTTTCCGAAGTGTTCCCGGCAACATCCATCGCGTAAAGGATCCGCCTTTGGACAGGCTTCAGTCCGTCGCGGATATCAGGCAAGGCTCGATCTTGGATGATGTACTTCGAATATCGTCCGAAGCGGTCCCCCATTACGTTTTCAAGCATCAGCTCTTTAATTTCCAGATTATCCACTATTTTTCACCACTTTCAAAATCTAACGAAATTTGCTCGATGTCATGAACGGCCTGCTGATCTGAAGATTCTTTTTTCAATTTATCCTGCAGATGCGCTTCCCCGCTGTCGGACGCCGGCGCAATATCTTCCTCCAGAATGCTCTTATTGTCGGACATCGAAAATTCTACATGCTTCTCGATCCATTTCCTTCGCGGTTCAACTTTATTCCCCATCAGTGTTGTGACCCGGCGCTCCGCTTGGGCCTTGTCATCGATGAGCACGCGGATCAACGTTCTGGTTTCAGGATCCATCGTGGTATCCCACAGCTGGTCCGCGTTCATTTCCCCGAGCCCTTTGTAGCGTTGCAGAATATAGCCTTTGCCGATGATGTCGATTTTTTCCTGAAGTTCCTTTTCGGTCCATGCGTACTGGATTTTTTCATTCTTGCCGAAACCCTTGGATACTTTGTATAAGGGCGGCTGTGCCAGATAAATTTTTCCGGCTTCCAGTAACGGTTTCATGTAACGATAAAAGAAAGTCAGCAATAAGATCTGAATATGGGCACCGTCCGTGTCCGCATCGGTCATGATGATGATTTTATCGTAATTGCAATCCTTAATGTCGAAATCTGCACCTACCCCTGCACCGACTGTGTAGATGATTGTGTTGATTTCCTCGTTTTTCAATATGTCCTGCATGCTCGCGCGTTCAGTATTGATGACTTTCCCACGCAACGGAAGAATCGCCTGGAATTTGCGGTCGCGCCCTTGCTTGGCGGATCCGCCCGCGGAATCACCCTCGACGAGATACAGTTCGTTCTTTTTCGGATTTTTGCTTTGCGCAGGCGTCAATTTACCGGATAACAGCGATTCGTTTTTTTGGCGTTTTTTGCCGTTCCGCGTCTCTTCCCGGGCTTTGCGCGCTGCATTTCTAGCCTCTCTGGCTTTAAGTGATTTCCTGGCAAGCATTTGGGCTGTTTCGCCATTTTCGATCAGGTAAATGCTCAATTTTTCGCTGATGAGGCTATCGACGGCTGCACGTGCTTGCGGTGTACCTAATTTTTCTTTCGTCTGGCCTTCGAATTGAAGCAGATTTTCTGGTACGCGCAGCGACAAAACTGCTGAAAGGCCTTCGCGGACATCGCTGCCCTCCAAATTTTTTTCCTTCTCTTTAATCAGGTTCATCTTCCGGGCATATTCATTAAAAGCTTTGGTGATGGCGGTCTTTGCACCGGTTTCATGTGTGCCGCCATCCTTCGTGCGGACGTTGTTGACGAACGACAGGATCGTCTCCGAATAGCCGTCGTTATACTGGAAGGAGAATTCGATTTCAATCCCATCGGCCTCCCCGTTGAAATAAACGACATCGTGCAACGTATCCTTTTCTTCATTCAAGTAAGCAACAAATTCCTTGATTCCTTCTTCGAAGAAAAAAGTATCGCTTTGTTCAGTCCGCTCATCTTTCAGTGTGATAGTTAATCCTTTCAACAAAAAAGCTGATTCCCGGAATCGTTCCGCCAAAACATCATAGGATAATTGAGCTGTTCCGAAAACTTCTTTATCCGGCAAAAAATGAATCAAAGAGCCAGATGCTTTTGCTGCGCTTTTCGCTTTGATCAATTTGCTGGCGGGTTTCCCGCCATCCTTGAATTTCATTGTATAGAGCGTGCTTTCTCGGACGACCGACACTTCCAGCCATTTGGATAGCGCATTGACGACACTCGCGCCCACTCCGTGAAGGCCTCCTGAAGTTTTGTAGCCGCCCTGACCGAATTTCCCTCCAGCGTGCAACACGGTGAAAATGACTTGGATGGTAGGCACCCCTGAAGCGTGCAACCCGGTCGGCATGCCGCGGCCATTGTCTTTGACGCTGATACTTTGGTCTTCATGGATCGTGATGTCGATCCGATCAGCATAACCTGACAAAGCCTCATCAACCGCATTGTCGACTATCTCATATACTAAATGATGCAATCCGCGGGCATCAGTCGAACCGATATACATTCCGGGTCGTTTCCTGACTGCTTCAAGTCCTTCCAACACTTGAATGGAGTCGTCATTATATTTAAACTCTTTATTTTGTGCCATAAAAAAACTCCTTCATCTCTGTTCTGAACCGAACATCTATTCTATCATACTGTATAACTTTCACTTTGAAAAGTATAAAAAATAAGGCGGAATTCTGCCTTCTATAGGAAAAATGCGGATAAGATGGTAAAATGAACTGGAATTGTTTTATATTGGAGTATCAACTTAGGAGTGAAGTGAGTATGACAGCAATCGTCATCGTCCTGGCCTATCTTTTGGGTTCCATCCCTTCAGGCATTTGGATCGGAAAATATTTTTATCAAACAGATATCCGCAAATACGGCAGCGGGAACAGCGGAACTACCAATACCTTCCGCGTGTTGGGGAAAAAAGCCGGCATCATCGTCCTGATCATGGACATGCTGAAAGGCTCAGTTGCAACCTTATTACCAATCTGGCTGGGAGTCGAAATCCATCCCTTATTGGCGGGGGTTGTCGCGGCTTTAGGGTATACGTATCCCCTTTTCGCCGGATTCAAAGGCGGTAAGGCCGTTGCCACCAGCGCCGGCATCCTACTGGCCTACAATCCGCTTTTCTTTGGGGAAGCCGTTGTCGCCTTCGTCATCTACCTGTACTTCTCAAGAATGGTCAGCCTGTCCAGCATCCTGGTCTGCTTTACGGCGGTCGCACTTTCCTTCTTCTTTCAGGATTGGCCGTTGACGCTCGTTACGATCCTTTTGACGATCTTCATCATCTACCGCCACCGTTCCAACATTTATCGGATCAAAAACGGAACGGAAAGCAAAGTACCTTTCGGCTATAAATCGAAGAGCGCTAAAGAAAAATAACAGAATAAGGCGGGGCCGTAAATCGTAGCTGATTTACGGCCCCGCCTTTTGTCTGGCCCCAAGACAAATGCTGCCGGGCCGATCAAACGACTGAATTAAAAGAAATCGACCCGATAAACATAATAACGTTTGTTACCGGGTTCAAGCGATTGGATGGCTGTTTTGCGTTCCAGCTCTCCGTCCGAATCCGATCGGTCAGCAAGTCCGCACCAAGGTTCCAAACAAACATAAGTGGCGTCTTCTTGGGGCTTCGTCCAGATACCTAAGTAGTCGAAATCTTCATAGGTCATCGTGACGCCGTGCTCACCTTTATCGGAAGCCAACGTCACGGTTGTCGGTTCCGGCGTTTTAAGGATGATGGCATCATTCAGGAAAAGATCCCTTTGCAATGGAAATTTATTCTGTTCCACTTCCACCGTTTTCTCGGTTGCGAGGTAAGGCCCATCCAGGTGTAAACGCTCGCGGGAAATTTCAGGAGTCATCTTAATGTAATAATCCTCGAATGTTTCCCCTTCAGTCAACGGTACATTAAAACCTGGGTGTCCGCCGATGGAGAAATACATCTTATTTGCATCAAGGTTTTTCACTTTATAGCTGATCGACAATTGACTCTCGAACAATTGATAAGCCACCTGCAATTCAAATAAAAATGGATAAACATGTTTGAAGTCACCATTCGGCGCGAGAATGAACGTAATGCTGTCGGTCAGACGTTCATGCACCGAAAATTTTGAGTCGCGGGCAAATCCGTGTTGACCCATTGTATAAGTTTTGTCGTTATGTCGGAAGGTATCATCTTTCAGGCGTCCGACAAACGGAAAAAGAATGGGTGCATGCCTGTTCCAAACTTTTTCATCAGCCTGCCAAATATATTCGATGCCGGATTTCTTTGAGATTACGCTGGTGATTTCTGCACCTTTATCTTTTACGGTTACCTTAAGGTGCTGGTTTTCGATTACAAACTCCATGACATTTCCCCCTAGTTTGGCTTTACACCATTTTGTTTACTGATCATGTTTTGGATACAAAGCCTTTTTTAAAGCATCAAGTAATTCTGCAGAAACAACTCTGATGAATGTTCCCTTCATACCGAGCGATCTCGTTTCGAGAATACCGGCTGATTCAAGTTTTCTTAAGGCATTCACAATAACGGAGCGCGTTATATTTTTTTCTGCCGCAATTTTCGATGCGGTGATGCGTTCTTCTAAGGTTGGAAAATTGTCAAAGATTGCTTTGACTGCCTCCATTTCGCTGAAAGACAGCGATTTTATGGCGATCTGGACCAGTGTGGTCACGCGCGTTGCCTCTTGCATGCGCAAATTGATGGCATGCAACAATTCGATGCCGATAACGGTGGCACCATGTTCGGCAAGGATCAGATCGCTGCTGTCAAAGACAGGAAACAATCGCGCCAAAACTAAGCTCCCCAAGCGCTTGCCGGAAGCAAAGATCGGAACGATCGTTGTGACACCCGTAATGAACAGATCCCTGCTCTCAATCGGAAAGGCCGTAAAATCGGATTCGATGCCGATGTTCGCGGTCGTCTGAAACAACGCAGACAGATTGTGGGCATACTGCTCCGGAAATTTCTTGTCCTCCAGCATTTGTTTGATGCGGGCATTGTTGATATCGGTCGCCTCGCTGTAGCCCAGTAAATTGCCGGACAGATCAATCAAATACGTGTTGGCGCTCAGTATGTCGCCGAGAACACTCGCCATTTCCGTAAAAGGTAATGCCGTCGCTTCGCCGCTGACATTAACGAAGCCACCTTCTTTTTGCAGCATATAGTTGATTCTTCTCAACTTTTCTAATAATTCGTCCATGTTTCCCCCCTACGATCATCCATCAGAAAATATCCGCTAGGTTCATCCAACCTAAAGGGGATTTTTTTATGCTTAAAGGATATATCTTCTTAAATCTTTGTTTTCTACAATTTTCTCAAGTTTTTCATCCACATAATGTTCCGTTATCGTGATATCTGTCCCGGGGATTTCGGAAGCTTCAAACAACAGATCCTCCAGCAATTTTTCCATGATCGTGTGCAGCCTTCTGGCTCCGATATTATCGGTTTCCTGGTTGACTTCTGTCGCGATGACGGCCATTTTCCGAATGGCTTCCTTGGTGAAGGTGATGTTGACGTCCTCCGTTGCCAACAGCGCGATGTATTGCTTCAGCATCGCATTATTTGGCTCGGTAAGGATCCTGACGAAATCATCTTCCGTGAGGTCATTCAATTCCACCCGGATCGGGAAACGTCCTTGCAGTTCCGGAATCAGATCGCTTGGCTTGGAAACGTGGAACGCGCCTGATGCTATGAAAAGGATATGGTCCGTTTGGATAGCTCCATATTTGGTGGAAACTTGGCTCCCTTCGACGATCGGAAGGATATCTCGTTGCACGCCTTCTCTAGACACTTCGCCGGTGTTTTGTGACTTGGAAGTAATTTTGTCGATCTCATCGATGAAAATGATGCCGTTGGTTTCGGCCAACTTCAAAGCTTCCTGCGAAATATCATCCTTGTTGACCAATTTGTCGGTTTCTTCTTGTACAAGAACCTCAATGGCATCTCCGACCAAAAGCGTCCGCTGGATTTTCTTTTTCGGCGTCATGGATTCAAATGCCGACTGTAGCATCATCATTTGTTCGTTGTTTCCACCGCTACCTAATGGATTGGCTTGTTTTTCCTCCACCTTTATGGAGACTTCACGGTTGTTCAGCAGGCCCCTGCGCAATTGCTCGATGATCTCCGCTCTGCTCTTGGCGATTTCGGCAGTCACTTCTTCGGTTTCCTCTTCTTGATTTTCAGGCAGAGGCATTCCAAGGTTTTTGAACATATTTTGCCAGTCATTCATCCCTTCCTGTTTGGGCTTAGCTTTTTTGACTCCCGGCTTCATGACTTTAGCCAGGCGTTGCAAAGCCGCTTCATAGGCTTTGGCATACACGTCACCGCGTTTTTGTTTTTCGACAATCTGGATAGCGTTTTCCACTAGGTCTCGGACCATCGATTCAACGTCGCGGCCGACATAGCCGACTTCCGTGAATTTGGTTGCCTCAACCTTAACGAAGGGTGCATCGACCAACAGCGCCAAGCGTCTCGCCAGCTCCGTCTTCCCGACTCCGGTTGGGCCAATCATCAGAATATTTTTCGGAGTCACCTCTTTTTGCATATCAGCGTCCAGTTGTTGTCTCCGGTAGCGATTCCGCAAAGCGACAGCAATTGCTTTTTTGGCCGCATCTTGGCCAATGATATAACGGTCGAGCTCCTTGACGATTTCTCTTGGTGTTCTGTTGTGCTGTTCCTTCATTATACTAGCCACCTATCTAAAATTCTTCAACAATAATGTTGTCGTTAGTAAATACGCAGATTTCTGAGGCAATCTTGAGACTTTCATAGGCGATTTCTTTTGCAGAAAGCTGGGAGCCTCTTCGCTTTAAGGCTCTTGCTGCAGCCAAGGCGTAATTCCCGCCCGAGCCAATCGTAAGGATACCGTCATCCGGTTCGATGACTTCCCCACTTCCAGAAACTAGCAGCATCTGCTCCCTGTTCATAACAATCAGCAAAGCCTCCAGCTTCTGGAGGGCACGATCGCCGCGCCATTCCTTGGCCACCTCGATGGAGGCACGCAGTAGATTCCCTTTGTATTGATTCAGTTTCTCTTCAAATTTATCTTCGAGGGTGAAAGCATCGGCTACACCGCCAGCGAAACCGACGATGACTTCATCATGATAGATGCGTCTGATTTTTTTGGCGGTCCCTTTCATGATGACGGATTCGCCCATCGTCACCTGACCGTCCCCCGCCATGGCTGAACGTCCGTTGTGCTGCACTGCACATATTGTTGTCATATGTTATTCCCCCTGTTTCTTGCTGTCCCGTTTCGCCCGCGGATGGAATTGGTTATAGTTCCGTTGCAAGGCATCTTTCGTTACGTGTGTATAGATTTGAGTGGATGACAGGCTGGCATGTCCTAGAAGTTCTTGCACGGTCCGCATATCAGCCCCGTTATTCAACATATCAGTCGCAAAGGTATGCCGCAGCATATGCGGATGCAACGAGCCGGTCAAGCCTGTTTTTTTCATGATCTGTTTCAGTATGTATTCAATGCCACCTGCTGTGAGCGGATCGCCCAAGCGATTCACAAAAAGATAGTCATGGTTGCGTTGGTGTTGTGACATCAATTCCGACCGGGTCATTTCCAGATACTCCTGGATGGCTGTGGCAGCATAATGCCCGAACGGCACATACCGCTCTTTGTTTCCTTTACCGAAAATCAGGATGACACCTAGGTCGAAGGAAATATCCTGCAACTTGATGTTCTTGCATTCGCTGACGCGGATTCCGGTCGCATACAACAATTCCACCAACGCCCGATTCCGATAGTCCAGTATTTCGGTCCCCTCGGCTGCGCGCAAGAGTTTTTCCAATTCTTCTTCGTACAGGTACTGCGGCAGACGCAGTTGCTTTTTCTTGAAAGAGATATAGGATAAAGGGTTTTCATCCAGAAGGTCGTTGCGGATTAAGAAATGATAGAACCCCCTCAAGCTCGACAACGTGCGCGAAATGGTGTTTCGGCTCAGTTTTTGTTCATCCAAAAAGCTCAAATACAGGCGTACATCGTATAATTGTACCGCTATCAAGTCGCTGGTTCCACTTTCTTCGAGAAAAGATTCAAATTTTTTCAAATCGAACAGATAGGCCTTGACCGTTTCGTCGGAATAGCGCCGCTCAATTGCCAAATAGTTTATGAATCGATCGATTAATTCTTGATTAGACAAAAAAATCCCTCCAACATCTTATGACTAAATTTATCACAATGTTGGAGAGATTTCAATGTAAGCTGACGAACTTAAATCGTTTGCACGAATTCGTCCAGGGCAGCCAACGCTTTATCGGCTATCATTTGGTTTTTAAGCTGTTTATCACGTATTTTCTTGCCGCCTAATGGTTCGATGATGCCGAAGTTGGCGTTCATCGGTTGGAAGTGCTTGCTGTCTGTGTTCGTTATGTAGTGCGACATGGCACCAATCATCGTTTCTTTCGGGAAGACGACACATTCCTGTCCGTTCGCCATTCTGGCGGCATTAAGGCCCGCCAACAAGCCGCTGGCGGCACTCTCGACATACCCTTCCACGCCGGTCATCTGGCCCGCGAAGAACAAATCATCTCGTTTTTGGCTCTGATAGGTAGAGCGCAGAATTTTCGGAGAATTCAGGAACGTATTCCGGTGCATAACACCATAACGCACGATTTCAGCATTTTCCAGTCCCGGAATCATCTGCAAAATCCGCTTCTGTTCTCCCCATTTCAGGTGCGTCTGAAAACCGACGATGTTATAAAGAGACCCGGCAGCATTGTCCTGACGGAGCTGCACAACTGCGTAGGGAATCTTTCCGGTCTTCGGATCTTCTAGCCCAACCGGTTTCATCGGACCGAAC
Organism: Trichococcus collinsii; assembly: GCF_900107505.1. Classification (GTDB taxonomy): domain Bacteria; phylum Bacillota; class Bacilli; order Lactobacillales; family Aerococcaceae; genus Trichococcus; species Trichococcus collinsii. Next base: position 440,129 of record NZ_FNQH01000001.1, on the reverse strand, counting down.
AGTAGCGTTTTTTCGCCTTTTGAGGCCATCACTTCGAAAGGCATACAGCCATCAAAGTATTTTTCCTCCTCGAATTCCTTCAGAGGGGCCACTTCCGCAGCGATCAGCTCACGATAGAACGATTCGAATTCTGCTTTAGTCATCGGACAGTTCAGGTAGGCGGCTTCGCCGTTGTCATAACGCGACTTCAAATATACCTTTTCCATGTTGATACTGTCTTTTTCCAGCACTGGTGCGGCGGCATCATAGAAGTACAAGCCTTCCATTTCAATAAAGCTTTGGATCGATTGGCTCATTGGTTCAGAAGTCAATGGGCCGGTCGCTACCACCGTAATCCCTTCCGGCAATTCTGTCAGCTCATCCAGATGGATCTTGATATTGGGATGGCCTTCCAATGTTTGCGTCACGTAGGCTGAAAAATTGTCGCGATCAACGGCCAAAGCTCCACCTGCCGGCAGAGCAGTCGCATCCGCCGCTTTAATGATCAGAGAATTCAAGTGACGCATTTCTTCCTTTATCAACCCTGCGGCGTTCGTGACCTGGTTCCCCCGCAGCGAATTGGTGCAGACCAATTCGGCGAAACCTGAGGTATGGTGGGCAGGTGTCATCTTTTTAGGTCTCATCTCATAGAGATCGACTTGGATGCCCTGCTCCGCTATTTGAAAAGCCGCTTCGCTTCCGGCCAGGCCGGCACCGATCACGGTAACTGAGTTTGTTGTCATAGTCTGCCTCCATAACGTTATTTCTGTACATCTTCCTCGTATTCACAATGACTGCATTTCACTTGGATGCCGCCTTTGACCTTCTTCTCAACAAGATAATGCTGACATTTCGGGCAATCGCGGCCGATTGGTTTGTCCCATGAGATGAATTCGCACTCTGGGTATCGATCGCAGCCGTAGAATATCCGGTTTTTCTTGGATTTCCGTTCGATGACCTCCCCCTTGTGGCAAATTGGGCACGTCACGTTGATCTTCTTCACGATTGCTTTCGTATTCCGGCATTCCGGGAAATTGCTGCACGCATAGAACTTTCCGAATCTGCCGATTTTGATGACCATCGGATGTCCGCATAATTCGCAATCGAATCCGGCCGGTTCATCCTTGATTTCGATTTTTTCGATCTCGACCTCTGCTTTCGCCAATTCTTCAGCGAATGGTTTGTAAAAACGGTCGACTACTTTGACCCATTCCATTTTGCCCTCTTCGACACTGTCAAGATCCTGTTCCATCCCGGCGGTGAAGGAAATGTTCACGATATCCGGAAAATAGGTGGAGATTAAGCCATTGACGATGGTGCCCAATTCAGTTGGCTCGAAGCGTTTTGCCGTCACTTTTACGTAATAACGCTTCTGAATCGTTTCGATCGTAGGAGCATAAATAGAAGGTCTTCCGACTCCGTTCTCCTCCAAAGCTTTGATAAGCGTCGCTTCTGAGTAACGGGCTGGCGGTTGTGAGAAATGCTGATTCGGTTCGATGTCCTTCGAGAACACAGTATCGCCGACCGCCATTTCCGGCAGAAGGTTGTCTTTTTCTTTGGCATTGCCTTCCACGTAGACTTTGCGGTAACCTGCAAAATTCTCTTTGGAACCTGTAGCCCGGAACATGACGTCCTCGTGCTTGAGATCCACCTTCATCGTATCGAAAATCGCCGGAGTCATTTGACTCGCTAAAAAGCGCGCCCAGATCAATTGGTACAGTTTGAACTGGTCCTTCGTCAAGAAGGCTTCGATTTCGCTTGGCACCCTTAAAACGCTTGAAGGACGGATCGCTTCATGTGCATCCTGTGCCGATTGGGAATTTTTGCTTTCGCGCTGTTTCTCGATGGCATATTCCGGACCATAAGTGCCCGTGATGTATTCATGCGCTTCCTCTATCGATCCAGCGGACACACGTGTCGAATCCGTACGCATGTAGGTGATTAAACCAACGGAGCCTTCCTTGCCGAGTGCAATCCCTTCATACAGTTCCTGCGCGACCATCATCGTTTTCCGCGTACGGAAATTCAGTTTGTTGGCGGCTTCCTGTTGGAGACTGGAAGTCGTGAATGGCTGAGCCGGGTTGCGTTTTTGCTGCTTCTTCGTGACATCTGTAATTTCAAAGACATTGGAAGTGATCTTCTCGAAGACCGCATCCGCTTCCTCTTTGGTCTTCAACTTAAGTTTTTTCCCACCCAAGCCGTAAAAGGCTGCCTGAAAAACATGTTTGTCCTTCAGGAATGTGCCATCAATCGTCCAAGATTCCACAGGTTCAAAACCGGCAATCTCTTCTTCGCGGTTTACGATCAGTTTCAAAGCAACGGATTGCACCCGTCCGGCACTCAAACCCTTTTTGACTTTCTTCCATAGTATAGGTGAAATGGAGTATCCGACCAAGCGATCCAGTATCCTTCGGGCTTGCTGGGCCGAAACAAGATCCATATTGATCGGTCTTGGATTTTTTAGTGCTTCTTTAACTGCATCTTTGGTTACTTCATTATAAACGACGCGGATATTGTCTGCGGGGTCCAAGCCCAACAAGTGAGCGAGGTGCCACGAGATGGCTTCCCCTTCTCTATCCGGGTCGGAAGCCAGGTAAATTTTTTCAGCCTTATGGCCATATTTTTTCAATTCTTTAATCAGGTCGCCTTTACCGCGTATGGAAATATAATCCGGCTGATAGTCATTTTCGAAATCGATTGCCATCCGGCTTTTTGGTAAATCGCGCAAGTGGCCTTTGCTTGCTACCACTTTATAGTTTCTGCCAAGATACTTTTCTATCGTCTTGGCTTTGGTAGGTGATTCCACGATGACTAAATATTTATAAGCCAAAGAAACGACTCCTCTCAACGAAATATTTTGTATGTATATTTCTGTCATTTAAATCGTTTCCCATCTTATGCCATAAACTATGTGTTTGTCAAATAGAAGTTATTTCACGAGTGCTTCATCTCCACTGCGTTTTCATTTCTTCCAGCACGTCAGTCGCGTTCAAAACGCAGGCGGCACCGGCTTTTATCAATTGATTGGTGCCGTCACTGAGCCGGCTGGTAATATTTCCGGGAACCGCATAAACATCCCTGTTTTCCTGCAATGCCAAATTCGCTGTTATGAGGCTACCGCTCTTTTCCGCCGCCTCGATAACCAACGTCGCCAGCGAAAGGTTGGCGATTAGGCGATTGCGCATCGGAAAATGAAAACGTTCCGGTTTCGAGCCTAAAGGATATTCACTAATGACGAGTTGTTCTGCCATCATTTGCCGCTGAAGTGAGGCATTTTCCCTAGGGTAGGTGACATCCAGACCTGACCCGATGATGCCGATTGTGGCGCCGCCGTATCCAATTGTACTGGAATGAACCATTTGATCGATTCCTTTGGCGAGCCCGCTCACCAGCGTTACGCCTTCCGCAACCAACGGTGGGATCATTTCGTCCATCACTGCTTTTCCGTAAGCAGTCGGACTGCGGCTACCGACGATGCTCAAACAAGGTTGCTCCAATAAGCGGATATTTCCTGCATAAAACAACACGACAGGTGGCAGATAGCTGTTCAGCCAGCCCTCCGGATAACCGTTGTCCAGAATGGTCAAAACCTGGATATTATTGACCCGATAGAGCTCTTTCAGCTCTGCAAAAGGCCTTTTGCAGTATGCAATCTCCAAGGACAGCTTCAACTTCTGTTGTTTGGTTTCGTTGCTCATCGGCACATAGCTGTTTACGATTTCTTCTATTGAATAGAAAGGGTCCCTCATCCAGGACAAGTACAGATGCTTCATAAAATTTGGCGTACATACGCCCGTCATTGCATGATAAATCAACTTATCCCGGATCGTCAGATCCTCGCGGTTCATTTCCATAAAAAAACTCCTTTACATACCATCTGTTAAGATAATACGCAAGGAGTCGAATTTGGCTTTTTAATGTGTAAAATTTTGATGAAATAGTGCATGTCATCCGGGAAAGGCACCTTCTAACTAATCTGAAGCGGGAATCATCATTGATCTCTCAACATGCTTTTGATCGGATCAAACGTCTTCCGGTGGATGGGTGTGATGCCATGGGTATCCAAGCCGGATAAATGCAACTGGGTGCCATACCCGGCATTTTTCTCAAATCCGTAGTGTGGATATTGCAAAGCATACTCGGACATTAGGCGATCGCGGTATACTTTTGCGACAATGCTGGCGGCAGCAATCGAGACGGATTTGGCATCACCTTTGATGATCGATTGCTGTTCGACAGGCAACGGTAACTTCATGGCGTCGATGAGCAGGCTGTCCGGCTCTTGTTTCAGATTGGCGATTGCCTGCATCATCGCTAGTTTCGTGGCTTGATAAATATTCACGGTATCGATCGTTTCTGGTGAAATCAATCCGATGCCGACATCGGCAATGGTCATGATCTGATCGTAAAGTTGTTCCCTTTTTTTGGCTGAGAGTTGTTTTGAATCATTGACCGGGAGAAAAGGGAGATCTGCCGGCAAAATGACTGCAGCAGCGACCACAGGACCGGCTAATGGGCCTCTGCCGACTTCATCGATCCCTGCGATAGCAAGACGGCCTTTCGCCTTCAACTCTTCTTCAAAGACCATCATCTGGACTTGCCGCTCTTTTAGGGCAAGGGCGAGTTGATAATTCCGCTCCCAGGATTTTACGGCAGCATGGACGCCTTTGCGGGAGTCGACTCGGATTGCTTCCCAGCGGAAATCATCCAATGATTCGATTTCCTGCAATTGCTCCTTGATGGCAGCGATACTCAGTGGTTTATTCATTCCGCTAAGCCCTCTTCAGCCTCCGCTATTTTAACGGGAACTTGGTCCAGCGTATATGGTCCCAGTTTGCCGCCGCGGATGTCGAAAATGATTTTTTCGCTAGCACGGCTGTAATCTTCGCCAAAACGCAGTTTCGTGGTCAATTCCATCAACAATTCCGGAACCTCTCCTTCGAATTCTTTTTCGTCTACCTTATAGAAATTCTGTAATCTGCCCGGATAATACTGCATAAAATGACGCAACGCAAATAAAGCGACATCATCCTTATGGAAAACGGTATCCTTGATCGCTCCCGTCAGGGCAAGCTTTTGCCCGATCAGCTGATCCTCGAATTTAGGCCAAAGTATCCCTGGCGTGTCCAGCAATTCGAAATCGCCGCCGATTTTCAACCATTGTTGCCCTTTTGTAACGCCGGGGCGATTGCCGGTCTGCGCGCGGTTCTTTTGCATCAGCTTGTTGATCAAAGTTGATTTCCCGACGTTCGGGATACCAAGGATCATCAAGCGGATTGCTCGCGGTTTGACGCCTTTATTGATCATTGCCTGCGTTTTGTGGGCCATCATCTCTTTCAGTTCTCTTTTGATGTTCTCTACATCTTTATTGTTGAGCGTAGACATCGAAACTGCCCGTTGCGCTTTATTATCCTGTTTGAAGTATTCAACCCATTCTTTTGTGGCTGCGTTATCCGCAAGATCGGCTTTGTTAAGGACAATCAATCTTGGTTTGTTTCCGATGATGTCATCGATCAAAGGATTCCGGCTTGATACTGGGAGGCGTGCATCCAACAACTCAATCACCAAATCGACCATTTTCAATTTTTCCAACGCTTCACGTTTCGCTTTTGCCATGTGACCTGGAAACCATTGTATTAACATATTGACACTTCCTTTTCTGAGTACATCTTTTGCTTCTATTCAAGACAAAACACAAGTGCAAATACACTTGTGTGCGGTTGTCCCTTTATTCTTCTGCACCATTGTCATCAATGATGCCTATTTTGTTCAGCGGCCACAATCTTAAATCGGCAGTTCCTTCGATCTCCGCTGCCGGGATGAAACCGAAAACACGACTGTCTTTGGAAACGTTGCGGTTATCTCCCAGAACGAAATACATATCTTCCGGGACGGTTGCTTCCCCAGTCAGGCTAAAGAGCGTGAAATCCCCGGTCAAAGCCTGGTCTGAATCTTCTCTCAGCGCCTCAAGGTAGTGCTCCTCGATTTTTTTCCCGTTGATGTAAAGCTCATCCTGGAAATAAGTGATTTCATCACCGGGTAGCCCGATGATGCGCTTCACATACTCTTCATCGGTCCCATCAGGAGCAGGGAACACCACGATATCAAAACGATCGATTTCAGCCAATTTGTTCAGGATCAGCCGGTCTCCGGTTTCTAAAGTCGGCACCATCGAATCGCCGACAACTTGGAACGGATAAAACAAATAAGTCCGGATGACAAGGAACAGCACAAAGGCGATTGCCACCGAAAGGATAAGACTCATCGCTTCCCGCAAGAAACTGCCTCGGTTTTCTGGTTGGATTTCTTTCTTTTGATCGACCCCGAATCTTTCATTCCTGGAAACAAAACCAGAATCTTGGTCGTCATGATTTTTATTGCCAAATGACATCGAATCACCCTTTCTTATAAATCCAGCTGGTACTTAGTTTTCAATAAAGCCAAAATCCTCAAGTGGATAGTAAACCATTGCCGCTTTTCCGGCTATATCAGCCTGCGCGACAAAACCGAATATCCGGCTATCCCTGCTGCGTACACGGTTATCACCCAATACAAAATAGCTGCCTTCCGGGACCGTCTCCACTCCTGTCAAAGACAGCAAATCAAAATCCGAAGTGAAAACATCCATCCCTTGCTGCTTCTCTGTCCCCAGAAAAGACTCTTCAACCGGCTCGCCATTCAGGTACAGTTGATCCTCGCTGTAAGCTACAGAATCGCCCGGCAATCCGATGACCCGCTTAATGAGCGTTTGCCCTTCTTCATTGCTGAAGATGATGATATCAAAGCGATCAATGTGCGAAAACGTCTCATATAAGAGATAGTTTCCCTGTGCCAGCGTGGGGCTCATGGAATCGCCTTCCACTTTCAGTGGAATGAATACAAAAAACGGATGATGATTACCAAAAGCATGGCAAAAATGATTGCCTTCATCCAATCCCAGATGCCATCCTGCATCTTTTTATCAACTTTCATCGGTATCAACCTTTTTGGTTATAGAATGTGCTAAAACAACACTCATAGTTTAGCACATTTTGCGCATAAAAAGAATCGTAACCGGTCCATAGGCGCATATTACAAGCAACACCAAAAAGGTTTGGCACTTCGTAAGAGCTGCCAAACCTTTCGGATTATTCGTTCCCAATCAATATTTCTACAGCCTTATCGTACTGTGTATCGTTCTCCGTAAGAACTTCCCGCAATTGCTCTACTATCGCTAATGCCGTGTCACCCGTCACGATACCGGTTGTTTCCAGCTCATTCGCAGCTTGGAATGACGCTACTTGCTCTACAGTGTTTTCATCGTAATAACCGTCCGCTTCGACAGCGTAGCCGATAGCATTCAGCATCGCTTCGACATTTTTGACCTCTTCCGAGACTGCCCCTTCTTCATAGGTCGCAGTGGAATCGATGATTGTCAATGTAGCATACTCCGGAAGGGCGACTTCATAGTCGACTGCAATCCCCTTTTCGTGTATCCAGTTGCCGTTCGGTGTCAACCACTTCGCGACCGTCAATTTCAATTCGCTGCTTTCGGTCAATGGATACACTGTCTGCACAGTCCCTTTACCGAAGGTCGTTGTCCCGACCAATGGAATTTCCGATGATTCCTGTAGTGCCCCCGCGACGATTTCCGAAGCGCTGGCGCTTCCTTCATCGACAAGCAGGACGGTTGGTTCGGTTATCTTGAAATCTCCGAACTCGCTTGCGCTTGCCACTATTTTATTTGGATCGGAATCTTTTTCTTGCGTCTGCATGATGACGTCCCCGTCGTTAAGGAACATATTGCTGATTTTCAGAGCTTGATCCAACAAGCCACCGGGATTCTGTCTGAAATCGAACACAAACGATGTGGCTCCCTGGGTCCGCAGATCCGTTACAGCACTAACGATGTCGTCATAGGTCGGTGTGGAGAAACTGGAGACATGGACGATGCCGATTTCCGGATGTTCTTCATCGATTTCAAATGTCACCGTTTCGATCGGAATCGTGTCCCTGACGATGTTCACCTTGAAGGTCTGATCCCCTCGGACTATTTCCAGAACCACTTCACTGCCCTTTTCACCCCGAATCAGAGCGACTGCTTCACTAGCTGTCAAGCCTTGCAATGCCTGACCATCCGCACTAAGAATGATGTCATTCGGCAATAGTCCAGCTTTTTCGGCTGGAGAGCCTTTGATCGGCGAAACAATGACGATTTGCTGATTCAAGGACATGATTTCAGCTCCGATACCTTCAAATGAGGCGGAAATCGTCTCATCCAAGTTATCGCTCGCTTCTGTATTCAAGTATTGACTGTAAGGATCGCCGACTGCTTCCACCATGCCGCTCAAGGCGCCTTCAATCAGGTCTTCTCCATCGACACCTTCAACATAATTGTTTAGCAGCGTCTGATAGACGGCTCCAATTCGATCCGCTGCAGCTGCATCCAATGTTGAACTGTTTGTCCCTTGAATGATTTCCTCAGTGGAGGGAAGAGTGACACTTCTCCCAATCCACGCATACGTTCCACCGATTGCCGCAGCAGCGACGATAAGCAAGGAAAGGAAATAGAAGGAGAGTTTGATTCCGCGTTTTTTGCCGTTTTTTAGTTTATGCCCGTTGTTGCCCATTCACACTACTCCTCTTTACGATTATAAGATAGATTCTAAAGCAACGAGCATCATGTCGTCGAACGTCGTTTCACGCTCTTCGGCAGTTGTTTCTTCCCCGGTCAGGATGTGATCGCTGATCGTCAATAAAGCCAACGCTTTCCGGTTATATTTAGCGGCCAGCAGGTACAGACCAGCAGCTTCCATTTCCACCGCCAGAACACCATAGTCAGCCAATTTCTGTTTGTCCAATTCTTCGTTATAGAAGCGGTCGGAGGATAAGACATTGCCGACATGGACGGATAATTTCCGTTCTTTCGCGACCATATATGCGTTGTGCATCAGTTCAAAGTTGCAGATCGGCGCAAAGTTGACTTGTCCATTGAAGGTATTGCTGACAACGCTGGAATCTGTTGTCGCTCCTTGAGCAATGACGATGTCACGCACATGGATATCTTTTTGGATAGCCCCTGCCGAACCGACCCGGATCAGATTCTGCACATTGTACTCAGTGATCAGTTCGTTGGCGTAAATCATGATGGAGGGCAAGCCCATACCTGTGCCTTGGACAGAGACGCGTTTGCCTTTGTATGTCCCGGTGTAACCAAACATGTTCCGGACCGAATTGTACTGCTCGACATCCTCCAGATAAGTTTCCGCAATGTACTTCGCTCTTAATGGGTCGCCCGGCAACAAGACTGTTTCCGCGATTTGCCCAGGTTTTGCTGCGATGTGTGTACTCATTTCATTTCCTTCTTTCTTTATCTAATTTCTGTTCCTCTCGACGTATACGTCAAACAACTCATCAAAGACGGACATGAACTCTGTATACTCTCCGCTCAACTCCAGGTAATCGGCAAGTTCGTGGTAATCGGTCATTTGCTTTGGAAAACCGATATCCTCGGAAACCCGATTCGCAAATGCTGTTTTGTCGTCTTTTTTGTATGGGTCTCTATACGTGAGAATGAAAAGGTAAAAAGATTGTCTCATAAATTAGGCCTCTTTCTATTCTATCAAATTTTCTGTTGGTATGGTTACTTCAAATGAATATTCTTTCGTCCCTTTATCGATGGAAAGCAAACGGATGGCACTTTCTTTCGGCAGATCCATGCTGGCCAAGTTTATCAGCACAGTTTCCGAGCCCGCATCCAAGTTGACGAATGCCGGCAACGTCAAAAATTGAGCCAACAGACTCAAGGCTTCTTTTTCGGGCAAAGAAAGCCCGCCCAGGGAAATGTCCGTCACCTTCATCTGCAGATTGCCGTCCGTTGTCGCATGCGGCTCTCCTGATAAAGCAAACGGAATCGAAAGCCCCAGCAGCACGGTTTCACCTTTTAAAGTCACCAGATCCGTTATTGCCACCGAATACCCGGCCAGGCTCTCCTCGGATTTCATATATTCGTTGGCGATGACCGCCAATTCGGTATTGCTCAGGGAAACGCCAACCGAGAGCTGATCCTCTGATTGAGCTGTGACTTGTGCCTCAGTTGCAGATTGAGCAGGTTGATCCATCGTGATTTTCGAGAAAAACCAAACCACCGCAATGACCAGCACGAGCGCCAATGTGACGAAAGCAATTTTCCATGGATTCGGGCTGTTTTTCGCACTTCTTTGTTGATTGGTTCCCATTCTATTCGCCCCTTTTAAAATATTCCCGTGAAACCCTCTGTTATTTTCAGGTGGGAGAGATACTGCTATTTTCTTAAATCTTACCATTTAATGTGCTATAATGCATTCAGAAGGACGTTGTTGGAGACTGTTTTTTTATTGGCCAAAAAACAATTGCTGACAGGCAACAAGGAGGAATGAATGTGACTACTTTTCCGCAAACAGAAGGCAGACGCAAAATCATCGTAAACGAAGTGTTGAATGCCGTAACACATGGAATCGGAACCTTGCTTAGCATCGCAGGATGCGTCTTACTCATTTTGAAGGGATCCCAATCAGGAAACGTTACAGAAGTCGTTGCTTATGCCATTTATGGTGCTTCGATGATCTTGCTTTTTCTGTCGTCGACGCTCTATCACAGTTTCAGTATGACCCGGTTTCAAAAGATTTTCCGCTACATCGATCACGCAGCCATATATTTGTTGATTGCAGGGACGTATACGCCGTTTTGTTTGATTGCGGTCCGTAACGGCCAAAGCAAAGCCTTGTTCATTGCAGTTTGGGCAATCGCAATCATCGGCATTATCCTGAAGATCTTTTTCGTCGGAAAATTCAACGGAATTTCCACCCTCTTATACTTGGGTATGGGGTGGATGGCGCTGTTCATTATTCAACCTATGTATCAGACACTCGGCCTGAACGGCATTGTGCTCATCGCTTTAGGCGGGTTGAGTTACAGTTTGGGGACTATTTTTTACTCGAACAAAAAATATGGTTTTATGCATGTCATTTGGCACCTCTTCGTTTTGGCAGGCGCCGCTTTCATGTACTTCGGCATATTGCTTTACGTCTAAGATCGATCAAAAAGCAAAAATTGGGCTGACTCTTTAATTGGAGTCAGCCCTTTTTGCTTAATTCACCCGTTTGAAGACATTGAATTCATGTTCGTAGCGGTTTTTGTCATCAACAACGCCTAAGGTTGACGAGGCTAATTCCCACTCGTTCCAGTCTGTTGTCGGAAAATAAGTGTCTCCGTCAAAGTCGGCATGTATGACGGTTTGGTACAGGATATCCGCGAAAGGCAAGAACAGCTCAAAAATTTCGCTGCCGCCGATGATGAAAAGCGTGTCCTCTGCATTGTTCAGTGCCAATACCTCATCCACTTCATGGAGAACGGTAACCCCCGGATGCGAATAGTCGGTTTGCCTTGTGAGGATGATGTTCTCTCTTCTGGGCAGGGGGCGTGACCCCATCCCCTCAAACGTTTTTCTGCCCATCACGATTTTTTTATTCAGTGTTTTTTCTTTGAAATACTTCAGATCATTCGGCAAGTGCCAAGGCAATGTTCCGCCTTTTCCGATGATTCCGTTGTCGTCTTCAGCCCATAATAGTGCGATCATCTTATGTTTTGCCGCGCAGCCGAGCCAACGCCCGAACCGATCAGGACCCTAAACGGATTCTGATGGCGGCAACCTCCTTTTCCTCGGTGTAATGAAAATTTATACAGCGATTGGTGCTTTTATGCCCGGGTGGCTCTTGTAGCCTTCCAGGACGATATCTTCTTTTTCCATTTCAAAAATGGATTTTTCTGGATGCTTCAGCACCAGCTTTGGCAAAGCGAAAGGCTCCCTGGAAAGTTGTAGCTCGATCTGTTCGATATGATTCAGATAAAGATGGGCATCCCCGAATGTGTGGATGAATTCCCCAACTTCAAGACCTGTTTCATTTGCGATCAAATGCGTCAACAAAGCGTAGCTGGCTATGTTGAAGGGCACTCCCAAAAAGATATCCGCGCTTCTTTGGTATAGTTGGCAGCTGAGCTTTCCATCCGCCACATAGAATTGGAACAGTGTATGGCAAGGCGGCAAGGCCATCGAAGGGATGTCTTCTGGATTCCAGGCTGAAACCATCAATCTTCTTGAATCAGGGTTCGTTTTGATCATTTCGATGACATCGCTGATCTGATCGATGAAGTCGCCTTGCGTCGTTTTCCAGCGACGCCATTGGGACCCATAAATGTTGCCCAATTCCCCGTGTTTGGCTGCAAAGGCCGCATCGATCAAAATCCTTTCCCGGAATTTAGCCATTTCGACATCATAGCTAGCTTTAAAACCTTCTTCCTTCAGGACCCGGTGACCGAAGTCATCCATATTCGGCCCTGTGTAATCTGCTGATTTCACATAGCGCTCGAATGCCCACTCATCCCAGATGTGGTTGTTGTTTTCCAACAGGTATTTGATGTTCGTGTCGCCCTTAAGGAACCACAACAATTCACTTTTGATGAGGCCGAAAGCGACTTTCTTAGTCGTCAGAATCGGGAAGCCTTCAGCGAGGTCGAAACGCATTTGATGGCCGAAGATGCTTTTCGTGCCGGTGCCGGTACGGTCGTGTTTCGTTGCGCCTGTTTCCAGGACGGTTCTTGCTAAATCCAAATATTGTTTTGTCATCTTTGTTCTCCTATGTACATTAATCTTTAGCGAATTGGCTGAGATATTCCCAGCGTTCCCATTTTTCGGCAAGCGCAGCTTCCGCGTTGTCCAGTTCCTGTTGCAATTGGGTCAAATTTTCAAAGTTCGAAGCATTTTCGGCCATCGCGCTCTGCAATGTCTGCCCTGTTTCCTCAAGTACGGCAATGTCGTCCTCGATCGTTTCCCATTCCTTCTGCTCCAAGTAGGTCCATTTGGTCTTTTCCGTGACCGCATCCTGAGACGCGATAGTTGCTGCAGCTTTTTTGTTTTGCTGTTTAGCGGTTTCGCTGCCTTTTTGACTGGATACCAGCAAATATTCGCTCATATCCCCAAAGAATACGTCCGGTTTGCCTTCATCATTCAGGATCAACAGCTTGTCGGCCACTTTATCCAAGAAATAGCGGTCATGCGAAACGGTGATGACGGCTCCGCCAAAGCTATTCAAGTAGTCCTCCAATACCGTCAGCGTATCGATATCCAAGTCGTTCGTAGGCTCATCCATAAGCAGCACATTCGGTTTTGTCATCAGCAACTTCAATAAGTAAAGACGGCGCTTTTCCCCACCAGATAACGAACTGATTAAGCTACCGTGCGTTTCGCGCGGGAAGAGGAAAGTCTCTAGCATCTCCTTGACGCTGACGATGATGCCGTCGCTTAATTTCACCTCTTCCGCGATTTCCTGCAAATAATTGATGACGCGTTTGTCGTCAGGGAGCACTTCGGAAAGTTGTTTGTAATAGGCTATTTTGACGGTCTCTCCGATGATCAGATTTCCGGCGGCAATTTCTGTTTCGCCTGCCAACATATTCAGCAAGGTTGTCTTGCCTGCCCCATTCTTGCCGACGATGCCGATGCGATCGTTCGACTGGAATATATAGGAAAAATCGTTAAGAACCTGTTTGTCTCCCGCAAAAAGCGAGATATGTTCCAGATTGAAGACGCGTTTGCCCAAACGGGAACCATCCAATTGGATTTCGAGTTTGGCATCGGTCGTGCTTTGTTGCGTGACCTTTTCCAAATCCTCAAAACGGTGGATACGTGCCTGTTGCTTTGTCGTCCTGGCTTTGGCGCCCTTGCGCATCCATTGCAGTTCACTCTTGTACAATTTCAGCTGCTTCTCGTCCATTTTTTGCTGGATGGCCTCGCGTTCGCTCTTCTGAAACAAATAATCTTCGTAGTTGCCTGTGTAGACTTCCACTCCGCCGTTCTTCAGTTCGATGATTTTCGTCACAGCATTCTCGAGGAAGTAGCGGTCATGGGTCACCAAAAGTACAGAGCCTTTGTATTGGGCAAGATAGTTTTCCAGCCATGTGATCGAATCCATGTCAAGATGGTTGGTCGGTTCATCCAACAATAAAAGGTCCGGCGCTTGGATCAGCACTTGCGCCAAGCCGACGCGTTTCCGTTGTCCACCGGATAGCTCGCCTACTTTTTTCGTGATGTCATCCAAACCCAACCTGTTCAGGATGGATTTGATCTGAACTTCCGTTTGCCAAGCATTTTGCGCATTCATGTCGGCTTCGGCCTTGCTGTAACGGTCCTGGTAATCAGGATTCAGACTGTCGTTCACCAGCAATTCCAAAGCTTCCTCGTAGGCGCGGACCGTCTTGATGATGGGCGCTTCGCCTTCATAGACCGCTTCAAAAACAGTCGATTCTTTGTTCAGTTGTGGTTCTTGCGCCAGGTAACCGACACGATAATCACTGGGCACTTCCAGGCTTCCGGCATCCGGGGTTTCGATTCCCGCGATGATCTCCAGCAAGGAACTTTTGCCGGTTCCGTTCTGACCGATCAGGCCGATATGTTCGCCTTCACGGATCGTGAAGGATATTTTATTGAAGAGTTTCTTCATCCCGTAGGATTTTTCTAACTCAATGGCGTTAAAGTCTTTCATATGTGGCATTCATCCTTTGTTTTCAATCCATGTCGTTTTATGTTCAGGGATCTTGATAGTCTCTTGACATTGTAACATATCCGGCTGGGCAGCGGGACATTGAAGGCCCAAAAATCAAGCCGTATTTTGGAAGCACTTTTCGTCAAAAAAATAGAGAGGTTTCCCTCTCTATTTTTACGATTTTTATAAAATTAGAACAATCCGGTAACGACTCCGTCTTCGGTGACGTCCATGCGCAAAGCAGCCGGTTCTTTCGGCAGACCCGGCATGGTCAGGATATCCCCCGTCAACGCAACGACAAACCCGGCTCCGATTTTTGGTATAAAGGAACGGATGGTGATGTCGAAGTTTTCCGGACGACCGATTGCTTTCTGGTCATCTGATAAGGAATACTGAGTTTTTGCCATACATACCGGCAAACGATCCCAGCCATTCTTCTTGTATTGACGCAGTTGATTTTTGGCTTCTTTGGAATAGATGACAGTTTTGCCGCCATAGATTTTTGTCACGATCGTCTCGATTTTTTCTTCGATGCTGCTATCTTCTGCCACATATAGAGGAACGAAGGCCTTTGTGTTTTCGTCGATTGCTTTAACGACAGCATTCGCCAATGCTTCTCCGCCTTCAGCACCTTTTGCCCAAACCGCTGTCTGGATACATTCGACATCCTGAGCCGCGCAGAGGCCGACAACTGCTTCAATTTCCGTTGCAGTGTCATTCGTGAATTCGTTCAGCGCCACAACGACAGGCACACCGTATTGTTGCATGTTTTCGATATGCTTCTGCAGATTTGCGAAGCCGGCTTTGACCGCTTCGACATTTTCGCCACTGTTGAGGTCTTTCACCAACACGCCCCCGTGCATCTTCAACGAGCGCACGGTCGCCACGATAACGACTGCATCCGGGCTTTTGCCTAATTGCGGCACTTTGATGTCCATGAACTTTTCAGCACCCAGGTCGGCTCCGAATCCGGCTTCCGTGATGACGTAATCGGCCAATTTCAGGGCTGTTTTTGTTGCCAATACGCTGTTGCATCCGTGCGCGATATTGGCGAACGGTCCGCCATGCACAAATGCCGGCGTATGATACAATGTCTGCACCAGATTCGGCTCCAATGCATCCTTCATCAACAAGGTCAATGCACCTTCCACTTTCAAGTCTCTGACGGTGACGGGTAAGCGATCAAACGTATAGCCGATGACAATATTGCCGATCCGGTTCTTCAGATCCGTCAACGAAGTCGATAAGCACAGGATCGCCATGATTTCGCTCGCTACAGTAATATCGAAGCCGTCCTGGCGGGGAACGCCTTGGATCGGTCCGCCCAATCCGATGACGATGTTTCGCAAAGCACGGTCGTTGATGTCCAAAACGCGCTTCCATGTGATCCGACGTTGATCGATGTTCAAGGCATTACCTTGTTGAATATGATTATCAATCAAAGCTGATAAGGTATTGTTCGTCGCCGTGATGGCATGCATATCGCCAGTGAAATGCAAGTTGATGTCTTGCATCGGTTGCACTTGCGCATAACCGCCGCCCGCCGCTCCGCCTTTGACGCCCATAGTCGGCCCTAATGAAGGCTCTCGCATCGCGATCATCGCTTTCTTGCCGATGCGCGTCAGCGCATCTCCTAGTCCGACTGTTACGGTTGATTTGCCTTCGCCAGCCGGGGTAGGATTGATGGCCGTGACAAGGATCAACTTGCCGTCCGCCTCTTCACTCAAGGAATTGATTTTCTTGATGTCCACTTTTGCCTTGTATTTGCCGTACAATTTCAGATCATCTTCTGTCAGGGAAAGGGTTGCCGCTACTTCTTTGATCGGAAGCATCTCATTTGCTTGAGCTATCTCGATATCCGTCTTCAAAACCATCACTCCAAATTCTTCATGTTTACATACATTTTAGCACATAGACCCAGAGAAAGAACGTGTTTTATGGACATCCCATCGATAAAACTGCTTACATTTACCGCAAATCAAAAAATCCAGAAAGGAATTCAAAATGAAATCCCTTTCTGGATTTGAGCTTATTGACGGATCAGGTGATCGAATGCGCCCAAAGCGGCAGTCGCTCCGGCACCCATCGAGATGATGATTTGTTTGTAAGCACTGTTTGTGCAATCTCCGGCAGCAAATACGCCATCCAGATTGGTTGAACCATGGTTGTCGACGATTACTTCGCCACGTTCATTCAACGCAACGCCAGAATCCTTCAACCAAGCCGTGTTTGGAACCAAGCCGATTTGAACGAATACACCTTCAAGTGCGATGGTGTGCTCCTCATTCGTAGCGCGGTCCACGTAGGAGATGGCTTCCACTTGTTCGGTCCCGGTGATTGCCTTCGTCGCCACATTGGTTATGACTGTGACGTTCTTCAAAGCATGGACACGGTCCTGCAATACTTGATCGGCTTTCAATTCCGGCAAGAACTCGAGCACGTATACGTGTTTCGCCAAACCGGCCAAATCGATCGCCGCTTCTATTCCGGAATTGCCGCCGCCGATGACAGCAACGTCTTTCCCTGCAAACAACGGACCATCGCAATGCGGACAGTTGGTCACACCTTTCGTGCGGAACTCTTCCTCACCGGGAACGTTGACATTGCGCCAATGCGCGCCGACTGTAAGAATAGCGGTCTTGGCTTTGAGTACTGCGCCGTTTTCCAGCTCAACCTCGATCAGGTCATTTTTGCGGATACTTGTCGCGCGTTGGCCTTTCATGATATCGACCTTATACTGATTCACATGTGCTTCCACTTGCGCCATCAGCTTCGGTCCTTCCGTGTAAGGCGTCCCGATCATGTTTTCGATGCCGACAGTGTCCATGACTTGTCCTCCGTAGGTTTCGACGACCATGCCGGTCTTGATGCCTTTACGGGCAGCGTATATGGCCGCGCTGTTGCCTGCGGGGCCTCCACCTACCACCAGGACGTCGAAAATATCCTTATCGGCGAACTCATCCGCACTTGTCGGACCGGCGGCTTTATCGATCAATTGCTCAATCGTCATGCGGCCACTGGCAAACTCTTCCCCATTAAGGAAAACAGTCGGAACAGCCATGATTTTCTTGGCTTCGATTTCATCCTTGAACATGCCGCCCTCGATCATAACGTGGGAGATTTTCGGATTCAGCACGGACATGATGTTCAATGCCTGGACAACATCCGGGCAGTTATGACAAGTCAAGCTGACATAAGTCTCGAAATGGAGCTCTTTGTCGATCGCTTTTATGCGCTTGACAATGCTGTCATCCACTTTTGGAGCCCTTCCGCCTACCTGCAGCAATGCCAGGATAAACGAAGTGAACTCATGGCCCAACGGAAGTCCAGCGAACGTAATGCCGCTTTCCGTTTCTGGACGTGTAATCGTAAAACTGGGAGTACGGGTTAAGGGTGCATTTTCGAAAGTAATCTTCTCCGACATACCGGCAATTTCCTGCAAAAACTCACTGACTTTCCCGGAATTTTCATCCTCGCCCAGACTGGCTTTGAAAACAACATCCGATTCCAACAGTTCCAGATATTGGCCGAGTTGCCCTTTGATTTCTGTATCTAATGCCATGGGAAGCCTCCTTAAATTTTACCTACCAAGTCCAAGCTAGGTTTCAATGTTTCCGCGCCTTCTTTCCATTTTGCAGGGCAAACTTCGCCTGGATGAGTGCGGACATATTGACCTGCACGGATTTTATCGATTAAACCACTTGCGTCACGGCCGATACCGTCAGCGTTGATTTCCACTGCCTGCACGATGCCGTCCGGATCGATGATGAACGTTCCGCGTTGAGCCAGGCCTTCATCATCCAAGACATCAAATCCGATCGAAATCGCATGCGATGGATCTCCGATCATAGTATATTCGATTTTTCCAATAGCTGGTGAATGGTCGTGCCATGCTTTATGCGTGAAGTGCGTGTCGGTTGATACGGAATAAACCTCTACTCCCAATCCTTGCAAAGTTGGATATTGGTCCTGAAGATCTTCCAATTCAGTCGGGCAAACGAAAGTGAAGTCCGCAGGGTAAAAACAGACGATGCTCCATTTTCCTTTCAGGTCTTCCGATGAAACTTCAATAAATTCACCTTTGTGATAAGCATTCGCTTTAAATTCCACTATTTCTTTTCCGATTAATGACATTTCAATTCCTCCAATTATAATAATTATTTTAGAATAATCCCTATCAATAACTATATAGAATCCGGCATTAACGGTCAAGTTTTAACACCTGATAACTATTATTATTTTTCCATTTTTTAAAAGAGTGGATGTGATCTTCCGAAAACCTTTAGGAATATAGGGATTATCGATTTAAAAATCGGACTGCTCTTCAGTAGGATGTCATTGATACTTTAATATGTGGAAATCCCTTGTTTTAAAATCCCTGATAGTCAGCTGACCAGAACACGCCCCATTCTCAATTAGGTATTCCCATTCTCAATTGAAAAAGAACGCACCTGGATTATTATATATTCCAGGTGCGTTCTCAAATTGTATTTATTCCAAAGAATCTACAGACTCCCTTTTGGGTTAATCCTCGTCCATCTTCAGAACGGCCATGAAGGCTTCTTGTGGAACCTCGACGGATCCGACTTGCTTCATGCGCTTCTTGCCTTCTTTTTGTTTATCCAGCAATTTGCGCTTACGGGAAATATCCCCGCCGTAACATTTAGCCAGTACGTTTTTGCGCAAAGCTTTGATGGTGGTCCTTGCCAAAATCTTGTTGCCGATTGTCGCTTGGATCGGAACCTCGAACTGTTGGCGTGGAATCAATCCGCGCAGTTTTTCTGTGATTATCTTTCCGCGGGCATAGGCGAAATCGCGATGCACGATCAAACTCAAGGCATCGACAGCTTCCCCGTTCAAAAGGATGTCCATCTTGACCAGTTTGCTTGGACGGTAGCCGATCAATTCATAATCAAGGGAAGCGTAACCCTTCGTGCTTGATTTCAATCTGTCGAAGAAATCAAAGATGATTTCTGACAGGGGCATTTCATAGACGACATTGACGCGGAAATCATCCAAATAATCCATCGTAATGAAATTGCCGCGTTTCTTCTGGGCGATATCCATGACCGCGCCGACATACTCATTCGGTACCATCATGCTTGCTTTGACATACGGTTCTTCGACACTTTCAATGGTTGTCGCATCGGGCATTTCCGAAGGGTTGTCGATTTCCAAAAATTCGCCATCGGTTTTGTTGACGCGATAAATAACAGACGGTGCTGTCGTGATGATATCCAGATCGAATTCGCGCTCGATCCGTTCCTGGATAACGTCCATGTGCAACATCCCTAAAAATCCGGTACGGAAACCGAATCCTAGCGCTTGCGATGATTCCGCCTCGAACTGCAAAGAAGCATCGTTCAATTGCAGTTTTTCCAAAGCTTCACGCAAGTCGTTGAAGTCTGATGCATCAACTGGGTAAATACCGCAGTACACCATCGGGTTCATTTTGCGGTAGCCGGCCAGGGCTTCGCTGGCGGGATTGTTCGCCAAAGTAACCGTGTCACCAACCTGTGTATCTTGGATCGTTTTGATCCCGGCAGTCAAATAGCCGACGTCCCCAACCATCAAAAAGTCGCGTTTGATCGGTTTCGGAGAGAAAATACCTACTTCGATGACTTCATACTCCTTGCCGTTAGCCATGAATCTGATCATGTCACCCGGGCGGACTACACCATTTTTGATCCGGATATTCAGTACGACTCCCCGGTATGGGTCATAGATCGAGTCAAAAACTAAGGCTTGCAAAGGTGCTTCCAAATCACCTTCCGGAGCCGGGACTTTTGCGACGATCTGTTCCAGCAGCTCAGGGATGCCCAAGCCGATTTTCGCGCTCGCCAAAACCGCATCGCTGGCATCAATTCCGATGACATCCTCAACTTCAGCCCTTACGCGTTCAGGATCTGCAGCTGGCAAATCGATTTTATTGATGACAGGCACGATTTCCAGGTTGTTGTCCAAAGCCAAATAAACGTTGGCAAGGGTTTGTGCTTCGACTCCTTGCGCCGCATCCACTACCAGAATGGCCCCTTCGCAGGCTGCCAAACTGCGGGATACTTCATACGTAAAGTCGACGTGTCCCGGTGTATCGATCAGATGGAAGATGTAATCTTCTCCGTCATTGGCTCTGTAAGTCAATTCGACGGCGTTTAGTTTTATGGTGATGCCTCGTTCTCTCTCGAGATCCATGGAATCCAATAATTGTGCTTGCATATCACGATCGGCGACTGTATCAGTCATTTGGAGAATTCTATCCGCCAATGTGGATTTCCCATGGTCAATATGGGCAATGATGGAAAAATTTCTTATCTTTTTTTGTCGTTGCTTCATCTCTTCTAAGTTCATTTATCGTTGCTCACTTTCTCTGACGTCCATTCGTTCACTTGAAAATTATACCAATCTAAAGCATTTATGACAAGACGCCGACTCAGATTGGCAAGTCTTTCTCACTTTTGTTTGGATAATAAGCGAAAAAAGAATCCGGAGGCTCCCCACCGGATTCTTTCCTGAACACATAAAGCAATAAGTCAATTTTATTAAACTAAAAGTGCATCACTGTAGGTGCTCCACGAATTTCCAATATGTTCCATGCATTCAACATTGATGTCTAGCTACACGGGTTAACCCTTCGGAAATTAGATAAATCGTGCCTATTGCGCTCTACGATGCTCAGTCGGCACGATTTCCTAAATTTCTTTCAGGGCTAAACGAACCCGTTCCGCTTTTCCCTCTTAAACTTAAAAAGCATCAATGATATTTTGCAATGCTTGGATGGATTCATCAGGCAGCGGCATACTCGGATGGGCAGCATTGAATTCTTCCAAGAAATCTTCCCGCAGCTGCATGCGTCTTCTCACCAACTTCGTATAGTCTTTGTCATCAAAATCGGGGTTGAAGCCTTCCACCGGCAGATAGCTGAGATGCGGAGCAGCACCGAATGGCACGAATGACGCTGTCCCTTCAACAACACTTTCAATGACGCCTAGAGACACTTCCTTCGGTATTTTTTTACCCATGAAAAATCCAGTATTGATGATGTAGCAGTCGACATCTTCGTGAGCCAACAATTCTTTGAAGCCGGCATAATCTTCAACCAACGGATAGACCCGGAACGGATTTGCGAATGGTTCGATGACCAGTGTATCGGTCGACTCTCCTTTCTTCAGTGTTTCCGCAGTCGTGCGTTTCGTAGCCAACGTCGTGCCGAATGTTGCCGCCAAGACCGCTTCGTCCACCTTCACCAAAGGCGGCAAGGCATCGTCCTTCATGATCCAGTAGACAGCATTGATTGGTTCTTCGAACTTATCCACGCGGTTCGGAGTGGAATAACGTGATTTGACCGTCCGTCCGTTGCCGTTGCGGATATCTTCCGTGACCAGCACAATTTTGCCGTCATGATCCTTTGTCACGCCCACATTCTGGACAGTAACGAAATAGTTCTGTTCAGGATGATCAGCGGGATAGTCCTGAGTTTTGTCGTAATAGGAAGGTTCCAAAGCGATGGAGGAGCCATCCGTCAAATCGATCAGGAAGGCATCATCATGCAGCACTTTGACTTCGTATTTGTTGTCGTGCTTCGAATGGGTCAAAGTCGATTTTCCCGACCCCGAAAGCCCGAAGAAGGAAGCAACATAGGAACCGCCATCATGCAGGCGGAAGTGTTTTTGTCCGCCATGACAAGCAACGTAGCCATTGCGATGCCCCGTTCCCCAAGCAAGCGTTAATGTGCCTTTTTTGAACTCTCCAAAATATTGCATGCCGAGGATGCAAGCTACGTTTTTATCAGGCTCGAACACAGCCACACCTAGCGGATAATCTGGATGGCGCCAGTCGGGATCCGTATAGATGTAGATGTCGCCTTCGTTGTATGCTTTCGAATGTGCATACATTTCCTGATATTCCGGGTTGTCCCACTGGAAGTTCAATAGCCAGGAGTAAAGATTGTTTTCGTTCCCTTCAGGAAAAGCGATATGCGCCTTGATGATGAAATCTTTATCCAAACCTACATACCCTGTCGTTTTATAATAATGACGAAGTCTGTTTTGATAAATGACATCCATGATGATGGCTTGAAGTATTTCGTCTTCTTCCTTGTTCTCTCCGATGATCCGTTTGGCGCGGGCAGTACGGCCGATGATTCTGCCGCCGTTTTCGACAAGGACCTTGGCATCATCCGGCAACCCCAATTCT
This sequence comes from Trichococcus collinsii, assembly GCF_900107505.1. Taxonomy (GTDB): domain Bacteria; phylum Bacillota; class Bacilli; order Lactobacillales; family Aerococcaceae; genus Trichococcus; species Trichococcus collinsii. Next base: position 417,399 of record NZ_FNQH01000001.1, on the reverse strand, counting down.
TTTGCATGGAGAACAGGCAGGTCGGTCACCACCACACCGTCAGCGTTCAGCGCGAGTTCATAGGCTTCCGTCATGTCCGTGACTTCCCGCATGTTTTTGCCATAAAAAGCTGTTTCGACCGTTGTCCGGAACTTCGTAAGTAAAGGGTTGGACTTCTTTAATTCGGTTCTATTGAACGATTCTATAGTAGCCATTTAAGTCACCTCTTTTATTTGATAGTTCCATTATAATCCTATTCCTTCGAAATGTAACCCCTTTCATACGGAAATTAGCGAATATTTACTCTTTTTCTATAAAAAAAGTGTTGTTTGTCCTCATGTTAGTTACAATAACTCTAACAGAATAGTCTAGGGACAAAAAAAGAACCGATGCTGTGTTGTTTCCAACGCATCGGTTCTTTCAGCGAACTTATTTTTTATTTTTGAAGGCGTCCTTCACTTTATCAAAAAAATTGGCGTCATCTTCCACCAACGTATCGCCGCCTGCTGCTGCGAATGCGCGGATTGCCTCTCTTTGCTTCTCGCTAAGGTTCTTCGGTGTTACAACAGTGACTTTGACGTGCTGATCACCATTTCCGGTTCCACGCAAGCGTGGCGCCCCTTTGCCTTTCAGACGGAAATTTGTACCCGTTTGTGTCCCGGCAGGAATCTTCAACTTGACTTTGCCATGCACAGTCGGCACTTCAATCTCGTCACCCAAAGCTGCTTGGGCGAAGCTGATTGGAAGCGTGTAATGGATCTCTGTCCCTTCGCGATCGAAAATATCGCTTGGTTCCACTTGGAAAACGACATAGAGGTCGCCATACGGGCCGCCATTGCTGCCGACTTCTCCTTGGCCGTTCAAGCGCATCTGTTGTCCATCGTCGACACCTGGGGGGATTGTGACTGCCACAGAGTGATCAGTTTCAACATGCCCACGTCCGTAACACGTAGTACATTTTTCCGTGATTTCCTTGCCTGTTCCGCTGCAGACATCACATACTGCTTGCGTCATTACGCGGCCGAAAGGCGTATTCCTTTCGACACCGACAGCTCCTGAACCATGACATTTCGAACACGTTTTCGGTTGTGTGCCCGGTTTTGCGCCGGAACCACTACAGGTTTTACATTCTTCATCACGTTTGTAACGGATGGTTTCTTTCTTCCCGAAAATCGCTTCTTCAAATGTGAGGTGGATACGGTACTGTAAATCAGAGCCTTGACGGGGGGCGTTCGGATTTCTGCCACGACCGCCGCCGCCTCCGAAAAAGGAATCAAAGATATCTTCAAAACCGCCCGAGAAGCCGCCGAAGCCGCCGCCACCATAACCGCCGCCTGCGCCAAAATTGGGATCGGTGCTGGCATGGCCGTATTGGTCATAGGCTGCGCGTTTGTTGCCATCGCTCAAGACTTCATACGCCTCTGCAAGCTCCTTGAATTTGTCTTCTGCGCCCGCCTCTTTGTTGATATCCGGGTGGAACTTCTTGGAAAGTTTCCGGTAAGCTTTTTTTATCTCATCGTCTGTGGCATCCTTCGACACACCCAAGACATCGTAATAATCTCTTTTCGCCATTGTTTCGCCTCCATTGCTTGGCTTCATCTGAACATTTTGTCTCTATACAGTGAGAGAAGCCAATGCAGTTATGCGTTGGCTTCCTCTCGTTAGAGTTGACTTATTTGTCATCTACTTCTTCAAAATCGGCATCAACGACACCATCGTCAGTCGCTGACTCGTGTGCGCCTTCTTGTTGTTGCGCTTGAGCAGCTTGCTCATAAAGTTTGACAGTCAGGTTTTGAACAAGCTCATTCAAAGCATCACGCTTCGTTTTCATTTGATCCAAATCATTTGCTTCGACTGCTGCTTTCAGTTCGTCTCTAGCTTCTTCAGCTTTCTTCACTTCATCAGCGTCGACTTTTCCGTCTAGCTCTTTTAAAGTTTTGTCAGTCTGGAAGATTAATTGATCCACTTCGTTGCGCAGTTCAACTTCTTCTTTGCGCAATTTGTCTGCTTCAGCGTTCGCTTCTGCATCTTTCACCATTTTTTCGATTTCTTCGTCAGTCAGACCGGAAGATGATTTGATGGTGATTGTTTGTTCTTTTTGAGTGCCCAAGTCTTTAGCGCGAACATTGACGATACCATTTTTGTCTATATCAAATGATACTTCGATTTGCGGAACACCACGAGGTGCTGATGGAATATCCGTCAATTGGAAACGACCTAATGTTTTGTTGTCTGCTGCCATCGGACGTTCGCCTTGCAAAACATGGACATCAACAGCTGGCTGGTTGTCCGCTGCAGTCGAGAATACTTGTGATTTGCTTGTCGGGATTGTCGTATTGCGGTCGATCAATTTAGTGAACACGCCACCCATTGTTTCGATACCCAATGATAAAGGTGTAACGTCCAATAATACGATGTCTTTTACGTCACCGGAGATAACTCCCCCTTGGATAGCAGCGCCCATTGCAACAACTTCATCTGGGTTAACGGATTTGTTCGGCTCTTTGCCTGCTTCTTTACGGACTGCTTCGATGACTGCAGGGATACGTGTTGAGCCACCGACCAGGATGATTTCATCGATTTCGGAAGTGGATAGACCTGCATCCTTCAATGCTTGGCGTACAGGTCCTTTTGTACGTTCAACCAAGTCATAAGTGATTTCATCGAATTTAGCGCGGGTAAGCGTCAATTCCATGTGCAACGGACCTGCTTCGCCGGCAGTGATGAACGGCAAGCTGATTTGAGTTGAAGTTACGCCAGAAAGATCTTTTTTGGCTTTTTCAGCAGCGTCCTTCAGGCGTTGTTTCGCCATTTTGTCGTTTGAAAGGTCGATTCCGTTTTCTTTCTTGAATTCTGCAACCAAGTAATCGATGATTTTGTTGTCGAAGTCATCTCCGCCTAATTTGTTGTCGCCGGCTGTACTCAACACATCAAATACGCCATCGCCTAATTCAAGGATGGAAACGTCGAATGTTCCGCCACCCAAGTCAAATACAAGGATTTTTTCGTCTTTATCAGTTTTGTCCAAACCGTATGCCAAAGCTGCAGCAGTCGGCTCGTTGACGATACGCTCTACTTCCAGACCGGCAATTCTTCCGGCATCTTTAGTCGCTTGACGCTGTGCATCGTTGAAGTAAGCCGGAACTGTAATAACGGCTTTATCAACTTTTTCGCCTAGATAGTCTTCTGCGTAGCCTTTCAGATATTGAAGGATCATCGCTGAAACTTCTTGTGGTGTGTAGCTTTTGCCTTCCACTTCCACTTTGTAGCCAGCATCGCCCATGTGGCGTTTGATCGAGCTGATTGTGTTCGGATTAGTCACTGCTTGGCGTTTAGCGACCTCGCCCACTTGGATTTCACCGTTTTTGAATGAAACGACAGATGGTGTCGTACGATTCCCCTCTGGATTTGGGATGATTTTAGCTTCTCCGCCTTCTAATACAGCGACAGCTGAGTTTGTTGTTCCTAAGTCAATACCGATAATTTTGCTCATGATGTTATTCCCCTCTATAATGAAATTTTTATGTTTATCAATAAAACTATTCTGCCACAATAACCATTGCGGGTCTTAAAACGCGTTCTTTCAAGGTGTAGCCTTTTTGGACTACCGCGACGACTGCATCAGGCGCTTGACCTTCAGCAGCCGGTTGCATTTGAATGGATTGATGGAAATTTGGATCGAAAGGTTGGTCAATCGGATCGATTGGAGAAATACCCTCTTTGGCGAAAGCTTCCGTGAATAGGTTCATGACCATTTCCAAACCTTTTTTCAGGTTCAAAGATTTTTCATCTTCCACTTCAATCGCTAATGCGCGTTCCAAGCTGTCCATTACCGGCAACAATTCCTGTGCCAAAGACTGGGAACGGAATTTCGCCGCATCCTGTCTTTCTTTTGCGTTGCGCTTCTGAATATTGGCAAGTTCAGCTTGTAGGCGCAGCAAGCGATCCTCCGTTTCGGACAAGGTTGCTTTCAAGGTATCAACCTCACTTGCTTCCGTAACCGTCTCTTGACCTTCAACAACCGTTGTTTCAACGGTCGCTTGTTCCTGGTTCACTAATTCTTCGTTATTGTCCACTTCAAAATCTCCTTTGTCGTGCTTATTTGTTCAGATCATTCAAGCTATCAGAAAGTTCGTAACGCATAAACTTCATGATACTGATCATTTTTTGATAAGGCATATTGGTTGGCCCCAGTAATGCAATCAGGCCCTTACCGTTGCCGGCCGTGTCATAAGTAGCCGTGATCAGGCTAAAATTATGCAACAGCTCATTATTCAATTCCGTTCCAATCTTTACGCCGACGCCATCATTGGGGTTTGAAAAAAGCGCATGGATGTCTGGAGATCCATTCAGCATGCTTAAAATGGCTTTGACTTTATTCTTGTCCATCGTCGCATCTAAATGGTTCAGAAGATTCATGCTGCCACCTACATGAAAGCGGTCATGCTCCAACTTCGCAACGATGTCATTGAAGATCGCTGTGAAATCGATTTTTGCATCGACGTACTTCCGGATAATCACCGGAATGTCCGTTTGCAGTTTGATGAATACTTCCTGCAGTGTGCGGCCTACAAGTTCCTGATTGAAGATGTTTACGATTTTTTCTATCTCAGAGGCTGAGAAGCCCGGCGAAACAGAAAAAATCTGATTTTCCACATGTCCTTTATCAGTAACCAATATGGCCATCACATGCCCTTCATTGAGTGAAACCAATCTGAACCCCGTCAAGCGGCTATCCTTTGTTTCAGGCCCAATCGCCAAAGCAGTGTAATTCGTCAAAAAGGACAGCATTTCAGCTGATTTTTCGACAACTTGCTGCACTTCCCGGTAAGGATTCTGAAAACCGTGTTTGATTGTCTGTTTGACGTCATCAGCAACTTCTTCACTTTCTTTGCCCAATAATTGATCCACATAGTAACGGTAGCCTTGGATGGACGGTATCCTGCCGGATGAAGAATGCATTTTTTCCAGGAAGCCCAGTTCTTCAATCCGCATCATTTCGTTACGGATGGTGGCGGAACTCAAGGACAAAGCAGATTCCTTAAGAAGCGTCTTCGAACCGATTGGCTCCTCGAATTCGATGTAATGCCTGACAATTAAATCCAAAATAAGCAACTGTCTTTCTGTTAACAAGATTTTCACCTCACTTTAGCACTTGACTACAATGAGTGCTAACCATAAATAAATTTATCACGGGTTACAGGCTTTGTCAACGGAATACAATCATTTTTCATAACATTATCGGCACCCCACTGGCATCGAACGCATTTCACATCAAGAAAGAACGGAATACTTCGTTGCCGAGGAAAACACCTCTTTGGGTCAATCGGATCCTGTCGCCATCGACCAGTAGCAATCCGTCCGCAACTAAATCCGCGATGACGGCGGCATACTGGTCCAACAGCGGTGTCTGGAATTTATCGGCAAAATGTTTTTGGCTGACGCCAACCATCGTACGCAGACCCAGAATCATTTCTTCTTCCATCTGTTCATTTTTCGACAACTGCTGCTGTCGGATGATCGGCAGATTATTTTCGCGCAATGGCGCCAGATACTGCTGGATTGGTCCATGATTGTGATAGCGGATCCCATCGATATAGCCGTGAGCACCTGCCCCGAAACCGAAATAGGCCTCATTTTTCCAATAAGTGAGATTGTGCTGGGATTCATAGCCCGGCAACGCAAAGTTGGAGATTTCGTATTGATTCCTGCCGTTTCTTGACATTGTCTCGATGGCAAGGGCGTACATATCTGCCTCTGTGTCTTCCGAAGGCAACGGCAGTTTCCCCTGACGCATCAAGTTGTAGAAAACCGTTTTATTCTCGAGGATCAAAGCGTAGATCGAGTAATGCGGCAAATCCAATTCCAAGGCTTTTTTAAGACTGTCTTCAAAATCAGCCATCGTTTGATTCGGCAGTCGGAAGATCAGATCGATGGTCATGTTTTCGAATCCGGCTCTGCGGGCATCGGCCACAGAAGTGTACACTTGCTCGGCTGTATGGATGCGGCCGATTTTTTTCAGAATGTCGTTATTAAATGATTGGACCCCCATGCTCAAACGATTGACCCCATAATCACGCATGATCTTCAGCTTCTCGAAAGAAATACTTTCCGGATTGGCTTCCATCGTGAACTCGGCGCCCTTCGGCAAGGAGTAGGTGCTGCGGATGCCGTTCAACAGCTTCTCCAGCTGGCGCTCATTCAGTGTCGTCGGTGTGCCGCCGCCGATATAGAAAGTGCTGATCTCTTCTTTGGGATGCCGCTGCTTCGACAGCTGCATTTCCTTTATTAAAGCATCCACATATTCGTCAACCGGCTGGCCTTCCAAAAACACTTTGTTGAAGTCGCAATAAAAACAGATGTGTTCGCAGAAAGGGATGTGCAAATAAGCCGCTGCCATTTAGAGGGTCACCTCATCCACTGGGTGTTCCTTAAAATAGGCGATCGTATCGGCTTCATCACTTTTAAGCTGCGCAATCAGTTGGTCAACGCCGGAAAATTTGATTTCGCTACGGATAAAATGATGCCATCTGACAGTTACATCCTCACCGTAGATCATTTTATCGAAGTCCAGTATATATACTTCCACGGTTTTATCGCGGCCAGCTTCAAAAGTGATGTTGTGCCCGATAGAAGCCGTGCCGCGGTACCAGGTTCCGTTCACTCTGATGCTCACGATGTATACGCCGTTCCTAGGCAAGCGTGTGTGTTTTTCGGTCTGGATATTGGCAGTCGGGAAACCCAATAGTCTGCCTCGTGCATCGCCATGGATGACAGTGCCGTCGATCTGATAGATATAGCCTAAGTATGCATTCGCTTTTTCCATATTCCCCTCGGCTAATGCTTCCCGGATATGGGTGGAGCTGATTTTTTCGGCTTCGTTCTTAAATTCGGCAACTTCGATGACTTCGAAGCGGCCCTTTGCATAATTCACCAATTGCTTCATATTTGCGATTTCTCTGGGCCCATAGGTGTAATCGAAACCGGCAACGACTGCGGCAGCATGCAGGCCGCTGATGTATTGGTCGACAAATTCCTGCGGTCTCAATGAGGCAAAGGCAGATGTGAATGAGACGACGAAGAAATAATCAACGCCCAAGCTTTCGAATATTTCGGCTTTGCGGTTGACGGTCGACAAATACTGCATCGTTTCCGGGTTCATCTTCTGAAAAACGATGCTCGGATGATGATTGAAGCTCATGACGGCAAGTTTGAGGTTCTTCTTTTCGGCAACTTCCTTTGCCCTTTTGATCACTTCTTGATGTCCTCGATGGACGCCGTCAAAGTATCCCAACGCCAACACGACTTGCTCGTCTGGTATCAGTGTTTGGTCATAGGGATGATGTATATGCATTATTTCCATTGCTAAGGCAACTCCTTGGTGTTTATGATAAGAACATTTTTCTGGGTTTGATGAAACCGGATTTGGTCGGATGCGGTTCGTACATCGCCACGATTTTTCCCTGGTAGGTGAACAAAACGGGGGCTTTCATGGTTTCAAATGGTCCATCTTTAGGAAGAACCGCACCATTTTTCACCTTATCCCACAGTTCATCGTCAAGCGCAATCTGATGATACGTTTCGAATACCGAGTCGATTGGCTTCAGATGCGCGTCAATTTCGTTATTTGCCATTGCTTCAGCCACTTGCTGCAAGGTCAGGCAATCATCCTTCGCGAAGGATCCGCTCATCGTGCGCGTCAGGCTGGACATGTACGCCGGATAACCCAATGATGCGCCCAAATCGACAGCTAAGGTCCGCACATAGGTCCCTTTTCCGCAAGTTACCCGAAAGCTCCAGGACATCGTTTGCTCTTCCGCATGATAGACGGGTTCTGAAATCCGCTCAAAACTCATGACGTGGATGCTTCTTTGCGGTCTTTCGACGGTCAAACCTTTGCGGGCGTATTCGTACAGCCTTTTTCCGTTCACCTTGACCGCGGAATACATCGGCGGAACTTGGATGCTCTCGCCAACCATGGCTTCCATCGCAGCATCGATTTCAGCCAAAGACAGGTCTTGCGCAACCGCCGTCTTCGCAATCGTTTCGCCTTGGCTATCCTCAGTCGTTGTGGCGACTCCGATAGTGATTTCCCCTTCGTAAGCTTTGTCCGTGTCAGTCAAAAATTCGACGACTTTGGTGGCTTTTCCGATGCAGATCGGCAAAACGCCATCAACTTCCGGATCCAGTGTACCGGTATGCCCCACTTTTTTAGTTTTCAGTATTTTTCTAAGTTTGAATACGCAGTCGTGACTTGTCATGCCGCGTTCTTTCCATAAAGGTAATATTCCGTCCATATGTCTGTAACCTACTTTCTTCTACAACTAACCTATTATAGCATAATCTATTCTACACGAAAAAACATCAACAATAGAAGAATATGCTTACAATCATAGTGATAACTGCGTTACTTTTCCTGGAAAATCTGCTATGCTTAAAGAAATAAGACTGCAATGAAGGAGAATCATCATGCCAAACTTCAAAATTGTGACCGATTCCACAACGGAATTGTCCGCCGAAGAAATTGACAGATATGGAATCACCGTTATCCCGCTTTCATCCATGATTGATAACGTGCTGTATTACGACGGCGTCACCATAACCAAACCTGAGTTTCTTGAAAAAATGATGAATAGCAAGGAATTGCCAAAATCATCCCAACCAGCCATGGGCACTTTTTTGGATAAATACAACGAATTGACAGCTGATGGCAGCGAAGTTTTGTCCATCCATGTAACCGAAACACTGAGCGGAACCGTTAATTCTGCTCACCAGGCGGCTAAACTAGCCCATGGCAAAGTCACCGTCATCGATTCGAAGTTTTGTGCCAGAGCTACCGCCTTTCAGGTATTGGAAGCGGCCAAGTGTGCCGCTGAAGGATTGACAGTGGAAGAAACATTGCCTCGTGTCACCGCCGTCAAGGACCGCACCCTGCTGTACATCTGCATCGTTAACCTGGAAAACATGGTCAAGGGCGGACGCATCGGAAAAACGATGGGTCGCATCACAACGCTGTTGAACATCAAAGTTAACCTGAAAATGATCGACGGCGCATTGACTACTGACATCAAAGGCCGCGGCACAAAAGCTATCGTCAAGCGCTATGAAGAGATTATCGAAGACCTGAAGCAGAAATATTTGGATGTTGAAGCGATCGGCATCACGCATGACGGTTTGTCGGAATATTCGAACCAAATCATCGGCATGCTAAAGGCTGCGTTCCCCAACGCCCAGATGTACACGTCCTACGCCAGCGCCAGCGTCATGACCCACGCCGGCCCCGAAGCCGTATCCCTCCAATTCCTAATGAAAAACAAAGCATAATAAAGAGGCTGTCTCCAAAAAATAATGGGATAGCCTCTTTATTATGGTTTAGCGGTATGATTGTCCAGTCTGGGTTCGCGTTTTTGGCGGGTTATTTCGCATGTCTTTCGGCGCCCTCGTGCCAAACATTCATATCAATAGGAAGGGCTACCTCGAAAAAATGAGTCAGCCCATTTCATCAAAGTAAGATATAGGATGTTATTCCTGTTAAAATGGTTCCCAAAGCGAAGACTACTTTGAAACTCAGGTGTTTCGTCTTATGGCGGAAGTGATGCATCCCCAGCAGTCCGCCCAGGCCGCCACCGAAAAATCCGAGCAGGAGCAGATTGCGTTCCGGTATGCGCCAAGTTTTTTGCCGCGCTTTCTTTTTATCGATGCCCATCAACATGAATAGCACGAGGTTCGCCAGGATGAAGTAAATGAGCACTGGATTTCTCATTGTTCTCCGTATCCTTGGCTTTGTCTGATGATTTCCACGATGACCGCAACGGCCTTTTCCATTGATTGGACAGACACAAATTCATAACGTCCGTGGAAATTTTCTCCCCCGGCAAAAATATTTGGAGTGGGCAGACCCATGAAGGACAACTTGGATCCGTCTGTCCCGCCGCGGATCGGTTCGATGATCGGGGTGATTCCCACTGACTTCATCGCTGCTTCCGCCAGATCGACTGGACGCATATCCTCTTTCAGCACTTCCCCCATGTTGTAGTACTGATCGTGCATTTCGATAGTGATGCGTTCTTCAGTCAATTCCTTGTTCATGCGTTCAGCCAGCGTAAGCATGGTGGTTTTCCTGTTCTCAAAAAGCTCCTTGTCATGGTCCCTGATGATGTAGGTCATCTTGCTTTCTTCCACATTGCCTTCAATGCCCAACAGATGATAAAAGCCTTCGCGCTTTTCGGTTTGTTCAGGCACTTCATTTTGCGGCAAAGCGCTGTCGTAAGCGATGGCCAACTTGATCGCATTCACCATCGTGTCCTTGGCAGTGCCTGGATGCACATTTTTGCCCTGGATCGTTACGATGGCTTGCGCGGCATTGAAGCTTTCAAATTCAAGTTCTCCCAATGGTCCGCCATCCATCGTATAGGCAAAGTCGCAGCCGAAGCCGGCCACATCAAAAAGATCAGCTCCACGGCCGATTTCCTCATCCGGTCCGAAAGCGACTTTGATGTCCCCGTGTTCCAAATTATCCGCTGCTTTTATCGCTTCCAACGCTGTGATGATTTCGGCGATGCCGGCTTTGTCGTCCGCACCCAGCAACGTTTTCCCGTCGGTAGTGATCAAAGTCTGACCGACGTAGTTCTTCAAAGAAGGAAAATCCTTCGGCGAAAGGATCAGCTGTGTTTCAGCATCCAAGATTAGATCATTGCCCGCATAGTCATCCCAAATAAGTGGATTGACATGTGCGGCTTCAAAATCAGCTGTATCCATATGGGCGATGAACCCGATGACGGGGAACGCTTTTTCGGAATTTCTGGGCAAAAGTGCCGTCACGAATCCATTGGCCGCATTGTATTGGATATCCGAAAGTCCGATGGCTTCCAGTTCCGGCATCAAAACAGTTTTGGCGAATTCCACCTGATTTTGGGTAGAAGGCACTGTCGGACTTTTTTCATCCGATCTCGTCTCGAATTTAACGTATTTCAAAAAACGCTCCACTAATTTTTCTTGCATTCATTGACACCCTCTCACAATTGACTGTCGAAAATGAAAGGATCCGTGTTGATTTCGGAAGCGATGACTTCCAGATCCCACTCATTTTCTTTTTTCCATTCATTAAATAATTCCAATAATTTCGGTTTGCAGATCTGTTCGATGTGATGGCCCGGATCGATTACGGTCAGCCCATCAGCTTGCATATCGTGGGCCGTGTGGTAGTAGACGTCGCCAGTGATGTAGACATCCGCACCCTTTTTGATTGCTTTCCGGTAATATTTGCCGGCATCCCCGCCGCAGATGGCAACGCGGGTGATCGTCTGATCCAAATCGGCTGTGATGAAGCGCATGCCTTCGATCTGGAAAACATCCTTCACGTACTGGATAAAGGAACGCAATGACATCGGCAAAGCTAAATTGCCGACCCTCCCCAGACCGTATTCGCGTTGGAAATTATTGATCGTGTAGATTTCATAGATGGGTTCTTCGTAAGGATGCGATTCATACAGCGCCTCCAATACTTCCGCCAAATACTTGTCTTCGACGAGCATCTCAATTTTCTTTTCTTGCACCGCTTCGGGTTCGTTGATGTGGCCGATGGCAGGTTTTGCGCCTTCGAGCGGCGTGAAGCGACCTACTCCTTGTACTTCGTAGGAGCAGTGACTGTATTCGTCGGAAATGTTCCCCGCTCCTGCATCGGTCATAGCCACTCGGACACGATTGCATTCCGCATTCGGCACGCATACGGATATTTTTTTCACAGGCACGCGCTTCGTGACGTCCATAATTTCAACATCCAACAGCCCCAACGCTTCAGAGAGCCAGTCGTTCATCCCGTTGTTCGCATTGTCCAGATTCGTGTGGGCCGCATAGACGCTGATGTCATGTTTCAGCAGATCGACGTACATCTTTGTTTGCTTGTCTGAAACGTCCAGATTTTTTAACGGTCTGTAGATCGGCGGATGATGGGAGAAGATAAAGTCGACTTGCTTCTCGATGGCCTCCTGAACGACTTCCGGACGGACATCAAGCGTCACCAATATACGGTGGACCGGACGGCTCAAGTCTCCTAAATGGAGGCCCACCGGATCTCCCTCCTCTGCCAGCCAAGTCGGAACATGCGATTCGAATAACTCGATGAATTCATAACCAGTAATGCTTTTCATGATTTCAGCACCTCTTTAATTTCATTGATTTTATTGATCACTTGCTGTTCTTTATCGTTCAGATTATTGCTTGCTTTTTGCATGCTGTCCAATATGTATTGGCACTTGTCGATTTCGGATAGCCATTTTTTGCGGAACGTCTCATTTTTTTCCTTAAGCAAGAAACGACCGAAGCTATATTCCAAATCAGTATAGTTTTCTGGCGTTTCTGCATTTTCGGCAACGATGATTTCATAAATCTTTCCGTTTTCTTCCAATATCGTTTCGTCGATGATTTTGTATTGATGGGCAATCAACCATTCACGCAGTTTCTTTTCTCCATTATTGGGCTGAAGGATCAACCGTTCCACACCAACCAATTTATCTTTCAGTCGGCCTTTTTCCAAAATTTTGGAAATCAAGTCCCCACCCATCCCGCAGATGGTGACGACGTTTATATGATCCGTCGGCTCGATCACATCCATGCCATCGCCAAGTCTGGCACTGACGCGATTACCGACTCCTGATGTTCTGATCTGTTCCGCTGCTGATTCGAAGGGGCCCTTCACAACTTCCCCTGCCAATGCGTACCTGATGACGTCGCGCGCTGCCAAAACACAAGGCAAATAAGCGTGATCCGAGCCGATATCGGCCAGTCTGGCGTTTTCCGGCACAAAACCTGCGACCGTCTCGAGTCTTACGGATAATTGTTGATTGTTCAACCTTATCCCTCCATTTCCATTTTTGCTGATAATTCTATTTTAGCATAATTCCATTTCATATATCCCATTAATCCTATTATCAATCAGAAAATGGCATAAGAAAAACCCGAGTGCAATACCTCGGGTTAGGGTGCTTATTACTCAAGAAAATCTTTTAATTGTTTCGAGCGGCTTGGGTGACGCAGTTTGCGCAAAGCTTTCGCTTCGATTTGGCGAATACGCTCGCGGGTGACGCCGAATACTTTGCCCACTTGCTCCAAAGTCCGCACGTTGCCGTCGTCAAGGCCGAAACGCAGACGCAGGACGTTTTCCTCACGGTCGGTCAAAGTGTCCAACACTTCCTCAAGTTGTTCCTTCAAGAGTGTTTGGGCAGTATGGTCAGCTGGACTCAGGACTTCTTGATCTTCGATGAAATCGTCTAAGTGGGAATCATCTTCTTCTCCGATAGGCGTTTCCAAAGAAACCGGCTCTTGGGCGATTTTAAGGATTTCTCTGACTTTTTCAGTCGGAAGGTCCATTTCGGCACCGATTTCTTCCGGTGTCGGTTCGCGACCTAAATCCTGTAGCAATTGACGTTGGATGCGGACCAATTTATTGATTGTTTCAACCATATGTACAGGGATACGGATCGTTCTGGCTTGGTCGGCGATGGCACGGGTGATGGCTTGACGGATCCACCAAGTTGCGTAGGTGGAGAATTTGAATCCTTTAGTGTGGTCAAATTTTTCGACAGCTTTCATCAGGCCCATGTTCCCTTCCTGGATCAGATCCAAGAATTGCATCCCTCGGCCCACATAACGTTTTGCGATCGAAACAACAAGACGCAAGTTGGCTTCAGCCAATTGTTGTTTCGCTTCTTGATCGCCTTCTTTGATGCGGAGAGCCAAATTGACTTCTTCCTCTGCGTTCAACAAAGGCACACGGCCGATTTCCTTCAGGTACATGCGGACCGGGTCGTTGATTTTCACTCCGGGAGGCACAGCCATCGGGTCTTCTTCTTCATCCTTCTTGGCTGCTGCTGGTTTTTCAGGCTTCACTGTTTCTTTGGCAAGTTGACGAGCAGTCGGACCGCCGTCTGCGTCTACGACGCTGACACCGCCATCTTCCATTTTTTGTATCAGCTTATCCATTGCATCCGCGTCCAATTGGAAAGGCGTAGCTATCTTATCGGCCAATTCGTCGTAGAAGACGGACCCCAATAATTTGTGTTCTGCGATCAGCTTTTTGGTGACCTGTTCTAACGTGAAACCTTGATCATTTTTTTCGATTGCCATAAAATGATTCCTCCATTCGATGCGGGCTATTTCTTTGTTGCTTTTAATTCTTTTGATAGTGAAACGATTTCCAACATGATTGTCTTCAGACGCTCGTTGTCATTTTTCTTTCGGGCTTCCTTCATTTCTGCCTGTTTCTTGGTCAGCTGGTCTTGAAGGGATGACTTATCCCGGATGATATGGACGAGATCCTGAATTTCCTGATAAGTGACTTCCGAATCCAATTGGAACCATTCGATCTCCGTAATCACATTTTGAAGTGCTTGATTGTTGATGCGGTCCAAAAATTGGTCGATATTCCCGACCAACCCAGTCTGCCTGAAAAATTCTTCATACAAAATGTAAATCGTCTGATAATCATCATGGATGAAATTAAAATCTGCATCAATTTCGTTCAGATACGACCAGACCTCTTCGAAATGAAACAGACGGTAGAGCAATTGTTTTTCACTTTGCTCTGCCTGGGTCATTTTGCGTTTGTTCGTGCTTGGATACACCGAGTGAGAGGTGGCATCATGCGGTACGGCTCTCCTGACCGGCTCGCGTTCAGGCCGTTGCTGAAGCACTTCTTGTTGATACCCCTTCAATTGCTTTTGCAGGATATCTACCGGGATACTGAATTCATCCGCGATATCCTTCATGTAAAGCTCTCTTTCGATCAAAGAATCTAGGGGGGCCAATGCCTTAAGCATGGTTTCGATATAGGTGATGCGGTTTTTTTCGGAATCCAGGTTCAGATTCATCTTGAGGTAGCGTGAATAGAACTGAATGACTGTTTCCCTGCTGTTTTTCAGTGCCTTAACGAATGCCTCCGGACCTTTTTGTTGGATGTATTCATCCGGATCCATACCTGCTTCCAACGGGAAAATCGAAATATCGAAGTGCTTGTTGCGTTCCAGTATTTCTATGGCGCGCTTGGTCGCTTCGACACCGGGACGATCGCCGTCATAGGCAATAACTATTTTGTCGGCCGTTTTCGTCAGTATCCGGTTCTGTTCATCCGTCAGACTAGTCCCCATCGAGGCGACGCCATTTTTAACACCCGCTTGCCAAGCGGATATGACATCCATATACCCTTCAAAAAGGATCACTTCTGAATGTCTCCGGATTTCACTGCGGGCTTTGTCGAAGTTGAAAAGGAAATCCCGTTTATTGAACAACAGTGTTTCGGGGCTGTTCAGATATTTTGCTTCATGGTAACCTGATTCATCCGCTGGGGTTGCATGCAAAATTCGGCCGGAAAAAGCGACCGTCTTTCCTTTAGCGTTCCGCAGCGGGAAAATGATCCGGGCTGAGAACCGATCGAAAAGTTCGTTTTGCCCTTGCCTATCCGTGAAAATACCGCTTTCTTGAAGGAGTCCTTCATCGAATGCCTTCGCTTTCAGCATTTGAAAGAGTGCTGTCCGATTGGATGGAGAGAAACCTATTTGATATTCTTTTAGTGTCTCCGGCGTGAAGCCGCGTTGTATCATATAATCCAGCGCAGCTTGCCCCGTAACGGTGTTCATGAGGACTTGATGGTAAAAAGCCGCAGCTTCCTCATGGATTTGGATCAGTTTTTCTTTTTTTGACTGCAGCGGATTATCTTGCGCATGGTTTTCGTACGAGAAATCCAATTCAATGTTGCTTAATTCGGCTGTCTTAATGACTGCTTCAACGAATGAAATACCCTCGACATCCATCAAAAAAGTAAAAACATTCCCTCCTCTTCCGCAGCTGAAACAGTGAAAAATCTGTTTTTCTTCTGCTACAGAAAATGAAGGGGTCTTCTCGTCATGGAACGGGCAAAATCCGAAATGATTCTTGCCTCTTTTTTTGAGTTGTACATATTGGCTGACGACATCAACAATATTTGTTTCGGTTCTGATCTGCGCTAATTTTTCTTCTGAAATACGTTCTGCCAAATGTCTCCCACCTTGAAGAAATGTCTTCATTTTATAAAAACGCGCATAAAGATGCAAAATAAATTTTACCACATCTGCTCAACACATGCAAATATTTACTCAGCTGGGCATCAAAGTGATCAACCCAGCTGTTCTCCTTTCAAATCCGGAATTTTCACAAAAAACAACAGGATTCCACCGATCACGAACAGGATGATCAGGGCAAAAACCCCATCCAACGAGTTTCCTGTCAGCTGCGAGATGACTCCGACAAGCAACGGACCGACCACTGCCGCAAATTTTCCGAAGATATTATAGAATCCAAAGAATTCGTTCGCTTGCTCTTTCGGAATCAGTTGGCCGAATAAGGATCGGCTCAACGCCTGCACGCCTCCTTGGGCCGTACCGACTAGCAGACCCAAAATAATGAATGTCAGCAAGGAGTCCAACTGCAAAGCATAGATACAAATGAAAATATACGTTACAATACCCACAAAAATCATGTTCTTGTTGCCGAACCGTTTGGATGCACGCCCGTACAGAATGGAGAACGGAAAAGCCACAAACTGGACAACCAGCATGACAACGATCAGTTCATTCGAAGAGAGGCCAATATCCGATCCGACTGCGGTCGCCATTTTGAATATGGTTCCAACCCCGTCGATGTAAAAGAAATAGGCCAGCAAAAACAAAAAGGCTTGTTTGTGTTCCTTAATGTTCTTCAGTGTTTCCCATAACCTGAGGAAACTCTTGCGGATCACTTGCGTTTCTTTTTCGATGTAATAGTTCTGTTTGACATTCTTCCAATAAGGGATGGTGAAGACGAACCACCAAATAGCAGTAAGGATGAAGCCACCTTTCACAATACCGATCGTGCTCACTGGCAAAATGCCTGTCAATTGGAAAAAAATGAAGATGACGAACGGGATGGAACTGCCGATATAACCCCAGCCGAATCCTGCAGAGGAAATACGATCCATCCGTTCATCGGTCGTCACGTCCATCAAGGAGCCATCATAGAAGATATTTGCGCCGGAAAAACCGATAACCGATAACATGTACAATCCCAACAGAAACAGCCAATTCGCAGCAGGCACAAACACGAACCCGATTGTCGCGAAGATACCGGCCAATGTAAAGCCTGTAAATAAGGGATTACGGAAGCCTTTGTAATCCGCGACGGCTCCCAACACAGGAGCAAGCAATGACACAACAAGCGTTGCGGCCGCATTCTCATATCCCCAATAGGCTGTCGAGTCAGCATCCGTCAATCCACCACTTTCCGCAATCGACTTGAAATACAAAGGGAATACTGCCGTCGTGATCATGATGGAGTATGCCGAATTCGCCCAATCCTGCATGATCCAACTTTTTTCTTCGGTAGTATAACGGTTTAGCTTTTTCTCAGTTTCCATATTACCCTCCCTTGTTCTTTTCATTCGACTAGAAACAGCTTGTCTAACCCATCATAACGAATGGACAAAGAATGGGCAACACCCAATAGTAGGATGTTGCCCATTGTTTTTCAATTATTTTATTCTTGTGCTGCTTCATCATACTCAGTCAATATTCCTTCAATCAAGGTCCATGCTTTTTCCAAACCTTCACCCGTTTCTTTTGAGAACATGATCAAAGACTCATCACTCGGAAGATTCAAAGCTTTTTTTATGCGGTAGAAATGTTGATTCCATTTCCCGCGCGGAATTTTATCGCATTTGGTGGCAATGACCGAATAAGGAAGGTTGTAATATTCAATGAAATCCTTCATTTGAATATCGTCTTCGGTTGGCTCATGGCGAAAATCTACAATCAAAAAGACATGTCGTAACGTATCCCGTTGTGTGAAGTACGTCTCTAACATTTGGCCCCATTTGGCCCGTTCTGTTTTTGAAACTTTTGCGTAACCATAACCTGGAACATCTACAAAATAGAATGAATTATTGATTAGATAGAAGTTCAAAGTCTGGGTCTTTCCCGGTTTACTTGATGTCCGCGCTAACGCTTTGCGATTGATGAGTTTATTGATGAACGATGATTTACCCACATTGGACCGCCCCGCCAAAGCGATTTCTGCAAAGCCAGTTGCCGGGTATTGTTTGGGATCGACCGCGCTCATTACGATTTCCGCATCTTTTACGTGCATTTGTTTCCACTCCTTTTCAAAGCCGTCTGCAATTGAAACGACGCTTAATACTATTTCTGCAACCGACTGTCATGATTATGCGAAAAAATCCGGAAATCAGATTGGAAATTGTCTGATTCGCCGGACTTCAAACGCAAGCTCATGTTTAGTTGATTTGTTTGCCGTCTTCATCGAACAGCAACGGCGCACCGATGCCATTCACTATGTTATCCGTAATGACGCACTTCACGATTTCATCTCTGCTTGGGATATCAAACATGATATCCAGCATGATATTTTCGATGATGGAGCGCAGTCCACGGGCACCAGTGTTTCTTTCCAGTGCCTTTTTGGCGATGGAGCGCAATGCGTCATCTTCGAATATCAATTCGACGCCATCCAACTCAAGTAATTTTTTGTATTGTTTTACCAAGGCATTTTTTGGTTGAGTCAGAATATGAACCAAATCGTCTTCTGTCAATTTTTCCAACGCAGCCATTATCGGTAAACGACCAATGAATTCCGGTATCAACCCGAATTTCAACAAATCTTCCGGTATAATCTGCTGCATGATGCTCTTGTCTTCTAAATGTTTGGCTTGTGGAGAGCCGAAGCCGATAACTTTCTCGCCAAGACGTTCTTTCACGATCGTTTCGATGCCGTCAAAGGCACCACCAACAATGAACAAAATGTTCGTCGTGTCGATTTGGATGAACTCTTGTTGCGGGTGTTTTCTGCCGCCTTGCGGTGGAACGTTTGCAACAGTACCTTCCAAAATTTTAAGCAGCGCTTGTTGAACCCCTTCACCACTCACGTCTCTCGTGATCGATACATTTTCACCTTTACGGGCGATTTTATCAATCTCATCGATGTAGATGATTCCGCGTTCAGCCCGCTCGACATCAAAATCGGCAGCTTGAAGCAACTTCAATAGGATATTTTCGACATCCTCACCAACATAGCCGGCCTCCGTCAAACTTGTCGCATCAGCAATCGCAAATGGGACATCCAGGATACGCGCCAATGTTTGACCTAGGAAGGTTTTACCCGAACCAGTCGGGCCTATCAAACAAATATTACTTTTTTGTAACTCTACATTATCGTCTTCTGACATCATACTCATTTGACCGATACGCTTGTAGTGATTATAGACCGCTACAGACAGCGTACGTTTGGCTTTTTCTTGACCAATAACATATTCGCTCAAAATCTTTTGGATTTCCTGCGGTTTTGGCACCTCGGTGAATACCGCTTCGCTTGGTGCATAGATTTCTTCTTCGATGATCTCTTTGCATAAATCTACACACTCATTACAAATATATACATCCGGCCCCGCAATGATCTTTTTCACTTGGTCCTGAGATTTTCCGCAGAATGAACAATGTATTGTTCCGATACTTTCATCATGGAACACAATCATTCTCCTCTCTATATACTTACTTTCCGATCCAGTATAACTTGCCAGGATCCGCCAACTGCTGTGGTGCGTTGACCCTGACCGCTTACGAACGGTTTACATCTTAACACAGAAAGGAAAAATTGAAAAAGAATATGATCCGTATACCTAGTGGGGTTAAAGTCCGAATATATCCCTGAGTATAAACAGATGGGACACTGACTATGGAAGACAATGTCCCGATCTCTGTATTCTGTTTCAACTTTTCTTATGCTTCGATTGCTGAATCAGTGATGATGCTCATCGCTTTCTTCATTTGGATATCGTTAGTCAACATATCAGGGCTGACCAATCCACGGACACGGTCTGCATCCATGTTATATTGTTTTGCTAGTTCTTCGATTTCTGCAGCGATTTCTTCTTCAGAAACAACGATGTTTTCATCTTTGATGATTTGTTCCAATACTAGTGATGTTTTCGTGCGTTCATCAGCATCAGATTCCATTTGGACGTGCAAGTCTTTTTCAGTAGTACCTGTAATTTGGTAGTACAATTCAGGAGAGATTCCTTGACGTTGCATATCATTCAGGAAAAGATCCATTTGACGGTGTACTTCATCGTGGACCATTACGTGCGGCAATTCAACGATTTCAGCATTGGCAACGGCTTGTCTCAAAGCTAGATCCTGAACAGCTTCGTCAGCTGCAGCAGTTTTGCTTTCTTCCAATTCCTTGCGGATTTTAGCTTTCAATTCGTCCAATGACGCTACTTCTTCGTCGACATCTTTTGCGAATTCGTCATCCAAAGCAGGTAATTGTTTTGTTTTGATTTCGTGTACGATTACTTTAAATGTAGCTTCTTTTCCTTTAAGATCTTCAGCTTGATAATCTTCAGGGAAAGTCACGACAATGTCTTTTTCTTCTCCAGCTTTAACGCCAACCAATTGTTCTTCGAAACCTGGGATGAATTGATTAGATCCTAACTCTAAAGAATGGTTTTGGTCTTTGCCGCCTTCAAAAGCCACACCGTCAACGAATCCTTCGTAGTCGATTACAGCTGTATCGCCAAGTTCTGCGCCTTCTTCTTTAAGGACTAATTCAGCTTGACGCTCTTGTTTTTCTTTCAAGTTGTTTTCTACATCCTCATCTGTAACGACGCGGTCTTGTTTTTCAACTTTAAGATTTTTGTATTCTCCAAGCTTCACTTCAGGTTTCACTGTTACTTCAGCAGCGATGACCCAAGGTTGGCCTTTTTCCATGCTCTTGATGTCAATTTTTGGTTGTGAAACAGGATCCAATCCAGCTTCTTCAATAGCTTGAGAATAAGCATCAGGCAAAGCGCCATTCAATGCGTCTTCGAATAAAGACTCTTCACCATAAATATTGTTGAATACGTGACGAGGAACTTTACCTTTACGGAATCCAGGAACGGAAACGTTCTTTTTCACTTTGTTGAAGACCTTATCCATTTCTTGTTTGATGATTTCTTCTGAAATTTCAAATGTTAAGACACCATCGTTAGTGCCTGTTTTTTCCCATTTTGCAGTCATTTACTTTCCTCCAAAAATCTTGATTTTATTGCAATTAATTTGATATTGCACACTCTCCAATACTACACTAGAAAAGCGGTGTTGTAAACAAAAAGTGCTTCATTATTCCGTATTCGTGCAAAAAATGTGCCCGTTATCAACGCTTTGGCCTTCGATTTTAATGCTTTCTTAGATTTCTTTCATCATATGTTTTTGGTATAATCATTCAATGGGGGTGATCGTCAGTGGCCGTAAATTATCCGAACGGCAAAAAGTTCCATGCCGAGTCGCATATACCGAAAACTGCAAAGAGGAAAGACTTCGTATACAGCAACCGCGGAATGACGCTTGAAGAAGAGATCAACAGCAGCAATGAGCATTACCTTTCATCAGGAAAAGCCGTCATACATAAAAAACCGACGCCTATCCAAGTCGTTAAAGTAGATTACCCCAAAAGAAGCGCAGCCGTCATCAAAGAAGCTTACTATCGGCAGTCCTCCACTACCGACTATAACGGTGTCTACAAAGGTCTCTATCTGGACTTTGAAGCCAAAGAAACAAAAAACAAGACAGCCATACCTTTAAGCAACTTCCACGAGCATCAGATCGTCCACATGAAAAGATGTATCCAACAGCAAGGGATCACGTTCGTACTGATCCGTTTTTCCTGCTTTAACCGCGTTTTCTTGCTGAACAGTTCCTATCTGATTGACTTTTGGGAAAATACGTTGAATAATGGCCGTAAATCGATTCCGTTAGCTTTTATTGAGGACAATGGCATCGAAGTGGCATACGGATTCAATCCCCGATTGGATTATCTGGATGCCGTGGATAAAATGCTTGAACGCACTATCAAATAATTAAGAGGTGAACCACATGCCGAATGAAGGCAATAATACACGATCACGCACAAACAACAGAAAGAACAACGGAAATACAAAAGGCCCACGCAAAACGGCCGCGAAAGCGAAACCGAAAGCGAACGCAAAGAAAGCCGGGATGCCGCTCTGGAAGAAAATAATCTTCGGTGTTTTGGCCCTGGGGATGATCGGACTCGCTTCCGGAGCAGGACTCTTCTTCTACTATGTTTCCTCAGCTCCCGAACTGACCGAGGAAAAATTGGTCGGAACGGTGGCATCGACCATTTTGGATGCCGACGGAAACGAAATCAAGGAGATCGGGGGGAACGATCAGAACCGGACATTGGTCACCCCTGAAGAAATCCCCCAAGTCTTAAAGGATGCTATCGTATCGATAGAGGACCAACGTTTTTACGATCATAACGGCGTCGATCCGATCCGGATCATCGGCGCCTTGTTCGCGAATCTACAGCAAGGTGGCATCTCGCAAGGCGGAAGCACCATCACTCAGCAATTGATTAAATTATCTTATTTTTCAACCAGTTCCGAGGACCAGACCTTGGAACGAAAAGCTCAGGAAGCCTGGATGTCTATGCAGCTGGAACGGGAATATACGAAAGATGAAATTTTGGCATTTTACATTAATAAAGTCTACATGTCCAACAATGTCTATGGTATGGGAACGGCCGCTGAATACTTTTACGGCAAATCCATCACCGATGTGACACTCGCTGAAGCAGCCACTTTAGCGGGCATGCCGCAAGCCCCTTCCTTGTATGACCCAATCACTAACGCGGTGGATACTCAAGCTAGACGCGACCTTGTTCTGGACATGATGGTCGAGAACGAAAAGATTACTGCCGAAGAAAGCGCTGAGGCAAAAACGGTTCAAATACAAGGCAGCATCCTCGATCACTCTGGCGATGTAAACACGTCCTTGGTGATCGACCCTTACATCCAACTCGTCATCGATGAAGTCACGGAGAAAACCGGCTTAGACGTCTACGAAGGCGGACTGACGATCACGACCAACATCGATATGGATGCACAGCAACGTCTGTACGATATTGTGAATACTTACGATTATATCGAATTCCCGGATGATTTGCTGCAGACAGGTGTTTCCATGGTCGACGTCAATACTGGCGCCATCGAGGCAGTAATCGGCGGGCGCAACCAGAATGTCCAACTTGGGCTCAATCGCGCCTCGACACTGGAACGCAGCATTGGCTCGACCATGAAACCGTTGGCGGTCTACGGACCGGCCATCGAATACTTGGATTACTCAACAGGCACATTAGTGGTTGACGAGGAATACAGTTACTCCGACGGCAGCGAAATCAACAACTATGACAATAAGTACAAAGGCGATCAGACTATCCGCGAAGCGTTGGTCGATTCACGCAACATTCCGGCATTGAAGACTTTCCAGGAAGTCGGCGCGGATAACGCTTTTTCGTTCCTGCAAAAATTAGGCATCACGATTACGAACGATGATCAGGAATATTTGGTTGAATCCAATGCGATTGGTGGCGAAGCAACACCGATTGAGCTTTCGGCAGCTTATGCCGCCTTCGCCAACGGCGGCACCTATTACGAGCCTTACACGGTCCAATCCGTGACGACTTCTGAAGGTGAAGAATTTACCTTCGAACCGACCGGAACCGAAGCGATGAAGGAATCTACAGCTTATATGATCACTGATATGCTGAAGGACGTCATCACCGAGGGAACGGCTAAGAATGCCCAGATATCCGGCTTGCCGCAGGCCGGCAAAACCGGTACTACCAACTATACAGATGATGAATTGGCCGCAGTCGGTGGTACAAACGTACCCTATGCCGCTCCTGATGCCTGGTTTGCCGGTTATTCGACAAGCTATTCCATTGCGGTATGGGTTGGCTATGACAATTCTAAGGAATACGGTAACTTTTTGGATTACCAGACACAAAGTCTAACGCGTGATATCTATCGTGAGTTGATGTCCTACGTTTCCGAGGATACCGATTATGCCGATTGGACTCAGCCCGCATCGGTCAGCCAAGTCTCGATCGAAAAGTACACTGATCCGATCATGAAGCCCGGCTCAAATACGCCAAGCAACCTGATCGCAACAGAACTTTTTGTCAAGGGAACGGAACCTACTTCCACCTCCAAGAAATACGGTGTAACTCTGTTGGCGCCTTCTGGTTTGAAGGCTAGCTACAACACCGATAAGGACGAGTTGACCATCGAATGGGATAAATATTCAGCCAGCGGCACCGATTCAAATGCACAAGCGCAATACACGGTGACAGCAGGTGGCGCATCCGAAACGACAACAGATACCAAAGTCGTCATTGATAATCCTGATAAAGGCACAATCACGATTTCTTTGCTCGTAAAAGTCAGCTCAAGCACATCACCTGCTGCCACAATCCAGGTGACCATCGCCGACCCGGCTCAGGAATCCTCCGAAGCGGAGGAGAAAGACAAAGACAAAGCATCAAGCGACTCCTCATCATCTTCATCAAACTCATCAGCGGTAAGCGATGAATCATCATCCGCTGCACAGGATGAAGAAGAAGCAACACAGAATCCATAAAAAAAACAGCCAACTCCCGATTTGAAGGAGCTGGCTGTTTTTTGTTCCTGATGCTGCAAGCTGCGTTTGTCCGCTTCACTTAAAACCCAAACGTTTCTGCCCTTCCTCGCACATCGAAAGCAACGGGCAAACGTCACACTTGGGATTTCTGGCTGTGCAATGATACCTGCCGAAGAAAATCATCTGGTGATGCGCATCGGACCAGCGTTCCTTCGGAATTTTTTTCATCAGCAACTCCTCCACTTCCAACACTGATGCTTTCTGGGGAGCGATGCGCAGTCGTTTGGCTATCCGTTCCACATGGGTATCCACGGCAATAGCCGGGATATGGAACCCGACGCTCATGACGACATTCGCTGTTTTTCGCCCCACTCCGGGCAACTTGGTCAGTTCTTCAAGAGTACGCGGCACTTCGCCGCCAAAGTCCTCCAGCAGCATTTTGCAGCATTTTTGGATGTTGGCGGCTTTGTTCCTGTATAAGCCGATCGTTCTGATTTCTTGCATGATCGACTCGAGTGGAGCCGCAATGAAAGCTTCGGGCGTAGGGAACCGTCCGAACAGACTTGGCGTCACTTTGTTGACGGAAACGTCCGTTGCCTGGGCGCTTAGGAGCGTCGCGATCAACAGTTGGAATACGTTCTGATGCAGCAGTTCACACTCCGCGTTCGGGAATAGCGCAGCCATCTCGTCCAGTGCTTCTATAGTCTTTTTTTTTGATAGCATTATTCTTCACCCCACCTATGCGTCCGCATCAGTGTCCAGCCAATTATAAAGCGGAACTTCCATCGGTGCATCCATTCCTACCTTTTCATCGAATTTGTCCTGATTGGTTTGGGGCCGCGTCGATTGCTGCTGGATCAAATCTTTGACGCTTTTGATGTTTTTCTTCTCCCAGGCCAACAGAATGCGGTCAATGTATTTAAGGCTGTAGACGCGATTCAATACAGCTTCTTTCAAAGCTGATTCGATCAATTCGAGCGGATAGTGGTCCAAATCCATCCAACTCGCAATGGTCTGCATTTCGATGGGTGATAAGTTCCGCCCGAATTCTTGCTCGAACATGGTCATGATATTCTTTCCTTGTTGCTGAAGGGGCTGTTTTTTCTCGGATCGTTCCATCAATTGGAAAAGCCGTTGATAGATTGGGTCCAAGGAATAGGAATCCTCCACTTTGCCCGCGAGATCATTTTTCGTCTCCATCAAAATCATTTGCTTTTGCATCAGATTATGCAACAAGGAGAAGACATCCTTTTCGGCAATGCCCATATTTTCGGCGATCAGTGCCAGATTCGGAAAAGGTATATTCTTATCGATGTAAGCTTTCAGCTGTAGTACAAAGATAAATTCCGTATCCGCAAGCCCGATTTTTTTGTAGTTCTGCAGCAATATATTTGGAATCAGCGTCTGCCCTGATTCGATCCATTTGGTTAATTCATTATATGACATGTTATATAAAAACCCCTTTAGAGTAAAAGGAAGCGGAACAAATAGTTTGCTATTTGTTCCACTCCCATTCTGTTAAGATTCAATTCAGATTCACGAAACACTGGTTACGGGTAAATTCTGTTCAGAAGACGCGGGAACGGAATCGACTCACGGATGTGTTCGGTACCGGAGATCCAAGTCACCATTCTTTCAAGTCCCAGTCCAAAACCGGAATGAGGCACTGAACCGTATTTGCGTAAATCCAAATACCACGAATAGTCTTCCTTGCTCAGTCCGAATTTTTCGATCTGTTCGCTTAAGCGTTGATAGTCCACTTCACGTTCGCTGCCGCCGATTATTTCTCCATAGCCTTCAGGGGCGATCATATCCGCGCACAAAACGACTTCTGGACGATCCGGATGCTCTTTCATATAAAAAGGCTTGATCGCTTTCGGGTAATTAAGGATAAATATCGGTCTTTGCGATTGATTCGCGATAAAGGTTTCATGAGGCGAACCAAAATCATCTCCCCAGGCGATATCGTCAAATCCGTTCGCGTTCAGCAAAGCTACGGCATCGTCATAGCTGATGCGCTCGTACGGTAATTGTGTGTATTCTTTCAACAATTCTTTGTCGCGTTCCAACGTATCTAAGTAGATATCACAGTTATCCAGGACCGATTGAACAAGATAAGCAACATATTTTTCCTGGACTTCCAGACTCTGGTCCTGATGCATGAAGGCCATTTCCGGCTCCATCATCCAAAATTCGATCAGATGGCGACGCGTCTTCGATTTTTCGGCACGGAAAGTCGGGCCGAATGAAAATACTTTTCCGAAGGCCATCGCTGCCGCTTCCATGTATAATTGCCCACTCTGGGACAGGTAAGCTTCCTCATCAAAATACTTGGTGTGGAACAGCTCGGTCGTCCCTTCCGGCGCGCTGCCGGTCAGTATCGGCGGATCGACCTTGATGAATCCTTCTTGATTGAAGAATTCATAAGTGGCGCGGATGATTTCGTTCCGGATTTTCATGATGGCATGCTGTCTGGACGAGCGCAACCACAGATGACGATGATCCATCAGGAAATCTGTTCCGTGCTCTTTCGGTGTGATCGGATAATCTTGGCTTTCTCCCACCACTTCGATGCCGGTGACGAGCAATTCGTAGCCAAGCTTCGAACGGGTGTCTTCTTGGATGATCCCTTTGACGATCAAAGAAGTTTCTTGCGTCAGAGATTTCGCTACGTCGAACAATTCTTCGCCGACATCATTTTTCATGACGATGCCTTGGAAAAAATGGGCGCCATCACGAAGCTGCAGAAACGCGATCTTTCCGCTACTTCTTTTGTTGGTTACCCAAGCACCAATGGAAATCTCTTGTCCTAAATATTCTTTCGCTTGGTCCATTGTGATAAGTTTCAATCTATTCTACCCCTTTTTCCATAAAAATCGGATCATTTTTTATGGGTTTCGATAAATTTTTTGATGCGATCTACTGCTTCTGCAAGTAGTTCTTCTCTGACAGTATAACTTATTCTGGCATAATCGGGGTATCCAAAACCATCGCCTGAAACCAAAGCGACATTTGCTTCCTCGATCAAAGCCAACGTAAAGTCTTTTACTTCTTCAAAACCGCACATTTCAGCGGCTTCCTTGACATTCGGGAACAAGTAAAAGGCTCCTTGAGGTTTTGTTACCTTGAAACCAGGAATGCTCGCAACAAGCGGATAGAAGAAGTTCAATCGCGCCTCGAATGCTGCGCGCATTTCCTCAACAAAATCCTGCGGTCCGGTCAAAGCAGCCAGCGCGCCATATTGGCTTGGTCCGGCAGGGTTGCTTGTCGAATGACTGGACAATTCGATCATTTTGCTGATGATTTCCGCATTTCCGATTGCATATCCGATTCTCCAGCCTGTCATTGCGTAAGTTTTGGAGATTCCGTTGATGATGATCGTTTGGTTCTTGATTTCTTCTGATAGGGAAGCGATTGAGATGGCTTCATTTCCGTTATAAGTCAATCGGTAGTAAATTTCATCGGCAATGATCAAGACATCGTGTTCAACCGCCCACTCGCCGATTGCCTTCAATTCTTCAGGCGTATAGATCATGCCGGTCGGGTTCGACGGCGAATTCAAAAGCAAAGCAACCGTTTTTTCGGTGCGATGTTTTTCTAGGTCTTCCACAGTCAGTTTAAAGCCTTTTTCAGGCGCTGTTTCGACCAGTACGTTGACGCCTCCCGCCAATTTGATCTGTTCGGTATAGCTTACCCAGTACGGCGCAGGGACGATGACTTCATCTCCGGGATTAAGAATGACTTGGAATAGCGCAAACAAAGCATTCTTGGCACCTTCAGTCACAATGACCTGATTGACGGCGAAAGTGACTCCGTCATATTTCTGATGATAATCTACTATTGCTTGACGCAATGGCAGGATACCGGCAGTCGGGGTGTAGTGATTCGCTTTGTTTGATTGGATCGCCTCTACTGCAGCGTTCAGAATGGAAACGTGCGTATCGAAGTCCGGTTCCCCTACGGTCAAGTTCAGGATATCCTTCCCTTGCGCTTTCATGACATTGACTTTAGCTGACGTCGCCAATGTCGGGGATTCGCTTATTTTTTTCATTCTCTCAGAAATTTTTACCATCTCAATCACTCCAATTTATATGTTTTCTATATCTTTGAGCCATTTACCAGAAATAGCGGATATCAAATAGTAACCAATCGTATTATTTGCGTTTTTATAGGTGACTTCCCAAACAGGTTCTTCGTTCTCTATCCCCAGTCTTGCCTCCAGAATCCGTTCAGGGTTCTTATCCGCCTGAGTGATTGATTTAGCTTCACTTTCGGTGATGACTTCCGCCGTTTTCAGGATAGTGGTTTCACCGCCGTCTTTCTTAATGATGACATATAATTCTTCGTTCTTGTCATCGATACCAGCCAGTGAAAAATACGTCTCAGATCCATTGTACCAATAAAAATCCTGGACTTTTTGGATATTGGCGTTGGCTTTCGCGATGGCGGTTGCTTCTTTTTGTGCTTGCAGGATCGGCTGCTGGCTTCGGTAAAATATCGTGTAAGAGCTGACGATCATCAGGAAAAGAAGTACAATCGTCCCCACAATGATATTCTTCTTCACATCTTCCACTTCCTTATCTTTGGTTGAAACTTAATCGCAATCTCACCTAATTATTAATGATACCTTAAACTTCATGCTGATGGAATATCCCACTGCATTATTTTTTTAGAAATTCTTGAATTTCCGCATTTATTTCCGCTTGACCGGCTATTTTTATGCCTACGCCCTCCGGTAGCATCTGTTGCATCCGTTTCGAATAATTACTCTTAATCAATCTGTCGTCCAAGCAAATGACGACGCCTTTCGTATTTCTGGATCGGACGAGTCTGCCTATCCCTTGTTTCAGACGGATCATCGCTCGTGGAAGAAACTCTTCATAAAAAGCCTTCTTGCCTCTATCCTGATGATATGCTTGGAAGGCAGCATTTTCAGGGCGATGTGGCGGATCGAACGGCAGCCTGGTTATCACCAGGATTTCAACGGCTTGATCAGAAAAATCGATCCCTTCCCAGTAAGAAGCAGAACCCAGCAAAATAGCCGCATTGGCTGACATGAACCGATTGTGCATCCTTCTCCGACTGCCGGAGAAACCTTGAGCGAGTATTTCCGTTCCTGGGAATCCGGAAGAAACAGCATTTTTGAGTTGACTATGAACTTCCTCCAGCAAGCGATTGGATGTGAACAAAACCAAAGCTTTGCCTTGTTGCGGCAGCACGATTTCTTGCAAAGTCGAAACAATCTGTTTGGCCGCTTGTTTGTCATCCAAAGAGGTGATGGCAGTGATGTCTGTCGGAAGGAAGACCCGCAACCGTTCGCTCAACTTATAGGGAGAAGCAAAATATGCTTCCTGCAATTTGTCTTCGCCGATTTTATTTTTGAAATAGTCCAGCGAGCCATCCACTTTGAGGGTTGAACTTAAATAGACGGTTCTTCTGAATCGCTCTTCTATTTTTGAATGAATTTCATCTGAGAGATCAATTTGGTTTATTTCGATTGCCAGCGAAAGTAGGTCATTATCCCAATTGTATTGCAGCACATGATACGTACCTAGGCGATCTTCAGAAAAGTAGTGCAAATTGACTTGGACTGCCCCCAAATCATCCAAAATTGCCTTTGCGCGCGGACCCATAACCGGATCATTCCTCAAGTCCGCTTTATCCAGACAACGCCTGGCGGCAATCCTTGTTTCCTCTATATACTGGTGCATTTTCTTGAATATTTTTTTAATTCCGTTCTCAACCAGGAAATTTTCATCAAGATAAACTTCACCTTTTTCCCCCACCTCGTGGATAAGGGAACGCACCAACACTTCTTCCGAATGGGCACATTCTTGCTGTAGTTGATCGATCGCGAATTCGAGGTTGAATAAATCATAGTCCAGGGAGTCGCCATTTGGATCCTTTTCTATTGCCTCGCGATAATCCCGGAGGAAGTAGCCGAAGCGCTTCAAACGCCGTTTCAGGATGGATAGGGCTACACTTTTCTTGTGCGCATCCTGATAGACGCGTGGGAACTGATGTGCCTCATCGAGGATCAAGTTGATGGACTCGCAATGGTCAAAAATTGCCAGATCATCGATGTGATGACTCAAGAAGGAATGGTTTGTGACAATAAGACTGGATTGTTCTGCTTTCTTGTTATTGAAGGCAAAGAAATCATCATCGGCCCACTTCCCTTTTAAAGGGGCCTCGTGGCTTTCAAAGGTCAGCCTTTCCCAGAGAAAATCAAAGTTCTGTGCTTGGCTCAACTCGCTGATATCACCGGTTTCCGTCTCGGTCAACCAGACATAGATGCTCATCATGATCAAGGATTCTTTTTTGGTGAGGGCTTCCAAGGTTAATGCGGCCAATTTCTCCAGGTGGACGATGTTCGTCTTCCCTTTCAATGAACTTATCTGCAGCTCAAATGGCAGCATTTTACGTAACCGGGTCATCTCGTTATCCATGATCTGTTCCTGCAAAAGCAGCGTGGAAGTGCTGATAAGGACTTTATTTTCCGGAGTTGCCTGATAAGCTGCAGGCAGTAGGTAGGCCAAAGTCTTGCCGATGCCCGGCGCAGCCTCGATTGCTAAATTTTCAGAAGATTCGGCTTCGTGGAAGTCGAAAAGTGATTGCATCATCTCTATCTGCTCTGCACGGATTTCCAAGCCGTTATTTCCCATCAGGCTTTTGGCCACTTCCGAGAAATTAGATATTTCTTTTTCCCTGTAAGCCGTCTGTTCCGAAAGTATGTCTTTTTCCTTCAGCGCCAACCCATTTTTGACGTAGATTTTCTGCGGAAGTGGGGAGCGTATCTCTTTGGCGGTTTCATAGCTCTCATAAAAAAAGGAATCGTTGTCCACCTGACAATGCGCCGACAAGAAATTCAACTTTTCCAGCGTGACCAACGGTAAGTTGTTGGCTTTCTCCTTCAACTGGAGGAAAAGTTCCGCAGTTGCATGCGCATCGCTTGCGGCATCGTGGGCACTATCATGCGTCAGAAAGAAGTGGTTTGATAGATCGCCCAAACGATAACTGGATAACGTCGGATATAATATTTTCGTCAACTCCACCGTGTCCATCGCGCGCAGCGAAAGTGGCGGCATGCCGACTTCTTGGAATGAATAGTCCAAAAAATGATAATCGAAATGCACGTTATGCGCTACAAAAACACACCCTTCCAACGTGTTGTAGATGAAATCACATACGTCTTCAAAATAGGGAGCTTCTTTGACATCTTTATTCTTGATTCCCGTCAGCTTCTCGATGACATCCGGTATTTTTCTGCCGGGATTGATGGTTATATTGATTTCCTGAACTATTTTGCCTGCCTGAAGCAAGGTACACCCAAATTGAATGATCCGATCTCCTCGTTTAAAGCTGGATCCCGTTGTCTCAAGATCGACAATGGCGTAGGTTTTCTTCATAAAAAACAATCTCCTAAATAAACAGAAGCTTCTCCTGTTCCGGTATTTCTTTCTGCAAGACTTTCCCTGAAGATATCTTATAAAAACAGGAGCCTCTCCGATCAAACTGTGCATTGCATGCAGCTCACCTCATTATATCCTATGTCGTGGATATTGTTACCGTAAAATCGATAATTATCGGATTTTTTTGATGGCTTGCATGAACAACTTCCCTACCCGACATCACAAAAATGGACCCTCGCTTTATCAGCAAGGGCCCATTTTTGGTATCCATTAAACGATGTCAGGATAAATATCTTTCACATCTTTTTCCGGATCGATTACGATATATAATTTGTTTTCGGATGAAACGAATGAAGATTGATGTTCATTGTCGAATCCGTCGGTATCCGTGGCTTTATACGGGAAGTAGATGCGGTCCACTTCTACAATGACGTCGGATTTTGGATGATCCTCATCTTGGTACAGGATATCCATTTTTTCGATGTCTTGATGACTCGCAACGCGCTCGAACATGCCTTGTTCAAGTCCGCCCAAATTGATATCACTCGTGTTGACGTGATCTGCTTCTTGGTTAATTTCGATACGCAAAGATTCACAAGGGTGGATTTCTTGAAAATCACTGTTTCCGATTCGGCCGTAGCTCGTTGTGACTTGTTTGATCCATAGATCTCCGATATATTCACGCTTGATCGTCCATGTTTCGCCGTTTCTAAAAATAAATCTCAAACCTGTCATTACTTTTTTCATCGAAATCACTCCTGATATATTTACTTTTTGAATATGTAACTATTTTATCATATTTTTTATCAAGTGGGTACTCATACCCTTCCAATGATGGGAAAAAAAGTAAGTTAATTTGCTAGAGACTATCCATGAATTCATTTGCGTTAACAACTGCCCTTGTGTGCTTCGCCGATGCGATTTCATTACCTTGTGAATGGACCACGCATTCAAAGAAATATTTGTTTCCTCTGTGTTCCGTCACTCTGACCGTCACCGTTATTTCTGAGTGGATGGGAGAAGCTTTTTTATGATGGAGATCACAATGTATCCCGACTGTCGTATCGCCTTCGGAAAGATGTTCCTTGACGATTCCCATGCAGGCATTTTCGATCATGACCAGCAATGCCGGCGTTGCCAGAATCGGTAACGTTCCCGAACCGATTTCGGAAGCCAAATCCTTTTGTCCGACGGTATAGGAGGCTACGAATGTCTCATCCAAATAAATCATCCTTCTTTTCATAATGAAATCCCTCAGTGCGGAATGACTATTCTCAAGTTTGTTTGCCAACACCAAGGTTTTTAGTTCTTCGAATATTTCGCCCACAAAAGGACCGCCACGTTTGATGCCCAGCAAGGACAGCAATTCTTTACCGTCCAAAGCCAAATCTTTCAGTGTATGGATTGGCATGGATTCATTTAATTCAATCAAGTTTTCGCTCTGGTTCGGTAAACCGAACCCTTCGATAATGGCTTCTATCTGCATGGCGATTTCGATCCCTGTTTCGAACAGGAGTGGATAGTCCCAGAATTGTTGCAGGCGTTTGTTTAGCGCCTGCACGCCTATGCGTATTTCCATGATTTCTTTGCGGGAACACTTCCATTGGCGCAAAAATGGTTCGATCGCATCGTTCTTCAAATCAAGGAAGTGGATCAATACAGTCCATGCGATCGTTGTCCCTTTGAATTGCAGCGGAAAGAGGGCCAAGTCGATTAATGACTTTTCCCGGTTTTGAAATCCGGGACACATTTGAAATAGACGTGTTTCGACAAAAAACTTGATTCCGCCCTTGCGGTTTTTTCCAAGCAGAAGCTTATTCCACTCTTCGCGCACACGCTCTACCGCGATTTTTGAAAGCAGCGGATGGTACTCGACGATGGCCTCCTTCGTTGCTTGTTCGATTTCAAAATCCAACTGACTCACAAATCTGGCTGCGCGCATCATGCGCAAGGCATCTTCCCTGAAACGCTCTTCCGGGTTGCCTACTGCCCGAATCAATTTGTTCGCCAAGTCCTCCTGCCCGTTGAAGTAGTCTTTGATATTCCCATGGCGGTCGATTGCAATCGCATTGATCGTAAAGTCGCGCCTTTTCAAATCATCTTGCAGACTGCGCACATACTGGACTTTCTCTGGTCTGCGGAACTTCTCATACTTTGATTCTGTCCGGAAAGTTGTTATTTCGTATGTCTCCCGTTCATGTAATACCATCACCGTTCCATGTTGAATGCCTACATCGAAAGTGATCGGGAAGATCCGCTGAATTTCTTCAGGCATAGCGCTCGAGGCGATGTCGACATCCGAAATATCCAAATGAAGCAGCGTATCACGCACACTTCCCCCAACAAAGTAGGCTTCATATCCAGCCTGTTCGATGGCTTCGATGATTGGTATCGCTTTTTGAAATTCCGGTGCGTTTATGATCATAGGAAATTTTCCAATCCATAGATCAGGCGATCGATTTCCATTACTTTTCTGCAGGAGAGGGCTACACCATTCATGAAAGAGTCGCGGTCGTATGAATCGTGGCGGATGATCAAGCCTTCCCCTGCGCTTCCGAATTGCACTTGCTGATGAGCGACTAGACCTGGTAAGCGGACACTATGGATTTTCATGCCATGGTAATCAGCCCCTCTTGCGCCTTCAATCAATTCTTTCTCTTCCGGATGCCCTTGTGGATGGTCGCCTCTCACTTCATAAATCAATTCGGCTGTTTTGATGGCTGTGCCGCTTGGCGCATCCAATTTGTTCTCATGATGCAATTCCATGATTTCCACATCCGGGAAATATTTTGCTGCTTTTGCAGCGAATTCCATCATCAACACGGCACCAATCGCAAAATTAGGCGCAATCAAGCCTCCCAGACCCAACTCTTTGGAGTAGTTGGTCAATTCTTCAAGTTGTTTGCTGGAAAATCCGGTAGTACCGATTACAGGGCGCATGCCATTTTCAAGGGCAAAACGTGTATTCTCATAGGCTGCATCCGGTCTTGAAAAATCAATCCAAACATCAGCGTCAATTTCCTTGACGAGGGCCGCTTTATCACTGTACACTCTCACAGAATTGCCGGCATATTGCGGCAATTCGTTGAGCTGCTTCTCGTTTGCGAAAGGATCGTATACAGCCGCCAAAGAAAAGTCTTCCTGACGCAAGACCATATTTGTACAGGCAGTCCCCATTTTGCCTTTAAATCCTGAAACTACTATTCTCATTCTACACGTTCCCTTCCGTTTAACGCTGCTGGCACAAATGGTCCGCACCATATCCGCGTTTTATCAGATCATATTTTTTTCTTCCAACTCTTTTAATTCTTTCGTGAACTTCCTGAAGCTGGTTTCATCGTATTGGATCAGCGCGATGTCAATCTGTTTTTTCAGATAATGGATGCGATCCTTCACCGCCAACTTTTCTAATGACTTTTCTACGATTTCTTCCAGATCCTTATCGAAAATTTCGGACTCTTGGATGTACGGATTGTCTTCCAAAACGCCAAAAAATGAAAGGACTTGGTAGGATTGATCAAAAAACAGCTCCAGATAAAAATCCTCTTTCCAATTCAAACGCAGATCATGGAATGCCTGTTCAGGATCTTCGAACGTCTTTCCGTCTTTATAGTACATGAAGGCATCTTTCGGATTTCCGACTACGGCAAATCCCATTCCTCTGTTCGTCGTATGGACTTCCTCAATCAGATGGATATTCTTCAGTAAAATCTCGTGATTAAGCAAATAATTGAGTATCCATAGAGACTCTCTGCGCTTCAATTGATAATTCTGAATAAACCAAGAAATAAAATTTTTTTTCTCCTCCAAAGTAGGATTCATCATTTTAAAACCTCCTATCCGATGGGATGATGACTTATTGATCTAAATCGTGCAGATCATCATGGAGTTGAAGTAACTCCGTGTTGGCGGGATAAAGAGCCAAGCCTTGGTGAATGACCTCACTCAACCTTTCGCGGTTGCCTTCTTCTCTCAAGAATGCTGCGTACTCAAGTAAAAATGCCTCGTTGTCGGCAAAATGCGGATAAGCCGCCGTATATTCTTTGTTTGCCGAATCGTAGTCCTCCAAGGCATTGTGGCTGGCAGCGAGCAACCAATTGTATTGCGGATCGTTGTCTTCCTGATCTGCGCGGTCTGCGATATAAGCTACCAATTCTTCGAATCTTCCTTGCTTCAGCAACAAGTTGCCCAACGCCAAATGAATACTGGAAAGGTCCGGTTCAAGCGCTGCCGCTTCACGCAAATTTTGTTCCGCATCTTGCTCCCTGTTCAACTTCAATTGCAGTCTGGCCGCTGTCGTGTAAAATTCATGCTGATAAGGATTCCGTAGGATGGCCTGTTCCATTACAGTGAGCGCTTCTTCCAACTCCAATTCAGCCTCAAGCGCATTCGCCAAATACAAATATGCGCTCAGGTAAGCATTATCCGCTTCGAGCAATTTATTAAAAATGCTGATGGCGCGCGCATATTCCTTGAGTTGGAAATAGGTGAAGCCGAGTTGGAAATAACTGTCCGGGAAATGTTCGTCAGCCGGGATTTTTTCAAGATACTGCAGGGCTGTCTCAAACGCACCGATAGCATTGTGACAGTCGCCCAGGAAAAAATTCAGCTGCGTTGCGGATGCAATTTCGCCGTTTCCGTATGAAAGTTCTTCATAGATTGGAATTGCCTTTTTGTATTCCCCAATCGAATGGTAAAGCTGCGCCAACGCATAGTCCAATATGGGTTCATCCGGCAACAGTGCCATTGCTTCAAAAATTTTCTTTTCGCTGACTTCGTACAAACCCTGAACTTGATAAGCATCAGCCATCGTCAACAATGCTTGCGGGTATACGTCACTTTCTTTATCGATCGTTAGGAGGATATCCAAAGCTTGATCGTAATCGTCTTCGTCGATGGCGATTTCTGCTAAGGCGATATTCCACTCCTGTATATGCGGGGCCAAGTAGTTCAAGGCTCCATACGCTTCTTTTGCTTCGCTCAAGAAGCCCAAGGCATGCATCGTTTCTGCCAATTCGGCCAAATCAGCGCTGTTGTTCTCCAGGACGGATTGCTCAACTGATTGTTTGAACAGTTGAACAGCCGTATCCAAATCATTCTTTTGAATGGCTTCTATCATTGCATGTGCTTCATTATTCATTCGTCTACTGCTCCTTCAAATACACTCTGCTTGCTGGTGCTCTTCCTTTATATTTTATCATAAAGTTCAGCATCTGTATCTATTTGTTCCTCAGGCTTTTCTCCGTCAAAAACACATTGACTCCCCGTTAGAGACTCCCTCAGGATTTTGGTTAAAAAAAATAAAGTCGAAGCCCCGTAAGGCCCCAACTTCATTTTCATTAATTATTTAACTGCATCTTTCAATGCTTTACCTGGTTTGAATGCAGGGATTTTGCTTGCTTCGATTTGGATTTCTTCCCCAGTTTGAGGATTGCGTCCTTTACGAGCTGCACGATCACGAACTTCAAAATTACCAAAACCGATGACTTGAACTTTTTCACCGTCTTTTAATGCTTCTTGAATCACTTCAAATAATGCATCAACGCTTGCTGTAACATCCTTTTTAGTCAAGTTTGTTTTTCCAGCAACTCTTTCGATTAATTCAGCTTTGTTTGCCATGTTGTCCTTTCACCTCCTTTAAAGAAGAAGAATACATGCTTTCTTTGATAACACAACAAAACATGGAATAACTATTTTTGAGTGGTCCAAAAACAGTTCTGAAATACCGCAGTCAAATTGAAAAGATATTTCTAATAAAGAATATCACACAAACCGTGCTACTGCAACGATTATAGTGGATTTAATGCCTACGGGAAGGTAATTTATTTTTTTTGTCGGGCAATCAAATGGAATGGTGTCCCTTCGAAATCAAACGAATCACGAATTCTGTTTTCAAGGAAACGCTCATATGAGAAATGCAGTAATTCCGGATCGTTGACAAAAACAACAAATGTCGGCGGTTTTACGGCCACTTGCGTCATGTAGTAAATTTTCAGACGACGTCCTTTGTCGGATGGTGTTGGATTATGCGCGACAGCATCCATCAGGACATCATTCAACAAGGATGAAGAAATACGTCGGTTTTGATTTTCACTGATTTCCTTGATTTTAGCAGGAATGTTTGACAATCGCTGTTTCGTTACCGCGGAAACATACATGATAGGCGCATAAGAAAGATACTGGAATTCTTTGCGGATTTTGTCCTCGAATTCCTTCATTGTATGATTATCTTTTTCCAATGTATCCCATTTGTTCACTAGAATGATGATCCCTTTGCCTGCTTCATGCGCGTATCCGGCAACTTTTTTGTCCTGTTCCTGGATGCCCTCTTCCGCATTCAGCACGACCATAACGATATCCGAGCGCTCGATGGCACGGATGGCACGCATGACGCTGTATTTTTCCGTGGATTCGTAGACTTTGCCTTTTTTGCGGATTCCGGCTGTATCGATCATCCGGAATTTTACACCTTCATCGTCAACGAACATCGTATCGATAGCGTCACGGGTTGTGCCTGCAATATCCGATACGATTACGCGTTCTTCTCCCAAAATGGCATTCACCAAGGAAGATTTACCTACATTCGGACGGCCGATAAAGCTGAAGTTGATGATGCCTTCTTCTTCCGCATTCTCTTCTTCTGATGGAAAATTCGCTACAACTGCATCAAGCAGATCCCCAAGGCCTAAGCCGTGGCTACCTGATACAGGATAAGGTTCGCCTAATCCGAGACTGTAAAAATCGAATATTTCGGCGCGCATTTCTGGATTATCCACTTTGTTTACCGCCAATATGACAGGTTTATCGGATTGGTACAGGATTCTTGCAACGTTTTCATCTGCATCCGTCACACCTTCTCTGACGCATGTCAAGAAGATGATGACATCGGCTTCCTCAATCGCCACTTGCGCCTGCAATTTGATTTGGCTCATAAAAGGCTCATCCGTTATATCGATCCCGCCTGTATCGATGATATTGAATGTTTTGCCCAACCATTCTCCTTTTGCATAAATTCTGTCGCGAGTGACGCCTGAGACATCATCGACTATGGAAATTCTCTCTCCTGCCAGCCTATTGAATATTGTTGATTTTCCTACGTTTGGTCTGCCTACTATGGCTACTACTGGATTTGGCATCTAACCTCCGCCTTTCTTTTCCTCTACAACACAAAACTTTTTGGGTATTTGCTCACTGTGTATAGTTTTCTCAATGTTTTCGTCCATGTCAGTTATAACACACATCCGTCAATAATAACAACAAAAAAAGGGCATGGATGGAATTCCATGCCCTCACATGTTCACTTTCCTTGCTGATTAAGCTTCAGAATCGTCTTTCAAACCTGAAAGTTTGTCGCCTAATAAATCTGCTAATGTGAAGTTTCCGTCTGAATCGTCAGCAACATATTCTTCGGTTTTTTTCTCTTTTTTCTCTCTTTTCTCATCAGCTGCGGGTGCTTCAGTCACAGCTTTTTCTTCCAAAGCCTTGATGCTTAGAGATAGGCGTTGCTCATCTTCTTTCGCATCCAACACTTTGACTTTAATTTCTTGGCCTTCTTGCAGCACTTCATGCGGAGTCGCAATGTGTTGATGGGAAATTTGGGAAATGTGCACCAAACCCTCGACACCAGGGAAAACTTCCACAAAAGCACCGAAGCTTGTCAAACGTTTGACAACACCAGTCAATACAGCTCCGATTGGCGCTTTCTCAGCGATCGCATTCCAAGGACCCGCCAATGTGTCTTTGATGCTTAAGGATACACGGCCATTTTCTTTATCGATGGATAAAATTTTGACTTTGACAGTTTGGCCAATCGCCAAAACGTCACCAGGATTTTTCACATGCTCGTGAGCAATTTGAGAGATGTGGACCAAACCATCCACGCCGCCTAAATCGACGAATGCACCGAAGTTGGTCAGACGAGCGACAGTTCCTTCGACAATGTCTCCGGCTACCAATTCGTCCATCAATTTGCCTTTATTGGCTTCTTTTTCTGTTTCCACAACTGCTTTATGTGATAAAATCAAACGGTTTTCGCTAGGTTCTAGTTCAACAATCTTGAAGGTCATCACTTTGCCTTTATAAGAACTGAAATCTTCCACAAAATGGTCTTCTACCATTGAAGCCGGAACAAAACCTCTCACGCCGACATCAACGACCAATCCGCCTTTAACGACGTCTTTGACTGGCGCTTCGATGATTTCGTTGTTTTCGAATTTATCTTGAATATCTTTCCAAACGATCTTAGCATCCACACGACGCTTCGAAAGCAAGAAGCTTCCATTTTCTTTATCTTTGATTTGTTTTATGACAACCAAATCCACAACGTCACCTACGTTTAGGATTTCTGTAACTTCATCGAATGGTTTTGCAGATAATTCGTTGTAAGGAATAACCCCTTCAACCCCGCCCCCAATGATTCCTACGATGGCTTGTCTATCTTGGATGCTTAAAACTTCTCCCTTGACAGTATCGCCCACCTCAATGGATAATGCTTCATCCAACACATCTTGCATAGTCTGCTCAACATTATTGGACTCTTCTTCATTTAACTCTGGGTTTTCAATGTAATCTGACATGTAACTATTCCTCCTAAAAGTCTGCGGCAACCGATTGGCTAGTTCCCTTAACTCCTCACCTTTCGGCTCAGAAATTAATCCTTGACTCCATATTTTTGAAAGCGTAATACTGCATACAATCATTCTAACATCTTTGCTTAAAATCGTCTAGTATTGTTAATCCAATGTTTGTAAGGGTTTTAGGTTTGCTTCGATAATGCCGAGAATCCGCTTCACCACTTCGTCGATCTCCAGATGCGTTGAGTCCAAAACGATGGCATCATCGGCTTTTTTCAACGGGGATATCGTCCGGGTGCTGTCCAAATGGTCGCGGCGCTTCATGTCTTCCGTCAGCTCTTCCAAGGAAGTGGTCATACCCTTTGCTATGTTTTCTTTGTAGCGGCGCAACGCTCTTTCTTCGGCGGTCGCTGTCATGAATATCTTGACCTCAGCATCAGGCAATACGACCGTACCGATGTCCCTGCCGTCCATTACGACGCCGCCGGACCGTGCGATGCTTTTCTGGCGGGCAACCATCTCTTCACGCACTTTCGCGAACGACGAAACCAGGGAAACGTTTTGGGTCACTTCCTCCGATCTGATTGATTCAGTGACGTCCTCCTCATTAAGAAAAACACGCTGCATTTCGTTTTCGGCAGTCGAAAAGGTTATCCTAATTCCTTTCAGCAATGTATGCAAGGCTTCTTCATCATGGAGATCGCTTCCGTTGGATAGAGCCGCATAAGTCAACGTTCGATACATCGCGCCTGTGTCCAAATAGATGTATCCCAATTTTTCCGCAACTTTTTTCGCGATGGTGCTTTTCCCTGCCGATGCTGGACCATCGATGGCAATATTCATTTTTTTCACAATAAACCTCCGACTTCATTCTGTTCGATTTCATTGAAAAAGCCGCCTTGACAGACGGCTTTCACTATTTAACTTTCAAAGCCATACCGATTTGTGCTTCTGTACTGCTCAACCCGTTGGCCTGCATCAATTCATCCAATGTCATCCCGTGGTTAATAGCAATCCGGTAAAGATTGTCACCCGCTTGGATGGTGTATGAATTACTGTATACCCCAGTAGTCGTTTCCGGTTCTTTAACTGTTTCAGCAGGTGTTTCGACCACTGCAGGCGCGGCGCTCGAACTTGGCGTTTCCGCAATCGAAGATTCGGGCTCCACGGCGCTTTCCACAACTTCGCTGGAAACCTCTTCTGAAGTCTCTTCGGAAGACGCTTCCTCACTGCTTTCGACACTGGAACTGGCCACTCGCTTGTTGATCATCACTTGTTCAGCACTCTTAGGTGCGGGAGTATTTTGATTCTGTTTATTAAAATAGATGGTTGCAAATGGAATAATCAGAATAGCCAAAAAGAGAAACAGCAATACTTTTAATAGAGGTGCTACTTCTTTGTTTTTTGTATTTCTGGCCGAACGTGAATACTGCCGGCTCTTCAGATTTTCATCTTCGCCGAATTTACGTGACCAAGGCTCTCCATTATTGCGATTGCGATTCTTTTTATCCATTCGGGTTCCTCCTATAAGTGATTCATGCTAATTGTAGCACATTTTTGCAATTTTTGGGTTAAATTTTATAAAAGAAAAAGGTCTGACAGGATTTTTTCCCAATGCGGTGCTTCTGTCATTGGAACCGTATTCCTAGTCCTGAATTCCCCCACTAACGGCAGGTCCTCGTTCCCGCAGCTATCACAGCAGTAT
Organism: Trichococcus collinsii; assembly: GCF_900107505.1. Lineage (GTDB taxonomy): Bacteria > Bacillota > Bacilli > Lactobacillales > Aerococcaceae > Trichococcus > Trichococcus collinsii. The sequence goes on along the minus strand of NZ_FNQH01000001.1, from coordinate 375,233 downwards.
ACAGGTTTGGCGAGACTGTTTTTCCCGAAATAGGCGGAGATAAAGTCTCGTTTGCATGTATCGATTTGGGCAAATCCCTTCATGCCCTTCAGTAAGTTTTTCTTCAGATTGTGGCGGGTTGCGACAAAATGCTGTGCTTCCTCTTTTGTGAATCGCTGGCGCAAGATATGCGACAACAAGGTTTGCTCAGTCGGACTCCCCTGTTCTGGATTGATCGTCCTATTTTTTATGACACTTTCAATTGCATAATCGTTTGGAAAATCACTTTTCAGCATCTTCACTTTGAAGTTGAAGTCCGTTTCCGAATACAATAGGACCGCCGTGCTCTGTTGCCCGTCCCGTCCCGCTCTCCCTATCTCCTGTACATATTCCTCAAGGGAATTCGGCATGTGGTAATGGATCACATAGCGGATGTTCGGCTTATTGATCCCCATTCCAAAAGCGCTGGTAGCGCAAATGACGTCCAACTCATCCTGAAGAAATTGATGGTGGATAGTGATCCTGTCTTCATTTGTCCGGTCGGCATGATAGGCCTCAGCGCGCAAATTTGTTTTTCCCCGGATCATGAATGCGACCGCATCAGCTTGTGCCTTGCTGGAGAAGTAGATGATGCCTGGAGATGGATATTTCTCCAAAAGCTCCAGGAGGTACTCCTGTTTCCCCTCTGGAGGCACTGCAACGACTTTATAATAAATATTGGCACGGTCTACCGGGCCCTCAAATACGTTCAATTCACTTCCAGCAATATGCAAGGAACCGATGATATCCTCCATCACGGCAGACGTCGCTGTCGCAGTGAGCGCTAAAGTCAAAGGATTTCCCAATTCTTGCCTTGCAGCTCCCAAAAATAGATAATCAGAACGGAAATCCAAGCCCCACTGGGAAATGCAATGCGCTTCATCGACCACAAACAAAGCGAGTGGAATCTGCTTGAGTTTGTTCAATACAACCTGGTTCTGCAGCATCTCGGGGGAAAGGAACAAAAACTTGATTTGATACAGGTTGCTTAATAATCTTTGCCTTTCTTCGAACTGCAGCATGCTATTCAATGAGGCCGTCCTTTTTTCACCCATGAATTTCAGTTGGGCCACTTGATCTTCCATCAAAGATAAAAGAGGCGAAACGATAACGACGATCCCCTCCAAAAGATATCCGCTCAACTGATATATCAAGGATTTCCCGGTTCCCGTGGGTAAAGTTGCCAACGTGTGCTTGCCCGCCAAAACGGATTGGATGGGCTCCAATTGCCCGTCCTTGAATGCCGTGTAGCCGAAGTATTTCTGAAGTTCTAATTTCAATTGTTCTTCATCCATATTTAGCAGCCACCTCACTTCTTATTTGTATCAACCGGGACTCAAAAAAGTTGATTTCGGAAAATGCTTTTTGGATTTCCCGATAATCGACACGTTCTTTTCGTTCTACGAGTTGTTGCAGATAGTGCAATTTTTCCTTATCCAAAAATTCTTGCGTTGGGAATTCCCGATAGATCAAGGCAATTTCAGCAAAATGATCTTGGATTGTGCTCTGCTTCAATCCACGCATCGAGATGATTTCATTCATGCTGTGCCCGTTCATGAAATAACCCATAGTCGTTTCAGCACTGGCGGAAGCCAAGCCATTTTCTTTTATCGTCTTAAGCATGACCGAAGAAAGGACAGGAAAGTTTTCTGGTTCTTTTTCCAATGCAGTATACAAACTCAGCCAATTTTGGTGAAGCAGTATTTTCACTTCAGCTTCATCCAAAGAGAATAGCCCGGCCATCTGACCGGTTGTTTTCCTCAGGTGGTCTGTGCCTTCAAATTGTAGCGCAAAGAGCCTGGCATCCCTTTCAGGCAGCCGTGACAGGTAGATATGCCATTCTTCTCCATAAGCGCGCGCAAATGTTTCTTTATCACCGACGTGCTGCGTCAACAAGCGCTTCATCCAAAGCTGCTCTTTCGCTTCCCGCTCAATGGGATAGTAATGTTTATTTTTATGCAGCATTTCGGAAAGGATTTGAATCAGAAATAGCATCCGGCGGCGCAAAACACTCTGAACGAGGGCAAATTCCAGTTGGTTTGGTAAAGAAAAATGCGCGTGACTGCTGAAAAAATCAGCTTGTATCTCGCTTCCCGCTTTGGTCAGCAGATAACCATCGTCATCGTTACCGATGATCAAACCATCCGAAAGCAATCGCTTGAGGCCTTTTTTCAACACGGTCGGTTTCATGCCCGGCATGACAGTGAAATAGGCCTCCAGATCATATTGACGGCACTGGAGCATGGTGGACACAGTCCGTTTGCCAATCAGGTTATAAAAAAGAGTCGCTTCCTTGATGGGGCGTTCAGTTGAAATGCAATCTAAAAAAAGATACTCTATGTATGTCAAACTTTTCATGTTCTCACCACCAAATTTTTGTAAAGAAGGTTACTGTATGTATTATACCAAAGTAAACCAAGATAACTGCATCGCTTGTGGACTTTGCCAAATAATTTCACCGGATCTCTTCGACTATACTTCTGAAGGGATTGCTTTCACCAAAATGGATTCGAATACGGGCAAAGCACCTATTCCCCCCGAACGTTTTGATGCGTTCCTGGATGCCTACCGAAAATGCCCCACTGGCGCCATCCTCCGATCAGAATCTCCGTTTCCTCCTGCGGAACAGTGACTCCGAGACTTCCTTACGGAGGGGACAACGCAAAAGAGGCTGCACTCTGAATCAGTGATGATTCAGAGTGCAGCCTCTTGTTCTTGAAACAATTAAATTATCAGCCCCTGGTGATTACTGGGCAAAAGGAACTTTGTTATGTGCCAGCCAAGGTTTCAGCTTTGGCATCACCAAGAGGATGACGGCACTTACGACAAGTCCTTTGATGATATTGAAAGGCAAGATCCCCGCCAAAACTAATTCTTTGATAGGACCCATTTCAAAATTCAACAAGTGCATGTATAACGGGGTGATGATGAACCAGTTGGCCACTGATAAGACAACCGTCAAAACCAAAGTACCCGTCAACAGCGCCAAAATAACGGCTGTTTTTGTTTTAGCTTTTTTCAATAGATAGTATACAGGTAATGTGTAAGCAAGCGTCGCCAAGAGACTTGCGAAGTCCCCGATTGGATAGCCCATATCCCCGCCTGTTTGAAGGTAGTGCAAAACGGAGCGGATGACAGCAGATATGACCCCTCCGGCTGGCCCGTATAGGAAAAATGAAAGCAGAATCGGTAAATCGCTGAAGTCGATCTTCAGATACGAAAATGCTGGAATTACCGGGAAAGCGATGAACATCAGCACAAATGCCAATGCCCCAAATAGTGAAATACCGACTAATCTTTTTGTTTTGTTTTGTTGCATGTTAATGAATCCTCCCTGTTGACTGTCTCAGAGATGGGTTTCTCCAAATCCAAAAAGACCCTATTCTTATCATCCTCAAATGGACACATAAAAATAGAGCCTTTGAAATTGCAATTCAAAGAAACCCCATCTTCTCCCATCCAGACTGTACTGTCGGTACTGGAATTACACCAGTTCAGCTCGCAATGAACCACTGCGAGGTCGTGGACTTTTACCACCGGTCGGGAATTTCACCCTGCCCTGAAGACGAATCTTATTTATATTTTGTTATATACAAACTATAAGCGATGCACACACGATTGTCAAGAATAATATCACAGTTTCGAGATATTTATTTTCAGACTATCTCCCGATCGCTTTTCTCAACTTGAGTGAAATGGCAAACGGACCAAGAAAGTCGTCCCTACACCCGGTTCACTGTGGACTTCTATTTCCCCGTCATGTGCTTCCACGATTGTCTTCACAATCGAAAGCCCGATGCCGGTTCCCTTTTGTTTCGAGTATGTCCGCGATTTATCATTTTTGTAAAAACGCTCGAAAATGAACGGTAAACTCTCAGCTTGGATACCAATCCCGTTATCGCTGATTTCAAAGACAACTTTATCCAACATATCATCCAACCGGACAGTGATATGGATGAATTTTTGCCTACGCGTACCAATTTCAGCTGAATAACGTACCGCATTATCGATCAGATTGTAAAACACCTGATTCATTTTCTCTTCGTCAAAAGGATAGACTTCGATGCCATCGGCCAGTTCATAAGAAAATTGGATGGCCGCTTCTTTAAAACTGTTTTCGAACCTGCCCGCCAAATGTTTGAAGAAGGCATCTAGATAGACATTTTGCCGGTTCAATTCTATATAACCCGCTTGCATACGCGACAGATCCAGAAGGTTGTTCACCATTTTGTTCATCTCGGTCGTTTCATCCAAAATGATTTGGGCCATTTCGATTTTCTCGTCATTGCTTTCAGCGATATTATCGATAATGGCTTCGCTGTAACCTTTTATCATCTGCAACGGCGTCCGCAAGTCATGGGATACATTCGTGATGAAATCACCGCGGATAATATCCAATTGCCTTTCGTTCGTCACATCCTGCAATACAATAAGAACCCCGGCAGTTTTTTGAAGATCTGTTTGGATGACCGGCGTCACTTTAACGTTATAATGCCGCTGGGACCAACTGAGATCCGCTTCCGATCCGGATGTTGTATTGAATGCATGCTGGACCATTTCCTTGAACTGGTGCGGTATTGCTTTAGCTTCTGCATTCGGATCCACCCTTCGCCAAAAATCCAAAAACTCTTGGCCAGGGCCATTAACTAATTTCAAATGAAAATTTTGGTCAAAGTAAAGGATTCCTGCCGGCAAAGAATCAAACAGGTGATTCAACAGCTCCCGCTCTTCTCTGTTCATCAGCGTCGTGGCTTGAAGGGTCTTTCCTAGCTTGTTCATGGCTGTACCCAATCCAGATATCTCATCATAGGATTCGAACGTGATCCGCTTGGAAAAATCATTCCGGGAGTATTTGAAGGCGATATCCGTCATAACCTCCAACGGTTCGGCAACATGCCTTATCAGGTACTGATAATAGATGATCGTCCCCATTAGATAGACTGTCAGCAACAACAAAGTGATGCTTTTTGCGTTCAGTTCATAAGCCTGAAATTCGTCCAGCTCATAACTGATGACGAGCATTCCGGCTTGTCCTTGCAATTCAAAAGTATGAACAAAAACCATCAAAAGCAAGGGATTATTTTCCTCGTCCTCTATGGTGATTTTGCTGAAATCATCTACTTTACCATCGATTGCATCCAGAATTTCATCATTCGCCAGAATGTTCTCAAGAAGCAGTTCCGACTGCCCTTGAAGATCCGGTTTTTGTACGACGAATCGGCTCTGATCCGCTATTTTGATGTAATAGGACAATTCTGGATCCAGCGATTGCACACCACTAGTTTGGCTGAGATAATCTTCAGGATCGATCATAATCGTATCCTTATACGCAGTGATTTTTTCCTGCAGCAGTTTATTATAAGTATCTTCGATCGTGTTCACACTGATGATTGCGTGGCCGATATACATCAAAGTCATTATAGCTACAGTTAAAAAAGTCAATAGGACCCATGATTTGAGGAATATGCTCGTTCTTTTCATTGCTTGTCGTCTGCTGCTTGGTCATCATTCGGGGAAAATTTATAACCCATCCCCCAAACGGTTACTATCATTTTTGAAACTGGTTTCGATTGCTTCAACAATTTTTCGCGCAACCGCTTGACGTGCGTGTCAACTGTGCGCAGGTCGCCGAAAAACTCGTATTTCCAGACTTCTTTCAAAAGAACTTCCCTCGTAAAGATTTTCTCGGGGGACTTTGAAAGATAAAGAAGCAATTCAAATTCTTTAGGAGTCAAATTGATGGCCACCTCGTCAACCAGCACTTTCCTGGCATCCGGAAAAATCTTCAACATAGGATATTCGATTGTGCTAGATTCCGTTTCTGACGGCTTCGTGCGCTTTAGGATGGCTGCGACCCGCAACATGACTTCTCTTGGACTGAAAGGCTTAACGATATAGTCGTCCGCTCCTGATAAGAATCCCTCTACACGATTGTTCTCTTCGCCGCGGGCAGTGATCATCATGATCGGTATTTCTTTTTCCTTGCGGACAATTTTGGCTACTTCAATACCAGTCATTCCAGGAAGCATGATATCCAACAAGACCAAATCGTAATGGTTGTTCAAAATCATTTCTACCGCTGTTGTTCCATCCTCTGCCTCGGCTGTTTCATAACCATCCTTTTCCAGATAGAGTTTCAATAATCTTCGGATACGCTCCTCGTCATCCACAATCAATATTTTCCCGCTGGAATTTGTCATCGTGATCACCCTCTCTGATTCGATAAGAAATCTACCTTTTTGATGCTTTTTCGTTCGCAAGAGCCATATTTTTCAGCTTGTCGATTTCAAATGCCTTCAGCTCTCGGTGTTGCCCCGGCTTCAGATCACCGAGCGTAAGGAAACCAAACGATTCTCTTTTTAATTTTTCGACGGGACAATCAATTTTTTCGAACATTTTTTTGACTTGGTGGTTCCAACCTTCATGGATGGTCAACTCAATGATCGCTGTATTTTTTTGGGAATTGGCAGAAATCAACTTTGCTCGCGCTTTCGCAGTTTTTTTGCCGTCAATCACGATTCCGCTTTCCAATTTGTTCAGATCGGAGCGCGTAGGGATGCAACCAACCTTAGCAACATAGGTTTTGTCAATGTGGTATTTCGGATGGGTCAATAGATTCGCAAATTCACCATCATTGGTCAATAGGAGCAACCCGGTCGTATCATAGTCCAGTCTGCCGATCGGATAAATCCGCTCTTTTACGTTGAAGAAATCAGTGACGACAGTCCGATCTTTATCATCTTTCACAGATGATAGGGTATTCTTTGGTTTGTAGAATAAATAGTAAACCGGCTGTTCGCGATAAATCGGCAAGCCGTTCACTTCCACTCTATCATTTTTTGAAACTTTTACGCCTAATTCCGTTACCTTGTTTCCGTTAACGCTGACTGCACCAGAAGTGATCAGTTCTTCGGCTTTCCGCCGTGACGCTATTCCTGCATGAGCAATAACTTTCTGTAATCTTTCCATTTATTCACCTATTATTCTTATTTTGTTTTTGTTGGTCATTCTTGTTCTGCTATGATGGAATCTTTCTTGAAAAAAGCAAGTTGGCTATCTGTGCCTTCATCCGCAGGAAAATCAAAAAGGTCGAACGATTCATTATCCTGCATCTGGAATAATTCGTCCACATTCGGCAGATCATCTATTGTGGTCAATCCGAAATAATTCATGAAATAGTCGGTCGTACCGTAAATAATCGGTCTTCCGGGTGTTTCCGAACGGCCAATTTCCTTTATCAACCCTCTCAGCAACAGCCTTTGGACCAATCCGGCTGACTGGACGCCGCGGATCTGATCGATTTCCATCCGCGTCAAGGGCTGCTTGTATGCGATGATTGCCAGAGTCTCCAGGGCAGCTTGTGATAAGTGGGTCGCGAATGGTGACACAGCGTACATTTTGATTAGTTCTGCGTACTCTCTTTTTGTGGCGAGTTGGTATCTTTTGCGGGTTTCGATGAGCGTCAAACCGGAGTGGATATTGTCGTTATGACTCGCACGCATTTCCGTCAACAAGTTTTGTGCTTCCAGTGGTGTGGTCTCCAATAAAGAGGTGATTTCATCCATACTCAAGCCATCATCTCCTGCCACAAACAGCAGACTCTCCAGTGCCCCTTTTTTATTCATCTGTTAAAACTCCCATATTGCGTAGTATATAAATATCTCCGTATGTGTTCTCTTGCGAAAAATTGATTTTTCTTTCTTTGACTAATTCCAGCATCGCCAAAAATGTATTCACAATCTGCGATTTCGTCTGCACTTCAAAGAAGGCTGTAAAGGGAAGCCTGTGGTCAGAATCATACGGCAGGTTTTCCAACTTCTCCATGATCCAAGTCATCGTCTGATCCACTGTATATTGGTCCTGTTCCATTCTGGCTTGAAGCGGCTTCTTTTTCTGCAGTTTCTGATACATTTTCTGAAGCGCGGCAATCAGATCCGCCGCAGAAACTTCGCCTGGAGCAAGAGGGACCGCTTGTTGGAGGTCCTCAAGATCCGTTGCCGGCTTCGTGAAATACAAACCACGTTCTTGTTCCATGGTTTTCAATGCCTTGGCGGCTTCCTGGAATTGCTTGTATTCCACCAATTGTTGAATCAAACTTTCCCTCGGATCCTCGCCCTCTTCATAAAACTCCTCTTCGAAGGTCACTTCTTTTTTCGGAAGTAACATGCGGCTTTTTATCTCCAACAACGTCGCAGCCATCAGGAGATAATCGCCGGCGATATCCAATTTCATCTCTTGCATCGTGTCTAAATAACGCAGATATTGAAAAGTCACTTCTGCAATCGGAATATCGAAAATATCGACTTTCAGCTCTTTGATCAAGTGTAGGAGAAGATCCAATGGTCCCTCAAAATCCGGCAATATGAGGGTGAGTTCATTTTGTTCGCTCACAATGATCCACTCGTTTCCTCATCGCTTGGGTTCGGCTGTTTCTGGTTCCATTTGGCGATGAACGGCGCGGTTTCCAGAGTCCCGTTGATTGCGCTCGTTGGATAGTGTTGCTGCAAGCCATCCAACAACCGATGCACGATGCCTTCCTTCCGAAACGAAGGAGAGACAGCGATATGACGAACCAACACCATTGCTTCATGTATTTGCACACCTATCAAAGCAACGATATTCTCTGTCTCTTCATCTTTCCACAAGAATAGTTTCCTATCGACATTATCAATGTAGCTTTCCATTTCCGGCTTCAGCCTCGCTACATTTTTTAGATCTGTCACATAAGAAAGCAGACCCATAGCTATTTTTTCATATGATTGATTATAAGAAATGAACACTTCGATCTCCTTCTCACTTTGTATTTATCCCGACAGTCGTTCTGGGATGCACCATTCTGAACGGCTGTGACTCTTCGCAGCAACGTTGTACGAGAGAGTTTTTTTCATGACCTGTTTGTTACAAGGCAGCCAATACATTCTTCAATAAGGCTTTGAATGTTTCTTTGACTCGAGTTGTCGTTTCAACGACTTCTTCATGATTTAGGGTTGCTTGCATTCCTGAAGCTAAATTAGTTATACAGGAAACACCGAAAATGCGCAAACCCGCATGACGCGCTACTATAGCTTCCGGCACTGTGGACATGCCGACAGCGTCAGCACCCAACACCCGGCACATACGGATTTCTGCTGGCGTTTCATAGGTGGGACCTGTCAGTCCAAGATATACGCCTTCCTTCAGATCCAACCCCATCTCCGAAGCGACTTGTTTTATTTTCTCTTGGTATTCGCCATCGTAGGCTTGACTCATATCCGTAAAGCGTGGCCCCTGCGCAGGATCATTCGGACCGATCAATGGATTTTGGCCCGTCAGATTGATGTGATCCGTAATCAGCATTAAATCCCCCGGTGTAAATGCATAACTGATGCCTCCGGCCGCATTTGTCAGCGCCAAGGAATGGATGCCAAGATGCTTCATTACCCTGATCGGAAAAGTAACTGCTTCAAGCCCGTAGCCCTCATAGAAATGAAAGCGGCCTTGCATGGCGATGACTTTCTTTCCACTCAGATTCCCGTAAACGAGTTGGCCTTTGTGACCTTCAACCGTCGATACAGGGAAGTAAGGAATTTCCTCATACGGAATCGCAATCGCGTCCGTTATCTCATCAGCCAATTCGCCCAAGCCTGACCCCAAAATCAATCCAAATTCAGGTTCCAATAAACCTTTTTCTTCCAAATATTCGGCAGCTATCCGCACATTATTTTGATCATTTGTCATATTCCCACACCTCACTAGTCCAATTCATCCAAAAAGCTGCGACCGTTTTGAGTAGCGGCCACCCGAAAATTATCGGATACGGTTGCGCCGATATCCGCAAACTTGCCTTGATCCAACTTACCACGGCCCACCATTTTTTTAGAATAGGCCAATAATGGCACATACTCGCGCGTATGATCTGTCCCCGGGAAAGTTGGGTCATTCCCGTGATCTGCAGTAATCAACAACAAATCATCCTCCGCTAAAGCAGCCAATATTTCAGGAATGCGCGCATCAAAGTCTTCGATTGCCTCAGCATACCCTTTCACATCCCGGCGGTGCCCGAACAGAGCATCGAAATCGACTAAGTTCAAGAAACTTAAACCCCGAAAATCTTTTTCCATGACAGTCAGCAACTGGTCGACACCGTCCATATTGCTTTTCGTGCGCACATATTCCGTTATGCCCTGGCCATTGTAGATGTCATTGATCTTGCCGATTGCGATGACATCGTAGCCGGCGTCCTTCAGGTAATCCAACGTTGTTTGCCCGAATGGATCCAAAGCATAATCGTGCCGATTGCTTGTGCGGGTAAAATGGCCCGGAGTACCGAGATACGGTCTGGCAATGATCCGTCCGATCATGTAAGGATCTTCCAAAGTGATTTCCCTTACATATTCGCAGATCGCGTACAATTCTTCAAGCGGAATGATCTCTTCGTGCGCAGCGATCTGCAGCACCGGATCCGCCGATGTGTAGACGATCAGATCACCGGTCTTCATTTGGTGTTCACCGAACTCATCCAGGATTTCAGTCCCGCTTGCCGGCTTGTTTCCGATAATTTTACGGCCTGTATGATTTTCGATTTTTTCGATCAAATCCTGCGGAAAACCTTCCGGAAAAACGCGGAATGGTGACTGGATATTCAGCCCCATGATTTCCCAATGGCCTGTCATCGTATCTTTACCGACGGACTGCTCCTCAAGTTTCGTGTAATAGCCTATGGACGAACTGTCTGGCTTGACGCCTCTCAGTTCGCGGATGTTGCCCAGACCCAACTTTTCCAGATTAGGAATTTTCAGACCGGCAACTTCAGCGATATGTCCAAGTGTATCCGAACCAACATCGCCGAACTTGTCTGCATCAGCTGCTTCGCCTATACCGACTGAATCCATCACAATCAGATGGATGCGATTAAATTTCATAATCCTGTTCCTCCCTTATCCCTAACGGACTTGAGCCATTATGGTTCAAGCACGAGGATGATACTTTTGATAGATTTCTGCCATTCTTTCTGTTGTGATGTGCGTATATATCTGAGTTGTGGAAATATCAGCATGCCCCAACAGTTCCTGCACAATCCGCAGATCCGCTCCGTTTTCCAGAATATGCGTTGCAAATGAATGACGCAACATATGCGGCGATACGTTTTTTTGAATACCGGCATCTCGCACAGTTTGCTTCAGATTTTTCCAGATCCCTTGGCGAGTAAATCCATTGCCATGGAAATTCAGGAACAGAAAGGCCGTTTCTTTCCTCCCATGCGCCAAAGCAGGACGACTGTCCGACAAGTATTCCGAAATCCAGAAGGCGGCTTCCTCCCCCAACGGCACGATTCTTTCTTTATCACCTTTACCGATTGTTTGGATGAACCCGATATCCAGATGGATCTCGCTCATCGTGATGTGGATGAGTTCACTGACGCGAAGGCCGGTGGCATACAACAATTCCAATATGGCGCGATCTCTTAGCCCTAAAACAGTTTTTACATCCGGTGCAGCCATCAGGCGTTCAATTTCAGCCATTGAGAGCACTTTCGGCAACTTTTGTTGTTTTTTCGGCAGCTGAATAGTTACCATCGGATCGTTTTCAATCAATCCTTCTTGCTTCAGGTATTGATGGAATCTCCGGAGACTGGTGATCATCCTTCCGATTGAAGCTGTCGCTAATTTTTCTTCATTCAAAAATTGAAGATACAAAAGCACGTCCGGTTTGGTCGCATCCCCGAATGCATGAATAGCATTCTTTTCCAGAAATTGACTGTATTTTCTGAGGTCTCGCAGATAACTGATGATTGTGTTATCGGACAACCCTCTCTCGATCCTCAAATAACGTCCATATTCATTGATTTCTTCTTCCATGTCGGTAACCCATTTCATCCTTTTGAGGCTATTTATTCCTCAGTTTTTGTTGGCATTCGCGGCAGATGCCATGAAAAGTCAAGCGACGATCTTTTACCACGAATTGATAGCGGGATTCGACATCTTTTTCGACCTCACCCAACAAATCCTCGTGAATTTCCTCGATGTTGCCGCATTCGATGCACAAAAGATGATGATGAAAATGCTCATTGCTGGTTCTTCTTAAGTCGTAGCGGGATAAGCCATCTTCAAAGACTACCTTGTACGTGATATTCAATTCAGTCAAGATTTCCAATGTACGATAGACCGTCGCAAGGCCGATATCAGGATGTTTAAGCCGCAACAGCAGGAAAATTTCCTCCGCACTGAGATGCTCCTTTTCCTTTTCCAGCAGCACGCCGACAGTCGCTTCCCGTTGTGGAGTGAGCTTGAATCCTGCCTCTTGCAATTGTTTTTTGATGGTGTTTAATGACAATTCCGTCACTGCTGTCGGCTCCTTTGAGGACAGGCTGAAGACCTAATCCTTTTTGATTAATTTTGTGTGTCCATCTTCTTGGATGATCAGTCTGGCCTTCAACAAATGGCCCAGCGCTCTTTTGAACTGCGCTTTGCTGATGCCGAAGTATTCTTTGATTGCTTCCGGATCACTCTTGTCCCAATAAGGCAAGCTGTGCGTGGGACTCTGCTCCAACAATACCAAAATCATGGCTGCATCTTCACTGATAGCTTCATGCGCACGCGGTTTCAGGGAGAGATTCAGCATGCCGTGTTGACTGATGCCGACGACTCGCCCGCTGACGACTTCGCCCAAGCGCGGTTCAATCTCCCGCTCTGATGGGTGAATGAATCCGATATAACCATCATCCGTCAAAATAAACGTTCCCACTAATTTCAAACGGAAGACGGTTCCGGAAATGTCCTTGTTTTTCAATTCCTCACCCGGAGTACGGGAAATGGAACGGAATACCGGTTCGTCGGCGATGATGCCCCACAGACGATCTTTGCTGTCTTGCTCAAGGGCGATCAGTAGTCGGTCTCCCTTTTTCGGCCATAGCGATTTGATATCGGGCAAATTATCCAAAGAAACTACAATTTCTTTGTCATCTAGACCAATGTCAACAAATACGCCCAAATCTTTCCGGACAGCTACAACTGTTCCCCAACCATACTGTCCTACTTGGCTAGCAGGTTCCTTTAAGGTCATGCGCAGTTGCTTGTTCATTCCTTCGTAGACAAATCCTTTGACAGTGTCCCCCAATTGCAATGCCGTTTCCGACTCTTCTTTATCCAATCTGTAGGTGATGCCGTCTTTCTGAACGAAGACACTTTTCTCGTTTTCGTCCACGATCACACCTGTAATGATTGTACCTAGTACTTTACTCATATTTTTCCTCCAAACGGTCTTTCCGTCGCTGTATTTCTTCCATTTTATCATATCACAAAATGATTTCCAAAGCGTCGTTGTTATGAGCTTGTCATATTTGTGATATTTATCCCACCACCCTTTGGAATCAGATGACAGATCGTGCAAAAGGAAAGCAAATGGGTCCGAGACTCTCGTCCCAGACCCACAGATGCTCTCTAATTTAGTTAAGCTTAGATGGTAGTTGTTGCACCACGGTAGATGATGCCGCGACGTGAATCGATTGTGATCAATTCATTATCTTGCACTAATGTAGTCGCATTTTCTGCTCCTACGATTACTGGAATGCCGCTTGCGATGCCGACAACAGCAGCATGACTTGTCAAGCCGCCAGCTTCAACAATTACTGCTGCAGCTTTCTCAAATGCAGGCGTGTAGTCTTTATCTGAGTTCTTCAAGACTAAGATGCAGTCCTCTGTCACTTTAGCGATTGCTTCTTCAGCTGAAAGAGCCACGACAGCTTTACCGATGACAGATTTGTCGCCGATACCTTGGCCGGAAGTCAATTTTGTTCCGATCAATTGGATTTTCATCAAGTTGGTAGTACCACGTTCGCCTACTGGTACGCCGGCAGTGATGATGATCAAGTCGCCTTCTTTAGCGAATTTTTCTTCTTTGGCAACTTTTGCAGCCAATTCCATCATTTCATCTGTCGAACTCGGTTTTTCGGTAACGAACGGATACACACCCCATGAAAGGGCCAATCCACGTCTTTGACGCTCCGAGAAAGTGATTGCAACGATGTGTGATTTCGGACGGTATTTAGAGATCATGCGCGCTGTATGTCCAGACTCTGTAGCGGCAACGATTGTTTGAATGTTAAGATTGCGGGCAGTATGTCCAACTGATTGACCGATTGCTTCAGCCATATCCGTATTGCTGTATGCTTTCAAAGCAAATGCATCTTGTCCAACGATCGCTTCTTCCGTACGGATGGCGATTGTTGCCATTGTCGTAACAGCTTCTACCGGGTAATCCCCAGCAGCTGTTTCTCCGGATAGCATAACTGCATCAGTTCCGTCGAAGATTGCGTTGGCAACGTCTCCTGCTTCAGCACGTGTAGGACGTGGGTTGCGTTGCATGGAATCAAGCATTTGTGTTGCTGTGATGACTGGTTTGCCTAAAGCGTTACATTTTTTGATCAACATTTTTTGTGCGATAGGAACTTCTTCAGTAGGAATTTCCACGCCTAAGTCACCACGGGCAACCATCAAACCTTGAGAAACTTTCAAGATTTCATCGATGTTATCAAGACCTTCTTGGTTTTCGATTTTAGGGATGATTTGGATGTGGGTTGCGTTATGTTTTTCCAAAATTTCAGTGATAGCCAATACATCACTTGCGCGACGCACGAAGCTTGCTGCGATGAAATCGACATCATTTTCGATACCGAAGATGATATCGTCAGCATCTTTTTGTGTAAGGCCAGGGAAGTTTGTTTTGATACCAGGTAGATTGACGCCTTTTTTGTTTTTCAAGATGCCAGAGTTTTTGATCAAAGTAACAATTTCATTGTTCTCTTTGTCAAGTTCAGTCACTTCAAGGTCAATCAAGCCGTCATCCAATAGGATGTGGTTTCCGACAACAACATCGTTGATCAATTCTGGATAAGTAATAGAGAATTTATCCTTCGTACCTTCAACTTCTGTCATAGAGATTCTTACTGTTTCGCCGGTGATCAACGACACGATGCCGTCTCTCATGTTGTTTGTACGGATTTCAGGACCTTTTGTATCCAATAGAATTGCGCACATTTTGCCTGTGATTTTAGATGCTTCGCGGATGTTGACGATACGAGCGCCATGCTCTTCAAAGTCTCCGTGTGAGAAGTTCAAGCGGGCAACGTTCATACCGGCATTCATCAATTTAACAAGTGTTTCTACAGATTCACTGGCAGGCCCGATCGTACATACAATTTTTGTCTTTTTCATAGAAAATAAGCACCTCATTTTATATTTTGTAAAACGTAAGTCAACTTTTCGTTAGAAAGAAATTTCTTTGTTGATTTGGTAAAGCGACAGTAACGGCAAGTGTTTTTGGTTTTCAAGTGTGTCGATGATGTCGTTGAAAACAACTTCATCGCCCTTGATGCCCACACAGATTCCGCCTTTGCCTTCTTCCAACATTTTAACGGCATTGTAGCCGAAGATGCTTCCCAATACGCGATCCTTCGCTGATGGGGATCCGCCTCGTTGCACGTGGCCCAAAACAGTGACGCGTGTATGGAATTCTTCGAATTTGGAAAGTTTCTCCGCAAATTCATTTCCTGACATTACGCCTTCAGCCAACATGATGATCGTATGTTTTTTGCCGCGCGCTCTGCCTTCCTGGATTTCAGCAACTACTTCTTCCATTGTAAATTCTTTCTCGGGAATGACGATGGATTCAGCGCCACTGCCGATACCAGTCCATAAAGCGATGTCTCCGGCATTTCTGCCCATTACTTCAACAACGAATGTACGGATATGGCTTGTTGCCGTATCTCTGATTCTGTCCACAGATTCCAATACTGTATTGATCGCAGTATCAAAACCAAGCGTGTAATCCGTTCCTGGAATATCGTTATCGATTGTTCCTGGAATACCGATTGTCGGGAAACCTAACTTAGTAAGCGCTGCTCCTCCACGGTAGGATCCATCTCCCCCGATTACGATCAGGCCATCGATGCCGAATTTCTTCAACTGCTCGATCCCTTTAAGCTGTCCTTCGAGTTTTGCGAACTCCGGATAGCGGGCAGAATATAAAATTGTTCCCCCACGGCTGATTGTGTCTCCGACGTCATCAATCGTCAGACGACGGAAATCTCCGGCTACCATACCTGCATAGCCATAATTGATGCCATATACTTCTAAACCGTCATAAATGCCTTTGCGCACAACGGCGCGAATGGCGGCATTCATTCCTGGTGCATCTCCACCACTTGTTAATACTGCAATACGTTTCATTAGACTTCACCTCATCAATAAAGTTAAAAACTCTCAATTTCCAAAAAAATCCATGCATTAAATATTTTTTGAATTTGTCCTTCACTATCTTATCATCTTTTTATGAAAATGTCTTTTAATTTCACGTTTTTTTGATTGTTAAAAAAGAAACAATGAAAAATAATGGCTTCTTGTCCGGAATATCGCCACATTCGGACAAATTGTTATTACTACCGCTCCGCTCTGGGGGAATTGTTCCGGGCAGGCTCAGATCAAATGGATGAACAAGTCTAGGCAGCTTTCACATTTATGAAAACAGTATCCGGATATCAACTTTTAGCTTTCATTTGACGGCAACATTTCCATTTCCAAAAATAGCTTGCAGTGCTTCGAGCAGGTCGGGCGAAATGGCGACCCAGTTTTCAGCTGTTAAGCGCATCGTTTGTTTTGTGGCCTCATTGTAAAGGATAACGGGATGATCCCCCGTTTGTTTGTTCAGTATCCGATACATTTTCGCGAACAATTCAGGCGTGTTGTTTTCCGCCGTCAAACGTATGAAGACATTCTCCTTTTTTTGACCCATCATTTCCTGATAGGTTTCGGCATCCCAGATGTGCGTGACCAAAAAATTCGTTTTGTCGGCTTGTTTCGACCGCTCCATCTTGCCTTCAACGACAAGCAACTGGTTTGCCTTCAGCAGTTTCATGAACCGGATATAGTACTCGGGGAAAATCGTGACACTGATTTCGCCGGTACTGTCTGTCATGTTCGCGAATGCCATCGGGTCGCCCTTCTTTGTCTGGATTCTGCGGATGTCTTTGATCAATCCCATCGTGCGCATTTTTTTGTCGTAGGCAAGCTCGGTGACGTACACAACTGCACCGTTGTTGTATAATTTTCCGAATTGGTCGATTGGATGGCCTCTCAAAGAATGGCCCAGTGCCGCTTCCTCCAAATCCAGCAATTCCAACAAGGGAAGTTCTTCCGTTTCGACATATTTCGGTTCCAGTATTGAAAAGAGATCGACGTTGTTTCCGCTATAATCGATGCTGTTCAGCATACCCGGCAACGACTCCAACAGCGTCGCGCGCGAATGTCCGAAACTGTCGAACGCACCACTATAGATGAGTGGTGCGATGTTTTCGTTCTTCAGCCACTTCGGATGGATCCTTCTCAAAAATTGAACAAAATCCTTGTAGTGCCCATGGCCTTGACGTTCTTTGATGATTTCCTGGATAAAATCGCGTCTGAGGCCTTTGATCCCGCCCAAGCCAAATTGGATCGTTTGTTGCCGCAGCGCAAACTTCCAGTTGCTTGTGTTGATGTCCGGATAGGAAATGCTGATGTTGCGCCTTTTCAGTTCGATGAAATACTCCCTCATTTTATCCGAGTGCTGGTTAACGGAATTCAGCAACGCGGCGAAAAATGCTTCCGGAAAGTGTGCCTTCATGTAGGCAAGTTGGTAGGCTATGAAAGAATAGGCTACCGAATGCGAACGGTTGAAACCGTAATTTGCAAAGCGTTCGATGTAGTCATAGACTTGCTCGGCCGTCTGCTCGGTATAGCCTTGTTGCAACGAACCTTCAATAAAGTGTTTTCTTTCTTCATCGATGGCCGATTTTTGTTTTTTGCCTATCGCTCTTCTGAGGATATCTGCTTCCCCCAGACTGAAGCCCGCCATCCGAGAAGCCACCTGCATGACCTGTTCCTGGTAGACCATTACCCCGTACGTTACCTCAAGGATCGATTTCAGATCGGGATGGAGATAATCGATTTCGACCAACCCTTTTTTCCGCGAAATGAAGAGGTCAATCTGTTCCATTGGACCCGGTCGGTAAAGCGCGTTGACGGCGGCAATATCTTCGATTGATTCCGGACCGAGCTTGCGCAACACATTTTTTATACCAGGGGATTCAAACTGGAACACCCCATTCGTATCCGCTCTTCGGAATATATCGAGCGTCCTATCATCATCCATTGGTATTTCCCAAATGTTGATGCTCTCTTTGTGGGCATCGCTGGCCAACTGCACCGCATCGTTCAGTATCGTCAGATTTTTTAGCCCCAGGAAGTCCATTTTGAGCAGGCCGATTTCTTCGATGTTCCCCATCGTGTACTGCGTCAGATACAGATCGCTGTTTTTCTTCTGCAACGGTACAATGTCCCTTAACGGATTGTCGCTGATGACGACGCCCGCTGCATGAGTGGAAACATGCCGGGGAACGCCTTCGATTTTTTCAGCAGTCTCATACAAAAGACGATTCACATCGTTCGTACTGATCAGTTTCTGCAATTCTTTCGATTTCTGTTTTGCCTCCGCCAGACTGATGCCTAATTGATTCGGGATTGCATTCGACCAGGCTTGAGCCTCCGCAACCGTTAATCCGAATACTCTGGCGGTATCCCGCAAAGACATTTTGGCAGCCAACGTCCCAAATGTAGCTATCTGGGCGACATGGTCCGAACCGTATTTGTCTCTGACATAATGCAGAATGTCGTCCCTTCGGTTATCCGGAAAATCCAGATCAATATCCGGCAGGTTGTAGCGTTCTTTGTTCAAAAAACGCTCAAACAAAAGATTATATTTGATGGGATCGACATGGGTGATGCGTAGAACGTATGACACGAGTGAACCAGCGGCAGATCCCCGCCCGGCTCCCGGCATGATCTTCGCTTTTCGGGCATAAGCCATCACATCCCAAACGATAAGGAAGTAATCATCGAAGCCCATTTCGTGAATGACTTCCAATTCGTATGCCAAGCGTTTTTCATACGCTGCTTCAGGAGCGGTGACCCGCTGACGCAGACCCTCTTCGCAGAGCCTTCTGAGGTATGCCTGCGGTGTCGTCCCAGCAGGCAGTGGATAGCGCGGCAACAGCGACTGATGCAGCGGCAAATCTATTTCAATTTCGTCCGCAATTTTCTGGGTTGTTTCAGCCAGCTCCAACAAACCAGCTTCCCGAAACTTCCTTTCGATTTCTTCACAAGACGGCAGGTAATACGCGCCATCCAAAGCCTCCGATTGTAGATCTACTTTCTCATTCGCATCGATTGCTTTCAGGACACGGCAACTAAAATTATCGCTCGGTTCCAAGTATCTGACATCATGCATTGCTGTAGTCGGAATATTTGTTGCCTGCGATAAACTCTTCAATTGCGGAATGATCGGTTTCATTTTCTCGTGGAGCTGAACACCTAAATAAAAATTGCCGTGGGGGAAGATTTTTTTCCATGCCAAGCTGGCTGCTTTGGCGTTTTCCTGATCATTTCCGTTCAAAAAACTTTCGATTTCACCCTTTTCTCCGGGCGTGATCGCGATGATGCGGCTTGAATCATCCTCCAAAAGGGAAAGTAATTCCTTATCCGGAACATCCTGATTCCTGACCGTCGACAAAGCCATCAACTTTTTGTAGCCCTCAAAATTCTTTGCCAACAAGACCAAAGGAAAGGTGCGATCTTTACTGATGATTCCAGGCAAATCCAGTTGGATTCCCAGAATGGGTTGGATAGCATATTTTTTGCAAAGTTTGAAGAAGTCGACTTGACCATAAAGAACATTTTGGTCCGTCAATGCGATGGCCTGATAGCCTTTTGCCTTGGCGCTGCGCACCAAATTCTCTATTCGGCTAGTCGTCTGCAAAAGAGAATAGGCACTAATGACCTGCAAATGCACAAAAGACATGTCTGAGACCTCCTTTTTCTAATCAATACTATCATTATAGCGTACCCGTCCTAATCCAAGAAGCGAAAAAGTCGTCGGACAAGTAATGCTTGTCATCTCCAAAAAAAGTGATAAAATGAATTTCGAGAAGAGGTGTAAACGACATGAAATATATTGCAATCATTTTTTGGGGATTTATCTTAGGGCAAGTATCTGTTTATCTGGGCAGCGCCTTATCCGGCGGCAGCTATGACTTTATGATCGCGACCATGACGGGTATCTTTACCGCGCTGATCGTAGTTCTTGTTTCTGCGTTGATGCCGAAGACAGTCTCCCATAAATAACCGATAGTTCGCTTTAGACAAGGCAGAGCAAACGAAAAAACCTTCAGGGATAAATTTCCTGAAGGTTTTTTTGAATTGAAAATTATAAAATTGATTGCCAGCTTCACGGGTTAGCCCTTCGGAAAGAATAAAGGAACCCCTTGTCTCTGCGAGTCAAGGATACTATCCTCTATTTGATGAACATGGCATCACCGAAGCTGAAGAATCGGTACTTTTCTTTGACTGCGTGCTCGTAAGCAGCCAAGACGTTGTCTCTGCCCGCAAAAGCGCTGACCAACATGACCAAGGTCGATTTCGGCAGATGAAAATTGGTGATGATGCCTTGCACAACCTTAAATGAATAGCCGGGCGAAATGAAAATTTTGGTCCATCCGCTATCCGCTTTGATTTCCCCATCAAATTTCGTGCCGATTGTTTCCAGAGTCCGTACGGAAGTCGTGCCCACCGCAACTATTTTCCCTCCGTTGGAACGGACTTCATTCAGCGTTTGCGCTGCCTCATCCGTTAGCTGATAGAATTCCGAATGCATTTCGTGGCTGGCGATATCATCGACCGATACCGGACGGAAAGTACCCAAGCCCACATGCAACGTCAGATAGACGATTTTGACACCTTTATTGGCTACTTCCTCAAGCAGTTCGGCCGTGAAATGGAGCCCAGCTGTCGGTGCCGCTGCGGATCCGACTTCTTTTGCGTAAACTGTCTGATAGCGTTCCTGATCATCCAGTGTCTCCTTGATGTACGGGGGCAAAGGCATTTCACCCAGCGATTCCAGTATTTCTAAAAATACACCGTCATATTTGAAATTCAAAATGCGGCCACCATGATCCAACGATTGCGTCACTTCGGCCGTCAAGCGTCCATCCCCGAAAGAGATGACTGTCCCGACTTTGACCCGTTTACCTGGTTTGACGAGGGTCTCCCACTCATCCCCTTGGATATTGTTCAAAAGCAGGACTTCGATATGCCCGCCCGTGTCCGGCTTGACGCCATGCAGTCGCGCAGGGAGTACACGTGTATTGTTCAGTACCAGCGCGTCGCCTTCCTGAAGCTCTTCCACCATGTCGGTGAAATGCTTGTCCGTGATTTCTCCAGTCTTGGAGTTCAGGGCAAGAAGCCGGGATGATGAACGATCCAAAAGTGGTGTCTGGGCAATCAGTTCTTCCGGCAAATAAAAATCAAAATCACTTGTCCTCATTGATAAAATACCTCACTTATTTTTCTGTATCATACTTGATACCCAAATGGTCATATGCCATAGGGGTTGCTACCCTGCCGCGTGGGGTGCGCTGCAGGAAGCCGAGTTGGAGCAGGTAGGGTTCGTACATGTCCTCTATTGTTTCCATTTCTTCGCCGATGTTGGCGGCTATCGTCGAAAGACCTACGGGGCCGCCATTATAGAATCGGATCATCGTCATCAATATTTGCCGATCCAAGTCATCAAGCCCTTTGTTGTCCACGCTCAAAATGGACAAAGCTTTGTCGGCGATTTCCTTCGTGATCAGGCCATCGCGATAGACTTGGGCGAAATCGCGCACACGGCGGAGCAGCCTGTTGGCAACACGCGGGGTGCCTCTGGATCTCAAGGCGATTTCGACAGCGCCTGACTCATCAATTTCCGTGGACAAGACATCCGAAGACCGATGGACGATCTGTCGGAGATCTTCAAGGCTGTAATATTCCATCCGCGAAACGATCCCGAACCGGTCACGCAAGGGGGCCGACAGACTGCCGGCTTTGGTCGTGGCACCTACTAGCGTGAACGGCGGCAAGGTAAAGTGGACGGGGTGGGCTGTCGGTCCTTGCCCAATGATGATGTCCACATAATAATCCTCCATGGCAGAGTAGAGCACTTCTTCCACAATCCGCGGCAAACGATGGATTTCATCAATAAAGAGGACGTCCCCCGCTTCCAGTTCATTGAGCAATACCATCAGATCGCCTGGTCGCTCGATTGCGGGTCCGCTCGTGCTGTGAATGCGGACATCCAATTCGTTGGCGATGACCATCGCGAGTGTCGTTTTCCCCAATCCGGGCGGACCGTACAGCAACACATGATCCAAGGCTTCACTACGCGCTTTCGCGGCTTGGATATAAACTTTTAGTTCGTTCTTCACTTTGTCTTGCCCGATATATTGCGCCATCAATTGCGGACGCAATGTTTTTTCGATCAAATCTTCTGTTAGATCTTCCGTATTTCCGGAAACGATTCTGTTTTCAGCTGTCATCTATATCACCCTTTTAAAAGTAGCTTGAACGCCGTACGAAGCACTTCTTCGGCGCTGGAATAGTTTTCTTTTTCCAATAGCGGCAGGATTTTCTTCACTTCACGGTCTGAATATCCCAACCCGGCCAAAGCTTCCAAAGCTTCCGTCAACACAGCGGAATGCCCGCCAGCTGTTTCATGGACCGGATGTTCTTCCATCCAATACGTATCGGGCAGCAACTCGCCGAGTTTGCCTTTCAAATCCAAGATGATTTGCGAGGCTGTCTTTTTGCCTACTCCCGGGAATTTCACCAAATACCCCACATTATCCGTTTCAATCGCTTGGATCAGACCCAGATGATCATCGCTCGCCAATATCGACAAGCCACTCTTCGGTCCTATTCCGGAGACGCTGATCAGTTTCAAGTACAACTGCTTTTCCGTATAATCCTTGAAACCAAAAAGTGTGATTGCATCCTCGCGGACTGCCTGATAGATGTAAAACGTTATCTCTTGATTCAGGTTTCCGGAGAACCGGAAAGGATTCGCCACCTGCAATTGGTAGCCTATGCCACCGTTCTCCAGAACCACATAAAGCGGCCCCACATAGACTAATTTACCTTTTATGTATTCGTACATCATCTGACTCCTACTCTTCATTTCCTGATTGTCATTCATTTTCTATCATAACATAAAACGGAACGGAAATGACAGCCACTCGGCCATCTTATATGCGGGAACGTTCGTTTGGTCTGTATGCGCTAAAAAAAAGACCCAGGACCAGTAGCCATGGGACTTGTCTTTGCTGCCTATTCGAATAATTGTTTATATTCAGAGTACCCTTCTGCATCCAATTGATTATAAGGAACAAAGCGCATCGCTGCCGAATTGATGCAATAACGCAGTCCGCCCAACTCTGCTGGGCCGTCCTCAAAAACATGCCCCAGATGGGAGTCGCCTTGAGGGCTCCGGACTTCCGTACGTTTGCGCATCAGTTTACGGTCCTCCAGCTCCTTCAGAGTGGAAATCGGTTTTGCAAAAGAAGGCCAACCGCAGCCGGCATCATACTTGTCGGTAGAACTGAATAAAGGCTCTCCGCTCACGACATCCACATAGATGCCTTTTTCATAAAAATCATCATATTCGCCGGAAAAAGGTCTTTCCGTAGCTTCGTTCTGTGTTACTTCATATTGTAAAGGCGTCAAGCGCTTCAACTGTTCCTCTTTATTGTCCATCGTGATATCAGACCCCTCTCTTTTCATTGCTCCAGTATATCAAAAAATACAAAAAAGCAGAACAAAAAGGTCTTGTTCTGCTTTGCAGGTACTTCATCAGGTTTAGATCAGAATAGATTGCCCAGAATGCTTCCCAGAATGCCGCCCAATCCGCCCGTTGCAGCTGGCGTCGTCGTTCCGGATTGCTTAGGAAAGAGATCGGTGATGTCGAAATTTTTCGTGGCTGCTTCTTCAGCTTGTTTGGAGAAGATGTCGGTCTGTTTAGCCACACCGTCGGAATCTAATCCATCAGTATCCTTTTTGTCCGCCAACATGCCTAGAATCATCGGCGCCATGGAAGCCAAAACCTTAGAAACTTCGGATTTACTGATGCCTGTTTGGGCAGCAATCTGATCCACGACCTTATCTTTGTCCCCGAAAGCATGATCCAATATTTTATCACCATCATCCGTATCGGCTTTCTTGACTACATCCTCGATAGAGGATACGTCTTTAATCTGACCTTTGTGTTTTTCCAATGCATTTGATAAGGAATCTTTTCCATCTTTTGACTCTGCATTTTTACTTAATGCCCGAAGGATCAAGGGAATTGCTACGACAGCCAATTTCGGCAAAATGCTTGCATCAACGCCCGTTTTGCTTCCCAGAGCCTGGATCGAACTTTTTTTGTTCAGTTCCCCCATCATTTCGGAGATATCATTGATTTGCACCATTTTTTTCCACTCCTATCTCTTATTTAACTATCCTGATTTTACAATAATTAAGCAGAAATAAGAAATGATACGTTTTCAGTGCGGGTCCTGGATCCGTTTGAACATCTTCTCCATATCCTGATTGGAGAATTGAATCAGCACTGGCCGGCCGTGCGGACAATTGTATGGGTTATCCGTTTTTGCAAGATCAATCAATAATTGTCGTGCTTCATTGTCACTGATAAAATGATTCGCCTTGATCGAGCGCTTGCAGCTCATCATGATGGCAGTGGCTTCGCGAAGTTTCTTGATGGAGATATCTCCTTCATTCAAAAACATCTCCACCAGTTCCTTCAAAATTTCTTCCTCCTCACCCGGCGTAAACCAGGCAGGATGTTTTTCGACGATGAAACTGTTTTGGCCGAACGGTTCCAAGAACAGTCCCATTTCTTCCAACACTTCGCGGCTTCCCTGGATCAACTGAAATTCATTCGCAGGATAATCCAGCATGATCGGTATCAACAAACCTTGGAGATCGTTAGAAACCTTGCCTATCTCCTCGCGGTAATATTCATATTTGATGCGTTCTTGGGCAGCGTGCTGATCGATGATGTAGAGGCCATTTTCGTTCTGCGCGAACAGGTAAGTGCCGTGCATCTGTCCAAAAAAGTGCAAATCCGGGAACGGCCGCTTGCTCACCGGTCCCTTTTCTGCCTCAGCTGCGACTTTCTGAACGGTTTTCATGATTGGTTCTTCATGGGCAGCCGGATTTTTTGGTTCTGAAAATAGATAAGGTATGCTTGGTTCATTGCGGTCCTGTTTTGGCTGGCCACTGAACGGAACAACGTAAACTTCTTGTTCTTCACTTGGAAGGTGAAGGTCTTCACGAGGTTCAGTCTCCGTGGAATCTGTAAAGGGCTTTGTGTGTTCGTCGTTTTCATTGTGGGTCGGCAGACTGTCCCATGATGTCTCCAAAGATCGAAAATCCTCATTTTCACTTGTCGCCGGCAGCTTCGTTTCTGTTTCTTGCACAAGCTCTTGATCGAATGACCGGAAAGAGACGCTCAATTGCTCGATCTGGATCGGTTCAGCCGAACTTTGGCGTTTGAATTTCAGATTTTCGATGCCACTAGGGATGCGTTCTTCCGTCCGCAAAACAGCAGCGATTGCGTTTTGGATCAATTCCCCGAGCTCTTTTTCTTTGCTGATCCTGACTTCTTTTTTGAAGGGTGGACGTTCACATCCAACAGCAAGGAATCCGCATCCATCACAATGACAGCGAGCGGATACCTTCCGACCATAAGCTTGGAGCCATAGCCATCGATGATTGCTTTATTCAAAGCGTAATTTTTGATGAAACGCCCGTTCAGTATCAAGGTGATATAGTTGCGGCTAGCCCGCGTCGTGTCCGGCAAGCTGATGTAGCCCTTCACTTTGAAGTCCAGATTTTCGCCCTCAATCAGTTTCATCTTCTTGGCCGTCATCGTCCCATAGACACCCGCGATAGTCTGGCGCAGATCGCCATTTCCTGCCGTATGCAGGAGTTGGTTCCCCTCATGATGCAAACGGAAAGCGATCTCAGGATGACTCAAGGCGATCCGGTTCATGATGTCTGTAATGTTCGACAGCTCAGCCTGGAGGGAACGGATGTATTTCAGACGGGCTGGTGTGTTGTAGAACAGGTCTTCGACGATGATTGTGGTCCCTTTTCTCGATTTATTGGGCCTTTCCTCTCCGCTGACGCCACCTTTTATGGACAAGTAGGTGCCGCTTTGATCGGCGACAGCCGTTTCGATCGAAACTTTGGCAACAGAAGCGATACTGGGCAATGCTTCACCCCGAAATCCCAGCGAGTGGATGCGGAAAAGGTCCTCCTGCGTATAGATTTTGCTGGTCGCGTGCCGCGTAAAAGCAAGTTTCACCTCGTCCGCTGCGATGCCGTCGCCATTGTCGGTTACCTGCACCTTTTTTAATCCCGCCTCTTCGATGAAAACATCAATCTGCGTACTGTTCGCATCGATCGCATTCTCCACCAATTCCTTAACGACCGATGCTGGGCGTTCAATCACTTCCCCGGCAGCAATCTGGTTTGTCAATATTTGGGAAAGCTCCCTGATTTTGGCCATCGTTCTCACCTACTTTTTTGCGATTTCAGCAACTTTTTCCAACTGTCTATCATCAGCATGGCTTGCATCGGTGTGCACTCCTCCAGAGCCAAGTCCGACAATTCCTCGAGAATGTGCTTCTCGTTCGGATGCATTGCATTCTCCTGGAACAACGCCAACTGTTCGATCGTATCATCTTGAGCAGACACGTCCGATCCTGAATGCAGCACGTGCTGTTCATTCAATGAATTAAGGATGACCTGCGCCTCTGAAATCAACTCATTCGGCATACCGGCCAGCTTGGCTACATGTAGGCCATAACTTTTGTCTGCTGGTCCCTGCATCAGTTTATGCAGAAACACCAATTCCCCGTCTTTTTCGATTGCCCCGACATGAACATTCTTTGTCCCCGCCAAATCGGCTTCGAGTTGGGTCAATTCATGGTAATGCGTCGAAAACAGCGTTTTGCCTTTGATTGTGCGATCGATGTAACGCAGAATCGCTTCCGCCAATGCCATGCCGTCATACGTTGCCGTCCCCCTGCCGATTTCGTCGAATAAGATCAGACTCTTATCGGTCGCGAATCGCAACGCTTGATTCGTTTCGACCATTTCGACCATGAATGTGCTCTGCCCAGAATAGAGGTCATCCGCCGCACCTATGCGGGTGAATATTTGGTCAAAGATAGGCAAATGGGCCTTTTCGGCCGGCACAAAACAACCCATTTGGGCCAGGATGACAATCAACGCCACTTGACGCATGTAGGTGCTCTTACCCGACATATTTGGCCCGGTAATCAGCAAGATATGGTTGTCCTTGTCCATGGAAATACTGTTGGGCACAAATTTATCTTTGCCGATGACGCGTTCCACAACCGGATGGCGCCCTTCTTTGATAGACAGATTGCGGTCGCTGTTGCTCAATTCCGGTTTGGAAAAATGATAGGCTTCACTGACATGGGCGAACGATTGAAGTACATCGATTTCCGCCACCAGTTTGGCCAGTGCCTGCAACTGTCGGCTGTATCCTTTTATCTCTTCTCGCAATGCTACGAACAGCTCATGCTCCAATTCGACAGACTTTTCCTCGGCCTCCAAAATAAGCGTCTCTTTCTCCTTCAATGCAGGCGTGACGAAACGTTCCGCATTGGCGAGCGTCTGTTTGCGCTCATACGTGCCTTCAGGCAGCGCCGCAAGGTTCGCTTTCGTCACTTCTATGTAATAGCCAAAAATGCGGTTGTAGCCGATTTTCAGCGTTTTTATGCCGGTTCTTTCTCTTTCCTCTTTTTGCAGCATCGCTATCCAAAGTTTTCCGTTGTTCATCGCATCGCGGTAGCGATCCAATTGTTCATGGTAGCCATCGCGGATAATGTTGCCTTCCGTGATCTGGATAGGCGGATTATCCGTGATCGCTCGCTCGATCAGTTCGATGACATCGGGGTAAGCTTCCAATTTGTCGATGACAGCCTGCCAAACATCCGGTTCATCGATTGCGGCGATAGCTTGGACCAATCCTGGAATCTGCTGAAGAGATGTTTTCAGCTGGATCAGATCGCGACCGTTGACATTGCCTAGTGACACTCGGGCGACCAAACGTTCCAGATCATACACCGATGTCAAGGCATCATTGATGTCCATTCGTTCAAAGTAGTGATTGACTAGCGACTCTACTTTCCGTTGTCTTTCGAGTATGTCGCTCAGGTTGATCAACGGCTTTTCGAGCCATTGTTTCAGCATGCGCCCGCCCATAGCCGTTTTGGTTTCATCAAGCGTCCACAACAGGCTGCCTTTCTTCTGCTGCGTCCGGATAGATGCAGCCAGCTCGAGGTTGCGCCGCGCATAGGTATCCATCTTCAGGAAAGCATCGGTTTGATAGGCGACGGCTTTCTGGAGATGGGAGAGGCTACGCTTTTGGGTATCCGAAAGATAGCTCAACAACAGGACAAGTACATCCTTTTCAGACTGTTGCGGCAATTCCGCAACCAAATCGTGGAAGTCTGTCTCCGAAATCAACTTTGCCTGAATGGAAACCAGGATACCAAAATGTTTTTCCAACTTTTCCGTCAGCCCATCAGCTGTTTTTGTATCCAAGACGATCTCTTTGAACGGCAATGTCTGGAGTTCATTGAATACGGCATCTTCGTTACTCAGGAGGGTGACTTTCAGTTCCCCCGTTCCGATATCGACATATCCCAGCGCGTACCCCGCGGCTTCGATTTGAATGACACTTGCCAAGTAATTATTTGTCTTGCTCTCGCTACCGTTCTCATTCAAAAATGTACCTGGGGTAATAACCCGGACGACTTCCCGCCGCACCATGCCTTTTGTCAGCTTGGCATCCTCCATCTGTTCGCAAACGGCGACCTTGTGCCCCATTTCCACGAGTCTTCTGATATATTCCGCCGCTGCGTGATACGGGACCCCACACATGGGAATCGGTTCGTCGGCATTTTTATTGCGGCTCGTCAGCGTAATTTCCAGTAATTTTGCAGCCTTCATAGCATCATCATGGAACAATTCATAGAAATCGCCCAAGCGATAAAACAAAAACGCATCCGGATACTGCTCTTTTATGGATAGGTACTGCTCCATCATGGGCGTGTTTTTAGTCTTCTGTGGCATTTTTTCACCTCAATTAATATATCTCTTCAATCATCATGGTTCATCTTTTTCGATAGCGTCATCGACGCCGCGTTGGATGATACTTATGACATTTTCCAATAGTTCATTGGCATCCCATAAAGCTTCCCTGTATTGTTGGACCGCTATGTTGTCCTTCAATTGCTTATTCAGCTCCACTAATTCAGCGGCTGTTTTTTCTGCTGCTGCCGGCTTAGCATAATGTTCAAAAGCCGCAACTTCTTTTTGCTTGCTTTTGATGGTTTCGACCAATTGCTCCAACACCCGATTGTCTTTTGTATTTTCTTCGGCCTCTTGATAGCGGACGATCACTTCATTTTTTTCAGTATTTCAATCAGTCTATTCAATTCTGCTTCTGCCGGGCCTTCGATAGGCAGTTCTTGGCTCAATAGAATTCCCCTCCAAATGGGCGATCTTCATTTATTACGATGTTCTCGATTTTTACGCACTTGCCGGTTTGATCATTGATTTCAATATAGCAACCGGAAAGTAATTTTCTCCCTTTTTCGGGCACTTCATGCCGAATCGGCATTTGCGTCAGAAACTTCTGAATGATGATTTCTTTTTCGACGCCTAAGATACTGTCGTAAGCCCCGGTCATTCCTGCATCCGTCAGATAGCCTGTCCCTTCCGGCAAAATACGCGCATCATTTGTCTGTACATGAGTATGTGTACCGACCATAGCAGAAACACGCCCATCCAAATACCAGCCCATTGCTTGTTTTTCGCTGGTCGTTTCGGCGTGGAAATCGACAAAGATGCAATTCGTTTCTTTCCGGACCTGCTCCAGGATTTCATCCGCTTTGCGGAAAGGGTCATCCAGACTGTTCATGAAGACTCGTCCGTGCAGGTTCACCACAGCCAACTTCAGTTGATTCACTTTTATGATTGTAAACCCTATGCCGGGAGTGCCTTCTGGAAAATTAGCCGGACGGATCATCTTGTTGGCTGTTCCGATGAATTCGAATATGTCACGGTTATCCCACGTATGGTTCCCCATGGTGATAACGTCCACACCAGTCTGCAAAAATTCTTTGTAAATTTTTTCCGTTATGCCTCTTCCGCCAGCCGCATTTTCTCCGTTCACAATGGTCACTTGCGGACGGTAATGTTTCTTCAGTTGTGGGAGTGTATCCTGCAGCATCTGTCTGCCGATTGAACCTACGACATCCCCAATAAATAATACTTTCATCTTCAGCCTCTTCTCTAAATTCTAGTCTTTTTATAGTAACATATTTTGTCTGTTTAGATAAGCCGTTGCACCCCTGCCCGTCGGTCGGAATATCCATAAAAAGCAAAAAACGGGACAATAGGATGTCCCGTTTGGTATTTCATTATTTGGCATATTCAATTACTCTTGTTTCGCGTATAACCGTAACCTTGATGTGTCCCGGATAATCTAGTTCTTCTTCGATTTTCTTTCTAATCTCACGAGCTACACGAATAGCTTGAGAATCGTCAAGTTGGTCTGGCTTGACCATGACGCGGATCTCTCTTCCTGCTTGGATAGCAAAACTGCTTGCTACGCCTTCAAAACTGTTCGCAATTCCTTCCAGTTTCTCCAAACGACGAATGTAGTTTTCCAGAGATTCACTTCTTGCGCCCGGACGAGCAGCAGATAAAGCGTCAGCAGATGCGACCAATACTGATATGATTGAGTTTGCTTCAACATCTCCATGATGTGAGGCAATTGCATTGATGACAACCGGATTTTCTTTGTATTTTTGGGCGATTTCTGCGCCGATTTCAACGTGTGAACCCTCTATTTCATGATCGAGAGCTTTTCCGATGTCATGCAACAGACCTGCACGTTTGGCCAGATTGATATCTTCGCCTAGTTCCCCAGCCATTACGCCGCAAAGTTTTGCGACTTCGATGCTGTGGTTTAGGACATTTTGTCCATAACTAGTGCGGAAATGCAGACGTCCCAAAATTTTAATCAGATCAGGATGCAAAGAATGGATGCCAACTTCAAAAGTTGCTTGTTCGCCGATTTCTCTTATGCGTTCATCCATATCCTTACGGGCTTTCTCAACTGCTTCCTCAATTCTTGCAGGATGGATACGTCCATCTTGAATTAATTTCTCCAAAGCCATTTTTGCAATTTCTCTTCGGATAGGATCAAATCCGCTTAATACGACAGCTTCTGGCGTATCATCGATGATCAGGTCAATACCTGTCAATGTCTCCAAAGTCCGAATGTTTCTTCCTTCGCGGCCAATGATACGGCCTTTCATGTCATCGTTAGGTAATGTAACAACTGAAACTGTTGCTTCCGAAACTAAATCGGCTGCACTTCTTTGAATCGCCTGCAGGATAATGTTTTTCGCATTACGATCTGCTTCATCTTTCGCTTTTTGGTCAGATTCTCTGATCATAACTGCAATTTCATGCGAAAGTTGATTTTCCGTTTCATGCATGATGATATTTCTTGCATCTTCACGGGATAAGGTAGCGATTCTTTCCAATTCATGTTGTTGCTCTTCCACCAATGCTTGAATGCGATTTTCCTCAGAAACTAAAGCGTTTTGTCTTTTGACAAGATTATCCTCTTTTGACTCGATAGATTGCTCACGTTTTGATAGACTGGCATCTTTTCTATCCAAATTTTCTTCTCTTT
Source organism: Trichococcus collinsii (assembly GCF_900107505.1). Classification (GTDB taxonomy): domain Bacteria; phylum Bacillota; class Bacilli; order Lactobacillales; family Aerococcaceae; genus Trichococcus; species Trichococcus collinsii. The sequence goes on along the minus strand of NZ_FNQH01000001.1, from coordinate 343,529 downwards.
GGATTAATCGATTTTCTTGTTTTTGAACCTCACCGCGTCGTTCGCGCAATTCATCTTCTATTTCTGAGCGGTATTTGTGGTTCTCATCCTTCGCCTCTAACATAGCTTCTCTTTTTGTTGTTTCTGCTTCTTTACGAGCATCTTCAAGAATTAGGGAAGCGGTATTTTTGGCACCAGCTATTTCTTTTTCGTGATTCGATTTTCGATATAAATATCCGACAACGACACCAAAAATTAAAGCTATGATAGCGAAGGCTAAAGTCCATATATCCATAGTTTCACCTCCGTATCTATTTAATTTTGTTGTCAAAAAAATGAATAAAAATTAGTTTTACAATGTGCAGAATGAAACGATGCAAATAAATTCATTCTAAACGTAGAATACTGACATGTCAACGATAAAACGGTAACATAACCAAAATACATTTATTCTTATTTCTATATTGCCCTATTTCACGTTTTAAAAAAAAGAAAGAGACCCGGATTTTGGTCCCGGCCTCTTCAAAAATACTGATTACTCGTCCAACAGATCTACCGATCCAACCGGCTCGTCTTTTTCCTTTGCTTTTGCCTCTACCGCTTTTTTATCGCCTATGCCATATTCGTCACGGACAAGCTTCTCGATTTCAGCTCTCATCTCTGGATGCTCAGTCAGGAATTTTTTCGCATTTTCGCGGCCTTGACCGATGCGTTCCCCTTTGTAGGCATACCAAGCGCCACTCTTGTTGACGATATCCTTCTCTGAAGCCATATCGATGATTTCGCCGACTTGGGAAATGCCTTCCCCGTACATGATGTCCACTTCAGCTGTTCTGAATGGCGGCGCAACTTTATTTTTGACTACTTTGATTTTTGTGCGGTTACCCATAATCTCTGTTCCGCTCTTGATCTGTTCCGCTCTTCGTACTTCCAGACGGATGGTAGCGTAAAATTTAAGCGCTCTTCCTCCTGGTGTCGTTTCCGGATTGCCGAACATGATGCCGATTTTCTCACGAACTTGGTTGATAAAGATGGCAATCGTTTTTGTTTTGTTGATAGATCCGGATAGTTTTCGTAAAGCTTGGGACATCAGACGTGCTTGCAGACCCATATGGGAGTCTCCCATTTCGCCTTCTATTTCAGCACGCGGAACCAATGCGGCAACCGAGTCAATGACCACAATGTCGACAGCCCCGGATGAAACCAAAGCGTCAGCGATTTCCAGCCCTTGCTCGCCTGTATCCGGTTGGGATAGCAATAATTCATCGATATCCACGCCTAAAGCTGCAGCATATTTTGGATCCAAAGCATGCTCAGCATCTATGAAGGCAGCAACGCCGCCTTTCTTTTGCACTTCAGCAATCGCATGGAGCGCAACGGTTGTTTTACCTGAAGATTCAGGACCGTACACTTCGATGATACGGCCTCTCGGATAACCGCCTACGCCCAACGCAACATCAAGAGCCAACGAACCACTCGGTACAGTGGATATTTGTGTGTCCACTTTTTCGCCAAGCTTCATAACCGAACCTTTACCAAAATTTCTTTCTATCTTTTTCAGAGCCTCATCCAAGGCTTTTTGTCTATTTTCATTTAAATTAGCCATCTATTATTTCCTCCAAGCTTTCATTTGCATGCATTAACACCACAACGTAATACTATCCTGTTCCGGGCAAAAAAGCAAGATTAAAGTGAACAGATGTTCGTTTTTTTATTCTTCAAACTCAGAATCCAGCAAATTCCGCCGAATTATATCAAATCCCTGCATCACTGCCTGTTCCCGGTTTCCGAGGCGATCACGGGAAAACCGGAAACCTTGGACGGCTGTCGGTCCATTTTTTTGGCTTAAGGCAATCCATACCGTCCCGGCTGGCTTGTTCTCCAGTTGATCAGGTCCAGCAACGCCTGTGAAAGAAATGCCCAACTCAGTATTAAACAGTTCGCGCGCACGCTCCGCCATCGCAACCGCACACTCAGGACTGACCATTCCGTATGTCTCAAGAATATTTTCTGGAACGCCGAGTACCTGTTGTTTGGCACCTTCTTGGTAAGAAACGATGCCTCCAGCGAAGACCTCGCTGATGCCGGGAACCTTGACAAGTTCAGCTTGAAAAAGCCCTCCAGTCAAGCTCTCAGCCGCGCTGATCGATTTTTTGACCTTCAACAATTTCTTGCCTACAACTTCGGCAAGGCTGGATTCGTCGCCGTCACCATAATGATATTCTCCGACAAGCGCCAATATTTCCGCTTTTTTTTCATCCAATAGCTCACCGCAAATCACTTCTGTTGCAGCGTTTGCGGTGAGTCTCAAGGTCACTTCGTATTTCCCGGCATATGGGGCTATCGTTGGGTTGGTCTGATTGCGGATCAGTTCATCCAAAACCGTGGTCAAGGTGGACTCACCGATTCCGAAAAAGCGGAGCGTCTTCGATGAAATGACTTGCTGATCTTCATACTTGCTGGAAAGGAACGGCTTCACAAATTGCAGAAACATCTGCTCAAGTTCTCTTGGCGGGCCTGGCAGCAGCAAATAACCTGTCCCATTCTTTTCGGTATAGGTGCCGAGCGCTTGTCCAATCGGGTTCGGGAAGACACTACCGCTCCTGAACACTAAAGCTTGAAGTTCATTGTTTTTCGTCATGCTCCTTCCCGAACGTTCAAACCATTTCTGGATATGCGTCAACCCCGCTTCATCCATGACAAGCTCTTCCTCAAGGTGCTCCGCTACGGTTTGTTTGGTCAAATCATCCCGGGTGGGTCCGAGCCCTCCTGTAAAAATCAACAGGTCGCTTCTTGATTCAGCTATTTTGATCACTTCTTTTATTTTCCCCGGATTATCGCCGACAACCGTCTGGAAATACGAATCTATGCCCAAACCGGTCAGTTCTTTGGCGATGAACGCCGCATCCGAATTCACTATTTGCCCCATCAACAATTCCGTTCCGACTGAAATGATTTCTGCATTCATATTTAATCCCTCACATCCATAGTATTCGCTTAAATAAAACAAAAACTCCAATTGCATAAAAAAGATAAAGAAAAAGAAGGGCACAAAAGAATCGCGTTTCCTTTTGTTCAGGTTGCAATCTGATGCAACCCAGCCCTTCTTATTTATTAAAATTACATGGAAAATTACATGGATCCGACAAAAACATGTTTATTCTTGACGAAATAATCCACCCCTGAGTAGATGGTGAAAACTAAGCAAAGATACAACATGATGTCCGCAACCGGAATGCCGGTTGCCTGAAAAGGAAAATTATCCACGAACAACAAAATGATGGCTACCATTTGCGTTGCCGTTTTGATTTTCCCTGGCCATGCCGCTGCCATGACTTCGCCTTCTTTCACAAGCAACAGGCGTAAACCTGTTACCGCCAACTCCCGGCTGATGATTATGCTGACGACCCACGACGGGGCCAGCCCTTGACCGACAAGTACGATCAAGGCTGTGGCGACAAGCATCTTGTCCGCCAATGGATCAGCAAATTTCCCGAAATTGGTGACCAACCCGTCCCTTCTGGCGATGTAACCATCCAACCAATCCGTAAAACTGGCGATGGCAAAAATGAGGGCTCCGACCAGCTGATTGACGGCAATCTGTGATTGGGCAACCGCAAGCGTACCCCAATCGAAAGGAACCAAAGTGATGATCATGAACAACGGAATCATAAAAATCCGCAACGCTGTCAATTTATTAGGTAAATTCAACTTCTGCAACTCCTTTAATGTTCCCTGCCTTATTCCACACCTTTTACGGTAAAGGATAAGGTTTGGGTCTGAATCTCTTGATAATCTGCTGGCATCGCGACAACTGTCCCATCCAGTTCGATGATTGTTGCAGGCATCACGCCGACTACCACTTCGATTTCGCTTGTGTTCAACGGTAGTGTGACCGTCAACGGGTTTTCACTGCCTACGATGCCTGAAGGCTCTTGGACGATTCCGTTCACGCTTACGCTGATCCAGGAACTTCCTCCTGCCACAGCCGAGATTTTCAACTCTGATGGCAACGACAAACTGGTGACGTCATATTCCGCATAACCATTGGTAGACGAGACCAGGGTCACTTGCGCTGTTTGTTCTGCGACAACGGCGCTGTCTGCCTGCTCTGTACCGCTAGAAACCGTCGCTTGCGATGCCATAATTGTTTGGCTGATGTTCGAAGCCACTTCGATCTGAACCTGCTCATCATCATCGTTCAATGTAGCCTTCCAGACCACAAGTACGATGGCAATTACCGACACAGCCAACAGAAAAGTAGGCAACTGGCTCTGGACGGAACCGCCATAATTAAAATTCGTCTTTTTTGAAGCTCTTTTAGTTTCGGAGCGACTGGGAGAAAAAGAACCGGAATCCTCCGTTTGGCTGCTCCCGTGTATTTCCGGAATCACACTTGAGTGATCCCCCAACAAGCGATCGCCATCCAAGCCCACAGTATCAGCATACTGCTTGATGAAGGCACGCACATAGAAATTGCCCGGCATAATTTCAAAATCGCCTTCTTCTATCGCAATCAAATACCGCTTCTGTATTTTAGTGATCTGTTGCAGATCATCCAATGTGTATCCTTTGGAAAGTCTAGCACTTTTTAGTATTTCCCCAATTTGAACCATTTCTTCACCTGCCTTCACTTGCAAATCCCGAAGTTACCATGGGTATTATACCATAAAATTCCTTCACAAGGAGTTCCAATGCTGTTTTACCTGAGCCAGCCACCGGATACGTAAATGGCCTGCCCCGTCATGTAGCGGCTGTCTTCCTTCAGAAATTGGGATACCCAGAAGCTGATTTCATCCGGTTTCCCCATCCTCCCAAGAGGGATTTCCTCAAGCAGAGCCTCTTTTTCATCGTTTTCCAGATGCGCGTTCATTTGCGTATCAATCGCTCCTGGGCAGATGGCATTGACGGTTACTCCCAATGAAGCAACTTCCTTGCTGTAGGCTTTAACGAAGGCGATCTGCGCCCCTTTGACGGTGCTGTACAGCACTTCGAGCCCGCTGCCGACTTCTCCATAGACAGAGCTGATGAAAACAATGCGGCCGTTGCGAGAGCGGGCGATTTTGTCCTGCAGCGCTTGTATGATCAGGATCGGCATTTTGACGTGCATTTCCCATAAGGCATCCATTTGCAGTGACGTCATATCCTGAAGCAACCCATATTCCGTCGTGCCGTGCGCAAAAACGATCGCTTGGAGCGAGAAAATATGGTCAGCAAGTGTCGAAACACCTGCTTCATCGGTAAAATCCAGGCAAAGCGGATAGAATTCCTGTTCTGGATAGGCCGATTGCAATTCTGTCAGCAACAGATTGATTTTTTCTTGATTGGAATGATAATGCAGGTAAAGCGACCAGCCTGAACCGGCCAAATCCCTTGCGATGGAAGTCCCGATGTCGCCGGAGGCTCCCGTCACCAAAGCAGCTTTCATTGCTGTTTTGCTCCCTTCTGGAGAATCACATAGGTACTCATGCTTTGTTCTTTGAGATATCCTTCGGCAAATTTACGGATGTCCTCCAGACTGGTCTCTTCGATCAGCGGAACGACTTCAAAAAGTTCGGCTCCGGAAAACAACAACGTGCTGTAGTGATTGGCGATGTATTCTAGGGAGTTGAAAGCCTGCAACTGTTCTCCAATCATGCTCTTCTTCAACAAATCAAATTTCTCATTTGTCAGATTAGCATCCGCTTCCCATTCCAAGAGAATCCGCTTCAGCTTTTCTTCCAACAGTTTGGGTTCTTCCGTATCCGATTCGATCGCCATAAAGTGGAAAGAACGATCCAAATTGAAGGAATAGCCGAAGCTGTCATCGATCAAGCCATTGTCATAAAGCTCAATGAAATGTGTGGAGCTCCGGCCGAAAAGCAATTCCAGCAACAATGAGCCGTAGATTTTGTATTTTTCGGCTTGGTTTCCGGTGACATCCGCATCCAAACCTTTCACACCAAGCATCACTTTCGGGCGCTGCACATCCATTTCGATTGCTTTGTACGGAATGATGTTCTGGATTGAGGTCGGTGGCAAGGTGCGCTGGATCGGTTTGGCGGGAAGAAATGTTTTTCCGGCTTGATTTTGTTTGATGGTTTCCATCATTTCTTCGGGGGCGAAGTTACCAATCATCAGTATGTTCATATTGGATGGATGGTAGAACGTGTCATAACAGATTTGCAGCAATTCCGGCGAGATTTCCTGGATGCTGTCGACCGTTCCGGCTATATCCACCGAGAGCGGGTGTTCGGGATAGAGGTTACGCAGCAACCCGTAAAAAAGTTGCCAGCCCGGATTATCTTCATACATGCGGATTTCTTGGGCGATGATGCCTTTTTCCTTTTCAGTGCCTTCCTCCGTGAAATGTGGGTCTTGAACGAAGTCAAGCAGGCTGTTCGTATTTTCCGGGATGTTGTCCGTTGCTGAAAAGAGATAGCTTGTCCGCGTGAAGGAAGTGAAAGCATTCGCTGAAGCTCCGTATTTTGCGAAATCTTCAAAGGCATCATGGTCCTCGCCTTCAAACAACTTATGTTCAAGAAAATGTGCGATGCCGTCCGGAATTTTGATTTCCTTGTCTCCGTTTATCGGCACAAACTGGTTATCGATCGAGCCAAAATCGGTGGTAAAGATGCCATAGGTTTTGGAATACTTATTTTTCGGAATCAATACTACCTGCAAGCCGTTGTCCAATACTTCCGTATAGACGGTTTCGTTAAGTGCCTCATAGTGTACTTTATTCATCTGTAGCCTCGCCTTTCAAGAAAAATATTGCCTGCAAAGTCATTTTTTCCGCAACAGCAATGATTTGTTCCTTCGTCACCGCATTCAATCCGGCGATCCATTGCTCCTGCGAAAGAGGATTTTCTATAATCAGGATATCCTGGTACTGTTTCGCCAAACTTCGGCCCTGATAATCATCATTTTGTTTGTAGTGGTTGATCAGCATGCTTTTTGTTTGAGCGATCAGGTCATCCGAGAAATCCCCTGCTTGCATATCCTTCAGTTGTGCCAAAACAATTTCCTCGACTTGCTCCCGTTTATCAAACTCGATGCCGGTGCCGACAGTCATGACCCCGCGCAGGAAGTCCAAGCCACTTGAAGCTGAGTAAGCCAAACTCTCCTTTTCACGGACATTCTGGAACAGTTTTGAATGAGGGAATCCCCCAAACAGTCCATCAAAAACCAAGCCGGCAAAATAATGCTCATTCATGTAATAGACAGGTGAGGAGAAGCCAAAAAATAACTTGCCTTGGTTGATGTCCTGAGCCTCACTGGCCGCAACGGGTTCCGTATTCATTTCACGGTAATAGAATACCTCTTTTTCGGTTTCTTCCCGGTCCGCAAGCTTCTGGGCAGCCAATATATTCAATATCCGGTCAGGCGCTACATCGCCCGAAACGAGGATATCCAGCTGATTCGACTCGATCATCTCTGCATAGCGCTCGAACAGGCTTGTTGAGGTGATATCCTTAAGGAAGCAGGCGTCACCTATGCCTTGATACGCTTGATCCGTTCCCTCGAACATCACTTGGTTCAAGCGCGTGCGCGCGTATGCTGACTTATCTTCGATCAGAGATTCGAAATAATTATGCAGATTTTCTTTCTCCCTAAGAAACGTCTTCTCGTGGAACTTGCCGTCTTCAGCATTGGGCCTGAAGATGATTTCTTCTAGAAAAGCGAACGCCTCCTCAAGAAGTGTATCATCGCCTCCGATGAACTTATCATTGACGACGGATAGACTCATCGTCACGACGTGCTGTTTGCCGAAACGCTGCGATTGCGTATGCAGCGTCGCACCGTAGAGGCTGGCCATTTTCAGATCCATCTCGTTTTGGCTGGGATACTGTTTGCTGTTCGTTTCCAGCATATTCTTCACTAAAGAACGTTCCGTAGCAGTTTTCCCGCCGAAGATCGTCCTGAATTTGTACTGGATCAATACGGTTTTGTATTTGTCGGAAGGTTCGATATAGGCCGTAACGCCTTGCTTTAATTTATATTCCATCCATTTCACGTCCTGTAAGCTATTTTATTTGTCGATAGGGAAAACTATACTCTAGTTCCGGTTTTTTTTCAATTAAGCCATTCCTTGTCCACTCTGCTCCCATGCCTAGCGCAAAAAGAAAAGGTTGACTCGTGTTGAGCCAACCCTTCTCACTGAAAGAGATTACTTTGACTTGATGTAAGTCGTACCGTTGGCAGCTGGGCCTCTGGATTTACCGATAAAACCTACAAGCACAATGATCGTAATGACATAAGGTGCAATCTGGAGATAGACGGAAGGGATATTCTGGATGACCGGAATATAGCTGCCGATGACTCCCAAACTTTGGGCGAACCCGAAGAAAATCGCCGCTCCCATCACTCCGATTGGATTCCACTTGCCGAAAATCATTGCAGCCATGGCAATGAAACCTTGACCAGCAATCGTTGATCCGGAAAAATTCAGGCTGATTGACTGGGAGACGATAGCGCCGCCCACACCGCCTAAAAAGCCGGAAATCAACACGCCCGCGTAGCGCATCACGTAGACGTTGATCCCCAATGTATCTGCCGCTTGCGGGTGTTCCCCGACTGAACGCAGGCGCAAACCGAAAGTCGTCTTGAAGATGATGAAGTAGCAGACAAGCGCTGTCGCGATTGCTGCATAGGCTGGAGCTGATGTATTCGTGAAAAATATCTCACCGATGATTGGGATATCCTTCAAGATAGGGAAACTGGTTTTCCCGAAGTTCTGGATGATGAAGGCGGTCTGGCCTTTTCCCTCATAAAGAACCTTAGTTAAAAATACTGCAAGCGCGGGGGCAAGCATATTGATGACCGTTCCGGAAACGATATGGTTCGCCCTTAGATTGATGGTAGCAACGGCATGGATGGTCGAGAAGAAGATGCCGACTGCCCCAGCCACCAACAACGCAACCCAAGGGGTCATCTTGCCAAGATTGTCGGCATAGTTCAGATTAAAGACTATGGCTGAGAAAGCTCCCATGACCATTGTGCCTTCCAAGCCCACGTTGACGATACCGCTCCGTTCCGAGAATGTTCCGCCAAGGCCTGTGAAGATCAACGGCGCAGAATAAATCAAAGCAGAGGATACGATAATTGATAGAATCGCTAGCATGTCCATCTCACGCCACCTCCTTTTTATTGACTTTAGACAGTTTATTGATTAAAAGTCGGATAATATAGCTCGCGCCGACGAAGAAGATTATTGACGCAATCACGATATCGACGATTTCGACCGGTACGCCGGACATAAGTGGCATACTCGTTCCGCCAATTTTTAGCGTACTGAACAGAAGTGCAGCAAACAGGATACCTATAGGACTCCCAATGCCCAACAAGGCTACTGCCATACCATCGAATCCAACTGCAGGCATCGCACCTTGAACAAACATATTTTGGAAATTCCCCAAGCCTTCCATTGCGCCTCCCAAACCAGCCAACCCACCGCTGATCAACATGGCCAAAATAATGTTCTTTTTGGCGTTCATCCCTGCGTAATCCGCTGCATCAGGATTCAAGCCCACTGAACGGAATTCGAAACCATACGTTGTTTTTTTCATCAGCACCCACACTACCGCAATCATGATAAGGGAAATGAAGATACCGGCATGCGGTGTTGAATTGCGCGTCACTTCCGATAAAAAGGGAACCCTTAAACTAGCATTTTCTGTGATTCTGGCTGTAGAGTCCCCGGAATCCGTCAAAACATTCCTGACGATGTGGTTGTTGATGTATAAGGCTGTGTGATTCAACATGATGGTGACGATCACTTCACTTGTATTGAAATAGGCACGCAAGACTCCGGCGATACCCGCCCACAGCGCTCCGGCGGCAACACCCGCAAAAATGCATAAAGGCAACAATACGATTTTTGGTAATTCAGGCAACATCTGGGCGACACTGACGGATGCCAGCCAGCCGAATAAAGTTTGACCCGCTACACCTATGTTAAAGAATCCGGCTGTGTTGGCTACCGCAAAACCTAATGCGACCAGAATCAAAGGAGTAGCTTCACGCAGTAATTCGCCTATGTAAAATGGCGATCCGAATGCTCCCTTCAGCATTGCTGAATAACCTGCAACGGCATCGTAACCGAAAGACCACATGACGATTGCGCCGATCAACAACCCTAATATGACTGAAAGTAAAGGGATGATAATCCCCTGGATGCGAGTGGCTCCTTGTTGATTACTCATGAAGGCTTCCCTCCTCTTCCTTGTTTTTTTCCAATTCTTCCCGGGCCTTTTTCAAAGAAGAGCCGGCCATCAGTAAGCCCAGTTCTTGTTCAGAAGTTTCCTCAGGCTTGACGTAGGCCACAATCTCACCTTCAAACATCACGGCGATGACATCGGAGAGATTCAAGATTTCATCCAACTCGAAGCTCATCAAGAGGATTGCCTTGTCTTTATCCCTTTGCTCAATCAAGCGTTTATGGATAAATTCGATTGCTCCCACATCCAAGCCTCGGGTCGGTTGGGCTGCAATCAATAACGAAGGGTTCCGATCAACTTCACGAGCGATGATTGCTTTTTGCTGATTTCCGCCGGACAATGAACCCGCTGTCGACTTTTCGCTTTGCGTCCGCACATCAAACTCTCTGATTAATTCAATGGCGTGGTTCTCGATGGCGGTGTCATTCAGGAAGCAATTCTTGCTGTAAGGTTCTTGATAGTACGTCTGCAACGCGATATTTTCGTCCAAACGCATCGGCAGTATCAGGCCGAACTTTTGTCGGTCTTCAGGGATATGCCCCAAACCAGCCTCGGTGATTTTGCGCGGAGCCAAGTTGGTGATGGTTTCTCCGTTCAATTTGACGATTCCGCTCTCGGCCTTCCGCAAGCCAGTGATGGCTTGGATCAGTTCACTTTGGCCGTTCCCGTCGATTCCAGCGATTCCGACGATTTCACCAGCCCTTACCGTTAGGCTCAAATTACGCACAGCTTCCAGACCACGGCTCTCTTTGACCGTCAATCCCACAACTTCCAATACGGCCTGTTTCGGTTGGGATGGTTTTTTGACTGTGCGGAACAGAACGGAACGCCCCACCATCATATCGGCCAGTTCTTGCTGGGAGGTCTGCTTCACGTCGACGGTGCCAATACTTTTGCCTTTGCGGATTACCGTGCAACGATCAGCTACGGCTTTGATTTCATCCAGTTTATGTGTAATCAGGATAATTGACTTGCCTTCTTTCGTCAATTCCCTCATAATCGCCATCAACTCGTCAATTTCTTGGGGTGTCAACACTGCCGTTGGTTCGTCAAAAATGAGGACGTCCGCCCCGCGGTACAATGTTTTCAGGATTTCGACCCTTTGTTGCATCCCGACCGTGATGTCCTCGATTTTGGCGGAAGGATTGACTGCCAAGCGATATTTATTGGACAAATCCGCAATCACGTCAGCAGCTGCCTTTTTATTTAAGACACCAAATCTACTCGGCTCACTGCCTAAAATGATGTTTTCCGTAACCGTGAAGTCCTTGACCAGCATAAAATGTTGGTGCACCATTCCAATCCCCAATTTATCGGCAACACCCGGAGAACTGATTTTGACCTCTTGCCCTTTGACCTTGATGGTTCCGCTTGTAGGTTCCAAAAGACCAGAGAGAATATTCATCAAAGTCGACTTACCCGCGCCATTTTCACCCAACAAAGCGTGAATTTCACCTTTTTTCAAGCTGAGAAAAATATCATCATTTGCTTTATAATTGCCGAAAGCTTTTGTTACGCCAATCATCTCAATGACATAATTTTCTTCTGTCATGCTGATTCCACCCCTTACTAAAATTGAATGCATGCATTCCTTCGTGCAGCAGTGCGACACGCTTATAAAATATAATACCGTAAAACACTATTTCACACCTATTATAAAGTATTTCCAAACTCCTATCCACTTTTGTTTGTCACAAAAAATAAACATTTGTTCCTTCTATTTGTGCGGAACGATTTATTATTGGGGGACTATGCGCGAAAAAAAAAAGAGAAGCAACTCAATATCCCAAACCGGAATCAAGTTGCTTCTTTAAAGATTTTAAAAAGTGATTAGTTTTCTGGAGCTTCCGGAACGGCCAGCGTTCCTTCCAAAATTTGTGCTTTCGCATCGTTGACTGCAGTCAACGTTTCTTCGCTCAACTGGCCATCAGTCAGGTCAACACCTTCTTCAGCCAACCCGAAATTCAACACTTCTCCTGCCGGGAATTCGCCGTTCATCGTTAATGTAGCGATATCCTTAGCTGCAGTCCCTACACCCTTCAACGTTGAAGTCAAAGTAAGGTTTCTTTCAGTGCCGTCATCAAGAGTCAACAAACCCTCTTCTGTTTGGTCACGGTCAACACCGATTACCCAGATTTCTTTTGAAGGATCAGCTTTTACGATATCCTTAGCTTCTGAGAATACGCCATTTCCGGAATCTCCGGCAGCTTGATAAATGACATCGATTCCGCTTGCATACATTGCGGCAGCTTTAGATTTCCCACCTGCAGCATCGCCAAACGAGCCGACATATTCAACTTTTACATCTATATCAGGATTTACGGATTGGGCACCAGCTACGAAGCCAGCTTCAAAGCGATCGATTACAACGCTCTCTTGTCCGCCGATGAAGCCTAGTTGGTTGGTTTTGGTTGTTTTAGCAGCAGCGACACCTGCCAAGAAAGCAGCTTCATTGTCTTTGAATGATACAGATACAGTATTTTCGCCTTCAATGACATCATCGATGATGGCAAACATTGTGTCCGGGTTCTGCGTTGCCACATCCTGCATCGCCGATTTCAACTTATAGCCAATACCAAATACAAGATCAAAATTACTGTTTACGGCAGTGTTCAAGTTCGTAACAAATTCCGAATCGGCATTTGATTGTATATAATCAAATCCATCGATCCCTTTTTCTTTGCCGTTCTCTTCGCCCCATGCAACAAGGCCTTCCCACGCGCTTTGGTTGAATGATTTGTCATCCACGCCGCCGACGTCGGTAACCATTGCGATAGTGAAGTTATCTTCCGTTCCCTCCGCTGTGCTGGAACCTGTTGCACTGCTGTCAGCCGTGTCGCCGTTGCCACCGCAAGCTGCCAGGATTGTGCTGACACCTAAACCTAATGCCAATAAACTAACATATTTTTGCTTCTTCACCATGACCCCTCCAATAAACTTCAATTTTTTAAACTTGTAAGTACAAGCTTCTTACAAAAAATATCATATCATGTATTTCGTAAAAAATAAATAATATTGATTTTTTTGTAATCGTTTTTTCATTTAATATCCATATATTTGTCGGAATGCTCTGGGTTAAACCTCGGAATCAAAGGGGATATCCGTATTATTTTCATATACCCCTTCGCTAATGTTCACTTTTCTCGGCTTGCTGCCATCAGCCGGCCCGACGATCCCTCTTGCCTCCATTTCGTCTATCAGCCGTGCGGCCCGGTTATAGCCGATCCGGAATCTCCGCTGCAATTTAGAAATGCTTGCCGTTTCATCCGATCTGATGAATTCTACAGCTTCCCCGAAGAGCTCATCCTCCGGCTCCTCACTTGCAGAAGTCACATTTTCGGTCGGCATCATTTCCTCGACATAGTTCGCTTCTTGCTGATTTTTGACGAAAGTGACAATGTGCTCGACTTCCTCGTCGGAAATGAACGCGCCTTGCACACGGATCGGTTTATTTTCACCCATCGGACGGAAGAGCATATCCCCTCTGCCCAATAACTTTTCTGCACCGGAGCCATCGATTATCGTTCTGGAATCGATCGAACTGGATACAGCAAACGCAATCCGGGATGGGACGTTCGCTTTGATGATGCCAGTGATGACATCGACACTCGGCCGTTGCGTTGCCAAAATCATATGAATTCCCGCAGCACGTGCCATCTGCGCCAATCTGGTGATTGCATCTTCCACTTCATTGCTGGCCACCATCATCAAATCTGCCAGCTCATCCACGATGACTACTATGTAAGGCAACGTAGGATTGTTTTCTCCATTTTCCAGATTGTATTCAACAATCAGATTGTTATAACCGTCGATGTTACGCATACCGGTACCGGCAAACAATTCGTATCTTCTTTCCATTTCCGTTACGACTTTTTGGAGCGCTTGCGCCGCTTTGCGTGGATTCGTGACCACCGGCGTCAGCAAGTGGGGAATCCCGTTATAGACGTTTAATTCCACCATTTTCGGATCGATCATCATCATTTTCACTTCGTTCGGTTTGGCTTTCATCAAGATACTCGTGATGATGCCGTTGATGCAGACTGATTTCCCGCTTCCGGTCGCACCCGCAATCAGAAGGTGGGGCATCTTCGTCAGATTCGCGCTCTGCACGACGCCGGAGATGTCTCGGCCTAACGGCACCTCCAACAGCTTGTCGGTGTGCTTTTGACCTTCCATGACATCTCGGAAGGATACGACACTGACTTCACTGTTCGGTACTTCTATGCCGATAAAGGATTTCCCGGGTATCGGCGCTTCGATGCGGATATCCTTTGCCGCCAAAGCCAGCGCCAAATCATCACTGAGGCTCACAATTTTACTGACCTTCACCCCGACTGCCGGTTGGATCTCATATTTTGTCACAGCTGGTCCAAGGTTGGCTTTCGTGACTTTGGCCTCCACCCCGAAGCTCGCGAACGTCTCTTCCAGCTTCTTGACATTTTTTTCGATTGTCGCATATTCATTCGATTGATCGATCGCTTTGATTTCATTCAATAAAGTGACCGGCGGCAAATGGTAATCCCTGTTCTCCTGCTCCGCAGTGATTTCGAACTCCAGCTCGCCGCTGATGTCTTCCTCGCTGCCTCCAGCCGTTGTTTTTTCAAGGCTGGCCGATTGGGCGGACGCGTTCTTCTCATTGTCCGCATATTTGTGTTCGGCTGCTTTTTCAAGTTGCTTCTGGAAGCTGTCGATTTTCAGCTGAACGGGTTCGCGCTCTTTTTCGGCAAATACTTCATTTTTTGATGCTTTCAAAGCTTCCGCTTCTTCCTTCATCAATTTTTTCGCTGCCGATTCGCTTTTGATCTGATTTTTGGCTTTTTCGACTAGTGAAGGTTTCTTGTCGATCGGAACGCTGTTTGACCTGGTCGGTTTTTTCACAGTTTTCGAATCTATGATCGAGCTGGCCACTTTATCTTTCGTGTAAAGCACTGCCCGTTTACTGTTGTGCCCGAAGACCAAAGCAACTTTGCGCACGACTTCCATGACATCATGTGTCGTGAAGCCAAAGATGACCGCCACACCAAAAAATACAAGCAGTCCGATGATGATGTAAGTGCCCCATTGCGAAACCAAAAAATGGGTTCCAGTATAGAAGGCTGCTCCAATCAAGCCCCCGCCCATCTCTGAAGCCGTATCCGCTCGCCTGACATCGGTCAAAAAACGCGCAAGCGTAACGGATACGACCGACGCACCCTCCGTTACAACTGTTTCAAAGGCCTGTGAATGGAGATAAAGCAGCGCTGCTGAATAAAGCAGGATGCCGCTAATTAGCCAGTTCTTTCTTATTTTGGGTTCTTTTCCTCTTAAAATCAGGTACAGACCATAGGCACCGAACAGCGCCAGACTGACCGGGTAGGTTTCGCCGACAAAAAAACGGAAAAAATTCGCCAACGCTATACCGGCAAACCCGAGTTGCCCAATCCCTAAGGCTGAACTGAAAAGAAATAGCACGCCGATAAGCTCGTAGGATATCTTCTGCCCGGTCGCCTTCTTTTTCTTTCTTGTTGTCGTCGTTCTTTTCGCCAAACATGCCAACTCCTTTTTTAACTTTTACTCAAAACCACTGTTTGTCTAAATAAAACAGCGGGCCATAGATTGTTCGTTTGATTACCCGTATCGGTTCATTATACTACAAAACGAAGCCTTTACGAGGCTATTTTTTAATCAACCCACGCAGACAAAAAGCTCCTGTTTCCCGTCAATACAGGCAGCAGAAGCTTTTTGGAATTTGATCCGTTATTCTCGATGAAGTTTTTTCCTGTCCTGCAGCAGCATCAGTCCATGATACAATTGTACATCGTCATCGCAATTCTCACAAAAACGGATTTCTCCGGCTGACCAGTAGGCAGTCAGGTAGTCTTCCTTTGTTTTTTTGAATGGGTAGACGGTTGATAGTTTTTCCGCAGCCCGCTCATAGGCAGCGACCGCATCCTGGAAATCGGCATATTCTGTCGATTCCACAATGAAATCCATCCAATCTTCAAAAAACCACCAAGGTTCATATTCTCCCTCTGTTCGTATTACCTGGTACATACTATCACCTTCTTCATTGTAAAAAGTATAGCATAGCCCGGAAAATTATTCCCGCCCAACGTATCGGGATTGAAACTTCTTGAGGAAGGCTGTAAACTAGAATAATAAGCTGCAGCGCCAGCTCATTCTAGAATTTGGAGGTAATCTGAATGAAGAAAATCAAGATGACCGTAAGTGGCCGGGTCCAAGGCGTCGGGTTCCGTTATATGACAAAAATGGTGGCTGACCAAATCGGCATTGCTGGCATCGTCAGGAACGAGGATGACGGGAGTGTCTATATCGAAGCCGTCGGACCGACCGATAAAATAGACGCCTTCATCGCAGCGGTAAAGCGCAGTCCCTCGCCAAGTGGAAAAGTCGAAGCCTTTGCCATCCATGAAGACGCCAACATTGAGAATTATATAAGTTTTCGCGTAACCAATTGAATATATTTTCCCCTTCATGTATAGTGGTAATGTTATCGAAAAATTGTAAAGGAACGTGAATGATGAAACTTAAAAAGAAGTTATTGCTTTCCGCGGAAATGATGTCCTTGTTAGTGGTTCTGACAGGCTGCATGCAATATGATGAGAATAAAAACCCAACCGGCTTCATATATGATTATTTGGTGGTACCTACAGGAAATTTGATCGTTATGCTAGCGGAAATGCTTAACGGTAATTATGGACTGGCCATCATCGCCATCACAATCATTGTACGTTTGGCCATCATGCCCTTGAACTTTAGCCAAATCAAAAAAACGATGGTACAGCAAGAAAAAATGAAGTATATCAAACCAGAATTGGAAGATATCCAATTCCGTCAAAAAAATGCACAGTCGCCTGAAGAAAAAGCGGCGGTTTCGCAAGAAATGATGGCATTATACAAAGAAAATAACATCAGCATGACAGGTGGCGTCGGTTGCTTACCGATTCTGATCCAGATGCCGATTTTTACAGCAATGTATCAAGCTGTCAATCTGACACCGGAAATTTCTGCAAGCACATTCCTTGGCATCAACCTTGGTGTCAGCAGTCCGTTGTTGGCAATCCTGGCGGGCGTGGCTTATGTAATCCAAGGCTACGTTTCCACAATCGGCATGCCTCAGGAAACCAAATCACAGATGAAATCGATGATGTTGATGAACCCAATCATGATTCTCATGTTCTCTTGGTCTTCACCAGCAGGGTTGGCCCTTTATTGGCTGGCCGGCGGTATTTTCGCCGCAGCCCAGACCGCCCTTCAAAATCACATGATCAAACCTAAAATCCAGAAGCAAGTTGAAGAAGAAATGAAGGATCGTCCGGTTAAGAAGAACGTGAAAATGGCTAAGCCGGCTTCCTCTTCAGCACCTACGCAAGCGGTAAAAGCTTTGTCCAACAATAATCAACCAACGGATGGAAAAAAAGGCCGCAACGCGGGCAAACAATCAAAGTTTTAATCTCAACTAACTAAAAAAGCAGGAAGCGGCTCACGTATGAGTTCGCTTCCTGCTTTTTTGTATCTCGTTTTTTTTGCTAATGGTCGTTCCTCTGTCGCGAACTCATAATTCCTCATCAGGCGTATAATTTTTCAGTATCGGCAACTGGATGCGGAAAACAGATCCATGCCCCAATACGCTTTCGACGGTTATGTCACCCTTGTAGCCTTCCAACAATTCTTTCGCGATCGACAGACCTAAGCCGTTCCCGCCTTTATTTCGCGATCTGGCTTTATCGACGCGGTAAAAACGCGAGAAAATCTTCTGTTGATCTTCCTGGGACATCCCCTCGCCAAAATCCTGTATGGCAATCTGGACATAGGACATGGATTCGGAAATTGAAAGATGAATTTCATGCCGGTCCGTCGAATATTTAACGGCATTGTCCATCAATATCACCAATATTTGCTCAAAATGATTGCGATAGATGTTCACATAGATTTCGCGATTCAGATCATCATCAAGATTGAACACGAAATCCGGATAGAGCATCTTAAAATTATGGAACGTATGCAGAACGACATTACGGATCGGTGTCACTTCATTTTTATAATGAATTTCGACTTGTTCCGCACGGGAAAGATCCAGCATCTCCTGAACCAAAGTCTTCATTCTCTGGATTTCGGTCAAGGATGCGGCAAGCGATTCATCCAGTATTTGTGGATCTTCCTTGCCCCAACGGTTCAGCAATTTCAGATGTCCCTCAACAATGGCTGTCGGCGTACGAAGTTCATGCGAGACATCTTCCACAAACTGCTTTTGTTGGGTGACATACAGCGCCATTTTATCCAGAAGGCCGTTGATATGGACTGAAAGATCTGTAAATTCGTCCTTGCTTTTCGATATTTTGATCCGGGTTTCCGACAACGTATCCTCTTCTATCGCATCCATCGTGTCAACCATCTGTTTGATGGGCTTGAAGAAGTAAATGGCGATGCCGTAACCGGCAGCCGCCGACAAAACGAGCACGATTGCCGTGACCAACCAGAAATACCGCGTCATCTGTGAGACGATTTTATGATAATCATTCAATCGGAAAACGATCTGGACATACCCCAACAGGAAGGAGCCTTCTTCGCTGAGGATTGGACTGCCGCCGACAAACGCCTCAAGATCGTTCAGTTTTGTCTCGCGCAAATACGTATCGGGATTTTTTATGAATGTCGTATAGCTCTTCTGCGTCTCATAGAGCAACTGTCCATCTGTATCGAATACGCGTATGTTCGCCCCTCTGTCCTTGAGATCCTCCAAAAACGGGTAGTTCCCCACAGACTGGAGTCCCTTCGTCACAGTGGAAACAGAAATTTTCTCGAACATGCTTTCGACGCTATTGACGGACAGCTTCGTATCGATTTCAGACAACGCAGTTTGGACTGAAGTCAACAGCTTCTCAGCGCTATCTTTTTGTTCGTTGTAATGATAGCTTTTATAGACATTCAGCATCAGCAAAGCGGAAAGAAAGTACAGTAGGAAGAACGCTATACTTAAAAGAAAACCCCATTTCCACCGAATGGACTTGGGATTTCCTCTTTTTTTGGTTGGCATATAATTGATTCTGCGCATAGTATTATGAGCGCATAACGTATCCGGTGCCACGAACCGTTTGGATATAACTTTCTTGGCCGGCTACATCGATTTTATTACGCAGATATCGGATATATACATCTACTACGTTTGTTTCCACTTCTGTCTTGTATCCCCACACTTTATTCAGCAATACATCCCTTGATAGGACAACGTTGATATTTTCCATCAGGATCAACAATAATTCGTATTCGCGTTTGGTCAATTCGATGTGCTCGTCGCCACGGCGAACGACACGGTTTTCCTTTTCAATCGTCAAATCACGATATGTCACGGTCGTCTGCTTCACCTTGCGTTGCTCTTCTTCGATGTCGATGCGGCGCAGCAAAGCACGTACCCTTGCCAAGAGTTCTTCGATAGCAAATGGTTTCACGATATAATCATCGGCTCCGTGGTCCAAACCGGATACACGATCGATGACGGAATCGCGGGCGGTCATGATGATGATCGGCGTATCTTTGACTGGACGCAAGCGACGGCAAACTTCGATGCCGTTCAATTCAGGAAGCATCAGATCCAAAAGGATGACATCCCAGTCCTGGTTCATGGCAGCTTCAAGGCCGGCTCTGCCGTTGTAGCAAATTTCCGTTTCGTAGCCTTCGTGTTTTAACTCAAGCTCGATGAAACGCGCCAAATTTTTTTCATCTTCGATAATCAATATTCTTTGTTTGTCTCTATTTTCCATAGAATTCTCCCCTAATATCTCATTTGAATAATAACAACATGCCATTACAATTTCATTTTATTTTAACATACTGTCGGGAATTAGTCTTAATTAAATGATCCTGATAGTAAAATGTCATCCGAAGCACGGCTTCGGATGACATAAATGTAGGCCAGAATGGCGCTATATCGCTTTAGTCTTGTGGAACTTCCACTTCTTTATCCCACTCGAAATGATAAGAACCAGCTTTGTCTGTGCGTTCATAAGTATGCGCTCCAAAGTAATCGCGTTGCGCTTGGATGATGTTTGCAGGCAATACCGCAGAACGGTAAGAATCGAAATATGCTACTGCAGATGAGAATGTCGGTACAGGAACGCCTGCAACCACAGCCGTAGCAACCACTTCACGTACAGCTCCCTGGTATTGTTTCGTGATTTCCACGAAGTAGTCATCCAACAATAAGTTCTGCAATTCAGGATTCTTCCCGTAAGCATCGGTGATGTTTTGCAGGAATTGCGCACGGATGATACAGCCTGCACGCCAAATTTTAGCGATTTCGCCATAATTCAGATCCCAATCATTTTCTTCGCTGGCAACACGCATTTGAGCGAACCCTTGCGCGTAGCTCATGATCTTGCTGAAGTACAGTGCCTTGCGGATGCTCTCCACAAATGCTGCTTTATCAAGACCTTCTTTAGCTGTAACAGGGGGGGCAGTCAGAATTTCGCTGGCAGCGACACGTTCTGTCTTCAAAGCGGAAATGTAACGGGCAAAAACGGATTCGGTAATCAACGGCAACGGAACACCCAAGTCCAACGCACTTTGAGAAGTCCATTTACCCGTGCCTTTATTGCCGGCGCGGTCCAATATGATTTCGACCATTGGTTTCCCTGTTTCAGGATCGTATTTAGTCAAGATGTCAGCAGTAATGTCGATCAGGAAGCTGTCCAACTCGCCTTTGTTCCATTCGATGAAGACTGCAGCAATCTCTTCCACTGACATGCCAAGGTATTTGTACATGATGTCATAGGCTTCTGCGATCAGTTGCATATCCCCGTACTCGATTCCGTTGTGGACCATCTTGACGAAATGTCCGGCGCCACCTTTGCCGATGTAAGCCACACATGGTTCGCCATCCGGAGCTTTAGCGGAAATCTGTTCCAAAATCGGTGCAACCAGATCGTATGCGTCGCGTTGTCCGCCCGGCATGATTGATGGGCCTTTCAATGCGCCTTCTTCACCACCGGAAACACCTGTTCCGATGAAATTGATGCCTGAGTTTTCCAATTCTTTGCTGCGGCGGATCGTATCTTTGTAGAAAGTATTTCCTCCGTCGATCAGGATATCACCTTTATCCAAATGAGGCAGCAACGATTGGATCGTTTTGTCGGTTGCTTCCCCAGCTTTTACCATCATCATGATTTTTCTTGGCTTCTCCAAAGAATCAACAAATTCTTCGATTGTATAAGTAGGAACCAGTTTTTTATCTGGATTTTCCGCAACCACTTGCTCAGTCTTTGAACCGGAGCGGTTGAATACTGATACGGAATAACCTCTGCTTTCAATGTTCAATGCTAGATTTTTGCCCATTACGGCCATCCCGACGACGCCAATTTGCTGTTTTGACATAAATAAATTCTCCCTTCATGATAAACACATCATTCTATAATCTTAATCCTAACAAAAATTCGCCTAAATGGAAAGCAAACAATTGAAAATAATGGCTTTCTTTTCTTTTACCTAGTTCCCCAACGTTTACTTTTAGATGTTATTGTTGTAAACTATGCCATGTAAATTACAAAAGGTGGGAATAATATTGACTAAGAAAACTGGTACTACCTCTTCAAAAATCAATAAATTCAGCAAATTCATCATTTGGATCATGCTTTTGGCCATGGTCGGCGGGTCGATCATTTCTGTCTTGTACTCTTTGTTCATAAATATGTAAGAAAAGCGGAACGGGTTCGTTCAGCCCTGAGTGAGGAAACACCGTGACCTAATCGGCAAGGCCCTCTGATGTCACAGTGCGACATCAGAGGGCCTTACTGCGCAATCATTTGGATGGCCTGATGACAGGATCAAGCGATTGAAATCGCAAGAGTCATGACAATTTAATAAATCGTGCCATGCAACTGAGCATCGTAGAGCGCAATAGGCTGAGAGACTTCCGAAACAAAGGAATCAACGTGACAAGAACTATTGCCTTGTCGAACGGTATCCTTGGCTCGTAGAGACAAGGGATTCCTTTATCCTTTCCGAAGGGCTTACCCGTGGAGCTGGACATCATTTTGGATACATGCAGTATTTTACAAACCTGTGAAGCACCTACAGTGATGCGCTTTCAGATTAAAAAAAATCAAAATTTACTTTAATATCAAAAAGGTTCCCGGAATCCACTAGCTGATTCCGGGAACCTTTTTGGATGACTCAGATGCCTTTTTTGACTTTACCGTCCCAGCCGGCATAGCCGCCCTTCAGGATGAAAATGTTTTTGTAGCCATTTTTCTTCAAAATTGCTGCGCAGCGTCCACTCAACATAGAATTTTGATCGTAGAGATAAATCGGTTGATCTTTGCGGATTTCTTGGTAACGTTGTTTGAAAGCAGAGTAAGCGATATTTCTCGCTCCCAATATGTGACCTGCGTCGAACTCGGTTTTTTCGCGGACATCGATCAATTGCGCCTTACGCAGGTCTTTTCTGAATTCCTCTGCAGTCAGCGTTGTCGCTGCATTCTTTCTTTGAAAATAAAAATAAGCTTGATAGATGGCATATCCGATGATGAATATCCATAATGCGATATTAAAAATATCAATTCCTGTTAAATTCAAATAAATCCATCCTTTCCATACTCTTGCTCTCATATTTTACACTTGTAGAAGGCACATTGCTACAGTTTTAGCGGCTTTTTTTCTATTCCGCTAATTGTATCCAATGATTGCGCTCCACATCGTACAGGTACTCGTAACGCCTTCCGTAAAGCACATAGGTCGATTCTGGCGATGCCGAAACCGGAGCCATTCGCTCGACTTCAGTCAGCGCCTCTGTAGTGTTTGCGGAAAAGTCGATCTTTGCGAGTTCGAAGATGATGCCATCAACGCTCCCTGGCTCATCTTTTGGGATGACAGCAAACGTTTCATCCGAGGCAATCCCTTTTGTAAATTCTGGGATAACAAGTCCGTTTCCATCGGTGATGCGCGGCAGGGTAACATAGCCTTGGGTAATCAAAAGCGGATAGTAGGAAATGCCAAACAGCTCCGCCTCATTGAAATCTGAAGGAGTCACTACCCATACGGATTCTCCTTCGAGTCCGTATGCGAGTATTTCCCGATCAATGACCGTATCTTTGCCTGGAAGCCGGATATCACTCAATACCAATGCTGATGCGCCATCCGCCACGCTTTTCATGTGGAGATACATATTTTCTGAATACCACACCGGCATATCCTCTGTATCCGGGACCTCTTTCCATTCTTCATTAGCCAAATTCCAAAGGTAATTGACAGGCCTATCCACAGTTTTTTGGACGGAAAGGAACAGCTCCCCTTCGTTTGTCGGATTCCAGGAAACGCTCGTCAAAATCCCTTCCGAAAAATGAAAATCAGCTAGTGATCTTCCTGACTTGTCGATCATCATGACGTTATTTCCTTGTTGGGTTGCGATTTGCACCAGAATCCGCCTACCGTCTGCGGAAAGCGCAGCAAAAACAAGCCGATCTGAAAAAGCCCGGATCAGCTGTTCTTCCCCCGTGAGCAGGTCATGGCTGTACAAACCATACTCTCCATTTGATTCCAGCGCGACAAGAATAGTCTTGTCGTCAAGCCAGCCCACCGTATAAAGGAATTCCTCCTTGGAAATAGATGGGAAGTCGCTGCCGGAAGAAAGGCTCGGCTCACTTGCGCCAGGCTGGTTGGGATACGTCAAACGCTGTGTACAGGCCGCCAGAATAACAACACTTGAGAGTGTGAGAATGAACCATGCTAGTCCTTTTTTCCCCATGCCATCCTCCATCCTCCCGCATTTTCTTTTCCAGAAAATGTTCAGGCCTCTATTTGCTGATCTCCGTCAGCGCAAGATAAGCTGCTCCAACTATCCCGGCATCATTTCCAAGTGCGGCTAATTTGATATGCGTAGTCTTCTTGACGTTCGGAAATGAGAATTCAGCAAAATAAGTTCTCACTTGCTCCAAAAGGTATTCCCCAGCTGCGGATACACCGCCCCCGATGACGATGTAAGCGGGATTCAAAAGATTGCCGATATGGCTGCAAGCCAAACCAAGATAATAGGCAGCGCGATCGACTACTAGGACCGCCAACTCGTCTCCTTCTTTCGCCAAATCAAAAATCATTTTTGAAGTGATTTCCTGGCCATCATCGATGATGAATTTGAGCTGCGAGTTGCCGGCATACTCTTCCGCATGTTTGCGGGCCAATTTGACGACGCCGGTTGCGCTGGCGACAGTCTCCAAACAGCCTTTCTTACCGCACGTACAGTCAAATCCGCCTGGTTCTACAGTCATGTGGCCGATTTCGCCGCCGGAACCTGCAGTCCCATGGATTAGATTGCCTTCCGCTATGATTCCCCCACCGACACCTGTGCCAAGTGTCACAAATACGACGTCGCGATCATCCGCACCGGCGCCTCGCCATTTTTCCCCAAGCGCGGCAACGTTTGCATCATTGTCTATAAAAATAGGGATGCCTATTTCCCGCACAATCGCTTCACGCACAGGCTGAGGTGTTTTCCAGTTCAAGTTAAAGGCTCCCTCAACCGTACCCACTTCACGGTCCACTGCTCCCGGCGATCCCATGCCGATGGCCTGAAAGTCCTCAGCAGTAAGTTGGTAGAGATCCAGATGGTGTTTGATCGAAGCTATGATATCAGGTACGATGTGCGTCCCCTCATCATTTATGTTCGTGGGGATGCTCCATTTTTGCTGGATATCCCCCTCTGCTGTTAAGATAGCCAATTTCACTGAAGTGCCGCCTAAATCAATACCAATAAATTTTTTATACACGTCATTTCCTCCAATTGTTCAATTTGTATCTAGTATAACGCAAAACCGGTCCGCATTAAACCCGAATAAGCAAAGAATATAGCGCTCACAAAATAAATGACTAGAAAAAGAAGCCTCAGTCCATTTTGGCTTTTGACAGTGCGCGGCATCGCGATGAACACGGCCGAAAGCGCCCCGCCAATTGCCCCACCAAGATGCCCAAAATTATCGACTGCCGAGGAAAAAAAACCGAAGAAGAAATTAAGGAAAATCAGCATCGTAAAGTTCCGAGCCATAAGCTGGATCCCAGAGTTGTGCGGAAACTGACGGCCCAGAACGATAGCAGCTGCAAACAACCCGAAAAGCGAGGTACTTGCACCAGCGGAAATTGAATCATTGAAGGCGAAACTCATAAGATTCCCCATCAAGCCGCTCAGGAGATAGATCAGCGCAAAACGTAAAGAACCATAGAGACTTTCCATCTGCGTGCCCAAATAATACAGGGTGATGCTGTTCACCAGAATGTGCGTGAAGCCTATATGGATGAACATAGGCGCAATCAAACGCCACCATTCCCCTTGCGCGATAGCTGGGTTGAATTTGGCGCCGAACAGGATAAGCGTCAGTACATTAGTGCTTCCCCCGTTCAGGGTCATCAGAAGGAAAATGACGATCTGAATGGCCAAGAACAAGTGTGTTACAGAGAATTGATCCGGTAAATAGGATCTTTTGGTATTATATGCCCGCATCGTGACACGCTCCCTTCCATTATTATCCTATTTTATACTAGAATGCTGTTGTCAACAACTTTTGGACTGGCACATCAAATGCTTCGATTTCCCAATGCGGATCCTTGAACAATTGGAACGGGAACAGCATCGACAAGGTGTGCCCTTTGTATGCAGCCAGATAGCGATCATAGTAGCCGCCGCCGAACCCGACGCGGTAACCCGTTTCAGAGAACGCCAATCCAGGAACAAGCAGCAGATCGATTGCTTCAGGTGGAACCGTGTTGCTCTTATCGACAGGTTCCATGATACCGAACTTGCTCTTCGACATCGCTGTATCCGGCAAGTATTCATGAAAAGTCATCACGCGGTTCTTGCCGGAATAGGGAATGACCATCCGCTTGCCTTCTTCAAGCCCTTTTTGGATGATTTTATGCGTATCGATTTCCGGAAAATTCGACCAGGTGACTCCAATCGTCTTTGAAGCACGCCACTCGTCGCTGCTGCAGACTGCGGTCGTCAGCTCTCGCTCCATCCGGATGCGTTCTTGGGACGGCAAACTTCTCAATTTCCCCAGCATCTCTTTTCTTATTTGTTCTTTCATCGTAAATCCTCCTTAAGCGCTCTGTCGTCTGTCCCACGCCATTTACATACTATAAAACACCTTTCCGGATAAAATAAAAAAACAACAGGATATCCTGTTGTCGTTTTAATTATTTTGTTTCACGATGCAAAGTCACGCGTCTTTCACGTGGACAATATTTTTTCACTTCAAGACGGTCCGGGTTGTTACGTTTGTTTTTCTTTGATAAGTAATTACGTTCTTTACACTCCGTACATTCCAATGTAATATTTAACCGCATATTCTTCCCTCCAAACATAAAAAAATTGAAGATCGAATCATCTTCTGCGTTTCTCATTGTATCACTTATAGAAAAATTATGCCACTATTTTTTGAACAAGTTCTGTATAAGTCCACTTTTTTTGAGTTTTAAGCTAATAAAATCCCAGATAAGGTTGCAGAAACACCCGAATTTCATTAGAATGTTATCAGGCGTCAAAAAGAAGAATTGAGGTGACAAAGATGGAACAATGGACCATCGTGATTGTCTTACTGACAATTGCAATCATATTACTGTTTGCATCATTTTTCGTAAAAGATAATGATCGCAAATTTGCTGATGAGATGAGTGAATACACATTACAATTAACGGAGGAAATCCATGAATTGAAGCAACGACTCATCGCTATTGAAGAGGAATTGGGAAAAGAAGTACCCGTTTCCGAAGATTCGCAGACCATCAAAAAAGTACACAACCTGACTAAGCAACACATCATCACTTTGTATACGAGCGGAAGAACGTTTGATGAGATTGCCGAGCAACTGTCCGTCCCTATCACCACCGTGCAACTTGTTGTCGATAATTACATAGAGCAATCAATCGTATAGAGGAGAAAATAAAGTGAACAAACAAAAGCTTCGTTTTATATCCATCGGTTTTTTGTTATCTGCCGTACTGTTGGCCGGCTTCCAGCTTTTCTATCCGGAAGCACTCCCTGGCAGCACCTTCAACGGAGAAGCAAATGCCGATTCAACGGATTATCAAGAGAAATATGAAAGTACTTTGGCAGAATTAGATGTGCAGAAGCAACTTAATGAGGCTGCCATAAGCAGCGCTCCTGCCGAGGAAGCTGCAGTGGCATCCAGTGCTCCGACTGAAGCAGCGAGTGTTGCTGAAAGTTCAGCTGCACCTGCCGCGAACACGCTAGTCACGTTTGTCATCACTTCCGGACAACCGACTTCCGTCGTCATCGACAATTTGGTCAGTGCGGGACTCATCACGGATCGCGCTGTCTTTGAACAGTACCTAAATGACCGTAATCTCGTTATGAAAATCAATATTGGGGAGTATCAACTGTCCCAGGACATGGGCTATGAAGTCATCGCCGATATGATCACATTGGAATAATAGCCCGCCCACGAAAACAGAAGGTGCCGGAACAAGGATGTTAACATCCTTGTTCCGGCACCTTCTGTTTGTTTATTCGACTCGCAATCCTACCAGTTACTCGGCTTTTGCTGCGTAATCCCCTGTGTTGAAGTAGGCATCAAAAACTTTCTTGGCTATCGGTGTAGCTCGACCCGTTTCCGATTTAAGATAAGGGACCACAACAGTTACGGTAATTTCCGGATTGTCGAAGGGTGCATAGCCGACAAAGGTGGAATTGAAGACACTTTCACCCTTCAAGTTCTCATTGTTGCCGTCATAGAAAGCCTCCGCCGTACCTGTCTTAGCGGCAACATTATTCGAGTCCTTCCCGAATGTTGAATAGGCCGTCCCGTTCGCACTATGGGTTACTTGATAAAATCCTTGTTGGACACGTTCCATCGCTTCGGCGCCGACATCGACCTGGTTCATTACTTTTGTCTCCAGGGTGGTTTCCAAAGCCCCCAGTGATCCGTTCGCATCCGTGCTGCGGATTTCCGAAACCAGTTGCGGCGCGTATCGGGTGCCGCCATTAGCAATGGTATTGATGTATTGCGACAACTGCAGGGTCGTGTACAGATCGTACTGTCCGAATGATTGGTCGACTACGTTAACTGCCGCCTGATCGAATCCGGTCAGTCCGCTGCCTTCGTTCGGCAGATCGATCCCCGTCTTCACACCCAAGCCAAACTGGGCAAAGTAGCTGCGCAGCTCGTCGATCAGATCTGCGGAAATATTCAAGGTGCCTCCCGATTCATAGCTGGATTGTCCCCCCATCAGCATCGCCAATTTAACCATATAAATATTCGATGAGCGGGCTAACGCTTCGATGTCGTTGATGGCGACTTGGCTGCCGATGGACGGATTGAAAACTGACTTTTTCAGATTTGAACCTTGGAATTGCAGCGGCTCATCGACGAGCACATTGTTGTCCGTGCTGATGACGCCGCTCATGTATCCGGTCAGCACCATCGCGCCCTTCACAGCCGAACCCATCCCGTAACTTGAATTGATGACGCCCAATGCATCATCCACAATTTCGTTGGATGTCGAGCGTTGCTTCCCGGTCATGCCCAGGATTTCACCTGTATTCGGATCCGATGCCACTATGTACACCCGATCGTTGTAGGAATCGACATTGCTGTTCAAGAACTCAGTAGCAATCTGTTCGATTTCCTTTTGAAAATCGATATCGATAGTCAGAACCAGGTTATCCCCGGCTTTTCCTTCGTAGGATTCCTCTCGCGTCACAACCTCACCTGATTGATTCGTGATCGTTTCCCATTGCGATTTCGTGCCTGAGAGTACCGATTCATATTCTTGCTCCAAGTAGGAGTTTCCGACGCGGTCGTTCCTGGCGTACCCTTTTGCCAAATAGGTGGCGACTTGGTCGCTCGGTAAACCGATTTTTTCGCTGGTCACTCCACCTAAAATACTCTTCAGCAAGTCGGATTCTGGGTAGATTCTGACCCAATCTGTCGCGACATCCACACCGGACAGACCGGACAGATTTTCGCTCACCTGAGCCAGTTCTTCATCCGAAACATCCTTATTTTTGATGCTTGTGGTCGACAGGGCATACGCGCTGTTCATCCGCTTAAAGATTGCGGCAATTTCTTTTTGTTCATCAGAATAAGCGATGTCTTCCACCGTTATTTTTGCTAGCTCCACTTCATACAATTCGGAACCCGGCAACAACTTTTCATCATCCGACAGACGCTTCAACATGACTTCATTGTTTACGGCCATCCAATAATCCTTCAGATCACGCTCCGTCAGTTCTTCAATGCTGACGTTTATCAAACCCGCCAACGAAGAGGCAACCTTTGCCATTTCCTCGGCCGTTGTGTTTGCCCCTCTGGTATAGGTTATGGAATGCTGTGGTTCATTGCCTACAAGTATATTGCCATCTCTGTCATATATCAAACCGCGCGGCACTGATTCTGTCACAAGTGTCGTTTCCGTACGTTTCACGATGGCTTCGAATTCATCTCCACGGACGATCTGCAAGTATCCCAACCGGAATATCACTGCGGAAAACAGCGAGAACACGATAAAAAAGAGCAGGTTCAAGCGAAACGGGATATGCGATTTTCTCTTCCTTTTGCTTTGGGTATTATCTTCCAATTTTACACCTTCCTAAAACCATAGTTCGACAACCTATTATAGCAAAAAAAGCATGTATTACAAACGAAGCAACAAATTTTTAACATGTATCCTTGCTGGATAAGCCAAGACACGTTTGGATTCTTCATAAAACCAGCGGGATATGCTAAAATAGCAGAAGCACTTGTGAATTATTCGCTTCAACTATCAGGAGCGTCCCCCTCATGGTCAGACGACTCTGCAGGAACGTCAAAAAATTTCCGGTTCAAAGGAGGAATGTGCAGCATGCTGAAGCGTTTCACAACTCTATCCCCGCAAAAAAATATGCTTTTCCTTTCGTTCTTATTGCCTTTATTTGTAATGATGGTCATTTATGCCACCATGGGGGTTTATCCTTTCGGCAATAGCACTTTGCTGACGGTCGATCTCGGCCAGCAATATGTGGATTTTTTCAGTTATTACCGCACAACCTTATTGTCCGATCCTTCCGCCATTTTCTTTTCGTTCACAAAATCATTCGGTGGAGAAATGCTGGGATTGTGGGCTTATTATCTGATGAGTCCTTTCAATTTGATTTTTCTGTTGTTTCCGCAGTCCATGTTGCCCTTGGCGGTTACCCTCTTGATTTTGATGAAGGTTTCCGTGTCGGGTTTGACTTTTGCTCATCTGTTGATTACCCGCTTCGAAGGAAAAGGTTTGTTAGTTCCATCCTTCGCATTGAGTTATGCCTTGATGGGTTATGTCATCGTCAATCAATTAAACGTCATGTGGCTTGATGGGCTTGTTTTCCTGCCTCTGATCATTCTTGGTTTGGAAAAACTGATGGCGGGTGAAAGTGGTCTGTCTTACAGCTTATTTCTGGGAGTGATGTTGATTTCCAATTATTATATAGGATTCATGATTTGTGTTTTCCTGGTCTTCTATTACCTTTTCGCGTTTTCCAGACAAGAGGTTGTCGGCCCGAATAATCTGAAGGCGCAGCTGAAACACTTCTTCACCCAATCAGCCAGATTCATTGGTTGTTCTTTGTTGGGAGCTGGTTTTGCCTCAGTCTTGTTGCTGCCAACTTTTTATTCGCTCTTGGGGAGCAAAGCAAGTTATGCCAATAATCTGATCGATTGGAGTTTCGCCTATAATCCTTTCGAAGTCGTTTCAAAGTTTTATATTGGGGCTTTCAATTTCGACCAGATGCCCAGCGGACATCCCAATCTCTTTATCGGCACTGTCGCTCTGACAGCATATATCTATTATTTTTTTCATCCTGCCTTCTCAAAAAAAGAACGGTTCACATCACTTGCGCTGACCGTGCTCTTTTTTCTGGCGATGAACGTCCAGTTTCTGAATAAAATTTGGCATGCCGGACAATACCCGATCTGGTACCCTTACCGTTTTTCATTCACCGTTTGCTTCTTTTTCCTGTTGAACGGTTTTCGGGCGTTGCGTTCCTATCGTCCTTTTCCCTTTTCGCTGGCCTGCTGTCTTTTGATTGCGAATGCAGCCACTGCCATCTATGTCCTGAAAGAGGATTTTGAATTTCTGGAACCTGTCCAAGTATTGATAACGGCAGTCATTTCTGTCCTTGTCCTTGTGTTGCTGATGCTCAGGGATCAGCCTAGAAAATGGTTGGCCTATGCTTTGCTTTTCGTGGTTACCGCTGAGATGACGGCCAACGCAGCCATTGACTTGTTTCGATTAGGCTACGTCAAGCAAGACGAATTCTCCGATTATCAAACGAATTTAAATACGATGTTGGCGGATGTACGGACACCCGAAGACACGTTCTACCGGATCGAAAAAACGTTCCAACGCTCCAAAAACGACAGCTTTCAAGCCAATTATGCCGGAATCAATCATTTCAGCTCCACTTTCGAAAAGGAGATTCCTGCCTTGTTCGGATCATTGGGCTTTCCGGACGGGAACGGGTTTATCGTTTACTCAACCGGAACATTGTTTACGGATGCACTGTTCGGCGTGAAATATTTTATTCAGGACAAGAAGTTGCCGGAAACATTTTATGACATCAACGACAACTTATATCGGTTGAACCGCAACTCCACCCGCCCGGATCTTACCCAGTACAATTTTTATTCCGAAACGGATAGATCCACCACCTACGAAAATCCATATGCGTTGTCATTGGCATTTGGGGTTTCCGAAAGTGTATTGGAACTTGATTTGATCGAGGATCAACCCATATTGATGCAGGAACAGCTGCTGGATGCCTTCAACAATCAGGAAAGCGTCGAACCTTATTTCTCCTTGCGTCCGTTCGATTCCAACGTTTTCCAGAATGTCACATCCGCTGCCGGTGATGCACAGAACACAACCTACTATCGGTCTGTGGATGGTGCAATCTCCAGGATTGAATTCCAGTTCACGCCTACGAGCGACAATCCTTATTATCTGATTCTGGATGCGGGCATCGATGACGATGATGCGACACTTTATGTGAATAATGTGAAGTTGGATTATTATACGACCTTCCGGAACGATCAGGTCATCAACATCGCAAGCAACCAACAGGGTGAAAACATCACTTTTACAATCGAACTGCGCGAGGATTCGATTCGGGTACAGGACCTGAAACTTTACGAATTGAACAAAGATCTGTTCGAGGAAACCATTTCATCCCGCCAAGCGGAAAGCATGACAATCTCCTCGTTCAGTCAGACGCACATCACAGGTTCCGTCACTATTGGGGATAAAAATGAAATATTGTTGACGACAATCCCCTATAGCGAGGGCTGGGAAGTGACGATCGATGGTGAAATGGCCAAAACAACAACCGCGCTGAATGGTCTACTGGCGGTGCCAATCAGCGCAGGCAAACATACCATCGTTTTGACGTACCGCACCCCCTATCTGATAACTGGTCTTTCAATCAGTGGCATTTCAATCGCTGGTGCCTTATTATTGAAAAAATATCGTAAAATTAAATAAGAAAAGCGGCTAGGAGCAAATTCCAGCCGCTTTTCTTGTCTATTTCAGGGCTGAACGAAGTCGTTCAGCTTTTGGTCATTTTTGGGAACCATGGGAAAAATTTATTTGTCCGTTTAGTATAAGCTGCGAAATCTTCGCGGCCTGCATATTTCTTTTCAAGCAACGGGACACCCGATACGAACAGCAGCAGCAGCGTCATGATAATTGGACTGATGATCATATAGAAGCTTCCCAGACCACTCAGCGCTACTATAAAAATACCCCACCACATCGCAGCCTCACCAAAGTAATTCGGGTGGCGCGTGTACTGCCAAAGGCCCTCCATCATCAGCTTGCCCTTGTTGCTTGGATCGGCTTTAAAACGTTTGAGTTGCGCATCCCCGATCGTCTCGAAGAGGAATCCGATGATCCACAAGCCGATGCCGGCAAAGTGGAACGGCGCCAATTCTTGATCAGTCGAAGTGTTCGTGACGATAATCGGCAAAGATACGAAAAAGGCCAGCACTCCTTGTAGAACAAAGACATGTGCGTAAGCCTTCAGACGCACCATAGAGGTCCCCCATCGCTTCCGCATATTGATGTAGCGATAATCTTCAGGTTTGTTCCAATTCCGGACGGTTATGTACAAAAAGAGCCGCAAAGCCCAGATTGCCACCATTGTCAACAGCACGACCGCCCGCAAACCGATGACGTCGGAATTCAGGAATGTTACGATTGCGACCAACAGGAAGGCCGGTCCCCAAAAGCTGTCCACAATCGAATTATTATTAAGATATTGCGCGACTATGAATATGATTGAAAAGAAGATCCATAGTACTAGAGCACTTAACAGAAAAGCATTCATCTATAATTCCTCCTCACACATATATGAAATCGCCACAGTGCCGACACCGGCACTCATTCCGACGATTGTAGAGATGTTCATGATATACTCAGGTTCCTTGCCAAGCAAGGCGACGCTGCGCTTACGATAGGCTTCAGCTTTTTCGGGATTATTGGCATGCACGATCGCATATCTCGAAATCTGCTCCTGTGCATTTACCTTTTCCAGCAATCGGAACAGCTTCTTTTCATTCCCTTTTTCGCTGAACGCCTTCTCAGCTATCGAACCTTTGCCTTCTGCATCGATAGATACGACAGGTTTGAGATTGATTGTCATCGCAGCTAACCCGGAAACTTTACTTAACCGTCCGGATTTCACCATGTATTTTAAGTTATTCACGCTGACGAAGATATTTGTGCGTTCCCTCAAGTGTTCAATCGCTCCAACGATTTCATCAAAAGGAGTTTCCGCCGCGATCATTTCTGCCGCTTTCATGACAAGCAATCCTTCCGCACCGGAATTCCGCTTCGAATCGATCACGGCAATTTTTTTCCCTTCATGCAGTTTTTTTGAGACAGCATTTTGGAACACGCTGTTGGTTCCGCTCTGCTCTTTCGCAACAGTCAAAATAATGACTTTATTGTAATGGGAGAGCACCGTGTCAAGATATTTCTCTACAACAATTGGATTCGGCTGTGAACTCTTCGGATATTCGATGGCTTCTTCCAGCAAAGGATAAAAAAGTTCTGGTGTCATCGTCACCTTATCTAGATAGGAGGTATTGTCAAAATTCAGGTTGAGCGGCAGCATGTGCACTTGATAGCGATCGAGCATTTCCTGCGGAAGGTCCGCGATTGAATCTGTGATCAGTGCAGTGTCGTATTTCCGGTCAAAGGCTGATTCGTTCTGTCTGACCATATCATCCGCCTTCTGTTGTAGGATAATGCCTTTTTTGCGCAAAACCTGGAATACTTGTTCCGGCGCATTGGCGTGAATATGGATTCTAGCTTTGTGGTTATTGCCTGCCACAATCAAGGAATCACCATACAGTGCCAGTTCCGCTCTCAGTGCTTCCAGATCAATCGAATCCGATGACAACAACGCTTCGGTACAGTAGCGATGGCGTATCTCCCCTTGACTATGGATCAATTCCTCATTGAAAGAAAGATCTTCCGGTTCATCGCTGACCTCCAAGTCAACCTTTCCGGTGCGCAAAAAAGTTGCAAATCCTTGAAGAAAGTAGACAAACCCCTTCGCGCCGGAATCGACGACTCTGGAGTCCTGAAGCACTTTTAAACGAGAAGTTGTCGCTTCCAAAGAATTGTTGGCTGTGATCATCGATTTTGAAAACAATTCGGAGAAGTTTGCCGAAAGGTCTTTATGGCTGTACACCGCATCCGCCCATTCCCGGATGACGGTGATGATTGTCCCTTCCACCGGATCCGAAATCGCCTGATAAGCATAAGGAACCGCTTTTTTGACCGTTTCTGCAAACGAAGGGATGGTTATCGTCTCCTCATCCATCAGACTGAGAAAGATCCCGTTGATGTATTGCGCAATGATGATACCTGAATTTCCCCTGGCACCCGTCAAAGCAGCATCTGCAATACTGTTCATCGTTTCCTTAACGGATCCGGAGATTCTCGCATCCAAGATGATCGCATGCATGGTGGAAGAAAGGTTACTGCCAGTATCCCCGTCAGCGACTGGAAACACGTTGATTTCATTCAGGCTATTTTTATTTTTTATGACCTCCTGTGCACCCGACACAAAAGAATAGTAAAGATTTTCGCTGTCCAATTTTGAAATATTCATTGGTCCTCCCCTATCCGCTCTTAGGCTTTTTTGGTTGCTCAAAGAAATCTTTGTGCCGCAACATATGTAATGCCTGCAGTTGCAGCGTTCAAAAACGTTCCCCAGGCCAAATCAATCAGGGTGATCGTAATCGGCCAATCTTTCAAAGTGGCCAGATTGGTCAAATCATACGTCGCATACGCGATCAACCCGAAAAAACCGCCAGCCAAAATGGCATATTGCAGACTTTCTTTCAAAAGCGCTGGATGAACCACGAAAAATACGAGTCCACCTATGAACAATAGATAGAAGATTATTGCTGCCACCCAATTGACATTCGGAGCCATGAGGTGTCCCAAATACTTGCTGTAAATATTTTTGGATACCACGCCTAACCAGACAATATCCACTAAAAAAAACACAAAAAATGTCAAGAAATACAATTTAATGCTGTCCATCATTTGTTCCTCCTTTTTCGTTACCCGTTGTTGTTTCAGCTTCCGGTTCTTTCTGTCAAAATGCCGTCTTTCATTACATAAACTTTATCACAATAGTCTATCAAACGCTCATCATGCGTCACCATGATGGTAGCCTTTTTTTTCAACTTTGTTTCCCTCGCCAAAATTTCCACAACTTCGAAAGCCTTTTGCGTATCCAGACTGGCTGTCGGTTCATCCGCAAGAATGACAGCAGGGTCATGGTAGAGGGCACGGGCGATGGCGACCCTTTGCCTCTGGCCGCCGGAGAGGTCACTCGGAAATTTATTTTTCAATTCGAAGATGCCCAATTCTTTCAATAAGTCATCCCTTTTTTGTTTATCCACTTTGCTACGTTCGACTTTATTGGCCAAATGCAATTGATCTTGGACAGTCAGAAACGGGACCAAGTTGGAAGCTTGGAGTATGAATCCGATCTCCTCGAATCGCAATTTTGCTCGTTTTTTCTCGCTCACATCACTGAATGGATTGCCATTGATCAGGACCCGACCTTCGGAAGGCGACTGCAATCCACCTGTAATGGTCAAAAATGTACTTTTACCCGATCCACTCGGCCCGATGATTGCGACAAATTCTCCGGCTTCAACAGCAAGATTGGTTGCCTTCAATGCGTCTATCCTCAATTCGCCTTCCCCGAATGAACGGGATACATCTATCAATTCGATTAATTTCATATGCTCACTCCTATCCGATTGCTTTCAATGGATCTATTTTGACTACCGCTCTTACTGAAAATGCGCCGCCGACCATGGCCATGATGACAAGCAAGGCCGCAATGATGCCCAGGAAATTAAGGTTCGTTTGGTAAGGAACAGCTGCCGGCAACACCATAGCCGTTGCGCCCGTCAACAATAACCCGATACCGACTCCCATAGCAGCCAATAAAAACGTTTGGATGACAACCGATTTTGCGATATAACCGCTCGAAATTCCTTGCGCTTTCATCACACCGAACATACTGGTTTTCTGCATAGTCAGCACATAGATGAAGATCCCGATCACTACGGCAGCGATGACGATCAGAAAGCCGATCATCAGTCCAAACGTCAACACTTGCGCAGTGTAACCCGGAATTTCACTGATGTAGTCAGCTATCGAATAGATTTTCAAGTCCGCGCTTCCTGTATCCACATCCGCGATGGAATCACCATTGTCCCGAACAACGATGGCACTGACCCGCCCTTCATCCGATTCATCGATTTGTTCAAAGCGGACTTCCTGATAAGAACTGACCGTAGTATAAAGCACCGGTGCGACGCTGAATCTGGCGTCTTCCGTAAATCCGACAACCGTCACTTCTTTGTCGGAACCCGCGAGCTGCAGGACATCGCCCAACTCGATGCCCTCTTCTTCCTTCAGACTGATGTCGGCGACAACCTCATCATCGTTTTGGAAAGCTTCCCCTTCAATCACTTCCGGCATCAGAAATTGATCCGCTTCGATTCCGAAGAACGTCGTATCGATCTTGGCATCATCACCTGATATTCCTTTTTTGTTGACGACATTCGGCGCGATTCCGATTACCGCAGCCTCATCAGCCACAACTTCATTGATTGCACCTTTCGGGAGCATGGACATGTTGATGTTTGTATTCGATTCGTCCGTCAGAATGATGCCGTCCGCATCCCACTTATCTACGCTGGTTCGGTTGTCTTGGGCCAAACCATAGGCAAGACCCACCAAAAAGAACACCAAGTAGGACACCAACACCATGACGCCGATGATCAGCGAAAACCTTGTTTTTGCATGCTTAATTTCTTTCCAAGCTAAGAACATTGTTGCAACTCCTTCATTTCTTCAATTTTTATCTATAGTTGACGAAAAATATCTTGATGCCACAAACAGGATGATTGTCCAGTTCTAGCCTGCATCGTCATCTGCCTGATTCATCGCGTTATTCAGTATTTTCAACTGTTTCATCAAGAATACGCCATCGACGCCATCGAGATTACAGGCATTCACTTCGGATAAAAGAGCTAAATGGATTGTTCTCTTAGAAGTGATGCTTTTTTTACTCAAGGAAATGATTGTAGCGCGCTTATCCACAAGGGATGTTTCTTTCGTGAGCCAACCTTGTTTCTCGAGACGATTCAAGATGGGATTCAATGTTCCAATACCCATCCCTAAACGCTCCCCAATGTTTTTGATCAGTACTTTGTCTTCATCCCATAGAGCAAGCAAAACGAGGTACTGCGGGAATGTCAAATGGAATTCTTTCAAAGCACGGTTATACATTTTGCCAAAAGCATTTGCAGCCCGATAAACCTCGAAACAAAGCTGATCCTCAAGCGGCCTTTCAAAAATAGATTCCTCCATCTTGATACCGCCTCCTTTCCGAATGATTCTCATCGCTTAATATATATCTTACAAGATATATATTAAGCGATAAAATCCGGAAAGTAAAACAATCGCCCTTGGAAGTGCCCAAAAGTGAAGCCAACCCTGAATCACAATATTTTGATAGTAAAAAAAAAGGATTCAGAGCGGATGCCCTGAATCCTTTAAGCGGATTACAATAACTTTGTTGCTTATTTTGCAGCTGCTAAACGGTTGTTGACTTCATTCCAGTTCACAAGGTTCCAGAATGCTTTGATGTACTCAGGACGGACGTTTTTGTATTTCAAGTAATAAGCATGTTCCCATACATCAAGACCTAAAATTGGCGTTTTGCCTTCGCTGATCGGTGAATCTTGGTTTGGTGTAGAGGTGATTTCCAATTTACCATCGGAAACTACTAGCCAAGCCCAACCGGATCCGAAGCGACCAACTGCTGCTGCTGCGAATTTTTCTTTCATAGCATCAAAGCTGCCAAACGCTTCTTCGATTCCGTCCTTAACAGCTCCTGTAGGTTCTCCACCTGCATTAGGCGCCAAAACAGTCCAGAATAAGCTGTGGTTTGCATGTCCGCCGCCGTTGTTGCGGACAGCCGTACGGATGTCCTCCGGAACACTGTTCAAGTCAGCCAATAATTCTTCGATCGTTTTTTCGGCCAACTCAGGGTGTTTCTCCAAAGCTGCGTTCACATTCGTAATGTAGGTATTATGATGTTTTTCATGATGCAAATGCATCGTTTCCTCATCGATATATGGTGTCAAAGCGTCGTACGCATAAGGTAAAGCCGGTAATGTAAAAGCCATGTTAAATTCCTCCTAAATAGTTTAGTGATTTCTGACTAATTTCACTGTATCATCAATTACTTAATTTATCAAAAATAATGCCTCGAAGCCGTAGCAATTTTTGATTGCTAAATGAATCTATTTTCGATAGACTGGATAAGTATGATGCAGAAAGCGGTGATCACAATCTCAATCGTCAGTTTAGTCAAAGACAGTTTTATGGATCCAAAACACTTGTTGGATGCCAAAGCATTAAAAAAAGGCTCTGCCTTGTTGCTCTTCTTCTTACTCTCACTAACCGTCAGCATCCCACTGTTTCTGGATGGGTACGCTACACTACAAAAATTTTCGGCAGATGCAGGTGTGATAGCGGATAAAATACCTTCATTCACTATTTCCGACAACGAATTGCAGTTGGAAAATGCTACGGAAAAAGGATTCATTTACAAAACTGATACAGTCCTGTTGGCTTTCGATAGTCAGGAAGTTTACACACCGAGAGAAATCGAAAAAGAAATGTCGTCACCTGTTTTGATTCTCAGTCTCGTATTTTCAAAGGATGCTTTCACCCTCTATGCTCAGGATGTCCCGTTCAGGTTGCCCTATGAGCAGGCAGATGACCTGACGGACCAGTCGTTCAAAAAGTTGCTCCGCAATTTTTCCAGCGATCAGCTTTTTTCCGGCGTGATCATGCTCTTGTTCAGTCTTTTCATTTCTTCATTCAGTGTGCTTCTGACGCTATTGATAATCGCGCTGTTCGCGAATGTATTGATAGGATTTATGCGAAAAAAACTCCCTTTCCGCGAAATACTAAGGATGGCGCTTATAGCCTCCGTAGTCCCATTAGTTTTCTTTAGTCTATTGAACGGATTCGGCCTCTACCCGATGATTCAGGATGAAGCGATTGCTCTCATTGGTATGTTCTATTTCTACAAAGCCCTCAAAGAATAGCACGGGAAGCCGTTACTATTCAGTAACATCCGGTCCCAGCCAAAAAAGAGGCCGCAGCACATGATCGAAAGATCATCTTGCTGCGGCCTCTTTTTTTATAATGTTGGCTAGCTTCACGGATAAGGCCTTCGGAAAACGGATGAAGGCCTTACACGTGAAGCTTTTCTCATTTTTTACCCGTGGTTGCGGGTTTGGCTTGCTCTTCTTTTGCGTTTCTGTTGGCTGGCGATATTTTCTTTCAGTTTACGTTTGTAGCCAGGCTTCACTTGTTTCTTAGCTTTGTTTACCATGCCGCGGATGCGATGATCGGGTTCCAATTGACTTGGAGCGTTTCTCATCTCACGGCGTTTTCTTTCGTAAGTTTCGACAAGTTGATCTTTTTCGATAGCGACCGGTTTGAAAACAACACCGTATTTCTCCAAATCGTCGATTGCCTTTTCCTCACCTGGTGCGTACAGAGTGATCGCAGTTCCTTTTAAGTTGCTGCGTCCCGTTCTGCCCGTACGGTGTACGAAAAATTCCATGTCCTTCGGCAATTCATAGTTGATGACGTGTGAAACGCCTTCGATATCGATACCGCGTGCCGCTAAATCGGTAGCCACCATGAATTGATACTCCATATTATGGACTCTTCTCATGATGCGTTTGCGTTCACGAGCCGGCACATCGCCATGCAAGACAGCCGGCTGAATGCCACGTTGTCTCAGTCCATCAGCGATTTCCTCGACATTTTGTTTTGTATTGGCAAAAATCAATGCCAGATACGGTTCCCCCATTGTCAACACTTGGTACAGAACATCAATCTTTGCGTGGCCTTTAGTGGACAGCAACAGATTATCGATTGCCGGTGCAATGATATGTTCCGGTTTCAATTGGACAACGACAGGGTTTTCGACGTATTTCTTCAAAAAGCCCTTCAGTTTTTCTGGGATCGTAGCCGAGAATACCAGCATCTGCAGTTTTTCCGGCAAACGGCCGGCAATCTGATCGACATCATGCAGGAAGCCTAGATCCAGCGTCATATCCGCCTCGTCAATGACCATCTTTTTAGCTGTATGGATCTTAAGTGCTTGCTCATTTATCAGGTCAAGGATCCTGCCGGGAGTTCCGATGACGATATGCGGTTGGTTGTTGACTAGTTTCGACATTTGACGTTTTTTGTCAGTGCCGCCTACGTAGCTGACGATACGGATTTCCTCGGGCGCGTTTGAGACCAGTTGACTGGCTGTTTGATACAGTTGTTCAGCTAGCTCACGGCTAGGTGAAGTGATGACAACTTGGACTTCATTTTTTGATGGGTCGATGGCATCGATCAAGGGTAGCAAGAAGCTATGGCTTTTCCCTGTTCCTGTCTGCGATTGACCAATCACGCTCTTGCCGGTTCGAATGATCGGGATAATTTGTTTTTGGATATCGGTCGGTTCTTTGAAATTCAATTTGCTGATTGCCTCCAGCAAAAATGGCTTCAATTGAAAGTCTTTAAATTCCACGTTTACACCTCTTGTTTTTCTTCTGCGTATTTTATGCCTTACCATTATAACACATGCGCAAGGTTTAAACCTTAATTTCAAATAAGAATTTGAAAATCAAACGCATAAATTTATTCGCAACATATTTATACAAACTAGCGAAAGCAGCCCGTCAACGATACCGTCAACATGAAAACAGACGCTTTCTTTCATTGCCAACCGTATATGATAATAGTATAATGATATAATGAATAGAATCTAATCATAATAAAAGGGGGGCATGTAATGATTACCCAAAATACTGCTCTGTTTACTATTTTCGGAGCAACTGGTGATTTGGCTCACCGTAAACTGTATCCATCATTATTTCGCTTATACAAAAAAGGATTTATTAAAGATAATTTTGCCGTTATCGGAACAGCGCGACGAGATTGGTCCGATGAACATTTCCGTGAAGTGGTCTTGGATTCCATCAAAGATTTGACTGAGGATAAAGAAGAAGCTGTTTCTTTTGCAGCCCATTTCTATTACATCGCCCACAACGTCAACGACTCGGAACACTACATCAAATTGAAGGTCTTGTCCGAATCCTTGGATGCCAAGTATTCGCTGTCAGGAAACCGTATTTTTTATCTGGCGATGTCTCCTGAATTTTTCGGCATCATTGCCGAAAAACTGAAAGAACAAAAACTGATCACAGAAGACGGATTCAACCGCTTGATCATCGAGAAGCCATTCGGGCGCGATTTCGAATCCGCGGATGCGCTGAACACTAAGCTGCGCAAATCATTTGACGAGAACCAAATCTTCCGCATCGATCATTATTTGGGCAAAGAAATGGTGCAGAACATCTCTGCCGTCCGTTTCTCCAATATGATTTTCGAATCGCTGTGGAACAATAAGTACATCGACAATGTTCAGATTACCCTCTCCGAGACTGTCGGAGTGGAGGAACGAGGTGCTTACTACGACAACAATGGTGCTCTGCGCGATATGGTGCAAAATCACATCCTTCAGATCGTTGCCTTGTTGGTTATGGAACCGCCGCTGTCCTTGCAAGGCGAAGATGTCCGTTCCGAGAAAATTAAGGCTCTTCGTTCCTTGCGTCTGTACAACACCCCCGAAGAGGTGAACCGCAACTTTATCCGGGCCCAGTACGCCGGAAACCCTGCAAAAGCGTTGCAACCCTACCGGGAGGAACCTAACGTCAATCCTGATTCATCAACCGAAACCTTTGTTGCCGGCAAAATATTAGTCGATAATTTCCGTTGGAAAGGCGTTCCTTTCTACATCCGGACCGGCAAACAAATGGCTTCAAAAGAAACATACATCCATATCCAGTTCAAGCACGTATCGATGAATATCTTCCCTACTGAAGGCGTCGACGAAATCGCTGAACCGAATGTACTGACCATCCATGTTTCACCACTGGAAGGCTTCTCCTTACGCCTGAACGCCAAACGGGTCGGTCAAGGAACCGAGATGAAGAATATCCGCATGCACCACATCTATGATGAGGAAACGCAAGCAAACAGCCCTGAAGCCTATGAACGCCTCTTACTGGATTGCCTGAACGGCGACCCGACAAACTTTTCCCATTGGGATGAAGTCGCACAATCTTGGCGCTTCGTTGATGAGATCCGCAAAGTTTGGGACGCCCAAGAAGATTGCACGAATACCCTTTTCGCGTATGAGAGCCACTCGATGGGACCCAAAGAAAGTGACGCTTTGCTTGAGCAGGACGGATTCCACTGGACTGAATTCAACTGGAGTCAAAGTTACAAAGAAAAACAGGAAAACGAATAAAACTAAAGGCCGGACAAAAGCGAAACGACGCTTTTGTCCGGCCTTTTTCGATTCAAGTCTGTTTCATCAATGCGTGTTCTGCCATTCGATCGCAAGCTCTTCCAATTCCAAAATGATATCGTTTATCTCCGCCTCATCCTTCGCGTTCGCTCCGCTCGCAAGCGGGTGCCCGCCTCCGCCATGCCGTTTGGCGACCTCATTGATGATTGGGCCTTTTGAGCGCAGTCTGCAGCGGTACGTGCCGTTTGGTTGCTCCACAAATATCCCCCAACATAAAATGCCCTCTACGGTGCCCGGTAAAGGGACAACCGGAGCGGTGTCGCTGTCGACCGCACCGAATTTCCCAAGTATTTCTTGGGAGAGGATGATGCTGGCGACCCCGACATCATTGATCGTCAAACTCTGCAGGACGAATCCTGACAAATTGGCCGTTTTCAAGGAATTTGTGTTCATCATTTGACTGATATCTGAAGCAGAAAAATCAAACTGCATCAGTTTGGAGGCTATTTCCATTGTCACTGCTGTAGTCGCTGGATAGAGGAATCTGCCTGTATCACCGACGATGCCGGCATACAAAAGCCGGGCCGCTGCAGTGTTCATCGGCAGCTTGTCCCCAGTTGAAAAAGAAATTTTTGCGATGATTTCGCTGCTGCTGCTGGCTTGCGTCTCCACAAGGCAAATATCACCGTAGGGATCTTCATTCGGATGATGATCGATTTTGATCAGATAATCCCCTTTGACAAAACGTTTGTCGCTGACTCTGGGCTGATTCGCGGTGTCCGTGACAATCACCAAAGCACCCTCATAGGCCTCATCCGGGATGCTATCCATGCTACCAAGATAGGAAAGGCTGTCTTCATTTTCACCGACAACGAATACTTTTTTCTCAGGATAGGCTTGCCTGATCAAGTTGGCGAGGCCGTTCTGAGACCCCAACGCATCCGGATCCGGACGCAGGTGCCGATGGATGATGATGGTGGCATACTCTTGAATTTTACTGACTATATCTGCATAAATCGGATTTCCCACTTACTTACCTCCTAGGATTTTTCCATCAGTTGGCAAATGACGATCGCTTTGCTGACCAATGAATTTTCTAAATAGACTTCGACATCCAATTTGGATGATCTTCTACCCAATTCCAATATTTTTGAACGTATCTCAATGACGCTGTCTATCTGGATCATCTTCAATTGATAGATGTCCATCTGCTCGATGACAGCA
Source organism: Trichococcus collinsii (assembly GCF_900107505.1). GTDB lineage: Bacteria > Bacillota > Bacilli > Lactobacillales > Aerococcaceae > Trichococcus > Trichococcus collinsii. The sequence goes on along the minus strand of NZ_FNQH01000001.1, from coordinate 299,174 downwards.
TTCCGTTTCTGTAAGGTATACAAGATTTTCTTGGTCGTGCTCGCCAAAACTTCGCTCAGCACTCCGAACGACACAGTCCCCAGACTGTTCGTCATTTGTGGTGTGATTCTGAAGCGATAAGCAGGTAAGCTGTCTCCTTCTTCCGAGCTGGTCAAGGATAGGTTTTCTACAACTTGGTCCTCGATTGTGTTGCCGACTTGCGGCTGACGTTGCGCAAGCTGCATTGCCTTCATGACATCCTGGCGCGAAATAATGCCCAGCAGCTGCAAATTATCTTTCACCACAGGCATTACTTCTAAGCCATCCCAAATCATCCGGTGCGCCACACTTGCTACACTCATGTGCGTTTTTGCAACTATCGGATCCCGGGTCATTACCCGTTCGAGCGAAAGTGTATCAGCTTTTCCTAGGATGTCCTTCGCTGTGATGATGCCCACAAGGCGCATATTGTGATTAACGATTGGGAAACGTGAGTGGGTGCTTACAGTATTGAGATTACGGTATTGAAAAACGGTGTCGTCCAACGAGAGAAATTTCGTCTCATCTATCGGGGTGTAGATATCCTCCACCAACATAATTTCTTTTTTGATCAGTTGATCCGTCATGGCGCGGTTGATCATCGTCGCCACGGTAAAGGTGTCATAGGTTGTTCGCAGTATCGGCATTTCGACCTGATCAGCCAAATGAACGATGCCATCATCCGTATCGAATCCCCCTGTAATCAGTACAGCTGCGCCTTTCTCTAATGCAAATTCCTGGATATCGTTCCGGTTACCGACGATCATTAGCGATCCGGGTGAAATATAACGCTCCATCGCTTCGCGTTGCATAGCTCCGATGATGAATTTGCTCAACGTCTTATCAAGGCCTTTCTTGCCGCCCAAAATATCCCCATCGATGATTTTACAAATCTGGCCGAAAGTCAGCGTTTCGATGTTATCTTTCGACTTACGTTCGATCCGGATGGTGCCTACCCGCTCGATAGTTGAAACCAATCCTATATTCTCTGCATCTTTGATGGCGCGGTAAGCTGTCCCTTCAGACATGTTCAAATTTTTAGCTATCGTACGGACGGAAAGCTTTTCCCCGACCGGCAGCGTTTCGATATATTGAATGATTTGCTCGTGTTTCGTTGCCATAGTGCACTCCCTTGCTTTATTTATTATATTGAAATGAAATCTCCCGGTTGCATGATGAGGCCAACTCCATCATCCAAAAGGGACAAAAAATCATTTGGATCTTGCTTAATCAACGGAAAGGTGTTGTAGTGGATTGGAACTGCCATTCGGGGTTCCAAAAACGCCACAGCTTTTGCGGCGTCTTTAGGCCCCATCGTGTAGTTGTCTCCAATCGGCAGAAACGCCACATCGATTGGATAATCTTGCCCTATCAATTTCATATCGGAAAACAACGCTGTATCGCCCGCATGATAGATTGTTTTGCCTTCAGCGTTCAAGAGGATGCCGGTTGCCAACCCAAATGTATAAGGCAGGCCATCGACAGTCATTGCCGACCCATGGATAGCCTGTGTCAGTTTCACATAACCGAAATCGAAGAGATGCCCTCCGCCCGGTTGCATGCCATGTGTCCGGAATCCTTTCGCGGCAAAATAGCCAGCTAGTTCAACAGTCGAAATAATCAGTGGATTTGTTCTGCGCGCGATCCTTTCTGTATCACCGACATGATCACCATGTGCATGTGTCAATAGGATCACATCGCAAAGTATCTTGTCCGGATCCAGGTCGCTCAGTGGGTTTCCTGACAGGAAAGGATCGATCAGCAGACGCTTTCGTTCCGCTGTTTCGATGTATACGCAGGATTGCCCGTGAAAAGATATCTTCATGCGATTCCTCACCTTTCTCTTTGACAAAAAAACTGTATTATTCAGTGTTCATCGTATCATGAAACAGTTTATTAGTACAACTAAAAGCGAGTGCGATTAGTTTGTTCTGCATACATTAAAAGGCCTTCCGCATAGAAGGCCTTTTAACAAATTATTCATCATCCTAAAGCGACGTCAAGAATCATCATGACTGAGAAGCCTACCATAAGTCCCATCGTGGCTATATCGCTGTTGCCGTTCGTTTGCGACTCCGGTATCAGTTCTTCGACGACAACAAAAATCATGGCTCCAGCAGCGAACGCAAGCGCGTACGGCAAAATCGCACTCATCGATATGACGGCGGCTGCCCCGATGACTGCCGCAATTGGCTCAACGATGGCGGAAAGCTGGCCGTAATTGAAGGCCTTCATTCTGCTGTTGCCATCAGCCCGGATTGGCATAGATAAGGCCGATCCTTCAGGTATGTTCTGGATGCCGATACCGATTGCCAGACCGATTGCACTCAATAACGTATTATCCTCGGATATGCCGGCTGCCACTGCTCCAAAACCGACTCCGACTGCTAAGCCCTCGGGAATGTTATGGATCGTGATTGCAAGGAACAACAAGAGGTTTCGGGAAGCTTGTGTCTGCGGACCTTCCCGGTGTTCCATTGGTTCACCTAAGTGCAGATGGGGGACGATTTTATCCGTCATACGTAAAAACACGCCACCCAACAAAAAACCGATTGCTGCTGGAACCCACGACAAGCCGCCGTAGCCATTCTCTTCGGCATGGGATATTGATGGGGCCAATAATGACCAAAATGATGCCGCAATCATGACCCCGGCAGCGAATCCGCTCATGACGTCAAGAACTTTGCGGTTGACGGATTTGAAGAAAAACACAAACGAGGCACCTATGATGGTACAACCCCAGGTGAACAATCCCGCTATGAATGCTTGCATAATTGGATTTAATTGACTGAATGACTCTAACATGATTTTTATCTCCCCTTTATAATGAAATGATGAATGATTTCTATAGATGCGTCGTATTCCATAATGGCAACTGAATGTTCTCATAATGGATGGGGTCGAGCTGTGTGACGGTTATCCCCAATAAACGTACATGCCGTTCTATCGTGCCGTGGTCCAACCACAGTTCCCAGATATGACGGAAAATATCCTCCGCTTGGGAAAAATGATCGACACGGGTCTTTCTTCTGGTTATGGTATCGAAATCAGCGTAGCGGATCTTCAATACAATCGACCGACCATGCAACTTATTGGTGTGCAGGGCTATTTGGACAGCCAGAGCGATTTGTTTCAGTTCCGTTCTGACCTGTTCCTCATCAGTCAGGAATTGTGTAAAGGTGTGTTCTTTCCCGATTGATTTCCTTTCTCTTTCGGGCTCCACAGCTCGGTTGTCAATGCCTCTGACCCTTTGATACAGGATATATCCATGCTTGCCGAATTTTGAAATCAATTCACTTTGATCAAAAAGATAGAGATCTTCTCCAGAATGGATGCCCAATAGCTTCATCTTTTCGACAGTTTTCTTGCCGACGCCATAAAACTTTTCGATGGGTAGCCCCCGCAAAAAATCGGCTGCATCGGTTGGTGCGATAACAGTCATACCAGACGGTTTCCGGAAGTCGGAAGCAATCTTTGCAATGAATTTATTGTAGGAGACACCGGCCGAACAAGTCAGACCCGTTTCCTGCCAGACTTCTCTTTGGATTTGTCGGGCAATCATTGTCGCACTGGACAGATTCTGCTTATTCTTGGTGACATCCAAATAGGCTTCATCAAGCGACAAAGGTTCTATCAAATCGGTAAAGCGCGCGAATACCCCCCTGATCTGCTGGGAAACAGTTTTGTAATAGCTCATGCGCGGAGGAATGAAGATGGCATCCGGGCAGAGTTCAAAAGCTTTCTGCGCACTCATCGCCGAATGGATGCCGAATTTTCTGGCGGCATAATTGGCTGTAGTCACAACCCCCTTGCGCCCTGTATCTCTCGGATGATTCGCAATGAAGATCGGTTTGCCGCGATGTTCCGGATGATCCCTTTCCTCGATTGAAGCGTAGAAGGCATCCATATCCAAATGGATAATTTTTCTAGTTTTATCATTTTCGGGTTCCTTGAAGGTCAAGATCCCAATCTGCATACTGTTCTCCTTGTTTTGAACTGCTTTATTGAACGTGAATTTTACTTGCCGCTTTGAAGCTGATTTGGTAAGACTGGTGATTCTGCGCCTCAAAAGTATACGGGCCTTCGTACGGCTCCACGTTTGTCAAAAGGTAAGGAACGTTTAACTTTACATCCTTGTTGAGCAAATACGCCAGAAATTCTTGATCATCATCAACTTCCCTGATGATGAAGCGGCTGCCGACTTCCAGCTCGATCAATGGTTTGCTTTCATAAACTTCGATCCGACCCTCTTTGTCGGGTATCACGCCCCCATGCGGATCATATTTAGGAAAACCTAGATAGGCATCTAAACTATCAATCAAACGATCCGATGAGACATGCTCCAACAGTTCCGCTTCATCATGCACTTCGTCCCAGTTGAAATCCAATTTCTCCGAGAGAAACACTTCCCAAAGCCGATGTTTGCGAATCAACTTATTTGCGATCAATTGTCCTTTGTCTGTGATTTGCACCCCTTGGTACGGGATGTGGCTGATCAGGCCATCTTTGAGCAATTTAACGGACATTTCGGTGACAGAAGCGGCAGATACGGATAAAGCTTGTCCGATCTGCTTATTGTTGACAAGCTGTTTGTCTCCACCCAATTCCATGATTACTTTCAGATAATCCTCTTTATGCGGTGTCATGCGCTCCCTCCTCTTTTTAGGTTTGCCTAAACTACATTTTATATTATACGACAAATTCACTTGATTACAAGCCTAAAACCCACAATAATCCGTTCGGTGTCAGTATATACCCCGCTTCAGCAACAGAATATGTTGGCTGGCTACAAATTGGCGAAACCTGTTGGACAAAACGGACAATACGGCGTGCCCAAGCTGTTACCTGATCATGAAAATTTTTTGAACAACAAAAAAAGCCGGGAGCGTGTCCCGGCTTTCCTTTATCTACTATTAACCTTTGTAGGCTGCGTAGATGATTTCTTTCAATTCTGAGATCAGTGGTTGTTTAGGGTTAGCTGTTGTACATTGATCTTCGAATGCCAATTCAGCTAAGCGGTCCGCATCGCGATCAAGCATTTCATCAGTGATGCCTTGATCCTTGAAGTTCATCTTGATGCCGATATCTTGACCTAATTTAGTGATTTCAGTAGCCAAAGCTTCTACCAATTCAGCAGTCGTGTTGCCTTTGAAGCCTAGGTAACGAGCGATTTCAGCGTAGTCTTCGTCTGCACGGAAGTACTCATATTTAGCCCACAATGCATGTTTTTGCGGATCGAGCGCATTGTAGCGGACGATATGCGGCAACAGGATAGCGTTCGTACGGCCGTGGATCAGATCCCATTGTCCGCCGATTTTGTGTGCGATCGAGTGGGAAATACCCAGGAACGCATTCGCGAAGGCCATACCAGCGATTGTTGAAGCGTTGTGCATTTTTTCGCGTGATTCTTGGTCGCCGTAGTTGTATGAATTTCTCAAGTTTTCGAATACCAGTTTGATGGCTTGCAAGCTCAAACCTTTAGTGTAGTCGTTTGCCAATACGGAAACAAAAGATTCGATGGCATGCGTCAATACGTCCATACCAGTATCTGCAGTTACAGATTTAGGAACACTGTATACGAATTGTGGATCCACGATAGCAACATCCGGAGTCAATGCGTAGTCAGCCAATGGGTACTTGATGTGTGTTTCGCTGTCTGTGATAACCGCGAATGGCGTTACTTCTGAACCAGTACCTGATGTGGTAGGGATGCAGACAAGTTTCGCTTTTTCCATGTCCTTGATCTTGTAAGTACGTTTGCGGATATCCAAGAATTTTTGTTTAGCGCCGAAGAAGTCGCTTTCTGGGTGCTCATAGAACAACCACATCGCTTTGGCAGCATCCATTGGAGAACCCCCGCCGATTGCGATGATTGTATCCGGTTTGAAGTCGCGCATTTTTTCAGTACCACGGTTTACAGTGTTTGTTGTCGGGTTAGGTTCAACATCTGAGAAGATTGCGTAAGATACTTTGTTGTTGCGTTGTTTCAATTGTTCGATGACTACATCCACATAGCCGAATTTGACCATGCCGTCGTCGCAGACGATGAAGACTCTTTCGACATCTTTCATGTCACGTAAGTATCTAACTGAATTTTCTTCGAAGTAAACCTTCTCTGGCAATTTAATCCACTGCATATTATTTCTCCTTTTAGCAACAGTTTTCACGTTCAATAAATCTAATGCAGAAACGTTATGAGAAACTGAGTTTCTGCCGTAAGATCCGCAACCCAAAGTTAATGAAGCGATATTATTGTTGTACAAGTCACCGATACCAGCTTGAGAAGATGGAGAGTTGATAAGAACGCGGCAAGCTTTCATTTCTTTTCCGAATTGCTCAATCAAATCATTGCGGCGAGTATGCAGTGAAGCCGAGTGACCTAAACCACCCAAATCCAGCATTTGTTTGCATAGTTCGAAGCCATGCTCTGTACTGTCTGATTTCATCATAGCCAATACTGGAGATAATTTTTCTCTTGACATTGGGTATTCTGCTCCGACGCCCGGTAATTCAGCGATCAACAATTTGGTGTTTGCAGGAACGTTCAATCCAGCCAATTCAGCGATTTTACGAGCGTGCATACCGACAACATTCGGTCTCACGCCAGTTTTGGCATCATTCATCACGACGTCTTCCAATTGTTGAATTTCTTCAGGTTTAGCGAAGTATACATTGTGCAATTGGAATTCTTTTTTGACTTCATCATAGATTTCGCTGTCGACGATTGCAGCTTGTTCTGAAGCACAGATCATACCGTTGTCGAACGTTTTTGAAACGATGATGTCGTTTACAGCGCGTTTAACGTTTGCTGATTTTTCGATGTAAGCCGGAACGTTACCAGGACCAACTCCCAATGCTGGTTTACCAGTAGAATAAGCAGCTTTAACCATTGCAGCTCCACCTGTAGCCAATACGACAGCAACTTCTGGATGGTTGATCAATTCAGCTGTTTTTTCCATTGATACGCCTTCTACCCATTGGATACAGTCAGCAGGTGCGCCTGCTTTGATGGCAGCATCGTAAACAACTTTTGCAGTTGCAGCCGAACATTTTTCTGCGCTTGGGTGGAAAGAGAAGATGATCGGGTTTCTTGTTTTCATACAGATCATTGCTTTGAAGATTGTTGTCGAAGTTGGGTTGGTTGTCGGAATGATACCGGCAACAACGCCTACAGGAGCGGCAACCTTCATGATTTGATCAACTTTATTGTCTTCGATGATTCCGACTGTTTTATTTTTTCTGATTGAATGCCAAATGTTTTCAGCGGCATACATGTTTTTGATACATTTATCTTCATAAACGCCTCGGCCTGTTTCTTCAACTGCCATTTTTGCAAGTGGCATATGTTGCTCCATTGCAGCTAATGCCATTTCGTGGACGATGTGGTCGACTTGTTCTTGGGTATAATCTTCAAATAGAGTCAAAGCTTTTTGGGCTTTTCCAGTGTAGTTGCTGATTTCTTCTTTTACAGTCATCATGGGTTTTTTCTCCTCTAAAACTACTTTTTCTTTACTCATGTGAGATCCTCCTAAAAATGTATGTTATCCTTTTCACATGCTTATTATATTTCATGGAATTTCGTTTGTAAAGCGAATAGATGTGATATTCTTCACGTATTTTCCATATAGGCGCTGTAAGCGTGTTCAAAGGATATTTTAGCCTCTGCTGGTTTTCACAAATAGTTTATGGAAACAGTCAGTTTCTCAAGCTTTTGATTGTGAAATTATTATCATTGTTCGGAATCCGTGCGGAAAAAAGTTTTTTTGAAATAATTTTTATACCGAAAATATATATGGCCGCTAAGCGTCCCTACCCGAGTGTTTTATGCAATCTAGAGGCAACTGAACTGAATAAATCCGCTTACTAATAGTCAAACCCTCCTTATTTTGTATTTAGCGATTCATATTCGAGTGAAAAAAATATTTCACTTGATTTTTAGGGCTGAATTCGTCCCGCTTTGATGATGCTATCAAAAAATCAATCACCCCACAAGGATATTATACGAAAATACGTTTTGCTTTCCAAATCATACGTTATCGTTCAGTTTAATTAAATCAAGGTTGATCATGAATGCCAGAAAGTTATATGCCCTAAAAAAAAGCACAATACTCTGAAGTATTGTACTTTTCGCGTGTAACGTTTCATAGGAAATCATCAAAATTCATTTCATCCAATGAAGAGACCTTGTAGACTTGCGCTTCCAAAGCAACGAAGTCGAAGTAGTGGTTTACCGTCGTCTTCATGATATCCCGGATCTGTTGGTAATAATGCGGAGGGACAGTATGCTTCCAAGAAAATTCTTTGAAATAGCGATAGATATCGTCGACTTGGATGTTCTCGTAGCCCAGTTTATTGAACTCAGTTGCTTTCAATTTGAACCAAGGCTCCAATTGAGCATATTGCTTCTCAGATATATTCGGCATTCGCCGTCCCTCCTTTCCGATGAATCAAATCGTGTTACTCTTCGTTTTTGTCCGCTTGTTCTTGCTCTGATTCTGTTGCTGAATAATCTTCGACAATTGCATCATCAGTTGTAATTGTGGCCACTTTTGAAATACGTGAAATAGAACGTTTTTCAAAAGTCAGGAAGATCCCTTCGCAATCCAATACGACTGTGTTATCAGCAGAGTTGATTTCTTCGACAATTCCGTGCAGGCCGCCAATGGTGACTACTCTATCTCCTGGCTTGATTTGACTCAGCATGTCTTGCGTTTTTTGCGCTTGTTTCTTTTGTGGTCTGATCAGGATGAAATACATTACGCCGAACAGCACCCCATAAAAGGCAATCATGATTACTGTATCCATACATTTTCCTCCATCTGTGGATTATTTTTATCTATCATCCACTTTACCAAACTTTAGGATAGACTACCACCCAAAAGCTAAAACTTCTTCGGATTTTCAACGTTGAAGCCATATTCTTCCACGAACGCTTCCCTAAATTCCAACAGGTTATCATCCATGATGGCTTGGCGCACATTTTTCATCAGATTTATCAAGAAATGGAGATTATGGTACGAGGTCAAGCGCAAGCCAAATGTTTCATCAGCTTTGATTAAATGACGAATATACGCACGTGTGTAGTTTTTGCAGGTGTAGCAATCGCATTTTTCATCCAATGGACGGAAATCCCGTTCATATTTCGCATTTTTGATAACCAAGCGGCCACTACTTGTCATACATGTGCCGTTCCGCGCTATACGGGTAGGCAAGACACAATCGAACATATCGATTCCGCGGATGACGCCGTCGATTAAGGAATCTGGCGCCCCTACGCCCATCAGATACCTTGGTTTGTCCTCAGGCATGACTGGCGTCAGGTAATCCAGCACACCATTCATTTCTTCTTTCGTTTCGCCTACCGAAAGTCCACCAATCGAATAGCCTGGAAAATCCAAGGAAATCAGTTCTTTGGCGCTCTGCAGTCTTAAATCCTTGTAGCCTGCTCCTTGGATGATTCCGAACAAGCCTTGTTGATTAGGCTTTTTGTGGGCTTCAAGGCCACGTTCTGCCCATCTGGTCGTTCTTTCGACCGATGCTTTGATGTAATCATAGCTTTCGCTGTAAGGAGGGCATTCATCAAAACTCATGATGATGTCAGCACCCAGTTGATTTTCGATATGGATCGCTTTTTCCGGTGACAGGAACATTTTCGAACCGTTCAGATGATTGCGGAAATGTACACCGGCCTCAGTGATCTGTCTGTTCTGGCTTAATGAGAAAACCTGGAAGCCGCCTGAATCGGTCAAGATCCCTCTGTCCCAATTCATGAATTTATGCAGCCCTCCTGCCTCTTCCACCAAGTCTGAGCCCGGTCTGAGCCAGAGATGATAAGTGTTGCTCAGAATGATCTGAGAGCCCATCGCCTTCAATTCTTCAGGAGACATCGTCTTCACGGTGGCCAAAGTCCCTACCGGCATGAACATGGGCGTCTGAAAAGTGCCGTGGGGGGTGATGATTTCTCCCAAGCGTGCACCTGTATGTTTTTCTTTTTTGATAAGGCGATAACGAATCGCTGGTTCAGTCAATGTATTCACTTCTTTCTTATAGATATCCGGCAATCAGTATACCACAATCGCACACTACTTTCTTGTATTCGTAACTAAAAAAATACAATCCGGATGCTTCGGATTGTATTTATTGTCGCTTATTCTGATCGACTTGCGATGATTGTCAGCCCCCTATCGGAACGACAGATAATGGTTCTTTTTAAGGGGCGTTCACCAAGATTGAATCTTTTTGTAATCGGTGCTGATGGTTTTTGTCACTTGGTCGCCGACACCGCAGGGATATTCGATGCTGGCCGGCACCGAGTCCGGGAACAACGATAAAAGACGGCGCATATCCACCAACCCGGATTCCAGTCCGGATAAAACAATTCCGCTGTCCGTGATGGCAACGTTCTTGATGTGGATGTAGGTTACCGCTTCGCACATTTGCTCTGCCGCGGCGAAGGGATCGCAGTCGATGTAAACGAAATTGCCTGTGTCAAAAGTCAGTCCGATGTCCAACGAGGCTTTGCGGGTTTCGGCAATGAAACCCGTCAGGACAGCCGGGCTACCCTTATCAGTACTCTGGTCATTTTCGATCGTCAAATGAATAGAATAGGTCGTCAATAATTCGCGTAATTCTTCAGCCAGCTTGTCTGTGAATCCCCTGAATTCACCTAAAGTCAGTTTCAGCTGGACTGCGTTCAATAGGGCGGCCTCCTCAAAATAGCTGCCCAGTTGTCCATTCAATGCGCCTGCTGTAAACAGTTCTGCCGGGACGGAATAGAATACCTTCAAACCCAAGTCAGCGGCTCGCTGGGCTATTTCCTTCATTTCCGTTTTGCCGGACGGAATGTATTCTCTTCTGACTTCCACAATCGGGAAGCCCATTTCCTTGATTTCCTTCAGTATTTCTTTTTGTTCCACTTTATTGTCCGCAGCTCTGTTCATGTACGCTAAAGTGTTCAATCCGATCTCTCTGGGCATCCATCTGTCTCCTTCAATTTCCTATTTGCGGTCAAAGTCCGGCCTATCGAGTATTTCTTTGGCAATGACGGCTCGCATCAATGCTTTTTGATTGCCGGCATATTTTTTCTTGTTATGAATGGTGGATTTCTCCATTCTTTTGGCAGTCTTTAATTCCTTTTTGTCTTCAGAAAAGACAGTAAAGTCATCGGCCAACCCCACGGCAGGATCCATATTATAGTCCGTAAACTCTTGTACTTCAATGGTTTCATCAGCAGGTTCCGTGTCCTTTTGGTCGCTGCCTGTTTTTGGCGGATTCGCGCGCAACAGCAACTGCCATAAATTCTCACGGTTAACGAAAATCAGGAGTTCCCTCCGCCAATTTCTGTTGGTCAAGATTCGGCTGACTTCCCGCAGATATTTTTCGGGCAGACGCTCCTGGAAAAAGCCATAGACTTGCTCAGGCTTCAATGTAGCCAGTTTTTTGATCAGTTGCTTCGCATTCTCATTTCCGGCACCATCAAATGACTGGCGAACTGTCTGCTGCAGGGCAGCTGTTTGGGATGTCCCCGCTCGAAGTCTGGCGTTCTCCGCTAGCCGATTTATCCGTTTGACTATCGAGATGAGTATAGAGAGAAAGAACACCAGGAAAAGGATCGGCAACAGGATCGGTAAAAGAAAGGTTAGGCTAGTCATTCTGGTTCGCTTCTATCTGCCGGAAACTCTGAAATGCTGCTCCTCATTTCAGTATCCGCTATAATATTTTTCATTTTATAATAATCCATCACTCCTATGTTTCCGTTGCGCAGCGCTTCAGCCAACGCCAACGGCACCTCCGCTTCGGCTTCGACCACTTTCGCCCGCATCCTTTGCACCTCTGCGATCATTTCCTGTTCTTCTGCGACTGCAAAAGCACGGCGCTCTTCCGCTTTCGCTTGGGCCACACGCTTGTCTGCCTCCGCTTGCTCCGCCTGTAGTTTGGCGCCCACGTTACGGCCGACATCAACATCGGCGATATCGATGGATAGTATCTCAAAGGCGGTACCCGAATCCAGTCCTTTTTTCAGGATCGTTTGGGAAATGGAGTCCGGATTTTCTAGGACGGAAGTGTGCATCTTGGCAGAGCCGACGGTTGTGACAATCCCCTCGCCGACACGGGCGATGATTGTTTCTTCGCCAGCACCACCGACCAATCGTTCAATGTTGGCACGTACCGTTACTTTTGCTTTGGCTTTTACTTCAATCCCGTTCATAGCGACTCCCGCGATGATCGGTGTTTCGATGACTTTTGGGTTAACGCTCATTTTCACTGCTTCCAATACGTTACGGCCCGCCAAATCTATGGCAGCCGCTTTTTCAAAACCTAAATCAATATCGGCACGCTGCGCCGCAATCAGCGCATCGATGACCATATTCACATCACCGCCAGCAAGATGATGTGCCTCCAGTTCATTTATATCAATTATCAGTCCCGCTTTTGTGGCTTTTATCATTGGTTGCACGATCATAGAAGGTATTACCCGGCGCAAACGCATGCCGACCAGATTCGAAATTTTGACTTTTACTCCCGAAAAGTAAGCCGTGATCCATAGACCAACCGGCACAAAGCGGAAAAACAAAGATAAAAACAGTACGACAAACAATGCAATAAAGATGAGTCCTATCAATCCTTCTGTCATTCTCCATCCAACTCCTTCACTGTAATTTTGACCCCTTCAACCTGAATAACCTGAATCCGCTTCCCTTCAAATATGATTTTCCCGTCACTCACAACGTCAAGCACCACACCTCCGATAGCGACTTTTCCGGCTGGCCGCAACGTCGTTGTAGCTGTGCCGATCATTCCCAAGAATTCGGAATAATCTTTGCTGGACGAATACCCGCGCTCTCGATTCAGGGAAGTATCCAAAATCAATTTACTGCGGTCCGGCAAGAATTTATAACCTTTTTTCAACAGCACTGACGTTGCCACACCGGAAATGATGATTGCCAAACTGACATCCAGCACACTTTCCAAAATACGTTCATTGTTCAAAAAGAGGCCGGCTGCGACCATCAGGAAACCCGCAATCCCCACCAAACCAAAATCAGGTATGAACAATTCAACAATCAACAACATGATTCCGAACAGGAACAGTAGCAAAGTCAGCCAGTTCCCGCTCCCGAAATACAGGAAATACAACAAAAAACTCAGGACGGCCGCAGCTCCGAAGACATAATACTTCGAAGTGAACAGCATAAAAACCAGACACAGAAATCCGATAACCAAAAACAGCAAGATGAACGCCTCCTTCGGCTTCGTTCCGATAGCAACAATAAACAGTCATATCCTTGAAGATAAAGATAAGAAAATTTATATTATCATTTTACCGCAAATACAAAAATAACAAAAGGAAATCCCTTTCAGGACTTCCTCTCTGCGTGCTGACTTGTCAAATTATTGTTGAAATTCATCAAGATTTACGGTCTGGAATCCGACCTTATTGCCTACCAACGTAACCGTGACCGCCTGGTTTTCATGGATATCGCCCTTTATGATGGCACGCGCCAAGGGATTCTCGATCTCAGCTGAGATGAATCTTCTGAGCGGCCGAGCGCCGTAAATTGGATCGTAAGCATTATCCGCTATCCAGGCTGCAACCTCCTCAGAAACAGAAAGCTGGATCTGTTTGTCCGCCAGTCGTCCGGATAATTCCTTGACCATTTTGACGATGATCTTTTTGACATCCGCTTTGCTTAACGGCGTAAAGAGGATGGTGTCATCGATCCTGTTCAAAAATTCAGGCTTGAACGCCCCTTTTAATACTTTCATGACTTCATCGGCCACTTCTTCAGGGATGGTTCCATCCGATTGCACGCCTTCAAGCAGGAGTTGCGACCCGATGTTGCTGGTCATGATCAGCACGGTGTTTTTGAAATCGACCACGCGCCCCTTCGAATCGGTCAAACGCCCGTCATCCAATACTTGCAGCAGAATGTTGAAGACATCCGGATGTGCCTTCTCGATTTCATCCAAGAGAATGATCGTATAGGGGCTTCGGCGGACTGCTTCCGTCAATTGGCCGCCTTCTTCGTAACCGACATAGCCAGGGGGTGCCCCGATGAGCCGGGAAACTGAAAATTTTTCCATGTATTCACTCATATCGAGTCGCACCATATGTTCATCTGAGTCAAACAAATTCTCCGCCAAGGCCTTCGCCAATTCCGTTTTCCCGACCCCTGTAGGACCCAGAAACAAGAAGGATCCGATAGGCCGGTTAGGCGACTGCAGACCGGCACGCGAACGCAGGACGGCATTCGTGACGCTCTCCACTGCTTCCTCTTGGCCGATGACCCGTTTATGCAGCGTTTCCTCCAATTTCAGGAGTTTGTCCCTTTCCCCCTCAACCAGCTTCGTCACCGGGATGCCGGTCATCCGTCCCACAACTGTCGCGATTTCGTTCTCGGTGACCGATTCCTGAACCAGATTGCCTTCTTTATTCCTTCGGGTTGCATTCTCTTTTTCAAGAGCCGCCAATTCCTTTTCCATCTGAGGGATACTGCCGTGGCGCAAAACCGCCGCCCGTTCCAAATCATAATTTGCCTCGGCATCCTCCAACTGTCTACGCGCGTCCTCCAAGTCCTCCCGTTTGGCACGCAGCTTTTCGACCTCTTCCTTTTCGTTGCCCCATTTCATGCGCAATTCATTTGATTCTTCGCGCAGATCGGCCAACTCGACTTGCAGAGTCGCTAATCTTTTCTTGCTCTGATCGTCGGATTCCTTCTTCAAGGCCGCCTCTTCGATCTCCAGTTGCATCAATTTGCGGCTCACCTGATCCAACTCGGTGGGCATCGAATTCATTTCCACTTTTATGTTCGCGCAAGCCTCATCGACAAGATCGATTGCTTTATCCGGCAGAAACCGATCAGTGATGTAACGATCGGATAAGGTTGCCGCCGCAACAAGGGCATTGTCATGGATGTTGACGCTATGGTGGATCTCATACCGTTCCTTCAATCCCCTCAAGATGCTGATTGTATCGGCAACTGTCGGTTCTTTCACCAATACCTTCTGGAATCTTCGTTCCAGAGCCTTGTCCTTCTCCAGATTTTGGCGGTATTCATCCAGAGTGGTCGCTCCGATGCAGTGCAATTCGCCTCTGGCCAGCATAGGTTTCAGCAGATTGCCGGCATCCATGCTCCCCTCGGTTTTCCCTGCCCCGACGATCGTATGGATCTCATCAATGAAAAGGATGATGCGACCGTCGCTTTTCTTCACTTCCTTCAATACCGCTTTCAGACGTTCCTCGAATTCTCCGCGGTACTTAGCTCCCGCAATCAATGAGCCCATATCCAACGAAAAGATTGTTTTGTCCTTCAGGTTATCCGGCACATCTTTTTTCACGATTCGCTGGGCCAAACCTTCCACGATTGCGGTCTTGCCGACGCCCGGTTCACCGATCAGGATCGGATTATTTTTTGTTTTACGCGATAAAATGCGGATTACATCCCTTATTTCTTCGTCCCTGCCGATAACCGGATCTTGCTTCCCACTTCTTACCGCCTGCACAAGATCTATGCCATACTTTTCCAATGCTTCATACTGATCTTCCTGATTCTGCGAAGTCACTCGGTCTCCACCTCTCATATCCTTGATTTTTTCGGCGATGATTTTTTCCGTCAGGCCTTGATTTGCCAGAAATTTGGTTAATGGATGATTTTTCAGTGTCATCAAGCTCAAAAGTACTGTATCAGTGGCGATGAAATCATCCTTCAGCTCTGATCGCTTGCGATCCGCTTCCAAAAAGAGGTTGTACAAATTCTGGCTGAATGTTTGCCCATACTGCACAGAAGTCCCTTCAATCACTACTGATTTGTCCAGTTCTTTGTCAATGGCCGATTCAAACGCATCGACTGCAACCCCTGAATCAATATAAAAATTACGCGCAAAACTATCCGGCTGCAGAAATATTTTCCACAGATGTGCGACATCGATGGTTTGGTGCTTGCGCACCATGGCGATACGTTGCGCTTCCGCAATTGTCTCCTGCAGTGCTGTCGTCATTTTTTCCATTTCCATGTTAGTACCTCCTCGAAATTCTACTGCTTTGGTGCTTTATAGGACAAGTATACGGCCATGGTCAGGATTGGTCAAATGATAACGTGAAAAAAAGAGCAACAAAGGTGATTTCCTTTGTTGCTCTTCTTGTCATCGGATTCCTAGCGCAATGCGTGCATATCGGGACATTCTGTCTGTTGTCCAGGCAGGATACCAAACCAATTTCACTTGCGTTTCGGTCACTTCAGGAACACTTTTTAAAGCACGGTGAATTTCATCGGTGATGACATCCGCCAATGGGCAGCCCATCGTTGTCAGCGTCATTTTGATGAGACAGAATCCATCCTGTTCCAACTCCACTTCATAGATCAAACCCAAATTGACGATATCTATTCCTAACTCAGGATCTATCACTTGTTCAAGCGCCGCTAAGACGCGTTCTTTTATGCTTTCCAATTCTTCTTGCGAATATTGGGGATTTATTTCTTCAGTCATTGCATACACCTCTAACCTTTCAGGATTAATTTGATGATAACAGTTTGTGCGCAGAAATTCAATGTTAATATACGTTCCCCAAAAATACAGCCATTTCCTCGAAAATAGCATAAGGAACCCGATGCCCTGAGCCTTCTGTGGTCCGGAAGCAAATGTTATCCGCAAACGTTTCATCGCTGATGGAGTTGACGAACTGAGCCATCTGTTCGTACGGAACGCTTTCGTCGGCTGTGCCGTGCCATATGTAAAACGGCGTGTCCACGAGCGACTCCGGATGTTCTTTGAGGCTCAGGCTTTTAAAAGGCGCCATCAAGGCTTTGACTTTCTCGTCATCAATCGGCGGAAAGCCTTCTACCCAGCGAGACTTCAATGCCCAATGGGATAACCCAATCGGATCCGGACTGCCCATCAGGCAGGCTGCCGAATGAATCCATGGATATTGCGTCAAGGCGATGCAAGTTGTGATGCCTCCCATCGAAAGTCCTGTGACCGAAACCTTGTCTCTTTTTGCCAATCCCGCTTCGATGTAAAACGCTACAATATCAGGAAGTTCCTTGATGTTTTGCAAGACTACCGACCAGAACTCTGCCGCCGGTTCACCAGCATAGACTTCATCTTTGCGTTCACCATGACGATAGGCATCAGGGATGACAACCCTCATGCCGTTGCTGGCTAATGCATAACCCGGCTCCAAACCTCTTTCCTTTTGGTTCGTGATACCATGATAAAAGAACGCGAGCGGAATATTCTTGTTTTTCTTGTCTTCCTCTACAATTTCCAGAATCGGTATATTATTTATGATTTTTCTTTCGATTACGATCAATGGGATCCCTCTTTTTCAGCTCTGATTGGCTGCTATAGGCAAAAATATTTTTCCAGATAGATGGCCAAACCGTCCTCATGATTCGTATGCATCGTTACATCGTCGGCAATACTCTTTAATGCCGCGATTCCATTCTGCATGACGACACCATGTCCGGCAAAGCGAATCATTTCCATATCGTTATCCTCGTCACCAAAGGCAAGAATATCTTCCCGCTTGATGCCATAGTTATTAGCGACCACTTCAACACCAAGCGCTTTTTGGACACCGGCGGATACGATCTCAAGACAGGGCATCGTGCCACCCCACGTGCGGATTTCAATAGAATTCCCATAACGCGCCAAAATCCGGTCACGGATTGCTTCCAAATTCCGTTCCTCCGAAAATACATTCATCGAAGTAGGGTTTTCCGAAAGCGTATCCTTAGAAGTTATTTGCGTCGCCAGAAGATTTTTCGGGAAATATTCGTTTGCCGGCAACGTTGCGGTGGATGCAAACAGTTTATTTTTACCTTCTACACAGATGAAGTCGATTCCCATTTCTTCACGTTGTTCGATCAGATCCATCGCAAAATCTTTATTGAGCGTCTTATGGTAATAATTACTCCAATTGCTATCAGTGGGATTGTGGCATAAAGCACCGTTGAAGTTCACCAACGGAGTAGTCATCTTGAGCGTCTCATAAAACTCTTTGCTGTTTCTGTAAGGACGGCCAGTTGCGATCATAACCAGATGATTATCTTTTTGCAATGTTGCCAGCACTTTTTTGGTCCGATCGCTCAACAACGACTGGTTGTTGAGTGTAGTTCCATCCAAATCTAAAGCGATTAATTTTTGTTTCATAATTCCTCCTGCGGTTTGCCGCTACAGAGACGAATACTTATTCGATCCCAAGCGACGGAAATTTGCTTTTTAATTCTGCTGTCATGACCTTTGCTATATTTGATCCGATCACGAGCATTTCGTATAATGGTTTGACATCCGTTGTGGAGCGGCCTAAAAGTCGAAGGAAAATCTCGCCATCCCCCGCCAGGCAAAGTGTATAATAAAAAGTTTTGGTTTGGTTCAATTCATTGATCAGTTCCAACAGATTCACTTTATCAGCATAATTATTCAGGTAAGCCAATTTTCTGTAACTGATCTGAAAATCACTTTCGGCCTCATCTTTAGCGATGACTACACCAAACGGCAAGGAATGTTTTTTATCGAGATTGAATTTCCCTTGATACAAATACTGACCATTTTGGATGGGATGACTTTTCAGTGGCATGCCTTTTTCTTGGAACTTTTGATCAAGCGCTGCTAATATCGTCAAAACTATCACTCTTTTCATATATGGTGCTACAAGTATAGCATATTTTCCCCAGAAAATACGCTTATCACGGTATACAAAAAAGGTCCGGAACCGAAGTCCAGACCTTTCCATATGTCATGCGGAATATTAACGACGTTTTTCTCTGATACGAGCAGCTTTTCCGTGTAATGCGCGCAAGTAATAAAGTTTTGCACGACGCACTTTACCGAAGCGAACAACTTCGATTTGAGCTACACGAGGTGTGTGCAATGGGAATGTACGTTCCACACCGATACCGTTGGAGATTTTACGTACTGTATATGTTTCGCTGATTCCGAATCCGCGACGTTTGATGACTACGCCCTCGAATAATTGGATACGTTCTCTTGTTCCTTCGACTACGCGAGCGTGGACGCGAACAGTGTCTCCAGGACGGAATGTAGGAATATCACTACGTAATTGTCCTTGTGTAATTGCTTCAATCAATGGTAATTGACTCATGTTTTTTTCTCCTTCCAACCGACATTCATACACAATCATTCTGTACAGCGGAATATCGTATTATGGAGCAGTCTCTCTGCTCACCTGTAGAATTCTACCACAATAATTTTGACGTGTAAAGTATTTTTCGTTTACATTGTTTGAAATTTAAGGTGCACTATTGCGCCTAATTGTCGGCCTTTTCTTCCAGCAGTATCTCCGCCAACCAGGCTTGCTGTTTTTTCGACAAAGTGATTTTTCCCAACATTTCCGGGCGTCTCAGCCAGGTTTTGCGCAAAGATTCTTTTTCTTGCCAATCAGCGATTTTCTGGTGGTTGCCGCTGAAAAGCACTTCAGGAACGACATCCCCCCGGAAATCGCGCGGTCGCGTATATTGGGGGTGCTCGAGCAAGCCGGTCGAGAATGAATCAGTCTTGTTCGATTGTTCATTGCCCAATACTGCTGGCAACAGGCGGACTGTAGCGTCGATCATGACCATCGCGCCCAATTCTCCTCCGGTAAGAACATAATCACCGATCGAAACTTCATCCGTAACGTGTTGCTTGATGCGTTCATCAAAGCCCTCGTAATGGCCGCAAATGAAGACAAGGTGCTCTTCTTCGGCAAACTCTTCCGCCAGATCCTGATTGAAGGTTTTTCCGGATGGATCTAACAGGACAATCCTTTTTTTGGTTTCGGGAGACTGGACCTCGATGTCCGTCAGCGCGTCCACGATCGGCTGCGCCCGCAGCAGCATGCCTGCTCCGCCGCCGAAAGGATAATCATCGACGGAATTGTGTTTGTTTTCGGAATAATCGCGGAAGTTCGTGCACGTGATCGAAACACGCCCGCTCTCGATCGCCTTTCCGATGATCGACTCGGACAAAGGGCCTTCGAACATCGTCGGAAACAATGTCAATACATCTATCTTCATCAGTCCATCATTCCTTCTAGAATGTGGATTGTGACTTGTTTATCTTCCAAAGATACCTTTTCCACTACGGAAGCGATATACGGAACCAATAAATCTTTTCGGCCTGGTTTGGATACAACCCACACATCATTCGCCCCAAGCGGCAAAATTTCTTTGATAATACCCAATTCTTCGCCGGAGTCACTGACGACGGACAATCCGATGATCTCATGATAATAGAACTCGTGATCCGAAAGGTCCTCCAATTGCGATTCGGAAACTCGCAGGATTCCTCCTCTGAACGGTTCGACATCTTCGATCCGATTGTACCCCTCGAATGTCAGCATATTGAAATTCTTGTGCACGCGGTGGCTGGCTACCTTCAGAGTGATTGGCTCACTGTTTTCGCGGAACAAGTAGAGCGTAGCCCCTTTTTTGTAACGTTCATCCGCAAAATCAGTGCTGGAAATGACACGCACTTCACCTTTAAGCCCTTGCGTATTCACAACTTTTCCGACATCATAAAATTTTTCCATTTTTCACCTCTCCTTACATAAATCGTACTGTCAACGTTTCTGTACATAATAAAATAGAAGGGATAAGTGCTACAATTGTATCATCATCCGCTTCTATCTATTCGCTATTAAGTTAGGCATCCACCGAATGGAAACGACCGGATCCGCAATAGAAGCGGATTATTCGGCCCCTTCGATCACAAGGCGGACACGTTTTGTGCCTTTGGTTCTGACACTGTATACAATTGTACGGATCGCCCTAGCGACACGTCCCTGTTTCCCGATCACACGGCCGACATCCTCGGCATCAAGATGCAAATGATATTCCATGAACTCACTTGTCTCTTTGATTTCGATGGACATCTTATCATCGTGGACGATTAAAGGTTTGACAATTGCCAGGATTAAATCTGAAATTTCAGGCATTTAAACCACCCTTTTATTTAGCTAACTTAGAGTCGTGGAATTTTTTCATAATACCTTGTTGAGAAAGTAAGTTACGAACTGTATCAGAAGGTTGTGCACCTTCAGCTAACCATTTCAAAACTAACTCTTCGTCAAATTTAACTTCAGCTGGTTCAACAACTGGATTGTATGTACCTACTTTTTCGATGAAACGTCCATCACGTGGAGAACGTGAATCAGCTACAACGACACGGTAAAACGGGTTTCTTTTAGAACCCATACGTTTTAAACGAATTTTAACTGCCATTTATATAACACCTCCATATATCTATATCTCACATTTTTATATATTACCAGTTTTCCATTTGCTTGTAAAGTGTTTTCTCTTTACACTTGGAATTATTTTTTCTTTTTCTTCTTTTTGTTCATCCGTCTGGCCATTTGCTGCATGGCCATCTTACCCATCTTGCCTTTTGGTCCTTGTCCAAGGAGACCTTCCATCCCTGCAAAATTGCCTTTGGACATCTTGTTCATCATTTCCCTAGATTCGTTGAACTGCTTGATCAGACGGTTGACTTCCGCCAATGACCTTGCGGAACCTTTCGAGATCCGTCTGCGTCTGCTCTGCGACAGAAGCTCGGGATTTTCGCGTTCAGCAGGCGTCATCGAAAGCACAATCGCCTTCATGTGGGCCACATCTTTGGGATCGATTTTCATTTTGTCCAATCCCGGAACGTTACTCATGCCCGGAATCATCTTCAGGAGGTCCTCAAGCGGCCCCATGTTGGTGACTTGATCCATCTGCTCGATGAAATCATTGAAGTTGAAGGTATTCTCGCGAATTTTCTCGGCCATTTCCGCCGCTTTTGTCTCATCAAAATCTTGTTGCGCCCGTTCGATCAACGTCATCAGATCGCCCATGCCCAGGATTCTGGAAGCCATGCGTTCAGGGTAGAACGGTTCAAAGTCTTCCAACTTTTCGCCTTGACCCGTAAATTTGATCGGTTTACCGGTTACAGAACGGATGGATAGCGCAGCCCCACCACGTGTATCCCCGTCCAATTTGGTAAGGATGACACCGGTTATGCCAAGCTGTTCATTGAAGGATTGCGCCACATTGACGGCATCCTGTCCTGTCATCGCATCTACCGTAAACAGGATTTCCGTAGGATTGACGGCAGCTTTGATGTTCTTCAACTCTGTCATCAACACTTCATCCACGTGCAGTCGTCCTGCCGTATCGATGATGACCAAATCGCGTCCATCGAGTTTGGCTTGCTCAACTGCTTGCTTCGCTATATCAACCGGATTGGCTTCGGTACCCAATGCATACACCGGGAAATCCAATTGTTTGCCCAATGTCTGCAACTGATTGATTGCTGCTGGACGATAGACGTCGGCTGCGACCAACATGGGACGTTTGTTCTCTTTTTTCTTCATGTAATTGGCTAGTTTCCCGGCTGTGGTGGTCTTACCTGCACCCTGCAGGCCGACCAGCATTACGACAGTCGGTGGCTTGACAGAAAATTGGAATGGTTCCTGCTGTCCGCCCATCAATTCCGTCAGTTCTTCGTTGACGATTTTGATGACTTGCTGTGTCGGTGAAAGCGATTCGAGTACGTCCGAGCCCAATGCTCGTTCATTCACTTTTTTGACGAATTCTTTTACGACTTTAAAATTCACGTCAGCTTCTAGCAAAGCCAGACGTACTTCACGCATCATTTCCTTCAGATCGGCTTCCGTAATTTTACCTTTTTTGCCGATTTTGGTCATCGCGCCTTGGAGACGCTCGGATAACCCTTCAAATGCCATATTTGCCACTTCCTTACTGTTTATTCGTCTTTGTCATCCAGTTCTTCCAGATTATTGATCAAGCTCTGCAAAGTTCTGTCTGCGGGATATTTTTCTTCGGCATAGTTCGCCAATTCGTCCAATTTTTTGTTTCGGAGGCTATAGTTTTGCGCCAATTTCAATTTCTGTTCATAATCCATCAGAATTTTTTCGGTGCGCTTAATATTATCGTACACTGCCTGCCGGCTTATCGCGAATTCTTCAGCGATTTCGCCCAACGAATAGTCATCGCCATAATACAAAGAAAGATAGCCTTTCTGTTTATTCGTCAACAGGACATTATAGAATTCATAAAGAGTATTCATATTATTGGTTTTTTCCAGTTCCATCAGAATACCTTCCTTCTCGTACGGATTGTCAAGAAAAAAACTTTACACTTCATTAGATTACCGATTTTGCGGGGCTTAGTCAACTATAAATTGCACTGACGCTGTGTTGCCGCAACAAAAAGTAAGATCAGACCGGCAATCGCAACGGGATTGCCGGCCTGACCATGCTTCTGTAACCTTTTGCTTCTGAAGTGTGCCGCATTGGAATGGACAAACCACTTCGTTATTTTTTCTCAAGCAGATCTTTTACTAATCCGTAGATATACTGTTCCGGATCGAAAGCCTGTAGATCGTCCAAACCTTCGCCCAGACCGACGAACTTGACGGGTATATCCAATTCCTGGCGGATCGCCAGGATGACACCGCCTTTAGCCGTGCCATCCAACTTCGTCAGTATCAAGCCGGTGACATTCGTCGTTTCCTTAAATTGCTTCGCTTGTATCAAAGCGTTCTGACCCGTCGTGGCATCAAGCACCAACAACGTTTCGGTTGCGCCGCCGGGTATTTCTCTGGCGATGATCCGATTGATCTTCTCCAATTCTTTCATCAGATTCACTTTGTTCTGCAGTCTACCCGCTGTATCGATCAGCAGATAGTCGTAGTTTTCTTCTTTGGCTTGCTTCAACGCATCATACACGACGGAAGCGGGATCGCTTTTCGCATCGCTCGTCACGACAGGGACGCCGACACGTTGCCCCCAAACTTCCAGCTGTTCGATTGCGCCGGCTCGGAAAGTATCTCCGGCGGCCAACAAGACACTATTGCCTTGGTTCTTCAACTGATAAGCGTATTTACCGATGGTCGTCGTTTTCCCCACTCCGTTTACGCCTACAAACAGGATGACGGTCGGCCCATTTTCATTTACTTTGATGGTAGGCAATTCCGTCTGGCCTTTTTCATAGATTTCAACCATTTTTTCGATGATGACATTCTTCACTTGTTCTCCAGTGCGCACGTTCTTCATTTTGACTTCATCACGCAGCACATCCGAAAGTGCCAGCGTCATATCAAAACCGACGTCTGCGGATATCAGCGTTTCCTCCAAGTCGTCAAAAAACTCTTCATCCACCTCTCTGAAGCCGGCGAATAGTTCATTCATTTTCTCTGAAAAGCTTTTGCGCGTCTTCTCCATGCCTTTGTCGAATTTGTCGATGACAATCTTATTTTCTTCGGTTACCGGTGTCTGAACGACATCTTCACCTGTAAATGCGCGTTTTATGCGATCAAATAATCCCATCTGAACACTTCCTTTCTTAATGGCAACCTCATTTTACGCAAAAACGAACGTTTCGATTGCGTGTGCAACGCCATCTTCCCCGTTTGTCTTCGTGACGAAGCTCGCCCGTTTCTTGATTTTGTCGGGAGCATTGCCCATCGCGACGCTTACGCCTGCAAAATCCAGCATCGCCAAATCATTCTCTTCATCTCCGCAAGCCATGACCTCATCGGCAGTGATGCCCAGATGATCGCATAAAGCCGCGATGCCATTGCCTTTGTCGACTTCGGGGTGCATGACTTCAAACAGAAGCGGACGTGATTTCATCATCGAATATTTGCTGTAGAAGTCCGCCGGTATTTTGGCGATTGCTTCATCCAAAACAGCAGGTGCGATACAAAAAACAACCTTATTGAACGCATGCTGTTCCTGAAAGTCTTCAATCTTTTTTTCAACGAACGGCAAACTCGAGCTTTGCAGGCTCTTATACAAGGACTCTCTGCCTTCCGGATACTCAGGTTCGTATACAGACTCCAGATCCAACATGTTCATCGGGATGTTCAGCTCTTTGCTCAGGGCATAGAGTTCCACAATTTGCCCGTAATTCAGTACTTTTTGGGAAATGATTTCCGATGTCTTATTTTTTTGGACCAAGCCGCCATTATAGGTGATCGAGTAATCTTCTGTTTGAAGCAGATCCAGTTCATCCACATAGTCTTTGATACCCATAAGCGGGCGTCCAGTACAAAGGACAATCTTCACGCCGGCTTCCCGGGCGCGTTGGATTGCCTGTTTATTTACTTCACTGATTTTTTTGTCCGGATTCAGCAATGTGCCATCCAAATCGAGTGCTATCAATTTAATCATTTATCTTCATCCCCCTTAACTTATGTCTTCGTAATCTTCAAATTTCACTGATGCCAGTCGGGATACGCCGGAATCCTGCATGGTCACACCATACAATGCATCCGCCTCTTCCATCGTGCCTTTGCGATGGGTGATCACGATGAACTGGGTCAATTCGGTTGATGCTGCCAGATATTTCCCGAAACGGGATACATTCGCTTCATCCAAGGCAGCTTCCACTTCATCCAAAATACAGAAAGGCACCGGTTTGACCTCAATGATGGCAAAGAGGAGTGCAATAGCAGTGAAGGCTTTTTCCCCGCCGGAGAGCAGGCTCAGCTGCTGGAGTTTCTTGCCGGGCGGCTGCGCGACAATTTCAATGCCGGTCTCCAACAGGTCATTCGGATCCGTCAGTTCCAGCGTCGCTTTTCCGCCACCGAATAATTTGGGGAAGGTTTTTTCGAATTGCTTTTTGATCTGAATGAAAGTCTCCTTGAAACGCAAGCGGACTTCATCATCCATTTCATTCATCGTATTGAGCAGGTTCCCACGGGCGGAAAGCAGATCCGTCTGCTGTTCCGAAAGGAAAGTGAACCTTTCCGAAATGCGATCATATTCCTCGATCGCACCCATATTGATCGGACCCAGCTCTTCGATGTCTTTTTTCAGCTTTTTCACTTGGCGGGCGGCCTCTTCAGGCTCTTGAGCTAACTGATGTTCCTGTTTCGCTGCTTCAAAGCTGAGACCGTACTCCTCGCTCAAATGCGCAAGGTGATGATCGATGGCGATTTCATAGCGACCAGCATTTGTTTCCAGCTTGGCATGCTCACTCCATAATTTTTGAAGATTTTTATTTTTTTCGTTCTGTTCGGTTTCTTGAACAGCTCGATTCTGTTCGGTTTGCTTTTTCCGCTCCCGCAGCTGTCTCAAATCTGCATCGAATCCAGCTTTTTCTGCAGTGGTGGACTTCAGCCGCGTCGTAATTTCTTGGATGGTCAGTGTCTCCGTATCGGCCAGTTTGGCGACTTGATCTTGCTTGCCTTTCAGCGCGGTGATGGCTTCCTGCTCCGTTTGGATGCGTTCGGTTGACAGTTTGACATCACGCCGCAATTGTTTTTCCTGCTCCTGCAGCACCGCAAGCTCTTGGTCTGCTTGCTGACGGTTCAACTGAACATCCTGCAGAAGTTTCAAGCGCTCCTCTTCATTCAAGCTGGACTCCGCTATATCCTTTTGAAGCTGATCGATTTCGCTGTTGAGGACAAGCAAATTTTGTTGAGCTTGTGCCAATCGTGTTTGTCTGTCCTCTTTCTCTTCATAGAACATGCGCTTTTCATATTCATGCGCGGCCGATTCTTTTTCTTTCGTTGCGATTTCAGCTGTCACTTGCTGCAGTGAAGCTTCCCTTTGCTGCAGTTCGAACTGTTTTATGGTCACTTTCTGGCGTTTGTCGTCCAGTTCCGTCTGAAGACTTTGTTGCTGCAGCGACCATTTTTCTTGCTCCCGCTTCAGCTGATTGTATTGGACGGACAACTGTTGCACATAATCGGTCAGTTTATTCAGATTGTTTTTACGGGCCAATAAGGATGCCTCTTGTTGACGCCTTGTCGCGCCACCAGTCATTGATCCACCGGCATGGATGACATCCCCTTCCAGGGTCACGATCCGATAGCGGCTCTGTAATTTCTTGGAAATCTGCAAGCCGTCCTGGATATTCGACGCTACGATCGTTGTCCCCAACAGACTGCTGACGATTGCCTTGTACATTTCCTCATGCCCGATTAGCTCATTCGCGATGCCGATATACCCGGTGCTGGCTTCCAAGGTCGTCCGTATAGATGCTGGCAAAGACTTGCCTTGGATGACTGTCATCGGCAGGAAAGTCGCGCGTCCTAAGTGTTGGGCTTTCAGAATGCCGATGCATTGGGAAGCAGTGCGTTCATCTGCAACCACAATGTGTTGCATCGTGGCTCCCAGTGCGATCTCTATGGCTAAGGTGTATTTTTCGGGAACTTGGATCAATTCGGCGACTGGGCCACGGATGCCCGCAACGCTTTCCCTTCTCCTCAGCATTTCCTTTACGCCTTGATAATAACTGGCATAGCTGTCGTCCAACTCCTGTTGGCTTTCGCGCCGGGCTTCCGCCTGCTGCAGATTCCGGGTTACGGTATCAAGCTCCGCGTTCAGTTGTTGGAGCTTGGAGACAAGCTGGAAGCTGTTTTGTTTGCATTCTTGCAGTTCCGATTCCAGATTGGCATTTTCTTCAATAAACTGGACATATTCCTCATCCAAGGATTGCTGTTTCGCTTTGAGTTGGCGCAGATTCTTCCTGAGTTCGTCGCCTTTCGAAAGGAAGCGGTGTTCCTGTTCAGTTGCGAGCGTCATTTCTTTTTCAAGATGGACGGTTGTGTTCCGGTTGCTCGATTGCTCCTGCAGCCTGTTAATGTAATCGTTCCGGAGTTGCTGGACAAGCTCCGCCTTATTTTGGGTCAGCTGCGCTTCTTTTTCGGACAGGCCCTCCCGCTTCGCTGAAAGCCCCTTCCTCGCTTCCACTTTCGCCGCGAGCTCCGTACGCAAGGCCGCTAGATTAGCTTTTTCAATCTTGATCAGCGCCTCTTTTTCAGCGATGATCTGGGCTTGCTCTTCTTGATTTTTTGAAGAGTACATTGCCCGTTGCTGGAAAACTTGCTTTTGCCCTTCCAGCTGCTCTAATTTTTGGATGACAGTGACGTAGCCGGTCTGCAGTGTTTCCAACTGTTCTTCGCACACATCCAACTCCTGCTTCAGTTGCTGCAAGGCAGTCTGCGTACTCGCAAGCGAACGTTCTTCCGTGCTGATTTTTCGGTCGTACTCGCTCAGCTCGCGTTTGCTCATTTGCCACTGCGCGTTCAGCCGTTCAATTTCGGAAGCGGTCAAAGCAATTTCGATTTCGCTAAGTAACGCTTTTTTATCCTCATAAGCCAATGCCGTTTTCCGTTGGATTTCCAGCGGAGCAAGTTGGCTGTTGATTTCATGCAGGATATCCTCAATCCGGTTAAGATGTTCCTCCGTTTGGGACAGCTTGCGTTCAGCGCTCGTTTTGCGGTTCTTGTATCTGGCTACCCCGGCAGCCTCTTCAAGGATGATCCTTCTGTCCTCGGGTTTATTCTGAAAAATCTGTTCCACTTTCCCTTGCGAAATCATGGAAAAAGAGTCTTTTCCGATGCCCGAATCCATCAATAATTCTGTTATGTCTTTTAAACGGCATGGTTTTTTGTTGATGAAACAATCACTGTCGCCATTGCGGTTGTATCTCCTCGTGATACTCACTTCGCTGAATTCCAACGGCAGGAATCCGTCCTCGTTGTTCAGGATGAGGGTAACCTCCGCAATGTTGACAGGTTTGCGTGTCTGCGATCCAGCAAAAACGATGTCGTCCATTTTTTTCCCGCGCAGATTTTTTGCAGATTGTTCCCCCAACACCCAGCGGACAGCTTCTGAGAGGTTGCTTTTCCCGCTCCCGTTCGGCCCTACAACTGCTGTCACACCTTCATCAAATTCGATTACGGTTTTGTCGGCGAATGATTTGAAACCCGACATTTCTATTCTTTCAAGATGCAAAGATAACATCCTTTCCGGTGAAACTTGCTTTTCATTTTTTTATAGATTCCAAAGCGTTTTGTGCCGCTTTCTGTTCTGCTGCTTTTTTGCTTGGGCCTTGTCCTTGGCCCATGACTTTTCCGAAAGCTCGCACTTCCACGTCAAACTGTTTTGCATGAGCCGGACCGTCTTCGTTCAGGAGGATGTATTGTATATCCACATCCCCATTTTTTTGCAGTTCTTCCTGAAGGCTGGTTTTGTAATCCATCACATGTGAAAAAGCATCCTCTGTTAACTTCGTGATCATGACTTGATTAATGAATTTTCTGGCGGCTTCGATTCCTTGGTCTAGGTATACGGCTCCGATGAATGCTTCGAATACATCACATAGCAAAGCCGGACGTTGCCTTCCGCCCATATTCTCTTCCCCTTTACCCAAACGGATATAGGAGTCGAAATGGCAGTCCTTCGCGAAGGCCGATAAACTGGGTTCACAGACAATCTGCGCACGCAGACGGGTCATTTTCCCTTCGTGCCACATATCATAGGTATGAAATAAATAATCGGAGATGACGACTTCCAAAACTGCGTCGCCTAAAAATTCCAATCGTTCATTGTCCTGCAATGCCAGATGACGATGCTCATTCACATAAGATGAATGGGTAAATGCTTCATGCAAAAGTTTCTCATTGCTGAAAACAATCGAGAAATCAGTTGCTATTTGTTTGACTATTTTTTCCAATTCGTTCCCTCCTTTCCTTGAATGGACTCCTTACTGTCAAGGTACTTTTGAAAATAGAGTCCTTTTTCATTATACGACAAATGCTTGCCATAAGCACGTAAATTTCGTTTTCGAACAGTCTGTCCGTTCTCATAAGAAAGAGGCTCAGACGAAAGTCCGGGCCTCTTCCTCATTTCTGATAAATAAACTAAACGTACGCTACCGAATAGGGTCTTCTGACGTCAGTTCGATGGTTTCCCATCCTCTGGTTGCACCATAGCGGATATTGAAGTTCTTGACGCGGTTATTGACAGCAAAAATCTGCGTACGCCAGAAAGTAGGGATGACAGGAACTTCCTCAAACAGCAATGCTTGCCATTCTCGATAGATTTCCATCCGCGCATTTTCGTCCAAGGTAGCCTCAGCGTTGATCTGATCCAATAAGGTGTCATTCTTTTCGTTAGTCCACCGGGTATAATTTAGAGAACTGGAACGACCAAACATTTCGGTCGGATTGGGATCCATACCTGTTTTCCAAGTTGCTTGATAGACATCAATAGCCGGACTGTCGGATGCAAGCATGTCATGGAACTTCTGATATTCAATCAATCTTCCTGTAGCGAGCGAGACATCCAAACCGATTTCTTGCCATTGCTGGATATAGTAGGCAACAACCGTCTCCGTAGCGTCTCCACCTGCCACGGCCGCAAAGCTGATTTTGAGCGGCTCTCCGTCCGGCGTTTCTCGAAAACCATCGCCATCCTTGTCCAAATAGCCAGCCTCATCCAGTAGCTCTACGGCCTTTACAGGATCGTAACTGAAGCCCATGGACTCATTCTCACTGAATCCTTCAAAGGCTGGCGGAATCATAGCGTTTGCCGGTTGCTGCAGCCCGTCGAATAGGACCGCAGCAACAAATTCATTGTCCAGTGCATACGCCATCGCTTGTCGCAAAGCCGCATTCGCCATTTTTGAACTCAGATTAAGGTTGTTGTTGCCTGATTCAATATCTTGGGAACCTAATTTGAACCCGATGTAAGTTGTCGCCAATTCTTCTCTGCCCAGCAAGGTTATATTGTCGAAATCCTTGTATCTTTCGTAAGAACTTGCCGGCATGATAGCGATGTCGTAATTTCCTGCTTCCATTTCGGATACGACCGTTGCCGCCCCGACTACTTCAACAAGGATATTATCCAGTTTCGGTTTCCCTTTCCAATAATATTCATTAGCTTCAAAAAGGACCGACTCGCCTGGAACAATGGTTTTGACCCGGAACGGACCCGTTCCTACCGGTTGTTCACGCAGTTGCAAGGCATTCATCATTTCGGATACGGCAATACTTTCCAGTTGGTGCCTTGGTAGTGGTTGGCTCCACACGGCTCCTCCTGCCTGCATGAGGGACGGATTCCATTCTTCGAAAGCGATGGTGAGATGCGTATCATCCAATACTTCGATACCGACAATTGTATCTGCAGTGCCTTCATGGTATGCGGTCATGCCCACGATATTCGCAAAAGTCGCTCCATAAAGAGATCCGGCATAGTCCGGATGCCCGATCACCTCATAGGCATACAGGATATCATCAACTGTAAGTGCCGCTCCATCAGACCACTTCAGGTTATCCCGTAACGTGATCGATACTGTTTTTAAATTTTCATTGCGCACAAACGTGGCCATGCCATCTTGCGTAAGCTGAAACTTCTCATCATACGAAAAAATGGATTCATGGGAAAAACCCATGAGTTCTTCGTCATAAGAATCTTCGGAAAAAACGGGACTGAAAATACCTTGGAAGGAGGATTCGGCAACCAGAGCGTATTTCAACACTCCGCCGGCGATGGCAGGAGCATCGCTGTTCATGACAGTATCGAATTCTTGTATGACAGCTGATGAATTGGACAAGTCTCCGTCCGTTTCCAATAGGATATCCTTGTTTCCGCAACCGGTCAACAGCGTAGCCAACAAGAAAGGAACAATCATTTTATTCAGCATACCTCATCCTCCTTCTTATCCTTGCATTTGTTTAGCATCTGCCGCCCGCCGCAATGCTTGTCCGACATAAATGATGGACAACAGTACTGCAAAGATGAGTATGGATGCTGGTAACCATACCCATACATAGTTTTCAAAGACTGTGGGGGAAATGGCATAGCGCAATAAATTACCTATGCTCGGCATGCTGTATGGTAACCCTAAGCCCAAAAAACTCAAACCTATCTCCATCCCTATATTTCTTGCCAAGGACATCGTCGTATTGATAATGACCAGGGAACTTAAATTAGGCAGAATTTCACGGGCCATGATAAGCAAGTCGTTTGTCCCTGAAGTTCTGGACGCTCGCACATAGTCATGTTTGGCCTCCACACGCGTCCGGTTACGAAAAACCTTCGATTTCCCAGCCCAGCTAAATGCGCTCATAAGTAATATGAACGTAAAAAAATTGTATTCCGATACGATGGCTACCAGCACGAGAACCAATACACTTGCAGGAAGAAACATGATGGAATCAACAAATCGCATAAGCAGGACATCCAGAACTCCACCGTAATAGCCTGACAACAGACCCAATCCTATTCCGATAAATCCGGTCAAGACTGTCACGGCGGTCCCAGCCACAATCGAGGTGCGCGCTCCCAGCAAGATTTGGCCCAGTACATCCCGTCCTGCTTCATCAGTCCCCAACAGATGGCTTTTCCCCGGCGAAGCGTACCTGTTCAATAAGTCTATTTGCAGGACTTGACTCTCATTAAAAAAAAGAGAGCCAACAAAGACCAAAAACAAGAGCAAAACGAGCGTTCCAAAAGCAATGACCGCCAATTTGTCTTTTCGGAATTCCCTTAGCATACCGCGGAAATCAACAACTATTTTGGTTTCCTCATTCACTTCGTGGCCCAAACGGTTCTCGCCTGCCGCAATGGAGGCAAGCTCCGTCTTCAACTCTTCCATTCTTCCTGCTTTCTTTTCTTCCTCTGTATTCAACATATCCCCCCTTCTTCTTGCTATCTTATCCTGACGCGCGGATCCGCAATGGTCAAAATGATGTCAGATACTACCGTACCGATCAAAGCAGCCAGCCCATAAATCAGCAACAAGGCTACAATGACACTGAAATCGCGTGAATCTAAAGAACTGATGAACAATCGGCCGATACCCGGATAGGAAAAGATGTATTCGATAAAGATGCTGCTCCCTATGAAACCGGTAATGTCATAGCCCAACAGAGAAGTTACCGGCATACTAGCGTTCCTGAAAATGTGCCTCCGATACACAATACTCTCCGGAACACCTTTTGAGCGGGCCGTCAGCACATAATCTTCTTGCTTTGCCTCGATGATACCCGACCTTAAACGCTGGATGTTGCCTGCAGATGCGGAGAGGGCAAAAGTGAGCGCCGGCAAAGCTAAGTGGTTGAGCCTATTCCAAAGAGTGGCAAATACACCCTGCGTTTCCGGCAACAAGGGCATCCCCCGCGTCGGAAACAATTCCAGTTGAAATCCAAAAAGCCAAACAAGCAGCAAGGCAACAACAAATATTGGCAACGCAAAACTGATGTTGTTCAAAAAACGAATGATTTTATCTCCCATAGAGCCATTAAAACGCCCTGCATAAATGCCAAGCGGAACAGCGATCAGATACGATAACAAGAGTGAGGACCCTGCCAACCAGAGCGTGTTGCCAATCCTTGCGCCAATCAAAACCTCCACAGGCATCCGGTAAGTGTAACTGAGGCCGAAATCCCCGCTGAGCATATTTGTGATCCACTGCAGATACCGAATGTACCAAGGATTGTCCAGGACCGCGCTCGCTTTGATCGCGTCAACGCTGCTCTGGTCCATCCCCGGAATGATCAGCCCAGTCAGAGGATCTCCAGGCATCCATTGCGCCAGTGCAAACACCAATAAACTGAACGCCAACAGTTGCGGAATGAGCAAGAAGAAGCGTCTCAGAATTCTGTTCCACATCGTTAACGCTCTCCTTTCGATGGTTTTCCGGCAATCCGATGCGTTTTCGATAACGGGATCAAATCCCCAACACGACCGTCCTTCGCCAGATAACTTTCCATGCTTTGTTTATATTCTGATTCTATTTCCCGCCGCAAACGCTTATGCAACTCCCGGTTGCCCGGATCCAAGTTCGGAATTGCGGAAAGGAGCCGTTTCGTGTAGATGTGCTGCGGGTTGAGATAGATGTCCTGCCTGTCTCCGTATTCCACGAACCTTCCTCGGTACATGATGGCCAATTCATCGCACATCTGCTTCACGACGCCTAGGTCATGAGAAATGAAAAGATAGCTGAGTTTATATTGTTCTTGGATGCGTTTCATGTAATTCAGCACTTGCGCCTGAACGGAAAGATCCAATACCGAAACGGGTTCATCAGCTATGACAAATTTTGGCCTTAATGCAACCGCCCTTGCCAATGCAATGCGTTGCCTCTGTCCACCAGTGAATTCGTGAGGATACTTCCGCAGCGCATCTTCCGGCAACCCTACCATTTCCAGCAATTCCAGCACGCGTTTTTGCTCTTCCTGCTGGGAAAACTGCTCAAAATTATGCAAAGGTTCAGAAATGATCTGTCCAATTTGCTTTTTCGGATTCAGACTCGCACCCGAATCTTGAAAAATCATCTGGACATTGCGTTTGTGCGCTGATTTCCGCTTCCCTATCGCAGCGGTTACGTCAGTGCCCTCATAAATGATTTGGCCGGCAGTGATCCGCTCCAATCCTACGATTGCTCTTCCTACAGTTGATTTTCCGGACCCCGATTCGCCCACCAGACCGTAATTTTTTCCTTCTTCCAGGGACAGACTAATGCCGTCGACGGCTGCAAGATTCCTTTTGCTGGATAAGAAGCCGCTCTTGAGCGGGTAGTGAACCTTCAAATCTTTGATTTCCAAAAGTCCCATCTTATTCACTCTCCCCTTCAAAACGGAACGACTCATGGCACGTGCACCTGACAAAGTGCCCTTTAGAAATCTCGTGCATTTTTGGTGATTGTTCATGAGCGGAAAAGGGAATCCATGGAATCCGTCCGGCAAAACGACAGCCCTGCTTGGGCAACTGCTGCAAGGAAGGGACATCCCCTTGAATTACATACAGCTCCCCAGAATCCGATTCGAGTGCGCCACTGGCTTGCGGCATCGAACGCAACAATGAACGCGTATACGGATGCTTCGGTTCCGTGAACAGATCAACGACAGCGGCTGTTTCGACAATCTGTCCCGCATACATAACGGCTACTCTGTCTGCAATCTCGGCTACAACGCCTAAATCATGGGTGATCAGGATGATCCCCGCACCCGTGTCGTCCCTTACTTCGCTCAACAGATCCAATATTTGAGCTTGAACAGTAACATCCAAAGATGTCGTCGGTTCATCGGCGATGATTATCGGCGGAGCACAGGCGACAGCGATGGCAATGCCGACCCGTTGGCGTGCTTCACCGGACAGCTCATGCGGGTAGCGTGTGGCTGTTCCTTCCGGATCCTCCACCTTTACTTGGACCAACAATTCGCTCACACGTAGCGCACGTTCCTCTTTTGTCATCCTGGAATGGTAAAGCAGCACTTCTTCTACCTGTTCACTTACCGTCATCAAGGGATTGAGGGCCGAAAGAGGATCTTGAAAAACCATCCCGATATCGTTTCCTCTTATGCGGTTATAAAGAGCTTCATTCAGATCGATGAGATTCAGGTTCTGATAGATGATTTCTCCCGAAATTCGGGTATTCGCCTTATTGTGGAGTCCGACGATTGTTGTTGCCAGTGTACTCTTCCCGCAGCCGGACTCTCCGACAATCGCCAAAATTTCATTTTTTTCCAGACTGAAGGAAACATCGTCCACTGCATCGTAATAGTTCTCCTGCATCCGGAATGCGGTGTGTAATGCGTTTATCTCCAGCAAAGGTCTTCCAAGTCCCATCGTGCGCCTCCTTCCATGCTTATATAACTAACTTGATGAAATATCTCCTAACATTATACGTTTAAGCACATTCAAAAACAACCGCTATTTCATTCAGTTTTAATGCATTTCATATTTCTGCCATAATCAGCCCTCTTGGCCTGAAAAAAAAGCAACATTGGCATTTGAAAACCGTCAACGTTGCTTCTGTCGTTAAATTATTGCGATCCTTATTTTTGAGAATCGATGTAGTCGACTGCATCTCCTACTGTGATTATCCTCTCAGCATCTTCATCGGAAATCTGTACAGCAAAGACATCTTCCAGTTCCATAACGAGTTCAACAATATCCAATGAATCCGCCCCAAGGTCGTTTTGGAAAGTCAACTCTCTCGTAACTTTTGCTTCATCGACACCGAATCGTTCAATAACCATCTTGGCTACTCGCTCAAAAGTATTTGTATCTGCCAAGCGTTACACCTCCATTATCGTTCCATAACCAATTACATCACATTTACTGAAAATATTTTGTAAAGGCTCACATCTATTTTACCCATACGCTAATCTTTTGTCTATATTTTTTTATTCCTGCTCAGTTTTGCTTACAGGCTGGGCGTTCATTTCATCAAAGTGCTTCACGACGTCATCGATAACGTTTGAACTGATGATTTTACGGATCTGCTTCACTGTATGGTAGACAGCGATTTTA
The DNA here is from genome assembly GCF_900107505.1 of Trichococcus collinsii. GTDB lineage: Bacteria > Bacillota > Bacilli > Lactobacillales > Aerococcaceae > Trichococcus > Trichococcus collinsii. Next base: position 263,092 of record NZ_FNQH01000001.1, on the reverse strand, counting down.
TCCGCAGAGCCATGCGTCTTGACGACAGGAGCCCGCAATCCGAACAGCACGGCTCCTCCATGCTTCGAATAATCCATCGTATCTTTGATTTCCGAAAAGGAATCCTTGATCAGCATTGCGCCGATTTTTGTCTTCAGACCGCCTGAAAGCAATTGGGCTTTAATCAACTTCAACAAGGACATTGCCGTTCCTTCCATCGTTTTCAGCACCGCGTTCCCGGTGAAACCATCCGTCACGACGACATCCGCAGCGCCAAGCAAAATTTCCCGCGCTTCCACATTGCCGGTGAAATTGATTTCGGAGTCCGCTTCCAGCAATGTATAGGCTTTTTTGGACAGTTCGCTTCCCTTCGTCGCTTCCGAACCATTGTTCAACAAAGCGATTCTCGGGTTGTCGATGCCTTGCACAAACTTGGCATAATACGAGCCCAAAAGGCCGAACTGGTAGATGTTTTCCGGTTTGCAGTCAGCATTTGCGCCTGCATCCATCAGCAGGAATTGTGCATTCTCCTTCCCAATGACGGGCAGAATCGGCATCAAGCCGGGTCTGTCGATTCCTTTGATCCGGCCGATGATCAATAATCCAGCTGCCAAAAGCGCACCCGTATTACCTGCCGAAAACAATGCGTCGGCTTCTTTATTTTTGACTGCTTGTGCAGCAAGCACCATCGAAGCTTGTTTTTTCCTGCGGATTGCCTTCACGGGTTCATCGTCACTCTCAATCTTTTCGGTCGTATGAATGATCGTGATTTTCCCATCTTCAACATATTGAGTCCCTAACGCTTTGCGAATTTTGGCTTCGTCACCAAAAAGTAAAAATTCTAAATCATTAAATTCTTTGGCAGCCATTAAAATGCCCTCTACTATTGCTTGCGGCGCAAAATCCCCGCCCATCGCATCGACAGCGATTTTCATAGATTGTATACCTCACTTTTGTTAGTTTCACTGTAATCTCTTCAACTTCTCTTTTTCGCGTTCGACTGCTTCCCGCAAACTTTCGTAGGCAGGGTTGCTTTCAAAGTCTTGTTCGCGCGTGATTTGGATAGCGTCATTGTGAGCAATATCCAGGATTACGGCATCCCTCACGATGTCTCCAGATTTGAAATCGGGCAAGCCAGATTGTTTGTTTCCGAAAAGATCGCCGGGTCCACGCAATTCCAAATCGCGTTGACTCAGGTAAAAACCGTCAGTCGATTCCACCATGATGCGCATGCGTTCCTTGCCGTTATCGGTTTTCGGATTTGCAACCAGCACACAATAGGATTCTATGTCTCCCCGGCCGACTCGCCCCCGCAATTGGTGGAGCTGGGATAACCCGAATCGATCGGCATCCTGGATGACCATCACTGTTGCATTTGGCACATTAAGACCGACCTCTATGACTGTCGTTGATACCAGCACCTGCAGCTCGTTGTTTTGGAAACGGCGCATGATTTGATCCTTTTCTTCGGACTTGAGACGGCCATGCAACAGACCGATTTGGTATTTCCCTTTGTAATAGGCTGTCACGGCTTGATGCACATCTTCCGCGTTCTTGACATCAAGCGACTCGGATTTCTCGATCAGAGGTGTGATGATGTACGCCTGTTGTCCATTATCCATCTGTTTCCGGATGAACTCAAGCACATTTTCAATCTTATCCGATTTGTTCCAGATGGTTTTGATCGGTTTTCTGCCGTCGGGCATCTGGTCAAGCACCGAAACGTCCATTTCACCCATCGTAGTAATCGCCAATGTTCTCGGGATCGGCGTGGCAGTCATATATAAAACATTCGGGTTGTTCCCTTTTTCGTTCAGCTTGTGCCTCTGTTGAACACCGAAGCGGTGCTGCTCATCGGTAATGACCAAACCAAGGTTGGCAAAAACGACATCCTCTTGGATCAGTGCATGCGTCCCGATGAGGATATGCAAGTCCCCTCCTGCAAGCCGGTTCAACAATTCTTTTCGGTCCTTTGCCTTCGTGCTGCCGGTAAGCAGGGCAACGGAGACATCGGTATATTCGAACAGGCTCTGCAGGGTGCGATAATGCTGTTCCGCCAAAATCTCAGTGGGAACCATGAAAGCCCCTTGGTACCCGCCCAAGACGGTTGCCATCAGGGCGATCACCGCTACGATCGTTTTGCCGCTCCCAACATCCCCTTGCAACAGCCGGTTCATTTCATAAGGTTTGCGCAGATCTCGGCATATTTCGTTGACGACCTTCTTTTGGCCATCGGTCAGTTCAAATGGCAAAGTCGCTATGAATCCCTTCAGCTTGTCCACATCATACAGAATCGGAATGCCTCGATTGTTGGTTTTTCGGCTTAACTGCAGCAATTGCAGGCGCACCTGGTAAAGGAAGAATTCCTGATAGATGATTTGCCGTCTCGCTTGTTCTGATTCTTCATCATTTTTGGGAAAGTGCATCGCCCGGATAGCTTCCCGATGGCTCATCAGATGATATGTCTTCAGCAAATGCTGCGGAAGAATCTCGGGAATGACCGGAGAATACAGCTCGATCGCCTGTTTGATCAGATTCAGGACGGTCTGTTGCTTTATCGTCTTGTTGACGTGATAAATGGCCGCATAATCATCCTGTCCGTTCGAACTGCCTAGGATCTTCATACCTGCCAAACTTTGACGTGCGCGTTCCCATTTTCCGAAGATTGCAACCTCATCCTCGAGCAGGATTTTTTGCTTCAGGTAAGGCTGATTGAAGAAGGTTACCGAGATAATGGCATCTTCGATGGCTAATTTGAATGATAGTCTACTTTTTTTAAAACCGTAATGATGTACGACCGGAGCCGTCACGACTTGTCCTTTCAGCGTCACTTTGTCCGAATCCTCGATTTCGTCCAATGTTTTGACTTTTATGTCCTCATAACGGAAAGGAAAATGTGTGATCAGATCATAAATCGAATCGATACCCAACGAATGCAGCGCCTCGACCCTCTTCGGTCCTACATGGGGCAACTCCCCGACTGGATCATAAATATCCAATTGCTTGTTGTCTTCTGCTTCCATCCGTTCGCCTCCTTTCTTCCGGGAGCAGGACAGTTTCTCTGACCAATCGTTTTTGAAAAAGAAAAGCCGAACAGAGAAACTCGTTCAGCTTTTTCAGATTATTCTACAGAAAGAAGATAACTGTATACCGGTTGATTTCCTTCTTGCACTTCCACTTCCAAAAAGTCATATTCAGCTTCGATGACCGACGCAATCTCTTTGCTTTCTTTCTCATCGCTGTCTTCCCCGAAGATGATGGTGACGATTTCGCTGTCGTTCGTGATCATTTTTTTCAGTGTTTCTATCGTTGCAGTTTTTCTGTCCTTGTCGGCAGTCAGTATTTTCCCGTCGACTATTCCCATGAAGTCGTCCTTGGTGATGGTCAACCCGTCAATGACTGTGTCGCGAACAGCATTCGTGATCTGTCCGCTGACAACCTTTTCCAGTTCAGCCGTCATGTTGGCTTTATTGGTTTCCAAGTCCTCTGATTCATTGAAGGCAAGCATAGCTGTAAGACCTTGTGAGATCGTCTTCGAAGCCACTACAACCACATCTGCATCAGAAACCTCGGCAGCCTGATCTGCGGCCATGAAAATATTTTTGTTATTCGGTAAAATGATTGTTTTTTCGGCATTTGTGCTTTCGATCGCCTTAAGGATGTCTTCCGTGCTCGGATTCATCGTTTGTCCGCCATTAATGATCGTGGAGACGCCCATGCTCTTGAACAAGGCATGGACACCTTCTCCGGCAGCTACTGCTATCACACCATAAGGAACTTTTTCAATTTTTTTGGCGGGCGTATCGGCTTTTTCAAGGACTGCATCATGTTGCATGCGCATATTATCCACCTTGATTTTCATCAGAGAGCCGAATTTTTGGCCGTAGTTCATGACTTCCCCTGGATACTCGGTATGCACATGGACCTTCACGATTTCGTCATCCGCAACGACCAATAGGGAATCCCCGATTTCGTTCAGATGATTTCGGAATGTGTCGTAGTCAAAGACATCTGTCACGGTTTCGCCTTCGCCTAGTTTGACCATGATTTCTGTGCAATAACCGAACTCGATATCTTCAGTCGCAATGGAGTGCGAAACATTATGATAATTTTCTTGGTGAGCGATCTCGGTCACGTCTGCTTGCGCGGTGACTTTGTCAGCAGAAGGCACTTTTTCTCCAGTCAATGATTCCAGGAAACCTTCATAAATATATACAAGGCCTTGTCCGCCACTGTCGACGACGCCTACTTCTTTCAATACCGGCAAAAGATCCGGTGTTTTATCCAACGCAATCTGCGCGACTTTGAGTACGGTCGCCATCAACTCAACGATATCATTCGTATGTTCGGCTTTTTTCATACCGGCTTTGGCGGATTCACGCGCAACCGTCAAAATGGTGCCTTCCACAGGTTTCATGACCGCTTTATAGGCTGTCTCAACGCCGTGGGAAAACGCTTCGGCAAAATCAGTTGTATTCAAGGTTGTTTTTCCTTCGATCGCCTTCGAAAAGCCTCGGAACAGCTGGGATAAAATGACGCCCGAATTCCCTCTAGCCCCCATCAATAAGCCTTTAGCCAAGTCCGATCCTAATTGATCTATTTTTGTAGCATTCGACAGCCTGACGCGTTCAGCTCCGGATGTGAATGATAGATTCATGTTTGTGCCCGTATCTCCATCCGGAACAGGGAACACATTCAAAGAATTCACATATTCTGCATTCTCACTAAGGCGTTCGGCGCCGATTGCGACCATCGCCTTAAAGTCTTCCGCTGTTAATTCAGTTTTCTTCACCTTATAATCCTCCTTCACCATAAAGCATGGTGATCTGTAATCTTTAGTCCTTTAATACTCTGACGCCTTGGACGAACACATTCACTGTATTCGCGGAAAAGCCCAACATCATTTCAAGATTATATTTGACTTGTGTTTGAACATTCCGGCAAATTTCAGAAATTTTTGTTCCGTAGAGTACAATGATATAAACATCAACAGCTACTCCATTTTCTTCTTGGCGAATCACGGCACCGCGTGAATAGTTCTCTTTTTTCAATATTTCACTGATATTATCTCTGATTTGATTTTTGCTGGCCATGCCGACCACGCCATAATTATCCGTTGCGGCGCCGCCTACTACCGTAGCGATTACGTCGTTCGATAAGTCAACCATCCCATATTGTGTTTGGATTTTAACTGCCATTTATAATAGCCTCCTTAATGTATGCACACAATCGTTAATTACAAATTATGATAGCATATTTTATACAAAAGAAATAACTTTTTGCGATTAAATTTCTTATTTCCGATCGATTTACGGCATTTTTGACTTTTTTTCGAAATATTTTCAGAGTTTTCTCATCTCCCGTCCCATCCTCAATGAGGACAACCAAATGTGGATATTTGATGAGTACATGATAAAAAAAAGAGCTGTCAAGTATTTTTCCTTTAAAACAGTTGCATTCACTTTTGAATTATGATAAATTAATCAAGTGTATGAATTGGAAAGAAGCTTTGCTTCTGTAACAGCAAAGGAGGAAAGAAAATGTCAAAAGAATGTTTCGTAACAGGACGTAAAAGCCGTTCAGGTAATAACCGTTCCCACGCTATGAACTACACTAAACGTACTTTCAAGCCTAACTTACAAAAAGTTCGTATCTTAGTCGATGGAAAACCTAAAAAAGTATGGGTTTCAGCTCGAGCTTTGAAATCTGGTAAAGTTGAAAGAGTATAAAAATATAGATGAGCCCCGGGACCATGCCATGATTCCAGCTCATCTTTTTTTATTTGAAGTTTAAATAAAGGAAAGAGGCCCCTTCAAAATCGCGGCCTCTTTTCTTTATTTGCGTTTGTCAACACTTTGGATGACGGCCAGAAGACCTGATTCAAAAGAAAAGTGCATCTCAGCCTCTTCAAACTCATTGCTGACCAATGCTACCGGATAAGCATAATCTTTTCCATTCAAAGGATAAGCAACTCCGGTCAGGGTCAATTGTTTGATTGGGGTCATGCCAATGAACGACAAATATTTTTTATCCGTTTCTTTTTCCAGCACATAACTGCCTGGCATATAAAACCGCAAGGTATTATGCCGATCCATTAGGCTGATTTTACCGTCCATCCCTTTCACGAGCGGATGGAACGCCAACCATAAATTGCTCATCAAATGGTCCAAACGCCCCCCGAAGGCACCCAAAAGAATGATTTCCTCCGGCTTGAACGTTTCAATCGCAAAGGCAATGGCGGCCTCAGTATCCGTTTCATCTTTTTGCGCAGGCAGAATGCGGCAGATGTGACTTTTCAGTTTGATGTCTTCCAATTCTGCCGGGCTAACGGAATCAAAATCACCGATGGCCGCATCGAAATGTGTGAGCAGTTCCGCAAGCGTCAACGCTCCCCTGTCCGCACCGATTAACCGATGGCTTTTCGAATAGCGGTGGATCAAGGCGGCGACATCCGTCTGGTCTCCGCCAACCACAATCACTACTTTTTCAGACCGCATTATGGCAAGCATCCTTCAATCGGCTGATGGCAGCTGCTGGATTTTCGTCGTCATAAATGTAGGAACCGGCTACGAATACATCCGCCCCCGCCTGAATGCACTTGACGATTGTCTCATGTGTAATACCGCCATCAACTTCGATTTCGTAATGATACCCATGCTTTTCGCGCAAGGAAGCCAGCTCTTGGATTTTGTCCAAGGTGCTTTCAATGAAACCTTGGCCTCCGAAGCCCGGGTTGACGGTCATGACGAGCACCATATCAACGTCGCCCAAAACGGGTTTGATGACGTCTACGCTTGTTCCTGGATTGATGACAACGCCGGCTGCAATATTTTCATTTTTGATCATCTGGATCGCACCATGGATGTGGGCAGTAGCCTCAGCGTGAATCGTGATGATATCCGCACCGGCCCTGGCGAAAGCCGGGATCAGATTTTCAGGTGTGCTTACCATCAAATGGCAATCCAACGGTAATTTTGTGTGCGGACGGATTGCCTGCACAACATTTGGGCCCAACGTCAAATTGGCAACGAATTGCCCGTCCATGGCATCAATATGGATATAATCGGCACCAGCTTGTTCGACCAACTTGACGTCCCGCTCTAAATTCGCGAAATCAGCACTTAATATGGATGGAGCAATTTTCATTTTCACACACACCTTATCTCTTATTTTTTTTTATGTACATCGGCTTGCGTCCGACGATTTCCTCATGGAACTGCAGATAGTGTTCGTACCTGTATGGGGCAACCTCTCCGGAGGCAACCGCCTCTTTCACCCGGCAATTCGGCTCGTTGATGTGCATGCAACCGCCGAATCGGCACTGATCACGCAGCGCTTCAAAATCCGGGAAATAGGACGGCAGATCGACCGCTTCAATATCGATCAAGTCGATTGTACTGAAACCAGGTGTATCAGCAATCAGAGCCTCCCCTACAGGATGCAACTCTACATGCCGCGTCGTATGGCGCCCCCTGCCCAAGGCGGTCGAGATTTCGCCTGTCAGCAAATCCAATTCAGGCATCAACTGATTCAACAAAGTGGATTTTCCGGCACCGGATTGGCCCATAAATACAGCCACGCCTTTACCCATGGTCGTAACTAACTCTTCCAAAGAGGACGCTCCCTCGGGATAATCCGATAAAATCATCGTGTACCCGATTGATTCATAGTAAGTTTTGTACTGCAGCATATCGTTCTTAGCTTTTTCATTTAACAGATCAATTTTTGTAACGTAGATGATTGGACTGATGTTGTTAGCTTCCAGGTAAACCAAGAAACGATCCACCAAATAGGAAGAAAAATCGGGTTCGATCGCAGACATCACAATGACGCCAAAATCGACATTCGCGACAGTCGGACGAATCAATTCATTTTTCCTTGGGTAGATGTCCAACAGAACACCCTCCGTTAAGTTGTCACTTTCGAAATCGACAAAATCCCCAATAAGCGGAGCCATGTTTTTCACGCGGAAGTTTCCTCTTCCTCTCGTCTGATACGTTTGACCGTCCACATACACATAATAAAATCCACTTATTGCTTTCCTGACTTGTCCTTTTTGCAAATCGACAACGCCTCCTTGTTTAGTTCTTTCTCTCTATTCTACACTGTTCTACAAAAAAATGACAAACCATTTTGATGTTTGTCATTTTTTGTAGCCTATACATTTCTATTGTGTAAGTTCCGAAGCTTCGTTGATGACCTCGCCATCTCTTTCGATCCGGTAAGAAGCGGAGCTGCCTTCCAGAATACGGAAATTCAATGTCACGACCTCATCCGCTGCTATATCGAACTCACGGAATACATCACTAAGGACATGATCTTCGTCCTGCACATAAATGACGATATGGTTGGGTTCGTTGGAAGAACTGCTGACAGCCGCATTGCTGTCGGCATTTTCACTGCCTTGACTGTTGCTGCTCTCAGAAGCGGGTTGCGGTGCGGCTGCCGCGAGATAGGGAATCGTGATGGTACGGCTGAAGGACACCACTTGCGGCTTTTCAGGACCTATCGAAATCACCACATTCAAGGCATCCCCGGATACAAAGGGAGATCCGCCTGCAAGGCTTTGGCTTACGACCAAGCCTGCTGCAATCGTATCTGAATAAGCTTCAGTGACCGTCAACGCGAGCCCGTATTGTCCTGCATAATCCTCGACACTCTTTCTAGTATATCCAGATAGATCGCGCATCGTATAGGATTCATTTCCGTCACTCACCAGAAATGACAGCGTAGTTTCGCTTGGTTTCACTTCCGCGCCAGGCTCTAAGCTCTGGCTAATGATGTCGCCTGCAGCGACTTCGCTGCTGAATTCATGTGTCCTTTCGATCGTAAAGCCTTCTTTACGTAAGTCTTCCAGAACACTGTCATACTCTTGCCCTTCATAGTCGAGAAGCGTGAACAATTCCTCGCCCAGACTGATGACCAGGTCGATTTCATCACCAGCTTCAACGGATGCACCGATTTTGGGTGACGTTTCAATGACTGCATCTTCTTCGACTTCATCACTGTATTCTTCCGTAATATCCCCCAATACCAATCCTACATCTTCCAATGCAAGCCGCGCACTGGCTTGATCCATATCGGAAACATCCGGCACAGTCACTGCATCTGCTTCCTGGTTATTGTAAAAGAAGAAGAAAAAGCTGGCAATCAGACTCAGCAGCAACAACACGAAGAGAACGAATGTCCATTTCTTTCGTTTGTTCTTGCCTCCAGCGCTCTCCCGCCCTGATTCGTATTCATGGATTGGTTCAGCCTTCACAGTTGGTGGAGGCGAAACAATCGTTTTATCGCTGTCCGCTTTGGCCACTACTTCAGCTGATAAGGGTGTGAGGACTTTTGTTTCTTGCAATAGCGATACTGGCATAAAAGGTGCTTCGTGCAAGCGCTCCTCATTCAAGCAAGTATCGAGATCCGCCATCATTTCTTCACAGGTAGCGTAACGATCTAGAGGTTCTTTCGCTGTGGCCTTCATAATGACATTTTCCAAACTTTGAGGGATCTCCGGACGGTTCTCCCGAATGAAAGGCATCGGTTCCTGAAAATGCTTCAAGGCGACGCTGACAGCTGATTCTCCATCGAATGGAACCGTCCCACTAAGCAACTCGTACAGGACAACTCCTAAAGCGTAGATGTCTGATTTTGAAGTGGCCATACTGCCTCTGGCTTGCTCTGGAGACAAGTAATGGACGGAGCCCAATAGCGTATTCGTCTGGGTAATCGATGTTTCCGATAGTGCAACAGCAATACCGAAATCGGTAATTTTGATGCGGTCCTGACTGTCGATCAGAATATTTTGTGGTTTGATGTCCCTATGGATGATCCGATTTTTGTGGGCCAACGCCACAGCCGACAAAACTTGGTGCATGATGTGGATCGATTTCTCCGGGGAAACCCTGCCTTGAATGTCGATATATTTTTTCAAATCAGTGCCATCGATGAATTCCATCACGATGTATTGCACTTCATCTTCTTCATCCACATCGTATACACCTACGATGTTCGGATGGATCAATTGTGTGGCTGAGAGGGCTTCACGCTGAAAACGGCGCAGGGCATCCTTATTATTACGGAAGTCAAAACGCAATACTTTGATGGCGACCGGACGATCCAAAATCAAATCATGGCCCAGATAAACGTTCGCCATCCCGCCGCTTCCGATATGTCGGACGATTTTATAGCGACCGCCTAATTTCTTTCCTGCCTCCACACCGGTTCCCCCTCTCTATCCGTAAAATCAGCCAAAAGTACGGTGATGTTGTCCAAGCCGCCAGCCTCATTCGCTTTATCGACCAAGGAAAGGACTTTTTCTTCAAGCGGAAGCCATTCCTTCAGCATCTGGGTGATCTCTTCATCATCCATCATATTGGTCAAGCCATCGGAACAAAGAAGCAACATATCACCCTGCACAAGCGGCATGGCCATGATATCGATATCCAATTTCCTGGAAACACCCAAGGAACGCGTCAAAATGTTCTTTCTTGGATGATGCTGCGCTTCTTCCGGGGTTATTTCCCCTGACTTGATGAATTCATTCACCAAGGAATGGTCTTCCGTGATTTGACGGAGTTTATAATTTCTGAAGACATACGCCCGACTGTCGCCGATATTGGCAATAATAATTTCCTTGCCTACGATGGCCGCAGCCACCAAGGTCGTCCCCATTCCATCCAGGTCGCTGTAATCCAATGATTTTTGAAAAATCAGATCATTGACGCGCTGGATGTTGGCGATCAGCCAACGGGACAATTCTTCGCTGTTCGTGAAACGGGATCCCTTCCAGGCTGCACCCAGGTGGGATACCCCCATTTCGCTAGCGACATCACCAGCCTTATGGCCACCCATGCCATCGCATACAATCATGAGCGATTGCTGGGCTTCATTCACGAAATAACTCACATAATCTTGATTGATTGCTCTATTTTTGCCTCTATCACTTTTGAAGGCTATCTGCATTCTTTCCCCTCAATTCTTTCTTAATCGTTTACCTTTTTACCATACAGCTGATGAAGAATCCATCAGTTCCATAATCATGCGGATATATCTGCACAAATCCTTCAGGAGTGAAAGATTTTTTATCCAAATAATCGGAGTGTATCGGGACAATTGCAAATTCGGCATGATTTCCAATGAATGTCTGGACAGTCATTTGATTCTCTTCTTTAGTTAGTGTACATGTACTGTATACCAAACGTCCACCTTTTTTTAACAACGAACTGACTGAGTCCAAGATCCGAAGTTGCTCTTGATGCAAGTCCAAAAAGTCCTGCATATTTTTCACATATTTGATTTCCGGCTTTCTGCGCATCAAACCCAACCCAGAACAAGGTGCATCCACGAAGATGACATCAAAGGATTCAGGTGCAAAGGCTGTGCCTGCTTCTTTGGCATCCATCACGCGGGTTTCGATGCGATCGGCTACGTGCAGTCGCTCTGCATTTTGGTTGATCAAGCCTATCTTGTGCTCATACATATCCAAGGCTATGACTTTGCCGTTTTCCGAAGCCGAGAGATAACTGGCCATGTGCGTTGTCTTTCCCCCGGGGGCAGCACAGCTGTCCAAAACCAGAAAATCCTTTTCCAGCTCTCCTACCGGTGCGACCAACTGACTCGATTCATCCTGAATTGTAAGGACGCCATCTTTGAATAACGGGGAATCAACGATTTTCCCGCCGCGGATCCGGATACCCGAAGGTGAAACAGGACTTGGGACCACGTCATAGCCATCTGTTTGCAACAGCGCGATCGCCTCTTCCCGAGACATTGCCTGTGACTGCAATCGAACCGATACGAATGGATCTTCCAATAAGGAAAAAGACATTTTTTCGGTTTCCTCGATACCGATTTTTTCAATGAAATAAGCGACGAGCCACTTAGGCATACTGGCCCCTACACTGATGCGCTTCTTGGCATTGCTGATCGTTTTCCAATCACGAAGCCCATTCCGTTGCACATTCCGCAGCACACCGTTCACATAACTGGCGAGGCCCGCATGGCCCTTGGCTTTCGCAATCTCAACCGCATCGAAAAGAACGGCATGATCCGGAACCTTCGTCAAATAGACCATCTGATAGGCAGAGACGCGCAATAAATTAGTTACCCAAGAAAGTTGTTTTTTTGGATCTTTGATGTATGCCGAAAGGCCATAATCCAAGGTCATTTTCCGCTGGATGACGCCATAGACGATTTCAGTCAATAAACCGGCATCTTTCGGTGACAACTTTTCGGATTGAATGACTTTGTTCAGAAGAAGATTGGAATACGCACCTTCATTCTCTACGCTCTCCAATATTTCAACAGCCAGATAACGGACTGTGTGTTTGATTTTATTTTTAAGTTTATTGTCCATCCGTTTCAAACCTTGTACCTTCATGAATTTCGCAGGCGCTGCCCCGCAAGTAGTCTGCTGCTGACATGCGTTTTTTCCCGGCTGGTTGGAGTTCCGTCATTTTGAAGACGGTGTGCTCCCCACAAGCTACATACAGAGCGTGCTTGTCTGTTACGATCACTGTTCCGGGTTCATCGGCAGTGGTCAGCTCGACAGCCTGTCCAGCCCATACTTTGATCCGTTGTCCGTCCAAAAGCGTATGTGCAACTGGCCACGGACGCATACCTCGGACTTGAAAGGCTACTTGTGCGGCCGTTTTGGACCAATTGATGCGCTCCTCTTCGCGTTTGATGTTCGGAGAAAAGGTGGCTGCGGATTCATCTTGTTCTTGCGGCACGAGTTTTCCTAGGAAAAAATCAGGCAATATATCGATCAAAAGATTTTTGCCCAGTTCGCTCAACTTCAGAAACATCGTTCCGACATCATCTGCCTCGGTGATTGGGATGGCTTCCTGCGCCAAAACAGCCCCGGCATCCATCTTTTTCTCCATATACATGATGGACACGCCGGTTTCTTTTTCCCCATTGATGATGGCGTAATGTACCGGTGCGCCCCCACGATATTTTGGCAACAAAGAAGCATGCACATTGATGGAGCGGAAACGGGGAGCATTCAGGAGCTTAACCGGCAGGAATTGACCATAGGCCGCCGTCACTATCAAATCCGATTTTAAGGCAATCAGCTCATCCATTTCTGGTGAACCGGAAATTTTTTCCGGCTGATAGACCCGCAGACCATGCTTCAATGCGGCTTCCTTCACCGGAGAAGGCGTCAATATTTTCTTCCTGCCTACTGGGCGATCTGGTTGTGTGACAACTGCGATCACATCATAATCCTGCTGCAATAGAGCCTCTAAAATGGGCACTGAAAATTCCGGAGTGCCCATAAAAATGATTTTTTTCATATATATACCTCCTAGAAGAAATTGACCGGCTCTGAATCGATTGAAATGTAGAGCCCACGTGCATTTTCTTTTTGTGACTCATCCAATATCTGTTTCAATGCCGGATGTAGTTTGGTTTCCTGTTTGTATTTCACCAATATCTGAAAATAATAGCGGTTGTTCACTCTCGCGATGGACCCTTTGGATGGCCCGAGCATGATCGTGTCAGGCTCAAGTTTATTTTGAAGAATCTCATGGATTTCATAAATTTTCTGCTGCGCTTTCTTTTCGTCAGGGTTGCTGACGCTGATGAGCGCGGTATAAAAATAAGGCGGATAACCCGCTTTGTGCCGCAGCGACATCTCTGTCCGGTAAAATCCTTCATAATTGTGCTGTTGGGCAAAAAGGATGGCGTAATGATCCGGATTATAGGACTGCACGACCACTTCACCAGACAACTCAGCGCGACCTGCGCGACCGCTCACTTGTGTCAGAAGTTGGAATGTCCTTTCCGAAGAGCGGAAATCAGGCAGCCCTAATGAAGTGTCGGCATTGATGACGCCCACCAACGTGATGTTCGGAAAGTCCAAGCCTTTTGCTATCATCTGTGTGCCCAGCAGGATGTCGGCCTCTCCTCTTCCGAATGCCGACAGGATGGCCTCATGACCGCCTTTTTTTCGGGTGGTATCCACGTCCATGCGCAAAATGCGTGCCTCGGGGAAGAGCGTCTGCAGTTCTTCCTCGATTTTTTGAGTTCCCGTTCCGTAATAACGGAAATTGTGCCCCTTGCATTTAGGACAAGTATGGGGGATTTCTTCTTCATGGCCGCAGTAATGGCACTTCATCGTTTTGCTGTCCATATGCAAAGTCAGACTGATGTCACAATTCGGGCACTCGAGGACGAAACCACAATCCCGGCACATGATGAAAGAGGAATAGCCTCTTTTGTTCAGCATCAGCACAACTTGCTGTTTCTTCTGAAGACGGTCTGTGATTTTTTCCTGCAGGACCATGGAAAAACTGCTCCGGTTGTTCGCTTTGAACTCATCACGCATATCGACAATTTCGACTTGGGGCAGCGCGCGTTGATTGAAGCGTCCTTTCAATTCGACCAGTGTATAAACTTTTTTTTGTGCCCTGGCCCGCGATTCCAGTGAGGGCGTCGCGCTACCCAGGACAACCGGACAATGGTTATGCTGCCCGCGCCAAATCGCTACATTCCGGGCATGATACTTCGGATTTTCGTCCTGTTTGTAGGTGCTCTCGTGTTCTTCATCCATAATGATGATGCCGAGATTCTCAACCGGAGCAAAAATGGAAGAACGCGCGCCAACTACGACATCGGCGTCGCCACGGTGGATTTTGCGCCACTCGTCATATTTCTCCCCCGATGACAACGCACTGTGCATCACTGCCACGCGGTTTCCGAAACGGCTCTTGAAGTGGTTGACCATCTGCGGAGTCAAAGCGATTTCAGGCACGAGCATCAAGGCAGTCTTGCCTTGTTTGATCACTTCAGCGATCAATTGAAGGTAAACTTCGGTCTTTCCGCTTCCCGTAACGCCTTGCAGCAGAAAGATCTCGTGCCTTTCTTCCTTGATGCTGGCACACATCATCTGAAATGCTGCCGTTTGTTCGTCAGAAAGGGCCATCGCTTCAGTTTTTTTGAACTGTCTATCCTTAAAGGGATCACGAAGTATTTCTCGGTCCGCTGCTTTTAACCATCCCTTTTCTACTCCGGTCCGGATCGTGCTCGAAGCGATTTCGAATTGGTCTTTGTATTCCTTGGACGTCAACGGTGTTCCGTTCATGGACATGATTGCCACCAACAACGCTTGCTGTTGCTTGGCCGATTTTTTTAAGCTGCGGTATGCGTCTTCCAGACTGTCCATTTCCAGATCGGAATAATAGACTTGCACCGTTTTTGCTTTGGCTTGGTTTTTGAGGATGTAATTGACTTCAATCTTCCCGGATCGCTTCAATTCGATTAGTCGCGGCAAAATGCCGCGATCGACGGCATTTTCCCAACTCATTTTGTTTTTCCCCTGAAAAAGTCCATAGAAAGTCTCCTCATCCAATTCATCGACAATCTCTATTTCTTTTTCGTACTTCGCCTTCATCAAAGGCGGCAACATCGTCTGGTAACAATGGATCCGATAGGCATAAACGGTTTCCGCCATTTCCTCGCCCAACAGAAGCAACTCTTCGGTCAAAGCCGGCTCGATATCCAAAGGTTGGATGATTTCTTTCAGTTCCCCTTCAAAATCGGTATGATCAGAAATTTCCGTTATGAACCCTTGGATGATGCGTTTGTTGAAAGGCACTTCAACCCGCATGCCCTTGCCTAATTTATGCTCCATAGCAGGAGGGATCGCATAATCAAAGGGACGATTGGTCTGCATTGCAGGTATATCGACAATCACTTTTGCAATTTGCAAATTAAGCCCTCCCCTTCATATTCTAACCATTATAATACTAAATTATGCCGATAAAGTCTTGTCGCAGTTTTTGGCATCAAAAAAATAAAACTACTGATTTTGAAGTTCAAAAACAGTAGTCTTTTTTCATTCCTATTCTGTTATCTTTCAGGGATGATGGATTTCGGATCGATTTCCAATTCGCCGGCAACTACTTCTTCCAGCGCACGTCCAACATTCTTGAATGACTGGTAAGTGTCCAATAAAGGCTCTGAGCGATCGTGTAATTGGTGCGCACGCTTGCTTGAAAGAATGACCATTGAATATTTTGAATCCACTTGCTCCAACAATTTATCGATCGAAGGATATAACATCATAATATTTTACTCCCTTTCATCCGCACAGATGGTATCCAGAATCCGTGAAACTTTCAAGTGTTCGCTTTGGATGATGCCAAGCACTTTCTGTACCGCATTCTCTACTGTGTCGTTTTCTACCGCATAATCATAATAACGCATCAAACTTAGCTCTTCAATAGCCTTTTCCATTCTTTGCTTGATGATCGGAGACTCGTCAGTACCGCGATTTACGATCCGTGATTCCAGTTCCGTCATATCGGGAGGCGTCAAGAAGATGAATATCCCTTCAGGCATCCGTTCCTTCACTTGCATGGCACCTTGAACTTCGATCTCCAGAAAAATATCTTTTCCCGTGTCCAACGTTCTTCTTACATAGTCGATTGGCGTACCATAGTAATTATCAACATACTCGGTATATTCCAACAGTTCATTATCGGCGATCATTCTCTCGAATTCTTCTCTTTCTTTGAAGAAATAATCTTTGCCATCCACTTCCCCTTCGCGCGCTTTGCGGGTCGTAGCGGAAATTGAATATATGAACTCCCGTTCACCACGAGAAAAAATTGCTTGTCTCACAGTCCCCTTGCCTACTCCCGAAGGTCCGGATAAGACAATCAACAATCCTTTTTCTGTCATTTAATGCCCACCATCCAATTATATTTTTGCAGCATCGTTCAGCCTAATGTGGCATTCCGTTTATTATTTCATAGTTTAACACAATTTCGTCAAGGTTAAAACCTTTACTGGAGTCTTCAGCCAACATTTTGTTAGTTACCGTTTTCAGCAACGGTACTCCTGCCCATGACGCAGTTGCCTCACAAAAGCACCGGAAAGACAAAAAAGAACAAGACAAGGATATCCCGGTCTTGTTCTTGCGGCATCATGAAGCGCCCATGTCTTTGACTTTCATCATTCGGACAATACTTGATCGCTCGTTCTCCTCGAGTTTCATTTGAATGTAACGGATCGTCTCCTGCAACTGCGGAATCATTTTGTATTCCAATGCATTTACGCGCCTTCTTGTCTTTTCAATCTCATTGGCAAGAAGTTGGCAGGTTTTTTCGATTTCCGATAATTTAAGCAATTTCGGAAGGATATCTTCGATTTTTTTGATCGCATCATCCAGTTCACCATTTGAGTTTACGTAGCCGTACTGCAAATCCGTTGATTTTTCATCTTTGTTGGCTATCGAAAAATTCATTTGGGGAACAACAACACTCATGATATTTTTTTCTTGGATGTCCAATTCCACCGCTGTAGCGGGTACAGCGAACAATTCTTCAATGAAAGCCTCATTCAGAAGCGACTTGGCTACCACGAAAGAACGCATGGAGGCGGTCAACTCATTTTCGACTTCATCCCTCAGGATATTGTTTTCGCGGATCAGATTTATGAATTGACGCATCAGTTCATCTTGTTTGTCCTTCAGCAGTTTATGGCCGCGGGTGGATAGCACCAGACGCGCTTTCAAATTGGACAGTTCCATCCTGGTAGGCTTTACATTCAATCTAGCCATGGACGATCACTCTCCCTTCGGCATAAACTCATCGATCATATCGCTCTTGATTCTCTTAAGTTCTGTTACCGGCAGGATGGACAATAGTTCCCAACCTAAAGCTAAAGTCTCTTCGATCGTGCGGTTCGTATAGAATCCTTGATTGATGTATTCTTCTTCGAAACGTTTCGTGAACTGCACATACAGTTTGTCTGTCTTAGACAAGGCGGACTCCCCAAGGATGACGGCCAATTCTTTTGCCTGTTTTCCTTTTGCGTAAGCCGCAAACAACTGGTTCATGGTCGGAGCATGGTCTTTTCTTGTCTTGCCTTCACCGGTACCTTTATCTTTCAGACGGGAAAGCGAAGGCAGCACGTTGATCGGTGGCTTGAAGCCGGAGTTGTTTAACTCACGCGAAAGGATGATCTGGCCTTCCGTGATGTATCCAGTCAAATCAGGGATTGGATGCGTAATGTCATCCTCCGGCATGGAAAGGATCGGGATTTGAGTCACGGAGCCCTTTTTGCCGATGATGCGGCCTGCACGCTCATACAATGCGGCAAGGTTCGTATACAAATATCCTGGATAGCCACGGCGACCCGGCACTTCACGGCGGGCTGCCGATATTTCACGCAAAACTTCACAATAGTTGGTCATGTCGGTCATGATGACCAAGACGTGCATGTCCTTTTCGTAGGCTAGATATTCCGCGACAGTCAAGGCCATTTTCGGTGTTGCGATACGTTCGATGGCTGGATCGTTCGCCAAGTTGATGAACATGACGGAGCGATCGATCGCTCCCGTCTTGCGGAAATCTTCCATGAAATATTCTTTTTCTTCAAAAGTGATCCCCATGGCTGCAAATACAACCGCAAATTTTTCGTCACTGTTCAAAACCGTCGCTTGACGCGCGATTTGTGCAGCCAATTCTTTATGCGGCAAACCTGAACCGGAGAACACAGGAAGTTTCTGCCCTCTTACGAGTGTGTTCAGATGGTCGATGGCAGAAATACCTGTTTGGATGAACTCATCCGGATAGTCACGCGCTACAGGGTTGATTGCCTGTCCGTTCACATCCAAATTCATTTCCGGGATGATTTCCGGGCCGCCATCAATCGGATTGCCCATCCCATCGAACACACGGCCTACCATATCCTCAGAAACAGCTATGGAAAGAGGTTTTCCCCGGAAGCGGACTTTGGTGTCTTTGATGTTGATCCCACTTGGGCCTTCAAAAATCTGCACCATCGCTTTATCTTTGCTGACTTCCAAAACTTGACCATGGCGGATTTCGCCATTTTGCATTTGGATTTCAACCAATTCGTCGAATTTGACTCCCTCGATTTGCTCTACAACCATCAACGGGCCTACAACTTCGGTTACTGTTTTATATTCCTTAAGCATGGTGCGTCATCCCTCCTTCCGCAACGATTTCATGCAATCTTTGCTTCATGTCTGCCTTGATGTTTTTCATTTCGGCAAGGTCTTCTTCTCTGATATATTTACTTCTTGCGATCCGGTCACGCAATTCAACCGTGCCCTCAATGATTTCATTGAAGTAAGCGCCTAAACGCATTGCTTCACGGGCCTCTGTTTCGAAATCCAGAATTATGTCCAGCATCGCCAATTGCTTGTTGCGGGAAGTGTACGTATCGACATCATCGAAAGCGTTCTGCTGCAGATAATCCTCACGCAGCGATTCTGCGACCGCCATTGTCATGCGGTCTTTTTCGGATAAGGATTCGATACCGACCAAACGGACGATTTCTTCCAATTCCGATTCTTCCTGCAGAAGATTCATGGCATGCTGAACCATTTCAGACCATTTTGTCTGTAAGGCATTATTCAGATATTCCCCGACTTCGGTATTGTAAAGGGAATAGGAAGTCAGCCAGTTCATGGATGGGAAATGTCTTTTTTGTGCCAACGTGGCATCCAACGCCCAGAATACTTTAACGACGCGCAATGTATTTTGTGTTACCGGTTCAGAGGTATCACCACCAGGAGGCGATACCGCTCCAATGGCCGTAATACTTCCTTCACGATCTTCCGATCCCAAAGCCAACACTCGTCCTGCCCGTTCATAATACTCTGCTACACGGCTTCCTAGGTAGGCTGGATAGCCTTCGTCACCAGGCATCTCTTCCAGACGGCCCGACATTTCGCGTAAGGCTTCTGCCCAACGGGATGTCGAGTCAGCCATGATCGCTACACTATAACCCATGTCACGGAAATATTCCGCGATCGTGATACCTGTATAGATGGATGCTTCACGCGCCGCAACCGGCATGTTGGAGGTGTTGGCGATAAGGATCGTACGCTCCATCAATGATTCGCCCGTATTCGGATCGATCAATTCCGGAAATTCATTCAATACGTCCGTCATTTCATTACCGCGTTCGCCGCAACCGACGTAAATTACGATATCCACATCGCTGTATTTTGCGATTTGGTGCTGTACGACGGTTTTCCCTGCTCCGAAAGGTCCCGGAACAGCGGCTGCGCCCCCTTTTGTGATCGGAAAGAACGTATCGATGACCCGTTGGCCGGTAACCATCGGCGTGTGCGGGTTCATTTTCTGCTTGAATGGACGTCCGCGACGGACTGGCCATCTTTGCAGCATCGTCAATTCTTTCGAGCCATCTTCCGTTTCGACAACATAAACCGTGTCATCCAAAGTGTAGCTGCCATCCTGGATGGCAGTCAGCTTACCGGAGACGCCGTAAGGAACCATAATCCGGTGCTCGATGACTTTCGTCTCCTGCACGGTACCGACAATATCACCGGCTATGACGTGATCGCCGACTTTCTTCGTGGCTTTGAATTCCCAGACGTTTTCTCTCTTCAATGGTGGGATATCCGTCCCACGCACCAAATAGTTACTTTGAGTAATTTCACGGAACGTATGCAAAGGACGCTGGATCCCGTCAAACATCTGCGACAGGATGCCGGGTCCCAATTCGACCGACAAAGCTTCGCCTGTTGTGATTACCGGTTCTCCAGGACCAATACCGGAAGTCTCTTCATAAACTTGAATGGATGCGATATCATTACGCATCTCGATGATTTCGCCGATCAATCCTAATTCGCCGACGCGGCAAATATCTTGGATGTTCGCTTCTTCCATTCCTTCCGCCATAACTAAAGGTCCGGAAACTTTTATTATATTTCCATTTTTCAAAAAAGTCCCCTCCAAATTATAAGATATTCTGTCCAACTGCTTTTTCCACATTCTCCTGAATGCGGCTTTTCCCGATATTCAACGTACCTTTATGGTTCGGAATCAGGATGATGGCTGGTTGGACACTGCTGTCATACCTGCTCACTGTATCAGGTATTTCTTTTGCCATTTCTTCCGTCAGATAAATGATCCCATAATTCTCCATCGCCAAGCGATCTACCGTTTCACGGGCAGTCTGGGCATTATGGCATGCAAATACTGCGAAACCCAAAATCTTAAAAGGAAGGATGGAATCTTTATCTCCCACAACTGCAATATTATGAGCCATATACAGGTCGCATCCTCTCTCTCAATATTTGTTCCTCTATCTGATTGTCTTTGCCGACCAAAATCAAGCGGATATTGGTGACTTCCTTCTCTTTGGCAAACAGATAACCCAATAAGGGGATCGGACCGAACGGTTGGTACAAGCCTTCCGCCACCAATTCATAGGTCAGTTCATCCACGAGTTTATCCAGCTTCTGTGTATCCACTTCATTTGTTGTCTCAGAAATCATATTGGATAAGCGCGTGCCGTATTCTTTGCTAAAATAACGCTTGCGCATGACCGCGCTTGGTCCATTTATCGATTCTTCAATCAAGTCACGTTTCGAAATCGAACCTGAACTGGATAGGACCGTATAGAGAAAACCGCGGGGCTTGCTTTGTTTCAGGCTTCGGATCATGGTCGAAAGATTATAGAGATCGATTATGCCGTCCACCATTTTCGTGATGCTTGGATGTTGGAGCTTATTGCTGATGGAGCGCAGATGTCTGAAATAATAAGTATCCATAAAGATAGTGGCCGCTTCGATACGATGACCTTCATCGAAATCACGGAGCGCTTCTTGAACACCTTCTATCAGAATCGGATGTTCGTCATTGCCGTCTCCGGTTTCGACCAATTTCTTCAGACTGCCGATGGAATATTTGCCGATAGGGATCAACAGTTGCTCCAAATCTTCACCCGAAAAACGTTGTTTCAACAACACTTTCAGGTTGTGATAGGTATAGCGCAACGCGAATAATTCCACAATCTCAGCAACCGGCGTGATGCTGAACAATTCCTTATAGACTTCCGCCAGATGTTTCATGAGAAAACCTTCGAAATTTTTGTTCACCAGTGTTTCTTTCTCGTCAAACTCATAACCGGTACCTTTCAGAACATCCAAGGCATCTTTTAAAGAAGAGGCTTTCAGCATCCGATCGTAATCCGCTTCCGTCAATAATTTTAATTCGTAGGTGCGAAGTATCGTATTGACGCCTTTGTAATCAATCTCTTGCATAGTGCCCCTCCTTTACTTTTTGTCTTGGAATGCTAAAGTCGCCAGCTCTGCTGCAAAGTCGTTCTTTACATCTTCGATCAGATCATCGAAACAATAGTTGTAGTCGACTCCACTTTCCTGAAGGATGAATCCGGCTTTATTCGGAATAGACTCCTCAGAAATCTTGACAGCGGGGTATTTGACCAACAGCTGCTGCAGCTCTTTCCCCTTAAAGTGGGCGATCGATTTTGCGCCTGGAACAATGTTGTAGGCTTTCGAATCGTCAGCTTGAGATAGCACCCCGTTCAGGAATTGCGCAAAATGGGTTTCATCCCACGTGTTCATTTTTTCTAAAGCTTGCTGGAAGACCGATTTCAGGATGACCTGTTTCTCTTTCAAAACAGCGTTGCGCTCTTTATTCTTCAAGGTTTGTTGCTCACGATCAAAATCGTTGGCAATTTTTTTCAAAATGGCAGCCTTGCGCGCTTTTTGTTGTTCAACCAGAGTCAATCTGCTCTCTTCTATCTTTGCGACAGAAATTTTTTCAGCATCCTCCAGTTTGCTTTGTCCTTTTGCTTTTGTCTTATTCAGGATCTGTTCAGACAAGGATTGTAGATCTTTCACGCTTTCTCATCTCCTTACTTATTCTTTCATTCTTCTGGAGCTTTTGAGAATTAAGCGTTCAATACCAACAAGAATGATGTAACGAATCCTAGGATTGCATACGTTTCAACCATGGCAGCATAGATGATCCCTTTTGTGTTGTGCTCTTCTCTCTTAGCCAAAATTTGCAGACCTGCTGTAGATACACGGCCTTGTGCGATACCTGAAGTCAAACCAGTGATTGCGATAGGCAGACCGGCCATCAGATAATACATTCCTTGTGCAACAGTCATTTCAGGAGACATTTGTAGATAAATCAAGAATCCGATAACGAAACCGTACAAACCTTGCGTACCTGGCAACAGTTGCAGAATCAATGATTTACCGAATTTTTCTGGTTGCTCTTTAATCAATGCAGCAGCGGCTTCACCACACATACCGACTCCTTTTGCCGAACCCGTTCCCGCCAGTCCGACCGCCAAAGCGACGCCTAAAGCTGCGAACATCATGCCGCCGTTGTTATCGATGAAATATTGTAACCATGTCATATTTTCCATTTTATAATTCCTCCAATAGTTAAGCTTCTTTTTTATTTTTTAAGTAAATATATTTCTCTTCTGTCTTCAACGGCTCCAAGGCTCTTCCGCCACCTTCGTAAAACTTGCCGAAAAATTCGACAAAAGCTAGACGAGCGCCGTGCACATAAGCACTCAGCATGGACAAACCGAAGTTGATGGTGTGCAACAAAACAAACAATACAGCACCGATAGTGAATTTTGCCCACACCGGCAAGAAATCAATGATCATGTTGAAGGCAACCGCAATACTGCCCCCGGATACCCCTAAAGCCATCAGACGGGTATAACTGACTATGTCGCCGATATAACCGGTAATCCCATAAAGATTATATAATCCGGCACCAGCACCCAACGCCTTGTTATCGGATGCCATAGCTGTAGCAAGCACGATCGCGACCGCGCTAGTGATGGCGACAGCTGCTCCAACGGTCACAAGGACTTGGCTCGGGAAAAGCATCTTCCCGAACAGGATGAAGATGAGGCCCACAAAAATCCCCAACCAGCCAATACTGCCGGAAATCGCGCCCAGCGGATCTTTGTCGCGCAAAGATAAATAGGTCTTGATGCCCAGACCGAACATAATCTGAACGACCCCGAACACTACCGATATCAATAGAATCGTATTGGCGTCATTGCTCGTGGACAAGAGCACAAACGGCAATTCCAGTCCGAAGAAAGAGCCGTAGACCAATCCCCACAAGATGGATGGATAGGACAGAATGTGAAAGAACAGCAGATTGTTGCGCATGCTTTTGTTGAAGTTCAGAAACTTCAATGCCAGTAATGTTCCGATAAGGAGCAACAGACCGTATCCGACATCCGCAATCATCATTCCAAAGAACAAAAGGTAGAAAGGCGTCAACAGTGGTGTTGGATCTATTTCGTCATATTTCGGCAGACTGTACATGGCAGTGATATTCTCAAAAGGAGTAATCCACTTATTGTTCTTCAAAACGGTCGGAATAACTGAAACATCCGATCCCTCTGCATCATCAACCGTCAATGCGTATTCATTTTCCGACACAGTCTCAGTCAATGTCCGCTTGATTTCTTTGACTTTATCTTCCTCAAGCCATCCTTGAATGACAAAGAGATGTTTCTCGTTGACAAGCAATTGTTGGCTTTTTATCCGCTGCAGTTTTGCATAATGGAACTCGGACAGTAGCATTAACTGCCACTCTTCTGTTTTCATGTCGGAAAGATCCGCCAGCAACTGTTTGTTTGCTTCACGATTATCCTGAATGCGGCTTTGAACCTCTGCCAATGCTTCTGTAGGCGGCAAATCATACTCGTACGCTAACGGTTGGAAATGGTTGCTGTCCAACAGAGCGTTTACATCAATAACTTTTGACGGATCATAGAAAATCACTGCTCCGTATGATTCTTTGTTCTGAAAGATTTCTTCCGTGTAGACCAAGGGATTGGAAGTCACACTGGTGATGTAATCGTTGGATAGCGTCTGAGGAATCGTGCCCACTTTGACCGCGATATGTTCAAATGCAGCAGTGTCTTTTGGATTGAATGACAATTTTTTCCATAAAAGCAGAAAATCCTCTTGCTCATACAGATGTTTCTTGTCATCCTCCAGTTTCTTCTGTTCAGCCTTCAGTCCCAACACTTTGTCCAGAACAGCATCCGAAGAAAATTCGCTCACAGCTTTTTCCAACTCTTCCAAAGACAGAGATTGTCTCGGGGTAGTATACTGTTTGATCAAAGACTCCTTCTTCAGATTTGACTGCAGGAAAGATAAGGCTTCCGTGACATTTTCCAGATAACTTTCAGTCTTCTTGATGTTTTGTTCAATTGTCTCTCGTTCTTTAGGCGACATGGATTGCAAATTTTCTTTTGCAGCAGGCAAATCGATGACTTCTAAGTTTTGCAATGTCTGGATAGCCGTCAACAGCTGCTCTTTTTTTTCGTGAAAAGAAATGAGAGTAATTTTTTTCATTTTAGCGATTGCCATATTTCCTCATCACCTCCCCAATTACCGCATTCACAAGTTCTTCTTCTTTCGCTTCAAACCGAGTCTGTAACTTCTCGATTTCCGATTTTTCACTTTCTGCGGAAGCTTTCTTGAGAATTGCCAGTTGCTCTGATTTTTTTGCAAGTTCTTCGGATTGAAAAGTAGCTAATTCTTTTTCGATATTCCTTTTCATTTCGCCTATTTTATCTTGCGTGTTCTGTTCCAGTTTGCGCAGTTTGTTCTGATAATCCAATTCCAGATCCGTTGCTTCCTGCTCAATCTTTTTTACTTCATCAAATATTTGCATCTTTCATTCCACCTCCGTCCCTCATTTGATTCTCCTTCGGAAAAATAATCTTTTTTCCAATCAGTAATTTCATTATACAGTTAATGTAAAGGCCGTTCAAATCTAATTGAACGCCATTTCCAGCGTTTTCAACAACCACCGCAGTTTCATTAATAGGAAGAAACTTTCTCAAATTCTTTCAAAATATTAAAATGAACATTTTGTGAACAAAAATCCCCAAGAAGCATGCATCAAATGCAAACCCTCCTCGGGGAGTCTCTTTTGCGGCTTATTTTTTACAGCGATTCCTCCAAGCAATCAAAGTATCTTTTTTCCTCCTTCACAGTTAACGTGTGGCCAACACGTTTTTTTCATGACTCTACTTTACTTGGTAACGAGGGAATTTTGGGCCATTTGCGGCCGAAATGACAAAACTGCAGGTTGAGTTGCATGCCTGCTGTCCTGAAATTTTGTTGAACGTAAAATAAATAGCTTGCAAAAAAGAACAGATGTTCTTATAATGAGGATGCAAGACAAACACACGTTCGGAGGAACCAACATGCAAAACTACATCTATCCGGTATCCAATAATACTCAGACTCCTTCCAAAAAATCATATCTGCGTCCACTCTCATCCGTCCAGTCCATTAATGAAGCCATTCTGGACAAAGTAATGCCGATTCATCAAGTTGTCCGTTTCGCTAATCAAGCCTTTGAAAACCACACCCCTGTGTATGTTGTGATCGAAGAAAAACAGGGACCGAAATCATATACAAGAACATTGGTTTGGGGCATATTCAATTCCCAGGTAACCCCGAAAAGACAAGTCATGTTCACAACCGCTGACAAAAAAGTGACTTACCTGCTGAATATCAGTCAAATATTGGCAATCCAACTTGGTTAATTCTTATTAGTCGATGGTATATTCATATACAAAAAGGAGTGCAAGGCATGCCGTTAAAGACTGATGCCTTGCACTCCTTTTTTCCGTTTCCAGTACGCTTGAGGTCTACAATATCGGTGACAGCAATCTGGAAAAAGCTTGTTTGAATTTCCGCCACCTCGATTGTTTTGCGAAATAATCATGGGTTGCACGGATGCACTTTTCCTGATCTTCATCAAAATTCGCGATCAATTCTTCAGCCACTTGACGATCGTAAATAAAGGCATTTATTTCAAAATTCAATTTGAAGCTGCGCACATCCATATTTGCCGTGCCTACCGATACTATTTCATCGTCGACAATCATCACTTTTGAATGCAGGAAACCGTTCTGATACATATAGACTTCGGCACCATACTCTATGATGTCTTTGGAAAAATATTCCGTTGCCCGATAGACGAAAGGGTGATCCGGCTTCGAAGGGATCATGATTTTGACTCTTACACCGGATAATGCCGCAATCTTGAGCATTTCATGCAGACTCTCGTCAGGTATAAAGTAAGGTGTCTGTATATAGATTGATTCTTTCGCTTGACTGATCATCTTCAGGAAACCCATTTTGATTGTCTGATCTTCGTCATCCGGTCCACTTGCTACAATCTGCATGGCTGTATCGCCTTTTTTATCGGCAATCGGGAAATAGGCCTCTGCGTAATCTTTTCGATTCTTAGGCTTAGCAACCGCATTCCAATCCATGAAGAAACGACTTTGAAGCGTCAGGACCGCATTGCCTTCTATTTTCATATGCGTATCCCGCCATTCGCCAAGTTCCCCTTTCCCCAGATACTCGTCACCGATATTGAATCCCCCAAGATAAGCAACTTTCGCGTCCACCACCATTATTTTGCGATGGTTACGATAGTTCATCCGCAAATTGACGAAAGGTATTTTTGATCCAAAAAACACTTCCGTCTTTCCTCCTAATTTTTCAAGGTTATTGAAAAATTTTGAATCATTCCCTCTGCAACCCATCGCGTCGTAAACGACAAGAACCTCCACACCGGCTGCCGCCCTATCTTCCAATGCCGCCAGAACGCGTTTACCCAACTCGTCTGAGCGAAAAGTGTAATAAAGCATGTGCACATGATCTTCAGCTTTGTAGATGTCCTGCACGAGCGCATCAAACACACCTTCACCGCTCTTAAATATTTCAAGTTTGTTCCCCTTAGTCAAAATGGATTCATCACTTTCCAGGAACAGGATAGCTGTTTTTTGTGCATAGTCGGTTTCGACCAAACCTTGCGCTAGATCTTCATCCTCCAGCATTTCGATTTGGACTTTCGCCAACTGGGACATCCCCAAGCTTTTTTGGGTCCGCATATCATAGATGTTTTCCTTTGACATCTTTTTGCCTATAAAAAGATAGATGATGAAGCCCGCCACCGGCAGCAGGTTTAACGTCAACAACCACGCCCAAGTGGCTGCGACGTCCCTTTTTTCTTTAAAGACGGTGATGATTGCACCGATTGTATTTAAAACGATGATTGCCGTAAATATCATTGACCAAATACTCATATGACCACTCCAAATCAATAAAATGACAAAATAGCTTACCCACTAATGATAGCACACGAGCCCATAAAAACAGAAAGACGAAGTCCGGATAATTAAAATCCGTCCTTCGCCTTTTATTTTTTAATCATTCAACAGTTTCGATTTTTCTTTTCTGCTCAGGAAACGGCTGCCTTTTGGGATGTACGCTTTAGGCGCGAATTTTGCGATCAACACCAGAACGACTGCGCTGAAGGCAAAAGTTGCCGCAAACGATAGCGTCTGTTCCGGAAGAAAATGTGCAAAAGCAGAAACTCCAGCAGGAACTGCTTCTTCGCTGAGGAACAGGTCAGAAATCAGTGCCCAAACAAAATAGACAAGCGTTCCGAAAAAAGATGCCGTCATTATATTCAAAGCTGCATTCGGGAAACGTTTATTGTTCAATGTGCGTTGCGTGAATTTCGCAAAGAAACCAGCGATGCCCACGAAAACGAACGGTGCTGCTTGGGTCAGGATATCTGCGGCAACATCCGCCCCCTCTCCTTTGAGCGCAAATAAAGCAAGGCCAGTCAGTGTTCCTGAAACCAGACCAAGTAATATTCCTCTGCGGAGAGAAATGAAAAGCAACGGCAACAAAGCAAGCACAATAGTGTATTCTCCCAATGGAATGGCCACATATGCCAAGGCGATTGCGAGGACCGCAAACAGAGCTGCCTCGATCCAAGCCTTCATACTATTAGAACCCATAAAGATGAATCTCTCCTTTTCAACAACGATCCGTTTTATTGCCTTTACGGCAAAGGGACATCAGCTCTTCTTCTGATAATTGGATGCTTCCATGATGATCGGTAAAATGACCGGTTTGCGCTTCGTCTTTTCAAAAAGATAACGACTCAACGAATCTCGTATCTCTTGTTTCAACTTGGCCCAATCAAAGTCTTTTGTATGCAAATTAGCTTCTACTACTTCCCTGACGATATTCGAACTTTCTTTGACAAGTTCTTCGCTCGCTTTCATATAGACGAAGCCACGCGAAACGATTTCCGGACCCGACAAAATTTTGTTCAATCTTCTGGAAATCGTCACAACAACAACATAGATGCCATCTTCCGACAACAGCTTGCGGTCGCGCAAAACAATATTGCCGATATCGCCAACGCCGATGCCATCAATCAGTACATTACCGGCTGGGACCTGTCCCGTCATGTGCATACGTCCTTTTGCAAATTCGATGACGTCGCCTTTGCCGGGGATAAATATGTTTTTGAACGGAATACCGACTTCATTCGCCAACTGGGCATGTGCAGCCTGCATCCGATACTCCCCTTGGACAGGCACGAAATACATAGGTCTAAGCAAGTTGATCATCAATTTCAAATCGTTAGGCGAAGCGTGCCCGGAAGCTTTGTATGTTCCCGATATTTCCCGCACGGATGCACCGGCTCGGTAAATTAAATTTTTGGTTTTTGCGACTGTTGTTTCCATCGCTGTCGACGGTGTAGTCGTGATGTAAACCAAATCGCCTTCTTTAAGATTCACTTGCTTATGTCTACCTTTGGACATACGCTGCAATGCTTCCAACGGTTCCCCGCTGTTGCCGGTTTCCAGCACCAAGACTTGCCCATCACGGTAATCATTGATATTTTTTACATTTACAAGCAAATCCGGAGTCGGCAAGACTAGTTTTCCTAGTTTCATAGCAACCTCAATAGTTTCAACCAAAGTCGGACCTGTCAAAAATATTTTACGGTTAGCTTGGAGTGCGACATCAAAAACTTGCTGAATGCGCAAAATATTACTTGCCACACAGGATACAATGATTCGTCCCTCAGCATTGATGAAGGTATCTAGCATTTCTTCCTCAATCTTACGGTCACTGACATTTTCCGTAGTTGACTCGGCATCTCCCGAATCGCTCAATAGCGCCAAAACTTTGCCTTCGCCGATATCCGTAATTTTGCCATAATCAGTTCGATACATCGGAGATGCGCTTTGATCAAACTTGAAGTCACCGGTATAGACAACGCTGCCTTCTTCCGTCTTCACACAAATCCCTACAGAATCAGGGATCGTATGTGTAGTTCTGAAGAATCGGACGCTGGTATTTTCAAATTCAATTTCAGTGTTCTCGTCGATGACATGGTAATCCTCAAAGCCAGTAGCCAATCCGGTTGATTCAACCGCCAGTTTAGCCAGCGCAATCGTCAAACCAGTACCGAACACGGGTGCATCGATATTCTGCAATAAATAAGGCAATGCTCCTACAGCATCCGCATGCCCATGCGTCAAGAAAATACCTGCTATCTTATTTTTATTTTCCTCCAGATACGTGAAATCAGGAATGACCACATCAATTCCCAACAATTCGTTTTCCGGATAGAGCAAACCGCAATCCAATACAAAAATTAAATCGTCCACTTCCACTAAATACATGTTTTTACCGCTTTCTCTCACACCTCCGAGAGAAATTATTCTTACTTTACTCATTGTACCACCTCTTATTTTTCAGCTTTCTATGCTGTTATCTATTTTGATCGTTTGAATGCCTTTCTCCGTATTTTCGTCCCTGAAAATCAGCACTGCTGCTCTACCGCGCTGTCCTCAGGGTCTACAAGCGAATGCGTTTTCTTCGCATTCGACTAAACGTGACCGATATCCTCTCTGTTATATTATACATGATTATTGGCAAAATTGTAGTATTTGCTTCAGTTTCTGTTTTGGTTTTCTGAAAGTGTGAGAAAAGCGGGACAAGCTTGGTCTGCCTCGAAAGAAATTTAGGAAATCTGGCCTCGCAACGTTCCCTACGGTCACCTTGTACTGGGACTCTAAAGGATAAATCCTAAGAGTCCCACGCAAATGAGCATCGCAGAGCGCAATGGGTCAAATTTATCTAATTTCCGAGAGGCAGGCTTGGAACGCTAGACAATTTCTTAGATGCATCAAACATTTTGCAAGTGTATGAAACACTCACATTGAAGCACTCTACAAGTTAAAATATAAAATAAATTTCTGCACGAAAAAAGACCTCTCAAAAAGAACGGACCGAGAACGGTGCTAAATTAAACACCCTTTTCGGCCCAACCTTTGACAGGTCTTGATATATTCATTTTCGTCAGATGGTGTTGACTAGCTAATTCGCATTTAAAAATTCTAAAGAAGGCCCATTTCAATCATTTTTTCGGCAATCTGTACAGAATTCCAGGCAGCGCCCTTCAATAGGTTATCGGAAACAACCCACATATGGAAACCATTGTCGACATCCACATCCTTACGGATACGTCCGACAAATGTTTCATTCTTACCGACTGATTCGCGGGCGGTAGGATAGACTTGATTTGCTGTATCATCCTGAAGCACAACTCCTGGAGCATCTTTCAACACTTCCCAGATATCTGCGACAGAAACATTTTTGTCGTCCACTTCAAAATAGACGGATTCCGAGTGCCCAGACATCACGGGGATACGCACACAAGTTGCAGAAACTTTGATGTCCTTGTCACCCATGATTTTTTTGGTTTCGTTGATCATTTTCCACTCTTCATACGTGTAGCCGCCTTCGCTGAACACATCAATTTGTGGTAAAGCGTTGAATGCGATTGGGAAATGCTTCTTATCGCCACCACAAGGTAAAATATTTGCAACCGGTTCTTCACCGTTCAGGACCGCTTGGGTTTGAGCTTTCAATTCTTCCAAAGCATGTAGGCCAGCTCCGCTTACCGCTTGGTATGTGGAGACGATGACGCGATCCAAACCAAATTTTTCGCGGATTGGCTGCAAAGCTACCACCATCTGAATAGTGGAGCAGTTTGGATTAGCGATCAACCCTTTGTGCTTGCGCAAGTCTTCTGGATTCACTTCTGGAACAACCAATGGCGTTTCTGGATCCATACGAAAAGCACTCGTATTGTCGATGACGATGGCTCCAGCTTTGATGGCTGCAGGGGAGAATTGTTTCGTGATGCCGCCCCCAGCGCTGAATAAGGCAATGTCGATGCCTTCAAATGAGTCATCGGTTGTTTCTTCAATCTGCAGTTCCTGTCCGCGGAAAGTCTTTACTTTACCTACAGACCGTTTAGAAGCCAACAGCTTCAAACTTTTTATCTTAAAAGAAGCATTTTCCAACAAGCCTAGCATTTTTTCTCCAACAGCACCTGTAGCACCTACAATGGCAACATTATACTCTTTCATCATCGATCCCTCACTCATTCATTTTCTGTATTATCTATTTTTTTAGGATTTGGACATCCTTCACTTAAGCATTTTACCATACTTTATTAGAATTTTTTAATCTATTTTTTGATTACAATAAAAAACATTCCGAGCAGAAACCCTATCCGGGATCTCTGCTTGGAATGCTGAATGCTGCCTATTTTATTGTTTTTCGATGGTGACACGGATTTCCTGGATAAGGTTTCTTAATCTAATCGGACTCTTCCGTCCTCCTGCAGTATGGATTCAATTTTTTTCTGGATTTCGTCCCTACTGTGCACATTCGCATTTTCGCATTCGAATGCTTCATCCCCACAAACCATGCACGTTCTCGGTTCATAGCCTATTTCCATTCGCTGCACCTCGATCATCTTGCCTTCTTCCAGATAAAACACGCTGATCGTGAACAGCTGGCCTAGCAAACTGCCGTCTTCTATCATGATAGCGGCTTGCTTCACGGCAGTTGGATAGGTATCAACGACGACAAAATATTCCGGACCCGTATCCAAGTCCATCAATTTTTCATAGGTGACTTTCCATTTATTTGCTTGAATCGCATTTTTTACTTCTTGGATGCCGATTTCAGAAATCTGTCTAACGATGGCATTATATTTGACTGGTCCAGGAATATTGCATTTAAGGGAAATCAAAGTCTGGTTTGCGTTCGTTTTGCTGATTTCTTCTTCAAAAAAAGCACGTTGTTCCCTCGAGGCCAACACTTCCTTGAGCGTCGGCATTTGACCTTGTGAGAAAATAGATTCTGGCACCATTGCACTCATCCTTTACTATTTTATTTTGTTCTCTTTCGAAAAACTGAGCCGGATCATCCAGTTTCGTTACTGTTTCCGTTTAGTCTTTCTACGTCTTCGAGCTGCCCGTAAGTCTGATCTCATGCTTCTTTATGATTGAACGACAGATTGTTTGCTGATAATGATGATACCATTATTTGTAAGAAAAGCTTCCGTGTAAGCTTCACGATGTACACAATTCTGCTACAGACGAGTCTTGGAGGCGAAATCGGAGCCATTATTTGGTTTTGCTGTAGACTACGCCACAAGCCAATAACAACACTTCACATTTTTATAAAGCGCTTACATTAACCAGGGCGATATAATCAGAAAATATATCCATAAAATGTTGCCGTAAAAATTTGTTTCTCTTTACACTATAATAACGCTTTTATGGAAAAAATTCATTGATTTAATATTAAAATCTATTATTAATCAATATTACTCTATTTGTCAGTATTATTAGAATACTTGTGCGCAGCTTTCTTTCGGGCCCGGATTTTAACTACAAACAGCAAAAAACAGGCATCGCCTTTTTATGAAGGTTTCGCCTGTTCTTTGCTTACAGTATTATTCTGTTATAAGCAGTTTATTTTTCTTCCTTAGGCAATAGTGCTTTACGGGAAAGATTGATTCTGCCTTGTCTATCGACTTCGATGACCTTGACTTTGACTTTGTCGCCGATTGCTAGGACGTCTTCAACTTCTTTGACACGCTCGTTAGCCAATTCCGAGATGTGGACCATGCCGTCTTTGCCCTTTGTGATTCCGACGAATGCACCGAATTTTTCGATACGTTTTACAGTACCTTCGTAGATTTCGCCGACCTTCACTTCATGCGTCAATTCTTCGATGATTTGTTTCGCGCGGGCAATCATCGCAGTATCTGCTGAAGCGATGCTCACGTTACCATCTTGATCGATGTCAATCTTCACGCCGGTTTCTTCGATGATGCTGTTGATCGTATCTCCACCCTTACCGATGACGACTTTGATCTTATCAGGTTTGATTTGCATCATTTCAATCTTCGGAGCATATTGGGACAACTCTTCGCGAGGAGCTGCAATCGTGCTTGTCAGCTCAGCAAGGATTTCCATACGCGCTTTTTTCGCTTGCATCAACGCTTCAGTCAGGATTTGTTCTGTGATACCTTGGATTTTGATGTCCATCTGCAGCGCAGTGATGCCTTCACTTGTTCCGGCAACTTTGAAATCCATGTCGCCCAAGTGGTCTTCAAGACCTTGAATGTCCGTCAAGACTGTGTAGTTGTCGCCTTCCATAACCAAGCCCATCGCGATACCCGCTACCGGTGCTTTGATCGGTACACCTGCGTCCATCATTGCCAGCGTGCTGGCGCAGATGCTTGCTTGTGAAGAGGACCCATTAGATTCCAATACTTCCGAAACCAAACGGATTGTGTAAGGGAACTCTGCTTCAGTCGGGATGACTTGCTTCAATGCACGTTCACCCAAAGCACCATGGCCGATTTCACGGCGTCCAGGACTGCCTGCTCTGCCGGTGCTGCCGACCGAGAATTGTGGGAAGTTGTAATGGTGGATGAACCGTTTGCTGTCTACCATACCAAGGCCATCGATGATTTGATGTTCGCCAAGCGGAGCCAAAGTACAAGTGGACAAAGCTTGCGTCTGTCCACGCGTGAACAATCCAGATCCGTGTACGCGCGGCAATAAACCGACTTCAGAAGCCAACGGGCGGATTTCGTCGATTTTACGGCCATCAGGACGGATTTTATCGACTGTGATCAAACGGCGCACTTCGTCTTTTTCCATGTCTTCCACGATTTGGCGGACTTCTTTGGAAATTTGTGCAAAGTTGGCGTCATCCAGATACTTTTCTTTGAAGAATACGATTGCTTCAGCTTTCACATCTTCAATAGCAGCTTCACGAGCCAATTTCTCTTCTGTCATGATGGCTGCCGTCATATTTTCGCCATAAGCAGCGGTAACTTCGGCTACAAGTTCAGGATTCAAAGACAAAAGTTTGACTGTCATTTTTTCCTTGCCGACTTCTGCTACGATTTTATCTTGGAAATCACATAATTCCTGGATTGCTTTGTGCCCGAACATTAATGCCCCAAGCATATCTTCTTCATTAACCATTGCAGCACTGCTCTCAACCATGTTGATTGCGACTCTCGAACCGGCAACAGTCAACTCAATATCAGACGCTTCATTCTGTGGAGCAGTTGGATTCAAAACATATTCGCCATCCACACGGCCAACGTTCACTCCAGCGATCGGTCCAAAAAATGGAATGTCGGAAATCGCCAAAGCCAAAGAGGAACCGAACATAGCAGCCATTTCAGGCGCGCAATCCTGTTCAACGGACATGACAACGTTTGTGATCTGCACTTCGTTGCGGAATCCTTCAGGGAACATCGGGCGGATCGGACGGTCAATCAAACGCGCCGTCAACGTTGCATTTTCGCTTGGGCGGCCTTCACGCTTGATGAATCCTCCAGGTATTTTACCGACTGAATACATTTTTTCTTCATAGTTTACAGTCAAAGGGAAGAAATCGGTATCCTTTGGTTCTCTTGAACCCACAGCAGCCGTCAATACGACAGTATCTCCGTATCTCACCAATACCGCACCGTTGGCTTGCTTAGCCAATTGGCCGATTTCGACTTGCAGCAAACGACCTGCCCAGTCCATTTGGAACACTTTTTTTTCTGACATGTTATCATTCTCCTTTTGCGATGCTTCCCATCTACCAACTACTAAACAAATGTCAACCTACTGATGCTGATAAGCTCACATTTGTATAGTAGCGGTCTGTAGAGCGGGAGCCTCATTCCATTATAGCTGATTGCTCAGCATTTTTGCACTCATTGTCCAAAAAATCCCAAAAAATAAGCGAGATTCACAGTGGAATCTCGCTTCATATATCTTAGCCACGAAATTAACGACGTAAGCCTAATTTTTGGATTAGTTCACGGTAGCGGGGAACGTCTTTGTTACGCAAGTAAGCCAACAAATTACGACGGTGTCCAACTTTTTTCATTAAACCACGGTAAGAATGGTGGTCTTTTTTGTGAACGCGTGCGTGCTCGTTCAAGTGGTTGATTTCATACGTAAGAACTGCGATTTGCACTTCAGGGGATCCAGTATCTCCTTCGTGAATAGCGTATTCTTTGATGATTTCATTTTTAAGTTCTTTTGAAATTGCCATTTTTTTCACCTCTTTCATAAAGTTACCTTTAACTGAGTAAAACGTTGGTGATTCGCTTAACCAAGTTGAAGGTCGTATATATAATACATGGAACAGTTTAACGTAATTCCTTACCGATTGCAAGTGAAAATCACTTTTTTATAAACCTTTGTATTCGGCTTTCAGCTCCAATACCATGTCACGGATTTCTGCCGCTTTTTCAAAATTGAGGGCTTTAGCGGCTTCCCGCATTTCCCTATCCAGTTGGTCGAGCGCTTCGCGGCGTTGTTCCATCGTCATCGCCTTATAGATGCTCAAAATGCTGACTTCCCCTTCTGCATCTTCAGGTGTGTGCGAGATGCTGATGCGGTCACGGACTTCTTTAATGATCGTTTTCGGTGTGATACCATGCTTAACGTTGTAGGCTTCTTGTGTCGCACGGCGCCTGTTCGTTTCAAATATGGCCCGCTCCATGGAATCCGTTATGCGGTCCGCATACATGATGACTTTCCCGTTCTCATTGCGGGCTGCTCTTCCGATCGTCTGGACAAGCGAGCGCTCGCTCCGCAGGAAGCCTTCTTTGTCGGCATCCAAGATGGCGACAAGCGAAACCTCAGGAACATCCAACCCTTCCCGTAACAGGTTGATTCCAATCAAAACATCAAATTCTCCCAAACGAAGATTGCGGATGATTTCCGCTCGCTCCATCGTTTTGATTTCGCTGTGCAGATAATTCACTTTGATGCCGATTTCCTTAAGATAATCGGTCAAGTCTTCCGACATCTTCTTCGTCAAGGTAGTGATGAACACTCGTTCATTTCGTTCGACGCGCAAATTGATTTCACTGATCAGATCATCAATCTGGCCTTTGATAGGACGCACTTCCACAATCGGATCCAACAAACCCGTTGGACGGATGATCTGTTGGGCTACATAAGGGCTTTGTTCATATTCGTAAGGGCCCGGTGTCGCTGAAATGTAGAGGATCTGGTTGACCCGTTCCTCGAATTCCTTCAACATCAACGGGCGGTTATCCAAGGTGCTCGGCAGACGGAAGCCGTATGCCACCAGCTGTTCTTTCCGAGAGCGGTCCCCGTTGTACATACCGCGTATTTGCGACATCGTGATGTGGGACTCGTCGATGACAATCAAATAATCATCCGGGAAAAAATCAAGCAGCGTGTATGGCGGCTCTCCAGGAGCGCGCCCATCCATATGTCTGGAATAGTTTTCGATTCCGTTGCAGTATCCCATTTCCATCAACATTTCCATGTCGTAGTTGGTGCGCTGTTCCAATCTTTGGGCTTCTAGCAGTTTGTTTTCTTCGCGCAGCACTTTTAGACGGTCCTTCAGTTCTGCCCGGATCATGTCGACTGCATGCAAAGTTTTTTCTTCATTTGCCACGAAGTGAGTGGCCGGGAAAATGGGAAAATGTTCAACGTCGTTCTTGATTTCTCCGGTCAGCACATCGACTTCCCTGATCCGATCGATCTCATCCCCAAAAAACTCGACACGGATGGCCTCGTTGTCGCGGGATGCCAGAAAAATTTCGACCACATCCCCACGCACACGGAACGAGCCGCGCCTAAAATCGATATCATTGCGTTCAAACTGCATTTCCACCAACCGGCGCAACAGTTCATTCCGTTCCATCTCCATCCCTTGCCTCAACGATAAAGTATGCTCTTTATAGTCCAGTGGATTCACTAGACCATAGATGCAGGATACGGAAGCCACAACAATGACGTCCCGTCTTTCCAGCAAGGAACTGGTTGCGGAATGACGCAGTTTATCGATTTCATCATTTACGCTGGATTCTTTTTCTATATAAGTGTCACTGGAAGGAACATATGCTTCGGGTTGATAATAGTCATAGTAGCTCACAAAATATTCGACGGCGTTATTCGGGAAAAATCCCTTCAACTCGCCGTACAATTGCCCAGCCAACGTTTTGTTGTGTGCAATGACTAGCGTCGGCTTGTTTACTGCTTGGATGACGTTCGCTACCGTAAAAGTCTTACCGGTCCCGGTCGCGCCCAACAATGTTTGCGCCCTTCTGCCCAGATTCAACCCATCGACGAGCTCTTTGATGGCTTCCGGCTGATCACCGCTGGGCTGGTATGGGGAAACTAATTCAAAATGATCTTTCATATGGACGATTCACCTCTTCACTTACTGTTACAAGTATTTTACCACCCAAACATACTTTCGTACACTTTGGAGCTTTCGGCATTGCCTGGCCCGATTTTGACCCAAAAATTTCAAAATATGTATCTCGAAATTCTAGGTCGCTAGTATTAAAAAAGGAATCTCTTTCATTTTTTATTGCACAACCCTCCAAAATTATGTATAATATGGCATGTTGGCAAAACAGCCTAATAGTTATAGAAATAAGGAAAGAGGGGTGAACCCAATGCCAAATATCGATTCAGCAATCAAACGCGTTCGCACTAGCGAAAAAGCTAACCTAAAAAACAACGCTCAAAAGAGTGCTATGCGTTCAGCTATCAAAAAATTTGAAGCTGCAGTAGCAGAAGGCGCTGAAAATAGCGAAGAATTATTAAAGGCAGCAGTTAAATCTATCGATTCAGCAGCTTCTAAAAACTTAATTCATCAAAACAAAGCGTCTCGCGACATTTCTCGTTTAACTAAAAAATTAGCAAAATAATTTTTTGATTTAAGAGACTTCAAAACGTAAGGCCGAAGACAGACCAGTCCAACTGGTCCGTCCTCGGCCTTTTTCGTATGAAAGTAATTTGTATAACTTATCAAACTAAGAAGCGTATCACCACAGGTGTTAAACTGATTTGCAACTTATTTCACGCATACAAAATGATGTCCAGCTTCACGGGTTAGCCCTTCTGAAATTAGGTAAATCGTACCTATTGCGCTCTACGATGCTCAGTTGCATGGGAGTCTAAGGTGACCGTAGGGAACGTTGCGGAGCACGATTTCCTAAATTTCTTTCAGGGCTGACCGAACCCGTTCCGCTTTTCTCCTTTAATTTTATTGTTTGGGTATTGCGTTTGCGTAGCGGATCAGAAATAACTCAAATTGTATCTCTTTCAACCCCTGCCCTGTCTTCATGTTATACTCCGTCTCGACCAATCCCTGAAATGCATCCGCCAATACCTTTTCGGAAAGATTTCTCACTTGCTGGAAAGCAAGTTTCACACGATAAGGATGGATTTTCAACACTTTGGTGATATCGGTTTGTTGATACCCATTTTTTGAGAGCAGCTTAACTTGCAGCAACAGCCGGAATTGCCCCAGAAGGATAGCATTGATTTTGATCGGTTCCTCTTTTTGGAGCAACAGATCCCGATAAATCTGGATGGCCAGATACGTGTTCTTGTTCAGAACCTGCGTCACCAATTCAAAAATATTTTGTTCCAGATTTCGCGGGATCAAGTCGATCACCATCTTTTTGGTGAGTTTTTTGTTTTCAGATCCGGCGAGAAACAACTTAGGCAACTCCCTCATTCCCCGCGAAAGCTGATTTTCGATCCGCTCGTAAAATAGCTCAAGTGCGTCGCGGTCCATCAGATAGCCTTCATTTTTTATCATGTCCCCCAAAAATTTGCGGGCTTCTTTTTCCGCCAAAGGAGAAACATCAACAGTGACGGCCTTCTTAGCCAGGAGTTTCGATATTTTTTTTCTGCTGTCCAATTTTTCATAAGGCGCAAAAATAGCTAGAATTGTTGAGGGCGAAGGGTTCTCCAGGTAACCCTCCAACCAGGCAAGATCATGTTCCAGCCCATTTTTGGGTTTTTCGGCTGTCAAAAAAAGTGGGTTTTCAATGATGACCAAACGCCTTTCCCCAAAAAAAGGCAGCGACTCCGCATCTTCAAGAGCCCGATCCAACAACGTCCCATCCATATTGAATATGCCGACATTCAAATCCTTGTCGGCTTCGTCAACCACTGTACGCAGCAACAATTGCTTCGCTTCTTCTATAAAAAAATCTTCTTTACCCAAAAATAAATAGACCGGTTGTAGCTGACCTT
This sequence comes from Trichococcus collinsii, assembly GCF_900107505.1. Classification (GTDB taxonomy): domain Bacteria; phylum Bacillota; class Bacilli; order Lactobacillales; family Aerococcaceae; genus Trichococcus; species Trichococcus collinsii. The sequence goes on along the minus strand of NZ_FNQH01000001.1, from coordinate 223,048 downwards.
TTTTTATTTTGGACATCTCCGTTGTATAATTCACGCTTGGACCACCATTCATTATTATTATTTTTTGTTCTCCAAAATGGTTCGCCATTCTGTTTCCCCTGACCCATACCGGAAGTGGATAGCGCCCTGTCGATCTGTGCGAAATATAGTAATATTCCGCGATTCCAGACGTTCCAGTATTTCCGCATCCGGATGACCATAACGGTTCTGTTTCCCAACGGATATCAAGGCCAATTCAGGTTGGACATGATTCAAGAAGCCTTCCGAACTGGATGTTGCGCTCCCGTGGTGACCTATTTTCAGGATATCGGTCTTCAGATCAGGATAAGTGCGCATCAGCAAATCTTCCCCTTCTTCTCCGAGATCGCCTGTGAACAGCCAATCCAAACCGCCTATGCTTGTTTGGATGACCAATGAATCCTCATTTCCGCCTTCTCCCGGCGCTAAAGGGGCCAGGATGTGAAAAATAAAATCAGCATCAATCTCCAGGTCGACCTTGCCCAACAAAGGGAACAGCCCCACTTGGTGTTGACTTTGCAGTTCAAGGAGCACTGCGGCGAACGCCGCATTCCCTTCCGCTCCTTTAGGAAAATAGACCGCATCGATCGGCAAGCCTTCGGCGAGTTCACCCAACGAACCAACATGATCCTGATCGGCATGCGTGAGAAAGACCTTGTCCAATTTTTTCACGCCTTCCGCTTTTATGATCGACACCAGCTTTTCGCCGGCGGTGGTCGCTGTTTCCCGGGCTTGCCAGGCTTCTTTTTCAAAAGTCAACATGCCGCCCGTGTCTATCAGAATGACCCGATGATGAAACGGCGTTATAATCAGAATGGCATCCCCTTGCCCCACATCAAGCATTACGACTTTTCCGGAAGGATTAAGCTGATGGGCGAAGGAAAACAAACCGACCGCAGCCATCAGAAAACAAAGTATCCGGATATCCCTTTGTTTCTTTTCAACACTCAGCAAGAGCAGAATCAATGCGATCCAGACCAACGCAAAATATAAGGCAGGTGGTCTCCCTGTTATGAGTCTCGCAAAATCCAAATCCGCGGCTGCTCTTGCGAAGATTTCCAATAAGCTGAGCAATTTGTCGGACACTGCGCAAAGTAATCCCAGCAAAGGCGTTTCCGGGGAAAAAAGCACGACAAAGAACAACAACCAAAACAGCGGGAAAAGCAACCAAGAAAAACAGAACGAAAAGATTACATTCACAAAGATTCCGAGCCAGGAAACCTCAAAAAAATGATAGGCGACGACAGGAAAGGACGCCAACGTCATCAGGGCCGTCAAACAGATATCCTTCAACAGGCCATTCATTTTCCATTCCGAACTAACCGGAGCAATGAAATACAACACCCCCGCCAAAAGATAGCTCAATTGGAAACTTGCCGAATAGATAAGCAGCGGATTGTAAAAAACAGCAATCATCACTGTAAGCGCGAAGGCATCCTTCGCTTCAACCCGACGGCCGGTGATTTTCCCCATCAAAAGGATAAAATGCGTACAGATGGCCCGGAAGACACCAATTCCCCACCCGGTCAACACACCGTAAGCGATCAAAAATACGACAAGCAACTTGTCCGTGGTCTCATGGCTGACTTTCATCCGCAGCAGGATAAAACGCAGCTGGGATAGCAGAAGCTGAATATGCATACCGGAGATGGAAAAAAGATGCAATAACCCGATTCCACGGTAGGCATCCAAAGTATCCCCCGCAAGGGCATGCGACTGATTGAATAACATTGTTTGGATGTAATCGGTCGTCTGGACAGCGGGTAACTTTTCCAGCATCAAAATGATGGATCTCCTGATGTTGCTTGGCCAAGACCAGAAAGAACGCTCCTCGCTCCGAGACTCTATCGCTTCGACCGTGACGACCCAATAGATGCTTTTCGCATTCAGATAATCTCCAAAATCAAATTGGTATAGATTCCGCTCAGCTTCTGGCTCCTCTAACTCGACTGTGGCAACGATCCGTTGGGGAAACCGTTGTTGCTCCCAGTCGAACTTTTCTTCTTCCGTTTCGATCGTGTAATAGAAATAAACCTTTTCCTCCTTGCCCTCCGATTGCAGCAGAGCTTCTCCAGTCACCAAATCGCCGTTGATCCGCATATCATTCGGATCCAACTGTAGCGTAGCTGTTGTGATTACTTCCGCTTCCTGAGCAGTGAAGTCAGATACACTTGTCCATTGGTGGATTAGCAAGCTGAGAAGGCTTGCGGTCACTATAGCGGCAGCAATGCCGTTCAAAAGCTTGGATCCCATAAAGAAAAGGCGCGCAAAAATGACCAACAACAGTCCCCATGCAAAAACGTTGGTTCCGTCAAACCCAATAATGGTTATCGGGAAGACGAGCAAGGCAGGCAAAAGCAGATAGCCTTTAATGGTCAGGCATCATGATGACCGCAACAAGCAGCAGAGTCATCATCTGATTGTTCTTTTCGTTTCAGTAATTGAGAAAAATAATCCGGATCGAGGGGGACTTGTTCATACGGAATGTCCATTGCATCCAAAAGATGGACGGCGTAAGAGTCATTATGATAGTCTTCCAAATAGTAGATTTTCTTGATGCCGGCCTGCAAAATCATTTTTGTGCATTGCAAGCAAGGAAAATGTGTCACATATATTTCCGCTTTCTCGGTCTGGGCGCCGAATTTGGCGCACTGCAGGATTGCATTCATTTCCGCGTGAATAGTGCGGACACAGTGCCCGTTCACGACGTAGCAACCCTCATCGATGCAGTGGACGTCGCCGGAAACACTCCCGTTGTATCCTCCGGCAATGATGCGTTTGTCTCTGACGATTGTCGCCCCGACCTCCAACCGTTTACAAGTGCTCCTCAGCGAGAGCAGCACGCTTTGTGCCATAAAATATTGATTCCAAGGAATTCTTTCCATGCAGTAACCTCCATCCATATATAAATTTAAGTATACAAGAGCCGCTCCCTTGATTCAATTTTATTTTGCTCCGACCATGATTAGATCTTTAAACCCCTCGAAGGTTTTTTCACCGATTCCTGAAACTTCCATTATTTCCTCGATCGTCTGGAAAGAGCCGTTCTCCTCACGATACGCAATGATGAGCGCAGCTTTTTTTTCACCTATCCCGTTCAATGTCTGCAGCAACACCGTATCCGCCGTATTGATGTCTACTTTATCGGTTTCAGCCTCTTGATTTTCAGTTTCTTGTCCAGTCAGCGTGTTTTCTGGCACCACAATCGGATGATTGGATTCTTCCCCGACTGCAGCGATATAGATTACCATCTGATCCGTCACGCGCTGGGACAGATTCACTGTATCGGCATCCGCCGTTTCACTTAAACCACCCGCCAAATCAATTATGTCAATAACACGCATATCAGCATCAGCCTGGTATACACCTGGATTTTTTACGGCGCCTTTGATGTCCACGATGATGATTTCCTGGATTGGCCCCGACTCTTCCGAGTGCACTGAAGACTGGTTTGTCTCAGCAGAGCTTGCCGCCAGAAAGGTCTCATCCAACTGTAGTTCTCCCGCGCCGGTTTCTGTCGTATTGCCGTGTATCAATCTGCCTAGCCCAAAGAGACCTACAGAAAGAAACAAAAACAAGACGGCAAATCTGAACACTTCCTGCTTATGCCAAGCAAGCCATTCCCGAATAGCATCCAAGCTATCCCTCCTTTCGCATCTATTGACAACATACGCGAAAAAGCACAGAAATATTCAACCGTCCGAAAATATCTCTCCACTTGGGCAGCAAAATAAAAAGGTTAGGAAAAGAACCAATGGCTCCTCTCCTAACCTTATGCAAATGCTCGATTCATTCCGATATTTTTTTACCCTTGAACGCGCTGTCCTTGAATTTCTGAACGATAGCGGCGTTGATGTTGGCCGGCACCAAGGTGGATACATCCCCGCCGAACATCGCGACTTCCTTGATCAGACTGGAACTGAGGTAACGATAGTTTTCTGAAGACAACAGAATCACCGTCTCCAGATCCGGAGCCTGCAGCTTGTTCATCGAGGCAATGCTGTGTTCGTACTCGAAGTCCTTTACGTTTCGCACTCCGCGTAAAAGCGCGCAGGCACCTACATCCTTTGCCATTTCAATCGTAAGCCCACCGGTATGGCGGATGACGCGGACCTGTGGAAAGTCACGCATAGCTTCGGCAACCAACTGTATCCTTTGTTCACCGTCAAATAAAGATTGCTTGGATGTGTTGGTCGACACGGCAATAACGATTTCGTCGAAAACAATGGCTGCGCGGGAAATCGTGTCAATATGCCCGTTTGTCAAAGGATCAAAACTCCCCGCAAATAGCGCTGTTTTTTTCATGGGATCAACCTTCCTGATTGTAGTCGAACATTTCGATAGCGATGGTTCCATAAACGGCTCGTTTCCATTTCCCGTATGGCCCGATCTGTTCAGGCAACGTGTTTTCTTTTGCCATTTCACAGACAAATACGGTTTCTTCGTTGACCAACTTCAAAGCGATCATTTCAGTGATATCAGCCACCGTTTTTTCTTCAGCATAAGGCGGATCAAGAAAAACCAAAGAAAATTGTGTATTCGGATTTTCCGAAGCGAAGACGCGAAGATTTTTTCGCGCATCCCCTGCATAAAGAGTGAATTTTTCCGCTTCCTTCGTGACTGCGATATTTTCCCTGATCGTATCAAGCGCTTTGCGGTTTTTTTCGAACATTACCGCTCTATCGATTCCGCGGGAAACTGCTTCGATTGATAAACCACCGCTGCCTGCAAACATATCCAGGCTGATTCCGCTATCAAAAAACGGACCGATGATATTGAACAAGGACTCTTTGACCTTGTCGGTCGTCGGGCGTGTATTGCTGCCAGGAACGCTTTTTAATCTACGTCCTTTGTATTCTCCTGCGATAACTCGCATCTGTCCTCACCTACAAATAAATATTTTTTATTTCGGTATGCATTCTAAAAAGAATAAGTCTTCGTTTCAAAAGCGGACACGTTGTATTCCGCTTCAGGATTACTGCGATCTTTCCTGTCAGGAAGTGCATTCTTCAGGGTCATGTCGATTTCAGGACGATGCGACAATTCCACTTTCCGGACAAAATGCAAACTGTTCAATTTTTCTGCTATGGCCTGTGCCTCTTCTTGGTCAACGTACAATAAGACATATTTCATTCTGTTTGAAACATAATGGATATAACCATATCTTTTCAAATTTTTTATCTGTCTCAATGTATAAACCCAGACAACGATTCCCTGCCTTTTGGTCACTTCTAAGCTCATGTGTTTACCCCCTACTGGAAATATGTATCTGACAAGCTGCAGGCATACTTGAATCCCCTGATTGAAAAAATGGGTCCCCTGCAGAAACTAATATATTCGGTGAAATGGCATGCGCCAATCTCTCGGAAATTTTGTCCAAAAGTACTTGTAATTCACGTTCCGCTGCACGAAAGCGATAGACGGATTCATCCAAGTCCATGATTCTCTTTGCTTGGTAAACGCGTTGTTTGATTTCCGCATAATCCGGCGCAAAGTCAGGATAGGCTTCCACCCGCTCGTATGCCTCTTTCGCTTCATTAAATGCCCTTATCTTAGCGTTAGCCTCTTCATTTTTTGCAAGAATACGCTTCGTTTCCTTATAAGATGACATAGTTTCTCCGCTACAGATTGCTTCCACAAGCCGGAACGTTTGGTCTTCCAACGCAAAGTACGCTTCATTGATGATCATCTGTTTCCCCTGCCTTGTGTGTTTTGATGATGTCTACTTTGTAGTATAGCTTGAAATAACGGGCGACTCAACCGTTTTTATCGGTCTAGATACTCTATTCGCCCAAAAGGATCAAATGGTAATGCTCATTTCCTGCAACAGCGTAGCGCGTCAGATAGTCATCAAAAATGACATTATCCTCTTGCAGCAGCTTCAGGAAGAGAGCGGGAACACTGTAACATTCGTCATCAAAGACAAAACCTGTTCGCGCATCGGGGACAACTTCCGCTAATTTTTTATCGATACGTTGATCCGATAAAGTAAAGGCTGCCGTAAAGTCATTGATACCTGCTTGACTCGGCATAAGGTCACCCGCAGCTGCAATCAACTCTTCGGATTCCTGGAACATCGTCAAACCTCTTCGTTCCCGCAGTACGCCTAATATGCTTTTGATTTGCAGAACATTTTCCTCGTCCGCAGCAACGCTTCGTTCCCAGTCGTCACGTTCGATTTCATAGGTTGCTTCGGAGACGACAGAATAATACTCCAAATCCAGCAGCGCCTCATTCGAAAGGAAGTACATCCCATAAACCGTTTCTGTCACGTCGTCAAACAGCAAAATCACAAAGCTGCCGTTCTCAAACTGAATCAAGGGCGTCAATTTTTTTTGTTTTTTGGACAATTCCAGTTCATATGGCGTATCATCGACAGTAAACTGAAAGTTCCGTGCCAAGTAACCCTCATCGAGTACATTCTCATGGGTCATGCCAATCGTATACATGCCCGTTTCGATTTTGTTTCCCAAAATATAGAGGGAACGGATGGTATCATCCTTGACACCAATTTGGATGTAGTCGACAGCATTTGTTCCGAATACCCACCACTCACTACCTCCATAGGCTTTACCGATGCGAATCGGATTGCCATGCTTGGCCGTGTAGGCGGCAATAGGCTGACCGATGTAGGATTCATACCCCGTCACTGGCAAAGGATACCCTTCATTTTCATCAATGGAAGCCTGCTCGTTCCTCGCGGTGCTTGCAGGCGGTGTGGTTCGTTCCCCATTGTCCACATAGAGAGGGAGCGCATAGGCAATACAAGTGAACAAAATGAACAGTGACACTACTTTGATGGAAAATTTCATCCCTATCCCTCCTTGTGATTTCTGAACGGTCAAGATGGCAAAGAATACCACGATAAATCCTATTATACTCTATTTTCGCTTCATACGAAAAGCTTCCGGCAGCTGTTGTTCGGCTGTACCCACAGATTGCGGAATCGAAGCCGCCATCCAAAAAAAGAGCCGGTTTTCCGACTCTTTTACCATGCTTATTTTGGTTGTTTGGAAATTTGATCGTTGATGTACATATTGTTGACCAATCCGATCGAAACAGCGGATACTAACAAACTGGACCCTCCATAACTGACGAACGGAAAGGTGACTCCAGTCAAGGGCATCAGGCCGGTTGCTCCGCCAACATTGATGACTCCCTGAGCCAGGAACATAGTACCAATTCCGATACAGACCAGTTGGGCAAACGGATCTTTAATTTTGATCGCATTCTTAAAAATACGATAGACCATATAGAAAAACAGTACCAAAACGAACGCAACACCCATCAAGCCCAACTCTTCCCCGATGATAGACAATATGAAATCGGTGTGGGGTTCCGGCAAATAGCCGGACTTCTGGATACTTTCACCGATGCCTACACCGAAAAGGCCACCCCTGCTTAAAGCGTAGTAAGAATTCACCACTTGGTAACCGGAATCCTGTATGTCGGCAAACGGATCGATAAATGAGGTGATCCTTTCCATCTGGTAGGACTGGATGAATGGGATGCTACTCCCGAGTGTTTTCACCATGACAATAATCAGCGCGTATGTCGCTCCGATTGCCCCAAAAATTATTACCCCATATTTTACCTTGACTCCACTGTGTAGGAACAGCACGAGGCAGATGAAAGCAATGATGGCAGCCCCGCCAAGATCGGGTTGTAAGAAGACCATTACCACTGCTGCCGCAATTATCAAGAGCGGTTTCTTCATTGTATCGTAAAAAGCGTCATTGATGCGGGACTGGTGTTTGGAAATGAACCAGGACAAGTAAAGAATCAGGTTCAATTTCATGAACTCGGCGGGTTGGAATCCGAAAGATCCAATGTAAATCCACCCGCGCGCCCCTTTTGTCGCCGTACCCGGCCAAAGTAAAAGGTAAGTCAAGATGACGAAAAGACCAAACAAAACATAAGTAAGCAGCTTTTCATTTTTGAACAGACGTTTTGAAAGAAATGAAACAAACAGCGCACCGAACAAACCTAGGATAGCGAATAACATTTGCCTGTAAAAGAAATGTTCCGAATTATTGTAATCCGTCATGGCACGGTAACTGCTGGAGCTGTAGACCATCAGTATCCCGAAACCCGACAGTATGATGTATGGGATCAGAAGACGCCAATCCATATAGGAGAATTTCTTATTGATTGTATTTTTAATCATGTAGACAACTAAACCCCTTTGTCGGCGGAATCGTTTTTCGATTGATCAAAATAGTTCGTGTACATGGCGTTCAAAGAAGATTCCAAATCACTCAATATCTTGTGTCCCTCTTCTTTCGAGATGATTCCCAATTTCACGGCATAATCAACTTCACGGGAAAATCCGTACATTTGCGTATCCACCACATCCTCGAAGGCTGGACAGTTCGCAAAGCAGAGGTGTTCCTTTTGGCTATTGATTAATTTGTAGATCTTTTCAGCATCCTGCATCAAGATTTCCAAAGCAGTTGTTTTGTTGATGCTATCCATTTTAATTCCTCCCCTCAAAATTTACTTCATTTTATCTCAAATTACCCCGCATTCTTTGCGGTTGATACAAAAAATGTATGGTCTTTCCAGACTATTATACCAAACAAATAGGCTGACGCCTACCGCCATTCATACCCCAGCGGATTGCGGAGAATGGTAGAGAAAAAGGCCCGAGGCAATGGTTGCCAAGGACCCTTTTCCAGAACTTACTGTCAGATTATTCTGCTTTTTTCTTGCGTTTAGCAGATTTTTCGCGCTCATTTTTGTCTAAGATTTGTTTACGCAGACGTACACTTTGAGGTGTCACTTCGCAATATTCATCTTCTCCCATGAATTCAAGCGATTCTTCCAACGTCAATGTGCGTGGACGTTTGATCACGTTCGTAGAATCTTTATTTGCAGAACGAATATTCGTCATTTGTTTCGCTCTTGTGATGTTAACAGCGATATCTGTGTCGCGGGCATTTTCGCCGACAATCATACCTTCGTAGATTTCCACACCAGGTTCGATGAAGATCGTTCCACGATCCTCTACGCCCATGATGCCGTAAGTGGTTGTTTTGCCTGTTTCAGTAGAGACAAGCGCGCCTTTGCTTCGTCCGCCGATTTTTCCTGGCAACTCTGGCAAGTACGCTTCAAACGTATGAGCCATGATACCATAACCGCGTGTAATGGATAAGAATTCAGTAGAGTAACCGATCAGTCCACGTGATGGAACCAGGAAGATGATACGGACTTGGCCATTGCCGCTGTTTTGCATATCCTGCATTTCAGCTTTGCGTTGGCTGATTGTTTCGATTACGGAACCCATGTATTCTTCTGGGGTGTCGATCTGAACACGTTCAAACGGCTCGCATCTTACGCCATCAACTTCTCTGATGATAACTTCTGGACGGGATACTTGCAATTCGTAACCTTCACGACGCATGTTTTCGATCAAGATGGACAAGTGCAATTCACCACGTCCGGAAACGACCCAAGCATCAGGAGAGTCGGTAGGATCAACACGCAAAGATACGTCTGTGTGCAATTGTTTCATCAAACGCTCTTCGATTTTACGGGAAGTGACCCATTTACCTTCACGGCCTGCGAAAGGAGAGTTGTTTGTAAGGAAAGTCATTTGCAATGTAGGCTCGTCGATATGCAGAACAGGCAAAGCTTCACGATGATCAACAGGAGTCACTGTTTCACCAACAAAGATATCTTCCATACCGGAAATGGCAATCAAATCGCCCGCTTTTGCTTCTTCGATTTCGATACGGTCCAAACCAAAGTAGCCGAACAGTTTTGATACACGGAAATTCTTGGATGTGCCATCCAATTTAAGTAAGGATACTTGGTCCCCAACTTTGATTGTGCCACGGAATACGCGTCCGATACCGATACGGCCAACAAAGTCACTATAGTCAAGTAAAGCTACTTGGAATTGCAATGGTTCAGCAGAGTTGTCGATTGGAGCTGGAATGTGTTCGATGATTGCATCAAAAACGTTATCCATTGTATCTTCTTGTTCGGCAGGATCATCGGACATGCTTGAAGTACCATGCATTGCAGAAGCATAGACAACCGGGAATTCCAATTGCTCGTCATCAGCGCCCAATTCGATAAATAATTCCAGAACTTCATCCACAACTTCAGCTGGTCTAGCAGTCGGTTTGTCGATTTTGTTTACTACGACGATAGGAATCAGTTTTTGCTCCAAAGCTTTTTTCAATACGAAACGCGTTTGCGGCATCGTACCTTCGTAAGCATCGACAACAAGAACTACACCATCAACCATACGCATGATACGTTCTACTTCTCCACCGAAATCCGCGTGACCCGGTGTATCCATGATGTTGATGCGCGTACCTTTGTATTGTACGGCTGTATTCTTCGCCAAGATCGTGATTCCGCGTTCTTTTTCAAGATCGTTGGAGTCCATTGCGCGTTCCATAAGCTCAGTTCTAGCGTTCAATGTATCCGATTGTTTCAACAATTCATCTACTAATGTTGTTTTACCATGGTCAACGTGGGCGATGATTGCAACATTACGAATATCTTTTCTAAATTCCATTTGTTGTTTTCCTCCAAAATTTTACTTGTTTTTCACTGCTGTTTGATATGCCAACTGCTACTGCCATTATATAGTCGATCACAATTCTGAATTTGAACTTCCCATCAGTTTTCGTTTGCGGAATAGGTGAAAACCCGCTGAAAACTCATGAAGACAACTATCAACTTGTCCAGTCTATCACCTCCTGAACCATTTGGAAAGAAAAAAGTTCAATGTAACGGCTTTCTTGAAAAAGTTTTTCCTTGAGTCGTCACTCTCTTGCAGATGGTGATGGCTAGCCCAGATTCAGCTGCCCGGCTCCTTTCTGCGTTAATCCGCAAAAAGAGACATAATCCAGAATGATTATGCCTCTGATTTTTTGATTGGTTCCTACATGTTTTTGATGACCAGTTCCGCGAATCCGGAGCAGCTGACTTTTTGAGCAGCTTCGTCCTTCATCAGGTAATAAAAATCGCGTGTGACCGTTTTATTCGCTATCGTCTTTTCGATTCCACGAGTAATCAAGTCGCTGACTTCATTCCAGCCGATATAATCGAACAACATAGCGCCTGACAACAATACCGATGAAGGATTCAATTCGTCCAAACCGGCATATTCCGGTGCCGTACCGTGTGTAGCTTCGAAAATGGCATGCCCTGTGTCCTCGTTGATATTCGCACCTGGTGCAATCCCGATTCCGCCCACTTGAGCAGCTAGCGCATCAGAAATGTAGTCACCGTTCAGGTTCAAGGTGGCGATGACATCGTAGTTTTCTGGGTTCATCAAAATCTCCTGTAGGAAGATGTCCGCAATGCGGTCTTTGATGATCAACTTTCCTGCTGCAACAGCCTCTTCATAAGCTTTATCCGCTGCCGCTCTGCCATCCGCAGCTTTTACGGCATCGTATTGGGCCCAAGTGAAGACTTTATCGCCAAATTCGCGTTCCGCCAGGGCATAGCCCCACTTCTTGAAGCCACCCTCCGTGAATTTCATGATGTTGCCTTTGTGGACTAATGTCACGGAAGTGCGTCCATTTTCCAATGCATATTTGATGGCGCTGCGTATCAATCGTTCCGATCCTTCGATTGAAACCGGCTTGACGCCGATTGCTGATGTTTCAGGGAAGCGGATTTTATTCACGCCGAATTCGGTTTGAAGAATCTCAATGATTCGTTTTGCCTCTTCACTTTGCGCTTCAAACTCGATCCCGGCATAGCAGTCTTCGGTATTTTCCCGGAAAATGACCATATCGGTTTTTTCAGGTTCTTTCAGTGGTGTCGGCACGCCTTCGAAATAACGGACAGGACGCAGACAGACGAACAGATCCAATGTCTGACGCAAAGCAACGTTTAAGGAACGGATTCCTCCGCCGATTGGTGTCGTCAGTGGTCCTTTGATGGCCACTAAATGCTCACGGATAACATCCATGGTTTCGTCAGGCAACCAAGAACCGGTCAAATCGAAAGCCTTACCACCTGCCAGCACCTCTTTCCAAACTACTTTCCGGGAATCGCCGTAAGCTTTTTCAACTGCGGCTTCAAATACTTTTTTGGATGCTCGCCAAATTTCTGGACCGATGCCATCCCCTTCGATGAAAGGGATAATCGGAAAATCAGGTGTATGCAACCCTGTTCCATTCATAACAATCTTTTCGCCAACTGTCATTGTGCAGTACCTCCAATAGTTTCTTTTTCAGTCAAAGGAATATAAGTAAGATTAACGGCCCCCACGTATTTTGAACGCGGACGGATCAAGGTAGCTTCACGCTTTTGTTCAAACACATGCCCTAACCACCCGGAAACACGACTCATTGAAAACAACAGCGTGAAGAGGTCATGTTCTATCCCGAAGCAATGATAAACAGTGGCCGAGTAGAAATCCACATTCGGAATCAAGCCTTTTTCCTTCAACAGGTAGTCCTCTACCTCGCAGGAAAGGTCATACAAATCTTCTTTTCCGAATTCCTGAGTCAATTCCTTAGCCATACGTTTTAAATGTTTTTTGCGGGGATCTTCCGTCTTGTAGACACGGTGCCCAAATCCCATGATTTTTTCTTTATTGTCCAATTTTGATTTCAAATAGCCCGGAACATCTCTGGTGTCTGATTCAGCAATTTCAGAGAGCATATCGAATACGCGCTCATTTGCGCCACCATGTAAGGGACCCTTAAGAGCTCCGATGGCGCCCGTGATGCAAGAATAGACATCCGTCAGTGTGGAGGCTGCCACGCGTGCAGTGAAGGTTGATGCGTTAAGATCGTGATCGGCATGGAGTACCAAACAATGATTATACGCTTTGACCAAATCCGGATTCGCCTCTTCCCCTGTCAACATATACAGGAAATTAGCTCCGAACGATAGGTCCTCGCGTGGCGCAATCGGATCCAAACCTTTGCGTAATCGCGCGAATGCGGCTACTATCGTCGGAATTTTTGCTTGTATCGAGATTGCTTGAATATAGACAGAACGTTCGTCCATATCTTCCGCATACGGATCGAATACACCCAATAGTGAGACAGTCGTGCGTAACACACTCATCGGGTGCAAATTTTGGCGGCACTGGATTTTCAGGCAAGCAATGACACTTTCAGATAAGGCCATATGCGTGTGAAGATCGTGCTTCAACTGCGCAAATTCTTCCCGATCAGGCATTCTTGAATTCCACAACAAAAAGATGATTTCCTCAAACGATGCATCCTTTTCCACTAATTCGTCGATATTATATCCTGAATAGGATAATTGTCCCTCAACAATTGCGCTTAGGGAGGTTTCTGATACGACAACGTCTGCTAATCCTTTATGTACTTCCATGATTTTCTCTCCTCTCAAAAACCTCTCTTCAGCAAATTGGATGGCTTGCTGCTTAATAAGCAAGCCCCATTTTTTTACGGATCACCATCGGCAGGATGCCTCCATTACGGTAGTAAGTCATATCGACTTCAGAATCAAAACGGGCAATGGTCGTGAATTTGATTTCTTGACCATCCGATTTGACTGCCGTCACCGGAATTTCCGCATGGATGCCGACACTATCGTTCAAATCGATTGTGATTTTTTCCGATCCGTCCAGTCCCAAACTTTCTGCATCTTGGCCTGTTTGGTATTGCAAAGGCAATACGCCCATCATCACAAGATTCGAACGGTGGATTCTTTCGTAACTCTTGGCGATGACTGCTTCGACTCCAAGAAGTTTGACACCTTTAGCAGCCCAATCGCGGGAAGAACCCATCCCATAATCGTCACCTGCAAAAATCACTAATCCAGTTCCGTTTTGACGGTATCTTTCTGATGCATCAAAGATACTCATCTCTTCGCCAGTCGGCCAGTAAATCGTGAAGCCACCGTCTTTGCCGGATACCAGTTGATTGCGGATTCTCATATTCGCCAACGTGCCGCGCATCATCACTTCATGATTTCCCCGTCTTGCGCCGTATGAGTTGAAATCACGGACGCCCACACCTTTAGAAGACAAATATTGTCCAGCAGGCGTGCTGATGTCGATGCTTCCTGCAGGGGAAATGTGATCTGTCGTAACCGAGTCACCGAATTTACCTAATACCGATAGCCCATTCAAAGATACGATTGGTTTCGGTTCAGGAGATAAATTCTCGAAGAATGGCGGATTTGCGATGTAAGTCGATCCCTCTTCCCACTTGTACAAAGCATCATCATTCGTTTCGATTGCATTCCATTCAGCATTGTCATCAAACACATGCAGATATTCCTCTTTGAATATCTCAGGTGTTACAAAATCCCGAATCATCGCTTCGACAGCGTGTCTTTCCGGCCACAGATCAGCCAAGTAGACAGGTTGACCGTCTTTGCTGTTACCGATCGGCTCGGTTTTCAGATCGATGTTCATCGTACCAGCCAAAGCATAAGCGACTACCAATGGCGGTGATGCCAAGTAGTTGGCTTTGACCAATGCGTGGATCCGGCCTTCAAAGTTACGGTTTCCACTCAATGCGCTTGAAACCAATAAGTCGTTGTTTTTGATTGCTTCTTCCACTTCAGGCAAAAGCGGTCCTGAATTTCCGATGCAAGTCGTACAGCCATAGCCAACAGTATTGAAGCCCAACTCTTCCAGATAAGGCAGTAAGCCGGCATTATCCAAGTAAGCAGTAACCACTTTTGATCCGGGTGCCAACGAAGTCTTAACATATTTCGGAACGTTCAGTCCCAACTCCACTGCTCGTTTCGCTAATAATCCGGCACTCAACATTACGTATGGATTCGATGTGTTCGTGCAGCTTGTGATGGCCGCAATCGCAATGTCGCCTGTTTTCATCTTCACTTCTTCTCCATCGAGGATCAGCGAGACTTCTTTTTCTTTTTCATCTTCGGATAATCCAAATCCGGCATTGCCTTTCGGCGCGACCAAGGATCTTTGGAAATCTTCTTTTAATTTCGATACAGGCACCAGATCTTGCGGGCGTTTCGGTCCTGCAACATTGGCTTCGATTGTGCTTAAGTCGATTTCAACGACTGTGGTGTATTCCGGCTCTGGATCCTCAACACGGTAGTAAAGATCATTAGCCTTAACATATTCTTCTACTATAGAAACATGCTTTTCATCTCTGCCTGTCAACGTCAAGTAGTTAAGCACTTCATCATCAACCGGGAAGAAGCCGCAGGTCGCACCATATTCAGGCGCCATGTTGGCGATGGTCGCACGATCCGCTAACGTCATGGAAGCTAATCCCGGACCGAAGAATTCGACAAATTTTCCGACTACTTTCATTTCACGCAATTTCTGGGTGACTTTCAAGGCCAAGTCAGTTGCGGTAGCTGCTTCCTGCAATGAATTGATGAAGCGTACACCTACGACTTCAGGAACAGGGAAGAAAGAAGGCTCACCAAGCATGCTGGCTTCTGCTTCGATTCCGCCTACTCCCCAGCCCAATACGCCAAGCGCATTTGCCATTGTCGTATGCGAATCCGTTCCCACCAAAGTGTCTGGGAAAACTAAGCTTCTGTTTTCATCAATCGCTTTTTCGGTGACGACTGATGCTAAGTATTCAATATTGACTTGGTGTACAATACCAGTAGCAGGTGGTACAGCACGATAGTTATCGAATGCTTTTTGCGCCCAGCTCAAAAATTGATAACGTTCCTGATTGCGCAAGAACTCCATCCGCATGTTAGCCAACAAAGCTTGTGGAGATCCGAAGTTATCAACTTGTACGGAGTGATCGATGACCAGATCAACAGGCACTTCCGGATTGATGATCGCTGGATCTCCGCCTAAATCAAAGACTGTTTTTCTCAAGGAAGCCAAGTCAACAACTGCCGGCACTCCCGTAAAATCCTGCAGAATAACGCGGGAAGGTTTGAAGGGTATTTCGCCTTCATTCGTTTCCGTTGCACTCCAGTTAGATAAAGTGACAACATGTTCTTCCTTGATGCCGCTTTCTCCAACTTGACGTAACAAGGACTCGAGCAGCACTCGAATCGAGTAAGGCAGTTTAGCGATTTTTATTTTTTCATTGTTTTCTAATTTTTTTAATTTATAGTATTCATACTGATGACCATTTAAACTAAAAGAAGCTATGGCATTTTGATTAAAATCTGACATTGTATAACCCCCATTTATCATCTATTTCACATTCAACTCACTGAATACGAAAATTATAACCATAATTTAATCAAATGTAAATGTTTTAAATAAAAAAAATACCGCAAGTACGCAAGAACAACCGGAAAAACCTTACATGGATTTGTAAGGTTTTTCATTAAAAAAATGAGAGGGTCTTTCCGATTGCCTCGAAAATGAGAACCCCGCCTAATGAAATCTCATTAAAAAAGCTCGCATATCCTCATTTTATTATCATTTTATCGTTTTTTTCACATTTATTATTTTTGATCTGATTCTCTTTCTGAGAAAAGTAATTTCTTTTTTCAACACAAGTGAATATAATCGTTTAAATCATGCCTTTTAATGTCATAATTCCTGACATCTTTCGTGAACCAAAAAAAAGTGAACAAAATGCATCAGTCTGCACCTTGTCCACTTTATTTTAATCTTAATGAGGTTCTGACACTCATTGCCATTCGTTCCGGATCTCCTGGAAAGCATATCTGTTGGCGACAATCACCGCATTATACTGCAGCAGGTTTATTTTTTCTCCCGTAACTTGTCTATAGACCAAACCTACCTCTTCGGCTATGACCAATCCGGCGGCGATGTCCCATGGAGCTAAGGAGGGAGCGATATAAGCTATCAATTTGCCAGAGGCAACCCAAGCCGTCTCCAAGCCTGCAGAGCCATTAACGCGCAAGCCGCTGCTGTTTTTTGCGATTCTGCGCGCTTCATCTGCATCAGCAACCACCAATCGGTTGCTGATTGCCACCAACCCTTCTGATAAAGGCAACTCCTCCACCATCGGCAGCTTCCGATCATTGCAATACGCACCGTTGCCGCGAACCGCAAAATAAAGCTCGTCCCTTACAACATCATAAATATATCCCAAATGACCGACACCATCTTCATAGATACCGATCATGATGGCAAAATTTGCTCTCTGCTTGATGAAATTGAGGGTGCCGTCAATCGGATCGATGATCCAGACAATTCCTTCCAGATCCCGTATATCATGCCCTACGCTTTCTTCTCCCAAAATGCGCTCATCCGGGAAATGCGCAGTTATTTTCTCATACAGGAACACCTCGATTTCCCGATCCATGTTTGTCACCAGATCCGTTCGCGATGTTTTTTCTTTAATTTCAAGCTCCTTGTTGAATGATTCCCGCAGCAAGTCTGCTGCTTCATACAACCAAGACTTGATCAGGCTGTGTCTTTTTTCGATTTGATCCATTCGGCTCCTCCCTTCTGCCACTCTTCTAGCTGCGCCTTATCCAGTCATTTAACGTTCTCCTAGAAAAATTTTGTTTTTTTCGCTTTTCTTTACTTCCTGCAGCACTTTATACAAAGAGTAGCCTGACTCTTTTTCGAACTGATTACCGTATTTCTTTTCTTGACCGACCGAAGGCAGCACCGTCTTAAATTCTCGGTAAGCCTTCATAAAATCTTCTTTGCTGATTCCACTTTCATAAGCTCGTTCGACAGCATTCCATAAAGAGATGACTTTAACAATCTCCTCTTGGGTCCACTCCACTTCGAACGGATAGTCGTAATGTTGCATATTATTCCCTCCATCTGATTCCTGTTTCTACTATATTATACATGACAAAAAAAATAAAGAGAATCCGGGTCCGGATTCTCTCTACTTGTGACTATTTTGGAATTAGATGTGGATTGGCATACCCAAAGCCAATTCGGCAGCGTCCATGATTGTTTCGGATAATGATGGATGACCGTGAATTGTCAACGCGATATCTTCCGCGTTCATTCCAGCTTCAATCGCCAAGCCCAGTTCAGCGATGATTTCGCTGGCGTTCACACCGGCAACTTGCGCGCCGACAAGAACGTTATCTTCTTTTGTCGTAACTAAACGGACAAAGCCTTCTGTTTGGTTCAATGATAAAGCACGGCCGTTCCCTGATAATGGGAATTTGGATGCTTTTACGTCAAGACCTTTATCTTTCGCTTCAGCAGCGGTAAAACCGATGGTCGCTAATTCTGGATCCGTAAAGGCAACCCCTGGCATAGAGCGGTAATCAATCGCAGAAGGATGTCCGGCAATAGCTTCAGCCGCAATTTTAGCTTCGTAGCTGGCTTTATGAGCCAATGCAGCACCTGGAACGATATCGCCGATCGCAAAAATGTGTTTTACATTTGTGCGGCCTTGATTATCAACTTTAACCAAACCACGTTCAGTCATTTCAACTCCGACTACTTCAAGTCCTAGGTCATCCGTATTCGGGCGGCGACCGACAGTAACCATCACATAGTCAGCTTCGATAACTTCTTCTTTACCGTTTGCTTCATATTTAACTGTTACGCTGTTTCCGTTATCAACAGCTTCTTTAGCCATTGCTTTCGTGACGACTGTAACACCTTTTTCTTCGAATGATTTTTCAACAAATTTAACCATATCTTTTTCGAATGTCGGCAAAATTTGTGGAGAGCCTTCAAGAATAGTCACTTCAGCGCCTAAGTTAGCGTATGCTCCGCCCAGTTCAGTACCGATGACGCCGCCACCGACGATGACTAATTTTTTAGGAACTTCAGTCAAATTCAATCCACCAGTGGAATCGATGACGCGTCCGCCAAATTTGAAACCTTTGATTTCGATTGGACGGCTACCAGTAGCGATGATCGCATTTTTGAAAGTATACGTTTGTGCTGCATCTTCGGTGAAAACACGCAATGTTTCTCCGTCATTGAAGAATGCATTTCCACGGATGATTTCAACTTTATTTTTCTTCAGCAAGTACTCGACACCGGACGTCAATGTTTTAACGACCTTATTGTCTTTCCATTCTTGTGTTTTCGAGAAGTCCAGCTTCACATTTTCAGTTGTGATACCGAAAACGGAGGAATCCAAAGCCTCTTGATAATGATGTCCAGCAGAAATTAAAGCTTTTGAAGGGATACAACCGACGTTCAAACAAACGCCTCCGATCCATTCTCTTTCGATGATTGCTACTTTTTGTCCTAATTGTGCAGCGCGAATGGCAGCTACATAGCCACCAGGTCCCGCTCCAACAACAACTGTATCTAACTCAACTGCGAAATCGCCTACTACCATTGTCTATTCTCACCCTTCCATCAATAATAATTCTGGATCAGCCAATAATCTCTTAATGTTGTTCATTGCTTTTTGAGCAGTTGCGCCGTCAACGATACGGTGGTCGAAACTCAATGAAAGTTTCATAACGCGACCGACTGCTAATTCGCCTTCTGCATTGACGATAGCTTGTTGTGCAATCGTTCCAACACCTAGGATGGCTACTTCAGGGTAGTTGATGACTGGCGTGAAGAATCCGCCGCCAACAGAACCGATGTTGCTGATAGTAACAGAGCCGTTTCTCATATCCGCAGCTGCCAGTTTGCCGTCATGGGCTTGTGCAGCCATGTTGTTGATTTCATCGGCAATTTTGAACATGCCTTTTGAATCAGCATTTTTAACGTTCGGTACATATAAACCATTGTCGGTGTCTGTAGCGATACCGATGTTGATGTAGTTCTTCAACACAATTTCTTGGGCTGCATCGTCGATAGATGCATTCAAGATAGGGAAGTCGCGTACAGTCGCTGCCAATGCCTTGACGACATACGGCAAGAAAGTAAGTTTTGTTCCTTGTGCTGCAGCAACATCTTTGAATTTCTTGCGGTGATCCCATAATTTGGACACTTCAACTTCATCAAATAAAGTTACATGAGGCGCTGTATGCTTGCTGTTGACCATTGCTTTCGCAATCGCTTTTCTCATCGGAGACATTTTTTGACGTGTTTCCGCTTCGCCCATATTAGAGGTGAATGGTTGAGCTGGTGCTGCAACTTGTGTTGCTTGGGCCGCTGCAGCTACCGGAGCCGCTTGGACTGCTGCTTGTGCCGAAGCTTGAGCTTGGACTGCTGGAGTCACAGCTTTCGCTGCCAGTGGAGCTACTCCGCTGAAGTTATCAATATCTTCCTTCAGTACACGACCGCCTTTTCCTGTCGGTGCAACTGCAGTGATGTCGATGCCTTTTTCGCGTGCGTATTGACGGACGGATGGCATAGCCAAAACTTGCTTATTAGGATTTGCTGCCGTAACCACGCCTGATGACACTGGTGCATTTGAAGCAGCCACAGGTGCTGCGGCTGCTTTTGGTGCTGCGGCAGCTGGGCCGTTTTGGCCTGGTGCATCGATTTCCACCAATACGTCTCCAATGACTGCCACCGTACCTACTGGCGCTACGATGCGGACTACTCTGCCTGTTACAGGAGATGGAATCTCTTCAACAGATTTGTCGTTCTGCACTTCAACCAATGTATCATCTTCATTGATCATATCGCCTTCTTTGATAGGCCATGAAACGATTTCACCTTCCATGATACCCTCGCCTAGAGCAGGCAATTTGAATTGGAACAATCCTCCTGTTGAAGCTGCAGGTGCTGCTGGAGTTGCTGCCGCTGAAGCTGATGCTGGTGCAGGAGCTTCAGAACCTTCATCTTCATGACCTGGAGCGTCGATTTCCACCAATACATCTCCGATGACTGCAACCGTACCTACTGGCGCAACAATCTTCAAGACTTTCCCGGTTACTGGGGATGGGATTTCTTCGACTGATTTATCATTTTGTACTTCTAATAATATGTCATCTTCATTGATGGTGTCGCCTTCTTTGATTGACCAAGAAACGATTTCACCCTCCATGATACCTTCGCCTAAAGCAGGCAACTTGAATTTAAAAGACATTTTCTTAACTTCCCTTCATTTGTCTATTTTTGGATTCCCGACGCACAAAAGCGAACAAATACAATTCTCTGTGATATGGAATTGTATTTGTTCAAGCTTTCAGCTCTTAGAAATGATAAGTTTCTCTTACTTTGTTTTCGATATCAGTAGCATTCGGTAACCAAATGTTTTCTGCTTGACCGAACGGGAAGACAGTATCCGGAGCAGCTACACGTCCGATAGGAGCTTCTAACGATAACACTGCACGTTCAGAAATTTCGGACATGACCATTGCGCCCACACCAGCTTGACGCTGTGCTTCTTGGACTACTACGACACGGCCTGTTTTTTGTACAGAGGCAATGATCGTTTCGACATCAAGTGGAGCAACCGTACGCAAATCGATTACTTCAACCGAAATGCCTTCTTTTTCAAGTGTTTCTGCAGCTTTGATAGCTTCGCGAACCATAGCGCCGTAAGTGATGACGGACACGTCAGATCCCTCTTTTGTGATGGCAGCCTTGCCGATAGGAACAGTGTACGCTTCTTCAGGAACTTCATCACGGAATGAACGGTACAATTTCATGTGCTCCAAGAAGACAACGGGATCGTTATCACGGATAGCTGAAATCAACAACCCTTTTGCATCGTATGGGTTCGAAGGGATAACCACTTTCAAACCTGGTGATTGAGCCATCAAGCCTTCCAAGTTATCAGAGTGCAATTCAGGTGTATGCACACCCCCACCGAAAGGAGAGCGGAAAACGATAGGCAGATTACGCGTGCCTGCCATGCGGTAACGTGTACGTGCAGCTTGCGCTACGACAGTATCCATTACTTCAAATACAAAGCCGAAGAATTGGATTTCCGCAACGGGACGGAAACCTTCCAGCGCCAAACCGAATGCCAAACCACCGATACCGGATTCAGCTAAAGGAGTATCAAACACGCGGTCTTCTCCGAAGCTCTCTTGAAGTCCTTGTGTTGCACGGAATACACCGCCGTTTTTACCAACGTCTTCTCCGAAGATCAAAACGTTTGGATCGTTTGCAAGTTCAATTGCAAGCGCATCAGTGATGGCTTGGATCATAGTTAATTGTGCCATGATTATTTAGTCTCCTTTGCTTCGTAGTAAGCGATTTGTTCTGCCATAGTTTGGTTTGGTTCTTCGAACATGCTCTTCAAGAAGTCAGATACTTTTTGTTTAGGAGCTTGGTCAGCTTCCTTGATGGCATCTTTGATTTCTTCTTTGACTGATTCGATTACTTCATTTTCTTTTTCTTCAGACCATAAACCTTTTGCCGTCAAAAATTTGCGCATGCGGATCAATGGGTCTTTTGCTTGCCAGCCTTCCAATTCAGCAGTGTCACGGTAACGCGTTGGATCGTCACCTGATAAAGTATGCGGACCAAAGCGGTAGCAGATTGTTTCGATCAAGACAGGGCCATTTCCTGCAACAGCATATTCTCTTGCTTTTTTAGTTACGGCGTATACAGCCAGCATGTCCATTCCATCTACCTGGATACCAGGGATTCCGGCAGCGACAGCTTTCTGTGCCAAAGTTTGAGCAGCGGTCTGCACGTGGCGAGGTGTTGAAATCGCCCATCCATTATTTTGGATGAAGAATAGAGCAGGTGCTTTGTAGGATCCGGCAAAGTTGATGCCTTCATAGAAATCCCCTTGCGAGCTTCCGCCATCACCAGTATATGTAATCGCTACATTTTTCTTGTTACGCTTCTTCAAGCCCAACGCAACTCCGGCAGCTTGCACGTATTGTGCGCCGATGATGATTTGTGGTGGTAAAGCTTTGATATCTTCAGCGTATTTATTGCCATCCACGTGGCCTCTTGACCAAAGGAAAGCTTGCGTCAACGGCAAACCATGTTTGATCAGCTGAGGAACATCACGGTAACCAGGCAACAAAACATCTTCCTTCTCGATTGCTGCGATACTTCCTAATTGGCTTGCTTCTTGACCGGCTGTCGGCGCATAGAAACCTAATCTACCTTGACGATTCAACGCAGTTGAACGTTCATGTAAAATTCTGGACCATACCATATCTGTCATGAATTGAACCAATTGTTCATCAGAAAGATCTGGCATAAGGTCAGGGTTTACAATATTCCCTTCTTCATCCATGATTTGGACCATGCGAAAATCTGTGTTCGTGCTGCTTAATAATGCGTCAATGTCGATTTTTGTTTGTTTTGTAGCCATGCTAACACTTTCCTCTCTATTCCTTGATATTTCATCTCTGTCGATGAGGTTTATACAGATGATTTCAACTGTATCAATTCACAGTTGTTACATGAATAATTTACCACGCATCCGAGATATATGCAAGGCAAAAGGAAAGTTTTCATATTTTGTGCACAAAATATCGGCTACTACTTAATTGTAAGCGTTTAACATAAGCGTTTTGTTCAGTATGTAACGAACATTATTTTTGTATCTGTGTTTTATTATTGAATCATTATAATTATGTATGTTTACAGATTGCCGCAATCAGACACAAAGACTCTGTATTAAAACTCCACGAAAACTGTTTCTATTAAAATTGTAAATCATTGATGGAATAGGCTTTCAAAAGTATAACAGTCTTTTTATTATAACTACCCTTTTTGGGATAACCAGTTTCAGTACTTTTTCATAACCAGTTTGCTATTTTTTCGCGGCTTTCAGCCCACTATTCCATTCATTCACGAAATCACAATCTCATCACTATGAAAATAGGATTAAAACGCATGTGCATTCCTCTCAAAAACAAAGAAAAAAGGCCATTTCAATTAAGAAATAACCTTTTTATAAAAATTTATGCTGAAACTGATTTTAAACTAAACCTTGATAAATCATAGCATCTGCAACTTGCACAAACGCCGCGATGTTGGCACCGGCTAAATAGTTGCCTGGCATACCATATTCATCAGCTGTTTTTTCAGCTGTCTTAAAGATGTTTGCCATAATCTCTTGCAGCTTGCCGTCGACTTCTTCGAATGTCCAATGACTATGGGCACTGTTCTGCGCCATTTCCAGCGCGGAAGTCGCTACTCCGCCTGCATTGGCTGCTTTTGCCGGCCCATAAAAAATGTTATTGTCCGCATAAATTTCTACAGCTTCCAGAGTGCTCGGCATGTTTGCGCCCTCGCTGACACAATAAACGCCAGCTTTGACTAATCTTTCGGCTTGTTCTTTGTCGATTTCATTTTGGGTTGCGCTAGGCAAAGCAATATCGTAGTTCAGATCGAAGTCCCACACGCTACCATCTTTATATACTGCTGTCGCTTTTTCTGCAGCATAGGCAGTCAATCTTTCGCGACGAACTTCTTTGATATCCTGAAGCAAAGCAACATCGATACCTGATTCATCGTAGATATATCCGTTGGAATCGGAACAAGCTACAACGGTTCCGCCAAATTCATGAACTTTTTGGATAGCATAAATGGCAACATTTCCACTTCCAGATACTACAACTTTTTGGCCGTCAAACGATTTCCCATTCGCTTTCAACATTTCTTGTGTATAGTAGACCAGGCCGTATCCAGTCGCTTCTGTACGTGCCAAACTTCCGTTCATGACTACCGGTTTGCCGGTCAGAACGCCTGTCTCAGCGCCGTTCAAGCGTTTGTATTGGCCATACATGTAACCAATTTCGCGTCCTCTGACACCGATATCGCCAGCAGGGACGTCTAAAGTAGGACCGATGTGTCTTTGTAGCTCAGTCATGAAGGATTGGCAGAAACGCATCACTTCTGCATCCGTTTTGCCCTTAGGATCAAAATCAGATCCACCTTTACCGCCACCGATCGGTAATCCGGTCAGGCTGTTTTTGAATATCTGTTCGAAACCTAAAAATTTCAGGATGCTTTCGTTGACGGTCGGGTGGAAACGCAAACCGCCTTTGTATGGTCCGATTGCTGAATTGAATTGGACACGGAAACCTTTGCTGACTTGAACATCCCCTTTGTCATCCATCCAAGGAACACGGAAGGAAACGATACGTTCAGGTTCTACCATTCTTTCAAGGATATTCCATTTTATGTAGTGCGGATTCTTTTCCAAAGCTGGTTCGATCGTGTCGAACAACTCCCTTACCGCCTGTAAGAATTCTTTTTGATGCGGGCCTCTGTCTTCAACCTTTTTATAGACTTTTTCAATATAATCTTTAGCAACTGTCATAAAAATCATCTCTTCTTTCGCTATAAAGTTAAAAAAAACTCACACCGTCGTGTAATCATTTTTTCATTTTCCTATTTTACACATACCTCTTCTTTATTACAAGGGAAAAGATCGGTCTAGCTTTTTTTTTTCGAAACGTGTACTATGTAACGTGAAGTGTTTTGTAGTTTGCTAGCCCAATCATTTCAATATAAAAACCAGCAAAAGGAGGAATGCATGAATGATCACTATGGATAACATCATCCGTGAAGGTCATCCTACATTGCGGAGGTCGGCTGACTTGGTCACTTTCCCTTTATCTGCCGAGGATCGAAAAATCGCCACAGAAATGATGGAGTTCCTTTCGAACAGTCAGGATGAAAAAATCGCCGCGCAACTTAACTTGCGCGCAGGTGTCGGTTTGGCAGCGCCGCAAATCGACGTTTCCAAGCGCATCGTTGCACTATTGATACCTGGGGAGTATGAAGATGATCCTCCTGAATTGGCCAAAGTGATGTTCAACCCTAAAATCGTCAGCCATTCCATCGAAAGTGCCTGCCTTAAAGGTGGCGAAGGTTGCCTTTCAGTGGATCGCGAAGTACCAGGGTTCGTCGTCAGACATAGCCGTATTACGGTATCTTACCAGGATGCCGAAGGAGTGACACACAAGGCTCGCTACAAAGGCTACATAGCCATCGTGGTCCAACACGAAATCGACCATCTCAACGGGGTCATGTTCTACGACCACATCAATGAACAAGCGCCTTTTGCCGTTGAAGACGACGTCATCATAATTGAATAGGAAATGAAAAAGAAGAGCGTTTCTGCAGTAGTTGCAGAAACGCTCTTCTTTGTTTTTATTTTGTTAGATATCTTTCCAGGAATTGCTTCGTGCGAGCCTCGTTTGGATGATTAAAGATATGATCAGGGGCTCCCTGCTCCAGGATGACGCCTTGATCCATAAAGATAACGCGATCGGAAACTTCCTTCGCGAACTCCATTTCATGCGTCACGACAATCATCGTCAACCCGCTGTTGGCAAGATCCTTCATGACCTTCAATACTTCTCCCACCATCTCCGGATCCAAAGCCGATGTCGGCTCATCAAACAATAGCGCATCCGGTTCCATCGTCAACGCGCGAGCGATAGCGACGCGTTGTTTTTGGCCGCCTGACAATTGATCTGGTTTGGCGTTTATGAAGTTTCCCATGCCAACCTGTTCCAGATAACCCATGGCGATCTTTTCGGCTTCCTGTTGGGACTTTTTAAGGATCTTCACAGGTCCTACCGTACAATTATGCAACACGTCCAAGTTATTGAACAGATTGAACTGCTGGAATACCATCCCTAATTTACTGCGGTACTTGAAGATGTCATGTTTCGAGTCCAGAACGTTTTCGCCGTTGTAGATAATTTCTCCCGCTGTAGGTTTTTCAAGCAGATTGATGCAGCGCAACAGAGTCGATTTACCGGATCCCGATGAACCGATGATACACACAACTTCTCCTTTATTCACGCTGAAATCGATGTCCTTCAGTACTTCATGTTGACCGAAGTTTTTCTTCAGATGTTGTACGTCAATTACTTTTTCCATCAAATGATTCCTCCTGTGGCAATTAATTTGCTCTGTCTCTTCCTGCTTGTTTTTTGCGAGCCATTAATTCTGGTGTAGTCAATTGGTCTTGTCCTGCACCCATCATCTGATAATTATCAGGGCCTTGCATTTTTCTTTCGATGGCACGCAAGACGCGCGTCACCGTGAAGGTCATGACGAAGTAAATGATTGAAGCCACGAAGAATGATTCAAAATAACGGAAGTTATTCCCGGAAATCGATTTGGTCGTAAAGAACAATTCCGAAACGGAAATGACGTTCAATACGGATGTATCTTTTATGTTGATGACGAATTCGTTCCCTGTAGCCGGCAGAATATTCCGGATCACTTGCGGCATGACGACATTCCGCATCGTTTGCAGATGATTCATCCCGATCGCTTGAGAAGCTTCGAATTGCCCTTTGTCGATGGATATGATTCCACCTCGGACAATCTCCGACATATAAGCTCCCGTATTGACTGATACAATCAGCAACGCTGCAAAAATACGGTTCATGTCGATGTCAAATGCCAAAGCCGCCCCATAATAGATGACCATCGCTTGCACGATCATCGGCGTTCCTCGGAAAATTTCGATGTAGCATGACAGCAAAAAATTCACCACATTGTACGCGTGTTTTTTCCATCCTGATTCCGCAACCGGTATCGTACGGATGACGCCGATCATAAGACCGATACCCAGTCCGATTACAGTTCCGATTAAAGCTATATATAATGTTGTCCATGCACCTGATAAAAACTGTCTCCAGTTTTCTTCGATGATTCGGATAACCCAACTAAACTCCATTTAATGTATGCCCCTTTTTGATGTTCCGTCCACCAGAATTATTCAGCTGATGGCTGGTTTTGGATTGCTTCATCCATCATTTGGATGCGTTCTTCTTCGGTGATGCCGCTCAAGATCTCATTGATCTGATCTTTCAATTCGCTTTCTTTGATCAAACCGATTGCGATTTCTGAATCAGCTGCGGACAATTTAAACGTATCCGCTTCATCCAATTCGATCATTTTGAATGCAGAATTGGCTGATGAAGCGCTGATGGCTTCTGGACGTTCCGATACGTAAGCATCAATTGTGCCCGATTCTAAAGCTACGCGCATGGAAGTGAAACTGTCCATCGCCGGTTGCTTTTGCACGCCTTCAATCTGATCGATGACGCCATAGTGCAACGTATTCAACTGCGCAGTGACTTTCGCATCCGCGAAGTCAGCCAAAGTTGTCGCATCTGCATAAGCGCCATCCGCTTTTACGACAATAACAAGTTCAGTCGTATAGTAGGAATCAGAGAAATCAATCGCTTCTTTGCGTTCATCCGTCGGAGACATGCCTGCAACGATAGCATCGATTTTGGATGAAACTAATGCCGGCACCAAGCCATCCCATTCCGTCTTGACGATGACCAGTTCTTTGCCTAATCCATCTGCCACTTTTTGTGCCATCTGAACATCATAGCCATTTGCATAACCATCAGCGCCGTCGATTTTCACAGCACCGTTGCTGTCGTCATTTTGGGTCCAGTTGAAAGGAGGATAGCCCGCTTCCATTCCAACCGTGAATGTTTCAGAATCCGCTGTGCCATTAGCCGCGGATGAATCATCAGTGGCTCCGTTACCGCAACCCGCCAAAATAAACAAGCCTGTCAATGCCGCCATTGTTTTTTTCCATGTTTTTACTGTCATCTCTATTTCCTCCTAATGTATATAGTCCTTTTTAACTGCTCAAAAATAATAAAAATTAACCCTTCTTATACAGCCGCTTTTGTCCACCTTTCTACCCATAGAGCGTCATAACAACGATAATTCAGTCCGTTTTTGTGCAAAAAAATAGACTATAAAGCAAAAGGCCCTATAATCCAGCTTCCTTCTGCCCGCAATACCGAAAGTACTCCACAAACGATTTTGGGCAAATCGTTCTGACAGTGTCAGGATTCTTAACCCTGACCCCAACACAGCAAACGCTGTATTTCGGCGAACACCCCTTTCAAACGGGCATTTTACTCTTGATGTTCGCAGCCTCTTCCATTATTGTATGATCGTATGACATTATTGTATGTTATTATACTGTACTGATTTTTAATTTGCAACAAAAAGCGCTTTGCCCCGCCATTTTAGCAGCCCATTCCATTGCCGTGCATCTTGACGCGCATTCCCTATTTTCCCCATTTCAAAAAAACGGTTTCGGATGCTATACTGACTACAACGACAAAAGGAAGGAACTACCTTAATAATGCTTACTATTCTATTCGATTTGGACGATACTTTATACGACACAGCCAGTCCGTTTTTTCGAGCGTTGGACAATTACCGCATGGAGACCATCTTCAGCGACGAAGCCACATTTGCTCTTTTTCGCGAGCATTGCGATGCCGCTTTCGACCTGTTCTCCAGTGGGAATCTGACGCTGTCCGAGTCCCATATCATGCGCACCCAGCATACGTTTGCTGACCTGGGCCTTCCGCTTACTAGCGAAGAGGCGATGCACTTCCAGGAAACCTACCAAAAAAGGCAAGCAGAAATCACGTTAAGTCCAGGGATCGAGCAGCTTTTGAATGAGTTGGAAAGTCAGAACATTCCGATTGCGGTCTTCACAAACGGTCCTGAAAAGCACCAGATGAAGAAGTTCACTGCGCTGGGTCTGGAGAGATGGGTGCCGCCAGCGCGCATCTTCATTTCCGAAAAAATCGGTTTCCCAAAACCCCACGCCGAGGCTTTCGCGCATGTGCAGGCGGCTTTAGAGGCCTCGCCTGATGAGCTACTCTTCATCGGGGACACCTACGAAACGGACATCATCGGTGGCCAGACTGCTGGGTGGACATCATTGTGGTTCAACCATCGCCGGAAGCCGGAGGATGAAAAAGCGGTGCTGGAACCCACATTCTACACTGTAGGGGACATGCACCAAGCCATCAATGACAATATTTCAAAACGAAAGGAAATGTGACTTATGATCCAAATAAAATTAGCCATCATCGGGGTCGGCCATGTCGGTTCGCAAGTATTGACTGACTGCAGCCACCTCAACTTATTTTCTGATATCGTTCTGATCGACAGCAACGAGGACACGGCAAGAGGCGAAGCCCTGGACCACCGCCATGCGCTGGCAGCAAGCTACAGGACAAACAGTAAAATCTATGCCGGCGACTATGCGGACTGCGCCGATGCCGACGTCATCATCATTTCCGCGGGCGTCAGCGAGAAGCCGCGCCCGGGTGAGGAGATGCCCCCAAGAGCGTTGATGGGCAAGGAGAATGCCATTGAAATACGCAAAATCATGGCTGGCATCACCAAGCACACAAAAGACGCCATCATCATCCTGATAACGAATCCGGTCGATACGATCACCTATATCGCCGAGAATGAGTTCGACTATCCGAAAGGCAAGATTTTCGGCACCGGAACGACTTTGGATACTTTCCGCTACCGTCAGATTGTTGCTGCCCACTATCAGGTCGATCCCAAAACCGTCAGCGGCTACATTATGGGTGAACACGGCAGCACAGCCTTCCCAGCTTTCAGCAGCACAACTGTGGGTGCGCTCACGCTTACCCAAAGCGATGCTTTATTGGACCCTGCGGAACCATTGGACCGAAAATTCGTCAGCCAAGAAGTGGTGCACACAGCTTCCGATGTCTTCAACTGGAAAGGTTGGACCAATTCAGGCATCGGGGAAGTCTCAGCAGCCTTGGCCCGCGCGGTCATGCTGGACGAGAAAAGCATTTTCCCTGTGACCGCAACCGTTGACGGTTTATACAATTGCCATGGTGAAGCGGCCTTCAGCATGCCTTGCATCATCGGCAGGAACGGCTTGGAGAAACAGATCCCCTTGCCGCTGGATGATGAGGAATACGAAAAACTGCAACTCTCCATCAAAGATATTCAGCTCACGCTGCAATCCGTGCAATAGGAAAAGCGCAACCGCATCAGGTCCGACTGGATCGATGCGGTTGCGCTTCTTTTTTGTACCTAAATAGAAAGCTTACATGCTGAGTCTGCCGTGTTCTTCATATCTTGTTACGGTTGTGATGGCATTCTGCTCATCCACGAACACCACAAGCGGCTTGTGTTCCTTTGCTTCCTGTTCGTCCATCATGCAGTAGGCCATGATGATGATTTTGTCCGATACTTGAACGCAACGGGCGGCGGCACCATTCAGGCAAATCATGCCCGAGCCGCGTTCGCCTGCGATGACGTAAGTTTCGAACCGGGCCCCGTTGTCGATGTCGACGATCTGGACCTTCTCATATTCGATCAGCCCTGCAGCATCAAGCAGATCCTTGTCGACAGTGATGCTGCCTACATAGGAAAGCTCCGCCTGGACAACGACGGCGCGGTGTATTTTACTTTTTAGCATATTTAGTTGCATTGTTTTTCCCCCCACTTATTCCGTGATAAAATTATCGATCAGACGCGTTTTCCCGATATAGACTGCCAAAGCCACCAATACAGGTCGCTCGACGCTGTCCACTTGCTGTAGCGTTCGCGCATCCACCAACTCCACATAATCGATCTTCGCCATCGGTTCGGCTTGGATCGTTTCCGAAATGGCCTTCAGGATCTTGGCAGCGTCCTGCTCGCCATCTGCAAGCAACTGTTTCGCGACTTCGAGCGCTCGGCTAAGCACCAACGCTGCCTTGCGCTCATCCGCTGACAGGTAACTGTTGCGCGAACTTTTCGCCAATCCGTCCGCTTCCCGGATGATCGGGCAGCCGATGACGGTGACCTCCATATTGAGGTCGCGGACCATCTGCTGGATGACCGCCAACTGTTGGGCGTCCTTCTGTCCGAAATAGGCACGGTCCGGCTGCACGATGTTGAACAGCTTTGTCACGACTGTGCACACGCCCCGGAAATGGGCCGGCCTGCTTTTCCCGCACAATCTCTCCGTCAGGCCATGCATGTCCACAAAGCTGCTGAAATCTGAATGGTACATCTCCTTCGGCTCGGGATGGAAAATCAGCTCCACTCCGCTGGCTTCGCACAAAGCGGCATCCTTTTCCAGATCCCTTGGATAGCTTTCCAAGTCTTCTGTTGGTCCGAACTGCATCGGATTCACAAAAATGCTGACGACCACCCGATCGTTTTCGCTGACGGCTTTCTGCATCAAGCTTTGATGGCCTTCATGGAGATAGCCCATCGTCGGAACGAAACCTACCGACAAACCTTCCTTTTTCCAGGCCTTCACGGCACTGCGGATTTCTTCAACTGTAGCTGCAATCTTCATTAAGTGATTACCCCTCTAATATAATTTTTCGATGACCGCATCGGACAGCGCAAAGGTGTGCTCCGCTGCCGGAAACGCGCCGCTTTTCACTTCGGATATGTAGCCTTCGATCGCTGTTTGCATCTGCGGACCGATTTCTGCATAGCGCTTGACGAATTTTGGTGTGAAATCGGAATAGAGCCCCAGCATGTCCTGATAGACCAACACTTGGCCATCGCAGCCGTTTCCCGCACCGATGCCGATTGTCGGAATCGAGATGCTTTTAGTGATCAAATCGGCCAGTTTGGCTGGAATGCATTCCAGCACCACCGCAAAGGCTCCTGCCGCTTCGACAGCCTTCGCTTGCTCAATCAGGCTGCGCGCCGCTTCTTCATCTTTCCCTTGGACTTTAAATCCACCGAAAGCATTGACGGATTGCGGCGTCAGGCCGAGATGTGCCATGACCGGTATGGAGGCTTCCACAATCGCCTTAATCTGCGGGCAGACTTCAAGGCCGCCTTCCAGTTTGACTGCTTGCGCCCGGCCTTCCTTGATCAGCCTGCCGGCATTGGATACCGCATCATAGACGGAGGTCTGATAGGACATGAACGGCAGATCGCTTACGACCAACGCATCCTTTACCCCTCTGGCGACAGCTTTCGTGTGGTGGATCATATCCTCCATCGTTACCGATAAGGTGTCTTCATACCCTAGCATCACCATACCCAGCGAATCACCCACGAGTACTGAGTCGATCCCTGCAGCATCAATCAGCTTGGCAGTGGAATAGTCGTAAGCAGTCAGCATCGTCAGCCGCTTATTTTTCTGCTTGGCATTGCGGAAAGTCAAAACCGATTTCTTCACCCGAATTCTCATCCTCTCTTTATCCAATATAATATATTATTCACACATTACGTTCTGCGGGGAATAATGTCAACTACTTTTTGAAAATGGAAGCCCTACCAAAATCAATTGCTGTCATGACAGCTGGATATTCCAATAAAAATGAAGTGGAAATAAACGTAGAAATAGACTTAGACACATAAAATAACCTTTAGAGCGTCGAATGAATACCGTCCTGTCAACGTTTCTAAAGGTTTATTTTGTAATTTTATGGAGACGATGGGTTTACTATCTCCTTAAACAATAAGCAACATTGAACTACCCCCACCTACGCTATCGCTTAGAGGTGGGAGTCTTTTGGCAGAAAATGATAAAATACGGTATAATATATTTGTTGAAGAGATTCTCTTTAAGGACAAGAAAAGTAGGTGAACAAAGTGGGAAAATATCAATTGGATTATAAAGGTCTGGCATCTGTGACAAAGTTTCATGAAAAACAGACACCTGCCAAATTTGATAAAAAGCAGCAACTTGAAAAAATACGTGCGGAATATTTGAAAAAGAAGCAAAAATAAACAGATGAACTACATCGTCACTGAAGTACCGATCTTCTAGGGACACCCATAACTTGTCTAGCGAGCGTTTTAGCTCCAAGACAGCGGTTTAGGCTAATTTTACCAAGGCTTGTCCCAAGCTAATCGAGAGAATATTTTTTGCGGCGTTTACGTCGCTTTTGGTGAAAAGCACCTTAACTTTATGCTCTGGCATGCTAACGTTTACCGTGCTTACTTTTCTTCTCTCTCATTTTTTGATATCGGATAAAACATCCAATCTGCACAAAGATATGCGCAAACGAAAAAAGCACCTATTCTCCTCGCAAAGAAGAATAGGTGCTTTTTTCTATTGATGGACCTCTTGAATATGCATCTGCGCCGCGCACTAAAGGTAATGCAGTGAGTAACAACAAACCTTCCGCTTATTTTTCCGTACCAGATGTCGATTTTAAACAAAACATCCGCCACCCGTTGTCGAAGCGTTTGAGAAAGAAGGACAACAGTTTTTTTGCCTACTTCTACAATATAAGGATGCCATTGATGCTGCATCCTTTTATTTTGCACACAAAAGTGAGTATCTAATTTTAAAAATTAGACACTCATTTTTGTTATTAAATTTGAAAGACGCCGTCATTCGCGATTATCTCTTTCGCGCGCTCCTCGGTTATTTCCTCGAAATCTGTGAAGTCATTCATGATGATTTCTTCGTACCAATAATCGGATGCTTCCCAAGCTTTGCTCTCCGGGACATACTTAAACATCCAGTCGCCGTAGTTCAAAAGGAAATTTTTTCGATTCGCTCTCGTCGTTATGTAATATTTTGTCTTTCTCATTATTTAACCTCTTCCTTGTATTGTCGCCTGATGGTCGACTTAAGCCCTGCCTTTTTCAAACCAAAGTCCCGGCCCCAATATGGCAGCAATTTCCATTTCTCCTATTTCGTACAATTTTCGAACGATGATTGTTGTTTTGGCCCATCGCTCCAGACCGTCCTACATGCTTTGCAAGATATCCGTGTAGTTGATGGAATCGATTTCCCAAACCAGTTTTTCTATCTGATCTTTGTTTTTTGGATGCTTTATTCACATTCTCCTAACTATTTTGATTCATCTGAGCTAACCTCTTTAAGTTAATTATACACCAGTTTTTATTCAAAATGAGCATTGCTAAACATGTCCAGCGATGTAACTCTGAATATTTATGCTCATGTAACCGAAAAAGCAAAAGGCGAAAACAGCTGATAAATTTGCCGCATACGTGAATTTTTAGCATTACATGGTCAAAAAAACAGACCTTAGAAACATACAGAAATGTCTCTGTATCAACGCTTCTAAGGTCTGTTAATTTAATATGATGGAGACGATGGGTATATCATCTCATTAAATAATAAGCCCCGATAAATAGTAAAATTCAAGCATACCGCTGATAAATCAAGTTATTACATAGATAGGTAATCATAGACTTTAAGTACAAGTCGTTATGATTGTCGTTACGTTGCTAAGGACTTAATCATATAAAAAGAATGGCTTTCGCCATTCTTTTTTATTTATAGTAACCTAAAATCCTCATGGGCTAATTTTTATGAATTCATAGTATGCTTAAAATTAGCAAACTAATCTTCCCATCCACATAACGTATATGATTGGGCTTGAGCTGCAGATAATGTCATGCTAACGATCGAATTAGCATTATTCAATCCGCGGCATGAGGAATCAAAATGATATTTAGTCCCTGAACCCGGAGCGATATAAACTGTCTGTCCAACAGGCTGAACAGCTGCTTGTGCTGCGGCTGCTTGCTCCGAGGCAATTCTATCAGCTTCAGCTTGTGCTGCGGCTGCTTGTTCGGCAGCAATTCTATCGGCCTCAGCTTGAGCTGCAGCTGCTTGTTCGGCGGCAATTCTATCAGCCTCAGCTTGAGCTGCAGCTGCTTGTTCGGCAGCCTCTTTCTCTACCACAACCCCCTCTACGTTAGATAAACGGTTCGTAAAAGTAGAATTTGGAATAACCAAAACTGCTAAAGTTGATTTTGCGTTTTCATAATTTTCTCTAGTTTGGGCTGCTTCTGCTGATGCAATTGCAACTTCCGCTAATTTTAGGTTCTCTTCTTCTAGAATGACTCTCTCTTCAACAGCTTTTAATTTATCTGTCAGTTCTTGAGATGGTTTGTCTAGTTTGTCCACAATACTTGCTGCTTTAGTAAAATTAACACGTGATGGATTTTTTTCTACTAATGAAATAGCAGCCGTAGCATTTTTCAATAATTTTTCTTGTTCAGATTTTACCTTTGCCTTTTCTTCCGCTGCAAGTTCTTTCTTTGTCTTTTCTTTTGTAGAGGATGATTCTACTTGAGATTGTTTTACTGTTGTTTCATTAGCTGAGTTTTCTCCTCCAGAACACCCTGTTAATGCAAAACAGCCGAATAATCCAATTACTGCCCCAAGTATAGCAAGTTTCATTTTTTTCGGATTCGGAGTTTTCTTTAAGAAATACCAAATTCCATATCCGCCTAGTACGAGAACTATAGGTGAGATAATGGGAAATATGGCAATCGTAAAAATTGAAGCAACTAATACGCCAAGTACATTAACAATCTTTTTCATTTTTATCACTCCTTCAGTTTATAACAAATATATTAAATTGTTATAATCTCATTTTAATATTAATTAATATTAATAGCAATTGTACTAAGGAAAATATTTCACAATGATGTTAATATATAAATAGTATGTTAAAGGAGGACAAGTTAATGTCAAAAAAAGGTGGGGATAACCCATTTTTCGGTATGCTAGGGCTTTTACTTGTGCCCGCCATTGTTTTTTGTGTGGTAATTAGCAACGATTCATTAAATAACACGGTAGAGAATACGACAAAAGAAACACAAGTTATAGTTGAGACAGAATCTAAATCACGCGAGCTTATTTCAACGGAATCAATTAGTTCGACAGATTCGGAAATATTATTTGAATCGATAAAAGAAATAGAATCGAAAACTTCAATAGAACTGGATAATCCGGATTTCACCCAAGTGGAATCAATAGATCCCTCACTTGAAACACCAATTGAAATTCCAATCGAAACTCCAATTGAACAAGTAAATTCTGCCATCTTAACGGCAGTAGACGTTCCAACATACACTGGGGCAGATGAAGTAATACTGAATGGTGGAAATAGTACCTTTACAGCAGCAGAGTTAAAGTATGACGGTGTAGGATGGGCGGTGTATGGAAATTTAGATGATTGGAATCGTGTGACGACTATGGATGCTATGGTAACACCTAACATGTATGACACCGGTACAGATGCAGACAGCCGTATATTGCCAACTGGATGGAAAAAAAGCGAGCAGAACGCAGGCAATCCGGAACAACTTAATAGAGGTCATCTGTTAGCGGATGTACTGGGTGGCAGTGGAGAAGACTGGCGTAATCTGGTCACTCTATACCGCAATGCTAATTATCCAACTATGTATTTCGCTGCAGAAGATATTGTGAAGGAAGCTATTCAACATGGCTCAGTTGTTCGCTATCGCGTAACACCAATATTTATTGGAGAGGAATTAATGTGTGAAGGCATGCATATTATGGCGAAAAGTGTAACGGATAATTCTGTTGACCTGAATGTGTATGTATTCAATCAACCCAAGGATGGTGTAAATTAATAACTTAAAAATATCAGTTGATAATTTAATCAACATAGATTGAAATAAAACCAACGCAGGCGTCGAAAATTTGACGCCTGCGTTGGTTTTGATTGCGTATTTATCAATTTGGTGCTTTTCTGAGTGGAAACAAAAAAATAACCTCAAGAACGTCGAAGGAACACCATCCTGTCAACGTTTCTAAAGGTTAATCTTGTAATTTGATGGAGACGATGGGGCTCGAACCCACGACCTCTTGACTGCCAGTCAAGCACTCTCCCAACTGAGCTACGCCCCCGAAATAACAGGGTATCAACGACGTTCGGCAAAAACGCCTTATGAATGATATGATACCCTATTTTCACTTCTATAACAAGCCTAATTTTTCAAGTGCGTAGGCAATTCCGCCTGAATTACAATCTTTCGTGACAAATTTGGCGACATCCTTGACGGGATCAACCGCATTTCCCATTGCGACCCCATAGCCGACGCTGGAAATGAGTTCATAATCGTTGTTTCCGTCACCAAAAGCTATTGTATCTTCATGCGCAAAGCCCAGATGCTTCGCCATCCACAGGGCAGTCTGTGCTTTTGATCCCGGATTCGGCAACACATCTACACCTGCATCGTGCCAGCGCACAAAACGGAATTCCGGGAAAGCGCCGTCTTCATAGATTGCTTTCTCTTCATCTTTGTAGAACAAAAGTGCTTGATAAAGAGGATTGTTCAGATAAAAAGACTCATCATGGTCAGGGACTTCGAACTCAATGCTGCGCATCGCTTCGCTTGCGTTGTTCTCAATCGATTCATGACGACGAGCCAAAGCATGCGCTGATTCGTAGACCATCTGATGGCCATTCTCATCGGAAATCTGCAGCAATTTTTCGAATGCATCCAGATCCAATTTGTTTTCATACTTGAGTTCATGCTTGAAATACCCTGCAGCTCCGTTGCAGACGATGTAGTTGTCTAATTGGAACGTATCGATGACCTCTTGGGCCAGAAATAGATTCCGCCCCGTTGCGATCGCGATTTCGTGCCCATTCTTCTGCAGTTGGCGCAAAGCTTGTAGAGTGCTCTCAAGTGGCATCTTTTCATCGTTCAGCAATGTTCCGTCGATATCAAAGAAAATGAATTTTTTGTTTTCCAAATTTTTTGCTCCTCTTATTCTGCCTCATTTTTAAATTGACTCGTATACAAATCGTAATAAAATCCTTTTCTTTCCAATAACTCTGCGTGTTTGCCATGTTCGATTATTTCGCCTTGATCCATGACGAGAATCAAATCGGCGTCGCGGATGGTGGAAAGTCGGTGCGCGATCACAAAACTGGTCCTGCCTTGCATGATGCGTTTCATCGCTTTTTGGATCAAAGCTTCCAGTCTAGTATCTACGGAACTTGTCGCTTCGTCAAGTATTAAGATTTTAGGATCCGCGATGAAGGCGCGGGCGATCGTCAACAGTTGCTTTTGCCCCAAGGAAATATTGGAAGCTTCCTGGTTTATGACCGTATCGTAGCCTGCACCCAAAGTCTGGATGAAGTGATGGACATTGGCTGTGGTCGCCGCATCCACTACCTCTTCGAAGGTCGCATCCAATTTTCCGAAGCGGATATTCCCTGTGATTGTGTCCTTATAAAGCCATGCGTCCTGCAAAACCATCCCGAATTGGGAGCGCAAGTCAGCACGGGTCAGGTCTTTCGTATCATAACCATCTATTTTGATGGCGCCCGAATCCACCTCATAGAAGCGCATCAAAAGATTGATTATCGTAGTCTTGCCGGCGCCGGTCGGACCGACGATCGCCACTGTTTCGCCGCTTTTTACGTCGATGTTGAAATTTTTGATTAGCGGATCTGCTTTGTCATAGCTGAAGGATACATTTTCAAAAGTGACATCACCGCGGATTTCTCTCGGCAAACTCATTTTCACTTCTGTTTGCACCTCTTCTTCTTGATCAAGGAAATCGAAGACACGTTGTATGGAAGAAGCAGCCGATTGGATGATGGCAGATAATTGTGTGATAGTCGATATCGGCTGGTTCACTTGCCAGACGTACTGCACCATAGCCTGCACATTACCGATTGTCATCGCTCCAACCATCGCTTGCAGAATCCCGAGCACGGCGATGATGATATAGGAAGCATTGGTGACGAGCGCCACAGCCGGGGACAGCAGGCCGGAAATGAAGGCCGCCTTAAAGCCATTCTTTTTCAGGGATTCATTAATGGAATGGAACTCCTCGAAAGCATCCCCTTCTTTGCCGTACAGCTTGATGATTGAGAAGCCGGTCAGCGATTCCTGGACAAAACCATTCAGTTGCCCGAGATATTTCGCTTGTCCACGGAAATACGGCTGCGACAGCTGCGTGATCTTTTTGGAAAGGATGCTAGCCAACGGAATTAGCACGACCATGGTGAGAGCCAGCTTCCAACTGATAGCGAACATCATGATGAGCGCAAATGTAATCCCCAAAACGGCATTCAGCACCTGTAGCAAGGACTGCTGCAGCGCATTGCCGATGGAATCGACATCGTTCGTCACTTTGCTCAATATGTCCCCGAATTGGTTGCGGTCAAAGTAAGCAATCGGCAGCTGGTTCAGTTTATCACTCAGATCCTTGCGCAAATCACGCATGGCATCCTGAACGACATCCGTCATGAATAATTGAGAATAGAGATTCGTAGCTTGGTAAAGCAGTGCCCGAACAAAATAGATGATCAGTACTTTCGACAAATAATCGTAATTGATGCCGGCACCTTCCACGCCTTTCAACATATCCGATACATTTTTGCCTATTTCGGTAATGGCAAATCCGATGATGAAAGGTTCCAATACGTTCAGTATCGTCATCGCTATGGTCAACAAGATGGATCCGAAGAACTTCATTTTGTAAAATTTGAGGTAGTCCCATACACGGAGCAACGTTTTTTTGTCCACTTTTTTCATGAAAGTTCCTCCTTGCTCATTTGCGAGGATGCAATATCATAATAGATTTCAC
Source organism: Trichococcus collinsii (assembly GCF_900107505.1). Lineage (GTDB taxonomy): Bacteria > Bacillota > Bacilli > Lactobacillales > Aerococcaceae > Trichococcus > Trichococcus collinsii. Next base: position 183,233 of record NZ_FNQH01000001.1, on the reverse strand, counting down.
AATTCTGCAACAGGTCTTTATGGGTGCCCTGACCGACGACCTCACCTTCATTCATTACAATGATCTTGTCTGCATGCATGATCGTGCTGACGCGTTGGGCCACAATAATGACTGTCGCTTTTCCGGTCTCTTTTTTGAGCCGCGCGCGCAAGGTCGCATCCGTTTTGTAATCCAAAGCCGAGAAACTGTCATCGAAGATATAAAGATCCGGTTTGCGGACGATCGCCCGGGCAATGGATAAGCGTTGCTTTTGCCCTCCGGAAAGATTGCTTCCACCTTCCGCCAAATGTTCATCGAAACGTTTTGGTTTGCGCGCTATAAATTCCTTGGCTTGGGAAATATCGGAGGCTTCTTCGATTTCTTTTTTTGAGGCATCCCATTTCCCGTAACGAAGATTTTCGGATATCGTTCCGGTGAAAAGCAAGGCTTTCTGCGGAATAAAGCCGATTTTTTTGCGCAAAGCTTTCAGATTATAATCGCGCACATCATGCCCATCGAGCAGGATGCGCCCTTTTGTGACATCATAAAAACGCGGAATCAACTGGATTAACGTCGATTTTCCGCTCCCTGTGCTGCCGATGAAAGCGATCGTTTGCCCTGGTTCAGCCGAAAAAGAAATATCCTTGATCACCGGGGTGTCGGTGTTCCCAGGATAGGCAAAACTGACTGCTTCAAAACTAAGATAACCATGCGTTAGGGTTTCCGTGATCCCCTCTTCATTCGGGAAAATGCTGCTGGTAGTGTCCAACACTTCCTGGATCCGCTTCGCGGAAACCGAGGCTCGTGGGTACATCATGAAGACGACTGCAAAATTCAGAAACGAAAACAAAGCATGAAAACTATATTCGATGAAAGCTGTCATGTCCCCCAGCTGAAGGCTGCCTCCCTCAATCTGCTCGGAACCAAACCACATAATGGCGATGATAATCAGATTGATGACATGCGAAAATACTGGCTGATTCCAGGCCATCAGGCGGAATAGCTTTTTTGAAACCACGCTATAGGCGTTGTTGACTCCCTCAAAACGTTCAGCTTGGAAAGCTTCCTGGACAAAGGCTCGGATGACACGCATACCGGAAAGCGATTCCCTTAAATTCCCGTTGATGTCATCAAGATTTTGCTGCTGCGCCTCAGATAACGGCTGTGATTTTTTGCCGATCACAATGATCATCACAAGCAATGCCGGAAAAGCCGGCAATAAGATAATCGATAAGTCCGGACTCGTGCGCGCTATCATAAATGCGCTGGCAAACATCATAATGAAGGTCATCAACCCCATACGCAGTAACATCTGGGCGAATTGCATCAGAATGAAGGCATCATTGGTGACACGCGTCACCAATGATGAAACGCCAATGCGATCATATTCTTCATGGGAAAAAGTCTGGATATTTTGGTACATATCATTGCGCATATCCGCTACCATGTTGGTAGTGATTCTGCCGGTTGCATAGGCGACAATGATTCTGCCCACAAAACCGATCAAGGCCAAGCCGACCATAACCGCAGTCGTGCTCAAAATATTCCCTTTTCCGCCACCTGCAACCGTCTCGTTGATCAAGCCTGCAAGCATCGTGGGCAATCCCAATTCCACAAGCACAAAGCCAAAAGCTCCCAACACATTTAATAAAAATAATTTGTTATATCGACTGATATAACGCCAAATTAAAGACATTTCGATACACCTACCTTAATAAAAACGATTCTTCAGAGTTCTTCAGGACAAAAAAATTCTTTTTTTTCTGTCCAGCCATCCAAACCCTCTTTATCCAGTCTAGCCAATTACTGTGTTTAAGTCTACAAAAATATTGATTGCTTTCGTTAAAAAAAACAAAAGAGAATTGCCTTACTATTGGAAAGGCTTGCACCTCCGCAAAAATGATTTTGCCAGTCATTTCTATACTAACTGCCTTAATTGTGGTAAACTTACAGTACCGATTGTATGAAAAAATACAACTATTGACCAAGTTAACAAACTAAGATTGTAATTTTTAAGTACAGTACTATCAAAAACAATAAGAAAAATGGAGTGAACTATATGATATTTAAAGTAACATACCAACCAGCAAAATTTGATGCACCAACCAGAGAGAACACGGAATCTCTTTATGTGGAGGCATCCGACCTTGTAATAGCCAGAAGATTAGTTGAACAAAATACCCCCTACAACATTGAATTCATTCAACCTTTGGAAGGCAGCCATTTAGAATACGAACAAAAAGATCCTAATTTTAAAATCACGGAGTTCAATGTATGAAACCTAATATAAAAAACAATGAAGTCGGTGTATTTGCCCTCGGGGGTTTAGGGGAAATCGGCAAAAATATGTATGGCATACAATTCCAGGATGAAATCATCATTCTTGATTCTGGGATCATGTTCCCAGAAGATGACTTACTTGGTATTGATTATGTGATACCCGACTACAGTTACTTAGTTCAAAATCAATCCAAAATTAAAGGATTGTTCATTTCTCACGGACATGAAGATCACATTGGTGGTGTCCCGTTTCTTTTGAAAGAATTGAATGTCCCTATCTACGCAGGAAAACTGGCGCTCGCCATGATCCGCAATAAACTGGATGAGCACGGCTTGCTCAGAGATGCTATCCTGTACGAAATCAATGAAGATTCAATCATTAAATTCCGCAAAACCAGCATCAGCTTCTTCGGAACAACGCACAGCATACCGGACACTATGGGGATCGTGGTCAAGACCCCTCCTGGTAACATTGTGTTTACAGGAGATTTCAAGTTCGATTTCACTCCTGCAAACGGAAAACCGGCAAACATCCATAAGATGGCTAAAATCGGTGAAGAAGGCGTACTTTTACTTTTAAGCGACAGCACAAATGCGGAAACACCGACATTTACGCAATCTGAGCAAATTGTTGGTCAATCCCTTAAAAACATTATTCAAAAAGTTTCGGGAAGAATCATCTTTGCTTCCTTTTCGTCCAATATCTACAGATTGCAACAAGTCACTGAAGTCGCGCTCGAAACGGGCCGAAAAATCGCTATATTTGGCCGCAGCATGGAGACGAACTTCCGTACGGCTAGAGAATTAGGTTTCATCGTGGCACCGGATGATCTGTTCATCGACACGCGTGAATTGAACAGCCTCCCCGCGGATAAGGTTTTAATTATGTGTACGGGATCGCAAGGCGAACCGATGGCTGCATTAAGCCGGATTGCTAACGGCACACACAGACAGATTTCCATCCAACCGGGCGATACAGTCATTTTTTCAAGTTCACCGATTCCGGGCAACACAACCAGTGTCAATCGCGTCATCAACCTGCTTTTGGAAGCTGGAGCAGCCGTTGTTCACGGTAAAGTAAACAACGTCCACACTTCCGGACATGGTGGGCAACAAGAACAGAAATTGATGTTAACCCTGATGAAACCAAAATACTTCATGCCTGTCCACGGAGAGTACCGCATGCTGAAGATTCATACAGAATTAGCAGAAGCCGTCGGCATTCCAACCGAGAATTGCTTCATATCCGATAATGGGGAAATCCTTGCTCTGACGGCTGATTCCGCGAGACGCGCCGGCAGCTTTACGGCAACGGACGTCTATGTGGATGGAAAAGGCATCGGCGATATCGGTAACATCGTCTTGCGCGATCGCCGTGTCCTTTCTGAAGATGGCCTTGTAGTCGTGGTATTGACCGCCGATTTCCGCAACAAAGATTTATTGGCGGGACCGGACATCCTTTCCCGAGGATTCATCTATATGCGTGAATCAGGCGATTTGATCCATGAAGCACAAGCAATCGTCCGCCAGGATGTCCTTTCTTTGTTGAAGGGCCCTGATGCTGTAACCGAGAAGAAATTGAAGGATACGGTTACGAACGCCATTCAGCCTTACCTGTATGAAAAAACGGAGCGTCGTCCTATGATTGTTCCTGTCATCATGAGCGTCTGAACCTGAAAATCTGAACTGAACACAAAAAGAGGGCCTGGATCAAAATCCAGCACCCTCTTTTTTATTTGTCCTCTTTATTTTGTGCGATGAAGTTATACTCCGGTTCGCGTTGTTTTTCATCGAAGCCGACATGCAGGTCATAGCCATTAAAGAACCAATCATCCGCATCCTCTACATAATATAAAATGCCATTGTACTCGACTTTTCCTATCGGAGATACTGGCTCATCCACATCAAGCCCAACCGAGAACCCTTCATGTATTTGGCTACTGCCATACACTTTCCCAAGGAAGCGAACCCCTTTTTTGCCTGAAATGCCCATTTCCTGTTCGAACCACTTTTGTGCGCGTTCACTGATCTCTATTTTCATCTAGTCGCTGATTGGATAATCAGCCTGCCCCCCTTACTACTCTCTATCATATTCATCTTATCATAATGAAGCATCATTTTATAACACTTTGCTCAAAGTCATTGGATCAGATGATGCTTGAATGCATAGATCGTAGCCTGGGTTCTGTCATCCACTTCTAATTTTGTCAAAATGTTGGATACGTGTGTTTTGACTGTCTTCAGTGTGATGAACAGTTGGTCGGCAATGTCCTGATTGGAGTAACCTTGCGCGATGAGAAGCAATACTTCCCGCTCTCTGGCAGTCAACTCTTCATGCAACGGCCGGATATTTCTTTTCGAGAAGCGCTCCAGCATTTTATCAGTCACTTCTGGCTCCAGGACTGACTCGCCGTGGTAAGTGGAACGAATTGCGTCCGCAATTTCATGCGCTGAAGAAGTTTTCAGCATATAACTGGAAGCCCCAGCTTCCAATGCCGGATAGACTTTCTCGTCATCGATGAAACTGGTGACGATGATAATTTTTGCTTTGGGCCATTCGTTCAGTATCGCTTTTGTCGAGGCAATGCCATCCATGACTTCCATGACCAGATCCATCAAAATGATGTCTGGGCGCAAATCCAATGCCATTTCATAGCCAATCAAGCCGTTTTCCGCTTCCCCTATTACTTCAATGTCATCTTGGATGGATAAATAGGCTGAATATCCCAGCCTCACCATCTCGTGATCGTCGATAATCAATACACGTATCAATCTGAACCCTCCTTATGAAACTTTTTTCTCAGAAATTTTTTCAGCCTATTCAGCACTTACGTCATTTGTATTCACATTCGTATTGGGGATACGTATTTCAATCACGGTCCCTTTTTTGGGAAAACTGATGATTTTACAGCTCCCACCCATCCCCTGCACGCGCTCCTTTATGTTCATCAGGCCATAGCTGCCGGATTTTTCGATCGAAGTATCGAAGCCGACGCCATCGTCATAAACACGAAGACTGATTTCTTGCAAGGTTTGTTTCAGATATACTTCCAGATTGCTTGCCTTTGCATGCCTCAGGGTGTTCGAAAGCAACTCCTGCACAATACGGAAAAAATGATCTTCGATGCCGCTCATCGTGTGGACATCATCGATTTCCCATTTAATCGCAATTTGGACTTTCGACTTCAATTCCACCAGCAACTGTTCGATCCCTTTTTTCAGGGATTTCCCTTCAAGTTTAGTTGGACGAAGATGAAGGAGCAACGCTCTCATCTCCGACTGGGACTCATTGATGATGCCTTCTATGAGGCGCATCTGTTTTTGTATTTTTTCTGGAAAAGCATCGGACCGCTCATTGACCGCCGACAACATCATCATAGCGGCAAAGAGTTGTTGGCTGACGGAATCATGCAGCTCCCTCGCGATGCGATGCCTCTCTTGCTCAAGAATTTCTTCTTTTGTTTCGTTGCCGATCTGCTGAGGATTTGCACTTAAATGCTGCACTTCCCGGGACAGGCTAAGCATCTTTTTTCTGAGCATTTCAATTTCAATATGGATTGCATGGCAATACTGATCCAAAAATAATGATTTATCTTGTTTGTTGTTAAATACCGTATGCTCATAGTTGCCAAGATAAAGCCAATGCAACTTATCCTTAATGCGATTTTCTTGATTTTTTAAATAAAAGTGAGCGATCCAAGTTACAACGATGGCAGCGAACAGCAGCAACACGATGATGTAAAGGAATGCCGGTACATAAAAACGATCCACCTCGAGCAGTTCCTGATAACTTAAATACGGCCTCAAGGCAAATAAAACACCAGCCACGATAAAAGCAAAGACGCCTAGTATCGTGCTGAACAGAATCAAAACCGCGCTTCTCCTCATAGATAGATCACCTCCAAATCACCCAGCAGGCTATTGGAGACGATTTTGATTTTTCGGTTGGCCTCATCGTAGTCCCGGCTATACAATTTGACCGTTTCATTGGTCAAGTCCAGTTCATCTTCGTTGAACATAAGTTGGCCTTTGATGGTGGAATGATGGACGGCTACGCCGATTCCTAAAGGTACGATTACCCTAGTCTTTCCGAACCCTTTGCGGATTAGAATGATATTTTCCTCTTTCGGCAGCAACGTATTTCCTAAATCAATTATCGTGTCACCCATGAATACGGTCAGATTGACATCATCCCATTCATAGACATCCGACCCGAAGCTGGTGTTTCCAATCCATTTCTGGCGCTTTCTGGAACCGTTCCGCTGTTCCGGTTCTTTCGTTTTGACTGTACGGAACGATTTTTCTTCCCAAGGAACGTCCACAAAAGTATCCAGTTTCAACTCAGACCAGATCCCTTTTCCATTGATGACGACGAACAATATGAAAAGAATCAACATTAGCCACACGGAGAAAGTGGATAGTATGCTCATGCCTACCATAAACCATCCGACTAAGCCAAGAATCTGACGACGCTCGCCTTTTCCGGTGCCGAATTTGATGAATATTAGCCCGAATACAAAGACCAACAGCAAATCTGTGTCCTGAACCAATTGGAACAGGACAGCCAACCCCAATAGGCCTTCAATGAGCATAAATAATTTCAAGGCTCCCTTTTTCATCCTTAGCCCCTCCTTCCTCTTCGAGGTTTATACATTTCCGCTGAACGCTGACTTGCAGGCGCTGCAAGCAGGAACGTAAGTATCTGCTTCCATTATAGATTACCCGGACCGCTTTGACAGCGCGCTAAGGGTGGATAGTATGCTAAGACTAAAGTCGTACAGTCCAACTGATTACATGTACTCTGTCATTATACCCGATGAGCCAAAAAGAAACATAAACAAATAGAGGATAGGACAAGAATCATTCCGAATGATTTTTGTCCTATCCTCTTCTTGAATGCTTTTTTTAAGCTTGTTCGATTCTGACGATTTTCACGTTCATATCGCCGCCAGGTGTGCCGATGGCTACTTCTGCTCCGATTTGCTTGCCCAACAAGGCTTTAGCGATCGGAGAATCGTTTGAAATCTTACCTTCAAGCGGATCTGCTTCTGCACTGCCGACAATGGTGTACGTTTCTTCATCGCCATCCGGCAATTCCACGAATGTCACTTTCAGTCCAATCGAAACCACATTGCTATCAACGTTTTGTACTTCAATGATTTCCGCAAAACGGATCATTTTTTCCAATGTTGTGATGCGGCCTTCGACGAAAGCTTGTTCGTCTTTTGCGGATTCATATTCCGAATTTTCGGATAGATCTCCGTAGCTTCTGGCAATCTTGATGCGTTCAACGATTTCTCTTCTTTTATTCACTTTTAAGTCTTCAAGTTCAGCTTCTAATTTGGCTTTACCTTCAGCTGTCATCGGATATGCTTTTTCAATCATAAGAAATATGCCCCTTTTAAGTAATGATTCAATATTCAATATGCAGCACAGGACTGCAGTTCCCTTTTTTTATTGATAGCTGTCCTCGAAAGCCAAATGGATCTGGGACAGGTAGCATGTCATCCAAAGAGAAATAATCATTTCCTGTGGCTCTACATCGTTTATTGGCTGCCTAATTAATAGTGAATTTAAAATACCATTTAATTCCAGTAAAAGCAATTATATTTTTAAAATATTACAGGTATCTATTATTATTCTGCATTTTCAGACAAAATTGAAGCAATTTTGGTAGTCATCAGGTCGATTGCGACTTGATTTTGTCCACCTTCAGGAATTATGATATCCGCAAATTTTTTGGTTGGCTCGATGAATTGCTGATGCATCGGCTTGACCACTGTCAGATATTGGTGGATGACAGAATCAAGCGTCCGACCTCTCGATTCCATGTCGCGTTTGATTCTTCGGATGATACGGATATCATCATCCGTATCCACATAGACTTTGATGTCCATCAGATCGCGAAGGCGTTGATCCTCTAAAATCAGGATTCCCTCAACGATTATGACTTCTTTCGGCTCGCGATGGATCACTTTATCGCTGCGCGTGTGATTGGAGTAGTCGTAAACCGGTTGCTCGACGCTCTCGTATTTTATCAATTTTTTAAGATCTTCGATGAACAGATCCGTATCAAACGCAAACGGATGATCGTAGTTTGTTCTCAGTCGCTCCTCAAACGGCAGATCACTTTGATCTTTGTAATAAAAATCCTGTTCCAACAGCAAAATGGAAACATCGGTAAACTTGTCTAAGATGGCCCGGCTGACACTGGTTTTCCCGCTTCCTGATCCTCCTGTCACCCCAATAACGATAGGTTTTTTCACTGGTGTTTCTTCCTCTCTTCTTGAAACTCGCTTTATTCGTCTTATTCGCTGTCTACGTATTGGCTTTGCAATTGTAAATGTTCTTCATATGTTTCGGAAAAATAAACGATACCGGTTGTTGTATCTGCAACGAAATACAGATAGTTAGAATCCGCTGGTGATAGTGTCGCTTGAATGGACCCTTCACTTGGATTATTGAATGGCCCAGGACCCATACCTGTATTCCTGTAAAGGTTATAAGGCGAATCTATTTCAAGATCCTCGAACGTGACTAATTCCTTGTGCTCATTCAGAGCGTACAAAATACTGATGTCCGATTGTATCGGCATATCGATTTCTAGACGATTAAAGAATACGCCGGCAATGTTCGCACGATCTTCTGGAGTAACACCTTCTTTTTCGACAAGTGAGGCAATTGTTAGGATCTCATGAAGCGTATAGCCTGAAGATGCAATTTGATCTGTATATGGCGTAAGCACTTCATTCGTCTTATTCAACATCTGTAAAATGACTTCATCCAAACTATTTCCGGTAACATAATCATAAGTCGCCGGGTAGAGGTATCCTTCCAAACGATAACGCGTATCGGTGCGTTGGAATGCTTCCGTCAAGATATCAGGATATTGTGCCACTGCGTTCGTCAAGAATTCCGGATCATTCACTTTCGCAAAAAATTCCTCAGCTGTGAAATCCGTCTTCTCTTCGACTTCCGTTGCGATTTCTTCGATCGTATTGCCTTCTCTTACGATGATTTTGTGATCGCTCGATTGCGGCACCGGACTTCCGCCCGCTTGAAGCGTCGCAATGATGTCATCCAAGCTCATGGAAGGCGATAATTCATAAAAGCCTGCTTGGAAATCAGAAACATTTTGCGTCTTGATGTAATAGTTGAAGATGGTCGCGTTTCTGATGACGTTGCCTTCTTCCAAAATTTGTGTAATCCCTTTTGTGGACGTCCCTATTGGAATTTCCACTTCGACGACTTCCGTACTTTCTGGCTCCAATGGCTGAAGTGCGTCTGTTATATATTTGTAGCCGGCAAAGCCAACGATGACTCCTAACAGGATCCCTATCGTTACGATTGCAAAAACAATTTTTCGCACTAGCGACCGTTCTTTTTTGCGTATTTTCATTTTGTCTACGGCTTCTTTCTCCAACGTAGGCCGAATGAGTTTTTGTTGCTCTTGAGGTTCTTGCTGATCATTTTGTGACAAAGACGAGGCCCTCCTTACTTGAGTATATGGCTATTTGTGGACTATTAGCCATTCGACTTCCGTAATTATACACGAAAACCTATATAAATTGAATCTTTTTCGCTATTTGCATAGACATATGGAGCATATTGGACAGTTTTCTCATCATTTTATCAGCGCGGATCTAGTGGGCTGCCAAAAGCTAAAAAAAGCAACGCAGCAACCAAAAAATAAAAGAGGACCTAGACAATATAGTCCCGATCCTCCTTTATTTTCTTTAGAAGTCACTAACACTATTATTGAAGGTCTTCGTCTTCCATAAATGTGTTCAGGACTTCTTCGATCATATCCCACTCTTCATCCGATTCGATAGGCTCCAAATCGCCTTCTCCGCCATCTTCTGTTTCAACATAGGAATAAGCTTGCAATTCGATTTCTTCTCCCTCAGGAGCTCCTGCTGGGTAAACAAGCACGTATGACTTTCCGAAATCGTCTGATTCGAAAGTGAATAAGATTTCGAATAACTCTTCATTTCCGTTCTCATCCACGATTGTGATGTGTTCGTGGTTATCTTCATGGTCATGATCGTGGTCGTGATTGTGATCATGATCGTGATTATGTTCAGTCATGGTATGCACCTCTTTATCTAAGTATTATTTTTATCGTTCAAACAAAGGATATTGTAACGCAAATAGGACAAAAAAACCACTCTCTTTACTGGCTGTCCAAATAATTCTGAAGAAGTATAACAGCAGCAAGTTTGTCGATAACCTTTTTCCGTTTTTTGCGGGAAACATTTCCTTCATTGATCAACATTTTTTCTGCTTGCACAGTGGTAAGTCTTTCATCAACGTAATCGACCGGCAAACCAAACTCTTTTTCAAGCAAATTACCATAAGCGATGGAAGCTTCCGCCCGGAAACCAATGCTGTTGTCCATATTTTTGGGCAAGCCAAGTACAAATTTCTCAACTTCATATTCCTTGACCAATTCGGCAATTCGATCAAGGCCAAATACGCCATTGGCCTCATCGATTTTGACGATTTCGATCCCCTGCGCCGTCCATCCCATCGGATCGCTGATGGCCACTCCTACCGTTTTTGATCCGACATCCAAGCCCATGAGCCTCATTGGATGATTCTGCCTGTTCCAGAAAGATAGCTCTTCACTAATTCCTCCATTATTTCATCACGTTCGTGACGGCGGATCAGGTTTCTGGCATCGTTATGACGCGGGATATAAGCTGGATCGCCAGAAAGCAGGTAGCCCACAATCTGGTTGATAGGGTTGTATCCTTTTTCTTCCAATGCGTCATAAACAAGGGCTAATGTCTCTTGTACATTCTTTTTCAGATTGTCATCAAAATTGAATAACATCGTTTCATCTTTCGAACTCATAGCGACACCCCAGTTTTCTTTAGTATATTTACCATTTTACAAGAAATTACAAAAAACTACAACAAAGAAATGCCACTGCCCTCTGCGGATGGGCGTCGCGACTTGTCCAATTTCCCTCCTGTTGGTATATTCCGCATTTTGTTTCATGCGGATTGGCCCAACAAACAGGGACCGGCATCTTTTTTGAATGCCCGCCCCTGAGAAAGGATGCTTATTTTGTATTTTCCTCGATCCAGACGCCAACATGTTTCAGGGCATCCAGGATGCCTGCTGGATCATTTCCGCCTGCTTGTGCCATATCCGGACGTCCGCCGCCTTTGCCTCCAGCAAATGGAGCAAGCGTCTTGATCAGATCGCCGGCTTTTAAGCCTTGTTCCAATTTCTCTTGGGATACTGCAGCTAGCATATTGACTTTGCCGTCTGTGGCCGAAGCTGCCACGAAGAGATCAGATACAGCTTTTTGACGCCATTGGTCAGCCAATTGACGCAACGCGTTCATATCCTGATTTTTTGTTTCATAGGTGATATATGTGACACCATTGACGGTTTCCACGTTTTCGAAGAGATTTTTGGCTTCAGCATTCATGATTTTTGCTTTCAAAGACTCATTTTCGCCTTGCGTTTCCTTCATTTCTTGTTTGAGTTGATTGATTTTACCGGCTACTTCTTTTGTTTGTTGGGCTTTCATAAGCTGTGCCGCCTCGCTCAATTCAGCTTCTTTTGTGCGGAAATACTGATAAGCTGCTTGGCCGGTCACTGCTTCGATGCGTCGGACACCCGCACCAATTCCGGATTCGGACAAAATCTTGAAGACTCCAATATCCTCTGAATTCTGTACATGAACCCCACCACATAGTTCGATTGAATAGCCACCGACATCGACCACTCGGACTTCTTTGCCATATTTTTCACCAAACAATGCCATAGCGCCCATCTCTTTCGCTTTATCGACGGTTGTTTCGACCGTTACGACAGGCAAAGCTTCCCAAATCTTTTCATTCACTATTTCTTCCATCTGTACCAACTCTTCTGCTGTTACTTGGCCGAAATGAGTGAAGTCAAAACGAAGTTGATTCGGGTTTACCAGCGAACCGGCTTGGTTGGCATGATTCCCCAATACATCCTTCAGTGCTTGGTGCAATAGATGGGTCGCCGTATGGTTCCTTGTGATGCTTCTTCTGCGTGCTTCATCTACGTGCAGGACGTAAGTTTCGTTCGAATGGATTTCCGTCAGGACACGCGCGATGTGCATTGTTTGGCCATTAGGGGCGCGTTTCACGTCTTCAATCTCTGCGACCACTTCACCAGCTTCGGTTTCGATCGTTCCTTTGTCCGCGACTTGTCCACCCATTTCTGCATAGAAAGGTGTTTCGCGGAAAATGATTTGAACGCGGTCATCTGCAGCTGCTTTTTCGACGATTTCGTCATTCGCAACCATCACTGAAAGCTCGGACGAAATTTTTGTTTGTGCATATCCGGAAAACGTACTTGGAACCAGCACTTCAGCCCAGACAGGAGATTGCACAGAGAAGGAGTCTTCCACTTGTCTTGCTGCACGGGCGCGGTTACGTTGCTCCTGCATTTCTTGATTGAACCCTGCTGTATCAACTGTGAAGCCTTTTTCTTCGGCATATTCGCTCGTCAATTCCAACGGGAAGCCGTATGTATCGTATAGTTTGAAGGCATTTTTGCCGTTTACGGCAGTTTCGCCCTTTTCGTTCATCTCTTCAAAGACGCTATTCAGGATGTCCATCCCTTCATGGATCGTTTCCTGGAAACGTTGCTCTTCATTTGTGATGACTTTGATGATGAAATCTTGGTCCGCTTTGACTTCAGGATAATAAGATTCCATGATAGCTGCCACAACCGGAACCAATTCGTTCAGGAACAGTTTTTCGATGCCCAATTTTTGCCCGTGCATGACAGAGCGGCGGATTAAACGACGCAATATGTAGCCGCGGCCTTCATTGGATGGCAAGGCACGGTCCCCGATTGCAAAGCTGACGGCGCGGACGTGATCAGCGATGACTTTGAAGGAGATATCCAATGTTTTGTTTTCGCCGTACTTCTTGCCGTCGCTCAGCGTCTCGATTTTTTCGATGATCGGCATGAACAGATCCGTTTCGAAGTTGGTCGGTGTGTTTTGGACTACGCTTGTGACCCGTTCCAGACCCATTCCCGTATCGACGTTCTTGTGCGGTAGCGGCTCATAGGTGCCGTCCGGCTTGTGGTTGAATTCGGAAAAAACAAGGTTCCAGATTTCAAGGTAGCGTTCATTTTCCCCGCCGGGATACATTTCAGGGTCTCCGTCAGGCAAATCTTGGAAGGACGGTCCGCGGTCATAGAAAATTTCAGTATCCGGTCCGCATGGTCCTGCCCCGATATCCCAAAAATTGTCCGCGATCGGAACGATGTGATCTTCCGGCAAGCCGACTTTTTCCTGCCAAATGCGCTTTGTGTCCGTGTCTTCCGGATAATAGGTGACGTAAAGCAGCTCCGGATCAAATGCCAACCATTTTTCATCAGTCAAGAATTCCCAAGCCCAAGGGATTGCGTCTTCTTTAAAGTAGTCTCCTATAGAAAAATTCCCCAACATTTCGAATAATGTGTGGTGTCTTGCCGTCACGCCAACATTTTCGATATCGTTTGTGCGGATACTTTTTTGAGCATTGGTGATGCGCGGATTTTCAGGAATCAACGTGCCGTCAAAATATTTTTTCAATGTTGCGACGCCTGAGTTGATCCATAATAACGTCGGATCGTTGACTGGTATCAGTGAAGCGCTCGGCTCCACTTTTGACCCTTTCGTTGCCCAAAAATCAAGATACATTTGACGGATGTCACTGCTTTTCAGATTCTTCATTATTACCTTCCTTTTCTCTTCATTTATTTTTGGAGTGGATAAAATAAAAAACACCCCACTGCATACAAGGACGAATGACGCGGTACCACCTTGTTTGCAATGAAATGTTTTGATCATTCATTACCTCTCAGATCCGTTAACGCTGGAAGCGATAGTATTTCTACTATATTTAAGCAAAGGGAGCATAAACGGATGCGTTTCCTTTCACCAAACGGAAACTCTCTTTTGTTATCCATTCCTATATCCTTTGCTTCAATCAAAAACTAGTATAACCAAAATACAGGCCGCTTGCAAGCAGTTCTTCAGAAAAGCAGAACAGGTCACATTTCTATGCGGATGGAGCGTCTTGCGCAGTAATAACCGGGTGTCAATGGCTCTTGCTGCTTTTCTGTTAAAGCATCCGCATAGTTTTCATAATAGGTAGCGTAGGGCAGAAGTTTCTCCAGTATATTCTCGGCTTGAATGAAAATCCAGCCGCCTTTGGCCAGCAACCCGTCTTCAACAAGTTCCGGACCCCAACCCATATTCGCGATTTCCAGGCCGAACATGTTTTTTTTGTATAGATGGCTATCTTCCGGTTCGAACAGATTGCGATGCAACTGATTCCCCCATCGGAAAAGCCTGCGCGTCGATGCGCCGCAGCAATATTCCCATTCATCGCTGGACAACAACCCCATGCCATCTTTTTCCAATTGCTTGCGCATTTCTGCATACGTGGTCTGGTAAGGCGCAAAAACTGTATAAGAATCCAAATCTTCGTTCTGTTTCAGGAAGAAGGAATCATTTTGGACCAGATGCGCCGGAAAATCCGCAAATATCGATGATCCGTTTGCGCTCGGCATCAAGGCTTGATGGATGGCCTTCTCGTGTATGCTGAACCAATCGCTTTGGCCCTCAAATTTCCCGTTTATGACTGCATAATTCCCGACTTTCGTCATCCCCACATAAGTCGGACTGACTTCCACCAATAACGGAGGGATTTCTGTCGTCCGAAGCTGCGACATTTGGCTGTTGACCAATTCTTCCAATTCATCCAAAGAATGGATCGGTTCGATTTTCTTCTTCATCCAATGATCGTCATGTAAAAATTCAGCGCCTTGGACAGAAAGTTTCAGGCAATTTTCGATGGCGAGGTACATCTCTTTCCTATCGGAGCTGATGTCCAATGGGTCCAGGCCGTTGATTCCGCTGTCCCATCCGAGGACTGCCTCCTTGTGTCCGGGCACAAAAACAAACGGTGCGCCGTTTATGTCCACAGTAAACGTTTCGGTCTTTATGCCACCCATCTGATAATACGCCGGACGGATGTCCGCGACAGACAACAGCGGATTTACAAAATAACGGACAACGCTGCTGGCCAGAACAAGCTTGTGCTCCATCGGGATATTCTTCCAGTTCGGATTCATCAATTGATCAAATAGTTCCATTATACCACTCTCTTCTTGTAGCTGTATTGGAAAACCAGTAAATTGCTTTACTGTCAGTATAGCAGAATATTGAGGCGGCGAGTAGCTTATTTCTTTTGCTGAAGCTAGCGACTAAAGAGACATCGTTGGTTATTGCAGACGGCGTCACTGATTTTCTGAAAGTAGAAAAGTCCGCAGACAAATTCTTTATTGTCTACGGACTTCTCCCTAATTATTTTTCATTCATAAAAGTTTCCGGCGTTATATTTTCCATGCCGATCATCGGATCGATGCTCCCATCGGAAATCTGTTCGATCGTCAAATAGTAGATAGGCATTATTTTTGGAGATTCTTTGTTCTCTGACTTTTGGGTTGTGGATTCGGTAGTGGTTTCGGCGAACGATTCAGTAGTCTCAATTCCAACACTGGGTGCCTTCGTTTCCTTGCTTTCTGCGGATTCTTCCGAAGTGAAGACCTTGTCATTGTTCAGGTTTCGTTCCAGTTTTTCATGCAGCATTGTTTTCCGGATATCCCCGGTGCTTACGACAGCTGTTTCGAAGGCTTCGTAATCGCCGCACAAAATCAATTTGCTTTTGCTCCTGGTGATGGCTGTATAAAGCAGATTGCGGCGCAGCATCCGCCCGTACTGTTTTACCATCGGCAGAATGACCATCGTAAATTCGCTGCCTTGCGATTTATGGATGGAACAACAATAAGCCAACACGAACTTGTTCCAGTTATTCCGATTGTAGGTGACCTCAACAGTATCGAACAGGATCGTGATCTGGTCGACTTTCTCTTCCGTTTCCTTAGCGAATTGGATGGCGGTTATTTCACCCATATCCCCGTTGAAGACATTGTTCTCCGGTTGGTTCACCAACTGCAGCACTTTGTCTCCTACCCGATAGACGACATCAAAAAAGGCGACTTCCCGTCTTTTCTTGTTCCCTTTCGGATTGAAGATCTCCTGCATCATCGTATTGATGGCATCAATACCGGCAGCGCCTTTGTACATCGGCGCCAGAATCTGGATATCCTTCGCGGTGAAACCTTTTGACTTCGCCTTTTCGACGACTTGCCGGATCACCGGTTCGATCTGATGCGTTTGGCAAGGCAGAAACGACCGGTCAGCTTGATTGTTCCGGAAATCGCGGGGGAGGATGCCGTTCTTGATTTCGTGCGCCAACGGGATGATCGATGAATCGCCGGATTGTCTGAATATCTCGTTCAATTCGACCTGCGGCAACGCTTTGCAATTCAGAAGATCGAACAACACTTGGCCCGGCCCTACCGACGGCAATTGGTCCTTATCCCCGACAAAAAGCACTTGCATGCCTGATGGCACAGACTTCAGGAGCCGGTGCATCAACCATGTATCCACCATCGAAACTTCATCGATGATCAACAGCTTGCCTTCCAGCTCTTGCGTATAAAGTTCTTCGGATTCCTTTTCCTGGCCCGTCAAGCCCAGCAAGCGGTGAATCGTGCTGCCGGGCAGACCTGTGGTTTCCTGCATCCGTTTTGCGGCCCGTCCAGTCGGAGCGGCAAGTAATATCGGGAAAAGTCCGTCTTTATAGTCGTGAGGGTCTTCCGGAAGATCGTTCAGTTCGGAGAACATGCGCACGATCCCTTTCAGAACGGTCGTCTTTCCGGTACCGGGGCCTCCGGTCAGGATGAAGAACGGTGATAGCAAAGCTGCTTTTATCGCTTCAATTTGGGAGGCGCCGTAGCGGATCTGCAAGTTTGATTGCAGATGTTCGATTTCCAGATCCAAATCCACTCCCGGGTAAGCAATTTTCGTCTTTCGTTTCAAAAGCCTGTCGATCGATGATGCGATGCCTTCTTCGGCGAAATAAAGAGACGGGATTGCAAAACGGCTGTGATCCTCGACCACTTTCATGTCCATCACCATCTCCATTAGCGCCTCGATGACCGGCGCATCCTCGATGATGAAACGCCGGCTTTGCTCAAGCAAGTGGATTGTCCGCTCAAGCAAAACAGTCCCGTCGACATACGTATCCCCGTTTGAGAGGCAGAGTTCTTGCAATGTCGCAAACACCCCACCCTTCAGCCGGCTTGTGTGATCCGGGGCGAAATTTAACTCCTCCGCCAGTTGATCGGCCTTCTTGAAGCCGATGCCTTCAATGTCCTCGATCAGGCGGTAAGGATTTTCGTTAAGGACAGTCAGCGTTTCAGTGCGGTAAAAATGGAAGATATTCGCCGCCTGATTATTGGAGAATCCATAGTTCCCCAAAGAAATCAGGATTTTCTCGGTTCCTTGCGTCTGCATCAAGACATCGCGCATCATTTCTCTCTTCTTGGGTGTCATGCCGCTAATGTTTTTCAGTGCTTCCGGATCATCGAGGATAACATCGACTGCCTCCTCGCCAAAAGTCTCGACGATTTTTTCGGCCGTGCGTTTACCAATACCCGGGAACCGTTCCCCCGACAAGAATGCAATCAACCCGTTTTTGGATGTGGGTTTTTCCTGCTGATAGGAATTGGCTTGGAATTGGACGCCGTATCTCGGATGCTCCACGACCTCACCGAAAAAGCGGTAAGCTGTATCTTCGGTTATCTGCCCGAAGCTTCCGGTCACTACAATTTCATCATGCTTTTGCGGGAGATTCGATTCACTGACTGAAATCAGTATGACTTTGTAGAAATTACTCGCGTTTTCAAAGAAAATCGCTTTAATTTCCCCAACGATATAGCCTTGTTCTGTATCCATCCGGATGATCCCCTCCCTTTTTCATAATATTCAGACTTGTAACAAGATTCTTTAAGAACGATACCACAATTCCCGCCCAAATTAAAGAGAGGCCGGAGAAAAAACCAGCCTCTCACATTATTAACAGATAAACCATTTCAAATTCAAAAGCGCATCACCGTAGGCGGTTCACAAGACTGAAAAAATTTCCATGCATTCCAAATCGTTGGCTAGCTTCACGGGTTAGCCCTTCGGAAGGATAAAGGAACCCCTGGTCTCTGCGATGCTCAGTTGCATGGAAGTCTTAGGGATTCATCCCTTATAGTCCCAGTACAAGGTGACCGTAGGGAACGTTGCATGGCACGATTTCCTAAAATTCTTTCAGGGCTGAACAAATCCGTTCCGCTTTTCTTATTTAGATGTACTGCAGGGTGCGTTCGGCTTGATAAGCCTTGTCGATCGTGCCCCCACCCAAGCATTCCATACCGTCATAAAATACAACAGCTTGGCCTGGTGTAATGGCGCGGACCGGTTCCGCAAATTCAACACGTGCAGTCGTCTGATCTTCGTTCAGAAAGACAGTGACTTCTGTGTCTTGTTGACGGTAACGAAATTTAGCTGTGCAAGTGAAGACTGATGGTTTCTTACCTTCGGAGGTAAAATGGATATCGGTCGCATCCAGACTGTCGGCATACAGGTTCTCATGATGGTAGCCTTGGCCCACGTAGAGCGTGTTGGTCGACAGGTCCTTGCCGATGACGAACCAAGGATCGTCGGATTCCCCGCCGCCGCCGATTCCCAAACCTTTTCTTTGCCCGATTGTATAGTACATCAATCCGGCATGCTCACCCATCACTTCGCCACTCAAAGTGACCATTTTCCCCGGAATCGCTGGAAGAAAGTTCGTCAAGAATTCTTTGAAGTTCTTCTCGCCGATAAAACAAATGCCCGTCGAATCTTTTTTCTTGGCTGTCGCCAAACCTGCTTCTTCAGCAATGCGGCGCACTTCCGGCTTTTTGATTCCGCCAAGTGGAAACATTGTTTTGGAAAGTTGCTCTTGGGAAAGCTGATTCAAGAAGTAGGTTTGGTCCTTGTTGTCGTCCACTCCTCTGAGAAGATGAGCAATGCCATCTTCGTCACGGACAACTTGCGCATAGTGCCCCGTTGCGACATAATCCGCCCCTAGTTCCATCGCATAATCCAAGAAGGCCTTGAATTTGATTTCTTTATTGCACATGACATCCGGATTTGGTGTCCGTCCCTTCGTGTATTCGTCCAAGAAATATTGGAACACCTTATCCCAATATTCCTTTTCGAAATTGACGGAATAATAGGGAATCCCGATTTGTTGCGCAACAGCTTGCACATCCTTATAATCTTCCGTTGCCGTACAGAACCCGAATTCATCTGTATCATCCCAGTTCTTCATGAAAATGCCGATGACATCGTAGCCTTGTTCCTTCAAAAGCAATGCTGTGACAGAAGAATCAACGCCTCCGCTCATTCCGACCACCACGCGTATTTTTGAATTGTCTTGCATGCCTTTCACACCCTTACTTGATTTGTGTATTTCCTCACTTCTTACATTATATAAGTAACATCCGATACAAAGAGACAGTTTACACCATCCCAGCGCATATTTCAAGCTTTCTTGCCTTTCCGGAGACAAGCTATCGGTCACATCAGCCTAGCGATAAGTATTAGAACAACTTGATGGGCCGGATAGTAGGCATACCCGGCCCATTTCGGCAACGGACTGATCCGGAAATTAACCGGCAGAAGCATAGGAATAAGCGCTACTGCAGCGAATGCCTGCAACGAGGGAAATTGCAAAGCATTCACCAGCAAAAACAAGGTAATTCCTGCTCCAACATGCTTTTCTGACAGTACATAGATTGTCCACCCCATCAAAAAGCCATATAAGCCGTATTCCGTAAACTGGACCAAAAAGATTGCCGGCAAGATGAAACGGAAGTCTTTGATAGATAAGGCAAAAAGAGCCAACGTAAAAAGAATATTGAATACATTCCCTACTTGTGCGGTTATCGGCATACTGATGAGCCCGGTCAGGACCAAGCGCAGTAAATACTTGCGGAAATCACGTGTTTCACTTACACCTTTCACGGTTGTATACAAAAAACAAGGGAAAGCGATGCGTCCGACAACACGCAGAAAAAGTAATGAAGGGAATAGATAATAGCCGATATGGTCGATCGTCATGGTGAGGATCGCAATCCATTTGATGAGTGCCGTTTTGTCGTTGTATGCCATTGCGTCACTTCCGATCTTCTTGAATTATATGGGATGCAAAAGAGAAATCTTCTACTCTAAAGAAAACAAAGCAGAACACCTTTGGAAGGAATTCTGCTTCATTTTCAGGGGAACTGTAGATCAGACTGTATAAGGCTTGGCATCCAAATTCAGGGTTGCCAAAGCTTGCTCAATGTCCTCAATGATGTCAGCAACGTTTTCAAGCCCTACCGAAAAGCGGATCAGGCCTGGCGTGATTCCTGCTGCCGCCAGTTGTTCATCTGTCAGCTGTCTGTGGGTTGAACTTGCCGGATGGAGCACACAAGTCCGGATGTCGGCAACATGCACTTCATTGGAAGCCAACTTCAGACTGTCCATGAATTTGATGGCATTTTCTCTGCTTCCTTCGATGGATAGTGAAATAACGCCACACGTTCCGAGCGGCAGATATTTATTTGCCAATTCGTGGTATTTGTCTCCTTCTAATCCTGGATAATTCACAAATTCGACTTTCTCGGATTTTTTGAAATATTCGGCGACTTTTAAGGCGTTGCTGCAATGTCTATCCATTCTCACAGGCAGAGTTTCAAGTCCTAGATTTAATAAGAAGGCAGCATTAGCGGTTGGGTATGCCCCCATGTCCCTCATCATCTGTACCCGTGCTTTTGTAATATACGCAGCGTTCTCAAAGCTTTCCGTATAGACAATGCCGTGATAGGATTCATCCGGTTCGGTAAATTCCGGGAAATTACCGTTTTTCCAGTCAAAATTGCCGCTGTCGACAATGACCCCGCCCATCTGTACAGCATGGCCATCCATGTATTTCGAGGTGGAATGGACCACGATGTCCGCTCCAAACTCGAACGGTCTACAAAGATATGGCGTCGGGAATGTATTGTCCACGATTAAAGGAACGTTGTTGTTATGCGCAATCGCTGCCCATTTTTCGATATCCAGAACAGATAAAGCGGGGTTTGCGATGGTTTCGCCGAAAACAGCCTTTGTGTTCGGCTTGAACATTTTTTGGATTTCTTCCTCAGGCAGTTCTTGATCGACAAATGTGCATTCGATTCCGAATCGCTTCAAGGTTACAGCGAACAGATTGATTGTTCCGCCATAAATGGAGGCGGTGCTAATGAAATGATCCCCTTCCTTCAGGATGTTCATCAAGCTGATCATGGTGGCCGCCTGTCCGGAAGTTGTACACAAAGCCCCTACGCCACCCTCCATAGCGGCGATCTTTTCTTCTACGGCTCCAACAGTTGGATTGGAGATGCGCGAGTACATGTGTCCGGCAGCTGTCAAATCGAATAATTTCCCGATATGTTCCGTGGAGTCATATCTGTAAGTGGTGCTTTGGTATATCGGGAGCGCGCTTGGCTCCCCGTTCCCTGGGTGATACCCTTCGTGTAAACATTGTGTTTCGATTCTCATTATTGAACCTCCTCGTTAAGATAACGCTCATAATCTCATGTATATTTAATATTTTACCACAATTTCAAAAGGCTTTGTGGAGATATTGAATCCAAATCAAAAGATCCTGAAAGCACAAAAATCCCATGTTTGAAAACAAAAAAAGACAGATAATATCTGCCTTCCTGTGCTGCTATTCTTCGATGAACTGTACCGTGCCGTCTTCAAAGGACTTGATACGCGCCAATGAATAGACATCCATACCCTGTTCTTCCAAAATTTTTCGGCCTTTTTGGAAAGATTTTTCGATGACGATACCGACTCCAGCAATCTCCGCTCCCGCCTGTTTGCAGATTTCCATCAAGCCGTTAGTAGCCTGTCCGTTCGCCAAAAAGTCATCGATGATCAGGACATGATCGTTCTCGTCAAGATATTGTTTGGAAATTGTGATTTCGTTGGTGACATCTTTTGTGAAGGAGTAAACAGTGGCCGAATACAGATTGTCTTTCATTGTCAGACTCTTTTGTTTTCTTGCAAAAACAACTTTCACTCCCAATGCCAAACCTGTGAAAACTGCAGGCACAATACCGGATGTCTCCACCGTCAAAATTTTGGTGATCTTTTTGTCAGCAAAATACCGTGCAAATTCATCCCCCAATTGTTGCATCAATACGGGGTCGATTTGATGGTTCAAGAAATTGTCCACCTTCAGCACGTTGTCCCCCAACACGATACCATCCTTCAATATGCGTTCTTCTAGCAATTTCATAAAAAATCCTCCTTGATTGCATTTCGTTCTATCTATCAGCCGCTTGTTAAAGTCGGCTAGCATGCCTTATTTCCATTAACAAATAACAGTAAAACAATACAGATAATCTTCGCTTTTGTCAACCATGCGTAAGCGTTATCGCCGGTTGGTGCAAGCATTCACCCGGAAAAACGAACAAATCTTCATTCGGACAGTTTTTTTATCCGCAGAAGAAAAAACGAGAAGGATACCGGCTACCGGACCCTTCTCGTTTTCAATTGGTGAAGCTTAGTCAACGTATACTTCGGAATCTTTGTTCATCCATGAGTAAAGCAAACCGATGATCAATCCGCCGCCGATGTAATTCCCGATCATAGCGAAGAACCAGTTCGTCAGTACGCTGCCGACCGTCATCCCTGGCAAAGCGCCGCCGAATGCAAAAAACGCAAGGCTGAAGGAAGAGAAGTTGGCGATAACGTGCTCAAAACCTAAGAATGCAAAGATGAAGATGATGAAAATAGTCGAATAAAGTTTGCCCGCGTCATCCTTCATATGGGCGCTCACAAATACAGTCGTATTTACGATGACGTTTGCGAAAATACCTTCGGCTACCATCTGTATAGGTGTTTTGAGCAATTTGCCTTCAACTGCATGGAACAGGAAGTGCTCAGCCGGCAAATCTTGGAAAATATTCGTGAATGACATGACGAATGAAGCGATTGCGCCTCCGATTAGGTTGAAAAGGATACAAGCGAATAAAATTGCTAAAGCTCTTTTTGGTGCCAACACCTTGCGGTAAACAGCTGCCGTCATGTACATCATATTGGATGTACCCAATTCTGTGTTCATGTAATTGATCATGACCAAAGACCATGCAAACATGAATGAATAGAAAAACTTCCCGCTACCTGGCAGCATATGTTCTGCTTTTTCAGCGACCATAACAGCGATTGATGTACCCAACGTCAAAAACATACCGGCAAGCATACATCTGATGAAATATTTTACTTGCGAAGTCTCAAATAAATTTGACTTCTTTAGGGCGCTTTTATCAACAGTAGTCATAGCTGCGCCTTGATATTTTTGTTCCACTTTCTTCATCTCCCGAATTGTTTGTGCGATTCTGAATAAGTATACCATATCTCATAGAAAATGGAATGAAAAAAATAGCGGTTTATATAATTATATTAATGCACTTATAGTGTCCATCGTGTTTTTTTGGTGCACATGCATCCAAGCGAATTACACTTTTTATTTTGTAACAAAAAAAGACCGGCCATAAGAATTAACTCTCACAGTACCGGTCCGTTGTTTTCAGATATCACAAATAAGTTTGGATCACTCCGACACTTCAGCCAGGACGCCATTTTCGACCAGACTGTCCAAAATGTATTCCAGCTGCTCTTTCGCAGCCGCCATGGTTGCCTTGCCGTAGACATCCACTGTCTGCAATCCGTTGCTCGTCGTTGTAGAAACTTTCAATGTTTTCAGATCGGCAGCAACGACAATTTTCACTTTGATCCCTTGTTTATTTAACACGCTGTTGTCCAAATCGCGGACCATTTGGAAATTGCCGTTTTTGGTTTCTTCAAAACCATTGTCGCGCAAAGTGTAGCGTTTCACCTGTTCGTTCAATCGAAAGGTTTTTCCGGATCCCTTTAAAGATACATTTTTTTCGAATGCCATATGCAGTCCTCCAAGATAACGTTTTCTCTATCATAACACATTTTTTTCTTTCGTTCAGACGTTCTTGTATTGCTTATTGTAGATGCTTTTCAGCAAGGCAATCAGTGTGTCCGCCTCATCAGTAGTATTATCCGGTCCGAATGAAATGCGCAAGGATTCCGCTGCGCGCGGATTATCCATTCCGTACATCGCAGCCAATACATGGCTCGGTTCAAGGCTGCCGGCTGTACAGGCGGATCCGGCCGCCAGCATGATCCCTTTGAGATCGCATTGGATCAGCATTTTGTCGGAACGCATGCCGGGTAGCCAGATATTCAAGATATGCGGTACCCCTTCAGAGTAGGCACCATTGCATTTAAATGGGATCCCGCTTTTTTCAAGTCCGCTCAGGAAATACTCGCCTAGTTCACGCTTTTTGCGATTACTCTCTTTGCGTTCTGCTTCCATCAGAGTGACGGCCTCAGCAAACCCTCTGATGTACGGCGTATTTTCTGTACCGCCACGGTGGTCGTTCTCCTGGCTGCCGCCATGGATGAAATTAGGCAGATGCAGGTTATTTTTGCGGTATAAAAATCCGATGCCTTTGGGGCCATTGATTTTATGCGCGGAAACCGATAAGAAGTCGATATGCTGTTGCCCCACATCAATCCGCTCACTGCCATATGCTTGAACGGCATCGGTGTGGAACAGGATGTTCTGCTCGGCCAAAAACGCGCCGATTGCGGCAATCGGATTGATGCTGCCAACCTCGTTGTTGGCATACATCAACGAGACTAGGATTGTATCCTCGCGTATCGCACCCTTCACGGATTGCAAGGTTACTTTTCCGGTATCATCCACCGGCAGATAAGTCACCTCGAAGCCTAACGTTTCCAGATAATGCATCGGATGCAGGACTGCATGGTGTTCCGCTGCAGAAGTGATAAGGTGTTTGCCCTTTTCCTTCAGAGCCAACGCAGTCGGTATGATCGCTGTATTGTTGGATTCGGAGCCGCAGCTTGTGATGATGATATCAGCGGGATTTGCTTGGATGGATGCCGCAAAAATCCTGCGTGACTGGTCGATATGCTGTCTTGTTCGTCTTCCCAGAGCATAGGTGCTAGAAGGATTGCCGAAATCTTCGATAAGCGATTCCTGAATGACCGACACAACTTCAGGTCTCACTGGAGTCGTAGCGGCATGATCGAAATAAATCAATTTGTTACCTTCTTTCTGTCTCAAGTCTTTCTAGTGTTCAAAATAACTGTTGAGCCAACGGTATAGGCGCAGTTCGATGCTGGTTTCCATTTCCTTCGAGGAATCTTGGGCAGTTGCTGGACCCCGTCCCAGCAATTTCTTCGTTTCTGCAATATCAGTAAGACAGAAAAACGCATACGCTGCCCTTATTCTGTTGTTTGCGATCCAGTACCTTTTCAACAAAGGATGGGCTTGTATTTGGATGTATTTTTCCTCTGCATTAGCGAGCCGACCGAACAGCGCATCGCAAAACAAAGATTCCATCATATAAACGGGCCAATAGACCGACTCTTCTACTGGACGGTTGGCCGAAAAAGTCTGCAACAATGAATCGGCTTCTTCAAAATCCAGTTCCCCCAAAGCGCGGACATATGCGACCATGTAGAAGTAGTCCACCAGGAAGGTTTTTTGATACTGAGCATCGTGTATACTTTCGAAATAGGCGTCCGGTAAGTCGGCAAAAGGTACTTTTTCTTCGATAAGCTGTGCCATCTCTAATTGCTGGAACAGGAGCCTGCGCGCAGGCAATGATCGGCTTGCTTCCCTCAGCAAGGCTCCATCATTCTGCGCTTTCGGCAGCAGGTTCGCTAAAGTCATCCAGACAGGCACCAAACTGAACAAAACGAACAGGGAACCTGTCTTCAGTTCCATCAAAAAAGCCAAGCAGTACAAGATTGTGCCCGTCAAAGCATTGGCCATAATGCCACCCAGCAGATAACTGCGATACGGCAATTCCGCATAGTCCCCTTCAGGCGGTGCCATCAAGCATTGGCCCGCCAGTAACGGGGAGGCAGCCTGCATATGATGCAGGCTGTGATCTGCTTGGCTATATTTGTAACGTCTGACTTGAAAGCTGACTAGCTGATAACCGCTCAATTTTCCAAAGAGAAAATGTCCCCCTTCATGAAGAAAGACATGCACGTGGATTGATAGGAACAGGCCTGCCGACAGAGCTGGAACGAGCAGGGGATCAAATGACGACAGATTCCCCCAGTCGTTGAATCCCTTCGCGATGAGATATCCGTAAAACATGATGAAAGCAATGGTAATATGGCTGGCAATTCTCAGAAATGATTTTTTCATGAAGTTCCCCCTACTCTTCCTCCAGCTGCATTTCCGGGAACAATAAGCGAAGGATTTCCATCGTCAAGCGTCGGCTTTTCCCTTGGTACGGATAAATGTGAATCAGCATGGCTGGGTTGAAATTCGCCTCGATCACCCCGTAGTTCGGCTCCTCTTTCGTAGCCGGGACCGAATGATCCGGGATAATTATATCCACTCCACAGACCGCCACACCCAGTGAGGCTGCCATCTGCACAGCAAGCTTTTTGTAGCTGTCGTCCATCTGATCTGTAAAATCAATTGAATCACCACCGGTACTGATGTTTGAATTGTCCCTCAGACGGACAGTTTTCCCTGCAGACGGAACACTGTCAAAACTATACCCTTGCCCTTGGATCGTCAATTTTTCGAGTTCCCCAGTCGCTATCAATTCCAAAGGGGACCGGTGATTTTTTCCGCGGAGACTGTCTTTATTCTTCTCCTCGACCAATTGACGGATCGTGTGGCTGCCATCGCCTACCACGTTGGCAGGGACACGCAGCAACACGGCTTTTGTTTCATTGCCGATGACAAAGAATCGGTATTCGGTTCCGGCCAAGAAATCCTCGACCAATATATCCTCATCCTCTTCAAATGCGATGCGTACCGCTTTTTCGTAGTTTTTAGCTGTTGCACCGTCCTTGAAGATGGAAATACCTAGTCCATAGTTGGTTGACTTTGGTTTGACGACGATGCCTTTCCCGGCAAAGATAGAATAGTCGCGTAGGGCGGCTGCCACAGAATGATACTCACCGCTGTCCGGCACCGCGAATCCGTTCTCCGCCAGTATTTTTTTTGTGACGACTTTGTTTTCCATGATGAGTGGGCCGATATAACTGTCCTTTGCCGTCATATTACCGTTCTTCACGTATTCGCGATGGTTCTTGTAGGTCAGCGAGATGAATTGGTCATAGCGGTCGAGCATGTTGATTTTTAAGCCTTTTTGGATGGAATCGAACATCAGGATCTGTGTGGAGAGTTCCATGTCCTCAAAGCCTCTCAAGGCATACGGACGTTTCCAAGCAGCTTCTTTGTACTTTTTGGCCAATGATGTGGCCCAAGTCGTTTTGTCCTCTGCCGCGTCCACTGCTTTGACCATCTGGCCTGCCACTGTTTTCTCCGGATTGTAGAATGCTTCGATTTTTTCTTTGACGATGGCGTTGATTTTCTCTTCTGCGCCAATCGCTTCCAGCATCTGCAACATCCCCTCCAGGACGGACAGTCCTTCCTTTTGGAACGCGGATGGCTGCAGAGGATTCTCCAATGCAGTGCTGTAATTCATTTCTTTTCCGATTTTCATCTCTTCTTCGCTGGCATCCTTCTCGATCCACAATAAATAGAGTAAGAAATAATGGATGAAGTACATATCCTCTTTATGCATTCCAAACTCAGCGAAGGGGTTCAAATCGAACAACCTGAATTCGAGATAAGCGATTCCGTTCGTCAGTAAATCACGCGCTTTGTTGGCCCCTCTGAAACGGACAGTGGAATAAAACTCCTTTTCGGCAATAAGCTTACCGCTTATTACCATCTGTTCGATATCCTGCACATAGGCATCAATCGATTCAAAAGAAACATGCACATCCGCTTTATTTACGTATCCATATTTGCTGCTGCGGATACTTCTTGTGTACCCATCCAAAGGCAAATCATCCTGTATTTCTTTTTCGAAATAGGACCTATCCGCGGAAATGGATCCTCCCATAAGATAAGTCATAATCCATTGATAACGGATGAAGTTATGAGCCATCTTCAAGTAGACATCCGATTGGAACGCTTTAAGCGTCCCAGCAGAACAGGAAAGCTGATGAAGCTCTTTGATGAGGGCAGGATTCAACTCGAAGTTGAAATGGATGCCACTTACCATCTGTTTTTTGTTCCCGTAAACAGATACAAGGTACTCCCGGTACGCCACATCATCCGCACTGTCCAACCTGGCTACTTTAATTTCTTCGCTCGCCGGCATGGTCGGCGGGATGCTGCAAGGCAACAGATATTCATCTTCCGGCAACGACCGCAGCACGACATCATGTATAGCCGTCAGCCATTCATGTGTTTCCTCTATCGACTGCATCGGCGGTGTGATCAATTCCGGTTGGCTTTCCGCAAAATCAGTCTGGATGTACGGATGGAAACTGCGATTCCCGAATATTGCAGGATGGTTTGTCTTAGCGATCGTGCCTGCACCCGTTATCCGCTGGCTTTCTTTTTCGATTCCAAAAGAGGCTTTCGAAAATAATGCCGATAATTTATGTGTTAGAATAATCTCCTTGAAATCTGTCATTGTGTGCTCTCACTTTCTGCTTCCAATTTTCAATGTATTCATTATAGCTTTTCTGCTTGTAAATAGTAAAGATGTTGCCTGCTTTTCTTTTCAATCAATTTTCACAAATCTGCCAAAAAGAAATAGCCGGGCGAATGTTTGTTCTTTTTTAGGAGATGGCATATAATGGGTAGAGAAAAAGGAGCGGAGAATAATGAAACAACCTTTAGCATATCGTATGCGTCCCGTCCACATCGATGAAGTCATAGGCCAAAGCCATCTGGTGGGTGAAAATAAAATCATCCGCCGCATGGTTGATGCCAAGATGTTGTCTTCCATGATACTGTACGGCCCACCTGGAATCGGCAAAACCAGTATCGCGAGCGCCATCGCCGGATCGACCCATTCGGCTTTTCGTCAACTGAACGCCGCCACCGACACAAAAAAAGACCTGCAGATCGTCGTGGAGGAAGCCAAATTTTCCGGCCAGGTCATTCTCTTGTTGGACGAGGTGCACCGACTGGACAAGCCCAAACAGGATTTTCTCTTGCCGCACCTTGAAAGCGGTCAGGTCATCCTGATCGGCGCCACCACTGAAAATCCATACATCAGCATCAGTCCCGCAATCCGGAGCCGAACCCAGATTTTCGAGTTGAAATCCCTGACAACACAGGATGTCATATTAGCGCTGGAACGGGCCATTGCAGATGAAAAGCGCGGTTTGGGGAAAGAAAAAATTGTGATCGATGAAGACGCCTTGCTCCATTTTGCCAGGAGCACGATGGGTGACGTCCGCGGTTCTCTCAACGCCTTGGAGTTGGCAGCCCTATCCACCAAACCGGATGCAGACGACACCATCCACATCACCCTCGACATCGCTGAGGAATGTGTTCAAAAGAAAGCTTTGGTCCACGATAAGAACGGCGATGCCCATTACGATGTTATATCGGCATTCCAAAAATCGATCCGCGGCAGCGATGTCGATGCAGCCATGCATTATCTGGCCAGGTTGTTGGAAGCTGGCGAATTGCTGATCGCCTGCAGGCGGTTGATGGTCTGTGCCTATGAAGACATCGGTTTAGGCAATCCGCAAGCTGTGGCCCGAACCGTTTTGGCTGTTCAGGCTGCAGAAAAGCTAGGTTTGCCGGAAGCACGGATTCCCTTGGCCAATGCTGTCGTCGATCTGGCCCTTTCGCCGAAATCAAATTCGGCCTATCTTGCCTTGGACAGTGCTCTCGCGGACGTGCGCGCCGGAAAGTCTGGGAACATACCGGATAGTCTGCGCGATGCCCATTACAGCGGCGCTAATAAGTTGGGCCGCGGCATCGGTTATCAATACCCGCATGATTTCCCGGATCACTGGGTCAAACAACAATATTTGCCGGATTCGCTGAAGAATCGTCGCTACTATGAGCCGGCTGCGACAGGCAAATACGAGCAAGCATTGGCTAACCAATTGCAGCACCGCTTCAACAAAGATTCATGAGTACCATTTGGTAGCGTTTAACCTGTTGCTACTGTGACGTTTACCGATTAAAATGCTTGTGTTTTGCTTGCCAACTATTGATTAGTATGCTACTATACGTATATAGATTTCTGAGGTGTTCGACATATTCTCAATGTGTTGACCGAACAATTTATTACTACCTTGGGATCCTGTTTATCTCAGTGGATAACACGCCTTATCATTTGGTAGTTAGAGACTGGATATTGGAGCCCACCTGCTTATATGCGGGTTCAAAACTAGTAGAATATACTCACCGGCACCATCGGATTTCTAATAAAGTTTTATACTTTTGGAGCTGCTCTTTGAGCAGCTTTTTTTGCAGACTAAAAATATGGGAAAGCATTTTTTCAGCAAATATCCCGCAATTTCCTTGAGGAGGACGCACTTTGGTTGAATTGTTGATTGCCCTTTTTTCATTATTATTGGTTTCGACCGGACTTTTCATGACATTGAAAGGCCCCACTGTTTTCGTATTGACTCCAGATCGGATCACCGAACAGCAACGCCATCAGATTTGGCTCTTTTTCCGTAACGGCGGAGCCCTGTACATGTTGATTGGTTTTCTCTGCCTGCTTACAATTTTCTTCAGGAGTGCTCTGCTTTATGCATTTGCTGTGCTGATTGCTTCAGGCTATACCGCACTCTTCAGTATCCGGCTGGCCGGCATGATGAAAAATCAGGGTCGCTGACCAATAAATTCCCGCAAAGAATCGCATACGCTTTCATTTTTATGGAAAGTGAAGTAAAATAAACTTGTAAGCGATACTAGTTTAGAGGAGTGGTTAATATGTTTCAAGAGTATAAGAAAATTTTGATACCGGTTGACGGATCGAGAGAATCAGAATTATCCTTCCGTAAAGCAGTGGAAGTGGCCAAACGGAATAAAGCAGCCATCATCATCACTCATATTATCGATACAAGAGCCATACAGACCCCTACAGGGTTTGAAGGCAGCTTCACAGATGAAATTGTCCGCCAATCCAAAACGTTGATGGAAGAATACAAAACCTATGCCACAAACGAAGGCATAACGGATGTTCAAACCGTCATCGAATATGGGTCACCAAAAGCCATCATCGCAAAAGATTTGCCTGCCGAATACGGCGTTGATCTGATTATGATCGGCGCGACCGGCCTTAATGCCGTCGAAAGACTATTCATCGGCTCCGTTTCGGAGTACGTCATCCGCAACGCACCTTGCGATGTGCTAGTCGTCCGGACCGACCTGGAGAATAAACCAAAACCCAAAAAATGACAAGCAACGGCCTAGCCTTCTGCTTAAAAGTATTCAACAAAAAAATTCCGTTATGCCAATTACTGGCATAACGGAATTTTTTTGTTGTAATAAGAAAGCGTCCTTTATTTTTGAATCCTAAAGTTCATCATCTTTGGTCTTTCGCAGGTTTGCAAAATGTTTCATGCTTCCAAATTAGATGGTCAGCTTCACGGGTTAGCCCTTCAGAAAAGGCATATAGGAACCTCTTGTCTCCTACTAGCCAAGGACACTGTTCGACTAACCTGCTGACGCAGGAAGTCTCTCAGCAACTGGCCTCACAGGGAGGCCCTCTGATCTCGCACTGTGACATCAGCGTACTTGACCGTTTAGGTCACGGTGTTTCCTTAACAAGGGCGAGGCGAACCCGTTCCGCTTTTCTTATTTTTAGCTGAAACGCACAACATCACGAGCGATCATTACCTCTTCGTCCGTTGGGATCAACAATACTTTAACTTTTGAATCATCAGTTGAAATGATTCTTTCAACACCGCGGACATTGTTCTTTTCGTCGTCGATTTCGCAACCGAACCAAGAAATGCCATCGATGATGATTTTACGGGTAGGTGCAGAATTTTCACCAACGCCGGCAGTGAAGACGATCGCATCCACACCGTTCATGATTGCAACGTATTGCCCTATGTATTTTTGGATACGGTTGTAGAAGATATCCAATGCGATTTGAGCTTGATCATTGCCGTTTTCTGCTGCTGTCTCAACATCGCGCATATCGCTTGATACGCCGGAAAGTCCCAACAGGCCTGATTTTTTGTTCAGGATGTCTACGAATTCATTGATGTCTGTGATGCCCAGTTTGCCCATCAAATAGGCGATCAAAGATGCATCGATGTCACCTGAGCGTGTTCCCATTGTGATACCTGCCAATGGTGTGAAGCCCATGGATGTGTCGATTGATTTTCCGCCCTGAACAGCAGTTATGGAACCGCCGTTTCCGATATGGCACGTAACGATCTTCAACTCTTCGATCGGTCTGCCCAACATTTCAGCAGCGCGTTCAGCAACGTATTTGTGGCTTGTTCCGTGTGCGCCGTATTTTCTGGCAGCATATTTTTCATAGTAATCCATAGGAATGCTGTAAAGGTAATTTACTTTCGGCATTGTTGTATGGAAAGAAGTGTCGAATACAGCAACACTTGTGATGTCAGGCAACAATTTTTTGAACGCACGAATTCCTGTAGCGTTAGCTGGGTTATGCAATGGAGCCAATTCAGCCAATTCTTCGATTTGTTCCAGAACAAGATCATCCACTCGCGCAGAATCTTTGAAGATTTCTCCGCCGGCAACGACACGGTGGCCGACGCCTGTGATCTCATCGTAGCTTGAAATGATGTTTAGTGCTAATAATTGATCCAGTAAGTTATGCACTGCGATCTCATGGTTCGCAATATCTTCCGTTACTTGGAATTTTTCGCCTTCTCCGTGTTTGATGGTGAAGACGGAATCGTTCAAACCGATTCTTTCGATAATTCCGGTTGCAAGAACTTCCTGATCAGGCATAGCGTATAATGTAAATTTCAAGCTTGAGCTACCAGCATTGATAGCGATGATTTTTGACATTTTTTTCTCTCCTTTAAATTGACTGATTTTTATTATATCTCTAATAAATATTATATCATCTTTGCGCTCCAATTGTGGAAAATATCCAGGAAAGATTGCATCTTTTGTGCGTTTTTAAGATCTGGAATTTCCCCCAAAAGCACTTGTTCGGCTTGAATCGATTTTTCACCATTTTTTTGAACAATAATGATTGATTTTTTCATTCCATTTTTGTGGAACAGATCTGCTGGAAGGCTCAAAAATGCCTGTATATGAACGTTTTCCTTTAGCCACCCCATTAATACAGATGTTTTATCTGTTTCAAAAATATCCGATGGAACGATAAAAATCCCCCAGCCGGATTCTTTCAAATAGTTCACATTTTGTTCAAACATTAAGAAATGAGCAAAAGAATTCCCTTCCGAAAAAGCTGTTTTGTAGTTTTTTGCGCGGTCGTTTACTGGATAATAGCCGATTGGAAAATCCGATACCATGATATCCGATGGTTCAATCAACAGTTCCTGCAGGCTGTCCGAGTGGGTATAATGGATTTTTTCGGATAATCCTATCAAGGATCCGCTGTTCGCCGCGACACTGATCAACAGGTCATCGTTGTCAACTGCTTCCGCAGTCACCTCATTGCCTCTGCTTGTCAAATGCTCCAGAACGATATTGAGAAGATTCCCTGTTCCTGCTGCCAGATCTGAAACATGCAGTTTTTCTGTCTTATCTTTTTTTATTTCTCCGATGAAATAAGCGATCAGATATGCAATCGTGTCCGGTGTCATTTGATGATTCATCTGGAGCTTATCTTCTTTCGTTGCTTTGATGAAAGTCAATTGTATGCTCTTACGGATGATTTCT
Source organism: Trichococcus collinsii (assembly GCF_900107505.1). Taxonomy (GTDB): domain Bacteria; phylum Bacillota; class Bacilli; order Lactobacillales; family Aerococcaceae; genus Trichococcus; species Trichococcus collinsii. The sequence continues at coordinate 149,241 of NZ_FNQH01000001.1, read as the reverse complement.
TTATCCAACGCTTCCAAATTCATCTTTTTGTAGAGGCTGTTCAAACGTTCGACTGCCTCTTTTGAGGGCAAACCTTCCACTTGTTGTGCTTTCCCTTCAAAGGAAAGATTTTCCAACGTTTCGGACAACGCTTCTACATATGAAAGTTCAGCTTCCGTTTGAAGTAATTTGATAGCTTCATCCATTAATCCGAAAAGACTCTCGACATTTGTTGCTTTCAAGTCATTCACCGTCCCTTACTTTTTGTCATTCTATAAAATACAAAAAAACCTGCGAAGGAAGTGACTGATCATTTGCCCCCGCAAGGTTTTTTGTGTGTATGTAATTGGTTGATCGGCAAAAGTACAAGTATTATTTAGCTGTAGGGTATACAGAAACTTGTTTTTTGTCACGGCCTAAACGTTCGAAACGAACGACACCGTCAACTTTTGCAAATAGAGTGTCATCTCCACCGATACCGACGTTAGTACCTGGATGGATTTTTGTTCCGCGTTGACGGTACAAAATCGATCCGCCAGTTACTGTTTGTCCATCTGCACGTTTAGCGCCTAAACGTTTAGATTGGGACTCACGTCCGTTGGTAGTAGATCCGCCCCCTTTTTTGTGAGCGAACAATTGTAGATTCAATTTCAACATGTGGTTTGCACCTCCTTATTAAGTAGTACAGTTTTTATTGCATTTTTATGGTCACATAATCAGGATATGTCTGAGCGACATCTTCCAGCGAATAGAATAGATGCTTCAGTAAAATCTGCGTAATGTATTGCTGTTCCGCTTCCCTTTCGGAAAGTATTTCCGCATAGAGATACCCGCCTTCATCATTTGCTTCATCAACAAGCATCTGGTAACCGGCTAAACGTTCAACGCTATTCACAGTTTCGATGGCCAGTACGGAAACAGCGGCACAGATAATATCTTCACCTGCTACTCCATACCCGGCATGTCCCGTAATCTCGAAAGAAAGCAGGTTGCCATGGTCATCTTCTTTAAATTTCACTTCAATCATGGTTATTCACACTCTTATGCTTTGATTGCGTCAATGATTACTTTTGTATAAGGTTGACGATGACCTTGCTTGCGGTGTGTATCTTTTCTTCTCTTGTATTTGAAAGTAGTTACTTTCTTTTCTTTGCCCTGTTTTTCAACAGTGCCTTCTACAGAAGCACCTGTTACGAATGGAGCGCCAATTTTGGTTTCTTCTCCACCTACAAATACGATTTCATCAAAAGTTACTTTATCACCAGCTTCAGCATCTAATTTTTCAATGTAGATCGCTTGTCCAACTTCAACTTTTAATTGTTTACCACCTGTTACGATAATTGCGTACATATTCTCTGCACCTCCTTATTTTACTTAGACTCGCCAAACGAAGTGCCCTTTAAGGTCTTATGACTCCCATTCGTGCGGTTGTAGCCGTGGTGCGCACATTTACAACATTAATAGCTTATCAAAAATTGAGCCTCAAGTCAACCTAAATCAAAACATTCATCAAATAAGCTATCATTTGTTCCACTGAGGATAAAAAAATGGTTAAATAAAAAACAGGGTAGCTACCCTGTTTTTTGTTCGGACTGTCCGATTTTCTGCATTTTGATCAATGATTTCTTAAGAATTCGCTTGATGATACTATCCGGGTGCCGTATTTTTCCCCGAACTCGATATCATGCGTTACAATCAGGACGCCGGTTCCTCCAGCAGCGATTTCCTGGATCAGCTTGCCTATGCTGTCAGAGGATTCGCGATCGAGCGCAGAAGTGGGTTCGTCAAAACAAAGTACGCGTGGATTCAGCATCATCGCCCGAGCGATTGCGACCCTTTGCTTCTGGCCTCCAGACAAAGTCGACGGCATCGCCTCCAGTTTGTCTTCCAATCCCATTTGCTCCAATAATCCGGCTGCCTTCGCCGCCAACTCTACACGGCTGCCCAACTTTTGCGCAAGCGGCGCCTCGAGCAGGTTGTCCAGCACAGTAAGGTTAGGGAACAAAGCGTAATCCTGAAACACCATGCCGATTTTATTTTGGTAAAGGCGCCTTTTTTTGCGGTCTGCATATTCTGCGCCCTTCAAACCTTGTTTGCATAAGACGGCATCCTCGATTGAAATGGTGCCTTGGTCTGTTTTTTCAAGATTGTTGAGCAAACGCATCAATGTTGTTTTACCCGTTCCGGAACGCCCCACAAGCACAACGATCTCGTTGGAATCGATGTGGAAAGAAAAATCATCGATAACGGTTATGTCATGATAAGACTTTTTTAAATTCATCGCATTTAATAACATGATTGCCGCTCCCCCCTAAAAGTTCCCTTTGGATTCAAGTTTATTCAGCAGCACCGTAATGACCGCCGTGACGGATAGATAGACGATACCTACAGCCAAGAAAGGCACTAACGAGGCATATGTATTCGCAGCAATCTGCCCTGCGCGCAACAGTTCCCCGAGACCGATGACATAAACCAAAGATGTATCTTTTACTAGCGCAATCACTTCATTCCCTACAGATGGCAACACGATCTTAGTGACCTGCGGAATGATGATTTTGAAAAACCCTCTGACCTTACCAATACCCAACACCGAAATGGCCTCGAACTGTCCTTTTGGAACAGCAGTGATACCTCCACGGAAGATTTCCGCATAATAGGCAGCGTAGTTGATCATATATGCCAAAATTGCTGCTGAAAAACGATCCAACGTGATGCCTATCAGTGGCAAACCGAAGAAAACAAACATCAATTGCAACAGCAATGGCGTCCCTCTCATGATGAAGACATATATCTGAATCAGAAAACCCAGCCACTTCGGTCCGTAAACCCGGATGACGGCAATCAGAAACCCTAATGGAATGCTGGAGATCCCAATGATGAAGAACAACGTAAGTGTCATCTTCAAGCCGTCAAGCAATGATGGCAGTATCGTCTGTATCAAGTCCATTTCATAAACCTCTTTCTTACCCTATATTTTCGTTATTCATTATAAAACCATTTATCGTATATTTCATCGAAGGTTCCGTCGTCCTTCATGTCGGCCAAAGCTGCATCGACACGCTCCTGCAAGTCCGTGTTATCCTTTTTGAAGGCAACTGCCATTTCGTCTTCCCCGAAGTTATCATCAAGAACACGGTAGATGTCTTTACCGGACTGTTTCATGTAGTAACGCCCGTATACTTCACCTACGACGATGGCATCCACGCGGCCCGATTCCAGGTCGCTGAAGGAATTGTTATTGGAAGGATAGAGCACCAGATCCCCTCCCAATTTTTCAAATATCCCTGATGCATCTTCCATGATTTTATCAACAGAACTGGAGGATTGTTGTGTCGAAACCAGCTTCCCTTCCAGGTCAGCTTTCGTATGGATATCGCTGTCCTTCAAAACGATGATGGATTGTGCATCCACGATGTAAGGTTCGCTCAAGAGTACTTTTCCGGCCCTTTCCGGCGTGATGGCATAGCCATTCCAGATCATGTCGATGTTACCGGAATCCAGTTCGGTTTCCTTCATTGCCCAATCAATCGGTTGGAAAATCATTTCGGCTCCGATCCGTTCACCGACCTCTTTCGCCAAATCGACATCGAATCCGATGATTTCATTGTTGTCGTCACGGAATCCCATCGGCGCAAACGTGTCATCCAAACCCACAATAAGCGTTTCCTCGGCAACAGCTTCCGAGCTGGCGGAATCGTCATCAGCAGTCCCGCCGTTGCATCCAGCCAACAACAATAAACCCGCTCCGATCAAGGCAGCTTTTTTTAACTCATCCAACATGCGGCTTTCCTCCTTCAACAAACAATTATGTTATTCAGCGAACCAAGTTGTATAGATTTCATCGTACGTTCCATCTTCACGCATATCATTCAACGCTTCATCAATCGCTTCTTTCAGTGCGACATCTTCCTTGCGGACACCCACACCATATTCTTCATCGCCAAAATTATCGGTAAGAACGGCATACTTTTCCTCGCCTTTTTGTTTCATTGTGTAACGGCCCAACACTTCATCAACGACGATTGCATCACTGCGGCCGCTTTCCAGGTCGTTGAACACGTCATTGAAAGTAGGGTACAAGATCGGCGTTCCCCCATCAAACTTAGCCGCAATTCCTGTTTCGTCGGCATTGATGGCATCGAATGCTGCAGACCCTTGTTGCGTCGCGACTACTTTCCCAGCCAAATCGGCTTTTGTCTCAATATCACTTCCTGCCATTGTGACGATGATTTGGCTGTTGTTCAGATAAGGTTCTGTGAAAAGTACTTTCTCTTTGCGCTCTTCCGTGATGGTATAGCCGTTCCAGATCATGTCGATGTTGCCGGAATCCAATTCAGTTTCCTTCATTGCCCAATCAATCGGTTGGAAAGTAATATCCACATCCAAACGTTCAGCAACCTCTTTCGCCAAGTCGACATCGAAACCGACGATTTCACCGCTCTCATCTTTAAAGCCCATCGGTGCAAAGGTATCGTCCAGCCCCATCACCAATGTTTCTTTGATTCCTGAAGCTTCAGATCCGGTTGCAGAAGAATCCTCAGTAGCTCCTCCACCACACGCAGCCAATAAACTTGTAGACGCCAATAACATTAATGCTAATTTTTTCATATTCTTCTCCTCCATATATGTGTACTTTTTTATTACCATATTTTGTGGTGGCCCCTCATCAAGCCATTTCCAATAAAAAAAGCCCTTTAACTTCCTGCTGAAGTTAAAGGACGATTGAAGTCGTGGTTCCACCTTTTTTTGCGGCATCTTCACAGAAACCGCCTCATAACGTTCCATTTGAAACGTCAGTGCTGTAACGGGCACAACCGAGTCAACCTACTAAGGGCAGCGGATACTGTCTTTTCGGTATTCTTGCTCAGAGACGTGATTTCACTGATCGCTATTGTTTGCTCGCACCACCCGCAAACTCTCTGGAAATAGGCAAAAGTTACTTTTTCTCTTCAATGCATTTAGAATTTAAGACAATAATACCACAGCGTTCGTTAAATGCAAGTATTTCATTAAAAAAAGTCTCATTCATTTCTCATCCTGTTTAATCATACATCCAGGATACAAGCTTAAACAATGGATAATATATTACAATAAACAACACAATGTTCAACACGATTGTGGGTCCTAGGCGTTCTGAAGCGAAAGCGCTGAAATCAAGCTGCGTAATGTCCATCAAGCTGTAAAAGCCAAAAACGAATGAATCTACCGCTACAATTGCCATGATGAACAACAAGGCCAACACGAAAACATTTTCCGTCAGATATTTTTGCATTTTCTTCACGAAATACACGATCACCGCAAAAGCCACTGCGTAAATGCCCAAAATGCCGCTGTAATAACTGTCGAACAGTAGCCCGAACAGAACCGCGTACAACTGCATCGGCTGCTTTGGGAAATAATAGGAAAAGAGCACGAATCCGAACAGCGCCAGGTGGGGCACGAGGATATACTCTTCACTGACGAACTGGCCCGGGAAGGCATTGATCAAAAAGCCATCCAAAATCATCAGTAAGTAAAGCATCACGGGGATGAAATAAGTGTGATGCAAAGATCTATTCTGCACCATCACTCACCACTCCCGCTAAGCCGTTTGATGACCGTCACAAATCGGATATTATAAACCTCTCCGGCAGGCTCAATCGTCACCTGTTTGAACAAGCCGTAGCTGTCCATGGATACTTCTTTAACGGTTCCGATTAACAAGGCGCTTGGCGAAACGCCCCCCAATCCTGAAGTGATCACACTGTCGCCCGGATTGATCACCGCATCAGGGGCAATCTGGGACATGGATAGCATCTTTGTGTTCTCATCATAGCCATTGACGATGCCATGAACGGGACCGGATTCCGTTTGGATTTCAGCTGATACCCGGTTGGTCGTATCGTTCGAAGTAGTCAACAAAAGAACTTTCGCGCTGGTTGAATTGACTTCAGATACGCGACCGATCAGACCGTTTCCTGCCATCACCGACATGTCGACCTCTACCCCGTCCTGTGACCCTTTGTCGATGACGATTTGGTTCAACCAACTATCCGGGTTGCGGGATACTACAGATGCATTGATTTGTTCATATTCTGATAAAGTGCTTTTTAATTCAAGTTCTTCCTGCATCCGTGCATTTTCTTGCTCCAGATTATAGACTTTCACTTGCAGCTCATAAACGGTATCAATTTTACTTTTTAAAGCTTGATTTTCTTCATACGTATTCATCAGGTTATCGACTGAATCAACAAAATTCGCCACTACTTCCGCCGGCTTCGAAAATATTCTCGCAATGGAGCCTGTCACATCGTTCCCTACTTGTTGCGGTATCGATGTATCTTCTCTGTTGTTGGTGAGAGAATATGCTATCAAGCTGATAAAGGTGATCACACTGATCAATAGGATGATCAATTTTTTATTGTTAAAAAACTGATTCACATTGACACCTCATTTCGTACATCACTTTCAATTACATTCATTATGCTTAAGGCCTTAAATTCTTACGTTTGTACACGTTAATATTCTTCAATGTTTCGCCTGTCCCGATGGAAACGCAATCCAATGGATCGTTGGCGATAAACACAGGAACTTCCGCTTCCGCGGAAATGACTTCAGCTATGTTTTTCAACAAAGCGCCGCCGCCTGTCAGAACAATACCATGGTCAATGACGTCAGCTGATATTTCGGGAGGGGTCTCTTCCAGCACTTCCCTCACAGAAAGGATGATGTTCTCGACCACATCATGAATCGCAACCGCTACATCCTCAGCATGGATCTCCAAAGTTTTGGGCAGGCCGTTCACCATATCCCGGCCTCTTATTTCCATGGAGCCGTAAGAAGCTGCCTGTTCGATGTCGGCACAGCCGATTGTTATTTTGATGTTTTCGGCAGTGCGCTCACCGATCAGCAGACCGTATTTTTTGCGTATGAATTGAATGATCGCCTCATCCATACGATCACCCCCAGCGGTGCTCGAGCGGCTTGTAACGATTCCACCAAGGGAAATTGTCGCGACATCCGTCGTCCCACCACCGATGTCCACAACCATATTGCCTGTAGGTGCATGCACGGGAAGTCCCGCGCCCACCGCGGCAGCGAAAGGTTCTTCTATGATGAATGCTTCTTTGGCGCCGGCGGTCCGGGTAGCGTCCAGCACTGCACGTTTCTCGACTTCCGTCACACCACTCGGTACGCAGACCATCACATATGGTTTTATGAATGCATTACCAGTCGCTTTTTTGATGAAATATTTCATCATTGCGACAGTTGTATCATAATCCGCAATGACGCCTTCTTTCATCGGGCGGGATGCCACAATGGTGCCGGGTGTCCTACCAAGCATCTGGAAAGCCTCTTCCCCAACGGACAGAATCTCCCCCGTATGGATATTTTTAGCAACGACAGAAGGTTCTCTGATTACGATGCCCTTGCCTGCTATGAAGACGATCGTATTGGCCGTACCTAAATCAATTCCGATGTTTTTACCCTTAAAATTCAAACTTACCAAGTACTTCTCATCCTTCCGTCTGATTGACTACAAACTCTCCCACAAACAAATTCTTTTCTATTTTACCACAAACCGGAACAAGAAAAACATCAATGTAACAAACAAAAGAAAGAATTAATCTATTTGACAGGAATGCCGTCGATCGGTAATACTGACGCAATAAAACCATTCAAATTGACGCAATATTTATACATTTGTCGCTGTAAAGCATAAAGCAGCTCAGCATTTAAAAAGGGCCCGAGACAGTGTCCCGGACCCTTTGATCGTTTAAGTTAAGGAAAATTAGATTTTTTCTACGTTAGAAGCTTGCGGTCCACGGTTTCCATCAACGATTTCGAATGAAACTGCTTGTCCTTCTTCTAATGATTTGAATCCGTCGCCTAAAATAGCTGAGAAATGTACGAATACATCGTCTCCGCTTTCGCGTTCGATAAATCCAAAACCTTTTTCTGCGTTAAACCATTTTACTGTTCCTTTTTCCATGAAAAATTCCTCCTCGTGCAAAGCACTAAAAATGTGATTCTTGCTTTTGGTACGATAGGAATGTTCAAGACAATCTTCTCTTTACCAAACAAAAACACTAATATAATGATATATCAGGTTTTCCGATATTGCAAGTTTTTTGCCATCAAATTTTCATTTCAGCTAATGGAAATATTTGCGGAATCAGCGACTAAATGATCCCGTATTCCCGCAGGCTGAGATAATCATCGACCCCGATGATGAAATGATCGAGAATCTCAATACCCATCATTTCTCCACATTCCACCATTCGGCGAGTAAACACCAAGTCAGCTTCAGAGGGATCGGGATTTCCGGAAGGATGATTGTGCGCAAGGATGATCCTAGCCGCGGCAAACCTTACCGCCTCACGAAAAATTTCGCGTGGATGCGCAACCGAACTGTTCAGGCTGCCTATGAATATCGTCTTTTTCTTGATGATTTCGTTCTTTGTGTTCAGATAGACAGCCACCACGTGTTCCTGCTGGAGGTCGCGCATCTCTTTCTGCAAAAGTGTTCCGGCGCTTTGCGTCGAGGTGATCGTACCGCACTTCAATTGCGTGGCATTGGCTACACGGACTCCCAATTCGACACAGGCCTTTATTTCGATCGCTTTGGTTCGGCCGATTCCGTGGATCGAAGTCAATTCTTCCAGCGAGGCCAGCTTTAAAGAATGCAAATCCTCGAACTCATTCAGCACTCGTAAAGCCAACTGCATAGCATTGCTGTCCCTGGGCCCTGTACGCAGAATGATCGCCAATAATTCATGCGTCGCTAGAGCTTTTTCTCCGAATTGATCCAACCTTTCACGCGGGCGAGAGGCTTTCGGAACCTCCATCAGTAGATTTGTTTCTTGCACCATCCTGTTTTACCCCTTTCCTTCCGTCTACTCAATAGATACGCAGGAAGGGTCAAAACAGGTTATTTCTCTTTCAACCAATCCATGACCGCGTGCAGATCCGGCAAAATGGCCGTCGTTTTTGCTTTCGCTTCGTCATCCGGAACAATCAGATCCGGGATCATGATTACTTCAATGCCCGCATCATAGGCCGCACGGATGCCGTTAAGCGAGTCTTCCAAGATCAGACAGTCCTCTTTCGGAATGCCGAGGGGTTTCCAGGCACTCAGGAAAATTTCCGGATCCGGTTTGGCGAAGGACACTTCATCACCGCAGACTTGGTAGCGGAAATATTGCGAAATATCAGCCAATTCAAGGTAGAAGCTGACCTCTCTCCTTCGGCTGCTGGAAGCAACGACGCATACCACACCTTCCTCCTTCAGAAAGGCCAGCAAATCATACAGGCCTTTTTTGATTGGAAGTCCCTGCTCGGAAGCGATGGTTGTCTGCCTTTTTTTCATTTTTCTCAGGAATCGCTCCGCCAGTTCAGCGTCACCGAAGTCAGAGGCCAATTCAGGCATCACATCCCTATCGGATCGTCCTACTTGTTTCAGGTAATAATCGAAGTCGAAAGCTATCGGCAAAGCCAGCTCTTCAGCCAATTCACCTTGTGCTTGGTATCCCAACGTCTCCGTATCGAACATCAATCCATCCATATCAAAAATGACCGCTTTTTTACGCATCTCAAAACTCCTTATTCTTTAATAAATAATGTCTTACTTCGGAAAGAAAATACAGTGAGCCTGTAATCAATAACAGCCCCTCTTCGGATTGCTTCGCCTTCAGATCATCGATTGCAATGCTCCAATCTTTATAGGCTGCAGCTTCGGGTACGCCCATCCGCTCGCACAGTTCCTTGACCGATGCAGCTCTGGGGAAATCAAAACTAGTCACGTAAAGCTTGCTGTCAGGGATTGACTTGATCAACCGGCCCATTTCCTCCAGGTCCTTATCCGCCAACGCCGCCAACAGAATGGTGATGTCCTTATCCGAAAACTTCTTCTTGATCGCTTCAGTCAGAACTTCCATAGCCGGGATATTATGGGCACCATCCAGCATGACAAACGGTTCTTGCGAAACGATTTCCATTCGAACCGGCCAAGCTGTCCCCAGAAGTCCTGCTTTTATCGTGATTTCCGAATAGTCTAAAGCGTATTTTTGGCAGAACAACAAGAAAGCTTGCAGCGCAGTGGCTGCATTATCGACTTGATGGCCACCCATCAAGGCAATTTCCAGGTTTTCAAACGTGCCCAACGGAGAGGCAAAGTCAAAGACTTCATGGTAATCAGAACCCTCATGCCAATTGGAGACTTTGAAATCCGGGCCGAATATATGCAAGGGCGCGGCCTTTTTTTCCGCAGTGTCCCGCATCACCGACAAAGCAGCTTCAGGCAATCTTCCAATGACGACCGGTGTCCCTTTCTTGATAATGCCCGCTTTTTGATAGGCGATTTTCTCAATTGTATTTCCGAGAATATTGCTGTGATCTTTGCCTATCGTCGTGATGAGCGACAAATCCGGCTCAGCAACATTCGTGCTGTCGTATAGACCGCCCAAGCCGACTTCCAACAATACGACATCGCACGGATGGGAGCCAAAATAGGAGAACATCATGGCGGTCACTACTTCGAATTCTGTCAGCGGGCCCATATCCGTCAGGCCGATTTCCTCATAGAGTGCGTACAGAATGTTCGCTTGTTCCAATACGTCCTCATCTGGGATGTTCGCTCCATTCACGCCGATCCTTTCATTGAAACTGACGATATGCGGCGAGGTGAAGGTTCCCACCGTATAGCCAGCCGCCATAAACAGGTTCCTTAAGTAAGCAACATTCGACCCTTTTCCATTTGTTCCGGCAATATGGATGGATCTGAATTTACGTTCCGGGTGATCCAGTTTTTCCATCAACCATTTCATTCGGACTATTCCCGGTTTAGGACCCATGCCTTTGCGGGTATGGATCCATTCCATCGCTTCTTCATAAGTTGCAAACATCTACCGCTTCACTCCATTTCCATTTAAGAAGAACCCTATCCACAAAGGCGCTTGCTAATAGGGTTCTTCCTGTTCAATTCAATTTAATTCTATGGTCAAGCCAACTGTTCTTTCAGGGCAGCGATGCGTTCTTCCACGGCCACCAATTTTTCGCGGTATTCCGTTCCTTTTTGTTTCTCACCCTCGATTACAGCCTGCGGGGCTTTGCTGACGAATTTTTCGTTATTCAATTTGCTTTCCACACGGTCGACTTCTTTGGTCAATTTCTCCGCTTCCTTCTCGAGACGGGAAATCTCATCCTCCAATTTGATCAGACCGGCTAACGGCATGTACACCTCTCCACCTGAGAAAACTACGGTGACAGCGTCGCTGGCTGCTTGGATGTGTAGACCGATTTCCAGCGTATCCGGATTGCAGAAACGGAAGATGTACGATTCGTTGGCGCGGAAAATCGCTTCGGTTGCCTCGTCATTCACTTTCAGCTGCATCGGAACTTTTTTGGACAACGGTGTGTTCATTTCAGCGCGGACATTGCGGACGCCGCGGATCAATTCGATCAGTTTTTCCATCGCTTCTTCAGCTGCTTCATCGATATAGCTGGCCTTTGCTTCCGGATAGGCTGCCGTCACGATGGAATCGCCTTGATGCGGTACATTCTGCCAAATCTCTTCGGTGACGAAAGGCATGACCGGATGCAATAAGCGCAAGACATTATCCAAAACATACGCCAAGATGCTGCGGGTTGTCCGTTTTGCCTCTTCATTTTCCCCTTGCAGAACTTCTTTGGACATTTCGATATACCAGTCGCAGTAATCATCCCAGATGAAACGGTACAACAAACGGCCTGCTTCACCGAATTCAAATTTCTCGAACAGATCCGTCACTTTTGTTATGGTCTTGTTCAAGCTGGAAAGGATCCATTTATCGGCGATCGTCTTTTCCCCTGAGATGTCGATAGCGTCGAAAGTCAGATCCTCCAAATTGAGCAGCACATAACGGCTTGCATTCCAGATTTTGTTGATGAAGTTCCAGGATGCATCCATCTTCTCATAGCTGAAGCGGACATCCTGACCCGGTGCAGAACCGTTCGCCAAGAACCAACGCAAGGCATCCGCTCCGTATTTTTCGACCACATCCATCGGATCGATTCCATTTCCGAGCGATTTACTCATTTTGCGGCCTTCCTCGTCACGGATCAGACCATGGATCAGTACATTCTCAAACGGACGCTTTTCGGTGAACTCCAGACTCTGGAAGATCATCCGGCTTACCCAGAAGAAGATGATGTCATAGCCGGTAACCAACGTGCTGGTAGGGAAATAACGTTTGAAATCTTCCGCATCTTCATCCGGCCAGCCCATTGTCGAGAACGGCCAAAGTGCTGAACTGAACCACGTATCCAGAACATCCTCATCCTGCGTCCAGTTTTTGCTGTCGCTCGGAGCTTCCATGCCTACGTACATTTCGCCGGTTTCCTTATGATACCAAGCCGGGATTTGATGTCCCCACCATAATTGGCGAGAGATGACCCAGTCATGGACGTTGCCCATCCAAGTCAGGAAAGTATTCTCAAATCGTTCAGGATAGAAGGAAACTTTTTCTTCTGTGGATTGATTTTCGACCGCACGTTCAGCCAATGGTTGCATTTTGACGAACCATTGCGTTGAGATGCGTGGTTCCACAATAACGTTTGTTCGTTCCGAATGTCCGACGCTGTGGGTCATTTCTTCAATTTTGACCAAATAGCCCAGTTCTTTCATATCTTTTATGATCGCTTTGCGCGCTGCAAAACGATCCATGCCTGCATATTTTCCGGCTGCTTCGTTCATCGTCGCATCATCGTTCATGACGTTCACTTGCGGCAAATCATGGCGTAAACCGACTTCAAAGTCGTTCGGATCATGAGCGGGTGTGATCTTAACAACACCAGTCCCGAAGTCCATCTCAACATAATCATCAGCGATGACTGGGATTTCCCGATTCACCAACGGCAATGTCACGGTCTTGCCGATGAACTGCTGATATCTTGCATCTTCCGGATGAACTGCGATGGCTGTGTCACCCAACATGGTTTCGGGACGGGTAGTCGCCAACTCCAGGTAGCCTGAGCCATCCGTCATCGGATAGCGGAAGTGATAGAAAGCGCCCTGAACGTCCTTGTGGATTACCTCAATATCGGATAAGGCTGTTTTCGCTTTGGGATCCCAATTGATGATGTATGCGCCGCGATAGATCAAGTCTTTTTCGTACAATCCAACAAAGACTTTGCGAACTGCATCCGACAAACCCTCATCGAGCGTGAATCGCTCGCGGTCATAATCAACGGAAATGCCCATTTTTCCCCATTGCTCGCGGATAACGCTAGCGTAATCCTCTTTCCATTCCCATACCTTGTCGACAAAGGCTTCCCGGCCCAGGTCATAGCGGGTAAGTCCATCCTCGGCTAATTTCGCTTCAACCTTGGCTTGGGTGGCGATGCCGGCGTGGTCCATCCCAGGCAACCACAGCGTATCGAATCCTTGCATGCGTTTTTGGCGGATCAACATATCCTGCAGCGTCACATCCCAGGCATGGCCCAAGTGCAGTCTGCCGGTTACGTTCGGAGGCGGAATCACGATCGAATACGGTTTTTTGCTTTTGTCGCCGCTAGGCTTGAACAGCCCCGCTTCCACCCATTTTTGATATTTCCCTGCTTCTACTTGCTGGGGTTGATACTTTGTCGGCATTGCATCTGCTTTAGACATTCAGCCACTTCCTCTCTCTTTTTTTCATCGATTTGTTGCGAAAAAAAATCGCCCTGCATACGAATATGCAGGACGATATGAATCGCGGTACCACCTAAATTACAGGAATCAAATCCCTGTCTCTCTTTTTGATAACGGAGAATACTCCGAGCTGCGCTACCCAGTCCACAGACCTTCACGCAACTTGCTCACAAGCTACTTCACTTTCCTTCCCCAAAAAAGCTTTCACCAAACGCTTTTCTCTCTTATGTAGTTCCGGGTAAGCTACTCTTCTTGATCGACGCTTATTTATACTTCACTAGTTTAGCACCTTTTGATTGAAATCTCAATGCGATTAAAGTAAATTTTTCGCAGCTGCCAATGCTGCTTCTTCATTCGGTTCCGTCGCGATTTCAGGCACGATCTCCATGTAGGAAAGAACGCCTTCTTTGTCGATGACGAATACGCTGCGGGCCAACTTATTGCCTAATTTGGGCACTTTCAGCCCATACGCTTCCCCAAACTCGCCTGCATCGTCATGCAACATCTGCATATCGATGCCGTTTGCCGAGCACCAGTTGATCAATTCTTCTTTTGTATTTTTCGAAACTGACAACAAGGTCAAACCTTCGATATTTGCTGCCGTCTCGTTGAATTTGCGTGTTTGTTTGTCGCAAACGCTCGTGTTGATGTCCGGGAATACGCTGATCAAGACAACCGAACCGCGCAAATCATCCAAAGATACCTTTTCGTCTTCTGTATTGTACAACGAAAATGCTGGTGCCTTCTCCCCAACTACGGGTTGAGTTCCTAAAACTTCAACAATTTCACCTTTTAATGTTACTTGCATGAAAACATTCCCCCTTATCCGATAGTAATCTCATTATACAGATAAGTGGTGATTTATGGTAAGGATACGCTCTTGCCGTGCAGGTTACAGCAAATTCGAAAAGAGAGCTTCGTCTTGGCTGGCGGTATCCTCTCGGCCGGTTATGCTTGATATGACAATGCCTGCAACCGCGCGTGCCACGAGCGGTTCCACATCAAGGATCGCTTCAAATCGTCTGGCCTTATCCAAATGCGGTTTCGTTTTGGGTGACGGTGGCGCAAAAATCGTACAACAGTCTTCGAACGGTTGCACCGATAGATCAAAGGTATCGATTTTTTGTGCCAAATCGATGATTTCCAATTTATCCATCGTTGCGACAGGACGAATGATCGGTGTCGTTGTGACATCGTTGATGGCAATCATGCTCTCCAGCGTCTGGGAAGCGACTTGAGCCAAAGATTCTCCATTAAAAATAGCCAGGCCTTTGCGCTCGGCTCTAATAGCATCGGTGATGCGCAGCATCATCCGGCGTGTGATCGTCATCAGATAATCCGCAGGAATCTTCTCTTTGATTTCTTCCTGGATCTCCGTGAACGGCACTTCGATGAACTGGATTTCACCGCCGAATTTAGTCAATTTGGCAGCCAGATCCTTGGCTTTCTGTAACGCTTGCGGACTTGTGTAAGGCGGACTGTGGAAGTGTACTGCCTCAATCTTTACGCCGCGTTTCATGGCAAGATAACCTGCAACCGGTGAATCGATGCCTCCGGAAAGCATCAGCATCCCTCTGCCGCTGGAACCGACAGGCAATCCTCCAGCCCCCTGATAGGTTTGCGTGCTGAGCATGATTCCGTTGGTTTTGATGTCTACGCGTACAAGGATATCCGGCTGCTTCATCTTGACTGAAATACCAGGGAAAGCATTCAGCACAGTTGCCCCCAACTCGGCATTCATGAAGGTCGTGTCATGCTCGTAGGCGTGATCCGCGCGACGCGTAGCTATCTTGAATGTCTTTCCGGCCGTCTCCATTTTGGCAAGCAACTCCACCAATACCCGTTTCACTTCATCAAGATCGCGCGAAACGAGATAGACGGGCGAAAAGTTTTGAATACCGAACACATGCTGCAGGCGTTCGATAATGATAGCCTCGTCAGCTCCGTTCAGATCCAATAACATAGAATCGTGCTCGGGTTTGATTTTGATCTGAGGATGATCCTTTGTGACCATTCTGACGTTTTGCGCCAACTGTTGGACAAAACGTTTTTTGTTTTTCCCTTTGGTCGACAGTTCGCCAAAGCGGATTTGAATGTGCGTTTCCATTTATGTTCTCTTCCAATCTGTTAGTTATTCTATTGTATCTTTTTGAACTGTTGATGCAGTGTCCGGAAATGTTCTATGAAGATTTCCGCTTCCGAAATCGTATTCTCGCCGGAAAGGCTTATCCTGACAGCGCACTGGCTCCAGGAAACCGGTACACCCATTGAACCTAGCGTGTATGGCGTCCCCTTCTTTCTGCTTGAGCAGGCGCTGGTGGTTGAGATGAAGATACCTATGCTTTCGAAAGCATGGACCATCACTTCTCCCCTGACGCCTTTCATAGCAAAACAGAGAATGTGGCCGGCGCCATCTTCAGGAGAAAAAATACGGACATCCTTATATTCCGAAAGAGCGGCAACTAATTTACCACGAACCAACTGTTCTTGTTTTCGGCTGAACGCGCTATTTTCAAGCGTCATACGCAAAGCTTTCGCCATCGCTGCGACTCCCCCGACATTCTCCGTCGTACTGCGCATGCCCGATTCTTGCCCGCCTCCCGTCAACAACGGCGCGATCCGTTTGCCATGTTTCTTATAGAGGATGCCGACGCCTTTGGGGCCATGGAATTTATGCGCTGAAAGCGACAGAAGATCCACTCTTGGATGTCGGATCAGCGGCTCGCATTCACCGACAGCCTGCACGGCATCCACATGGAAATGGACCCAAGGATAATTTTCCAGCAACTCGCCGATAGCCTCGATCGGTTGGATGCTGCCGACTTCGTTATTGATGGCCATAACGCTCAGCAGGATCGTATCTTTTCTTATGGTTTTTTCAAGCTCCTCAATAGACACGATTCCGTTCGCGTCGACAGGCACGTAGCTGATTTCAAACCCTAACTTTTCCAACTGCTCCAACGACTTTGATACGGCAGGATGCTCAACGGAAGAAGCGATCATGTGTTTCCCTACTGCAAACTTCTCCATCGCGGTCCCTTTGATCGCCCAGTTGTCACTCTCTGTACCACCGCTCGTGAAGAATATTTCATCCGGCTGGACACCCAGCAATAGTGCAATCTGTTTGCGCGATTGCTGCAACAAAGCATCCGCTTCATTGCCTAATCTGTGCAGACTGGAAGGATTACCAAAAAATTGTTCATTGACCTTCCGGTATGTATCTATAGCTTCCGGATACATTTTTGTTGTTGCACTGTTGTCAAAATAAATCATCTTTATCTACACTTCCTTAAATAACTTTGCACTCTCATCGGGACATCCTATCTATTATATAGAAAATGCCTGACCATTTAAAGCATACGGCTGAATTTTATTCTGTTCCCGTAAAAAAAGGGCCGAGACATTGTCCCGACCCCTTAGCTTTATTTGTTCTGCATTTAATAGTAGTGACGATTTTTTTCTTCCTGGTAAGACTCTTCCACTTTGCGTGCAGCCCCTGCTTCGATGCGATTCAACGGGATTTTGATTGCTTCCAACGCACCTGCGTAGTCATATTCACGATGGAAAAGCACCAAAGCTTTGTTTATGGCATTTTCGATCTCTACATGCGAATGACGGAAACGGTTTGCGTACTGGATCATATACTCTGTCAGCATCGCGTTGTCCACAATCGTTTGCGTTTGGTTATCTAACATTTCAATGTCCTCTTCGCACATCTTGGAAATGGCATCGATTTCGTCCATGTCGATTTTCACCCGGTTAAGCTTGGAAGCCAAATCCTCGATACGATCCGTGACCGAGAAGAAAAGATCCAAATAGATTTTCGGCAATCCCGGCAGATGGTATTTCTCGATTGTCCGTTTCATGTTGCGCATATCCAACTCGTACAAATCGATGCTGTCCTTGATTTCCTTTTCGCGGTTGCGCAAGTCACTGAGGTTGCTCACCAATTCAGACTGTTCCTTGTCGATTTCCGAAAGGCGTTGGCTGATTTTTTCATAATATTCGCGGACAACCGAGTAGGAAATTTCATGTTCCTTCATCATCTTATCATAGTAACGCAAGGCTTCATTTTCCTTCAGCAACTGCTCTTCGAATTCTTGTGCACGGCCCAATTCATTTTTATTCAAGAAATAATTCTGGGAGACACGATCGATTTCAAGCAGCACATAACGGTTGCTCTGCAGGACATGATCCATTTTCTTTTGCAGATTTGCCGTGTGACGGCCCACAAATTCTTTAGCTTCCATTTCTTTTTCCATGATGGCATAGACCGCCTCGATATCGCGTTCTACCTTATCCATCTTCTTGCCTGCTTCATTGATATCGGCAAGGGCGATGGAATCTTTTGCTTCCTGAATTTCTTTTTCAACAGCGGCTATCTCAACGGAGACATCCACACCTTCGAAAATGTACTTTTCATCCAACAAGCGTTGGTAGCCGTCTTTCAGATCATTTACTTGTTCCTCATACTCTGTTTTGATTTTTTCGTTCAACTGAGGGATCTTTTCAACGACTTCTTCCATAACAAGCAGATCCTGCTCGATACGGGATAAGATTTCTTTAGCTTCCATATGGTCGCCTTCGTTCGTCAATGAATTGAATTTCGTGAAATCCAACTCCATGTAATTCAGATTCTTTTCCAACGTTTCGATGGCTGGACCGAATGTAAAGCTGTGAGCCAATAATTGTTTGCGGATTTTATTATAGCGTTCCTGGATTTCTTCCAACTCTTTGCGGTTTTCCTGTGCACTTTCTAATAGTTTTTCGAGTGCCTTGTTCACTTTTTCAACGCTGTTTTTCGTTTCGTCAATCAGTTGATCCGCTTGCGAAATGGCTTGCTTCGCCTTGATGAAGTTCATGCGTTGGATGTATTGTTCAGCACTGACAAGTGCCGCCTCAATTTCAGGATACTGAAAACGCGTGATGGTCTGCCATGTAGCTTGCCAACTTTCGTATGTACGCTTTGTTTGCCCTGTCAAATTCATATTTTTCAATGTGAACAGGTTATCGGCCACAGGTATGGCCATCGCCTTTTGCTTCTTCTCATCGATTTCTTTGATTCGATTCGCTTGTTGCCTCGTCAAATACATGATCGCACCGTACCCGATCAACACTAACAATATTATCGCTACTAACCAGTATATAAACTCCATCAATAAATCCTCCACCTATTCCGACAATTTCGTTTATTTGATCTGAAAATTGAAAACGCCCAATATATCTCATTTTTTAGTATAACATAGAAAGAACCAATCAGAAACCAGAAAATAATAAGGGAACGGAATTCCTTTTCTTTGAACAGTGAGCGCGTTGCGTTGCCGGGAAAAGTCTGAAAAACATCACGTTTCCATTGCATTAACTTCTGTTGTTTGGTACAATAATCTTTGTGTAAAATAATGCAGCGAGAAAGAAGCACCCGCGTCAACAGTTCATCGCCATCGGTTAGATGGTTCAATTGCGTACCCTTGCGGCTGCATAAGGTGAAGATTGAAGGATCAACTGCACGCATTGCTGACTTATCATTCTTATTTTACTCCAAAAATCAAACATTTATTGGAGGAATTTTATTATGTCACGTTATACAGGACCAAGCTGGAAACAGGCTCGTCGTTTAGGCATCTCCCTTTTGGGAACAGGTAAAGAATTGGAGCGTCGTCCATACGTTCCAGGTCAACACGGCCCTAACAACCGTAAAAAATTATCTGAATATGCTATGCAATTGCAAGAAAAACAAAAATTGCGTCACATGTACGGCATGAACGAACGTCAATTTGCAACTTTATTCAAAAAAGCTGGTAAAATCAAAGAAGGTAAACAAGGTGTTAACTTCATGATCTTATTGGAACAACGTTTGGATAACGTAGTTTACCGTTTAGGTTTAGCTTCTACTCGTCGTCAAGCACGTCAATTAGTTAACCACGGTCACGTAACTGTCGATGGCAAACGTGTTGATATCCCTTCATACGAAGTGGCTGTCGGCCAAGTAATCGGCTTGCGCGAAAAATCTAAAAACTTAGTAGTTGTTAAAGCTGCTGCTGAAGCTTTGTTCGGACGTCCAGACTTCATCACCTTCGACACAGAAACATTCGAAGGTTCATTGAACCGTCTGCCAGTTCGCGAAGAATTGCCAGCTGAAATCGATGAGTCATTCGTAGTAGAATACTACAACAAATTAGGCTAATCTCCCCGGAGATCAGCTCTGCATCAAAGAAACGGCAAAGCAATTTGCCGTTTCTTTTTGTTAGAAAAGCGAAACGGGTTCGTTCAGCCCTTGTTAAGGAAACACTGTGACCTAAACGGTCACAGTGTTTCCTGCCACGCAACGTTCCCTACGGTCACCTTGTACTGGGAGTTTAAGGGATGAATCCCTTAGAGTCCCATGCAACTGAGCATCGTAGAGCGCAATATGCTGAGAGACTTCCTGCGTCAGCAGGTTAGTCGAATAGTATCTTGGCTCGTAGAGACAAGGGGTTCCTTTATCCTTTCCGAAGGGCTTACCCGTGAAGCTAGCCAACTTTTTTGAAAGATAAATCATTTTCCAAAGCAAAAAGGACTGAACAGCGGGATTGCTGTTCAGTCCTTTTTGCTTTGTCTTGGGTTTCGCGTTTAGCGATACTGTTCCATGCAGGTCCGGTAGATTGGCAGCAGTTCACGGAGTGTTTCCTTCATCACTGCCAGCGTGCTTGCTTCCGTCGCTAACCGCGGATCGGCTGGCGCCAATTTGCGGCCGATCAGCAGTTCAGCCTTCTTCACATCCCGCAGCCGGACCAGGATAGGCTGCCAATCGACAGCCTCTATCCGCTGAACAGTCGGCACGGTATGATCGACAGAAACGACGTAATCACGCGGCAACTGCTCCAATTCAGGAATCCTTTCCAATAAAGCAGCAGCCATCTCTTTTTCTTTGACGGGTTGATCAATCAGGCAAAGATAAAAGCTGACCCCCTCTTTTGCAATCCCGATTTGGAAATGCGGATACTTTTTGTAGCCCCTCGCGTCCCCACCGATGGCGCACCAAGTATTCTCGGGTGCATACTTCGTGCGGCGCAGGTGTTTGGCAACATGCACGGGAACCGATTCAGCATGCTCTTCCGAAACGATGAAGCGGGCCCCCGCTGCTGCGAAATGCTGGAACTTGGGTTGGATCCGTTCGCGGATGCCTGTCATCCTCTCGTCGAGTCCCTGAATGTCAAAAACGTTGAAGTCTTCCATATTGAAGTAATTTTCTGCCAAACCGTGCACCTCTTTCTGATTTCCTCCCATCATTATAGAGAAAAAATCAGAGGATGGACAATCTTTTGATTCCGCTTTTGATTACTGGAAATCCGCTACGATCTCTTCGACCATCAAGTGGATCGACTCTATCCCACCACCGGAGAGATACCACAAGTCAGAAGACAGGTTGATGATTTTATTGTTTTTATAAGCATCCGTTTGGTAGACGAAATCATTCTCCAACAACGCTGCGTTCTCATTGGATGCCGTCCCGATCGCTGCTGTGCGGTCGACGACAAATAAAATCTGCGGATTGATTTCCAGCAACCCTTCATACCCGACTGACTGTCCATGCGTGGAATCCTCGATCGTTGCATCGACAGGTGTGAAGCCCAATGTATCATAAATGAATCCGAAGCGTGAGCCTGTGCTGAAGGCCGACATGCTGCCATCGTTCAGGAGCAACGTCAATGTTTTCTCGCTGATTCCGGCTGTCTTCGCTTGCACGGCCTCAATCTCATCGTTCAAGGTAGCGATGGCCTCATTGGCTGCGTCCTCCTCATCGAAGAGCGTCCCTAAGGTAGTGATGTTTTTTTGAACCGACCCCCAATAATCCGTGTAATCAACACTGAGCACGACAACAGGTGCGATTTCCTCCAGTTGTTCCGCAAAGTCCACCAATCGGTTCGAAATGATGATGAGTTCCGGCGCCAAATTAGCCAATGCTTCAACATTCGGTTCTTTAAGCGTCCCTACATTTTCGAATTGATCTGCCGTATCAGCCAGATAAGCCGGCATGTTTTCGGTTGCCGTGCCAGTGACTGCATCCGCTTTACCCAATGCGATCAGTGTGTCCAAATGTCCGAAATCCAAAACAACGACGTTTTCAGGGTCTTTCGGCACTTCTACGGAGCCGCGTGCGTCCTCGATGGTCATCGTAGCTTCGGATTCCGTACTCAAAATCGCTGTTGTTGAATCCGCCGCATCATCAGCCACCTCGCGGGCGCCGCAAGCCCCAAGTGCGAAGATTGAAGCCAAACTTATGATTGTTTTTTGCCATTTTTTCATTTTCCATTCTCCTCTATGTTAAATTGCTTGATAGGTGCAATGTTTTTTCCCATCCGCAGTTGTAATGACTTCCAGTGGTACTTCATATAATTCCTGCAAAACTTGTGTCCGGATGACTTCCTCGACCGTACCGCTCCGGAACACTTTTCCGTTTTTCATGGCAATGATGTTGTCCGAAAAAACGGAAGCAAAATTGACGTCGTGGATAACGACCAGAATGGTTTTACCCAATTCATCCGCCAAATTCCGGATGGTCTGCATCGTCACGATGCTTTGTTTCAGGTCGAGATTGTTCAGCGGTTCATCCAATAAGATGTACTCGGTATCCTGTACCAGTATCATCGCGATGGCCGCCCGCTGGAGTTGCCCACCAGACAGAGTATCAAGATAGCGGTTTGAGAATTCTACCAGGTTCAGATAGCCCAAAACCTTGTCGATCATTGCATGATCTTCTTCATTCAGCCTGCCCTTCGTATAGGGGAACCTACCGAACGAGACCAGTTCGCGGACCGTCATGCGCACTTGATAGGCATTTTGTTGTTTCAGGATCGAAAGCTCCTTCGCCAGTTCATCAGATTGCCAGGCCTCGATTTCTTTCCCATTTATCGTCAATAGACCCTCGTCCTTTATCAAAAGCCGGCTGATGACCGAAAGGAGCGTACTTTTGCCTGCCCCATTCGGACCGATAAAAGCTGTAATCTTACCTTTCTCGATCGCCAATGAGATGTCATCCAATACTTTTTCATCCTCATAGGCTTTGCTGACATGACTGATTTTCATAATTTGCCCCTTTCCTTCCATAATAACCAAAAGAAATAGATTCCTCCGAACAGTTCGACCAGAATGCTCAAATTCGTCTGCAACTTGAAAACTTCCTCTGCCAGGAATTGTCCGGCCACGACCATCACAAAACTTAGCAGACTCGCACCAGGCAGCAGGTAGTTCAGGCAATACGTCCTGAACAGACGATAAGCAATGTTCGCTGCCACAAAACCGAGAAACATCATAGGTCCAACGAGCGCTGCGGAGACTGTCATCAATAGGATGACATGCATGAAGGTAAATTTCGTCTCTTTTTCGACGGCGACCCCTAAATTTTTGGCCGTTTGTGTACCCAGTCCCAAAACTTCCAATACCTTCCGCTTACGCCACAAACTTATAATCGAAAACAAGGCAATCGGAACAGCCAAAATAAGCACGGAATCATTGATGTTCTGAAAACTGGCATACAGTTTCGTCTGCAGTTTATCGTACTCATTCGGGTCCATCAACACTTGCATGAAGGAACTGATGCTGTTGAAGAAGGTACCCATAACGAGCCCAATCATCAGGATGACTTGCATATCGTAATTTTTCCGGTTCCAAGAAAGCCGGTACAGCAACAAGTAACTGCCAAGCATCAGCAACAACAGAAAAATGAACTGCCATTCAGCATTCAATTGGTTGCCCAGCAGCGAGAAGCTGAAGAACATCAACACTGTCTGCAGGAGGCGATAGAAGGATTCAACCCCAAGGATGCTGGGGGTCAAAAAATTGCTATGCACGACCGTCTGAAAGCTGACTGTTGCAAAGGCAGTGCTGATGCTGATGACCGCAAACGTCAAAAGCTTCGTGATCCGCAACTTCATAATGAATACATTTCCGTAGCCTTGATTCCAAAAAAAATAAAGGAAAGCCAAAGCCACCGCCAGGATAGCCAACCTTTTCATGACGATGCGGTTTTTCAGCACGTTTTTCATGCGGTTCGCCCTCCCTTCAGCAGCAACCACAGGAACAAGCCGCCGCCGAAAACACCCAATACCGTTTCCACCGGTATTTCGTATGGAGGAATGACCGATCGCGCGAACACATCACAAAGCAACAAAAAAACCGCTCCGAACAACGCAACCTTACCGTGCGTATTGCGGATATTATCGCCGAAGCGCAACGATACGAGATTCGGGATAATGACTCCCAAAAACGGCAGATTACCGACCGTACTCAGGATGACAGCGACAGCCACGGCGACGAACAGTGTCCCGAGGAACAAGACGGCTTCAAAAGGCAGTCCGAGATTTTTGGCCGCATCTTTCCCGAAGCGCGCAATCGTAAAGTGATCGGCAAAAAAATAAAGTGCCAAAAACAACAGGAAAATGAGGTACATCCCCTCGTATTGTCCTTTGATGACCAATGAAAAATCCCCTTGCATCCAAGCGGAAAGATTTTGCGTGACGTTGAAGCGGAAGGCAAAAAAATTGGCAATCCCTCCCAAAATATTTCCGTACATCAGACCCAGCAAAGGGATCGTCATCTGGCTCTTGAAAGGCAAGCGATTCACGACCACCAAAAACAGGAAGGTTCCTGCCGCTGCAAAGAGGAATGAAAGAGTCATCTTCCCCACAACAGATAAGCCCGGAAAGAAAATCATGCCGCACAGCATGCCCACTCTCGCCGCATCCACCGTTCCGACAGTATCGGGAGCGGCAAATCGGTTCTGTGTCAATGATTGCATAATCAGCCCGGATAAGGACAATCCTGCTCCAGCCAAGAGAACCGTAATCGTCCTAGGCAGCCGTGACGACAACAGTATCAGACGGTCAGTGTTGCTCCCGACCAGAAACTGTTCCACCGAAAATGCAGCAGTCCCCACACCCAGAGACAGCACCATCGCTCCTACCAACGCCAGAACGAGCAACATTTTTCTCAACATCTATTCACCATCTTCCAAGAACAACTCCTTAATGATAACGTTTCTAATTGAGAATCATTCTCAATTGACGGTATAGGTGCTATTCTACTGGATACTGAAATAAAACACAATACCAAATATGAGATTTTCATGAAAAAAAGTAAGTGGCTAAAAGGGGAGCGTTTTCATTTCTTCAGTTCATCAAAAAAAGAAACGAAAAAGGCCAGCCCTTGTGTGGGACTGGTCTTTTCGGTCTGTCTTCATTTTTTCAGGATGCCCAAGATGCCACGCGAAATGACGCGCCCGACTTCCCTGCCTACTTGCGACATCAAATTTTTTGTGAATCTATCCATCGTCGAATCGCGGGAACTGCTCGACCATTTTTGCTGGGTTTGTTCTTTTTGGCGCTCTTTTTTATGTTGCTTCAACTGTTCGGCTTTTTCCTTGTCCCTTGCGGCAAGCTCTTCATTTTCTTCCAACTCAATCGCTTTGATTTCTGACAGCCGCTGCAGTTGTTCGTAGGAGGATTCCCTGTCGATTTCCTCACTGTATTTGTAGTACAGCAAAGAACGGTTGATCTTTTCTTCTTTGACGAGCGGATCCAAGATGCCCATTTTGCTCTCTGGAGGATAAATCATGACTTGCTGAACATAGCCGGGAATTCCTTCCGGATCGAGAAAGGAGACTAACGCTTCACCAACCTTCAGCTCCATCAATTTCTTGTCCAATTCTTCCCCATCCAGCTGCCTGAACGTTTCGGCAACCGCTTTGACGGTCCTCTGCTCCTTAGGGGTAAAGGCTCGCAGAGCATGTTGAATTTTGTTGCCCAATTGGCTCAAAATAGCATTCGGCAAGTCGGTGGGATTTTGCGTCACAAAATAAACACCGACCCCTTTGGAACGGATCAGCCGGACGATGAGTTCGATTTTTTCCTCAAGAACATCCGGAACATCTTGAAATAGGACATGCGCTTCATCAAAAAAGAAGACAAGCTTGGGTTTTTCAAGATCGCCGACTTCCGGCAATTGCTCATACAGTTCAGAAAGGAACCACAGCAGGAATGTCGAGTAGAGTTTTGGAGACATGAACAGGCGATTCGCCATCAGAATGTTCACATAACCGCGCCCGGCTGCATCTGTTTTCAATAAATCCTGGATATCGAACATCGGCTCTCCAAAGAATAGATCACCGCCTTGTTCCTCGATCACCAATAAACCTCTTAAGATTGCACCGATCGATTGCTTTGAAATATTTCCGTATTCCCGGCGTAATTCTGTGGCGTTGTCTCCGACAAAATTCAGTATCGCCCGCAAATCTTTGATATCGATGAGCAAGAGTTGTTTCTCATCCGCCACTTTGAACGCAATGTTCATGATTCCTTCCTGCGTTTCATTGAGCCCCAACAGACGCGACAACAGGATCGGCCCCATATCGGAAATGGTTGTCCGAACCGGTACACCGTTCGATCCAAAGATATCCAAAAGTTCAACAGGGTAAGCGCGCGGCTCAAAATCCTCCGGCTGCAGTTTCGTTACTCGCTCCATTATTTTCCCGCTCAACTCACCCGGTTCCGCGATGCTTGCCAAATCACCTTTGACGTCCGCAAGGAATACCGGAATCCCCGCTTTGCTCAATTGTTCCGCTATCACTTTCAAAGTCACCGTTTTTCCCGTACCGGTCGCTCCGGCGATCAAACCGTGGCGATTCAGCTTGTCCAAATGGATGATTGCCGGTTTGTCCCCTTTCCCGATCACCAGTTCTTGGCGCATCCAAAACCCCTCCTTAGCCTGACATCTCATCCTTATTGTACAATATTTTGAAAAACCCGTACAACAGTAAACACTTTCTTTTGAAAAGTAATAGTACCCTGAAGCGCTACAGAAAACAAAGGACCACTCCGCCATTTTCGGTTGAGTGGTCCCATTCGTAAGCTACTGGATTTCCTTCACGGAAAGCTTCTATTCTTCGTTATTCTTCAGTAATTCGATGACCATTTCCGCGGATTTCTTTCCGGCTTCGACTATGAACTCGTCGAACGTCAGCGCCGCCCCCTCACTTGCTCCGTCCGAAATGGCGCGGATGATCGCGAAGGGTGTGCCCAATACGTAGCAAGCCTGGGCAATTGATGCGCCCTCCATTTCGGTCGCATAAGCGTCAGGAAAATGTTCCTTGATACGGTTTGTGCCGCTTTCAGAAGCGATAAAAGAATCGCTGGAAACAATCGTCCCTTGCACAGCATGCAAACCGACTTTTTCAGCTGCCCGCGTAATTTTTTCAACGATTTTTTTATCAGCTGTATAATAATGGGGCATTTGGGGTACTTGTCCCACCGAATAACCAAATGCCGTAGCATCCACATCATGATAAGCAACTTTATCCGCCACAACGACGTCCCCTACATGCAAGGCTGCGTTTAATCCGCCAGCCGAACCGGTATTGATGACGAAATCGGGACGATAACGATCAATGATGAAGGCGGTCGCTATGGCCGAGTTGACTTTACCGATGCCTGACTGCACCAATACTACATCCTGATTTTCGATTTTGCCTCGTGTAAAGGCGAGATGAAAGTGTACTTCCTCTATCTTTTCAGTCATATTTTCCAACAAAATACGATTTTCTTCTTCCATTGCTCCAATAATTCCAATCATGAGTGTTTCCTTCCTTGTAGCTGCATTGTTAGATCATAAGACAAAGGCTATCACAAAAACCAAGATGATCAACAAAATGACGATCAGGATGGCTTTGTTCAGATAGTTGTCCAACTTTCTGCCTCTTTCTTTGTCCGTCAGACGCTCCACCTTCATAGAAGTCGTAGGTTTGTCTGCTTTACGGAACAGCATCGCCTTTGGCTTGGCTGTTTTGACTTTATTACCGTTCTCCGACCTTTTCTTTTCGGTCGGAATATTTTTTTTCTCTCCCGCAGAAACAGTTTGCTGTTTGTTGTTCTTTTCCGTTGTCGGAGCGGAACGCTCTGTATCTTTTATCCGCGGAGCGACTTTCTTTTCATCTGTCCCCGTTTTTGTTGTTTGGTCTCTTTTGTACTGACGATAACGCTCCCGGGTGATCAGCGGTTTCTTTGGTTCTGACATACTATCCCTCTATTCTTTCACGCAAAAGACGCATCTCCCAGTACAGCATGGCATAAATTGTTTTCGAATCGCAGATTTCTCCGGATTCCTGCAAGACTTTCGCTTCGTCGTATGTTAATTCCAAGATCTCAATGAATTCATCGTCATCCATCGGCAAAGAATTAGCGACTTTCGTCAAGCCCTCCGCCAGATAGATTGTGATCCGCTCATCCAAATAAGCAGGTGTTGGATAAAAAACCGTCAATTCGGACCATTTCTCGGCACGATAATCTGTTTCTTCCTCCAGCTCACGAATCGCTGCCAGCAAAGGTTCAGCATCGGATGTCTCCAATTTACCTGCCGGGATTTCGACAACGGTCCGGTCCAATGGTTTGCGGAACTGTCTGACCATGACCATTTTCCCGTCCAAGGTGAATGGTATCATCGCTACAGCACCCGGATGCCTGATCATCTCTCTGACAGAAGTTTTTCCGTTTGGCAACAATACTTCTTCCCTCACCAAATGCAGCAAGACACCGTCAAATATTTTTTCACTTTTCAATGTTTTTTCTTCAAATTCCATTTTATGTTCCTCCAAATCTACTATCCTGATCACGTATTATCATAACCTATCTTTTCCGCTATTTACAAGAGCCGCGAGAGATTCAGCCCAAATGGGTGTTGCCGTTGAAAATCATCCTTTCGGCCGATAGGTGCTTAATAGGCTTTTATGCTAAAATAATAGCATAAGCACAGACGAAGTGAACAGCACGTTATTAAAGGAGGAAAAATTTATGTGGAGCAACATCAAGGATATATTGAAATATACGTTTTCCAGCGTAGTTTGCCTGATTGCATTAGTGATATTCTTTTTCATCTTCGAATTCGATTTCTGGACCTCGATTGGGATGACCATCGGCTTGGGCATCATCCTATATTACGTCAAAAGCGGTGGAAGCATGCAATGGCCACGGAAAACCGCGAAACAACGGGGAGCACTGGGAAAAGTTAGTACGGAAAAAGAAGCTTTCTACCACTCAAAAGGGATGACCAAGGAACAGATTGCCTATTTCCGCAACACGATGGAGCAAGCCAAAAATACGATTCAAGACATCGAATCGAATCTACAGCAGCGATCAAAATTAAAAGCTATCGCGGCACGAAACGATACGGTGGACATACTGAAAGATTTTTTCAAAAATATCGTCAATCAGCCTAACCGATTGCACGAAGTCGATAAATTCCTATACACCAATCTTCCCAATCTGAAAGAGCTGACAGAAAAATACATCGCAATCGATAACCACGTTTCGAAGACGAAAGAAACCTACACAGCCTTGGATAACTGCTCGAAAACAATCGATGATATGTGTCGTCTGGTTGCTGAAGATTACGTGCGCTTCATGTCCAATGATATCGAAGATATGGATATCGAGTTGGAACTTGCCAAGCAAGTTTTGAAAAGGGATAATGAAGGAAAAGGCAACGAAAATGCTTTGG
Source organism: Trichococcus collinsii (assembly GCF_900107505.1). Classification (GTDB taxonomy): domain Bacteria; phylum Bacillota; class Bacilli; order Lactobacillales; family Aerococcaceae; genus Trichococcus; species Trichococcus collinsii. The sequence continues at coordinate 120,089 of NZ_FNQH01000001.1, read as the reverse complement.
ACGAAGAGATATAGGGGGAATACTGATGGATCAATTTGATGCTACCGGACTGAACAAACAAACAGACAGCAAGGATGTTAACCAAGAATTGGACGATTTACTGGCCAATCCTTTTTCGGATCCATTTGCGCAACCAATAGTGGTTGCTGATAAAACTACAGCTGCGGCCGAGGTAATAAACCCGGACCGGCTGATCGACCGGTTGCCGGAAGAAAGACAAAAACAAGCGATGGCATTAGCCAGCCAAATCGATGAGAACAATATGCAAGCCATCATCAGCTATGGCGCTGCGGCTCAAAAACAATTAGGGGAATTCTCCCATTCGATGTTGGACCATGTGCAGAACCAGGACACTGGTGAAATCGGCGATTCCTTGAACGACCTTATGTACAGGCTCAACGAAGCTAAACCGGAAGACCTGCGGGCCGAGGACAACAATGTCTTCCGCAAAATCTTCGGCAAGGTAAAGCAATCCGCCTATGAAATGACGGCAAAATACCAAAAGATAGGCGCCCAAATCGACAAAATTGCAATCAAACTGGATAAAGAAAAGAATGGTCTGCTGAACGACAACGTTACGCTGGAACAGCTTTACCAAAAAAACAAAGATTATTTTGAGGCCTTAAACATCTACATCGCGGCCGGTGAAGTGAAAATGGAGGATCTCCAGAAAAATGCGATCCCGAAAGCAATCCAGACTGCGGAGGTTTCCCAAAGCCAAATGGATGTGCAGATCGTCAATGATCTGAAGCAGTTCCTTGACCGCCTCGAAAAACGGACCCATGACTTACGCTTGACCAGGCAGATGACGATCCAACAAGCGCCACAGATCCGTTTGATTCAAAATACAAACCAGGCATTAGCAGAAAAAATCCAATCTTCGATTCACACCGCCATTCCCTTATGGAAAAACCAAGTGGCTATCGCCCTTACCCTTCTGCGACAAAAAGATGCAGTAACGGCTCAAAGACAGGTATCTCAGACCACGAATGATCTGATGCGCAAGAACTCCGAAATGTTGAAAATATCAGCCATCGAAACCGCTAAAGAAAATGAACGGGGTGTGATCGATATCGAAACACTCAAACAGACGCAGCAAGATTTGATTGAAACATTGGAAGAGACGCTGAAGATTCAGCAGGAAGGCCGAATCAAACGCAGAGAAGCCGAAAAGGAACTGTCGCTGATGGAGAATGATTTAAAAGTCAAATTGTTGAATATCCACCAACAGGAACAACAAATCAACTAATATTAGAGGTCTGTCTCGCAATTGAGACGGCCTTTTGTTTTCTCCTTAATGCAATCTCGTACGATGGAACTCCTTTTTTCGGGAGCGAAATTTAAAATACTATTCTATCCATTTTCAGAAAACCTCTCATCTCGAGGGCATATTATTTGTAATGTGACTCATTTTATATATAATAAGAGTATAGTTAATTGGAAATAACTATATTGTTACCGCACTTGTAATTAGAAAGAGGAGGAAAAGAAATGGGCTTAATTTGGTCTTTAATTGTTGGTGGTATCCTAGGCGCTTTAGCAGGATCGTTCATGGGTAAAGATATTCCGGGCGGCATTATCGGAAATATCGTTGCTGGTTTCATCGGTTCATGGTTAGGAACAACTTTATTTGGAGCATGGGGTCCTGAAATCGGAGGATTCTATATCGTTCCTGCATTAGTCGGGGCGGTCATCCTGATTTTCATCGTATCCTTTGCTATGAGAAGCATGAAAAAGTAACCTTTCCCCACCGAATTTTAGCAGACGTCTGTCTGTTTTTGTGATAAAAGCGTTGTTTTGCGATCCTGAAAAGGATTGTCGAAACAACGTTTTTTTTGCATGTAAAAAGCGCACCAGGAGTCACAAAACTCCCAGTACGCTTTGAATTCGCTAATGTTAAAAAAATAGGATTATAATTTTACAACGTTAGCTGCTTGAGGACCACGGTTGCCGTCAACGATTTCGAATTCAACATCTTGGCCTTCTTCTAAAGTTTTAAAACCTTCGCCTTGGATAGCTGAGAAATGCACGAATACATCGTCTTTTCCATCAACTTCGATAAAACCAAAACCTTTTTCGCCATTAAACCATTTTACTTTGCCTTGTTCCATAATCGTGTTATACCTCCAAAATTTTCATTGGTAAAATGCTAATACAATTATTTGCTATCATATTAGCACAAATTACTAATATAATTATAACGAATATCTCATCCGATTTCAAGAGAAAGTTATGCGCTTTCTTTGGAAAATGAATCGACAGTGGGCAAAACTGCTCCTTCGGCCTAAAATCAACAGAAGCACGCAAGAACGACGTCAAATGACGTCCTCTTGCGTGCTTTCAACTTAATTGTTTACATAGTTTAAACTATTTTATTCAAGGCGAGATAGGTTATGCTTCTTCCTGCACGAGTGCTTCTGGAAATTCAGATCTCACAATATCTGCACAACGTTCGCATAAGGATGTGGCATCCTCGATTGTTCCGACCTCTTCTTTGATGGCACGGCATCTTTCACAGGTTTCCCCATGTGCATGCTCCACAAGAATGGCAAGATTATCGAATTGCATCGCTTCAGCTGGAGCAGCTACCAATTCTTTGATGTCAAGCTGTGAAACGATGAATAATTGTTCCAAGTTCGCATCAAGAGACGCGAACAATGCTTTTGTATCTTCGTCAACAAACAGAGTCAGATGCGCTTCAAAAGATTTTCCGATTGTCTTTTCATTTCGCGCTACTTCCAATGCTTTCAATGCTGCATCGCGGATAGCCATGAATTTCTCCCATTGGCCTAAAACCTCCGCTTGGTCTTCACGAACGCTGATTTCCGGCAATTCAGCCAGTTGAGCGTATTGTTCCTCTTCCTTCAGAAAACTCCAAATTTCTTCGGTTGTGTGCGGAATGATCGGCGTCAAAAGTTTTGCCAACTTAACCAATACTTCGTAAAATACGGTCTGCATGGCGCGTCTTTCTAGATTATCCTCTTTTTCGATATAAACAACATCTTTTGCAAAATCAAGATAGAATGCCGACAAATCAACTGTACAGAAGTTCATGATTGTTTGGTAGATGGTCGAGAACTCGTACTCTTTATAGGCTGTCACACATGTCTCTACAACTTGATCTAACCGTGTCATCATGTATTGATCGACACTGCGCAGATCCGCATAAGCCACTGTATGTTCTTTCGGTTGGAAATCTTCCGTATTTCCGATCAGGAAACGCATAGTGTTGCGAATTTTACGGTAAGTTTCGGAAACCTGTTTCAGTATGTCGTCACTGATTCTGACATCGGATTCGTAGTCGACACTGGATACCCAGAGACGGACGATGTCTGCGCCCATGTTCTTGACAACTTTTTCCGGCAGGACAGTATTGCCCAATGATTTGCTCATTTTGCGGCCTTCCCCATCCAGAACAAAACCTTGGGAAAGGACTGTTTTGTAAGGTGCTACTCCGTTGATCGCAACACTGGTCGTAATGCTCGAATTAAACCAACCACGGTATTGATCGGAGCCTTCCAAGTACATATCAGCTGGGAATGTCAAATCTTCTCTTGCACGCAGTACGGCTTCGTGCGAAGACCCGGAATCGAACCATACGTCCATGATGTCCATTTCCTTCGTAAATGTGCCGTTCGGGCTCCCTGGGTGCGTGAACCCTTCAGGAAGCAAATCTTTCGCTTCTCTTTCGAACCAGACGTTCGATCCGAATTCGCCGATTAGTTTCGCAGCGTGGTCGATTGTTTCTGGCGTGATGACAGGTTCTCCATTTTCCGCATAGAAAATCGGCAACGGAACGCCCCAAACACGTTGACGGGAAATGACCCAATCCCCACGGTCGCGGATCATATTGAACAAGCGGACTTTACCGGATGGATGCAGCCACTCAACATTTTCGATTTCGTCCAGGATGTCTTGACGGAATTTGTCGATTGATGCGAACCATTGCGGTGTTGCACGATAGATGACCGGTTTCTTTGTGCGCCAGTCATGCGGATAGCTGTGGACGAAAAAGTCCAGTTTCAGCAAAGCGCCTTTTTCAGCCAACAATTCGGTGATAAGCTTATTGGCTTTGTCGTAGAATACGCCCTCGAAACCTGGCGCTTCAGCCGTGTAGCAACCTTTGTTGTCGATCGGTGATAATACTTCCAGACCATATTTTTTGCTGACCAGGTAGTCATCCTCACCGTGTCCAGGAGCCGTATGGACCAAACCGGTACCTGCTTCAAGCGTTACGTGCTCGCCTACCATGATCAATGATTCGCGATCGTAGAACGGATGCTGCACAGTCATGTACTCCAGCTCCGAGCCTTTCAGTTCTTGCAGGATTTCCACAGATTCCCATCCAATAGCTTCCTTGACTGTTCCCAGCAATTCTTTTGCAACAACAAATTTTCTTCCATCAGCGGAAACAACCACATATTCGAAATCAGCATTAGCGGAAATGCCCAAGTTTGCCGGTAAAGTCCACGGCGTCGTCGTCCAGATGACGAGTGCTGTATCGTTATCCAACAGGCCTTTGCCGTCTTTGACCTGGAAAGCCACATAGATGGAAGCAGACTTCACATCTTTATATTCGATTTCGGCTTCCGCCAGCGAAGATTCACTTGAAGGCGACCAATAGATCGGTTTTAGACCTTTATAGATGTAGCCTTTTTCCGCCATTTTTCCGAACACACGGATTTCCGCTTCTTCATATTTAGGCAACAAGGTCACGTATGGATTTTCCCAATCACCTGCGATTCCCAAACGTTTGAAAACGGTTCTTTGTCCGTCGATTTGATTCCAAGCATAATCTTCGCACAATTTACGGAAATCGGCCAAGCTCATCGCTTTGCGGTTCACACCAGTATTCGTTAAGGCTTGTTCAATCGGCAGACCATGCGTATCCCAACCCGGAACAAAAGGCGAACGGAACCCGGACATGGATTTTGAGCGGACGATGATGTCCTTGCTGATTTTGTTCAAAGCATGTCCCATGTGGACAGCACCATTGGCATATGGAGGGCCATCATGAAGGACAAATGTTGGTTTATCCGCATTTTTTTCTTGTCGTTTAACATAAATATCTTTTTCTTCCCAATCCTTTTGCCATTCCAATTCGCGGACAGGCAGGTTAGCTTTCATAGGAAAAGCTGTTTTCCCTAGGTGCAGCGTTTCTTTCATTTTCATTGTCGGAAGCTCCCTTGTCATTAATTTTATTTGAGAAAAGCTGAACGGGTTTGTTCAGCCCTGAAAGAATTTTAGGAAATCGCGCCGACTGAGCATCGTAGAGCGCAATAGGTACGATTTATCTAAATTCCGAAGGGCTTACCCGTGAAGCTAGCCATCATTCATGGATGCATAAAACATTTAAAAATCTGTGAAACACCTATGGTGATGCACTTTTTAAATTAAAAAATTTTATGAACTACTTTATGCATACAAAAAAAGACCCGTCTCCAAAAGGGACGAAGTCTTCGTGGTACCACCCAAATTCAAAGCGACAACGGCCGGAACAGGCTGTCATGCTTCCTCATTCAAACCGTTAACGCTGTTCAGGCGACCTTTTTTACTTATGTTTGTTCAAAAAGATTCTCATGGAGGATCCTTAAAATAGAGGGACTTATTGGCCTTTCACCATTCGCCAATTCGCTGGAAGTTTCTTTTTTTCGGGTGTTCCATTCTTCAATATCTAGATTTTACTTGTTTTCTTCCGGAATTTCAATAGCTTCTACTGCACCTTCTGCAAGTTTCTCTTCAGCTCTGGCTTCTTCGGCCAATCTTCCGCCGACTTCGAATTCGGCAGCATCTTCAGAGTTGGCGACCAATTCGTCGATTATGCGTGTGCGGTTGGATAACACTTCATTCAAAGTAGGAGTCGAAACTTGACCTTCCGGTGAAGCGTTCAACAAGTTGTTCCATTCATCATTCATGATGAGGTTCAATTGTGACTCAACCAAAAGTTGCAGTTTCTGTTTGAAGTTGCGGCTTTCCTTGCGGACTCCGTCAGTTTCTTCATTGATTTTTGTCGCTTTTCCGGCTGCTTCATGCAACAAACGATCCGCACTCTTTTCGGCTTCGAACAAAATGATCTCGGCTTCTTTGCGCGAATTTTCTTTCAATCTGTCGGCTGCATCCTGCGCCACTACGATAGACTTGTTCAAAGCATCCTGCAAGTTGCTGAAATACTGAAGTTTTTCTTCGGCAAATTTCAGTTGCTTTTGCAGGTCTTTATTTTGTTTGATGACTTCTTCAAATTCTTTTGTGACAGTATCCAAAAAGTCATTGACTTGTTCTTTATCGTACCCTTTTATTTTGACAGGGAATTCCTTGTGTTGAATATCTAATGGAGTCAAGCTCATCTTATACACACCTTTCGTTCTTGTCATTCTTATTTGTACAATACGCCAAATTCGACGCGCCATTTATCTTTCTTGGACTTTCCTTCTATAGCCTTTATCTGAATACGGCCATAACCGCGGATGGACAAGATATCCAACAGCCCTAATTCGAAATCTGGACGTTCAAATGCGGCCCAGTTCAATTTCACTTTTCCACTGGTCACCAATTCTTTTGCGCGTTGCCTCGATATGTTGTAGATGGCAGCAATCACTGTGTCTAACCGCAGCGAGCTAACCGTGTCATGCACAATCGTCCAATCATCGATAGGTATGATCAAATCCGTATAGGAACGGCTCTCTAAGCGAACACTGACCTTCCCTATCTTAGTGACTTGCGAATGCACATAGCTTGCTATATTCGACGCCAACAAAAACTGCCAACGGATGCCGTCAGACAGGATATCTCCGAAAAGCTCCCTTTTCATGCCGGTTCCGATCAGCGTCCCCAGTATTTTTCCATGGGTTAAACTGGCAAATTTCGATGGGTACACAACTTCAGTAAGTTCCATTTCAAAGTCGTTTTGCGTCGGACTGAAATACTCAGGGCAGATAATTGCCCGCTTGCGTTCCGCCGCTTCGTAACCCCCATAAAATTGGACATGGAGTTCACCTTTTTTCCCGACCATCATCTCAAGGATGTACTGCTGTCTCGGATCCAAGAAATCCGTTAGATACGGTGAGTAGGTTTCCTCCGCTTGCGTAATCCAAGATTGGGCACTGTCAATGAATGGCTGCTCTTCCTTGCGAAAATGTTGATAAACTTCTTGCATACGTATCCCTCACTTTTTCGTTTGATGAAAAAATGTCCGTCAATTCAGCATTCTGATCAGGAACAAGATAACGACCTGCGCTCCATACTCCACCAAATTCAGGAACAGGATGCCGGCCACTACACTGAAGCTCATCATGCCTACAGATGGGATCAATCTTCTGAATATATCCAGGTAAGGCTCCACAATGCTGGAGATAAAATAGCCGAATTTGGAACTTCTGGCTCCCGGCAACCAACTCATCAATGCGTATACAAGCAAGACTGTCGAATACGCCGATATGCCCCAACGGATAATCTGTAATAGCCAAATCAATATTTGTGTCATTTTGTTTCCTTTCTAGTAGAACGAACGCTCTTCCTCCAGTGTTTCGGCCAGTGCGCCTTCGACTCCGACTGAAGCGGGGGTGCATAAAAAGATTTCATCGCCAACGCGTTGGATTTCTCCCCCGATTGCATATACCGTTCCGGTCAGAAAATCCACAATCCGTTTTGCTTGTTCCGCATCTATTCTTTTGAAATTAAGAAGAACTGCTTGATTCTTCAGCAGATTATCGGCAATCTTCTCCACCTCGGAATAAACTCTGGGCTCCACGACATGGATGCTGGCTTTTTCGGTCATTGCTTGTTGATTCATAGGAATTACCTTTGCTTTCGTCGATCTTTTTTGGGTGCTCCTTTGAGATGGGGCCCCTTCTTCATTGCGCTCGGACCTATGGACTGGAACGACAGTCGATGGTTCATCTACTTCCTCATATCCGTCATCCTCGTCTTCAATTACAAAGTACTTTCGGAATAAATCTTTCAGACCCATAAGACCCCTCACTTCTTCTTCGTCTATGCTTCTGTATCAGCAAAGAATGCTGATCCGACACGTACGAAAGTCGCACCTTCGGCAATCGCTATCGGATAATCTTGACTCATGCCCATGCTCGTCTCCGTACATGGAGCATAAGCCAAGTTCAACGCCGCTACTTGCTCTTGCATTATTTTCAGATCTTTAAAGCATTGACGCAACTCCACGTCTGTTGCATCAATGGGTGCCATCGTCATCAATCCGACAACGATGATATTCGGAAAAATTTCCAGACTCTTGATAAAAGGCACTGCTTCGGATGCGGAAAGCCCATGTTTTGAACTTTCGCCTGTCACATTGACCTGAACGAAGCAAGAAACAGGTTTTTCCGCCCGCTCGTTGATTTCCTTTGCCAATGACGGACGATCCAATGCATGGAAGTAGGCGATGCGATTGATCACCTGCTTTACTTTCCTTGTCTGTAAGGTACCGATGTAATGCCAGCTGATATCTTCTTGCGGAAGAGCTTCCTGCTTTTCGAGCAGACCTTCGAGGCGATTTTCTGCAAAGTGGCGGTAACCCAAGCGGTACAATTCCTTTACTTGCTCTGCAGGCTTCGTCTTCGTGACTGCGATGACCGTCACATCTTCGCGTTTGCGTCCGGCTTTCAAGCAAGCTGCTTCCACAGTTGACTCCACTTTCCGGCAATTTTGCTCAATATTCATTCTTATCTGCGTCTCTTGCGGAAGAAAGGTGGTGTATCCAATGAATCCTCTCCACCGTTTTTATCTTCTTTATTTTCGTGATAACGTGGATAATTATCTTCTGTTTGTTTGACAGAGTACTCTTCTGGCTCAGGTTGGACCGATTGGGGCGCCTGTTCTCTCACGCTTGTGTCTCTGCGGATATCCCAGTCACCAAAGAGGTCTTTGGCTGGTTTTTCTTCGGCTCTTTCAGTCGGAACTTGTTTCTCCGGGTATGCAGCAGGTGCGTTCCCTACTTCTTTGCGCCCCTTAAAAGCACTGCCGCCGCGATTAGCGGTTTTTTTTTCATCTTTTTTTTTGTCGTCGATCCCAGTAGCGATTACTGTAACGATAACTTCGTCGCCCAAGTTTTCATTGATGGATGTACCGAAAATGATATTTACTTCGGATGATGAAGCTTGTGCCACGATATCACTTGCATCTTGTGCTTCGAACAACGTCAAGTCTGAACCACCGGTGATGTTCAATAAAATCTGCTCAGCGCCATCGATGGAAACTTCCAACAATGGGGAAGAAATAGCTTTTTTGGTTGCTTCTGCTGTACGGTTTTCCCCTGAAGCGATACCGATACCCATCAAAGCAGAACCTTGATCTTTCATGACGGTCTTCACATCAGCAAAGTCTAAGTTGACATATCCTGGAGCTGTGATCAAGTCTGAGATTCCTTGAACGCCTTGACGTAATACATTATCGGCTTCACGGAAAGCTTCCAGCATAGGCGTCTTTTTATCGACGATTTCCAACAGACGGTTATTTGAGATGATGACTAATGTATCAACGTTTGCTTTTAAATCAGCGATACCCTCTGCAGCATAACGGCCTCTTTTAGGTCCTTCAAAAGTGAACGGACGCGTCACAACACCAACAGTCAATGCGCCAAGATCTTTAGCGATTCTGGCTACGATAGGGGCTGCACCAGTACCAGTACCGCCACCCATTCCGCATGTGACAAAAATCATATCTGCACCAGCCAAGGCTTCAGAGATTTGTTGTTCACTCTCTTCTGCAGCTTTGCGGCCGACTTCAGGAACTGAGCCTGCGCCCAATCCTTTCGTCAATTTAGGTCCAAGTTGGATTCTTGTTTCCGCGCTTGATGCGTTCAAAGCTTGTGTGTCCGTATTGGCCACGATGAACTCAACACCTTTAACGCCTTCTTCGATCATACGGTTAACGGCGTTGCTTCCTGCCCCACCGACACCGATAACTTTAATTTTTGCTCCATCACTCATGCTTGAATCGAATTCCAATTCCATTTCATTTCCTCCTATTTCATACCATTCTTTTTATGTTTAGCGTGATTATTCAAACAGATTATTGAACCAACGTTTTAATTTTCCGACTAAGCTCTCTTCGTAATGATCCTCATCGGCATATGTTTCATTTTCATAGACAGGTTCTTCGATGACTGTCGGCTGTTTCGCTGTTTTGGATTGCAAAGGGATCACTTTTCCTGTCACGTGAACTTTTCCTTTGGCCACACGGTAGATGTCGTCCAGACCTGCCACATACTTAATCAAGCCGATGCTCGTTGCATAGATTGGGTTGCGCATCCCCATCTGCTCCGGAATGTACAATTTGACATTGATTTCGAAAATTTCTTTTGCCAAATCAACGACGCCTGGTAATGCCGCTGCGCCTCCAGTCAGAACGATACCGCCAGGGAGATCGCGAGCTTCCACTTTATCCAAGGCACGTTTGATGTTTTCGAAAATCTGCGTAAGTCGCGCTTCGATGATTTCGGACAGATATTTCTCGTCCACTTTTACTGGTTCTTCTTTACCGATTGTTTCGACAGGGAAAAATTCCTCATCGGATGTATCTTCGGAAATGGCATAGCCATATTCACGTTTTGCGCGCTCCGCATTTTCCAAGGTCGTGTTCAAGATGATGGAAATGTCTTTGGTGACAAGATCGCCGCCCTCAGGATCAACAAATGAAAATTTCAATTGATCGTCGTGCATGACAGAGGCGCTTGTTTGGCCGCCACCCATGTCGATAAGGATGGTCCCGAAATCCCGCTCGCCCTTATTCATGGCTACGCTCGAAATGGCCAATGGTTGTACAACCATATCTTCGATTTGAAGACCTGCTTTTTCTACACAACGTTTGATGTTATGGATGATTGTTTTCGGACCAGTGATCATGCTTGCGTACAATTCAAGACGTACGCCAATCATGCCTCTTGGGTCTCTGATGCCATCGAACCCATCTACGATGAACTCTTCAGGGATGACGGAAATGATTTCTCTTTCTGGCGGAACGGAACGGACTTTTGCAGCAGCAAAAACGTTCTGGACGTCTTTGTCTGTGATTTCCTTGTTTTCGCTTGCGACTGCATACATCCCGTGGCAAGGTTCGATGCTGATTTGATTGCTTGGTATGCCTACGATGACATTTGATATCTGAATATTCGCTTTTCTTTCAGCTTGACTGACTGCACTGCGGATCGATTCTACCGTTTCATCGATATCAACGATGACGCCACGGCTAAGACCTTTGGAAATTTCATTACCGACTCCAATAATGTTCATTTGATCTTTCACATATTCTGCGACTACAACTTTTATTGAAGTGGTTCCAATATCTAGACTGACGTATATTCCTGAATTCTTCATGGTTTTATTGAAACCTCCGTTTGACATAATGGCTTGTGTAAACATCCGCATTGTTCCGAAAAAAATAATCGGTTACTGATACGTGATGCCAGAAAGCTATACCTTATCATTTTATCATAATAATTCTTCATTTACGAAGATTTTTACAAATAATTCTATCAGAAGGAAGTCTGACAAAAGTTCTTCAATCCCTCAACAATGATACCGATCATTGTTCAAGGATTGACTGCAAGTCAATCCTAATCTCTTTTGGATCATTCGACTGGAGTGACGGAATCTTCCGAAGCCGCCGCTTCCTCTTCCGTCGTTTGCGCAAAGGGCGTAAAGTAGACACCCACTTCAAGATCGATGGTCCCTTTCGTCTCGCCTAATTGGCTCACAATGTCAGGGTAGTATAAGATCTTCTCGGCAAAGGATGGCAAGATCGCCTTCACTTCATTCCCGTCATTCATATATACCGTGATTGCATATGGATTTTCTTCCGTTCCGGTATATTTGATTTCAGAGATACTGTTCTGGACACTGTCAGTCAATTGCATATATTGTTCGAGCAGATCCTCCAGATTCTGGTTCATTTCAAAGCTTGTGATGATCGGGTTATTACCGATTGGAACCTTCAATTCCGTGTCCGCTACAGTGCCATTCTCCAGAACGTTATAATAGCTGCCGCCCGAATAAACGTAGGCAATGGTTTCGTGTTCCGTAACATGGATCGTGACATCGTTCAAGCCGCGCAGCGTCACTTCCGCTGTTTTGACTACGGGCAAAGTATTAGTGATGTAAGCATCAATTTTTTCGTCATTCCAAACGACACCCAATGCGGTAAGCTTCCCGGTGATGTGGCTGGCATCGATGATACTTTGTTCCGGAACATCTTCGGCCCCTTCTACATAGATGTCTTTGACTTTACCGTAGGGAGAAATCAGAAAACTGCTGCCGATGACCCCAATCAAGAAAATGCTGTACCATCCCAAGTACCCTTGGCGCTTGTCTGTATTTGTGGTTTCGGGAGGGTGTTTTCTTGAGTTTAACTTTTCTTTTTTTTCTTTTATCAAACGATGCATGCGACCGTTTATAGTGATTTTCTGCTTTAATTGCGCCTTATTTTTCTTTTCTGATTCAGCAGTTACGCGCTGCCAGGGAGTCAATTCCGACGAACTCTTACTGCTCAGCTTCTGCCGGATTTTTCCAAAAATCATCTGGCCTCCCTCCCTTTCTCACTTCTTCAAAGTCAAGATGACATCGATGATCCTGTCTGATGCATCGGTTATGCCCATCTGCTTGGCTTGGAATGCCATTTCTTTGCGTGCTGTTACATTGGTCATCAGCTTGTCGATGGCTTCAAATAATGATTGTGCTTGCAAGTCTTTCTCGAGAATCATTTCGGCTGCCCCGTTTTTCACTAAGCTTTCCGCATTTTTTTGCTGATGGTTGTTCGTGACATAGGGACTGGGGATCAGGATACTCGGCAAGCCCAAAGCCATCACTTCCGTCAATGTGGTCGCTCCGCTGCGCGATACGATTAAGTCGGTACGCTTGAACAATTTCGGCATATCATGGATGTAGGACACAATACGGACGTTATCCAAATGGTCCGTCAACGTATTGATTGCTTGCTCCACCGCATTGTAGTGGATGTCTCCGGTTGCCAGCAGCACTTGGTAAGGCCTATTTTTGAAGAGCGGATAGGCGGCTACGAAAGAGTCATTCAGTTTTCTGGCTCCACGGCTGCCGCCAAAAATCAAAACAGTCGGCAATTCTTCCTTCAATCCGTAGTCCTTCAGGTCAGCACTTTCCTTCAAGGAGGCTACTTCCTGCGCCCGGGGATTCCCGGTGAAAACAATCTTCTCTGGATAGGCGGAGAAGTCTCCGCGGGCATCATCAAAACAAATGCAGATGCGATCCACAACTCGGCTCAAAAATTTATTGGTGACGCCTGCTACTGAATTCTGCTCATGAATGATGGTTGGCACGCTCAGTTTGGATGCGGCATACAGGACGGGGGCGCAAACATAGCCACCCGTCCCGATAACGACATCCGGCTGGAAATCCTTAATAATTTTCTTCGAGTCCGAAATGCTCTTGATCATCAAGTAGACTGTCTTCAGGTTCTGAAGCGACAAACTCCGGCGCAGACCTTGGATTTTGACAGATTTGAAGGCAACGCCCGCCTTCGGAACGATTGTGCTTTCCAAACCGCGGTCTGTTCCCACGTAAAGGAACTCGCTGTCCGGATATTTTTCTTTGATTCGGTTCATCAGGGCTAACGCCGGGTAGATGTGCCCACCTGTTCCCCCACCGGATAATACTATTTTCATATGCACATAGGTTCTCTAGAAAGAACCTTCCTCCTCACTCGTGGCTTTGACCAAGGAATGGACAGCATCGGTGAATGTTTTGCCACGCACTTCAAAATTTTTGTACTGATCCCAACTCGCGCAGGCCGGAGATAACAGAATCGTGTCGCCTTCTTCGCTGTACTGGTAACTGATCGGAACCGCACTGGCGACATCATCCGTCCCGACGATTTCTTTGATGCCGGCTTTTTCTCCCGCATCCTTGAGTTTCTCGGCAGTTTCCCCGAAGACGATCAGCGTTTTCACGTTTTCAAGAAAGGGAACGAGCTCATCGAAGGTATTCCCGCGGTCCAATCCTCCCGCCAAGAGGATGATTGGTGCCCGGAAACTGCTCAGAGCAGTTTTGGTTGCTAGGATGTTGGTCGCTTTCGAGTCATTGTAGAATTTTCTTCCGTTGAGCTCGGCTACGAATTGGATCCGGTGCTCTACGCCATAAAAACGGTGGAAGGCTGATATGATGGCATCATTGGATACACCTGACAGTTTCGCTACAGCGATTGCAGCAAGTGCATTTTCGACATTGTGTTCGCCTGGAACCCTCAAATCGGAAATATCCATCACTTTTTCGCCCTTGAAATACAGTGAACCTTCTGACGCATAGGCGCCATTCTTCAGAATCTGCGTGCGTGAAAAAGGAACGATTTGCGCTTTTGAAAGCTGAGACATTTCACGCAATTCCGCTTGATCCCAATTCAAAACAAGATAATCATCCGCGGTTTGGTTCTCGGTTATGCGCCACTTCGCTTTAACATATTCTTTGCGGTCCCCATGATAATCCAGATGGGCTTCCGTGATATTAGTGATGACGGCTATGGCAGGATGCATCGCTTCGATACCCATCAATTGGAAGCTGGACAGTTCCATCACGACATCGTCGTCTGCAGTCGCTACCCGCGCCACTGCGGATGCGGGAACGCCAATATTGCCGGCTTTATAAGCTTTGCCTATTTTCCTGCCTGCATTCAAGAGTTCAGTGATCATCGTCGTGGTAGTGGTCTTTCCGTTCGTTCCCGTCACACCGATCAGGCGGCCTTCGAGGATTTCTGCTGCCAACTCTACCTCTGTCAATACAGGGATTCCCAATTCAAGAGCACGTTTCACCATCGGATTGTTGTAAGGGATGCCCGGATTCTTGACCATGAACGAGAAAGATTCATCCAATAACTCGATCGGATGGGATCCAGCGATGACTTTGATTCCGGATGAAATCAACTCCTTCGCATCCGGATTGTCGTTCAATTCCTTTGCGTCATTGACTGTGACCATAGCGCCCAGTTCCAGAAGCAGTTTGGCCGCATTCATTCCGCTGAGCGCCAAGCCCAGCACCAATACTTTTTTGTTTTCAAATCGATTATTTGTTTTCATGTCTTTTTCTCCTTTCGCTTAGACAAGCAGCCACAAGGCTAAGATTGCAGAAACCAGACCGACGGCCCAGAAAGTCAGGACAACGCGCCATTCGCTCCAGCCACTCATTTCGAAATGATGATGGATAGGAGACATCTTGAAGATGCGTTTGCCGCGCAATTTGAAGGAGCCTACCTGCAGCATGACGCTGGCCGTTTCGATCACGAAAACAAGGCCAATCAGCAACAGAGACCATTCCAGATGCAACGCCAAGGAAACAACGGCGAGTCCGGCACCCAATGCTAACGAACCGACGTCGCCCATAAAGATTTTAGCTGGTTTTTTGTTGAAAAAGAAGAAGCCGATCAGGCCGCCCACAATCGCGATACAAAACAGTAGTACTTCCAATTGTCCTTGGCGGTATGCCAATATGCCGTATGCAGTATAGGCGATGCCTGCTGTGCCGGCAACCAATCCGTCCAACCCATCGGTCAGATTCACAGCATTCGAAAAACCTGTGATCCAGATAATCGTGAATGCAGCGAACACGAACCAGTTTTGGATCTGCCCCAAGAAAGGAAGGGTGATCAAAGGATCTGAACCCGAAAAGAAGAACAGCGCAACGAAGACGAAAGACCCGACCAATTGCGAAACGAATTTCTGCTTGGAAGTCAGCCCTTCATTTTGTTTTTTGAATATTTTCAGGAAATCATCCAAAAAGCCGATAGCTGCAAAAAACAACAGCACGAACAGCAACATAGCCAATTTTACGGTGAGCACATCCTTCCAGATTGCTGTCCCGATAACGGTAAGGATTGCAGCGATGATGAATACGACTCCGCCCATCGTCGGTGTGCCACTTTTCACTTGATGCCATTTCGGACCTTCTTCCCTTGTGATCTGTCCGAATTGTTTCACTTTAAAATAGCCGATAAAAATTGGCATCATGCTGATTGTAATGGCAAAGCTGATCGATAATGGCAACAGCATTTCTGTCCAATGCATATGATTTCCTCCTAATAGGTGTTTTACATTTTTTGATTAATATTTTGAGTGTTGCTTCTGAACGCTTACTCCAAAATGATCTTGACTTCCGTGGCAGCGTTCAGGATGGATCCCGTCTCCAGACTCTGGAAAACCACATAGCCTTCGCCTTCAAAAGTAAAGTTTATGCCTGCGATTTCTGATACTTTGAGGACATCGTCTTTTGACCAACCGTAAACGTCCGGCATCGTCATAGCCCCTTCTGTCATAAGGATCGTCTTCTGGTTCATGATTGTTTGTGTTCCGGCATATGGATATTGTTGCACGATTCGGCTGCCGCTGCCGATGATCGCTGTATCATTATATCCGACAGCAGTCAGTGCCGCCAAAGCTTCATCTTTGGATAAAGTTGTCACTTCCGGCATCGAAGCCTGGTTGACGTCCCCCGTCACTTCCGTATTCAGGTTGTCGTACTCGATTGCCCTTGTCATGAATGGATTGAATATTTCCGACAGATACTTGGAGCCATTCAGACTATCCAAGTTTGCAGGACGTTTCATTGTCAAATACAAGATATAGCTGGGATCATCCGCTGGCGCGAATCCGACTACCGAGTAAAGATAATTGGAATAACCAGTATAATATGCGCCTGTTGCAGAATTCACCACTTCCGCCGTACCCGTTTTGGCAGCGATCTCTGTCCCTTCGATCTGATAAGCCTGTCCGGATCCATTCTCGTTATAGACGACTTCTTTCAGATAGGTCAGGACCGTCTGAGCGGTTTCCGCCTTGATCGGAGATCCGACCTCTTCCGGTTCGTTAACGGTGACCTTGCCCGTATTCGGATCTTCTGTACGATCCAAATAATTCAGTTTCATCATGGTGCCCTCATTTGCGATTGCCGTAAAAGCTTGCATCAATTGGAAAGGCGTAACTGTTACCCCTTGTCCGAAAGCTGTATTCGCCTTTTCCAGCGGATACGTATAGCTGTAATTCCCGGTTGCTTCATTTTCCAGTCCCGATTCGGTTGATTGTCCGATTCCAAATGCCTTCATATAGGACTCCCAAACATCGTAACCCATTGCTTGCACCAGTTTCACGAACGCCACGTTACTTGAACGGGCCAATCCCTCGAGATAGGTGATATTGCCCCAACCATCCTTATTGTAGTCACGGATGGTTCCTCCTTCCACTTCCACACTACCGGAAGTATATGTTGCAAATGGACTGAATACCCCCTCGTTCACAGCTGCCGCCAAGGTCAAAATTTTGAAAGTGGAACCCGGTTCGTAGGTATCCTCCACCAACAGATTCTGCCATTGCGAATCAATGCCATCTTTGGTTGTGGCGTTGAAGGTGGGACGTTGGGAAGCCGCAAGGATAGCGCCTGTGTCCGGATCAACCAACATAGCGGTCATCGATTCCGGTTCAGCCTCTGCATAAACTTGCGACATCAAGCTTTCCAGATAGATCTGTAGGCGACTGTCGAGCGTCAGATAAAGATTATTCCCTTCAACGGGCTCCTTTTCCTGAATCTGCGTTCCCGGAATCCGGTAGCCATTGGAATCTTCTTGATAGGTGACTTCACCATCACTGCCATCCAACTCATTATCGTACAGTGATTCTATTCCCATCATGCCGACCAATTTCTTCTCTTCGTTTGTGTCCGCTTCTTCTTCGCTGGCTGAACTTTGCGCAAAGCCGACAAGATGGGACGCAAAAATCCCGTTTGGATAAAGTCTGGATGGTGTTTCCTCGAACGTGATCCCCGGAAGTTCTTCCGCTTCAATGCTGGATTTGGTCGCATAATTCAGGTTGGTTCCTGCGCTTCCGAATTCGACTTGCTTCAACCCCTCTTGGTTCAGAGTGGTCAGAATCTCTTCTTTGCTCATACTGATATATTGTGCCAGAGCTTCAGCAGTTTTTTCCTTGTCGACAATATGATTCGGATTTTCTTTATCTTCACTCCATTCATCGGTCAAAACGGCAACCAACGAATAAGAAGTAGCATCCAAGGCAATGGGATTACCACCTATGTCATAGATGGTACCTCTTTTTGCGGCAAGGATACTACTTCTGGTATATAAGTTATTAACATGCTCGCTTAAATTCTCGCCATTTACCTTCTTGGTGATCATGATCATAGAAAAACGAAAAATAAATACAAGAAATAGTAAACCTGTTAAACCAACCATGATGCGAGTCATTTTTTTTCGGTTTTTTTGAGGATTAGCTGTTTTTTTCATCGCGTAACATTCCTAACGTTTGCTTCATTCATTTCCAGACCAAGTTCTTTTGCTATCTCGATGATGCGGTCGTATCTTGAAAGCTCTTGGACTTCTTGCTCCAAGTTTTGATTTTCTAAACCGATCGCAACGCTATCATTTTGTAAGTCCTGTAACGCTCTATTCTGATTGGAGAGGGTCACTTGTGTAGCCAGTGACAAGAGTAATACGACCAATGCACTTAACAGCGTGAGGGTGATGGCAAATTTTTCAAGTTTGACATATCTATCTCTAACGGCCTTGTAGCCTTTCGGTTCAGGTTGGCCTTTTATGGGTTCTGTCTGTTCTTTAGGCAGCGTCGGTTGTGGTGCTATTGCCGCTCTATATTCAGGTAATGCCACTTAATCCTCTCCTCCCCAGCAATGAATTGTGCAGTTCAGGCACAATTCATTGCTTCCGACTGATGATCCTTAGTTAAAGAGCTGCTGTGCTCCTGTTATTTCTTGACCCTTTCGATGACGCGCAATTTTGCACTTTGAGAACGTGAATTTTCACTTAATTCCGCCTCGTTGGGCATGATTGGTTTTCGACTGATCAACTTATAGTCCGCTTCATATTCCTCGGGTAGAATAGGCAACAGCGGTAACGTTTCCTCTTTCGAGCTGGCTTCTTTGAAAAGCACTTTAACGATCCGATCCTCCAATGATTGGAAGGAAATGACGCTCATGCGCCCTCCGACGTTCAGCATCTTCAAGCCATCTTCTATCGAATCTTCAATAGCTGATAATTCGTCGTTGACGGCGATACGCAAAGCTTGGAAAATGCGCTTAGCCGGATGCCCGCCTTTTCTTCTGGCAGGTGCAGGAATACAGTCTTTGATGATTTCGACCAGTTCGCCGGTCGTCTCGATCGGTTGGGTTTCTCTGATTTTTTCGATTTTACGGGCAATCTGCTTTGAAAATTTTTCTTCGCCATAACGATAAAAAATCTTCACTAACTCAGCAAAAGACCACTCATTCACAATGACGCGGGCCGTCAATTCCTGTTCTTGATCCATGCGCATGTCGAGCGGTGCATCATAACGGTAACTGAACCCTCGTTCTGCTTGGTCCAATTGCGGGGAAGAAACTCCTAAATCGTACAGGATGCCGTCTACGCCAAATACATCACGGTCTTCCAGTTCTTCTTTGATATTCCGAAAATTGGCCTTGATGAGTGTCACCATGCCTTTTTCGATATAAGTCGCCAACGCCACTTCAGCATTTTCAATAGCGATACGGTCTTGGTCAAAGGCATACAGATGCCCATTTTCGTTCAATTTTGATAAAATCACGCTGCTGTGTCCGGCACCACCTAAAGTGCAATCGACATATATGCCATCTGGTTTGATATTCAAACCATCGATGGACTCTTTTAACAACACGCTATAATGTTCAAATTTTTCCATTTTACACCTACAATCCAAAGTCGATCATCGTTTCAGCAATATCTTCGAAGTTTTCGGCAGCCTCATCAGCAAATTCTTCCCACTTCTCGTTACTCCATATTTCAATACGGTCGGCTACTCCGACAATACGACATTCTTTTTCAATTTTCGCATAATCTAATAATGTTTGAGGGATATTGATGCGCCCTTGTTTATCCAATTCAGCTTCCATAGCGGCTGAATAGAAAAAACGGGTAAAGGCACGCGCATCTTTTTTGGCAAGGGGTAACTGTTTTAATTTCTCTTGGAGCAGCTCCCATTGGCTTAACGGATAGCCGAACAAACAGCCGTCCAATCCACGGGTGATGATGAACGTATCACCTAATTCTTCACGGAATTTTGCGGGCATGATCAATCTGCCTTTAGCATCTACATTGTGTTTGAATTCGCCCATCAACATAAAGACACTCGCCCCCACCTTCAAATATGTTTTCAGTCTACCACATCCCCCCACTTTCTACCACATTTTCCCGAACAATTCATAAAAAAAACAAATTGATTTCGACAAATAATCGAAATCAATTTGTTTTCAGTTATCATCTATCATTTTGCTCGGTGCAAGGATGGGACACCACCAGTGCCACGCAGATAAAGCTAAGTTCGGACCGGCCGTTTCCGAAAATTTTAACGAATGTGGGGATTTTCCCCACAAAACATCATTTTGTTTGTGGGACCGAGATGGGGCTTTTGTCGGACTTATTCAACTGGATCGCAGTTTCGTAAGCACTTCTCAATTCCGAACCGATGTAGCTGAGGTCTTTCTGGCGTACATGATCCTGGCCTGCAGCCTTCAAAGAAGGCAGGTCCCCTTCCAGAATGCCACTGATCAGCCTTCGGAAATCATCATTCGTTTTGCCTTTGTAGACGTGTTTGCCATCGACGAAATCGTCCTCATAAATCGGTATATCCCGAATCAGGATCTCCTGCCCCATGGCGAGTGCCTCCAGAAGGACGATTCCTTCCGTTTCTTCGTAAGTTGGAAAGAAAAACAAATCAGCACCACAGTATGCGTTCCGGAGCTCATCAGGAGCCACATAACCGGCAAATTGCAGATTGGGCAATTTTGTCTCTACCGCTTCACGTATTTCGCGCGGAACTTGATGGAGGTTCAAGTATCCAAACCAGATGAACTGGTAAGCGGGCATCGCTTTGGCTAAAGCGACAAAATCAAGAATCCCTTTCCGCTTGATGTAAAGGCCGACCGACATAACGACCTTGTCTGCTGCTTTATACCCATATTTCTGGCGGAAAGATTTCCCCATTTCCGCAGTCGCTTGGTAAAACGACAAATCGATTCCATTCGAAATCGGTATGATTGGTTGTTCCAGCCCCGCCTGCTGCAACAATTTTTTGGAATAAGGTGTTGGCGTCAAGACAACATCACCATGGCTATAGCAGTGCAGAATCCACTTGCTGAACAAAGGCGCAGCCGCATTGGAGAAGATGAAAGAATTCTGGAAGTCCTCCTTTGTTGAGTGGGCATGATAAACGATTGGTTTCCCCTGCTTTTTGACTTTATGCAACAGACGATAAGATTGCCCGAAGTAGGTATTGATGTGCATCAGATCAAAATCATCTCTGTAATCTGTCGTAAAAGATATTCCTTCCAGTGTGAGAGCTTTTTTCTGGTGCTCGATGGCTCTGCCTAAACCGGATTTCCCGATGTATTTCATGCCTTCAGAGTACAATAATACTTTCATGATTTCGTGCCACCTCATTCTTCAATTTTCGGACTACCCTCTTACAAGGAAATAAATTCGCAACAGCACCAACATGTAATAAAAAAGCAGCGCCATCAAAAACAGTATTTTTATGAAATAACGATAGAACCGCTTCGGCTGATGGATTTTTTTGCGTTTGTCGAAATACAGTGTCTGCAGCAGACCGACGACACAGGCCGCCAGCAAAAAGTGCGGCAACAGCGAATAAGTCAAACTGTAGACACTCAGCAGATGGATGCCTACAAACAAAAACGGCAATACGACGTCCGCAACCGTCAATTGGATAATCTGTTTGTACCTGAGATACTGCCTAAAAAATTTATTGATCAGAATGATTTCTAAAATCGGAAAAACATACAACAGAATTTCAAAATAGTGGAAGTTTTGCATTCCAACGCTCCTTTGCGAAAATATAGCGTCCATGCCGCATAAATACATTTTACCTCATTCCGGAAAATTATGCCTCCTTGAAAAATGAGAACAAAAAAAGCCAGCAGAAAATTCATTCTGCTGACTGGAATTGCGGATGGCATTTCATGATTAGCTTTGTTTTTCGATAACTACTTCTCCATCATAGTGACCGCATGATGCACAAACGTGGTGGCTCTTTTTCAATTCGCCACAGTTAGGGCATGCGTTCAAGCCTGGAATTGATAACTTGAAGTGCGTACGTCTTTTTGCTTTTCTTGCTTTAGATGTTCTTCTTTTAGGTACTGCCATTTCCTTACACCTCCCTGTATTAATCGCTGTATTTATTTAAAAAGATCAGCGTCAAAAATTTCACTCTGTTTTTTCTTCGTCTTCTAACAGGGCCTTCAGACCAGCTAATCGCGGATCGATCTGATCGGTTTTTTCTTCTTGTCTCTTTCTTGCGAAAGATTCTTCGGAAACAACTTCCCATTCAGCGCCACTAGGCATGTCCTCAGACTCCATCTCTTCCGGCGTGAAGACTTGTAGAGGCAGATTCAGCAGAATGTTGTCCTCGATAGCGGGGACTAGATTCACTTCATCACCTTCAAGCGGCAACACAACTTCCGCAGGGTTATCCTGCTCGAGGTAGAGCGATTCACTCTCAGTGTACACTTCTTCGATTGCTAATTGCAAGGGTACATCAACTAATTCCAACGACCTTGACGAAGGCAGGGTAATCGTTAAATCGATTCGGAAATTGGCAAGCACAGAATGATTTTCGTATAATAAGAAACCTTCCGCCTTAATCGGCGACACTGCTTTGATTTCATTATTTCTTTGCATCAATGAACTTTCCCGGTCTATCATCCGAGAGAAATAGTACGGTTCACCACGATGTTCTTGTAATTCTTTTAATGGCCATTGCATTTCCATCACCCCTAAAATAACAAATTGAATTATACTAGTGAAAAAAAAGTTTGTCAATGTATTTTCCTTTACATCTAAAAAGGAAAACGTTTTTTTATGCTTTTAATTCTTTTGCCAACGCGATTGTTTTGTCCAAAAGCACCTTTTCCGCGTCGACGATCGGATAGCGTTGTTCTTCATCTTCACTGTTCATCAACGAAACTTCCGTGCAACCCAACAGTACAATGTCCGCACCGCAATTTTTGAAGTCTTCCAAAATTTCGTAGTACAAAGGGAAAAATAAATGTGATCTCTCTTTGATGTAATAATAAATCATTTTATTGATCTTATCTTGTAATTCTCTGTCCGGCAATACCACTTGGTAACCTTTCTCAACAAGCCGATTTTCGTAGATGCGGCTCTGATGCGTTCCCTCTGTGGCAAATAATCCGACTTTTTCTGCGCCCTCATAATGTTCCGCAATATAGTCGACCGTAAGATCGATCATATTCAGAATCGGAATATCCGTTTCCTTTTGAATATCATCGAAGAAATAATGGATAGTATTGCAGGGCATGATGATGAATTCTGGCTGAAGAAGATTCAACATATGAACATCTTCTATCACGGCGTCCACCGGATTCGGTTTGGTCGGATCCAAAATATATTCCGTACGATCCGGAATATCGGCGTGGTTCATCAGAACGTAATTGAAATAATCCTGGTCGTTTTCGGGGAAATGGCGTTTATTCATTTCAACAAGAAAGTTGGTCGTCGCCAGCGTTCCCATTCCCCCAAGAATGCCAAAAAATTTTTTCATACTTTCTCATCCCTCGTTTCCAGTTTGTTTCTTGATTCAGCTTATTCCTCTGGCGGATACTCTCTGAATTTTTTGTAATAATTGAATTTGGAAGCCCACACATAGAATTTTCTTTTCGGGCTGACTTCAAAAGGCGCATCCAAGGGATGCACTACTTTACCATCCTTGTACAACTCTTTTACTTTTTTCCGCAACATGTCGGACTTGACATACTTCAGCAAAAGGCTTTTTGGTGTCATAGTGAACAAAGTTTCATTCTTATTGATCGTAACACCAAGTTTTTTCTTGGCTATGTAATCTTCAACATAGTATTTCGCGACATTGTTGCCGCTGGCGGTAACGTAATAGTTGCTGACGCCCAGACGCCCGTTCAATTCAAAGAAAACATAGTCATCTTTGCGCTCGTCATACTTCACGTCAAAATTGGAGAAACCATAAAACTCTGTTTCCGCAACCAGTTTTTGGACGGAAGCAACAATCTTCTGCTCTTCCCTTGCCCAAATCGTCAGGTGGTTTCCGATGGCGGACGGTGTATGGTCTTCCAAAAGGATGTGGCCGAATGCGATCAGCTTAATTTCCTTATCTCTTGGAGATGTGTAGACCGTTACAACACCAAGATAAGTGTCATCGCCGGGCACGTACTCCTGCAGGATCAGGTTGTCTGTATAACCATTGTCACGCACTAAATGATAGATGCGTTCAAGATCTTTTTCATCCCGTCCGATAAAGACTTTTTCTTTCCCTTCAAAATGCAGTCCCTGATACATGATGGCATTCGAAGGCTTGATGATGATTGGAAATTCAAACGGCAAGTTCAATGAAAATTCATCCATAACTACAGTCTTTGGATAAGGAACACCTGCTTTTTCACAGATGGCGTAAAAACTTTCCTTATTTGTCGCCCGCAGGAATACATCTTCATCCACGTACGGAATGATCCAATCATCACTGAAGCGGTCCTTCGTTCGGATCAACAATTCTGCATAGCGATCGTCTGCCCCAAAGATGATTTTTTTCATGTTCGGATAGTCACGGCCGATTTGTTGAATAGTCTCAAAAAAATGATCTAGGTCATCGATTCCCGGTTGGATGTAGTGCTTGATGATGCGGGAATTGCCGATAGGACCTATGATCATCGGGCTGATGAGATTCGTTTTAACTTGATACGCTTCATAGAAAGCTCTCGCCAAACTATAGGCTCCTCTGTTCCCCCCCACAATTACGGGAACGAAACTGACGGAGTTGGCTTCTTCGCTCATTTGATTGTCCTCCTTAGTGCCTAAAACCGAATATTAAAGGCTCTAGCATCTATTAACCTATCCATTATATTTCTTTGGTTGTGGTCAGTCAAACGCTTCTTGCATTTTTTCATTAAAGTTTTCATAAAGTCCCTTGAAAGACTTAGCTCTGATTCCTTGGCTCGTTACGGATATAAATGGGCGATCGGGTGAAATTCTGCTCCTCCAAAACCGGAAGGCCTCCTAAACGATAGATGCGATCGCTCCGAATTTCCAGCTGCAAGTCCGATGTATGTGGCTCACGTAATTTCGTGACGATCGGGGTTTCCGTATTTTTTTTCAAAATGTTCAGATAGCGTCTTCCTTCCTCCGTAAATCCGAGCAACCGGATGGAATCCGCTTTTTCCTGGAAAGAATTCGCTTCTCCCCTGGTTATCCCCAACAAAATGTAGGTGCAGACCCGCTGCAGCCTGGCCCATGTCCAGCGCTTGGTCTTTACGCGCCGAATGAAGGCCGTAAAATCAGCTGTGTCCTCGGCTTCCTTTTTCAGCCTGTACTCGATACCTTCTTCAACCTGATAGATGTTCTGGAGTTCCGTATGCGAAAGCAACAGGAGCTGATATTGCAACATTCCCCAGTAATTGTCCCAATCAAGCAGAGGACGCCTCTCCAGAGCCTCTAACGTCTCTTGCGGTACAAACCTGCCAATGTCCTTCCTTCCTGTTTCTTTTCCGTGGCGGAGTGACCATTCGCGAATGGCGGTCCCACTTGCAAATTCTTGTTCGAAAGCGTCACTGTCGTTATGTCCGGCACCGCGCCTGAGCACAATGGCCGTTTCCATAGGTTCAGGGAACCGTTCATTTTCTTTGACATACGCCAATCCGAGCTGGTTGTTGGGCGTTGAAAAGGAAATAGCAGAACCTTGTGGGCGCAAGACTTCGGCAATCGCCGTTTCCAGTTGCGCAGCATAGGTTCTGCCATCATTTCGGTAAGTCTGAAAAATCCGATCGATTTCCGATTCGTGTTCACGCAAGAAGCGGCTATGCGAAATGAAATCTTCCGCTATTCCTTCTTCAGCACCGAAAGCAAAGGCATCGCACTGCATCGCCTGCAGCAAACGGATGCCTGCACTTGCAAACAGATCCGCGGCCTGCACACTTCCCAACACGGGCATTTCCACGACTATATCCGCACCGTTCCGCAACGCGATTTCCGCACGCGTCCATTTATCCAACAAAGCGGGCGCGCCCCTTTGGACAAAATTGCCGCTCATTGCGACAACCATGACATCGCTCTGGGTCATCCGCCTGGCTTCAGACAGTTGATAGCGGTGACCGTTATGGAAAGGATTGTATTCTGCGATTACACCACAAGCTTTCATCGAAGCGCCCCCTTTGGTTTCATAGTATGGTTGCGCGGTCTTGCTTAAGCTTTTTTGCAGGCAAAAAACCAGCGCGGACTGTCATCGCGCACGTCAGCTTCACCGAATTCGGCCGTAACCGTCACATCGGTGAATCCAGCTTCTTCAAGGAGCCGCTTGTAGACTTCCAGCGGATACGTGCGTTCGCGATGGTATTCCGAATGGCGTTCAAACAATTCCGGATTTCTCTGGGATCCCACGAAGAAAGTCAAATCATGCTCGACACTGTTCGCAACATCGCCGGCAAAACTTTCCCAGAGGAAGGCTCCCGCTTCATCCTGATAGATGTATTGATATCCCGGAAAAACGTTATTCACTTGATGCATCGAGTGGACGTCAAACAAAAAAACACCGCCAGGTCCGAGATTCCGGATGACGCTTTGAAAGACTTCCGCCACTTCAGCTTCATCAGTCATGTAGCAAAGTGAATCAGAGAAGCACGTCACGACGTCAAAATCCCCCATCGGCTCCAGTGAACGCATGTCTCCTACCGCCAAAGAAAGCGTAACGCCTTCTTCCTGCATCCGGTTGTATGCAAGCGAAAGCATTTCGTCGGAGAGATCGACCCCTGTTACCCGATGGCCTTTTTTCGCCAATTCCACTGCAATCTTCCCTGTCCCGCATGCCAATTCCATGATGTCCAGACCGGATTTCCCGGCTGTGTATTTTTCAACATAAAGAAGCCAGCTGTCGTAGACAGACTGGTCCATTATTTCATCATAGTAATGGGCAAAGATGTCGTAACTCATTGCTCAGTGACCATCCCCGAGATGTCGACCATTGGCGCATCACTCCATAATTTTTCGATGTTGTAATAGCCGCGTTCCTCATGGTTGAATACATGCACGATGACGTCGTTCAAATCGATCAATGTCCATTTGCCTGAATCTTTGCCTTCAACATTTTTGACTTCGCCTTTGTTTTTGTGCACGTTCTCCACGATTGCTTCCACGATTGCAGCGACTTGCTTTTCATTACGGCCGTTCATGACGACAAAGTAATCACCGATTGATGTCAAACCGCGTACATCCAATGCCATGATATCCTGAGCCAATTTGTCATCTGCTGCTTTAACCACTACTTCCAATAATTCTTCACTTGTTAATTTCATTATGATTTCCCCACTTTTCTTTGGATCCAACTGTTGTAGACATAGATTGTGCCGGGATAAATCGGCAGTTCTTTCTTCACCAGATGGATGATTGTTTTTTCTATTTTAAAATAAGCTGCCTCATCCAGGCTGTCCTCAGCCAGTCTTCTGGCTTCGTCAACGCCCTTGAATGCGCGTCCCGATTCGATGTAATCGGCGATGAAGAGGACTTTCCCGATCAGGGTCATCGTCTCGCCACCGATTGTATGCTGGCGGATTGCGTCAAGTATAGCCTCGTCCTTAATTCCGAATACCGTTTCGGCATAATAAGCGCCGACAGGTCCATGCATGATTTCGCTGCCGTAACCGGTCATTTCGCTGTCCATCCCTTCGGACCGGACGATTTCCTTCATGCTTTCCACAGCATGTTCTTTCGCGTAGTCGTGCAAGAGAGCGGCCAACGAACAGGCTTCCACGGATGCACCGTATTTTTCCGCCAATTGGATGGAACAGGCTTCAACCCGCAGCACATGCTGGAAACGCGATGGCTTCATCTGTTTTTCCACTTCCGACAAAATGGCTTCCCGCGTCCAATCCGTATATATCCCTGTATATGCAAGTTTAGTATTCGTCATCGAGATAGAGTCCTTCTTTCAAAATGTAATCTTTGACGTCCTCTTTCACCAAATAACGGATCGAGCGGCCGGTTTTGACCATCTTGCGGATTTCCGTCGAACTGATGTCGATCAACGGCGCATCAACCCAAATGATCGGATAGATGCTTTCCCTTCCGTATCCTGGCCTGGCGACGCCGACGAACTGCACAAGTTGCACCAATTCATCGATGCGTTCCCACTTCGGCAAGTATTCCACCATGTCCCCGCCGATGATGAAATAATAATCGGTGTCCGGATGCATGGAAGTCAATAATTTCATCGTATCGATCGTGAAGCTCTTACCGCCCCGCTCCAACTCGATCGTTTCGATATCGAACAGCGGATTGCCCGCAATGGACAACCGCACCATCGACTCGCGATGTTTCGCCGGGATCGATTCTTTTTCATCGACATGAGGCGGTTCGGCATCGGGCATGAAATAGATCTTATCCAAGCCGAGTTGTTCCCCAACCTGCTGCGCGACGATCAGATGGCCTAAATGGGGCGGACTGAAGGTCCCTCCCATGATGCCGATGCGTTTCCGGTCCTGGAAAGCAATCTGCGTCTCGACCTCGGTTTCTTCGATGATCATATAATCCGTTTGTCCGATCAAATTTAAAGTTGTGATCAATTTTTTCTCACCTCAATAAAATAGGGATTGGCCTGCCTTTAGATTTTTTCAACGATAGTCGAATAGCGACGGTTCTTTTCTTTGGTTGATGGTTTGAACAACACAAGCGTGCGTCCGATCTGTTGGACGACTTTTGCTTGCAGTTTTTCTTCAATCACTGCAGCGACATCTTCCGTTTCCTCATCCGTGTTCTGCAGAAGAGCGACCTTCAGCAATTCCCTTTTCTCCAGCGCTTCCCCAATTTGGTAAAGCATCTCTTCGTTCAAGCCACCTTTACCCACTTGGAAGAGCGGATTCATATGGTGCGCTTCTTTTTTCAAATATTGTTTTTGTTTGCCTCTTAATTCCATTTGACACCTCAGTCTTTTATTATTAGATGATCGGTTTGCGCATTACTGTGTCCACGCCTTGCGGAACCCATGCTGCGACTTTGCCTGGTTTGCGGACAGTTATCCATCCCAATCCGGAAAATACGATATCGGACGGTACTTTGACATTGAATTCTCGTCTGACCAACGGCGGGAAATTTTCCGCGTCTTCCGCAGACGGCGGCTGAAGAAGGGTCCCCAGATGTTTTGCATAGAATTCATCCGCTTTTTCCAATTTGGTGCGGTGGATTTTCAAGTCATTCGAGAAATAGCAAGTGAAGGAAGATTTTTCCCCACTGATGAAATCAAAACGCGATGCGCCGCCCAAGAACAGCGTCTGTTCCGGGTTCAATTGATAAGTGATCGGTTTGATTTCGTGTTGCGGCGCTACGAGCTTCAATTCTTTCGGGCTCAGCACATGCGCCATTTGATGATGATGGATGATTCCCGGCGTATCGATGAGGAAATGCCCATCGTCCAAAGGGATACGGATTTGATCCAACGTTGTGCCAGGGAATTGGGAAGTCGTGATGACATCTTCCTTGTTGCCTGTAGCCGCACGGATGATCTGGTTCATGACAGTGGATTTACCCACGTTCGTAACGCCCACGACATAAACATCTTTGCCATCCCGGTGTTCTTCGATTGTTTCCAACAGATCATCGATGGAAGTTGCTTTCTTGCCACTTACCAACATAACATCGACCGGGCGCAAGCCTACTGACTGCACCTGCTCGGTCAACCATTGCTTCACACGGGACAGTTTGACCGACTTCGGCAAAACATCCACTTTATTTCCGACAACCAACACTTTATTATTGCCCGCAAAGCGATGCAAGCCGGGGATCATGCTGCCGTAAACATCGAACAGATCGATGACGTTCACGATCAAGGCATCTTCCATCGAGATGGTGTTCAGCATCGCCAAAAACTCATCATCCGTGACGGAAACTTTTTCCATCTGATTGTAGTGGCGCAATCTGAAACAGCGTTGGCAGTATAATTGCCCAGAATCCAATCCCTTTTGCAGAGCGGCCGCCGGGGTATACCCTCGTTCGGTCGGATCATCGGTCTGGATTTTCGCCCCACAGCCGATGCAATAGAGATCTTCTGTTAATTCTTCTTTAGTCAAGTGATTTCCTCCATATCATTCCTGGATCATTTTTCAACAAACGTTTCAGCAGTTTTCTTTCAAAGAATCGGTTTATGCGCGTATTCCATCCGTCCGAATTGATGATCGGCATTACCCACACACTCTTGACTCCCGCTCGATTTGCGCCAAAAACATCCGTAAGCAATTGGTCTCCAACCATCAGGCATTGGTCCAACGGAATCTGCAGCTGTTCTGCTGCCTTGATGTACCCGCGGCGTGAAGGCTTCATGGATCTTGGCACATAAGACAATTGCAGCTTATCCGCGATTATCTTGATGCGCTTATCGCTGTTGTTGGAAATGATGACGACAGGTATCGCATTTTCTTTCATCAAAGCGATCCAATCCTTCAATTCCTGTGTCCCTTCCGGATTATTCCAGGCGATCAAGGTATTGTCCAGATCGGTCAGTACACCTTTGATGTTGTTCTTTTCAAGTTGTTCCGGAGTGATGTGATAGATGGACTCCACCATCCATGTCGGTTTGAATTTATTTAACATAATGTCTCCTCATCAAAAAAATAAGAGGACGGGAAAAAGCAACAACGTCACTTTTCAAGCAGAACCCGAGAGAAATCCCCCCCAAGTCGCGCCCCAAAACCAAAAAACTGCACGGCACACAATCCGAAACAAGCATCCTGTACCCCACAAAAAAGTTTTGACCCAGCCTCACTACTATCCAATTGTATATTATAACCCCATTCCAGTAACATTATAAAGCATAAACAAAAAAATACAAGAGCGCGATGCTATGCGGTAGGGGGCGAGCACTAAACGGATTAGCCGCAATGGGCTGCTTTTTGCCCATGTAGGCTAATCCGTTTAGGCAGAACCCCCTGCATAGCAGAGCGCGTCTAAGAGGAGCGCGATGCTATGCGGGAGAGTGTCGGGTAGCACTGTGGTCGCAAGCGCCCAAGTCTATCGTGTCTCTATGCGATTGAAATCGCAAGAGCCATGACAAATCCCGGTTAGAAATCGAGCACTAAGAGGACTAACACTAAACGGACGCTTTTTGTCCGTGTGTGGTAGTCAGCTTAGGAACAGATTTCTGGGATTCAGAACACGTTTGATATGGCGCTGTGTCCGTTGGCAGCTTGAGAGCACTAGGCGGAACCCCCTGTAGGTCAGTGCGCGTTTAAGAGGAGCGCGATGGCCTGCGCCATAAGAGGACGCTTGCGCTCGGGCCCAGAAAGATGGATAACTTTCCATTATTCATCTTTTCCGCCTTCGTTCGGCCCTAAGATTGCTTTCACAAACCCCAAAAAACAAAAAACCCAAGGATTTCTCCTTGGGCCCACTATTATTTAATTACTTGCACACCATTTTTTTCAACATGAAGCAACTTGACTTCACTATTTTTGATGGCGGCTTTTGCCGCAGCAACGAATGCTGCTGCCTTTTCAGGATGGATCATCGTGAGAATCGTCGTGCCGGCTCCACTCAAGTAAGTACCGTACGCTCCCATCTCATGCCCCAATTCCCGGACTTGACTCAACTCCGGAACCAATGCGCCCCGATAAGGCTCATGGAAAACATCCTGCTCCATCAATGCGCCCGCTTTTTCGATGTCACCCGAAAAAACAGCCGCTACCAACATATTCGAGATGCTGCTGCCTTTGACCGCTTCCTTAAACGGAAGCGAATCCGGCAAAACGGCCCTGCTTGCCTTCGTCAATAATTCCTTTTCCGGAATCGTCACTACCAAGGCAACCTCAGGGAAACTTGCTTTTGTCCAATATACTTTGGAATCCAGAACGGTTCCAACAGTGAAATCCCCCGTGATAGCAGGCGTCACATTGTCAGGATGGCCTTCGATGCGTGTCGCGATTTGAATCTTATCATCAATGCTCAATTGCAGATTTGCACATTGATTGGCCAACTCGATTCCTGCAACGATGGCAGCGGAACTACTGCCCAAACCTCTGGCAGCAGGCACTTCACTCGTCATCGTGATTTTCCGTGGTGCCATGTTCGGCGCCAAAGACAACGCCGTCTCAATAATCAAATTCGTTTTATCAGTCGGAATCCCGGCTCCCAAATCATGGAGAATTTCCCACTCGTCGGCCTCTTCTTTTACAGTCAATGTCAAATATAATGATACAGCCAATCCAAGGGAATCAAAGCCTGGTCCCAAATTGGCGGAAGTTGCCGGTACACGGATATCAAACATCCTACTAATCAACCCTTTCCAAAGAACGATGGTCCATCATTTCTTACTCTTTAGTGTGTTCGAAATACGAAAGAAATCCGATCAGTGTTCCAACACTTTGAAATGGACTTTCAATTTCATATCATCATTGTCTTCCATCGCTTGGATGATCTCATTTTCTTGCGCTTTGGACATCGGATGCGTAACGATGACAATGATCGCTTTACCGTTTGCCAATGGCTCTTGGATGATTTTATCGAAGCTGACTTCTGCAGTAGCGAATATTTTCGCTAATTCCAAAAATTGGCCTGCACGATCGGTAACTTCTAAACGCATGAATACAGGATTGATGACCTGCTCAGGTTTCGCGATCAAGGTCTCTACTTCATACTCATTAAAGATGTTTCCAGTTGTTCCCAAAAGAATATTTTTAGCTATATTCATCACATCACTGACGACGGCTGTTGCAGTAGGCAATTCGCCTGCTCCAGCACCGTAGAACATGGTTTCCCCAAGAGCTTCCCCAGCCACAAAGACAGCGTTCATTTCATTGTTGACACTGGCCAAAGGATGCGATTCCGGAACAAATACCGGTCCGACTTCCACATTGACGCTGTCGTCGATTTTTTCGGCAGTACCGATCAACTTGATTTTATAGCCTAAACGATTCGCCAACTTGATGTCGTTGATAGAAACATTGCGGATACCCGTCACTGCAACATCGTCCAAAGTCACATCATTCGTTCCGAAGGCAAGACGAGCCAAAATTACCATTTTACGCGCCGCATCCAACCCATCGACGTCGCTTGTCGGATTTTTTTCAGCAAAGCCCAATTCCTGCGCCAATGCCAAGGCTTCATCGTAAGAGTAGCCTTCTTTGTCCATCTTCGTCATCATGAAGTTGGTCGTACCGTTCACGATACCCATGACTTTTTGAATATTGTCTGAAGCGAAACTTTCTGTGATCGCACGCAGAATCGGAACCCCGCCAGCAACAGCTGCTTCATACAAGAAATCGCATTTGTTTGCTTTCGCCAGAGTGACCAATTCTTTCCCATGCAAAGCCACAAGATCTTTATTCGCTGAAACGACATGCTTTCCAGCCGCCAATGCTTTAGAAATGTAATCTTTTGCTACCGGAACATATCCAATCAATTCTACGATGATCGAAATTTCTTCGTCATTCAAAATCTCATCAAAATTATCTGTGCAATGAACAGCTTCACCAAAAAAAGTTTTGCATTTATCAATATCGCGGTCCAAAACCGTTTTGATGACTACCTCTTGTCCGACCACTTGATTGATTTTATTCTGGTGGCCACTGATGATGCGGGCAACGCCAGTCCCTATCGTTCCTAGTCCTAATAAACCTACGTAAATCTTATTTGCCATTATTCCACCTCTTCAATTATTTCCTTATTACACAGTATACTGAATGTTGCGGAATTACTCTACATAAAAATTAAAAAATTTTAATGATTGCCACTTTATTCCCATGAAAATGGAATGGGCAAAAAAAGGCAGCGGGAAAATGAGGCCTACTCATTTCCCGCTGCCTTAGTTCATGCAAGGATGGATGAATTAATCTTGTAATAATTCGTAAATTTCGATGGCAACTAAATCAAGATCATCAAATTGATAAGTTTGGTTTGAATCGTGTTCTTCCAATTCAAAACTTTCCGTATCGCGATTGTATTTAACGACGCAACGTTCTACGCCTGCTTTTTCAAAACGACGGATTTCGACATCACCATTGTCTTCCATCATTACTTCTAGGCGACGAAGGATCGCTGAGAGCTGTGAAGGTTTCATGATATTTCCCCTTTCAAGACTAACTTCTTATTTATTCTAGCATTTTTTTCTGACTGCGCATCAATTTACTGTAATTTATCCAAGAAAATCAATATTTGAGCATTGCGCTTTATTCGCCCCACCAAAGCTTCACCAATGCTTGTGTACCATCATCAGCGAAACCTTTTCCCCCTAATTGTTCGTAAAGCACTGCCGCCTGTCTTGTAGCCGGCAAATCGATTCCCATCTTATCTGCTTCATCCAGTGCGATCTTAAGATCTTTTACAAAATGTTTGACGAAGAATCCAGCGGTATAATCTTGCTTCAGGATCCGAGGGGCATAGTTCGTCAAAGACCAGTTCGCGGCACTACCGGAACCGACTTGTTCGATTACGCGTTCCAAATCCAATCCGGCAGCTTTCGAATAAACAAGCAACTCGGTCATACCGGTCATCGTACCGGCCACCATGATCTGATTGGCCATTTTTGTGTGCTGGCCACTTCCGGCTGGCCCTTGCAGCATCACCTTGCTGGAAAAAACGGACAACACTTCTTTTGCGGCCTCAAATGTTCCTTCATCTCCACCGACCATCGTTGTGAGCGTTCCGTTTTGCGCACCCTTGTCTCCCCCTGATACCGGGGCATCAAGAGTCCGGATCCCTTTTGATTTCCCGAAAGCATCTATTTTTTCTGCCAGAGTCGGGGTACTCGTGGTCATATCAATGAGAATATGGTGGTTATCCGCTTTCGAAAAGATACCATTCTCCCCAAAATAGGTCTCTTCAACGTCTTTCGGATAGCCTACTATCGTGATGACAATATCTGATTGCGCCGTCACATCAGCAGGCGTATCGCACCATTTTGCACCTTCAGCGATAACCGCATCGGCCTTGCTTTTTGTCCGATTAAAAACACGGACAGGATAACCCGCATTCAAGAGATGCCTGATAATGGACGAGCCCATGACACCCGTTCCGATAAATCCAATATTTTTCATTTATAAATCCGCCCCTTCTAAAAGCTATGTTAACAGTATACCCTACGCTCTGCGCAGATAAAAATAAAAAAGCGCCGGTAAACAGATTATCCAAGCAATCTGTTTACCGGCGTTCCGGCTCAACGTTTGATTTTTTCCAAGAGATTCACTCTTAATTTCACTTCTTCGCGCGGCTGCGATTCATAAATGTCGATACTTGTTTGATAATAGCTCAATACGGCCTCCGCAAATGCTTTTGAAGAAATTTTCTGCATCAGTTCATCCCACACTTCTTGGTTTGTCGCAACATCGGAGCTGTGATAAAAATCCGCATAAGCGATGATGGTCTTACCAATTTTGTCATCCTCGTCAAACAACATCCCTAGGCTGTCCTCTGTTATCAGACCGGATAAATA
Organism: Trichococcus collinsii; assembly: GCF_900107505.1. Taxonomy (GTDB): domain Bacteria; phylum Bacillota; class Bacilli; order Lactobacillales; family Aerococcaceae; genus Trichococcus; species Trichococcus collinsii. Next base: position 84,622 of record NZ_FNQH01000001.1, on the reverse strand, counting down.
GTCGTTCCGTTTTGCGATGACCGGACACCCATTTACGATCGATTCTAAGTAGGTCAAGCCTTGCGTTTCTGATTCAGAAGCATTGATATAAATGTCCGCCATTTGGTAATATTCGCTCACATCTTCATTTCTGACTTCGCCCACGAAGATCACGTTAGGGGTCAGATTCATTTCCGATACCAACATCTCTAACTCATGGCGCATCGGTCCATCCCCAACAAACACAAGTTTTGCGGACGGGCAGGCTTCGACAACTTCAGGAAAGGCATGAACAAGCTTATCCAAATTTTTTTCTGAAGACAACCTGCTGAGGGAGAGCAGTACCAATTCGGAATCCGAAATGCCCAACTCTTCGCGCTTACGGGATTTGATGCCCACAATCTGTGCGGGTATCTTGACACCTGTTGGAATGACGCGGATTTCCTTATAAATATTGTAGGATGCCAACTTCTCTTTCATTTGCTCGCTTGGAGCAATGATGCCCATCGTACTATTGCAGAAATAACGGGAGGCTATCTTAACCGCACGGGGTTTCACAACTTTCCCTTTAGCAATGTAGTGCAGATATTTCTCGTACATAGTGTGATAGGTATGCACTGTCGGAATCTCCAGCATGTACCCGACAAATTTACCCGTCAAGCCCAAGCTGAACTCCGTATGCGTATGTACAATATCTATCCTCTGCCTCTTCGCTTCCTTCAACGCTTTGTTCATCCCTTTGACCGCAACCCTACGATCTTTGAAAGATAAGAACGGGATGCTGGTCAAACGGATTATATTTTTTTCAGATTCGTCAGCTTTCGGGTCGGTTGTGGTAAAAATGATGACCTCATGACCTTCTGCCTCCAATTCCTCTTTCAAGGTGCGGATTGAAGTGGAAACTCCGCTCACTTGAGGAAAATACGAATCTGTAAACATGCCTATTCTCATGATTTCACCTCGAAAAAATCCCATCAAATTTATAATGACTCAATATGTTCAGTATATAGAACATTTTGATATTTGTCACTCATCCGCCAGACCTACTTTTTTAAAATATATTCGCCCGAAACAAGGTGCGCAATCAACAAAGGCTGCATCCTTTTTGTGTGTCTACTCGCAGACACACAAAAAGGCCGGGCCTTTTTAGCCTGAATCGGCTTAGACTAATTTAGCTTTCATTTCTTCAACCAATGCAATGACTTCTTCAACAGTTGTACATTCATTGATTGCTTTGTCCGCTAATGTTTCCATTTCTTTGGAATCCAAGCGTTTCATCAAGCTGCGTGTTTTCAGGACGCTGGATGCGCTCATTGAGAACTCATCCAAACCAAGACCCACCAACAACGGAACCGCTGTTTGGTCGCCGGCCATCTCGCCACACATACCAGTCCATTTGCCTTCCGCATGAGAAGCATCGATAACATGCTTGATCAGCGTAAGGATAGCTGGGTTGTAAGGTTGATACAAGTAAGAAACTTGTTGGTTCATGCGATCTGCCGCCATTGTGTATTGAATCAAGTCATTTGTTCCGATACTGAAGAAATCTACTTCTTTAGCGAATTGATGAGCTAATACAGCAGCCGCTGGGATTTCGATCATGATACCTACTTGGATATCATCAGCAACTTCTACGCCATCGGCCAATAGATTTGCTTTTTCTTCATCCAACATCGCTTTTGCAGCTCTGAATTCGTTCAGAGTTGAAATCATTGGGAACATGATGCGTAATTTACCGTAAACGGAAGCACGCAATAATGCACGCAATTGTGTACGGAACATCTCTGGTTCAGCCAAACAAATACGGATTGCACGGTAACCCAAGAATGGGTTCATTTCTTTAGGCAATTCCAAATAAGGCAATTCTTTGTCCCCACCGATGTCCATTGTACGAACAACGACAGGTTTGCCTTCCATGCCTTCCAAAACAGCTTTATAAGCATCAAATTGCTCATCTTCTGTCGGGAAGTCCGAAGAGTCCATGTACAGGAATTCAGTACGGTATAGACCTATTGCTTCAGCACCGTTAGCGACAACGCCTTCCAAATCTTTAGGCGTTCCGATATTGGCAGCCAATTCGATATGTTTACCGTCTGCTGTCACTGTATCTGCATTCTTCAGTTTGTGCCATTCAGCTTGCATCGCAGAAAACTCTTCAGCTTTCTTCTTGTATGCAGCCAATGTTTCTTCATCAGGATTGATGTAGACGTTGCCGTCCAAACCATCCAAAATGATGATATCGCCATCTTTGACGATTTGTGTGATTTCTTTTGAACCTACGATTGCAGGAATTTCCAAAGAACGGGCCATGATTGCGCTATGTGAAGTTCGTCCACCGATATCGGTAACGAACCCTTTAACATAATCACGGTTCAATTGAGCCGTATCACTAGGAGTCAAATCTTTGGCAACGACGATCACTTCTTCTGTGATTGACGATGGATTAGGGATTTTGACACCCAACAAGTGGCTCAATACACGCTCCGTAACGTCGCGTATATCCGCTGCACGTTCTTGCATGTATGGATTGTCTTCCATCGCTTCGAACATGCCGATGAACATGCCAGCAACATCAGAAAGTGCTGATTCAGCATTCACACCGTTGTCGCGGATGTTTGAATTCATTGATCCAATCATTTCTGGATCGGATAATACCATTAAATGTGCATCAAAAACTTGTGCTTCTTTTTCGCCAAGTGACACTGCCGCTTTGTCTCTGATTGCACTTACCTCTGATTTAGCGGTTTCAAAGCTTTGCAAAAGGCGAGCAATTTCGCCTTCCGAATCTTCCACTTTACGCTTCTCAAAGGATAGATCCGGTTCGGTAAGCAAATATGCTTTCGCAATTGCAATACCGTCACTAGCTGCTATTCCTTGTAAGTGGTTTTTCATATTACTCTGCTAGCCCTTCTTTTACCATTGTTTCAGTAATTCCAGCCAGAGCGTCTGCTTCGTCCGGACCTTCTGCAGTGATGACAACATCAGCGCCTTGGCCTACGCCTAATGACATTACACCCATAATGGATTTTAAGTTAACTGATTTACCTTTGTATTCTAAATTGATGTCTGAATTAAATTTGCTTGCAGTTTGCACCAATAAAGTTGCTGGACGTGCGTGAATCCCTGTTTCTGCGATTACGTGATATTCTTTTCTTTCCATGTCATAAACCCCTTTTGAGATGTATTTATTTAAGGTATTTTTAATACGTTTCCATTATAACAGAAAAATGGGAAACCGGATTAAAAATAACCCTTTCATTGAATAAGATTACCATCTTTCGCTTTATACTACAACTGTTTTAACCAGATTCGTTCAAATTTTTGTCATAATTGCTGAAATGCCACTAATTTAATACAACCTTTCCTTTTAACTTGAAGCCGTCCCGCGAAGAAAAAATTTCTTTGTACAGGTCAAACTACTTGAAAGTCAAAATAGGTCAATGTATAATGGGCTCATAAGGTCAGAGTTGGTCAGGAAACCTTCTCACGAGAATTCCTTAGCCGTTACTACTATAATATACATGTAGCTATGATCCATATAGAAAGGAAGATTGCCATGCTTTGTCAAAATTGTGAAAAAAACCAAGCTTCCATTCATCTGTATGCCAGCGTGAATGGACAAAGACGCCAAATCGACTTATGCCAGAGCTGCTATCAAGAATTCAAGGCCGCTCAATCACAACAAAATAATCCGAATCCAAGATCCCAAGGCCCTGTAGACCCTTTTTCTTTCGGTAATTTGGATTCCTTCTTCAAAAAAATGCAGCAAAATCAAGAACAGAATTACCAACAGCCCCCTTCTCCTGAAGCAGCCCGCGGAGGAAAAGGCGGCGGCAAAGGTGGTTTGCTCGATGAATACGGCATCAACCTGACGCAATTGGCCCGCGATGGTGGTATCGATCCAGTCATCGGAAGAGACAGTGAAATCGCACGCGTCATCGAAATCCTGAATCGCCGCACGAAAAATAATCCCGTACTCACAGGGGAAGCCGGTGTCGGTAAAACAGCCGTAGTGGAAGGCCTTGCCCAAAAAATCGTGGACGGCGATGTTCCTCAAAAATTGCTGGACAAAGAAGTGATTCGTTTGGATGTCGTTTCACTCGTCCAAGGAACCGGCATCCGCGGCCAATTCGAGGAACGGATGCAGAAATTGATGGATGAAATCCGTGCAAACAAACAGATCATCCTCTTCATCGATGAAATCCATGAAATCGTCGGGGCCGGAAACGCTGAGGGAAGTATGGACGCAGGCAATATCCTGAAGCCCGCCCTTGCGAGAGGCGAACTGCAATTGGTCGGTGCCACAACGCTGAATGAATACCGCAGAATCGAGAAAGACGCTGCATTGGAGCGCCGATTCCAGCCCGTCCGGGTGAATGAACCGACTCCTGAACAGACGTTGATCATTCTCCAGGGCATCCGTCCGAAATACGAAGATTATCATCACGTCAAATATTCGGATAAGGCACTGGAAGCGGCTGTCAAATTATCGCATCGCTACATCCAGGATCGCTTCCTTCCGGATAAAGCCATCGACTTGCTTGACGAGTCCGGATCCAAAAAGAACCTGACCATTAAGCCCATCGATCCGCAACAGATCGATGAACGTATCGAAGCGGCCGAAAAAGAAAAACAAGCTGCCTTGCATGCGGAAGATTACGAAAAAGCTGCTTACTATCGCGATCAGATCACAAATCTGAATAAGATGAAACAAAATCCGACGCCAGCTGATGGCGATCCCGTCGTAACGGAACAGGATATCCAAAAGATCATTGAGATCAAAACAAATATACCAGTCGGTGAATTGCTTGAAAAAGAGCAAACACAATTGAAGAATCTTGACAGCGATCTGAAGAAAAATGTCATCGGCCAGGATGAAGCCATCGAGAAAGTTTCCAAAGCGATCCGCAGAAACCGGATCGGATTGAGCCGCAAAAACCGCCCGATCGGCTCCTTCTTGTTTGTGGGACCTACCGGTGTCGGCAAGACCGAATTGGCCAAGCAGTTGGCGATCGAAATGTTCGGAACCGAAGATGCGATTATCCGCTTTGACATGAGCGAATATATGGAAAAACACGCCGTCTCCAAATTGATTGGTTCGCCGCCTGGTTACATCGGCTATGACGAAGCCGGCCAATTGACCGAGCGTGTCCGCCGCAGTCCCTATAGCATTCTGCTTCTGGATGAAGTCGAAAAAGCCCACCCGGATGTCATGCATCTCTTCTTGCAAATCCTGGATGACGGCCGTCTGACGGATTCTCAAGGCAGAACCGTCAGCTTCAAAGACACAATCATCATCATGACAAGCAATGCAGGCACGGGCGTTCAGGAAGCAAGTGTAGGTTTCGGAGCAGCCATGAAAGGCAAGACGCATTCCATCCTGAACCGCTTGAGCGATTACTTCAAGCCTGAATTTATCAACCGCTTCGATGCGATCGTTGAATTCAATCAATTGTCCAAAGAGAATTTGAGCAGCATCGTCACGCTGATGTTGGATGATGTCAACGAATTGTTGAAGGATAAAGAAATCCGAGTGACCGTATCGCAGAAAGCAAAAGATCGCCTTATCGATTTGGGATATGATCCAAGCATGGGGGCGCGCCCGCTGCGCCGCGTTATCCAGGATCAGATTGAGGATCAGGTAGCTGAATTCTACTTGGATAATCCGAAAATCAAGGATTTGTTTGTCGACGCAGATGAAGAAGGCAATCTGATGGTCGTCAGTAAAGTCGAACGCACAGAAACAGCAGACTGAACAACAGGAGGCACGAGAAGTCATCGAGTTATCGTTGACTTCTCGTGCCTTTCTCGTTTAAAAGGGCAGGAAAATTATTCATTTATTTCTTTACCCTTTAAATAAATGAACAGTTGTTATATAATTATTCTATAAACAGCCAACCTAAGTTAGGGGTGTTCGTCCATGAAATTGATCGATGTTACAAATAGCCACGCTGATCTTGTACGTGAGCAATTGGCCAACACCGATGCTCAATTTGTCAAAGTGTATTCTTTGGGACAAACTACAGTCATCTTTACCGGTGCCGTAACACATGAGGATGTCATTATCCTCAACAAAAATCGTCGCGTAAAACAAAGTGAAATCGACTTTGTACTGACGAAATTGTTGCACCTTACCGTTGACGATGTGGAAGTTATGCCTGGTCATAACTTCGTGGAACTATCTCATCTGAAATGATTGACATTTTCTGCAATCGAAAAAAATCTTTTTAACGCAAAACGCACACTGCTTTTCAGCAATGTGCGTTTTTTGTTTTGTGTTATTGATGGTTCAAATTAAAGCAAAGCCGTCAATTTAACTGATGGATATTTGTCCTCGAACCAACGCATAGCAAATTGGTTTTCGAAAAGGAATACAGGATTGCCGAAACGGTCGCGGCACAGTAAGTTACGGCTTGAGGACATGTTCGGATCCAAATCTTCCGAATCGATCCATCGTGCAATTTTGGAGCCCATCGGTGTCATTTCGACTTCCGCATTGTATTCATGCAGCAAGCGGTACTGGAACACTTCAAATTGTAATTGACCGACCGCACCTAGGATATAATCCTCTGTATGGTAGGTTTTGTACAACTGGATGGCTCCTTCTTGAACCAATTGTTGCACGCCTTTATGGAATGACTTCTGTTTCATGACGTTTTTTGGAGTGACTTTCATGAACAGTTCCGGTGTAAATTGCGGCAACGCTTCGAACTGAAGCCCCTTTTTGCCTTCGTAAATCGTATCCCCAATCTGGAAGTTACCCGTATCGTATAGTCCAATGATATCGCCCGCTACTGCCGTTTGGACTTGCTCACGTGAATCGGCCATGAACTGCGTTGTATGCGCCAGTTTGATCTTTTTGCCGGTACGCTGAACATAGACGTCCATTCCGGGTTTAAATTCACCGGAACAGACCCGCACGAAAGCAATCCTGTCTCGGTGAGCCGGATTCATATTTGCTTGGATCTTGAAGATGAAGCCGGTAAAGTTTTCGTCCGTAGGTTCAACAATCTCGTCCGCTACGGTCACATGTTCACTTGGGCTCGGAGCAAAATCCACAAAGGCATCAAGGAATGTCTGGACGCCGAATCCAGTCAAAGCTGATCCGAAGAAGACAGGCGTCAATTTCCCGGCTGCGATTGCTTCTTCCGAAAAAGCGTTGCCCGCCTCTTTCAGCAATTGAACATCTTCAACTGCTTGAGTATAGATGGTTGATTGCGTCACTTGGTAATCGCCTTCGATTTCACCGTCTTCATTCAGCGGAAGGAAATCATTGTCTTCATTCTCTTCAGGATGAGTTAATTCCACGCGATTATTGTAGATGTCATACAGACCCAACAAATTTTTCCCCATGCCCATCGGCCAGTTCATAGGATAGGCTTCAATCCCCAAAACTTCTTCCAATTCCGCAATCAGATCCATTGGCTCGCGGCCATCACGGTCCAATTTATTGATGAAAGTAAAAATCGGAATCCCTCTCATGCTGCAGACCTTGAATAATTTCTTTGTCTGGGGCTCAATCCCCTTCCCGCTGTCGATTACCATCACGGCGCTATCCACAGCCATCAAAGTACGGTAGGTATCTTCCGAGAAGTCCTCATGCCCGGGTGTATCCAAAATGTTGATCTGTTTTCCGTCATAATCAACCTGCATGACCGAACTGGTTACCGAAATACCCCTTTGTTTTTCAATATCCATCCAATCCGATTTGGCGAATCTGCCTGATTTTTTCCCTTTTACCGTCCCTGCTTGGCGGATTGCGCCCCCGAACAGCAATAACTGCTCCGTGATAGTCGTTTTACCGGCATCCGGATGGGAAATGATGGCAAATGTTCTTCTTGCTTTTACTTTATCTGCTAATGTTTGAGTCATATTGTTCTCCTTTTTCGAATATCTCTATCGTGAATGTATGAAAAGCTGAACGGGTTCGCTCAGCCCTGATTAAGGACACACTGTGACCTAATCGGTCAAGTACTCTGATATCAAAGTGCGACATCAGAGGGCCTCGCTGCGAGGCCAGTTGGATGACCTGATGACAGGATTAAGCGATTAAAATCGCAAGAGTCATGACAATTCAGGAAATCGTGCCGCCTAAGCATCCTAGAGCGCAATATGCTGAGAGACTTCCGAAACAAAAGAATCAACGTGACCGTACCGGTCAGTTGTATCGTGTTTCTAAGTTATCCAGATGACAAGAACTATTGCCTTGTCGAACAGTATCCTTGGCTCGTAGAGACTGGGGGTTCCTTTATCCTTTCCAAAGGGCTTACCCGTGAAGCTAACTATCTAAATTGGAAGCATGAAACATTTTGCAAAGCCATAAAGCACCTGTGGTGAGGAACTTTTGGTTTCAGCATATTATCTGCTTTCCTTTACACAAAAAGATAGCATGAGCAATATGCACACGCTAACCCACGACAATACCTTTGTTATTATACAAGAAATCCGAGCATTCCACAAGATTGTCCTTGCAACAGTATGTGGACAAAAAAAAGCAGTTTCACCATCACCGACTATTATCGATCAAGGCAAAACTACTCATCATTTATTCTGTTTCTTTTTTTAAATCGGCAGCTTCTTTAGCCTCATCCTCTTTAAAACGTTCTTTTGCGGGTCTGTCGTTCTCGTTCATATAAGACACCCCGACTTTCAAAAGACGGCGATTGTCGAACGCCAACGTTTTGATGATCAATCCGTTCTCTTCGATGGACGCTTCCTCATTTTCTTCCGGAAACTCTCCCAACTCAGTCAACAGATAACCGGCGATCGTATCGACATCCGCCGATTCAAGTTGCGTGCCAAAATAATCATTGAAGCGATGCAATGGCGTAGCTCCATCCGCTTCGTAGACATTATCGCCGATTCGCTCGATAAGCACATAGCTTTCATCGTATTCATCCTCGATATCGCCAACAATTTCTTCGAGGATATCCTCCAAGGTCACAATCCCTACCATGCCACCATATTCGTCATGGAGCAGCGCCAATTGGTTATGGCTTTTCTTCAGGTAGGACATCAATTCATCGGTCATGATCGTTTCCGGAACAAATAGAGGCTCATTCATGATTTTCCGAAGATCAATCTGATTGATTGGGGTATTCTTGGACTCCTTCAATAAATTTTTCAGATGCAATACACCGATGATGTTATCCTTATCATCTTCATAGATTGGTATGCGGGTATAAGGGGAGTCTAATGCTGCTTCTATGTTAGCATCGACAGCATCGTTCACATTCAGCATGAAGGTGTCCGTTCGCGGCACCATGACCTCACGGGCCATTTTATTATCCATGGAAAGCACCCCCTTCAGCATGTTGAATTCCATCCGTTCGATGGTCCCTTCATCGCTACTCTTTTCCAACAGGTCCCGCACTTCTTCGCGCGAAAACATATCGTTGCCACTCGTGAACGTGATCGGCGTCATTTTTTCCAACACACTTGTGGAAAAGGATAAGAACCAAACAAAGGGTTTCATCAGCTTTTGGACGACTGTGATGAAGCCCGCACCTGCCCGCGCCACTTCTTCAGGGCGTTGCAGTCCCAGCTGTTTCGGATACAGTTCACCAAAGACTAAGGAAATGTAGGAGAGCGCTAACGTCACAATCAAAATGGCAGCCTGCTCCGCTCCAGGTATATTGCTCAAATAGGGATCGAGTCTGGCTGCGAATGTATTGGCAGCAGAAGCACTGGAAAGAAATCCCGCGAAAGTAATAGCAACTTGGATAGTCGCCAAAAAATCATCAGAATGATCCAAAAGCGCCAAAATTTTACGCGCTTTTTCATCCCCTTTGATGGCTTGATTTGCCACCCTATTTTTGTTCAATGAAACAAATGCGATTTCGGATGCCGCAAAAAATGCGTTCACCAATGTCAATACCGCAATCAGCAACAGTTGCCAAAGCAAGGTCTGATTACTGGGGTCTGTGGTCATAGATTGTTTTCTCCTTCGTTTTTTTATCTCTTTGAAAGTTTATCGTTATCGTTCATTATCTAATGACCCGGCAAAAAATACAAGTCTTTTATCCAGAAACACTGTCTATTCCACAAAGAGCCCCTCTGTTAATCAACGGATTGATTAACAAAGGGGCTCCAAAGTAACGTGTTTAAATTATTTAGCAGCTAATTCTGCTTCTTGTTCCAAAGCTTTTTGTGCCAACAAGTTCAAATAGTTCCAAGGACGGTCAAAATGAGGTTGGAAGAAGAAGTCGACCAGAGCCAGGTCTTCAATCGTCATTTTGTTTTGAATAGCTAATGATAAAGTATTGGCTGATTGTGTGATGTCATACTTGGACATCAACTGTCCGCCAACGATGCGGTTCGTACCTACTTCGTAGACAAGTTTCATCAGCACTTTTTCATTTGATGGCATGAACTCCGGACGATAGAAGTCTTCCAGAACTACGGAGCGTGTTTCAAGTCCGAATGCTTCAGCACTTGCATCGTTCACACCGGTAGAACCGATAGTGAAGCCATTCAGGTACAGTCCGGACGTGGATTGTGTTCCACGGTATTTCATTTTAGGTCCGTTGATGTTTTTACCGACCAACAATCCCATACGCACAGCGTTTGTTGCCAAAGGAATATATGCATGTCCGCCGTTCGGATTGTAGTTTACAGCACAGCTGTCTCCTGCTGCATAAACGTCTGGCAAGCTTGTTTGCATGTAATCATTCACGATAATCGCACCGTTCTTCATCATATCCACTTGACCTTTGACGAGATCCGTATTTGGTCGGAACCCTACGCATAAGATGACCATTTCAGCTTCGTATTCTCCGCCAGTTGTAACTACTGTAGTGATGTCTCCAGCTTTGTTCTCTTTGAAGCCTTTAACCATTTCATTCAATTGTACTTTTACGCCATGAGCGCGCAAGTCATCTTCAAGGATGTCCGTGAATTCAGAATCCAAATATTTATTCAAAATGCGATCCAAACCATCGACCAATGTAACTTCTTTACCGTCGTTAGCAAAAGCTTCAACTAACTCGATACCGATGTAGCCGCCGCCGACAACGACGATTTTCTTCTTATCGTCTTTGCGTGCGATGATTTCTTTTGCTTGGTTATAGTTTTTGCAAAGCAAAACATTTTTGCTTTGGATGCCTTCGATTGGCGGGATGATTGGCCATGAGCCGATCGTTAAAACTAACTTGTCATATGTGTCTTGAAATTCTTCGCCGGTAACTAAGTTTTTCACAGAAACAGTTTTAGCAGCTGTATCAATGTTTGTTACATCATGTTGCATGTTTACGTTTGCGCCTAGCGAAGCAAGCTCCTCAGGGTTAGAGTAGAATAATCCTTGTGGATCTTTCACGACACCGCCGACGTAAAGCGCAATCCCGCATGACAAGAATGAAACGTTGTCGTTTCTTTCATATACTGTTAATTCAGTACCTGGATTCTCCTTCAAAATTGTCTTCACTGCTGACGTTCCGGCATGAGTACATCCCACTACGATTACTTTCATTGTACTTCCTCCTAAAATTTCCGTATTAATATATTTTGCACAAACCAATTGCCGCCGTTCTCATAATTCATAATAAAAACTGCACAAATTGACTCGTTATGCCCTTAACACTTTTTACATAATAAAGGATTCCAAAGGTAAAAAGCAATCAATAACCCTTGGAATCCACATTAATTTTTATTATTCTTTATATAACACTTTTTTCTTTCTGTTTTTGACGTAACGGTGGACATATTGAACGATGGTTTTCACGACTGCATACGTGGGAATCGCCAATATCATTCCCAGAACGCCGGATATTTTGCCTACAGCCAACAGCAAAAACAAAATCGTCAGCGGATGCATATTCAGCGTTTTGCCCAAGACATTGGGTGAAATGATGTTCGATTCCACTTGTTGGACCACCAACACAACGACACAGACTAGCAACGCCTTTGAAGGAGCGACAGTCAACCCGATTATAACGGCCGGAATTAAGCCGATGTATGGTCCAAGATAAGGAATGATGTTCGTGATGGCTGCTGTGACCCCAAGCAGGAAGGCGTACGGCAGTCCAATCAGCAGATACCCGATGAAGGTGAATGTCCCTACGAATAAACAGACAAGCGCCTGCCCGCTGATGTACTTGGCGATCGTTTTGTTGATTTCCTTCAGCAATGCAAGCACGTCTGAAGAATATTCATGCGGCAGCAATTGGGCTACCGCTTCAGGAAACTTATGTCCGTCCTTCAACATGTAGAAAAAAATCAACGGAATGATGATGACGAGCAAGGCTACGTTCGCTACGGCCGACAATACAGAACCGATGCTGCCCGTCAGATCATTCAGGAAGGCACTGATGCTGCTTTGGATATTTCCGCTCATCTGAGACAATTGGGTAGGGATATCCAGACGCTCCACCCATTCCTGCTCAATCACTTGTTGATATAGTCTATTCAAGGAACGGACTACGCTAGGCAAATTCGTCAATAACTCTCTGATTTGGCTCACAAGATTCGGAATGAGTCCCAGAAACGAAAAGATGACGATGCCGATAAGAAGAACCATGACGATGAGGATCCCTATCGGTCGTTTGATGTTCAGCCTATTCTCGAGCATTTCGATGAACGGCGTGAAAATATAATACAAAAAACCCGCCACAAGCACTGGCGTGAAGATCGTCGAGATAAAGGCACCGATTGGATAAAATATAAAATTGATTTTGGTGGACACCCAAATCAGGCACGCCAGCACCAAAAGCCAAACACTCCAATAGAGCAGATTCGTTTTCCTTAATTTTTCCATTCAATATCCCCTTCTTTCCCAGACTGTTTGCCGATCATTTGAGCGGACAGATACGCCTCCAACAGTTTGGAGCAGGATTCCAAGGATTTCCGATGGGTACGCTCATAGGCATGGCTAGCATCGATTCCCGGTCCGATCAAAGCATGGCGAACATCCCACCCCGCTTTCATGGCTGCGGAGGCATCACTGCCGTAAAACGGATAGATGTCCAGTTTGTAAGGAATTCCCTGGGATTCGCATAATCCGACCAACTGCTGCCGAAGGCCAAAGTGGTAAGGACCCGATCCATCCTTCACGCAGATGGACACGGTATACTCGTCAGTCTGCTGGTCGTCGCCCATCGCGCCCATATCAACAGCCAAATATTCCACCGTGTGCTCCGGCATATTCGAGTTGCCGCCGTAGCCGATTTCTTCATTGTTCGAAAAAAAGAAGCAGGTCGTATAAGGCAACGTCAAGTTTTCATCCGCGATACGGTGCAGGAACTGCAGCAGGATTGCCGCGCTGGCTTTATCGTCCAAATGTCTTGATTTGATGTACCCAGTCGGAGTAATCTCTGTCCGAGGTGCAAAGCTGATGAAATCCCCTACGCCGATGCCAAGAGCAGAGACATCTTTGGCGGTATGCACTTCTGCATCCAGACGGATTTCCATATTGTCCTGGTTTCGTTCGGCCGTGCGCGCATCTTTATAGACGTGGGCGCTCGTTTGGTGCAATAATATCGTTCCCGTCCAGTCTTTTCCTGTGGCTGCGCTATGAACCGTACAGTATTCCCCATCTATGGAATGATAGGTAAAGCCACCGATCAGGTCGATTTTCAGTCTTCCATCCGGTTTGATTGCCCGCACCATAGCTCCTAACGTATCGATATGCGCCGTCACAAAGCGCCGACTTTGATTTTCGGTGCCTTTAACCGTCACCATCAAGCTACCTTTATGATTTCTTTCAGGTTCGTACCCCTTCTGCTTCAGGTTCTCATCCAAAAAGTCGATGATTTCCGCAGTATATCCTGTCGGCGACGGGATGTTTGTCAATTGTTGGATTGTTTCAATTATGTCTAGCATACTTTTCCTCCTCTTGCTGATTAAATAAGTATAGCAAAAGAACACGGGTAAATGAGGCAAAAGCATTTAATTCAGACAAAAAGTTCCGATTCAGGTAGAATTAAAGGAGAGGTTCCGCCGAGCCCTACAAATTTTGAAAGCGAGGAATACGTATTGATGCATTTTGAATGGACACAAGATTTACAATCACAAACATATCGGGATGCCTTAGACATCCGCAAAGAAGTATTCGTGGATGAACAGCAGGTGCCGGTCTCCATAGAAATTGATGATTTGGAAGATCAAACCTTGCATCTCGTCGGATATGAAGAAGCAATCCCTGTTGCCACAGCCCGCATCTACCCGATGGCAAACGGCAAATACAAGGTGCAGCGTGTCGCTATCCGCAAAGCCGTAAGGGAAAAGAAATACGGAAGCATCCTAATGCAGGAAATCGAAAGACACGTCCGCGAACTCGGCGGAAAGCGCCTGTTCCTTGGAGCCCAGAACCATGCCATCGGTTTTTACGAAAAAGCCGGCTACACCGTCTGCGGCGAAGAATATGAAGAAGCCGGGATTCTCCACCACGACATGGACAAAATGATAGAGTAGAATGATGCACTGTGGTCGTAAACGACCAAGTGTATCATGTCTCTAAGCTATTAAAATAGCAAGAGCCATGACAATTCGCGTTTACGTAGAGCATGATAAATCCCGGGTAGAAATCGAGCACTGAGCAAAAAAACAGGCAATGGACACAGCCCCAGCGGAGGGCTTGTCCATTGCTTGTTTTTTTCACCTACATAAGTGTGGTGATAAAATGTTTTGCGATGTTGAAATAAATCAACACAGATGTCAAGTCGCTGAATGTCGAGATGAACGGTCCGCTTGCAACGGCAGGATCAAAGCCAATTCGATCCATCAAGACAGGAATCAAGCTACCGGCCAAATTCGCCACCGTGATGGCAACCAACATGGAGATGCCGATGATTCCACCTAAGATGAAGTTCTGTTTCCAAACACCGATGACAAGTGCAATCGTTATACCAGTCACCAAACCGGAAATCAAACCGGTCGCCAACTCGGATAAAATGGTACGGAACAAATTTTTCTCCTCATCATCCTGCATGCCGATTTTGCGGACTGCGACGGCAAGTGATTGTGTCCCCGCATTACCGGATGTTCCGGTGATCAAGGTGACAAACACAGAAAGAATCGATGCCTCTGAAATCAGCCCCTCATACTGACTGATCAATGTGGATGTTCCCATACCCAAGAATAATAGCGTAATCAACCATGGCAACCGCTTGGATGCAGCCACAAACGGGTTTTCCGATTGCTCCTCAACGTCGACCCCGGCTAAACCAGAGAAGTCGCTGACGGCTTCCTCATCGATGACGTCAATGATGTCATCGACGGTGATGATCCCCAACAATACATTGTTTTCGTCGACTACCGGCACAGCCAAGAAGTCATAGTCCCTGATTTTATGGGCAACATCTTCTTGCCCTTCGTTTACGTTCACGGATACGATCCGCTCACTCATGATATCGCCGATCATCATGTCTTCATCGTTTACGATCAGATCCCTCAAGGAAATGACTCCGACCAGCACATTGTCCACATTGACGACGTAGATATAGTAGATTGTTTCCGCATCAGGCGCTTTGCTTTTAAGGATAGCCATCGCTGATCGGACTGTCTGATTGGCCACGATCGAGACGAATTCCGGCGTCATGATGGCCCCGGCAGTCTCATCTTTATAATTCAACAAGGCCCGGATTTCTTTCGCTGATTCCACTGGCATCAAGCGCAGATACAGCCAAATCCGTTCATCCTTCAGTTGCTTCAGCATATCGACGGCATTATCGGCATACATGTTTGCCAACATATCGGCCGCGTACTGATTGTTCATTTCCAAAAGATACTCTTCGATCGATTCCACATCTTCTTCGATGATTTCAAACATGTCCGCCATTTCATTCGCGGAGAGATAATTGTACATCGTTATGCGTTCTTCAGGCGCCAACGCCAGGTAAATCTGGGCCTGATCATAGAGGTGATAGTCCAAAAAATCTGAACGGAATCTTTCGATATCCTCTCCCTGGAGCGATTCGCGGATTTTCGCTAACGCTTGGTCTAGTTCAAATTCATATTGTGGTTCCAACATGGATATCAGCCTCCTTGTCCCTCTGTCTGCTTTCCCATTTGATGAAATCATCCGGCAGTGGTGCTTCTATCTTTAAAAGTTCTCCGCTGAACGGATGCACAAATGCCAATGACTCGCAATGCAAGGCTTGCCGCAACATGTCCGGGTCAGCTTTCCCCCCATACAGATCATCTCCAACTAATGGCGCACCAATTGAAGTGAAATGCACCCGAATTTGATGGGTCCTGCCCGTATGCAACTTGATTTTCGCAGTCTGTCCATCCGGATATGACTTATCCAACCAGTATTCCGTCAGCGCTTGTTTGCCGTCTTCCCGCACCATTCGCGTTATAATCGAATCTTCTGACCTGCCGATGGGGGCATCGATGAATCCATGCGGTTCTGTCAGCACGGGTTCGGATAAGACCGCACGGTACGTTTTATCGACTTCTTTGTTACGCAATAGCGTATCCATCAGAGCATGCGCGTATCCATGCCTTGCAAAAAGCATGACGCCGGTCGTATCGCGATCCAGACGCGTGACAATATGAATGACTTGGTCCACGTAGCCTTGACGCTGATAGTAGCCTTTCACGCGATTCGCCATGGAAAGACGCGGGTGAACCTTCGATGGGATGGAAGCAGCTCCAAACGGCTTATTTACAACCAAAAAGTGGTCGTCCTCAAATAAAATGTCTAAAGGCATATCCACCCCGACAGTCGTTTCGTGTTCCCCTTCATCCGGAATGCAGACCATTACCTTGTCATCTTTTTCCAACGTCGCCAAAACCGTTCTTTCCTTGCCATTCAGCCAGATACTGCCACCATTGAATTTGATGGTGGCCAACAGACTTTTTGATATTCCCTTGGAACGTAAAAAAGTCTTCATCAGTGTCGTCTCTTCTTTTTCATATATCCAGCTAAAAATCACTCTACACTACCCCTACTCTATACTGAATCTCTACTTGCGGGCCTGCCGCCTTGGTTTGTTCTGTGCTCATTCGCACTTGGAACAGGTTACCCAGCAAATCCAACGGCTTTGCAACCTTCAGACTTCCGCCGGACAACATACATTCCTATTCTAACCAAAAAGAGGCCATTCTACAACTCATGCCCCGTCATCGCGTAAAAAAATGCCAACAAAAAAGGACTGCACCATCTGACTCGCTGGCGCAGCCCTGCTTTACTGTTAGTATTTTCTTTCAAAATCGATCAGGTTGCGGCTTGGTTTGCCGTCTTTTCTGTAACTCTCAGCATTTTCCAGGACAACTTCAAACAGATTGTCCCGAAAATGCTCAACCACACCCGAAAAATGCGGGGTGATCAGTATCTTTTCATGATTCCACAAAGGACTTCCGGCAGGCAATGGTTCCTCATCGAACACGTCCAAAGCCGCATAAGCTACTGTCCCGTTGTCCAAAGCCTTGATGAGGCTATCGCTGTCCACGGTGACGCCGCGCCCAACGTTCACAAAGAGAACGCCTTTTTTCATGCGTGAAAAAAGAGCATCATCAAAAACACGGTAGGTTTCATCCGTTTGGGGGAGGATGTCCACAACGACATCCGCAAAGTCGATGACTGTGCCGACGTTATCCATTTTGACCGTCACATCAAAACCGGGAATCTCCTTGCCGCTGCGGTTGACAGCGATGACTTTCATTCCGAACGCTTTAGCCAATTCTCCCAGGCGATTACCGATTTGACCCGCCCCGACAATCATCATCGTTTTGCTTTTCAACTCCTGGAGCTCCGTGGTCTGTTCCCATTTCCGTTGCGGCTGATTCAGGATTGCAGTCCGCAATCCGCGCATATGCGAAAGCAATACGCCGATAACGTATTCAGCAATCGGTTCGCTGTGGATGCCGCTCGCATTCGTCAAATAGATTCCCTGACTTTCAAAAGTTTCCAACGGAAGGCTGTTCACGCCGGCCGAAATCGCTTGGACCCATCTTAATGAAGGCATCTGCCCTTCCTCCAACAGTGTGGTCAATTTGTCGTTCCAACCGACAGCCCACTCAACTTCTCTGAACGCTTCTGTTTCCGCGTCATCGGTAACCATCTCGTAATCGGGATAAAGTTCTTTTAGCTTTTCGATGTGCTGCTCCTTCAAACGTGTATTCAGCATCCACTTTTTAGTCGCCATATTCACTGCTCCTTTGCCCGTTCGTTCCTGTCGTTTTTCTTTACGCCAATGAATGCATCTTCGACACGGTCCCAGAAATGCGTATGACGATAACGCGCGAAATGTACACGCTCTCGGGCAATCCGATAAACCAATCTTTCGATGCTTCTTTTTTTAAATGTCAAGTGATCTACAGACAAAATCAAACGATCTTCTTTGTGCGGATAGATGACAATCCACTCGTCTTTCGCGATAATCATAGGCGAGCTCAGCGTCCGATAGATGCGATTATTCACCGAAGCCATCTCCGTCAGCTGGATGGCTTCCGTCCGTGGATGGATAACGGCTCCTCCCAGCGATTTGCTGAACCCCGTCGAACCTGTAGGTGTGGAAACACAGAGACCATCGCCACGGAATGTCTCGAACAGTTCATCCTTCACATAAATATCGCAAACCATCGTCCCGTCCATTTTCTTCAGACTAGCCTCATTCAAAGCGATGTAGCGGGTTTCTTCTTCCTCATCCGCATACTTGACGTGGACATCAAGCAATGGATAGCTGACGCTTTCCCCTTTATCGTGCTTAAGACTTTCGACAAGCTCAGGCAGTTCGTAGGTCCGCCAGTCTGTATAAAAGCCCAGATGCCCGGTATGGATCCCCACAAAACGAACTTGGCTCAATTGGTCTTCGTACTTATGGAAAGCCGACAGCAACGTGCCATCCCCCCCAATCGACACAACAAGATCCGGATTATCCGTGACAATCTCGATTTTTTCAGAGAGGCACATCTCTTTGAATTTCGCCGCGACTGACAAAGTCTCTGGCGTCTGGTTATGGACCAGTGCAATTTTCATATCTGATCTCCTCTCGACCGGCCTCATCGGCTATCATCTCTTTTGTCAGAGAAATAGCGCTGAGCATCCTTGATTTCTTCGCGAATTTCCGACATCTCTTCGTCGAGGCGGAAAGCAGCTTCTGCCGCACGTATCAAGCGGTCATGCAGTTCTTCCGGATATTCGCCCCGATATTTGTAGTTCAATGAATGTTCGATCGTTGCCCAAAAATTCATGGCCAGAGTCCTGATCTGTATTTCGACCAGTATTTTCTTTTCTTCGTAAATACGCTGGACCGGATATTCGATCACCATATGGTAAGAGCGATAACCGCTCTCTTTTTTATGTGTAACATAATCCCGTTCTATAATGATTTCAAAGTCATTTCTTGCGCGTAAAAGGCGCACAACCTCATGTATATCCTCTACAAATTGGCACATGATCCGCAAGCCGGCAATATCCTGCACATCCTGTTCCAGTCTGGTCAAGTCAATATCCCGGACTTCAGCCTTTTCCAATATGCTTTCCTTCTTTTTGACCCGCCCAGTGATGAATTCAATGGGTGCATGCACATTCTCATCGCGATACTGCTTACGGATTCCCTTCAGCTTAACTTTTAATTCCTCTACCGCTTGTTCGTACGGCGCTAAAAATGAATCCCAGTTTTCAACTTCCTTATTTTCCATAGAACGACACCCTATCATATAGTATATGCTACTTTATTTTATCACAATTATTTATGATTCTATATAATTCTTGTCGAAAAGGACCGAATTCATTTTTTCTTCATATTAATACGCTACGCTATGTCTATGTGCACCAACAGCTCAAAATAATTAATTGCGTAGAACTTATGATACAATAAAAATAAAATTTCGCATCGCCTAATGGTATATGCGCTGATGAACGGAATCTAACGAAGGTTCGAATTTTTCAAACAACTACTGCGATCAAAATGAACCTCATAACCGAAAGGAAGTAATGACGATGAGCCAAAATATTGAAAAAGAATTCAAAAACCTATTGAATAAAGAAGAATACGAGGCGCTGATTACTGCCTTCAACCTTGATGAAACAGACCCCATCAAACAAACCAACGTCTATTTTGATACACCTGACTATAAACTGAAGGGTCTGAACAGCGGGCTGCGCATCCGCATGTATGAAGATAAAGGCGAAATCACTCTGAAGACGCCGATTCAGGAAAACGAAAAATTGGAAACGAACGATGATCTGACCCTTGAAGAAGCAAAAGCATTGGTAGATTCCCACAAGATGAGAGCGTCGGGAAATGTAGCCGACAAACTGAAGGAGTTAGGCATTGCGACAGAAGACCTTGGAATCATCGGGCAGCTCTCAACCATCCGCTATGATTTTCCAGGAGACAAAGGGACCTACTTCCTGGATAAAAGTTTCTACCAAGATCAAATGGATTACGAATTGGAATTCGAATCCGAGTCTTTGGAAGAAGGAGCGCTCGCCTTCCAAAGTTTCCTTAAGCGACACGACATCAAAGTGCGTAAAGCGAAACAGAAAATTGAACGCATGCTGGCCTATCCAAATGCGACGACACACCAATAGTCCGGTAACCAGCAATAGCCTATACAAACCAGCCTCATTCTCCAGAAATCCATGCGGAGAATGGGGATTTTTTTTATTTCTTTCCGAGAAAACAGACAAAAATCGAAAATCCTTTGATTTATTTAGGATTTCAAACCATACAAGATAAAAAAATCAGTCGATTTAGTTGCAAAAAAGTTAATTGTCTCGTAAAATACACCTTGACAATAAAACAAGTGAAACTGAACAAGAATAATGAAGGTTGCACGGGGGAACTATAGCCTGACTCAAAAGGCAGTTCTTCGAAAAGCCTTATTGCTACTTGTTTAGGCTTTTTTTTGGTAAACTTAAAGTAAGCAAAATAGGAAAGAGGGAGGGATAAAATGTATAGGTCAAAACAGAATACCGCTGATTCTATCTCTTCTCCTCAACAGATTTTTGAACTTTATCTATTCGTGAACCCGATTGGCCACAAATGCTACCGTACGGAACAAGAAGTCCTGAAATTCATGAGTTCGTTGGATGGACCTAAAGTCCACTTCCGCTTCATCACGTTCCATAATTTCAATACCGTCACACAGTACATGAAGAGATTAAATTTGCCGGAAAAAGACCTAACCTTACGCAATCAAATATACAGTTCAATCTATGATGCCTCATTGGCATATAAGGCTGCCTTGATGCAAGGCAAAAAACGCGGCCGCAACTTTTTGCTTCACCTGCAGAAATCACTTGCGGACGGCAAGACCACCTATTCCAAAGAATTGTTGGCGGTGGTGGCTACCAAAGCCAATCTGGACGTCGACATGTTCTTTGAAGATAAAGAATCGCCTTTCGTTAAAAGCAGCTACGAAGCAGATCAGCATATCGCACAGGAGATGAACATCAAAACGAATCCGTCACTTGTCATCTTCGATAATCTGAATTATCAATATGGCCTTTTGTTGGAGGACAACATCACTGCTGAAGTACTCCATGAAGTGATCAAAGATTGCTCAGTCGAGTGTGGACAAAAAAATGCCAACCTGAAAAAAACAAACATCACGACAATCGGAAAAAACTACCAACGCATCACCCACTGATGGGAAAAAGCTTCGTGGTCCTCAACGGACCGCGAAGCTTTTATTGTTTATTACGCTTGTTGCGCTGCAATCAATTGTTCCAATTCATCCAGACGCTCCTCGAACACTTTCATGGCATCCTCGATGTAAGCGGACTGGGTCATATCCACACCAGCTTTTTTCATCACTTCAATCGGATAGTCGCTGTTTCCTGATTTCAGATAGGAAAGGTACTTCTCCAACGCACCTTCTTCTCCCTCAACGATACGTTTTGCCAATGCCGTTGCAGCCGAAAATCCGGTAGCGTATTGGTAAACGTAATAGTTATAGTAGAAATGTGGGATGCGGGTCCATTCGATGCCTATTTCAGGATCTTTTTCGACGCTTGGGCCGTAATACTTGGCATTCAGTTCTGCATAATAGGACGTCATGAAATCTTGCGTCAACGGAACACCTGCCAAGGCTTGCTGATGGATGTAGTGCTCAAATTCAGCAAATTGGGTTTGGCGGAAAATCGTTCCTTTGAAGCCGTCCAGGTAATGATTCAAAATATAGATGCGGACTTTGGGATCGGTTTGGGTCTTCAGCAAATAATCAGTCAAAATATTTTCATTCGTCGTCGAAGCAATTTCGGCCAGGAAGATCGAATAATCTCCGTACACATAAGGCTGATTTTTTCTTGTCAGATAGCTGTGCACACTGTGACCCAATTCATGGACCAAGGTATACAGTTGATTCAATGAATCTTGCCAATTCATCAGGATATACGGATTCGTGTCATATGCGCCGGAAGAGTAAGCTCCACTGCGTTTGCCCTCATTCTCAAGCCAGTCGATCCAGCGGTTGCCGAATGCTTCCTGGAGTATAGCCCGATAATCTTCTCCCAGCGGTTGAAGACCTTTCAAGGTTTCTTCCGTCGCAGCCTCGATGCTGTATTTGATCGGAGCTTCCCCCGTCAACGGCGTATACATATCGTACATATGCAACTCCTCTACACCCAACAAGACCTTGCGCAAGTCCACATAGCGATGCAACAAAGGCAGATGCTCATTAACCACACGCAGCAACGTATCATAAACCGCTTCAGGAATGTGATTATTCGCCAGCGCCGATGCCCGGGAGGATTCATATTTATGCACTTTGGCTTTGTAATTGTGCGCCTTCACGTTAGTGGACAAGGTTGTCGCAAATGTATTTTTCAGGCCATCATACGTTTTGTAGAGCGCTTTGAAAGCTCCTTCGCGCACTTCCCGATTGGGGCTTTCCATCAATTTCCCATACAATCCGTGAGTCAATTGGACATCTTTGCCCTCTTCGTTCTTCACTGTCGGGAAGGTGATATCTGCGTTATTGAGAACCGAGAAAGTTTTGCTTGGCGCAGCAAAAATTTCCCCAGCCCCCGCCAACAACTCTTCTTCTCTGGCGGACAGAACATGCTCACGAGCAGAGGTAAGGCTATCCAATAAATGCGCATACGGCTGCAGCTGCTCATTTTCCGCCAAGTATGCCTCCAGCTCATCCTCCGGAATCTCCAATATTTCCGGCTCGAACCAAGAGGTGGCTTCGCTGACACTCGTCAAGATCGACAAGGCTTTGTCATGCAGGTTTTGATACAGGTTATCCGCTGTATCCTGATCATTCTTCAAGTGGGAATAAACATAGACTCGTTCCAATTTCTGGTTGATTTTGAGGACTTCTTCAATCCCTTTCAACAAGGCGTGACTGCTCGAGCCGACGGTTCCTTGCAAGGCACGCACGAACGGCACTGCACCTGCTAATTCATCCAAAGCTTTCTCGAAAGCTTCGTCTGTCGTAAAGATCGCTGTCAAATCCCATGTAGATGCCTCCGGGACTTCGGCTCTCTTCAATTGTTTCTCTGTGTTTGTCATCCGGTTTTCCCCCTCTAATTTTTCAATAGTATAAGTTTAGCATACCTTATGACCTAAAGGGTACTGGCAAGTTGAACACGTTTTAACCTAGGCATGAATGATGACTATCTAGTTTCCCGTCCATCGGCGCGTACAGCAGGAGCCATTCTTCCTTGCCGATGGCTGCAGCATGGCCCTCCTCGACCAGCCGCATCACGAACTGGAGCAACGGTTCCCATAAATTCGCGTCATCCGCTTCCAACGACGTCCTTGTCCGGATTATGTTCATTCGTATGCATTTTGACAGCCAATCCAGCAACTGCTTTTTCGTGAGCGGCTTTGTCGTTTCCTTATTGCTGAAATCTCTCAGAAGATAGTAACGCCAGATATAAGCCGGTGTGCGGATGCCTAATGTCCGGCAAGGCAATTCGAACAGAAATGCCGGCAAATGATACAGGTCCTTCCGATCAAGATAGACTGCCAACAAGAATTTCCGGTGTTCCGGATCGGTGCGATACCGCAACAGATTGATATCCTTCGCCTGCATATGCTTTCGTGCCACATTTTTTGTGTAAGCTTTGGGCTTCAAAGCGGAATCATCTGACATCCCCCCCCTTCTATAGAGGCTTTCTAAGCAGGCAAGATTGAGTTCATCCAACGGAATCCCCATCTTTCCAAAATGGAAACGGTTATCACTGCCCAACTTGAGGTGGTGATAGATGGCTATTTCTTCCTCCTGGGTATCCAGAATCCCGATCCAATTTCCAAGTGCGACGGAATACTTCAAGAATTGATAGACAGACTGCTTCATTTTTGCGCTTTCAGGTTGATAATTTATTCCGCAAATCCACCATACTTCGTAGCCGAATCTTTTGTATCCCCGGGTCCGCGCCAACAAATCGGAAGGAGAGATTGGACTGCATTGGTACTCCACGGCGATTTCCTTTCCATCCGCAAGAACAAGCAGGAGATCCGGACGCTGTTGCAATGCCGGAAGCCAACACTCCAAGGTGACTTCAAACCCTTCACTCTTGAACTTTTCGAAAAGCAGTTGCTTCCCTTTCAGATGGGGAAGTGTTTCGCCTTCCGAAAAAACGGCGCAATCAGCATGTTGGTGGTGGGCAAAATGCGCAATCATGATATTTCCTTTTTTCAGCACCAACTTCCCCTTGCAAGCTGGGCAATAATACATCTCCCCATTCTTGGCTTTTTCCTTTGACGCTTGGTAAGCCTGAATCAATTCCCCATTTACATTTCTAGCGATCAGCATAAGCAACCGCCCTTTCTGTCTCTTTCCCATAACATCCGCGAAAGAATTAGAAAAGCGTTCCCAGCCCGCTCTGCCTCGAAAGAAATTCAGGAAATCTGGCCTCGCAAGGTTCACAACGGTCACCTTGTCCTGGGACTCTAAGGGATGAATCCCTTAGAGTCCCAGGCAAATGAGCATCGTAGAGCGCAATTGCTGAGAGACTTCCAAAACAAAGGAATCAACGTGACCGTGCCGGTCAGTTGTATCATGTTTCTAAGTCATCAAGATGACAAGAACTATTGCCTTGTCGAACAGTATCCTTGGCTAGAAGAGACAAGGTATTCCTTCATCCCTTTTTCGAGAGGTAGGCTTGGAATGCTAGACATCGGTTGGGGATGCAGAATATTGTTGCAAATATATAAAAAACCTGTGGTGATGCAATTTTCAATTAAAATAATCAAACTCCTTGAAGTACAAAAAAATCCGACCCTTTTCGGGGTCGGATCAGATTATTTAAAGTAGTGTCTGGCTAATTCCAATGCATTGTCTTGGATGATCAACTTACCGTATTCGCCCAATATCTCAATAGCAATATCAGATTCTTCTGAAAATTCCAAAGCCTTCAAAATTTCGTTATCGATATTCGTTTCCGTCATCTCATCTATAAAATAAACAACCGCCAAATAATATTGATTATCATAGTAGTAGAGCGAAGATACGCCGCTCTCCAGGACCATCCGTTTCGCCAACTCCAAGAAGTCATCAAAACTCTGGAATTTAAATACGACTTCCAAAGGTGCCATATCATCCTCTTCAGATTCAGCATCCGTCTTGTCACGTTCATTGAAACTCTTCGTCTGTTTTTTGATGTAATCCACTACATGCTCCAATTGATTGGAGCCATTCGCCATATCGAAGTCGTCTTCATTGTTCATCCCTTTACTGATGAATAACTCTAAACCATTCCCATTAGGCAGCACTTGGAAAGTAATTGCATCTGATTCATGAAATTGATTATCAACATCGACCTCCTCGAGGATGCTGTAGAAAAAGCTCTCGATTTGCTTTTGATTTCCTAATAAATCCAGAAAGGTGATGCCTCTTTCCTCTAAATCAGAATTCTCAATCAAAACGCGAATTGTGTTTTCGTTGATGTTTTCCATTTCCATCATGCTTCACCCCACTTTTCTTTCCCTATTTTTCTTATACCCATTGTAAATCAAATCGCAAAAATGTAAAGACAAAAGCACAAAATCTTTTAACTTCTCATTTGTTTTCTCATCTAAGCGTTTCTGTCGTTTCAAAATATCGAAGTTCAGCGGTCAAAAAAGACAAGTACAGCCGTCAGTCCGGGGCACTTGTCTGTTGATTCCTGTTTAGTTGCTGTTGACTAGAAGTTTGCCAATCTTTGCGCTTTTTGTAATTCCAACGCGCGGACTTCCCTCGGCAAGAAACGACGGATTTCATCTTCGTTGTATCCCACTTGCAAACGCTTCTCGTCTAAAATGATCGGACGACGCAACAGGCCGGGATTATCCTCGATCAAAGTGAATAATGTATTTAAAGGTAATTCGTCTAAGTCAATGTTTAATTCTTGGAATGCTTTGGATCGAGTGGAAATAATTTCTTCAGTGCCTTCTTCAGTCATTTTCAGGATACTTTTGATTTCAATTTCTGTCAAAGGTTCGGAGAATATATTCCTTTCAGTGTAAGGGATGTTATTGTCTTCTAGCCATGCACGTGCCTTGCGACATGAAGTACAACTTGGGGAAGTATATAATGTTACCATCTCTGATCTCTCCTTTATTCGTAAGCTTTATTTGTGAACCACTTACAACTATTATTATAAACCAAGCTACGCACAATAGCTATCCTTTTTTTTAGGGTTCCACACACTTCTGTCACATCTACGACACATTTACACTTTTTAATAGTCAGTAAAATGTTTGTGAAAACCTTATTTAACGGCGTTTCCAATCAACCTATCTCAATTCCGAAATTTTACAATTTATAATAAATATCGTTTAATAATTATTTTTTTCCGAATTAAGCCTAAATTTTAAAAACGCTTCCATCCCCCCACAATCTTCCGACTTTGTGCATTCGATTTAAATCGTGAATACAAACCCAATTTGCGTTATAATAAATAATGACGTACTTAACCTAGGAGGCTTTTTATGAAAAAGAAAATATTTTCCGGCGTTCAACCCAGCGGTATCCCTACAATCGGGAACTATATCGGAGCGATGAAACAATTCGTGCAGCGTCAAGAAGAGTATGACTGCACTTACTGTATCGTAAACCAGCATGCGATTACCGTTCCGCAAGATCCAGCCACTTTGACCGAACGGACACGTGGATTGGCAGCTCTTTATTTGGCGCTTGGAATCGATCCGAACAAATCGACCATCTTCATCCAATCGGAAGTTCCTGCCCATGCTCAAGCTGCGTGGATCGTCCAATGCAACACTTACCTGGGCGAATTGGAGAGAATGACCCAATTCAAAGATAAATCCTCTAAACAAGAGACGGTTTCGGCCGGATTGCTGACCTACCCGCCTTTGATGGTAGCAGATATCGTTCTCTACAATACGGATTTCGTCCCTGTTGGCGAAGATCAGAAGCAGCATATGGAATTGACAAGGGATTTTGTGCAGCGTTTCAACAACAAGTATGGAAAAGGCAAAAAGATCCTCTCTATGCCTGAACCTATGATTCCAGAAGATGGCGGTCGTATTATGAGCATCCAGGACCCTACCAGCAAAATGAGCAAATCCGACAAGAACACCAAAGGGTACATTTCTTTGCTGGATGAGCCAAAGGTCATTCGCAAAAAAATTAAGAGTGCTGTCACCGACTCAAGCGGCATCATTGAATACGATAAGGAAAACAAGCCGGGTATCTCCAACTTATTGACGATTTTCTCAGCCTTCACTGATCAACCGATTGATGAATTGGTAAATGAATTTGCGGGCTCGGGCTACGGCAATTTCAAAGAAAAATTGGCGGATGCCATCATCGCTGAATTGGAACCTATGCAGAATCGTTATTATGAATTGTTGAGTTCCAAAGAATTGGATGATATTTTGGATGCAGGCGCGAAACAAGCGAATGAAATTGCCTCCGAAACCCTTAAACGCATGGAAACAGCAATCGGCCTCCACAGATAGAATATAAAAGCTGAACGGGTTCGTTCAGCCCTGAAAGAAATTTAGGAAATCATGCCGTATGAGCATCGTAGAGCGCAATAGGTATGATTTATCTAATTTCCGAAGGGCTAACCCGTGAAGCTGCATCATAAATGCTGAACGGGTTGTTCAGCATTTATGATACAAAAGAGAAGCTCCGCTAATTGCGGGGCTTCTCTTTCATTATCAGTACAATTCTTCAAGCAATTCTTCTGCTGTCACATTACCGAAGTATTTTTTTATGTCAAGTTCATTCAATTTAGCCAGCATATCCTCTTTGGCATATTTGACGCCGATGAAAGCATCTTCAACATCCTTGATTTCCCCCAAGCCAAAGAAATCTCCGAAAACCTTCAGCTGTTGGATATGCCCATCTTCAACGTTCATGCGGACTTCAATGGATCCGATAGGAAAACGATGATGTTTTTGGATTTCGAATTTAGGTGATTTGCCGTAATTCCAATCCCAGTTCCCGAAATATTCTTCGCGTATTTCATAAACGCGTTTCCAATCTTCTTCGGTCAAAAGGTACTCTTTTACTCCCTCACGCGTCTCGACATCAAAAATCGACAAGAGCATCAGATCACGAAATTCTTCCGTAGTCAGGTTTTGATAAGCCTCATCAACAAAAGGTTTGATGTTGGTCACGCGGCTGCGGATCGACTTGATGCCTTTCGATTCGATTTTTTCTTTGCGCGGTTTCAATGCGCCGGTTACGGCATCCAGATCGGAATCGAATAGGATTGTCCCATGGGCGGTCATCCTTCCGTTCGTCGCATACATGGCATTCCCCGAGAATTTTTTTTCACCGATGACCAGATCGTTTCTGCCCTTTAATTCAGCTTCCTTGACGCCTACGCTATGCAAAAAAGAAATAACCGGTTTTGTGAATTTTCCGAAATCGCGGAATGAATCACCTTCATCCTTCGTGATGAAGCAGAAAGAGAAGTTACCCAAATCGTGGTACACCGCGCCACCCCCGGACATACGGCGGACGATGTGTATCTTATTCGCTTCGACATAGTCCGCATTGATTTCTTCAATCGTATTCTGGTTGCGGCCAATGATGATCGAAGGCTCATTTATATAGAACAACAGAATCGGTTCATCCAAGATTTTTTCCTTCAATAAAAATGTCTCCAAGGCAATATTTACGCTAGGGTCCAACTGTCCTTGATTATCCACAAAATACATATGCTTATACCTCTCCCATTCTTCATTTCATTTATTTTTTTGTTATATGTTTGGTTTGGTGCGGTTGATGGATGCAATCAGATTGTAATGATCCGATCTTTTTCGGCAAGCGTGACTGATACGGACGGTGCTGCTTCTTTCGCTTGATCCAGCAACACGGATAGCTCGCCTTTTTGAGGCAAATGCGTCAGGACCAGCTGTTTGACTGCCGCTTCTTCCGCTATCGCACCAACTTCGCCTGCAGTCATATGCGCATGGTGAAGCTCGTTCCCGTTGAACAAGTTCGCATCAGCCAAGAACAGGTCAGCAGCCTTCACAAAGGGCACAAATGCTGCTAAATAGGCTGAATCCGCACCGAAGACGAATACTTTTCCGGTGGTGATTTCTTCGATCCGTAACGCATAGCACGGGACCGGATGGATGGTTCTCAGAAATCGGATCCGGAATGGCCCTAATTCCAACGTTTCCGCTGGCGCGTAGGCAATCCCTTCACTCACACCCGGCATCTCCAACAAGCGGAAAAATTCCGATTCAGCATGACCGTATATAGGCAGTATTTTTTTCAGCTTGCCTTCTGCAGGCTCTTTTAGCTGAAAAGTGTATTGCAGGACACCCAAATCCGCAATGTGATCTGCGTGATAGTGGGTCAAAATGACAGCATCCAAATCCAACGGGTCCAGATGATGTTCCAGCGACAACAAAGCATTGCTGCCGACGTCGATCAATAGTTTGAAGTCATCGGATGTCAGCAAATAAGCCGTCGTACCGACATCTTTTGTAGGATAGCCACCCATGCAGCCCAAAATAGTCAATTCCATTAAACGTCCCCCAATCCAATATCTGATAAACAAAGAATACTATTCAGATTATAACATGCCTTTGGCCCTCGACAATGGTAAACTCTTTCACGGCAACAGAAAGAAACAGTTTTCACACTCAACAACAACAGTTCTTTATCTTCGGATTCATTATAGCACCAAACAAAAACAAACTCTATATGAATTTAAAAACAGTCCACCATAATCTGAAAACATACAGATTGGCGGACTGTCCTATTACGCATTTGGACTATCATTATTTTCCAGTTGTTTCATGTAACGGATCGCTTCATGGGCTAAGCGTTTCCCCTCAATGATAGCATTTTCCAAACCATAACCAGTGATTCCATTTCCCCCTATAAAAACACCTCTTTTTGCATACTCTCTACGAACTGGATAAACTTCTTCCAACATCTCTTGTCTTTGCTGCAAACTGAAATGAGGCACGGCTTTTTCCCAGCGATAAAAAGTGGACTGCAAAGGCTCCTCGGTCAGAGCCAAAATTTCCTTCACTTCATTTTTGATGATATCCATCACGAGATCATCGGCTAATTCTATCAAGGTTTCTTCCAGACGTCTGCCGAATTCTACAAGTACATAATAATAATCCGCTTGTTCGAACAGCGGCCACTTGTTGTTCAAAACAACAACCTTCGTGCTATGAAAGGAACTTTTCCGCGGAATCACAAACCCTTGCCCTTCAGGTAGATTATTGACTGATTTTTTATTTATTTTGAAAAAAACGGTACCGACACTTGTGCTTTGGGCCTTCGGGAAATCATTCTCCTTAGCGAATCCTTCCAAAAACCCAAGAGCTTCTTGGGGGTTAGTCGTGATGACAACACTCCCAGCACGCATGGATTCACGTCCGTTCAATTCAATCATGAGAAGATCTTCTGACACATTGCTCAACGATTTAACTTTCTGATTCATGTATAGATGGCCTTCCGTATGTTGGGCCAGCCGTTTAATCAAGCTTGCCAAACCTCCCTTGAAGGTATATTCCTGACCGGAGCCATCCGCATAGCGCATCAGCTGCTCTTTTTTGCCTTTTCCGATGTGGGCCTTCCCATAGATCGTCACTAATTTTTCATCAAATAATTTCACTGGCATCAGTTCCATGGAGCCATAGACGTTATCCGGGTAGTAGGGTTCAGCCATATAATCGACCACTTCTCGTCCCAAACGGAATTCCAAAAAGTTGTCGGTTGAATATTCCGGGTTCTCATGCAAGCTTTTAGACAGAAACACGCTGTTCATGAACGCTCGGAGCTTTGCATCCAAAGTCAATCCGTTGGCCTGCCAAATGTCATTCAGAAAGAGCGGCATGCCATGGTAAGTAGGCATAATGTCATCAATGACCGCATTTCCATCGAACAACACCAGTTTTCCCCCTCGGCTGTATTGTTTTTCATCTTCCAAACCTAATTCCTGCAGAAAATCGGAAATATCCGCGCGTCTCGAATCGAAAGCCGAAGCCCCTACATCAATCGCATAACCATCCATATCTATCGTATGGATCATGCCGCCAACCAAGGCTCGATCCTCAAGAATGACATACTCAAACGGGAGGTTCTGTTCCCGGATGGCTTTATCGATTTCGTAAGCGGCTGTCAACCCTCTCAGGCCGCCGCCAATGATCGCGATACGTCTTTTCATCTTCTCCATCCTGTCATCCCCTCCTCTTGCTTTATTGACATCTACTTTTTCATTATCTATATCTTACTCTATCCAACAACGAAAATATGTGGATACTTTTCGACAGATATTCATGCTGTTCGTATTTTTAGACGTTTGCGCGGATCTGTTTTACTGTATCGGCGTCCAAACGTTTGACCAATTCCGTGACCAATTTGACCGCATTCAGATAGTCATCTTCATGAATAATGGACGTGTGCGAATGCAGATAACGTACCGGCACTGTGATCGCAAAGGAGGGAATGCCATCCAAACTCTGATGCTGGGCACCTGCATCAGTGCCGCCGCCTGTAATGACTGTGTACTGGAATGGAATTCCGCATTCTTCGGCAACGCCGACAATGAAGTCGCGCAAGCCACGATGCGGAATCATCGACGCATCATAAATCAATAACTGCGGCCCTTTTCCTAATTCGGAATCCGCTTCTTGAGGCGTCATTCCCGGGGTATCCCCTGCCGTGCCTGTATCCAAAGCAAATGCGATATCAGGACGGATCATATGCGTGGCCGTCTTCGCTCCGCGCAGACCTACTTCCTCCTGCACATTCCCGCCGCTGAATATCACATTCGGGTGCCCAGTTTTTGCGACATTTTCCAACACTTTGAGCGCAACAGCCAGTCCGATACGGTTATCCCAAGCTTTCGCTAGAAGGAATTTTGAATCGTTCATGCGTTTGAAGCAAGTGTAAGGTGTAATCATATCGCCGGGCTTGATGCCCCATTCCGCTACTTGTTCTTTCGAAGAAGCACCGATATCGATGAACATATCTTTGATTTCATAAGGTTTTTTGCGTGCTTCCGGCGTGAGCACATGCGGCGGTTTGCAGCCGATGATCCCGTGGTAGCGCTCGCCTTTCGAGTTGGTGATCTCCACTTGCTGGGCCAGCATGACCTGATTCCACCAGCCTCCCAAAGTTTGGAATTTGATGAATCCCTTCTCGGTTATGGTCGTCACCATGAATCCCACTTCATCCAAGTGCCCAGCCAACAAAATGGTTGGCCCCTCTTCCATGCCTGTATGCTTGGCAAAGAGACCGCCCAATCCGTCCTGCGAAAAGCTTTCGGCGAAAGGTTTGGCATAAAGTCTGAAGACTTCACGGACCTCCCCTTCGTTGCCCGGAACGCCTCTAGCATCCGTCAAATCGATCAGCATCTGTAATTCTTTCTCTTCCAAAATGATACCCCCATTGATTTACTGACATAATATCAGTATAGCATTCACAGTAAAAAAAACAAAAAAATCGCCGCACTCCCAGTCAAAGACCGGAGAGGCAGCGATTCAAAAATTATTTAGCCAAAGCAGCTTTAGCTTGTTCAGCTACTGCAGTGAAAGCTGCAGCGTCTGTTACAGCCAAGTCAGCCAACATTTTACGGTTCATTTCGATACCAGCAAGTTTCAATCCGTGGATCAAAGTGCTGTAGCTCATGCCGTTGATGCGAGCAGCCGCGTTGATACGAGTGACCCATAATCTACGGAAGTCACGTTTCTTTTGACGACGGTCTCTGTAAGCATAAGTATAAGATTTCATTACTTGTTCTTTAGCTGTTTTGAATAATGTATGTTTTGAACCGTAATAACCTTTAGATAATTTAATAATCTTTTTGCGGCGTTTACGGGTTACTGTCCCACCTTTTACACGTGGCATAGTGATTTCCTCCTTATTAGAACCAAAGTTCTATCTCGTATTGTTGTTTAGAATTATTTCATTTGTGATAATTGTTGGCTGATGCGTTTCATATCAGATGCGCTAACCATTGAAGCTTGACGCAATTGACGTCTTTGTTTCTTCGTTTTTCCGTGGAATCTATGGCTTGTAAAAGCGCTCCAACGTTTTAGTCCGCCGTTACCAGTTCTTTTGAAACGTTTAGCTGAACCACGGTGAGTTTTTTGTTTTGGCATTTGTCTTTCCTCCTAAATTAAGTTACAAAT
Organism: Trichococcus collinsii; assembly: GCF_900107505.1. GTDB lineage: Bacteria > Bacillota > Bacilli > Lactobacillales > Aerococcaceae > Trichococcus > Trichococcus collinsii. The sequence continues at coordinate 51,179 of NZ_FNQH01000001.1, read as the reverse complement.
TTATTTATCGGCTTTTGGTGCCAACATCAAGAACATGCTTCTTCCGTCCATTTTAGGATGAGATTCAATCGTCGAAACGTCAGTAAGCTCAGATGCAAGGCGATCAAGGACCCTTTGTCCGATTTCTTTGTGGGTGATCGCACGTCCTTTGAATCGGATGGATGCTTTCACTTTGTCACCTTTTTCTAAGAATTTGCGAGCATTCCGCATTTTCGTTTGAAAATCATTTTCGTCGATGGAAGGACTCAAGCGCACTTCTTTAAGGCTTACCACTTTTTGGTTTTTACGGGCTTCACGTTCACGTTTTTGTTGATCGAAACGGAACTTGCCGTAATCCATAATACGGGCAACGGGCGGGTTTGCATTTGGCGATACCAAAACTAAATCTAAGTTTGCTGCTTCTGCAATCTGCAATGCATCACTTTTCGATTTGACTCCTAGTTGCTCGCCGTCACTACCGATAATGCGTAGCTCGCGGGCACGGATGCCGTCGTTAACCATCATATCTTTTGCTATGGTCGTTCACCTCCATGATATTTGAGAGAAAGAACGCAGAAAAAAGTCGGCGGGTCATACTACCCCGCCGACAATACTCGCATTGCTGCAAGTTACTTGTACATATCTGGCCCAGGGACGCAATTGTCCACTTAGGCGAGAAGCGGGTGCCTCTGCTTAATTTCTCAACTTTTATAGTATACCTTGTTTATATGAAAACGTCAAGAGCATTTCTCTAAAAATCTTCATTTTCAACATACGTCAATCATTCAGTATTCTGGTGCGTATTTCCAGATTTCTTCGAGATCATTCGCTGGCAATTCCGCCACCAATTCATTGACTGTTTTATTCCACTCCGGAACGGTTAATTCGGGATTCAGTTCCTGCAAGGGCAACAGTACAAAGGCGCGCTCCTGCATCCTTGGATGCGGCACGATCAACCGTTCCTCTGCGAAACTTTCCACTCCGTACAAAACAATGTCAACATCTAGCGTGCGCGGGCCGAAGCGGATGGTCCGCACTCTTCCGAGCTCCTGTTCGATGCTTTGGCATTTGTCCAGCAAATCCAACGGCAACAAATCCGTTTCCGCTTCGAACACTAGGTTCAGGAAATCCGGCTGATCGAGATAGCCGACGGGTTTCGACTCATAAATGGAGGATACGCGCTTCACTTCCAAATCCGTCAAGGACCGAAAGAGCTCCAAAGCTTTTTCGAGATGGTCCGCGCGTGGTTCCAGATTCGTGCCTAAGGCGATGTAGACGACAGGCATGATCTTAGCTCCCTTCCCTTTCGCGGTAGATTTCAACCGCAACGGAATCATAATGACCGACGATCGGAGGATCCGGTTTGATGACTTTCACTTGGCAAGCCTGCAGCCCGTCGAAGCGCGCAAACAAGGCGATGGCGATGTGCTCAGTCAAAGCTTCGATCAGGTTGAAGTTTTCACCCTCCACTACCGCTTTAACAGCCTTGTAGGCATGGCCGTAATGGATGGAATCCTCCATTTTATCGCTGTAGCCGGCTTTTCTTGTATCGGTGTGCAGCACAACATCTACATTGAATCGTTGTCCCAACACCTTTTCTTCCGCATTCAATCCATGAAAGGCATAAAACTGCAGATTATTCAAATAGATTTTATCCAATTGGGCTCTCTCCTTTTTTCAACATGATATCCATCATCCGGGCCATTTCCGCATTCGCCCTCACATTATGCACGCGGAACAATTGCGCGCCATTCATGATGCCTAGTGCAGTCGTTGCGGCTGTCCCCAGATCGCGCTCCTTGAAAGGGAGATCCCCAAGCGCCGTTCCGATGAACCGTTTCCGAGAAGTTCCCAATAGCACTGGGTAACCTAGCTCCGTAAATCGCTTTAGATGATGGACTACATTAAGATTGTCTTCATAGGTTTTTCCGAATCCGCAGCCGGGATCCAGGATGATGTTTTCCCTTTTGACGCCTGCGGACACTGCGATCCGCACGCTCTCCGCCAGATCAGCCAACATATCTTCGATCAAAAATGCATAATCTGATTTTTCCCGGTTATGCATCAAAATGATCGGCACATCAAATTCCGCCGCCACCGCCGCGATCTCTGGATCGTACTTGCAGCCCCAGATGTCGTTGATGATATCGATGCCAGCTTCACAAGCCGCACGGGCGACCGCCGACTTGTAGGTATCAATCGAAAGTGGTACATCGACCGCCTTTTTGAGCGCTTCAATGATTGGCACCACGCGGGCAATTTCTTCTTCATCAGAAATCTGGGTGTGGCCAGGACGGGTGGATTCTCCGCCGATGTCGATGATGTCGGCGCCTTCCGCAACCATTTCGATAGCGTGGGCAATGGCTTTTTCGACCGTGTTCCACTCCCCTCCGTCGGAAAACGAATCGGGCGTCACATTCAGTATCCCCATAATATGGCTACGCTGCGACAGATCATATATTTTTGTATTCGTCGTTAATTTCAAAGTTCATTCTCCTCGTCAGCGTGTAATGTGTCTACAGTTTGATCAATTCCAGCACTTCGCTTCTGGATTTGAATGATTGTTTGAATGCGCCACGGACTGCGGATGTCACGGTCTTGCTGCCCGGCTTTTTCACGCCTCGCATCGTCATGCACATATGCTCGGCTTCCAAAACCACCATGACCCCCTGCGGTTGCAAATGCTCCATCAGGATATCCGCAACCGTCGTCGTGATCCGTTCTTGGATCTGCGGTTTTTTGCTGACCTCATCCAGGATACGCGCCAGCTTGCTTAAACCGATCACCTGTCCATCTTTTGGCATATAAGCGATATGGCCTACCCCGAAAAACGGAACCAGATGATGTTCGCAAGTGGAATAAAATGGAATGTCCTTCACCAATACGATTTCGTCGGTATCTTCATGGAAAACCACCTTAGCGTGATCGGCAGGGTCTTTCTCGACACCGGAAAAAATTTCCGCATACATGCGCGCCACCCGCTTCGGTGTATCTTGCAGTCCCGAGCGGTTCGGATCTTCCCCAATCGCTTCCAAAATCATTTGGACGGCGGTTTCAATCTTTTTTAAATCCATTTTTATCCTCCTAAACGCTCATTCCCCGGCTAACGCCGCAAGGGTAATGTCAGCGACTGTTTTAGCCGCGACCAATAGAGCTTTTTCATTGATGTCAAATTTCGGGTGATGATTATTGAAAACTTCTGCCTGTTCCGGGCGAGCGCCGACATTCAGGAAAGCGCCGGGGATTTTCAGCAGATACTGTCCGAAATCCTCCGCTCCGGTGTTGGCAGAAGTTGCGATGACCTGGTTCAAGTATGACCCGACACCATTTTTTTCCAGAACAGCAGCAGCTTTCGCAGTCTCTTTCGGATGGTTGTACAAAGGCGGGTAATCTGAGTTGTAGTCGATTTCCACTTTCACGTCATACATTTCTTCAAGTCCGCGGCCAATCCGGTGGAAATGCTCCTCGATGACTTTTCCGACTGCAAGATCCATGTAACGGGCATCCCCCCGCAGAATCAAGCTGTCCTTGATGACATTGCTGCTGCCGACCGCCTCGAAGGAGCCAATCGTCACAACAGCCATGTCATAAGGGTTGATGCGCCGGGAAACGATGGTTTGCAGATTCATCACGAAGCTTGATGCCGCCACGATTGTATCATTGGAGCGATGCGGCTGCGAACCATGCCCGCCCGTCCCCTGGATCGTGACTTTGATGTCGCTGCAGCCTGCATAAGCGTAGCCGCTAGTGTAAAAGACGGTGCCAACTTCATAATCCGGATAGAAATGGATGCCGTAGATTTCATCGACATCGTCAAGCAAGCCGGATTCCACGATGCTCTTGGCACCTGCCGGGGCCATTTCTTCGGCATGCTGATGCACGATTTTGACGGTCCCTTCCCACTGGTCCCGCAGACGGATCAGGCAATCAGCCAAGACCATCAGATAGGCGGTGTGTCCGTCATGTCCGCAAGCGTGCATGACGCCTGGATTTTTGGATGCGAATGGCAGACCGGTCTGTTCCTCAATCTGCAGCGCATCGAAATCCGCCCGCAACGCTATGGTGCGGCCGGGTTGTTTCCCATTGATCGTGACAACGATGCCATAACCGTTTCCGACGTTCGTCTGCACATCAACCGGTTTATCTTCATAGAAACTGGCGATGAACGCAGCCGTTTCCTTCTCGTCGAATGACAGTTCGGGATGCTCATGGAAATAACGGCGCAGAGAAATCATTTCATCTTCGCGGCCATCCAACATTTTCATCAATTCATCTCTTAACATCTTCTCATCATCCCCCATTAAGCAAAATAAGAAAAGCTGAACGGGTTCGCTCAGCCCTGAAAGAAATTTAGGAAATCGTGCCGACTGAGCATCATAGAGCGCAATAGGTACGATTTATCTAATTTCCGAAGGGCTTACCCGTGAAGCTAGCCAACTTTTTTGGTTGCATAAAACATTTTATACTTTCCTCTAATATAAAGATGAAGGCCCGGAACACAAACTGCCATGTTCCGGGCCTTCATCAAGCTAACAGAATCAAAGCTACATCACTGAAACTTATTGTATCATGATTTACTCAGAAAGATGTGGATTTGATAAGATTATTTGAAGTTTTTGATTTCAGATTGAACCTCAGCCAAGAAATCATCTATGCTGAAAGTAACCATTTCTTTCGAGCCATAACGGCGGACAGTAACGGTTCCGTTCAGCAATTCCTGATCGCCTATAACCAACTGATAAGGGATTTTTTGAGTCTGGGAAGCACGGATTTTGTAACCCATCTTCTCGTTGCGGTCATCGACTTCGACGCGCATACCCAACTGTTCCATTACGGCTTTCAGTTCAAATGCTTGATCGGCATGCAGATCAAGATTGACAGGGATGATCGTTGCTTGGACAGGAGCCAACCATACCGGGAATGCCCCTTTATACTCTTCAATCAGATACGCTACAAAACGCTCCATTGTGGAGATAACGCCACGATGGATGACGACCGGACGATGGTTATTTTCACCGTCTTCGCCGACATAAGTCAGATCAAAGCGCTCAGGCAACAGGAAGTCCAATTGGATAGTGGACATCGTTTCTTCCAAGCCCATCGCTGTCTTGAACTGCACGTCCAATTTAGGGCCGTAGAAAGCAGCTTCGCCGATCGCTTCGAAATATTCCAAACCGAATTCGTCCATTGCTTCCTTCAGCATCGCTTCTGCGCGGTTCCACATATCGTCGTCATCGAAGTATTTCACTTTGTCTTCAGGGTCGCGATAGCTCAGACGGAAACGGTAATCGCTGATCTGGAAGTCTGCATAAACATCCATGACCAACTGCAGCACGCGTTTGAATTCGTCCTTGATCTGATCCGGACGGACAAATGCATGTGCATCATTCAGAGTCATTTCGCGTACGCGTTGCAGACCGGACAAAGCGCCGCTCTTTTCGTAACGGTGCATCATGCCCAATTCCGCGATGCGGATCGGCAATTCACGGTAGCTGTGGATGTCGTTCTTGTAGACCATCATGTGGTGCGGGCAGTTCATCGGACGCAATACCAACATTTCGCCATCGCCCATATCCATCGGTGGGAACATGTCCTCATGGTAGTGGTCCCAGTGGCCGGAAGTTTTGTACAATTCCACATTCGCCATGATCGGTGTATAGACGTGCTGGTAACCCAGGCTCACTTCTTTATCGACGATGTAACGCTCAAGTGTACGACGGATTGTTGCGCCTTTCGGCAACCAGAACGGCAAGCCGGAGCCGACTTCAGGAGCGATCATGAACAGGTCCAACTCTTTGCCTAATTTGCGGTGATCGCGCTCTTTGGCTTCTTCGCGCATCTTGATGAATTCAGCCAAGGCTTTCTTGTCGAAAAAGGCTGTTCCGTAGACACGTTGCATCATTTTGTTGTTCGAGTTCCCTCTCCAGTAGGCACCCGCCAACGACAACAGCTTGAAGACTTGGATTTTGCCTGTTGCCGGTACGTGAACGCCGCGGCAAAGGTCAGTGAATTCATCTTGCGTATAGACAGTGATAACGTCACCTTCAGGCAACGCTGTGATCAATTCAACTTTGTAAGGATCATTTGCGAAGATTTCCAAAGCTTCCGCTCGGCTCACTTCACGTCTGACGATTGGATAATTTGCCTTCACGATGTTCATCATTTCCGCTTCGACTTTCGACAAGTCTTCTTCGGCAAGCTGCACTTCCATATCGGTATCATAATAGAAACCAGTTTCGATCGCTGGCCCTACACCAAAATGAATTTCAGGGAACAGGCGCGTCAAGGCATGCGCCATCAAGTGGGCAGTCGAGTGACGCAGGATACCCAATCCGTCTGCGTGATCAGGTGTCACGATTTCAAGTGAACCATCCGTCTCCAATCGGCGTGTGAAGTCGACCAATTCCCCGTTGAATTTTCCGGCCAAAGCCTTTTTGGCCAGGCTGTTGCTGATGCTTTTTGCTACTTCTTCCACTGTTACGCCGGCTTCGAATACTTTTACGGCGCCATCAGGAAAAGTGATTTTGATTTCTGACATGCTGATTCCTCCAATTAATTAAATTCTGTACGTACAATGTGGATGACAAAAAAGGCAATAAAAAAAGCCCATCCCCAGCTTAAGCCGGAAATGGGACGTGTCTACGTGGTTCCACCCAAATTTAAAGAGTGCGACAGGCATCCACTTAAGATTCTGTCTCATCCTTACTTGAACGCGATAACGAGCGTACCGTTTCCCCCTACTGCAGTTTCAGGGAATCTCTCGAAAGGGGTCGACACATGATTGATTAGGATGTTTCACCAAGCCATCCCTCGCTAAAAATCAGTTCATCCATCGGTGTCTTTCTCATCGATTTGTTTTTCGTTTCATCTGTAGTCCATTTAAACACAAAAAACAGTTGTTTTCAAGTTTAAAATACTAAAAGCTGAACGGGTTCGCTTAGCCCTGAAAGAAATTTAGGGAATCGAGCCGACTGAGCATCGTAGAGCGCAATATGCTGGGAGACTTCCTGCGTCAGCAGGTTAGTCGAATAGTATCCTTGGCTCGTAGAGACAAGGGGTTCCTTCATCCTTTCCGAAGGGCTTACCCGTGAAGCTAGCCAACTCTTTTGATTGCAGAACAGCTTTGCGTCAGCCTATTGCTCGAAGCGGCGGTTCTTCCCGGTCATAGGAATTTCGCGCGACAAGAAGCGGATCCGTTCCATCAGACGTTTAGCCTTCATCGGCTCGTCATCGCCCCGGTTACCCATGCGCAAATGCTCCTCCAACTGTTGCATCGTAAAGTTGGAACTGAAGAATGTCGGCAAGTCTTCCTGCATACGGTACTGGAGGATGACGCCGAGCACTTCATCGCGGATCCATGTAGAATTGGCTTCTGCTCCGATATCATCCAACATCAGAACCTCCGCTTTCTTCACGGCATCAATCTTTTCGTTGACCGTGTTGCTCTGGATTGCCTGCTTCATCTCCATCGTGAAGGTCGGGTAATGCATCAATGTCGTCAGATGTCCGCCCATCGCCAATTCATGCGCGATTGCGCCCAGAAGATAGGATTTCCCGACTCCGAACGGACCATAGAAATAAAGGGCCTGGTGGTGTACTTTCGGGTTTGCATTGAAGGCATCAATGAAATTCAACGATTCCAGAATGGCCGGCATCCGCTCGTTTGATTGGACAAACCGATCCAACGTTGCCGTGCGTACATCCTTCGGCATCGACATCGAATGGACGCGACTCCGCAATTCCTTTTCCTTTTCCCTCGCCATCGTCTCATTGGTCGGTGTATAGACAACATCTATATAACCGGCATTCAGCACAAGATGCGGCTCATAGCCAGGATTCTGCGATTCTTTCCCCAGCCGGATTTTATCTTTTTCCTGCACATATTCGTGCAGTTTTGAATAACTTCTCTCGACGATTTCCTGAGTCAGGCGCTCTTCGTGCTTCTGGAAGAACGCTTGGACATCAGCATCCTTCATGATAGTTTCGATCATGCCTTTATAGCGTTGGCTGATTTCGGGATTATTCATATATTTGTAGAATGCTCTTCCGATATGATCCATCACTCATCCCCTGCCTTTCCGCTACTTTTTAATTTTTTGATGCGTTCATTCAATTTTTGTTGCGCTTCCGGCGTCAGAGGTGTTTCCACAACCGATTTATGTTCCTCTTTAGCCCAATCAGGCAAGTTTTCTTTCTTGCGCGCCACCGTTTTCCCGTAATTCTTTGCGGTTGTTCGGCTGGCTGCACGCTTTTCTGCTTTCGCTTTCATCTCTCCAGCGAATTGCTTCGCTTTCGCCAAGGCTTTTTCGGGTGAATCGACACCATCCTGCAGCCAATCGTTTGCGATTGCCTCCACATAGGCCTTCGAAAGATGCGGATTATTGAGGATGACCAACACGTAATGCGTCAATACATTGAGCACACTCGGCTTGAAATCGGCCTTTTCCATCAGCGTCCGCAACAATTGCGTTTCCGAGGCGGTCACGATGCCTCCTTTTTGCTTTTTGATGCTGGTCAGAAACTGATGAGGCGTCAATTGCTCACACGCCTTGATGAACGCAATCTCTTCACTGGAAAAGCGTGCCTGAATCAATTTTTGTTCCCGGCCTTTTTCAGTGTCTTTTGCCAGTTGGATGCTTTGGGTGACTTTGTCCTTTATCTCTAAACGGGTGCTGTGCCTCTGTTCATAGGCAGCAGACACAATTTTTTTCAGGGCCTCCCCGTCGACTTTTCCTGATTCGATGTCAGCGGCCTCCAGGATGAACTGGGCCATCTGCAGTTCATCGCAACCATACAGCGTGTAGAGAATAGTGATGGTGTGCTCCAATTCCTTTGTGATGGATTCACGTTTGACGAATTGCTTGTTCAACAGCTGTCGGAAAAACGAGAAGTCAAACCCATCATTCTCGATCACGGGCAGGCTTGCTGCGTTATCACCCAACAACGTATTATCGTTCTGTCTCATGCGCACTTGCTCCGTAAAGGCGCTTTCCGAGAAAGAAAAAACATCCAAAAAGGACTTGGTGATGTTTTCCGCATTTTTTACGTCGCGGACTTGTCGGCTGAACCGCTGCTGTAAGTCGCGGAATTTCCGTTCGCCGACTTTTTCATACAACAGCAACCCCATCAGGTCATCACTGAAAAAAGCATGACTGGACAGCGGCTGCTGCAATTCGTATAGGTACTGCTTCTCAGGCTCGTTTACAAGCAATGTCTTCAGTAAACCGATCCCTTCCAATTTCACCCGTGCTTGATAGAACTCTTGAATCCCGCTATTCAATAAAGCCAATAATTCGGTATGAAGCAGATCTTTGCTCCAATAGCTCTCTTGCGGAATCTCCGCAAGCAGCGTCAAATAAAGGCTGAAAGCTTGTGGTCCGATGATGGGCTGATACAATTGCGTCAGGATTTTGCGGTCCACATCGGAAATCAAGCTCGTCTGGCTTGCTCTGAAAGGATCCTTAGGGCTTATATTTTGCCATGGATAGCTCATTATTCATTGTCTTCCTTTCCGGGGGCTGCCTCGTGGGGAGGAGCATCGGATTGTTGGATGTCTGAAGATTCAGCAGCCGCTTGTTGGGCTTTTTTCTTCTCCATGTTCTTCAATTCATCAAGGAAGGTTTTACGGTCCGAAAATTGGCGGTAAACACTTGCGAAACGGATGTAGGCGACATCGTCTATTTTGGATAGCTTATCCATGACGAACTCCCCGATGACGATGCTGGATACTTCATTTTCTCCAAGCGCTCGGATTTCAGCTTCCACCTCATTAACGACAGTCTCCAGTTGTTCAAGGGCGATCGGCCGTTTTTCGCAGGAGCGAATCAATCCCCGCAACAACTTTTCACGGCTGAATTCTTCGCGCGCGCCATTTTTTTTGATGACAAGCAGCGGCGTTTGCTCGATCCTTTCGAATGTAGTGAAGCGGAAATGGCATTGTTCGCATTCGCGACGGCGTCGGATGGCTTTCCCGTCATCAGCCGGACGACTATCTACAACACGCGATCCGTGATAGTGACATTTTGGGCATTGCATCGGTTTTCCCCCTTTTCTTTCGTTTATTATCACTTCATTATAACATACTTGGGGCTCAAAATCCTTGAAAAGATGGTCTTTCCGGCGCCAACCGACTAGACTGAAAGACGGCCGCGCAGCCATTCGTTGACTTGTTTTTTGGTTTCTTCGATTGTCCCGGAATTGTCGATGACAAAGTCTGCCAGCTCTTTTTTCTTTTCGATCGAAAGCTGACTTTGCATCCTCCGGGTAGCTTCCTCCGCATCCAAATGATTACGGCTCATCAGCCTTTGCAATTGTAGCGCTTCCGGAACATAGACGACCATCACAGCATCGCAGCTGTCCTTATATCCGCCCTCGTAAAGCAATGGGATATCCAGCACGATCAGTTCGTGCCCTTCCGAAATATAACGCTCTTTTTCTTCCTGAATCCAATGATTGATGTGTTCCTTCAGCAACGCATCCAGCTCCGTCCGCTTGTTTCTATCTGAAAAGATCAGCGCCCCCAAGCGTTTGCGATCCAATGTGCCATCCGGCAGCAGATAGGCTTCGCCGAAATGTTCGATGATGGCCGCTAACCCCGGTGAACCCGGAAGAACGACAGCTCGTGCACCCAAGTCCGCATCGACAACCGGAATGCCCGCAGACAAAAACAGCTTCGCTACAGTCGATTTCCCTGTAGCGATGCTTCCTGTAAGACCCAATATATAACTCATTTTCGTTTACCTCGCCCCTTTATACGCAATGTCAGTGAAGCTCGCTGCCTTCGAACGTGTCTTTGGCAGTTGTTGACAATGCGGACAATAATGCGTTCCTCGCTGTGCAACCCTTATCTTTTCGATCGGATGGCCGCAGTTCGGACAAGGTTGACCAGTTTGGCCGTAAACAGCAAGAGAAACTTGGAATTTCCCGGCCTCCCCTAACGTGTTTTTGTAGGTCCGGATAGTCGACCCTCCGGCTTCCACTGATCTGCTGATCACATCAATGATGGCCTCGTGCAATCTTTTTGCTGCAGCCGGTCCAATCGAGTCGGCAGATCGCATAGGATGGATCCGGGCCTGGAAAAGGGACTCATCCGCATAGATATTTCCGACGCCGGCAACAATGTTCTGATCAAGGATGACCGCTTTAATTGCCCGATGCGACTTGGACAGGTCTTTTTTGAATTTGCTCAATTTGAAGAAATCTGCGGTCGGTTCCGGCCCCATTTTTTTGAAAGGTTCATATTCATCCCGCTTTTCGATCGGCAACAACGTGAATTTACCGAACTTACGCACATCAAGGTACCGCAATTGGCGTCCATCAGCGAGATAAAAAATGACGTGGGTGTGCTTCTTGATCGGTTCACCGGATTCGCTGACCTCATATTTGCCCTCCATCCGCAAATGGGAAATCATCGCCCAGTGGTCCAATAAGAAAATCAGGTACTTGCCGCGGCGTTCGATAGTGTGGATCTGTTCCCCCCGTAAGACCGTCTTGAACCGTTCCGTGGAGAAAGGCGGCGTAATCATACGATCCCAAAAGACAGCAACATCTATAATGACGGCTCCTCCAACAAGATTGATGAGCCCTTTGCGGATGGTTTCTACTTCTGGCAATTCCGGCATAAGCAACCCCTCCTTTCTTTTATCGGTTTGTTCCTTGTTTATTTAGCTTCATACCAGCTATCTCCGAAGTTACTGTCCACTTTAAGCGGCACAGCCAAGGAAACGGCATGCTCCATGATTTCCGGGACCAATTTTTCCAATACTGGAATTTCTTCTTCCGGGCATTCGAAGATTAATTCATCGTGCACTTGCAACAGCATATTCGCTTGAAGCCCTTTTTCCTTAAGGACTTTATCCATCCGGACCATCGCAACTTTGATGATATCGGCGGCAGTGCCTTGGATCGGCGAATTGATGGCAGTGCGTTCCGCAAAGGAGCGCAGATTGAAATTGCGGTTATGGATATCAGGCAGGTAACGGCGTCTGTGGAATAACGTTTCTACATAGCCGTTCTCTTTCGCTTCTTTGACGATGTCTTCCATAAATTGCTTCACACCTGGGTATTTTTCGAAATAACGGTCAATGAATTCCTGAGCAGCTTTTCGGGTGATATTCAGGTTTTGCGATAAACCATAGTCGCTGATTCCGTAAACAACTCCAAAATTGACGGCTTTCGCTTGTCGGCGCAGATTGGCAGTGACGTCTTCCGGTTTCTCGATGCCAAAAACGCGCATCGCGGTCGAGGTATGGATATCTTGGCCTTCCAGGAAGGCTTCCTGAAGATGCTCGTCCCCGGAAATATGCGCTAGCACACGCAATTCGATCTGTGAATAGTCGGAGGCGAACAGCTTCCAGCCTGCTTGTTGCGGAACGAAGGCTTGTCTGATTTTCCGGCCTTCCTCCATCCTGATCGGAATGTTCTGCAGGTTCGGATCGACGGAACTCAAACGGCCGGTCTGCGTCAACGTTTGTTGATAACGGGTATGGATCTTCCCGGTTTCTGGTTTGATGAATTTCAGGAGTCCTTCCACATAGGTCGATTGCAACTTAGCCAACTGTCGGTAATTCAGGATGTGCTCCACGATCGGCGCTTGCGCCTGCAGTTTTTCCAACACATCGACAGCTGTCGAATAGCCCGTTTTCGTCTTTTTGATGGCGGGCAATCCCATCTTCTCGAACAGGATGACGCCCAGTTGCTTCGGTGAGTTGATGTTGAACTCTTCCCCTGCTTCGGCATAGATGGTTTTTTCGATTTCAAGCAAACGGCCGGCGAATTCCTCTTTCATGGTCAACAGGCGCTGCGGTTCCACTTTGATTCCTTGAATTTCCATGTGCGCCAATACAAATGACAATGGCAGCTCCATTTCGTAATACAGGTCTTTTTGCACATTGCTTTCCAGCTCCGCGTTCAATTGGGCAAACAGGGCTTGGATTGCTTTCACTTTGCGTGCCAAATGATCATGCAGCACGGCGTCTTCGGGAACGGCCATTTTAGCGCCTTTTCCGTAGATGGCCTCATCAAAGGAGACATCGTTGTAGCCATATTCCTGGGCGACTTGCGCCAGGTCTTTGCTGTTGTCCTTCGCATTCAGGATGTAGGAGGCCAACAGGATGTCAAAACCGATACCAGCCAGCGAGATGCCGGCGTAATGCAGCATGACCATAGTCCGTTTGCCGTCGTAGACGATTTTGCTGGCTTCGGCATTTTCAGCCCATTCCTTGAAGGCCGGGCTTGATTTAACTGTTTCTAATGAAGCGGTGTATATTTTTTCATCTGTCCCCCAGCTGACCGCGAGGATTTTCCCATCGTGATAGTTGTCTTCAAGCATCTCCACATACAGTGCCATACGGTCTGTAAAATGCTCGGGACGGATTTCGGTCAAGACTTCGAAATGGATATCCTCAAAGGATTCCGAGCGGTCTTCCGAAGCCACGCCCAGTTTATCGAGGAAACTGTTGAAATCCATCTCGCGATAAAAATCGGTCAGTTTGTCGAGTTGTTTGCCTTCAACCGCAAGGTCATCGAGCTTCAGTGTCACTGGAGAGTCCAGATCGATCGTAGCCAATGTTTTGCTCATGAATGCATTCTCTTTGTCATTGATGAGATTTTCCTTCATCTTGCTTTTCTTAAGTTCATCGACATGCTCGTAAAGGTTTTCGATAGAGCCATATTCGGTAAGGAGCTTCAAAGCAGTCTTCTCGCCGACTTTGGTGACGCCGGGATAATTATCTGACGAGTCCCCCATCAGACCTTTCATGTCGATGATCTGTTTCGGTTCGATGCCGTATTCTTCACGGATAACGTCCGGGGTGTAGGATTTCAATTCTGACACGCCTTTGACGGTGATGTCGACCCGGATATTATCTGTCGTCAATTGGATCATATCCTTGTCGCCAGAAATGATCACGACATCATAGCCGGCCTGATCGGCCATCCGCGAGTAGGTTCCGATGATGTCATCGGCTTCATAATTGACCAATTCATAGGTCTTGCCGCCGAAAGCATGGACCAAGACACCGAAATAAGGCCACTGTTCGGACAACTCCGACGGCATGCTGGCACGCCCACCTTTGTAATCATCATAAAGTGCATTACGGAAAGTCGTTTTTCCTGAATCGAATGCCACCAACAGATGCGTAGGCTCTTCTGTCTGGAAGATGCGTTCCAATATATTATTGAAGGCGTAGAGCGCGTTCGTATGCAATCCGTTCTTGTTGCGGAACCCATCCAGATTCGGCAATCCGAAAAAGGATCTGAAAGCCACACTGCTGCCATCCACCAATATTAATTTATTCTTTTTATCAGTCATTTGGTTACATCCTAACTCTGCTTATTCTGAATCGTCTGCTGTCATGGATATGGAATCCGCTCCAGAATCGATAGCTTCCTCAACTTCAGTTCGCTCGTTCATGATTACGTTCTCTTCCTCATCAAAAATCAACTTGCGCGGTGTCTCTACAATCAACTCAGCATCCAACACACGCTCGTTATCCATATTCGTACCGACCACACTGATCGTCACTTGTTCACGGCGTTCATCCACGCGTTCCACTTCAAAATTGAACGTGATCGTGCTGTTGTGGTAGATTGGTTCAATCACATTCAAAGAAACGTCCACAATATGTGAACCCGGACCCGGCAAATGTTTGGAAACGTTGCTCGTCAAAATACCCACCAACAAAACGGTTGGCACGATCGGTTTATGGAACCGAGTCGTCTGCGAATAATCATGTTGAATATAGAGCGGGTTCCCGTCATTCGTCAACCCAAGATACAGCAATATATCTTTGTCTTCGATGATTTCGGTGACAGTCAACGAATCCCCCTCTTGAATTTCATCAATCGATTTCCCAAGCTTTATATCTTTCAGACCCATTTTCACTTTTCCTTTCTTTGAACACATATATGTCTATCATATCAAAAACGTCGTTCCGATAAAAGCCGTTTAGCTGTTTGAAACCATTTATTACAAAAAGCAACGCAAGCCGTTCCCCTGCTTGCATCAAAAAAGCCCAGGAAGCAATTCCTGGACTAATAGTGTGTGATGATTCGCGTTTAGATACCCGGACGTTGGAGTGAACAGTGGATGTCCACCTCTTTTGTGGACATCCACTGTTTGCTAAACGGGAGTGGTATCTGCGAATCAGAACCGTTCTTCTGAATTAATTTGTTGTCGGTATGCTGTGGCTCAACAGTTCTTCATAAGCCAGTTCAAATTTCTGAACATCCCCAGCGCCCATGAAAATGGCGACTGCATCATGGAACTGCAGCAGCGGGGACATGTTATTGACGTTCAATACCGTTGCGCCTTTTTCGATTTTATCGGCCAAATCGCCGATTGAAACCTGTCCGTTCTTTTCGCGGGCGGATCCGAAAATATCGCAAAGGAAGACTTTATCGGCCAATTCCAACGACTCAGCAAACTCGCTAAGCAGAGCAACCGTACGCGTGAAGGTATGCGGTTGGAAAATCGCAATGATTTCTTTAGTAGGGTATTTCTGTCTAGCCGCATCGAGGGTGGCACGGATTTCGGACGGATGATGGGCATAATCATCAATGACGACCATATCCGAAATGTATTTCTCGCTGAAACGACGTTTTACGCCTGAGAAGGTCTTCAGTTGCGCAGCGACCTTGTCGTTATCCAAGCCTTCCAACCAGCAAAATGTGATGATGGCCAATGAGTTAAGGATATTATGCGTGCCGAAAGATGGGATTTCAAAATGACCGTACATTTCGCCATTTATTTCCACATCGAACTGGCTGCCGTTCGTGTCCTTCGTGACATTTTTTGCGATAACATCATTATCTTCAGCAAAGCCATAAAACGTAACTGGATATCTGCCTTTCAATTCACGGACATAAGCATCTTCGCCGCAAGCGATGACGCCTTTTTTCACTTGGGATGCAAATGAATCAAAAGCGCTGTAAACATCGTTGATGTCTTTGTAATAATCCGGGTGATCGAAATCGATGTTCGTGATGATGGCATAGTCCGGTGAATAAGCCAAGAAATGACGTCTGTATTCGCAAGCTTCCAACACAAAATACTTCGCATCTTCCCGACCAAAACCAGTACCATCGCCGATCAGATAGCTTGTCGGTGCAATCCCATCCAATACATGGGAAAGTAAACCTGTCGTGCTTGTCTTGCCATGTGAACCGGTAATGGCGACGCTCGTATAGTTCTTGATCAAGTCGCCTATGAAATCATGATAGCGGATGACCTTCAAACCGAGTTCTTTCGCTTTCGCAATTTCCTCATGGGAGTCAGGAAAAGCATTCCCTGCGATGACAGTCAAACCCGGTGTAATATTCGCTTCACTGAATGGCATGATTGTGATGCCAGCATCATCCAAACCTTTTTGTGTAAAAAAATAAGTTTCGACGTCCGATCCTTGGACGCGATAGCCTTTCCCGTGCAGGATTAATGCCAACGCACTCATCCCAGAACCTTTGATGCCGACAAAATGATAAATCGTTTCCGTTTCCATAATTACCTCCAAATGAATAAGGAAGGTTAGTCTTTCGGCTACCTTCTGACTGATGTTTGTGTCTCAAAACATTCGCTTAGGACCTGATGACTTGCTGTCCAATTGCTGAATCGCAATCAGTATAGCACGCGCAGATTAAGAAAATACTTAAAAATATTTAAAATTTGATATCAAACATCTCAATAATTTCATTGCAACATTAAGTGTTGTGCACAAATCGGCCTAATGTTACAATGCGATGACTAAAAATAAGAGTGGTTTACCGAATCGGCAGGTTCCTGAACGAATTTCCCGGCAACTTCATAAGAGCGTTCTTGCTCCATAATGCCCAATAATGAGCGGTTCATAGCCCGTTTGGATTTGCCTTCCAATGGTTGCAACTCATTTGTTTCCACGCTGTCTTCCTCCAGGGCCACATCGTCTTCAACTGGTGGCGCAAGTTCGAAAATAAGCAGATCTGAGCTGTTTTTCTTCAATAATGCCGCAATCGCGCGATAATCAATTTTCTTTTCTTTCAGGTTTTCCCAGCCTTTTAAAGGTTCCGGTACTTCTGTCAGTTGGAAAGGCCTTCTGCTTTTATAGGAAGCGAAAGGGTGCATGCCCAATTCCGTGCGGCGTTCCTTCTGCTTTTCGTCCTTCAGTCTTTTTTTTTCGACCGCAAATACATCTTCAGCAGGCTTCACAGCTTGATCCCTGAAGGATACGAAAGCCTCCTTATTGTGGCGGATATACGGGACAGTGTCCATCGGATGCAACAAATCTTGCGAGATATAGGAGGACGGTTGTGCAGAATCGCCTTTTTCTTCCAGGATACCATGCCCTTCGTCCTCTTTTTTTAGGTAATTCGGAAAATCATACTTATTTGTTGCAGGATGACTTCCTTCCACCCCTGAACGATGGTCATGCCGAAAAAAACTTGGTCCATCATAGCGACTCATCCAGTCAGCTCCTCTCTTATTTTGCTTCCGGCAATACTATGCCCGGTCTCAATGGAATTCCTTTATAATAGTACTTCTTTTCCGACTAAATTTCTATAGTCTTATTTGGAAAAAGCTGCGCCTGTTGTGTAGCTGTCATCCAACACGAGGATACCTTTTTTAGGGCTTGCGTTTTCCAGTTGCAATTCTTTGGCTGAGCAAATCATGCCCTGGCTGGCTACGCCGCGCAATTCACCCGGCCAGATGATCAATCCGCTGGGCATGACAGCGCCCGGTTTGGCTACGACGACGCGTTGCCCTTTTTTGATGTTGGCTGCACCGCAGACGATCTGTAGTACTTCTCCGTTGTCCACTTCCGTTTGCGTAACGGACAGATGATCGGAGTCTTCATGTGGCACACATTCCTTGACGTAACCCACAACAAATTTAGGCGAGCGATCGACAACGATAATATCACTGAAACCTGCCGATTGGATCAAAGCATTCACTTTTGCCACTTCTTCATCTGATAACAGCACTTGTCCTTTTGCATCTAACGTAAGCATATCTGAAATCGAAAATAGATTGTAGCCCATCGTTTCATTTGTACGATTGTTGAAAATGCGCGTCACATTCCCTTTTGATTCGCAGGCCTGTTCTTGGCGGACCGCGATATCCCCTTTCGTCAACATCAATGTATCTCCGACTGCTTCACGATTATAAAAACTTAACCACATGTTGTATTTGCTCCTTTATGTTTCTTCATTTATTATTGCCCAAACGAAATAGTATCACAATTGCTCCAAAAAGGCTTCAATCTCTTTTTGCGTCTTCCGGTTGCGAGAAACGAAACGCCCCAAAAGCTCTCCTTTATCATAGGCGACAAAGCTCGGGATTCCGGAAATCTGCAACGCTTCACCCAATGTACCGAAATCATCACGGTCTATTTCGACGAAATGAAAATCCGCAAATTTATTTTCCACCTCGGGCATGAACGGACGGATAAAATGGCAATCCGGACACCAGCTGGTCATGAAGACAAATACCGTTCTTCCCGAATCGCGCCATTCTTTGAATTGATCCAAATCTTTCAGTTTGTCCATAATCAAGCTCCTCCTTAGTTCATGTCCATGATGGTCTCATAAGTGCTCTTGTCCAATGCTTTGATGACTTGTGCGACCATTTCCTTAGCCGCCGCGTAATCATCGATGTGGAACATTGTTTGATGTGTGTGGATGTAGCGGGCGCAGACGCCGATGACCGCGCTCGGCACCCCATCGTTCATGACATGGGCAGCACCCGCATCCGTTCCGCCTTTGGAAACGAAATATTGATAAGGGATATCGTGGGTTTCCGCCGTATCCAACAGAAATTCGCGCATCCCTTTCAACGTGATCATGCCGGGATCCTGAATCCGCAAAAGGAACCCTTCCCCGAGATGGCCGAATGTATCCTTGGTTGTAGTCAAATCGTCCGCAGCCGAGCAATCCACAGCGAAAAATAGATCGGGCTTGAACTTATGCACGGCTCCTTTTGTCCCTCGAAGTCCGACTTCTTCCTGAACGTTGGCGCCGGCGATCAGCGTGTTCGGCAACGTTTCATTTTTCAATGCTTCAAGTGTTTCCAATACGACCGTGTTCCCATAGCGGTTGTCCCATGCTTTTGAAATGATCTTCTTCTTGTTTGCCGTCCATATCGTTTCTACCTGGGGAACGATCGAATCTCCAGGCCGCACCCCGAATGCAAGCGCCTCTTCTTTGGTATCGAAACCGGCATCGAACAGGATATCCGTCACTTTGACTTTTTTCCCTTCACCTGCATCCCGCAGCAAGTGCGGCGGGACAGAAGAAGAAATCACAGGAATATCGCCTTTGGAAGTCTGCAGCGTATATCGCTGTGCCGAAACGACGTAAGCATTCCAACCTCCCAGCGGCACGACCCGGAACAGCCCGCGATCCGTAATGCTAGCCAGCATAAAGCCGACTTCATCCATGTGCGCCGCCACCATGATACGCGGTGCAGTCTTATCTTCATGCTCTCTGATTCCGAAAATGCCGCCCAAACCATCCGTTTCGATGCGGTCCACCAACGGGGCCATTCTCTCATGCATATAGTTCCGGATATTGCGTTCGTTTCCGCTTGTCCCCTGCAATTCCGTCAATTCTTTGATCATCGCAAATGTTTTATTTTCCATATTTGAATGGAGCAGGATACATCTTTATCCATATGCCGCTCCCGGTCCCCCTTCATTGTCTGACTATCCTTTCCATTATAGCGCAGCATTGTTGTCATAGCAACGATTCCCTTCATCCCAAAGCATTACCGAGTGAAGGAAAACGTTTCCTTCAGGAGGCCTGAATCATGCGACATTTCCCTATTATTTTTTTTGTTTTATTGCTATACTTGGGGGAGAAAAAAGAAAGCGCATCAATTTAAGGAGGAACACATGATGAACTTTTTAGAAAAATGCATGTGCAAAAAACACAAAGAAGAAATATTGGGTGGTATTTTATTTGGAGCCGGACTCGTACTTGGCTCAGTCGTGACAGCGCTTTGCTATGAACAAAAACGGACCATAAACGGTGACAAAATCCTGGAAAACGTAAAAAAAATGTTCTTGGCTGAAGCGCCAATAGAGGGCTCATGGATCGAACTGCACCCTGTCCCGCTCAGTCGTTATTCTTCAAAAACGGATGTGTATTACGGCGGAATCTCCCGCAAAGAAGAAGGCGTTTTGGTGCAATATGAATTCATCGCCGACGCATACACAGGGACCATTTTGGATCTGTATAAGCTTTAAGAAAGAAATGCGATACAAGCCCGCTCTGCCTCGAAAGAAATTTAGGGTCAGATTCATCTAATTTCCGAGAGGCAATCTTGGATTGTTGGACATCATTAGTGGCACCACAGAAAAAGGAAGGACCAAAGCAATCACAGCTTTGGTCCTTCCTTTTGTTTGAGGTTTGAGCTCTATTTTTCAGAATCAGCCGCTGCTTTTTTCGGGAACGCTGCTTCGACGCGGTAGATGCGGTCTCCTCTTGAAGAGAACTTCGCTTCGTACTCGGTCATGATGTTTCCCTCAAAATCACTCTTGTGCAGATCCAACCACACTTGCTTCAAAGTCATTCCGTATTGCGAGAAGCTGGCCAACGAATATTCGAACAAGCCTTGGTTATCCGTCTTGAAATGGATTTCTCCGCCGGAAACCAGGATTTGCTCATAGTTCCGCAGAAAATTTTTGTAAGTCAAGCGGCGTTTGTCGTGTTTGGACTTTGGCCATGGATCGGAAAAGTTAAGATAGACGCGGCCTACTTCGCCTTCCGCAAAAAAATCCGCAACATTCTCTCCGTCCGTATTCAGTAACTGGACATTTTTCAAACCTGATTCGATCATCTTATCAAGCGTCATAACCGCCACGCTTGTCTGACGTTCGATCCCGATATAATTCACTTCCGGATGCATGCGGGCCATCTCGACGATGAACTGGCCCTTGCCGGAGCCAATTTCCACGTGGATTGGTTGCTCGTTGCCGAAGCGTTCCTGCCATTTCCCTTTCCAATCCGCTGGTTCCATCACTACATATTGGGTACTCTCAGCCAATTTTTCGGCAGCCCAAGGTTTATTTCTTACGCGCATAATCGTCCTCTTTCTTATCTGTTTTTTTTCGAAAAAAGAAATCCTTTCCGTTCGTATAAACACGAAGAGGATTTCATAAATAACTGTTTAGGCGATTCTGATAAAGCTGTTTCAGCAACAGAATCAGTTGGTTCATTTCCACGTTACGTTCCTGCGAATGGCTCTTTTTGATCATGCAGAGGCACATCATCATGCTGTACCACTCCAACCGGCGTTCCATATTGTCGTTCATCCGCAATCCGTACTGCTCCAACCATACTCCCCATTCCTCATAAGGAACGTATTGTACCAACAAGGTGCTGATGTCCGAGAACGGATCGGCAATTTTGACCATTTCCCAATCCACCAAGTACAAGCGGTCTTCCTCATCCAACAGGAAATTTTTCCGATTCACGTCTCCGTGGCAGACCGTCTTTTGCGAGTCGTCGATGCTGGCGATACTGTTCTTCACATATTCAGTTGCCTGTTGAAGGACCGAATTGGATTTCAGATCATCCGGCAGATCCGCAACATACAGGTTGTAGAAATTGATTGGGTTGAAGATTTCACCCTTTACCTTCTGAAGCATCTTCAGAAGATTTTCGGAATGATGGATGCGATGCAGGATTTCCCGCACGGTCTTCTCTTTCATCTCTTCCGGATTCAATTCCCTGCCGTTGAGCCATTCCTGAGCTGTCAGGACATCCCCATTGCCGACCCTTTTGGTCCAGATCAATCGCGGTGTGATCCCCTCAACGGAAAGCGCAGCTAAGAAAGGTGAAGAGTTTCTTTTCAAAAAGACTCTTTCCTCGGCTCTAGTGCCCATATAAGCTTGTCCTGTGTCTCCTCCGATGGGATGTAGCCGCCACCCTGAGTCCATTTTATAATCCATCGAGCTCATTCCTTACTCTAATCTTTAGTTTTTCTATGCCTATGAAAAGAAGGAGCCGGGACGAAAGCCCCAGCTATCTCGGTCTGCTCTTCTGTTCACACGCTACGTGTTCATTCGGCGACGCAGCTCGTTTTGCT
The DNA here is from genome assembly GCF_900107505.1 of Trichococcus collinsii. GTDB lineage: Bacteria > Bacillota > Bacilli > Lactobacillales > Aerococcaceae > Trichococcus > Trichococcus collinsii. The sequence continues at coordinate 29,143 of NZ_FNQH01000001.1, read as the reverse complement.
CTGAAAACGCAACGGCTATCACTCGCATACAATTATCATTTTAGATTTCTTTACATATTCAGTCAAGAATATTCCATGTGGTTTCGGTACTGAACCGATTTTAACCCATGCATCAATAATTTGCCGCTTCTCTTTTTTCCGTACGCCCGCCCATGTAAAACTGGGTGAACAACCAGATGAACCCGGCGTTTAAGGCTATTGAAGCCAATCCAGTCTGCAAACTATTGTTGATGAAGATGATTCCCGCAAAAAGGAATCCTTCCACTCCCAACAGGTAACCCAATAAACGCTTAAAGCCGGCAAATTTATCTGCATGCTGTGTCGGATAGAGCCGGTACAGCATGTTTTCATTGAAGTGAAAATACAACGGCAACAGCTGGAAGCCTGTCAAATAAAGGAATAACAGACTGAGACCTAAGGAAAAGCCGGCAGATGGCGTGAACAGAAGCAATAGCATCCCAATGGCCGACAAACGGAAAAACAACCCGCTGTAATCCGTTCCGCGCACAAATGCCCGCGCGTACAAATACTGATAGGAATTGCCTTTGCCTTCAACGCGGCGCAACAAGCCGTCGAGATATTTTCTTCTTTTTGCTTTGCTCTTCACTTGCGGAACATCCGTAAACAGATTAATGACCCGGTTTATGCGAGCCTTTCGTTGTTCCTCCGAGGCGATCATCTGCTCCCATTGATAGAGCGGATAGCGCGCCTCATACGCCACTTGTACTTTTTTACGCAGAAACATAGTATACAGAATTACAAGTACCGGCGCAACCCATGGATGAAAAAATATCGCGACGCTGAAAGATAAAATCGCCGCGCAAGCCAAGTAGAGGTCGTTTTTTTTACGAACTATCCTATCGCCTATCTTCAGGCCAAGTTCCTGCAGATCCAAATGAATGATTTTCAACAGAATCAAGGTTGCATAAATCGGCAGTAAATCACTTGCCCCGATTGTTCTCCCTGCAAAAAGCATCGGCATTGCTGCAGCTGCCAAAAAGAACAACAGAATCGCAGGAAGGATCAGGCTGTATTTTTTCGCTTTGCTGAAATAGCTCCCCCATTCCTTTTCCTTAGCCAAAAGGAACACTTGGTCGGCCGGCTCCAAAAAGGTCGCCAGCTTACCGATAAAAATGCTGCCTGAAAAAATAGCCACAATCAGAAGCTTTCCCCATAGGAAGTCTGGTGTCACAGTTTTCACGAATTCAGAATATTGGTAAGCCAAAGCTCCCAACAGAAAGAGGAGGACGAGGACGAAATGATCATTGAAGATATATTTGCTGTAGCGGCTGAATTTTTTCAGGTGAAGCTGTTGTCTTTTTTTCCAGATACTGTCCAAGTTCATGGTTGCGCCACTTCTTTCGTCAAGCTGATGTAAAGCTCATCGAGACTCGCTCCCGGCATACCCATTTCAGCCTGCAGGTCTGCCATCGTGCCTCTCACTTTGACCTCACCATGGTGAAGTAGAACGAAATTGTCACATTCTTTTTCGGCAGAAGCCAGTACATGCGTGGACATCAAAATAGCTGCACCTTGCGCTTTTTTCTCCCTGACCATCTCCAGGAACGAATGGATGCCAAGCGGATCGAGTCCTAGGAATGGTTCATCTATGACATATACCGGCACATCCAACATGAATGCACAGACGATCATCACTTTTTGTTTCATGCCTTTTGAAAAATAAGCCGGAAACCAGTCCAACTTGTCCTCCAGACGGAAATCCCGAATGTAGCGCATCGCCTTCTCCATGGCGACTGCTTCCGTGATTCCGTAGGCCATCGCTGTGATTTCCAAATGTTCCCTTAAAGTGAGCTCTTCATAGAGCACCGGCGTCTCTGGAATAAAGGCAAAGGACTGGCGATAACGCTCCGTGTCTTCGCGCAACGTCCGGCCATCGATTGCAATCTTTCCGCTGAAAGGCATCATCAGACCGATAATGTGTTTGATGGTCGTGCTCTTGCCTGCTCCGTTCAATCCAATCAATCCAGTCAGTTCACCAGCTTTGACCTCAAAATTTATATTTTTTATGACAGGCAATTGCGTATAGCCGCCCGTGACATTCTCCATTAATAGTGACATTTAACCGTCCCTTTCGCATGCGTTTGTGCCTTATATTATAGCACAGCCTTGCCTCATCCCAAATATCTTGCTGACTGAAGCGTCAATTCGACCCCACGATATCAAATAAAACGCAAATATGATAAAGTTAGGATATAGAAAAAAGTAGATTATGGACAGAAAGAGGTCAGGTATATGACAGATTGTATTTTTTGCAAAATCGCGAATCACGAAATCCCGAGCAGCATTGTTTATGAAGATGATGTTGTCATTGCGTTCCTGGATTTATCACAAGTGACAAAGGGACATACGCTGCTGGTACCCAAGAAGCATGTCGCTGATATTTTTGAATATGATGAAGAATTGGCGAAAGAGGTATTTTCGCGTATTCCTAAAATCGCACGCGCAATCGAACGTTCCAGCGATGACATTTTGGGACTAAACATCCTGAATAATAACCGTTCCATAGCTTACCAATCTGTTTTCCATTCGCATATCCACTTCTTGCCGCGTTACGAAGATTCAGATTCGGATGGATTCGGTTTGAAATGGAAAACGCATGAAGGAAAGTATTCGCAGGAAGAATTGGCAAAAGTAGTTGCATCCATCAAAGAGAGTCTGGAGGAATAGATATGCGTTCATTTATGGAAGGAATAGTATTCGGTACGGTAGTCGGGGGTCTGTTGGGGTTGCTGAATACACCCCGCAGCGGAAAAGATAATCGCGAGAAAGCGAAAGCTTACCTTGAAGACAATACGCTTGCGGTCGAGGACCTCAACGAAAGCCTCCAAGGTTTGCGCAACGCCATCCAATCATTGACCAATGAAGGTTTGGCTTCCGTCACGACAGTCACTGAAGATGTTGCAAAATCCGTTGAGAAATTCACCCAGCAAGCTCAACCCAGAATCAACCGCATAAACGATAAGCTTGCGGTATTGACTGAAGATATGGAAAAAGTCGCTGCGAGCATGGAATCGCAAATGCCTGCAACGACAGATGCACCAAATCAATAATTGAAATAAAAAATACGACGAACCAAATGCAAACCGGATAAACGGTCATTTGGCGCGTCGTATTTTTCTGTGTTTCTGTCATAAGGAGTCCAGTCAAGAACCCCTATTTATTCTGATTATCGGATCGTTTGAAAAGCGTCTGTATCGGCATCGTCGCGAAAGATTCCGTGAGCACCTTTTCCACTGTCGCAGCCGCTGCAGCCAGTTTTGTTGAACCAGTTTTCGTTAAGGACGTATAGATGATCCGCCGATCCTGCTCACAGACATTCCGCTCCAGTGCTCCGCAGCCCTTCGCCTCGAACTTGCTGACCAATCTCGATACGGCGCTTTGGCTTAAGCCGACCTTTTCCTCCAGATCCTGGAGCTTCAATTTTTGATCCGGCTCCTGTGATAAGAAATAAAGGACGTAGAACTCTTTCAGAGAAAGGTTATGGTTCGTCTGCAAACTTTTTTCCAACGCGCTTTCGACTTTCAAATGAAAATTGTTGATTTCCAGCCATTGACAAAACGCAGAACTCATTTCACATTTCACAAAGTTTCCCCCATTCCTTTCTTTTTATCAGCTTATGATACCAAATATTGGCATTTTGAGCAATCTGCCACGACTCGGACCAGATGATTTGCTTGCTGAATTCGGTTATGTTAGCCTAAAACCATGCGCACGCATATATATTTCAGATGGGAGTGTTCGATTTGGAAAATGAAATCAAGAATATCACATTCAGCAACGGCGTAACCATCCCGCAACTGGGCTTGGGCGTCTTCAAGATGAAAGACGAAAAGGAACTGAGTGAAGCAATCCGCGTTGCTTTGGAGGCGGGCTACCGCCATCTCGACACCGCGATGATTTACGAGAACGAAGCTATTGTGGGACAAGCTTTGAAAGAAAGCAGCATCCCAAGGGAAGAAATCTTCTTGACTTCAAAAGTTTGGAATTATGACCACGGCTATGAGGAAACCAAAGCAGCTTTCCAGGCCAGTCTGGACCGTTTGGGCACGGATTATCTTGATCTTTATCTGATCCACCGGGCTTCCGCAAACTACATCGAGACTTGGAAAGCGATGGAAGAATTGTACAATGCAGGCAAAATCAAAGCCATCGGTGTCTCCAATTTTCAGATTCATCATCTCGAGGATCTGATGTTGCACACGGAAATCATCCCAATGATCAACCAGATTGAAACGCACCCAGCCTTTCCGCAGGATGAACTGCGGGCTTTCATGGCGCAGCACACAATCATCCATGAAGCTTGGGGTCCGCTTGGGCAAGGCAAAAATGACCTATTGACGCAATCTGTGCTTCTTGAGCTTGCGCAGAAGTATGGCAAGACACCTGCCCAGATCGTTTTGCGTTGGCATATCGAACGCGGCATCGTCGTCATACCGAAGTCTGTCACACCAAGCCGCATCCGAGAAAACCGCGATATCTTCGATTTCAGCCTCTCCACAGATGATATGGACAAGATTGCGACCCTCGACACCGGCGAAAGATACTCCGGGAATCCCGATGACCAGGAATTCCTGACCAGAACCTCAATCCGCCCGAATTAAGGAAAACAATCCAAAAGAGGAGCACTTTGCCACCTTAAGCGGCAGAGGCCCCTCTTTTTGTTCTATGTTGCTTTTTTCGTTGGATTTCAGATTGGCCGGCAGATATGAAGTTTCTGAGAAGTTTGCTAGCGTTTTTAAGGAATATTTTCCATAATCAAGGCGTTTATGATATATTTATAGATGGTTATTCATGAGATAGATAAATAGAAATAGATTGGAAGTGCCACATTCATGAAAAAGAAATTAGCATTGACATCCGTTGCTTTCCTGACGGCCATCACATTAGCAGGCTGCTCGACCGGCGAAACTGTCGCAACGACTCCAGCAGGCGATATCACAAAAGATGAATTATACGACGCAATGAAAGCATCAATCGGCGAAACCGTCTTGCAACGTCTGATTTTGATCGATGTATTGAACGATAAAATCGGAGACAATAAATTGGAAGCTGAAACAGAAGCTGAACTGTTGACGACCATTGAACAATACGGCGGAGAAGAAACATTCAACTACATCTTGTCACAATCAGGCTTCGCAAATAAACAAGAATACCAAGATGTATTATATTTGAACAAACTTATCGAAGCAGCAGTAAGAGCTGAAACGACTTTCACGGATGAAGAAGTGGAGGCCTATTATGAAGCCTACCAACCACAAATCAACGTACAGCATATCTTGGTGGCAGATGAAGCAACTGCTGTAGATTTGATCAACCAAATCAATGCAGGTGCTGATTTCGCTGAATTGGCTAAGGCCAACTCTACCGACACAGCGACTGCTGAAAACGGCGGAGAAACAGGATTGTTCGGAGCAGGCGATATGGTCGCAGCCTTCGAAGAAGCTGCTTATGCGCTAGAAGTCGGAGAAGTGACACAAACACCTGTTGCTACCGAATACGGCTACCACATCATCAAAATGATTGAGAAGACAGAAAAAGGAACGTTGGAAGAAGAACGTGAAAACATCGAAACAGTGATGATGGACGAAAAACTTGCCGACAACGATTACTTGACTTCCGTCATGTCCACAATCGTCCAAGCTGCAAATGTTGAAATCAAGGACGAAGATTTGGCAGCAGCAATCGATCAATTCTTGCCTGCTAAAGAAACAAGCTCATCAGACGCAACATCTGAAGCAACAACTTCAGAAACAGCTAGTTCTGAAGCGGAATCAGCTACATCCGAATCTGCAAACTAATACCTAATAATGTAAAACACGCAAGCTACCGGCTAATGATGCTGGGAGTTTGCGTGTTTTTTTGTTGGCGGCGTCTTAATTTCGTAGATGCTTGAGGCTTGCCGGTGGCACCGGCAAGGCGGAGGGCCGTCGTCGACTGTTTGGCGCTCCAGCACCTCCAAACAGCCGACGGACGAGCTTTGTCTTGACTGTTCAGCGAATCCATCTATCCAAACAGCCAACGCCCTAGCCTTATCTCAACTGTGTGACTCCACGCAAGCATCTATCAACCGGTATTACTCAACCTCAGGATGCAAAAAAGTACATCAGGCTGCTTAAAGAAACAAGCAGTCTGATGTACTTTTTGTCATTGCCCTTCTTCAGTAGGTTGGGTAAAAACCGGCTTATAGAAGCTGCGGTTCTCCAACCCGAAAATACGCTCGCTGAATGTACCCGGTGTCGTACGCAATAAAGCAGTGTCGATCATATTGATGGAAGCATCCAAATTATCAAGGTGATGGATAATTTCAGCTTCCAAAAGATGAGGCGTCACCGGTGAACCGAATTCTTGCTTGCCGTGATGCGCCAACACTGTATGTTTCAACAAAATCACTTCTTCGCTATCCTCATCGATATTCAGAGATAGACAAGCTTTGGTGATTTCTTCGTCAATCAGAACGATGTGGCCGATCAGATTCCCTTTCAGGGTGTACTCGGTCGACATGCTGCCGCTTAACTCAATCGTTTTCCCGATATCATGGAGAATTACTCCCCCGTACAGCAACGATTTATTGACCGTAGGATAATGTTGGATGACCGTTTTCGCCATCCGTAAAATCGATACCGTATGGAAACCCAGTCCGCCTACGATAGCATGATGGTGACGTTTTGCAGCAGGATACTCGAAAAACTCCCGTTGATATTTTTTGAGTATATGGCGGACAATCCGATTGATTGGTGCACTCGTGATTTCAAACAAGATTTGGCTGACTTCCTCAACCATTTCTTCAGATTTCAAGGGCGCACGCTCCATATAGAGTTCCGGTCGGTTTGGTTCACCTTCGTGGGCTAGCCTTAGTTTTGTGATACGCAGTTGGGGATTGTTCTGATACATTTCCCTTTTGCCTGTTACCGCAACGACTTGGCCGGACTGGAATTGCAGGATGTCCTCCTCTTTTGCGTCCCAATACTTCCCGTCGATTTGACCGCTTCGGTCCTGAAAAGTAAAGGCGATGAATTTCTTGCCATTTTTTGCCAGACGGATATCCGCACTTTTGATCAGCACATAAATTTCAAAATTATCATCTATTTCGTGTTCATATATTTTTTTGGCCACGCCTACCAGCCCCTTTCACTCCTATTTTAACATGTATACTTGTTTCTGTGAAAATCGTTGAACGCAAGCGTCATCAAACGTGAAAAAGAGCACCTGTACATCTTCACTCAATTCTTCAAGCAATGTGAACATGATATTTTTCCTGTCATCATCAAAGTTCACAAAACCATCATCGATCAAAATCGGCATACTGACAATATCGGCAGTGTTCTTCACAAACGCAAGCCGTAATGCAATGTACAACTGTTCCACTGTTCCTTGCGACAATTCATTCGGTAAAAAGGTTGTTCCATCCTTACGTTGCACCTTCATGCCGTTCTTTTGGAATGCGATGCTGGTGTATGCCCCTTCCGTCAACCGACTGAAGAAGGTTATCGTGTCATCGAGCATCAGCGGCAGGCGATCCTCTTTCCCGTACCGCAATGCCCCTTCAATCCATTCTCCGGCTGTAACCAAGCCGGCCCACTCTACGGCAAGGTCCTTCAGCTCGGTCTCGGCCAAAGCGAACTCCTGTAGCAAGGCGCTATAAGTCCCGCCTTCTTCCAATTGTTCAAGCTGATGCTTCAGTTCCACTTCCGTTCTCTGTAGTTTCGACAGTTTGGCCTTCAACCGTTGCATTTCCAGTTCGTTATTTTCATAAAGGACTGCGCTTTTCTTGGCATCGCCATAATGATCCAAGAGTTGCTCGCGCCCATTGACTTGCTCATCCAGCAATTCTTTGCGCTTGAGGTTCTGTTCTTGTTTCTCCTTCAGCGCCAACAGTTGATAAAATTCTGCTTCCGTTTTTGCATTTGCCTGATCCAATAGCCGCTGTCTCTGTTGATGGGACTCGGCAAGGCCGCGTTGGATTTGTTCCAATTCTTGCTTCAGTTCATTGATTTTATCCTTAAGATTTGAAGCCATATTTTCTTCCAAAATGACGGCATTCTGTATCTCGGAAAGGCGTGCGACCATTTCGCTGACTGTCAGATGTTCAAAATGGAAGTGGCTGCGGATGAACGCAGTTTGCTCGTTCCAATTATCCACAGCAAGATTAAGCTCGCGCATTTCGGCTTCCTGTTTGATGATCAGGGTAGCCTTCTCCGCCAACACGGCACCGGGATCCAATTGAAGGATTTCCGTTGCCGTCATTCGGGCCGGGTAGCCTTTCTGCTGTAGGAAGGTCTCCAATTCGGTTTTGAGCGTTTTTCCGCGCTCTTCCAGCTCTTCACGGTTGTTCAAAAGTTTCAAAAACTTATCCTGCAACTCTTCGAGCTCTCTTGTTACAGCCGAGATTCTTTCCCGAACAGCAGCCTGCTTCAGAAATTGCTCCATCGCATTTTCGGAGGAGCCTTCCTGGAAGGCGGCATCCTTGATTGTCGTCTGAGGCTTCTTTCCCAGCAGGAAAACACTAGCGACAGCAAGCAAAGCGGCCAACACCCAAGCAATTATTCTGAAGTCCGCCAGAACAAAGGACAGGACCACAAACACAGCTGAAGCAGTCAGTAACATCATGCCGAGCGGATTTTTTTTCGTTGGGGCGGGTGCAGCAATTCTTTGATTCGGCTGTTGCACATCGCTTTGCAGCGCGGCATACGCTTCATCAGTGAGCTTCTCGTGTTGGAGGCGAGTCTCTTCTTGCTGGAGGGTTTCCAGCTGTTCCTCATGGAAACCGATGTTGTGATCCAACCGCAGCAGCTGTTCTTCGATCTGTCGGATGCCCTGCGCAAACTGCTGCAACTGCACTCGTTCTTCTTCCTTGAGCGGCTCCGGAGCGGGCAGGGCCAGATTCAACCCCAGACCCATTTTTTGTTTGGCCAAATCAGCTTTGTTGCTGCTGATTTCATTTTCCAGATAAGTGATTTTATTCAGATCGGCTTGCGTTTTGGCTGCACTGTGCTGCAAAGCCGCAAAATCGGACTGATGCTCCTTGTACCATTCCACATGGACAAATTCGCCCAACTGTTTCTGCAACTGCGCTAACCTTTCCTGGAGTTGCGTTTGCGCTTGGATCGAACCTGCCATTTTTTCCTGTTGGTTTTGCCACTGATAACGGGCATCTTCCGGCACTTCACTATAGTCGACTGCCGTGATTTCCCTATTCAGTCGTTTCCACTCCTGATAACTATCCGCCAACCGTAAACTTTCTGCGATTGCAGTTTGTTCCTGCTCCAGTTCCTGTTGACGGGATAATAATTCGGCCTGCTGTTTTTGGCTGTCCAATAAATCGAGAAGCGAAGTTTCATAGGTCGCATTTTTTGCTTTTGCTTGCTGCAGCTTCCTTTGCAGTTTTTCAGCTGCCTGTATCTTCTTGTTCAATGGCGGCACGCTTCCTGTTGGTTTGAATCGTTTCGCGGCTTCGTCCCGGTATTCTTTCGCTAATTGCAGCAAGCGTTCGCTCCCGCTGGTACCGATGCTCAACAGATAATGATTGAGATCTTCTTTTTGGATTTTTTTCAAGGAAAGCAAGCTGTCTATTTTGAATGTATATAGAGACTCAAAAGTCTCCCGATCCATCCCTAGCAGGAATCTCCCGAGATTTTTGGTCATCTGCTGTACACCATCCGGAAGTGTTACGAGTGCTTGCCCTTTGTTGCGGTCTTTCACCCGTTCCACTATGACATCCCCGAACCGCGTGTCCTCGAGAAACAAGCGGCCGCCATATGCTTGCGCTTGTTTCGGAACATACAGGTTCTGATCTTTCTTGCGTGCACTCGGAAACCCGAAGAGGATGCTGTTGATGAAGGAGGACAACGTGCTTTTTCCAGCTTCATTTTTGCCATGAAAGACCTGTAGATCCTGCACATCATCAAATGTTCGGTTTACCCATTTTCCGTAACCGTATATTTCAATCTTCCGTATCTTCACTGTCTTCCTCCTCAAACGCGACTGCCTGCACCAGCCTGGTCTTTGCTGCAGCCAGCACTTCCTCTTTAAAGCCTCGGTCTTTTTTTAAATCAGGGAATGTCGTCCGGATGAGCGGATGTTGGAAAAAGTTGTCCAGCTGTTTATAGAATACGTCATCGCCACTGATTTCCGTCCAACTTTTCGAAAAACTTTCCTTCATGACCTGATCAAAAGAAAACAGTTCCTTCTCCGTATCCACCGCAACTTTCAACTGATAAAGGTAGATGAAAGGCCGGTCCAACCGTTGTCTGACACCTTCCAGCATCTCTTCGTCCTCAATCTTTTTGACGACATCTGGATGAAGCTCCTGTATATCCGTGAACAGCAGCGACAACAAAATGCTCGATCCACTCTGGGAGCGATAGTAGTCCATGCGTTCTTCGATGCGCGTAAATACATCATTCAGGGTTTTGCATCCAAGCAACGACATTGTCTCTTTTTCCCAAACGATTGGAGCCGTCGGGAGAAAGGACAGCGTCGCCGCCATCCCTTTTTGGAGCGTCACCAAATAAGCGCCTTTCGCTTCGGTCTCGTTCGGATTGCGTCCTTGTGTATTGCCGCAATATACGACAGGCGGAGCCGTCTGCAGCTGCTGCCTTTTGTGGATATGCCCCAGAGCCCAATAATCATAGTTTTTCGCGTTCAATTCGCCTAAAGAAAACGGCGCATAGACGCCTTCAGAAGAGTTCAAGCCTTCAAGAAAGCCATGCAACATCCCGATGTGGTAATCCACGCTGTGATTCCGGTTCGGGTATTCGACGATCATCCGTTCCTCGACCCATCTGGAAGGATAACTAAAGCCGGTGATGGCTACCCTTTCCCCTACTTTAGTGGTCAGCAATTCTGTCGCGACCTCTTTTTCGAAGACTGTGACGTTTTCGGGAAGCTGCAGTTTTAGTGCTTCCCTTCCGAGAAAATCGTGGTTCCCATGTGACAAATAAACTGGGATACCGGAACGATCCAGCCGCCCCAGTTCATCCCTCAGAAAAGCTTGCGCCTTTACGCTCTGATTCTCCTCATCGTAGATATCACCGCTGATCAGAAAAAAATCCACATCTGCCGAGATGGCTTGCGTCACCAATTCCCGAAAAGCATCAAAAGTTGACTGGTAAATGGCATCAAAAAGTTGCGGTTCCAGCTGTTTTATCCCCTTAAAAGGGCTATCCAGATGGAGATCCGCTGTATGGATAAATGTAATCACAAGCTGTCCTTCTTTCCGCATTCTATACTTAATTTGGCAAATCAAATCTCCTTGGAATCGGTCATATAAAATCAAAAAAACTGCGCCATTTCCGCTAAATATCGGATGAAGAATATTGGACGGCATTGATAGGCAATGCGTTGAATCCTGTCCTTATCTATCATCCGGCCATTTTTTCGGAAATGGTCACAGCTTATCGTCAAAAATTAAGTCTTAATCTTGTGCAGGCGCGTATAATTCTTGCAATGGTTTTGTGATGATGGCGTTGACTTCTTCCATCAACTGGCTCAACTGTTGTTCTTTAGCCATCAAAGATTGGATAACTTCGTTGCCGGATGCTCTCTCAGCGATTGCTTGAGCAGAAGCCACATCGTCATCAGTGATCGCTCCACCTGTCATTTGTTTTTGTTGTAGTCCGATTTGCACATTACGGAACTCCTCAAATAACTCAAAAGCCACTTTATCTTCTCTCATTGCAGCATAAGCTGAAGACAACTCAGTAAAAACAGAAGCCTCACGCAGATTTTTTTCCAACTCATAAGCCGTATCATAAATATTACTCATTATCCCATTCCTTCCATTCGCATATTACATAAACTATAACATTATCCGAACAATAAAGCCATCAAAAAACACGAAAATACGTTCGGAAAAATTAGAGGGCGTGATGATTCGCGGGAGGGGATGAGCACTAAGAGGAAATTACGAGAACGGCCGCTCTTTGGCCGTGACGTAATAGCAGCTTAGGCGGAATCCCCTGCGAATCAGAACGCATTTACATAGAGCGTGATGAATCCCGGGTAGAAATCGAGCACTAAGAGGACTAACATAAAGCGGACGCTTTTTGTCTGTGTGTGGTAGTCAGCTTAGGCACTCAAATGTCACAGTGCGACGTTTAAGTTCTTTCACAATTTTTTTGATGAGGTGAATATGCACTAAAAAAAGACAAGCCATCACAGCTTGCCTTCCTTAAATCATTTCTTATTGACCGAAAGCCTCGTTGGCCCAGTCGAACAATTTTTGTGAACCCTCGCCGATGCTTTGACCGAACGAACCCATTTCGTTCATGAACTCATCCAGACCGGTCTTGAATCCACCAATGATACCATTGTCATAGGTTTCTTCAGCAGCGGCGACCGCAAATTCGGTCTGCGGACTGATCGACAACAACGCGCCCATTTCGGCACTGTACAAATTCGCCATCGTCTTTCCGGCATCGTTCAGATTGTGGGTTTCATTGGTTTCGTCATACCCCAACCAGGTTGCGACGACAAGATCCGGTGTGTACCCTACCATCCATTGCGACTTGATGTAACCTGTTTCCCGATCAAGCTCCGTCGTTCCGGTTTTGCCAGCGATCAACATGCCGTTCGATGGTTGCGCCGATGCACCGGTACCACCCTCAGCGTAGACACCCATCAGCATGCTCGTCATTTCCTCCGCGACTGCGGCGGTCGTGACACGGTTCGTCTCCGGATTGGTATTATCCACGATCACCGCTCCGGTCGCATCGACAATCTTCGTGATGAAGCGCGCTTCCGTTCGCACTCCTTCGTTCACGAAAGTCGTATAGGCGCTGGCCAACTGCACCGGTGTTACCCCGGTGCTCATCCCTCCGAGCGCAATCGCGCCCAGATTCTCATCCGCTTCGCCGATGGAGATACCGAAGTCCTCCAACTTGGCGATTCCTTTCTGGATGCCCAGTTTGTCCAACACCCATACTGCGGACGTGTTCTTGCTCTCGGCAAGCGCCTGGTACATCGGTAAAGTGTCATACAAGCTGTTGCGATCATAGTTCGAAACAGAATAATCGTCATCGCCGTAAGTCAAGGAATCATCATCCAGCACTTCCGCATCCACTTCATAGCCAGCCTCGAGAGCCGGCGTATAGACGGACAATGGTTTGATCGTCGATCCCGGTGCCATAGGCATCTGCGTTGCACGGTTATAGCTCCGAAAACCCTTGTACACCGTTGATCCGACGATTGCAAGCACATCCCCGGTTGCCGGCTCCAAGGCCACAGAAGCACTCTGTAAAGGCATTTCTTCTTCAGCAGTCGCCAGATAGGCATTCGCATAGGCGGTATCCATCTGATTCTGATAATCCTGATCCAAGCCGGTGTAAATTTTGTAGCCCCGGTTCAGCAGGTCCTCTTCATCCAGGCCATAGGTATTGACGGCCTCGTCAATGACCGCATCGAAATAGTAGGGATAGTTGTAGCTGCTGTTTGCATAATAGGTACCCATCACATTGATATCTTCAGCCATTGCCGCATCAGCGGTGGCTTGATCGACAAATGCATTATCTGCCAAAAGCTGCAGCACCGTATTCCTTCTAGCAATGCTCGCATCATAATCATCAATCGGGTTGTAATAGCTAGGCGACTTCAGGATTCCGGCCAGAACAGCCGCTTGCGCTAAGCTGACTTCGCTTGCTGATATTCCGAAGTATTTCTGCGAAGCATCCTCGACACCCCACACCCCGGAACCGAAGTAGGCGTTGTTCAGGTACATCTCAAGGATTTCGTCTTTCGTGTATTTGCTTTCGATTTCGAAAGCCAGAAAAAGCTCCTTAGCTTTCCGGATCAAAGTCTGATCCAACGTCAGGTAGGCATTTTTGGCCAACTGTTGCGTAAGCGTCGAACCCCCACCGACGATATTCCCGCCATTCAGCACGAAGCCGACAGCAGCACGACCGATTCCGATCGGATCAACTCCAGTATGCGTATAGAAACGCTTGTCTTCAGTTGACACGACTGCAGTCTGAATGTTCGTCGAAATCTGGTCGATTGTCACGAACGTCCCTTTTTGCGAATAAAGTTCTCCGGCTTCATTGCCGTAGCGATCGTAGATGACCGTTGTCTGTTCCAATCCGGCCTTCAGGTTTTCGACATTGGCTGTCTTTGCCAAGAAAACAAGATAGGTGCTGCTGATCAAAGTCCCGATCAATAAGAACAATACGATAAACTTGTTGATCCGGTATTTCCGCCAAAGGTTTTTGCGTTTCTCGTTGAAACGGACCCACCCGGCTTTTAACATTTCCTTAAATGATTTATTTTGCATTTTTTCATCCTTCTTCATTTTCTACATCCCCCCGGCTTGCTGAATGCCTTTGCGGTGCGCGTGGCAGTGGAGACACAACATAAGCTTTTCACATGAAAGCACATTGCGATAACAGGATTCCGTATCATAGTAACAGGAATCGCTCAAATAAGAAACCCGACTTAAGTCGCAGAAGTGCGCTCGTGTTGCAATTTCTCTATTTTGATTTATAATTTTAGCATAAGTATCGTTTTGAAATAACCGTATTTTACTTAAATAATTATTAAGGTAGGTGGCACCAGTGGGACAGAACGCATCAGATGACAATCATCTGTAGACCAAAAGAATTTTCGAAAACGCGTATTTTCAGGGATTCTTTTGGTCGCTTTCATTTGTTTCAGCGTGAAACCAGAGATCTCGTGAAGAAATTTCCTATCCAGGATCATTATTTCACAGGAGGTGAAGTCTGTTGTCCTTAATGGAAGCAGACAATCAATTATGTCAATTACAACCGGCTTACTATTATTTTTCCTCATCCTTTTCATCGCTTCATTTTTCGTTATGTCCGAATATGTGCTCGTTAGGATACGTCCTTCCCGGCTGGATTTCCTTGTTGAAGAAGGAAATCCGCAGGCAAAATTATTGAAAAATATGACCGTGAAACTGGACAGCTATCTTTCAGCGACACAACTGGGGGTTACAATCACTTCCCTTGCTCTTGGTTGGTTAGGGGATCCTACCTTTAAACGCCTGTTCGATACGCTTTTCGGCAACCTGCCGATTCCCGATGCGGCCGCAACCATCCTGTCCTTTGTTGTTTCCTTCGCTGTTTTGACTTCCATCCAAGTCATCATCGGTGAACTCGTTCCAAAAAACGTCGCTTTGAGCCGCACGGAGAAAATGGGCCTGCGCATCGCAAAACCGTTGAACATTTGGTACCGCGTGATGTTCCCACTGATTTTTGTGCTGAACAAAACCGCCAACGGCATTTCCAAAGCGATCGGGATGAAAACGATCGGCGAATCGGATGACAATGTGTCCGAAGAAGAACTCCGCCTGATCATGAGCCAAAGCTTGAAGAGCGGAGAAATCAACCGCGAAGAGTACCAATTCGTGGAAAATGTCTTCAACTTCGATGAGCGGATGGCGCGCGAAATCATGGTTCCGCGTACGGAAATCGTAGCGGTGGACTTCAACATGTCGCTGACCGATATCGCGAAGGTCGTCCAACAGGAAAAATATACCCGCTATCCGGTCATGCGCGAGGACAAAGACTCAATCGTTGGCGTCATCAACACCAAAGAAGTCTTCGCCGCATTTGTCGAAGCTGTCCAAAACAAGGACGAAAGCAAATTCACCGTCACTGATTTCGTTCGTCCGGTCATCACGGTCATCGAAACGATTCCGATCAAGGAACTTTTGGTCAAAATGCAGAAGGAACACAACCAGGTCGCCATTTTGATTGATGAATACGGCGGCACAAGCGGCCTTGTTTCGATGGAAGACATCGTGGAAGAAATCGTCGGCGACATCAGTGATGATTTCGAGACGAAAGATCAACCCGAATTCATTATGCTTGGCGAAAACCATTACCGTATCAGTGCCCGCATGTTGATCGATGATGTCAACGATCTGTTCGGCTTGGATATCGACAACGAAAACGTGGATACGATGGGCGGCTGGCTGCTGGACCAGAAGTATGACGTCAAGGAAGGCGAAGAAATCGCATATCACGGCTACCGCTTCAAGGCGATCCAAAAAGAGAAAAACTCGATCCTCGTCATCGATATCTTCACGACAAGGAAGCTGAAAAACCATATCGAATCTGCCGATTCAGAAGAAAAAGAAGAACCCGAAGCAACCGAATAAGAAAACGAAAAAGACTTTGCGACCAGGCTTTTGAATGCCTGCCGCAAAGTCTTTTTTTGATGAAATTTCTTAATGAAGATGCCCTGTATCCAACTCCGGACGCCCTTTGAAGAAAGGCAGCACGGTCTTCGCGATCAACGGCAGTTTGCCGACTGCATCACTTTCGATTGTCCATACCAACAATGGCTCATGCAGGCTCAAACGCAAGATGAACCAGCCTTCCCCGTACTGGCCGCTCAGATTCACGCGCACGCCCTCAAGATGATCCGCAATCAAAGCCATGTCTTCGGTCGCAGCGATGAAAGCTGCAAAATCCTTGATGATGGCATTGCCCACTTCAAAAATCGGTTCTTCGATGATCGTAAAGCGGTACTCCATCGTTTCAGCCGGCTGACCAAGCGTCGCGATCAGATCCCCCAAACGCTTCCCCTCCGTTGACAGCTGCGCATCCGCAATCAGCAGTTTTGCGATCAGGTAGGCGCCGTCATCCAGGAAATAGTTTTCCTTTAGCGCCGCATGGCCGCTCGTTTCGATCGCCAAGACCGCATTGGTGCCCGCTTCATTCAATTCGATGCCGCGGTTGATGACATTCCGGTACCCGGTCAGATAACGATCCTGGACCCCGCCAAGTTCCGTTATGAACGTTTCCAGATGAGCGGAAGTCGCCGAATTTGTTACAATCGTCGCGCCTGGCTCTTCATTCAACAACACCGCCGAAATCAAGGCAATCAGATTGTTGCGGTTAAATGCTTTTCCGTCGCTGTCGACAATCGCGGAGCGGTCCACATCCGTGTCGAAGATGATCCCGAGGTCGGCCTTGTTTGCAATCACGGCATCCTGGATGCTCTTCATTGCGGCTTTGTTGTCCGGGTTCGGGACGTGATTCGGGAAAGTACCATCAGGGTCCAAGAATTGGCTGCCGGCAGTATCTGCTCCCAATGGTTGCAGTACCCGTTCCACAAAGAATCCGCCCGCTCCGTTGCCGGCATCCACGATGATGTGGCGTCCGGTCAAAGGTTTCTCAGGATTTTCTGCTGAAGCGATGCCTTTGCGGATCTTTTCCTGGAGATCGGCTGCATAAGTCGAAAGCAGATCCATCTCGGTCACAACTGCGGCTTGTTCTTTCTCCGCGAATGCTTCCGGCATTTCGTAGGCGTATTCCAGAATTTCTTCGATATCTTCGTGTTCCGCTCCACCCGTTTTGGTGAAGAATTTCAGCCCGTTGTATTCAAAAGGAAGATGGCTGGCCGTGATCATGATTGCTGCATCCGTCGCGTAATCTTCGTACTGCGTCGACATGAACATCGCCGGCGTAGTGCAAAGGCCGACATCGATGATCTCGATGGAATAAGGCGCCATGCCTGCCATTAGTGCCGCTTTGATGTCACCTCCGGATAAGCGGCTGTCCTGCCCGATTGCAATTTTGACTTTCTTTTCGCCGCTCAAGCTGATGTTTTTCCCTTTTTGAAGCCAGTCAACGAAACCATATCCGATGCGCGTCACTTTGTCCGCCGTCAGCGTCGCTTCATGTTTTTCCGTCGAAATCGCAATCCCGCGAACATCCGATCCATTCTGTAAGGCCAATAATGCAGCTTTTTCCATCATTCCATCCCCTTTTCGATTTTCCGTTACATCCATTATACCTATTCAACAGAAATAAAAAAAGAACGGCCGAAGCTTTTTTGCTTTCGGCCGAACGGATTGCGATTCAATTATAAAAGCCGAACGGGTTCGTTCAACCCTTCAACT
Organism: Trichococcus collinsii; assembly: GCF_900107505.1. Taxonomy (GTDB): domain Bacteria; phylum Bacillota; class Bacilli; order Lactobacillales; family Aerococcaceae; genus Trichococcus; species Trichococcus collinsii. The sequence goes on along the minus strand of NZ_FNQH01000001.1, from coordinate 11,262 downwards.
TGTCGTTCTCATAAGTATGGGTCAGTTCCAGATTGGGGAAGCCTTGCTGGCGCAATGCCTCATAGACGATCATGCAGGCAGTGTTCGAAAGGTTCAGGGAGCGCACATGCTCATCGTTCATCGGAATGCGCAGGCATTTTTCAGCGTTTTCCTGCATGAAAGATTCAGGCAGGCCAGTCGTCTCTTTACCGAAGATGAAGAAGACATCCTCGTCCTTCGTGAAGTCGGCCTCGCTGTAGATGCGGTCGGCGAACTTTGTGATCAGATAGAGCTGGCGGTCCCCCAGATAGTCGAGGAAAGCCGCCAGATCCGCATGATGGATGATGTTCACGTCATGCCAATAATCGAGCCCGGCACGTTTCAGTTGCTTATCATCGGTTGAAAAGCCCAACGGTTCGATCAGATGCAAAGTTGTATTGGTTGCAGCGCAAGTACGCGCTATATTGCCTGTATTCGCAGGGATCTGCGGTTCAAATAGTACGATATGGTTGGTCATAAGTGAAACTCCTTTATTCTGTTATATTAATCTGCTTCGTTGATTTCAAGTATTTTCAGATAAGCCTTCTCCATTTCGGCTTTGGTTTCTTTGTCCGCTTCGATTATAAGTCGTTCGGAGAAAAAAGCCAATAATTCCGGATTGGCTTCGCGCACAATTTCCGCAACGGCCCAAGCAGCCGTCCCGCGCAGCACCGGTCGGGGATCCTTCTCAATCATCCGCAGCAATTCCGGAATCGCCGTCCGGTCTCGGTAATTCGCCAAAGCAATGACTGCGTTGCGCTGCAGCGGCTTTTTGCCGCGCCACGATCCTGCCAGATGTCCGAATTGCTCTTTGAATTCGCGGTTCGAAATCGTCAGCATCGGTTGCAGAACAGGGGTGACGCTTTCCGGTTCTGGTTCCATCTCGGGATGCAAATGATAATCCATCCCTCGATTATACGGGCAAACTTGCTGGCAAATATCACATCCGTAAATGACGTGTCCGATTTTTTTACGGTACTCTTCCGGCATGTACCCTTTTGTCTGTGTCTGATAGGAAAGGCAAATATTCGGGTTCAATTGGCCATTGCCAAGGATCGCTCCGGTCGGACAGAAGTCCACACAACGCGTGCACTCCCCACAGCCGAAGACACCCGGCTCATCCGCTGGGAAAGGGATATCCGTGATGATTTCCCCCAAGTAGACATAGGACCCGAACTCGCGCGTGATCAATAGCCCATTGCGCCCGATGAACCCCAGTCCTGCCCGCTGCGCCACTACGGTATCGATCAATTCACCCGTGTCCACCATCGGCTTGAAGCGGGCGTCCGGAATTTTTTCCTGAATGAAGGTAATCAAGCGGTCCATCCTGTCGCGGAGGATAACATGATAATCAGTTCCCCAGGAAGCGCGCGAAAATTTACCACGGCGTTCCCCGCGCATGCGCTCAGACTTTTCGGTCATTTTGCTCGGGTAAGCCAACGCGAGAGAAAGGATCGCTTGCGGCGCGTCGAATATCCGGTCCGGATAAATCCGTTCATCCAGAACCGGGTGCTCAAACCCTACTGAATGGCCTTTCGCGTGCTGCTCTTTCAAACTTTCCAACATATATTCAAAAGGTTCGGCAGTCGTGAAACCTAATTTATCGATACCTAGCTTTTTGCTTTCTTCTATTATTTCAGCCTTCAATGCGGCAAAATTCATTTTTCTTGCTCCTGACAATCAGTATTTTGTTGTACCGTTCGGTGCCTTCGTCGAGCTCCGAAAAAGATTGCGAAAATACGCACAAAAAAACGTATCGTTTCGGTGTCAGGCACGGCGAATGCGATACGTTGGTCAAGGTCATTTTGTGGAACAAAACGATAATAATGGCTACAAAATGATATACATATTATAGCATATCACACCACTGTGTCAACATTTTTTGGAAGCTTGGGCTTCATTGCTGGCGAGCGAAAATCAGATCGTTTTGCTGGCGACCAAAAGCGTGACTGCCACAGTGACGGACTTCAAAGGATTTGCCGCCGCGTTTGCTAGTGATTCTTCGGAAGCACCCCAGGATAATGGCGTCATCTCCATCAGCCATCCATAGCTTTTTTCATCAAGATCCACTGTATAGATGACTTCTTCGCTGACAGCATCCGGATATATTTCGTAGAATCGATCCACTACTTGTTGGTTGTCGTACTCTCTCTTTGTCGTATCCAAGGCGTACAGCTGCTCCCGTAACTCGATCAGATACTTGGCATTCGGCACAACTTTAATGACCTTTCCGCCCGGCTTCAGAACACGATCGAATTCCTGATACTGCGATGGTGAAAAGATGTTCAAGATGGCATCGAAAGCACTTTCCGCAAAAGGTGAATGCGCCAGATCGGCCACGCACCAGAAAGCATCCTCAAAAAAGTTCCCAGCCGCCAACTGGATCGCATCCTTCGATATGTCAAAGCCTACTTTCGTTCCAGCTAAGCCTTTTTCAGTCAAATAATGCAGATGAGAACCTTCTCCGCAGCCGACATCCAAGACTATCGCCGACTCAGGATTATCGATATGGGCATAAACAGCATCCAATAACGGATAAAAAAAGCCGGTATCCGCCAAATTTTTCCGGCTCGACAGCATCTCCTTGCCGTATTCGTTCTGGCCTCCCTTCATCAACAAATGCAGGGTCCCCTTTTTTGATACATCAAAATGATGCCCATTCGCGCAAACAACACTATGTCCATCCACCGTTTCAAAGCTTCCTTTGCAGATAGGACACTGAAAAATATTCCGATGCTGTTTAAGATATAGACTGCCCGCTTCAATTTTTTTCATATTTAATTATCCTTTCTGGCCTCTTCCCGATTACACGGCGCAAAGCGTTAACTGACTCAAAACTCCTCTAACAGTTTACCATACAACCCGTTTGGAATCAGCCATTGCTTTGCAACCGCGTTTTGGAATCGCATCCATATCAGTGGAATTATGATGGCCGTAGGTATATACTGGGGGTGAACAAAAGGTTCAACAAAAAGAAAGGAGATTTTTCAAATGTCAAACGAGTTACGCAGAAGCAACAGTTTCTTCGACCTGCTGTCGGATACCGGATCGCTGTTCCAAAATCGTTTCTTCCAGGAAATAAAAATGGATGTTCATGAAACCGAGGACAATTATCAAGTGACAGCCGATCTGCCGGGCTACGCCAAAGAGGATATCACTGTGGATTATGATAACGACATTCTCTCCATTTCAGCCCATCGCAAATCGGAAAAAGTCGACAAAGACGAAAAAGGCCAAATCATCCGCCAAGAACGTTCTTCGGGATCCGTCCACAGGGAAATTTATCTGAAAGGCATCAACGAAGAAGATATCACCGCCACTTTGACGGAAGGCGTACTGAACTTGGTGCTGCCTAAGAAAGAACCTACTCCTCCAACTAAACGTAAAATTGAAATATTCTGATCTATAAAGAAAATACCGAGCAAACCGCTTCTTGGTTTGCTCGGCTATTTTTTTGCGATCAAATGGATCTTTTCACTTGAATAATCAAACCACAAGAGATAAAATACATCTATGGATAAAAAATATCTACGAAAGAAGGCGAAAAAGATGAAAATGAAAAGCGGCGTGGAACAGGCCATCTGCATATTGATCATGCTGGCTACCCAAATCGAGCAACGTCCCATCAAAAGCACTATCCTAAGCAAGCGTCTTTCTGTTTCCGATTCCTACCTGAAGAAAGTGATGCGCTCCCTTGTCGTTTCAGGACTGGTCGATTCCGAAGCCGGTAAGGACGGCGGATTCAGACTGAACTGGACCCCTGAAGAAATCACAATGTTGCATATCTATGAAGCAATCGAAGGAACGCACAGCTTTGTCCGGCCGACCAATCTGGCCGAAAAGGTGTTCCTGCGTGCGGAAAAAATCAAGTACAAAAAAAAGGAAGTCCTTGAAGTATTCTTCGATGCAGAACAGCAATTCAAAGCCCGCTTGCAGCAATACACACTCGATTCCCTCTTGGTCGAAGGCTCGGAAAGGGTCGAAAACGTAGATTGGGAATCCATCGTCCTGTCTGCCGAAATTTAAATGAAGGAAGTGCACTATTTTGTTGAAGCAAGAATGGAAAACAATTTTCAAAACGAAAAAAATGATGATGATCCTGTTCGGGATAAGCTTGATCCCTTCCCTTTACACAGTCCTTTTCCTCAGTTCCATGTGGGACCCCTACGGTAAACTGGCCGAACTGCCGGTTGCTGTCGTGAATCAGGACAAGTCCGTTTCGTATAATGAAGAAACCCTGGCCGTCGGCGATTCGCTGGTAACCGGTTTACAAGAATCCGATGCTTTGGACTTCGATTTCGTCTCGCAGGAAGAAGCGGAAGCTGGATTAGAGGATGGCAGCTATTATATGGCGCTAACCATCCCAGAGAATTTCTCGGAAAATGCGACTACCTTGTTGGATGAAGCACCCCAACAGATGGAATTGACTTACCGGACCAGCGCAGGCAGAAGCTACATTGCCTCCAAGCTGACCGCTTCTGCCGCAAATGAAATCAAGGACACCATCTCTGATGAAGTGACCGCAATCTACGCTGAAACCGTCTTTGACCAACTGCAGGCTGTCGCGGATGGAATGACGGAAGCGGCTGAAGGCAGCGCACAACTCAGCGACGGGACTGTCCAGATTAAGGAAGGCAACGAAAGCTTAACCACAAATCTCGAAACGCTTGCAAACAGTACCCTCACATTCAGTGATGGTGCCGATACGTTGTCGGTCGGATTGCAAACCTACCTGGGTGGGGTTGACCGACTGGATGAGGGCGCTCAAGCATTGAACGATGGTGCTTCCAAACTGGCAGCTTCCATGCCGGCATTGCAAACAGGCGTCGGTAAGTTGAATGACGGAGCAGTTGCAACAGCTGAAGGCAGTACATCGTTGAGCAACGGGCTTTCCAGTTTGGTGACGAATAGTCTCACGCTTTCGACGGGTATGGACACTTTAAACAGTGGCATACGCCAAGTGTCGGAAGGCAGTGCATCGTTGACTGCAGGCTTAGCGGCGCTTAACACGAGTCTCACCAGTGCGGAACAACAAGCAAAACTGACTGCATTGCAGAGCGGCCTCGACCAAATGAAAAACGGCATTGAAACGCTCGACAGTCAACTGCAGCAATCCAGTCTTTCATCTGATTTGGCGACCACCCTGTCTCAACTGGACGGTTTATCCACGATGATTTCGTCATTTCAAACCGAACTCAATACTATCACGGCGGCTGCGGATCCTGTCAGCAATACCGCAGCCATCATGGACGCAATCGCACAAAGCGGTACCGAATTGACATCTGAACAGTACGCAGCCGTCAGCCAAGCTGTCTCTACACAGCTGGCGACCGTCGCAAATGAACAAGCCGGTTCGATCCAAACAATGGCAACTGGCCTCAGCGCTCTGTCCGGATTGAGTGGCATCGATGCCACTGCCATCGGGCAACAAGTAGCCGCACTCCAGTCCAGCGTCAGCAGTCTTTCTACTGGCTACGCCAGTGTCTATAGCGGAGCGACGACGCTTGTATCGGGCTTTGGCCGAATCGGCCAATCCAGCCAATCGCTTTTATCCGGTGCCCAATCATTACAGACCGCTATCGGAAGCGCACAAAACGGCTCCCAAAAACTGGCTGACGGCATGTCCCAACTTACATCCGGTTCCGAACAATTGGCTGTAGGCGGACAGAGCCTTAAGAACGGTAACGAACAAGTAAGCGCCGGCCTGCAGACCCTGAATGAACAGACCGGAACTCTTGCATCAGGCGCAACGGAACTCCAGAATGGAACACAGTCACTGGCCGACGGAACTATGCAGCTAGCAGAAAACGGTAGCCTGCTCGTAGAAGGAACCGGACAGCTTACAAATGGTGCTGTTAAAATAAGTGATGGCTCCCGTCAATTGGCTGATGGTTCAGAGCAACTGAATGCCGGGTTGACCACATTACTTAGCGGCACAGATGAACTGGGTTCTAAATTGCTCGACGGTAGCACCGCTCTGAAAGAAGTCGATGCAAACGAGAACACCTACGCGATGATGGCTGAACCGGTAATCGCGAACCAAATTGAAACGGCACCAGTAGTCAACAACGGCACCGGGATGGCACCCTACATGATGTCCGTAGCCCTCTTCGTAGGTGCAATCAGCTTGAACCTAATGTACGACAGCTTTACCCCAAGGAAATATCCAAAAAACGGCATCAGCTGGTGGGCCAGCAAAATCTCTGTACTTGCAGCAATCGGCGTTTGCCAAGCACTCATTATGGTCGGCCTCCTCTTGAGCGTCAATGGATTGGCTCCGTCCTCGATCGGAAAAATGCTTTTGATCACCATTTTGACTGCGCTCGTATCGGTATCAATCGTCATGCTCTTCAACTTGCTGTTTGATAAAGTCGGCTCTTTCCTGATGTTGATTTTCCTCATTCTGCAGTTATCTGGGTCCGGCGGCACTTACCCAATCCAACTGTCCAACAGCTTCTTCGAGGCAATCCATCCCTACCTGCCGATGACGTATTCGATCGATGCTTACCGCCAGTTGTTCGGCATCGGAGGAAGCCTCTACACGGATCTGTTCATCCTGTTAGCGATCCTGATTGCGTTCAATCTGTTGATCATTCTATTCTACACAGTCAAACGAAAAACATTGCAGCAGGAAGACTATGAGCACGAGGAAAAATCGGCCGCTATGGAAATCCAAACTGCTTAAAAAAGACGCAATGAATGTCAAAACACGCACAACCTCAACAGGATGTGCGTGTTTTCTTTGTTCTTTTCTGGGTGCAACAGCACCAGTTACGCTACTGTTGCACTTGCTCCGGTGAACAGCGGCTTCGCCGAAGTTCAGCCAATATTCAGTTTGCCTTCTCCGATGAGGAGACCTTCGCCGGAGATGCTTCTGAATGTTACTTTCGTACTCTGGGGAGCGCCATCTGACCGGAGCTGAGGATCATATAAACTTAACCTTGGCTTTAAGTCAACAGGGAAATCGGGGCCATTTGAAAATTTTCCTTGACTTAACCTTCACTTTAAGTTGTAAGCTTTAGCTATCAAACAAGTTATTCCAATCAGGAGGTGAAAAGCATGAATATTTCAGAAGCAGCAGAAAAATCAGGGCTGACAGCGGTAACTCTGCGCTATTACGAACGGATCGGCTTGATTCCGCCCGTAACGAGGGGCAACGGCGGCGTACGGTTGTATGAAGACTCCGATCTTGGATGGATCGATTTCATCAAATGCATGCGCAATGCCGGCTTGTCGATCGAATCCTTGATCGAATACACGGCTTTGTTCAATCAAGGCAAAGAAACTGTCATTGCCAGGAAGGACATCCTGATTGAAGAACAGAAAAAAATGGAGGAACGTTACAACGAACTAGGAAAAACGCTGGAAAAACTGAACAAGAAAATAGAACATTACGAGCAGGGTCACCCTTGAGAACTGCACGTACAACCAAAAGGAGCGATTTTGATTTGCATACACTACAAACAACAATCATAGACAAAGTGAACAGTCCCGCAGACGTTAAGGCACTAAACCTCGTTGAGATGGAACAATTGGCTGGAGAAATCAGGTCTCTTGTATTGAACAAAGTCAGCCAAGTCAGTGGCCACGTCGGTCCGAATCTGGGCGTCGCCGAATTGACGATCGCTTTCCATCATGTTTTCGATTCGCCAAAGGATAAGATTGTCCGGGATGTTTCCCATCAGTCCTACCCTCACAAAATTCTTACCGGACGCAAACACGGCTTCGTCGACAAACAAAACTTCCATTCCGTCACAGGCTACACTTCCCAGCACGAAAGCGAACACGACTTCTTCACGGTGGGGCATACCTCCACATCCATCAGCCTCGCTGTCGGTATGGCTAAAGCAAGGGATCTGAAGAAGGAAACAGGAAATATCGTTGCCTTGATCGGGGACGGTTCCTTGAGCGGTGGACTGGCCTTTGAAGGTCTGAACAACGCTGCAGAATTGGGGTCCAATCTTATCGTTATTGTCAACGACAATGAAATGTCAATCGATGAGAATTTTGGCGGTCTTTATCGTTCCTTGTCCGAGCTGCGTACGACAAATGGAGAAGCAGCCAACAATCCATTCAAAGCACTGGGCTTCGAATACCGCTACGTCGAGGAAGGAAACGATTTGGCGAAAATGATCGAAACATTCCGCGAAATTAAGGACTTTGGCCATCCACTTGTGCTCCATGTCCACACCGAAAAAGGCCACGGCTACGAAAAAGCTACTCAGGAAAAAACGAACTACCATTGGCGTTCACCTTTCAACCTGGAAACAGGCGAAAGCTTGAGAAAGTCTGCCGGGGAATCGTACAATTCAATCATCATGGATCATCTGATTAAAATTGTGGATGATGATGAAATGAAACTGGCTGCAATCAACGCGGCCATCCCGGGTATGTTCGGCCTGAATGCGTTCAAAGCCGCACATCCGGAACACTATTTCGATGTTGGCATCGCCGAAGGACACTCGATTACGTTTGCGGCCGGACTGGCTTCCCGAGGCGTCAAACCGGTTGTCTTCCACTCGATCACCTTCCTGCAGCGAGCCTATGACCAAATGTCACATGATCTTGGCATCAACGAATTACCGGCTGTACTGATCATCAGTGGCGGAGCTATCTCCAGTGGCGCAGTGACGCATCTGGGTCTGTTCGACATCCCATTGATTAAGAGCATTCCTAATTTCAACTATCTTGCACCGACAAGCAAGGAAGAACTGCTTGCGATGCTGGATTGGGCTCTGAAACAGGAAAAAGGACCGATTGCCATACGATTACCGAACGGACCTGTTGTCTCCAGAGAAAATACACTGGCTGACTTCCAAGCGCCAACCTACGAAATTCTCCGCAAAGGTAAAAGAGTGGCAATCCTGGCATTGGGTTCTTTCCTTTCCCTCGGCGAACGCGTCGCTGATCAGATGAAGGCTGAAACCGGTGAGGACATCACCGTGATCAATCCGCGCTCCATCACCGAGGTCGACGCAGATACACTGAAGGAACTGGAAGCGACCCATGACTTGGTCGTCACGCTCGAGGACGGTTCATTGGCGGGCGGTTTCGGTGAGCAAATTGCTTCCTTCTATGGGGCCTCAGCTATTAAAGTTTTTAATTTCGGCGCGAAAAAGGAATTTACGGACAATGTTCCGCTGGAAGTGCTGTATAAAGAATTCCACCTGATGCCTGACCTGATCGTAAAAGACATCTTGGACGCACTAGCATAAGCTAATAATCTGACGCAACAACAAAATCATCCAAGCAGACGTTTAGGTGCAACGTCCATTTGGATGATTTTTTGCTTTATGGGAAATGATTCCACTCGGTTACCGGACTATCCCGGAGCTGAGGAGCCTTCAATGGATCAGGCTCTCCTCCGAATCATGCAGTTTGCTTTCGAAGCTGTTTATCTTACTGTTCAGTTTTTCGATTGTTTCATTGATTTCCTTCTGTTTGGCAAGCAGTTGATCTCTTTCCCTGATCAAAATATTTTTGCGCGCTTCATCCGACTGCGTACCATCTCTGAACAATGTCGTATATTCAATAAGTGACTCGACCGACATCCCCGCGCTGCGCATACACTTGATGAAATCGATCCAACCAAGATCATCTTGCTGATAATCCCGGACACCACCGTTTTTCCGGGTAACCGGAGGGATCAAGCCCTCGCTTTCATAATAACGCATCGTTGCGGCTGTGAGCCCTGTAATTTTTGCTGCTTCAGATATATTCATAACGCTATCCCCCTTCTCGCATACAGTATACAACAATTAGGCCTTCATGGCGCAAAACAAAGTCCGAAAGACCTCTCACCTACAGGGGCTTCTTTCAGACTTCTTTTTTGATAACGATACCCATCACTCTACCCGCTTTTGCATATACATTCACTGGTTATATTCTAACCCCAAATACGGATTCGCTACGCAAAAAAAAATAAGCGTACAACGATGAAATCATCGTCGCAAGCTTATCTGTGTGATACCGGCGGCCGGGGTCGAACCGGCACGCCCTCGCGGGCACTGGATTTTGAGTCCAGCGCGTCTGCCAATTCCGCCACGCCGGCATGATATGAAGAATGCAATTTTCCATCTTACTTATGGAAAGGCGGTAACCGGATTTGAACCGGTGATAGAGGTTTTGCAGACCTGTGCCTTACCACTTGGCTATACCGCCGAGGTGTTACTATTTAAAAAAACTGGGCTAGCTGGATTCGAACCAACGAATGACAGAGTCAAAGTCTGTTGCCTTACCGCTTGGCGATAGCCCAATAAAGAGGGCGACCGATGGGAATTGAACCCACGAGTGCCGGATCCACAAACCGGTGCGTTAACCACTTCGCCACGATCGCCATGATATAAATTTAAAAAACAGGGGTAGTAGGACTTGAACCCACACTGACGGTTTTGGAGACCGTAGTTCTACCTTTAAACTATACCCCTATTCAGAGTAAGCTTTTAAAAAATGGAGGGAGGCAGATTCGAACTGCCGAACCCGAAAGAGCGGATTTACAGTCCGCCGCGTTTAGCCACTTCGCTATCCCTCCATCATATAAAAAATGGTCCGAGACGGATTCGAACCGCCGACACCTTGAGCTTCAATCAAGTGCTCTACCAACTGAGCTATCAGACCAAAATAAAATTTAAAAAAACGGCTCCGACGGGATTTGAACCCGCGATCTCCTGCGTGACAGGCAGGCATGTTGACCCCTACACCACGGAACCAATGGAGGTTGACGGGATCGAACCGCCGACATTCTGCTTGTAAGGCAGACGCTCTCCCAGCTGAGCTAAACCTCCATAATGCTGGAAACAATGATCCGTACGGGAATCGAACCCGTGTTACCGCCGTGAAAGGGCGGTGTCTTAACCGCTTGACCAACGGACCAAGATATTTATTAAACTGGGAATACGGAGAGTAAGGGATTCGAACCCTTGAGACAGTTTAACCCGCCTACACGATTTCCAATCGTGCTCCTTCGGCCGCTCGGACAACTCTCCAAGTTCCGATAAAATCTTATTCATATCAAATGCATGAGACTTAACCGAAAAACTCCGCAAGTAGGACTCGAACCTACGACATCATGATTAACAGTCATGCGCTACTACCAACTGAGCTATTGCGGAAAAGCAAAAAGCGCGGCAACGTCCTACTCTCACAAAGGGAAACCCTTCACTACAATCGGCGCTAAGAAGCTTAACTTCTGTGTTCGAGATGGGAACAGGTGTGACCTTCTTGCCATCGTCACCGCACATTTTT
>NZ_FNQH01000006.1 GCF_900107505.1 Trichococcus collinsii | reverse complement strand
TTCAAAGCGCCGATGCCGCACCTGAACTTGATGCCGACAGGCGGCGTCAGCCTTGCGAACATGCAGGAATGGTTCGATGCCGGCGTCATCGCGGTCGGTGTCGGCGGCAACTTGTTGGCACCAGCCTCAACCGGTGACTTCGATAAAGTGACCGAAGTGGCAAGGCAATACGCGGATAAGTTTGCCGAGATTAAAGGGAAGTAAAAAAGGTTCAGAGTGAAGCGCAAGCTTCTATCAAACAAACAACACGAAATACAAAACAAAGGGGATCATCACATGCAAAACATGGAAACACGTTATACACATAGTCCGGAGGATATCCGTCATTACTCGACAGAACAGCTGCGCAAGGAATTTCTGGTCGAGAAAGTTTTTGTACCGGGCGCAATCAGCCTGACGTACACACACAATGACCGCATGATCTTCGGCGGCGTCACTCCAACAGATAAAGCATTGGAGATCGTCCTGGACAAAGAATTGGGCGTCGATTACTTCCTGGAGCGCCGTGAGATGGGCGTCATCAACATCGGCGGACCGGGCCATATCGAGATCGATGGTATAAAAGAAGAGATGAAAAAACAAGACGGTTACTACATCGGCAAAGAGACGCGCCAAGTCGTCTTCACATCCGAAGATGCAGCCAATCCGGCCAAATTCTACATCAGCTCCGTGCCGGCGCACCACAAACATCCGAACGTGAAAATCAGCATCGACAACATCAAACCGATGGAAACCGGCGAACCGCTGACGCTGAATAAGCGCAAAATTTACCAGTACATCCATCCGAATATTTGCGAAAGCTGCCAATTGCAGATGGGCTACACGATTTTGGAGCCAGGCAGCGCTTGGAACACGATGCCGACACATACGCACGAGCGCAGAATGGAAGCCTACGTCTATTTCGATATGGAAAAAGACACGCGCATTTTCCACATGATGGGCAAACCGGATGAAACAAAACACTTGGTCATGGGCAATGAACAGGCTGCGATCTCTCCAAGCTGGTCCATCCACTCCGGCGTAGGAACCAGCAACTACTCGTTCATCTGGTCGATGTGCGGCGAAAACATCACTTACACTGACATGGATATGGTTCCGATGGACCAATTAAAATAAACGAAACAAGAAAGAGGGATACGCATGGACGTTAATATGGATATGTTCCGTTTGGACGGAAAAGTGGCACTCATCACGGGTGCGGTATATGGAATCGGCTTCGAGATCGCGAAATCATTGGCTGCGGCCGGTGCAACGATCGTTTTCAATAATTTGGACCAAAAATCGGTGGATGATGGGATCGCCAATTATAAAGCTATCGGCATCGAAGCGCGCGGCTATGTCTGCGACGTGACCGACGAACCGGGCGTACAAGCAATGATCAAACAGATTAAAGAGGACGTCGGCTCCGTGGATATCCTGGTAAACAATGCCGGCATCATCAAGCGTACACCGATGATCGAAATGGCCGTGGCGGACTTCCGCCAAGTGATCGACATCGACCTGACTGCACCCTTCATCATGGCCAAAGCTGTGCTTCCGGACATGATCGCAAGACGCAGCGGTAAAATCATCAACATCTGTTCGATGATGAGTGAACTCGGGCGCGAAACCGTCAGCGCCTACGCTGCTGCTAAAGGTGGATTGAAGATGCTGACAAGAAACATCGCATCCGAATACGGCCAATACAACATCCAGTGCAATGGCATCGGACCTGGCTACATCGCGACGCCGCAAACAGCGCCACTACGCGAACTGCAGGAAAACGGCGAACGCCACCCCTTCGACCAATTCATCGTCGGCCGCACACCAGCCGAACGCTGGGGCGAACCGATCGACTTGGCTGGCCCATCGATCTTCCTGGCGTCCAACGCTTCGGACTTTGTCAACGGCCACGTACTGTACGTCGACGGCGGCATCTTGGCTTACATCGGAAAACAACCTTAAGAGCATATATGTGGGCATCCCTACCGGACGGCAGGGGTGCTTTTTTGGGTTGGTGTTGAATGAAGAGGCTGATGATCTGCTGATGCCGATGCTGCAGTTTCGACCGGATCTCCGGGGAAAGACCTTCTGGCAGGAGGAGATGATGGAATGCACACCTCACCTCCGACGAAGACTGCCTTGACGGAGAAGGACGGGGAAATGCTGACGCATCTCCGACTAGGTGCGCCTAGCCGGAGAACAGCAATCCCTTCTTGGCTTAGACGACATTCAGACGATAGACTAGAACAGTGATAACAGAGAAATAAGCGGATGAAAGGAGTCTAAGCATGTTAGATAACAAATTGGGAATCACAAACCAAGTTGAGTTTGTGAAAATGGAAGAACGGATCAGTAAAACTTACGCTAAACGTTTATATGATTCAGGCGGTATCAAAAATTTAGAATTCGGAACATATAAAGGGTTAGCAGCGGTTCATAAATATGTGTTTTATGATATTTATGATTTTGCGGGAAAGACCCGTATCTTGAATATTTCCAAGGAAAACTTCAGATTTGCACCCAGTATGCACTTGGAAGTTTCTTTGGATCACATTGGCAGTATGCCGCAATCCACTATCGAGGAAATTGTAGCGAAATATGTTGAGATGAATATCGCTCATCCTTTTCGAGATGGAAATGGCCGGAGTGCACGCATCTGGTTGGATCTGATTTTAAAGAAAGAACTGAGGAAAGTTGTAGATTGGAACCAGATCAATAAGGACGATTATCTTTCTGCCATGGAACGCAGTCCTGTAAATGACTTGGAAATTAGATTCTTGATCAGCAATGCTTTGAATTCATCCATCGATGATTTGTAAAGGTGAAATATCATTTACTCTTGACTTGTAGTCAACTCCAAGTTCTATACTTGCACTAATCATAAAGATTCGACGACTATAGAAACAAGAGAAGAGGAAATGAACATGGATTAACAACAAATTATTGAATTGTACCGCGCGGTGAGTCAAGCGATGGTTACCAAAGACATAGACAAGCTGGATCATATTCTTGCGGACGACATGCACTTGATCCATATGACCGGGTATGATCAAACTAAAAATGAATGGTTTGCTCAAATTAAAAGCGAACAGATGCGCTATTATTCAATCACTGAAGAGAATATCAAGAACATCAAGATTGAGGGCAATAAAGCCAGTTTTATTGGTCAAAGCAAAGTGGATGCGCGCATCTACGGATCAAGACACACGTGGAGACTTCAAATTAAAAATTATTTTGAAAAGCGAAATGGGGAATGGCTGATTGTTCGACAAGAGGCCAGTACCTATTAAAGCTTTCTGCACTTCATCAAATTTCATCCAGCAAAAACAAAGGGGAAATTTATATGAATAAGGATAGGTTGATCGCTTTTACGGATGCTATTCTGGCTATCATCATGACTATTTTGGTTTTGGAGTTACAGGAGCCGGAGACCCTCAGTTTGCAGGGGTTATGGGCGCTTAAGGGCAGCTATTCGGCTTACACGCTTTCCTTTTTCTGGTTGGGAACCATGTGGATCGGCTTGCACAATGAATGGCAAAATGTTGAAAAAATATCCATACCGGTCATTTGGTACAACCTTTCCATCCTCTTTTTCTAGTCGCTCTTTCCCTATGTCACGAAAATCGTCAGCAATCATTTCGACAATGCCTTTGCCCAGGGGTTTTACGGCGTCATCGTTGTGCTGACCACTTTCAGCAATATCTTGTTGAGCGATTCGCTGGTGAAGGCGAATGCTGAAAATGAGGTGCTCAGGAGCAAAATTTCCTTCAGGAAAAGATGGCTGACCATCGATTTGATCATAAAAGGCATCGGCTTCATCATCGCCATTACCGTTTACCCGCCTGCAATGATGATCAGTGTTTTGCTGGTTGCAGTGTTCCTTGCTCTGCCCGCACATATGAAAGAAGTGGAACATTTATAAGAAAGGCACTTCCTGATTATCAGGAAGTGTTTTTTTCGTACTACAATCCGAATTCAGTGGCACCTCTTTGAAATGAACAGCTCTACTGAAAAGTTTATGATTGACTTGGAGTGAACTTCAGGGTCTACACTGAGGATATCGAATATATGAAAAGGGGATTTTGACATGAAAATATTGATTTTAGGTGCAGCAGGACAAATTTCGAAAATGGTGACGGGAAAGTTGTTGCAGGAAACTGAGGCAGAATTAGTACTGTATGCCCGTAATGCCAACAGACGAATCGCCAACAGTGACCCAAGCCGAATCACGATCCTAGACGGGGATTTCAATGATTCCGTAAAGTTGCTGGAAGCTATGAAAGACGTCTCGATTGTTTATCTGAATGACATGAATTCGCTGGATGCCACTCAAACGATTGTGGATACCGCTGAAAAATCCGGCGTTACGAAAATAATAGGTGCAACAATTCTTGGGATCTATGATGAAGTGATCGGCGAGTTTGGGAAATGGAATGCCCGTATGGTCGGCCGCACGGGCACGAACCGTCATAAAGAATCAGCGAAGATCATTGAAGATTCCGGGATAGATTATACTTTGCTGCGCTTGACTTGGCTTTACAATCAGGATGGCAACGAAAAGTATAGGGTCAGCCAAAAAGGTGAACCTTTCATCGGTGCGCAAGTGGCTCGCCAAGCAGTTGCTCGTCTAATCATAGACATCATCGAAAATCCCGCTGTCTATTCAAACAAAAGCTTGGGCGTCAGCGAACCCAACACTGATTTCCCGAAACCATCGTTTTATTAAAAATATTTTTGATTTTTCAGTTGCTCAAATTCTCTAAGAGTGAAGGAACTTTCCGCTAATCATGGTATTATGGAAATATTAAGTAATGTAGGAGGCGATAAGGTGGTAAAAACAAATCCAGTATTGATTGTATTATTCGGCGCGACAGGTGATTTAGCCCAAAGAAAGTTATATCCTTCATTTTTCCGATTATTTCGAAGCGGTGCATTGGCAGAACGTTTCGCGGTGATCGGGACGGCAAGAAGAGAGTGGAGCGACGAGCATTTTCGGGATGTGGTTTCGGAATCGATTCAATCATTCCAGCCAACAGAAGCGGAAAAAGCTGCTTTTTTAAGCCACTTTTATTATCGTGCGCATGATGTTTCCGATGTAGAGCATTACGTTCATCTCAAAGAGTTGGCTGACAGATTAGATGCGAAATATGATTTGGATCAGAACCGTATGTATTATCTGGCGATGGCGCCGCAATTTTTTGGGCCAATCGTGACGCATCTGAAAGGTCAGCAGATTGTGACGGAAAACGGCTTCAACCGCGTCGTAATCGAAAAGCCATTTGGGATGGATTATGATTCAGCTGAGAAATTGAATGACCAGATCACGCAAGTGTTCCCGGAAGAGGATATTTTCAGGATCGATCACTATTTGGGCAAAGAGATGATCCAAAATATTTTGGCCGTCCGTTTGACGAATCCGTTCCTGGAATCCTCGTGGAATCGTGATTATATCGAAAATATTCAGATCACTTTTGCCGAGGAATTGGGCGTGGAAGAGCGCGGCGGCTACTATGACCACAGTGGGGCTTTGAAGGATATGGTCCAAAACCATATTCTGCAAGTATTGTCTCTGTTGGCGATGGAACCGTTAGCCTCCGTATCCGAAGCGAATATCCAAACAGCCAAAATCAAAGCACTGAATGATGTGCGTATCTATTCGCCGGAAGAAGTCCGCGAAAATTTCGTCAGAGCGCAGTATGCGGCAGGTCGTTTGGGTGATCAGGGATTTGTTGCATATAAAGAAGAGCCGAATGTCGCAAGCGATTCGAGGACGGAAACGTTTGTAGCCGGCAAATTCATGGTCGACAATCCGCGTTGGAACGGAGTGCCTTTTTATGTGCGCACCGGAAAACGCCTGACGGAAAAAGGAACGCGCGTCAATATCGTTTTCAAAAAAGTTCCCGTCAATCCATTTGATGCTGAGAAAGCTGTCCCGGCAAACGATCTGACCATTTATATCCAGCCAACAGAAGGTTTTGCTTTGACTATGAACCGGAAAGAAATCGGGCAAGGATTCAATACGCAGCCGATCAAATTGGAGTACCGCCATGATAGCGAGATGATGGAGAATACGCCAGAAGCGTATGAGCGTCTGATCTATGATGTGATTTTGGGAGATGCTACCAATTTTGCGCGTTGGGAAGAAGTCGCGCAATCATGGAGAATCATCGATGCGATCCGTGAAACGTGGGACCGCGGCAATGAAGAAATTCCGAAGTATGCCGCAAGAACAATGGGACCAAAAGAAGCATTTGATCTGTTGAAAAAAGAAAACCACCAGTGGGTCTGGAAACCGGACGAGTGGTACCGCGAGCGCGGGTTGCTGAAGGAATAGATCCGTTTGTTTGTCCTTGTGACCGGGCAGACTCTCCTCCGGGGAGGGACTGCTGGCCGGAGGAGAGCGGAGATACCGGTGTTGTGCTCCGGTGTGGATCGGTTAACCGGAGAACAGCTAAACGAGCAAAAACTCATCTCCGATTAAAGTCCCTTCACCGGAGGACAGCGAAGGCAAACGAGCTTCACCAAATAATAACAAAGGAGTGCTCAGCAACCAGCTGAGCACTCCTTTTTGTGGTTTTCGGTATGATGATTTTCTTTACGGATCAAACGAGAAGTGGTATTGTGTATTGAGAACGTTCATTCTAGAATTAGGATCAGATTTTGAAAGGAGGAAATAACTTGGCTAGAAGTAAAGAATTTAATGAAGAACAGGCTTTGGATAGAGCGATGGAAATCTTTTGGAGACAAGGATTTGAAAAAACCTCGATTCAGGATTTGGTGGATCAGATGGGAATCCATCGCAGGAGTTTATACGATACGTTTGGGGATAAGCATTCTCTTTTTGTACAAACTTTGGAACGCTATGAATCGCTTGTCGCTTCCCAGATTAGGAAACAGATAACGGAAGAGATGACCACTGTTGAATCCATCAGAAAAATATTTGAACTGGCAGTCTACTCTGATAATACCTATCCGAAGGGATGTTTGATGGTGAATACGGCAGTAGAGTTGTCCTTGCTTGATAATGATGTTTCTCAAAGAATAAAGTCCGCTTTCAAGCAGACCGAAAATTTGATAGCGGATCTATTGATTAGAGGAAAAGCAAGAGGGGAAGTTGACCGTTCGTTTGATATCAGTGAACTCTCACATTTTATCCATAATGCGCTTATTGGCGTCAGAGTATTAGTGAAAATCACAGCAGATCCAAAAGAGTTCGATTCGACGATTGATCTGACGCTATCTATATTGAAAAATAATCCATCAAAATAATCTGAAAAATTCAAAGGAGAAACCAACTATGAAATACACAGTTATCACCGGTGCCAGTTCAGGGATTGGGTACGAAACAGCATTAGCATTCGCTAGACGTGGTAAGAACCTGATTGTGGTCGCCAGAAGAGGGTTTAAACTGGAAGAACTTAAGGCAACGATCAAGAGCATCAATTCTGACTTGGATGTCATTATACAAATAAGTGACTTGTCTGATACAAAACAAGCCCATGATTTGTATCAAACTTTAAAGGATTATCAAATTGAGACATGGATCAATAATGCCGGATTAGGGGATTCCTCAATGATAATCGATGAAAACTTAGATAAGGTAGAGAAGCTTTTAAGGGTGAATATTGATTCGTTAACAATTTTGTCGACCTTATACGCGAGAGACTATGCTAATGTCGAAGGCTCCCAATTGATCAATGTCTCATCTGCTTTAGGATATGCTATTTCTCTAGGAAGTGTTGTTTATTCCGCTTCAAAATATTATGTCAGTGCTTTTACAGAAGGTCTTGCCGGCGAACTCAGACTGCAAAATGCAAAATTGACAGCAAAAATATTGGCGCCAGCCATGACGGAAACAGAATTTGTGGACAATGCAAAAAATGTTCAAAACTTTGACTACAGATCAACCTTTGATAAATTTCATACAGCAAAAGAAATGGCAGGGTTTATGATGGACGTTTACGACAGCGATAAAGTCATTGGCCTCGTTGATGGTAATTATGAATTTGGATTAAGGGATCAAATTTATCCGATTCTAGAAAATTTTTAACCACTGAGCATCCATTTTTTTTTGGCTCTTTTGAGAATGGTCGTTCTTGAATGGCGTCATCACCAGTACATAAAGCAAAGGAGATGTTGATATGAAAGCAGTCCAAATCAAAAAATACTCGAAAATAATTGAAACGCAAGTTGTAGAAATTCCTGTTCCGGAGATTGGTGATCACGAGGTTTTGGTGAAAGTAAAGGTAGCCGCTGTCAATCATTTGGAAATATTGAACATCACAGGAAGCGTCAAACTCATTCAAGATTACGATATGCCTTTGACGATCGGCAATGAGCTGACTGGAGTCATTGCTGAGGTCGGAAAACTTGTTTCAGGATTCAAGAAAGATGATGCGATTTATACAAGACTTCCGTTGGACAAAATAGGTGCTTTTGCTGAATATGTCGCGGTGGATGCTAAAGCAATTTGGCATTTGCCCAAGAATCTCGACTTAGTTACAGGGGCAGCTGCTCCTTTAACTGGCCTGACAGCGTACCAAGGCTTGCATGAAGAACTAAATGCTAAAGCTGGACAAACAGTCTTTATCCCAGGTGGATCAGGGAGTTTCGGGCAAATGGCTGTTCCGATAGCCAAAGCCATGGGACTGAATGTCATCGTATCAGGGAATCCCGCTGCTCGTGAACAGATTCTCGCTGCCGGTGCGACCCAATACATTGATTACACGAAAGAAAACTATTGGGAAATATTAAAGGGAGTGGATTTTGTCATTGATACACTCGGTGCTGCTGAATTTGATTTGGAATTGTCGGTAATCAAACCCGGAGGAAGATTGCTGAGCCTACGAACTGGGCCAAATAAACAGTTTGCAAAAGATCATGGATTTCCAAAGTGGAAACAACTGCTATTCGCTCTAGCAGGGGCGAAATTTGATAAAAAAGCTAAAAAACATGGCGTCGAGTATCGTTTTATATTTGTTCGTTCTGATGGTTCACAATTGGAAGAAATCTCAAAAATTATAGAAGAAAATAATATTATCCCGGCTGTCGATCCGACTGAATTTACATTAAATCAAGTGAATGAAGCCTTGCATCTGGTAGCGAGTGGACATCCAAAAGGGAAAGTTGTCATCAAGATTTCCGATTGATAAAAACAGAAATGAGGACGTACAAGTATGGAAGAAAGTGGGACATATATTCACGCGCCGAATAAAAGCATCCGAGCGGCTGATGGAATAACGTATGCGTATCGGGAACTAGGAAGAAAAACAGGGATTCCCATTGTTTTCTTCACACATTTATCTGCGAATCTCGATAGCTGGGATCCAAGAATTATCGACGGCATCGCAAAACATCATTGGGTGATTACGTTCGATAACAAAGGTGTAGGCCTATCCAGTGGACAGGTGCCGGGTACGATAAAAGAAATGGCCGAAGATGCGATAGCTTTTATCAAAGCACTTGGGTTTAAGCAGATTGATATTCTGTCCCTTTCTATGGGGGGAATGATCGCTCAAGAACTCTTGAAACTTGAACCAACTCTAGTTAGGAAAGTAATTTTAACCGGAACGGGTCCTCGTGGTGGAAAAGGGATTGAAAATGTAACAAAAATTTCTAACCAGGATTTAGTGCGCGCTATTTTCACATTAACAGATGTGAAAACATATTTATTCTTTCCTTATACCTCAAATGGAAAAAGAAAAGCAAAAGAATTCCTTACAAGGATAAAGGAACGGAAGCATGATCGAGACAAAATGATCAGCTTAAAGGGATACCACACACAACTTAGAGCAATCAATCATTGGGGTAAAGCAAATCCAGCGGATCTGTCAAAAATAACGCAACCGACGCTAGTCGTAAATGGTGATGAGGATCGGATGGTACCGACTGAGAATTCTTATGATTTGGTTCAACGAATCCCAAACAGTAAACTTGTGATTTATAAAGACGCTGGTCATGGCTCAATCTTTCAATACCATGAAGAATTCATAAAAGAAGTGATAGGATTTTTAGACAAGTAGTCCATGGTTAAATTTTGGCAATAGAGGATTTGTAGTAGCTCTCTTCCGGTGAGGAGCTGCTGGCCGGAGGAGAGCTGAGATACCGGTGCTGTACTCCGGTGGGGACCGGTTAACCGGAGAACAGTCAGCGAACAAGATCCCAGCTCCGACCAAAGCCCCTTCACCGGAGGACAGCGAAGGCAAACGAGCTTCACTAAGTAATAGAGGAGTGCTCGCCAACCAGCTGAGCACTCCTTTTTGTGGTTTGCGGTAATGATGGTTTCAAATATGAAGCCGAATTCCCGGCGAGAGCCTATTCATCGGAGGACACCGCTCTGAATTTCCAACTGCTATCCCTTGACTTCACCTTGAGGTTAAGGAGTAAGGTTCTAATAAGCCTATAACAAGTACCCGGTGGTATAATAGAAATGAACATACCGCTGGCAAGAGAGTGCGACTGTTCGATTATTATTGGAATACTCCGGGTCAAGACGGAAAGGATGAAGATAATGGCAATCAAAGACAAAGTAGTAATCATCACGGGAGCTTCTTCAGGGATCGGCGAGGCGACAGCGCGACTGTTGGCGAGTAAAGGAGCCAAGTTGGTTTTGGGAGCGCGCAGAGAAGAGCATTTGCGGAAATTGGTTGATGAAATCGTTCAGGCTGGCGGGGAAGCTGTTTACCACGTTACGGACGTCACCAAAATCGAAGACAATAAAAAACTGGTCGATCTGGCAAAAGAAAAATTTGGTAGAGTGGATGTCATTTTCCTGAATGCGGGCGTGATGCCGAATTCGCCTTTATCGAAGCTGAAAACAAAGGACTGGCATCTGATGGTGGACGTCAACATCAAAGGCGTGCTTAACGGGATCGAAGCGGTCCTGCCAGAATTCGTGAAACAGAAATCCGGTCATGTCATCACCACATCATCTGTTGCGGGCCTTAAAGCATATCCAGGCGGAGCAGTTTATGGCGCCACAAAATGGGCAGTTCGCGATCTGATGGAAGTGCTGCGCATGGAATCCGCGATGGAGGGCACCAACATCAGAACGGCCACAATCTATCCGGCCGCAATCAACACGGAATTGCTGGAAACCATCAGCGACGATAAGATCGCCAAAGATATGGGGATCATTTATAAACAGTATGGCATCAGCCCAGATCGGGTAGCCAATGTGGTCGCTTTCGCGATCGATCAGCCCGAGGATACCAACGTAAACGAGTTTACCATCGGACCGACAATTCAGCCTTGGTAATAAAGATGAGTAACAGCAAGCCTGCTGCGCCGTTTCATTTCGGTGCAGCGGGCTTGCTGTTTTATAATACCTGGTTGCTCTCCTCCGGTGAGGGAATGACTGTACGGAGGAGAGCAGTTGATTGCGAACCCGTCCTCCGACGAAGGCCTCCCCCCCGGAGCAGAGCGACGTGATCTGTACCGTAGCTCCGGCCACAACCGCTTGGCCGGATGACAGCGTAAGAACGGACCGCCATCTCCGGCCGCCGCCACACAAAACCATCACAACACCATCCCAAAACAACAAGAATGAAAGTAAGCACAAAATATTTCACAAATTAATTGACAACCGCCGATGATTCTTGTATATTTATTAAAAATATATGAAACTTTGATGAGAAAAGTAGTTAAGAAAGAATCCACAGCGAGTCTGCGAATGGTGAAAGCAGATGTTTCGGAATTAGCGAAAATGGTCTTTGAGTTATCGCATGTGAGGGAAACTTAGCAGGTGACGGTTACGCCCGATAGCGCGTGAAGGGATGACAGTCCCTTGCTGAGATAATCTTTTTGATTATGAACAAAGGTGGTAACGCGAGCATTCGCCCTTTCTATAGGGGGAGTGCTTTTTTTTATATATTTTTAATACATTTTTGGAGGGAAAATTTTATGGAGCAATCATTTGTAAGGGAAATGACATCAAAGCATTTAGTTATGCTTTCATTGGGTGGAGTTATAGGAACCGGAATCTTTTTGAGTTCGGGGTATTTGATTCAAACGACGGGTTCGATCGGAACAATCATTGCATATTTGATCGGGGCATTTTTGGTGACGTTGGTCATGATGTGCTTGGGCGAATTGTCGGTTCACGAGCCTAGTACGAGTTCATTCCACAACTACGCTTCAAAATATATCCATCCCGGAGCAGGTTTCGTGGTGGCTTGGCTTTATTGGTTAACGTGGACAGTGGCATTGGGATCGCAATTCATCACTTTGGCGATTTTATCGCAACGTTGGTTTTCTGGCATTCCTACTTGGGTCTGGTGCATCTTTTTCATAGGCATTATTTTACTCTCAAACATTATTGATGTGCATTGGTTTTCCGTCAGCGAATTTTGGATGTCATTGATCAAAGTGCTGGCACTGGCAATTTTCCTTATCCTGGGTCTGGGTGGTATTTTTGGATTTATACCGATTGAAGGAAATTCGTCAGCACCACTTTTCAGCCATTTGACGGAAAATGGTTGGTTCCCGAAAGGCGCAGGATCCGTATTCTTGGCGATACTGTCGGCTAACTTCGCTTTTTCCGGAGCGGAATTGATCGGCGTAGCCGCTGGCGAAACGACAAACCCCAAGAAAAATATCCCGAAAGCAATCCTGCAGACAATCGTCATTCTGGTGGTTCTTTTCATCGGGACGATTGTTGTGATCGGTGTGCTACTTCCGGATTCTGCGGCTAACTTGGATGAAAGTCCAGTGACCGTCATCCTGAATTTGATGGGTATCCCCTACGCCGCAGACATCATGAACCTCGTCCTGATTACTGTAGTTCTTTCCGGCGCAAACTCAGGTGTTTACGCAGCATCAAGAATGCTTTGGTCGCTGGCCAATGCAGGAACGTTGCCGAAACGCTTCGCCAAATTATCCAAGCGCGGCTTGCCGATCTATGGGTTGCTGCTGACCATTTTGGGCGGACTGCTCTCGCTGTTTTCCAGCATTTATTCCGCAGACACCGTGTATTTGGCTTTGGTTTCCATCTCGGCATTCGCTGTCGTGGCGGTTTGGTTGAGCATCGCTTGGGCACAATTGAATTTCCGAAAGCAGTACCTGAAATCGGGTCATAAGCTTGAGGCATTGGATTACAAAACGCCATTCTATCCGATTGTTCCTTGGCTCGTCATTATCCTTTGTTCCGTATCGATCATCGGCATCGCTTTTGATCCGAACCAGCGGATTGCCTTGATCATCGGCATTCCATTCACAATCTTGTGCTTCTTTTATTACCAATTATTCTTCAGCAAAAAGGCTTCCGTAGTAGTCGGAAATCCAGAGGTAGGTGAGCTTACCGATGAATTTTAAAGAGTGGCAAAAGAATCAAAAAGTAATCCTCATCGATGGCTCCATGTCCCTAGGGCTGGAAGAACAAGGCTTGGACCTGAATGACGCGTTATGGACCGCAAAAGCATTAGTGAATGAACCGGATAAAATCGAAAAAGTGCATCAGAACTATTACGATGTAGGGGCAAACATTGCCATCACAGCGAGCTATCAAGCGACGGTAGCCGGGTTTGAGCGTTTGGGCCACACAACCGAGGAAAGCCGAGCTTTGATCAAAAGAACGGTCGAGCTTGCGAAACAAGCCCAGACAAAAAGCCAAGGCACACAAGAAAAATGGGTGGCGGCTTCGGTCGGGCCATACGGTGCCTATTTGGCGGACGGCTCTGAGTATCGGGGCAATTACGGTCTGGCGCAAACCGAATTGGTTGATTTCCACCGTGAAAGGCTAGAACTGTTGCTGGAAGCAGGGGCTGATCTGCTGGCCATCGAAACCATTCCGGATTTAACGGAAATTCAGGCTCTGATTGAATTGCTGGTCCAACATCCCAAGGCTTCAGCCTGGCTGACGGTAACCTTGAACGACGCGCACCATTTATGTGACGGTACCGATCTGCGTGTATTCCAGCTATTGGCAGAGTCGTCCGAGCAAATCATTGCTTACGGCGTCAATTGCGTGCAGCCTGATTTGGTCTTGCCGGCTTTGGAATATCTGAAGGAAATTGCGACAAAGCCTTTGGTCGCTTATCCAAATTCGGGAGCGACATACGATGCCACGACAAAAGTATGGACACACAGTCATGCGGTGGACGAAGTGTTCTCAAATGAAGCTTTGAAGTGGCACGGATTGGGCTGCAAATGGATCGGCGGCTGTTGCTGCACATCAGCCAAAGAAATCAAGCTGTTGAAGGAAACCTTCGCTGCAGTTCTTTAGTAGGTATCAGTTATTTATCGAAATCAGTAAAAATAAACCTATCATCCCACAAACAAGAGGATGATAGGTTTTTGTGTTTTACCGTTTGCTATCTCCGATCTCCGGCGAGGGGCGTTTCGCCGGAGATTGGGCGATCCAAATGCTGTTCACCTCCGGTTAGAGCTGGCTAATCGGAAGTGGGCAAGGAAAACGAACCCCAACTTCGATGAAAACAGCCTAACCGGAGAAGAGCAGGGCGGAATCATACCCGCAATTTTTCCTTCAAAGCATCCGTTAGAGTCTGTGAAAAATTGATGTTCTCCTCAGATGCCAAATCAGCCAACCATTCGGGGATGGTCACATTTTTTCTGATCGTTTTGGAATGATATTTCAGGCTGTATGCAGCCAGATCAATTCCAATCAGAGCGACAATTTTACTGGGATATTGTTTTTGCAGGATGTCTATGGGTGTAGCAATGAGGAATCTTGTTTATCCTCTAGTTCCAGAAATGACACCAATGACTGCGATGACTACCGACCACGAATGTCTACACGAACAAATCCACGTCATAATCAAAACCATTTTCATCACTTAGTTTTTTATAAAATTCTCCACTTTTCTTGATTGTACGTTTTTGAGTTGCTAAATCTAAAGAAACTAGCCCATAACGATTTTTGTAAGAATTAATCCAAGACCAGCAATCGATGAATGTCCATAAGTGGTATCCCTTAATGTTGCATCCGTCATCAATTGCTTTCCATAAATAAGCCAAGTGGTCTTTGATGAACGCAATACGATATGCGTCAATGACTTGTCCATTCTCATCCATAAAGCGTTCTTCGTCTGCAACACCCATACCATTTTCAGAAATGAACGATTCAATATTACCGTAATTATCTTTAATATCCATACATAAATCGTGGATGCCTTTTTCATAAATCTCCCAGCCTCTGTATTCATTCATCCGGCGTCCGGGCATAATGTGATTTTCAAAGAACCACTCTGGGAAAAAAGGACCTTCTGTGTTAACCGCTGTTAGCCGAGCTTTTACACGACGTGGTTCATAGTAATTCAATCCTAATATTTGTGCAGTGTTTTCAGCGATACATGCCAAATCTGATTCTGTAAAATCGACAGGCATTTGATCATGATCCTTTAATAGATCCACTAGTTTTTCAGGGAACGTTCCTTTAACCATTGGATCAAGAAAACTTCTTGTATAGAACAGGTCAGCGATTTCAGCAGCTTTGACGTCAGCTGGGTTCTGGCTTCTCGGAAATGTTGGGCTCAAATTGAGAATAACACCAATTTTGCTGGTTAGATTATATTTTTTGAAAGCCTCAACCGCTTTAGCGTGAGATAAAATGGTAAAGAAAGCAGCTTGAGCGCCTCTTTTAAAATCAACAATATTGGGATAATGAAAATCTTCCAGATAGGAACCTAATATAGGGCCAAGCGGTTCGTTAAAGGTGAACCAGTGATAAACTAAGTCACCAAACTCTTTGAAACACGTATCAGCATAATTTACGTATGCATCAACAACTTGGCGAGATTCCCAACCGCCTCTATCTTGCAATTTAGCAGGCATATCAAAATGATAAAGATTTGCAAAAACCTTAATATCATTTTGATTCATTTCCTCAAACAGATCTCTATAAAAAGCGATTGCTTTAGGATTCACTTCTCCAGTGCCATCATTCGGGAACATTCTTGCCCAAGAAATGGAAACACGGAACGAATTATGCCCAGTTTGTTTCATTAACTGTACATCTTCCTTGTATTGGTGGATGTGATCAGTCGTTATTTCTGAACCTATCCCTTGATAAAAACGATAAGGTTGTTCTTTATACCATCTTTCCCAAACTGTTTCAGCTTTTCCTGTTTCTCCTCTGCCTTCAGCCTGTTCCGCTGACCATGCAGAGCCCCACCAAAAATCTTGCGGGAAAGATAATTTTTGTGTATTCATTTCTATTCCTCCTTGTATGACAACATCATAATAACACTCCCTCCAATAAAAATAAATACTTATTTTAAAAAGTGTATATCTTTTGGAGATAGCTATATTTTTATGTAGGAATTTATACCGGTTTTGTGTTAAAGTATACTGTGAACTATACTTATTAAAAGGTCAGGTGATAGGTAATGAAAAAGATTCCAAAATATATGGAAATCTATTTAGACATCAAAGAAAAAATTATGAATGGTTATTATTCTATCGGAGAAAAGCTGCCAGCAGGGGGAGAACTTGCAGAAGAGTACAAAACAAGCAAACTCACGGTCAAAAAAGGTCTTGATTTGCTCGTTTCTGAAGGAGTATTAAGAAGCAGAAGTGGGTTTGGAACTGAAGTTATAAGGGCGCCCATTGATAATTCCAAAGTTTTTGGACCAAACGAAGGACTATTTAGTGTAGTGGGAGAAGAGCATGTTAAGTCTGAAATTCATAATTTTTCAATCGAACTTCCGTCTGAAAAGGTAGCAGATCTGCTTAAAATCAGCTCAAAAGATTATGTTTACAATATTATCAGAAGTCGCTTTATTGATAATCAACCGTATTCAATCGAGCAGACATTTATGCCGTTGTCCATCATCCCAGGACTTGAACCCAAACATTTGAAAAAATCTATCTACTCGTACATCACTGAGGAACTTCATTTGAAAATTAAAGACTCACATATATGGATAAAAGGGGATGTAGCGACAGAATTTGACGCCCGAATCTTACATATTGAAAAAGGGGATTTTATGATTGAAGTAGATAAAGTCGTTTCGCTGTCAACTGGTGTCCCTTTTGAGTATTCCTTGTCCAGGCACCTATATAAGGATTTCATCTTTGAAGCTGTATTCGTTGAAAATTAATGATCTGAAAACGACCTACTGGGTTGTTTTTTTATACAAAAATATATAACTTTGAAAAAAGAAGTTTACTTTTATAATAAAGAGTTGTATTATTGGTTTGTAGCAAAAGGATATCGCTTACAAAGGACAAAAAGGAGTGTTTATATGGATGAGAAAAAAAAGAATATCATATTTGAAAAGTTTGGAATGATTGCGACAAAGCTGGGTAATCAAATTCATTTGCGGACTTTGCGCGACGCATTTGCGACTTTTATGCCATTCATGATGTTGGCCGGGTTTGTGACGCTAATCAATTACGTCATTTTAGAACCCACAGGCTTCATGGGTAAGATAGTCAGTGCAGAGACCTTGACTACTATTCAGCAAATCGGTGTATCCATTGCGAATGGAACATTAAGTATTACTACGCTATTGATTGTCGCAGCAGTTTCTTATCATATGTGCATCAGCAGAAATTATACAAATCACATTGCTGCGGTTCTTGTATCTGTTTCAACTTTCGTTGTATTAACACCTATGAGAACAATGTTTACACCAGAAAATGCGAGTAAAGCTGTCGAAGTCACAGGTGTCATTCCCGTTTCTTATACAGGCGCATCCGGTATGTTTGTCGGTATTTTTGTAGGATTGTTAGCAACTGAATTGTTTATTAAACTGTCAAGTAACGAGAAACTAAAAATCAAATTATCTGGAAATATTCCACCAGCAGTTTTAAAATCATTCGATGCCTTAATTCCAATCATGATAACTGTTACTTCCTTTGCCATTGTTTCTTTTGCCATCAATCTCATGTTTAATATGGACGTAAATGAATTAATCACAACGATTATTATTGGTCCTTTAAGTAAAGTTACGACAGGCTTACCAGGTTTCTTATTGATTACCTCTGTAGCAAACTTATTCTTTGGATTTGGTATTCACCAAGCTGTTATCTCTGGTTCTCTCCTTGATCCATTCTTGCTTCAAAATATGCAAGAGAATATGGCGGCATATGCAAACAAAGAAGAAATCCCGCATATCATCAATATGGCGTTCAAAGATACGTTTGCTGTCATGGGAGGATCAGGGAATACCATTGCGCTATTGATTGCAATATTTATTTTTAGTCGTCGGAAAGATTATAAAGATTTTGCTAAATTATCCGTTGCGCCGGCAATTTTTAATATTAGTGAACCCATAATTTTTGGGCTTCCTATTGTTTTTAATATCAGTTTGATTATTCCCTTTGTATTAGCACCGATTTTCTCGTTAACGGTTGCCTATTTTGCTACGGCAGCTGGATTCATTAATCGTGTTGTTGTTCTGATTCCATGGACGACGCCCCCCGTTATTTCAGGTTTCTTAGCGACTGGTGGGGATTGGCGCGCATCGATATTGCAAATTTTGATCATTGTGGTAAGTGTATTTATCTATTTACCATTCCTGCGTATTGATGAAAAAGTTACAGCAAATATGTCGAAGAAATAGATTGTAAATTTTATTCCCGGGAAACATTTTAATTCAGTCTAGTGCGGACAAATCTTTTAAGAGTAACAAATATGATAAGTTTTGTATTTGCTGAGAATTTCATCAAGGTATAAAAACGAAAACCCTCTCATGCTGACAACAGCATAGAGAGGGTTTTCGTTTTACTTTTATCAAAATCATTGTTCCATTAATCAGCTGGTACAAATTGGCTCAGCACTTCTTCCTGTTCCGCGTGCCTTAGCCGTACTCGCTTGGTCACGATTTCGTGTTAATCCAGATTTCTTCTCTGGGAATGCCGCTTTCTTTCACGGCCTGCCCAATACCGGATCATTAGCTCCGCCATGTTGCTAGTCATATAACAAAAATATTCAGGTTCAGATTATCGAATAATGTAGACTTCTCCCAGGATTTCCTTCAGGCGGTAACTTTCCTGGGAAAGCTCTTTTTCAATAAAAGCCCGAACAGTCGAAGGTTCAACATCGTACAGCACTTCGATTTCTTTTGAAAACAGCAGTTTCTCTTTGTCGAGTATGTCGGAAAGAGGAAGTACTTGTTTTGGTTGCAGTTCGTTCGCATTCAGGACTTGTTGCAAGCCTTCGACATAAGATTCCAATGGTCGGCCTCCAACGATTTTTATGCCTCGGTTTTCTTCGTTAATCATGACAATAGTAGGGAACGCGCGAGCACCTAAATTTCTGGTCAGTTCGAAATCCTCATTCAATAACTGCATGCCGGCTTGTTGTTCAGATGCATTTACGATGCTCTCCCCATCCAAGCCAAACTCATTTACGATTTTGATCAATTCAGATTTATCAGAAATGTTTCGATTGAATACGAACAATGCTTCCCTTGCACGACGCAAAAACTCAAAGGCCTTTGCTTCATTATAATTTTGCTGAATGATTTTGAATACGCGCGAAGGCGGAAAGGAGGATTGTACGGGATTATCAATCATCAAAGAACCGTCGATAGGCATTCTTGAATGTACGCCGACTTCCCGCCAATGGCCTGCGACATCGGCTGGTTTGTATATGCCGTTTGCTGGGTCGATGGGTCCATCATGCCATTTTTCCAGTAAACCACCCATCACAGTCTGGAAATTGAAGTATTCTCCATACTGTTCAATAAAACGGCGCAGGACAGGCTCGAGCGCCCAGCAATGGGAGCAGATAGGGTCCGTCACGTAGTAAAGAGTGATTGTTTTTTTTTGGCTGCGTAAAAGTAATCAGCTCCAGTTCATCATTATCAGTAGTCCCGCAGACGCCTGTTGCTAAGTCGCATGCCATATTATTGTTGTTTTCCAATTTAATTTCCCCTCATTCATGGTTCAAAAGATTTGCTTTACAAGGGAATTATAAGCCATAATGAAAAACACAAACACCGATAGTTCTTTGGTTTTGTCGGTTATACGACATATTGATGAATCTGTCTAAAAAGTAGGAGGGGTAAGAAGTGGATCAGCCAAAGATAGATCCCCGTGTACTGCGCACGCGCAAATTGATCATGGATGCTTTTATTAAACTTTCAGAAACAAAAGAATTCAGTGATATCACTGTGAAAAACATTACCGAAGAAGCGATGATCAATCGCGCTACTTTCTATTATCATTTCCAGGATATATACGACTTGCTCGAGAAGGTCTTATCGGAAGTATTACTGGTCAATCTGAATTACGAGGTTTACAAAGACAGGGAGTTGGATGAAGAGACTCTGATTCAGATCTTTTCGACGATTACCAAATTCCAAAAATCATTGTCCACGCGCTGTTACAGAGGGTACGAAGACACCATAGCGCGCATAATAAGGGACCAATTAGAAGTGATCTTATATAAGATGTTGTTGAGAAAAGCAGACAGAAAAGAAACGGAAACACTTAAAATCACGGCTGCCATCCTAAGCTGGGGAATCTATGGGGCTTCGGTAGAATGGCGAAAAAGTGGGATGAATGCATCACCGGAAGAATTCTTCAGGCCATCCATTCCGTACATCCTTTCCGGGATCACTTTCCGTCCCGAAATCTAAAAATCGCGAAATGCTGTGGGCGGAAATTCGATCTTGATCAAGCGGATTTCCTTGCAAATTTTCCGGATTAGTCATACAATGATAGCGATTACACCAATATCGAAAGGGCGGATTGTATGAGTCAAACAGTGTATACCAACTATTGGCAGAATCGCATCGGCAACATTCGGAAGGAACACGGCAGCTATAAAACTGAGGAAGAGGCGATTGCGGGGATTAAAGCCTGGTGGGAACTTCATAAGGAAAATCACAAGCATGTGCAGTATAACCGCACCAACAGCGGCGCTCTCGAAATCGTTTACGACGACAAAAATTATGTCTATCGGATAGAGAAACGAATAATTGAAGGCGCCTTGCCCAAACGAACGTACCGACTGAAGAAAGCTGGAGAAGTGGAATCGCTGCGTGGGAAATACAATCTGAACAAAGAATCGTTCCTGTTCGACGAATTACCTGAACCAATTCGCGATAGGCTCATCCTTGCGATGGCCGACATCAATAAAGCCCGAGCCCATGTCTATGACAGTGAAGGCAGACTCATCCGCGGACTCGAAGAAAAAGTCATTTTGAAAAGTAACGCTTCGTTCAAAAATAAAATCCCTAATCTGAATATATAGAAAAATAAAAACCAGTACAAACGCCAAAAAACGTTTGTGCTGGTTTTTTACATTCTTAAACGCTTATATAAACTTGATAATACTTACAAATGCTTATATAATTAAACCAAAGGTGGTGGCAAGATGTACCAAGAAGAGCGTATCCAGCAGATTCAACAGCTGTTGGAGGAGAGAAAAAGACTTTCCAAGAAAGAAATAATGGAAGCATTCGATATTTCGTCTGACACTGCTCGCCGTGATATCCTGGAATTCTTAAAAACCGGAAATGCTGTCCGTACGCATGGAGGCATTATGTTATCTGAAGACAGCTCCAAGATATTCAACTTTGGGGAGCGGGCAGGTATATTAAAACCCGAGAAGGAGCAGATGGCTGAGAGAGTTTTAGAAGAAATAGCAGAAGACAGCACATTATTTTTAGACGTGTCGACTACGTTATTGTTAACAGCGCAGAAATTAAACAAAAAGTGTACGGTTTATACCCATTCTCTGGACAATGCCTTTGCATTGGGAATGAATCCAAAAATAAAAGTTCATCTTTTGGGTGGAGAGTTCAATCATGAAGATCGGTTTTTCTTTTCGGTCCGGAGTTTGGAAGAAATCGATGCGATAAAATTTGACATCTGTTTTATCGGAGCAGCAAGTTTAGAGGAAGAGGGCATCTTTTTTAAAGAAGTTAACAATGCCTTGATCAAGCAAAAAGTGGTAAAACAATGTCGGCAAGTGGTACTGGTTGCTGAAAATCAGAAATTCAGTAAAGAAGCGCAGTATAAAGGCGCAAATTACCAGGATGTCGATTGCTTCATTACAGATAAAGTTCTGACATCAAAACAGCAGGCTTATTTCGGAGATCAAACCGAGATCATCTTTGAGGAGGAAACGCTATGACAAAAATTGAGTTGGTATTCAGCGATATAGATGGCACGTTGTTAAATTCGCAGCATGAAGTTACAGCTGAAGCAATCCAAATCATTCAGGACTTGGTGAAGCAAGGCACGAAAATCATTCTGGCATCCGCCAGACCGCCAGCAGCAATGGTTTCAATTGCCGATGAAGTCCGGTTGTCTTCACCACTGGTTTGCTTCAACGGAGCATTGATCACACAATATTCAGATGGGTCATTTATTGATCTGTATAGTCTGACTTTAGAGCGACTGGACGCATTACAACTCTATCAAGCAGTATCCACAAAGTTTCCGGAAATAAGCTTTAATATCTATTCCGGCGAGCGGTGGTACGTTGAACAAGAAGATGAGTGGGTCAAGCAGGAAGCGGCAATCACCAAAATGGATCCAGAATCCATCTCAATGGAAGATTTCCTGAACGAGCATTTTTCTGTTCACAAGATACTGTGCATGGGAAATCCGGATGACATTCGAAAGCTGGAGGAAGAGTTGGAAGGGTCAACACTATCAAATATTTCCTACTACCGATCAAAAGACACCTATCTGGAAATCGTTAATAATCAAGTATCAAAATTAGGAGCACTCGATTTTTTATGCGAAAAATATGGCGTTGAATTAAAAAATACTTTAGCAATCGGTGACAATTTCAATGATATGCCCATGATCATACACGCTGGTATAGGAGTCGCGATGGGTAATGCTCCTGACGAAGTAAAACAAGCAGCTGATTGTGTAACGGATACGAATGATGAGAATGGTTTTTATAAGGCATTGGCAAAGGGTTTAGGGTAAATGTAACGGATTCAGATAGGATATCAAAAGTTAAACGACATTTGGATTATTCTGAGAAGGAAGAAATATTGGAACAACCAGAATCATCAGTAATCCGTTGGGAGCTATACAAGTGAATAAGGTCAACCTATTTTATATGATTCCATAATTGATTAGTTGTAAGAATTGTAGCGAATTCATCGTTTAGGGTAGCTAACGATATATTATGTATAGTATCTGCATCATAATAGTTATCATTTTGATCCTTCAACCCAAAAGCTGCGGTTGCATCTGAAATCAGATATGTATCAAAACCTAAATTACCACTCATTCTTGTTGTAGTTGATACACAATGAGGTGTAGTTAAACCTGTTATTACAACTGTCGATATTCTATTTTCTTTTAAATACCCTTCTAAATTTGTACCAATAAAACTACTATTTACTTTTTTAGTGAAAATTACGTCTGCATCAGCAGGTTTGACAGTTTCTTTTATAGCAAACCCTTCATTCAACGGATAAAATACAGAATTGGGATTATCAGAAGTGTGTTGTATGTATATTATGGGCCAGTCTTTTTCTCGCCATAATTCTAGTATTTTTCTAATGTTTTCTTCTGCATTTAGATTATTTCTCTCTCCCCACTTTGTATCATCAAAGGCTTTTTGCACATCTATTATAATTAAAGCATTATTTTCTTTATCCAAGATAGTACCCCCTATTTTTTCGAATTTATTATTTACTGCATATTATATGCATATTTAATTTGGCATAGCTAGTATCTTCATTCAGGAAGATATGTTCCCTGCTCACAAAGAATACTGTTCATATACTCCCCGTAAATAGAAAATTTGAAATAGACATGATAGCCTATTAAGAAGGGAAGGATGAGGAACTTTATTCTTCCAATAGAAAATCAAACACATTTTTGTGTTGAATCCCATTTTGGGGCATATTCAGTCGAGCCATTGTAATCAACCATTTTGCATTGTAAACACATTCTGATTCAATTTTATTTTAGTATCTCATAAACATTTACATCGATCAATTGGATAAAATATTTGCATTCCTCCTCTGAGAAGAATAATCTGCTGACCATTCAAATCAAGTAGAATGCTTAAATTCACGTTGATAGACAACGGTATAAATATATCTAGCAAAGAAACTCGCTAAACTGTATGATTGTTGTAACATCACAATACAAGGAGGTGCTGGTATGGGAGACATTTCCGCCCCGATAATCTATGAACTGGATTACAGCAGTGAGGGTGTGAAGGATTTTGATTCAAAAGTCCAGGAACATGTAGGTAAGGATGCGAAGTACCTTTTGCATTATCCGACAGTCTACATCGTCAATGACGAGAATAAAGAGAAGCAATTCTCGGTTTATATCGGAGAAACGTCCGACATCAAGAAAAGGACTATACAGCATCTGACGGTCGATCCGAAATCGAGGACCGATTGGGAGAACCTGGCCATTTCGGAATCATCGAAGATGTATGTGATCGGGCATGATCATTTCAATAAGTCACTTACTTTAGATATCGAAAACAAGCTGATGCTGTACATGTCCAGCATTGAAAATGTTGATGCGGTCTATAACCGCCGGACCAACCAGCAGAATGATTATTTCACATCCCATGAGTTGGATAATATCTTCTCAAAGGTCTGGAGAGGGCTGCAAAAGAAAAATAAGGAGCTTTTTCCGGTTGAACAGATCATCAGGGATTCCGCTATTTTTAAGGCTTCTCCGTTCCATAAACTGACGGAGGAGCAGATCCGTACGAAGGATTTCATCACTCTGCGCATCATGGAGGCTTTGACGAGAAAGAAAACGGGACAGCTGATCCTTGTGACAGGTGAGGCGGGATCAGGTAAAACAGTCCTGATGAGCAGTCTGTTTTATGAATTGAACCAATTATCCAAGGATGATCCGGAGAATCTGATCTTCAAGAATACAAAGAATTTCCTCTTGGTGAACCACGAGCAGCAGCTGAAGGTCTATCAACAAATCGCGACCAAGTTGGGCATCTACAGCAAAAAGCAGCCGGACCTCGTTTCCAAACCGACCCCGTTCATCAATAATCACGGGCCGGAGGATAAGGTGGATGTCGTGATCGTTGACGAAGCGCATCTGCTTTGGACGCAGGGGAAACAGTCCTATCGAGGAAAGAACCAACTGCACGATTTGTTGGAACGCGCCAAGGTGGTTGTGGCGGTGTTCGACCAAAACCAGGTGCTTTCGACACAGCAGTATTGGGAATACGAGGAACTGATGAGCCTTCAGCATGAGGCACAGCTTAACGGCAATTTGATGTATCTGTCGAACCAGATGCGCATCAATTCCGATAAAGCAACGGTGAAGTGGATCCGTTCCCTTATCGATGAGCAAGAGGTTGGGAAAATCCCTGATGATTCAAAAAACTACGATATCCAGGTCTTCGACAGCCCGGAGGAATTGCATGCAGCCATCAAAGCAAAGGCACAGAGCCAGGATTCGGGCATTTCTAGGCTGACGGCCACATTCGATTGGGATTACGTCGACAAGCGCAAACCTGAAGGGGAGGACTATTGGTATGTCCGGGTAGGTGACTGGAAATTGCCGTGGAATCTCCAGTTGCCTGTTGATTCGAAAACACAGTCAATCAGAAACAAACACCTATCCTGGGCCGAACAGGCGCAGACGGTTGACGAAGTCGGCTCCACCTTCACAGTCCAAGGCTTCGACCTGAATTATGTGGGAGTCATCATCGGTCCATCCGTGAAATACAGGAACGGCAAAATCATCTTTGACCGTCAGGAGAGTAAAAACAAAAAAGCCACGCAAAAGAGAAGCCTGAAGGACGGCAGTAAGGAATATTTCTCCGATACGTTGCTGAAGAACGAACTGAACGTATTGCTGACCAGGGGTGTGAACGGTTTGTACCTCTATGCGGTGGATGAAGAACTGCAACAAGCTTTAATAGAAGCCAGAAAGGGATGACAAACATGAACACAATGGACAAAATCAATAAATTCCGGGATGACCGCGACTGGCGCCAATTCCATAACGAAAAGGACCTTGCTATCTCAATCTGCCTGGAGGCTGCGGAGCTGCTGGAGTTGTTCCAATGGAAAAATCCTGAGGAAACGACAGCGAACAACCTGGATCGGATCAAGGAGGAGCTCGCCGATGTGCTGATCTACTCCCACATGTTGGCCAGCAACCTGAATCTGGACATCGATGAGATCATCGAGGCGAAGCTGGAGATGAACAACATCAAGTATCCGGTGGACAAAAGCCGAGGGAACAAAGAGAAATATACGGAGTTGTCATAACACCCTGAATTTTAAAAAAGGAGTTTTATCATGGACAACTTAACCATCAAACAAGCAGCTGAAAGATCGAAAAAAATCCGGGAGCATTACCGCTCATTGGAAATGAAGCATCACGGCAGTGAATGGTCCGTTGAAGAGGATGCATTGGCATTTTTGACCGATGCGGGGCTTGTGGGGCGTTTGACGATGGCACAGCAAGGACGCTGGCCTGTTGGCGAGTCGAATGAAGCGGGTTTGGAGCACAAAATCGGCGAAAGCATCTGGTGGCTGATGGTGCTGGCGGACCGGATGGGCATCGACAGCGAGGAAGCACTGGATAATTTCTTAAGCACAACAGAGAAGCGCTTTGATCTCTAGGAGCAATCATTTGCTGGATGCATGAATATAAGAATAGGGATTCAAGACCAACGGGAGGGTATTCGATACTTCCCTCATCTCTAAACCAAAAACAGCAGCGAGGAAGCCACGACGATGGATTCCTCGCTGCTGTTTTTGGTGTGTTCTTTTTTTGATGCATGCAAGAATCGTTAAAAAGGGCGTTGCGGGAAAAAAAGAATTAGGTTATCATGTTATTTGTAAACCTGATAAAGATTATGGGTAACAATCGAAATGGTAAATACAGGAGGAGTTTAATAATGAAGACAAAAGTTTTGACTAGGGTAACAATGATGGTGGCTTTGATGATTGTGTCGGGGGTATTAACGATTCCCCTGCCGGGTTTACCGGTACCGATCGTCCTGCAAAATATGATGATGATGCTAGCGGGCGGGCTGCTTGGCAAGAAATATGGCCCTCTTGCAGTAAGTGTTTTTCTTCTGATGATAGCGGTAGGTTTTCCGGTCTTATCGGGCGGGCGGGGCGGTTTTGCAGTGTTCGCCAGCGCAAGCGGTGGGTTTTTGCTTGGGTACGTATTAGCCCCACTTGCGATCGGCTACCTGCTTGAGAAGAATTGGGAGAAACTTACTTTTGCCAAAGCTGTTCTCATTTTTATTATCGGAGGGACTTTGCTGATTGATTTCTGCGGCAGTTTTTCGATGGCGTATTACATGGGCAATTCTTGGTTAAACGGATTGAAGATGACGTTGGCCTTTGTTCCGCTAGATACGGTTAAAGCGATTTTAGCAGCTTGGATCACTATGCGCCTCAAGCGCTACAGTCTGATTTCCCTGAAGTTAGCGTAAATATATATAGGCAGGTGCGACGATGAAGCGTATAGATGATTGGCATGCAAAAAATGCTATGCAGACAGCAATAATTGATGGAGAAGAAGCGGTGACCTACCAGGAATTGGAGCAGCGCGTGCAAGAACGTGCAAATATTTTGGCAGGGATTTCTCAAAAAGTGATTCTTGCCCCGATGTCGAATGGCATTGATCAACTGATAAATTTTTTGGCATTGATCAGGGCAGACAAAGTGGCAGTGCCCGTTAATGCCGGTCTTTCTGACCAAGGGTTGCAGGACATATTGGCTCAGTTTGAGGATCCGCTGGTGTTGACGGATATTCATACGATTTCCGAAAAAGCTGCCGCTCCCATTGATTCTGCTGAATATGCGGCACCGAGCGATTTGGCTTTTATCGGCTTTACCTCAGGGACGACCGGACAGCCGAAGGGGTACCGCAGAACTCATCAGTCATGGGTCAAGAGTTTTGAGGGGACGAATGAATTGATCTGCCAGTCTTGCAATCAGAGCGCAACGGTTTTTGGCTCGATGCACTACTCGTTGAGTCTGTACACGCTGATGCAGACGTTGTATTTTGGACAGACCTTCATCTTGAATCAGCATTTTTCTACAAAGCGCCTGATTGACCTTGTCAGGCAAACGGAGTCGTTGACCTGTTATCTTGTGCCGACCATGATCCACGCGCTCATTTCCAAGCTGGAAGCTCAAAATGAAGTGTTACCAGAAAATTATACGATCATTTCATCAGGCGCTAAGCTGAATGTGGAAATCCGCAGGAAGCTGTACCGCTATTGCCCAAATGTGCAGTTATATGAATTCTATGGTTCATCGGAAACAAGCTACATCTCGATGGAAACCGTGCAGGGCATACCTTCCGATCATAGTGTCGGACAACTGTTTCCCGGCGTTGAGGTAGTCATTGATCAAGCAAATGCTGAAGGCGTTGGTGAAATACAGGTCCGCAGCCCTTTGAACTTTGCGGGTTACCACCGCAAAGGCGAAAATCACGTAGCCACAGTCGCGTGCGTTTCTACCGGTGATTTGGGCAAAGTGGAAGGGAATACGCTGGAATATTATGGCCGAAAGGATGATTGCATCAATCGGGGCGGCGAGAAATTCTATCCGCTGGAATTTGAGCGTCATCTGTTAAAGTTGGCGTCTGTTGCTGAAATCGTCGTGCTTGGCATCCCGGATGCACATTACAATGAAAAAATCGGAGCTGTTATTGTTTGGTCCGACCACAAACAGACGATGAGCATGGCCGAAATCGATACTTATTTATCGGCCCGAATGTCTAGACCTGCCAAGATTGATCACATTTTCGCTGTCGAAGAGATTCCGAAACAAAACAACGGAAAGATATCCAGGAAACAATTATTGCATGATTTAGTAAAGGAGCGCGAGCCAATTGTCATCTAAGGTTTATATTGTGGATGCTGCCCGTTTGGCCATCGGAAAGTATGGCGGGATGTACAGCGACGTTGGTCCGGAAGAGCTAGGCGGATACTTGATGAAAACAATGCTGGACAAGCATCCAAGCTTAAACGAACACGTTGATGAGGTCATTGTCGGGAATGTAATCGGTGGTGGTGGCAATGTTGCCAGACGCGTTGCCTTAAAAGCGGGTTTGCCTGTGGAAACGCCGGCGGTTACGGTAGACCGTCAATGCGCATCCGGTCTTGAATCCATCGCTATCGGACACATGAAAATAATGTCCGGCTTTGGCGAAGTCATGATTTGCGGTGGTGTGGAAAGCAGCAGCCGCGCACCATGGCAGATTGAGCGTCCGAAATCCCTGTACGGTATGCAATCGCCGCGCATATTAACACGCCAGCCCTTGTCTACTAGCGAATATGGCGATCCGGATATGGGCGAGGCCGCCGAGGAACTAGCTGGCAAGTATGGCATCACCCGCCAGCAGCAGGATGAATTCGCGCTTCAGAGTCAACTGAAGTATCAAGTATCCAAACAAGCTGGCGTGTTCTATTCGGAAATCACACCTTTTCAGATAAATGACGAGCTCCTGCTTAGTGAGGATGAATGCCCGAGAAGCCGGAGTAGTATGGAAAGTCTGAATCGGTTGAAGCCGGTCTTTAAGGCAAACGGCACCATAACGGCCGGTAATTGTTGTCCTGTCAATGATGGGGCAAGCTTCACGATTTTGGCATCAGAACGTGCTTGCCGGCTGTACCATTTAACGCCGATTGCGCAAGTGGTTGATGCAGTTGCGGTAGGGGTTGATCCCAATGACTTTGGGATAGGTCCCGTGCCCGCCGTCCAAAAGCTTTTGGCACGCCAAGGGATGACGCTTGAAGACATCGATGTGATTGAGCTTAACGAAGCTTTTGCAGTGCAGGCATTGGCTTGCATCAAGCTGGGCAACTTTCCAATTGATAAAATCAACCCTTCCGGTGGTGCGACAGCATTCGGGCATCCCTACGGGGCGACAGGGGCTATCCTGGTCACCAGGCTGCTGACCGAATTGAACAGGACTGAAAAGAATCGATTCGGCATCGTCACGATGTGCGTAGGCGGTGGCCAAGGTGCAGCCATGCTCATCAGAAAGGCAGGTCCGATTGATGTCGAAAAGTAAAATCATACAGTTTATCGAAGCGGATATCCGCGCGTACAATCAGCTCGTCGATCCAACTTTGGGCAGTAAAATAAGTCTCAGCTATCTGGCGACCTTATGGCAGGAATTTGACTTGCTTGAATTAGCCGATCAAACGCCGATATTGATGAAGCAAGCCTTCAGCTGTTGCCGCGAACTAAGCTTTCATCAAACGTATGCGATTTCATTGAGCCTTACCGATCAAACGCCTTTTAA
Source organism: Trichococcus collinsii (assembly GCF_900107505.1). GTDB lineage: Bacteria > Bacillota > Bacilli > Lactobacillales > Aerococcaceae > Trichococcus > Trichococcus collinsii. Next base: position 71,877 of record NZ_FNQH01000006.1, on the reverse strand, counting down.
ACCCGGAAAAGCTTGTTGGACGTATACTTTGGCCATCAAGGAAGAAAATGCAGTGATTGCGGCATGCGCTACTACTTTGTTGGTGGAGGAACCCATATGACATCAGGAGCGAACAGCTTGCTTTTCTCTCTAGCGGAATTGCAGGCTTACAAAACAATTTCAAGGGACGCCAATCCGATTCATGACACAGGCTTGGTGTTTGGCATATTGATCATGGCCAAAGTTGAGGCGATTTTGTCAGCCCATTGGGATTACCAAGCTATCACCAAATATGACTACACGTTCCTGAAGCCTTTGTTTGTGGGCGAACGTGCCCAGGTGAAGTTTCTTCATGAAGGTGAATTTGAGGTTTGGCGGGAGAATGAATGCATCGGGAAGGGTGTTTGTATTGGCAGATAGAATCGTATTGATAACGGGCGGGACGAGAGGCATAGGCTTTGCCTTGGCAAAAGCTTTTCTGAGCGCGGGGGACCAGGTAATCATCACTTCGATGACTGCGGAAAGCATCGAACAAGCGGAGGCGGATTTGTTCCAATCCAAAAATCATCTTTGGGCGAAGCGCTGTGATGTCCGCGACCGCAAGGACTGCCAACAGTTGGTCCAGGACATTGTTGCGAAATTTGGCAGGATCGATATTTTGATCAACAACGCGGGTATTTGCTCAGACGGGCAATTTTACAAAATGAGCGAGGACAATTGGGATCAGGTTACGGATACCAACATCAACAGCTTGTACAACCTCACCCAACCGGTGGTGCAGCAGATGATGAAACAGCCAGAATCCGGTTTTATCTATTCCATGACTTCAACCGCAGGCATGTACGGCGTCTTTGGGCAAACGAATTACAGCGCCAGCAAAGCTGCTGTGATCGGATTTACCTATGCTTTGGCGGAAGAAGTCAAACGCTTCAACATTCAGGTGAATGCCATTTCGCCGGCCGCAAAGACAGACATGACGATTCCGGCCATCAAGCGGGTTGAGGAAGCTTGTGCCAGAAATGGAGAGCCATTCCCTGATTATTGGCGGATTGGTTCGAGCGAGCAGGTTGCGACTCGGGTAATCCAATTGATCGATTCGCCAAAGACGCCCACGGGAACTGTATTCGGAATCAATGGGGAGCAAGTTTGGAACTATCATCGGCCGGAAAGGTCCGAATATGTCATTTGAAGCAAGAGGGAACAATGAGGAACCGGAGCAGGAGCGCATTTCGGTTCTCTTGGCAGTGGCAGCAAGGGATCAGGGAATGATACAAAAACGGAGGATAATGAACAATGACAAAAGTGGCGCAACTATTAGGCATTGAATATCCCATTCTGCAAGGGGCAATGGCAAAAATCTCAACACATAAACTTGTCGGCCCCGTTTCGGAAGCAGGGGGCTTAGGCATCATTGGTTCGTGCGGCATGTCCGCTGAACAGCTCCGCGAAGAAATACGCTTGACGCGCGCATTCACAAACAAACCGTTCGGAGTAAATCTGATGCTGCAGATGCCAAACTGTGATGAACTTGTGCAAGTCATCATCGAAGAAGGGGTCGCGGTTGTAACGACGGGAGCCGGTTCCCCAAAGAAATACATGCCGTTTTTCAAAGAAGCGGGCATTAAGGTGATCCCCGTCATCGCCTCGGTCAAACATGCCATAAAAATGGAAGCGGCAGGGGCAGATGCAGTCATTGCCGAAGGACAGGAAGCCGGCGGGCATATCGGGCAGACTGCATCTCTATCCCTGTTGCCCCAGGTTGTCGATGCCGTCGCCATTCCCGTTTTGGGGGCGGGCGGAGTCGGGGATGGCCGATCGGTAGTTGCGATGTATGCCTTAGGTGCGCAAGGCATACAAGTCGGGACCTTATTCCTGTCCGCGGAAGAATGCCCGATTTCGGACAGTTATAAACAATTTCTGCTTGACGCAAATGACACAGCGACCATCGTGACCGGCCGCAAAGCCAAAGAACCGGTGCGTTCACTCCGCAATCCGATGCTGGAGAAATATGCTGCCTTGGAAGAAGCCAACGCACCCCATGAAGAGTTGCAGAAACTGACGGTCGGGTCATTGGCGCGCGCAGTCTATGATGGGGATATCGAAACGGGTTCCTGCATGGCTGGCGAAATCGCGGGGATGATCGAAAACATCCGTCCCGCCAAACAAATCATCGAAGAGCTGTTCGCGGAGGCTGAGGCTGTTTTGGCAAAACTGAGAATCAAATATTGAAATAAGAAGACGATAACGAAAATTAGAGCTGAAAGCCTCCCATCAGAGGTTTTCAGCTCTATTTCATTTGGAACAATAAAATTCCTGATTTGTATGATTTTTTGGTAAGATAATAACCAGAAGACTTCTCTCACCTGTTATGCTGAGTGGAAATGTTTTGGAGGCTAAATCATATGTACAATCATCAATTGGACACATTCATTAAAGTTGCCGATTCAGGCAGCTTCAATAAAGCATCAGAAGAGCTGTATGTATCGCCGAATGCTGTCATGAAACAAATCAATCTTCTGGAAAACAGTCTGGGATTTGATTTGTTTATCAGAACGCATCGGGGCGTCCAATTGACCCCGGCAGGCGAATCCTTGTACCGTGATGCAAAATATCTCATCCAGTATGCAAAAGATTCAATCTCCAGGGCTGAAAAAATGCTGGCTGAACCCAAACACGTACTGAGGATCGGGACATCATTGACAACGCCTGTCCAATTTTTGGTCAGTCTGCGGCCCCAGATCCGCCAACACAATCCGAATCTGAAATTTGAACTGGTCTCATTCGAAAACACCCCGGAGAATGCGCGGGAAATCATGAATCATTTCGGCAGGAACATCGATGTGGTCGCCGGCATATACAGCGATAACCTATTGAGCGAGCGGCGTTGTTCGGCATTGAAATTGTATGATACACCCCTATGTGCGGCGGTCCCGCTCCATCATCGCTTGGCATCAAATGATGAAATAGCGATCGAGGACCTGTTCGATGAAAAGGTCATGCTCATCAAACGCGGCTACATGAGTGCATTTGATGAAGTCAGGAAGGATCTAACGGAAAATTATCCGAGGATTCAGATTGAAGATTTTTCATTTTTTGATGTGAATGTCTTCAATACATGTGAAAATGACAATGCGGTTCTGATCGGAGTGAAGGAATGGGGAAATGTCCATCCTTTGCTGAAAATCATTCCGATCACCTGGAAGCATACAATTCAGATGGGGATCCTGCATTCGAACACGCCATCCGATGATGTGAAAGAATTCCTGAAAATCATCAGTCAGATATACGCGGTCCAGTCCTAAGTTTTGGGTTACAACTCGTGAGCCAAGAGAGACTTCTAAAGAGTCTCTTTTTTACTATACTTAAGTTGTAATAGAACGAAGGGGGAAACGGAAATGAAAACAAGGGTATTGGGACAAGGTTTGGAAGTATCGTCAATCGGGCTTGGCTGCATGGGGATGGACCATGCCTACGGTGCGCCGGCCGACAGGGAAGAAATGATCAAGCTGATCAGACGCGCAGTAGAATTAGGCTGCAATTTCTTTGATACCGCGGTTGTCTACGGTGAAGCGAATGAAGTGCTGTTAGGCAAAGCTTTAGAAATCTACAACCGCGAAGACGTTATCATCGCCACGAAGTTCGGCATCTACGGGCAGAAAATGGTTGATGGCAAACCTGAGAATCAACTGAACAGCAAGCCGGATTCCATCAGGGAACAATTGGAAGGATCTTTGAACCGATTGGGTGTTGATTACATTGATCTGTATTACCAGCACCGCGTGGACCCGGAGGTTGAACCGGAAGTGGTTGCCGGGGTGATGAAGGAATTAATGGCTGAAGGGAAGATCAAACATTGGGGCTTATCAAATGCGCCTTTGGATTATCTGAGAAGAGCGCACTCTGTCTGCCCGGTAACCTGTATCGAAAATCAATATTCCATGGTGTTCAGAGAACCCGAAGATGAAATCTTTAAAGTATGCGAAGAACTGGGTATCGGCTTTGTCGCGTATTCACCACTCGGTAATGGCTTCTTGAGCGGAAAATACGATGCGAATACGGTGTATCCGGAAGGGGACTTCCGCAACAAAATGGGCAGATTCAGCCCTGAAGTGATGCAAAAAAATCAATCGTTGTTGGATTTGTTAAAAGAAATCGCTGACAACAAGAACGCAACGAGCGCTCAAATCGTTTTGGCTTGGGAGCTGGCCCAGAAACCATGGATTGTCCCGATTCCTGGTACAACGAAAATGCACCGTTTGGAAGAAAATTTAGGTGGGACAGCTATCGAGTTGAGCCCAGAGGAATTGAGGGATATCAATACAGCCTTGGATGCCCTGGATGTTGATGAAACACATTTCTGATTAATTGGGCGAAAAACCCGGCATTTTAATGCCGAGATGAAAGCCTTTTTTTGGTTCATATTTTTTTTTGGTGCTTACATATGGTGGAGGTATAATGTAGTCAGAGGTGATAACATGACTGACAAAAATCGTTTCACGCATGGTCGGACTTCTGTCTTTCGTTTGGACTACCATATCATTTGGCGAACCAAATACCGCAATCCGGTCCTGTTCGGAAAAGTCGATTCTGACCTCAAACAGATTCTGTCGGAAATAGCGAGCGAATATGGATTTGAAATCAAACACATGGAAATTGGTCTCGATGACCATGTTAACTTGCTGGTGTCTGCGCCGCCGAAATTGTCCGTTACAAACATCGTCCGTTGGCTGAAAGGGATCAGCGCAAGAAAACTGTTCCAGTTGCACCCAGAACTGAAAAATTCTTACTGGCTGGCCGAAGGCAATCGGCATCTTTGGGCGCCGAGTTATTTTGTTGAAAGTATCGGCACAAGCAACGAACAGGCAATAGCCAAGTATATTGACGACCAGCGGATAAAGGAGGCGAAAGACAATGAAACTTAAAGGCATCAAAGTGAAGTTGCTGCCGAATCAGGCCCAAAAGGACCAGATCGACATCAATATCCAACTTCGTCGGTTCATCAAAAATAAGATGCTGGATATGCAACAAGCACGCTACAAAAACGGCGGTCAATACGTCAACAAATTCGGCATGAACTACCTCGTCAAAGTGTTGAAACTCGAATTTCCGTTCCTGAAACAGGCCGAAAGCACGTGTCTGGAATATGCCTGCGCCGATTTGGATCAGGCGTATCAGCGCTTCTTCACTGGCCAAAACAAACATCCGAACTTCGAAAGCCGTAAACGTCCGCACAACAGTTACAAATCCAAGTGCATCAACCAAAACATCCAAGTCGAGGATAACCATTACATCAAGCTGCCGAAACTCGGTTTGGTCAGGGCCTACGGCCTTGAACGGATCCGCGGTCAAATCAAGAACGCTGTTATCCGCAAGGAGCCGACCGGCGCCTATTCCGCGACGATCCAAGTGGAACACGAACCCGTTCTGTTGCCGAAAACCAACAAACAAGTCGGCATCGACCTAGGCATCACCCATTTGGCGATCCAGTCCGACGGATTCAAGCTGGAAAACAAGAACTTTGAACGTTCCCTGGCTAAAAAACGCAGCAGCTGGGAACGTAAGTTGGCGCGCCGGCGCACGAAGGCTTTGGTCAAAATCAAGGAAGCCGAGGCGGCCGGCGTCGAACTGGATCTTTCGGAATTCAAAAACGTCCAAAAAGCCAAACAGATGGTGGCCAAACTCAATCGCAAAATTGCTAATCAACGCGAATACTACCTGCAGAAGTGCACGACCGATTTGGTGCGGCACTTTGACCTGATCGTCCTGGAGGATCTGAAGACCAAAAATCTTCTGCAAAACCACCATCTTTCCCGTTCCATCGCGGACGCAGCCTGGGCGAAAATCAAGTCCATGCTGGCGTACAAATGCGACTGGTACGGCAAGGAATTGGTGCTGGTCAACCCTGCCTATACGAGCCAGGTCTGTTCGCATTGCGGCGAGAACACCGGCAAAAAGCCGTTGCGGATCCGCACGTTCGCTTGCCCGCATTGTCACACCAAAAACATCGATCGGGACGTGAATGCGGCCATTAACCTCCTCAACAAAGCGTTGGCCGAACGTTAAACGGCAAGAGTGTGGGACACGCTTTGGTCCATAGGAATAACCTCTGGCCGGTTGGCTTCCAATCGGTTAAGTCCGTTCCGTTCCCAGAAGCTCAGGCACTTGAGTGCCGAGCAGTCCCCGATTAAAGTCTACCGTATTTCCGGATTATGATAGATTGTACTTCAAGAAATGAAGCCTACATTTAAAACCCCACCCAAAAACGAGCCGCTAAACAATGCGCGTGCCAGTTTCGGGTGGGGTTTTCCTTTCCTTGGGGATTCTTGCCCTCTGGTGTATGATTAGGATAGAGAGAAAGTACGCATCTATCCGCAAGATTTGCTTGCCCTATGATGAGTAACTAAAAAGGTGGGATTATCATGAAAAAATTGTTCAGGAAAAAGACGTTTACCGGCGAAACAGGAAATCTGGAAAAAGAGGAGTTACCGAAAGTACCGGAAGTACAAGTTGAAACAGAACTTCCAGCCAGTGATCTGAAGCAAGAAGAAAAAGAATTTGAATCCTTCTTCTCTGAAGTGTTAAAAAAATTACCGCAAAAGACATCAACCCGAGTCCTAAACGCTTATGACAAGTCAAAAGAGCAGGCTGAAAAAATTCTCGACAAAAGCAAAAATCAATTTGACGGTATCTTCGACGAGTTTTTGGAAGGTGTTGATGAAGAACAACGCAAAAAATGTCATAAGACTGTTCATGCCGCGTCTTTGACAGCAGCCATAATCGGCTGTTCGCCAATCCCTTTTTCAGATGCTTTCTTGCTGGTTCCGGTCCAATTAACAATGATGTCTCGTCTGCACAAGCTATTTGGTCAATCATGGTCCGAAAGCCTTGGAAAAAGCCTATCCAGGGAATTGATCGTTGTTGGTTTAGGCAGAGGCGCAGTCGGCAATATCCTGAAATTGGTTCCTGCGGTAGGCACTGTTGCAGGTGCCGCTATCAACGGTGTCGTTGCCAGCACCATCACAGAATCTCTAGGTTGGGTGACAGTCAAAATGTTGAATGACGGCGAAGATATTTTCGATCAAGCCATGTCCTTCAAGGGCCAGTTCAATACGTTGTTCAAAACACTTCAGAACTCCAGCAAACCCTCAAATAAAAAATGAATTTGATGACAGATAAATTCTCTAGGGACAAAGTTGCAGTTGCTTTGTCTCTTTTTTAATTCACTGTATTATTGAGTTGCCATTAATTGATGAAGCATTTGGGAAGACAGTGATATAATAACTTTCATATCACTATTGAAGGGGAGTTGCACATGTATGATTTAGTAAATGATTTCCATATTGCGGTCCCGACCGCATTTCACGAAAACGAGGATTTGAATACGGAGGCGTCGCTGCAGCATGTCATGCATCTGTACGAGCAGGGTGTGAAATCCGTCCTGGTATGCGGCTCAACCGGGGAGCAGCACAGTCTGTCGTTGCCAGAGAAACTGCAACTGCTGGAAAGCATTGATGAGGCCAGTTTCCTGCCGGATGACTTGGAAATCCTCTTTGGAGTCGCCAGCATCAGGCAAAAGGAAGCACTGCAACTTGCTGTAAAAGTCAACGCGAGCCCGAAAATCACCGGAGTGCTGTTGGGTTTTCCGCCCTATATCTTGCCTTCCCAAAAGGAAGCGAGGCTATATGTGGAAGCCATCGCCAAAGTCATCGATAAGCCCATCATCCTCTACAACAATCCGCGGCGGACTGGATTCAACCTGGAACTGGATACTTTTGCTGAATTAATCAAGCTGCCGAACATCATTGGCATCAAGGAGGCAGGGGACAGTGGGCGTATCCCCAAATTGATTTCCGCTGCGGACAAAAAGATTTACGTCTACGCCGGCGGGGAAATCGATTTGGACAAAAAAGTAGCGTTGGGCGCAACACGCTTGTCCTCGATGGCGGGCAATCTTTATCCTACCGAGGTCGAAGCGTATTTTACGGATTTGTTGCACGGACGCTTGGACGAAGAAAAAAAAGCTGGAATCGAAGAGACAATTCACAGCATTTTTGCGCAGAACCCAATCATTTATCTCAAAAATGAAATCACAAAGCAAACTCAGATCGATATGGGCATTGCACGTTCGCCGCTGGGTAACCAGTAACAGTTCAGCTACAGGTAAAAGAGATGAACTCCGGTCAGGGGCGCTTCGCCGGAGGGAATAGGCATTCAAATTCCGGTATCTCCGATGAGAGACCTTTCGCAGGAGTATAGTAACGACATAAGGGCGCCATCTCCGTCAAGCAGCCCTTCACCGGAGATGGCGAAGAATGGACAGTCTTCCGATTGTTGGATTCCTAAAAAGGCAACTCCCTTGCCGGTTCTGCCATAAAAAAGTAGTATATTGTATATATAGATTTTATTGCGAAAATTATCATGTGAAGTGAGGAGATCCGTTTATGTCTACACCTGAATTAAGAGCACAAATCATCGAAGCCTTCCAAAACCGTTATGCGACCAAATCCTTCGATCCAACGAAAAAAATTGCCGAGGAAGATTGGAAAACGATTATTGAATCGGCCCGTTTATCGCCGAGTTCCTTCGGATATGAACCATGGAAGTTCTTGTTGATAAACAATCAGGCAATCAAGGATGACTTGAAGGGGATCGCTGCGGGAGCGGTAAACAGTCTCAACGGTGCCAGCCATTTCGTCATCGCGTTGGCCCGAAAAAATGTGACGATCGAAAGCGATCATGTCCGGCATATCGTCGAGGATGTGCTCGGCGCGGACTTTGCGATTGACTCACCGCGCAGCCAGTATTTCGACAATTTCCAAAAGAACAACCAGCAATTGACGGACGAACGCACTTTGTACGATTGGGCCTCCAAGCAGACCTACATCGCAATGGCCAATATGATGACTACCGCCGCATTACTGGGGATCGACAGCTGCCCGATTGAAGGCTTCAACAAAGCCAATGTTGAGAAATACCTGTCGGAAAAAGGGCTGGTCGACCTGGATGCGTTCGGCGTGTCCTATATGTTGGGTCTGGGTTACCGTAATGAACCAATCACGCCGAAGAAAAGACAGTCCTTGGATGAGATTCTTGAAGTAATCGACTGAATATTTCAAGGGGATAACGGTTCCTGAATGAACGGTGAATCGCCTCAAAGTGCACAAGAAAAACAACGAATACAGCAGGAAGACAATCCTATAAGGTATAGGCTGTCTTCCTGCTTTTTTGCAGTATATAGACTGAAAAGCTACATTTGGAACAATATTGGCTGAGCAGTATTCTTGACTCAGAGTACAAATCACGGTATAAAGTAAGTACATCTCATCAGTCAACTGCCTTGTGGTTGCCCAGCGGCTATCGGCCCATTACATAAGTTTTGTTAACAAGGAGGAACCTATATGAAAAAATACTTTAATATGAACGATATGACTTTACAAGAATGCGAACATTTCAAAGTTGAAATGGAAATGAAGAAAAACTATTACGGAGCATTTGTCAGCAATGTGCTGACGGACGAAATGACCGAAAAAATGGATACTATCTGTGGCTCTGAATCGAACCAATAGTTACTGGTCAGCGAAGCGTTCTGCAGCTGATCAAACAATTGCCGACTCGCGACTAGCCCAAGCGACCAATTGGCACTGATGAGATGCAGAAAAAATTGAGTGATTTCCTGTAGAGGAGCACTCACGTATTTAAAATACTTAATTGAAAACAGCTGGAGACGTCATCGACGTTTTCTGGCTGTTTTTTGGTGCAGCTTGGCATAAGGGTTGGCCTCGGTTGATGGAAAGGGAACATTGACAGGTTTTGTTCAGCATGATAATCTTTAATGTGTTTACAGGTGTCAAGACAATAAGGGCGTGAGGCCGTGGAGGTTATGGTATTGAGGGAGAAGATGAACGCGAAAATGGGCGACGCGGAATTAGTCGCGGGGATACAGAGGTTGAAGCAGGAGAAGGATATCGTTGTTCTGGCACATTTCTACGTTCAGGACGAAATTCAGGATGTGGCAGACTACATTGGCGATAGCTACCAGTTGGCGAAATTAGCGAAGACTACGCCGCAGCAGACAATCTGTTTCTGCGGGGTAAACTTCATGGGGGAGAGCGCGAAGATTTTGAGTCCGGGCAAGCGGGTCATCATGCCGGATATCAAAGCCGGTTGTCCGATGGCTGATATGATCACGACCGATGAAATTGAGCGTGTCAAGGCCCAGTACGATGATTTGGCGGTTGTCGCGTATGTGAATACGACAGCGGAAACCAAGGCACACAGCGATGTTTGTGTGACGTCGTCCAATTGCCTGGAGATCGTGCGCAGCCTGCCGCAGAAAAACATCTATTTTATTCCGGATATCAATCTTGGATCGTACATTAAGAGCCAGGTGCCGGAGAAAAACGTCATTCTGCACGACGGGTTTTGCTGCGTGCACCACAAAATCCGCGTCCCGGCTGTCCAGGAGATGATCGAAGCCAATCCGGATTACAAGGTACTGGTGCATCCAGAGGCGCAGGCGGAAGTTGTTGCGCTCGGTGATGTAGTCGGCAGCACAAAGGTGTTGTTGGATGAGGTGAAGAAGAATGATGCGCCTGGATACATCGTTTGTACCGAAGTGGGCATCTTGCATCAGATGCAGAAGGCGGCTCCGGGTAAAGAGTTCCTAGTGCCGACACGTACCCAGACATGCCGCAGCATGAAACGCAATACATTACAGAAATTGTATGATGCGATGGACACGATGACACCGGAAGTCAAGATGGATGAAGAATTGATGCAGCAGGCGCTCCGCCCATTGGAAAAGATGATGGAACTTTCATTGAACTTAGTTAGATGAGAAAATGAATACTGAAATGAAAACAGCCGGAGACGTCATTTGACGTGTATCCGGCTGTTTTTCGATAGTTTCCCTTTAGATTTAGTTCTTTCCATCGGTATCCTCCTGCATGATATCCGAACTTGTCTTCCGCTTGTCGGCTATTTTGCCGATGCGGATTATATGGGCCAGGTTTTCCTCGTATTTTTCGGCAAATACGATCGAATACAAGACGTCCAGCAGGTAGATGATGGAAAGGTTGACCGTGAAGTTGCCGATCTTTGAATATAGTTTCTCGCGCGTTGTGATCGGCAGGTAGCAGTCCACCGCACGTGAAAGATAGTTGTCACCGATGCTCGTGATTCCGATCGTGGGGATGCCTTCAGCTTTCAATATATTCGCGATTTGCTTCATCGGGTTGCTTTCGCCGGTATAGGAAATCAAGATGGCGCAGGTGCCTTCGGGACAGGTATAGGCTGTGTAGACGTCTTCGCCTTTAATGGTGGAGACAGCGGTGTGATGCTTGATCCGGTTCATCTTCAAGGCAAAGTCCTGCGGGATGAGCATATTGGCGTTGGTGGCGAAGATTTGGATATGTTTAGCCCTCAGTAGCATCTGTTTCGCTTGTTGCAGCGAGTCGTGGTGGATGAGGGAGAGCGTATCCTCAATTGTAGATTGTCCGAGCGAGGCCATCTTATTGCTGATTGTCATGATTGAGTCGTTTGCTTCGAACGGCAGATTGGCATCGATGTTTACGAAGTTGCGTGTCAGATAGTCGTGTTCTTCTTGGTAGGCTTTTTTGCATTCCACCCATCCGTCGAAGCCCAATTTTTTGGCGATGCGGATCAGAGTAGAAGGCTGTGTATAGGTTTCGGCTGCGATATCCTGCATTGTCTTTTCATCCAGCACTTCCGGATAGTGCAACAGGTAATCCACGACTTCTTTTTCAGCCGGAGAAAACTTGATGGTTTCCATTTTTTCGCGTATCAACATATGTGGCGCATCTCCTTTTCTCAAGTCCAGCGATCCATATCAGGCTCGAATCGCGTTTCTTCTATTTACAAGAATTATAATTTAATGTAAATGGTATGTAAACGATATTATGCTCAAAAAAGGCTAAAAAGCGAAAAGAATTTGAATTATCAGGCGGATTTTGCACGAATTTTGTAAAAAGGATTTTAAGTGAACCAAGAACCCTTGTTATCGATATTTACATGATAGATAATAACCTTGTAAACGAAACGAGGAGGAATATACAAATGACAAAAGGCGTTAAAATTGTAACAATCGGCGGAGGAAGCAGCTATACACCTGAATTAATGGAAGGTTTCATCAAGCGTTATGATGAATTGCCTATCCGCGAAATCTGGTTAGTGGATATCGAAGCAGGGAGAGAAAAATTAGAAATCGTGGGCACAATGGCACAACGTATGTGGGATGCATCCCCATACGACGTGAAAATCCATATGACTCTGGACCGTAGAGAAGCGTTGAAAGATGCAGACTTCGTAACGACACAATTCCGTGTAGGTTTACTGAATGCCCGCGTCAAAGATGAGCGTATTCCTTTCTCTTATGGCATGCTGGGCCAAGAAACTAACGGTGCTGGTGGTATGTTCAAAGCATTCCGTACGATTCCTATCATTTTGCAAATCGTTGAAGACATGAAAGAATTGTGCCCGAATGCATGGTTGGTCAACTTCACGAATCCAAGCGGCATGGTAACAGAAGCAGTTGTCCGCTATGGTAAATGGGACAGAGTAATGGGCTTATGTAATGTACCGGTTATGGCAACCATGACTGAACCAAAAGCATTAGGCGTTGAAAAAGAAGACTTGATCTACAAATTTGCTGGCTTGAATCACTTCCACTGGCATAAAGTCGCTGACGACAAAGGCAACGACATCACTCATAAAGTGATTGACGCTATGTTCGACAAAGATGCTGGCTTACCGAAAAATATCCATGACATTCCGTTCTACAGAGACCAACTGGAACAAATGGGCATGATTCCATGCGGCTACCACCGTTACTACTACCGTGAAGAAGAAATGCTGACACACGGCCTGGAAGAGTACAATGGCATAGGCACGCGTGCACAACAAGTTAAAGAGACAGAAGCTGAATTGTTTGAATTATACAAAGATCCTAACTTGGATCACAAACCGGAGCAATTGCAAAAACGTGGGGGAGCTTATTACTCAGACGCTGCTTGCGAAACAATCGCTGCCATCTATGGCAACAAAGACACGCAAATCGTTGTATCGACTAAAAACAATGGCGCTGTTCCTGACCTGCCAGCTGACTGCGTGGTCGAAGTTACAGCTTACGTCGGCGCACAAGGCGCTCGTAACGTGGCTTTCGGTGAATTGCCGACTGCTGAAAGAGGCTGGTTGCAAGTGATGAAAGCTATGGAATTGTTGACTATCGAAGCTGCTGTAACAGGCGACTACGGTACGGCATTGCAAGCCTTCACAATCAACCCATTGATCCGTTCAGGCGACACTGCTATCAAAATCATGAACGAATTGTTCATCGCACACAAAAAACACTTGCCGCAATTCGCTGAAACAATCGCACGCTTGGAAGCTGAAGGCGTGACTGTTCAAGACGAAATCGCAAAAGACTTAGACTAATTCAACAAGAAAACCCTGTCATTCACTTTTTTTCAAAAAACCATTTGACATTTGCTTGGAAAATGAGTATATTCTGAGAAACAACATAAAAAGTGATGATAAGAAGTAGTAAGTTATTGAGCTGACCAGAAAGGTGCCGGTCGATGCAAGGCACACATGCGAGATAGCCGAATTCATCTTTGAACTTCGCACTGAATCAAGTAGGCTGCGACGGGTGATAGCGTTCGTTATTTCGCTAGGGTATTATAATGTACCTATCGAGGTAGACTTGCGCGAGTAGTCTATGAACAAAGGTGGTAACACGAGTCTATACAGGCTTCGTCCTTTCCAATGAAAATTGGAATGGACGAGGCTTTTTTTTGTTGAAGAGAAAATGGAGGGATTAATATGAGTTTCAAAGCATTGAGTGAAAAAATCGATTTCGAATTGGTCAAAGAATTATCCAAGCTGACGCCTGAGCAAACAGCGATGAAGGCAGCCCGCGACCAAGAATTGCACGACATCATCGAAGGCAAAGACGATCGCATCCTTTTGGTCATCGGACCTTGTTCCGCCCATGATGAAGAAGCGGTAATGGAATACGTGCGTCGTTTGGCGAAATTGCAGGAACAAGTCAAAGACAAAGTATTCATGGTTCCCCGTATCTACACAAACAAACCGCGTACGACCGGTGACGGCTACAAAGGCTTGTTGCATAAACAAGATCCAACCGGCAAGAGCAACCTGATTCAAGGTATCGCTGCTGTGCGTAGCCTGCACAATCGCGTCATCACGGAAACCGGCTTGACGACGGCTGACGAAATGCTGTACCCGGAAAACCTGGATTTTGTTGATGATCTTGTCAGCTACCATGCAATCGGCGCGCGTTCCGTAGAAGACCAACAGCACCGTTTCGTTGCCAGCGGAATCGATCACCCAGCTGGGATGAAGAACCCGACAAGCGGCAACCTGAAAGTGTTGTTCAATTCCGTGTACGCTGCTCAACAAGTACAAAAATTCATCCATAACGGCGTTGAAGTGCAGTCCAGCTCAAACCCGTTGGCCCACGTTGTCCTGCGCGGTGGAACGAACGAGTACGGCGATAACATCCCGAACTACCACTACGAAGACCTTGTCAAAGTCGTGAAAGCCTACGGTGAAGGGGATTACAAAAATCCGTTCATCATGATTGACACGAACCACGACAACTCAGGTAAAAAACATATGGAGCAAATCCGTATCGTTAAAGAAACGATGTTCAACCGTTCTTGGAACGATGACATCAAGAAATTGGCGCGCGGCTTCATGATCGAGAGCTTCCTTGAAGGCGGACGTCAAGAAGACGACGGAACAGTCTTCGGCCAATCCATCACCGACCCATGCCTAGGCTGGGAAGATACAGAAGAATTGGTTAAATACATCGCAGAAAACGCATAAGAGCAACACAAAGTGGCCAGGATTTCTCCTGGCCTTTTTGTGTTGCTGTATGATGCGAGGCGCAGGGGTGCGTGTAGAGAATTACAGGAACAAGAAGCGTTCGTACTAAGTGCTGGAAACTGCTTCTTGGGCTAAATACACTTCTTAAACAATAATTTTATTTTCAATATAGTTAACCGATTCTTTAATTCGATGAAGACCTTCAAATAATCTTTCGTGAGAAGTTGCAATATTCAGACGCATAAACATTTTTCCCTCTTCACCATAGTCACACCCTGCATTTAGAGCTACCTTTCCTTTATTCACTAGCAGATGCATCAATTGATTGTCATCAAGTCCCAAATCTGAAAAATCCAACCAAGCTAAATAGGTCCCTTCAGGTTTTTTAAATTTCACGTTAGGAACTTCATTTTTAATAAATTCCTCGATAAAATCAAATTGTTCCTCAAAATGCTGAATCAGTTGTTGTAGCCATACTTCTCCCTCATTTAAGGCAACTTCTGTTGCAGTCAAACCAATTGAATTCATTTCCAAATGTAAATTAGGGCCACTATTTCTTGCTTGAGAGAGAACAAATCGTTCCCGTAATGACTGATTAGGGATAAACGCATAAGAGCATTTCAATCCTGCCAAATTAAATGTTTTTGTTGGTGCAGTTAAAGCAATGGTAAACGCGTCTGAACCATCCAGTGCCAACATACTAGTGAATTTGTTAGGTTTAAAAACGATGTCTTGGTGTATTTCATCGCTAATGAGGATAACCTCGTACTTTTTACATAAATCTACGACCTTTTTAAGTTCGGCGTGTTTCCAAACACGGCCTCCAGGATTGTGAGGGTTACAGAAAATATACATTTTTACTTGTCGGGTCTTCATTTTAGCCTCAACGTCGTTGAAGTCGATGCTGTATGCTCCATCATTGCTGATTAATTTACTTGTTACTAACTCTCTATTATTGAGCAAGACCGCGTTTGCGAATGGAGAATACACTGGATCATGAATTAAGATAGCATCTTCTTCCCGGGAAAAAGCTTGAATCGCAGTGCAAATAGAGGAAACTACTGCTGGCGAGAATACGATAGATGATTTAGTCAATTGATAATTATGTTGAGTGGACTGCCAATTTATAATTGCCTGCATGAGGGAATCCGATGGCGTTTTGTACCCAAAGATCCCATTAGAGACCTCATTTTCTATAGCATCAATAATTTTTTGCGATGTGGTAAAGTCCATATCAGCAATCCAAAGTGGCAATAAATCTTTACTCCCAAATACTGTTTCCACCATATCCCATTTAACACTACCTGTATCTATTCTGTTAACTGATTGATTAAAATCCATTATATATCCTCTCTCCTTAGGTGAATTACTTTTATATCATCTACCATATATGTAATAATATAGGTGTATCAAAAAGAAATCCAATAGACACAAGAATCGTTAAAATAAACTTTTTTAAATTAAAAGTATTCTGGATACACTGAAAACGATTTCATTATCAGGGGATTGAGAATCTACTCATCTTTTCACCTAATTTCATCAAAAAGAATATTTATAATACTTTTTCATATAACCACATTATAAAATACAAACTTTGGGAGGATGAAATATGTCAGAAATATCGTCAGAATTGGGAAGAACCATCAGACACTTTCGGAAAAGCAAAGGAATAACGTTGGAAGAGTTAGGTGAGCAGATAAATAGAAGTAAATCTACGATGCAAAAGTATGAAGCAGGAAAAATTGTAATTGATATTGAAACTTTTTATGAAATTGCTTATGCCCTAAAGGTACATCCTGAACAACTTTTGTATAGCAAATCCAACCTGTTAATGGAAACAAACTCTTCCAATCCAAAAACGTTATTTAAGGAGTCAACGACTTTATATTCATATATGTATGATGGACGAATTAATAAGTTGCTTCGTTCTCTGTTTATAATCTCTAACCACCCGGAACATGGAAGGTTTCCAACTGCTTTCTATATGAATATACCAACATTTGATAAATACATGTTTGCTGAGAATACTTACTTTGGTTATTCTCAGCATCACGATACTTTCACATCAATGTTCCTTACACACAGTTCAACTGAAGTCGAGAACGTATCGATAACCATTTTGTCCACATTTCAAGAAACAACGGAACGTTTGGGAATGATGAGTGGAATCTCGTTTCGTCCCTTCATGCCAGTGTCATTTAAGATGCTTTTTTCTAAAACTCCTCTTAAAGAGGATGAAGAGCTTATTAAACGTTTAAAAATTAATCAAAATGATATACGTATGATGAAATTATTTAATATGTTTAATATTATGTGATTTTAGGCATAAAAAGGGAATATAAAAAAATAGAAAAGTTAATTCCACTTTTAGGAGATTTACTCGTAAAAGTTAATAATTAGAAGAGGAGGTTATACTATGTTTGGTCCAGATCCGGATGCAATCTACCCTAATCCAGCTATCCCAAGTGTTTGTTTCATTAAAAATGTAATTACTCGTCCAACCATTAAAGTGGGTGATTATACTTATTATGATGATAATGAAAGCCCTGCAGATTTTGAAAAACATGTAACGCATCACTATGATTTCATTGGAGATGATTTAATTATAGGCAAATTCTGCGCTTTGGGTAGTGGTATTGAATTTATTATGAATGGTGCAAACCATCGAATGAATAGTGTAACGACATACCCTTTCAACATATTCGGAAATGGTTGGGAAAAAGCTACTCCTAACCTCGATGACTTGCCATTCAAAGGAGATACTATCATTGGAAACGATGTATGGTTTGGGCAAAACGTAACTGTCATGCCAGGTGTTCATATTGGTGATGGCTCTATAATTGCAGCGAATTCTACAGTAACAGGTGATATTCCTCCTTACTCAGTGGCAGGAGGAAACCCTTGTAGACTCATCAAAAAACGGTTTGATGATGACTTAATTGAGTATCTTCTTTATTTGGAGTGGTGGAATTGGGATTCAGAAAAAATATTCAATAATCTCGAGATATTGTGTAGTGGAGATTTATCAAAAATAAAATCGATTGCTAAATAATATATTATTCAACATTTAAAATTGTTGAATATCTTTAACATCCGCTCTTTTGAATGTATGTGAAAAAAGTCGCGCAGTTAGCCAGTGGGGAATCCCGGCCGATTGCGCGATTTATTTTGCATAGTCCAATGTGTGAGGTTGGATTATGGAAGTCGTTATTCGGAAATTACAATGGCTTCTCTTATTTTTGAGAGGCATTTTTGTTTATATTAGCTAGGAATTTATCAGTTCAGCTCTTTCCAAAGCGCATTTTGTACTCGCTTGGTGCGTACCCGGAAAAGTTCTTGAACACTTTTCCAAAGTAGCTTTGGGAGCTGTAGCCGATACTTGAGGAGATTTCGCTGATGGGTCTTTCGGAATACAGCAACAATTGCTCCGCGTACTTCATCTTTTCTTCGGTCATGTAGGCTTGGATCGTCTTGCCGGTGTTCTTTCTGAACAGAGCGGAAAGATAGTTCGGCGTGACGGAAAGGATTTCCGCGATTTCGCCGATCTGAAGATCTTTGTGAAGGTTCTTCAGGATGAATTCCTGGATTTTGTTCACGTAAGGATGCGTGTATACAGCGGAAGCTTGGATTCTGGATTTTTTTGCTAATTCATGGACCAATAAAGTGTACTCCATTTCCGCATTGCGAATCAATCTCGTGATGTCCTCAACAGTTTTCAAACGCTCGATTTCAAGCGAGAAGGCATCACTCAATGAGTAGCTGATTTCCGGATGCAAGCCGCCACGCATCGCTGCGCGACTCGCCAAAGTGATAACGACTATCCCCAAGTTTTTCATGTTTCGGAGATCGTCGGTGGCGAGCCTGCCCATTTCCCCGCCATAGTCCTCGGCCCAGCTTTCCTTCAATTTGAGCATATCCCCGTTCATGATGCTGTCGAATTCGCGGATCTCCTGCTGATAGGAGTTATGCCAAACATCAGATTCCCTATCCTGAAAAAACTTGTCGACGTAATTTTTCTTGGCGGATTGCAGATGATCTTCGAAGTTATACGTCGACAATTCTTCAATAATCAGTTCATACTCGTGCGCCAGATTATGGATCAACAGCAGCACCTCAACGAGTTCGCTGACGACCATCGTAGGTACGCGATAGGTGCTGATATGTCCCCATTCCTCCAGGCAAATATTCCGCGTGATTTTGTAATCATCGCTCAGTTCGAGCGGCCCAACAATGAAAGTGTTGGCTTCGTGTTCCACCAAACCAAAAACATAGTGGTCGTTCAGACTGACGATCGTGGGCACGGCTTTGTTGGAATACCGCAATAATTTTTGTGAGCATTCTTCATTCAACTCAAATTGTTCCGCCAGTTCCAGATTTTTGCAGACGGATTGCGCTTCCGTTCCATTCTTATAAAGACTGATTTTTGTGTGCAGTTTTCTGGATGCATAAGCCATCAGATAGTTCAGATTCATGAAATTCACCTCTTGCGACAATTATAATAGAAAATTACCAATGAGCATAGATAATTTATATACGGTTAGCTGGAAACGCTTTATTATACGGGTATAAAGAAAAAGGATGTGTTGCGAATGAAAAAACAAGTCTTTAATCCTTATTTGCCGAATGATGAATACATCCCGGACGGGGAGCCAAAAGTCTTCGGGGACCGGGTGTATGTGTACGGGAGCCATGACCGGTTCAACGGTGATTTTTATTGCGTCAATGATTATGTCGGCTACTCCGCTCCGGTGGACGATCTTAGCGACTGGTGGTTTGAAGGGGTCATCTACAAAAAGGACCAGGATCCTTTGAATCCGGAAGGAAAATTCAATATGTTCGCGCCTGATGTCGTCCAAGGGCAGGACGGTAGATTCTATATGTATTACGGGATGGATTTTATCAATCAGATTTCCGTAGCGGTAGCGGACCAACCTGAAGGGCCTTTTGAATATTACGGTGCAGTCCATCATCCTGAAGGGACCTTGTTGGGCGAAAAATCCACGGATGCTTTCCAGTTCGATCCAGGTGTTTTGGTTGATGAAGATAACCGGGTTTGGCTGTATACGGGATTCGGTCCTAACGAAGCGTTCCGGGAGATGTTCGCGGAGCACTTCGGTCAAACACTCGGTGAATGCGGAAACTATGTGACCGAACTGGAAGCGGATATGCTGACGGTCAAAACGGCCCCGGTCCAGCTGATCCCGAATACCTGGGACAGCGAAGGCACGGATTTCGAAGGGCACGCTTTCTATGAGGCAAGTTCGATCCGCAAGTTCCACGGCAAGTACTACTTCATCTATTCCTCGGAGTTAAGCCATGAATTGGCATACGCGATCAGTGATTATCCTGACAAGGGTTTTATCTACGGCGGAAGCCTTCATTCCAACGGGGATATCGGTTTCCAAGGGAACACAGAGGAAGTGAACTATTGGGGAAACAATCACGGTTCTGTGGCCTGCATCAATGGTGAATACTACATTTTCGGGCATCGTCAAACGAATTACACCGAGTTTTCGCGACAAGGGGTGGCCGAAAAATTACTGATGACGGCAGACGGCCGATTTGAAATGGCCGAAATGACCAGTTGCGGTTTGAATCAAGGACCGCTTAGAGGAACCGGCAGCTATCCGGCTGCGATCGCTTGCCAACTGTACAGCGGCAGCGGCGCATTGAAGAGCACGGAAGTATCGGAAAAAGAAGAGCATCCTTGCTTCACGCAGGAAAAGGATGATAGCCAAAATAATCCAAGCCAGTACATACACAACCTGAAGGACGGATCGGTCGCCGGATTCAAGTATTTCCATTTCGATGATTTGGACTCTCTTTCAGTCACGACGCGCGGGCCCGGAAAAGGTCTGTTGGGTGTTTATACGGAATTGGAAAAAGCACCGATCGCGAAAATTCATGTAAGCCCTTCACCGGAATGGCAAACATTTGAAGCGAATGTATCCGACAGTGTCGTGGGTGAAAAGCCATTGTTCTTCCGCTATGAAGGTATGGGAACCATCGATTTCAAGGCTTTTGCGTTAGGGTAATCAATCATTTTTTTGGAGGAGGACACATGGAAGAAATTTTGTACGGAGTAGCTTACTACTATGAATATCTGCCTTATGATCGTTTGAAGGAAGACATCGAGATGATGAAGAAGGCGGGCATCAATGTCGTCAGGATTGCGGAATCCACTTGGTCCACTTATGAAAAGAGCCCAGGAGAATTCGACTTCTCTTCTGTGGATCTGGTTATAGATGAAATGGAGAAGGCTGGCATCAAAGTGATCATCGGCACGCCTACTTATGCAGTCCCGAGCTGGCTTGTCGATATGGATGCGGAGGTGATGGTGACTCGAAAAGGCAGCGGACGGGCCATCTACGGCCAACGCCAAATAATGGACATCACGAACAAGACTTATCTTTACCATTCGGAACGGGTCATCCGCAAACTGATCGAGCGGACCGCCAATAGAGCGAATGTTATCGGCTTCCAACTGGACAATGAAACGAAAGCCTACGGGACTTCCGGGAAAAATGTCCAAATAGCATTCGTAGAGCATCTGAAAAGGTTATTCGACGGCGATTTGGACAAGCTGAACGCCGCCTATGGGTTGGATTATTGGAGTAACCGGATCGATTCCTGGGAGAACTTCCCTGACGTGAACGGCACAATCAATGGTAGTCTAGGCGCAGCATTTGAAGAATACCAACGGCTTCTGGTCGATGAATTTCTGCAATGGCAAGCGGACATCGTCAATGAGTACAGACGGGAGGACCAGTTCCTAACACAGAACTTTGACTTCGAGTGGCGAGGGTACTCCTATGGGGTCCAGCCGGAAGTGAATCACTACAAAGCTAGCCAAGCCATCACAATCGCAGGCTGCGACATCTACCATCCGACGCAGGATCTGCTGACAGGCAAGGAAATCGCCTTCTGTGGGGACAGCACGCGCAGCCTGAAAAAGGACAATTATTTGGTGTTGGAAACGGAAGCACAAGGTTTTCCGCAATGGACGCCATTCCGTACCCAGTTGCTGTTGCAAGCTTATAGCCATCTTGCATCGGGAGCAAACATGGTGATGTATTGGCACTGGCATTCGATCCATAATGCCTGCGAGTCTTATTGGAGAGGGCTGTTGAGCCATGACTTCAAGGAAAATGCTACCTACCGGGAGGCGGTGACGATCGGCAGCGAATGGAAAGACTTGTCGCCGAAACTGGTCAATCTGAAGAAGCACAATAAAGTGGCACTTGTGGTCAGCAATGAAGCTTTGACAGCGTTGAAATGGTTCCCTGTGGACCTGAATGCGGCTTTCCAATCGAGCATCAGCTACAATGATATCGTTTTGGCGTATTACACCCAACTATACAATCTGAACATCGAGTGCGATATCGTGACGCCAGATATGGTGGGTTGGACGGACTATGAGATTTTGGTTGTTCCGGCTCTGTACAGCGCATCAGATGAAACCTATCGGGAATTGGCAGCCTTTGTCGAGAAGGGCGGGAATCTACTGTCCACTTTCAAAACGGCAGTCGCGAATGAACACTTGAAGATTTCGTATGAAGGCACGCCGAAAGGGCTGCAGGAAACCTTTGGCATGCAGTACAACCAATTCGCGATTCCAAGCAAGACTCGTTTGACAAGCGAATTCTTTTCATTCGAAAAGGATGCAGAAGTGCAAGGATTCATGGAAATGTTGGAACCAGATGAAGCAACTGTGTTGGCAAGCTACGACCATGCGCCAGGAGACCGGGATGTCGCAATCACTGCAAACGAGTACGGAAAAGGCAAAGCTGTCTATGTTGGCTGCATGATGGACGACCAGAGTTTCAGCCAGGTAATCAGGAAAATTTTCGAAGAACTGTTTGCTTATCAAATGAGTGAATATGCATTTCCGATCATCGTCAAAAAAGGCACCAATCAATTTGGAAATGAACTGACGTATCTCTTTAATTATTCCGAGAAAGAACTGGCGGTCGCTTCCCCAACTGAAGGAATGTCGTTAAGAGAGAAAAGAAATATTGCTAAGAATGAAAGCCTTATCATCAAGCCGTGGGATCTTGTGATTCTGGAAAATGAACAACAATAATAGAGCAGTGGAAGGGGTATTAAAAATATGGCAACACAAACTGAAGTAAAGAATCAATTAGGTGTAAAATACAATTCGGATCCGAAAGCATCGCTGTCATTTTTGGAGCGGTTTGCGTACGGGTCAGGGGATTTTGCAAGCAATATCGTCTATTCGGCGATTTCCATTTTCCTGGTGTATTATTATACGGACGTTGTGCATGTCAATGCGGCTGCCGTAGGGAGCATTATGCTGATTTCCAGGATTTTCGACGGATTTAGCGACATCGTCATGGGCATCATAGTAGACCGGACATCTTCGAAGTTCGGGAAAGCCAGGGTTTGGGTCATGCGCATGGCGATTCCTTACGCGCTCTCCGCCATCCTGCTGTTCTCTGTGCCGGCGAACGCAAGTGATATGTTCAAAATCGTTTATGTTTTTTTGAGCTATAATTTAGTTACTACAATCATCTTTACGGCAATCAATGTCCCTTATGCAACGATGAATGCGATGATGACCCAGAATCAGTATGAACGCGCCTTGCTTGGAACTTTCCGGATGCTTTTGGCGACTGCAGGAACTTTGTTCATCAACACTTTCACGCTGAAATTCGTCGATTACTTCGGTGGCGATCCACGTGCTTGGACTTTGACGTTTGCTGTATTTGGACTCATGACGGTTGCAATCCTGTTGTTCACTTTCATGTTCACGCATGAACGTGTAATCGAAGTGGAACGCACAGAAGAAAATAAGACTAGTGTCAAAGAAGAGTTCAAAGCATTGCTCAAGAACAAATATTGGCTGATGATGGCTGCGGTCATTTTCCTGCTGTACTTGTCCCTGACGGTTAATGGCGGAAGTGCGGTCTATTATGCTAAAACAGTTTTGAATGATCCTTCCTTTGTTGTTCCTCTAGGAAATGCGACGACGATTGCGCAGATTTCGACAATGTTCTTCACTGCTCCTTTCATCAAACGGATGGGTAAACGAAACGTAATTTTGGTCGGTATGTTGGTGACAACATTGGGTTACATCGTGATGATCATGGCAGGTACGACTTATTCCATGATTTTGGCCGGAAATATTATCAAGGGTATCGGCGGAGGATTTGCAGCTTCTTGTCTGTGGGGAATGCTTTCTGATACAATCGAATACGGTGAATGGAAAACCGGCATCCGAACAGCCGGTTTGGCAAACTCAGCTTCTTCATTCGGCAGCAAAGTAGGTTCCGGTTTGGGTGGTGCCGTCTTGGGTTGGATCATCTCAGCCGGCGGATACGACGGAGAAGCGGCAGTGCAAACAAGCAGTGCAATCAGTGCAGTCAATGCTGTCTACATTTATGTTCCGCTGGCACTGACAGCGGTTTCGTTAATTTTCATCTACATGTATAAATTGGACAAAGAATATGATAATATTATCAAAGACTTAGATGAACGAAAATTGAAACAATAATCGTGTTCAGGGTGAGGCGGACTACTCGCCGAGCCCTGATTTTTTGTATTGAAGAGCGGATGCATTCAATAAATAAACGAAGGCGGGACTGACATGAAGAAAAACTATTTAAGCATCGATATCGGCGGCACGAACATCAAATTGGCCTTGATTGACCATTCAGGGCAGATCCAGTCCAAGAAGCAGGTGGGGACACCGCATGAATACGGTGCATTCATCGCCACATTGGAAAATGAAATCGAAATGGTGAAAGATGAAATTCGCGGGATCGCCTTCAGCTGTCCGGGGAAAGTCGATACGGAAACGGGCCTGATTTCCTTCGGCGGAGCCTTGCCATTCCTGGATGGGATTTCCTTCATCCAAGAATTCCAACCGAAATTTGATGTACCGGTTTCTGTCATCAATGATGGCAAAGCTGCAGCTTTGTCGGAGCTGTGGCTCGGCAACCTTACTGGCATCGAGAACGGCCTGGCACTCGTGCTCGGGACCGGCATCGGCGGCGGGCTGATCCTTGATGGGAAGCTCTACCAAGGTAAAAATTTCCAAGCAGGTGAATTGAGTTTCATGATGAAGCAATCCGGCAAGCCATCGTTTGATGATATGTACGGCAAGACCGGTTCGGCTGTCGGGCTGGTCAAGAAGGTGAACCTGGAACTGGGGACCGAGGACACAAAGGACGGCGCAGCTGCTTTCGAAGCAATCAACCAAAAGGACCCGAGCGTCTATCAGATTTTCGAAGCCTTCGCCAGGGAAATCGCCTACATGATTTGCAACGTCCAAGCCATCCTTGACCTCGAGAAGATCGTCATCGGCGGTGGGATCAGCGCTCAACCGATCGTTACCGAAGAAATCCGCAAACAATACCGCGCCATCCGCGCAGGTCTGCCTTTCTTGGAGAACACATTGACGGAAGTTGAAATCGACAGCTGCCGCTTCCTGAATGATGCGAACTTGTTGGGGGCCTTGTATCAGCTTTTGCTGAATGCGGATGAAGAGATGGTCTTGAACAGGTAAAGAATATTCTCTGTAAGAGTTGTGTATTTTGATTCAACTTTGCGTAGATCCAGATGGATTGAAACTATAGAGTTGGCAGATTCACCCGAATAAATTCAAATTTTATCACGCCATCTGAAATCATCCTCAAATGGAAAAGTCCAATACAAAACCGTAAGCTCTGAGCACTACGGTTTTGTATTGGACTTTTTTATTATTTATCGCTTCCGCATTTTCACGATTTGCATGAATCCTCTTTTTTTGAAGCCAATCTGTTCAAAACCAACTGCTTCGAAATTTGCGCTGATTTCTTTCGGTGAGTAACATTTCACATCCCCCGCTTTCCAATGACGGAGCAGCGGGTTTGTCAGGAAACGGATGAAAGGAAAATACATATCCGCGATGTAGAGTCTGCCTGAAGTCTTCAAAAGGCGGTTCGCTTCCTGGGCGAAGGCTTTCACGTCCGGAAAATGATGGTAAGCTGCGCAGACGATGATTATGTCAATAGATTGACTAGGCAACGATGAATGATCACAGGAACTCACTTCGAAGGTCATATTTGGGCATTTTATTTTTGCGTTCCTGATCATTTTATCAGCTATATCGAGACCATAACCTCGGATCTTCCATCTTTCAGAAAGCATCTTCAGAAGGGTACCATTACCGCAAGCAATATCCAGGACAGCATCATTTGGATGGATGACGATATCCTCCAGCAAGAAATTTTTGAATTTATTGGTGACCAGGCTGTCAAACGAATGGTCATAGTTGTCAGCGATGCGGTTATAATATTTTCTGGACTTTTCCTCGAACGTCTTCATTTTGCGATTCCCCTCTTTTGACAGCTGTCCATATAGCGAAAAAACGAGTAGAGCAAAAGTTTACGCACTCATTATACAATTATCTTTTTTTGGTGGCTATGATAGATGTCATTTTATTAAGTTTAACACTTTTCAAAATCTAATCTAACAGCTACGTAATCTCCGCTTTGGTTCTCCAATGCAATACCGCAATTAGAAAGTTCTGAGCCGGAATATTGCTTCTGGCTGTTGATTTCAACGTAGCTTGCTTTCAAGTCAATATAGGGAATCTTAATCAGTAAAGATAACTCTGATAAATCATAAGTATTGCGGAAGACATAAACAATGATTTTTTTTCTCGCTTGATCAGTGAACATCCAGGTGCAGCGGTTGGTGTCAAAGGGGGATTCCAATCGATAAAATTCGCTTGCCAGCAAGAAATCCCTATCCTCCTTATACTGTTCAACATGGGTTTTGATGACAGATTTTTCGTGGTCGCTAAGCTGCATGATATCCATCTCATATCCCATATTCGTGGAGGAAGCGAGGTGCTTTCTCGTCTCAAAATCTGTCATGCGTCCCGTTTGATGATTTGGTATGGATGAAACATGACCAGTCAAAGAATAAGGTGAAAAAAGATAGGAAGCGCCGTATTGAATCCTTTGTCTGTCCAACCCATCGGTGTTATCGCTGGCCCATGTTTGGGGCATGAAGCACAACATCCCCGGATCCAATCTCCCACCGCCGCTTGAGCAATTCTCAAAAAGTACTTCAGGGAAAAGCGTCGTGATCGTATCGAGTATGCTGTAAAGTCCCATCATGTAACGATGCGAGTACTCGTTCGCCTGAGATTTGTTCATCAAGTTCGCAGCTGGTTCCGTTATATGGCGGTTCATGTCCCATTTGATATAGCTGACACCGAAGTCTGTGATGCTTCGAGTGAGGAGGTCGATAATGAACGTCTGGACTTCTTCCTTGGTTAGGTCCAGAATGTATTGACTCCTTCCAAGAATGGGTTCGTATTCCGCAGTGCGCATGACCCAATCTGGATGGTTCTGCATCAGATTGCTGTTAGGAGAGATCATTTCCGGTTCAAACCAAATACCGAATTGCAGGCCCTGCTCCCTTGCATAATCAACGAGGGGCTTGATGCCGTTCGGGAATTTATTTTCATCTACTTGCCAGTCGCCAAGAGAAGTCTGGCTGCTGTTCCGCGCACCGAACCACCCGTCATCGAGTACAACAGCCTCAAAGCCCATTTCCTTTGCAGAATCGATAAGGTCTTTCATTATATTTTCGGAAACGTTGAAGTAACTCATTTCCCAGCTGTTCACCAGAATTGGACGCGATTTGTTGACCCAGTTTTGGGGAATCAAATGCTTATTGAAAAACCGATGGAACACATTGGAATTTCCATTGTAGCCGTTGTCGCTATAACTCAGCACAGCTTGAGGGCTCTGAAAGGATTCGCCCGGATCAAGTTGCCAGGTAAATGTATCTGGGTTCAAACCAATCTGCAAACGCAAATGATTATACTGATCCCTTTCAAGATTGCTTAGATGGTTGCCGCTATAGATCAATGTCATTGCGTGTACGTCACCGGAAAATTCTGTGGCATCCTTAGAAATCGAGAAATAGGGCGGGTATTGAGGGCCACTTGCGCCGCGGTTGCTGCCGACTGAAAACTTCCCATGGCTGATGGACTGACGGTTCAATTGATATTCTTTTTGGTGTGTTCCATAAAAAGTGGTACTCAACTGACCCTCGTAACGCATATCAATTGAGGCGCTGTACAGCTTTTCAATCATCACACTGGTACTGCTCTCGTTGATGATTTTGCTTGAACGTATGATTACGTCTGCGTCTTCAAAAATCGTATAAAACAGCAACAATCGGATGTTTGAAATAGCATCGACCAAATGAACAATCAGTGTCTGAGAAGCTGATTCGGGCATGTCCCTTGCATGAGGGAAGGCGGTGAATGTAGGTGCCTCATCAGAAATTTCAAATTTCTCATAGGAAAAACGGCTGACGGTATATCCATTGCGCATTCTTATCTGCACGGAAGGTTCACGATAATCTCCTTGGTTGGGGAAGCTGACTTCCTGAGGCACATACTCAAGGGAGAATTCAGGACGCTCGGGAATATTCATGGCTGCAAATGTCCGTTTTTTTAATGTCGGTTTATTCGAAAAAGAATAGGATTCAATCCGTTTTCCCCAGTGGCGATGCGCCAAATAAGTATCCTCAACGATTTCAAAGACATAGCTTATGTTGTCGTTCCTAAGATGGAAGACTTGCCTTTGATCATCGTATACAATCATCTGTTTGTTCATTTTTTGTAATCCTTTCGATATTGAGATGGTGATAGGCTGGTTTCTTTTCTGAAAAACTTTGAGAATGAAAGGGCATCGCTGAAACCTACGGAGCTTCCGATGATATTGATCGGATCATCCGTAGCTATCAGTAACTCTTTTGCTTTGTTGATTTTTAGATTTGTTAAATATTTTTTTGGACTTATTCCCATTTCGGACTTGAAGATTCCCGCTAAATAGCTGGGATGAATGCCAGCAAAGTCAGCGATATCTGAGATGTGTATATCGTCATGGTAATGCAAATCCATATATCTCACCGCTTTCGATGAAACCGATGAGGAGTAGGTTGTGTTCGAATGTTTGATGCACTCTTCAAGCAGTGTTCCGATGATGTCATACATAACCCCGTTGATCTTTAAGAAAGAAGCCGTGCTGTCATCGTTGGACATGTCGATAATCTTCATTATTTTGGTTTCATACAATTCTGCATCCGCACAGTCCAGAACAAAATGTTCTTCGCTTGACTGCATAAGCATTTGGACATAATTATGCGATTGGATACCCAGAAAACCGATCCAGGAATATTTCCACGGTGAATCCACTGAGGCAGTATAAGTAGAAATTTCGCCTGCAGGGACAATAAAGAGTTGATTCTCATGAACCTCAAACTTTTTATCATTAATTTCCAGTGAGCCGTTGCCCTCCTTAACAAAATGAATAAAGTGATAATCTCTGCGCTTTGGCCCGTAGCTGTAACCAGCTTCACAATATTCAATCCCACTGTTGTAAAGAATGAAATCCGAGATGCTCTTTTTTGAAAAATCTGTGAACTTATCAGTGTACTCTCTATTATTTTTATCCATGGTTTCATTATACATGCATCCCTCTCAATGGCTATCTTGATATTAGAAATTTCCATATACCTCTGTATTTTTTCCATATTCTATTTGAGACAAGCTCTGGTATTATGTATCTAACAAGAGCGGATGAAAGCGCATTAATTCGATTTGTTAATTTGATTTGAGGAGTGATTATCATTAAGGAAAATCCATATCGGAATTTTTTTCATCTGGAACCTGATCGAGGACTCTTGAACGATCCGAATGGGCTTATTCAATTTCAGGGCAGATATTATTTTTTCCATCAATGGAATCGGTTTGGTTTGGATCATGGCTACAAGGAATGGGGAGCATTTACTTCATCGGACTTGAACAATTGGGATCATCTGGGTTCAGCACTGCTACCCGACAGCAAGGAAGACAGCGATGGCGTCTATTCCGGAAGCGCCATTGAACATGACAATAAGCTGTATGTTTTCTATACTGGCAACACTAAGAACAGCGGAACGCGTAAAACCTATCAAAGAATGGCTTATTCCTCGAATGGCTGTACATTCATCAAGAGCGAAAAGGTAATTGAGACTCCTGATGGTTTTACAGAGCATCACAGAGACCCAAAAGTGTGGCAGTCGAACGGAAATTGGTGGATGATTGTTGGGGCGCAAACAAATAATCAAGTAGGTGCCATCAATTTATTCAGTTCAACTGATTTATCAGAATGGAAATATGAAGGGGTTTTCTATTCAGCGCAAACGCTGGATCAGATGTGCGAATGTCCGGATTACTTCCAATTGGACGCTGCTGAAATTCTGGTGGTTTGTCCCCAGAAAAGAACTTCGATAGTAAACGGGGACGAGAATATTTCCAGCTATGCAGGCTATATTGTTGGAGCTTTTGAGAAAAATAACAAGCGTTTTCGTCCAGAAAGCGATATTATTTTGATTGATGAAGGCTTTGATTTTTACGCTCCGCAGTCTTTCGTTGATGAAAAAAACAGAAGAATTCTGGTTGGATGGATGTCCCGTATGAATGATGCAGAAGAAAAGGATTGTCCAACAGCTGCTTTCAATTACTTGCATTGTCTTACGATCCCAAGAGAATTATTTTGGGAAAACGATCGTCTTTATCAACGGCCGTTGGAAGAGTTGAAAATGCTGAGGAAGCAGGAAAATACGTTAACCAAAGCCAATGCTTTTATTCTTTCCGAAAGCAGTGCTTATGAATTGCATGTACAACTCGTCAATCAAACGACACCATTAGAAATATCCATGAATAATGGAAATACTGTCATCCACTTTGATGGCAGATCAAAATTGGTTATAAGTCGGATAAATTGGGTTTCAGGCCAACGTGAACTAAAGGAGTTGCATATTCCGCAACTATTTGAAATTCAAATATTCAACGATTCGTCAGCTATGGAAATTTTTATGAATAAAGGTGAAAAAGTATTCTCCATGCGTTACTTTTGTGAAGAAGAGCAGCGCGAAATTTTATATAGGGGTCTACAAGAAAATGGCTCAGTGGATTATTATTCGTATAAGGAGGAAGTCGAATGAATAACAAAGAACTTGCAGAAAAAATATTGGCACTTGTTGGGGGAAGAAAAAATGTGAAATCGGTTGCGCATTGTGCAACGAGACTTCGCATCATAACAAACGATAAAGAGGCAATAAATGTAGAAGGGATTGAGTCCCTCGAAAAAGTCAAAGGTAGTTTCTATAATTCAGGGCAATACCAGATCATCCTAGGGACTGGACTTGTGAATAAGGTTTACGATGAATTTGCGCCTATGGTGGAAAACACTGGAAGTCAGGCGTCTACTGATTCGCAAGAAGATCAAAAAATGACTCTTCAAGGCGCTATTCGGATTTTTGGCGATGTCTTTGTCCCGATCATCCCTGTACTGGTAGCGACAGGCTTGTTTATGGGTCTCAGAGGATTAGTTACACAGGAAGCAATCCTGGGACTTATTGGCTTAACCCCAAGCGATATTCCGCAGCAATTTCTCTTGTTCACACAAATTTTGACGGATACAGCCTTCGCTTTTCTGCCTGCTTTGGTGGCCTGGTCGACGTTCAGAATTTTCGGTGGAACGCCCATATTGGGAATCGTTCTTGGATTGATGTTAGTCAGCTCTGTATTGCCGAATGCTTATGCGGTAGGACAACAAGCAGCTGAGCCTCTGGTGTTTTTCGGTTTCATTAAAGTTGTCGGCTATCAGGGATCCGTATTGCCAGCTTTTGTCACGGGCATCATCGGTTCAAAAATTGAACGTGCATTGAAACGGAAAATTCCGGATTCTTTGGACTTGATCCTTACTCCATTTTTGACGTTGCTTCTTGGACTGATTGTTGCTCTGTTCTTCATTGGACCGATATTCCATGAAGTTGAATTGGGTGTATTGCATGTAGTGGAATCCTTATTGACACTGCCGTTTGGAATTGGCGGATTGATATACGGAAGCTTTGGGCAACTGCTTGGTATTTTCGGTATCCATCATATTCTGAATTTCCTGGAAATCAGTATGTTGAGTCAAACTGGCTGGAACATGCTCAATCCTATCGGAACTTGCGGGAACATAGCACAGGCTGGTGCGGTCTTGGCTGTTGCGATCAAGACGACGTCACCAAAAATCAAGCAAATTGCTTATCCATCAGCTTTTTCGGCAGCGTTAGGTATTACTGAGCCGGCTGTTTTCGGAGTGACCTTGCGACTGGTAAGACCGTTTGTGATGTCGATGATAGGCGGTGGTGTGGGTGGATTCCTGGCTTCACTATTGAATTTGCGCGCAACCGGAATGGCATTGACGGGAATCCCTGGGACATTGTTATACTTAAATGAACAACTGCCATTCTATATACTTGTCAACCTTGTAGCGTTCAGTGTCTCATTTGCATTAACCTGGTTTTTTGGCTACAAGAAAGATGACACGTTCTAAAAACAGCTTATTGATGGCTGACGAGTGAAAATAATTCCTGCTTCTGATTGTACGCTTTATGCGTGTGCAATTTGAGGCGGGAATTATTTTGTTTGCAAGTCAATTTTATTTTTGGGGAATAGCTTGCAGTTGGATTGATAAAGATATCCTCCGTTCATTTACTCACCAGGTTTGCTATGAAGTCCACTCCATGGTTTATAATATAAACATAGACTAAGCACGAGAGAGAAGTGAAGAAGATGAACAGCAAAGAAGTATCGCAGCTATTTGATATGCCGATCGATACTATCAGATATTACGAACGGGTCGGCGTGATTCCGCCGATAACGCGCGACAAGAATGGCTACCGCGTCTACGCGAAAAGGGATCTCAATTGGATTTTTCTGGCAAAGAGTTTGCGGAAAGCCGGTTTATCGATCGAGTCGTTGGTAGAGTTCGCAACGTTGGCGCAATCAAAGGATAATGTGCGGGATGCACAAAAACAGATTCTGCAGGATCAGCTGACGGAGATTAACGTAAAGTTGGAAGAGATGATGCAGGCAAGGGATTTACTGGAGTACAAAATCGAGACGTTTGATGATCATGTCGCTAAAATCAATGCCGGTGAACTGAGTGATGATGAGGTCGAAGAACTCTGGACAATGAAACATTTTAAAAAACAGGAAATACCGCTTGCTGTAGAGTGAACTCCATAGTATAGAGTTAGCATTGTAGTAAAAATTCCAATTGGAGGTTATTATATGCAAACAGTAAAATTAAATAACGGTGTAGAGATTCCAGTTTTAGGCTTCGGTACGTTCCAGATTACCGATCCCGTTGAAGCAGAACAAGCCGTCATTGAAGCAGTCAAAGCGGGCTACCGTCATATCGATACGGCTCAGTCTTACATGAACGAAGAAGCTGTCGGACGCGGAATCGCGAACTCTGGCGTACCGCGCGAAGAGCTTTTTGTGACAACCAAAGTATGGGTGGAAAATGTTTCCTATGAAGGCGTGAAAGCTTCATTCGAGCGCTCGCTCAAACGTTTGGGATTGGATTACGTTGATATGCTTTTGATCCACCAGCCTTACAGTGATGTCCATGGAGCTTGGAGAGCCATGGAGGAATTGCAGGAGGAAGGGAAAATTCGCGCAATCGGCGTTTCCAACTTCGCCGTCGATCGTGCAGTGGATTTGGCGACCTTTAACAAAGTCGTTCCGCAAATGGACCAGATCGAAATCAACCCTTTCCATCAACAAATAAAGGCTATCGCAGCGTTGAAAGAGGAAGGCATCATGCCGGAAGCTTGGGCGCCTTTTGCTGAAGGCAAAAATGACATCTTCAACAATGAAGTGCTGGTGTCCATCGGGAAAAAATACAACAAATCAGTGGCGCAAGTCATTACCCGCTGGTTGGTGGAGCAGGATATCGTTGTCCTGGCAAAATCGACCAAACCGGAACGCATGGCTGAAAACCTGGATGTATTCGACTTCGCCTTGACGGATGAAGACAAGGCGCAGATTGCGACTTTAGATGACGGTGAAAGCCAATTCTTCTCGCATGCCGATCCTAATATGATCAAATGGATGGCAGAAAGAAAAATGGGCGTCTAAGGGTGTAAAACCGTCTGAACTGAATGATGAATGAGCAAACACAAAAAAACAGAAATCCGAATCAGTGGATTTCTGTTTTTCATTTAAAGTGTTTTACTTGCTTAAACTTAATTCAA
Source organism: Trichococcus collinsii (assembly GCF_900107505.1). GTDB lineage: Bacteria > Bacillota > Bacilli > Lactobacillales > Aerococcaceae > Trichococcus > Trichococcus collinsii. The sequence goes on along the minus strand of NZ_FNQH01000006.1, from coordinate 37,923 downwards.
TTGCAGCAACTTTTTCTTCGACGTAAGTCTTAACTTCATTTTTGGGCATATCCAACACGACAGCAAATTCGCCGTAAAGCATATCTTCGGCTTTTTTCATGTAGCGTCTGTCGGTTTCGGAGACCTTTTTATTTTTTGTGGCTGCGATTTGGTTCTTGAGGTAAACCGTTTTGATCACTTGGATCAGGTACTTGCAATCATGCCGTTCCATGGCTTTATCATAATGATCGGAAAGAAGATTCGCGCTGCTGTATAGGATATCCGTTTCGATTGACGGAATCTGTTCGATTATTTCTTGTGCGTCATCAGCAGAAATAACGGGACGCATAAATACTTTCGTATCAACGGGTGTGAATACTGTTCCGTTCCGATACAGGGGCTTCAGAACATAATATAGACGATCATTTGCGACAGCGGTGACATTCATAACTTCGATCGCTTCGACTCGGCAGACCCCTTCGTTTCCATACACTATCAAATCATTAACTTTGTACATTTAATCCTCCATATCTTTTCCAAAAGCAACAAAAAAGCGCGCAGATATATGACAACAGGACTTACGTTTGTCATAACTACACGTTGTATAGATATTATACCAAATTTTGACTGTTTTTGTAAGAGGCGATTTCAAATAAAGTTTCTATTATATGGGATGCACTGTAAATGGAGCGGATATGGTGTTTTTATTGCTTGCTGCTGCGGGAAGTGGAGAGACAGCTGGAATGAGAGTGCACGGAATGTTACCGTTCAATCGAAAAAGAGCAGCCGGCGAGTTATTTTGTCTTCAGAAGGGCAGAGTTTCCCCGCCAAATACAGTTTGGCGGTTTATTTTGCGAGGCGATCGCACCGAATAACCCTTCAAAGTCATTTTGGCGGTTTATTTTTGGATATCAGGCTTCAGTTAGCCTGCCAAAACCGGTTTCGGCGGGGTATTTCCGCGGACGGGCAAAAACTCCAAACATCAAAAACCGCAAAGAATCCCCAACCGGGCCCAATAGCTGCCCGTTCAGCCAGCTGAGCAGATGGAGGGGGCACATACCAAGAATTCCTGAATAATAAGTTTACGTTGCTGATTTGTTATAATATTCCACCAAAGAGTGATATTATTTTTACAAGGAGTGTGATGGACATGGGTGAGGATCTTGAGTTGGTTATGATTTTGGCTAGCATCGGAATTATCGTTGCGTTTGGGTATCTGGTTGTTAATTGGGTCTTGAATCTGACTGCCGTAGAGGTTACCGAAAAAGCCAAATTGATCGGGAAAGATACGGAGAATGCGAGTCACATGAACGGCGATTCATTGATGATGACAATAACCTATGTGTTGACCTTTGAAGCAGACGGGGGCGAACGCATCACTTTCCGTGTCGGCAGAGGAGTATACCGGAAATATTTCATCGGCGATTACGGTAGGCTGACGTACAAAAGAAAATGGTTCAGACAATTTGAACGGATTTGAGATAACTTTGTCTGCTTTTGTTCCGGGGCAACTTGACTATCCATTTTTCCTGTAGTAGTCTGTATGGGTATCAAAAAACAGAATAAGACAGTTCGAAACCATCCTGTCTCAAAATAAAACTAGGACCTGACTGCTGCGTATTTGAAGCGGTCGTTTGTTGATGGGCATAGTGTGCCCTTTTTTTGTGCCAAAAAATATAAATGATATGCATATTTCGAAGCCATCAAAGACAAGGAAAGTTCTGGAAAGACGGATCGGCAGAACGGCAAGTGTGCCCACGTAGTGGCGACACCTGCTGCAGAACAACTTTAAGGGGAGAAATAAAAAAATGTATATTTTAAAAACAGAACACAGCTTCGACAGTGCTCATTTTCTTGCGGGTTATGAAGGCAAATGCGCAAACATACATGGCCACAGATGGCGGGTCGAAATCCAGGTGCAAGCTGAAGAATTGGTTACATCCGGCCAACTGGACGGAATGGTAGTGGATTTCGGGGATTTGAAAAAGGATCTCAAGGCCGCCGTGGATCACTTGGACCACGCGCTGATCATCGAGCAGGGGACCATGCGGGAACAGACGCTGCAATGCATCAAGGAAGACGGTTTTGCCGTCCTCGAATTCCCGTTCCGTCCGACAGCCGAAAATTTCGCCGCACATTTCTACAGAACGATGGCTGACTTGGGTTATGATGTGAAGCGGGCGACCGTTTATGAAACACCCACAAACAGCGCGGCTTATGAAGAAAGCGGGGTAAGATAAATGGTATTGCAGGTAGTTGAAAAATTCGTCAGCATCAATGGCGAAGGCCGCAGGTGCGGACAATTAGCGACCTTCATCCGATTTGCGGGCTGCAATCTGAATTGCGGCTATTGCGATACTGCATGGGCCAACGACAGAAAAGTCGCGTTTGATCCGATGACGGCAGAGGAAGTCTATGCCTACATCAAGGACACTCAGGTCACCAATGTCACCCTTACTGGGGGAGAACCATTGCTGCAGCAAGACATGGGAGAACTTTTGGAGTTGCTGTCGCAGGATCCGGACCTCTATGTCGAAATCGAGACGAACGGTAGCGTGTTATTGAGTAAATTTTCGGATCTGGATAACCCACCGAGCTTCACGATGGACTACAAGCTTCCTTCCAGCGGGATGGAGCGCATGATGGCATTGGAAAATTTCGATCATCTGACTGAGAAGGATACGGTCAAATTTGTATCGGGGAGCATGACGGACTTGGAGAAAGCTCGTGAACTCATCAATAAATATAACCTTACCGAAAAAACCAACATCTTTATCAGTCCGGTGTTCGGGGACATCGAGCTGGAAAGCATCGTCGATTTCATGAAGGACAACCAGATGAATGGGGTAAACATGCAGGTGCAGCTCCACAAAATCATTTGGGATCCGAACGAGAGAGGAGTTTAACCATGGCAATTGATGTACAAGCGATTGAAGAGCATATTAAGGGTATTTTGATTGCTTTAGGCGACAATCCCGAGAGAGAGGGCCTCAAGGATACGCCGAAACGTGTGGCCAAAATGTACGAGGACGTCTACAAAGGGATGTGCTACACGAACGACGAAATCGCTGAAATGCTGAACACCACTTTTGAGGATGACTTGGCCTTGGGAAATGCCGAAAATGACTTGGTTTTCATGAAGGATATAGAAATATTCAGCCACTGCGAGCATCATCTGGCGTTGATGTACAATATGAAGGTTGCGGTTGCCTATGTTCCCAAACAAAAAGTCATCGGCTTGAGCAAAATAGCCAGGATCGCCGATATGGCGGGTCGCAGGCTGCAGCTGCAGGAAAGGATCGGCAGCGACATCGCGGAGATTCTGGAGAACATCACCGAATCGGAAGATGTGGCAGTCATCATCCAAGGCGAGCACGGCTGCATGACCACGCGCGGCATCCAGAAACCGGGCGCAAAAACCATCACGACCACGCTGCGCGGACGCTTCAATACCGATCCGATGCTGAACAATAAGCTGATGATGCTCTATACGAAAGATAGTTCGAATCAGTTTGGGTAATGTTAGCCGGTGATGGGTGGTTGAGCGGAGGATAGAGGGGCGGACGGCTGAACGGGTCCTGATCTCCGGTGAGGGTTCTGTCACCGGAGGACAGCAACGATAGACGGCTCCAACTCCTGCGAAGACCGGTTAACAGGAGAAAGACGAGATAATCAAGATCGCATCTCCGTCCAAGGCAGCGTTCGCCGGAGGACAGAGTAACTTAGTCAATCATGAGCAAAAAACACAAGCATCCCGCCTCAATGTGTGAGCCGGAATACTTGTGTTTTTTGTTTTACCCTCTATGAAAAAAAGGCCAATCCCATTCTGCCGATCAGTTGTACCATTTCGATGATGACCACCAGACTGCCGATTTTGAACAGCCAAGCGTTCACGATGCCATCCGCGCTGCACAAGCCAAAGCGTATGCCGCCGGGAAGCGGATAAAATAGCTTCACGCGCTTGTGGTTCAGCATGTCAATCGCGATATGTGAAGCCATCGCAACCGCAAAATAAGGTACCAACAGCGGAGACAGAATATAGACCGCCATGCTCAGCAAGGCCAGTCCGAGTATGGAGTGAAGGAACGACCGATGCGGTTGTTCCTTTCCGAAGATGCAGATACCTAAGAAAATGACGGTTCCGAAAAAGATCCGGGAGTAGGAGCTGTTGCTTAAAATCGCGGAGAATATCCCGAGCGACCATCTGGACTCCGCAAATGCCAACAGCACTGATACCGCCAGGATCAAACCAAGAATCCAGTCCAGTGTCTGATGGGATTCCGAGGTGCTGACATCGATGTCGCTGATGACAGACCCGACAATCGCAACGCCCAGACAGATAAATAGTTCTTTCAGCGTGGAGGGTTGCGTAACCAGCAAGCTGGCAGCAGTACCTATCGCTACATGTGTTTTTCCAGTCATGTTGAATCCTTTCAAAAATAAAATAAGTAAGAACGTTTGTTCCTGCCGTTGTTATCATATCTGATTAAGGGTCAAAAAGAAACAAAAACCTTGCGAGCTGAGATGATTCACTTTCCGCCTGCTGATGTTCTGTTTTGTCTATCAAGCCTGTTCGGTTTTGTATGTTATCCAAAAAGTAAGTAAGATGGTACTCTTTTCTTAACAAATTTTAATAAACAGGGGGAACAGAAATGCCAAATCAACTATTCAAAGTAACATCGACCAGTTTGCACGAAAATTACCAGGTGATCAACAAAGCCAGGGGCAAGTCCATCGTGCTGGATGAACCGGAAGCATTCGGAGGTACAGACATCGGCCTGAGTCCAGTGGAGGCATTGCTTGCCGGATTGGGCAGTTGTAAAGCCATCGCCGGAAGAATGTTTGCGGAAAAGCTAGGCATCAAACTTCATGAACTTGAAGTTGAGGTGAGCGGGAACCTGAACACGGACGGATTTTTGGGCGACGAGAATGTCAAAATCGGTTTCACTGACATTCATGCGACCTACCGCGTCAAAGCCGATAATACCGAAGCGGAAATCAGCCATTTCGTGGAGTTTGTGGAATCACATTGCCCGGTCGGCGACACCTTGATCAACCCGGCCAGCATCAGCTTTGATACCACCATCATTTGAACAAATTAAACGGAAAAGTGCCCCAATCGATGCGCAATAAGCATCGTTCGGGGCACTTGTTTTTTTACTTTCAAGCGATAATGCAAGTCCTTAGTGTCCGCCGTGTCCGCTTGACAGCGAGCTGTTCGGATTTTCGAAAGCCAACCCGAGTGCATCGGAGACGGCTTCCATGATGCTGTTGCTGCTGAAGGTCGCGCCCGATACGGCATCGACTTCGACTGCTTGGGCGGTGATTATTTCCTCGATAACGGTGGTCCAAGCGCGGTAGAAAAATTGGTCATCGTCTTGTTTTGAGGTTTCGGTGATGTCGGTTATCAGTCCGTTCTGCACGGTCACCTCAACAACCGTTTCGCCGCGGAAGCCGGTGCCACTGCCTGTATATACGCCATCCGCATACTGTCCTGCGGCAACGCTGCTTGATGCGCTCTCCTCTGAACTGGCTGCAGCCGATTCCTGCTGGCTGGTATCAGCTTCAATCGATTCGCTTGTTGTGGAGGCTGTGGCCGTTTGTCCGGAAAGTGCATCGGCGACCGCATCCATGATCCCCACGCTGCTGTAAGTAGCGCCGGTAACGGCATCGACATCGGTATTTTGCGCTTCGATGATGTCGTCCGTGACCACGCTCCAACATCTCTCGAAGAAGGAATGGGTATCAGTGTTGGAGACGTCCTCGATATCGGTTATAAGGCCATTTTCAACAGTGACCGAAACCGTGACCAGCCCTTTGAACCCGCGCGCGCTGCCTTCGTAAGTGCCGTCCTGATACTGGCCGGTGCTTGCTACTGTGGAGGGCTGTGTGGTAGCTTCGGCAATCGTCGTTGTCGCTTGAGCGGATTCGAAGTCCATCGCGCTCACGGTAATCGTTCCGAGATAATTCAAGCCGACGATGCTTGTCGCGGCTACGGCTCCCAGAGTCTTGCTGTTCAATTCCATTCCCAGAAATTGCATATTGCAGTTTTTCATCGGGCAGCCGGTTACGCATTGGCCGCACTCGATGCATTCGCCGGAGCGGGATTTATCCGTTATGTAAAGCGGAATGGACATCGGGCAGTTTTGCGTGCAAAGGCTGCAGTTGCGGCAATTCTCTCTCGGCTTCTTGATCGTCAGCATGCGCGGCAGGGATATCAGGCTGAGGATGGCGCCGGTCGGGCACAAGTAGCGGCAGAAGAAGCGCGGCACAAAGAAGGACGCAACCAAGATGCCGATCAAAAGGACTGTCGCAATCAGGAAAGTGGTGAACAGCAGATCCAGGTTTTCCAAGGAGACCAAAATCCCGAAAGCATCCAAGGGATTGAGACCTTGCGGAATGGCGACGATCTGGAGAACCCAAACGAATAGGATGGAGAACAGCAGGAGAATGTATTTGAACAGCTTCAGTTTGCTGTCAGTTGACTCCCCGATCTGATGCGCCTTGATTTTCAAGCCGTTGCGGATGGATGTCAGCAAGTCTTCGAGACTGCCCATCGCGCAGATCCATCCGCAAAAGAAGCGGCCGAACAGGAGCGTGAGGGGATAGACGGACAGGACGACAACGAGGTCGAAGCTGTTCGCCTGCAGAGAAAAGCTGCCGGCGAGAAGCGCCATAACCAAGGCTTTTGTGCTCGAATAGATCTGGATGAAGAATCCGGGTAATAATAGGAAGCAGACGAACTGAACAATCCTCCTGACAAAATTGATTTTTTTGAACTGGCGCATTTTTCGTTTCAGTTTGTTTTTTCTTTTCGGATCCATGGTATCATACCTCTCTTTTCAGCATTTGAGTGAAACCTTCCGTGGCAAAAATTTCCCGGTTCGACAAGATGAACAGGGCGTGGCAACCCGTTTGGTTAGCCAATTTGGCGCCTTCATCGGGGCCGAGCACGAACAGGGCTGTCGACAGGGCATCCATATCGGTGGAGCGGTTGCCTATGACCGTCACGCTCAACAAGGAAGAATCAGCCGGACGACAAGTACGCGGGTCCAAAATATGATGGTACCTTTTCCCATCGCGGATGAAGAAGCGTTCGTTCACTCCTGACGTGACCATCGTTTGGTTGGCCAGTCCGACTGTTCCGATGAACAAGCCGCGCTTCGCCAATGGATTCTGGACGCCAATCTGCCAACGGTCACCGTTTTGTTTTTTCCCGATCGTTGCGATGTTGCCGCCGAAATTGATCAGGGCTGAGCTGCATCTGTTCTGAATGAGGTAGTCCCTGGCTCGATCTGCGGCATATCCTTTCGCGATGCCGCCCAGGTCGATCTGTTGGCCGGCTTTCTGCAGCATCGCCGTGCCGTTTTTTTGGTCCAGGATGAGGCCTTTGTAGTTGACGAGCTCCTGGAGCTGATGGAGGTTCCCGTCGTCAGGCACGAAATCTCCCTTTTTGCCGATTCCCCAAAGCGCGGTGGCGGGGCGGATGGTGATGTCAAACGCTCCTCGGGAAAGATTTGAAAAATCTTGTGCCCTTTTTAACATGAAAAAAGTCTCTTCATCGATCGCGACAGGCCGGATTCCTGCTTGCGCTGAAATTTCGGAAATCGCGCTTGAGGGCCGGAAGGCAGAAAATTTAGCTTCGATTGCTTCGCACAAGGCCCGGCAATCCTCCAACAGCGGCAGGCAATTCTCCTCTATCATAATCTGGTTGTAGGTACCGAAAGCTTGGAACGAAATCTGCATGGAATCACCATTTCTTTTGTATTTTCTTTCGCATGCATTCATTGTATGCCTCTAAGTATGACGATTCTCCGAAAAAAAGACGTAAAGTTGCGGGAAAAATGGAGCAGGGTATTTCATAGGGATAGAAATCCATACAAAAAATGAATATCGGAACCAACATAGTTTTGGTGTTGCTTTAAGGGCGTTGCCGAGAAATTATTGACATATTCTGGCAAAACTCTATTTTTATGCAAAATTAATAAGTAGTGGTAAAATGACCATAGGCTATAAAAAGGACGTAGTAAAAAAGGGTGACGAAATTTCCTTTTGGAATAAATGAAAACGCTTACTTTATGTATGGCGAGGAATACCTATAAGGAACAACTTCTCAGCTCACCATAACTTAAGCATATGAAAGGCGTGGCAGAGAATTGACATATTCAAAGCAAATTAACGAGAGGGAGTGAGACAGATGTTATGGACAATCGCGGTTGTAATATTGGTTTTATGGTTGCTTGGTTTCACCTTGCTACCGGCGGCTGGTTCGCTGATACACATTCTGTTGGTGATTGCGGTCATTCTGGTAGTAATGCAGTTGGTTAGCGGCAAAAAATTGTAATATTTCACAGTTTCAATGCAAAATTCAGAAAGAGTGATGACCGGAAAAGACAATAGGTTTGTTTTTCTGGTCATTGCGCTTTTTTATTTTATATTTTTTAAGGGAGGTGCCAATCAATGGAAATACATCTAAATGCTTACGCTACAGTTACAATTGTTGCTGTCTTTATAATTGCGATGATTACAATTATTGTGTTCCAACTTGAACTGAAAAAACTAAGGAATATTTACAGCTTTCGGATGAAGAAAGTACCTCTCAATGAGCAAGAAATTGAGAGGCATGTAAAGGATTTGGCTGATGAGCATTCGAATTTCATGACGAACAATATTCCCAATTGGCCTGTGCCAAGATTAGCTGAAAACTATAATTTTATTCTTTCCGTTTATAACGATTTGAGTTCAGATGTACAGCTAAATGAGCAGTTTTCTCCAGTCTCGGAATGGCTGCTTGACAATTTTTATTTTATTGAAGAACTGGTGGAAGAATTACGGAGAAGTTTATCAAAAAAATCATTTTCAAAACTGCCGGATTTAAGGGGTGGAGATTTCAAAAATTATCCAAGAATATTTGCGCTGATTATGGAACTGGTGACCCATACGGACGGTAAAATAAATGAAGAAAATTTATTGAAATATATGAAGGTATATCAGCAAGAGAACATTCTTTTTGACAGAGAGATATGGGCAATGCCTGTCGTGATGAAAATTGCGCTGATTGAGAATATACGGCATATCTGTGAGGAAATCCAAGAAACGCAGAACCAGCGACACAGAGCCGAAGAGATATTTGAAAGATGGAACAATGGCGAGAACATGGTTGGAATATGTGATTCAGTCAGAATAAGCATAAAAGAATTTGATGAAACCAATTTTTTATTTATAGCACATTTGTTATATTATCTCAGAAAATCGGGGAAAAATTACACCGATTGTTTAAATGTCATTGAAGAAACCCTTGAAAAGCAGGGAACAACCATTGAGAAATCCATCCGCAAGGAAAATGAGTTTCAATCATCAAATACAGTCTCAATGGGGAATTATATAACCAGTCTTAAATATTTTTCAACCTTGGAATGGGCAACTATTTTTGAGGAAATCAGCTTTGTCGGGAAAATACTGAAAGAGGATCCTGCAGAAATATATCCATTGATGGATATAGCCACAAGAAATTATTATAAAAGAAAAGTGGAGGAACTTTCAGCCATTTATGGTGTTTCAGAAACATATCTAGCGAAAGAAGCGATTGAACTGACTAAAAAGGCTTATCCAGAATTGAAAGATTCAGATGCTGAAAGTAGCGAATTTCAGAGAACCAATCATGTGGGCTACTATCTGATCGGCAAGGGGACAGAAATTTTAGGCGAAAAGCTGGGTGGAAGCAGCAAAATAATTCCAAAAATAGGGAAAATATTCAAGAAAAATCTAGGGCTGCTGTACTTCGCCACAACGAGTTTAATATTGGTGACAATTATTTGGGCAACGGTTCGGTATACAGTTTCAAATGCATCACAAAACACAATTCTGATTGCAGTCATTGCTGGCTTGGCAGTTTTGATACCTTCTTCAGAAATAGCGTTAGGTGCAGCAAATCATTTTTTCGGCAGCCGGTTAGGGCCTGCATTTTTCCCAAAACTGGAATTGAAGAATGGAATACCTGAAGATATGGGGACGATTATTGTTGTGCCGGCAATTCTTCCTGATGAGAAAAGGGTTGAAGAACTCCTGGGAAATCTGGAAAGACATTATCTGTTAAATAAGGAAAACCATTTATATTTTGCGTTATTAGGGTGTTTTAGAGATGGGGACTCTCCAGTTGAAGCAGATGATTTGAAAATAATTGAAAAGGCAATAAATGGCATAAAGGAGCTAAATCTAAAATATAGCGATCCTATAACTGAAAGGTTTTATTTTTTCCATAGAAACAGATACTTCAGTAAAGAGAATAATAAATGGATTGGTTGGGAAAGAAAAAGGGGCGCATTGCTTGAGTTTAACGATATGATCCTTGGTTCGAAAGAAACGTCGATTGTTTATGCTTCGCCAGCTTTCCCAACCTCTAAAAACATTAAATATGTGATAACGCTGGATAGTGATACCATACTGCCCATGGATGCTGCCAAAAAAATGATCGGCATAATGGCACATCCTTTGAATAGACCTGTAATTGATAAAGAGAAAGGGATTGTAACGGAAGGATACGGCATTCTGCAGCCTAAAATTGATGTTGAAATGGAAAGCACCAACGCCACTTTCTTCTCGAGAATATTTACTGGGCAAAAATATGCAGATCCTTATGCTGAAGCTGAATTCGACATCTACCAGGATATTTTTGGTGAAGGGATATTTACAGGAAAAGGAATATATGATTTGGAGGTGTTCCAAACCCTTTTGAAAGACACTTTCCCTGAAAATGCCATCTTGAGCCACGACCTTCTGGAAGGATCTTATTTGAGGGCGGCACTTGTTTCAGATGTGAGGTTAGTGGATTCATTTCCCGCAACATACAATTCCTTTGTTAAGAGGGAGTACCGTTGGGTCAGAGGCGACTGGCAGTTGCTTCCGTTTATCTTCGGTAAAAACCAGCTTTCAGCATTATCAAGATGGAAAATGATGGACAATCTGAGAAGAAGTTTGGTAGCGCCAAGCTTGATTGCTTTGCTTACCCTAGCACTGACCGTACTGCCAGGCAGCAAAATGTATTGGATAGGTTTGTATGTGCTGACCTTGGCGGTGTACCTTATTTCCAATGTAGTGGGAAGTTCAACAAGATATTTGAGGTCGAACCGACAAAGCCAGCGAATAAGGACAAAAAAGTACTTGCCGACAATTGTAGGAATCAAAGCAACCTTTTACCAGGCAGCCCTAAAACTCATTTTTTTACCGTATCAGGCCTATTTGATCATACGTGCAGTACTGGTTACACTTTGGCGCGTTTTGATAACCAAAAAAGACTTGCTTGAATGGGTAACTTCGGCAGCTGAGGAAAGGAAAAACAACAATTCATTAAAAAGCTATATATGGGAAATGCAGTCTTCAATCTGGATAGGACTGGCCGTTTTTCTTTTGGCGTTATCCTTTCAATCGGAAGCAATTATTTTTAGCTTCCTGTTTTTTGTTCTGTCGTTGAGTGCGCCTTATATAGCTTATGCGATCAGTCAGAACAAGTCAGAAAAGCCATGCACCCTCACCAAAGACCAGCTTTTCGAAATCAGCAGGATTGCAAGGAAAACCTGGCGCTATTTTGAGGAATTTGCAAATGCTGAGAACAACTATCTTGCCCCGGACAACTATCAAGAAGATTCCCCTAACGGCATTGCTCATAGAACCTCACCAACCAACATCAGCCTGGGATTGATGGCTATCCTTACAGCCCGGGATTTTGGATACATCGGAACAAAAGAAATGATAGAGAAAGTCTCAAATACGATCACATCGATTGAAAAAATGGAAAAATGGAATGGACATTTGTATAACTGGTATGATACGCAATCATTGCGACCCTTGCTGCCCAAATATATTTCCACTGCCGACAGCGGTAATTTAGTAGGCTACTTGATAACTTTGTCTGAAGGTTTAAAGGGGTATCTTAAGATGCCGCTAACTGACCTGCAATTGCTACAGGGAATCAGGGATACCCTGTACAATGGTGGGGAAGATGGAATGGCTATTTATCAATCACTTGGATTTGAACAAATTCAATCAATCGACATTTTCTCATGGAACAGGATTGTGAGGGATTTTTCTACGGGAGAAAAATTTGATGGCATGACAAATGAATCCTGGAAATTTAAAATCAAAGAAATGTTAGTGATGATCAATGATGAGCGGCTACAGTTTATGCCAACTATTGATTTGATTGAAAAACTTCCGGACAGTCTGTCTGTTGGTTGCTTCTCACATTACCAAAATGACTTTGAAGAGATTACTGCTCTTTTGAAGAACAATCCGAGTTTAGAGGATTTGCCGGATGTTTATGCTAATTCGGAAGCTATCATCGGGAAAATTATGTTAGACATGGAGCAGTTTGAAAAAGAATGCCCTGAAGACCTGGGTTTCCTTTCTGAATTACGACAGAGTTTCTCTGCATCCCTTGATGCTGTAAGTAGCTTTTTATCGGATTATGAAGAATTGATTGGCAGAGTAGTTGTCCTCTCAGAAAACACGAAATTTTTACCATTGTATGACGAGAAAAAACAATTATTCTCTATTGGCTTTGATTTGGATGTAGGGGAATTGACGGACTCCTATTATGACCTTCTTGCTTCTGAGGCTCGCCAAGCAAGCTATATAAGCATAGCAAGAGATGAAATACCTTCTGAACATTGGCTCAAATTGAGCAGGTCCTTAACAGTGGATGACGGTTACAAGGGGCTAGCATCCTGGTCCGGGACAATGTTCGAATACCTTATGCCGGTTTTGATCATGAAGAGCTACAAAAATACGATGTTGGACGAAACCTATAATTTTGTCATTCGGAGCCAGAAAAAATACGGCAAACAGAATAATATACCTTGGGGAATATCCGAATCCGGTTTTAATGACACAGATGTGAATTTAAGTTATCAGTATAAGGCTTTCGGAGTGCCCTGGCTTGGGTTGAAAAGAGGCCTGATGGAAGATACGGTGGTATCACCCTACTCAACATTGTTAGCCCTCCAGATAGACCCCGAAAGTGCAGCCCAAAACATCGCATACCTTAAGGAGGAGGGGTTGGAAGGAGCTTATGGTTTTTATGAAGCAGCTGACTACACACCTGACAGGCTACTGATTGATGATGAGCGAAGCATCATCCGAGAATTCATGGCCCACCACCAAGGTATGGGTTTCATGGCTATAAACAATTTTTTGCATGATTTTATCATGCAAAAACGTTTTTTCGAAAACCCTGCCATGTATGCTTCCCGGTTTTTACTTCAAGAGCCGATTCCATCGGCTGTTTATAACTTTAATTTGAAAACGAAACCTAAGAAAATTAAAATTGACAAAAGTAAGGTGTATAAAGACAGCAGACTTACAAGGACCTTTAGGACTGCCGATCCTGTTTTGCCGAAAGTCCATCTTCTCTCAAATGGTAATTATTCCGTTATGATCACGGATAGAGGGACCGGATACAGTAGCTGCAACGACATAGCGATCACGAGATGGAGAGAGGACAATGCAGCGGACAAGTACGGAATGTTCTTCTACATCAAAAATGTAGCCACAAATAAAGTGTGGTCTCCCGCTTATGCACCGCTGTACAAAATCCCTGAAAAATATGAAGTGGTTTTTACAAACGACAAAGCCGTTTTCAAACGAAGAGATGGAGATATCCATACGCAAACTGAGGTTATCGTTGTTCCAAAGGAAAATGTTGAAATCAGAAAAATGACTTTGGGAAATGCCGGAGACAGTACGTGTGATATAGAAGTCACAAGTTACTTTGAGGTCGTGATGACCACACAAAATGAAGATATTGCGCACCCTGCATTTCATAAACTTTTCAAGGAAACAGAGATTCTTAAAGACCTGAATGGCATCATTGCCACCAATCGGCCAAGGTCTTCCACTGATAAAAAACTATGGACTGCTAATTTTGCCGTGATTGAAGGGGAAACCATAGGGGACATGCAATTCGAAACCGACAGGATGCAGTTTATCGGACGAAACCGTGATTTAGCATCCCCGGCAGCCATGGATGATGACATACTTCTTTCAGGAACAGAGGGAACTGTACTCGATCCAGTCATGAGTCTGAGACTGAAAGGAAGAATACTTCCAGGAAAGTCTTTGCAGATATCCTATGTCACTGCATTCAGCGCAACCAGAGAAGAGTTGTTGCTCTTAATAGAGAAATATTCCCAGAATGAATTCATCGACCGGGGGTTCACTCTAGCACACACAAGCGGGCACCTTGAAGCAGCATACCTGGACATAGAACCTTCTCAACTGGAAATTTACCAAAATATGACTTCTAGCATCTTGTTCAATAGCCCTTCCAGAAGGAAATTCCAGGGATTGATCGAAAAGAACACATTGGGGCAGTCTTCACTATGGCGCTTCGGCATTTCCGGAGACGATCCGGTTGTATTGTTGGTCATAAACAGTACCGATGGGATTAGGCTGCTCGATCAACTTTTAGAAGCCCACGAGTATTGGATGTACAAAAAGTTAAAAGTAGATCTGATCATACTGTGTGAGGAAGTTAACAGTTATGATCTCCCGCTGCATGCATCTATCATCGAGACGTTAAATTCAAGCCATATCCATCAATTGGTAGGGAAATCAGGGGGTGTGTACATAATTGACAAAAGCAAAACGAGTCCAGAGGAAATCTACCTTCTATATGCCGTGGCGAGAATGATAATAAGAGGTGATGGCGGAAACTTGAGTGAGCAAACAGAAGAAACACGTGGAAGAGACTCGGAAAAGCAAAGAGAAATTGCATATTCCAAATCAAGCAGCGAATATATCAGTCATGCTTCTGAAAAACCTGATCTCCTGTATCCAAATGGACTCGGCGGATTCACTGAAGATGGTAGGGAGTATGTTATTCGAATTGAAAAAGACCAAACTACCCCGGCTCCTTGGATTAATGTGATCTCAAATCCCAAGTTTGGTTTTACCGTCTCTGAATCTGGAGCAGGGTATACTTGGTACGGAAACAGCCGCGAAAACAAACTGTCCACATGGTCCAATGATCCAGTCAGTGACGATCCAGGTGAGATTTTGTATCTCAGAGATGATGATACTGGAGAATCATGGACAGTAACACCTTCACCTATCAGAGGAAAAGAAGCATATGAAATAAGACATGGGTTTGGTTATACAGAATTTAGGCATGCCAGCCACGGAATTGAACAGAAATTGGTCCAATTTGTTCCTGAAGATGAAAGCATTAAAATCAGCATTTTAACACTTTCGAATTCATCCAACGAACAGAGAAACCTGTCTCTGATCTACTATGTGAGACAGGTTATGGGTGTAACAGACCAAGTTACCGCGATGCACATAAAAACAAGCTCAAATGCTGCCGGGGTCCTGTTGATGGAAAATCCTTACCATGATGAATATAAAGAAAAAATTGGTTTCATGGACATTTCGTTGGAAAACAGAAGTGTTACAGGAAACCGGGTAGAGTTTATGGGCTCAGGGAGTCTAGCCAATCCTGAATGCTTGAGAAAAGAAAAGCTTACGGGAACGGTTGGAATTGGTTATGATCCGTGTGCGGCTATGCAAGTCAATGTGTCACTGAATCAAATGGAGGAAAAGGATATCGTACTCACTTTTGGTGCGGCTGAAACAATTGATGAGGTGGATCAACTTGCGGATAAATACAGGAATGTACAAGAATCGTATCGGGCGCTGACAGTTGTAAAAGAATCCTGGAAAGAAAAACTTGAAGGGATTCAGGTTACGACCCCTGATATGTCAATGGATCTTATGCTGAATGGGTGGCTTCAATACCAAACCCTTTCCTGCCGACTTTGGGCGCGTTCGGCATTTTATCAGTCCAGCGGTGCGTATGGGTTCAGAGATCAGCTTCAAGATTCTTTGGCTGTCGTTCACATGAGCCCTGAAATTGCGAGAAAACAGATTCTTCTTCATGCAGCGCATCAGTTTGTGGAAGGGGATGTACAACACTGGTGGCATGAGCCTAGCGGGAAAGGCGTTCGTACCCGATTCAGTGATGATCTTCTTTGGCTTCCTTATGTGACCATGGAATATGTGGACATAACGGGGGATAAAGGAATATTAAAATCGGAATTGCCGTATCTGGAAAGCGACTTGCTTGAAAATGGGGAACAGGAGAAATATGGAAATCCTTCCATTTCGAATAGGTCTGCTACATTATTTGGACATTGTATCGCAGCCATAGAGAAAAGTTTGAAATTTGGAAATCACGGACTGCCGTTGATGGGCTCAGGTGATTGGAATGACGGTATGAATATGGTTGGGAATAAAGGGGCAGGGGAGAGTGTATGGCTGGGCTGGTTTTTGGTGAGTGTGCTTAAAAAAATCATTCCAGTATGCATTGAGATGGGAGAATCAGAAATTTCAGAAAAATACTTCAATATAATGAATCAGATTACTGAATCTATTGAGAGGTCCGCTTGGGATGGCAACTGGTATATCAGAGCCTATTTTGACAATGGCATGCCTCTGGGTTCGGCAGAAAATAGCGAATGTAAGATTGATTCAATTGCTCAAACTTGGGCGATCCTTTCTGAAGCGGGGAATCCGGAAAGAGTCAGACAGGCGATGAAATCGGTTGAAGATTACCTCATCACCAGAGAAGATGGGGTGATTAAACTTCTTACTCCACCCTTTGACACAAGCGAAATGGAGCCCGGGTATATTAAGGGGTACAGTCCAGGTGTCCGGGAAAATGGCGGGCAATACACGCATGCAGCCGCATGGGTCATCATTGCATTCGCCAAACTTGGCGACGGAGACAAGGCTCATGAGCTGTATGAGCTCATTAATCCCATTAATAATGCAAGAAACCAGAGGGAATGTTCTACATATAAAGTTGAGCCGTATGTGATGGCTGCTGATGTTTATGCTGTCCACCCTCATTCTGGGCGAGGCGGGTGGACGTGGTATACAGGATCGGGAGGATGGATGTACAAGGCTGGGTTAGAATCTATATTGGGGTTCCAAAAACTCGGGAATAAGCTGGTAATCGATCCATGCATCCCTCAAAAATGGCCAGAATACACGATAAGGTACAAATATTTTGAGTCCATCTATAACATAAAAGTCAAAAATCCTGAAGGCATCAACAAGGGCGTGAAGACGATAAGCGAAGGAAGCGAAACGCGTGAAGGAAACATTTTAGAATTGGTCAATGATGGAAAAGTGCACGATATTGAAGTGTTGATGGGGAAATAGGTAAAACGGTTCGTGAAAGAAGGGCGTTTTATGCAAGAAAAAGAGGGAATAAAATTTTGGAGTGAGACTCCTGAAGAGGTGCTTCAAGCTGTACAATCCAACACAAACGGTCTGGCTGCTGAGGAAGCAGCAGTAAGGTTGAAACAGCACGGTCAAAATACGCTAAAAGAACAGAAAAAAAATACGCAGCTTAAGGCCCTCCTCAGCCAGTTCAAAAATCCAATCATCCTCATTCTGCTTGTTGCAACAGGAATATCGGCTGCAACAGGGGAATGGATCGATGCGATGATAATCCTAGCCATCATTTTGGCGAGTGCGACTCTCAGTTTTTATCAGGAATATACCGCGGGAAATGTCATTGCGGAGCTCCGGGCGAAAGTGCAGGCAAAATCAGTCGTCCTTCGCGATGGCAAGCCAATCGAGATTGCATCAAAAGAGGTAGTTCCGGGCGATATCATCAAACTTTCAACCGGCAGCCTCATTGTCGCAGACGGCTTGATTCTGGAAAGCACGAATTTATTCGTCAACCAGTCCATCCTCACCGGAGAGTCCCAACCTTCCGAAAAGAAGCCGGACAAGGTCAGTGAAGACGCCAGTCTGGAGGAACGCACCAACTGTGTCTACACGGGCACAAGTGTACAGAGCGGAAATGCTAAGATGTTGGTTGTGGAAACGGGAGCAAGTACCGAATTCGGGCAAATCGCCGATAAGCTTTCTTTGCGCCCTCCGGAAACAGAATTTGAACGTGGCGTGCGACGATTCGGTTATTTATTGACTGAAATCATGCTTGTCCTTACCCTTGTCGTTTTCGCGATCAACGTCATCATGAACAGGCCAGCCATTGAAGCCCTGCTTTTCTCGGTTGCCCTTGCAGTTGGGATCACGCCGCAGCTTTTGCCGGCAATCATCAGCATCACCCTTTCGAAAGGATCCCGCATCATGGCGAAGGAGGGAGTCATCGTCCGCCGTTTGACTGCAATTGAAAACTTCGGTAGCATGGATATCCTCTGCACCGATAAAACCGGCACCTTGACGGAGGGGAACATCCGCCTTGATGGTGCGGCGGATGTTTCCGGGCAGCCTTCCGATGAAGTGTTCCGCCTGGCCTATTTGAACGCAAGCTTACAGACCGGTATGGCAAATACGCTGGACGAGGCCATCAGCGCATCCAAAAATGTGGATATCAGCACCGTCAAAAAGCAGGGGGAAATCCCTTTTGATTTCAACCGTGAACGCCTGAGCGTCATTGTTCAGGAGGACGGCCAGTGCACACTGATCGTGAAAGGGGCCTTGAACAGTGTGCTAACCATCTGCACGCGGGTAGAAATCGCTAGTTCCGAAAAGTCAATGGATGGACAGATTCAATCCGGCATCCAACAGCTTTACGAAGAGTGGAGCAGCCAAGGGATACGTATCATCGCGGTCGCCAAAAAGACAGTGGCCTCGAAGGGAAAGTATACAGTTGAAGATGAGAAGGAAATGGTACTGATGGGCTTTTTGCTCCTGTTTGACCATCCGAAAGCGGATGTTTCGCAGACCATTGTAGAATTGACGCGTAAAGGGGTCAGTCTGCGAATAATTACCGGGGATAATAAGCTGATCGCTTTGCACACTGCCGAGGCGGTAGGCCTGAAAGTTACGGGCGTACTGACCGGATCGGAACTGATGAGGCTGAGCGACGAAGCCTTGTGGGCTAAAATCGAAACCACTACGGTATTTGCTGAAGTGGATCCCAACCAGAAGGAACGGATCATCCTAGCCCTGAAAAAGAAAAATCATGTCGTGGGCTATATGGGTGATGGCATCAACGATGTGCCGGCACTGCACGCCGCAGACGTCAGCCTATCAGTGGACAACGCCGTTGATGTGGCCAAGGAATCCGCTGATTTCGTATTAATGGAAAAAAACTTGGAAGTGCTGAGCCGCGGTATTGTGTTGGGAAGGACGACCTTTGCCAATACTCTTAAATACATCCAAGTCACCACCAGCGCCAATTTCGGCAATATGTTCAGCATGGCGGGGGCATCCTTATTCTTACCGTTCCTGCCGCTGCTTCCCAAACAAATTCTCCTGATCAATTTTTTGAGCGATTTCCCTGCGATAACCATCGCCAATGATAGTGTGGATAAGGAAACAGTGGAAAAGCCGCTCAGATGGGATATCCATTTCATCCGTGATTTTATGTTTGTTTTCGGGCTGGTCAGTTCGGTTTTTGATTACTTGACGTTTGCCCTGCTGTTCATTGGATTTGATGCCAAGCACGGCCTGTTCCAGAGCAGTTGGTTCACTTTTTCAGTACTCACGGAATTGCTTGTGTTGTTGGTTATGCGCACGCATAAGCGGTTCTATAGGAGCAAACCCGCCCCAATCTTGCTGTATTCATCGATCGTTGTGGGCATCATCACTTTGCTGATCCCGTACCTGCCATTCCATCAATACCTAGGCATTGAACCGATCCAGCCACTGCTGTTGCTGTCTTTGTTCCTTATCCTAGGCCTGTACGTGATCGTCACAGAAGTCGCAAAACATTATTTTTATAAAGCAAAGGCGAAGCTGGAATCCAAGAAAACCATCAAATAAGTAGAGTAATTTCCAACGCGATGTAATCAGGGAGGCGGGATGAGCATGTTCGAAAATTTGTATTTTTTGCTCGGGATAGTAAACAGTTTACTTTTGATCACCATTTTTTTGCTTGTCAGCTATGCCAAAGCAACGCAAGTAGCGGTTGCGGGGAAAGTCTACTTGGCGTTGGCGGTCCCCGCAGTCATCGGAATCGCCTTGGCGCAACAGCAGCAGAAGCCGGTTCAGTACACGATATTCCTGGGCATTTTCCTGGCTTTCCTTATGTTGGAAGGCATCTATGACTTCGTTCTGAAGGTATCTTTCCGTGATAATTGGAAGTTATTGACGCCTTATCTGTTGCTGTATTGGTCGATGAATTACGGTTTCATCGTAATGACGTGGAAACATTCGGCATTGCAAGGCGGAATTCTGTTGGGTTTGTTCGTTATCCAGATCATCGCAAATATCCGCTCGCACACGAAGAACACGAAGTGATGAGCGGTGCAGAAATGCAAAATGAATGTCTGTAAGCAAAAGAAGCATAATGCCCAAAGTGAGGGTGTTATGCTTCTTTTTCGTGATTACTTCGGGATTTGGCTTCTTCCTGCACGAGTCCCAGAAAATAGTCAGAGGCTTTTGTAAACACCTGGTATTTCTTCCATACGAAATGAAGCCCGACCTCAAGCCGGGGTTCCAAGGGGCGGAAGCACAAATCGCTGCCCTCGCCGGTATGGATGATGCCATCCAAACACAACGCATAATGGCTGTTTTCTTCCACCAGTAGGGAGGCATTGTACAGAAGATTGTAGGTTGTGACGATGTTCAGACTGCGCTCATTCCCGCCTAGCCAGCCGGCGAGTTCATTTTTGACCATCATCTGGTTCGAACAGATGACCGGTTTACCCCTCAAATCCTTCGGAGTGATGCTTTCCAAAGCAGCCAGCGTACTGTCTTTCCTCAGCAGGATACCCCATCTGTCCTTTGTTGGCAGCTTGATAAAATCATATTTTGTCATGTTTGTCGGCTCCACGAGTACACCGAAATCGAGCAACCCTTTGTCCAACCGGTCCGTGACATCCTCAGCATTGCCGCTGAACAGGTGGAATTTGAGAAGCGGGTGATCCGATTGGGCTCTGCTGATTGCGCGCGCTATGATCCGCATGCCTTCGGATTCGCCGCCGCCGATGTAGATATCCCCACTCAATTCAGTGTCATCCGCGCGCATTTCCGACTCAGTTTTCTCCACTAGTTGGATGATTTCCTCAGCCCTTTTTCTGAGGAGCATACCTTCATCCGTCAAAATGATCTTGCGGTTGCCTCTGATGAACAGTTGCTTGCCGAACTCTTCCTCCAGTTCCTTCATTTGTCTGGAAAGGGTAGGCTGCGTAATATGTAAAAATTCTGCAGCTCCCGAAATGCTCTGTTCCCTAGCAATCGTCAAAAAATACTGCAACACTCTGAGTTCCATGTGATCAACTCCTTCAGCACTATTTTAGCGCTTCTTGCTATGCCTTTCAAGTATGACAAGTCATCTGATATAGGTATTTGATGTTCCTGCTGATCCGATGTATTCTATTCTCAAGAGGAGTGAGGCGAGTGGAAATAATTGAAGAAATGCTGATCACAAATCTGAAGGATGCCGGCTGCTGTGACAAAACAATCGCTGCTTTTCTGCAATTCCGCCAAATGAACGAACAGGCAAAACAGATGGATCTGCTGAAGAAACACAGGAACAGCTTATTGGATAAAATCCATGAGGATCAGAAAGCAATCGACTGCTTGGACTACTTGCTTTATAAACTAAAATAACAATAAAAATCAGGGGGAAAAGAATATGATCGGAACAATCGCAGGAATATTGACGACATTGTCATTCGTACCGCAGGTTATCAAAGTTTTGCAGACAAAGGACACGAAGGCCATTTCGCTGGGGATGTACCTCATGTCAGTGATAGGTATCTTCTTATGGATGGTGCATGGATACGTAATGGGGGACATGGCACTGTTGATCGCCAACCTCATCACTTTCTGCTTGGCCTTGGTCATTTTGATCGCCAAATTGAAATATAAATAAATATTTGGATCAGTTCACGCTGATCCTTTTTTGTTTTTTAACAAAGTCGATTATAATGGATGAGAGAGGCGGTGCAATCATGTTGGAAGAATTGGCGTTTGAAATTGCGAAAGAGGCGCATGCCGGACAGACGGATAAAGCCGGGCTTGATTATATTCTGCATCCGCAGCAAGTGGCTGCGATGGTGACGACGGATGAGGAGAAGGCAGTCGCGCTGTTGCATGACATCATTGAGGATACTGACGTGACGGCCATTGAATTGTTGGCTAAGGGCTTGCCGGACAATGTTGTCGAAGCTGTTAAGGCATTGACCAAAAAGGATAACCAAAACTACGCCGCATATTTGGTTGGTGTTAAAAAGAACCGGTTGGCCACTGCCGTAAAGCTGGCGGACCTGAAGCATAATTCGGATTTGAGCCGTTTGGAAAAGATTACCCAAAAGGATAGGGAGCGGGCAGAAAAATATCGTAAGGCAATTGAATACTTATCGGATGTAAAAGAACAATAATAAATGGACCAGTAATTCCTCGAATGGAGGATTTGCTGGTCCATTTTGCTTTATATGAGCGCTTGATCGCTAGAATTTGCTCGTTTCAGCGACAATCAACTTGATACATTCTTCGATGTTATGCAGTATCGGGTTGTCCGTCCGGTAGATCACTCTCGTCTTTATCTTCAACGATTCGACAGGCGTTGACAGGATGGTGACGCGCCCGGCCAGGATATCTTCTTTGATGACGTCTTCGGACAGGATGGCGATACCCGCGTCTTTCAGCAAGGCTTGGCGAATCATCTCGAGACTGTTGAAGGTCATCCGGTTTTGGTCGGACAGGCCATTTCTGTGCATGAACTCCTGCAGAAAGCTGCTGTAGGAGGATTCCGATTTATAGAACAGCAAGGGCGGCTGCAGATCGGGTTCTCGTCGCATGCGACTGGCCAAACCGGTTGAAGAGACCAAGTAAATGTTGTCTTCCCGGAGCAACCGGCCGCGTACGCCGATCGTCGTGTAATTTGCGCTCAGTATTCCGATATCGTATTGCTTATCGCGCACGCCTGAAAATATCAGCTTGGCGTTTTCGGCGGTGTTGATTTCGATTTCGATGTCAGGAAACCGCTCGTAGGCCTTTGCGAAAAACTCCGACAGGTTCATCTTCATGTAATTCAGATCCCCTACGATCCGCAACTTCCGCTTTTTTTCGGACAGATCCTGCATCGTATCCAGTGCATCTTCATACAGCCTGAATATTTGGGAGGAATACTCGAACAAGGCTTCCCCAGCTGCTGTCAAGAACAGTTTCCTGCCGGCTCGGATGAACAATGCCTGCCCCAAATCTGATTCCAACTTTTTGATTTGTTTGGTGATCGCCGGTTGGCTCAGTTCGAAATGCTGGGCGGTTTTGGAAAAACTCAAGTATGTCGCACAATAATGAAACGTTCGTAGATGTGATAACCCCATCGCAATCCCTCCGTGTCAGGTTGTTTACCATCCAGTATAACCTGAAGTTATGAAAAAAGGTTAGGTATGTAAGAAGGTCGTGAATCCTGTCAGGAAACATCACACCTTTAGGAAAAGCTGCAACTATTCAAATGTCATTTCCGATGCTTATGGGAATAGGAAGATATCGTTTTCAGCACTTTACATCAAGTGGTCGACACTGAAAATGTTTCTTATACTTTGAATCAGATAAGAGCAAAGCAAGGGTGGCAAATGCATCAAGTGAACGGAGGGAGCTTATGTACGTCGCAAACGGAACAGGCAGGCTTGAGAAGGTTTTGCTTTCAAAACCCAATCATGTCCATCAGGCAGAACAAATCAATGAAATTTCGAGGAATTGGAACCTGCAGAAGATAGATGAAGGGCGCATTCAAAAGGAGTTCCAAGCTCTTCATGCGTTATATGAAAGCTTGGGCATCTCCGTCGAGTTGATGGAAAAGGATGAAATACTTCCGCATGCCGTATTTGCCCGGGACTTTGGAGGCTGCGTGAACGAAGGCTACATCCTCGGGAAATTCAAAAATGACATTCGCTTGCCGGAAACAGCCGCCTACGAAGAGAAGATGGCCGAGTTGGGCGTTCCATTATTGGGGGAAGTGTTAGGGGTGGGCGTCTTTGAGGGCGGGGACTTTGCCTTCCTGGATGAACGGACGGTTGCCATCGGAATGCTGGATCGGACGAATGCGGAGGGATTCGTCCAGATTGCGGATATCCTGAAGCCGTTGGGTTATGAAGTGCATTCCGTTGAGATGGATCCGCGCTTCCTCCATTTGGATATGTGCTTTAACCTGGTTGCTCCCAAGGTGGCGATCGGCTATGCAGATTTGCCTGAATCTTTCGTCGCGTTGTTGAAGAAAATGGAAATCGAATTGATCACCGATGACGAACCTGCAATTTTCCAGCATGGCTACAATGTCCAGGCAATTGGACGTGACGAAGTGATTTCCCTGGCCCAGAATCGGGGCATCAATGAAAAAATGCGCAAGAAAGGGCTTACCGTACATGAAGTCGAGTTGACGGAGCTGCTGAAATTAGGGGGAGGCATCCATTGCATGACCTTTCCGTTGAGAAGATTAAACGCATAGGGGGAATCGATATGTATGAAAAAATCAAAAATCTGCCGCAACCGCAACAAATAGAAGCATTGGCAAAAGAGCTCGTTCAAATCCCGAGCGTGAACAGTTCGGCGCATGGCGAAGCGGACATCAGCAAAAGGGTGTTTGAAATCCTGTCGAGTTTCCCTTATTATCAGGAGCACCCCAACCTGGTCTGGGAGGCACCGCTGCTCAATGATTCATTGCAACGGAGCAATGTGTTCGCTTATTTCCCCAAAGCTGATTCGAAGAAGATCGTCCTGCTTCACGCCCATATCGATACGGTCGGCGTCGAGGACTTCGGAAAGCAGAAAGCAGATGCTTTTTCGCCAGATTGTTTGTTGCGTTTTTTTGAGAATTACGAAGCTGATGCCGAGCTTCAAAGGGATGCATCATCCGGAGAGTGGGCATTCGGGCGCGGTATGCTGGACATGAAGAGCGGGATGGCTGTGCATTTGGCGAACCTGCTGTATTATTCAATACATCCGGAACAGCTCCCATTTAACTTGTTGTTGATGGGGAATCCCGTGGAGGAGAACGATCATACCGGCGTCATTGCTTCTTTACCGGAACTGCTGGCGTTCAAGCGGAAGGGTTACGAATTCGTCATTGCGGTCAACACCGATTTTGTTTCGCCCCTGTACGAGGGGGACAGCACGCGCTATCTGTATACAGGTGCTGCTGGGAAAATCCTCCCTTGTTTTTATATCAAAGGCCGGGAAACGCATGTGGGCAACACGTTGCAGGGAATCGACCCGACGCTGTTGTCCAGTGCCATCAACTTGGCGATCAACACGAACCCCGACTTGTGCGAGCTGATCGATGACGAAGAAGTCCTGCCATCATCCGCTCTCCAGCAACGGGATTGCAAAGACTTCTACAATGTCCAAACAGCGAAAGTGGCGCATCTGTATTTCAATACTTTTCTCTACGAACGCTCCGTTACGGAAGTGCTGACGGTATTGCGCGGTGCAGCCGAGGAAGCCGTCCGGGAAGTGTCGGAAAAACTGGACGCCCGCCTTGCCGAATACCGCGCCAGAGTCGGTGTCCCGATCGGTACAATTGAGCATAAGGTGAAAGTCCTGTTTTTCGAGGATTACTTGCGGGAATGTTCGCAAAAGGGCGTCGATACGACTGCGATAATCGCAGACACGTTAAACAAATACGGCAGCGAGGACAAACGCGCTTTCGGATTTCGGCTGATCGACGCTTTGGAGCATGCGACAGGGGATGACAACGCCAAAGTGATCCTGTTCTTGGCACCGCCGTTTTGTCCGCATAATGGTATCGAACCGGACTCTTCAGTTGACCATGCCATTTCAGCTGCGATGGAAAAAATCGGTGAAGAGCACGGCCAAACATTCAAAAAACGACGCTTCTTTCCGTTCCTTTCCGACAGCAGCTACCTGTCCATGAGCGAAACAAAAGAGGAACTCCTGACATTGATCCAAAATTTTCCAGGCATGGAAAGCATTTATCCCTTCCCTACTGAAGATACCCAGGAGCTTTCAATTCCGGCCGTTAATCTGGGTGTGTTCGGAAAAGGGGCACACACTTGGAAGGAAAGGATCCACAAGCCCTATTCCTATGAAGTCCTGCCCAAACTGATCCGTGAAGTCATTTCGAATCTATCACATGAGGAGAAAGACCGTTCCGATAGTGATAAGCGATTATCCGAAACTGTTGGGAGGCCGTGATCTGACTTTGGAGATTGGTGTGCTTGCCGTTATTTTCTGAACCGCAAATGCCAGATCAATCCGATCAGGTGGGCCAAGTATATAATTATCAGTACGATGCGCAATAATGCACTGTCGGTCAGCAAAAAAGGGATTGCAAAGACAAAGAGCATCATCACGAACATCCGGATCATTCCTGGGTTCGTGATGTTTTTCTTTACTAACGGATCTTCGATATATTGCTTGTATTTTTCCGATTCGATGAATTGCTGATGCAAACGGTCCGAACTGCGGACCCAGAAAAAGCCAGTCAGAAGATAGAAGACAGTTGTAGGCAGGAACGGGAGGAACATGCCGAAAGTCCCGAGACCGAACGTCAAGAAACCCATGCCAATGTATAGGTATTTTTTCAAATGGATAGTCTCCTTCAAATCTGGAAAAAACCAGATAATTTTTGTTGCTTATAGTTAACAATATCTTCGTAATGAAAATTGTTTGTGATCTACTATTCAGATAGTATATTACATTTGCCGGAGCGTGTGTATTAGGGAAGTCCTGAGTTATCATCGAGAAGGAGCTATTATGAAAAATACATCTCTTGTAATTTTGGGTTTGCTGTTTGTCGTTTTTGGAATCAGTCTTCAAAACCGTATGGGACGACTATTCGATCTCCTTCCGTACGGTTTTTTAATTTTGAGCTGATTGCTATTATTACCATCATGCAAGCGTTTGTATATTTTGACAAACTTTTTCTTTCGTGCTATTATTACTTCGAAATCGAAATAAAAAAGGGAGGTGTTACGATGTCTACAACAGATCGCGATACTTTGAAGGCCCTTACTGTGTTATTTAAGTCATCTCAACATGTACAGGACAAACTGAAGAAAGATATGATGAAGCAGGGTTTGAATTTCTCCGAATTCGCCGTGATGGAATTGTTGTATCATAAAGGGGAGCAACCGATCCAAAACATCGGAAAGAAAGTCTTGCTTGCCAGTAGCAGTTTGACGTACGTTGTCGATAAATTAGAGAGCAAAGGGCTAGTGCAACGCATCCCATGTGCAACTGATCGCCGCGTTATTTTTACAGCCATTACCGAAGAAGGACGCAAATTGATGGACCGCATTTTCCCATTGCATGCGGCGTATATCGAAGAAATATTTTCTGTCCTTTCAGATAAAGAAGTAGAAACGTTCATCGACTTGGCCAAACGAGTAGGGCTCCATGCCGAAAACTTGGAGCATTGATCAGAATCCAACGTCAAAACATCAGGGACTGCCGCAGCATTGAGCTGGGAAGTCTCTTTTTTTGCGCTTTTTTATGCAAGAACCGTCACTTTTTCCGGATGCAATCCCTATACATATGGTAAAATAGGCAGTATCAGACAAAAAGGAAAGATGACAGTGAAAAATAAGAAAATAACCAAAACAAACGCGATGCGCATGTTGGATAAACAGAAGTGCGCTTACGCAGTCCACGAATACGCTTGGTCGGAGGACCACCTCGATGCGCTGACCGTCCTAGAAAAAATGAGTCAGGATGCCGGTGCGGTCTACAAAACCATTGTAGCAGTCGGCGATAAGACCGGCGTTGTCGTTGGGGTCATCCCAGCGCAGAATGAACTGGACCTGAAAGCTTTTGCGAAAGTCAGCGGCAATAAACGGATTGAAATGCTGCCTTTGAAGGATCTGGAAGCTACCACCGGGTATATCAGGGGCGGCTGTTCGCCGATCGGGATGAAAAAAGCATTCCCTACCTATTTGTCCCATCATATCCTTGATGAAAAGAGTGTGCTAGTGTCCGGTGGTAAACGCGGAACGCAGATCGAGCTCAGTCCTGCCGATTTGATGGCTGCAACACACGCTAAAATTGAAGAGATTACTCAAGAGAAAGATGAATGAAGCACGTTCCTCTTTGTCAACGAAAAAGGAGAACGTATCATGAAGAAATTGCACATCTACCATATCAACGATCTGCATTCGCATTTTGACAATTGGCCGAAGATCCGGCGGTTCTTGTTGGAGAAGAAAGCCTTTCATGAAAAGAACGGGGAAGAGGTTCTGCTCTTCGACATCGGCGATGCCTGCGACAGGGTGCACCCTTTGACGGAAGCCACCAACGGCAAAGCGAACATCGAATTGTTGAACCAAGTTCCTTTCGATGCTGTGACGATCGGCAACAATGAAGGAATCGGCAATGACAAGCGGCAATTGGACGAACTCTATGATGATGCCGAATTCCCGGTTGTGCTGGCTAATCTCTACGATCCGGAAACGGATGCCTTGCCGACTTGGGCGCAGCCGTATCTGATCAAGACTTTGTCCAGCGGCCTGAAGGTTGGGATCATCGGCTTGACGGCACCGCTCTATCTCAGCTATGTCCCGAACGGCTGGGACCCTAAGGAATCCGATGAAGTCCTACCGAAAATTTTGTTGAAAGTAGCGCCGTCTGTCGATTTGATCATCCTTTTGTCGCACGTCGGCATCATCGAGGATATCCATATCGGCGAAATGTACCGTTCCATTCCGATCATCATCGGAGCGCATACCCATCATGTGCTGCCTGAAGGCAAACATGTGGACGAGTCCCTGTTGTTGGGAGCGGGCAAGTTCGGGAAGTATATTGGTCATGTGACGGTCAGCTATGATTCCGACAGGATTTGGGATCGTAAAGCAGAATTGATCGAAGCAGGAGATCTTCCGGAAAAAAATGGCGATTCAGCGGAAGTCGAGGAACTGCAGCAACGTGGGGAGGAACTGTTGTCTTCCATTCCTATTGCTGACAGCCCGTCTCGGCTCAAAGCGGATGAAGGCCACATCAATGATTTGCTGTTGTTGGGATTGGACGCTGTGACCGAATATGCCGGTACGCCATTCGGCATTCTGAACTCCGGACTGTTCCTGGAAGATTTGCCGAAAGGAATCATCACCAAAAATCATCTGCATCAAATCCTACCGCATCCGATGCGCTTGCTGGAATGCACGCTGACTGGGCGGGATTTCAAAGCCATGATCGATGAAATGGAAGCGCAGCGCGAAGAACTGATGACTAAAGAAATCACCGGCATGGGTTTCCGGGGAAGGATTTTCGGGGAGCTCTGCTACCGCGGTTTCGAGGTCGATCCTGTCACGAACAGAGTGACGGTGGAAGGCAGGGAGCTATCCGATGAGGAGGACATCACCTTTGTGACGGTGGACCATTTCCGTTACATCACCTATTTCCCGACAATCGAAAACGAAGGCCGCAGCCGTCTATTGTTCCCGTATTTTCTGCGGGACGTGTTCGGTCTGCATTTAGAAGATAAATTTCCCATTATAAGAGAAAAGTGAGGTGCTATCGTGGATAAAAAGGAACTATTGGATGAATCGTTGAAAACACAAGTGGACTCGTTGCTGGAAACTATTGCGGATGATAGTGAGACGGAAACAAGCGACCGTAATGAAGAGGAAGAAATTGTAAAGTTATTGGACGATAAGCGTCTTTTGGTAGGTACCCAAGAATACGAATTGAGCATCAATCACCGTGAAGGTTTTGATCCTGAAGCGTTAGCCGGAAGGTATACGTCCATTTTGAGCAAGTATGATTATATCGTCGGGGATTGGGGTTATGATCAACTGCGCCTGAAAGGCTTTTACAGGAACAACAACAGCAAAGTCTCCCAAGACAAAAAAATCAGTTTTCTGGAGGATTATCTCTATGAATACTGCAATTTTGGCTGTGCCTATTTCGTAATCGAAAAAACGCGCGCCGAGAAAGAAAAAATCACAAAAACAAAGCGCAACCGCAAACGCAAAAACCGCGAAGCGAACAGAGAGGAATTGCCTGCTGATGCAACTGTCCAAACAGCTGCCCAGACTCCAACTCCCGCACCGGCTCAAACAAACAAAAATAAAGTAACGAAAATTGTCGAAAGACCGAGAAGCCAAGGGAAGAAAAAAGGATTCGTGATCAAAGATGTGAACGAAAAGGACTCCCAGCCAATCGATAAACCAAAAACGACAACAACCAGATCTGCTAAAGGCGAGAAAAAAAGTTTCCAAATCAAAAAGATTGAGCAGTGATCAGGAGGAGAACATCATCAAAAAGTATAAAGGTTATTTAATCGATTTGGACGGGACCGTATACAAAGGCGCCGAGCGCATCCCGACGGCGGAAATTTTTGTCAAAGAACTTCAGGATAAAAACATTCCGTTCCTGTTTGTCACGAACAATGCAACCAAGACCGCTACAGAAGTCAAAGAGAATCTGCTGCACAACTTTCAGATTGATGTGACTGAAGACCATATCTACACCAGCGCCATGGCAGCATTGGATCACTTGAAAGAATTGAACATTGGCAAAAAGGTTTTGGTCGTGGGTGAAGCCTCTTTGAAACAGGAAGTGCAATCTGCTGGCTTCGAAATGGTCGATAAAGATCCTGACTTTGTCCTGCAGGCGTTGGACCGCGGTGTTACGTATCAACAATTGGAGGCTGCTTGTTTGGCAATCCAAAAAGGCGCCACATTTGTTGCGACGAATCCAGACACTAATTTGCCGACAGAAAAAGGTTTTATTCCGGGAGCTGGTGCTTTGACTGCCTTTTTGAAGGCTTGTACCCAGAAAGAACCGCTGATCATCGGTAAACCATATCCAACTATCATGGCCGGCGCCATTAAACGGATGCAACTGGATAAGGAAGATGTCATCATGGTCGGGGATAATTATAATACGGATATCCTGGCTGGCGTCCATTATGGTGTGGACACGTTGATGGTCCTGACGGGATTCTCCCAACTGGTGGACATTGAAGGCAAGGATGAGCAACCAACCTACATCCTTAATGATCTGTCTGAGTGGGAAGTGTAGCGATGATACAGAAGCTGAAATATTTACTCGGGTATGTGGTCATTTTATTGCTCGTGCTGAGTGCGAACATCGCCTTCACTATCAACTTTACGCCGCTCTACAGCTTTGATATCGATTACTTGAATATCGAACAGATGACCGGGTTTTCGAAAGATGTCATTTTGGATAATTACCGCATCCTGATGCAGTATCTGAATTTGCCGTGGATCGCTGAATTGAAGATGCCTGATTTTCCGGCTTCCGAGAGCGGGCTTTTCCATTTCCATGAGGTGAAAAGGCTGTTTTTTCTGGATTATGCCATATTAGGAGTTTCAGCCGTTGCAAGCATATTTTTTTTACGGATGGTGAAAAAGGAGCAAGGATATTGGCGCATGCTGAATCCTTTGCGCTTGATGATCGCTGCACCATTAGTAGTTTTGACAGTGATATTTATGAATTTCAACCGTTTGTTTGTCGCGTTCCACGGCGTCTTCTTCAATAATGATGCCTGGATTTTTGATTCACGGACAGATCCGATCATCCTTGCCTTGCCACAGGACTTTTTCATGCACTGTTTTGTGCTGGTTTTTGTGCTGCTTGAATTAGTGCTTGTGCTTCTGTATTTCTGGGTGCGAAGGAAAGTCAAAATAACATAAAAATAAACCAGCTTGAGCTGCCATCTTGTTTGACGGCAATTCAAACTGGTTTTTGTTTTGACTGGGTGCTCCAACGTACGGGTGTCTAAACGCGAATCATCACACTCTTCCCAAACGTGTTCTGAATCCCAGAAATCTCTGCCTAAGCTGACTACCACACGCGGACAAAAAGCGTCCGCTTTGTGTTAGTCCTCTTAGTGCTCGATTTCTAGAGTGGGATTCATCACACTCTACTTCATTATGTCGCTTTTGTTTGGGTTGTCGTGGGCGATGCGACTGGCGGCGGCTGCGGCGATGGCGCCTACGATATCATCGAGGAAGGTGTGGCACTCTGAGTCGGATTTGTTGTTTAGTTTCTGCAGAATGCCGGGTTTTACTTTATCGATGTATCCGTAGTTTGTGAAGCCGATGGAGCCATATACGTTGACGATGGA
The DNA here is from genome assembly GCF_900107505.1 of Trichococcus collinsii. Classification (GTDB taxonomy): domain Bacteria; phylum Bacillota; class Bacilli; order Lactobacillales; family Aerococcaceae; genus Trichococcus; species Trichococcus collinsii. The sequence continues at coordinate 5,912 of NZ_FNQH01000006.1, read as the reverse complement.
GAGGGCAAGGATCTCATCGATACCGTAGAGCCCTTCGTCATTCAGGATGATATCTGCCAACGGCTGGGAGAGCTGCCCAGATTCGGCGAGCTTATCAATTTCAATACCAGTAATGATTGCGTTCTGAACTTCCCGTTTCAGGAACACGGCCTTAACGTTCTCAATGCATTCCTCCATACTCAGATTTTCTACGTAGGATTTTTGGAGATGCAAAACGAGGTCGGCGATATCCTCGACGCTCACACCGCGTTCCTTTATTAAAGCCACAGCCCTTGCATGCAACTCGCTGTCTGATTTGACCATATTAAGTCCTCCTGGATTCTTATTTGATACTTTTATTATAGAGGAATAGCCATTAAAAACAAAAGAAGAGGCCGCCTCGGGTTTGAGACGACCGTTCATAAAATCTAAAACAAGCTCGTGCTGTGCATAGGTTGCGCACGTGTGTTGGGATTGATGTACACCATCGCGTTGTTGACGGCTACAGGAGCTTCACCGAATCCCGTGGCAATCAGTTTTACTTTTCCGGAATAGGTACCGATGTCTCCAATGGCATACACTCCTGGGATGGTGGTCTCCATTTTCGAGTTTACGACGATGGCATTTCCTTGGACTTCGAATCCCCATTTTTTCATGCCACCAATGGATGATGAAAAGCCGTAATTAATCAAAAAGTCATCCACTTCCAAATCAAAAGTGCTTTCCTTGCGGGCTTCCTGAAGGGTTACGCTCGTCAAGAACTTCTCGTTTCCATTGACACTGACAGGAACGAAAGGCGTCATGATTTCGACGGACGACTCTTGCAATAAGTGGACGCTGTGCTCTTGGGCGCGAAATTGTGGGCGCCGATGGATCAGGTAGACCTTTTTAGCGATCGGTTCCAACGTTAGGGCCCAATCAACTGCCGAATCGCCACCACCGCAGATGGCGACGGTCTTATCGCGGAAACTCTCGATGTTATTCACGAAATAGTGAAGATTGGTGTTCTCGTACTTATCTGCGTGTTCTATTTCTAATTTTCTCGGCCGGAATGCGCCATTGCCCGCAGAAATGATCACTGCTTTCGAATAGTGGCGGTTTTTGGTCGTTTGGATTTCGAAGATGCCATCAGCATTTTTTTCGAGTTCAAAAGCTTCTTCGCCGAATACCAACTTCGTGTCGAAGCGGTCCATCTGCTCTTTCAGGTTTGTGACGAGGTCGCCACCGGAAATTGCAGGATAGCCTGCAATGTCATATATATTTTTTTCAGCATAAAGCATGCCGGGTTGGCCGCCTAGCTGGGGTAGCGCTTCTATGATTTTGACTTTGGCTTGCCTCAGTCCAGCGTAGAACGCCGTGAACATACCGACAGGTCCTCCGCCAATGATGGTGATATCGTATAAATCTTTATCTGTCAATTTTCTTCCTCCGTTGTTTCTGTTCCGGGCGAATGCATCACCCGGAGAGGTATCAGATCTGCTCATAGAACATTCTGACGATGAATGTCACAAAAATTCCGGTCAAAAGCCCGACAAATACTTCCGAAGGCTTGTGCCCAAGGTATTTTTTGACGGCCATTTCTTCAGGATAAATCTTCTCATCCTTTTCTTCGGCAACCAGTTCCTGTTCGTTCTTAGGGAACTTAAGCGACAAGCGGGTCAGTTCTTTGATGGCGTCGATGAGGACGATGCCTTGCTCACCGCTCTGACGACGTACGCCCATCGAGTCGAACATGACGATGACACCGAAAGTCGTAGCGATAGCTACATAACCGGATCCGATGCCGTATTGCAGAATGAGTGCCGTTATCAACGAACTGACGGCAGCCGAGTGGGAACTGGGCATCCCACCTGTAGTCGTAACAATCGACAAGGAAGTTTTCTTGTCTTTTGAAAAAATTGCAATCGGATATTTTAAAGCTTGGGTGAACATGATAGCTGCCAGGGAACAAATTAAAGGGAAATTCTCGAAAATCATCATTATTTTTCATCCTTCACTTAAATAGCTACTTTTCAATTATGATAACATGAATCGATACTTACATCCTAATGAAAAAGAAAAAATGGCCTGAATTTTCATTTTTGGATAATCGGTGGATTAATCTTTTGCATATTGTGGTAAAATGTAAAAAAAAGGAGGATGAATAATGAGTTTATTTCCACAATTACAACCAACAGATAACGATAAGAAAGTCATTATGAAAACAAATAAAGGGGATATCACTATCCGTTTGTTCCCTGATTTGGCGCCAAAAACAGTTGAAAACTTTTTGGGTTTGGCTGAAAGTGGCTATTATGACGGCATCATTTTCCACCGAGTCATTAATGACTTCATGATCCAAGGCGGCGATCCTACAGGAACTGGTATGGGCGGATCAAGTGTTTGGGGGGATTCTTTTGAAGATGAATTCTCGACGAGTCTTTTCAACTTGAATGGTGCGTTGTCGATGGCGAATGCTGGCCCGAACACAAACGGAAGCCAATTTTTCATCGTTACCGCTAAAGAAGTGCCTATGACAATGCTAGCTCAATTGGAAGCTGGCGGATGGCCTAAAGAAATCATCGATGCTTATGCTGCAAACGGCGGAACACCGTGGTTGGATCAAAAACATACCGTATTCGGGCAAGTGGAAGCTGGGATGGACACAGTCTATGCTATCGAAGGCGTGAAAAAAGGCGCTCAAGACAAACCTGTTGAAGACGTTGTCATCGAGAGCATCACGATTTTATAATAGTATAGAAGGGGGGCACAAAAAATGCCCCTTTTTCTTCATGGATAAGATTATCTTGTTTCTGCCACTCCTAACACTACTGGAGTGTTTTCAAGGTAGTAATCGCTATGACGCCGCCTAAGAGTTGCTTCTGATCAAAGTTGCATCAGAAATTCTATCCTTTCATCTGGGCACGTGGTATAATTATATGGTACTGTGAGGGGAATTATGAATGAAAATGGAATACAAAATCGGAGACATAATTGAAGGAAATGTGACGGGTATCCAATCATATGGCGTTTTCATTTCATTAGACAAGAATACGCAAGGCCTGATCCATATATCCGAATGCAGGCATGGGTATGTGACGAATCTTGACGAATTCATTCAAATCGACGATGAAGTGGAAGCCAAAATCATAGATATCGATGAGTACACAGGGAAAATCAGCCTGTCTCTAAGAGCTATGGAAAAGTTGGCGACACCTTGTTACCCGGCAAAAAGAAAGAAAAGAAAAAGAAGATACTTACCGCAGATTGGTTTTGAGACCTTGAAAGAAATGATGCCTACCTGGATCGAAGAGGCCAAAGAGGACGAGAAAGTCAGAAAATCGACAGGGAATAATCCTGTCTTTACGACTTCCAGTGAAAGGGGACATTCATTATGATAAAAGAGAACATAGTGGCAGGTACTATTATGGTTACTAATGAGGCGGAGGAAACTTACTTTCTGGTCAATACAGAAAACGAATCTTACAGCCTACCTAGTGTTAACTTATCCGAGGGTGGAAAATCCCCTTTAGGATCTATAATGGAAGTCTTGCTGGCGCATGTTGGCATTGAATCTGAGTCTTTGCGATTGCTTGACTTGACGAACATGAGAGTAAATGGCAAAAATATGCCTTTATTTGTTTTCGATTCATTAGAAAAACCTTCCGATTTGGACAGCTTACTGAACGAACCAGGCAAGTTCGCATGGAAAAAATCTTCGGAAATCTCGGAAATACTTACTGACTTGGAATTGGACAGCGTACCTATTTACCATTAAGGTGCCGTATTTCATATCAGTAATCATTTTATAAAAACAAATTAGGAGGATATTAAATGTCACACATTCAATTTGATTACTCTAAAGCTTTGGAATTTTTTGCGCAACACGAATTGGACTACATCCAGTACCAAGTAACAGCGGCTGACAAAGCGCTTCGTGAAGGTACAGGCCCAGGGAGCGACTTCACTGGCTGGATCGATCTTCCTAAAGATTATGACAAAGAAGAATTCGCGCGCATCAAAGCGGCAGCGAAAAAAATCCAATCCGATTCAGAAGTTTTGGTTGTTATCGGTATCGGAGGTTCTTATTTAGGAGCTCGTGCTGCAATTGATTTCCTGAACAACACTTTCTACAACGTTCAGACAACTGCAGACCGCAAAACGCCACAAATTTTCTTTGCAGGAAACAGCATCAGCTCAACTTATTTAGCTGACTTGATCGAAGTGATCGGGGATCGTGATTTCTCAGTGAACATGATTTCAAAATCAGGTACAACAACTGAACCGGCGATTGCTTTCCGCGTCTTCAAAGAATTGTTGATCAAAAAATATGGTAAAGAAGAAGCTGTAAAACGCATTTACTCTACCACAGACAAAGCAAGAGGCGCAGCGAAGCATGAAGCTGACATGGAAGGATACGAAACTTTCGTAATTCCTGATGATGTTGGTGGACGTTTCACTGTATTGACACCAGTTGGCCTTCTTCCGATCGCTGTCAGCGGAGCTGATATCGATGCGTTGATGCAAGGTGCTGCTGATGCCCGTGAAACATACATGAATCCTGATTTGACAACTAACGTAGCTTACCAATACGCAGCTATCCGCAACATCCTTTACCGTAAAGGCAAAGTGACTGAAATCCTAGCTAACTATGAACCCGGAATGCAATATCTGTCAGAATGGTGGAAACAACTGTTCGGCGAATCCGAAGGTAAAGACCAAAAAGGTATTTATCCAACAAGCGCGAACTTCTCGACTGATTTGCACTCAATCGGCCAATCCATCCAAGATGGACAAAGAAATATCTTTGAGACAGTCGTTAAAGTTTCGAATCCACGCAAAACGATCCAAATTCCTTTAAGCGCAGAAGACTTGGACGGTTTAGGCTACTTAGAAGGCAAAGATGTTGATTTCGTAAATACAAAAGCTTACCAAGGAACATTATTGGCTCATACAGACGGCGGCGTACCAAACTTGTTGGTTACTATGCCTGCAATGGATGCTTATTCATTAGGCTATCTTGTATACTTCTTCGAAATCGCAGTAGGTATCTCTGGTTACCTGAATGGCGTGAATCCATTCGACCAACCAGGTGTAGAAGCCTACAAGAAAAACATGTTTGCGCTTCTTGGCAAACCTGGATTCGAAGAATTGGCTAAGGAATTAAACGATAGACTATAAGCTACAAATTGCTTGAAGCGGACGATTCGTTGTCCGCTTTTTTTGTGCCAAAATATATAAAGTGCATTAAGCGTAGCGGCATTCCAGAGGAAGGACGGTGTATTGAACTGGGATTTCCGACGGGAATGACTTTGCAGGAGCTGAGCAATCCCTAGCATTTATTTTTTTAAATAGCGCATCGGATAAAAATGATGCATACATAATAATGCTGATGCAATGCTGTTGACAAGGCTTACATTTTTGTGGTAAAGTTTAGTTCCTCGGTAATCCGATGTGTTTTATTCTGAAATCTGTTTGACACAGGTTTGAAATGATGATAGTATTATGAAGTTGTCTTTTGTAAGGCAACGGCAAGATAAGATTCATTGTTGACAGCAAAATAAAACGATGTTATCATATGAAAGTTGCTGATTCATCCCGACAGACAGTTTGAAAATTAATTTTAAAAACTGTTGACAAGGTGAGGCGACCGTGATAATATAAATAAGCAATCACGTAACACGTGATACACGATTGACCTTTGAAAACTGAATAAAGAATGAACGAACCAAATGTGCAAGGAGCTTAGACTTCGGTCGAAGCAAACGAAGACGATACTTTGTATCGCAAACATAAAGTCAGCAAAAAATTAAGAGCAATCAGCTTAACGTGTAGGATTTCTGTACAAGAGTCCACATTTACATGAGAGTTTGATCCTGGCTCAGGACGAACGCTGGCGGCGTGCCTAATACATGCAAGTCGAACGGTCTTTTCTATGGAAGCTTGCTTCCACT
>NZ_FNQH01000009.1 GCF_900107505.1 Trichococcus collinsii | reverse complement strand
CGGGAAGTAGCTCAGCTTGGTAGAGCACTTGGTTTGGGACCAAGGGGTCGCAGGTTCGAATCCTGTCTTCCCGATAAATAAAAATAGATGCAGAAATCATTCCGATGGTTTCTGCATCTATTTTTTTGTGTGTTAACGTTGGCCAGCTTCACGGGTTAGCCCTTCGGAAAGGATAAAGGAACCCCTTGCCTCTGCGAGCCAAGGATACTGTTCGACTAACCTGCTGACGCAGGAAGTCTCTCAGCATATTGCGCTCTACGATGCTCAGTTGCATGGCATGATTTCCTAAATTTCTTTAAGGGCTGAACGAACCCGGTCAGCTTTTCTCATTGAAATATTGCCGTTTTTTATCTTTCAGTATATAATGAGGAACATTCTCGATAATTCTCTTGGAAATATTGAGGGAGTACGCTGTTGTAGAGGCAGTAGAGAGCAGTGTGGATGGGTTATCAGCTTTCTTGACTAGTTTACTGCAAACCCCCTCGGATAGCCCTTTCTATTTGACAGTTATGTAGGAATAGCATAATATAAATATATAATAGTCAAAATTAGTCAGGGGAAGGGAGGCGTCCATTCCATGCAGAGTCAGAACATGTCGGATATCATCGAAGCGTATATCAAAAAGATTCTGAATGCAGAAGAGCAGATTGAAATCAGAAGGAATGAAATGGCAGATCGTTTCCATTGTGTACCTTCACAAATCAACTATGTCATCAATACCCGTTTTACGGAACAGCAAGGCTACTCGGTCGAAAGCAAACGCGGCGGTGGCGGCTATATACGTATTATGAAGGTGAAAATCCTGGATCAAGCGGAATTGTTGGATAAGCTGATCGCGATAGTAGGCGAAAGTATCACCCAGAAAGATGCGTTTGCGGTAACTCAAAATCTATACAGTCGCGGTATCATCACGAAACGCGAAGGAAACCTGATGTTGTCGGTATTGGATAAGTCACTTGCCCCATACACAGGCGAACACGAAGAAAGAATACGAGCCCTGCTGTTGCGGAATTTCTTGAACAGCTTGCGCTTTGAATAGATAGCCCGTAGAGGAGGCGTTAAAAATGGATGAATTATTTACAGAAAAAGCCAGCCAAGTATTGTTGTTGGCAACAGAAGAAGCGCACAAATTTAAGCATCAATCCATCGGAACGGAGCATATGCTTCTCGGACTAGTACGAGAACAAGAAGGCATTGCCGGAAAAGTGTTGCGTGGATACGATATTGATGAGGAAGGAGTCCGTGAAGAGATTGTCCATCTGACCGGTTTCGGCCAAATGAACACGGAAGACTTCAATGCGCCGTTGCCATTTTCTCCTCGGGCAAAAAAAGTCATTATGTATGCGACAAACGAAGCGCACAAATTGGGGGTTCCGTTAGTAGGAACCGAACACCTTTTGTTGGGCTTGTTGAAAGAAGAAATTCTGGCAGTAAAAATCATCAAAAATCTGCAGATCGATCCGAATTTGCTGCGTAAGTCTCTTTATGAGAAACTGGGCATCAAACAACCGACAAAGCCGGATATGCGTTCAGCCAAAAAGACGGAGAAAGTGGAAGAGGGAACGCCGACTTTGGATTCCTTGGCCCGCAATCTGACGGAATTAGCCCGGGAAAACCGTATGGATCCGATCGTAGGCCGCGACAAGGAAGTCCGACGCATCATGCAGATCGTTTCCCGCAGAACAAAGAACAATCCCGTTTTGGTAGGGGAACCTGGTGTCGGCAAGACTGCCATCGTGGAAGGTTTGGCACAGAAAATTGTAGCCGGAGATGTTCCGGATACACTGGCGAACAAACGCATCATGATGTTGGATATGGGTTCGTTGGTGGCCGGTACGAAATACCGCGGTGAATTCGAGGAAAGAATGAAAAAAATCATTGACGAAATCTACAATGACGGCAATGTCATCCTCTTCATCGATGAGTTGCACACCTTGATCGGTGCAGGCGGAGCGGAAGGGGCGATCGATGCCTCCAATATCCTGAAACCGGCATTGGCAAGGGGTGAACTGCAGACAATCGGTGCCACCACCCTTGATGAGTACCAAAAATATATCGAAAAAGATGCGGCGTTGGAAAGACGTTTCGCACCTATCCATATCGATGAGCCCACTCCGGAGGAATCGGTTGAGATCATGCGTGGCTTGCGTTCCCGTTATGAGGAGCACCATGGCGTGGAAATCACTGATGAGGCGCTGAAAGCCGCTGTCCAGTTATCCGTGCGCTACATCACTTCCAGAAGATTGCCCGACAAAGCGATCGATCTGATTGATGAATCCGCGGCGAAAGTCCGTTTGGATGTCACACACGGGGATACGCCAATCGGGAAAATCGAGTTGGAAATCGCGAAGTTGTCGAAAGACAAAGAGGAAGCTATCCTGAATCAGGACTTCGATAAAGCTGCCCGCATCCGTAAACGCGAAATGACGAAGAAACAGAAATTCCAAAAAATGGTGGAACAACAGGCTCAAACGATTACGCACTACGATCTGAAGGTGACTGAGAACGACGTAGCCGAAGTGGTAGCTTTATGGACCGGGATTCCGGTCAACCAGATGGAGCAGAAGGAAAGCGACCGTTTGATGAGGTTGGAAAAAGTGTTGCACGAACGTGTCATCGGCCAATCCGAGGCGGTAAGTGCAGTGTCCCGTGCAATCAGACGTGCACGTTCCGGGTTGAAAGACCCGAACCGTCCGATTGGTTCGTTCCTTTTCCTAGGGCCTACTGGTGTCGGAAAAACAGAGCTGGTGAAAACACTAGCTGAAGCGATGTTCGGGACAGAGGATGCCTTGGTTCGCTTGGATATGTCCGAATACATGGAAAAATATAGTACGAGTCGTCTGATCGGCTCTCCTCCCGGCTATGTCGGTTATGATGAAGGTGGCCAGTTGACGGAAAAAATCAGACAAAAACCTTACTCGGTCATTCTTCTCGATGAGATTGAAAAAGCCCACCCGGATGTCTTTAATATCCTCCTACAAGTGCTCGATGACGGTCATTTGACTGATTCAAAAGGACGGAAGGTCGATTTCCGCAACACGATCTTGATCATGACTTCCAACTTGGGTGCAACGGCTTTGCGTGATGAAAAATCGGTCGGATTCGCGGCGAAGGACCTCAAGCATGACTATAAAGCGATGGAGAAACGCATCCGCGAAGAGCTGAAGAACAGTTTCCGTCCGGAGTTCCTGAACCGTATCGACGAAACAATCGTCTTCCATTCCTTGGAGAAAGACGAGTTGCATGAAATCGTCAAATTGATGGCAAACGGCATCGTGAAACGCTTGAAGGATCTTGATATCCATGTGCGCATCACGCCTGCAGCCATCGATGTCATCGCAAAAGCCGGTTTCGATCCGGAGTACGGTGCACGTCCGATCAGACGTGCGATCCAAAAAGAGATCGAAGACAAATTGAGTGAAGAAATGCTGAGTGGCTTGATCAAATTCGGCGATACCGTCACGATCGGCGCCCAAAAAGGCAGCATCAGAATCTCTGTGAAGCCCGCCAAGGCAGAAAATAAAGACAAAAAAGTGCCGGTAAATTCTTAAGAGCAGCAGATCCTCATTTGGGAGACAGGGTTATTGTTCGGTTATCGCTTCCGTTTATGTTAAAATATAGTTACGGAAGTTAGAGGAGGGAACTAATAAAATGAAGAATTCTAAAAAAGCATTGTTGATCGGTTTGGGTGCTACAGCAGCGATTGCGGCAATTGCTGCAGCTTTGGCATACGAGGAAGAAGCAGTGGACAAAATCGGCTCCTATTTGAACCGTCAACGCATGAAGAGCTTCGTGAAGGACCATCTGAAAGGCAGCCAAAAATTTTTGAAGGCAATCGAGGATTTGACTGATGATGAAATCGACGGATTCTTGCGTGTTGTGGATAGAGCTGGCGATTGGAAAGAATCAGCAATGGACCTGTTCTCTGATTTTAAGGAAAAAGCTAGCGATGTAAAAGACAGCGTAGGCGACAAGTTGCATAGATAAGAATAGATAAGAATTGAAAAAGACTGTCAGAACCGGGGGAATCCCTGATTCTGGCAGTCTTTTTAGTTAGTATAAGGAATGGCAACTACGTTGATGGCGAGATAAGCCAAGGCCAGGTCGTCCATGCTTTTCAATGCCAAGCCAGTCACATCAAAAAAGCGGTCGATTCGGTACTGAAGGGTATTGCGGTGTAGATAGAGGTCGGCTGCTGCCTTCGACAGGTTCCCTTGATTCTGCCACATGGCTGTGATCAGTTCGTGTGTGCCGTCGACGGAACCGATCGTGGTCTGCAAGGCTTGCAGCACTAAATTCTGGTTCCCTGATTCCGAGATGAAATAAGGAAGCGCGATCGCGGCCAGCGTGATGATCTTGCTGCCTTTGGCGATCGTTCGGCTGGCAGCGAATATTTTTCTTTCCTCCTCGAAAAGGAGCGGTAGGCGGGCGTCGACAGGCCAACGTTGGCCTAGATACAAGTCGGTCCGCAAGCTGAAGTCATCATCCAGAATATCGAGCACCGCCGCCAATTCCTCATCGATGCAGTAGGGTTCCGGGCTGTCGAGAATGAAGACACCGCTTTTGCCGTTCAAAAAGAAGCATTCGCGGACAAGTGGCAATGTCTGACTGACGGCATCGAGCCACAGTGTCTGATCGAACGACCCGGCGTCCTCTTCCCGGTAGGAGAGGTTGAACTGGAGCAGTTGGGTCTGCGCCAGTCCGGTAGGAATTTCGGTCGTCTGCCCCAACAGAAACTGGGCCCAAGGATTCTTCGGGACTTCGGATGTCGTCTTGGCCTCGTTGAGCAGCAACTGCTTCAAAAGGGCTTTTTCGCGTCCGCTCAGTGTATGTTCAGGAATATGCAGCCATTTGTTCTGGAAAGGCAGCGTGAAGTAAGCTGGCCCGATATTGGCCGCGGTCGTTATTTGGGCTTCAGGGAATAGTTGTTGGAGTTCGTTTTGATTCAAACTTTCACCTCATTTGTAGGCTGGTTTTTAGCTTTGAAAGGCTTTTCATCCATTTTAGCATTATTATCGTTAATTTGCTAAAAAAATATGAAATATGCTATGATTAAAGAATCAAAAGGGACGAGGTATTTGAAGATGGATGAGTTGAATAAAGAGTATATGCGGGAAGCCATCAAGGAGGCGGAGAAGGCTGCAGCTATAGGGGAAGTGCCAATCGGGGCGGTGGTCGTCTGGAAGGGTGAAATCATCGGGCGTGGGCATAATGAACGCGAAGTGACGAATGATGCGACGACGCATGCGGAAATGACGGCAATCAGGGAGGCCAATGCGTTCAAGAAAAATTGGCGCCTCGAGGAAGCGGAGCTCTATGTGACCTTGGAGCCATGCCCGATGTGCTGCGGGGCGATCCTGTTGTCGCGGATCAAGAAAGTCTATTACGGTGCATCCGACCTGAAAGGCGGTACGGCAGGCACTTTGATGAACCTGCTACAGGATGAACGCTTTAACCATCAGAGCGAAGTGGAGCGGGGAGTTCTGGAGGAAGAATGCCGGATGCTGCTGCAGGATTTTTTCCGCGCGCTGCGCAAAGAACGGAAGGAAAACAGCCGCAAGCATCTCCGCGAACATATGCAGGAAGAAAACAAAGGCTAGCTTTTTCTTTTTGGCTATGGTATGATAAGAAATGCCGAAAGGCCTTATCGCAATGGCGATCTTATGAATTGAGTCAGATCCGGAAGGAAGCAGCTATAAGTAGGTATCGCCATGTGCTATAAGTTAATATAACTTAAATAAAGAAGCAGGAAAAACCGTTTTGACGGTTTGCCTGCTTCTTTTTTGCTTCGACTTTGTTTGGGTTCTCTCGCTAAACTGGATGCTGCTGTTCCGCACCGTCAACGATGATCAAAATATTACCTTCCTCCAATTCGGAGAAGTATCCTTGCATCTTGCGCTCCTGCTCTTCTTCCTGTTCCGGTGACAACTGCGGATAAGGATGCTGAGGGGAGGGTTCGTAGAGAGCTTCCTCATCGAAGGACGGGTAGAGCGGGGCGAGTTCCTTCCAGCCGGCATTCTCATCGTGTCCTGTTTCGGTGATGACTTCAATACCGGTCTCTTTAGCCAACCGCTCTTTTTTACCCGGTGAGTTGGTCACCAACAGGAGATCCGTTTCCTTGTGCCCTTTTTCGAGGAGTATTTTTACGGCTGTTTCCACAGCTTCGACGGTCGCATACGAGCCTGCCACAAATTTTGACATGCAATCTCATTCCTTTCTTGTTTCATGATTTTACAGAGTTGCTTGATGGGGTAGGAATCCACTATTCGTCCGCTTCCTTTGTGATGATGGCGATGCTGCCGCTTTCGATGGCAGCGATGTGGTCCGCAAGAAAGTCCATGCCGTCGGGGAAAGTCCCGGTTCTATTCTGGAAAGCTTCGTATTGCTTCAGGTTAAAGAGATCGTGGACCTTCTCCAATAACGAATGGCTTGAGAAAATCGCACCGTCCGCGCCGCGAAGATCCCAATTCTCCAATATGGCTTCTTGGTAGGCATTGTTCGTCACCAATGTGATCTGTTCCTTCGTGTAGCCTTTCTTATGCAGTTCCTCAACCGCCCGTTTGCACTCCTCAATGGAATGAACACTGGTGCGAATGGTATAGGTCATGATGATGTCCCCCTTATCAAGAGAAAAGAAAGCGTTCTCTTTTGATTTGAGTATAAGCCTTTGCATCAAAAAAAACAACAATCGTCCTATCCGTGCCGTTCGCGTACCGCTTTCCTTTTGGATCAGTATTGATTTTGTTTGAACACGGCCACTCTGGACCATTTGTCCTGGTACAGAATATGCATATTCCGGATGCGGTCGAGCGGAACCCATGCTTCGCCGATCAGGATTTCATCCTCTCCGCAATAGCCCTTGAAAAAGCCTTCAATGGACTCTGTTTGACGCCCGAAGTGATCTTTTCGGTTCAATTGGACCGATACACGGCGATTTTTTTTCAAGGCTTCCTCCAAGGTTTCATCGATTTCCGCAGGACTCAGCTGTGGGAGAATCGGGATATCCTTCAAGGCTTCCTCTTTTCCTGCAGAGATGGACTTCACCAGTTCATCCATTGCGTAGGCCGTTACCCATTTCATCATGCCGCGGTCATGGTAGTCGTTGTAATCCTCAAATACCTTATCCGTCCTTTTTTTTGGTTCTTTCAGCATTTTCTTCCCCTTCCTCCAATCCGGCCATGCCGCCCGCGTGGCCGCCCACCAACGAGCTGCGCGCGATCGCACGGCCACCTTCCAACAGGCTGACTGCCCGCACGAGTGAGCGGAATCCGTATTTTTTGCGGATCGAATCTACAATCAGATCCTTTTTTTGCTCTTTTACTTGTTCGTCAGGCTCGTGAAACAGATCCAGCTGCAGAAAATCCGTGTAAATCAGATTTCCGGCACCCACGCCGACATTCCGGACTGATTGGTCTTTGTAGTGCTGGTCAAAAATCATCAAGATATGGGCGACGAACTCACTCGAGGCGTTGGTGGGCGGGATCTTCAGTTGCTGATGGAAGCCGGTCCAGCCCAGCTGATCGATGTAGTTGATACTGTAGCCGATGCTCAGACTCACAAGCTGGGCCTGGGCTCCGGATTTCCGCAGGCGCGTCGCCACTTGGTCGGCCATTTCGATCAGGACGATCTCGATCTCCGAGCGCACCACATAATCCTTGTTGAGTACCTGTGAATTGCCGATGGATTTAGAGCTGACTTTGACGCTATCCCCCAGAAAGCTGCGGTCGATTCCCCAACTGTGGGCGTACAACTGCGCGCCCATGACACCGAGCTTGCTCTTCAAGTCATAGTAATTGGTGTGCGCCAAGTCATAGATCGAGGAGATGCCCAACCGGTTGAGCCGCAGTTGGGTCCGTTTGCCGATTCCCCAAAAATCGGTCATGTCAGGGATCTTCCAGACGGTTTCGGGAATATCCGGATAACGCCATTCCGCAATCATGTCCGGCTGATGCTTGGCCGCGTTATCGAGTGCTAGTTTGGCCAGCAAAGGGTTATCGCCGATGCCGATTGTGGTGTAGATGCCGGTCGTCTGCAGAACGTCCGCCTGGATGAGTTTGGCCATTTCGTAAGCCGATTTTTTGCCGAAGAGTTTCTGGGCTCCCGTGATATCGACAAAGCTCTCGTCAACCGAATAGACATGGTGGTTCGCTTCGTCCGCGTACTTCTTGTAGATGTTGTTGATTTCGGTATTTTTCTGCATGTACAGCCGCATTTGCGGCGCTGCAATCACCAGTCCTGGCGGATAGGGGAAGGGCAAGTCTCTGGCCCGGCTGATGTTGGATATCCCGTAAGCCTTTTTGGCAGCCGGAGAGGAGGCCAGAATCAATCCACTGCCGCGCTCTTTCGGATCGGCTGAGGGATAGCTCATAACAACTAATTTTGTTTCGAGCGGATGCAGCCCGCGCCTGACACATTCCACGCTCGCATAGAAGGATTTGCAGTCGATGCAAAGAATGTCGCGACTGGGTTCCTTCGCATAATCAAAAACCAATTCCGTTTCATACATAAAAACCGTCTCCAATCTCTATGTCCTTATTATACGAACGTACGTTTGTTTTTGTAAAGCGAACAAGGAAAGATATTTGGGAAAAATGATAAAATACAGGAGAAGGAGCAATCTTTTATGTTTTTGTTGGGATAAATTATAATTTTTTGATATATAATTATAGGTGATTAACAGTTAGGGTAAATTAGAATGAGGTATTGATCTATTTTGTAATTCTCTTTCTTGGTTGATGCTGATTGAGGTTATGCATCAAAACTATCCGAACAAAGAAAGTTATTGCGCCAAGTATGGAAAATTAAGAAGAATCAATAATATTCTGCAATCATAAAGGAACCGAATGTATAAAGTTGGTTAATTTGAAAAACTAATTATCAATGAGATAATGATGGCGTAGAATACATGACGGTGAAATAGGCGTACGGATTATTCAGGTTGAAAATTATGAAATAGGAGATGAAACAATATGTCAGCTACTAACCAACCAGGAGGCTTTTTGATTTATGGTGGCTTTTTATTGGCCATAGTCGGCCTGCTCTTTTTTCTTTATAAAAAAGTCAAAGCAACACAAAATGTGCAGCAAACCCGTCTGGTCTTGGTTGCTTTGATCGGAGCCATCATCATAGCAACACTATTCTGGATTCCGATATTTTTCATAGTAGGGAATTGATTCAAGGGGTACTTGCGAAAGGGGATAAAAATGAAGCTTTTCTTAAAAGGATTGATCAGGGGAACTCTTCCATTTGCTGTAATGTTGTCAATGTATGCATGGAATAATTTTCAGGGGAGAGCAGCCGATGCGAAGGCTTTTCTTTTTTATGGATTCATGGCTTTGTTTTTGGGACTGGCAAGCATCATATACGAAATAAAGCAGTGGAGCTTCCGAAAGCAGATTATTGTTCATTACCTGACGATGCTGGTTACGGTCTTTCCGTTGCTCTTGCTGAGTGGCTATCATAAGACCGGCTCTTTTGGAGCTGTATTCCATGTATTTTTATTGTTCAACAAGGTGGGGATTATTCTCTTTGTAACGACATTTATCATTTCCAAAGTACGCAACAGCCTTATAAATTTAAAGCAAACGGATCTCTAAAACTGAACCCTTGTATTTGAAAGAAAGTAGGTGGATGGATGAGTACGCGAGACAATCAGAAAAAGTACGATGACAAAAGCAATGTGGACAATTCCATTTATTCTAAGGTCAATATTGGACAGGGCGCAAATAATAAGTTTGACAGCCCGAACCTCATGCATTCTGGAGGGAGTATGAACAATCCCGATGAGCAGGTGCATCAAAGGAGCAGCTCTTTAGCTACGGTCATCTATTACGTGGTCGGCAGTATCAACTCTGCCGCGACAGTATTTGCAGGGATGCAGATTTTTCACGATTACTTCTATGGCGAGGGTCTCAACAAGTTACTCCCTTCTCTACTGTTGCTATTCGGATCTTTGGCTATAGGGTTTTTCTGCGCCAAACTGATTATGAAAAAATTAGTGCCATTCAAAAAAAAAATAATCCACTAAAGCTTCTAATTTTTATCCACAGAAGATAATCTAAACAGATAGGATGGTGTTGGAAATAATGAAAAAGACAATGGTAACAACCCTATTTTTCCTTTCAAGTCTTCTGGTATTGAGTGGGTGTGGCGGCTTCACTTCCACCACGAGTGTCGTGGAGTCGATCGGGAATGCGTCTAAGAAGAACGCGGAACTGGACAATGCCCGTTTTGAGACGCTCTACTCCATGGAGGGTGCCGCTTAGCCACTCGACCAAAGCTCGGAAGGGGCCTTCGTGAAAAAAGCGGAGTCTGATTATGGGTGGTATCAGAAGACTTCATTCGCGGGAGCAAATACTACAGAAATAGCTCAGATAGGTGGCAAGCAGTATCAGAAAATCAGTGTACCTGGCCAATCGAAAATGCAATGGGTGGAGGTTTCTTCAACTGGATTTGCTTTACAAGAACTTTTGCGCTCGCTCTTTGAAAATGAGATAGTGGAAGCGGAGATTGCGGAGAGCCAAGTTGAGGAAACCGGAGGCCGCACGGAATATACCCTCACCATGAACGACGCTTATGCCGAGAGGATAAAAGTGAAAAATGTGGAAGCGATCCAGCAGAACATCGACGAATTGAAACAGAACGACGAAGAAGCGCTAGTCAACGAGGAAATGGGAACCCTTCTCCAGGAAATTGAGGAGACAGACTACCAAGACATCACCATCACCTATGAAATCAATGAGGAAGATTTCCTGACGGCTGTCCACTACGAATCTACCGTTGTGCCTCCGACTGGGGAGTCCTACACCATGGTCAGCAGTTTCTCCCTTACGGAATATAATCTGGATGATACAGGAGACCTGTTGCCTCAAATTGCAGAGTGAGGAAATCCGGAAAAATAATTAACATTCCATAAATAAGCTCTATCAATGGAGAAAAATCTGTTCCGTTTGTGATAGAATCTAACGGGAACGATAAACATAGAATGATTTAAAAGTGAGGATACAAAATGATTGCAAAGACGGAAGAAGATTTTAACGGATTAAAAGAAATTGGCGGCATTTGTGGAGCGATCCGCGATGAAATGGTCCAAGCAACGAAACCCGGCATCACTACAAAAGAGCTTGATGACATTGCCAAGGCGCTTTTTGAAAAAGCAGGGGCGCAATCGGCACCAAAAGGGGAATACAATTTTCCTGGGTATACGTGCATCAGCGTAAACGAAGAAGTAGCACACGGGATTCCGAGCGATCGGATTATTGAAGAAGGGGACCTTGTGAATATCGATGTTTCGGGTTCCAAAAACGGCTATTTTGCGGATACCGGCATTTCCTTTGTTGTTGGGAAGGGCGATGTCGTTTTGAAGAAATTATGTGACGTTGCGAAAGAAGCATTCGACGCGGGACTTGCGAAGGTAAAACCGGGCGCAAAAACAAGCAACCTCGGAAAAGCGGTACACAACGTGGCGAAACGGCATGGTTTGACTGTCATCAAGAATCTTACGGGACACGGTGTTGGACGCGCAATTCACGAAGCACCGGACCATATTTTCAATTACTACTCGCGCTGGGATGACGAAATTTTGAAAGATGGCATGGTCATTGCTTTTGAGCCTTTTATCTCAACATTCGAAGAGGAAGTTTTCCAAGTTGAAGATGATGACTGGACCTTCTTTACAGAAGAAAGCATGGTTGCCCAATACGAACATACGATTATTGTGACAAAGGAAGGACCGATCATTACCACGCTTTAAGAGCTTTGAAACGCCAATAGGCGGATTTGCGGGGCAATGACAAATACTTGCATCAGAAAAAGCACAGATTAATTTCTGTGCTTTTTTGCATACTATTTCAGCTCTATGTGACCTCAGGTAATCATGTATTCGATTTTTTAAATAATAGCAAGCCCACAAATATCATCGACCCACCTACATATGTCGCCAAGGTAGGGATCTCTCCCATGATGAGGAAACCCATCAAAGCAGCCAACAACGGGGTAACAAACATATAATTCGTTACATCGCTTGTTTTTTGCGCCATAGTCAGTGCTTTTGCCCATAACATATACGCAAGCGCACTCGGGAAAATACCAAGAAAACCCATCACAAACAATTGCTGAAGAGGGGCGTTTCTGAATTGCACTGCCGCATCCGGTAAATACCACAGCAGAAATAGCGTTCCGGCAAAAACGCTGTAAGCTGTTGATTGCAGTGGAGAATATTTTTTCAGTAAAGAACGTTGAAGAAGATTATAGCCGCTGATGCAAACAGCTGCTCCTAGCATCCATGCGATGCCTGCGTTCACCGAAAGGATGCCGTTCCATAATGTCAAAATCAGAATCCCGATAAACTCTATGATGATTGCCATCCACCCCAAGAGCCTGATATTTTCCTTGAAAATGATTCGGGCGAACAGAGCAGTAAGGATAGGTGCGGATGCGATGACGACACTACCCGTCGCTGCTGTCAGTGATTTGGATGCTTGGTTGAAGGTGATCATATATAGCGCAAAGCCTAAAATGCCGGCTAACAGGAATTTAGGAATATCCTTTTTTTTCGGGAGGCCAATTTTTTGGAAAATTCCAATCAAAATAAACAATAGCGAGGCAATCACATAACGGAGAACGCCTATCGCTTCTGAAGTGTAGTAAGTCAGCGCGATTTTTGTAAAAACAAATGCCGATGCCCACAGCAGCACTGTAACAAAAGCATAAATTTGAGCCATATTCTTTGTATTTTGCATTTTTACCTCTCTGTCTTGAATGTACAATGCACTCTGGTGAAAATCCATTCATCTTCATAAACTCTTTTTTCGGTATATTTATAGGATAATTTAATTATATGAAAAGTCAATGCTTTTCAAATCGTCCGACTTTGATCAGATAAACAGAAGCCAACAGTTCTGAGAAGGATCTTTTCCTCGAATGGGCTGAATTCATTTTGTCCGAAGGGGTGAGTGGCGAAATTATAGGGTGCAAAGCAAAGCAGCATTTCTAAAATGCGCATCGTTCGGAAAAATCGATCATCATTGATCGTTTTTGTATAGCTATTTAAAAGCAACTTATTGTTATATAATGAAAAAACGTTATAAATTGGCGAAGCACCATTTTGGGGGAGAATAAGACTATGTCCAAAGAAATTGCAACACTTGCCGGAGGTTGTTTCTGGTGTATGCTTGAACCGTTTGATGAAAAAACTGGGATCGAATCCGTTGTTTCAGGATATACGGGAGGTTTCAAAGAGAATCCGACGTATGAGGAAGTTAAGGCGGGAGAAACCGGACACACGGAAGCGATCCAGATCGCTTTTGATAACAGTGTGATTTCTTACGAGGAGTTGTTGGGTATTTACTGGCAACAAACGGATCCGACAGATGCCATGGGGCAATTCATGGATCGTGGGTCGTCGTACCGTCCAGAAATCTTTTATCATTCAGAAACACAGAAAGAAATTGCGGAACGCTCTAAAGAGAATCTGAAAGGCAAACTGGCAATCGATGCGTCAATCGTCACTCAAATTTCTCCTGCAAGCACCTTCTATCCTGCTGAAGAGTATCATCAGGATTTTTATAAAAAAGAAGGAAACCATGAGCGAATGATACCCTTGGAAGAAGACAGACAAAATCGCTTAAACGAAGTATGGGGAGATGTGGATAATGATGAAAAGAACAGTTAAAGGTTTATTTACTATAGGGGCTGCTGTATTGTTTCTCGCGGCTTGCGGACAAGAAGCGGCTCAAGAAGATATCAGAACAGTAAAAATTGGCGTTGTTGGGGAACGTAATGAGGTGTGGGAGCATGTTCAAGAACAACTCGAAGAAAATAACGAGCCTGTAAGAATCGAACTGGTAAAATTCACGGAGTATGTTAAACCGATTCAAGCTTTGGAAGAGGGCGAAATTGATTTGCACTCGGCTTTGACTGAAATTTATATGGAGCAAGTGAATGAAGATGCTGGATACAGTAATACGACTATCGCTTATACGACACTAAATCCGATGGGGCTTTTTTCTGAAAAACACACATCTATAGATGAAATACCGGATGGAGGGGAAATCGCGATACCAGATGATGTTTCAAATGAATCCAGAGCATTGTTGTTATTGCAAACTGCCGGCTTGATCGAATTGGATCCAGCGAAGGGCTTATTACCTACCGTAAATGACATCATTTCAAATCCGAAGAGCCTGAAATTCACTGTCCTGGCTGCCAATCAAACTGCTCGCGCGATGACGGATGTCGATGCCTCCGTAGTCAATAATGACATGGCTGCTGATGCAGGCTTGGTGCCTACTGAGGACGCTATTTTCCTGGAACCTGTGGCTGAATCCTCCAAACCCTATTATAATGTGATTGCTTCTCGAGAAGATGAAACCGAAGATCCTGATTTTCAAATTATCGTCGATTATTATCAAACTCCTGAAGTCGAAAAAATCATAGATGAAGTCACCAAGAAATCGTCTATACCCGTTTGGGAATAAATACAAAACAGCTCCAAATCGGGAATGACAGCTTTCATTGATTCAGCAGTGACTTAGAAAGTTACGCAACAAAAGGCAGGTATTATGCAGCTCAAAGAAGATGATCTCGATAAGCAATCGGGGTCATCTTCTTTGATTTTTTCTGACAATGCCTCCGATAGGACGATATCTTTGAAAATTAGAATTTTCTCATTGACAAGTTAAACAGATGCATCCATAATGATGTAAGTGAGAATCATTCTCAGTTGCGTTGCGATAATACGGCCTGGACTAATACGTTTAAAGGAGAATTAATATGGATACATTTCTACCCGCGTTCATCATGGGTTTTAGGGAAGGCCTGGAAGCATTCCTGATCGTCAGCATCATTCTTCAATACCTGAGGAAAAGCAAAAATGAATCTTTGCGGAAATATGTTTACTACGGGACAATCAGCGGCATTGTTGCTTCGCTCGGTATCGGAGGCATTCTTTACATCCTGTCCAAAGCGATCGACAGAATGGATGAAGTGGCAAAATTATGGGAAAGCGGAGCAAGCTTCGTTGCGTTGGCATTGGTGACTACGTTTATTTACTGGATGATCAAGCACGGCCGAAACATGGTCTCGACTGTGGAAAGCAGTGTTAGCCAAAATTTGTCTGCCTTCGGGATTGCCAGCGTTGCTTTCATAATGGTGGCGCGTGAGGGGGTAGAGGTTGCAATCTTCACTTTTGCCGGACAATACGCCATCGCAGCCCTGTTTACAGGTATCGCAGCAGCTTTAGTGTTGGCAGTCCTGATCAATCATTCGCTGGTGAAAGTCAATCTAAGGATTCTGTTCAATATCACATTGGCCTATCTGATCCTCCAAGCCGGTTTTTTGCTTGGTTACGGTATCCATGAAGGGCTATCCGCTCTCGGATCAATGAACCTATTATCCAGCGAGAGTCCATTGTTCATAAAAGCCTTTGACCTCTCCGAGACCATTTTTTACCATAAAGAAGGACTGCTTGGCTTGCCTCTGTATGTCCTGTTCGGATGGTATTCAAAGCCGGAAATACTTCAATTCATTCTGCAATACCTCTACACAGGCTCGCTTTTCTACATTTGGCGCAGGGAAATAAAAAAAGAAACGAGCAAATTAACTTCGTTCGCGCAATAGCATAAACTCAATGACAACTTGCATTCAGATGCAGCAAACTTAAATAGGACAGGACTGAAATCACGCAATGATTTCAGTCCTGTCCTATTTTTTGTTGCAGGCATTGATGGAGATAGACTATATCCATTTATAATATAGAAGTTAGAATTGGCGTTTAGTAATCGAGGGCCCTATAATTAACACTGTAGGGCGCAACTGGCTGCCACGGGTCTCAGCAAGCGTAATTTATCACACTGTCTAAAGAAGAGGTGCCAATCCTGAAATCACTTTGAATGCTTATCGGAGAAAGTAGGCTAGGACATGAAAAATAAGCAGCAATTAGTGTGGGGTGTAATCCTACTGGGTGCAATTGCCATACTGATTGGGTACAGCATTTGGTTGTTTATGTTCGCAAAAAGTGCTGAGACAGTCATTTCCAATCAAGGGTATTACAACAGTGGTATGATGGGCGGAAGAGTCAACAGCAATCAGAGCAGCAGCAATGAAAAATTGACGCCGGACCAAGTTCTGGCGGATGTCGAAAATTATTTGAAGGTTTATGGAAATAACCTTGAAGTGGCGGATATTTTTGTCTTCACCGATGCGGATTACTATGTTTCTGTGGAAGAGAAAGATACCGGTAGAGGGGCGATGGAACTCTTGGTCAATCCTTATACGGGTCAGGTTTATCCCGAGCCAGGGCCTAACATGATGTGGAACGAGAAATACAGCATGATGATGGGAGACTCCTTACGTTACAATGCGAACGCAACGTATACGGCAAATGTGAACCGGACCGAAGCAGTCAAAATTGCAGACGATTTTGTGAAGAGCCAATTTGGGGAAACATTTTCGGTTCCGGGTGACGGGCACGCGTTTTATGGTTATTACACATTTCATATCGAGGAAAATGACAAAGTAATCGGGATGCTGAGTGTCAATGACCGTACAGGAGAAGTCTGGTCCCATGATTGGCATGGTGAACTTGAACAAGTGATTTCTGAACATTAGCAGAAGGGGAGCGGAAAAAAATGATGAATTATTACGGATATAACATGATGGGTGGATGGGGAATTTTCATGATGATCATCCTGGTAATCTTAATAGTTATCATCGTATATGCGGTGATGAAACTAGTCCAGGGAGGCAGTAATGCTGGCACAACTTCAAATGGCCGAGATGAGGCACTTGAAATCCTTAATCAGCGTTATGCAAAAGGAGAATTATCGGACGAAGAGTACCAACAAAAGAAGAAAATATTGAAAAGTTAGTTAGGGAAATCCGAGCATTTGTTAAATGAAAGGAGAAAATCATGGTGAAAACTAATATCCGTACACCATTTTTTGTTTTTAACCCCAAATCCTATTTGTTTGGAGAAAACTTATTGGAGCTAGTCAGAGAAGCAGATACATTAGCAGAAGAATTTCCAATCTCAATTTTAGTAACCGCTCCCTTTGCCGATATTGCAGCCGTTGCATCAAATTCCAAAAATATTATTGTGACAGCTCAGCATTTAGATGGTATTAATCCGGATAAAGGAATGGGTCATGTGTTACCCGAATCACTTTATGAAGCAGGTGCACGTGCTGTATTTCTAAATCACGCTGAACGGCCCTTGACTCTGAATGGGTTAGCTAAAGCAATTGCGCGCGCAGCTGAACTTGAAATGATAACAATTGTATGTGCAGATTCGATTGCAGAGGCAAAGGCAATCACAATGCTAAGTCCCGATATTGTTCTGTGTGAACCTTCCGAGTTAATTGGTACCGGTAAAACAAGCGATGAGAGCTATATTAAAGAAACAATCGAAGCTGTTAAGAGTCTTAATCCGAATGTATTAGTTATGCAAGCAGCTGGAATCAGTAC
This sequence comes from Trichococcus collinsii, assembly GCF_900107505.1. GTDB lineage: Bacteria > Bacillota > Bacilli > Lactobacillales > Aerococcaceae > Trichococcus > Trichococcus collinsii. The sequence continues at coordinate 59,986 of NZ_FNQH01000009.1, read as the reverse complement.
GGCAGATGATGTCTATAGAACAATTTTGCTGCACGCTGATGGAGTTGGATGTACCAGTGGCATAGTGAAGGCAAAAGACCAAAAAAAAATGCTGAGAGATATGGTCGAGGCGACTGTAAAAGCATCGAATGAAAATAACAAATAAGGAAATGAGACCCTATTATTTGAAAGAGCAAAACAATTTCCGACGGGTGTACAGAGTAATGCTATTGATTATAGAACCCTTTTTCTTAGTGCATAGGTTAGACAGTAATAGTCATAATCTAAAAGTAGAGATCATAAGAAGGGAGAGAAGGGTAGGTTATGTACTATCCATCAACGATTACAATTTGGTCCTACAGCATGGTAGGTTTAGAAGGATTCGAGGAAAGAACATGTTATATTCCTCATTTCTGAAAACCAAAAAGTAAACGGTGATAGGTATCAGCATGATAAGAAATAAGCGTGAAAATTTCTTGACTCAGTAACGGCTACTTTGCGGATACTGGCATTTCCTTTGTTGTTGGGAATGCGGAAGTTGAATTAAAAGTGGCATAGAGGCTATTATCAAAGATGAAAAAGGAGAATAGTATGCTGAACAGAAAAATTACATTAGAGCGTATACCCGAGCCGCAAGCGTTCGAGAGCGTCGCCCCAATCTTTTTAAATGCTGAAACGATTACTGAACGAAAACAAAAACTGTTGCAGAGAATGAGTGAAGAAAACGTTGAAGCTTTGGTTATTTACGCGGATAAAGAGCATGCCGGCAATTTTGAGTATTTAACCGGCTTTATTCCCCGTTTTGAAGAGGGCCTGTTAGTTGTCGAAAATCCAGAGAAGTTTACCTTGATTCTTGGCAACGAGAATTTAAAGCTATGTGCGCATTCACGTGTTTCGGCAAATTTGATTCATTACCCACAATTCTCATTACCTAACCAGCCCATGGAGAATGAAAAAACACTCGAATCCATATTCCTTGATTTGGATATCGGCAAAAAGAAACGGATCGGCGTTATTGGTTGGAAAATGTTTACAACTAAACAAAGCAATCCATCCACACTGTTTGATGTGCCGTACTTTATCGTAGATGCCCTCAAAAATACAATCCCAGTAGGGTGTGATTTAGTTAATGGTGCGTATTTGATGATTGGGGATAACGGTGCTCGGACTACAAATAACGCTAACGAAATTGCGCATTATGAATATGGTGCTAACTTGTCATCGCGCTGTATGTTACGTGCGATGAATGCTATTGATCCGGGCTGCAAAGAAACAGAAATCGGAAATCTATTGAACGCCGATGGACAGTATAATTCAGTTGTGACGATTGCAGCGGCAGGACAGCGTTTTGAATTTGCCAATATATATCCCACTCACAAAGAAGTTCAATTGGGCGATCCCATGTCTCTGACCACCGGCTTCAAAGGTGGTTTATCAAGTCGGACCGGGTTTGTGGTTGAGCAAGCAGAGCAACTTCCCGATACGCAAAGAGATTATTTGGAAGTCGTAGCAAAACCTTATTTCGCAGCTGTAGTAAGTTGGCTGGAAGACATAAAAGTTGGAATGGCCGGAAATGAACTGTATCAGATTATCGAAGCTGTTTTTCCTAAAAGTAAATATCACTGGCACCTGAATCCAGGGCATCTTACATCGGATGAAGAATGGATGTCCTCCCCAATCTATGCAGATTCTTCTGAGAAACTGAAAAGTGGCATGATTCTGCAAATTGATATCATTCCGTCGGTTCTAGGGTATGCAGGGGTGAGTGCCGAAGAGTGCGTAGCTATAGCCGATGAAAACCTCCAGCATGAAATACAAAAATCCTATCCGGAATTATGGGAACGTATTTCTGTCAGACGGAACTATTTAACAACTGTATTGAATATTAACCTAAGTGCGGATGTGCTACCTTTATCCAACACAGTTGCGTATTTGCGACCATTTTATTTAGCGAAAGAAAAAGCTTTAAAGGTGGAATAGAGTATCCGTCTTTTTTCCTGGAATTTCAGCAGAAGCTAAGTTTAGATTCAAAATGGACAATTAAATGAAGAATGCCTCTCGATAAGTTTATCGGGAGGCATTCTTCATTTCTGATCCGTATCTCCGTGGCAAAATTCCCCTCAACCTTATGCTTCTAATAATGCTGCTATTTCCATTAAATTTGATACGGTGTACGTGCTCTTGGGTGCTAATGGCTCAGGTTGATTTTTGTTACGGTTGAACCAGACACAGTCCATACATATATTGAGAGCCCCTTTGATATCTGAGGACAAGCGATCCCCGATTATTAAAAATTCTTCTTTATGGCTTGTGTTCAAAGTATCAAAAATATGTTGAAAGAAAAGAGCATTCGGCTTTTCATACCCAATTTCTTCGGATATAAAAATATCTTCAAAATAGCCTTTTAGATTGGAATCTGCTAATCTTTTTCTTTGCGTACTGCCTACGCCGTTTGTTCCAATATATAATTTGTATCCTTGCCCACTTAATGTGTCCAATAATTCAGTTGCGTGGGTAATGGTTGAATGCCCTTGGTTTAAATGCTCACGGTACATCGCCTCAACTTTTGATCCGCTCTCATCTATCTGAAATTCTTTCAAAAATAAGGAGAAGCGTGTTTTTAAAACTTTCTCGCGAGAAATTAATCCCTCTTCTAATTGAGACCACAAACCATCATTAATACCCGTATAACATGCAATAGTCTGTTTGTTGTAGGGCAATTTATAGAATGTAATAATTTCTTTTAAAGCCTGTTCTTCTGTGTCTTGAAAATCAAGTAGTGTATCATCTAAATCAAAAATGATATGTTTATATTTATTCATTCTTATCCACCTCTTCTTTGTAATATATCCCATATCAGAATATAATAATAGGAGATATATCATAGTGAGGTGACAAATTGGAGAAGATTCGTCTAATAGAGTATGCTGAACAATCTGTCGATGTGTACAGAAGCTTGCAAGCAATTTTTCCGGAAGCAATTTTACATCAAGCTTACATTTGCAAATTTTCCTGCAATGAATATATTGTGCGTTTTAATGAAGATATTCGCTGCTTATTTTTATTGTTGGATGGGAGGGCAAAGATCTATTTAGTGCATGAAAATGGAAAACGCGCACTGATTCAGTTTCTAAAGAAAGATGATTTTATTGGTGAATTATCTTTAATTGAGGTAGAAAACAATTTAAAAGATGTTGTGGCTATAAATGACTGTACGTGCCTGGTGATTCCGTTAACCTCAGCGAAAAAACATCTGCTGGAGGATAATGCTTTTCTTCTTCATTTATCAAAATATTTAGGTGATAAATTGCTTAAGAGAACAGATCATTACACAGCTATGCAAGATTATGAACTCAAAAATAGATTAGCAAAATACATGCTTCAAATTGAAAATGACGGCTATTTTCAAGAAAAACTTACGGAGACAGCGGAATATGTGGGGGTAAGCTACCGACATTTGCTATACACGCTCAACAAATTCCGTGAAGAAGGATTATTGGAAAAAAGAGGCAGACAATATTTCATCGTCAGTAAAGAAGAGTTGGAAAAATTAAGTTTGAAAACCAATTGATACACCAGCCAAAATTTCCACTAGCGAAGTAGAAGTCACCACTCGGCAAAATAGACGATTAAATCAACAACACCTCGAATATAATGAGTAAGCACACGAGCGGGCTTGTTCATTATATTTGAGGTGTTGTTTGCTTTGTTTTTATTAATCGCTCGATAGAGTGATGTTCCTAAGAATCCCCCACCTCTAAGTGGTAGCGTAGGTGGGCTCAGGTACTATTCTGCCAACTCCTAAAGAGTAATAATGAGCGTTATCTTTTTGCTACAACTTCTATTTCGATATCTGCCTTAAGTGGCAATTCGAGAACTGCAACACAAGTCCTGGCAGGATAAGGTTCTGTAAACTTTGTTTTATAAACTTCGTTCATACCCTCGAAATGCTTCATACCTGTAAGATAGACATTTGCCTTTACAATGTTAGCTTCTGTAAGATTCATTTCTTTCAAAATCCTGTTGATATTCTTGAAACATTCTTCCGTTTGTTCTTGAATAGTCAAAACCTGTTTTTCCAGCGTCAAAGAATTTTTAGCAGTCTGTCCCGATACATATATATATTCTCCTGCATCTATCGCATGAGAATAAGGTCCTGAACTCATGACATCTTTTGCAGTATAAGCTTGTCTTTTCATGATGATAGTCTCCTTTGGGTTTGTTTTGTCAATGGTTTCTGTTTGATTATAGCATATTGTATATAAATATATTGAATAGTTGGTGCACCGAGCTATGTGTACTTTGCATATAGCTTTAAAGCTAATTGTAACGACAGGGTATGATTAGCATCGCTGAAATCATAATTGAGAATATCTTTGATCCTATCTAATCGGTACAAGAGCGTATTGCGATGAATGAATAAATCCCTTGAGGCAGACGCAATGTTATGATGGTTTTTCAAAAAGACATCCAGCGTTTCCAATAAATTCGAATTATTTTCTTGATCATACGCAATGAGGTGATGTAGAAAATAATCTATAAATGCCGAAGAATCCGGATCGGATATTTGCTTAACCAAAAAGGCTTCTAAATACAAATCATTTAGAAAATAAATTCCATTCCTGTCATCGGAAAGAGATTTGAGGATATTTTCGGCCTCATCGTAGCTCTTGTTCACAGATAATAACGGTTGCGTAGACCCAATAACCATCGCGGATTGAAATGTGTTTGAGAAGCGTTCTTCTAAAAACAACTTCAATTTCTTTAGAATGGTAGTTTGCTGTAATTGTGAGGAGCGAGTATCTAGTTTCTTTTCAGTACCTAGAATTCCGACCAGTTGATGTCCGCGTTTAAAGAGATGGAAGGGTAAAAAATTGGACTGAGTATACTTTTGGCAAGCACTCAAAATCTGTTCCATGGTTTCTTCTTCTCGACGGAGTTCCAGAACAGACTTGTTTTTTATTTCAGGAAAACGAATGGTGAAGATGCAAGCTGCATAATTCAATTCGTAGTCTAGGGTCATGTTCAGTTGTTTTAATTCCTCTAAAGTTTTGAAATTTCCAGCGAGTAAATCAGATAAAAAGTCTCTATAAATACGATTTTCAATGCGATTTTTTTCTTTTTGATGAACAATTTCCAGCGCTAAAGACATCGTACAACTCTCTATTGCAATATAGTCCATATTCAATAGAGGGCGGTCGCTTACATACACGATCACATAACCATAGTGCGTCTGGTTAAAGTAGATAGGCGTGATGCAGCAGAGTATTTTTTTATTATTCTTCTCGATGTTGCGATAAAAAGGATGCTTTATTTTTTCTGTTTTAACAGGCAAATTGTTAAAAAGCTGACGCGGGAAAACGTATTCATTTTGACGGTTTTCCAGTGTTCCCAAAAGCTGTTCATCCAATCCTTCGTGCGCCATAATCTGCCAATTACTCGCTGCTATAACTACAGGGTTCGCTATTATTTTTCGTAATTCTTTGGTAATCGAGGCAATACCGCCACTATTTAAGCTTGTCTCAAAAAATTGGGAGTGAATATCAAGGGCTATTTGTTTTTCGTTCTCTAATGTCGCTTCGATTTTTTGCATAACCGTTTTGATAATCTTGGAAAAAGCGATACCGTAAGGAATTTCAATCAAGGGAAGGGCTAATTCGTTGCAGAGGGCTTTTAAATTTGGTGATATTTCTTTCAGAAAAAGTTGTGGTTTCACACAGACACCGGCAACATTCATCTCCTTAAATCGCGTAAAGTATTTTTTTGAGCCTCAAAACTCTCTTTGAAAAAATATCCGGAAGTGACGATGAGTTCACCAGCAGAGAGCCAATCATCTGCGAAGGGATTATCCATGATGTTAACACCCGTTATATCATTTGTGCTGCCCTTTTCGCCGGCAACTAACCTAAAATCGTGTGAGGTTGGTAATTCTAGGAAATCGGTTATATTCATTAGGAGTATCCTTTCTATTTTTTCAAACAGTATAATAGATTTGGTTATATTATACAAATGAATGCTAATTATTTGTGTTGATTCAACTGTACAAATGATACTGAAGTATTGTTACAGTAAGATAAAAGCTAAAGATAAAAGGAGTGAGCACATGAAGCTACTGATTCAAAATGTACGATTGGAGACGGGTTACTTGTATGAGAACGAGGCCGTTGTCGCCACCAAAACAGAAATCGGGGCGATTTTGATCGAGAACGGGCGCTTTGTTAAGTTTTCTGAGCAAATAGATCCGAATGGAGCCGAAATTCTCGATGCTCAAGGCCAGCTGTTGCTGCCTTCGCTAAAAGAAATGCATGTGCATCTGGACAAAACCTATTTTGGTGGCGAGTGGCATGCCCCCTCAGAAGCGCCGAACGGTATATTCACTCGGTTAGAAGAAGAAAAGATGTTATTACCTGCACAATTGGCAAGCGTAGCAGATCGGGCTCATCATATGATTCAGCATTATATTGCGAATGGTCACACGCATATTCGCACGCATGTAAATGTTGATTCGCAGATAGAAACGAAGCATGTTGCAATAATCAAAGAAGTGCTGGCTCAATATAAAGACAGAATCACCTATGAGATCGTAGCATTTCCTCAACATGGGCTGTTGCGAAATGGAGAGGACTTCTTAACAGTCATGGAAGAAGCGCTTGCGCTGGGCGTGACTCATATTGGCGGAGTGGATCCGGCTACGATGGATCATGATATCGGCGGGATTTTAGAGAAGACTTTTGAATTGGCGGAAAAATATAACGTAGGCATAGATATCCATCTTCATGATTTGGATACGCTGGGAGCCTTTGAAATGCATCGCATCGTGGACGCTATCGAAGCGCGTCACTTTCAAACACCTGTAACGATCAGTCATGCCTTTGCTTTAGCGGGAGTCCAAGGTGCTGAACGTGACGATCTGGTGCAACGAATGGCAGAAAATCACGTAAACGTCACCACTGCAATTGCGATGGGAAATGCCCCGATTACGCTACCCATTGCCTATTTGGATAAGAAAGGGATTCAAGTTGCATTAGGGCATGATAGCTTAATCGATCACTGGTCCCCGTTTGGCACAGGGGATACTGTACAGAAACTGAATCAAGTGGCCAGACGGTTTCACTGGGTGGATGAGTACCGGATAGGCCAATCTTTAAAATTCGCTACGGGTGGGATAACGCCCCTGAGTGAAAAAGGCGCGCGTATCTGGCCCAAAATAGACGACTTTGCCAATGCCATTTTGGTGGATGCAGTCAGTTCAGCGCATCTGATCGCACGCCAATGTCCCATCTCTACTGTTATTTCAAACGGAACTATTATTCACAAAACTGATATTGAGTTGAAAGGAGCCTATCGCGGATGAATTGGATATGGAATGTTCGGTTGGAAACGGGAGAAAGTGTGGATTCTTATGGCAGAGTGCAGACAGAGACCGGTCTTTTCCATCTGAAAGTGGATGATCAAGGAATAGTTATTGAAATCAGTGACGCTGAGAATAGGAAACCCGATGGAGATGGTTTTGACGCCAAACAAAAATTGGCTCTACCCGCATTTAAGGAGTTACACAATCATCTTGATAAGACCTATCTGTCCTTAGAATGGAAAGCAAGCCGTCCTTCCAAAAACCTGGATCACCGTTTGGAAATGGAAGCAGCAGAATTGACGGAGCTAGCGAAAACAACGGAGCAACGTGCACAAACCATGATTGAACGGCATCTGAAAAATGGCGTGAATCATATTCGGACACATGTGAATATTGATCCGTTTATTCGATTGGAAAATCTGAAAGGTGTCAAAAAAGCGTTAGATAAATACCAAGAGTACATAACCTATGATATTGTTGCTTTTCCGCAGCACGGTCTGTTAAGGCATGCGGAAGTTCCCGACTTATTGAGGCAAGCCTTACAATCAGGTGCCACGATGCTGGGCGCGCTGGATCCAGGTGGGATCGATAAAAATATTGAAGCCTCCTTACAAATAACGATGGATATCGCGAAAGAATATCAGAGTGATGTGGATTTTCATCTCCACGACTCTGGTCATTTAGGATATTACACAATGGATCATTGGCTGCGGATGGTGGAGCAACAGGGGTATGGAGGGAAGACGAGTTTTAGTCATGCGTTTGGGTTAAATGGTATCGGCGAAAGCAAGCAACGGGCGTTTGCAAAACGTTTGAAGGATAACAATGTTCAAATCTTGACGACGGTTCCCATCAGTCTGCAAAGAAAACTGATACCTATCGATCTCCTGACCGAAGCGGGTGTTTTTGTCGGGATGGGGTGTGATGGCTTTTATGATTCATGGAGTCCCTGTGGATCGGGCGATGTGTTAGAAAGGGTAAAAGAATTTTGTGGTTACACAGGCAAGAACACCGAAAGAAAACTGCGCGAAAGTCTCGCATACATTACGGAAGGCGTGACGCCCCTTGACCAGGATGCGGCCTACCAATGGCCAAAAGTCGGCGATGAAGCGAGTTTTGTTTTGCTCAATGCGTCATGTAGCGCTGAAGCTGTGGCTAGAGCCTCACAATCGCAAGAAAGAATCCTTATAAACAAAGGCAAAATTTACAGTCCATAAGCAGTCCATCTATTGGGAGGAAGGGAAAAATATGACAGCTATTACAGATATTTTCACTACCATAAATAATAATAAAATGCACGAGGCCATACAAATTTTGAGGCAGATTCCATTGGACAGTATGGATGAGCATGGGCGAAGTCCGCTTATGTGTGCGGTCCAAAAAAATAATCTATTGCTTACTGCCGCGTGCTTGAATGCCGGTTTTAGTCCTAATCAAAAGAATAAAGAGCAACTATCGCCCTTCATTGCGGCAGCGGCCAACGGTTTTTCAGATATCTTTCAATTGTTGCTCGCTTATCAGCCGCAAGTAACGCAGACGAATCAGTTTGGCGGGACCGCGCTGTTGCCGTCCAGTGAAAAAGGCTATTTAAAAGTAGTGCAAGCAGCCATTCGTGCGGGCGTGCCGGTTGATCATGTCAATCGTCTTGGTTGGACGGCCCTCCTGGAAGCCGTTATTCTCGGAGATGGTGGCTTTTTATACCAGGAAATCATTCTGGAACTGATGCGTGCACAAGCAGATGTAACGATAACAGACTTTTCAGGAAAAAATGCACTGGATTATGCAGAGGAACTTCACCAGCCGAAGGTGTGGGCTATTTTAAAGCAGCAGTATTCAGATGGTTTTGCAGATGTGCGGGAGTTATTGCGGGCAGAGAAGTATTTTGAAGCACTAAAACAGATCGCTCCGTTACCGGATGATACTCAAAAATTATTTTTCTTGGGTTACACATTTGAAATGATTAAAGACTATTCTGCCAGCGCTTTTTATTATTCCGAAGGACTTGCATTGGATCGTCAGTTTTCCTTTTATTTAGCAAATTTAGAAAATAAAAGAGACAACCCGGAAAAGGCCCTAGACTATTTGGACGGGGGAGTCCGTTCGACAAACAGCAGATTTCTTCGCTACCATAAGACCAACTTTTTGAGGAAGTTAGGACGCCATAAGGAGGCCATAGAAGAAACGGATCGATTGTTGGATGAATTGCCCAATCGGGTAGACTATATGTTCCACAAGGCAAACAGTCTGCGGAGTCTGGGAAATACAGTAGCTGCAATAGAAGTACTCAGCCAAGCCAGAGTCATTATGCCTCAAAATCCTTTATTTGAGGAAAAAATGAACCGCTTGATGAATAAAGAAAAGGTGCAAGAATAAAAATGACTTGAAAAAAACGGAAACGACTGATGTTGGGATAAATGCTTCTGCTTTACCCGGTAAGGGGCTTTTATTGGTTATTTTAACCAATAAAAGCCCCTTTTTATTGTAAGGAGTATCCATTTAATTATTTAAAATTTGAGTTATATTATGAGTAGTTAATAAATTGAAAGGAGGAGCCGTTATCAGAGTGCATACCTTCGATAAACAAATACCGATTCGGTTAGAGAATCAGCGGTTGGAAAGAATGCACACCTTTAAGAACAGTATAAACTTTGGAATAAATAATGAAATTTTATTGACTGTCGCCACACGAAGGCTAGACATGGCGCCGCTCACCCTGCTTTTTGATTGCGAGGATTTGGAATGGTTCGCACACGATGCCATTTGTATCCTAGCTAGCGAAATGATTGCCGAAAGGCCAAGTCGCATGTACAGACTTGAAAAGGAAGCTGCATTTGAATGTTTACCGATTGTTTTTTTGGCAAGAAATGAAAGCGCTATTTTTTTGGAAGTTTTCGAAAAGAGTCAAGTCGCTGTCCCATCTTGCGAAAAAATATCCGCAACAAACCCGTTAGATCATTATGCAAGGGAAAAAATTGTAGTTGAAATGGATGAATTTAAAAAATGTTGGCTGAGAAATGAAAAAGAATTAGCCTATCAGCAGTTACTGTGGATTTTAGGACTAGGTATCGGGTTAACACCTACCGGAGATGATTTTATAACGGGACTATTCGCCAGTCTATATGCGAAGAAATCTTTTCCTTCTTTTTATTCGCAACTAAAAGACAGTGCTAAATCAAAGACAAATTCCGTAAGTTACGCGGAGATCCGAGAAGCAGTGGAAGGACGCTTCTCACAAACCATTCAAAAAATATTTATTGCTGCATCGAAAGGTGAAGAACAGGGGATAACTAAAGCAATAAATGATTTGAAACAGGTAGGATCGACATCCGGCAGTGATATTTTATGGGGGATTGTTTTTGGACTAAAATTATTCGGAGAGGAGTTTGAATATGGCTATTCAAACAGTAATTAAGAAAAATACTTATTTTGATTCAGTAACATTAATGACAATCTCAACCCGCGCGAACGAATTGGACTCCGTCAAGGCGGCAATGATCGGCATGGGGACAGATATGAATATTGAAGTCATCCGGAATGTAGGCTTGTACACAGCCGATCTGGATGAAGTGACAACAGGAGATTTAATGATTGTTTTGGATTTAGTGGACGAAGCCGATCCTGAAGCAGTCTTAGCAGAAGTGGAGACTCTTTTTGAAAAGAAAAAAGAAGCATCCTCCCAAGACGTGAGCTATAAAACGCTGGATTCAGCGCTGAATGAAAATCCAGATGCAAACATTGTCGTTATTTCAGTCAACGGGAAGTTTGCCTATCGTGAAGTAAATAAGGCCTTAGATCAGGACAAACACGTTATGTTATTTAGTGATAATGTGAGCATTGAGGAAGAGCTGCTGTTAAAACAAAAAGCACATGAGAAAGGACTCTTCATGATGGGACCTGACTGCGGAACGGCCATCATCAACGGCATCGGTTTATGTTTTGCGAATGAAGTACGCCCAGGAGACATCGGGATTGTCGGCGCTTCCGGAACCGGGAGTCAAGAAGTCAGTGTGCAAATTCATAAAAAAGGATTCGGTGTATCCCAACTGATCGGCACGGGTGGACGTGATTTGTCCAGCGAAATTGGTGGCATTATGATGTTGGACGGAATTGATGCGCTTATGACCGATGAGCAAACAAAAGCCATCTTATTGATTTCGAAACCACCTGCAAAAGAAGTGGAACATAAAATTCTTGAAAAATTAAAAAACACTTCTAAGCCAGTAGTGATTTACTTTATTGGAAGTGAACAAACCGATTCCGCCCTTCCGCATGTGACTTATGCTAAAAATTCTTTGGACGCGGTCGAAAAAATTATTCCATTTAGCCAAATGGAACCGCAGGAGACCGTACTTTTCCCGAATCCGACTTCAAGTGAGCTAAAACAGATTGCCAAGAATCAAAAAGAGTCTCAAAAGTATATCAGGGGGCTATTTTGTGGGGGAACACTCTGTGATGAATTGTTATATGCGCTGATGGATAATTCGGTAAGCGTTTACAGCAACATCAGCAAATTTAAAGAAGGTCAGTTAACTGATCTGAATATCAGCCAAGGAAATACCTTGATAGACTTCGGTGATGATACCTTTACTGAAGGACGACCGCATCCTATGATCGACCCAACGTCTCGTATCTCTCGTCTGATTCAAGAAGCGAATGATCCAGAAGTAGCTGCAATTGTTTTGGATTTTGAGCTCGGTTATGGATCCCATGAAGATCCTGTGGGCGCCTTGGAGAATGCGATCAAAGAAGCGAGAGCCATTGCCAATAAAGATGGCAGAGAATTGGCGATTATTGGGTATGTTCTAGGGACCGACAAGGACCCTCAAGATATTTTCGAACAACGGGAAAAGCTTGAACAATTAGGCGTGATAATTGTGGATAGTAATTATCAATTGTGTGAAGCTGCAAAAACATTCATCAAAGGAGCGTAAAAATATGACAAAGAGAAATGAATTGTTTCAGTCAAAAGTAAACACAGTCAACGTGGGTATCGAGTTTATTAACGAAGATCTCAAAAAGCAAGGAATTAAATCACATCAAGTAAATTGGGCACCGCCGGCAGGTGGAGACGCGGAGTTGTTGAAATTATTGGATCGGTTGAACGAACCAGAGACGCTTGAGAAAATCCAAAAAGCAAATGAAGAGGCCGTCTCCCGTATTATCCAATCGAAACCCATTTTAGTTGGATACGATAAGGCACTCAACGTTATGCCGAATATGACTAAAAATACCATCCTGCACGCAGGACCGCCAATAGCATACGCAGACATGTGCGGCCCGATGCAAGGAGCAATCCAAGGTGCCATTATTTTCGAAGGCTTGGCGTCTGATTTGGAAGAAGCCGATCAAGTTGCGCGTTCGGGTGAGATCATCTTCTCGCCTTGTCATGAACACGACGCAGTAGGCTCGATGGCAGGCGTGACATCAGCAAGCATGTATGTCCATATCATTAAAAACGAAACATACGGTAATGTCGCTTACACAAACTTGAGCGAACAGCTTGCCAAAGTATTACGTTTTGGAGCTAATGATCAAACTGTTATCGATCGTTTAGTCTGGATGAGGGATGTTATGGGTCCTATGCTGCATGATGCGATGAAATTATGTCCAAAAGGCATTGATCTACGCTTGATGCTTTCACAAGCTTTACATATGGGAGATGAATGTCATAACCGAAATGTGGCGGGAACTACGTTACTCGTTCAAGCCTTAACACCTTACATTGTCCAAACGGATTTCACAAAAGAACAAATGAAGGAAGTTTTTGAATTTATCGCAAGCTCAGATTACTTCTCCGGCCCTACCTGGATGGGCGCAGCTAAGTGCGCGTTGGATGCAGGTCATAATGTTGAGAACAGTACCATTGTTACGACAATGTGCCGGAATGGCGTAGAGTTCGGAATTCGGGTCAGCGGTATCGGTGGGAACAACTGGTTTACAGGCCCGGCACAACGAGTCATTGGGCCAATGTTCGCCGGCTACACCCAAGCGGATGCTGGGTTGGATATGGGGGATAGCGCGATTACGGAAACCTATGGTATTGGTGGATTTGCTATGGCGGCTGCGCCAGCGATTGTTCCATTAGTTGGGGGGACAGTGGCCGAAGCGTTGAATTATTCAAGAGAAATGAAAGAAATTACAACCGCAGAAAACCCAAATATTACAATACCGGTATTGAATTTCATGGGGATTCCATCAGGGATTGATGTGCTGAAAGTAATGGAAACAGGCATGTTGCCGATCATCAATACCGCTATCGCTCATAAAGATCCAGGTGTTGGAATGATTGGGGCAGGTCTGACAAATCCTCCGATGAATGTTTTTAAAGAAGCTTTGGTAGCATTAGCAGCAAAAATTCACTGAAAATAAATGGAACCGCTCAGGATGCGTCTTGAGTGGTTCTGATTTGGAGAGAATATATGGACACCAAAAATATAAAAACAGGTCCGTTACTGGCCTTTATTGTTAAAATTGCGACAAGTTTTATATTATATTTTTCTCTGGTGAATATTAGAAACAGCACAGATTTTTACTCCTATAATGATGTGGTCTCGAGAGTCAATGACAGCTATTTTTATAAGACTATTTATTTCTTCATGAATTTTACAGAAGGAGAATTTTATGGGGGTATTTTTACAACACTGTTTCTGATTATCGGTGCTTGCCTGGCATGGCTTCTATATAAAAAGAATTCAAAATGGCAAGGATTTGGTATTACTGCAGGCTCGGGAACATGGCCTTGGGTATTTGCATCCCAAGTGCTGTCATTATTTCTGACGGTCTATGTGTTTAATTTTGTCCGTTTTTTTTCGGAGGACGTCATGTGGTTGCCCACGTTTATCGTAGTGGTTGGAACGCCTCCTGCATTAACGATTGTCTATGGACCTGGCTGGAGAAAATTATTCACCATTTCTATTTTGAGTTCATTATTTACATTTCCTTTTGCTCATTGGATGAACCAATATATTATGCCCACGCTGCATATCCCGGGTATGGTCTCCAATATCGCGACCATGGCTTTGGTGGGTTTTGTTGTATCGATCATCTGTCATCCATTGCCTTGGATGAAGCCAAGTACTGCAAAAATTGCCCTGGAACGAGCAAATTTACCGATGAGGCAAGAGGATACGGAGACTTTTTTATGGTCTATTCGGCGTACCCTAGCTGATTTTTCGGAAGCGTGGTTTTACGGGAATGAGCTGATTGGTATTTTTGTCATCGTGGGTGTCATCACCGACTGGTTGATTAACATTAATCATATTACGAACGGATCTGGACTCGTCCCCGAAATTTTGATGGGACAAATGATCGCTTCATCAGTAGGGATTTTATTGTACCGTAAGCGATATGCCGAAGACGGATGGTATCCTACCTTTATGCCTTTAGTGAGTACGGTGCCCGGCATCATTTTGATGATGGGTGGAGGTATCTGGATTTCTGTTGCAGCGGCCGTCCTATCTGGAGTTATGGCTGCACCTGTCGGAAGCTATTTGGCAAAACGACTTCCAAATTATATGCCTGGCGCAGTAGGCTTCGTTTCCGGGATGACGATCGTTACCATTCTGGTCTCGGCTATTTTGAATAGCTTTGAAATTTTTTTATAGCGAGAAGCACAGGTTAGCCGTAAGTCCTCATTCAAAATACGCATCTATATTTCGCACCTCCTGGTACTATAAACGTATCAATTTTAGGGGGTGTTTTTCATATGCCATAACCCAAAATAAACATGACGTTGGTACGTGTTTCCATATCTAATTTTGTGCCCATTGTACAGAGTCGGTGTAAAAACGTGCAAGGTATACATACTCAAAAAACAGCCAGCTTGCTATAGTGGATGCTATAGTAACCGCTTTAATCGGTTGCTGCCGCAAGCTAAAAAATTATCTAAAAGGGGATACAAATATAATGAGTGGCTACAACGCAGTATTAGCAAGAAACACAGAAAACGCACCAAAAAGTTCTCTATCTACACAATCGGTAGCTTTTTCTCATTACAATCATCTTTCCACTCAGCTACCGCTGGATCCAAAAACTGGCAAAATGGTAGTCGGTGGAGTGAAAGAGCAGGCTGAACAATGCCTGAAAAATATGAAGGCAATCGTCGAAAGTGTTGCCCATGTTATGGACGATGTGGTTGCAGTCACGGTATTCCTTCAAAACAGTTCCGATATGGCGGCTGTAGATGAAGTTTACACAACATTTTTTCCGGGCACTATTCCTGCACGGACAACGCTCGCAGTTTCAGCGCTGCCTATGGATGCTTTGGTTCAAATGGAGGCACTTGTGTCAAACGGAGAAGGCACAATTCCGAACGCACCGCAAGCAGGCGATCTCGTAAAGGTTACAAAAAATACGTCTAAGGCGCCACTAAGTCCATTATCTGCACAATCAGTAGCTTTTTCCCATTACAATCATCTTTCCGCCCAATTACCGCTGGATCCAGCAACAGGCAAAGTGGTAGCCGGTGGAGTGAGAGAACAAGCTGGACAGTGCTTAAAGAATATAAAGGCAATTTTAGAAAGTATCGATGTTCCTTTTGACGATATTGTTAAAATAAATATCTTCCTTAACGACCTCTCGGATATGGAAGTTGTAAATGAAGTTTATACAACATTTTTCCCGGACTCAGCTATCGCCAGAGCCGTAGCCTATGTCCCAGCCCGGACAATCGTTGCGGCGTCAGGATTGCCTATGGATGCTTCCATACAAATCGAAGCGGTAGTGTCACACGGAGATGGTACACCCCCGCAAGCAGTAGAAGACAGACACGGGCTCATCGTAGAAGCCAGAAATACGGAAAATGCGCCCAAAGACGCACTGTCTACACAAACGGTAGCTTTCTCTCATTACAATCATCTTTCCGCTCAATTACCGCTGGATCCAAAAACTGGTAAAATGGTAGCCGGTGGAGTGAAAGAGCAGGCTGAACAGTGCTTGAAAAATATCAAGGCGATTGTAGAGAGTATCGATCACGCAATGGACGATGTGGTCAAAGTAACCGTAATTCTTAAAAATAGTGCCGATATGGCGGCTGTAGATGAAGTTTACACAACCTTTTTCCCAAGTGGTATTCCTGCACGGACAACGTTTGCAGTTTCAGCACTGCCTATGGATGCTTTAGTCCAGATCGATACAGTTGTGTCAAATGCTGAAGGAACACCTCCAATAGCTTAAAAAAACAGCCGGATACTCAGCGATTTTTCGCGGAGATCCGGCTGTTTTTTAATTTTAGCGGACTACTTAGACTATGCAAAGGCTGCACAATAATTACTGACTAGCCAAAGTTAACGGGATTTAGTCATTATAGACATTTTTATTTAGTCAGATGCGGTATAATACTAGCATAGAATCTAGCTTTAATTTGATGAGGAGGCACTAACAAGAGGAGCACTCACAAATAAAGAACGCCCTTCTGGTATGCCCCTAAGTATTCTGATCGGAAAGATTACGTCAATCCTTTAATTCACAACTTATATAGTAGATAAAATAAGTAATGAAAGGGCTGAAAAAATGAAGAATATAGTTTTATACAAAAGCAGATATGGAAATACTTTTCAGTATGCGACTTGGATTGCTGAAGCACTTCATTGGGAAATCAGAGAATTTTCGGAGTTTAAAAAAGAGGAGATCAACGAATATCAGAACATAATTTTTGGAACGGGTGTATATATAGGCAAGATGAATCAAATCAAAAAAGTGCTGAAATGGTTTGAAGACAAGCCAATTATTATTTTTGCCTGTGCCGGTAACAACAATGTACGAGAAGATATTGAGGTAATCAAGATGAATAATTTTACGGAAGAACAGTTGGCATTTCACAAGTTTTTTTATCTGCCCGGAGGTGTTGATTTTTCAAAAGTGCAAGGACTATTTAAAAGTATGTTAAACGTGTTCAGAAAAGTCCTGGAAATGAAAAAAAACAAAACTGAAGAGCAGAAAGCTATTCTTGAAGGATTTTATCATCCGACTAATTATGTTGACAAAAAACACATTGAACCTATTCTTGCCTTTGTTCAAAAATCTGATGTCTCATAAGAGGCATAACTAAAGTAAATGTTGAATTAGCAAAAGAATATTGCTCAATAGCTGAATCATAATTATGACAAATGGAGGGGAAGAAAATGAACCTTAAAACAAAATCATGGATCAACGCAATTTTTTTGATTTTCACATTAATCGTAAATGGCATGGGTGCTTTTGGTATCATCAATGGTCTTTCACAAAAAGAAGTTTCTGATATGTATCAAACGCTAATCACACCCGCACCTTCAACTTTTAGTATTTGGAGCATTATATACACTTTCTTAATCATTTCTATTATTGTTATGATTTTCAAGAATCAAGATTCTTACTATGAGCGAGCAATTGATGAGATTAGTTTTTTGTTCTGGCTATCATGTGCTTTAAATATAGTGTGGATTGTTAGTTTTTCTTATAATTTAATCGGATTGTCAACAATTTTCATATTTGCATTCTTAATAGTCATGGTTTTAATCGTAGAGCGCATTGGGAAAATTCAGACAAGCAGACGTTTCTTGCTGCCGATTACTTTTGGATTGTATTCAGGATGGCTTTTTATAGCAACAGTTGTAAATATAGCAGCTGGGCTTGTAAAAGCAGAATGGGAAAGATTTGGAATTTCTGCAGAAATCTGGAGTTCTGTCATTCTTCTTGTTGCAGTTGGGGTGACGCTCCTGGTTCTGCTAAAAACAAAAAATGCAATATTCCCAATTCCGATTGCCTGGGCATATTTTGGAATCTATAATTTTTTATTAGCGCCAGAAGGTTTCCAAGGGGAATATAGTTTGTTGCCAAATGTAGCTTTAATAGGAATCGTTCTTTTGATCGGATTATCAGCGATTCAATTCTATAAAAACAAGTATATGGTTATGCCAAGTGCTTTGGATCAAAATAAATTAGCTTAATTAACAATTATCAACTTGGCAATTTTTGTATGATTGATTTGAAAAAAATCAACAAAAAAGGTAGAGTTTTTCGCCTAATGTCATTAACTTAAGGGTATTGACCAATAAGAGACAGTAGAAATGGAGAGAGTACCTCTCCATTTCTAACTGTCTCTTTCGTTCGATTTGAGCTATCTCATGAATGATAAAGTACCAAAATCCTCTAGTAAAAGATTAATAAAAGAACTGTGATGACTAGGAGAAACGTAAATAGAGCATTGGCCACTATCCCGACTTTAAGTAATTTTCTATGTGAAGCAGCTGAATAGTTGGGAATATTTTCTAAATCTAAATGGTTGTATTGTTCAATCATATCGTTCTCATTTTTGATTTCGCTGTAATATCCAGGACTGTCTGACAGATAGTGTTGAGCGTAAGGGAAGTATACCACTTCATCCGGCACACTGCGGAATAGGCCATCGAACCAAGTGTTTTGCATAATGTTGACCTGCTCGATTGGGATATGATAGCCTTTTTCAACTTCTCTTGAATCAAACTTTAATGAGAATACAGCGTCCGAGTTTTGTGAAAGTTCTCTTCCGTAACCCACAGATAAATTACCTTCTAGCCATAATTTTTTATCCATTAGCTTAGGTTCGGCTTGGCGTGTATTTGCATCAAAAATTAGAGATCGATTCTTTTCTTTGTTCCTAATATCCACAATAATATTTCCATCAAAATCAGTTGTCAGAAGAGCTGATTCTGTAGTGGAATCGACAATGCCCTTGGATACATCATAACTTAAGGTATTGGTATCATAGTCAAGGATGACCCAACTCAACAAATTATTTTTCTTATTGCGCGCTATAATATTTACTTCTAAACGAGTCCCCCAAAAGGCACTTGTATGTACATTAAATGAGCCTAAAATTGCATAATATTTAGGTTCTCCATCCTGAAATATTCTGGTCTTTATCAATTCAAAGCCATCAGGAATTAACTGGATTGCCCTTTCTAAGTCAATCAGCTCGTAACATAAAAAGATGCTATATGGTTCTACTACAAAACCCATGTAAGGATTATTTTTAGCTGATTTATTGAGTACTTCGTTTTGTAGGTTCTTAGGAATGAACTTACTCATTGGAGCTAGTAATTGAAGCGTTGCAATATCTTTAGGGGTGATCATTTCCTCTACTTTTTTAATAAATTGATATTTTTTTATGGTCATAGACGTTCCTCCTCGCATAGGTATTATAAGTATAACTTACTTAATCCATAGATACATAAAAACCGTATATCTTGCGATTTATTCGCAAGTACACGGTTTTTTTGCTTTGTATCATTTTTATTTTTCGACTTTTACAATCCCCATGCCGGGAATCTGTGGAGGGATGGACATCGTGGTGGGTGCATGCTCGACTAAGGTGACTGTTACGTTGTCGCCTTTTTCTAATGCTGACAGAGGTATATTTTCACCGGAGGATAAGTCGGTCAAGGGAACACCTTCCATCAACAGGATGACTTCATCGAAAGAAGCAGCCTCCGAAGATTCTACCGGAACTAAGTCAGACAAGAACAAACCACCTTCATGCGTTTCGCCGCTGTCGATAACCGTTCCTGTATACAGTACAGTTGCTTCTTCGTTTTCCGAAACCTCACTATTCACGCTCGCCTGAGAACTCGTGGCACCACAACCACTCAGCAGAGCCGTAGTGAGAAAGCATAAGATTAACTTTTTCAAACAAATTCCTCCTTGTTGCCCAGATAATTCAATTATAACCCACACGAAAATAAATATTGAAATATTTACTCCAATCTAAAGAAGGCTTGTCTATTTGACGGTTTTCCCACTGATCTTGGAGCTACCAATTGTACAACGCTTTTTTTAAGCAAGCCCCAGCGCATCAATCCCTAGTGGTAACTTGTTTGGCATTCAGTGAGTGCAGATGAGATAGGTGTGACTCAGGATACCGTAAAATGTTTCTTTAAACACCGCTGAAAAAAATGGTTATGAATTATTTTAGTTCCTTAGAAAAAATAACGGTATCTTCTATTGCCACATCGTCATTATTAAGTTTAAGTTCTATTAGAGCAATTTCACTTAATGTACCGCGGATTTGGTCTATATTTTTTTTACAATAGCTAAATGCTTGCACCATTTTATCTTCATCTAATCTACTTGCAATGGTGCAATGAGGACTCCATTTACTTGGAAGATAAAATGAAGTTTCATTCTCGTTGAATGTTCTGAAGTAGTCGTGATGGCTGCTATGAAAATCAAGTAATTCAGTTGATAAAGTCGGAGCAATGAATAGGGTCCCTGTACTAATAAAAGTTCCTAATATATTCAAGGTCAAATCAACCTTGTCCTTATCTCTATAGAATCTATCTGCTAATTGTATAAATCTATTTTTATCTAAAGCATCATAATCAGCAATAGTGATATGAGGTCTTTTTCCTTTGGTTTCAACGCCGTAGTGACTAATATTCTTTTCACTTAAACCCTTCCATAATCTTCGGAAATTCACTTCTGTTTCATGATCTAAATAACCTACAAATGCATATGTATACATAAAACAGCCTCCTGTAATTGGCAAAATGTTGTGTTCAAACGTAAAGTTATTAATCCATTTCAATTAAACTAGGAAAGAACCTTTTCGTGTCACTGACTGTTAATAACTATGTTACTAGTGGTAATCTTAGCTGGTGGATATCATTACCTACTACAAGAAAAATAGAGATGGATTTAGTAAGTAAACGTCCTATATATCAACATAATAACTAGTTTTCACTTAAACCTTAGTACAACCATAATAATAATTATAGAAAGTCATATAGAATTAAAGGGTATACTACTTTCAACAATATAATAAGAGGAAGTAGGGGGTATGATGGGTTTTTGGTATTTTCTAATACTCTTTGTAGGTATCGCTCTTATTGTAGTAGGTATGTTAAATAAAGATGTTTCACGTTCAGTTAAAATTGTAAGTATGTCGCTCCTTCAGGAAACAAGTCCGCTGAATTCCCTTAATCTCTTTAAGTTCAGTTTCCTGCACTTTGCTCAATCGCCGATGTCTACCTTGAGAATGTCGATGGATCGATGGGTCAATGCTACTATCCCACCTTTCCGATAAGAAGCGACATAGCCACCAATTATTTTGCGAGTATGTCCAATACTCTGAGTCATTTCCTTCATCTGATACCCACTTAAGTGAAGGTGGACCACTTGATAACCTGGATTCCCGCTAACACATACCTAGGAACAAGCGAAGAGCCTACCAAATCAACGTTTGGATAGTATTTCGAGGTTCCATGTACCTAGAACACAATGATATTCAGGATTTTCCCGTCCTTATTATAAATTTGGGGCTTGAAATATTTTTTAAAATTTGTAACGAATTTAATACTCGTTAGTCATATCTATGAAAGTGAGGTGGTGACATGCCAGAGTTTGAGAAGATATATTCCGAATATTTCGATGATGTATATAAATACGTTTATTCCTTATGTCGAAATTCATTAGTGGCTGAGGAAGTCACACAGGATACTTTTTTCAAAGCGCTAAAAAGTATTGATTCCTATAAAGGGGAATGTAAGCTACGTGTGTGGCTCTGCCAGATTGCAAAAAATACTTACTTTACATTTTACAGTAAGCAACAGCGATTAGTGACCTGCAATTCCATTGAACAGGAGCAAACCTGTAATTTTGAGAATGGATTTATTAATCGAGAAGAATCCTTCGAAATTCATAAAGCACTGCACAACTTGGAGGAGCCATATAAAGAAGTTTTCTCATTGCGAATTTTCGGAGAACTGTCGTTTCGGAAAATAGGCGAGCTTTTTGGAAAAACCGAAGGTTGGGCACGCGTCACCTATTACCGCGCAAAAATAAAATTGAAGGAGGATTTATTATGAAAATATCATGTGATATCATTAAAGATTTGCTGCCACTTTACTATGACAATGTATGTAGCACGGAGAGCCGCAAATTGATTGAAGAACACCTAGAAAATTGCGAAGAATGTAAAGCTGAGTTAAAAAAATATGATATAGAGATAAAAGGAGTAAATAACATGGAAGAAGCAAATTTATTGGGGAAAATCGCTAAAAAGTGGAAAAATGACAAAAAAACAGCTTTTTTAAAAGGTACAGCTTTGGTTTCAATGATTGGTGGCATTCTCTGCGTTATTGCATATAATGTCAATGGAAGCTATATAGATAAGGACGGTTTTTTGGTGGAATCATTCGGATTTATCCCGTTAGGATTCCTGTTTGCATTTATCGCTTTAGTCTCAGTAATAATCTTGGCATTTATCGCAATTATCAGACGCTACAAAAGACGCTAAAATATTTCAAAATAATGTACCCGCCCAATAGCGCTTCGCAACACCGGAACTGTATGATCTATGCAAAGAAAAAGAGCCCCATTACGTCATCCGGATCAAATAAAATCCCCGACTATCTAAGTTGGCAGAACAGTTTGTTCAAGTTGTGGCTGAGACCGAAGGGAGTCAGAGGGAAGAGTATTTTTACTCCCTTCGTTACCAAGCGGGTACTTGGAAGAGAGGTACGATGAAGAATTTCATCAATGAAGCAAAGAGTGGCTTCTTCTTCGATAAGACAGACAGTTTTCATTACTTAGAGAATGCTGTTCGCATGATGGTCAGCTGGCTTTCCTATCACATCAACAATTTTATGCGCGTTAGCGTTCACGGAAAAGGCAAAAGGCCTACAGATACTGACTATCCGTCTTCATCTTTTCAAGGCTGCTGGGAAACTGATTCACAGCGGAAGACGCATGATGCTAAAACTTAGTACCCATCATGTCTACCAAGACGAATTTTTTCATATTCTATGGCAAATCCAATGCTTGCCTTGGTAAGACCCCGCTTATTAAAAAAATCTGTTCGAACAAAAGGATTAGTATGACTGTAAGTGAAATTTTAAGGGAAGCAAGGTGTCAATATGCAAGTTAATCAGTATATTCGTGGACTCCAACATCTCGGGATTCCTACAAAAAAAATGAGCGAATCCATCGTTTTTTATGAAAAGCTTGGTTTTCAAATCATCAATGAAGAAAACCAAGTCAATAATGGCGGGCAAGTCGCCTTTTTAGAAAACCAAAGATTAGTCATTGAACTATGGGATAATGTAGAGGCTACTGGAGTAAGTGGCGCAATTGACCACATTGCCTTAGATGTCGTTAATATTCAAGATTTGTATCAACAAATTCAAAACGAAAAAATGAACGTAGTATCAGATGGAATTGAAACATTGCACTATTGGAAAAAGGGCATCAGCTATTTCATTGTGGCTGGACCTAATGGTGAGCACATTGAATTTTGTCAGATAAATTTATAAACAGGGAGCGAAGGAGGTGGGGGAAACTTGGTGGAAAGAAGAAGTCGTCTATCAAATATGTCCTCGCAGTTTTCAAGAGAACAACCTTTTGGCTGGCAGATATCAATCATTCAGCTTCCTGATGAAATTATAATCGCAATTGACAAGATTATCAGATTAATTTAAGGATTTTCCGAAGGGACTTCATTAAAAGATAGTGCTATTTCTGGGATGAAGTAGCACTTGTTTTTTATCCGTATGTTTATTTAATGTCTGCTGAGTAATTCAGATAAAACTGATTACGTGACTCATAATCAGTTTTTTATTTTGTCTTGGTGCATTAGCTAGACGGTCATAGCCATAACATGAGAGTGCTGGCTATGATTCTCCGCACTCCTGTCATTTTTGGACTTAAATGATGAAAAGCCTACTGTTTAAATAACAATTCACTCCCAACTTATTTTTTTAATACGGGTACGTTAGGGATATACTAAGAGCAGCAGAGAGAACAATTTACTTTGTTGGCTTCCTTTATTCGTTTACAATATTACTGCTGCTGAATGTTATTGAGAGGATGATTTTAGTGAGTAAATCCAACCGTAGACTCGTTCGTGCTCTCTTTAAAGTGGATATGATTAGCTTATTAATGATAAATATATTAGTAGGGACACGGTTTTTTAGAACAAAAGTTAGCCCTGAAGAACAAGAGGCGACGGCTTCTATCCTTAAAACAGAGAAGAATAGGATCGAATTAGCCATCAATGCTCATGACGGTATGCAACTCTCAACAGCTCTGTTTACAACGGATAACCCAGAAGCCATTGTTCAAATTTTGCATGGTGCTACAGAACACAAGGAATTATATTATAACTTTGCGCATTTTTTAAATAAAAATGGATATGCGGTAATCATTTCTGACCTCCGGGGGCATGGGAAAACAGTTAACAGCAGTTATCCCTATGGGCATATGAACAGTGTGGATGAGATGATTGATGATGTGTATCGAGTGAATCAATATGCGAAGAAAACATATCCTGATAAACCACTCTATATAGTAGGGCATTCTTTGGGATCGATCCTTGCAAGATGCTATCTTCAGAAACATGATAACGAAGTAGACAAGATTGTCATGACAGGAACCGCACGATCGATTGACAAGACAAAGATTGGATTGTTTATCGGTAACTGGGCTACATTTTATTCTGGCGCATATAATCATAGTAAGATCCTCCATCTCATTGGAGGATCCACTATATATAAAGCATCATCATTTGAGGCAAACATGGTGACCACAGATAGGGATTTGTATGAAAAAATGAGTGCTGATCCTCTCATGCATTTTACATGGACAAACAACGGCGCATTAACTATGTTTGAAGCAGCAAGTGATCTCAAGCAATATAAAAAATATAACGTGCAAAACCCCAATCTTGAAATTCTAAGTCTCTCTGGTACAAAAGATCCTGTCACAGGTGGCGACATGGGGCTGAAGGATACCGAACAAACCCTCAGGAAAATAGGTTACTCACACATTTCATTCAAGCAATATGAAGAAAAACTGCATTCTATTTTATTTGAAACAAATAGAGACACCGTTTATCAGGATGTGCTAGATTTCCTCAAAAAGTAACTTATCATGATTTTGATTCGATGCGGATCCATTTCCAGAAAAGCTAGCCTGCGTCTGTTTGTTGCTCGCATTCTCTAAACATATGTATAGGAATGTTTGTGAAATTATGAATAATCACATTATCATTTATCTCTATTTCTCTATACTCTTCCTGTTTCCCATAAGGGTTAATCTTTGCTAGTGAAGCTGATTTTCTATACAATGAGTCTGTAACCGCGAAACGAAGAAGAAAGTGGAGGTAATAAATATGGCTAAGTTTGTGAAAGGCTCCTACCGTACCATTTCAGAAGTTCATACTGTTTTAGAGGGTTTACGACAAGAAGGGTATACTGAATCAAATATTACACTTGTAACGAATGAAGCTAAGAAGTATGATGAACTGATCAATTCCACAGATGCTACAATAAAGTTAGATGATACTACCGACGAGCATCTTACTCTTTGGGAGAAAATCATGCATGCTTTCCCTATCTTCACCAGCAGTGATTATGCGAGCAACAAAGAGGATGCTGATTTGGAACCAGAAGAAGACACGCTACTGGAAGGGTATCAGAGGCAATTAGATGACGGTGAAATCGTTGTGATTGTGGACGATATCTTAAATAAAGAAGCCTCATTAAATTTGGATAATATGGATGCAACAGATACGGTGAGTGCGGTTAAGTCCAACCAAATTCTTCAAGAGACGCCGGAGACAGATTCTCATCCTGATGTGGAGTCAATGGCAGATGTTTTGGAGCAGGAAACAACGGTTGTTCCCGGTAACGCTGATACAGATGAAGATTCACGTATTGAAAGCTAAATAAGGCAAGCAACCAAAACTCCCGAATTCATTTTTCGGGAGTTTTTTTATATTATTGTAAGAGCATTATCGGAAACCAGCTCGCTTCGAGTGCAAATACTTTATAATATAGGTCATTCCTTATATAATTGCAGTGTAACGAGCAAGGTATAGACACATGGTTACTGCGGGCTTCTTTATTAAGAAGGAGGAGTAAAAAATGGACTTTCTTTGGTCTCTAATTGTCGGTGGTGTCTTAGGCGCACTCGCTGGAGCTTTTTTGGGTAAAGATGTTCCCGGTGGCATTATCGGAAATATCATTGCGGGTTTCGTTGGTTCATGGTTAGGAGTAACTTTATTTGGAGCTTGGGGACCTGCAATCGGAGGATTCTACATCGCACCTGCATTAATAGGAGCCATCATCCTGATCCTCATCGTTTCCCTTATTATGAAATCGATGAGAAAGTAAATTTGGTCAATACTCAAGAGGCAAGTTAGCATGAAATATTTTAAATAACGATAGTACTATAGACGAGGTAAACAGTCATACTACTACCGTTATTTTCTATTCCTGAACAAATAATTAAGTAAGGATGAATAGCGTCCTTCAGTAAACCGTGGAAGTTTCGCGTAGAAAAAAATTTAGGAAAGATAGGATAAGCGGTTTTTGAAGGAGGTTGGGTTATGGGAAATCCTTTGATAAAGGTAAATAAAGAGCAGAAAAAATTCAAAGGCGGGAAATACATCAAAAGTATCGTCTATGGTGGGTTGGACGGAATTGTTACGACATTTGCCGTAGTCTCAGGTGTTGCGGGTGCGTCGCTAGCTATGAAGGTGGTTATCATTCTCGGCTTCTCTAACCTGTTGGCCGACGGTTTTTCAATGGCTATAGGTGACTATCTTTCTTCAAAATCTGAGAATGAGTACAATTCAGGCCTCAAAAAACAAAAAAGCCGAGAAGTGATTGAAAACATTGATGATGAAATAGCAAGTTTAGTGAGTGCTTATGAAAACCAAGGAATGTCAACTCAAGACGCTCAATCCATCGCCTATACGTTAGCTAAATATGAATCATCTTTTATTGATCAAAGGATAACAAATGGACATGGCGGTGAAGAGATCCAGGAAGGGCCACTGAAAAACGCTATCGTTACCTTCCTTTCTTTCTTCTTTTTTGGAATGACTCCGCTTCTGGTTTACGTTCTCTCCATGTTCGTACCGGTTCTGAATGATCATGTATTTTTTGTTGCTTCTGTTCTGACCGGCGTGACATTGTTTATTTTGGGAGCTTTGAAATCTCGTATTACTCATTCAAATTGGCTCAGATCAGGATTGGAAATGTTGGTTATAGGCGGTTTAGCTGCTGTTGCTGCTTACTTGATAGGTTATGTATTGGGAGGGATATAAAAAGCTTAACCGGCGGAAATCTCCCGTCGGTTAAGCTTTTTTGGATAATAATTTAATTATTCGCCTTGATGAATGACAGCGTGGATTTCGATGCCGCTGTTGTCTTTGAAGATGAGTGTGTTGTCCGTTTCTTCAAACGAAACCTCTCCGCGAACCAGTCTGCCTTTCAGCGCTTCATAGGCAGCACCATTAGCGACAACCCAAGTGAAATACGCCAATCCTGGTTGGTTTTCTTCAGCGGCGGGCAGATGTTTTCCAGCCCACATATTCGAACCGATGTGGTGGTGGTAGTTTCCGGCTGCGAAGAATTTTGCTTGTCCAAAAAAGTCCGACTTCAATGAGATGCCGAGTACGTTTTCGTAAAATTGTTGGGTTTCGACCAGATCGTGAACGGTCAAATGGACGTGTCCCATTTTCGAACCGGAAGGGATACCATCATAAATTTTGACCATCGCGCCGATTACGCCATCCGCATCCATCGCTTCGGTAACGCCCTCGATTTTGCCATCCGGACGGACATCCCAAGCCGAAAGCTCTTTGTCACGGTAAATTTCGATGCCGTTGCCTTCCGGATCGTTGAAGTAAATGGCTTCGCTGTAGCCGTGATCACTAGCGCCATCAATGCCGTATTTCTTCGTCAGCAAATGATAGAGGATAGATCCCAAGTCTGCTCTAGTCGGCAAAAGGATCGCCAAGTGGAAAAGTCCAGTCGTTCTTTTGCGGGCAGCAGGAGATTTGAGCTCAATCAATTCGACCAATGGCGTGTTGTCCGCGGCAACTCCCAATACAACCGAATTTTCCTTTTCTTCCATTAAATCCAATCCCAGCGCTTCCTGATAGAATTGCGTCATTTTCTTCAGATCATTGACTTTCAAGGCAACCTTGCCCAAATCCCAAAATGCTGTCATGTTAAATTTCCCCTTTATTGTCGTTTTTATTTGAAGTACAGTTTTGCCGGAATAGTATCACAAATTTAATTAATACGAATTCGAACTATTTGATAGATTTACTATAATGCCTAGCTTACTTTTTGTCAACTGTTATTATTTCATCATTATATTTGAGCCGAATGACCTCCAAACTAAGCGTAATACAAGCTTATATTAAGCAGGAAAGCCACAGAGCGATGCCTTTCTATTTTACTGTTTTTCCCTTATAATAGATTGACGAAGCAAAAGTGAAAGAGGGAAAAGGATGAGCTATCAAGCACTATATCGGGTTTGGCGCCCGCAGCGGTTCGGAGACATCGCAGGTCAGGAAGCGGTCACGCAGACGCTGAAGAATGCCTTAATACAGGGGAAAACGAGCCATGCTTACCTTTTTACCGGACCGCGCGGAACGGGTAAGACGAGTGCAGCCAAGATTTTTGCGAAAGCCATCAACTGTCATCATCGCGTCGACGGGGAACCGTGCAACGAATGTGAAACGTGCAAGGCAATCACTGAAGGGCGCTTGAACGACGTCATCGAAATCGATGCCGCCAGCAACAACGGCGTGGAGGAAATCCGGGACATCCGCGATAAAGCACGTTATGCGCCGACCCAAGCCGACTACAAAGTCTATATCATCGATGAGGTGCACATGCTCTCAACCGGGGCCTTCAATGCGCTCTTGAAGACACTGGAGGAGCCGCCGGAAAATGTCATCTTCATTTTGGCGACGACGGAGCCGCACAAGATTCCGTTGACGATCATTTCCAGGACGCAACGGTTCGACTTCAAGCGGATTTCCTATCAGGACATCATCAACCGGATGGCCTATATCCTGCAGGAGGAGAAGATCGGCTATGATGAGCAGGCGCTGCATGTCATCGCGCGCTCCGCGAACGGCGGGATGCGGGATGCGCTCAGCTTGCTCGATCAGATCATTTCCTATGGTTCGGAATCGGTCACTTTCGAAAATGCGGTGAAGGTGTCCGGCAGTCTGACGGAAGAAATGATGATTTCCTTCTCAAGTGCGTTGCTGCACGAAGAGACGGAATCGGCGCTGCAACTGCTGCAGGAAATTCTGAGTGCCGGCAAAGAAGCCGGCCGTTTCCTTGAGGAGATGATCCTGTTTGCGCGGGATGTGCTGGTCTATCAGCAGACAAACGGCAAGGCCTTTGCGGACAATACGCAACAATACAGTGAAGCTTTCCAGACTTTCTCGCAGGAGGCACCAGCAACGTTCCTTTACGAGATGATCGAAGCCTTCAACGAGACCCAAGGGGAGATGCGCTTCTCGACACAACCGGATATCTATCTGGAAGTGTTGGCGGTGAAACTGTCCCAATCCAAGGCGCACGCACAGATGGCAGCTCCGAGCGCACAAGCGGTTCCGAACGGAGAAATCCAGAGGCTGGCACACGAATTGGAACTCGTCAAAAAAGAACTTGCGAAGCTGCAGGAACTGATCGCCTCGGGGAATTTTTCCGTTTCCCAGGAAGGTGCTAAAGCGGTACCGGTCAAAAAAGAAACGGCTCGTTCGTCGAACACGTCAGTCGGATTCAAGCCCAATATGGGGCGGACTTACCAGATTTTGGGCGAGGCGACGAAGCAGGATCTTGCCCGCGTCCGTGATTTCTGGACGGATATCCTGGATGTGCTTTCGGTCACCCAGCGTGCCGTGCTGAAGCAGGCCAATCCGGTAGCGGCGAGTCCTACCAGTTTCATCCTGTCGTTCCAGTATGATATCCTTTGCCAAAAAGCGACGGAAGACGCTGAACTGCAGGCGGCCGTGGATGCGGCAACGCAGCGGATGCTGCAGCGTCCCGGCGAATTGGTGTGCTTGACGGAAGAGCAGTGGACTTCGGTACGACGCAACTACATCCAGAACCGCAACGACAGCCCGGTTACTGAATCTGTTGGTGAACCGAAACAAGCCGCGCCAAAACAGGCAGTGGCACCATCGGCTGCGCCTAAACAGCAGGCTTCGGCAACAGCTGATAAGGATAAGTCGGTCGATCTGGATCTGCCGCCCGAACCGCCGATGCCGGAAATGGAAGACGGCCACCGCGGTGACTATCACCCCGGGAATTTCGCTGATGATTTTTCGGTCGAGACCGATCCGATCGTGATCGAGGAACAAAAGGAACAGGAAGTCGTCGATCAGGCGCTGAGCCTTTTCGGGGATGAAGTTGTGACTGTTGTCGAGGACTGACGGAACGAAGCAATGAAAGTAAAATAAACTAAAATATATAAACAGAGAGGGAGTCATACAATGCGAGGCGGAATGGGAAACATGCAAGGCATGATGAAACAAATGCAAAAAATGCAGAAAGAAATGGAGCAGACACAAGCAGAACTCAATATAACGGAGTTTGTCGGGGCGGCTTCAAATGATTTGGTCAAAATCACGATGACCGGCAATAAAAAGGTGACCGATGTTGTCATCGCACCTGAAGCGGTCGATCCGGAAGATGTGGAAATGCTGCAAGATCTGATCCTGATGGCGACAAACGATGTGCTAAGCAAGATCGATGAAGCAACGAAAGCGAAATTGGGCAAGTTTGCCAGTGCGATTCCGGGATTCTAAGTCAGGCTGCTAGCAACAACCGAAATGAATGAAGGGAGAGAGGGTGAGACAAGTCGGGCAGTGTTGACTTTAGTCCCAGCCTCCTTTCTTTTGAGAGAAGAAAAGGGGATTTTATCGAAATGCAATACCCAGAACCCATAGCGAAATTAATCGAAAGTTTCATGAAATTGCCGGGCATCGGGCAAAAGACCGCAGCCCGGTTGGCCTTTTTCTGTCTGGATATGGACGAGGAGGCTGTGCTGGCATTCGCAGATGCGCTGATCCGTTCCAAAAGGGATTTACACCAGTGCGCCATCTGCGGTAATATTACCGAATCAGATCCATGCAATATCTGTGCGGACAATACGCGGGATATGTCCATTATCCTGGTGGTCGAAAATCCCCGCGACATCATGTCGATGGAGAAAATCCGCGAATACCACGGCTTGTACCATGTGTTGAACGGCGTGCTTTCTCCGATGGAAGGGACCGGTCCGGAAGATTTGAACATCGCTAGCCTGATCAAACGGCTGCAGGATGAAACCGTCAAGGAAATCATCATCGCGACGAATGCCACAGCTGAAGGGGAAGCGACGGCCATGTACCTTTCGCGTCTGATCAAGCCGGCGGGCATCAAAGTGACGCGACTGGCTTACGGTCTGGCGGTCGGCAGCGACATCGAATACGCGGATGAGATGACCCTCTTCCGTGCCATCGATGGACGCCGAGAATTGTAACAAGGGTAGGAACAACGGGGGGAACGGAAAACAAAATGGCATTCCATTTGAACAGCGCAAGCAAGAAGCAGGGACACTTAAAGCAGAAATACGACGAAAAACTGATTGATTTGATCAGCGATGTCCATCAACAGTACACTACCTTGGCCCAACTGCAACAGAATGCCTATGACTTGCCGGAAGAGTTGCGTATCTTCGAGAAGATAGCAGAAGCAAAATATCTGTTCCTGCTGCGCGAAGCAAAAGAAAGACAAATCCAAACGGACATTTCCGCGCCGAAAAAAGCCAAGCAATTCCGTTGGCGCAAACGCACGAACCGTGCGGAAGACATTTTCCATTCGGAATGACAAAAAACCAGACCGGCAGCGGTCTGGTTTTTTGCGTTCTTTGAACATTCGTGGGTCAGGAGAAAACATGAATAATCAACAGATATCCATGTTTTCCGCTTGGCGGGAAACCCCGCACAGGCACTTTTGTTGCAAATTAGTTAGGTACCTAATATAATATAAAATAATAGGTAGGTACCTAGCTATCTGGAGGAGGAAATCATTATGGAAGAACAAAATAAAGATGTTATCGGCAGCGCGATGAAGCTGATGCGCACGCTACGGCGCAAGGAGAATCCTGCCAAACATGAATCGCGTGGAGCAGGAAAGCTTTTGCGGATATTGCAGGAAAACGACGGGATGAGTTCGCGGGAATTGGCGGATCGAATGGGGATACGGCCGGCTTCCTTGACGGAGATGCTGAACCGGCTGGAGGCTGACGGGATTTTGACGCGCCAACCAGACCCGTCTGATCAGCGCAGGAACAGGATATTTATCCAAGAAAAGGGGTATGTTTTATTGAAAAAAATGAAGGCAGTGCGCCAAACGGAAAGGGAGCACATCAATCGAAGCTTGACGTTGGATGAGCAGGAACAATTTGTTGCGCTTTGCGAAAAACTGACAAAATCCTTGGAGGACTTCAGAAACAAAGCAGGTGAGCAATAATGGGCGGTAATGGGTTCAAGGGCGGCCGCGGGGGCTTCCTGACGGATGAAGAAAAACAGAACAGCCCTAAAATCACATCACAATTATTGAAGCGGATGTTCAGTTATCTCATCCCGTATTGGAAACAGCTCATCGTCTCCGTGTTGGCGATCATCATCTCATCGGTATTCGGTGTGTTTCCGACGATCTTGACAGGCCGCATCATCGACGAAGGCCTACTGCAGCAGGACATGCCTGTGCTGATCCGTCTGATCGGCCTCTCGTTAGGGGTGTTGATCATCGCCAATCTGATCAGTGTTGTGGAGAGCTACGTCAATGTCTGGATGGCGGAAAACATCACCTATGATATGCGCAACAAGATGTACAGCCATCTGCAGCGTATGTCGCATCGGTTCTTCACGACAAGCAAGCAGGGCGACATCATCACCCGCATGACCAGCGATATCGGCGGCGTGCAGAGTGTGCTGACGGGTACTTGGACGAGCATCCTGCAGAATTTTGCGACGTTGATGGTTGCGCTTGTCACGATGTACACGAAAAGCCCTTTGTTGGCGACAATCGGCATCGTGGTCGTGCCGTTGTTCATCCTGCCGACGAAGCGTGTCGGTAAAAGGCGTTGGGAAATCACTTTGGCTTCGCGGAAGCACAATGACGACATCAACCAGATCCTGAATGAAACCCTCAGTGTCAGTGGGCAATTGCTTTCGAAGCTTTTCGTCACGGAAAACTACGAGTTCAACCGCTACCAGGAAGCCAACAAGCAGATGATCCGCTTGAACATCAAGGAAAGTATGGCGGGCAAATGGTTCCGGGTCGTGATCAACGTCTTCACGAACATCGGCCCGATGTTGATCTATCTGGTCGGCGGGATTCTCATCATCGAATACGGCAATACGGATCTGACGATCGGAGACATCACCGTAATGGTGGCGCTCCTGGGCAGGATGTATGGGCCGGTCAATTCCTTGCTGAATATCCAGGTCGATATGATCCGTTCGATGGCGCTTTTCGACCGCATTTTCGAGTATTTCGATCTGCCTGTGGAAATCGACAACGATCCGGAGGCGATCAAGCCAGAGTTGTTTACAGGCGAGTTGGTTTTTGAAGAGGTTTCCTTCCATTATGATGCGGAACAGCCAATCTTGAATAACGTCAGCTTCGAACTGAAGCCGGGATCGTCCGTTGCCATCGTCGGGCCTTCGGGAGCGGGCAAGTCCACCATCATCAACCTGATTCCGCGCCTCTATGATGTGACGGGCGGAAGGATCCTGTTGGACGGCGTCGACATCCGCAAACTCGATCTGGCCTATCTGCGTCAGCACATCGGAGTGGTGACGCAGGACACGTACTTGTTCAACGGCACAATCAAAGAGAATCTGCTGTATGCCAAAGCCGACGCCACGCAGGCCGAAATCGAAAAAGCTTGCAGTGAAGCCAATATCCACACATTCATCAGCGGCTTGCCGAAAGGCTACGACACCATCGTGGGCAATCGCGGCATGAAGCTTTCCGGCGGCGAAAAGCAGCGGCTTTCAATAGCACGGATCATCCTCCGGAAACCGGGGCTGATCATCTTCGACGAAGCGACTTCCTCCTTGGACTCCATCTCGGAGCATGCCATCCAGCAAGCGATAGCGCCGATCCTTGCTAAAAGCACGAGCCTAATCATCGCTCATCGTCTTTCGACGATCCTGTCGGCTGATGAAATCTTGGTGCTGGAGAAAGGCAAAATTATTGAACGAGGGGATCACGAGACTCTCGTCAAAAAAGGCGGCATCTACACGACGCTGTACGAAACGCAGATGAGAGTATGATGTAAGATAAAGTAGTCCTATAAATAATGGATCATGTGGACAGACGCTAAAAAACAGTGTCTATCACATGGTCCATTTTCAGTATGAGAGCATGATTGTCACGACGGAAAGTATACGATCAGATGAATGCGTTTTGTTGCCATTGATTATATTTTAGCAATAAAAATTCAGCTACAAAAAAGAGAATGGAGGTCGATTCGAAAAGATTATTAGGATCAGCGGTCAAGGGTACTTTCGAATTGTAAATGTAAATATTTTCTGTGCTCAATTTTGTCATGGGTGAGTTTTTTAACTTTGTGATCGCAATTGTTTTTACATTTCTATTTTTCAGTTTCTTAGCTATCTTTTCGATCGATTCTGAATCCCCACTCAAAGTGATTAATATAACGACATCATCTTCGGTTATCAAATTGTAGAATTCTTCGTTAATGTAGATAGCATCAAAATTATAAACGAGGACACCGCTATGCAAGAAAAGCATTTTGATGTAATTGCAAACAAGTTTTTGGATGTCTCCTGAACCGTAAATGAAGATTCGGCCCGCAGTTGAGATGAGTTCACATATAGCAGAAAAATCTTTCTGCTTTAAATTGTTGATTGTAAATGTATGATTTTCTAAAATGATATCTTCAGACTGAGAAAAAATTGATGAGACCGAATCTGTTTCCTGTTTGAGTGCATACTTGAATTCGGAAAAACCGGAAAATCCAAGTTTTTGACTGAATCTCATGATGGTGGTTCTCGAAACGCTGCAGGCATTGGCTACATCATTAATGGTCATGGTACGTACTGCGTTTTTATTCTTCAAAACATAAGCCCAAATCGAGTGATCTGTTTCGGACAATTCGTCAAAAACTTCATTGATTTTTTCTTCTAGCAATGGAGCCCCTCCTTCTATTACAGAACCAAGTATAACGATTGAGTAAGCGTTTTACAAGCTGGACGATGTGAATAGTCACACTGTTTTGTGATAAAAATTTATATACTGTGAAGTCCTCCTATTTCATTGCAACCCCTTACTATATAGGGAGTGAACTGTTAAACTACTTGTAAATAAAGCGCTTTATTTAAAAATAAAAAGATGGTGGTGAACTTCATTTTATGATGAAGAAAGTTCAGCGATTTGGGGGAGCTATGCTAGCTCCAGTTATGCTTTTTTCTTTTTCGGGTGTCATTGTTGGATTGGCGATTTTGTTCCAAAATGAACAAATCATGGGTCAAATCGCCCACGAGGGAACATTTTGGTGGAAATTCTGGAATCTTATAGCGGCGGGCGGATGGACAGTTTTTTTCCAATTACCACTTTTATTTGTAGTAGGCTTGCCTATCGGACTCGCGAAAAAGCATTCTGGAAGAGCCGCAATGGAAGCTTTGGTTGCCTATTTGACATTCAATTATTTTATCAACGCGTTACTGACGTATTGGCCAACAACATTCATGGCGGATATCATGCAGGATGTGGGCGGATCAAGTGGTCTGGCTATGATTGCCGGTATCAAAAGTCTGGATACAGGTATGGTAGGAGCCTTGTTAGTATCCGGAATCACTGTTTATTTACATAATAGATATTTTGAACAGCCTTTGCCAGAAGTCCTATCCATATTCAGCGGTTCTGTTTTTGTAACGATGCTTGCATTTTTTGCCATGATTCCGGTAGCCGTCCTGATGGCTTTTGTTTGGCCAGTCATACAGGAAGGCGTGAGATCCTTACAAGGATTTTTCATTAATTCAGGCAACCTCGGAGTTTGGGTATACTCATTCCTTGAAAAAATATTGATACCAACAGGAATGCATCACTTTATCTATTCCCCGTTTGCCTATGATAACGCAGTAGTTCAAGGGGGAATGGCTGCATACTGGGCATCACATATTGGAGAGTTTCAAACATCCGCTCAAAGCCTAAAAGAAATGTACCCAATGGGCGGATTTGCACTATCCGGGATGTCGAAAATATTTGGATCAATCGGGTTAAGCGCAGCTATCATCAAAGCGGCTAAGCCTGAAAAAAGGAAGACAGTAATCGCGCTTATGGTTCCGGCGGCATTAACGGCTATATTGACCGGTATCACCGAACCGATTGAGTTTACGTTCCTATTTTTGGCTCCTTCATTATTTTTGATCCATGCTTTATTATCAGCAACTTTAGCAACTTCCGCATATGCTTTAGGTGTTGTAGGGGATTTTGGTGGCGGAATCATCAACTTCACAACGCTTAATTGGCTGCCCCTGTGGAAATTTCACGGGAATACCTATGTCGCTCAGATTTTAATTGGCTTGCTCTTTTCAGTCATTTGGTATTTAACATTCACTTTTATGATCAAAAAATTCGATCTGAAGACACCAGGGCGAGAAGAGACAGAAGAGGTCGGTCAACTATATACCAAAAAAGATTATTTGCAGAAAAAGGGAGAAAAAGGCAGCAGACATTCGCACCAAGCAGCCTCTTATTTAGAATTGTTGGGCGGAAAAGACAACGTGGTGGAAGTAACGAATTGTGCTACTCGCTTAAGATTGACAGTCAAAGATCCTAAAAAAGTGGGGACAGTACAAGAATTCCAACAAACCGGTGCACATGGTTTAGTCAATGACGGAAAAGGTGCAATTCAAGTAATTGTCGGACTGACTGTTCCGATGGTTCGAGAGTCATTTGAAAATTTATTATACAACGAGGAGTAACGGAATATGCCGAAGAAAGAAAGTTCAATTTTGATCGCAGGTGGAGGGAGTACATACACTCCCGCTCTAGTAGTAATGTTGTTGGAAAGCTTGGATAAATTACCGCTAAGGAAACTGAAGCTTTACGATAATGATGAAGAAAGACAAAAAACAGTAGCGGAAGCATGTAAAATTATCATAGATGAAAGAGCTCCGGGAGTTGAGTTTTCCTATACCACAGATCCAGAAGAAGCTTTCACTGACGTCGATATCGTAATGGCGCAACTGAGAGTAGGAAAATATGCCTTACGGGAACAAGATGAAAAAATACCATTTAAGCACGGCGTTGTGGGGCAGGAAACGTGTGGTCCTG
This sequence comes from Trichococcus collinsii, assembly GCF_900107505.1. Lineage (GTDB taxonomy): Bacteria > Bacillota > Bacilli > Lactobacillales > Aerococcaceae > Trichococcus > Trichococcus collinsii. The sequence continues at coordinate 22,528 of NZ_FNQH01000009.1, read as the reverse complement.
GTGGGATTGCGTATGGCTTAAGATCTCTTGGGCCGATAATTGAGCTTGTTGATTATATGGAAAAATATTCTCCGGATGCTTGGATGTTAAATTACTCAAATCCAGCTGCAATCGTAGCTGAAGGCACGAGACGATTTAGACCAAATTCACGGATCATCAATATTTGTGATATGCCAGTCTGTTTGGAAGACATCATGGCTAGAGTGATCGGCTTGAAGGATCGAAAAGACTTTGAAACTTCCTACTTTGGCCTAAACCACTTCGGATGGTGGACCAAAATCGTGGACCATGAGGGTATGGATCTAATGCCAAAAATAAGTGACCACGTAAAAAGGCAAGGATATACCGAAAATACTCAAAAAGGTCAGCATAAGGAAGAAAGCTGGTTAGAAACCATGCGGGCCGCGAAAGAACTGCATGAAATCGAACCGGAATTCCTGCCAAACACTTATTTGAAATACTACTTGATGGCTGATTCAACCGTTGAACATGCAAATAAGGAGTATACGCGGGCTGATGAAATCATCGATGGCCGTGAAAAGGATGTATTCAGTGAATGCAGACGTATAACTGAAAATGGTACTGCCAAGGATACCTCCTTCAAATCAAATGAACATGCTTCGTTCATTACAGATTTAGCTTGCGCCTTAACCTTTAACACAAAAGAGCGCATGATTCTGATTACCGAAAATCGAGGAGCGATTGCAAACTTTGCCTATGATGCTATGGTCGAACTGCCTTGCATCGTCGGTAAAGACGGATACGAACCAATTTCAATGGGGGATATCCCAATATTTGAAAAAGGGCTGATGGAACAGCAGATCGCTTCAGAGAAACTCGCAGTGGATGCATGGGAACAAGGCTCTTACTTGAAGCTTTGGCAATCGTTGGCAATGAATAAAACGGTCCCAAGCATAGCTGTTGCAAAAGACATTTTGGATGATTTGATCCTAGCGAATAAAGAGTTCTGGCCAGAATTGAAATAGGCTGACCAGTAAAAAAACACTAATTTTTTGCCCTGTTCATCCAGCGTGAATATAAAATAAGAGGGCCTGAGCAATTATGCTCAGGCCTGTTTTGAGAAGTGGAGTAACATGAAATTAATCAACTATTTCAGAGGCATCTATCTGTCCCAATACATATTAATGGCAGGCTTGATGACCCAGATTGTACCGTATTTGACGCATCTTGGATATGACTCCATTCAAAGAGGTTGGTTGTTAGCTTCGTACAGTTTTACAACCATCTTTTTTCAAGTTTATGTTGGCTATTTGTGCGATAAGAAGAGGCGCGTAAAATTGTTTTATGTAGCGGTCATCATTAGCTTGGCAATATTTTCATCCCTGTTTTTCTTTATCACAAAACGTATTTTCTTTTTACATCTCATTTTGTTGGCCTTAGCAGGTGGCTTATGCAATACATCCGCAGCGGTCGTTGATAACTGGGTCATCAGCAACAAAAATGCACGAAGCCAGTTTTCTGGAATTAAAGCGGTGGGGTCTCTTGGTTGGGGAATAAGCAGCATACTCTTGCCTCTGCTTGTGTCAGGAACACACTTTGCGCTGCTGGCATATATCATCAGCGGAATTGCTTTGTTGCTTCTTTTTCTTTCATCCAGGATTAAGGAAGACGATGTGAGGAACGAAATTCATTCGGCGGAAATCAGCAAAGAAGATGTCATAAAACTTGTCCGGAACAATCAGTACGTTGCTTTTACATTTGTTTTCTTTCTGATTTATCTGACGATAGTGGCTAACAACACATTAATCATCGATAAAATACTGTCGTTTCCGACAGGTTACCGTTTTGTGGGAATGAAATGGGCGATTCAGTCGTTTTGTGAAGTGCCAGCGTATTTTTTGTTAAATCGCTTCAGTAGGAAAGTGAAAAATGAAATGCTCATCTATCTGGCCTGCCTTGCTTTATTTGTCCAGTTTGGGATCTATTATTTTGCAGCTACCGTGGAGATAATCGTGGTGGCCAGTTTTCTGCAAATTTTTACGGTACCTTTATTTAGTCTCGGAAGCCGGATGATGATTCATAAAGTTACACCGGAGAAGTTGTTATCTACGGGTCAATTATTATCAATAAGCTTTTATATGGGTGTGGCTTCCTTCATTTCGCCGCTGCTGTCAGGCTTTGTCAGTAATCTGATGCATATAAATGCAGCAATTGTAACTTTTATCATTTTTCCTGTATGTGCAGTGATTGTATTGAAAACGGCGTCCTTAAAGCATTCTAGAATTGAACAGGGAGACGGCGTATAAAGGAGTAGTTGGATCTGCAAATGCAGATTCTTAGCTACTTTTTTTATTTTGCATTTTTATCGGAGTAAGGGTTTCATTTAATAAGTAACCTTTCGTTTTTTGGTGACAGGATTTTACTTGTTCTGTTTTCGGAAAAAGCCGACAACAGCAATTAATTGTTGCAAAATTGATAAAGCTATATCCGTTTCATCTGTATAAAAAATCTTTCATTTAGCGTATAATGGAAGTATTAGAATCGTAGGAGTGTGCAAAGTGAGAGGGATTTTCATCACAATCGAAGGGCCGGATGGCTCAGGGAAGACAACCGCGTTGCAGCAAGTAGTGCCGCGTCTGCAACAAGAGATGAACCGTAGAGTAGTAGCGACGAGAGAACCGGGTGGAAGCCCAATCGCGGAAAAGATCCGCTCGTTGATACTGGATCCTTCGCATACGGACATGGATTCTAGGACAGAAGCTTTATTGTATGCGGCAAGCCGCCGCCAGCATCTGATCGAAAAGGTGTTGCCCGTTTTGGAAAGTGGAGACGTCATTTTTTGTGATCGTTTTGTTGATAGTTCAATCGCTTATCAAGGCTATGCAAGAGGCATTGGTGAAGAGGGGATCCGCGAAATCAACCAATTCGCGACAGAAGGGCTCGAACCGGATGTGACGTTGTACATCGATGTCCCGGCGGAAGTAGGCATTCAAAGGATTCATGCGAACATGGACGAACGGGAATATAACCGTTTGGACCAGGAAAAGCTCGATTTCCATGAAAAAGTCCGAGCTGGCTATCTGCTATTAGCGAAGGCTAATCCGGAACGTATAGTGGTCGTCGATGGGACGATGCGCCGTGAAGCGGTAGCGGAAGCGTGCTATCACATCATCAAAAATAGATATCCAAGCTATTTTTAGAGCAAGATCATTTGCCAAGCATCACTGATCAGCCTTTTCAACATACAGAAAGTGGGGATTTGTTATGAAATTAATTATGGCTATAATTCAAGATAAAGACAGTGCTATTCTGTCCGATGAGTTGGTGGAAGCGAACGTCCGCGCTACAAAATTGCCTTCTACAGGCGGTTTTCTGCGCGCCGGCAACACCACCTTCATGATTGGCGTCGAAGACGAGCGGGTCGATGAAGTATTGAGTATCATCAAAACCAATTGTGAAGCGCGCGAGCAGTTCGTAGCGACTCCAGTAAGCATGGATGTGCCGTTGGACAACGCAATCGCCTATCCGATGGAAGTGCATGTAGGCGGAGCGACCGTGTTTGTTTTACCGGTAGATAGTTTTTACAGATTCTGATGACGAAGGAAAGGATGGATGGTGTGACACAGCTTTTGATGAGGCAACAGCCGGAACTGCTCGAAAGGTTCCAACGTACGATTCGTGAAAAACGACTGGTCCACGCCTACTTGTTCGAAGGAGCGCAGGGAACCGGCAAAGAAGAATTGGCGCGTTGGATAGCCCAGATGCTCTTTTGTGAGGAGTTGCAAGATGATCACCCTTGTGGGCACTGCAATCGTTGTCTTCGGGTTGCAGCAGGCGAATTTCCCGATGTGACGGAAATCAGCCCGGATGGCAACACCATCAAAGTCAACCAAGTCCGTGAATTGAAGGCAGAGCTTTCCAAAAGCGGGATGGAAGGAAGCCGCAAGGTCTATCTGATTTATGACGCCGAAAAAATGACGGTCAGCGCTTCGAACAGTCTGCTGACGTTTTTGGAGGAGCCACAGAACGATACGTACCTGATTCTGATGACCACGGCTAAGGAGAACATCCTGCCAACCATCCGCTCGCGTTGCCAAATCGTCCATTTCCAGGTCGTCAATAAGCAGGCGTTGGGAGAAATCTTGGAGGCGCAGGGGATACAGCATGAAAATGCGGCGTTGCTGGCGGCCATCACCAATAACCAAGAAGCAGCCTTGTTACTGAACCAAGAGGAAAGCTTCCATGAATCCAAGAAGCGGACATGGGCTTGGTTCCAGCTGATGACCGATAAAAATCCTCAAGCCTTTGTGTTTGTGCAGACCGACTTGATGGACGGTCTGAAGGACAAAAATGATGGGCACTTCTTTTTGGACTTGCTATTATTCTATTACCGTGATTTACTGTATACCAAGTACAGCAATAAGCAAGCTATCGTCAACAAAAATCACGGAAAAGAGTACGAGCGCATTGCAGAAAAACTGCATCCTCAGGAAATCACCCGACATATGGAAAATATCCTCAATGGAAAGAAACATCTGGAAGCAAATGTTCAGCTCCAAGGGGTACTGGAAGAGATTGCGCTCGGGAATAGCCTATAGATAAAGCTTCTGGAGGAGAAAGAAAATGAAAAACGTAATTGGTGTTCGTTTTATGCCTGTCGGGCCCATCTCTTATTATGAAGCAGGCCAGACAAAGTACAAAATGGACGAAAAATTGATCATAAATAATGGGAATGCTGTCGATATTGGCCAAGTCGTCATTGTCGATAAAAAAAGCAATGAAGAAGGCGGCATCCTTTCGCATAAAAACATCATCCGGGTTGCGACCGAAAAAGATCTCGAGCAGGATGAAAAAAATCGCGCAGAGGCGAAAGAAGCCTTTGCCGTATGCAAGACAAAAATGAAACAGCTGAAATTGGAGATGAAGCTGATTAAAGCGGAATACACTTTCGATCGCAGTCGTTTGACTTTCCATTTCAGTTCGGAAGGCCGAATCGATTTTCGGGAATTGGTCCGCGAATTGGCGGCTGTTTTCCGCACGAGGATCGAATTGCATCAGATCGGTGTTCGTGATGAGGCCAAGATTCTTGGAGGAATCGGACCATGCGGAAGAACGCTCTGCTGCTCGACCTTCTTAGGCGACTTTGTGCCGGTTTCAATCAAGATGGCGAAGGATCAAGGTTTATCCTTGAACCCTACCAAAATATCCGGTTTGTGCGGTCGTTTGATGTGCTGCCTGAATTATGAGAACGATACGTACGTCTCCCTCAGAAAAGCAATGCCTGATTACGGGCAGGAAGTAATGACGCCGGAGGGCAAAGGGAAAGTTGTAGAATTGAATGTGCTTAGTCAAGTCGTCAAAGTGCGTCTGTTCGAGCACAATAAAACGGTTGAGTTTGCCAGTTCAGAATTATAAGAGTTAAGGATCTGCACGATAGGATTGAAAAATAAGTATGGAAAATGCGAGTGGATAAAATGGATAAACGTGCCTTGTATGACCAATTCCATCGGGTGGAAAGCCGTATTTCATCGATGGGAGCAGATGTTAAAGAGATTCAAGAGAAGATGGATGACCTGATAGAAGAGAACGCAAATCTTCAAATCGAGAACCAGCATCTGCGTGATCGGATCGATTTCCTTACGAAGGAAAAAGAAGATGCGCAGAAGCAAGAGCCAGAAATGTCGAAGTCCCGTCTGAATTTACAGAAGCTGTACGAGGATGGTTTTCATGTCTGCAATGTTTATTATGGTTCCCGCCGTCTGAATGATGAGCCCTGTGTTTTCTGTATCGATGTCATCTACGGCGAAAGAGATCGGAAAAACTGACAGTATCCCGCTACTGCGGACATTGTCAACAATTGATGGATGCATGACTGGCAGAGGCGGGGACAGAAGTCCTTGCCTCTGTTTTGAGGATAAGCGTAACGGATGTGCCGGCTGATTTTTCTGTCGGTTGCTGCATGTGTGATGATATATATAAAGGAGTATGGGAATGGAAAATGTATTAAAGGAAGGCGAACGGATTGATGTGCTGAAGAGGGAAAACATCCAGATCATCCAAAGTTCAGCCGTGTTCTCTTTTTCGCTGGATGCGGTGCTGTTGGCGGATTTCGCGGAATTGCCGCGCGTGAAGCCGGCAAAGATAGTCGATCTCTGCGCCGGGAACGGGGCAGTCTCGTTTCTTTTGACAGGAAAGACCAAGAATCCGATCGTCGGAGTGGAACTGCAGGACCGGTTGGTGGATATGGCCCGCAGGACAGTCCAGCTGAATCAGTTGGAGGAGAAGGTTTCCTTCCTGCATGCGGATGTGAACGATGTGACCCGCTTCATCAAACCGGATTCTGTTGATGTCATAACCTGCAATCCGCCCTACTTCAAGCTGACCGAATCCAGTTTCACGAATGAATTGGATGCTTTTGCGATCGCGCGGCACGAAATTCATTTGACGCTGGACCAATTGATGAAACAGACGAGCCATCTGCTGAAGATGAAAGGCAAAGCCTACTTCGTCCACCGGCCGGATCGTTTGATGGAAATCCTGGAAACGATGCGGAACAACCGGATTGCGCCCAAAAAACTGCAGTTCATCTACCCAAAACAGAACAAGGAAGCGAACATGATTCTGATTGAAGGCATCAAGGACGGCAAAGAGGATGGTTTCCGTGTGTTGCCGCCGCTCGTTGTGTACAATGAAGAAGGGGAATACAGCCAGAAGGTAAAGGATGTCCTCTATGGCGAGCAGTGAGCACTACTTTTATGTGCTGCATTGCGCAGATGACTCTTTTTATGCCGGCTACACGACAGACACGCTTCGGCGCGAACAGGAGCACAATAAAGGCATCGGCAGCAAATATACCAAGGCGCGCCGCCCTGTACAAATGATATATAATGAAGTCTTCGGTTCCAGAACAGAAGCGACCAAAGCGGAGGCGGCATTCAAGAAGCTGAGCCGAAAGCAGAAAGAGAATTTTTTGAAGGTGCACGGCACCCATCTGCCAGGTTCTGAACTAGGCGGGATTTAGCAGGTCGCCAGAGTTGCCAAAATGAATCGAAATCAGAGGAGAACAAAGATGCAACTGCAAAAAAGTTATGAACAGCACGAGAGCGGCACGCTTTATTTAGTGCCGACTCCCATCGGAAATCTGGAAGATATGACCTTCCGTGCCATAAAGATACTGCGCGAAGTGGATCTGATTGCGGCTGAAGACACGCGCAATACGCGCAAGCTGTTGACGCATTTCGAAGTAGATACTCCCCAAATCAGCTTCCACGAGCACAATACCCAAGAGCGCATTCCGCAATTGGTGGAAAGACTACTCGGGGGCCAATCCATTGCCCAAGTGAGCGATGCGGGAATGCCTTCGATCAGCGATCCAGGCCATGATTTGGTGCGCGCCTGCATCAACGCAAACGTGCCGGTTGTGCCGTTGCCTGGAGCCAATGCCGGTGTGACTGCATTGATAGCTTCCGGATTGGCGCCGCAACCGTTTTACTTTTTCGGCTTTCTGGAGCGCAAGAAGAAAGACCAAGTGGCCCAGTTGGAGTCGCTGAAGAACAGGGAAGAGACGATGATTTTCTATGAGTCGCCTTACCGGCTGAAGGAGTTGCTCAAAAATATCGTAACCGTGATGGGTGAAGGGCGCCAAGTCGTCATCTGCCGCGAATTGACGAAACGTTTTGAAGAATTCATCCGGGGTTCGGCAGAAGAATTGGCTGCTTGGGCCGAAGAAACGGAAATCAGAGGGGAAATCTGCCTGATGATAGCCGGTAATGAAAACCCGGAAATGCCTATTGAACAGACATTTGATGACCTCAGCGTCGCTGAATTGGTGGAAAAACTGATGACGGAACAGGGGCTTTCTTCCAAAGATGCAATCAAAGAGACCGCAAAAATAAGGGATCTGAAGAAACAGGAAGTTTATCAAGCTTTCCACGGCTTTTAGACAGGAGGGATGACCGTTGCTGTTCTATTTATTGAGTGCATTCTCGTTAGGCGGGGTACTGACGCTCAGATCGATGGGGAGAAACAGGCAATACCAGAGCTACTTGCTGGTAGCGTCGCTGCTATTCCTTTTCGTGGGAATGCTGCAGGGCAACAACTCCCCCCAAGTGGCGTGGCTCCGTTATGCGGTGATGCTCTTCCGCGTTCTTTTCGGCTTAATTTCACCATTCGCATTCCTATTTTTCGGCCTGGCGCTTGTGTTCAATGGGGTGCTGTTGATCAAAAAAGAGGGCTGGGCCAAACGGTACGGCCTGCTGTTTGCGGTGGGAGCCTTCATTTTGTTGATGGATCTGCTGTTCCTGCTGAATTATTTTATTTTCCATCATTACCTTATTTGGCGCTTTATGCGCTTGATGGGCTACTTCATCATATATTTTGGTACGGTGCTAATCTTATTTTTCCTCGCAACAGCCTTTTACGGCCTTATTCCGGTTTCCCTCGATAAAGATTTCGTCATTGTCCTGGGAGCGGGATTGTTGCCGGATGGTAGCATCAGCCCGCTTCTGCGGAGGCGGTTGGACAGAGCAAACCGATTTTTCCGGCATCAGACAGAGCGTACGCAAAAACGGCCCTGCCGTCTGATTATGAGTGGAGGTACAGGCGTGGACGAACCATTTTCTGAAGCCTTCGCCATGAAACGTTATCTGATCGGGAAAGGCATCCCAGAAGAATTGATTCTTGAGGAAAGCGAGTCCGTCAATACGTACCAGAATTTTCTTTATTCCAAGGGCATGATGGACGCGTACAAAGAAAGCTATAAGTGCCTCTTCATCACGAATAACTTCCATGTTATCCGCAGCAGTCTTTATGCGCATCGAGTGGGATTGGAAACGGACGGCTTGGGTGCCTGGACGCCGCTTTATTTTTTGCCTTATGCTTTTCTGCGCGAATTCATCGCCCTCATCTTTTTGCAGATCAAAGGGCATACGCTGTTACTGGCGCTTGTGCTGGTGTTTGGTTTGTGGAGAATCTATTTTTGAAATCATAAGCGCCAATTTCGGTGCAAAAAAGCCGTATACTATGCGATATTTCGCAAGTATACGGCTTTTTTTATGCTCTTTCGTTTAAAGCAAGCCTTCTGTCATCAATTGATTCAAGCCATGATAGACACCTTCGTCATCATTGGAAGGTGTTGCATAGTTTGCCACGCCCTTGGCTTTCGGCAGTGCATTAGCCATTGCGAAGGAATAGGGTCTTCCGGCAAGCATAGAGATATCATTTTCGCTGTCGCCAAAAACTGCCACTTCCTCATTGGAAATGCCCAGTTTTTCCAATAAAGTATCCAAGGCTTTGCCTTTGTTGATGCCTTTTTTGGTGATTTCCAGTTTCCTTTCATCAGAAAAGACTAGTTCGTAATCATCATACAGACCTAGATGAGGCAATGACTGCGTCACAGCCTCCATAAAATGTGGGTCTTGGCTGATCGAAATTTTGTTGCAAGAAGCTGGTGCTTCGTTCAGATCAAGAATCAGTTTTTGTTCAGGATAGCCGTCGCGCATATCGCATAACCAACTGTACATGCCGCTGGCCCAAGGATAATCGTCGGGCAGTCTCATTTCGCCTCTGATTTTCTTCTTTAAGGCATACAGCGAGTCCGGTAAATAGGTGTACAGGCCGGCATCCTGCGAAAACTGGATCTCAACGTTGAACGTACGGAATACGGATGTGACTTTTTGGATGTCTTCTGAATCCATTATCCCCAATCTTTCCCTGGTTTGAGAGTTGCAATCATAAATGGAACTGCCGTTTACATCGATCAAATAACCTTGATGGGAATCCATCTTCAGTTTTAGGGCATCCGGCATCAAGCGCAAGTAACTTCTCCCGCTTGCCAATACCAAGGTGATGCCTTTTTGCTGGAGCGATAGGAGGAGTTCCTGGGTTTTGGGGCTGATGTCATGGTCAGCAGTCAATAGTGTGCCGTCCATGTCGCAAACGATCGCTTTGATGGGCATTATCTATCCACCTCTATTTTTGTTGTCGAAAGGATTTCGCGTATTGTGTCGATCGATTCTATATTTGTATGCTCATCATGATAGAGATACGACAAGTAGATGATATCCACTACTGTGATATAAAGTAATCTGGCTGAAAGGGCCTCGGACTGGAAAATGGATTCTTCTGTTTCGACTACAATACTGACATCACTCAATCGGTTCAAAGCACCTGGCGGATTCCCTGTCAGACAGATGATCTTGGCTTTATTATGGGCAGCTACTTCCGCTATCTTGATAGTTTCTGCCGTCTTTCCTGAGTGCGAGAAAAGGAAGACGCAATCATTTTCCGTTAATTTGGAAGTGTGCATCAGCTGCATATGATAATCTGAAACATAATTTACGGGGATGGCGGTTCTCAAGAACTTGTGGTAGGCGTCGAGCGCAATGACTGCGGAGGAGCCAAGCCCAAAAAAGTGAAGCGCTTTCGAATTTATGATAATATCAAGAGCTTCTTGCAGGGCCTCCCCTGATAGTTTGCTCATCAAGCTTTGCAACATAATTTGTGAGGATTGAATGACTTTTTTAGAAATATCGCTCGGCGTGTCCGAAGCGGTGATATCGGTAAATACGGCTAACTGGTGCGTGCGTTCTTCAGACATACGATAGTTTGATGCAACGCTGATTTTGAAATCCTGGAAGCCTTTGAAGCCTATTCTCTTCACGAATTTAAAAATCGTCGATTCTGAAAAATCTGTTTCTTCTGCAAGATTGGATAATGTTTTGTTCACTAAGTCCATGCCCAAGCTCACAAAATAGTCGGCAATCTTTAATTCAGTGGCTGAAAAAGTCTCGTAGTGTGGTTTCAGGATCATTTGGATATAATTTTTTGACATATATGAGCACCTCCTTAGGGATAGTATAGCATATTCGCAATTAGTAATAAATATTTTTTATTTTAGCTTTACAAAGTAAAAAATATTTATTATAATCAGAATATAAATTACGAAAACGATTACAAAAATGGGCTTGGCGGAGAGAAATTTGTATAAGTGGAGGGGCAAAGAAAAATGACTCAAGAAAATAAGATAGCCATCGTCAATTCAAGCAGTTTTGGGAAGATGTTTGACACGCATGTGGAAAGACTGGAAAAAATCGGGCAGGTCGATCGTTTCGATTTTGATAGTTCAATTGAAGGAAAGCAACTAGCTGAATCATTAATAGGGTATAATATTATTATCGCGAGTGTAACACCATTTTTCACTAGCGAGTTTTTTGAGCATAAGGATGAACTGAAGTTGATCACGCGTCATGGAATCGGGTACAACAATATAGACCTGGAAGCTGCCAAGGCACATGGTACAATTGTCGCGATTGTTCCACCTCTGATCGAGCGCGACGCAGTTGCAGAAAATAATATCACCAATTTACTTGCACTGATGCGGCGCACAACCGAATCTGCCCAGGAAGTCAAAAATGATGGCTGGGAAAATCGAGCGCGGTTTATTGGAAACGGTTTATGCGGAAAAACGGTAGGTGTCATTGGTGTTGGCAATATCGGCAGCCGAGCTGTCGAAATCCTGCATTATGGGTTCAGGTGTGAAGTGTTGGGGGTCGATCCGAACAAGACCGCGTTGGAAATCGACATTTTCGGCGGCAAGAAAGTCGAATTGGACGAACTTCTGGAGCGGGCCGAGGTCATTTGTCTCTGCGCAAGCCTGAATGAAACGAATTACCATCTGATTTCCAAAGAAACCATTGCGAAAATGAAGGACGGTGTTTACATATCCAACTCAGCTCGTGGAGCACTTGTGGACGAAGCGGCAATCATCGAAGCGATCCAAACCGGGAAACTGCGTGGATATGCAACAGATGTGTTGGAAGTTGAACCGGGACGCAGTGACCATCCTTTCCTGGAGTATCCGAATATCATTTTGACCCCGCACACGTCTGCGTACACAATGGAGTGCCTGGAAGGGATGGGAGACAAATGTGTTTCTGACTGTGAATCGATAGTGGAAGGGAGGATGCCGCGACGGGTGGTGCAACCAGTAAGTCCTTATATTACAGCATGAGGGAGGTGTATAAAGTTGGATACAGTTGTAAATGTAAAAGTTGGCCCGCAATTTTATAAGTATGGGCAAGGCGCTATGGAAATGATCCCTGACATACTGAACGAATACGGTGCGAAACGCGTGCTGCTTGTTCATGGCACGATTTCATGGGAGAAAGCAAGGCCGTATTTGGAATTTCTGGATAAGGACTTCGCAATTCAGTATGAGAAATATAACGGTGAGTGTAGCTATAATGAAGCAAATCGATTGGCCAAACTAGTAGAAGATGGCAACTTTGACTTTATCGTCGGTGTCGGAGGAGGGAAATTGTGTGACCTGGTGTACTATGTCGGCTCATTAACGAAAAAACCTTTCGGTGTCGTTCCGACGCTGGCCAGTAATTGTGCACCATGGGCACCGTTATCAGTCATGTACAAAGATAACGGACTCGCTGAAGGCAAAACCGAACATTACAAAAGACAGGCAGCCTTTTTGATCACTGAACCAACCCTTGTAATCGATGCGCCAATAAAATTCTTTATCGCAGGAATCGCGGATACTATAGCTAAGTGGTATGAATCCGATATGATATTGGAGCAGCCGCAGTTTGAAGCGAATAATTTCTTGATGCTCGCACGGCATTCGGCGCGGATCTGCAAAGATGTCATCGCTGAAGATGGTTTGAAGGCTATCGAGGATATGCGCAATGGAACGGTATCTGCAGAGTTTATCAAGGTGTCTGAAGTAATATTCGGAGTTGCGGGACTGGTTGGGGGATTTGGCGACAAATATGCCCGTAATACTGCCGCTCATGCCATTCATGATGCGATTTCAGCTTATCTGCCGGGAGTCCACAACTACTTGCATGGTGAAAAAGTGGCATATGGTATTTTCTATCAATTGGCTCTGGAAGGCAAATGGCAAGTGATTGACGAATTGATTCCGATGTATGAAGCTTTAAGTTTACCGAAATCATTAACCGAGATGGGCGAGTATCCTTTAGCGGAAGAGGAACTCAACAACATAGTCGAACTGGTCAACAAAAAGCAAAAAGTGCATTTGTTGCCGATGACGATCAATGAAGAAGTCTTGAAAAAAGCAATAATAGATTTAGAAAAATACATAAATACGGAGGTATAGGCAATGGAAAATATTACCGCAATGCAAAGTTTGTTAATTGCACTTTGGGTAGGGGCAGTCATGTCACGTGCATTTTTAGGTGGAGCGACATTAACGTTACGTTTTTCCCCTTTGATGACGGGTTTGATCGCAGGTATTGTAATGGGTGACGTTCCACAAGCAATGATTATCACAGCAGCAATTCAACTGATTTATATGGGGGTTTTCTCTCCAGGGGGAACGATGCCTTCTGAACCATCAATCGCAGCAGCGATCGCGGTGCCGGTTGCTTTAATGGGTAACCTGCAGCCTGAAGCAGCAATAGCTGTAGCTGTACCGGTAGGTTTATTGGGTGCTTATCTGTACCAATTCAGATTTTTCATCAATACGTTTTTGGGTAAATACACCGATAAAGCCGTCGAAGACTTGAATGACGGTGCAATCGTAAGATCAATTATCCTTTATCCAACAATCGCTTCTTTCATTTTGTTTGTGCCATTAGTATTCGTTGCTTTGTACTTCGGAGCACCCGTTATTGCTGATGTCATCACCGCACTTGAAGGTACAGTTGTGTTCCATATTCTAACTGTTGTTGGTGGCGGTCTAGCGGCTATCGGTATTGCAACAACGATTTATGTTATCGGCCGTAAAGACTACATGGTTTTCTTCCTGTTAGCATACTTGATGAGCGTTGTGCTGGCTTCCTTATCAATCACGATGGTGACCTATGCCATTGTCGGAGCTTTAATAGCAGCCATTTTCGTGTTAAGCAAGGGACAAGCTGCAAAAACATCTTCTGCTTCCGCTGGTGGTACAGCGCTTGAAGATGACGATGATGACGATTTCTAAAAAGTATGCAAATTGAAAGGAAGATGAAAAAATGATAAACGCTAATCTAGATGCTAAAGAACAAAACATGTTAGCACCAGAAGAAATAACCGCTAAAGATGTTACGAAAACCTATTTACGCTGGCACTTTGCAAACGAGATCCCTCACTCATTCGAACGTTATTTGGCTCCATCGCTCCTTTATGCGATGATGCCGATTCTGCGCAAACTGTACAAAGATGAGGATCAATTAAGAGCCGCCTATAAACGCCAATTGCTATTCTTCAATACGCAACTGTCATGGGGTGGCGGCGTCATCACAGGGCTGATGTCTTCGATGGAACAAGAACGCGCCAAAGAAGTTGTGAACGGCGAAGAAGTTACCATGACTGATGATCTGATGTACAATACTAAAGCAGGTTTAATGGGAGCTTTGGCTGGGATTGGTGATTCAATCGACTCAGGAACTGTACAATACATTTTTATCGCTATCGCTGTTCCTTGGGCACAAATGGGTAGCCCGATTGGCGCCTTGTTCCCATTCATCGCTTTTGCTCTTTACCAAGCATTGTTAGGTGTATTCTTTGCACGAAGCGCATTCAAGACAGGTAAAAATGCAACGGGTGTTATGCATAGTGCTGGAATTCAGACTGTTATCGAAATGTTGTCTATTTTAGGGATGTTTATGATGGGGATTTTAGCCGGAAATTATGTTAAAGTTTCATCAAGCTTAGAATTTGAGATCTCAGGACGTCCGTTTATTATTCAGGAAATTCTGGATAAGATAATGCCTGGTATGTTGCCGCTGGCTGTTGTTCTGGGTGTATACTTCTTCTACATCAAAAAAGGTCTGAAGGTAACGCGTGCATTAGTGGGCTTGACGTTGATTTTGATTGTTCTGGCTGGCATAGGTATTCTATAAAAAGGGTATAAGAAAGGAAAGTGTAAAAAATGGGAGTTGTAAATTTAGCGCGTGTAGACGAGAGACTGATCCATGGTCAAGTCATGTTGACATTGTCCCAAAGAGATGGCGTCAATTCAATCTTTGTAGTGGATGATGTTGTTGCCAAAGATAAATTCATGAAGGATCTGTACAAAAGCGCGGGTAGCCGTACCGGACAAAAAACAATTGTCATGACTGAAGAAAAGTGCAAATTCTATTGGGATGAGTTCAAATTTAAAGAGTACAGCGCTATCCTGATCACGAAAACAGTGACCGGAATTTATAATCTGGTTAAGCATGGTGTTCCGATCAAAGATCTGAATATCGGCGGAATCGCTAAAAAAGGCGATGATGATATTTTGGTCACTAAATCAGTTTATCTGAACAAAGCAGATGCATTGAAATTGAAAGAATTAAATGAAGACTATGGTGTTGAAAACATCTATTTCCAAGCAACACCATCTTCGTCAAGCTCTAGCTTAGCAGATGTGTTAAAACAATTCGGTTTATAAAATAATTCCTGGTGGGAAAGCAGTTATTGCGAAATAGCTGCTTTTCTCAATCGGGAAAATAGGACCAAAATGACAGGTGGCAAATACTATGCAGCAAAATGAAAAATTTAAAGATTGGCTATTTCGATATCAGTCTTTTTATCGTGTACGTCGTACTGATAAAAGCAAACGGCGGTTTATCTCGGCATTGGTGGCGGATATTTCTGACATGCGAGAAGATGTGCAGGTGATCGAGTACAATCGCCATAAAAAATATGCATCAAGGAACGTTTACGTTGGCGATATCGGAAAAGCGGATCAGATCATTTGCACGTATTATGACACGCCAATTCAGCATTTTGGTTCTTATGTTTTGTTTGATCGAGAAGTACAGGAAAAACGGACAACCAGTTTCATTATAGTCAGTTCTGTCCTGTTGCTCTTGGTGGGTATTGCCGGAACGCTCTTTTATATGCAGAACGCATCCGGTGCGGTTGACCTGATTTCTGTTCGCACCTTGTTTATCGCTCTTGCTTACGGTGTCTATTTCTACTTGTTCGGCAAGATTGCGAAGGGGTCGGCAAACCGAAAGACGTTGATTCGAAATACTTCGTCCGTCCTTGCTATGTTGGCAATGATAAGTGAGGCAAAAGGAGAGAAAACAGCGTTCGCTTTTGTGGATGAAGGCAGTTTTGGAGAAAGTGGTCTGGAAGCAATGCGTACACCGGGAAATAAGAAAGCGAAGATATTCTATCTGGATTGCGTAGGCGCAGATGCGCCGTTGCGTGTTATCGGCAATGATGTTTCCAAGACGAAATTGTCGGAATTAGGTATTGATCATCAGTCGTCAGATGAAAAGATCAATTATATCTTCAGTGCAAAAACTTCGGAAAAAGAGCAAAAAACGCAATTTTATCTGGATAAGTCGGATTTGAGCCGAAAGAATTTAAGTATGGACAATATTACAAAAGTTGTGGAATTGTGCAGATAGGCATTGAGCCTTTCCGTAACCAAGGAGGATTATAAATGTTAGGGATCGTTATTGCAACACATGGTTCATTAAGCAATGGACTTAAGGATTCAGCGGAAGTGATCTTTGGCCCGACCAATAATATCACAACAGCAAACTTGAATCTGGGAGACGACGTACAGGCGTTGGGCGAAACAATTAAAGAATGCATTCTTGAAGTCAATCAAGGTGACGGGGTCATCGTATTGGTGGATCTGGTGAGCGCCAGCCCTTACAACCAATCGGTACTTGTGACGAATAGTCTGGAGAAACCACTTCAAGATTCTGTTTACATCATTGGCGGGGTAAACCTTCCGATGCTGTTGGAAGGGATCAACCATCAATTGATAGGGACGCCTGTGGAAGAAGCTGCTGAAGCTGTGATCGCTCAAGGCAAGAACAGTATCAGTGACTGGCATGTATCCATGATTGCAGACGATGATGATGAGGACGACGACGCTTTTTAAGAAAAATAAAATGAACCCTATAGAATGGACACAAAAAAGTGTCTTCTATAGGGTTCATTTTTGTGTACTTATATTGAGCATTATTCGACTTTTTTGCTTTGGTTCACCATCAAATCACGGATTTCTTTCAGGTAAAGCTCAACAACCGGTACTTCGGCTTCAACTTCCACTGGTTCTTCCTCGGGCATTTTGCGTTTGAGTTTGTTGATTACCTTGATCATCAGGAAGAGGACAAGTGCGATCAACAAGAAGTTCAGTAAGGCTTGCAGGAAATTACCGTACGTGAAGTCTGCTTGTCCGATTTTGAATGAAAGGCCCGTCAAGTCTGCGTTGCCGGTTACGGCTACGATGATCGGTGTGATGATATCTTTTACTAATGAATTGACGATTGCTGTAAATGCACCCCCGATGACAACCCCGACGGCAAGATCAAGCACGTTCCCACGCATGATGAATGTTTTAAATTCTTTCCACATATTTTTCACCTCCGTTTAAGATAATTATATTTCAATTGTATTGAGATAGCAAAAAAATCGTTATTCAATGGATAATATTTTTATGGTTTTCTAACGGTTGGTCGATTTGACGTAAGCGGTGATGGGATAATCCTCTGTCGGTAAGCTGCTTTCTTTCCCTTGCGCCAATTCGGCCAACAAATAGCCGATCAGCGGCCCGGAAGTCAATCCGGACGATCCAAGCCCGCTTGCCGCGAAACAGTTTTGCAGACCCGGTACACTTCCGAAGAAGGGACTGAAGTCGGAAGTGTAGGCCCTTGTGCCGACACGGATATCCGTGGTCGCCTCATCTTTCAGATGAGGGAGCCAAGTACAGGCTTGTTCCAACATTGGATCCGTAACGGAAGCATCAGGCTGCAGGTCATAACCTTTGTCGTTCTCGTGGCTTGCGCCGATGACTGTTTTCCCATTGCCGAACGGAAGCAGGTCGATTTCACCTTGGGGCATGATGACCGGGTAGTTTTGCGGATCCCGAGCCTCTGTTTGGAGGACGATAAGTTGACCTTTTTGCCCGCGGACATCGACCGTGTACCCGAGCGGCCGGAGGAGTTGGGGCAGCCAAGCGCCGGCTGCCAGGATGACTGCATCGAATTTTTGCGGTCCGTCCGGCGTCAAGACGGATAAAGTGCCGTCGTTATCCATGGTGAGGGAGACGTTCCCTTTGTGGAGGGTACCTCCTAAATGAATTGCCGCCTCCAACAATGTTTTCGTCAATTCCCGGCCGTCCACGCGGGCGCCCCCGCCTACGTAAAGGGCTTGTTCGACGTTGGCGAGAGGCGGGAAGGCTTTTTCAAGTTCACTTCCTTTCAGGATAGCGACGCTACCGATCAAAGGCGCCTGCTCGCGGCGTTCCAACGCACGGTCATGGACCTCCTGGATATAGTCGGCAGATTGTCCCAGGATAATAGCTCCGGAGCGTGCGTAGGCATCCGTCTTCAAACCGTCGGAAGCCAAGTCGGCCAGCAGCTTGTCATAAAAAGCCGCGCCTTCGGAGACGAGACGGTACCATTTTTTGTTGCGGCGTCTGGACAGCCAAGGACAAATGATCCCTGCCGCCGCTGCTGTTGCTTGGCCGTTGCCGCTGTCGAATACGCTGACGCTGTGGCCGGATCTTGCCAAATAATAACTCGCGGTGGCGCCGACGATGCCGCCACCGATGACTGCAATCTTCTTTTGCATGGTTGGAACCCTTCTTTCTCCGGTAGCCGGTTGTTGCATTGTGGACAGAAAAAGCCGGGAACGGTGTCCCGGCTCTAAACATTTTCAATGAGGATCCCTCTTAGGATCTGATTTGACCTTCGCCGTAGATGATGTATTTGTAGGAAGTCAATTCCTTCAATCCCATCGGTCCGCGGGCATGGAGTTTTTGCGTGCTGATGCCGATTTCTCCGCCAAAGCCGAAACAACCACCATCCGTGAAACGGGAAGAGGCGTTGATGTAGACTGCCGCTGCATCGATATCGTTCAGGAAGTTCTGTGCCGTTTGGTAATGATCGGTGACGATCACTTCGGAATGGCCGGTGCTGTATTTTTGGATATGCGCGATGGCTTCGTCATAGGAGGAAACCACTTTTACCGCCAAAATGAAATCCGAGAATTCAGCAGCGAAATCTTCCTCTGTTGCTGGGACAGCCTCGGGCAGGATGCTGCGGGTCTTCGCATCGCCGCGCAATTCCACTTTATAAGGCGCCAAAGCTTTCGCGAAAACAGGCAGGAAAGCATCCGCAACTGCTTCGTGGACAACAAGCGTCTCGATGGAATTGCAGACGGAAGGGCGGGAACATTTCGCGTTGACCAGAATGCGTGTGGCCATTTCCAATTCGGCAGCTTTATCGATGTACAGGTGGCAATTTCCGACGCCTGTTTCGATGACCGGTACAGTCGCGTTTTTCAAAACGTTCTGGATCAGTCCGGCTCCTCCGCGAGGGATCAGGCAATCCAGATAGTCATTCAGTTTCATGAATTCATTGGCCAGTTCGCGGGATGGATCAGGGATCAGTTGCAGCGTTTCCTTGGCGAAACCGGCTTCCGCGAGACCTGCCTGCAATGCGGTCATAATGGCTTTGTTGGATTCCAAAGCCTCTTTTCCGCCGCGCAGGATGACGGCATTCCCGGATTTGAAGCAAAGGGCGCTCGCGTCCGCTGTGACGTTTGGACGTGATTCATAAATGATTCCGATGACGCCAAGCGGAACACGCTGCTTTCCGATCATCAAACCATCGGCTGATTTCGTCATTTCCTCAACGTAGCCAATCGGATCAGGCAGTTGAGCGATTTCCTTGAAACTGTCCGCCATCCCTTTGATCCGTTGCGGATTCAAAGTCAAACGTTCGATCATCGGCGTTGCCAATCCATTAGCCTCGGCTGCTGCGATGTCATTCGCATTGGCTGCCAGGATGGCATCCTGGTGCGTGTAAAGGGCAGCTTCCATGGCCAAAAGCCCCTCATTCTTTTGTTTGGTTGATGATTTCCTCAGGCTGTTGGCTGCGGCTTTCGCGGCAATGCCCATTTCTTGCAATAAACTGTTCATCGAATATCCTCCTCTATTTGTCTTCCCTCACAAAATAGGTTCCAATTTCTTTGCCGGCCAATATATCGAACAATACGGTCGGATCGGTGGCTTGCGTCAATACCATTTGTTGCTTGTTCTTCAGGATTTGTTTAGCAGCTTTCAATTTTGTTGCCATTCCGCCGGTCCCGAATTTCGAACCGTTCCCGCCAGCCAAAGCCATTTCCTTTGCCGTGATGGCATGGATGGTATGGAAGAGGACGGCATCCGGATGGGCCATCGGATTTTTATCATAAAAACCTGGGACATCGGACAGCATGATCAGCAGGTCGGCGGAGATGATCTCTGCTACGGTTGCGGAAAGGCGATCGTTGTCCCCGAATTTTGTTAGGTGATCCAATTCTTCAACAGATACAGCGTCATTTTCATTCACGATCGGGATGATGCCCATTTTTAACAACTGCTCGAATGCGTTTACGGCATTCCTGCGGCTTTCCGGGAACTGCACGATATCCAGGGTCATGAGTATTTGCCCAACAATCTGGTTATAGTGCGAGAAGAAGCGGGTGTAGAGGTTCATCAATTCGGATTGCCCGACAGAAGCGACGGCTTGTTGCTCCGGGATGGTTTTCGGACGATGCGGGAGGTTCAGGCGGTTGAGCCCGACTCCAATTGCGCCGGAAGACACTAAGACGATTTCTTTGCCTTGCTTGCGCAGAACGGTCAAGACATAAGCAAGCCGGTCGAACGTCTGATAGTTGACGGATCCGTCCGCCAGCATCAAAGAACTTGTGCCGATTTTGATGACGATTCTTTTGCAGTCCAATATTTTATTGCGAATAGGTTCCATGTGCACATCCCCGTTTACGATTTGATTTTTTTCATCTATTAAGAGAGTCGTTTTTTTATGTATTGCAGAGCTCGCATCGAGCGAGGTATTACTTCATATAGTATCATGGAATGGCGAAAAAATTAAGATATAGCAAAAAAAAAGCTGCCTGAAGTTATCAGGCAGCCCTAAAGGAGTTGCTCTTTACTTTGGAGGAGTAAAGAAATTGAAAAAAAGATTGTTTGTGATTGGCCTACAGTCATGATAAAACTCAAGTATGAAGAAATTATGAAGATAGTTTTATGAAATGGATAAGATTCTTAGCTACAGTTATCAGATGAGCCCGAAAGTGCGGAATGCCTGATGAAGGCCATCCTCGTCCACTGAACCAGTGACATGATCCGCGACAGACTTCAATTCTTCCTTGGAATTCCCCATAGCGATGCCGATTTCGCAATAGTCGAACATCTCCAGGTCATTCAAGCCGTCACCGATCGCGATCGTCCGCTCTTTGGAGAGTCCCAGGTGTGTCAGCAAAGCTTCTATTGCAGTCGCTTTGTGTACACCCGGTACCATTAGCTCGCCACTTTCATCACCAAACTGAGGCACGGTGCATTGGATCGTATCAAAGGAGTTTTCGAATTCCGACTTGATTAGTGCGAAAGAAAGTTTGTCGCTCTGAAGGAAGCAAGCCTTGTTGACGTCAGACTTATAAAGATCCTCTTCGCCGTAGATCAGTCCCTCTATGAAGGGGTGCGGCTGTTCTTCTTTGCGTCTGCGGGCATCCGGATCATTGTCGATATCACCATAAATGCAGCGTTCCACATGCGGCAGGAAATTTTTGCTGGCGAACAGGCCACCGTTTGACTCCAAGTAAAAATCAACGCCATGCTGATCAAAGAAATCCACCATCCGTCTGACTTCGATGGCCGGGACCGTCTTATGGTAAAGCATTCCGTCATGAAGCTCAATGAAGCCGCCGCCAGCGCCGATGATGCCGTCGAAGCCGATTTCCATGATGAAATCATATATCTCCGGTTTTGACCGGCCAGTGCACAAGTAAATCTCATGCCCGTTCAGTCGGGCCTGTCTGCATGCGTCAGCAGCGGATGCGGGAACCCAACCGTCATCCGCCACCAAGGTACCATCAATATCCAAAAAAATGATTTTTTTATCCAATCTATATCCTCGCTCTCTGCCCTTAAACGGGCTGTCCGAAATTCAAGTCTACTATATAATGGAATGGAAATTATTGCCAGTAGAAGAGATCGTTCAGCGCCAGGGTTTTTGAAGAATTGATAATCGTTCAAAGAAAAAGTTAAAAAATCGTTGACAGCATTCGGCTGCGATGATAGTATATAGAAGTTGTCCGCCAGAATCGGCTTTGAAATGATTTGAAAAAATTGTTGACATGCGATTTAGAGCGTGATATTATATAAAAGTTGCTGATCCAAGCATCTGCAAGCCGATAATACTTCTGAAAAACTTTCAGAAAAGGCTTGACGGAGAGCCGGAGCCGTGATATTATGAATAAGCAATCACGTAACACGTGATACGCGATTGACCTTTGAAAACTGAATAAAGAATGAACGAACCAAATGTGCAAGGAGCTTAGACTTCGGTCGAAGCAAACGAAGACGATACTTTGTATCGCAAACATAAAGTCAGCAAAAAATTAAGAGCAATCAGCTTAACGTGTAGGATTTCTGTACAAGAGTCCACATTTACATGAGAGTTTGATCCTGGCTCAGGACGAACGCTGGCGGCGTGCCTAATACATGCAAGTCGAACGGTCTTTTCTATGGAAGCTTGCTTCCACTGAGAAGATAGTGGCGGACGGGTGAGTAACACGTGGGTAACCTGCCCAT
>NZ_FNQH01000016.1 GCF_900107505.1 Trichococcus collinsii | reverse complement strand
TTTTTTTTTTATTGCCAATCGCCAGAGTACATGGCTAAGCAGTTAACGTACGTACTTTTTTATAAAGTAGAGAAAGTAGAACTAAAGTATAATAAGCAAGGCTGAGCATTCCGCGATATATGTTTGCTTTTTCCGAGGATAGCAATGAGCTGGTCACAGTTTTTTTGGTGCGCAGGTTTAGTCAAAATATATTATCCATGAATCCTCTTTATACTTTGCGTTCCTTCCTTCATTGAAACTTCAATGAGCGTTTTTGTGACAATACCCCAATCTTTCCGTATACCTTTATCAGCATATTTTACGCCGGTTATTAAAATTTTAATATTTTTAGGCCATTGTTCAACCGCATCGGCTAGATACGTCGTTTCCATAGATTTGGTGATTTCATAAAGGGAAGCTAAGCTATTTCTCTTGGTTTCTTCATCGATAGCGCTTACCCATGAGGAAATAGTTCTTTGTGTGTAATTGGAAAATCTTGTGGTAGAGGGCGTTCTAAGAAATTTATCTTCATTTATTAACCATGTGTAAGGGTCGTGCTGTAGGATGGACCATGCGCTACTTTTTATTATGGAGAAATCCCGTTCTTCTTCTAACATTATTCCTACAACAGAAGCTTCTGGAACAATTTTCTGTATTCTGTTTCTAGTCTTTCTGAATTGATCTGAAGAATGTAACGAACTATGTATCCCTGGACCATCATGATTAAAAACTTTTATGATATTTTCATTTATTTCACGTTTAGTAAATACGGCTGCGAATACTGCCAATGTTCCCCCTTTTGAATGTCCACCTAGGTAGTATTTACCCCCAAATTTATCGTGTATCCTTTCCAAGTAGTCAGCGGCTGATTTCTGTGATGGAATTATTGTTAAATAAGACATATTCAAATCTTCTTTCCAACCAACAAAAGTGGATGTGGTACCCCGGAAAGAAAGGAAATAGTGATTATTAGACAATTCAAACGTAACGGCAGAAAACTGCGTTTCTTCTGATTCACTTATTAAATTGATGACCTCATGAACTTTTATTGATCTAAAACGAGTACTTGTAGAAATCTCAGAAAATAATAGGCTATTGTTTTCTGCATTCCAAGTTCTTTTTACCAGAAGCGGTACCAAATTGGAATTGTAAATTTCAAGAAAAGAATAGCTTTCTTTCGTGGGTAACAAACTATAATCCAAATACGCTAACTGTGAGAAAATGAGGCTGTCAATTTCGTTTAGTGGCGCTATTTCAAAGGGCACATCTTTCATTCTTCTTACATAGTCAATAATATTACTCATTTTTTCCATCACCTAAAATCCCATTAACACCTGAAAAAGTTATGAGGCTCATTTTTTTTGACAATTCATCTAAAGGGATTTTCTTCGGATCGCGTAACCACTCTTGATAAACCTCCATCATTCCGGCTATTACATAATTAATAGTCAAATCTCTAGTAAAATCATCTTCAAATATATCTAAATGTAAATTGGCTATCACTCGTTGTTTTAACGTTTGAGATATTTTTGCAATCAAGTTGATATCCCCGACTTTATTTGACTGCATTAAATCACTATAAAATTCAAAATCCTGTTGTATGATGTTTGTCAGAGATTCAAAGATCCAGGTTGGAGACTTAAAGTCTTTTTTCATATTTATGGTAGAAATAACTTCGTCAAATGATTGAACAATGTCATTTTCAATCTCCTCAAGTACTTGGTTAGTGCTCTCATAATAGTTGTAAAATGTTTTCCGATTCACATCGGCCATTGCTGCGACTTGTGTAATTGTGATGGATTCTAAATTTTGGTCTGATAAGAGCTTAACTACTGCTTGCTGTATTGCTTGTTTTGTTTTTCGAATTCTGCGATCGATTTTTATTTCTGGATCCATACTCCGAACTCCTTCATTATATTATTTTTACTCTACGGGAACCCATCCAAGAGTTGCCCAGAACTCTCGCCCTAATAAATTTATACACCACTATCAATCCCTTTGATAAAAACGCCAACACAGCCGTAGCCTGTGTGACTTGAAATCGTAGGTCCCATATTTAAGACTTCGATTGATTTTGGATGGGACTTCGCTAAAATAGATTCCTTCAACCATTCGGCGCCGGCTCTATCACCGCTGGTTGCAATGAAAACGGTCTTGTCGTCAGCAGCCTCTAATGCCTGCACTACTTGATCAGTCATTCTTTGAAAGGCTCTTTTTCTTGTTCTTACTTTTTCAACAACTTCTAACTTTCCTTCTTTATTTACTGAAAGAATGGGCTTAATGCTTAATAGTTCACCGATTGCTGCAGCACCCTTTGAAATCCTACCTCCATTGTATAGATGGTTTAAATCTTCAACTGTGAACCAATGCTGATAAGATCGTTTATTAGCTTCTAACCAACTCACTAACTCAAGAAAATTATACCCTTCTTTTTGCTTTTGCACCGCATTATAGACCATTAAGCCTTGCCCAGCACTTGCTGATAAGGAATCCACAATAGCTATTTCGGCATCAGGGTATTCTTCTTTCAATAGATCTACTGCTTGGAGGGCACTTTGGTAAGATCCACTCATTCCCGAGGACAAACTGATATAAATGATTGGGATATTTTGTTTTGCACAACTTTTGAAAAATTCTAGATACCTACCTATACTGATTTGACTTGTGGAGGGCATAGAGCCATTTTTTAAGGCTGTGTAAAAAGAATCTATATCAAACGTCAATCCCAGGTCATCACGCAGAGTTTTCCCATCTAACATCACTTCCATTGGAAGAAATTCTAGATTGTCTTTTTCAAAAAATTGATACGATAAATCACAACATGAATCAGTAACTATTTTATACATAATATAACCTCCTAAATCATATGGTACATGTGTGTATTATCCGTCACATGACCGTTATGAATCAATGGGCACTTTTTTGCCTTTATGTAGTTTAAGAAACATTTTATTCGCTTTATGTGTACTTAAAATATTAATTAATGTGCCCAATTTAGGGAAACAATCTGCATCTTGAGAACATACTTGGTTTCAATGTTCACAAGGCAGGATTATTGGCTAGGATTCCTTTTTGAAGGGATTGCCCAAAATGAGGCTGAGGGGTCTATTGTACAATAGCCATTAGGTGTATTTAAGATTCATAGAATAACGCTTTGCTACGTTATAGTCCACATGGGAATGAAGAGAGCAGCAAAAGCTGACTATATAAATTGAGTTAAATTGCATTCGTTTTTCCTCCTGTAGGCGTATACTAAAGAAAACACTTGAGGAGTGGGGAACATGGAAACAGAACGCCAAATCCGTGAATTGGAAAAAGCGATGACTACGACAGACAACCGCCGGTTGTACGAGCGTTGCCTGGCAGTCAAGTTGGTTCTCGAAGGCCACACCCGGAAAGAAGCCGGGCACACCATCGGCCGCGACGAGCATACTGTCAGCCACTATGTGAAAAATTACTGCCATAATGGAATCCAAGGTTTAGTCTCCAAAAAACAAAGCGGACGACCTTCACGGCTGACAGATGAACAGGAAGCGGAACTGGTTCAAATCGTCGCCTACCACACTCCGGAGGAAGTAGGTTTCAAATCCCGTGCCAATTGGACATTGGCGATTGTGTGTGACCTGATTCTCCGGGAATGGGGTTATGGATATACGCAAAAAGGCGTGGCGGACCTCCTTCACCGGCTAGGACTAAGCTGGACTCGTCCGACGTATACCCTCAAAAAAGCGGATTCCAAGAAACAACAGGTGTTTTTGGAAGAAACCTTCCCGAGCCTAAAAAAAAATTGCTGAATAGCGACATTGACCACCTCCTGTTCGAGGACGAAACCATGATCCGGGATTACCAAGCCATTGGCTGCACCTGATTTCTCCGCGGCCACCAGCGGAAAATCCCCACTTACGGACAACACAAAGGGGTGAAATTGATCGGCACCTTGGATTATGAAACCGGTCGGATCATTTGTACGGAAGAAGGGGCATACGACGCAGCGGCCTTCCTCCGTTTTTTGGAGCGGACGTTGCGGGAATACCCCACCGGAAAAATCGTGATGGTATTGGATAATGCCCGTATCCACCACGCCAAGCTGATCCAGCCTTTTCTTAAAGAAAACGCTGGGCGCCTGGCACTCATCTTCCTCCCTCCCTACAGCCCTCAGTTGAACCTGATGGAAGGCGTATGGAAGTGGCTCAAGGAATCGGTCATCAACAATGTTTTTTTTGACCACGTCCAGAAAATCAAACAGGCGGTCCGCGGTTTCTTAGCCGATGTGAACGGGCGTCCCCTTGAAGTGATTGACCGACTGTGCGTGCGGATGTAAAGTATTTAATTCAACCTATATAGTATTAATATCGGTCATTGCGAGCATTCCCTTTCTTACCTCCAGTTACAGTGTCGGAACTATAACTTTAGAGGAATTTCAGGACGCCCGCAATGGCTTTTTATTTTACCCTAAGCTGCTTGCGGAGCTATGTACTTTTGCGCTGCAATTGTATGTACGTTTATCTTGCCACAAACACTTAAACACTTCGAGTTTTTTTGAATGAGCGTAGTGAATTCAGATAAGATATTTCATCTAATAATATTTCCGTTCAACTTAAGGCTCTTATTTAAAGTTTCTGTCTCAATCGCACTTATTTTATTTTTGAAAGAATGATAGGTATAGTTACTACTGATACCTAATACCACTCTTTTTGGATAGTTTTGATTTTGAACACAAAATAATTTATTAATATTTTCTTCTTGTACAATTTTTAGTTCCTTTTAATCTTCTTGTTTATAACCTGCATTCCCGAAAAAGTTGTACCTAATTCGGCTTAACCCTTTATATCGCTACATTTTCCGCTTAGTTATGTATAAAACGCTTAACTAGGTGGATTTAATCTCGAAATACTATCTAAACGTTTATTTGACGGTTTTTTACTTGTTCCTTGTTAGGTGTTGGCAGTAAACTAGGTTATAAACCCAATAATAGTAATATTTTCTTTTAAAACATGAAATTTCCTGGAAATATCTAACATTATTTCTTCGTAATTATCGTAAACATAGGTAAAAGTATCTAAAGTTAGTAGTTCCTCTCCGGTGCTGTCATATAGATGAACCGAACCAATTTGGTATGTATCTTTTCCCAGTTCCTGATTTGAAAGTCTCCTCACCTTTACTTGAGCGGAATGGCTGTCATAATATTCAATTTTGACTTCATCTATTTCTGAAGGATAAAAAATACCTATAGTTTCGTCTTCTTTTTTTCTTGGTATCTGGTAATCTACGTAAAAATTTATATGCCGATTCGGGCTATGAGCCAGCATGTCCTCGATTATAGCGATGGTATCTTTGGGATAATTTGTATTCTTTAAATAAAAAAGGACAGATTTTTCATAAGGATAAATGTAATCAAACTTTTTCAGATAGTCTGCAAGCAATGGAACAATAAGATCCGTTTTGGCTGCATAATAAGCCTCTAACACTTCTATCGCGCCTCCACTATATCTCGGACGAATCGTACAATCCAATAGTGTACGCTCCCTATTTGTTACTTGAACAGCCTTCGAAAAGCCTATAGGAGTTTTCTTTATAATTCCTGTTTTATTCGTATTCTTCGCATTTAAAATATGAACTTTATAATAGATGCCCTGGTATGCAAAATTATAGATATCGTTGGTTTGTCTCATTTCCTTTGAGAAGGCATAATCTACTTTTCTTTGCGTGAGAACAGCGTTTTCTTTGTTTATTGGTTTTTTAGATTGTTCTCGATTAATGTATATTTCTTTTGGATTATTAATCGTCAAATCATGGACGTAAAGGGCACTATAATGAGACAAAAAGGAATTTGAGAGTAAGGATAAGGCAATTTCATAAGGGGAAACTTTAACATATGTACTAATATATCGCGTAACCTTCTCTCCTTTTTTCTCAGAGTATAGTTCTATTTTAGAAAAGAGCTTTAAGACATTTTGAAGATAGTGTGTCAGTAAACTGAGACTGGTTCGTTCCGGAACGCCGTGATTTTCTTTTAAAGTTCCTAAAATCTTTATAAGAGAAGACCTATTTAAAATATTTCCATATTTGATTCCCAAGTCTTTCAGCACGTCTTGATTCGCTACGAGCTTATACGTGTCCCTTTTTAAATTGTTTTGCTTTAGGATCTTATTAATGGTATCTATATCTATCATGATGCGACTCTCCTATAGTAATGACTTTACCCGAATAGCTATGGTATATATACCATAGCTATCTATTGTACTGTGATTCTATCATATTCACTCGTTTTAATCAAAGCTATGGTATATATACCATAGCTTTGATTTAACCGTTCTTGATAGACTCCCCTCTAAATGAATAGTATGATATAGGAATTAGAATATTGATTAGTTAGACTGAGAGGATACCTATATGAACGCTGATGAAATACGCCTAACTGTAATAAAAGCGATTTTTTCTACACCTCAACTAGAGGATATTTTGACCTTAAAGGGCGGAAATGCCATGAAACTGCAAGGATTAACCGATAGAGAATCTCAAGATTTAGATTTTTCTATCAAAGAGAATATCCGTTTGTCAAAAGAACAAGACGGCCCTCTCTTTCTTGAGCGTCTTCAAAATGAATTTAATCAATTGGGCTATCAAGTGGTCAGTTTTAAATTTGAAGAGAAACCTTCAACCAAAAAGAAATGGACGCCTCCGTTCTGGGGGGGATATAAAATAGACTTTAGTATTTTAAAAGAAGAGGTTTTCAACACCCTCTCCGAGGCACAACTCAAAAATATCAATGCTTTTGCTGAATCCATAGAAGACGGGAAAAAGAAAATACAAATCGATTTAAGTTTTGATGAATACACAGATCCCAGAATTAAAGAGACAATCGATGATATCGATGTGTATTTATATAGCCCTTTGATGATTATCTATGAAAAAATAAGAGCTTCTTGCCAGCAGCTCCCTGAGTACACGGTCGGAATGAATAAAAAAAGAGCACGGGACCTTTTTGATATCTATACGATTTTAACGAATATTAAACACATTGATTTGTATGACGAGGTATTAAATCCGGATAATCTTTATATTATTGATAAAATGTTTAGTATAAAGGATGTTTCAATTGAACTTATTCCAAAAATCGAGACGATTAAAGAGGAACTGAGAGAAGATTATCTAAATAAAGTGATTCCGCAAGTCCCCGGAGATCAATCTACACCTGATTTTGACTACCTCTTTGAATTTAACAAGGAATTATTTATGAAAGTCTATCATTTACTGCAAGATAGATAGTGCAGCAGTAGAAATAGATACCAGCATTGTGTTTCTATCTGTTAGAACTACGATGAATCACATTCTTTTATTGTGTACCAATCTTCTTATATGAGATTTAAGAAGAAATATGGATATACAGCGAGATCCTTGTTCTACGTAGCTCATTCAAATACTGCATTAGTAACATTAAAAGTTTTATATGGATTCTTAACTAGCATCAGGTTTTTCCTAGCGAGCACAAAGAACAAAAATGGAAGAGTGATCTCATGATTTCATTACCATAATCTGACCCTTCATAATAGATAGTTGTCTATAAACGACAGATAAATCTTTTTCAGAAGCCTTCTGTCTTCCTTTTATCTTTACTTTACTTCGAAATATAGTAAAGTAAAGATAAAAGGAAGGGGAGTCACATGTTAAACGTCTCTGAAGTACTCACCATGCTTGAAAAAGAAGGCCTTACGAGTTCTAGACAAGTTGTATTGCGTTGGATCCGTCAAGGAGACCTGCCAGCTATACAAAAGACCCGAAAAGAAGGCTATCAGGTGGCGCAACCAGACCTCGATGACTTTATCGCCAAGAAAAAAGAATCAGCTGCAAACACCGAATCCGTCGAACAGACAACCGACGACTATCAAGCAGGCTACCAGGCAGCCATAAAAGATCTGTTGGAGAAAGCTATGGTGAGTGGGGCAGGAGATCTTTTTCTTTTCAGGAAAAATGCCAGTATCCCGATTCATTTAGCGGATTTCAAGGAAATGGCTGCAAGAAATTTCAGCACCGG
>NZ_FNQH01000021.1 GCF_900107505.1 Trichococcus collinsii | reverse complement strand
GTATACCAAAAAAAC
The DNA here is from genome assembly GCF_900107505.1 of Trichococcus collinsii. Classification (GTDB taxonomy): domain Bacteria; phylum Bacillota; class Bacilli; order Lactobacillales; family Aerococcaceae; genus Trichococcus; species Trichococcus collinsii. Next base: position 4,613 of record NZ_FNQH01000021.1, on the reverse strand, counting down.
TATGCAAGAGTATACTAGTATACTCTTGCATATATTACATTTATGTTACATTCTTACAAAAGTATCTTTCAAAGGAGTATACCGTTGCATAGTTTTTTATGAATGGTATAATCTATACATGAGTATACTATTGAATATTTTTCGGAGGGACATACATGGACGGAAAAGTATATGTTGTAGGAAATTTTAAAGGTGGCGTAGGAAAAACAAAAGCCGTCACAATGTTAGCGTATGAAGCGGCCACACAATTTAAAGATCGCACTTTGGTAATCGATTTGGATCCACAAGGGAATGCCACACGTGTCTTAGCCAAAACGGGTAATATTGATAATATAGATAAATCTATTACTGACGGATTTCGTGTAGGTAATTTAGAGAATGAAGTCATATCCATTATGCCTAAACTTGATTTGATACCAGCCAATACTTCCTTCAGGAACTTAACAAAAGTATTGTTCGAAAAGTTTCCAGAAGATGAAATTTCTCAAATTTCTTATTTAAAAGAGTTAATCAAACCGTTGAAAGGAAAATACGATCGTATCTATATTGATGTTCCACCAACCATTTCGGATTACTCAGACAATGCAATGATGGCAGCAGACTACTGTATCATTGTCTTACAGACGCAAGAATTATCACTAGATGGTGCGCAGACATATATCGCTTATATGCAGTTTCTCTCTGAAAAGTACAACGCACATTTGCAAGTACTGGGAATCATTCCTATGATGTTACGACAGGGAGGACGTGTTGATACAAAAGTCCTCGATCAAGCAAAAGAAATGTATGGGAATAATGTATTGGGAACAATTGTTAATTACCAGGAACGCTTGAAAGTTTATGACGTGGAAGGTATCCATGTAAACAGAAATATCAGTGGAACTATAGAAATGTGGGACGGAAAGGCACACCAATTATTCATAGATGTTTTGACAGAGCTAGATGAACACGAAAGGTACTTGGAAAGCATTTAGATTATTATCGCGTAGGAAAGGAGTCGTTTTATGAGTAAATCATTTGAACCACTTATCAAAAAGAATAAGAATAGCCTACTAGAAAAAAATGTCAGCATTAAAGGAACCAATGAATTCGATCGGACACCCCTTCGGCCTATTATAACGCCCTCAAAAATAGACATACCGTCTGAGCAAAAAATAGAACAACAATCACAAGAAAAAAGTATTCCAGATAATTTTTTTAAGGCTACAAAAACCGCAAAGTTATCACCCGACGTATTACTTCGATTAAATACTTTGAAACCATTTATTGAAGAGTTAGAAGAGACAGATAAGTCTACAGTTAATGATATGATGCAAATGCTGATTGAATGTTATGTGAACACACGACTCACTACTCGTCAAAGAGAAGGATATAATCAAATGTATGCTCACCTTTTTGAGCACTCAAAAAAGTAAAGCTTCTGATAAACATGCCCTGCATTTAATAAAAAGCATGGATAACTGTCAATAAGCAACTTATGATGTGCAGTGCTCTTATTTAAGAGTATCCGAGACAAAGGAAGTTTGAAATTCTTTATCCCTTAATACGTATTTAAAAGTAAACATTTTATCACTACTAATGACTAACTTATGATTCTGTAATTCGGTGAAAAAAATATTTTTGACTCAGCCTAATTCGTTAAAGGTAAGTCTAAAGTTATTTTTCCATGAGCATAAGGAGGTCACTCCGCTGCGGTTTTCTCAATCTCTCGAAAACCGCGGCAGATCAGGCAAAGCCTGATGCGTCCTCTACTCCGCTCAAAACGACCCAAAAAGGCCTATTTTAATAGTTTTTAATAGGAATTAGTAGTTTTTAATAAGCCTAAAACACATTTTTAATAACATTTAATAAGAGGATGAAAAGTCACCTTAATCAAGAAGTTCTCCCCTCGCTCTACATAATTGAGTAAAGAATGCCGCAGTCCATTCCTATTCTTGCTTTGCTTAAGAATAGTATAAAAAATTAGAGAATTTTCATATCCAATAGTCTATTGAGACAAAATTTTGTAGGATATTCTTTGGGGAAACTTGAGTTTTCTTGATAAATCGTAAACATATTAGATTAAAAATACCAATTCAGTAAAACAGATTTCTGCTGTAAAGAAAACACACAGATACTATTATTTGCAAACAGATTTCCTTTCCTTTGATTGAGTATATGAGTAGGTTGTTTTCTTGATTATGAACTTCTAGTTCGTCGTTTTCCTACTTATATTAATTTCAACAGGACTTATTTCACGCTAATTATCATAAGAAAGCGACTCTTTCTACTAGACCAGAAAGAGTCGCTTTTCATTAACGGAAGAAAGAAAAGAAGTGTTGTTCACGGGTTTATACGTGGCCGCTATTCTTCCAGTAGAAAATCAAAAACATTTTTGTGTAGAATCCCATTTTGGGACATATCCAGTCGATCCATCGTGATCAACCATTTTGGATAATTGTCTGTAATTTTGTCGAAAGCTTTAAATTCTCGCTCTTTTGTCTGCTCGTCCATCACCGAAAGAGAGACTTGAATATACATTTTTGTATCCGATCTTTCCGCAATGAAATCAATTTCGGCGGTCCCATTTTTCCCAACAAAAACCTGGTATCCTCGTCTGATTAACTCTAAGAACACAATATTTTCAAGATCATGTCCCATATTGGAAGACTTATAGCCGATCAATTGATTGCGTAACCCCATATCGACAATATAATACTTTCCGTTTGTTCTTAAGAGCTCTTTCCCGCGTATATCATAACGACTGCACTGGTAAAGAATATAAGCATCACACATCAACATCAAGTAATTATCCACTGTATCATGGCTGATTTTTGATCCCTCAGAGCGCAACGTATTGGCTATTTTATTAGTGGACAAACTATTGCCGATATTATCAAATACAAATTTTGCGACCTTGTAGAAGCCACCAATTTCTCTTATTTCACCGCGGCTAATAATATCTCTTGAGAAAATAGAATCAAAGAGTCCTTGGTTAATCGTTCGAATCAAATTTTCGTCTTCCACCAGGTTCACTGCGGGGAAGGACCCGCTGCGGATATACTGTTGATAATGTTGTTCTAGGTTATTTACCGTATCGTACTGTTTAAACTCCAAAAACTCACGGAAAGACAAGGGGTAGACCTTTATTTCAATATACCGTCCGGATAAGTAGGTAAGATATTCTCCAGAAAAAAGACTGGAGTTTGATCCTGTCACATAAATATCCGCATTTAACGTCACCTTGAGACTATTAATAACCTTAGCCCATTCCTGAATTTCTTGCGCTTCGTCAATCAGCAGATACACCCGCTTCTGTCCTGGAATCCGTTCCCTCAGATAAGCATGGAGGCGGTGGCCGTCTTTCAAAGGTTCATTTTCCATCTTCTCATAACTGATTTCGATAACTTGATCTTCTTCGACTCCACGCTCCAGTAGCCAGTCTTTATACAGCATTAAAAGGGTTGATTTCCCACAACGCCGGACACCAGTCAGTACTTTCACAAAATCGCTGTCTTTTGCCTGAATCAATTTATCTAAATAACTCTGACGATTAAACATACTGTTCCTCCTAAAATCCTGTGACATAAGCGAAATATGTCTCATTTCCAAATATTTATTCGAGCATACGCTAATAATTTTATTTTTATGCATATATTTCGATTATACTCTAAAAACTTATTTATTTGTTTGGTTTTTCGATTATACTCGAGGAATTTTTTATTTGTCGCTAAATTTAGTAGATTTGAATGGGAGTCGTCCATTCTTCAATCTGAAAGTGTCTTGAAACCCTTTATTTTCCCACCCACTTTAAAGTAAAAAGGGGTCTAAGGTTAGGTTGAGAGCAATATAAGGCCTTTTTCTGCAAAAAGAATACACGTTCGCTAATCGTTCTTGATAAAAGTCTTTCGAGAAGGGTAAAATAGAGAAAAGAACACTTCCAGCTGAGGGGAAAGGCAGGTGATACTATGTTGCGGGGCGAAAAAATTGTATTTACGGGTAAATTGGATACGTTATCTCGGAAGCAAGCGCAGGCCTTAGTCACTGCCTTAGGAGGAAAACCGCAAGCAGCTGTCACAAAAGATACCACCATCCTTGTGGTTGGAAAAGCGAACACCAATCTTTTCCAAGAAGACCCGCGAAGTCTGAAGATGCAAAAAGTGGAAGCTTTGCAACAAGAAGGCCACGCTGTTTGTGTTTTGTCCGAGCAGGCATTCTTGGAGAAAGCCCTGTTACACCTAAATCAAGTGGTGGGGATTATGAGTGGATCTAGAAGGTAGGATGAACCCACCTCTTCTGTTTCAGAAGGTCTAAAAAGAGAGAGCACTGAATGAAAATCAACTTAAAAGTAAATGCATTTCAAAATTCTCGAATATAGGGATTAGTCAAAGTTTCTAATTTTTACACGCCTACTAGCCCTAGAGGCGTTTGATGGATTGACGGGCGACCTCCTCAAAATTGAAATAGGATTTTTGACCCGTCATCCGCGTGTGGCTATAATGGAGATAGGAGATGTAAAGAGTAATTACAACTAGGAGGAGATTGTTATGAAGAAGTATGTACGCTTTGGAATTATGATTTTGGTCTCTACGGTAATTATGTATTTTTTGATGTTCTTGAATGTATTTCAGCTA
>NZ_FNQH01000002.1 GCF_900107505.1 Trichococcus collinsii | reverse complement strand
GCGATGGCCGCTATCATGAACGGCATCGTTCTGCATGGCGGAACGAGAACGTATGTAGGGACATTCTTCGTCTTCACCGACTACTTGCGTCCAGCGATGCGTTTGGCTGCCATTTCGCACTTGCCTGGCACTTACGTGATGACGCATGACTCAATCGCCGTAGGCGAAGACGGCCCGACGCATGAGCCAGTGGAACACTTATCCAGCTACCGCGGCATGCCGAACTTGACGGTTCTGCGTCCGGCTGACGGCAACGAAGTCAGCGCTGCTTGGGAAATCGCCGTGTCTTCAGTAGATAAACCAACGATGTTGGTGCTGACGCGCCAAAACTTGCCTGTCCTTGAAGGAACGCCAACATTGGCCCGTGAAGGCGTGAAGAAAGGTGCTTACGTGCTTTCGCCGCAACAAGGCGAAACGCCTGCCGGCATCCTGATCGCAACGGGTTCGGAGGTGAGCTTGGCTGTGGAAGCGCAAAAACAATTGCGTGAAGCTGGAGTGGACGTCTCTGTTGTGTCCATGCCGAGTTTTGATCTGTTCGAAGCCCAGGATGCAGCCTACAAAGAAACAGTCCTGCCTGGCGCAGTCCGCAACCGCATGTCCATCGAGATGGGCGCGACCTTCGGTTGGGAACGTTATGTCGGCTTGGATGGCCTAGCTTACGGCATCGACACTTACGGCGCAAGCGGCAATGGCAACGTGGTAATGGCTGAGTTCGGCTTTACGACCGAAAAAGTGGTTGCGGCCTATCAAGCGAAGTTCGTAAAGTAAACGGAATCCTGCTGCAACTGTGCGGGGCAAATGATGAAGGGAGCACATTAATGATGAAAATAACCAAGAAGAAATTGGATGATATGTACCGAAGCTACTGCGCTAGCTACATCACGATCGGAGGCGAAACGTGCGCGCTGATCGCAAGCGAAGAGGAAGGCTACCCTTGCTACATGTATTCGGGCAAGGACTTCGAAAAAAGGGAAACCGTTTGGGAAAAGGGCGGCGGCTGCATGTCCATCATCCCCATACCGAACAAAAATAATGAATTTTTGGCCATCGTCGATTTTTACCTGAAGGTCAGCCCAAGCAAGTCGAAAGTCGTCTGGGGCAAATACGATCCGGAGACCGGCTGGGAAATCAAGGATGTGCTTTACCTGCCTTATCTGCACCGTTTCGACATCTATGATGTGGATGGCGTGAATTACTTTGTCGGCGCCACGATAGCGGATGACAAGGATTTCAAGGATGATTGGTCGAGATCAGGCAGCATCTATTATGGTGTACTGCCGGAAGACCCTACCGGAGGCGTCGAGCTGAAGGTTTTGGGGAAAGGCTATTTCCGTAACCACGGCTACTACAAAGATTATGAAGGCGACAAACCGGTCGGCTACTTCACCAGCGATCAAGGGATCATCAAAGTGACTCCTTTTGCGGATAAAGAATGGGAAATCGAACAGATTTTGGATACTCCAATCGGCGAAGTTGCCTTGCTGGACATCGATTCCGATGGCACGAAGGAAATGATCACGATCGAGCCCTTCCACGGCGACAGCATCAAAATCTACAAAAAAAACGGAAGCCGGTTACGAGGCCGTCTATGAATATCCGCATAAAATCGATTTTGCCCACACCTTGGTGGGCACAACGCTCAGGGGCGTGCCGAGTTTTGTCGGCGGCATCCGTCGCGAAAACTGCGATCTGTTCTATATTCAATATGTGGACGGGGAGTTTAAAACCGAAATCATCGATAAGGGCTGCGGCCCATCCAATATCATGGTTGTGAACGAGGCGGACCGGGACATCATCGTAGCCGCCAACCACACAGGCAATGAAGCTGCTGTCTATGTAGTGGAAGATTGAGGCGACGGTGAACGATGACCAACGGGAGGACAGGACATCTGATTGTTCTCCTCCGGTGAACGGAGGCTTCGCCGGAGTTCGGCCAACATTATTGCTTGTGATCTTCGGTGAGGTCCGCTTCGTAGGAGCTGAGGCCGGTTCTGAATAGTGTCCTCCGGCGGGCAGCGGCCTCTCCGGAGCTGGAGGGTAAAAACCAAGATTTCCTCCGACTAACAGCCACTGTTAATCTTTTTCACTAATACAATACAATCAAAAAAGAATGTCCGGCCCCATTTTCAGGGCTGGACATTCTTTTTTGTGCAATTAGTGATGCAGACCCTCATACAACTCATCAGCAACGGGTTCAAGCCATTCCGGTTTTCCTGCGGTGATGGCGATGTGCTCGAACCAGCTATCCTTGGCGGCACCGTGCCAGTGTTTCACGCCGTCATGGGTAACGATGACATCCCCAGGTTTCAATGATTGGGCGCGTTTTCCGTCTTCCTGATACCAGCCCTCTCCGCCTGTGACCAAAAGGATTTGGTAGCCGTCATGATGGATATGCCAGTTGTTGCGGCAACCCGGTTCAAAGGTCACATTGCCGACGCCGACAGCCACTTCGGGATCGGCCACCAGTGAATTAAAATAGCTTTGGCCGACAAAGTACTGCGCGTAAGCTGTGTTTTCATCACCGATCGGGAAGATGACGCCATTTTTTACTTCTTCGTTTTTTGACATATTTTATTCCTCCTGTAAATTAATCTTTGTATATTTCTTTGGCGATGTTGAAAGCGGACCAAGCTTTTGGCCAGCCGACATAGAACGCGAGTTGGGTGATGATTTCCACAAGCTCCTCTTTTGTCACGCCGTTTTCCTTCGCTTTGCTCAAATGGAACGGAAGCTGTTCAAAGTTTCCGCCTGTGATCAGCGCTGTGATAGTGACGATGGAACGATCACGCGGCGCGAATTCCTTTTCCCGCGACCAGACTTGCCCAAACAGGACATCGTCATTCAATTCAGCAAATTTTGGCGCAAAATCGCCTAATAAATCTCTTCCTGCTGTAACTTTTGCCATAAAATCATCTCCTTAGGAATGTTAGACTCAGCATACTCCCTAGAGTGCACTTTAAGTCAAGTGCAAGCTCATAATTATTTTTCGTTCTCAAAATATCGTGCTGTTGTATCTTAGAAAATGGAGGTGGGAGCGCATGGACAATTCAATTGGAGCGTTCTCGGAAATGGATGCGACGATAGAGGAGCGAATGGAATTTGGTTCTACAATAAATGGTGTTGATGAAATTTACCTCATCAACACCATTTGACAGGCCGCCTAGTGTGTTAGCTGATTGGTTATCTCAAATTAGGATATAATGTATTTATTGAGGGGTGGACATATGTTTACATTGGGAAGAAATATAGATTTTAGTTATAAAACAAATCAAATGATAGTACTATCATCAGTAATAGCAGCTGCTAGTGGATGGTTGTTAACCAGCAATGTTTTATCAGGGGTTTATGTAGGCCTTGGAGTTTTTTTGACGTGGGCACTTGTTAGAGAAGTGGATCCAAACCATGAGTACTCAGCATTTCTAGCTGCTGCATTTTCACTTTTAAATTTACTTTATTATGGAAATGTTCAGCTTTTAGTGGTTGTTTGGATACTTTTACTTATGAGGATCATAAATGGGATTACAGGAAAAGAGCTGACTATGTTTGATATATTTTCAGTGCTGGGACTTACTACCTACCTATCATTCAATAACAAAAACAGTATATATTTGATGATATTCGTATTAGCTATGGTTTGTAGCATGAAAAAGGGAGCAAAGACGAGAAAAGCATGGATAGCTAGTGCAATCAGTATAGGGATTGTTGCAGTGGATCGGTTTTTTATGAACAATTTATCAGTCGACAGTATAGATTATTCAAATGCTGTAACCCTATTTGTAATTACCGCATTAGGTCTATCGCTTATACTATTTTGGCTTTTATCAAATGATGAGACCAAAGATGATAAAGGGAACAGCGTAAATAGATCCAAACTATTGGCAAGTCAACTTTTTTATAGTGCCACGGTTCTTTTGCTGTTTATCTTTGGGGGCGTTAGTTTTAATAATTTAATTATCTACTTGTCGGCCGTATTAGGTGCAAGCATTTACTTTATCGGAGATAAGATTCTAATGAGAACGCGTTCCAATTAAAAGGATAAAAAATTCGGGCTTCAGTTTGAAGCTTTGATTCGATTGCTTATTATATATTAGTGTATAATGAGAGTATTACATTTTATTGATAGAACTAGCTAAATTTTTTTGCTTTTTTTGGGTAAGGTACGATGTATAAAAATTTGAAAGAGGTGGAATATGGATAAGAAAAGGATTGTAATTTATACGCTATTATTTATAGCAACGTTAGCAATAGCGACGCAAGGATTCACGAATATAGGTTTGGATGGACTACTGGTCCCATTAATTTTTACCTTTGTTTATTTTACGATAATCTTTATTATCGCAACAGTAATTAAAAACAATTCAATTGTCGATATTGGTTGGGGGATGGGGTTTGTTGTGGGGAGCTGGCTTACACTGCTTGTGACTGAAAATCCCACAGTTTTATCGTATGCTATTGTTGGATTTATCAGTGTGTGGGGCCTTAGGTTATCACTCCGTTTATTAAAAAGAAATTATGGAAAACCCGAAGATTTCAGATATGCGCAGTGGCGTAAAGAGTGGGGTGATAAAGTAGTTGTCACCGCCTTTTTTAGAGTATTTGTGGTTCAAGGTATCATTAACTTTATCGTTGGATCTGCGAGCTATGTGGTGATCAAATACAACGAATTTAGTTTTGATTCAGCTCACCGCTATTTTGTTTATGCTGCATTATTCATTGCGCTGGTAGGACTGTTCTTTGAAGTGGTGGGTGATGAACAACTAAGACGACACATCAATAAAAAAACACATTCGCTTCTGCAATCAGGATTATGGTCAGTCACACGTCATCCAAACTATTTTGGTGAAATCCTGATCTGGATTGGATTATATGCTAGTGGCATTACATTGTTCTTTACTGATTCCATCAACCCTTATTATTATCTATTATTAGTGATCTCACCTATTTTGATGAGTACCGTATTAATCAAAATATCAACTCCATTACTGGAGAAAAATATGGAGAAATACGATGGATGGGAAGAGTACACCAAAAGAGTTCCAATGCTTTTTCCTTTCACTAAAAAATAGGGCTATAGTATGCGTAATAAATGGAGGTGGGATGGCATGTCCTATTCAATCGGAGAATTTTCGAAAATGATCGGTCTACCTGTGTCGACGCTGCGCTATTATGAAAATGAAGGTCTTCTGAAACCGGATCGCGATGAGAATAACCTGCGTGTCTACACCGATCAGGATTTAAAATGGGTAACTTTTCTCCTGCATCTGAAAGGCACCAGCATGTCTATGGCGGAACTGAAGCAGTACACCATTTGGCGTACCGAAGGGGATGCAACGATGCTGGAACGGATGGAACTCTTGGAGAAGCGGCGGCGTTTGTTGGAAAAAAATATCCAAGCCTTGATGCACAATCTTGAAGTGATCGAAAACAAAATCAATTTTTACGAAGATCGCCTTCAAGGGGAAACAGGGGACTTCAGCTCCCAACCGGAAGCCGAGAAGGAAAAAAGCACGAAATAAGCCCGCCGCTTGGTGGGCTTATTTTTATTGCTTGACTTAACGTCAAGGTTAAGGTGTACGCTCTGATTGTATCAGAGAGGGGTCAAAAAATATGGAACATCTAAATCAACAGCTATTCACCGGGGAGCGGGCCCTATTCAAAGCGAAAGACTTGCAAATCAGCCATTCAGTCTTTGCTGATGGGGAGTCTCCATTGAAGGAAAGCAGCAATATCGCACTCAAAAAAACAATCTTCCGTTGGAAATATCCGTTATGGTATGCGCAGAACATCCAGGCAAATGACATCACTTTAGTGGAGACTGCGCGTTCCGGCATTTGGTACACCAATGGCATCACCATCACCGACAGCATGATCCAAGCGCCCAAGACATTCAGGAAAGCCACCGATATTAAGCTGGAACGAGTGGAAATGCCAAATGCCCAAGAGACATTATGGAATTGCAACGATATTACGTTGCAACATGTAAACGCAGCAGGCGATTATTTTGCGATGAACAGCGAAAACATCCAAATTGAGCACTTTACGCTGTCGGGCAACTATGCCTTTGACGGTGGCAAAAATATCGAGATTTTGCATGCCAAATTGCTTTCAAAAGATGCTTTTTGGAACTGCGAGAATGTGGTCGTCAGGGATTCGATGATCGTCGGCGAATATCTGGGCTGGAATTCGAAAAACATCACCTTCATCGACTGCGTCATCGAGAGCAATCAGGGCATGTGCTATATGGAGAACGTGAGAATGGAGAATTGCACGCTCATCAACACCGATCTGGCTTTCGAATATTCGACGGTCGACATTCAAGCGAACAGCCGTATCGACAGCATCAAAAATCCGATCAGCGGCACGATAACCGCTACAGGAATCGGCGAGCTGATCGTTGACGATCCGGAAATCGCCGCCGAGAACACCAAATACCAGCTTGCGGAGGACCGGGAATATGCCATTCGATTTTGATCACGTCATCGACAGACGGAACACAAACGCTTATAAGTGGGACGTCAAAACGGATGAATTGCCGATGTGGGTGGCGGACATGGACTTCGGGACAGCGCCGGCTGTTGTCGACGCCATCGAAAAACGTCTGAAGCTAGGCGCTTTCGGCTACAATACCGTCCCGGACAGTTTCCGGGAAAGCATCATCAGGTGGTGGCAGAGGCGGCATCAGTTCACGATGGAAAAAGAATGGATCGTCTATTGCACAGGCGTCGTCCCAGCCATCTCTTCTATCGTCAGGAAAATGACTGAGATAGGCGATGACATCGTGGTGCTTTCACCGGTCTACAACATCTTCTACAATTCCATACTGAACAACAGCCGGAAAGTCTTGGCAAGCGAATTGCACTATGAAGACGGAAGTTATGCCATCGCTTTCGCGGACCTCGAGGAAAAACTGGCCCGAAGCACTACTTCGCTGTTCATTTTCTGTAACCCGCACAATCCGATCGGGAAAGTTTGGGATCGGCCGACGCTGGAACGGATCGCCGAACTGTGCATCAAGCATGATGTGCTGGTCGTAAGCGACGAAATCCATTGCGATCTGACGCACATCAGCCACTCATACATTCCATTTGCCTCCGTTTCCGAGGAGATTGCAGATCGGACAATCACTTGCGTTGCGCCAACGAAAGCGTTCAATCTCGCCGGACTGCAGACAGCGGCGATCGTCATCCCGAATCCTGAAATCCGAAAAATGGTGGACAGAGGGATCAACACGGATGAAGTGGCGGAGCCCAATACCTTCGCGATCAAAACGGCTGAAGCGGCTTTTGAAGACGGGGAAGAATGGCTCGAGGAACTGCGATACTATCTGGGACAGAACCGAATATTTCTGATTGGTTCATTGAAGCAACTTGTGCCCGAAGTCCATGTGATCGAGGCTGAAGCAACCTATCTGGCTTGGATCGATTGCACAGCGATGACGGAGGATACGAAGAAACTTTGCGCATTCATCCGGGAGAAAACCGGATTGTACCTTTCGGAAGGGGATATCTTTGGCGGAAATGGCTCGCGTTTTGTCCGCTGGAATTATGCCTGTCCAAAGGGGCTTCTGGAGGACGGCATCAAGCGCTTCGTCGAAGGCGTAGAACTGTACAAAAAAGAATATTCAGGATAATGGGAAACGCTGAAGAGTCGCGCTATGGATGCGATTCTGCAGCGTTTTTTTGATAGATGTTCCCGCTTGTCGGATGGGGCTGCTTGTGTCATCATGGAAGTGTGAACGCCTTCAGTGGCGGAATAATCAGCAAATGGAGCATAATACATATGGAATTAAGGGTCATACATTATTTTTTAACGGTAGTCTATGAGGAAAACATCACCAGCGCTGCCGAGAAATTGCATATTACGCAGCCGACGTTGTCCCGGCAGATGATGCAACTGGAGGAGGAATTGGGCGTCCAGTTGTTCAGGCGCGGAAAGCGGAAAATCGCTTTGACGAGCGAGGGACTGCTCCTGAAGCGCAGGGCGGAAGAGATCCTTGATTTGACCAATCGGACCGAGAAAGAACTAAAGCAGCAGAAGCCGCTCATGAATGGTGAAATTGCGATTGGTGGTGGCGAAACGCAATTTATGCGGCTGCTGGCTGAGCATATCAAGCGATTCAGTCTGGATTATCCGCAGGTCACCTACAAGTTTTATAGTGCGGATGCCGACGAAATCAAGGACCGTGCCAATAAAGGATTGTTGGACATCTGTCTGTTGACGGAACCGGTGGATGTCGAAAAGTTCGACTTTATCCGGATTCCGCAAAAAGAAAAATGGGGCGTCCTTATGAGGAAAGACAGTCCGCTGGCGCAAAAAGCGGAAATCAATCCGGACGATCTCCTGACTTATCCGATTTTGGTCGCTGGAAGATCGATTGTCCGCAATGAATTGGTGAACTGGTTCGACGATACTTATGACAGCTTGAACATCATCGGCAGCTATAATCTGATCTATAACGCCGCCATCATGGTGGAGGCGGATCTGGGATATGCACTTTGTCTGGAAAAACTTATTCCGGACAGCGCGGCCAGTCAGCTTTGCTTCAGACTGTTGAATCCCGTCTTGGAAACGGGTGTCGTGATTGCTTGGAAAAAATACCAGACTTTTCCGGCTGTCGTCGCGAAGTTCATCGAGGAATTAAAGAATGCCTTCAAGGCATAATTCAGAATGCAAAACAACTATTGGTATTGGCGCTTAAACAGCGTTAAGATAAGCAGTAATAAGATAGTTTGCAGCGGTTCGGATCGACCGGGCCAGAAGGAGGAAAAGCAAATGGCAAAATACAAACAAGCCGTTCCACCACCTACCGTGTTATTTGGAGAAGAAGCCTTTCAACTGATCGACCACACGGAAGTTCGTTGGCTGGGCAGCGGCGGGATGTTCGTGAATACCCGCGGCACCTGCCTGATGATGGATCCGATGCTGAAGGACTTCGATATGCCGCTTTTGATTGGCATGCCGATTGCGCCGGAAAAGGTTCCGCACTTGGATGCGGTCTTGATCACGCACTGCGACAACGACCATTACAGCGTGCCGACGCTGCACGCGCTGGAGCATGTCTCCAAGGCATTCCACGGACCGCACTATGTGGCGGAATTGATGCAAGCGGAAGGGTTTCCGGCAGAAGGACATGACATCGGGGACACATTCGAAATTGGACCGGCCAAAATAATGCTGACGCCGGCGGACCATGCCTGGCAGAACGAAAAAGCCAAATACAATTTTCGGGTATTCCGGTTGGAGGATTACTGCGGCTTTTGGATTGAAACGCCGGATGGAATCATCTGGGCTCCGGGCGATTCTCGTTTGATGAATGAACACTTGGAGATGCCGCAACCGGATGCGATCCTGTTCGACTTTTCCGACAACGAATGGCACATCGGATTGGCAGGGGCCATCCAAATGGCGAACACCTATCCCGATGCGCATCTGATTCTTTGCCATTGGGGCACGGTGGATGCACCTGATTTGAACGTATTCAACGCCGATCCGCAATCATTGTTCGACCGGGTTGTGAATCCGGAAAGGATCCATGCCTACGCACCCGGACAGCCTTTCACTATGAAAAAAGGGTAATCAAAGGAGGAGCATAACAATGGAGTATGTGAAATTCGGAAATACAGGAATGGACGTATCGCGGATTTGTTTGGGCTGCATGAGCTTCGGAGATCCTGATACGTGGCTGCACAAATGGGCGCTGAAAGAAGAGGAGAGCAGGCCAATCATCAAGCGCGCCTTGGAATTGGGCATCAATTTCTTTGACACTGCCAATGTCTATTCCTTGGGTAGAAGCGAGGAGATCCTCGGACGCGCCATCAAGGACTTTGCGAAGCGTGACGAAGTGGTCATCGCGACGAAAGTCCACGGCAAGATGCACGAGGGCCCGAACGGTTCCGGGCTGTCCCGCAAGTCTATCCTGAGCGAAATCGACCATAGTCTGAAGCGCCTGGATATGGATTATGTGGACCTCTACATCATCCACCGCTGGGACTACAATACACCAATCGAGGAAACGATGGAAGCCCTGCACGATGTGGTGAAATCAGGGAAATCCCGTTACATCGGGGCTTCCGCGATGTATGCGTGGCAGTTCCAAAAAGCCCTGCACGTTGCGGAAAAGAACGGCTGGACGCGCTTTGTGTCGATGCAGGACCATCTGAACCTGCTTTACCGTGAAGAGGAACGGGAAATGCTGCCGCTTTGCCGGGAAGAAAAAATCGCTGTGACCCCATACAGTCCGATGGCATCCGGCCGTCTGACGCGCGACTGGTCGGAGACGTCCAAACGGATGGAAATGGATAACGTGGCGCGTTCGAAGTACGAGGCCACTGCCGATAAGGACCGGATCATCGTCGAACGGTTGGCTCAGATAGCAGCCGACAGAGGTTTTTCCCGCGTCGAAATCGCCTTGGCTTGGCTTCTACAGAAGGAACCGGTCGTAGCGCCCATCATAGGGGCCACCAAGCTTGAGCATCTGGATAGACCGGTGGATGCTGTGGCGGTCAGGCTGACCGATGACGAAGTCGCTTTTTTGGAAGAACCGTATGTCCCGCATTTGATTGTCGGGCATAACTGAGGCATTTCGGCAGGCGGAAAAATCATCCTTGAGACTGATTCATATACTTTAAATAAGCAGTATACTTTGTTCACGATAACCAGACAGAGCCCGTTAAGAAGGCTTTAAGCAAAGAAGGGTTGTCCAAATCAATCAGCAAAGGAAAATGCATAATGAAAGTAAAAAAGAAAATCAGTCTGACACCGTTTAGTAAAGTCAAGTCGCTTATCCTTTCTCTGTTCGATTCCAAAGTCGACGGCAAGAAAAAATGGCTGGTGTTGGGGATCATTCTTTACATCATCAGTCCAATCGACATTATCCCGGATTTTATCCCGATGGCCGGTTATGCGGATGATGTGCTGTTGCCGATCCTGTTTTTGGTCGCTGAAAAAATATTGAGCGACGGAGCGATTGAAGGAAACGAACGCCCAATCAAAGAAGCAAAAAAAATATAATCTATAGCCAAACCACTTAGTCCGTTGGATTTCAACTTGAATGTTTTGAACGATAAAGTTCCACTCTTAGCTTATGCGGCAAAAGGGTGGGACTTTTTTTATGCTCTGAATACAGAGGCAATGATCCGTTTGGATGGACGCGGATTTTGGATTCCTTTAGAATGATCATATGGATTCAATATAAGCTATTCTGAAGGCGAGGAAAACAATAGATGAATGAAATGATAGAGCGCATTATGGCGCACCGCACAGTAAGGGATTTTGAAGACCGGGCTTTGAGCCCAGAACAGATAGAGACGATAGTCCGCAGTGCCCAAGCGGCTTCCACCTCGAGTTTTGTGCAGGCCTACTCCATCATCGGAGTCACGGATCCTGACAAAAAACGCGAATTGGCGAAAATCGCGCGCAACCAACAGTTCGTTGCCGAGAATGGCCATTTCTTCGTATTTTGCGCCGACTTGCATCGCCACGATGTGATCGGGAAGATGGAAGGGAAGGATGTTGCAGCCTCGCTCGAGAGCACCGAAAAGTTCATGGTCAGCGTGGTTGATGCATCCCTTGCGGCCCAAAATGCCGCTCTGGCCGCTGAAGCGATGGGTCTCGGGATCTGTTACGTCGGCGGCTTGCGGAATGACCTAGAAAAAGTCAGCGAACTCCTGAAGATTCCCGATAAAGTGCTGCCGCTCTTCGGACTGGCGGTAGGATACCCGAACAGCGTTAACGATCAGAAGCCGCGCCTACCTTTTGAACATATTTATCATGAGAACGAGTATCAACAGGATAATGCAGCCTATAAGGAACAACTGGAGAAGTACAACGAAGAAATCCAAGAGTACTATCGGTCGCGGACCGAAGGCGAACGCTGCGATACGTGGACCGGACAGATGGCAGAGATGCTCTCCCATCCACAACGCATGTACATGCATGATTTCGTCGAAAAGCAAGGGATGAACAAGCATTGACTGTTTTGAGCTTTGCAGAAGTGAATTCCGTATTTTGAAACACTCAACCGGAATTTGGTTTTTCAAATAACATTTCACCTTAGCTTATCATGAATTAATCTTTTCTCTTGCATCGAACGGATATTCGTGTTATAGTTATTTTTCAACGTCCAAGAACATATGCAACTGATATGTATGGAACCATGGCTTTTCTCTATTCTGCAGCGGATGCTGCAGGCAAACGGAACCAAAAATAAGCGAAGTTAAATTTATATGTAGCGCCACACTGTGGTGCCCGCAACATGAATTTCCAAGATTTAGATTTGATAGTGAAAAAGCCGCGATTCCTGTACAGGAATACCTTTTTCTTTCTTATGATAATAAGTAGAGACGGAAAGGTACTCGATTGAGTGCCTTTTTGATTTCTCTAAATATAGAAAAAAAGGATATATGAGGAGGTTGAAAGATAGTAGCGTACGCATATGGTTACGCTAAAGAAGGAGCAATAAATATATGAAGAACATCGTCTATACGAATTCGCAGAACGTGACTATTGAAATATCATGGGAAGCGTATTACAAAGAGATCGACATGCGCAAACAAGAGCGTTTGAAGAAAAAACAAGCGCAGACAAGCGGCAAATAAGGTCTAAGCGGCTCTCCATGATCGGATAGCTGCAAATCAAAAAGCTCGGGAACCCTGACTCACAATTGATGAGTCAGCGGCTTCCGAGCTTTTTTTTCATGTTTCCGTTTCCTGAGGGATTCGGGTTTCTGTACCCTAATATTGCGTGCGGTTCGGACAATAATTTCCAGTTATTCCCAGCGGTTTCATGGTATCATCATTGGAAGATGCCTTACTAGAGGCGAAGTGAAAAATATCAGATTAGAAGAAGGAATATAACAATGGATAAAAAGAAATCAGCGGTTTATCAAGAAATACTGTTTTACGGGATTGCGGCAATCCTGATGGGCATATTGGTGGGGGCCTTGGACGCTTTGTTTGGCGAAGTACTCATTCTGATCACTCAGTTCCGCGAGCAGCACATCGCAGTATTGTTTCCGTTCCTCGCAGTCGCTGGCTTGGCGATCGTCTATGTCTACCAAAAATTCGGCAAAAACAGCAGCAAGGGAATGGGGTTAATCTTCTCCGCGGGGAACAGGCAGGATGAAGAGATTCCGAAACGGCTGGTTCCGCTAGTCATCGCCGGCACGTGGCTGACCCATTTATTCGGCGGCAGCGCCGGCCGTGAGGGCGTAGCCGTGCAGATCGGCGCGACCGTAGGCTATACCTTCGGGAAAAAGCTCCCTTACCAAGATTCGAAAAAAATCCTGTTGGTTGCCGGGATGGCGGCCGGTTTCGCGGGCTTGTTCCAGACACCGATGGCGGCGACCTTTTTCGCCTTGGAGGTGCTGATGGTCGGCATGATCGAATACCGCGCGCTTTTCCCCGCAGCGTTAAGCGCCTTTGTGGCATCCTATACCTCGCATTTCCTCGGGTTGGAAAAATTTTCGGTGGATTTGAATGTGGCTGTCCCGGTTGATTTGCTTTTCGCGGGAAAGATTGTCCTCTTGGGAATTGTCTTCGGAGCTGTCGGCGGGTTGTTCGCCAAGCTGCTGAAGAACGCGAAAGGCTGGCTGGCGCAAAAGATAGCTGATCCTTACAGAAGGATTTTGGTGGTGGGCGTGCTGCTGACGATCGCGCTATTTGCGTTGCATATGGGGCACTACTCGGGCTTGGGCACCAATCTGATCAGCGCCAGCTTCCAGGAGGGCACAATTTATGGATACGACTGGGTATTGAAGCTTGTACTGACTATTGTGACTCTGGCAGCAGGATTCCAGGGCGGGGAAGTCACACCGTTGTTCTCGATCGGCGCAAGTTTGGGCTATTGGTTGGCGCCGTTGTTCGGCTTACCGCCGGAGTTAGTGGCCGCCTTGGGGTACGCAAGTGTCTTCGCTTCGGCGACGAACACCTTCATCGCTCCCGTCTTCATAGGTGCTGAGGTATTCGGATATGACACGCTGCCGTATTTTTTTGCAATCGTGTCGGTCGCCTACGTGTTCAATAGCGGGCATTCCATCTATGCGCAGGAAAAATCCGAGAGCGATTATTTGCAATAGTCAGTCGGAAAAATCAGGGTTACCTATACTTTCGATGCAGGCCGTCTCTAAAATGAGACAGTCTTTTTGCATTTTTTAATGCAATGCAGTTCCGCGATTCCCACACGCAATTTCAGTTTCTCGAACCCCCCCGATCCGCTAAAATTAGCTTTTCGCATACGACGAAATTATAATGGTTTATAAAGAGACATTCTTCAGCAGCACCCAGATCAGAATCGGAAAAATTCCAAAACAGAACGGAGAATAAGCATGGGCATCGGAGCATTTTCCCTCAGTTTGACGGTCAAGGACATGCATACATCAAAGGCATTTTACGAAAAATTGGGCTTCAGCACATTCGGTGGGGACATTGACCAAAATTGGCTGATCATGAAGAATGAGGACTGCATCATCGGGCTATTCCAAGGCATGTTCGAGAAAAACATGCTGACGTTCAATCCCGGCTGGAACAGCGATGCGGAAGAAGTGAATCCGTTCAAGGATGTCCGCCAACTGCAGGAGGAATTGCAGGAGAAAGGCATCACTTTTGTTTCGGAAGCAGATCCGGACACTAAAGGGCCGGGCAGCTTCATCATCGAGGATCCCGATGGCAATCCGATCCTCGTCGACCAGCACAGATAATTTTCCTTTCGAACGAACGATTTTGCCAATTACACGCTACAAGAGCTATCCGCAGCAACTGATTTGCGAAAAATAGGAGGTCAATGTATTATGGGAAGAGTCATTCATTTTGAAATACATGTGGACGATATGGAACGGGCTATGCTATTCTACGGGGCTGTTTTCGGATGGGAGTTCGAAGATTGGACCGCTTATGTAGGTGCGCCTTATTTTGGGGCGATCACAGGGGACACGAGCGAGCCGGGCATCAACGGCGCTTTGTTGCAGCGCCAAAGTGCTCCGCCCGAGGCAAATCAAGCTCTGAACGCTTTTGTGTGCACGATGGGGACCGAAGATTACGATGCGACCGAAGCGCTGATTCTGGAGAAGGGCGGCAAAGTCGCGATACCGAAGAACGCTCTGGCGGGGATGGCTTGGCAGGGTTACTACTTCGATACGGAAGGGAACATGTTCGGAATCCATCAACCGGACCTGAATGCAAAATAGCATAACAAAAACGGAAGGCTGTCTCTTTTGGACAGTCTTTTCGTGTTGTAGGCACAGACATATCAAAAGATGTCCGATAATGCGGAAGAATCGGACATCCCGAGGACTATTAAAAAAAGGAAGGCTCTGTCTCATCCCGAGACCGAGCCTTCCTTTTCCATTTATGTTCCAGCGATATTCATCTTTTTTAAAATTGCCGACAGCGGCAAAGAAATGGCGATTCCGACCGCGTTCTGGACGAGGTTACCGGGAATTGAAGCGAACGGTGTGATGGCATTTCCGTAAAGAATCCATTCGCACAGATAATAACCGATCAGCATGATGGGAATCGAAAGCAGTGTGGCCAAAAGATTCACGGCAAAGCTGTTCCCTTGGCGGCCCTTCGACCATGCCAATTTTCCGACCAGATAGCCTTGAAGCCCACGCGTAACAAACGTGAAGGGAGCCCACAAAACCCAACCGGCCATCAGGTCGAAGATGGCCATGCCGACCGCTCCGGCGATGGCACCTTTTTTCGGCCCGAACAGGATGGATGCGAGGAAGAGCATCGCAGTGCCGAGGTGGATCAATCCGCCGTTTGCCGTGATAGGCAATTTGATATTCAGGAAGACCGTCGCAACGAATACGAGTGCAATTAAAATTGCCGTCAAAACCAAATCATAAGTGCGTGTGTTTGAATAACCTTGTGCTTTTTGCATAGTGAAGCCTCCTATTTGTTTTGTTTATAGCTTTCGATGAATAGCTGTGCTAAATCGCCTTGTCCTGGAAAACCCAGATCGCGCAGCCCATTGTCGATGATGGCCAAAACATAGACAAGTTTGTCGATGAAGGCATTTTCGCCCATATGGCCGATGCGCAGGATCACATCTGCATATTGCGTTAGCGAAGTGGCGACCAAGAGATCGTAGTGTTCGCTGAGGTGCTCCTGCAGGTGCAAGGCGCCGATAGCTTCCGGTATCCGGATGGCCGTGACGGTATTGGAACAGTCGGAATTCAGGAACAACTCCAATCCATACGCTTGGGCGGCTTCGCGCACTGCGGAAGCGATCCTGTTATGGCGTCCAAAAACGGTCTCGATGCCTTCCTCCAGGATGTTGTCCAAAGCGGTATCGAGCGCCGCGACATCGCCGGCAGAAGTCGTATAAGGCAGGTATTCCTTTTCCACGTAGCCTTTGAAGACCTGCAGATTGGCATAAAAGGAAGCGATAGGCGTTTTGCGGTTGTCCATCGCTTTTTGGGCGTCTTCACTGACCGAAACGATGGCCAGACCGACCGGTGCCGAAATGGCTTTTTGGGTTCCACCGCAACAGATATCGATTTTATTTTCATCCACATTGATCGGCTCGCCGACCATTCCTGCGACGGAATCGACAACGGTCAAGATGTCGTATTCCTTCAGTAAAGGACATAACTCAGCCACGTTGTTCAGCACCGATGTCGGCGTGTCACAATGGACTAGGGTGGCATATTTGAAGTCGGAATCCTGCTCCAGATAGGCGCGGACCGCTTCGGTAGGGATGCCGCTGCGGTGATCGAAACTCAGGACGACCGGCACGCCGCCATAGATGCTGACGAAATCCTTGAAGCCTTCGCCATAGATGCCGTTGTCCAGCACGAGCACGCGGTCGCCTGGCTCCGTTAGGCTCGCACAAGCGGCCTCAAGAGCCAGGATCCCTTCGCCGGCAAGCAACAGGACCTCATTCGTGGTGCCCATGACGTGACCCATTTTTTGGCTGACCTCCCGGTAATAGCGGATGAACGTTTTGTCAAAGTCGCTGTTGTTGGCTCTTTTTGCGCGGGCCAAACGCACATTTTCGCGTACCTCTGTCGGACCCGGGGCGTAATTCGGTTTGTATCTCATCAGGACGTCCTCCTTATCGTTTAGTATATTGCTGATAATTTTAGCAAATGAAAAGGGCTATGAAACCGTCCAATCCGACATAAAATGAGGGGTCCAATTTGGCCAGAAATGGCTTTACGCATGCGTTTTTCAAATGTGAACGCATCCAATTTCGGATTGCGTAAGTTTTCCCGCAAATATCTTGCTTTTTTTCGGGGATTGGCGGACTCCCGGAAGCCTATACTGTGGAAAAGGACAGGCAAACAGGCCTGTCGATCAGCTTACAGCAATCGCTGTGAAACCAAGTACAGTGAGGAGCACTCCGATGCAAGGCATTAGCGAGATTCAAAAAGACCTATCATCCTATACATTGAAGAACCTTGCCATATTCGCAATGTTTTTCGATCATATCTTTGCGGTATTTGTGCCGCAGGACAGTCTTGAAGGTGTTGTGCTGCGGATAGCGGGGCGGATCGCTGCTCCGATCATGTGTTATATGATTGCGGAAGGCTATCATTACACATCCAATCTGAAAAAATATATAGTGCGGTTGCTGTTGTTCGCCGCGGTCTCGCATTTTCCGTATGTCTGGTATTTCGGACTCCCTTGGTGGCAAGCCACGAGCGTCATATGGGGATTGGCGCTCGGGTTGGTCGCATTGGCAGCGGCAAAACGGGAGAACTGGTCCCTTACGCTTAAAGCCTTCATCGTTTTTGTGTGCTGTCTGCTGGCGGTCCCGGCTGATTGGAATTATGTTGCGGTCTTGTGGATCCTGTTTTTTGGACTGTTCAGGGGACAAACCGAAAAGCAGCTGCTGAGCTTTGCGGTCATAGGAATTCTGTTCCACATCATCCCTTCCATCAGCGAAAACGGTTGGACGCAATCCTACCAAGTCGGCATTTTTCTGGCTGTACCGCTGCTGCTTTTCTACAAAGGCCGTCAAGGGAAGAAATCCAATGTGATGAAGTGGGGCTTCTATGCTTTCTATCCGTTCCATCTGTTGCTATTGGAACTAGTGAAAATGATTGTATCCGCGTAATGGAGGAATGAAGATAAATGAGAATCAAAAGAAATTGGCGCCGCACGATCATCGGCATCCTGACGGCTGTGGTGCTGTCCGCTTGCTCCGGCTCGGATGAACAGACGGAAACGGAGGAGTCAGAGAGCGCTTCGGCGAATTCGGCTGCCGAAGCGGCGACTTCGAATGAAGCTTCGATTCAAGAAGAGGACACCGCGGTTGCCCAGCTGACAGAGCCGGAGCCGTTGGTGTATGAAGGGGACCTGGAACTTCCCATCAACGGGGCGACCGGTTATGCATCTGTGCTGATGGATCTGAAGGCGACTGCCGATGCCGGATCCGAGACGACTTTGGTATTGGAAGCGGGAACCGCTTTTGAGGTGGTGGAGGAAGTGGGCGATTGGTGGTATATCCAGACCGCGACTGAATCAGGATGGGTGCAACATCTTTATTGTTTCATCAATCTTCCGGATGTGATCCCTTCCATCATTTATGATAATACCAACACGTACGCATCCAAGTTCGTTTCTTCCGGAAAAGCGATCCCTGGCATAACGGGTCAAGCGCTTTATGACGGGAAAGCATACAACATGCGTCTGGGTAAGGTGTCCGATATCGTGCCGGTGCTTTACAGCATGTCAAAGAAAATCAATTTAGCGCAACAAGCCGCCTTGGCGGAGGGGAACACCTTGGTCATCTATGAGGGGTATCGTCCTTATTCCGTCCAACAGATGACGGTGGCTGCTTTGACGAATCTGGCTGCAGCCGATCCTGAAGTGATGGCCGGGATCAATACCCATCCTTGGGACACCAACTGGTTCATCGCGACAAGCGTTTCGAATCATCAGATGGGCTATGCCATCGATGTCACTCTGGCGAAAATAACGGAACAGCAGGAAATCGTCATCGGTGATTACGCCGCGACTGCCATTACGGGCTACACGGAATACACGATGCCGACAACCATCCATGAATTGAGCATGGCTTCGGCAACATTCACCGGACCAGTCAAATCAAGTTCGCAGACTGCTTGGCTCCAAGCCACTTTGGCTGATACGATGAATGAGGCAGCCATCCTCCTTCAGCGCTATAGCACGGATGCCGGCCTCACTCCGTTGGCTTCGGAATGGTGGCATTTCAATGATCTTGATGCGCGTTTCGCCACCGAGGAAAACAGCAGTAAAGGCGAATACCTTTTGGATGCAACAATGAGTGAGGCTCCGGAAGCGGCTGAATGATGGACAGGCTCTTACGGAAATGAACATAAAAAGAGGCACAATCGAATTTTTTTCGATCGTGCCTCTTTACTTACTATAATGTGCTGAATCTTGATGGTCCCTACTGGGATTGAACCAGCGACCCCTACCATGTCAAGGTAGTGCTCTCCCGCTGAGCTAAGGAACCGTTAAACAGATGAATCACCTGCTCGTATATTTGATTATAACATATTTGCGTGATAAGTGAAGAGGGGAAATTAAAAAAATGAGGAACGAATAAGGCATGCATTCCATCAGACAACAAGGTATACTGGAAAAGGATAATTTCACAGGAAAATTTGGAGGTTTACTATGGACAACAATGATATATTGATCCGCTTGCGCTATGCGCTGGACATTAAGGATACGGATATGGTCGAAGTGTTCCGCTTGGGCGGACTCGAATTGACGAAGGAAGCAGTGCAAAAAATGTTGCTGAAATCGAAAAAAGAGGAAACGACGGATGCCAGTGAGGCAGGGGCAGCTTCAGACGATGAGCAATTGGCTTGCGACAACGCGACACTTGAATCGTTCTTGAACGGACTCATCACTTCCCAACGCGGCAAACCGCAAGCGAAGCCCGGCGAACCAGAAACAAAGCCGGAATTTGTGCTGAACAACGGGAACGTCAACAATCTGCTGCTGAAGAAAGTCAAAATTGCGCTGACTTTGACGAACGAAGATATGCTTGAAATTCTGGAATCGGCAGGCGTCACCGTATCAAAAAGCGAACTGAGTGCTGTCTTGCGCAAAGAAGGGCACCGCAACTACAAGCCTTGCGGCGACCGTTATGCACGAAATTTCCTGAAAGGGCTGGCGCTGCGCTACCGCGGATAAGCTGTGTTTTAGCCCGCCAAACAGCTTTTGGCGGGCTATTTCTGTTCCGCAGAATCCCACATTAAAAATAAAAACATGATTCCCCGCAAAGGGGAATCATGTTTTTTGTTATTTCGAATAAAGCAGGAAGGCTTTCGGAACCGGCGCGCTGAAGCGGACGAGTTCGCCGGTTGCGGGATGGATGAACGCGAGTGTGGTAGCGTGCAGCCCTAAACGCTTCATCGGATTGGTGCGGGCACCGTACTTCTTGTCTCCGGCAACCGGATGGCCCAAGGATTCCATGTGGACGCGGATCTGATTCTTCCGGCCGGTCTCCAATTGCACCTCCAAGAGCGAATATTCCTTGTTTGCGCGGATTTTTCGGTAATGGGTCACGGCATGCTGGCCGCCGTTGTCTTTCGGACTGGAATGGACCTTCATCGCTTTGCTCTCGGTCAGCCACGAGGAAATCGTGCCTGCCTCCTTCTTGATTTCGCCCTCGACCAGAGCGGTATAGATGCGTTCTTTGACGATTTCTTTCCAATTATCTTGTAGCTTCTCTTTCAGCTCTTCGGATTTTGCGAACAGCATGACGCCGGAGGTATCACGGTCCAGACGATGCACGACGAAAATTCGGTTCGCTTTGTTGTCTTCTTTGACGTACTGGCTCAATTGGCGATAAGCGGTCGGTTCCTTTGGATCGTCCGTTGCCATCGACAACAGGCCGGCATCCTTATTGATCACGATGATCGATTCGTCCTCAAACAGGATTTTGAGGCCTGAAAGGGACGTTTTTTTGATGGCTTCCTTGTTTGCCAAAATGCCGACAGTCTGTCCGGGTTCCAATGGGTGGTTGTGTTTGGTGATGGACTTGCCGTCGACCGTCACTTGTCCGCGGGTAAGGATCGATTTGACCGAATTGCGACTTTGCTTGCTGAGGATCTGCAGCAAAAATGGCAACAATTCGCTTGGTTCGGTCACGGGGTATTGCGTAACCCCTTTTGTGGAGGGGGTTTTTTGGGGTTCTATCGCCTTGTCCTGGCGATTGCGTTTATTAGTGATGGGTTTCTTTTGGTTTGTTTTTTTCATATCGTTCGCTCCTGACTCTGTTCGCCGCCTGATTGTAGCGGTCGTCTCTTCTGAAGTATAACAGAAAACCGGGCATCCATCCCGCATAATCGGGACAAAAACGCAGCAAGTGGCATATAATTAAAACAGAAGAACCAAAAGGAAGCGAGGGAGCAGGCATGGACCATATCAGCATCATAGGCGCCAAGGAAGGGAATCTGAAAAACATCACAGTGGACTTGCCCAGGAACAAATGGATCGTCCTCACAGGGGTATCCGGTTCCGGGAAAACGACTCTGGCGATGGATGTGCTCTATCAGGAATGCCAGCGCCAATACCTGGAGGCGATCGGCTACCAAGGCATCCGCAAACCGGATATCGATGCAATCCGCAACGTGTCCCCCGCTGTCAAAATCCAGCAGCAGGCCTACAACAAAAATCCGCGGTCGACTGTGGGAACTGTCACCGACATCTATACCGATCTCCGGATGCTGTTTGAGAAGCTGAGCACACGGGACTGCCCAAATTGCGGGAAGAAATTCAGCTCGGCGGATTGCCGTGAGGAAACCGAAAAGACTGCCGATGACTTCAGGGTGTTCCAGTATTGCCCACACTGCGACCACCGGATGGAGAAGCTGACCCGCACCCATTTTTCCTACAATACCCGAGAAGGAGCCTGCGCAACTTGCCAGGGCATGGGGGAAGTGCTGACGGTTGCTGAAGAGAAGGTGTTCAATGAAGAGCTGACACCTGAAGAGGGCGCGGTCGTTTTTTGGGAAAAACGCTACCGGGATTACCAGTTGGAGTCTCTCTATGCCGCTTACGCCCATTACGGAATTCCGCTAGAAAAAAATACGCCTGTGAAGGACTTTACGCCGGCACAGCGCGTGCTGTTGCTGCAGGGGACCGAAAGTGAAACGGTGCGTCGGTTGTTCCCGGATGTGCCGGTACCCCGGACGGTTGCGGAAGGCCGCTACGAAGGCGTGTTGCCGAACCTTTGGCGCAGAATGGCGGATCAAAAAGGGGCTTCCAAACTCCAGGAAGCTTACTTTGAATCTGCTGTCTGCCCGGAATGCCATGGCGAACGGTTGAACGAGCTGAGCAGGAGCATGACGGTGAATGGAACGCGCTTGCCTGAACTGTCCGGGGCATCCTTGACTGGTCTCATTGATTGGGTCGGTAAGCTCGAAGATAGCCTGCAACAAACGGAGAAATTGTTGGCGGGCGTCTATGTGGCGGATCTAAATACAAAATTGAAGCGAATCCTGAAGCTGGGACTAGGCTATCTATCGTTGGACAGGCAGACGATGACGCTGTCTGGAGGGGAAGCGCAGCGGCTGCGTTTGGCCGCGGTCCTTGATTCGGATCTCACGGGGGTCATCTACATTCTGGATGAACCGACGATCAGTCTGCATCCAAAAGATACAGAAGGACTCCTGGCTGTTCTGCGGTCGCTGAGGGATAAAGGGAATACGGTGCTCGTCATCGAACATGACATAGCCGTAATGGTGGCTGCGGACTACCTGGTCGATATCGGCCCGGGAGCCGGGAAATACGGGGGCGAAATCATCGGAACGGGAACGTTGCAGCAACTGAAGGGGCAAGCAACATCCGTCACTGGTGCCTATCTGAACAGCAAAGCAGAACCGCGCGGGATTTTCCGCAAAGGAACCGGTGATTTCATCGAAGTGAGGCAAGCGGACAAGCACAATCTCCAGAACCTGACAGTCCGTTTCCCCATCGGCTGCCTTGTTTGTGTCGCCGGTGTATCGGGTTCCGGGAAATCGACGCTCGTGTTCGATGTGCTGGCGAAAGGGGATACTGGATACTCGCAGAAAACTAGTCAGGTGAGCGGGACCGCCTCGTTCGACCGGATCGTCGTCGTGGAACAGGCACCTCTCACCCGAATGAAACGCTCGAATGTAGCGACCTACTCGGATGCCTTTACGGAAATCCGGAAAATCTTTGGCCAGCAGCAGACTGCCATTGAAAAGGGAATGACCGCCAATCACTTCTCCTTCAATGTGAAAGGGGGACGCTGCGATCATTGCGAAGGCTTGGGTGTCGTCACGACCAACCTGTTGTTTTTTGAAGATCAGGAAGTTCCTTGTCCGGTCTGTTTGGGTAAACGCTTCAAGGACGAAGTTTTGTCTGTGACCTACCGCGGGCATTCGATCACGGCGGTGCTGGGGTTGTCGGTCGAGGAAAGCGCGGAATTGTTTTCGGATTCGCCTAAAATCAGTGTCATTCTTAATCTGTTGCAGGATGTAGGCCTCGGATACCTCGAACTCAGCCAGACGACTACGACTTTATCTGGCGGCGAAGCGCAACGGCTTAAGTTGGCAGCGGAACTCCTTGCAAATCGGGGGAAAAAGAATCTGTATCTGATCGATGAACCGACTACCGGTCTGCACCCGCTCGATGTCGAAAAATTCCTGAAACTGTTGGATCGGATGGTCGATTCCGGAAGCACGGTGATTGTTGTGGAACACAATCAACAGATTATCGGGGCGGCGGATTGGATCATCGACCTTGGTCCTGGAGGCGGGGATGCAGGTGGTAGGGTCATTGCAGAAGGAACGCCGTCCGACATCCGAAAAGACAAAAATTCGGTGACGGGAAAATTCATTTGATCCGGCAAAAGTGAAAATGATTGACAGGAGCCAATAAAATCGCTATCTTATTAGAAAGCGATGAGGATAGAAGGGGGAGGCAGAACCATGCGGAAGATGATGTGTTGTATGGGCGGATGTAAGAAACATGCAGGAATATTCTTATCATCTTTTGATCTCCACAACCGAGTTTTTTTGCCGGCTCTGTAAAGGGGATTATGGGGCAGATTGTGCATCCGCATCCAAGTGAAGCGCTGAAATGATGATGAATACTTGTGCATGTGTGGTTTGTTGACGCGCATGCACTTTTTTTGTGGAATTGATGGGAACCCATCGGAAAATAGAGCGAGGTGGCAAAAATATGAATCTTCAGCAATTGCGATATGTCATAACAGTGGCGAAATACGGAACTTTTCGAGAAGCCGCAAGGCAATTATATATGGCGCAGTCCAGTCTTTCGTCAAGCATCAAAGATCTGGAGGAAGAATATGGCATCCAGATCTTCGAGCGTTCCAAAAAAGGCATCGAAATAACCAAAGAAGGGGCTATGCTTTTGGAATTCGCCGATCAGATAGTAGCTCAAGCGGATCAATTGGATTACCGCTATCTATCTGCAACGGAGAACAGGAGACTGTTTTCCGTGTCGAGCCAGCACTATGATTTTGCTTCGGAAGGCTTTGCCCGACTGGTTTCGGAAAAGAAAGAAGAATCATTGAATTTCCGTTTCCTGGAGACGAGCACCTCGAAAGTGATGGAAGACGTGCGGGATGCCGTCAGTGAAGTCGGGTTCATCTATCTGAATGATTTCAACGGGAAGGTCATCAAACAGTATCTCGAAGCGTTCGACCTGAAGTTCGATCCACTGATTGCGTTTCAACCACATGTATTCCTCAGCGAGTTCCATCCTTTAGCGAAGAAGGAGAGAATAACGCAGGAGGAACTCCATCCGTACCCCGTCATTTCCTTCGATCAAAGCAAAAACAGCACGCTGCAGCTGATGGAGGAATCAATCCAGGTCGACCAGAATGTCCAACGGATCAGCGCAAGCGACCGCGCGACCGTGTTGAATCTATTGTCCGTGACGAATGGCTACTTGGTGGGTTCAGGTCTCCTGAAATCGAACACGCAGGACCATATCGTCGTGGTGCCGATGGATGTCGATCAAAAAAATACGATCGGCTTCATCTATTCAAAAGTGCGTCCGCTCAGCGCAATCTCCAAGCGCTACATGGAAATCGTAAGGGAACTGTTGGAGGGAGACCAACGCATCGAGTTGACTGATCATTTGGACTGAAACTCAGGGCGCACGAGGGTAAGCACATAAGTAAATAGGAGAGGCTTTCTCATTGCGAGATAGCCCCTCCTATTATGCTTTTTTCAATTGGGGTAGGCTGTTCATTCCGCGAACAACGTGTCGATTTCCACCCGCATGACGCGATCTATGCTCGGATTGCCGTGGTCGCGATAAGGATACGCCCCAGATTCGAAGAGGATATAGAGTTGGTCCCCATCCACAACGACCTGTTCCATGTAAGAAGGCATCGTGAGTTCGATATTCGCATTTTTGTCCGTGAAGTCCTCATTTTCCTTAAGACGATCAAAGGAAAGTAGGGTTGAGTCATACTTTCTGCCAGAAGAGCGTGACAGCATCAGCTTTTCCTGATAAAAAGCCAGCCCTTGGATCTCTTTGCCTATTTTATCGACATCGTCAGGAGAAGCTTCTTCCGTACTTTTTCCGGTATCTAGCGCATGGACTTTCTCTCCGTCATCGTTTTCTGTTGTGGAGATCAGGTAGCGGTGCATGACACTCGTCTCTTCGTCATCGAAATGCGCCACGTAGAGGTCATCGCCGTGGACCGTGATTGTTGAAGCCCGTTTGATGTCAGGCAGTTCGATGCTGTCCGTATAGGTAATCGGTTCAGCGGAATCCGTGAAGTCATAGGCTTCAATGTCTTTCAAAGAAAGAGTGATGACCTGCGCGGTGTCGCCTTTTTCTGAGGTTACCCAGAGCAGCTTGTGATTGTTGTCAAAGGCGAGGCCACCTGCATGAGGGATGCCGTCCAGAACGATTTCCTTGATGAAGGAACCGGTTTTCTTGTCCAATACATAGATAACGGAATTGTGTTCTTTGGTTTGGCAATAGGCCGAAATGAACAGATAATCTGTATTGACGGCCAAACCTTGTGGCGTCATCGTAGTGCAGATTTCGTCCTCTTCATGTTCATGATGCAGCGTCAAAGTGGCATCCATTCCCGGGATGATGAAAATGTTCTCTCCTAGTTCGACGCCTTCCTCTTCAAAAGCCGCTCGGTACAGTTCAGGATAGTCGGACAATCCCTCCTTTAGTTCCTCGAGTGAGCCGACACTGGCTTCCGTGTTCGTTTCTTCGGCAAAAGCCACCCGTTCGATCTTGCCGTTCTTTGTGAGGAGGCCAAGCGTGACCACCCCTGTCATGGTGATGCCGATCAGTGCGAGGCTGATGACTTTCTTTGTCTTTCCCTTATTCTTTTCCATAGTATCACTTCCCGAGTTGAATATTTAAATGAGCCGTTCAGCTTTTCTAATATATTACTACAGGAGTGGGTAAGCGACTAATGAAAAGCTTGCGGTCACGCTTATTCCTGATAGGATTTGAGTACTTCCTGAAGCGGGATTTTGGCAATTTTTCGCCTGCTTATGTAGGTGCCGGCGAAGAAGATGAGTACCAGAATCACCAATGTCTGCAACAGGAAAATCGGTTTGTACTGTAGTGGCAGGATGACGCCGTATTCCTCTGTGAAGAACCGCATCATCAGGTTCAGTATACCCAAAGCGATGGGGATACTGATCAGATAGGAAATCAGGGCGTAAAAGAAATAGCTGTTCAAAATCATCGAATTGACTTCCCGGCGTTTGTAACCCATCACTTTGAGCAACGAAATCACATAGTAATTTTTTTCTACGGTGAAGGAAGTGAGCACGAAGAGGATGCTCGCGGCGATGATTGCAGATCCGCCGATCATGACGTTCGAGATGAACTGCGTGTAGTTGGACATCGCCTTCGATTGTTCGATTAGCCCAGACTTGCTGATGATTGTGCTGTAGTAGGCGTCAGACGGTTTTTTGAGCGAATAGATGCCGCTGTATAGGCGCGAAGTGCTGTTTTCCGACAATATATTGCTGAGCTTTTCGATGTTCAGGTACACCTTGTCGGAAATATATTCATCGGTCACGCCTTTGACAAGGAAGGGGAAAGTGTCGTCGTTCACTTCCAGTCGGATGGTATCGCCTTCTTCAACACCGAGCTTGAGGCTGAGCCGTTTTGTGATCACGGCGCCGTTCTGGATGTTTACGGTGATGTCATTGCCTTCCACATCGTACAGGCTGTAAAGCTTGTTCCGTGAAGACAGCCCTTGCAGCGAAACAACATTGCCGTCGAGGGAAGCGAAGGGATAGATCAGGAATTTTTCGTCCCCTGGCCGCGTTTCGGGCAGCCTTTCCGTGACGTCGAGATAGGCCTCGTATTCGTAGTCTACTTTGTTCAGATAATCGACCGTCATCCGATCGACCATGCCGCCCATCATGAAAGAAAAGCTCATCAGGATTGTCGAGAACATGATGCCCAGAAAGAAAATGAAGAAGCTGCCGGTGCTCTTGATGGCATGCAGATATTTGAATTTTGTGCTGCCTTTCGCCTTTGAAAGGACCCGGCTGAGGTATCTGCCGATCCGGTTGATCGACTTGGCCTGATGCGGCTTCAGCAGTTCCAAAGCATTCTCGCCGAGGATCCGGTAGATGATGCTCCCGGAAACCAAGGAGAAGAACAGGAGCGGCACAAGAATTGCCGTGGCGAAGACGGTGAAGCTCTGGGCGATTTTGACTTGGGGCAGGAGATAGAAATCCAGATATAAACGCTTCAATGGCTCGGAAAAGAGCGATCCGATGAAGTAGCCCAGGATCAGCATAAGGGCGGCGAAGACCATCATCGCGACGAAATAAGGCCGGGCTATTTCCGAACGGCGGTAGCCGAGCGCCTTGAGGATGCCGATCTGGCCTCTCTCAGCATGGAGCAGGTTGTAGATCAGGATCGATACGATGATGACCGCGATAGCCGCGATAAAAATGCTGAGTCCCAACGCCATGACTTTCCCTTGGGTCAGTTCGTCATAGATGGCTCCGCTCCTCATTGAGGTCTGCGTGTCCGCAATCTGGCTGACGAAGGGCAGCTCGTCTTTATCGTAGGCGGTATCTATGCTCTCACCGGTCAGGTTCATGCCGGCTAAACGGAAACTCTCTTTGTCGTCGAAGTTCTCGTATTCTTTATCGGACATGAGCAGCAGTGTCTGCAGCCCGGTATCCAAGTTGAAGGTTTCATCGAACATGGGGAGGGTGTAGTCCGGGAAAAGCACAAAGCCCGTCACGCGGTAGCTTTTGTTTTTGACGATGAGTGAGTCCCCGATGGTGAGGCCGTTTTTGTCGGCATAGACTTTGGTGACGGCGACTTCATCGTCAGCTGATGGTTTGCGCCCTTCCTCCATATAGGAAAGATTGATTGTTTTGCCATCCTTCACGAGGAGCGCTTTATGCGACTTCCCTTGGTAAGTGTAGGAGGTGTTTTTGTATTCCCTCAGTTCGAGGCTGACATCGCGGTAGCTCGCTTCAAACTCGGTGATTCTGTTTTCCATGAGTTTGTAGAAGGTGGCAGGTTCGACTTTCTTTATGTCGCTTAGAGAGTAGAAACCTCTGGCAAGCAGCGCTGCTGCGATGGGGTAGGACGCCTCTTCCAGCGTGACCCTATTCAGCATCTCGACGGCAAAGTCCTCTTGGTTGTGATCCGCAAGGTACGTTTCCGTGGGTTCTTCGATGCCGCTCAATCCATAGAACATCATGGTGTAAGTGGCGGAGCTCAGGATGATGATGAAACCGATGGCAACCAGCTGCATCCATTTTTTTCGCAAGGTTTTGATGACATTTTTCAACAGCATGATCCGCACCTCCCCCTATCCCCAAGAGATATCCTGGGCATTTTTTTTGACTTCGTTGAGGGTAACTTCCGTGATTTGACCGGAGTTCATCTTGATGACCTTGTCCGCCATTTCGGCGATGCCCAAGTTATGGGTGATCACGATGATGGTTTTGTTGTAGTCCTCGTTCAGATTCTGAAGCAGCTGCAGAATCTTTTTTGAATTTTCTTCATCCAGCGAGCCGGTGGGTTCGTCGCAAAAGATGATGTCGGGATTCTTGGCCAGGCTTCTGACGATCGAAACCCGTTGCTGCTCCCCACCTGAGAGTTGACTGGGATATTTGTTGCGGGCTTTTTCCAGGCCGACTTTTTCGAGCAGGTCAGTTATGTCGAGTGGAGCGGTGCCGATGTCCGAGCCGATCTGGATGTTCTCGTAGACGTTCAGGTTCTGTAGCAAGTTGTATTGCTGGAAGATGAAGCCCAAATGTTTCCTTCTGAAGGCGGTCATCTCCTCTTCGTTCAGGTTTGTAAGCGTTTCGCCCCGAAAGGTGATTTCACCCGAAGTGACGGTGTCCAAGCCGCTGATGACGTTCAGCAGGGTGCTCTTGCCGCTGCCGCTGGGCCCGAGGATGACGACAAATTCGCCTTCTTCAATGGTGAGGTTGACATCTTTTAGGGCATACGTTTCCACATCACCGCTTTTGTATGTCTTCGTCACGTTGGACATCGTTATCATCACAAACACTCCTTTGGGATCGCTTCAATCACTTCAAGTATATTTGTGTCTCGATTTTTTGTCAAAAAATTGAGAATGGAAAAGCCTTTGCTGAATATAGAAAATACCCCAAAATATAATTATCCGAAATGGTTTTGTATGCGTTGACAATATCTTCACATAAGCATCGGTCGATATGTTAAAATTGAGATACCGAAACGATGGATTTGTCGGGATTATCCGGAAATTGAGCGAGGGGGTCTTCTTTATGGGGAAATTAAAAGCAATCATATTCAAATCAAAAAAATCGATCATTGTCACAGCGGTCCTTCTGCTGACTTTGCTGGTGGGCGGAGGTACTGGCTACTGGTGGTATCAGAATGCCCAGGTCCGGGAAGTGTCGGTGCATACGGCTTGGAAAGGCCAGTTGGCTAAGCATGTGCCGATAACCGGCGATATCGAGGCCAGCAGCACGAGCAGCCTTTATCCCTCGCCCACAGCTAAAATTGTCGAAGTGTTTGCTGAGGAAGGCCAGGCAGTCAAGAAAGGCGACGTACTGGCGAGGATCGATTCGACCGAGTACCGTACCCAATTGGATAAACAGACCATCAATCTTGCGAATGCAGAGGGGACGCTTGCCTATCTTTCCGGGAGTAGCGCAGAAATGGACAAGGCATCCTCACAAAATGCGGTGAGCCAAGCGAGGATTGCACTGGAAAATGCCCAATCAAATTACAATGCGGCGCAAGGGAATCTGGCTGATATTAATACGCTCAATGCGAATGCTATCAGCCAGGCGAACATAGCCTTGGAGAACGCCCAGTCGAATTATGCCGCGGCCAACTCCAATTTATCGGAGCGGGGAACGCTCTACGACAATGCAGTTAGCCAAGCTCAAATAGCCTTGGAGAGTGCCCAATCGAACGCGGCCTCTTTAGCGGATAAGCTGCATAACGTCGAAATAGCCAACGAGAATGCGGTCGGCCAAGCCGAACTGACTTTGGAAAATGCGAAGGCGCATTACTGGATCGCAAAAAAGAATCTGGACGATCTGGATAATACCCTGTATGAAGCCGAATGTGCGTTGGATACTGCGAAAGCAACCTATGAGAGCGCGAAACTGAATTTGGATATCGTCAAAGCTTTGTATGAAGCAGATCCGATTTTGTACGCCTTGGACTATCAGTTGGCGCAGCAGGCTGTCACCTCTGCCGAAACGGCGGTGTGGAACGCTGAACAGGCTTTGGACAGCGCTAAACTGGGCTATCAATCCGGCTATGATGCGGCAAAATTGGCGGTGATCGATGCCGAAACGGCTGTCCGCAGCGCGGAAATTGCGCTTTCCAATGCCGAAAACGCAGCCGACGCTGAATATGCTGCAGCCGCAAAAGCGGTCTCGGACAGTGAAGCAGCTGTGCGCAACGCGGAAATCGCACTTTCGAACGCCGAAAGTGCGGGTTCGCTTGAATATACAGCAGCTGAAAAAGCCGTCAATGACAGCGAAGCCGCTGTTCGTAATGCGGAAATTAACGTTTCGAATGCCAGAAGCGGCGCAGCCGTAAAGTATGAAGCGGCTATCAAGGCGATCAGCGATGGCGAAAATGCCGTCCGTAGCGCCGGAATCGCTCTTTCGAATCTGAACACCACGGCAACCTTCTCAAGCGCAACAGCGGAAGAAAGAATCTCCAATCAGGCCGACCAGATTGCTCTCTTGAAGACTGATATCGCCTATTTGAACAAAAAAATCGAGGAGTGCGATCTGAAAGCTAATGTCGACGGCATCGTGACGAAAATGGATGTAGTGGCGAATGAATATCCAGAGGCTGGCGATGCTATCATCGTTGACGGGGCGACCGAATATGTAATCAGTTTGGCAGTCAGCCAGTTTGACAGCGTAAATATGCGGGTAGGCCAAAAGGCGACAGTTAAGGTAAAAGGTGTCACTGCGGAATATGAAGGGGTTGTCTCGGAAATTGGCCAATCGGCTGAGAAATCCGCGACCTCCGCGGACCAGGATGCGAAAGTTACAGTAAAAGTCACAATCACCGATCCCGACGAAAATATCAAGGTAGGCTATGAAGCTGATGCGGAAATCATCACGGTCGAAAGGCTCGATGCTCTGCGCGTTAACTTTGAAGCCGTCCAAATCGAAGCAGAATCCGGAAAAGCGTATGTATATGTGGTGGACAGCGGAAACCGAGTCGAAAAAAGGTACATCGAAACCGGGCTAGAAACAGAATATGATATCGAAGTAGTGGAGGGTCTGGTGGAAGGGGAACGATATGTCGCTGATCCGAACAAGGATATTGTATCCGGTGTGAAGGTCAAGGACAGTGATATTGCCGATTGACGGACGGGTATTTTGGAGCAGGGGAGCGGAAATCTGGAGCTCCTCTCTTTTGCGTACTTCGGACAATGCCTTTTCACTACAATGCAGATAGCGTATAATGGAAGAACGGAATCAGGCGCAGCGCAATCGGCCTGAGGAATGGATTAACACTAATAAATAATGATCAGAAAGAGGATTTTCCCATGTCGAAGTTAGGTTTGCAGCTCAGTCCGGCAGACAGTGAAAGCAAGTGTTGGGTGGCGGAAATTACCGGGGCGGACGAAGTGTACATTTTAAAAAGGGACTTCATCCCAGCCGAACCAGAAGGTGGATGGATCCTCTACGATGGCTGGTATCAACTGAACGGTACGGTGCCCGGCGTCACGGAATTCAAAAAAGAATATATCCGCATCAAGGACGGAAAAGTCAGAAGAAACCTTCCGTTCCGGGAACTCGTCGAAAGTCTGGATGAAATAAAAGCAGGTGAAGGCCCTCGTGTCGAAAGGATGCGCAAGGAAATCATCGCCATTTTGGATGAAATAAAAGAAGCTGCCTACTGTGAGCCTGTAGTAGAAGGCATCGAAAAACAAAAGGAAGACCTGGATATGGCGGATGAGCCGGACCAAATTAAAAATGCGCTCTACATGCTGAAAAAACAAAAGCAATCCTATATCCAGCAATACCGAAAGATGTTCAACCTATAAGAATCCAGATTATCCGGAATGAAAACAATAAAAATGCAGGAAAACAATCATGTTTCCGGTATAATCTTATTTAAATGAGAAGAATGAAAGGCGGTGGAAGCATGATAAGAAAAGCAACGCCAGCGGATCTTCCCGCAATTATGGAAATCATCAATGAGGCGAAAGTCACGCTAAAGGCGTCCGGTATCGATCAATGGCAAAAAGGATATCCGAACGAAGCAGTCATTCTTCAGGATATCAATGGAGGATACAGCTATATTTACCTGCGGGATGGCATTCCCGGGGCAACTTTTGCATTTTTTTACGGCGAGGATCCTACCTATAAAGTAATCACCGAAGGCCAATGGTTGACGAATAATCCTTACAGTGTCATCCATCGCATCACGATCAAAGACGCATTCCGTGGGCAAGGCGTCCTTGGGGAAATCGTCGAATGGGCTGCGGATGAATCGCGTAAAAAAGGCTATTCCAGCATGCGTATCGATACGCATCCGGACAACAAAAGCATGCAGCGTGCCCTGCAGAAATCCGGGTATGCGTACTGCGGTCATATCCTGACGAGCATAAGCGATATGCGTTGGGCATATGAGAAAGTGCTGTAAAATAATTATGGATATGCGAAAAGGATTGCGCCCGGACCTAGCGGTGCAATCCTTTTCGCATGGAATCAAGCATCTGATCGATAAAACCGAAGGAGCGAAGCAAAGGATGAATTTGAAACTAAAAAATTTACCGTTGAACGAGGAATTGATCCAGACAGTACTCCGTTGGGAAAATGACTCGGCTATTTCACCGTTCATCACCCCGCACTATGATGAGGAAAGCGAATTGCCTTTGGTGACGGAAGAGGGCGTCCGCGAAAGCCTCAGCAATCCGGACAAACGCAATTATTTCATCTGCGTGGATGAAAAGCCGGTCGGGATCGCGTCGATTATCCGCAACTTTCCTGTCCTGCTGAAGAAGGACGGAAATACAGCCTGGCTGGGCATCTACATTGGCAATCCGGAGTGGCGTAACAAGGGCATCGGCAAAACGGTTATGGCCCTGTATGAAGAAGAATGCCGGAGGATCGGCTATCAGCGAATCGAACTGGGGGTCTTTTCCCACAATGCGGGCGCAATCAGATTGTACGAAAGATCTGGTTTCACACAGATAGGCGTCATCCCTCACTTCACCTATTCCCAAGGCGAATGGCGCGACGACATCCGTATGGAGAAGATCCTCAGTTCCGTTCAAGGGTAATCCCCATGCGGAAATCTTTTGAAGGGAGGAAAAACAACGGATGAAAAAATGGTTGTTGTTTAGGCATAAAGTTATATTATTGACCTTGTTTGCGGCGTTGTTGGGGATGCTGACGCTATTCAGCTACCATAACTACGCGTGGTACGAAGAACCGATCGCCAAAATCATTGCAGAGGAAGCTGTTGGAACCGATGAAACGATCGGCGCAGGTCGGGAAAGCTATCCCGTATACAACCAAAAACTGACGGCTGTACTGATGAACGGGGAGTCGAAAGGGACGCAAGTCGTGATAGAAAACAACTATTCCGACTCACTTGCCTATAGCCAGATGTACCGTTCAGGCGATGAAGTTTTCCTTTCACTTAGCGATAGTGCTTCGGGGGGGGGCCATGACAGGTAAAATTTCCGGAGTAAAGCGGGATAAATATGTTGTCCTTTTTGGATCCTTGTTTCTTTTCGTGCTTGTGTCGGTAGCGGGGAAAAAAGGCCTGCTTTCTCTCGTCAGTATTGCAGGGAATATTTTGCTGTTCAGTGTCGCCTTGGACAGCTATGAAATTGCAGATAACGCACAGTTGTTATGGATAAGCAGTGCCGCAGTGATCGGTTGGACCGTCCTCACGCTCCTCTTGGTCAGCGGCAGAAACAGAAAGACTTACGCAGCCATCCTTTCCACTTTGATCGGAACATTCATGACTTTGATAATCGCCTACGGGGTCATTGTCTGGACGAACGGGCAGGGCCTGCGCTATGAGGAAATGCAGTTTGTGACGCATTACCCGCGGCGCATCTTCCTGTCGAGCATTCTGATTGGCTCGCTGGGTGCGGTGATGGATGTCGCCATCACGATGACCGCAGCCATCCAGGAACTGTATGAAAAAGACCCTGCGATATCCGCCGGAGCCTTATTGCGGTCCGGACGCGAAATTGGCAAGGACATCATGGGGACGATGGCGAATGTGCTGCTTTTTGCCTATGTCAGCGGAGCTATTCCGACGCTCGTATTTTATTTGGAGAACGGCTCCGATGTGTTCCATACCTTTTCGATGCAATTATCTTTGGAAATCACCCGGGCCTTGGCGGGGAGTATCGGTATCGTCTTGACAGTGCCGTTAGCAATGGTTACAGCCGTCCGTCTGATTCCGAAGAAAGCAGGTGATCGTCCATGAGCGTGCAGTTGGTAATGGCGCTGTTGCTTGTGCTGCTGATGGGGGTGGTGGGCGGCAGACGAGGGATTTCTTCTTTCCTTTCATTGTTTTTCAATTTTGCGGTCCTCTATGTATTGGTGCTGCTGTTGATCAATGGCTTTCCTGCTCTTTTTGTTACCTTGTTGGCTTGTTCGGTGGTCAGCTACATCAATTTATTTTACATAAACGGCGTGAACATCAAAACCAAGGCGGCTTTTATCGCCACGATTGTCACAACGTTTTTCTTGCTATTGTTGATTATTTTGGTGCATCGGTTTGCGATGATCCAGGGCTTCGGTCCCGAGGAAGTGGAGGAATACACCACACTTTCCTTTTTTGTGAATGTGGATTTTGTCCAAATCGGTATTTGCACGATGGTAACAGGAACGATATCGGCCATTACGGATACGGCCATCTCGATTTCCTCCTCGTTACATGAAGTCCATCACCGCAATCCGCAGTTGAGCGAAAAGGAATTGTTCCGGTCAGGGATGACGATCGGCAAGGACATCATAGGAACGACGACGAATACGCTGTATTTTTCATTCATCGGCAGTTACCTTGCTCTTTTCCTATGGTTCAGGGATCTGTCCTATTCTTTTGGGGAGGCACTGAACGCAAAGGTGCTTGTCTCCGAAGTCCTCTCCATGTTCGTCATCGGTATCGGAGTGACCGGAATCATCCCACTCACCGCTTGGGTCACGGCGCGCATGTTGTGGAACAAATCGTCTCGGGCTTAAAATACGTATTGCCAATAAAAAAAAATACTCTATAATTGTTAGAGTTGAAATCAAAGCGTTACGGATGAGTCAGCTGAAGCCGTTTTGCATCCTGAAAGAGGCGTGTAACGGCACAAGTATACAGATATACCATTCAGATATTGGAGGAAAACAGATGAAGAAAATCGGCTTTGATCCACAGAAATACATTGAAGAACAATCGAAATATATCCTGGAACGGGTCAACAATTACGATAAATTGTATCTTGAGTTTGGAGGCAAGCTGATCGGCGACAAACACGCGAAACGTGTATTGCCAGGGTTCGACGAAGATGCCAAAATCAAATTGCTGCAGAAATTGAAGGACCAAGCGGAGATCTTGATTTGTGTGTATGCAGGCGATATCGAACGCAACAAGATTCGTGGCGACTACGGCATAACCTACGACATGGATGTCTTTCGCCTAATCGATGAGCTTAGGGAGTACGGATTGGCCGTCAACAGTGTTGTCATCACGCGCTACAATGGACAGCCGGCCACGAAAGTATTCATCAACAAACTCGAAAAACGCGACATCAAAGTCTATACCCATGGCGCCATCGAAGGCTATCCTTCCAACATCGAAACGATTGTCAGCGAAGAGGGCTTCGGTCAGAATACTTACATTCCGACGACGAAACCGATTGTCGTCGTGACCGCTCCAGGTCCAGGCAGCGGTAAGTTGGCTACCTGCCTGAACCAGCTGTACCACGAGCGTCGTCAAGGTCGCGCGGCCGGTTACTCCAAATTCGAGACTTTCCCGGTATGGAATGTTCCTTTGAAGCACCCGTTGAACATCGCCTATGAAGCAGCAACAGTCGATCTGAAGGACGTCAACATGATGGACAACTATCATTTTGAGACCTACAACGAAGTGGCGGTCAACTACAACCGCGATCTGGAGACTTTCCCGGTCATCAAACGCATCATCGAGCGCATCACCGGCAAGGAATCCGTCTACCAATCACCGACTGACATGGGCGTGAACCGAGTAGGCTTCGGCATCACCGACGATGAAGCAATCCGGGAAGCGTCGAAGCAGGAAATCATCCGCCGCAGCTTCGACACGGAATGCGACTACAAGAAAGGCCTGAGCGATGAAGAGACGCGCAACCATATGCGCCTGATCATGGAAGAGGTCGAATTGAAGCAAGAAGACCGGGCTCCCGTCAAGCCTGCCCGCGAATATGCGAAGCGTTTGATGAAACACGCTGTGGACAACGAAATTCCTGCGGTCATCGCTTTCGAACTGAACGATGGACGGATCATCACTGGCAGAACTTCCGATTTGATGGATGCTTCTTCTTCCGCCATCCTGAATGCGATCAAAGCTTTGGCGAACATTTCCGACGACATCCTGTTGCTGTCCCCGGTCATTCTAGAGCCGATCAAAAAGCTTAAGAGCGAAGGCTTGCATAAACGCATCCCGACCTTGACTGCGAATGAAATATTGATCGCCTTGTCCATTTCAGCGGTCACAAATCCGACTGCCCAGCTGGCTTACGATAAACTTTCCGAGCTGAAGGATGTGCAGGCACATTCGACTGTCATACTGAACAAAGACGATGATCAGATCCTTCGGAATCTTGGCCTCGACATCACATGTGATCCAGTTTACCCGTCCGAAAACCTTTACTACGTATAATAGAGTGTGATGAATCCCGGATAGAAATCGAGCACTAAGAGGACTACCACGAAGCGGACGCTTTTGGTCCGCATGTGGTAGTCAGCTTAGGCGGAGATTTCTGGGATTCAGAACACATTTAAATAGAGTGTTCTGATTCGCAATAAAACATCAGAAACCAATTTCAAAGGCTATCCGCTCCCTGTCTGTTTCGGGAACGGATAGTCTTTTTTTTTTCACGATGGCTTGTTATTGGTCCTCAAAATGGATGCCTCGGGGACCGACCGAGGTTGAGAAGACAACCTGAGTGTAGGTCTTGCCGAATTGCTGCAGTTCCCCGATGAAAGTATCCAATTCATTCGTCGTCGGAAAGGCGACCTTCAGCAGCATCGAGAATTCTCCGGTTACACAGTTGCATTCCAGCACATTCGGAATGCTCTCCACGAAAGGATAAAAAACCGGCTTTTGCTTGGGATCAACCTCCAGATTGATGAAAGCCTTGATATTATAGCCCAGCGTCTGCAGGTTCACATGTGCACCGTAATCTGTGATGATGCCGTTCCTTTCCAACTGGGCGATCCGTGCTGAAATCGCAGGAGAAGACAAAAAGGTGGCCTCACCGATTTCTTTCAAGGAAGCCCGCGCATTTGTCTGCAAAATGTTCAAAATTTGCTTATCGATTTTATCCATCAGAGGCTCCTTTCCAAGTTCTTATTTGCTTTGTATTCTTAAGATTCTATATCAGACCTACTAAGGGAAGCAAACGAATGCTGACATGACTTAAGAAAATAAAGTTACACGGGGAATAGCGTGTGATTCTTCTGCGGAAATGTCGAATATGCAGGTTTTGTTCGCAACTTCCCTTGAGCTATTTCATTCAGTTTGCAGGGGTGGTATTGTTTGCACTATGAATTACAGAAAAATTTCAGGGGGCAAACAGAGATGAACATGAGAATTGAAGCAGACTCGATCGGAACGTTAGCAGTACCCACAGAAGCGTATTATGGTGTGCAATCGTCGCGTGCAAAGGAAAATTTCTCCATCACAGGCACGAAACTGCATCCGGAATTGATCAGCAATCTGGCGCGAATAAAGAAAGCCGCAGCTGTTGTGAACGCTCATTCGGGTAACCTGGCAGTCGGAAAAAAGGATGCGATTGTCCAAGCCTGCGACGAAATTGTGGCGGGATATTTTCATGAAGCTTTCATCGTGGATGCCATCCAAGGCGGTGCCGGGACTTCAGCCAATATGAACGCCAATGAGGTCATCGCCAATCGCGCCATCGAAATATTGGGTGGGAGAAAGGGCGACTACCGCATCGTTCATCCGAATGACGATGTGAATCTGTGTCAATCCACCAACGATGTCTTCCCGACTGCAGGGAAAATGACTGTCCTGCAACTTCTGCCGGAGCTGATTGCTGAACTGGAAAAGTTGGAGAGCGCGTTGGGCGAGAAGGCTGAAGAGTTCGCCGGGGTCATCAAAATGGGGCGGACGCAAATGCAAGATGCGGTTCCGACTACGCTAGGGCTGACGTTCCAGGCTTATCGGTCCTTCGTCAAAAGGGATATCCGCCACCTCTGGGGCGCTGCAGAAGAGATGAAGAGCCTCAATATCGGCGGGACAGCTATCGGCAATGCCATCAATGCGACACCGGAATACGTGGAGAACATAACCGCCTTTGTGAGCAAAGAAGTTGGGATTGAGTTCATGCAGGCGGAGGATCTTTTCGATGCGACCCAGAATGTGGATGGCTTCGTCAGGGTGTCGGCGGCAATCAAGACGGCGGCCGTAAATTTATCAAAGATGAGCAATGATCTGCGCTTATTGTCGAGCGGTCCGAGAGCGGGCATCGGAGAAATCAATTTGCCTGCCAAGCAAAACGGCTCTTCGATCATGCCAGGAAAAGTGAATCCGGTGATACCCGAAGTCGTTTCGCAAGTCGCTTTCCGCGTAATCGGAAATGATCTGACCATCACGATGGCTGCCGAATCCGGGCAGTTGGAGCTGAACGCCTTCGAGCCGATCATTTTCCATTCATTGTTTGAATCGATTGATTGCTTAGCGCATGCGGTCGCTACGCTGACTGTCAACTGCATCCAAGGCATCCAAGCCAATGAGATAGCCTGCTACAAACAGGTGGAAGAGAGCGCTGGCATCGCGACTGCCCTCTGCCCTATGATCGGCTACCAAAAAGCCAGCGCAATCGCCAAAGAATCACTGAAGACTGGCAAAACAGTCAGGGAATTGGTGCTTGAAAAAGGACTATTCTCGGTTGAGGAAACGGACAGCATCCTTGATCTTAAACGCATGGCCGGCATACCGGCAGAGCTAGTCTCGCTGGCAAGCAAGGCTGTCTAATTGAATTGGAGGGCCCCCAGAAAGCCTGACAGGTTGATTCAAGGCTTTTTGGCGGTCCCAAATTTGTAATCCTAATAAATAACAGCAGTTTTCGAACCAAGCTTCATCAGCCGAAACCGGGATTATCTAATCAATTTATAATTGTATTCCATCACTATTATTGCTAAAATAAGCGAAGCAAAGTCCTTTAAACTAATCCCGAGAGATTAAAAAGGGTAACAAATCGAATATTTGATACCTTAGGTCCTTTTGCGAATATCATAATTCAAGGGCTTTTTTTTGCGCCTATAGGAGGAAATATAGAATGTCTTCAAAGAAAATTATTCAGGTTGACGAAAAGGTTCCTGCAAACATGCTGATTCCGCTTAGTTTGCAACATACTTTCGCAATGTTCGGTGCTTCAGTGCTTGTGCCTATCATTTTTGGTATTGATCCGAGCATCGTATTATTGATGAACGGGGTCGCCACGCTATTATTCATTTGGATCACAAAAGGGAAATCGCCGGCCTATCTTGGTTCAAGCTTTGCTTTCATCGGACCGACGA
Organism: Trichococcus collinsii; assembly: GCF_900107505.1. Taxonomy (GTDB): domain Bacteria; phylum Bacillota; class Bacilli; order Lactobacillales; family Aerococcaceae; genus Trichococcus; species Trichococcus collinsii. The sequence continues at coordinate 620,021 of NZ_FNQH01000002.1, read as the reverse complement.
GCATCATCATCGCTAACCAAGGTTTTGAGTATGCGCAGGGTGGTTTCGTCGTCTTAGGTATTATTGGCTGTATCATGGCCTTCGTCATCTATCGTGTCGGCACAAAGTGGATCGATGTTGTCCTTCCGCCTGCAGCGATGGGGGCTGTTGTTGCCTTGATCGGTCTGGAGCTGGCTCACCTTACGATTCAAGGAGGATCGATCGGTGCGAACTTGATGACCGACACTGCGACAGCACAGAACTTCGCCGTCTTCTTCATTACTTTGGGCACGGCTGTCCTAGGTTCTGTACTATTCAAAGGTTTCTTGTCCACTATACCTATTCTGATCGCCATCGTCGTTGGATACATTTCTGCGATTGCGTTCGGCATGGTAGACTTCACTCCAGTAATGGAAGCATCCTTGTTTACGATGCCCCATTTCCAATTGGCAAAATTTGATATGAATGCCATCCTGACGATGCTTCCGGTTTTGCTTGTGTTGACTTCGGAGCATATTGGACACCAAGTAGTCACTTCCAACGTCGTCGGCCGCGACCTGATCAAAGATCCGGGCTTGCACCGTTCGCTGTTTGCTGATTACTTTGCATCTGCTTTATCTGGTTTGATTGGGGGTGTTCCGACAACGACTTATGGTGAAAATATCGGGGTAATGGCCATTACACGTGTCTACAGCGTGCGTGTCATTGCCGGTGCTGCTATTTTCTCCATGGTCATGTCCTTCTTCGGGCCGTTGGCAGCTCTTATTTCCACAATTCCTGGTGACGTCATCGGTGGCGTTACGTTCTTGCTTTACGGTATGATCGGTACCAGCGGCTTGCGTTTATTGGTTGAAGAAAAAGTGGACTACAGTAAGTCCAAGAATCTGATCTTGACATCCATCGTTTTCGTGACGGGTTTGAGCGGCCTGAAAGTACAATTTGCAGGTATCGAATTAAGCGGAATGGTGCTTGCGAGTGTGGTCGGCATCATTTTGAGCTTATCGTTCTACCTTTTTGATAAAGCTGGGTTAATGAACGAAACAGACTGAGCATCTACTGTCAGGAGACAGCAGATGCAAGCAGGCCCTTATCGGATCCAATCTTTTCCGACTACATCAGCTTATAAAATTTATGACGGCTCCAACCCGGGATTCAACGGGCGGGAGCCGTCATTTTCGCTTTTTTGGGCAGCAGTAGTATAATTGAGGCAAATGAGGGGAGTTGGGCACATGTTGACGAAGAGGATGAAAATTTCGATTGTGGCGGGAGCTCTTTTGGGCGTAGTCTGCATAGTAGGTGCCCAGTTGCGGTCCGGATTTGAGAAGGAGGCACTGTATCTGTTCGCCTTTTGGTATAATCGGCTATTGATGGGTGTCGTTATTGGTTTTGCAAAAGAAAAGCAGGAATTGAAACGAGCATTGGGAAGGGGAGCTATCCTGGGGTTATTGGTTTCCTTCGCTTTCTATAGTTCAACGGGATTCGAAGATGCCGTGGGTTTTGCGGCAGGCATCGCTTATGGTGTCATCATTGAGTATGTAGCCTACAGATTCGCTGATAGGGGCTGATGATTTGAAAGCCAGAATCAAGGAAATTTCGGAAGAATTAAAATTGGTCATCTCAGGAAAGACTTTAGATGCTTTATTGCCCCCCTTGTTGTTTGCCGTCGTCAATGGCAGATATCAGTTGACTGTCGCCAGTATCTTGGCGATTGCTTTGGCTTTGCTTTTGGGAATCATCCGGTTGACCCGGAAGCAACCGTTGCGTTATGCCCTGGGGGGGTTGGTTGGGGTTATGTTTGCCTCCGGAATCGCGTATTTCTCGAATAATGCCGCCAATTATTATCTCCCTAAAATAGTTAGCAGCGCGGTGCTCGTATTTTCAGCGCTGGTAAGCATCGTACTTGGGAAACCGATGGCCGCTTTGACGAGCCATTTGACGCGAGGGTGGGATTTGGAGTGGTATTGGCGCAAGGACGTGAAACCGGCCTATCAGGAAGTGACGGTCATTTGGTTTCTGTTTTTTCTGATGCGCTTGGCTTTGCAGGTCATTCTTTTCAGACGCGGCGATATTGTTGAGTTAGCATGGACCAATACGCTCTTGGGACTTCCGTTCACGATCGCAGGATTGATTCTCAGCTATCTCTACGGCATTTGGCGCCTCCGCAACCTTAATGGACCAAGTGTGGAGGAACACCGGGAAGGAAAACCGCAACCGTGGGAAGGGCAGACACGTGGGTTTTGATCGGAAGGGTTTCGGAAAGAAGGCATTTTGATGAAAAAAGCGGGGAGAGTCATAGTGAAGGACCGCCATGCCAATCGTATTTCTGGCAAGTACCTGTTTTTGTTGTTGAGTCTGCTGCTCTTTGGTTGTGGAACCAGCAATGATGACAATACAAGTGAAACTGATTTGGAAGAGCTGACCAAAATCGAAGTGACCGAATACGAAGGACAAGATTTGTCTTCTTTGACCGATTTTCGGGAAAACTCAATCAAAGGACCTCAGTACATAGACATAAATGACTACACGCTGACGATCGATGGCTTGGTCGAGCAGCCGGTTGCCTTATCCTACGATGAAGTGTTGGACAATCAGAAGTACACAAAGGTTGTGACGCTGCATTGCGTGGAAGGATGGAGCGTCGACATCCTTTGGGAAGGGGTGCTGCTTGCGGACCTGTTCGAAGGAGTTGACGTTCAGAAAACCGCTGATACGGTCATTTTTTATTCTGAGGATGGTTACAGCACAGCACTGCCGCTTCGGACGATCATGGATAAGCAACTGATGATAGCTTATAAAATGAATGGGGTGGTATTACCACCAGAAAGAGGCTTTCCGTTCCAACTGGTAGCGGAAGATAAGCTGGGATACAAATGGATCAAATGGATAACCCGCATTGAACTGTCCGATGATGCGGACTATGAAGGCTATTGGGAACAGCGGGGGTTTGACAATGATGCGGATGTCAAACCCTGAATAGAGCGGCGGCAGTGACTTTCAGACTGTATCCGCGCAGTTGCCGCTTTCGGTAAAGACAGAATGGCCAGGACTCTTGTCCGGGTCATTTTTTCGTAATAAGTCAGTTTTATCAAAACTATAGGCTGGCGTCTCAGCTTTTGGTATGATGGTCTTATCATTTTTAGAAGTTCTGACGAACCAGCTGGAAAGAGTGCGCGACATCGCGACATATGGAATAGGATAAGCGATTGGAAAAAATAACAGTAATGATGAGGATACGTATGATACTTGTAATAGATAATTATGATTCCTTCACCTACAATCTCGTCCAATATCTGAGACAATTGGATGAGAACGTTGTGGTGAAACGGAACGATGAGATAACAATAGAACAGATAGCAGCACTTGATCCGCTGATGATCCTGATTTCCCCGGGTCCGAAGACGCCTAATGAAGCAGGAATCAGTCTGGATGTCGTCAAACATTTCTCAGGAACTGTCCCGATTCTGGGCATCTGCCTGGGGCATCAGACAATCGCCGGGCTATTCGGCGCGGCAATCGTTAAGGCGAAAGAGCCTGTTCATGGGAAGGTTCACGCCATCCATCACACAGGGAAAGGTGTCTTCCAAGGTTTGAAAAGTCCACTGAATGTCACAAGATACCATTCTTTGATCGTGGAAAAGGGGAGCCTTCCGGAAGCGCTGGAAGTCACAGCATGGACAGAAGCTGGCGAAATCATGGGCTTTATTCACCGGGAAGAGCTGATAGAGGGGGTACAGTTCCACCCCGAGGCGATCCTGACGGAGCATGGCTTGGATATGTTGCGCAACTTTTATGAGCGCGCCAAAAAAAAGCAGGAAGGGGCGATTTTTGATGGAAAAAAGCAAGACTGAGATCGTGATCAAGGAAATCGTCACCGAACTTTCGAGCTTCGAGCTGTTCTCTTTGTTCCGCGACCGCAAGCATTGTTTTTTCCTTGACAGCGGGATGGATCCGGAAAAGTTGGGACGCTATTCCTTCATAGGGTTCGATCCTGAAATGACGCTGACTGCCAAAGCGGGCGTGGATGCTTTTGCAGAACTGAAAGCAATATTGGAAGAATATCAGCTGGAGTATGCAGGCGAGCTTCCTTTCATCGGCGGAGCTGTCGGCTACTTCGGCTATGAGCTGCGCCATCAGGTGGAACGGTTGCCGAAGGAAGCGTATGATGATGTCCAGATTCCGGACAGCTTCTTTGGCATCTATGACGGGGCGATTGTGGTGGACCATCTTTTGGGGAAAGTTTATCTTGCCTCGCCCGGGTTCTTCGGCGATCCAGAAAAGTGGGTGGCCGAGGCGGAAAAGGTCATTATGGCGGCGGAAGGGCTGCATTTCAATGTACAGGGCTTGGATTTGGACAGCGAAACCAGACCGAAACTCACCGCGAACATGACAAAAACATACTATTTGTCGGCAATCGCGCGCATCAAGGAGTACATCCGTTCCGGCGATATTTACCAGGTCAACATGACCCAACGCTTCCAATGCCGGACGGAAGCATCCCCCTACGAGCTGTACACGCGCTTGCGTAACATCAACCCCGCGCCTTTCGCCGCCTACATCGACTTCGGCATGGGCCAGCTGTTGAGCAGTTCGCCTGAGCGGTTCCTGCAGATCCGCAAAGGCAAGGTTCAGACTCGGCCAATCAAAGGTACCCGTCCACGAGGCGCCACCGAGCAAGAGGATAGCGCGAACCGCCAAGAGTTGCTGGAAAGCGAGAAGGACCGAGCTGAATTGCTGATGATTGTCGATTTGATGCGCAATGATTTGGGCCGTGTCTGCAAGACAGGCAGCGTCAAGGTTACGGAAATGTACCATATCGAGGACTACAGCACGGTTTTTCAGCTCGTTTCGACAGTCGAAGGGGATTTGGAAGACGGCATCCATGCGCTCGACTGCATCAAAGCCACCTTTCCGGGCGGATCGATAACTGGCGCTCCGAAAATCAGGGCGATGGAAATCATCGATGAAATCGAACCGACCCAACGCAACGTCTACACCGGCTCAATCGGCTATGTCGGCTTCAATGGCGATGCTGATCTGAACATCGTCATCCGGACAATCCTGCAGAAAGGAGACACCGCCTATTTTCAGGTCGGCGGCGGAATCGTCTGGGATTCGGATGCGGAAATGGAATACGAGGAGACGCTTGTGAAGGCCAAGGCACTCATCGAGGCGCTGCAAGCGGAATTACCGGAAGGGGAAAATGAATGAAAGTATTTTTGAATGATGCCTATCTTGAGGAAGATGCAGCGCTGATCAGTCCGCTATCCCCGGGCTTCATGTACGGATACGGGGTTTTTGAGACGATCCGCGTGTCCGGCAAACAAGCACTGTTTCTGGACCAACATCACACACGCATGGTTCTTGCGCTTTCGGTTCTGGGGATGACTAGCCCCTATCAAGAAACCGAGCTCCAGCCGATCATCGACAAATTGCTGGATTTGAATGGCGTCTCTGAAGGATTCGTAAAGGTCGTCTGCAGCAAAACGGATTCGAAAATGCAGCATAATCAGGAAGCGGATATTCTGATCCTGACAGGAACGAAAACCTACAAAGAGGAATATGCAACAGGTTTAAAAGTGTGTTTGGCGGATGCGAGAAGGAACGAATTCTCCAAAATCGTCGGCATCAAAAGCATGAACTACACGGAAAACATTCTAGAAAAGGAAGCGGCAACGAAGAGAGGTTTTGATGATGCCATATTTTTGAACACGCATGATCATGTTGCTGAGGGGTGCGTTTCGAATGTATTCTGGGTGAAGGACGGGATCGTATACACCCCGTCGCTGGACTGTGGCATTCTGGAAGGTACGGCAAGGGGGAGGGTGATCCATAAATGCACTGAACTTCAAATCCCCGTCCGCGAAGGGACCTACAGGTTTGAAGAGCTTTTCAGGGCGGATGAAATGTTCCTAACCAATGCCCTTATGGACGTCATGCCGGTGAGTATTCTGGAAGACAAGAACTTTAATATCGGTGCTTATCAAGTGGTGCCCCAGCTCCGGAAAAATAGGCGCTAACCAGAGCGCTCTATTGATTCCTAGCTGCAACTCCGAGGAAGCCCGCTATATCGGAGAATGCCTGTGAAATGCAGGTTGAACTCCAGCGAAGCCTGCGTTCCCCGGAGCAAAAGAATAACAACACAACCGGGCAGCCCGCAAGAAAGGAAAACCGAATAGATGGAAAAGTGCGATCAAATCGAAAGAAGTCTCATAAAAAAATACCGAAAACCTTTATGGCGGCCATTCATCAAAGCAATCCAGGAATATGACCTGATCCAGAACGGCGACAAGATAGCCGTCTGCATCTCCGGCGGGAAGGATTCCATGCTGATGGCAAAACTGATGCAGGAACTGCAACGGCATGGTCCGATCAGTTTCGAACTGGTCTTTTTGGCGATGAATCCGGGATACAGCGAACAGAACCAACAACAGATTTTGGATAATGCCGCATTGCTAGACATCCCGCTGACCGTTTTCAAGGCCGCCATTTTTGATGTCGTGGAGAACGTGGACTCTTCCCCTTGTTATCTTTGCGCGCGCATGCGCAGGGGCAGCCTGTACCAAAAAGCCCAGGAGTTCGGCTGCAACAAGATCGCTTTGGGCCACCATTTCGATGATGTAATCGAGACGATCCTGATGAATATGTTCTACGGCGGGACCATCGAGACGATGATGCCGAAACTGCGCAGCCGGAACTTCGAAGGGATGGAGCTGATCCGGCCTCTTTATCATGTGAAGGAAGCGGATATAATCGCCTGGAAGGATTACCATCAACTGACATTCCTCCAGTGCGCCTGCCGATTCACGGAAATGCATGAGAATCAACCAAGTGGTATCGGCGGTTTCAAGCGCAAAGAGATGAAGGCGTTGATCGGACAACTGCGCGAACTGAGTCCGCTCATCGACGGGAATATCTTTCAGAGTGTGCAGAGCGTGAACCTCGAAAAAATCATTTCTTACCGAGATCGGGACGGAAGGCATCATTTTCTTGAAAAATACGCGGATGGGGCTGAAAGGACGCGCCCAGATATGGTAGAATGAGTCGAACCTCCGCAAAAAATCGGAGAACATTAATAGGGAGTTGAATGAAATGACCTTGTCATTCGAAGAAAAAAAAGCGATATTTGATGATTATAAAGAACTGACGGCTGTTCCGGTCTCGATGAACCGGATCAATTATCATTTCAATGCAAGTGCGGTGGACCACAAAATCGCCGTCCGCTTCCTGCATCCAAACGGCAATGCCTTCATTTATGCAGGCTACCTGCCGAAAGAAGAGACGGATAAAGGCTATATTTCCGTATTGGAAAGCGACGAAGGAACAATCCGCTTCCTGCTGGAAAAGGCGATTTCCTTCCTGAAAAAAACCGAAGATGGCTATGAGGAAGGCTACTCGGAAAAATGGGTGGATCGGTCCGGAGATGTTCTGTTGCTGATCTACGATAATCCGATGTGGTCGGTTGCATTGAAGAACGGTCAAATGGAAGGGATCTTCAAGACCCGTGATGCGGCTGTCGGTTATCTGAACGATGAAGGTTTCTCGCGGACCAATTAACCGCCAAACGCATGCGAAAGGAAGGCTGTCATGGGAATCAGACAAATGCTTGCGGACTATTCTCCCTTCAATGCGCAGGAAGAAAAAGATCGTGAGTTGATGCTTCGCTATCTGGATCAGTTCGATGATCTGTTCAGGCGTGAGAATGAGTTCGCCCATTTCACCGCTTCGAGTTGGGTCGTCAATCGCGAGCGGACCAAGGTTCTGATGGTCTACCATAACATCTATCAGTCTTGGGCTTGGATGGGTGGCCACATGGATGGCGAAACCGACTTTCTGGCGACAGCCATCCGGGAAACGAAGGAAGAGACGGGTGTCGAGCAGGTAACATCGTTATCGCAGGAACTCTTTTCGCTCGAAATATTGAGTGTGGACGGGCACGACAAAAATGGCAAACAGGTAGGGACGCATGTGCATCTGAATCTGACCTATCTGCTGGAAGCGGACGAGATGCAACAGACGAGCATCAAACCGGATGAGAACAGTGCAGTTGCCTGGATGGGGTTGGATGAGGCGCTCGCCAAGTGCAGCGAACCCTACATGAGGATCATTTACGCCAAGCTGAACGATAAATTGAATAGAATGCAATAGCCGCTCAGCGTCGATGGTTCTCATTTTCCATCGCCAACGAAAAGTGGCATAATGGCAGTGGAGAGCACCGACTGCGCCGAAGAACATATTCGGCGGGTCGGTGCAGCCGCTGTTTTTTTGTCCATTTGCACTGTCGGGGTCGGTATGAAAAAGATTAAGGGGGAATTTATCTATGAATAGAATTGTTCCGCATTTTTGGTTTGATACGCAGGCTACAGAAGCAGCCGAATTCTATACCTCATTGTTCGATAATTCCAAAATCACAAACATCAGCCAAATCCAAAATCCACCACCATACGGAGATGCCGAGATTGTCTCGATGACGTTGGCCGGTCAGGATTTCATGGCGATCTCGGCAGGTCCATATTTCCGCCTCAATCCGTCCATTTCCATCCGAATCGATTGCGCATCAATGAAAGAAATCGATTTCCTTTGGGAAAAACTTTCGGATGGCGGCACGGCGCTCATGCCGTTGGATGCTTATCCCTTCAGCAAAAAGTATGGTTGGACGGAAGACCGCTACGGCCTGTCCTGGCAGGTCATGCATGTCGGTGAACGGGAGATAGAGCAGAAATTGACGCCGACACTGATGTTCACCAACAAACAGTGTGGCAAAGCAGAGGAAGCAATCCGTTTCTATGAGGCAGTATTTTCGGATACCGAAATCGACGGAATGGATTACTACGGAGTTGGGGAGGAACCGGATGCGCCCGGGACGGTAAAGTTCGCCTCGTTCAAGCTGGAAGGCCAAGCGTTCGCAGCCATGGACAGCGCTCAGGCTCATGATTTTGAATTCAATGAAGCTTTCTCTTTCATCGTCAATTGCGAAAATCAGGAAGAAATAGATTACTATTGGGAAGCCCTATCTTATGTCCCGGAAGCGGAAAATTGCGGATGGCTGAAGGATAAATACGGGGTATCCTGGCAGATCGTTCCAACGGACATGAACGAGATGATGCAGACAGCGGATCCTGAAAAATTGGCACGCGTCACAGAGGCAACTCTGAAAATGAAAAAATTAGACCTTGCGGAACTTAGAAGAGTTTACGAAGCCTAGTCACTGTTTTTTGCATGGTTGCATGAAAGAAGGATGCAGGATGAATAAGAAGGTTTGGTGGAAAGGGTTCTTCTGGAGTATCAATTTGTTATTTTTGGCGATTTTGTTGGGATTTTCAGGTGTTGCTTCGGCCACTACCATGAATGCGGAAAATCTGGATCATTTGGCTGCAGGTGAGACGATTGAAGGACCGGGTTTCTTTGCGGGTAATGTGGTGAAAGTAGATGGAAATGTGGAGGGGACGACGTTTGTGTCCGGGCAGGATGTCCGGATCAACGGCAATATCAACGGTGATCTTTTTGTTGCTTCCCAAACGATTACCATCAACGGGACAGTGACCGGCAATATTTATGGAGCTGGGCAAGCACTTACCTTTGATGGGCAGTCGGAAAGCGATGTTTTCTTTGCCGGTCAGAGTATCTCCATCGGACAGGATGCGTCCATTGGCAGGGACTTATTTGCGGCTGGCGCTACCATCCTGCAGGATGGGATCATCCAACGCAACCTCTTCGGCGGCGGAGCCGAGATTGTCCTGAGTGGGCAGATCGGCGGGGATGTCAATCTTCAGACGGACAGTCTGAAACTCCAGGACGGCGCGAACATAGCGGGAGACCTCAACTACAAGGGTGAAAACGAAGCTGACATCGGAACCGGTGCAACGATCGCCGGAGACACCGATTGGGAATTTGCCAAAACGACGAACGTGGACAGAGAAGTCGCGGTGAAAGAGACGAGAACTCCGGTAAGGAAATTTTTCTGGTTCCTCTGGAGCTTGGCGAGCGCTTTGCTGATCTGGTTCCTGATTCGGATCTGGCGGCCTAATTTCTGGAACAACACGGCTCGCCCATTGGCTGAGAAGCCATTAAAGACGTTAGGTGTCGGTTTACTGACGCTGCTGGTCGTGCCGCCGATGATCATCTTGGCGATGGTCACCGTCATCGGGATACCAGCAGGCTTCATGTTAAGTGCCGTCTACACGTTTTCGCTATATTTGTCGCGGATCATCGTGGCGGTTTTCATCGGACAGTGGGTGGCGAAGCGCTTCAAATGGCCAGAGCTGCATAAGGGAGTCTGGCTGGTGCTCTTGGGATTGGCTATCCTCGGGCTTTTGGGGCTGCCACCGTTTGTCAAATTCCTCAGCTCCTTGCTGACCGTTATGGCGGGCTTAGGTGCTTTAGTGATGGCCCACTACAAGGCTACGCCTGAAGAAACCAGCGTTCAGACCGAGCTGGACGTATAAGGAGCCGATCCGAAAGTGTGGAATCAGCAACGGAATCGCCAATTTTTTTCACCGGTAGCGTGGCCTTTTTGCTATAATGGACCCTGAGGTGAATCTATGAAATTCGTAGTAGCAAGGACATTCAAAAAGAACGGCAGTGCAGCGATCGCAATCGATGCAGTGCCATCGATTATGGGCTATTCGGAAGAATTGGAGCAACGTTTCGGCCGGAAAATCGAGGTGCTCCTGCTGAGCGGAGACTCCGCGGAAGCCTTGGAAGAGGCATGGCCGGAGTACGCTCCTATCGCGGTGGTTGACAACCAAGAAAGCTTCGAACGCACGATAGAGGAAAAAGTCAGCCGGAAAAAATAGCATCTGATCGGCGCGGAAGCATATTGAAATGCTGCCGCGCCGATCTTTTTTTGCTCCGATGAAGACAAGTCTGGCCGGAGCAGGCATCGTTTTTCCGATGCGCATCAGCCCGTCCTTGGCCGTGCGGGAACCCATCTGGTATAATCGAGGCAGAATCAAAAAAACATGCCAAATAACCGCTGAGGCGGCCAAAGCAGCGAGAGGAGAGGGAAGACAGATGACCTTAAAACAATTAAGATATATGCTGGCAGTCGCGCAGTACAAATCGATCAACGAAGCTGCAAAAAAATGCTTCATTTCGCAACCTAGCCTATCGAACGCCATCAAGGACCTTGAGGAAGAAATTGGCTTGGAACTGTTCATCCGGACCGCCAAAGGCATCACCTTGACCGCAGAAGGCAGCGAATTCCTGAAGTATGCCCAGCAGGTGATCGAGCAAGCGGAGTTGCTGGAGCAGCGCTATCTCGACAAGAAACCGGCCAAGCAGTTGTGCTCCATTTCGACCCAACACTACGCGTTCGCCGTTAGCGCGTTCGTCAACATGATCAAAAAGAGTGGAGCGGATGAATACAAGTTCACCTTGCGCGAGACGCGCACCCATGAAATCATTGAGGACGTCAAAAGTTTCCAGAGTGAAATCGGCATCCTCTACCTCGATTCGTTCAACCGCAATGCGCTCAAAAAGATCCTGCAGGAAAGCCAATTGGAGTTCCATCCTTTGTTCGAAGCGGAACCGCACATCTTTGTCAGCGTCCGCAATCCCTTGGCGTCCAAACAGAGCGTCACCTTGGCGGATCTCGAGGATTATCCCTACCTGTCGTTTGAACAGGGCGAGCATAATTCCTTCTATTTTTCGGAAGAGATTCTCAGCACCGTCTTCCATAAAAAAAGCATCCTCGTCAGCGACCGCGCGACTTTGTTCAACTTAGTGATCGGCTTGGACGGCTATACTATCTCCACCGGCGTACTTAGTGAAGAGTTGAACGGAACTGACATCGTTTCCGTACCTTTGGATGTCGAGGACCGGATGGTGATCGGTTGGATCGCCAACAAGAAAGCCGGAATTAGCCGGCAGGCGGCAGCCTACATCAAGGAGCTGAAAGCAGTAATCCGGACCTACGGGAATTAACGGGTTCGGCCCTTTTTGGGTATAGTCTTTTACTATAACTAAGTATATTTTTTTGGTGTTACTCTATATCTTCATTCCGTGTCATACTATTGGAAATAAATGACTACTTGCGGGTATTCATCAACTGACATGATCAATTGTACACAAAGTAAGTGCGCTTGGGATTTGCCACTTTGAACAAATTGAAGGAGGACATGATTATGAAGATTAGAGATATGATCAGTAAAGGGGAACCTACCGTTTCGTTTGAAATTTTTCCGCCGAAGAGCAGCTATTCCCTCGACACCGTGTTCGACACTTTGCATGACCTGAAGGACCTGCATCCCGATTTCATATCCGTGACTTACGGCGCTGGCGGAACCGCCCAAAGCAATACGGTTGAAATCGCATCGCGTATTAAAAAGGATTTCGGCATCGAGTCGATTGCCCATTTGACAGGCTGCACCTCCACAAAAGAGGGCATGAAACGGACATTAGCATCAATCAAAGAAAGCGGCATCGAAAACATCCTAGCTTTGCGGGGTGATATCCCACAAGAAAAATTGGCGGACAAGAACTGGCATCCGGAATACCGTTATGCTTCCGAACTCATCGACGATATCAAAGCAGCAGGTGATTTTTCGATTGGAGCGGCTTGCTATCCGGAAGGGCACGTCGATTCCATTAACAAAGTGGATGACCTGAAAAATCTGAAAAGAAAAATGGATCATGGTGCCGACTTCATGATCACGCAGCTTTTCTACGACAATGATCTTTTCTATCAGTTCAAGGAGAAATTGGATCTCGTTGGCATCGAACAACCGGTCATCGCCGGGATATTGCCGGTTCTGAACATCAAACAAGTGAAACGGATCCAGGAAATTTCCGGCTGCAATCTGCCGCCAAAATTCCTGCGGATACTTGATAGATACGCGCACGATCCGGCATCGCTGCAGGAAGCGGGCATCGCCTACGCAGTCGATCAGATCATCGATCTGCTTTCTTCCGGGGTGGATGGCGTCCATATCTACACGATGAACAAGCCAGACGCGACAAGAAGAATTATGGAGAACATCTCCTGTGTCCGCAAGGCAGTCTGCAGAAAAGAGCCGCAAAGATGAAGACGGATCTGAAGCTGGTCGCAAAGTATCTTGGCTTCGGCAACAAACAACCGGACGAACGGACAAAGCACGATATGGAGGCCATCGCTGCCCAGTTTGAGCAGGCGATCACCGGGAAATGGACTTATGGACACTATCTCCTGGACCACTCAGTTGAAGGCTTAATTACGTTGAAAGGGACTGCTGTTGTGCTGGAAGGAAAAAGCATCACCCGCATGCTTAAACGATGCAAAGAGGTCTACATCATGGTCTGCACGTTAGGCGCCAAGGGAGACCTCCTCATCGAACGCAATAAAATGATGTCGCCGACCTTAGGCATGATCGCTGATTCCTGCGCCTCCGCATTCGTCGAGACGATCGCGGACTGCTGCCAGCAGGAAATCGAAAGCCAACTGCCGGCGGGATCCGCATTGACGTTCCGCTATGCGCCAGGGTATGGTGACCTTCCATTGGCCACCAACAAAACGCTGCTCGGGGAATTGCAATCCGATAAGCGGATCGGGGTCCATCTAACGGATTCTATGCTGATGACGCCAAGAAAATCGATAGTGGCGATATTGGGCGTTCTGGAGGAAGGCACCTCCAAAGGGGAGAACCATCGCTGCGGGAACACCAGCTGCAACGAGTGCGATCTGAACGCCAGCTGCACGGCCAGAAGTTAAGCTAGGAGGCAAAGGAATGGATATCAGGAAACAAATTGGAGAAGAGCTGCTTCTCTTTGATGGAGCGATGGGCACGATGCTCCAGACATACGGGATGAAAGCCGGCCAAAATCCGGAAGCGTTGAATCTGGAGGATCCAGAGCTGCTCGGCCGGATCCATCGGGAATACGTCGAAGCCGGCGCACAATTCATCACTACAAATACATTCGGTGCGAATGCCTACAAACTGCAAGAGACCAGCTATTCCGTTGCGGAAGTGATTACTGCTGCCGTCGAAATCGCCAAAGCGGCAACGGCAGGGACCGGGGCGAAAGTGGCGCTTGATATCGGACCGGTAGGGAAGATGATGAAACCGATTGGATTGCTTGATTTCGACCAGGCTTACGACTATTTCCGCGAACAAGTGACGATCGGAGCCGCGGCCGGAGCCGATCTGATTCTCATCGAAACGATGTCGGATCTGGCGGAAATGCGCGCGGCCGTTTTGGCTGCAAAAGAAAACAGCAACTTGCCGATCTTTGCGACCATGACATTTACAGAGGACGGCAACACCTTGACCGGAACCGAACCGGAAATCATGGCGCTCTCTTTGGATGCTTTGGGTGTGGATGTACTGGGCGTAAACTGCTCATTGGGGCCAAAGGAACTGATTCCCATCATCAAAAGGATTTTGGCCTTCACGAACACACCTGTGATGGTGCAGGCGAATGCCGGCATCCCTGTGACTGAAGCGGGAGTCGCCAAATATAACGTCGCTTCCACAGATTATCTGGAGGTCGCGAAGGAACTGGCCGTTTTGGGGGTTTCCGTAATCGGCGGGTGCTGCGGTACGACCCCGGAATATATCCGTGATCTGGAACAGGCCAAGGTGTCTTTTGTGAAACGGGAAGCCAACAAACTGAAGCGGTATGTCTGTTCCGCGCAGAAGAAGGTTTGCTTGGATGGCCAGATCACCCTCATCGGTGAACGGATCAACCCGTCAGGCAACAAGGCTTTGAAGGAACAATTCGTGGCAGGCAATCCGTTGGCGGCCATCAAAGTCGCTTTCGAACAGGTCCAAAAAGGAGCGGATGTGCTGGACGTCAACACCTCTTTGCCGATGATCGACGAAACGGATTACATGACAAAAATCATCGATGGCATGAGCGGCCTGGTTGAAGCGCCGCTGCAGTTCGATTCGACCAAACCGGAAGTGCTTGAAGCAGCTTTGAGGCGCTACAGCGGCGTCGCAATCGTCAATTCGGTCAACGGGAAAGAATCCTCGATGGCTGAAATCTATCCGATTGTCCAGAAATATGGCGCCTTTGTCGTGGCCTTGTGTCTGGATGAGGCGGGCATCCCGGATGACGCTGACGGCCGGACCAAGGTCGCCCAGAAGCTGATTGATCGAGCGGGAGCATATGGCATCGGATCCGAAAGATTGTTGGTCGATTGCCTGGTGCTCACTGCAGCTGCCCAGCAGAAAGCGGTCATGGAGACGTTGAAGGCATTGCGTTGGGTCAAGGAAAACACGAAAGCGTTGACCACTTTGGGGCTGAGCAATGTTTCCTATGGACTGCCTTTCCGAGCCTTGATCAACCGCACCTATTTTGCGATGGCCCTGACTTCGGGATTGGATACGGTCATCATCAACCCAGGGGCCGACGGAATCGTCGACACGATGCGCGCCTTCAATGTTCTTTCAGGGCAAGACGAAGGCGCTATCGACTATATCGACTACAACAACAAAAAGGCTGTGGTCAAATCCGATGGGCCCAAGCAGGAAAATGCGGCCCGTTCCTACCGGGAAATGCTCTTGGAGGGCGACGAAACAGGCATCATGAAGGCCACAAATGTGCTGCTTAAAGACAATACTCCGTTGGCTGTCGTGGACGATCACATCGTGCCGGCATTGGATGAAGTCGGCAAGCTCTATGAACAGAAGAACATCTTCCTGCCTCAGCTGATCCGCGCCGCCGAAACGGCCGGAAAAGCTTTTGAGACGATCCGTGCGAAACTTGCTGCAGGCAATGAGAAGCTAGAATCGAAGGGGACGATCGTGATGGCCACTGTAAGAGGGGATATTCACGATATCGGAAAGAATCTGGCGAAAGTGCTGCTTGAAAACTATGGCTACGACGTCATCGACCTGGGCAAAGATGTCCCAATCGAGGAGGTTGTCGCTGTCGCCAAGCAACACCAGGTCAAATTGGTCGGACTTTCTGCTTTGATGACGACGACCGTCACTGCGATGGAGGATACGATCACGGCCTTGCGCGAGGCGGGTCTGCCCGTGAAAGTCTTCGTCGGTGGTGCCGTACTGACAGAAAAGTACGCCAAAGCTATCGGTGCGGACTATTACTGCAAAGACGCCCGAGCCGGCGTCGCAGTAGCTGAAGAAGTCTTCAGTACAAATTAAGAAAAGCTGAACGGGTTCGCTTAGCCCTGAAAGAAATTTAGGAAATCGTGCCGACTGAGCACCGTAGAGCGCAATAGGTACGATTTATCTAATTTCCGAAGGGCTTACCCGTGAAGCTAGCCATCATTATTGGGTGCTAGGAACAATTTACAAACATGTGAAACACCAACGGTGATGCACTTTTGGGTTCGAAATATTTTATATTTTCCTGAAATTAAAAAAAATCCCGGAAGAGGATCCATTCAAAATGGATATCTTCCGGGATTTTTCTGTCAGGCTGGATGTCTCGTTTTATTCACGTCATCCGGTTTTTTTCTTAGAAGGAAGGCGCTGATAAGGAGCGCGACCGTATAAAGAGCCAAGACGACATAAAGAACATTGTTGTAAGAATCAGTTTTAGCGATGATAAAGGCACTCAATTGGTTCCCCGAAAGCCCGGCAAAAGCCCAGGCCGATAAAGCCAGTCCGTGGATGGTGCTGATGCTGTTCATCCCGAAGCGGTCAGCAAGCAGTGGTGGAAGGCTGGAGAAACCGCCGCCGTAGCCGGCATTGATGACACAAAGCGTAATGATTACTAAAGGAGCGATTGCGTTGTTGATGCCGTTCGCCAAAAGCGTCATTGCCGTAGCAGCAATCGACAGACCGAAAATCCAGATATAAATGGTGTTCCTGTCCTTCAACCTATCCCCGAAGGATGCAAAGCCAAGCCGGCCACTTGCGTTGAAGAGCGCCGTCAATGAGCTGATCACTCCGACAGCACCGAAGCCGATGAAGTGCAGCAGATCCTTTTCCTGCGAGATGAGCGCCAAGCCGCATGTGATGTTGATGAAGAACATCAACCAGATGCCAATGAAGGTTTTGTTCTTGAAGATGTCGAGGATATTTTCACCTCTCTTTTTCTGAACGGGCACTTCCACCCAATCGGACGGTTTTTTTAATAGTAGATGGCCTAAGAACATCATGAGGAAATAGACAACCGCAAGGATATAGAACAGTTTGTAGAGACGGGTCGGGTCAACGAGCGTACCATCAGCGTTAGTCGCACCCAAAAGCATCTCAATGATCGGGCTGGCGATGACCTTTGCCAATCCGAATCCGGCCACCGCTATCCCCGTAGCCAGGCCTTTATTGTTTTTGAACCAGAGCATCAGGGTTTTGACCGGTGAGAGGTAGCCGATGCCGCAACCGATGCCCATCAGGACACCGTAAGTCAGAAAGATGCCAATCAGCGATTTCTGCTGGATGAAGAATCCGGTTCCAGCCATCCCGGCGGCAAAACATACAGCCGCAATCAGGGAAGATTTGTGGATGTCCTTCTCCACGACCCTACCCGCGAAGGCAGCCGACATGCCAAGGAAGAAGATGGCGATGCTGAACGCCCATTCGACCTCACCTTTCGGCCTACCGATATATTCGGCGATGCCCCCCTTCAGCAAAGACCAGCAGTAGACTGTTCCGATGCTGCAATGGATCAGCAATGCCGGGACAGCGGCACGCATCCATTTATTTTCGATGTTGTTCATTTTGAAGCCCCCCCTTAGGTAATGATAGTATGGATTGCGTGAATATTTTATCAAGCTATCGTCATCATACTATCGATTCACAGGTAATGCAATCGCTTTCTGGATCAGTGGGAGAGGGCAGTTTGTCCAATCCGGACAATGTTTTTCCCTGGGAGGCTACGCAGACGGAATTTTCTGGAAAAATCGAAGATTTGTCGGTAATATGAACTATGGACAGTGAAGGAGGAATCAGAGGATGGAAATTGAAATCAGGAAAGCGGATCTTCAGGATTTGGCTGCATTGAAAATAATCGAGGATGCGTGTTTTCCGGAAATCGAGGCGGCGACGCTTGAGGCTCTCAGCAAGCGGCTGCAGCTGTTCCCAGAGAGTTTTCTGGTCGCCGAAGCCGAGGGCGTGCTGGTAGGATTCGTGAACGGCGCGGTCATCGATGAGCCGATTATCCGCGATGCCCATTACCATGATGCTGCCCTGCATAATCCGGATGGCGCTTATCAAAGCGTATTCGGATTGGATGTGAGTCCAGCCTACAGAAGACAGGGAATCGCTGAAACGTTGCTGACTGCACTGATCGATGCGGCCAGACAAGCAGGCAGAAAAGGCTTGACGCTTTGCTGCAAAGAGGAAAAGATCCCTTACTACGAGAAATTCGGATTGGTGAACAGCGGCAGATCGAGTTCCACGCATGGGAACGCCGTTTGGTATGACATGATACTTCATTTTGAAGAAGAAAGGGGAGAAAAGATGGATCCGAACATCATTTTGGTGAGTCAGTCGCCAAGACGCAGCGAACTGCTGTCCTTGTCCATCAAGGACTTCGCGGTCCAGGCTGCGGATATCGATGAAAAAGCGATAGAAGAACGCATCCTCGCTGAAGCGGGACAGGGAACATTTTTGGACACTGCCATGGAACTGGTGAAAACGTTGGCTCGGGAAAAAGCAGCGGTCATCCACCACGGGAACAGGGAAGCGATGGTCATAGGTTCGGACACTGTGGTCGTGTTGGACGAAAAGATCCTCGGCAAACCGGTTGATGAAGCCGATGCCTATGCGATGCTGCGCGCAATGGCAGGCAAGACGCATTCGGTACTGACCGGTGTCAGCATTTTATGGGGCGAAAAGGAAGTGACCTTTGCTTCTGAGACGAAAGTAAGCTTCTTTGAATGGGAAGATCGGATGGAGGAGGAAGTGAAGGCATACGTGGCATCGGGCAAGCCGATGGACAAAGCCGGAGCATACGGCATCCAGGAGGAAGCCGCGCTCTGGGTTTCCGGAATCGAAGGGGACTATAATACAATCGTCGGGTTGCCGATCGCCTTGGTCGATAAAGCCATCCACCGTTTGTTGACGGAGAAATAACTGTTTAAAGTGAAAAACGATAGCGGTCAGCTGGATGCTGAGCGCTATCGTTTTTTAGCATTATCTTATTCAGGACTTGGAATCGGAAAGCTCGATGTGACGGATGACGCGCGCCGGATTCCCTGCAATCACGACATTTTCCGGGAAGGATTTGGTCACAACGCTACCCATTCCGACGACAACATTGTCCCCCAGCGTGACACCCGGACCGATCACGGAAGAGCCGCCAATCCAGACATTGTCACCGATTGTGATCGGTTTGCCATACTCCCAGCCGCTGTTTCGTTCGACCGGATCGATCGGGTGGGTAGCAGTATAGAAGCTGACGTTCGGCGCGATCATCACGTTGTTTCCAAATATGACCGGGCAAGTATCGAGTATCGTGCAATTGAAGTTCGCATAGAAATTCTCGCCGACAAAAATATTAAAGCCGTAGTCCAGCGAAAATGTCGGTTCTATATAGATATTTTCCCCGGTTTTTCCGAACCAGTTTTTCAACAGTTCACTGCGTTTGCGGGCATCCGTTTCGTTATTGAAAAGGTGCATCTTTTCCCGGGAACTTTGGCGCATCGAGGAAAGTTCCGGATCACTGGAAAAATAAAGTTCGCCGGCGATCATTTTTTCTTGTTCTGATTTCATTTTAGGTTCTCCTTGCATATAGGGTAGTAAAATTTATTGGTTATCTTTACTAATTATAGCGCAATATTCACTAAATGGATCTATGAAATGAATAGTACGCTATTTTCTTTTTGCATTTACCAAAAAATTTGACTGTATCAAAGCATGTTGGACTTTTCGGAAATCAGCCTGTTAAATTTTGGATTGTAAAGCAAAAATGCAGTAAGATATGTGTAAGCGATAACATTTACAAAGCGGATGAAAGGGGTGTATGGAATGAAGGAAGCTATGTTGTACGAAAAACTGGGTGACGGCAGAGTCAGATGCGGCGTCTGCCCGCATCATTGCGTCATCGCGCAAGGCAAGCGGGGCATCTGCGCTGTCAGGGAGAACCGGGAGGGGACGTTGTATGCATTGAACTACGGAAAAGCAATCGCGGTTGCGATCGATCCTGTCGAAAAGAAGCCGCTCAACCATTTCCTTCCAGGCACCACGGTGTATTCGTTCGCCACAATCGGCTGCAATTTGCGCTGTCTCTGGTGCCAGAACTGGGCGATTTCGCAGGCCTCCAAACCGGATCGGCCGATTTATGGGGAGGACATCAGCCCGGCAGAGCATGTGCGGCGGGCATTGGCTGCCGGCTGTCCTTCAATCGCCTATACTTATACGGAACCAATCATCTTTGTCGAGTATGCGCTCGACACGATGAAGCTTGCCCGTGAAGCGGGATTGAAGAATATCTGGAAGACGGCTGGCTATGCGTCGAAGGAAACTTTGGATGCCATCATTCCTTATCTGGATGCGGTCAATGTCGACCTGAAAGGCACAGATGACGAAGTTTATAAAGAATATTGCGGTGGAACCGCGCAACCGGTATTGGACACCATCAAACAGCTCCATGCAGCAGGTGTGCACCTCGAAATCGCCACACTCGTCGTGCCTGGGGTGAATGACCGCATCGATCAGCTTGAACGGATGGCGCGTTTCATCGCCGAGGAGGTCGGCAAGGAAGTGCCTTGGCATGTCAACCGCTTCTTCCCAGGCTGGAAAATGATGGATTCGTCCATCACACCGATGGAGACACTGGAAACAGCCGCGGCCATCGGGAAAAAATACGGATTACAGCATGTGCACATCGGCAACATCTGAAAAGGAGGGATTCGTTATGTTGGTTTTTGGCGTCATCAGTCCGCATCCACCGCTCATCATTCCGGAAATAGGCGGGAAGGACATCGAAAGGGTGAAGCGCACAGTGGCGTCCTTGGAGGCTGCGGCCGAAAGACTTGCTGCAGCAGAACCGGACCGCCTGCTCATCATCTCGCCGCATGAAGGCCATGGCTTTGAAGTACCGCTGCATTATCTCGGCAAACAGTTGCCGCCCAACTTGCAGATGGAAAAGATCCTGGTGACGGTGCCTTCCTACGAGCACTATTACGAATGGGGAAAGCGCTATGGGGAAGCTTGCGACCAGTCGGATCAGCGCACAGCCATCATCGCCTCTGCCGATCTTTCTCATGTATTGAAGCCTGACGGGCCTTACGGCTACCATTCGGCGGGGCCGCTGTTTGATAAATTAGTGATAAAAGCCATTAAGGAAAAGGATGCCGGGCAGCTGTTGCGGCTGGATGCCGGGTTCCTCGAAAGGGCTGCGGAATGTGGGCTGCGCTCGATTCTGTTCCTGATGGGAGCGTTAGAAGGCAGGGAATACGAAGCGGAAGTGCTCTCCTACGAAGGCCCTTTCGGGGTCGGCTACCTTGTGGCAACCTTCACGCCTTCGGAAGCCAAAGAGCAAATAAAGCTCACACGAATTTGATAAGGTTGGCTATGGAAAGCGTGCATAATTCATTTTGTTAATTAAAGAAGAGGCGATAGATCATGAAAAAAACATTTTTCACCTCGGAATCGGTCATGGAGGGGCATCCGGATAAACTCTGTGACCAGATAGCCGATGGAATATTGGATGCCATTCTGGATGAGGATGCTTTTGCGCGGGTGGCTTGCGACGTTTCCGCCAGCACCGGTTTGATCACGGTTTTTGGACAGATCACGACGGTAAGCACGGTGGACATTCCGGCTATTGTCCGGACGATCATCCAGGATGTCGGCTATACGGACAGCAGCTTTGGCATCGACGGGAAGTCCTGCTCCGTCCTGATCGGGTTGGACAAGCAATCAGCGGATATCGCTGCTGGGGTCGGCTCCTCATTGGAAAAGCGGCTCGGTTCAGATGACGAAACGGACCGGTTGGGAGCTGGCGATCAGGGGCTGATGTTCGGCTATGCCTGTAAGGAAACGCCAGAGCTGATGCCGCTGCCGATTACGTTGGCGCATAAATTGGCCGAGAAAGTTGCGGAGCTGCGGAAATCAGGGGAGCTGCCCTATCTGAGGCCGGACGGCAAAACACAGGTGACCGTGGAGTATGAAGCAGGCCATGTTAAAAGGGTCGAAGCGGTTGTCATCGCCTGTCAGCATGACGAAGCGGTCGACCAGGAAAAAATAAGAGAGGATATGCTCCGGAAAGTGATTCCGGCCGTCATCCCGGCGGAGCTGTTGGATGACCAGACGAAATATTTCGTCAATGCGACAGGCCGATTCGTCATCGGCGGCCCTGCCGGCGACTCGGGATGGACCGGCAAAAAAATCATCGTCGATACTTATGGCGGTTATGCACGGCACGGAGGAGGCTCCTTTTCCGGTAAAGACCCGACAAAAGTCGACCGCTCCGCCGCCTATGCAGCCCGTTATGTGGCGAAGAACGTCGTGGCAGCAGGCTTGGCAGACAGTTGCGAAATTCAGCTGGCCTATGTCATCGGGGTGGCTAGGCCCGTTTCCGTCCGAGTCGAAACCTTCCGGACGGCCAGCATCGCCGAAGAACATATCGAAGAACTGATCAAGAAACACTTCGACCTGCGTCCAGCTGCAATCATCCGCGATTTCGATCTGCGGAAGCCGATCTACAGAAAGCTTGCTTGTTATGGTCATTTTGGCAGGCCCGAATTGGACCTTCCCTGGGAGCGGATCGATAAGGTTGCCGTGCTGAAAAAAGAGGCGCTGGATTTGAAAAGAATGCCGAAATATCAGACTGGGGATGAATTTCATGGATAGAAAGCAGTTTCGGCAGGAAAGGAGCAACTTGCTACGGGTGGTCCTTGTTCGCCTATTTTCAGGGGTGATTGTGATCGGAGGCATCCTGTTCGCTTTGGCGGGCAGCTTCCGGTATTGGCAGGCTTGGCTTTTTCTTGCGGCATTGATGATTCCGTTAGTCATGACGCTCGTCTTTTTGTTGCGGAAGGACCCAGTGTTATTGGAAAAACGGATGAACCTGAAGGAACCACGCAAAGAGCAACGCAAAATCGTCCAAATTTCAGGGTTGTTCATGCTCTTGGGCTTTTTCCTGCCTGGATTGGACTACCGCTACCAGTGGTCCGATGTGCCTCTCTGGGTGATTGTTGTCAGCGTCATTGTGTTCGAGTGCTCCTATGCGATGGTGGTCGCCGTATTCGCCCAAAATAGCTATGCCTCCCGCGTCGTCGAAATCCAGGAAGGGCAGCAGTTGATTGATAGCGGTCTCTATGCGATCATCCGCCATCCGATGTATTCGGCTTCCATCATCCTGTACCTTTCGATTCCGCTGATGCTCGGGTCCTACTATGCCGTGATTCCGATGGCATTGAGCTGTCTCGAACTCATCGCGCGGATCAAGGACGAGGAAGAGATGCTGAAGGCGGGCTTGGAAGGCTACACGGCCTATACACAGCGAGTCAAATACCGCCTGATTCCCTACATTTGGTGAGCTTGCGAGTCCGGCATGTTCAATCATACAATAAAAAACAACCCGCTGACTGGTTCGGATTTTTCCGAATAGTCAACGGGTTGTTTCAGAACATATAGTGATTAGATGGCTAGCTTTACGGGTAAGCCCTTCGGAAATTAGATAAATCGCACCTATTGCGCTCTTCGATGCTCAGTCGGCACGATTTCCTAAATTGTCATGACTCTTGCGATTTCAATCGCTTAGAGGCATGATACACTTGACCGATTAGGTCACAGTGTTTCCTTACTCAGGGCTGAGCGAACCCGTTCCGCTTTTCTTACTTATTCAGGTATTCTGCCAATCCGGCGTTGCGGAGCTTGCAGGAAGGGCATTCGCCGCAACCGCCAGGGACGCCCATATAACAGGTATGTGTGTGTTCCTCGATGTAGGCGAGGCAACCCAACTTATCAGCCAGTTCCCAGGTCTGCGCCTTGGTCAGGTACATCAACGGCGTTTCGACGTTGAAATTGTAGTCCATGGCTAGGTTCAGGGTCACGTTCATCGATTTTACGAACACGTCCCGGCAGTCCGGATAGCCGCTGAAGTCCGTTTCGCACACGCCCAGGATGATGGTGCGGATCCCCTTGGATTTGGCAAAGATGCCGGCCAGCAACAGGAACAGGGCGTTCCGGCCGTCGACGAAGGTGTTCGGGTAGTCTTCAGCATCGGCTTCCTTGATTGTCTGCGACTCGTCCATCAACGCATTCGTCGTGACTTTGCCCATGACGCTCGCGTCCAGGGTGTGGTGTTCGACCCCAAGATCTTTGGCGATCCAAGCCGCCCGTTCCAGTTCGATGTCATGGCGTTGGCCATAGCTGAAGGAAAGGGCCACTGCGTTTGCCGCGCCGTACTTTTGGATGGCTTGGATCAGGCAAGTAGTCGAATCCTGTCCGCCCGAAAAGACGACCAATACTTGTTTTTGTGTTGTTCCGTTCACATTTTCCATCTAGCGGTTATCGACTTTCTCAGGATAAAGATCGTGCTGCGCCAATCGTTGCCAAGCCACGTCTGCCCATTTCGTGCCGGGCTTGCCGTAGTTGCAGTAAGGATCGATCGAGATGCCACCTCTAGGTGTGAATTTGCCCCATACCTCGATGTATTTCGGCGCCATCAAAGCAATCAGGTCCTTCATGATGATGTTCATGCAATCCTCGTGGAAGTCACCGTGGTTGCGGAAACTGAAAAGGTAGAGCTTGAGCGATTTGCTTTCGACCATGATCTCTCCTGGGACGTAGGAAATGTAGATGGTCGCAAAATCGGGCTGTCCCGTCATTGGGCACAAGCTTGTGAATTCGGGGCAGTTGAATTTCACAAAGTAATCATTGTCAGGATGCTTGTTCGGAAAAGTCTCGAGGACTTTCGGATCGTAGTCCTGCGGGTATTTAGTCTGTTGGTTGCCCAACTGGGTGATGCCGTTCAGATCGGCTTCATTTCTGCCTGCTGTCATGGTTGTTCCTCCTTGCGCTCAGGGTTTTAAAAGTGCACTTTTGTAGGATCGTTTTTCCAGTGCCTGCACCAAAAAGTAGCCGACGAAAGCCGGTACCGATTGGCCGATGCAGAGGCTGACGACAAGCGGCAGGAATGGGATAGCCAATAGTTGCGACAGGTAGATCGGCACAACGATTCCCGGAATGAAGATAATCGGTAGGATCAGACACCACTTCGGCAGGTTGTATTTGCTGACAGCGTAGACGAGTGAAGCAGTGATGACGCCTACTAAAGTCCCTCCGAGCATGTCGATGATCCCTAGTCCGCCGAAGAACAGGTTAGACATCAGATTGGCGAGACCAGCCGGGATGATCAGAAACGGGTTAAAATAAGCTAGGGCGTAAAGAGTTGTGGCGATGCGGATTTGATATTGTCCAAAAGCGAAAGATTGCGTCAGAGCCATGATGACGATGTACATAGCGATATACATTGCTGAGAAAGTCAATTTTTGTGTTTTTGTGAATGTTTTTTGCATCGGTCCACCTCCTAATATTTTTTTCAACGCCTTACAAGAATATGCACAAAAAAAGACGCACGGATGCCGAGAAGGTTGTCTCTAAGGAGAGAACAAGCCAACTCAAAAAACATTCCTGCGTTTTGATTGCATGATTCTATTACCCTAGTTTTATTTTACGACAGGATGGTTACGAACTGTCCCGAACAGTTTAACAAAGAATGGTGTTCTTGCCAAGAGTGGTTTTCGAAGTTTAGCGAGCTAAGTTTGTATAAGGGAATTTATTTTATTATAATGAAGATAAAGATAACGCTATCACAGTTGCATATTAAGGCAGTACGTTCAATCAGCAGGAAGGATGAATAAAATGGACTACATCAAAAGCCACATCAAGAAAAGTATTTTTATCGAAGCACCACTGGGAAAGGTATGGCAATACGCCGCAAATGTGGGCAACTGGGGAGACATTCATCAGGGCCTGAA
Organism: Trichococcus collinsii; assembly: GCF_900107505.1. Lineage (GTDB taxonomy): Bacteria > Bacillota > Bacilli > Lactobacillales > Aerococcaceae > Trichococcus > Trichococcus collinsii. Next base: position 594,223 of record NZ_FNQH01000002.1, on the reverse strand, counting down.
AATCGTCAAGCAGATCAGCGGGGATGGCGGCCTGTCCAGTGTCTACAAGGCAGAATACGACATGTTCGGGAAAATGGTTCCGGTGAACATCGAAGTGCAGCAGGCGGAACTGTTCCCTGAGGAGTTCGTCATGCGCGCAGCCATCCGGGTCGATACGGTCGATCCAGCCGAAGATTCTTTCGTACGGCAAAATTACACGGCCAAAGCGGAAGAAGGCGGAACGACCTTAAACTTGGAAAGCATACAGAATATTCCATATGTGGATAAGAATAATACGTTCGACAAGGAAGTTTACCAAGAAAAACGAGATGAAGTGGCGCAGCAAGCAATTGAGCGGATCAGGCTGTTCTGCGAAGAGTGAACTGGCGCAAACGGTGATGGTGGAACTGGAAGCGGAACCCTTTGCGGGATTCCGATCCAGTTCCGTTTTTAATTCCGTCCCGGACACTCGTTTTCACAAAAACGCGGATTTATTAATGTTTTCCTGTTATACTGAGACGACAAATCAAAAGTGAAGGTAGGACAAGATGAATTATACAACATTTGAAGACTTCGCAATCAGCGAAGAAATCGTTACAGCACTAAAGGCATTGCGTTATTTCAAACCGACGCAAGTACAACAAGAGGTCATCCCAATGACCTTAAAGGGCAAAGATATCATTGTGGAATCGCAGACTGGCAGCGGCAAGACAGTCAGTTTCGGCGTACCGTTGTGCGAAAGTGTGAGTTGGGAAGAAAACCGTCCGCAGGCGCTAATTTTGGTTCCGACAAGGGAGCTGGCTTTGCAGGTGAAAGAGGACATCACCAACATCGGACGACTGAAGCGGATCAAGGCTACTGCTGTCTTCGGCAAGACTTCCTTCGATACGCAAAAATCGGAATTGAGACAGAAAAGCCATATCGTCGTCGGAACTCCGGGCAGGGTATTGGATCATCTGCAAAAAGGGACAATGAAATTTGACAAGATACGCTACCTGGTCCTTGATGAAGCGGATGAGATGCTGAATATGGGCTTCATTGAGCAAGTGGAAGCCATCATCGATTTCCTTCCGAAACAAAGACAAACATTGCTGTTCTCCGCGACAATGCCAAATGAAGTGGTGCGTTTGGCCAGCTTCTATATGAAGCATGACCGCGTATCGGTGAAAATGGAAAGCGACGAGGCATCCAAGCCGAAGATTCTGCAATCCTTCATCCGTGTTCAAGAGTCGGGCAAACCCAAACAATTATTGGATCTGCTGACCGTTGAGAATCCTGACAGCTGCATCATCTTCTGCAATACGCAGGAAGCCGTAAACGGACTGTACACATTCTTGAGCAAAGCCGGTTTGCCGATTGATAAGATGCACGGCGGTATGGTGCAGGATGACCGCACAGCCGTCATGGAAGATTTCCGCAAAGGGAGGCTGCGTTATTTGGTGGCTACGGATGTGGCTGCGCGCGGGATTGACGTCGATAATGTGACACATGTCGTCAATTATGATGTCCCCGAGGAGAAAGAGAGCTTCATCCACCGTACCGGCAGGACTGGCCGTGCCGGTAAAACCGGGATAGCCTTGACCTTAGTTACGCCTAATGAGGAAAGAAGCTGGCAGGCAGTGAAAGACTTCGCTCAGCAGGACATCACCGAAATTAATCCGCCGAGCGCCCGCTTCGTGCAGCATCACAAAGCGACTTTCGAAAAGAAACTGCAGGAACGCCCCGTCATCAAACAGGCACGCAACCGGGAATTGAACAAGGACATCACCAAAGTCTATTTCAATGGCGGCAAGAAGAAAAAATTGCGCGCCATCGATTTCGTCGGCACGCTGACCAATATTCCCGGCATCGATGCGGATGATATCGGCATCATCACGATCCAGGAAAATGTGACCTACATCGAAATTCTAAACGGCAAAGGTCCCTTTGTGATTTCTGAGATGCAGAACCGCACCGTCAAAGGCAAAGCGTTGAAAGTGCATAAAGCAAAGAAATAGCTGCAGAAAAATTGAACGATTGAATGCGCAACGACCCACATGTCTCCGCTAAATGAGGAGCTTTTTGGGTCGTTTTCATGCGCTTCCTTCAAGATTTCAGGTGGCATTCCTGTCCGACAGGGGCTATACTGAGAAACAGAAAGTGGTGAACCAATTGAAACCAGTTATAACATATGAAGAAATAGAACAGCAACGCGGAGACAAATCGATTTTATATGTGGACGTCAGGAGTCCTTCCGAATTTGCGAAGGCAACCATACCGGGCGCCATAAACATACCCGTCCTGGATGATGAGGACCGTAAAACAGTGGGGACGCTTTATGTTTCCGGCAAAATCGATGAAGCGAAAAAGCACGGCATCCGAGCCATTTCTCCGAGATTGCCTGAGATGTTCAGCCTTTTCCAAGAGTATACAAAAGCCTACGACCAAGTCGTCATCTTCTGCAGCAGGGGGGGATTCCGCAGCAATTCGATTTTTTCCCTGCTCAAATCCTTGGGGATGAATGTTTACCGGATGGAAGGCGGCTACAAAAACTACCGCAGCACGATCAATAGCCTGATCCCAGTGTTGTTCGAAAAGGTCCAGTTTGTGACCCTTTTCGGCAATACCGGGACCGGGAAAACAGCGATCCTGGAGGAACTGAAGAAGCGTGGAGCCAATGTGTTGGATCTGGAAGCCTGCGCCAACAACAGAGGATCCGTCTTTGGAGGTGTCGGCCTTAAGAAGAAACAGCCGCATAACCAAAAAATGTTCGAAAGTCTGTTGGTCGAGAGCACCGTTGGCTGGCAGGAACCGCTGATCGTCTTTACTGAAGGCGAAAGCAAGCGAATCGGACAGGCCGTATTGCCGCCTTCGTTGATTGATGCGATGCACAAAGGCATAAACCTGAACATCGAGGCTTCATTGGATTACCGAATCGGACAGATCAAAAAGGATTATCTCCACAGCAATGAAACAGAGCTCCTCGCAGCGCTTGACCGTTTGAAACCTTACCTGAATGAAGCGCGTGTCGAGGGTTACAAGGAACAGGTGCGCCAGCATGATTTCGACGCGGTCATCGCGGATCTGTTGATGAAATACTATGATCCCCGCTACAACTTCAACAAAAAGGAATTTTCCACCATCTTTCGGAACGAAGACGCCGCAGCAACGGCCGAAGCCATTCTGGAATGGATGAAGCAATGTAACGCTTGATTACAAAAAAATAAAACAGAGCAACTGCCCGTGGAAAGCGGGTGGCTGCTCTGTTTTATTTTTATTCTTCTTCCGCCAAAATCCGCAGCGCCTTGGCTGCGTAGTCGATTTCCTCCATCGTATTGAAGCTGGAGAAGCTGAAGCGGACCATGCCGCTTTTTTCTGTTCCGAGAGCTTGATGGATGAGCGGTGCGCAATGGGCGCCCGGGCGAACCGCAATCGCGTAATCCATGAAGAGCGCATCGCTGAGGTCGCCTGAGGACCAGCCCTCCAGATTCAGCGAAACGACCGGCGCGCGTTCCATGTTTTCAGCGAAACTTCCGTAGAGAATGATTCCCGGGATGTCCTTGATCTGTTCATGAAAGCGGAAAGTCAGTTCCTGCAGGTGCTTAGTGATTGCTGCCAGCCCTTTCTGGCTGATGTAATCCAAACCAGCGGAAAGGCCCGCCAAGCCATGAACATTCTGGGTGCCCGGCTCGAACAAAGTCGGCATCTCTGTCGGGTATTGCTTGTCGAAAGAATGGAAGCCGCTGCCGCCGGTGAACACCGGCCCGAATTCCAAGGGCCTGTCTCCGAGGCAGATGCCCCCGGTTCCTTGCGGGCCATAAAGTCCTTTATGGCCGGTGAAGCAGAGGATATCGATGTGCTGCTTCACTACATCGATGGCGAAGACGCCTGCGCTCTGGGAAGCATCGACGATGAAAACCAGGTCGTGCTCCCGGCAAAAGCTGCCGATCAATTCCAGATCTACGGCATTGCCGGTGACATTCGAAGCATGGTTGACCACGACTGCACGGGTATCGGGCCGCAACAGGCGTTCGAAATCGGGATAGCGGAGCGTGCCAAGTTCATCGACTCCTACAAATGATAAGGCACCTCCTTGTTCTTCAAGTTGGTAAAGCGGACGCAGGACGGCATTGTGCTCCGTCACGGTTGTGATGATGTGGTCTGCTGGCGTCAGCAGACCCTTCAGGACCATGTTCAACGATGCGGTGGCGTTGGCTGTGAAAGCGACGTTTGCCGCATCCGGCACACCGAATAGGGCAGCCGTTTTTTTGCGTAATATCTCCGTCAAACGCAAAGCATTCAGGGAAGCGGTATGGCTGCCGCGGGCCGGGTTGCCGAGCTGACCATCGGCGATGGCGTGATAGACAGCTTCAGCCACCATGGACGGTTTTTTCAGTGTGGTTGCGCTGTTGTCGAAATAATAGAGTTCAGTCATGCCATGCCTCCACGGATTTTTTCCGGTTCTCAAAACGAACTTCGTAGCAGCCATCATTGGAAATCGAACGCTCGGACAGCAACAAGCGGACAGCGTTCAGTTCGTAGAGGTGCGTCTGCAGCACAAGACCACATCCGGCCGAAATCTGTTCCGGCATGGGGATCAACCGGCATTCCCGACCGGCATCCAGGACAACAACTTCGGCGGCTGCAGCGGCCTGGGAAGTCGGAAACGCGACGATGCCGTAATGTTTGCGGTCGATCATGGCGATACGGTCTTGGCGGTGCGCAGGATTTCAACGATGCGGTACATATTTGTGTAAGTGCCGACCGCCAATTTGTCCTTCACGCCATAGAATTCCCCGCAGATGCCGCACGTGAGGACCTCGACGCCGTCTTCCTCCAGCGCTTTTAGGTCGTTCAACACGGCCGATCCCTCAGTCGTTAGCAGCGCGCCGGCATTGTAACACAATACTTTGTCAGGCAGGACTTCCTGTTCGGTCAGGGAAAAAAGGAAGCTTTTCATCAGTGTACGGCCCAATTCCTCGCTGCCGTTGCCGATGAAGTCGCTGTTCAATACGACGACATAACTTACTCCGGATGATGCGACTGTGTCGGCGGCTTGCTCCGGAAGCACAGTGTGTTCGGCGGTGTGTGATTCGTTGCCGAAATTCGGATCCGAAAGCTGGACTTCATAAAGGGAATTGTTGATTTTTTCGATTTGGACGGAAAGTTTCAGCTGCTCCGCCATCTTGGCAAGGTTCTGCGTCGCGATCTCGTTGTCCACACTGATAAGCACCGTTTCCCCGTTGCTCTCCTTCAAAGCCCGTTTGGTCAAAATGACCGGCATCGGACAAGCTTGTCCGACTGCATCTATTTTTTTCATGCTCTTTTCCTCCTGGTTAAATCATATTTTTGTAATTCGTTGCTCAATGGACCACGATGATCTTCTTGGCGTCCTTTTCGGTCACTTCGCCGATGATGCCGCAGGGCAATCCCAATGCTTCGATTTCGGCAAGCAGAGCGGCCGCTTCTTCGACAGGGACGCTCACCAGCAGGCCGCCGGATGTCTGCGGATCGAAGAGGATTTCCTCCAAGGCATAGTCATCAATCTGGAAGTCCACATCGGCTTCCAAGTGGTTTCGGTTGCGCTGCCCGCCGGCTGTGATCAGGAATTCCTTTGCTCCCTGATAGGCTCCGCTCAGGCAAGGTACGCTATCGGCGTAGACAGTCGCAGAACAGCGATTGCTGACCATTTCCGACAGATGGCCCAACAGGCCGAAACCGGTGATATCCGTGCAGCTGTGGATGGTATACTTTTTCAGGACTTCCGCCGCATAACGGTTCAGCGTCGTCATCGAGACGACGGCCTGATTGAAGGCTTCTTGCGCCATTTCCCCGGCGCTGTAGGCCGTTGTGATGATGCCGGTCCCCAACGGTTTCGTCAGCAGCAGGACATCTCCCGGGACGCACGTGTCATTCCGGTAGATCCGGTCGGGATGGACTCTTCCCAATACCGAGAGACCATATTTGGGCTGGGGGTCATGGATCGAATGTCCGCCGACCAAAACGCCGCCTGCCTCCTGGACCTTCTTGAAGCCACCCGCCAAAATTTTTCCGAGTGTATCGGTGCTTTTTGTTTCGGGCCAGCAGACGATGTTCATAGCAGTCAACACTTCACCGCCCATCGCAAATACATCGCTCAAGGCGTTGGCTGCGGCGATTTCCCCGAAAAGAGAGGCATCCGCCACCATTGCGGGAAAGAAGTCCAACGTCTGGATCATGGCCGTTTCGGCGTCTATCCGGAACACAGCCGCATCATCGGACGAGTCGAAACCGACCAAAAAATTCGGATTCTCCTGTTTCGGAAATTGGCTTAGTAGGTCTCCCAGAACGCCGGGGCCGATCTTTGCGTTGCACCCCCCGCAGATAAATAGTTCATTTGATAATTCCTGTTCCATATTTTTCACTCCTGTGGGTCATGACGTGTTCACCCTACAATTATATACCACACGTCAAAACATAAGCGGATAATCTGCATATTTTATTAGTAGGGGATTTGCTCAGGTGCGCGCCGCACTATTTTTCTGTGAAAAAATAGGCCGCGGATGTGATATGATGAGGGGGTCATTTCTGACGGTTTGCCATGGCTTTCTTGAGTGAAGGTAAGGCCATTCAGGAATATTCGGTTAACGGGAAAAGATAAACAGTTAAGGATGGGTGCAAGTGGTAGATAAAGAATTACTGTACGGTACGCTAAAAAAATATTTCGGATATGACAGTTTCCGGGAAGGCCAAGAGGAATTGATCACGAATACCCTGCAAGGGAAGGACGTGCTCGGAATCATGCCGACGAGCGGAGGAAAGTCGCTCTGCTACCAACTGCCGGCGTTGCTGCTGGACGGCATGACGATCGTCGTTTCCCCGTTGGTGTCCTTAATGAAGGATCAGGTAGACAGTTTGCGGGAAATGGGAATTCCCGCGGCATACCTGAACAGCACGCTCTCCAGAGAAGAGTTCCTGCAATTGATGGATGATATGCGCTCCGGCCAGCTCAAACTGCTCTACATCGCGCCGGAACGGATAGACAACGAGTCATTCATGAATGCTCTGCGCTTTGTGAAGGTGCCGTTGCTGGTGGTCGATGAGGCCCACTGTATCTCGCAATGGGGCAGCGATTTCCGTCCTGCCTACCAAGGCGTGGCCCGGCTGTATGATCTGTTCGACAGACGTCCGATGGTTGCCGCCTTCACCGCCACAGCAACCGAACCGGTCCAGGACGATATCCTGGTCCAATTGCGCCTGCAGCATCCGTTCCGGTTGGTGACCGGTTTCGACCGCAGCAATTTGGCCTTCAGCGTGGAAAAGCCCGCCGACAAGTTCAAGTTCCTCGTGAAGGACCTCAACCCGAAGGAAGCGAGCATCATCTATTGTTCGACCAGAAAAAATGTGGAATCGGTCCAGAAGAAATTGGAACAAAAAGGCTTTGCCGTGACGCTTTACCATGCAGGGCTGCCGGAACACGAGCGCCAGCGGAACCAGGATGATTTCCTGTTCGACCGCAAACCGATCATGGTCGCTACGAATGCTTTCGGCATGGGGATCGACAAAAGCAATGTGCGGACCGTTTACCACTACAACATGCCCAAAAACATCGAAAGCTATTACCAAGAAGCCGGAAGGGCGGGGCGTGACGGAGAGGAAGCGCGTGTCATCCTGCTGTTTTCGACGCAGGATATCATCATCAACCAGTTGCTGAACAGCAAGACGAATGACAGCGAAGCGACCAATAAATTGAACAAGATGATCAATTACTGTTACACGAACCAATGCCTGCGCCGCTACATCCTGGAATATTTCGGCGAAACGACAGCCGAGCTGAATTGCCAGCATTGCTCCAACTGCCTGCGCCGCACGGAACAGATAGACATCACCGAAGAAGCCCAAAAAATCCTGTCCTGCGTCGTGCGGGTGCGCGGACGTTACGGCGTCCAGAAAATCATCGGCATCCTGACTGGGAGCAAACAGAAGGGCATCACCGATTTCGGGCTGGATAAGTTGAAGACCTACGGACTGATGAGCGCCTATAATGATGGTGAAATCCGCGAAATGATCGGGGTATTGATCGCTGATGAATACCTGCAGGTGACGGGCGATCAGTATCCGTTGATCCAGGTCACCCCAAAAGCGTTGGAAGTCCTGAAGGAAGGGAAAAAAGTTGGGATGTCCTATGCGGTCGAGACCGGCAGGGGCACCGCCAAACAGAGCGGAGGCGGCTTTTACGATACCGAGTTGTTCGACCGTCTGCGCAGTGTGCGTACGGAAATGGCGAACGAGCATGGGATCCCTTCCTATATCGTCTTTTCGGACAGCACGCTGCATGAGATGGCCCGCAACTTTCCGACTGATGATGACGGCTTCTTGCGTTTGTCAGGGGTAGGCGAAACGAAGTTGGAGCGCTATGGCGAAGTCTTCATGGGTGTCATTTCCGATTATTTGAAGGAATTCCCTGATGCCGAAGCGATCCTGAAACAAAAACTATCGGAGCATAAAGAGCTGGCAGGAAATCCGGAAACCGCGGAAAAACGCCCGAAACCGGCGCAGAAGAATTACGCCGGCACCACCTTTGAGGAGACCTATCGCCTGTATCAAGAAGGCAAAACGGTTGAAGAGATCATCGCCATCCGAGGATTGGCGCGGATGACCATCGAAAACCATTTCCGCCAGTTGGCCGAGCTGCCGGCCTATGAAATGCATTTGACGGATTTCGTCACAGCTGAACAGGCAGAAGCCATCGCCAGAGCGATTGAAGAAGCCGAGGATCAGCACCTGAAACCACTCAAGGAAAAGCTGGGGGACGACTACAGCTATTTTCAGATCGGGATGGTGCTGGCCTTCCGGAAAAGAGAACAGTAGAATGACTTAGAAAAAGTTTGGGGTCGCTTCATTTTGAGGCGACCCTGAACTTTTGGCAGTTATACGGGTCTTTTGACTGCTTGTGTTTTTTTTAACGGGGTATTGTTTGGTATAATGGAGGAAAGAGAGCGATTACGAATGGACCCCCATTTCCTGTCGCTTACGGTCCTGCCGGGAGGGATTACCATGAGAAGGAACATTTTGTTTATTCTGCTGGGGTTGTTCATTGTTGCCGGATTAGCCCCCGCCCGCATCGCGGCTCCAGCATATTCGTTGGAGAACGGTGCTATTGTCCAACAAAGTTTGCTGAATCTTTACGATCCAGCGTACATAAATCTGGATGTGACGCTTGCCGAAACCGGCAAGGATCATGTCATATTACAGACAAGAAGCGTTGCTGCCCTATCAAGGACACTGGTTAGCCAGCCTTCAATGCCAACGGCCGGCAATGCTGAATTAGTTTATACGACTTACTTACAGGACAGCGGCTGGCAGTCCGAAACCCAAGAAGGCGCAATCAGTGGTGGGGCGGCTTTGCCGCTCGAAGCCATCCAGGTTCGCTTGACCCATTTGGCCGAAGCAGGCAGCGTTTCTTATCGAACTTATCGTCAGGACAGCGGTTGGTCAGGTTATGCCAAAAACGGCGGGACATCGGGAACGACAGGGGCCGGCGAAGCAATCGAGGCTGTGCAACTCAAGCTTACGGGTGCTTTGGCGGCTCAATACAATCTTTATTACCGGGTCCAAACGAGCCGATTCGGTTGGTTGGATTGGGCCGGAAACGGCGAGACAGCCGGAACGGACGGTTTCCGCTATCCGATCGAAGGGGTCGAAATCGTTTTGATGAACAAGGAACAGACGTTTTTAGGCAAACGTGAGCAGGGCTTCATCAAACGCACCGAACCGGTCCTGTCTTACAGCAGCTATCTGACAGATTCGGGCTGGCAGGAGCCGGTCCTCAATCCGGCGCAAAGCGGCTCCCCGGATTCCTCGCAATCGTTGGAAGGCTTGCAGGCGAAATTGGACTCGCAACCCTATCCGGGCTCGGTTTCCTATCGCGCCGCCACAAGTGAAAACGGTTGGTTTGAATGGACACAAGACGGATTGGAAGCCGGACTGCCAGGAACAGGGCAACGCATCGAGCGGATCGAAATGCAGTTGACGGATGAACTGGCTGCGCACTATGATATTTATTATCAGGTCCATGTGCCCGGCGTGGGCTGGTTGGATTGGGCCAAGAATGGCGAAACAGCAGGAACACAAGGCTACGACTATGAAGTCAGCGCCGTCCAGATGCAATTGGTTCAAAAAGACGGACAAGCACCAGGAAACACGGCTGTTGCCTTCATGAAATACGTACCGAAACCGCCGCCCGTTCCGGTTGTCCCGCCTGTCCCAACCTATCCGACGGGACCCGATTGGACGGTCCAGGATGGCACCTTCCGGACGAATGCCGGCACCAACTATCATGTCGGCTCCAGTTATATTATCATCAGCATCGCCTACCAGCGTGTCTGGGCCTACATCGGCAACCAACAGATCGTCAATGCTCCGGTCATAACCGGACGACCTTCGATGCCGACGCCGAGAGGACTGTTCGCGATCCAACCATACAAGGAATCGCCGAGTGTCTTGGTCGGAGAAGATTACGAGTCACCTGTCCAATATTGGATTCCGTTTTTGGGGAATGCTTACGGCTTGCATGACGCCTCTTGGCAAACCCAAGGCTTCGGTGGCGACCTTTATCTTTATTTTGGATCGCACGGCTGCGTCAATACCCCTTACTATGCGGTCCAAACGCTTTACAATACGTATTCTGTCGGTACGCCGGTCGTGGTTTATTGACCACCAGACGCAGAAAACCATGAAAAAAATAATGATCAAGCAGGTGAATGTGTGACTAAGAAAAAAATATTAATGATCGGAACGGGCGGTACGATCGCCTCCAAAATAACTCCGAATGGGCTCGATCCCCAACTGACATCCGAAGAGATATTGGCCTTTATTCCCGGTATCTCAGAAATATGCGAAGTCGATACCCTGCAGATCTGCAATATCGACAGCACCAACATCGCGCCTGATATCTGGGTGCTGATGACGGATACCATCCGGGAAAAGTATGAACAATACGACGGGTTTGTCGTCACCCATGGAACCGACACGATGGCCTATACGGCTGCCGCGTTGTCCTATATGATCCAGGATTCCCCCAAACCGATCATCATTACCGGTGCCCAAAAACCGATCAATATGGAAATTACCGATTCGAAGACGAATCTCTTCGACAGTTTCCTGTACGCATCATCCGATTCCGCCAGCGGTGTCCAGATCGTCTTCAACGGGAAGGTCATCCTCGGAACACGGGCAAGAAAGACGCATTCCAAGAGCTTCCAAGCTTTTTCCAGCATCAATTACCCTTATTTGGCGATTATCCAGGATGGACGTGTGATTTCTTACATCACAAAAGAAAAAGCGCAAGCACCGCATTTCTATGACAGTCTCGATGCGAAGGTCGCGTTGTTCAAGCTGACGCCGGGAGTGGATTCGGACATTCTTTCTTACATGCTTGAGCGGAACGATGCAATCATTATCGAAAGCTATGGAGTGGGGGGCATCCCTTCGGCACCGGAGTACGGGTATTTCGAGGTCATCAATCACTGGATCGGCCAAGGGAAGACGGTTGTCATGACGACACAGGTTCCTAATGAAGGCAGTGACATGGAAATCTACAAAGTCGGACACGAACTGAAATCCCGGGTCAATATTTTGGAAGCCTACGATATGATAACGGAAGCGGTCTTATGCAAACTGATGTGGATCCTGGGCCAGACAAAGGATCCGGCCCGGATTAAGGAACTGTTCTATTCGACGATCAGCAACGATATCCTGTATTAAAAGAGCGTAAAAGCCATCCTCTGCGAGGGCTTTTACGCTCTTTACTGTTTTTAATAGTTATTTTTTGGGGGATGAACGCAGCCAACCCGTAACCGTATCGCTTTCTGAGCAATCTAAAACCCGTAGCTTCCGGTCGGTGTATCCAGAAAGAGCGGCAAGGCGGGTGGCAGGAAACTGAATAAAGCAAAGGCAATCGCGAAAAGAAGCCAGAGCACAGCTGCCATTCCAAGCCACAGGCGGCCAGGCTCGACAAAGCGATAGGCGCGGGAAGCCAGCAGTTGGCCGCTGATGATACCGATAAAGAACAGCATCCCGTCAGTGAAAAGGGATTCGATGTCGAAAGCGCCTTTGAGTGTGTAGAATCCGGTGACGATGAGGAGTGGGCAGAACAGCATGGACACGATCCCCGCCCACAACCAGCGGGATGTCGAAAGCCGGTGCGTTTTACCGAAAAAGAGGAAAATGAGGAAAAACCACAGGAAGGTGGACCAGTAACTCATTTTCAGGTGTTCCCAGACACTCTCATTCACGGGGACGAAAGGTGCTGCCCAGCTTGCTTCTCCGAACCATGCGAATGCGAAATGGGAGAGGCCGCCGAACAACAGAACGAATGGGATGCCGGCAACAAAGGAACGGGTGACGAATGCATTGGATGGGACAACTCTCTTTTCAGTCATCGCAAGGACCTCTTTCTTTCGGACTGGCAATCGGCAGAAGCTTGGTGGATGAAGCATCCTTCGTGAACATTTTACCACGCGTCGACCCTGGCAGCATTAAAATAAAAATCGACTGCATACAAAAATACCCCGCAGAATGGACGCTCCGGTCGGAAGCGCCATTCTGCGGGGTGTTTTGATTTCAAAGCTTATTCCAGCTCGAATGCTCCGGTATAAAGCTGATAATATTTTCCTTGTTCGCCTATCAATTTCTCATGATCGCCGCGTTCGATGATCTGGCCTTGCTCCATCAGCATGATCACATCCGCATTCTGGATCGTGGACAAGCGGTGGGCGATGACGAAAACGGTGCGTCCTTGCATCAACGCATCCATGCCGCGCTGGACGATCGATTCCGTCCGCGTATCGATGCTGGAAGTCGCTTCATCCAGTATCATGACGGGAGGATCGGCAACAGCCGCACGGGCAATCGAAAGCAATTGTTTCTGCCCTTGGGAAAGCCCTTCGCCGTCGCCGGCAATGACCGTCTGATAGCCTTGCGGCAGACGAGAGATGAAGTCATCGGCATTCGCCAAGCGCGCAGCGGCATAGATTTCTTCATCGGAAGCCTGCAGATTGCCGTAACGGATGTTTTCCAGAATCGTTCCGGTAAAGAGGTTGGTGTCCTGCAATACGATACCAAGGGAACGGCGCAGGTCATTTTTCTTGATGTCTGCGATGTCGATGCCGTCATAAACGATTTTTCCATCCTGGATATCGTAGAAACGATTGATCAGGTTCGTGATTGTCGTCTTGCCGGCACCTGTCGATCCCACAAAAGCGACTTTTTCACCGGGATGGGCATAGAGGCTGATGTCATGCAGAATCTGTTTGTCGGGATTGTAGGAGAAGTCGACGTCAAAGAATCGGACATCACCGGTCAGCTGCGTATAACGGACCGACCCGTCGGACTGAGGCACTTTCCATGCCCAAAGTCCGGTATGGTTTTCGGCCTCCTTCAATTCATCACCGACCATGGTTGCATTCACCAAAGTTACGGTGCCTTCATCCAATTCAGGCTTTTCATCCATCAGTTCGAAGATCCGCTCAGCGCCTGCCAAAGCCATCACGATCGATGAAACTTGTTGGGAAATCTGGTTGACCGGCATCGTGAAGGAACGGCTCAACTGCAGGAAGGAAGCGATCGCCCCCAAGGTCAGGCCGCCGATGCCTGAGACAGCCATGGCTCCTCCGAACATGGCGATCAGAGCATATTGCAGGTATCCCAGATTCCCCAGAATCGGCATCAGGATATTCGCGTAGATGTTTGCGTTCGTCGCGCTTTCGCGCAATTCGTCGTTGAGTTTGTCGAAACGCTCTTTGGATTCTGTTTCGCGTCCGAAAACTTTAACTTCTTTCTGACCATGCATCATTTCCTCGATATAGCCGTTTACTTTACCGAGCGTCTGCTGCTGATTGACGAAGTTGACAGAGCTTTTTCCGCCGATTGTCTTCGTGACGGTGATCGACAAGGCTATCATAAGGACGACGATGAGCGTCAATGGCAGGCTGACTGCGAGCATCGCAGCGAATACACTGATGATCGTAACCAAGGAAGAAAAGGCCATCGGGATACTTTGCGACAACATCTGGCGCAAAGTATCGATGTCATTGGTATAGCGGCTCATGACATCGCCATGCGCATGCGTATCGAAATATTTGATCGGCAAGGTCTGCATATGCGCGAACAGCTCATCGCGGATCTTTTTCTGGATCCCTTGGGAAATGGAAACCATCAGGATGTTGTAGACATACGTCGCCACGACACCAATCATGTAAATACCGGCCATCATCGCGATCGCCCGGTACATGCTGGTGAAGACCGGATTGGTTACGCCCAGTAAAGGCGTGATATACTCATCGATCAGCGTCTTCAGGAAAAGCGAGCCTGCGACATTGGCAAGGGCACTGACGAGGATACAGATCAATACAAGGCTAAAGGTGAATTTGTGGCCTTTGGAAATATAGGACAGGAGGCGTTTTGTCGTTTTGCCGGCATCTTTGGCTCCGCGCCGTTTTGGTTGATTAGGCTTCATCAGCAATTTTTCCCCCTTTCGTTTGTGAATAGTACACTTCTTGGTAAATGGTGTTTGTTGCCAGCAATTCATCGTGCGTTCCGATGCCATTGACGCTGCCGCTCTCCATCACGATGATTTTGTCGGCATCCTGAACGGAAGAGACGCGCTGGGCGATGATGAATTTGGTTGTGTTCGGGATTTCTTCCTTGAAAGCGGTCCGGATCAAGGAATCTGTCCGCGTATCCACGGCACTGGTCGAATCATCGAGAATCAGGATTTTCGGTTGCTTGACCAAAGCACGCGCGATGCAGAGCCGTTGTCTTTGGCCACCGGAGACGTTTGTGCCGCCTTCTTCAATATAAGTGTCGTAGCCATCGGGAAGGCGTTGGATGAATTCATCGGCCTGAGCCTGTCGGGCGGCACGCATCAGCTCTTCATCGGTAGCGGCAGGATTGCCCCAGCGCAGATTGTCTTTGATCGTTCCCGAGAACAGGATGTTTTTTTGGAGCACCATTGCAACTTCGCCGCGCAATGTCTGCATATCATAATCGCGTACATCGATGCCGCCGACTTTCACCGTACCACCAGTGGCATCATACAGACGCGGGATGAGGTGGACCAGAGAAGTTTTGGCACTGCCGGTACCGCCGATGATGCCGACCGTCTCCCCTGGTTTGACGGAAAAACTGACATTTTTCAGGGCGAGTTTCTTCGGATCGTTGGTGTAACTGAAGTCCACCTGCTCGAAGGAGACCGAACCGTCAGGAATGAACGTGATCGGATTGCTGTTGTTCTTCAGGTCGCTGTCCTCGCTCAGCACTTCCACAATCCGTTCCGCTGAAGCGCGGGAGATGGTGACCATGACGAATACCATCGAAATCATCATCAGACTCATCAGAATTTGGGAAGCGTATGTGATCAGGCTCATCAGTTGACCTGTCGTCATCGAACCGGAGACGATCATGCGTGCACCCAATAGAGACAACGTCAAAATGCTTGCGTACATCGTGAACTGCATCAAAGGGCTGTTGAAGGCCAAGATTTTTTCGGCTTTAGTGAAATCAGTGTAGATTTTTTTGGAGACGGATTTGAATTTCTCGGTTTCGTGCTCTTCACGCACAAAGGACTTGACGACCCGGATTCCATAAAGATTTTCCTGGACGACACGGTTCAGCTTGTCATAGGTGCGGAACACTTTCTGGAAAATCGGGAAGGCTTGTGACATGATCAGGTAGAGACCGAAGCCCAGGAACGGGATCGCGCCAAGGAAGACCATCCCGAGTTCACTGTTGATGCTCAGAGCCATCAGCAATGAGAATACGAGCATAAGCGGCGCCCGGACCATGATTCGGATGATCATCTGGTAAGAGTTCTGGACATTCGTGATGTCCGTCGTCAGACGGGTGATCAGACTGGATGTCGAAAACTGATCGATATTCGAAAATGAGAAATCCTGGATGTTGTAGTACATGTCCTTGCGGATATTTTTAGCGAATCCGGCCGAAGCTTTTGCCGCATGCAAACCGGACAGGACTCCGAACCCTAATGAAAAGAGCGTGGAGACGATTAGAATCAAACCGATTCGGATGATGAAGGGCATATCTCCTTCTCCGATCCCTTTATCGATGATCATAGACATTAGATAAGGGATAAGCACTTCCAAGACGACTTCCAAAGTGACATATATAGGGGCAAGGATCGAATCCTTTTTATACTCGCGTATGCTGCCCATGAGTTTTTTTATCATAGCGTTAATCCTTTCCGTAAATAATTAGTGGGGGACTTTTGAAATGGTTGAGGCAATCAGCTTTCTGCGTTTTTCGAGATTTTTTCGAGAATGCTCAAAAAAGTGGTGATTTCTTCTTCAGTTAAACCTTTGGACAATTGGCTCTCCACGGTATCAATCACTTGTTCCGAATTTTTTTTTGCTTGCAAAGCTTTATCCGTCAGCATCATTTTCCGCAGTCTGGCGTCGTAAGGAACGGTTTCCCTCAGCAATAAGCCATCCCTTTCCATTGTATTCAGGATGCCAGTGACGGTCGATTTGCGGATGTCGAATTTCTGCTCGAGATCTTTCTGAAAGACATCCCGCGTTGCGGATTCTTTGGCGATGTAGGAAACGATCGCAAATTGCATGCCGGTCAAACCATAACCATCATTTTCGGTCAAGTGCCTATTCATGAGACGTTTTATTTGTTGCCAAAGCGATCTGATCCGGAATCCCAGCAAGTCTGTGTTGCTCATTATTTTTCACCACCCATATAGTTCGTGCCCTAACTATATTATGCCTGTTAAGAGGGATTGTCAATCATCTTGCTTTCGATACATTTATATTTACTAATAATACCGGGTGGGGTATAATACGTTTTGTTGATAAGAAATTAAAGCAAAAATATACAGTTTAAGGAAGGATAGATAAAGAATGAGCACACAAGTAACAGACACAACATGGCAGAGTGAAGTACAAGATGGTTTGACGTTGATGGATTTTTGGGCGCCTTGGTGCGGACCTTGCCGCATGCTCGGACCCGTTTTGGAAGAAATCGAAGAAGAGATGGACAACAAAGTGAAAATCGTCAAATTGAACATCGACGATAACCAAGCGACGGCTTCACAATTCGGCATCATGAGCATTCCGACAATGGTCCTGTTCAAAGACGGAAAACCGGTTGAAAAACTGACAGGCTACCATCCGAAAGATGTTTTGGTTGACTATCTGGAAACAAAATTAGCGTAATATAGTATGAATGGAGGGCTGTCCCGGTTTTGGGGCGGCCCTCATTGTTTGGCGCCTTCCCGCTGTGATATAATGGGCTATCATGAGATAAGTCAAAATAACAAATGATTACGTAAGGGCACAGAAGGGGCGGGAGCAGATGGGCGAAAGTACGTTGTATCAGCATCAGACGATGGGGGACCTGATGGCGGGGGTATTCGATGGAACCCTGACATTTGAAGAACTATTGAAGCATGGGGATATCGGAATCGGGACTTTCCATGATTTTGAAGGGGAACTGATCCTGCTTGACGGCATCGCCTATCAAACGAAAGCGGACGGATCGATTTCGAAAGTCGATCCATCCCAAACAACACCGCATGCTGCGGTGACTTTTTTTCAACCGGACCGTGAATACGACATCGATCGGCCGATGACGCTGAGGAAAGTCCGATCGGATATCGTCAAGCGCGTCCGCAGCCGGAATGTTTTCTCAGTCGTCAAAATAACCGGACATTTCGAATATATGCATACAAGGGCGGTGCCGAAGCAGCAAAAACCGTATCCGCGCTTGATCGAAGCGACGCGTGTACAGCCGGAATTCGAGTCCTACAATATGCAAGGGACGGCAATCGGCATTTATACGCCGGAATTGTTTGATGGGGTAGCCAAAGGGGGCTTCCATTGCCATTTCATCAGCGATGACCGCAAATTCGGTGGACACATCCTCGATTACATCGTTGACGAAGCGAAATGCGAAATCCAAACCATTGAAAGCATCACGCAACATTTCGCCGTCCAATCGGATGATTTCATGGACAAAGAAATCGGATACCACAACCTGGCGGAAGAAATGGCCGAAGCAGAAGGCTAAGGAAGAAAAGCGGTCCAAGCCCGCTCTAGCCATCATTTTAAATAAATAAAAAGCGTAGGACAGCCCCGGTTTCCAGAGGCTATTCTACGCTTTTAAACTTTGTATTCTATTCAATTATTTCCAGAACAACGCGGCCCAATTGCGCCTCGATTTCTTCAGTAGTTGCGATATCTGGTGAGAAGGCTGTCGCGGTTCCTGCTGCTACGGCTACCCGGAAAGCTTCCGAAGCGTCGCCCGTCCGGATAAAAGTCCCTACAAAACCGGCTACCATGGAATCTCCGGCTCCGACCGGATTGGCAACTTTTCCGGATAATGGCGGTGCATAGATGACTTCATTCGGTGTGAAGAGTAGTGCACCATCGCCGCCGAGGGAAACAATGGCATGCTGGGCCCCCAATTCAACCAATTGCTTGCCGTAAGGGACAACCTCCTGCCAAGTGGTGAAAGTCCGGCCAAAAAATTCGCCGACTTCCTTCTGGTTGGGTTTCACGACCAAGGGATGATACTGTAGGCTGTTGCGCAATTCATCCTTCGTGATGTCGCAGGCAAACGGCACGCCCTCCTCATGGAGCGAACGAATCAGCTGTTCGTAAAAATCCTTCGGCATAGAAGGGAGCTTGCTGCCCGACATCACTACAAAATCCTGTGTTGAGATGTCCTCGAAACCTTTCATGAAACGAGCGACTTCCTCATCGGTTGCGCTGGGACCGTAGTCGCTGATTTCGGTATCCTGGTCCGACTTCAGGACGAGATTGATGCGGGTGCGCTCCTTAATCACGGTGAATTGGTTGAGAATATTCAGTTCCTCCATATAGTCGCGCACAAAGTCACCGGTGAAGCCGCCGCGGAAGCCCAGTGCGATCGAAGGGATTCCAAGTGCTTTCAGTACGCGCGAAACCATGATGCCTTTCCCGCCCGGAGTGATCAGTTCATCCTGCATGTGATGGGAATGGCCCAAAGCTAATTGGGGGACAGTGACGATATAATCGATGGTCGGGTTCAGTGTGATCGTATAAATCATAAATAACTCCTCCAGTCTGGATGACACGCAGTTCTTTTTGCTTTCAAACAAAGTATAACCTTGTTGGCAAACAAACTCAAAAAATAGCCTTTTTTTGCTGAAGCCTCAGTAGGATCGGGAAAAGCCACGAGCATAAACGCATGAAAAAGGTCGGAATTGTGCTAAAATAAAGGGCATCATGAAAAGGGCCACATTAGATAAATAGAGTATACGAACGGGAAGGAAGAAGCTTCGGATGACAGACGAGAACTTAATTGAAAACATAGACGAGAGGCTGAAAGGGATCGAGAACAATATCAGGAAAAACATGTCCTTGAGCAGCGTTCCGGTCTTGATGGAAGCCATCCGGACGCATCCGGATCATCCGCATGTGAATTACCTGCTGGGGCTCAGCCACTACAAGAACCGCAATCTCGAAAAAGCTATGCTTTATGCGTTGCGGGCAGTAGAATTGGATAGCACTGGCGATGCCTATTTGACGCTGCTGGCGAAGCTGTATGCGGAAGACGGCGATGACAAGGCAGCGGAGAGCTACGCGCAAGCTGCCTTCGCCCGCAACCCAGCCAATTGGGAAGCGGCGCTCGTCCTGGCGAAGATGACCTTCGAAAAAAACGACCTACCCCGGGCGCTGGAACTCGTCGATCAAGTGCTGAAGCACAGTCCGAAATCCTTTGCGGCTTTGCGCTTGAAATCGAAGATCTACCTGCAACAGGAAGAGGAACTGGAAACGATTTTGGCATCCATCGAGGAGTCCGAGAAATACGGCTATGACGATGCCATTGAGTACGATCGTGTTTATGCCTACTATATCCATGGCCGTTTCGACGAATGCCGTCGCATCCACAAGGAACTGGAACGGACACGGCCGCTTTCGCACAGCACTGAAAAAGTCGGCAAACTGATTGCGACCATGCAATCGAGCAGGTTGGCAAGACGGGGGCCACAAACGGATTACTTTCATATGGATGCGACCCATTCCAACCGGAAAGTCAAAGTCTCTTTGGAAGAGTCCTTGGCCGAATTGAATGAGCTGATCGGTCTGACGGAAGTGAAGGAGACCATCAACCGGATCGTGAAACTGGTCGAATACGACAAGAAACGGGCCTACATGCTGTCGATCGAAAAAAATGAACAGCCTTCCTATCATTTCGCCTTTTCCGGCAATCCGGGCACAGGCAAGACGACAGTCGCCAGAATTCTGGGGGACATCTTCTATTCTCTAGGCATCCTCGAATCGGGCCAATTGGTGGAAGTGGATCGCTCAGATCTGGTCGGCGGCTACGTCGGCCAGACTGCCCAGAAGACGAAAGCCGTGATCGAATCGGCCATGGGCGGCGTGCTGTTCATCGATGAAGCCTATTCCTTGGCGTCCTCGGACAGCGATTCGCTCGATTACGGTTCCGAAGCCATCGATACTTTAATCAAATCAATGGAAGATCACCGCAATGATTTCATCGTGATCCTAGCGGGGTATGACACCGGCATGAAGCAGTTGCTGAAATCGAATCCTGGTCTATCGAGCCGGATTAACATGCAGATCGATTTCGAAGATTTTTCCGATCAGGAACTGTTGGAAATCGCCAAGGCGCAAGCCAAGGATAATCATTATACGTTGACTGAGGAAGCGGAGCAGGCATTCAGGGTCAAAATCAATCAGGAAAAAGTGGTTCCGCTGTTCGCCAATGCCCGGGCCGTCCGAAACATTATGGAAGAAGCGATGCGCGAACGGGCCTTCCGCCTGAGCGAAAAATCCGTGACGAAGGATGATCTGGTCATTCTCGAGCCGCTCGACTTCGGTATCGACCCCAACCAACTGTTCGGAGATAATATCGAAGACTTGATGGCTCAGCTGCGCAACCTGGTCGGGTTGAAGGATGTCAAAAAACAAGTCAGCTCGATCATGAATTACGTGCGCGCCGAGAAACGCCGCGAAAAGATGGGACAGCCGATGAACGATTTGTCCTTGCACATGGTCTTCACGGGGAACCCCGGCACAGGCAAGACAACCATTGCGCGATTGATCAGCCAAATACTGAAATCCATCGGTGTGCTGAAGCGCGGACACATGATTGAAGTCACTAGGGAAGATCTGGTCGGGCAGTACGTTGGCCAGACCGGACCGAAGACACTAGAGAAAATCAAGGAAGCCTATGGCGGTGTCTTATTCATCGATGAAGCCTATTCCCTTTATTCTGCCTCCGAAAACGACTTCGGTTATGAAGCCATCAGTACGCTGATCAAGGAGATGGAGGACAACCGCGACAAACTGGTCGTCATCATGGCCGGCTATCCGAGCGAGATGGAGCAGATGCTCAGCATGAACTCCGGCATCCGCAGCCGGATTGCCTACACGGTCGATTTCCCGGATTACGACAGCGAAGAACTGACGGAAATCTTCCACATGGCCGCTACCCAGCAAGGTTTTGTGCTGACGGAGGAAGCCCAGGGGAAAGTCAAGAACCTGTTTGTGCAGTCCTATACGACGCGCGACAGCCATTTCGGAAATGCCCGCACGGCCAGGAGCCTCTTTGAGAAGGCAAAGTTGCATCAAAGCAACCGCTTGGCCGAAGATGAGGCCGCGGATCTGTTCACGATCCTCCCGGAGGATATCGAAGAGAATAGTTAGACAAACAAAAAAACTTCTGCACTCGGAATTCCGTAATGCAGAAGTTTTTTTGTTTATTAGTCGTTTTCTTTTTTTTCGATCCCAGCAATCCCAAAAGCGCCAGGGCCGCCATGGGAAGTGATGACGCCGCCGGTCTGGACCCAAGCGACATCAAGGAAACCTTTTTCTTTCGCGTAATTTTCCATTTGGGTCATGATTTCTTCTTCCAAACCGAGTGAATGGATGAGGTACAGTTTTTTGTCGTCGATAGCGTAAGCCTTTAGGTAATCATCAAAAAAATCGACAACGACGCGGCTCATCTTGCCGCGGTATTTTTTTGTGGAAACCAATTTGCCGTCAATCAATTCAATTGTCGGTTTTATTTTCAGGAGCGATGCCCCCAAATAGGCTGCGTTGGAGACGCGGCCGCCTGCCCGTAGGAACTCGAGACCGGATGGCATGAAGGAAAAGTGTGTGCGCGGCACTGCTGCTTCGATTGCGGCAATCAGTTTTTCCACTGCGATATCCGGCTCCTTTTCAAGCAAATCGGCAGCATAAAGCACGATCGCGGCCAAGCCGCCGGATACGTTCAGGGCATCAATGAGGTGGATGTTCTCGAAATCTTCCGCCGCCAAAACGGAACTCTGGAATGAGGAAGAGGCCTTGGAGGTGTAACCGATGTGCACGATGATGCTGTCGGGCTGCTCAGAGCGGATCTTTTCGAAAAAAGCGGTATATTCATTCGGATTGGTTGCGGTCGTGGAAGGCGTTTTTTTGGTTCGCTCGTAATAATCATACAGATCCGTGACCGGAAAAGAACCATCAAGATGATCGATATCATCCATGATGACGTGCATCGATACAATCTGGATATTGTGTTTCTTTGCCAAATCAGTGGGGATATCCGCGCCGCTTTCAGTCGTAAGGATTACTCTGCTCATACTATTCCTCCGTCTCCAATGGTCAAATATATTATTGCCAATGGACTTAATTTGTTGGTTCCAATATACCACACTTTCAAAGCTCGACCTACAAGTGTTATCATTGAATCAGAAACAGGAAAGGAAAAATGATGTATGGCCAAAAGTGGAAAAAAAAGGAAATCGGATAGCGTCACGATGCTTGCGGTTGCGGGGTATGTGCTGTTTTTGGTAGTTGGATTTCCCGCGGCTGAGAGAGCAGGCGGCTTTTATCCGGCGCTGATGATTTTGGCGGGAATCGCCACGCTATTCGCGATCGTCTACTACCATTCACGCGTGAATGCTTACGTCTGCCCAAAATGCAGGCGTAAATTCAAAATCAGCTTCCTGACGGATCTGCTGTCTTTGAACGGAGGCAAGCAAGGCAAACGAGTGACTTGCCCACATTGCGGATTCAAAGGTTGGATGCAGGAGACCGCTCCTGATGAAAAATAATTAAAAAAGCAACCTCATTTTACCGAGGTTGCTTAGTGAAAAGTCAATTATTTAGTTGCTTTTTCCAGATGCTTGCTGCGTAGTTGGCCACAGGCGGCATCGATGTCGGTGCCGTGCTCTTTGCGGATAACGCAGTTGATGTTGTTCTTTTTGAGGATATCATAGAATGCCAAAATATCCTTTTTGGTGCTGCGTTCATATTTGATGTGCTCGGCAACCGGATTGTAAGGGATCAGGTTCACGTAGGAAAGGTGACGCTTATCCTTCAATAAGGCGACCAATTCGTGCGCCTGCTCAGGTCTGTCGTTCACGCCAGAGATCATGATGTATTCGAAAGTGATGCGGCGGTTTGTCTTTTCCAGATACTCGTCGATGGCAGCCATGACTTCCTTCAGTGGATGTTTGCGGTTGATGCGCATCATGCGGCTACGGATTTCATCGTTCGGCGCGTGCAGGGACAAAGCCAAGTTGACTTGCAGTCCGTTTTCCGCGAATTCCCGGATCTTCGGAGCCAATCCACTGGCGGAAACGGTGATGTGACGAGCACCGATTGCCAAACCCTTGGCATGGTTGACGATGTTCAGAAAGGCGATGACATTATCGTAGTTGTCGAACGGTTCGCCGATGCCCATCACAACGATGTGACTGACACGTTCGCCATTGCCTTTTTGATCCAAGTAGTGCTGGATCTGCATAATTTGTGCCACTATTTCGCCGGCAGTCAGATCGCGTTGTTTCCGTTTCAGTCCACTTGCGCAGAACGTGCAGCCGATATCGCAGCCAACTTGCGTCGTAACACAGACGGACAAGCCATATTCCTGACGCATCAGGACGGTTTCAATCATAAGTTTGTCTTCCAGCTGGAAGAGGTATTTAGTTGTGCCGTCCGCTGATTCTTGAACGACCACTTGATTCAGGGGCTGCAGCAAGAAGGTGTCGGAGAGAAGGGCAACCAAATCTTTTGACAAGTTCGTCATTTCCGAAAAATCCAGAACGCGTTTGATATATAGCCAGTCCCAGATCTGTTGGGCGCGAAATTTTTTCTGGCCTTGCTCCAACAACCAAGCTTCCAGCTGATCCAAAGTCAATCCATAAATAGAAGGTGTATTCATTTTACTTTCCTTTCTTTACCGTTCAAATTTTCATTCCATATCATAACACATTTTTATGAAAATGGAATTACATCCTTAAAATAAGTGAAAAGGTGCAAAAACGGAAACCGGTTCGCTCTGATGTATGCGTCAAAAAAGTGGCCCCGGATAACTGTTATCCGGGGCCTATTCTTTGTATAAATTTTTTTCGATAAAAGCAGTCTGCTAGAGTCCTAAGAAATCCTTCATGAAAAGAAAGCCGATGCCGAACATAACTAATGTCGCGATGCCGCCGACTACATTTCCCAAACGGTGATTCGTATGGCTGCCCATCACTTTTTTATTGTTGCCGATGAAGAGGATCAGCAGCATCAGAGGCGGAGCCATCAAGCCATTGATGGCTGCGGAATAGTACAAGGCTCTCATCGGATCGATCCCGACAAAATTGATCGTCAGTCCGATGATTGTGGCGATAGTGATGACGCCGTAGAAACCATGCGCCTCTTTCAGTTTCTTACCCAAACCCGTCTCCCAACCGAAAAATTCGGAAATGGCGTAGGACGAGGAGCCAGCCAAAACAGGCACACCAAGCAGACCTGTTCCGATGATGCCCAAAGCGAACAGCCAATAGGCGAAGTCTCCCACCAATGGACGAAGCGCTTGAGCGGCCTCCGCCGCGGAATTGATAGTGGTTATTCCGCTAAGATGAAGGGTTCCGGCCGTCGTCAGCACAATCATGAAAGCAGTGACTGTCGTAAAAAACATCCCGACAATCGTATCAATCTTCATATCCTTTATATCCTTGACAAAGATACGGGGTTTTCCGATGCCGATCCCTTTGATTTTATGCTCGACGATTTCTTTTTCCACTTCTTCGTCGGCTTGCCAAAAAAACAGGTAAGGGGAAATCGTCGTCCCTAAAAATGCCACCACATTAAGTGTAAATTCCCGGGAAGGGTAAAAGGTTGGGATAAGGGTATGCTGAAGAACAACGCCCCAATCCTGGCGGACCGTGAATGCCGTGAAGAAATAAGCGAACAGGGAAAGCGTCAAAAGCATCAGGAATTTTGAATAATTCTTGTAGTCCATAAAAATTTCCAGTACCAAGGTCAGGGCCGTCATGATCAGGATCCAAAAAATGAACGGCAAACCGAGCACCATCTGAGCTACCGCAGCCATCGCGCCCAGATCGGCACCGATGTTGATCGTATTGGCGATGAACAGGAGGGAGATTGCCGGATAGCTTACCCACTTGGGGTAGGATTGTTTCATGATCCCTGTCAGCCCTTTGCCGGATACCATCCCGATCCGTCCGCACATCTCCTGGATAGCAATCGCAAAGATGCACGAAATCGGAGAAAGCCACAACAGATGAAGGCCGAACATGGCTCCGGTCTGCGAGTAGGTGACGATGCCGGATGGATCATCATCAGAGGCTCCGGTGATGACACCAGGTCCAAATTTTTTGAGGAATTTTTTTGTCTTCTTTAGAATTTTGCGCATCTTGCTCACTCCCTTATTGGGTTGTGCATCTGCAATCTGACTTCCTAAAAATAGTTATGTTGGCCATCATCACTGTCGGTAAGCAGTGGTATAAGGGAGCGGTTTTGTCCAGTTATTTTATCTTCTTTGCCATAATCATACCTACTATTCGTTAAGCTTGCAAGCACTTGCATTGCCATATGATATACTATTGACAAGAACGCTAATAATGAAAAATCCAGACTGTTGAGGTGGATAAAAATGGAAGAACCAACTGTAAAAATTGAAACGATCGATGCATATATCAGCCGCTATGATGGGGATATTCAGGCAATCCTGCAGGAGTTCCGCCGGGTGATAAAGGAAGAAGCGCCTGATGCGACCGAGAAAATCAGCTATCAGATGCCGACCTTCTACCTGAACGGGAACCTAGTGCATTTTGCTGTGCAGAAAAATCATATCGGTTTTTACCCGGCACCGAGCGGCGTTGCGGCTTTCAAGGAAGAATTGACGGAATACAAGACCTCAAAAGGCGCCATCCAATTTCCGCTGACGAAGCCTATCCCATATGAGCTTGTGCGTCGGATCGTCCGCTTCCGGGTCGAAGAAGCGAAGCAAAATAAGAAACAGAGCAAATAAAGAACGGATTCGTTACCAAATTTGAATATGGAAAAAGGAGGGACGTTCATGAATCTGCATGCAGTCTTAACCGAAGTCATCCCAACACTTGCGAGCTTAATCGAGGGCATCGGCGTCCTGATCATCCTTTATGGATGCATCAAATCATTGTATTTGTTTTTTAAAGACAAGTTGAATCTGAGTAACAACCAACCGAAACTCGAATTGGCCAAAGCGCTGGCGTTCAGCCTGGAGTTCAAACTGGCCGCGGAAATATTGAAGACAGTCATCATCCAGACGATCGATGAATTCATTGTCCTGTCTGCCATCGTCATCCTGCGGGTTGTGCTGACAGTCGTCATCCATTGGGAAATCAAAAGCACCAATTCAGAAGTAGGGGAGTGACTTCCGCAAACAAGCCACGCGCAGAATCAACTTGTGCGTGGCTTGTTTTGTACGGAAAAACTCAAAAGGCAGAATGTTTCCCTGATAATTTTCCTTCCAGTTCTCAACCGGTCCATTGGGAAGCAGAACGATCGGGTGTATAATGGAGACAGGGGGTATAACAAACCAGTTTATATATGTAAGCGCTACTATTATTGAGGGGGTGATTTGATGGGGACGCAAGGCGTCATCTTGGCCGCCGGAAAATCATCCCGGATGTCTGGTGAATCGAAAATGACGATGGATCTGAACGGCAGGACTGTAATTCGAAGAAGTATCGACAGCTTGCGTCCGTTCTGTAACCGCATCATCGTCGTGACAGGGTTACACGTTGAAGCTGTGATGGTTTCAGCCGGACGCTGCCCGGAAGTCATCTTCGTTTACAATCCAGACTGCGAAAAAGGCATGTTCTCCTCCCTGAGGATGGGCTTGCGGCATACTGAAGCGGAACGTGTCCTTATACTACCCGGCGACTGTCCTTTCATCACCCATGAAGTCTGTGAAAAACTGCTGCAGGGTAAAGGGAATATCATTTTGCCTGCCTATCACGGGAAGCGCGGTCATCCAGTCCTGTTGAGCCACCAGGCAATCGAAGGGCTGTTGGCGGATGAGCACTGCCAAAGCCTGCAGGAATACATTTGTGCAAACAAGGCGGAAATCATCGCGGTGGACTGTCCGGAGATTCTATGGGACATCGACACGCCGGAGGATTACGCCAAAGCAGTGGACTATTTTCAAACGAAAGAAGCGAGGTGAAGAGATGGAAACCATCAGCAAATCCATCAAGCGTTTCGATTTCTCCGACAAGGTGGAAGGGAGAGCGGAATACTGCGCCGATCTGCATCCGGAGGGCATTTTGTACGCAAGGACGTTGCGCTCCGAGGTGCCGCGCGCGAAAATACGCGCGATCCGTTTGCCGGAATTGCCGGAAGGGTACACAATCGTCGATCACCATGATATCCCAGGCAAGAACATCGTGCCAATCGTCTATGAGGATCAGCCTTTTTTTGCCGTGGATGAAGTCAATTACATAGGCCAACCGATCCTATTGGTCATAGGCGCGGACAAGGAAATCGTCCTCGATATCATCGGAAAAATAGAAGTGGACTACGAATTGCTGCAGCCGATTCTGTCAATCGAGGCTGCCATGGGACAAACGGATTCTTTCATTTTCGGCGACAAGCCTTATTTTGTCGCCTACGAATACGCAAAAGGCGATCCGGATGCGGCCATCGCCCGGGCGGTCCGGGTGATCGAGGATGAAATCCGCACCGGCTACCAGGAGCACGTCTACCTGGAGCCGCAAGCGATGTTGGGAATCTACGATGGTGAGCGCGTCTCTGTTTACGGATCGATGCAATGTCCGTATTACATCCACAGTGGCTTGAAGCAGGCGCTCGGCTGGGGGGATGAGCGGGTCCGTGTCGTCCAACTGCCGACGGGCGGAGGTTTCGGCGGCAAGGAGGAGTATCCTTCAATCCCGGGAGTCCATGTGGCTTTGGCGGCCATCAAGACGGGTAAACCGGTCCAATTGGTGTTTGACAGGCCGGAAGATATCCGCTCCACGACCAAACGCCACCCCAGCATCATCAAAATCAAGAGCCATTTGGATGCGGAGGACCGCATCATCGCCCGGGAAGTTGATGTCAAATTGGATGCCGGAGCCTATGCGGGCCTCTCCAGCGTCGTGCTGCAGCGGTCGATTTTTTCGGTATGCGGCGTCTATGACATCCCGAACCTGAAAGTGACGGGGAGGGCCTATGCGACCAACAACATCGTGACCGGAGCGTTCCGGGGTTTCGGTGGACCGCAGGCATTCTTCGCCATCGAAATGCACATGGCGCATATCGCTACCGAATTGGGCGTCGATCCGTTGGAATGGCGGAGGAGGTACTTCCTGAAGAAAGGGGATACCTCCTCGACCGGCGGCGTCTTGCATTCCGACATCAAATTGGCTGAAATCGCCGATGCCGTGAACAGACTGTCCGATTATCAGGAGAAGCATAGCGTATTCGGCTCCGATAAGGAATCCTTGCAGGGAATCGGCTGCTCATTCTTCTTCCATGGCTGCGGTTTCACAGGGGCCGGCGAGGCGGAATTGTTGAAATCGCGGGTGAAGCTGAAGAAGTATGCGGACGGAACGGTGGGTATTTTTGTATCGAGCACCGAAATCGGTCAAGGTGCATTGACCACTTTGCGCAAAATCGTCGCCCAAACGCTGGACATTCCGATTGGACAAGTCAAAATGACTTATCCGGACACCGCGGATTGCCCCGATTCCGGTCCCACTGTCGCATCCCGGACGGCCATGATCGTCGGACGTCTGCTGCAGGAATGCGCCAAGGAAGTTAAGCTGCGCTGGGTGGAGGAAACGTTTGAAGTGATGAAGGATTATGTTAATCCGGAACATTTGTCCTGGGACAGCGAAAAGTTGGCAGGGAATGCTTATCCGGAATATTCATGGGGAGCCAATGTGGTCGAAGTGGCAGTCGACCCGCTGACGTATGAAGTCGAAATCACAGGCATTTGGGCGGTATATGATATCGGAACGCCGATTGATGAAAAGATCGTGCAAGGGCAGATCGAAGGCGGCATCATGCAGGGCTTGGGGTACGCAGCCATGGAAAAATTGCAGGCAATCGGAGGCAAACTGTTGCAGGACAGTCTTTCCGAGTATCTGATCCCTTCAGCCATCGATTTTCCGCGGATTGCCCTTGAATTGATCGAAAACCCTTATGCTGGAGGGCCTTTCGGAGCCAAAGGATTGGGTGAGTTGCCGATGATCGGGGCCGCTCCGGCATTTGCGGCCGCTGTGGAACAGGCAATCGGCAAAAAAATCGACCGTATCCCGGTGACCCCGGAATACATCAGGGAGTTGATGACATGATGGATGACATTTCTTTCAAACTGAACGGGCAGGAGATCACATTGAAGATGGATCCTGCCAGAAGGCTGCTCGATGTCATAAGGGAGGATTTTGATTGCAAAGGGACCAAGGAAGGCTGCGGGGAAGGCGAGTGCGGCGCCTGCGCCGTACTGTTGGATGGCCGTTTAGTCAATTCCTGCCTGGTTACGGCAGCGATGGCGGCAGGGAAAAACATCTGGACCATCGAGGGCTACCGGGAGACGGAACGGTTCCAACTGCTGAAGAACAAATTGTCGGAGCACGGCAGCATCCAATGCGGTTTCTGCACGCCGGGCATCATCATGGCGGCCGAAGCATTGTTGTCGAAAAATCCCAATCCGACAGAAGCAGAAGTGCGGGAAGGCATTTCTGGCAACTTGTGCCGCTGCACGGGCTACACGATGATCGTCGATGCCATCCTGTCCGCATCCAGTGAGGGGGAAGTATTATGGTGAACGTATTCGTTCCGGATACTTTGGCGGATGCATTGCGGATCAGGGGGCAGCACGATACGCTGGTCATCAACGGCGGAACCGATGTGATGGTGAAATACAGGCGCTGGAACGGCATGCCGCCGGACTTTCCGCTGGATGTGCTCCATATCGGAAATCTTGCGGAGCTTAAACGCATCGAAATCGCAAAGGACAAAATCATGATTGGCGCAACCGTAACGCTTTCCGAACTGATGGAACATCCGTTTGTGCCGGACTATATCAATTTGCCGATCCGCGAGATGGCTTCCCCCGCCATCCGGAATATGGGGACGCTGGCGGGAAACCTCTGCAACGCCTCCTCATCCGGTGACAGCCTGCCGATGCTTTATGCGCTCGACGCGGAGGTGACTTTGGCATCCGTTCATGGGACGCGCAAGCTCCCCATTCGGCAATTCATCACCTTTGCCAAACAGACGCTGTTGCAGCCTGATGAACTGGTTACAGAGATCATGATACCGATTGCTGATTATACGGTAGCCTATTACCGGAAAATCGGCGGAAGGAAAGTCAACGCCATCTCCAAGGCAAGTTTCTATGCGGTGGCGATTAAAAAAGACGGTGTCGTCGAAGACGTGCGGATCGCATTCGGTTCTGTAGCGCCGACTGCCGTCAGGGACAGAGTCTGTGAAGAGATTTTGATAGGGACAGCGGAAACGGAACTGGATGCAAAAATAGAAACGTTGCGCACGCGATACGTGGAACTGCTTTCACCGTTGGACGACACCCGTTCCACTGCGGATTATCGGCGGCACGTATCTTTGCAGCTGCTGGAGGATTTCATCGGAAAGGGGCTGGCGAAATGAACAAGAAAGCCATTCAGATTGTCTACTGGGGTTCGCTTTGGGGGATAGCCGAGGCGACACTGGGTTATGTGTTGCACATGGCCGCGATCCAACTCCCCGGAGTTCCGGGATTCGTGATGTTCCCTGTCGCCTTTTATTTCATGAGGAAAAGCTACTTGGCGAGCGGGAAGGCCGATGCGGTCTTTCAGGTGGCACTGGTCGCGGCGTTGATCAAGTGCTGCGATTTCCTGATTACGGGGAACATCCCGATCAGGATACTCAATCCGGCGCTTTCGATCCTATTGGAAGGGCTGGCGGTGGCGCTCGTATTCGCCTATGCAGAAAGAAGGAAAACTGATGTCGGCTTCGCATCGGTTTTTTCGATGGGCGTCCTTTGGCGAGCGGTCTTTCTCAGTTATCTATTCCTGATTTCGCTCATCGATCTGCCGGCCGCGCTTGTGACGGACGGACTGCAGGTCAGTCTGCGCTTCCTTCTTTTGGAAAGCTTTGTGAATGCTATCCTGATGGTTGCTTATCTGAAAATCGAAAAAACAGCACGCGTTGTATCCGTGCCCCCGATGGTTGCCTATGCGGCGCTGGCGACAGCCATCATCCTGACGCTTGCGTTTTAGGAGGGACGGCATGGGACGAGTGAACATCATCACAGGTGAAATGGATGCAGGAAAGACGGCGGAGCTGATCAGACTCTACCATGGGTTGCCTGTCGGTACGGCCGACGGTTTCGCCAGCATCAAAGCTTTTTCGGAGCAAGGCGCGTTTGAAGGCTATGATTTGAAAAGATTGGCGACCGGAGTGTCATTTCCTTTCATCAGATTGAACAAGCCTGGTGAAGCGCCGCTTCAAAAGGAAAGCTTCGTATTCGACCGCTTCACTTTCTTGCGGGAGCCCATCGAGGCTGCCGAGCAGGACATCCAAGATATCCTTTCCGATCCGTTGATCCGGACCGTCCTGCTGGATGAAATCGGTCCGATCGAATTGCAAGGGAATGGCTTCTGTAAAGCATTGAAGGTTCTGCTGGAGAGCGATAAGGATCTGTACCTTTGCATCAACCGAAAGACCTTGGATCTGGTGGTAAAAAAATTCGAAATCGGGGCATATCACCTGATTGAAGTTGAAAATCAAACATTCCCTTCGCACTGATGCAAACGAGGGTATTTTTTTCTGATCAAATGATGAGGCTTGCGTCCAGTCCGTTTTCCGCTTAGAATGGAAGAACTGCAAAATAACGGAACAGAAAGGAAGAGGATGGATGCGATTGGACAAACTGCTCAGCGAATGCGGCTACGGTTCGCGAGGCCAAGTGAAAAAATTGATCAGAAGCAAACAGGTCAGCATCGACGGGGAAATCGTGCTAACGGAAAATCACAATGTTGATCCGCAGATCCAGGCGGTCATCGTCTCGGGGAAAACGCTGACGCATCGCACCAATGTCTACTATATGCTGTACAAACCGGCTGGCGTCGTTACGGCGGTATCCGATGAAGGCAATCGGACCGTCATCGATCTGATCGACCCGTCCGACCGCAGACCGGGCCTCTATCCTGTGGGACGGCTGGACAAGGATACGGAGGGGTTGCTGCTGATCACGGACAACGGGCAGTTGGGTTATCAGCTGTTGCTGCCGCACAAAAAAGTGACGAAGCGCTATGAAGTCGTTGTGAATGAGCGCGTGACCGCAGCTGATCAGGAAGCTTTCGCCGAAGGTATCGTCTTCCACGGCGGAACAAAATGCAAGCCGGCCCGTTTGACCATCCTCAGACACGGAGACGACGAAAGCCGGGTGCTGTTGGACATCAGCGAAGGAAAATTCCATCAGGTGAAGAAGATGTTCCTTTCGGTCGGCAAGAAAGTCACCTACCTGAAACGCCTGACGATGGGACCAATCGAATTGGACGAGTCGATTCCTCCGGGGAGCTATCGGCCGCTCAACGAAGCGGAATTGGAACAACTGAAGCCGTATTTCCGCTAGGAAGAAGGCAAATCAACCAAAAAGAGGAGGAGCTGATCACAGCTCTTCCTCTTTTTGGCGTACCATGGCTTTTTTCCTCGGTTTTGTCTGCGTCAATCGATAGCTTTCCGTGATGATCCGGTCCGCAATCGTATAAAGCTCTTCGGAGACGAGCCTCAGGGTGATCCAATGGGTCTTGTTCATATGGTAGGCGGGCATGATTTCCGGAATCGTCTCGCGCAGATAGTCGTTCCGCTCGGGGGTATTCTTGACGTTCAGCCAAATCTCACCGTTCCGTTTATAGATGTAGGCGAAGGTTTTCCGGTTGCCTTCGTGGCGCATGACGGTCCATTCTGAGTCGCCGAATGGGTAATCTTCGATGACGTGTGCGTGCTCTTGGCAAAGGGCGATCAACCGATTCCGGACAGCGATTTGGGGTTCCATAGACGTTCCTTCTTTCCTGTTCATTTTACCATATCTGTATTATATTAAATTTTCCTGAAAATGGCTTGTCTCGTGTCGAATCTATTGACATATAAATGGATAATGCGATAATAGATAGCGTGCTATGTATAACTTTCCGGAAAGGAGGAAATGACTTGATATCAAGAGAGATGATGGGAGCCTATATCCCGATGCTCCATAACCAATTCAAGGAGCAATTGAACCGTTTGGTGGGCAAAATCGATCTGACCACGTCCCAGATCCATGTCCTTTTTTATCTGAGGAACCGTGGCGATGAGGAAGTGATCCAAAAAGACATCGAAGAGAAGTTCAACCTTTCCAATCCGACAGTGACAGGAATCATCAAACGATTGGAAGCAAAGGGGTTCGTCGAGCGGACAGTCAGTTCGAAGGATGCCCGATCCAAGAGCATCCATCTGACCGAAAAAAGCATCGCCGCATCTGAGGAGATGAAGCGGGCTTTGCAAGAAGCCAACAAAAAAGTTTTCGAAGGCTTCACCGAGGAGGAACTGGATGTATTGGAAGAATGCTTCAAAAGAATGCTGCACAATCTGGAAGGCGGCTGCGGCCATGGGCATATGCATAAAAAAGAAAATAACTAAATTTAGGAAAGAATAGGGATAGCAAATGAAAGTGATAATGAAATACTTAAAACCTTTTGCCGGCACGATTCTGATCAGCCTGCTGATTTTGTTCGGGCAGGCGATCGGGGAATTGAGCCTGCCGAATCTGATGAGCGACATCGTCAATACCGGCATCCAGAACGGAGGCGTCGAACAGGAAGCGCCTGAAGCACTCCCGTCTGAAGGGTTTGCGCTCATGACGCTGTTCATGGCTGAGGAAGACAAGGAAACGTTCCAGAACAGCTATCAGCTGATCGAGGGAGGGTCGGCGGAAGCCGACGCCTACAGCGCAGAATTTCCTGAAAGCCAGGAATCTGATTTCTACGTGCTGAATGAAACCGATGCGGAACAACTGACTTCGTTGGAGAGCATCTTCAGCAAAGCAAGCTATAGCTTCGTAACATTCATGAAGGAAATGTCTGCTCAGCAAGGCAATGCCGCGTCAGTCGATGCCGAAAGTGGCTTCGAAGATGTCGATATGAACCAACTATACGCGCTCTTGCCGCAATTGCAGCAGCTACCTCAGCAAGCCTTCACGGCGTCCATGGACGTTGCCGCTGCTGCAGAGCCGATGCTCTACAGCCAAATCGGAATTCTGTTCACGAAACTCTTCTATGAAGATCTGGGAGCGGATATGGATGCGCTCCAAAACCAATATATTATGACAAAAGGCGTACAGATGCTCGCCATCGCAGTTGCTGTCTCCGTTGCTTCCGTAGCGGTCGCATATTTCTCTTCGTGGATTGCCGCGAAAGTGTCCGGCCGGATGAGAAGGGATGTTTTCGCCAAAGTCGAAAGTTTTTCCAACACCGAGTTCGATAACTTTTCGACCGCATCCTTGATCACACGCACAACCAATGACGTGCAGCAGATTCAGCAATTGATCACGATCGGTATACGCATGCTTTGCTATGCACCGATTTTGGCTACTGGTGGCTTGATCATGGCAATCGATAAAAGCGTCTCGCTCGCGTGGACGATCGCTGTTGCGGTCATTGCCCTTGTCGGCATCATGATGACGATTCTATCGATTGCGATGCCGAAGTTCAAAGTGCTGCAGAGCTTGACTGACCGATTGAATCTGGTCAGCCGCGAAAACCTTTCCGGCATGATGGTCATCCGCGCTTTCGGCAATGAACCGTTTGAAGAGAACCGCTTCAACGACGCCAATGAAGACTATACCTTTACGAACCGCTTTGTGCAGCGGTTGATGTCCCTGTTGATGCCGGCGATGATGCTGGTCATGAATGGTGTTTCGTTGCTGATCATCTGGTTCGGTAGTCAGCAGGTCGCTGATTCCTCTCTGCAAATCGGTGATATGATGGCCTATATCCAATATGTGATGCAGATCATCATGGCCTTCTTGATGATTTCGATGATGTTCATCTTCCTTCCGCGTGCTTCTGTATCGGCAACCCGGATTGGGGAAGTATTGGATACCGATCTGAGCATCACAGACCCAATCGATGCGCAACCGAACTTAAAGAATGAAGGCCTCATCACTTTCAAAGATGTTTCTTATCATTATCCGAAGGCGAGTGAGAATGTATTGTCCCATATCTCCTTTACCGCTCGACCAGGCGAAACGACGGCAATCATCGGCTCGACCGGTTCCGGAAAATCGACGTTGATCAATCTGATTCCGCGCTTTTATGATGTGACGGACGGCGCCATCGAAATCGACGGCATCGACATCCGGAAAATGACGCAAGCCGATCTGCGCCGCAACATCGGCTACGTTCCGCAAAAGGGGATGCTCTTCTCAGGGGACATCGCCTCGAACGTTCTGTACGGAAAAGACGACGCTTCGATGGAGGACATCATGAAAGCCATTGAAGTCGCCCAAGCGAAGAACTTCGTATCGGAGATGGAAGAAGGCATCGAAACAGCTATCGCACAAGGCGGCGGTAACGTCAGCGGAGGCCAGAAACAGCGCTTGGCCATTGCCCGCGCGTTGGTTAAAAAGGCGCCAATCTATATTTTTGACGACAGCTTTTCGGCGTTGGATTTCAAAACGGATGCGGCATTGCGCTCGGCGTTGCACGCCTACACGGATAACGCAACCGTTCTGATTGTGGCGCAACGGATCAGCACCATCATGGATGCGGAGCAAATCATCGTCCTCGATAAAGGCAAAATCGTCGGGATAGGGACTCACGATGCATTGATGAAAAACTGTGAGACTTACCAAGAAATTGCTAAATCTCAGCTTTCAGAGGAGGAATTAGCATGAGCGAAATGAAACAAAGAAGGCCGCAAGGCGGTCCTGGCGGAGGGCACGGTCCGATGGCAGGAATGAGCGCGCCGGTCGTTAAAGCTAAGGACTTCAAAGGCGGATTTAAAAAATTGGCCGCTTATCTGTCGCCCTTCAAATGGCTGATGGCAGTCGTCTTCATATTGGCGATCGCTTCTTCCCTTTTTGGGATCGTAGGACCAAAAATCATGGCTTTGGCCATCGACAAATTGGTTGCCGGGGTCATGCTGAAATTCACAGGCGGAACTGGCGAAATCGATTTCGATTATATCGGAACAGTCCTGTTGGGACTCTTGGGCTTGTACGTGCTGAGTGCCGCTTTCTCCTATCTGCAAGGATTTCTGATGTCGGGTGTCTCCGCAAAAGTTTCCTATAAATTGCGCAAAGACATCATGGAGAAAATCAACAAATTGCCGCTGGCCTATTTCCACAAAAACAGTCAAGGGGATGTGCTTTCCAGGATCACGAATGACGTGGACACCTTGAATACCAGCCTGAACCAAAGCCTAACCCAGATCATTACGTCGATCACGACTTTGGTGGGTGTCTTCATCATGATGCTGACGATCAGTTGGCCGCTGACGCTCGTCATTCTTGCTGTGTTGGTCGTTTCCATGATGCTCCTGATGCTGATCATGTCGAAGTCTCAGAAGCACTTTGCCAACCAGCAGAAATACTTGGGTGCGGTCAATGGCCATGTCGAAGAGATGTACGGCGGACATGTGGTCATGAAAGCCTTCAACGGGGAAGAAAAATCCGTTGCCGATTTCGACAAAGAGAACGATCAATTGATCGAAGCAGGGTTCAAGGCCGAATTCCTTTCCGGATTGATGATGCCCTTGTTGAGTCTGATCGGAAATCTTGGTTATGTCGTAGTCTGCATCATGGGTGGCGCGATGGCGGCTGCCGGAAACATGACAATCGGGGATATCCAAGCCTTCCTACAATACGTGCGCAACTTCACGCAGCCTTTGACGCAAGTTGCTCAAGTGGGAAGCCAATTGCAACGGATGGTGGCTGCCTCTGAACGTATTTTCGAATTCCTAGAAGAGGAAGAAGAGACAGTTACTGCAGCGAAAATCGAAATGGCGACCGCTGATGTCAAAGGAAATGTCCGTTTTGAGCATGTTAAGTTCGGTTATGAACCGGATCATCTGGTCATCAAGGACTTCTCCGCGGATATAAAAGAAGGACAAAAAGTCGCGTTAGTTGGTCCTACCGGCGCCGGCAAGACGACGATGGTGAAATTGTTGATGCGTTTCTACGATTTGACGGGTGGAGCCATTTACATCGACAACCACAAACTTACCGATTTCACGCGCAGCGATCTGCGCACGGAATTCGGGATGGTGCTGCAGGATACGTGGCTGTACAACGGCACCATCATGGAGAACATCCGCTACGGGAAACTGGATGCGACGGATGAAGAAGTCATCGCCGCCGCAAAAGCTGCGCAGGTGGATCATTTTGTCCGGACGTTGCCGGATGGTTATGATATGGTCCTGAACGAGGAAGCCAACAACGTTTCTCAAGGAGAGAAACAATTGCTGACGATCGCGCGCGCCATTCTGGCCGATCCGCAAATCATGATCCTGGATGAGGCGACAAGCTCGGTCGATACGCGGACGGAAGTGCTGATCCAGAAAGCGATGGATACGCTGATGCAAGGCAGAACAAGCTTCATTATCGCGCATCGCTTGTCGACCATCAAAAATGCCGACCTGATCCTTTGCATGAACAATGGTGACATCGTCGAACAAGGAACCCACGAAGAACTGCTGGCGAAAGGCGGCTTCTACGCCGACCTCTACAACAGCCAATTCGACGAAGGCGAAGAATAACAAGAAAAGCGTAACGGGTTCTTTCAGGGCTTACCCGTAAAGCTAGCCATCATTATTGGATGCATGAAAAATTTTGAAATCCTATGAAACACCTACGGTGATACACTTTTGATTCCAAAAAAGTTTTCTTAGTATTAGAATAAAACTGCATCATGCAGCCTAAAGAAGATGATCCCGATACGCAATCGGGATCATCTTCTTTATTTTTTTGCCCATTTCCCCAAAAATAGTCGTGAAAACTGATTTGTCAATACCGATTATAAAAAAACTCATCGAAGAGTTCCCGTTTGGAAATCAGATCCTCCCCAAGAAGGACCTAAACCTTTAGAGGATGCCATCGTAGCACACTTATCTAAGTGAGGATGATAGCGTTCACAAATTATTAACAATAAAAAAGTTGTAACCGGTTACCAGCGATGGTATTATTTCCTTAGTTATTACAACTCAGTTTTATCAATCACGTTTCGGACACTTTTAAACGCAACATAGTTTCATAATGTGATAAAGATTGTTGAATTGTAAGCGCTGAATTTCATGATATGGAGGGGATTTTTATGTCAAAAAATGATTCAATGGTTCAAGGGGAAACGAAACTCAATCGCGCCAAACTATGGCAGATCGTGTTATTCACTTTGAATAACTCATCAACAAATATTTATATGTTTGCTTTTGGTTTTGTCACCTATTATTCGACGGGCCTTGTTGGTTTAGCTGCACTATTCGTAAGCCAAATTATGGGGTATATCCGTATCTTTGATGGGGTCATTGACCCTGCTATCGGGGTTTTGATCGATAAGACAGACACTAAATTCGGCAAATATCGTCCCATCATGGTTCTAGGTAACATTATTACTGTACTTTCATTCTTGATATTATTTAATATTCATGGCCTAGGTGATGGAATGAAAATTCCAATTTTCTTACTTTCGTTAGTCGTGCATAAAATCGGTTATTCCTTGCAAGCGACGGTTACAAAAGCCGGTCAAGCAGCATTGACAAGCGATCCAAAACAACGTCCCATCTTCAATATTGTTGATGGTTGGGTAACGACTTTATTGTTTACTGGTGGTCAAATTGTTGTAGCAAACTTCTTGGTGCCAAAATATGGCGGTTTTACTCCGGAATTCTTCAAAGTGTTTATCCCAGGAGTTATGGTCATCTCAGCTATCCTCGGAATTTTGGCAGTTATCGGTATTGCGGAAAAAGACAACAAACAATACTTTGGTATTGGTGAAAAAACGACTAAAACATCATTTAAAGATTATTGGGAAATTGTCAAAGGTAACAAACCTTTGCAAATGTTAACCATGGCAGCAGCTTTTGTGAAGTTCAATTCAGCAATGTTCGGTGACCAAATTGTATTGATGATCCTGTTCGGTATCATCTTTGGTAACTTCGGTCTATCCGGAACGATCTCTTTAGTACTGATTTTGCCTAACCTTATGTTCACTACTTTTGCAGCAACCATTGCTCAAAAAAGAGGCTTGCGGTACTCTTATGTTCGTTATTTGCAAGGTGGCGTTATTTCATTAATCCTATTAGGCGGCTTGCTTTTCTTTGCGAACCCAGGTGATTTGAGCTTCTCTAACCCATCCTTATGGACAGTTGCCTTCGTAATCATTTTTGCTTGCGCGAAAGGATTTACATCCACACCAACAGGCTTAGCCTTGACGATGGCAGCGGATGTCTCCGACTACGAAACAAGTGTTTCCGGACGTTATGTTTCCGGAATGTTGAGCACCATGTTCTCATTGACCGACTCAGTCGCATCATCGTTCGCGCCAATGTCGATTGGTTGGGTCTTAGCTGCTGTAGGTTTTGCAAAAGTATTTCCAACGGCTGACACGCCACTTTCGCCACAATTGCGTATGGCGGGTATTGTATTGCTTGCAGCTTTACCTTTAGCCGGTACACTGATTGCGCTAGCGTTTATGAAATTCTACCCATTGAATAAAGAAACAATGGAAAGCATTCAAATTAAAATTGCAGTAATGAAACAATCTGACCCAAGTGATGATGATGCAGAAATGCCTCAAGCGATCCCTAATACAATCCCTGCAATGAATGACTAAAGCTACGACTTTTCATTTTTGAGCAGAGTGAAAATAATAATGTTAGCGATTTCGTAGATAGTCAGCCTAAACTAAATACCAAAAATAACTCTATCATGTAGCCCGAGAAGATGATGACGATAAACTATCGGGGTCATCTTCTCTTTTTTAATACCATAATTCTGGTGGGAGAATTAGCTGATTTGAAAAATCTAAATTCAGCTAAATATAAAATAGTTCACCAATTATTATAGAGAAAAGAGGAAAATCTTATGGCAGAAGAAAAAGTTGTCAAGCAGCAAAATTCAGCAAACGATATGAAAAGTAAGTTAAGCCTGAAGCATAGATTAGGTTATGGTGCCGGAGATGCTGGTGGGGTTGTTACCCTTGTGTTAATCGGAACGTTTATGAACCGATATATTACAAATATATTGGGAGTATCATTTGCGACGCTATCTGTACTGTTGCTCGTTTGGAATATTTGGGATATGGTCAACGACCCAATGATGGGTACTTTTATGGATAAGTCTTTCTCTAAGGCACATGGCAAAAAAGATAAGTTCCGTCCTTGGATGTTACGCTCTATACCTTTAATTGTTGTTGGTCTTATTGCATTCTTCTCTGTACCATCAATGTTTGAAGGAACCATGCGTTTGGTAGCTATTTTTCTATTAAAAATTATTTACGAGTTAGGTTACACTATGATGAATATTGCCATGGGATCAGTTCTTGGGGTTATGGCCTTAAATGATAAAGAGAGAACTACTTTATCTTCAGCTCGTGGTATGGGATCAACGCTCGGTGGTCTGATCGGTTCAATGGCTATACCGGTGATTCTTGCGCGTTTAGGTGAAAATACAACAGGTTATATGGTTGCAGGTATCTTCGCAGCTGTATTAGGTGGGTTACTTATCTTCTTCCACTATTGGGGAACTGAGGAACGGAATGTTGCAGCAAAACTTGCCGCAGAGGAACAAACAGAACCGACGAAAGTCACAGATATTTTTATTACATTAGCCAAAAATAAAGCTTTCTTGTCGCTTTGTCTGCACTCAATTGTAATTGTATTTGGTCAAAACCTATTCAATGCAACGCTTCCTTACATTTACGGTGATGTATTTGGTGATCTGGGCTTGATGGCATCCGCTTCTGCAATCGGTATGGGTTTACCAGTAGTGCTGTTGCTTATCGCTCCGAAATTGGTAACGTTAATTGGGTCAACTGTTAAGGTAATCCGTACTTATTTATTGCTGAGTACCGTTATCTTTGTGGGTCTATACGTTTGGAAATTAGTGGGTGACTTACCACCTTTCTTCTACATGATTTTTGCCAGCTTAGGGATTGCCTTTATGATGATGTCCGTTCAACTTCAATGGGGTCTTGTTTCAGAATCTATTGACTACAACGAATACATCACAGGAAAACGTTCAGAAGGTTCAATCTATGGTAACTTCTCACTGACAAGACGTGTCGGGCAAATGCTAGCTCAATCACTTGTTGTCTTGATGATTGGCTGGATTGGTTATAGCCAACAGGCCGCTCAAACTGGACAAGCACAATCAGCTGAAACGGTTGAAGGGCTAGTACTATTGAATCTTATTGGCCCAGCAATTTGTGCGTTATTATCATGGGCTTCATTCAAATTTATTTGGAATATTACCGATGAAACACGTATGGAAATGACAACAGCTCGTCAAGCAAGACTTGATGAATTTGCTAAGAAACATGATGAACCAGAAGTACAATAGAGAGGTACGCTCATGAGATTAAGAAGTCACTTATTAAATGTTTTAATCAATGATGAAGTGGAGGCTTACTTAAAGGAGAACGATGTCATCATCGTGCCTTTTGGTCCAACCGAACTCCACGGGGGGCTGCCCTTGGATTGCGAAACCATCTTGGCTGAGGGGATGGCCTTATTGATGGCAGAAAGGACAAACTCCCTTGTCCTTCCGCATGTGCCTTATATTTATTCAGGGGCAACCGCCTCAGGAAAGGGAACCATCCAATTGACCGTCAGGGAAAGTGCCGATATGCTGCATGGTCTTGCACAGTCCTTATTGCGATCAGGCTTCAAAAAGCAGATCTATATCAGCCTGCACGGCCCAGCCCATATCTCAATCAATCCGGTTGTACGTGATTTCTTTGATGAGACAGGGGTAGCTATTCTCTATATTGATGGCATGATAACAGCACAGAAATCCGGCGTCTTTTCAAATCCGAAAGAGATGATGCTTAATTTGGATAAGATGATTCTTGGAGCTTACAAGTTGCGTAATCGTTTGGATGATATATTGTTGACTTCTGAATATGCAGAGCCGGTTACCCAGACACCATCGGTTTTCGGTAACCTGAGTGCCCAAGCCTTTCAATCTGGAGCAACAGGTTATTATTTCAAGGAACATTCAGACCATATGGCAACTTCTGCCATACCTGATATTGAAACGCGAGACCGCATGGCAGAAGAGGGACTGGTACTACTCGATAAGATGGTGGATACAATTGATTTTCCAACTTTACTCAAGGAAATGGCGATCCAAGAAGATTATCTTGAAGAGGTTTACGAGCGTTACCCACACGTGCCAGCTGCCTACAATCGACACAAAAACATTTAAACAAGTTCACCGACTGCTCCCCGTAATATGGGGGCAGTTTTTTTGGATTTAATTTATTCAAAAAAATTCCCGGCGAAATCACGCTTCGCCGGGAAATTCTGTCATAAGAAGGGAACACTTAATCTATTGCCGCTTTTCTCAATCTTTCAACTTCATGTTTTCATAGTTCATATTGGGGTTCAGCAGGCCGCGATTGCTTTTCAGGACGAAAGAAAAGCTGTTGTCGTTGAAGTCGATGATGTTGTCTTCATCCAGTTGCTGCAGGCTGTCCCTGGTGACTTTGACCGCGCCGAAGTTGGTGTCCAAAACGGTGTCGTAGTATGTATTTTTAGTATCGTACGCTCGAATCGTGAACATACTGCTGTCCGGTCCTCCGCAGCCGTAGATGGTGCTCATGTACAAAGAGAGTTCCTCGGTCATCCCCAATTTTCCCAGTCGTTGCATGGCATTTTCTGTGAATGTCAATTTCATTTTCTCTCACCTCTTGTCTTTAATTATAGAGCATGTTCTCACGAAACAAATCGAATATGCTCATCCCGATAAAAATGTTTGACAAGGTGAGAAACAGATGTTATATTTAATTAAATTTTAATAGAAGAGCGATGAAGAGAAGAGTACCTTTCGATCGTCATTCCAGAGAGCCCCAGTAGGTGAAAAGGGGTATGATGAAAAAAAGAGAAGATGGTCTCGGAGCAAAGCAATGCGGATAGTGTTGCTTCGATTTGTGCACGATAGCGCACAGAAGTATAACAAGCGGAAGCTTGCGTACTTTTTAAGGTATGGATCGCGAGGTCCCTACGAACATGGGTGGTAACACGAAGAGCTTTCGTCCCTGTATTTCAATCAGTTGGAATATAGGGACGAGGGCTTTTTTGCTTTATGCAAAATCAGAAAATGAACAGAAGCAACCTCGGCTAATCGGCAATGACCCAAAGAGCAACTGCTATGAAAGAATATATCGAAAATAAGAAGGGAAAGATGACAAATGACAGAGAAAAATTACAGTTTTGAAACGTTGCAAGTACACGCAGGCCAAGTGCCGGACCCCGTTACCGGAGCCCGTGCGGTACCGATTTATCAGACTACCGCTTTCGTGTTCGACAGCGCGGAACAGGCTGCCGGCCGCTTCGCTTTGACGGATGCCGGGAATGTCTACACCCGTTTGACTAACCCTACAACCGCAGTCGTGGATGCGCGGGTTGCGGCGCTTGAAGGAGGCACATCCGCAGTTACAGTCGCTTCAGGTTCAGCTGCAATCACTTACGCCATCCTGAATGTGGCGAATGCGGGCGATGAAATCGTCGCTGCCAGCACGCTTTATGGCGGAACCTATAATCTTTTCAGCGCGACTTTGCCTAATTTGGGCATCAAAACAACTTTCATTGATCCGGAAGATACAGCTAACTTCGAAGCTGCCATCACGGAAAAGACGAAAGCCATCTTCATCGAATCAATCGGAAACCCGAGCACCAACCTGATCGATATCGAAAAAGTTGCTGAAATCGCGCATAACCACGGTATCATTTTGATCGTGGACAACACTTTCGGCACGCCGTACCTGATCCGTCCGTTCGAATTCGGCGCCGATGTTGTGGTCCATTCCGCCACTAAATTCCTGGGCGGGCATGGCACAACTATGGGCGGGGTCATCGTCGAATCAGGTAAATTCGATTTCGCCGCCAGCGGAAGATACCCTGGCTTCACGACGCCGGATGCGCATTACAACGGGTTGGTCTATACGGATTTGGGACCTGGAGCTTTCACGACCAAAATCCGCGTGCAATTGCTGCGCGACACCGGAGCCTGCATCGGACCAATTGATTCCTTCCTGTTGCTGCAAGGGATAGAAACGTTGTCATTGCGCGTTGAACGCCATGTGGAAAACACCCGCAAGGTTGTCGCTTATCTGGCGAATCACCCGAAAGTGTCTTGGGTGAATTATCCAGAACTGCCGGAAAGCAAATACAAGACGCTTGCCGACAAATACTTCCCTAAAGGCACCGGATCGATCTTTACTTTCGGCATCCAAGGCGGCAAACAAGCCGGTATCGAGTGGATTGACAAGTTAGAGTTATTCTCGTTGCTTGCGAACGTTGCCGATGCGAAATCCTTGGTTATCCATCCGGCCAGCACGACACACGCGCAACTGAGCGACGAAGACCTCATTGCTGCAGGCGTTTCCGGGGACATGATCCGTCTTTCCATCGGAATCGAAAATGCCGATGACATCATCGCCGATCTGGACCAGGCTTTCGGACAGATCTAACACAGATATTTCCGGCAAAATAGGCACCGCA
Organism: Trichococcus collinsii; assembly: GCF_900107505.1. Taxonomy (GTDB): domain Bacteria; phylum Bacillota; class Bacilli; order Lactobacillales; family Aerococcaceae; genus Trichococcus; species Trichococcus collinsii. The sequence goes on along the minus strand of NZ_FNQH01000002.1, from coordinate 549,224 downwards.
CGGCTCCTCCGGTGAACGGAGGATTCGCCGGAGTTCGGGCATCATTTCGAGTTGTGTTCTCCGATGAGCGCACTTTAGTCGGAGTTGAAGCCGAAATTATCCGGTGTCTTCCGATTAGCGGCAGCCACACCGGAGGAACGGTCTTATACCGGGGCTTTCATCCTGACCGCAGTTGCCAGCCAGAGTTCAGGTACCATCCACATATCAGAGCATACATGCGAAAAGCCCGGAACTGTCCGCAATTGAGACGGTTTCGGGCTTTTTGCCTATTGATTGCGGCTAAAAAGATGGAATGTTATACTATTCCTAGTTATGATTACTAAGAGAGGAGAGCGGTCATGAGAGCGAAATTGAGAATTTTTTTGACATTGATGCATGGTATTTTTTCCAATGTGGTAGTTCAAGGGGCGAAGTCTGCCCAAAAATCAAAAAAATTCAAACAATACGCTTCTTGCTGCTTATCCTGATTAAAGCGATAAGTCCTGCTATGGGGCCTCCCATAGCTATTTTTTTTGCAAGAAAAGAAGGGACTATCAAATGGACAATCATAAATCATTACATAAAAATATCTCTCTGGCGAAAAAATATGCCTTCATCCAATATTTTGGCATCACCTCGTTATGGCTCCTCTATCTGAGTTCATTCAAAGGTATGACATTGGTGCAAATAGGTTTTCTGGAGGCTATCTTCCATATAACGAGTTTTGTGTTCGAAGTGCCTTCAGGTGCGTTGGCGGACCGTTTCGGCTACAAAAAAATCCTGCTGTTCGGGAAAGTGATGGCCATCATCAGCTCGATAGGAATGATCTATGGTCAGAGTTTCTCACATTTTGCGATTGCGTTCGCGTTCTCAGCGCTTTCCTACAATTTCAACTCAGGGACCTATGAAGCGCTGGTTTTCGAAAGCATGAAGGGGTTGAACGAGGAGAGCGGATATCTGGATAAGCTGGCTCACATCAATTTCCTGATCGAAATCAGTGCCCAAAGCGGTGTGATCCTTGCCGGGATTCTGGCCGATACTTATTTTCCAACTGTATATATGGTTAATATCGTGCTCTGCTTACTGAATATGTTCTTGATTTACCGCATGGTCGAGCCAGTAAAGGGACCAGATTTACAATCGGATGAAACAGTCGGATTATCCAAAAAAGTGGGGCAATCATACACCCGGATACTGGGGAATGCTTGGCAGTTGCTGAAGCGGCATAAAGAGCTTCGGGGCTGGATACTGTTTTTTGCCTTGCTGGACAGCTTTGCAGCGACTTATTATTTCTATTTCCAGAACTACCTGTCAGTGCTGGGCTTCAATGGCAAGGCAACGAGTTTCTATTTGTTTGCGGCCGCCTTGTTCGGCATATTAGGAGCAAAATTCTCTCCATCCATCGAGCAAAAACTCCGCAAAAACCGTATTCCCTATGTTTTTCCCGTAGTTGTTTCGTTGTCGTTGCTGCTCTCCGCTTTGGGGAATCAGCTGCTGATTTTTGTTGGATTTGTACTTTCGATCATTTTTTCCGCGGTGTCACCGACGATCGCGAGCGCCTATATTAACCAACTGATCCCTTCCGAAGAACGGGCGACGCTTTTGAGTGCGAACAGCATGGCCTATAGCCTCTGCATGATCATTCTTTTTCCGGTGATCGGAGGCGTCATCGATCTGTTGGATTTTCGGATTGCCTACCTGACGATGGGGTTATCGATTATGGTTGTAGGTGGAACTTTCGCTGTGGTCGCAAAAAAACAATTTCACCGAAAATGAGATGACAAATTAATTGAAAGAGTCGGGCGCCTCGAAGCGGCGCCCGACTCTTCTTGATCAAAGATATTCCGCCAACACCGACCAAGCTTCCAGTTTCTCGGGCAGCGTTTTGACATGCTTGCCGCGCATGGGGCTGGTGGAAGGGAGCGGGAGGTAAACCAACCCGGAGTCCTCATCCAGACCAAAGTGCTTTTTGTAGCTGCGGAAAGCTTTTCCGCCGTTGAAGGCGATGGCCCTGATCTGGGGATGTTCGCGCAGAAGAGTCTTCAAGTCGTTCGGCTGTTCCTCTTTGATGGCTGAATCGAGGCTGCCTTCGCGGTAACAGGAATGGATAACATCCCAGAGGGCGATATGATGCTTTTTCAGGAGCGTAAGGCGGTCCTCATAGGTCACCGGATCCTCTTCCCCGAGCAGGGAGAAAATGATTTCCCAGAAATGATTCCTCGGGTTCCCGTAGTAATGCTGCGCCTCCAGCGACTTCGCGCCGGGCATCGATCCCAGAATCAGGACTTTGGCTTGGGAATCGATGACAGGTGCCATTGAGTAAAGTTTGTCGGATTGTTTCAGTCTGAACCCATCCTTTCAAAGTTGATTTGTCTCCATTTTACCAAAACCGCGCCGGAGCGGGAAATAGTCACGCTTGCCGTTTTTTTTTGAATAAAACAGTTGACGGAAGGATAGCGATGCGTTAAAATAATCCCAACATTAAGAAATCGTTAGAAAAATCATTTCCATCTAATTAAACCGATAATCAAGAGAAGTACGCATCATACCTTGTTTCCAGAGAGTCGCCGCCAGTGAGAGTGCGATAGCAAAGGGGATGCCGAATGGACTTGAGAGGGTTGCCTTGAAAAGAGTAGGGGCAAACGGGGAACCTGATCCGTTAACAGACAGGCACATATGTTGGTATGTGAACGAGTGGGCGATTAATTTCGTCAATTTGGGTGGTATCGCAGGAGAATACAAGCTCTTGTCCCTTTAAAGGGGGGACAAGGGCTTTTTTTGTACACAAAAAATGATGAGGTGAATGAAATGCTAGAGATAAAAGAGACGAAACAGACCGAAGAAATTCTCCCGCAAGACAGCATGAAAGCCGCTATCGATAAACTAGTGAAAAAAGAAGAACTTTCTCCACAATTGACGAAGACTATCATGCATCAAATCATGAGCGGTCAAGCCAGTCCGGTCCAAATTGCATCTTACTTGACTGCTATGCGTATGAAAGGCGAGACGGCCGGAGAAATCAGTGCTTCCGCTGAAGTGATGCGGGATTTTTCCAATAAAGTACAGACTAAGAAGAATGCATTGGACATCGTCGGAACCGGCGGCGATCAAGCATTCACCTTTAACATCTCAACAGTCTCTTCCTTTGTCATCGCAGCCGCAGGGATCCCGGTGGCAAAACACGGCAACCGTAGCTCCTCAAGCAAATGCGGCAGCGCGGATGTGCTGGAAGAACTAGGTGTGAACATCGAAGCCAGCGCGAAACACAGCGAAGCGATGCTGGAAGAAATCGGGATGTGCTTCATGTACGCCCAAAAATACCATCCATCGATGAAGCATGCAGCACCCGTCAGGAAAGAAATGGGCGTCCGGACGATATTCAACGTCCTAGGGCCATTGGCAAACCCGGCAAATGCGAATATGCAATTGCTCGGCGTGTATGATGTCGCACTGGTGGACACGATGGCTGAAGTGCTGAACCAATTGCATATGGAACGTGCATTGGTATTCGGTGGAAATGACGGTCTGGATGAAATCACATTGACCACAACATCGGAAGTCGCGGAGCTCCGCGACGGCAAGGTCACCCACTTCACGTTCGATCCGAAAGACTATGGTTTCGAGTACTGCACGAGCGAAGATCTTGTAGGCGGAGAACCAACTGAAAATGCCGCAATCGCCTTGGCTATCTTGAGCGGCGAAAAAGGGCCGAAGCGCGACACCGTGCTGCTGAACGCTGGCATGGCCATCTACTTGGCCAACGACGACTATACGATCGCTGATGGCATCAAACGCGCCGCCGAATTGATCGACAACGGAGCGGCTTTGAAAAAACTGCAACAATTCATTCAGGCATCACAGGAGGCGACAAAATGATATTGGACGACATCATAGCAGCGACAAAGATACGCGTGGAAAAAGCCAAGCAGGCCATCCCGCTGGAAGAAATGAAACAAGCCGCCTTGGTCCTGCCTACCAATCAGGATTTCCCTTTCGAAAAGGCGCTGACCGGTGAAGGGATGCATTTCATCTGCGAATGCAAGAAGGCATCCCCTTCGAAAGGCGTGATCGTGGAGGATTTCCCTTACCTCGAAATCGCCAAAGCCTACGAGGAAGCCGGCGCATCCGCGCTTTCGGTATTGACGGAGCCCGATTTTTTCAAAGGCGAAAACCGCTTCTTGACGGAAATAAAACAGGCAGTCTCGCTGCCGGTCATCCGGAAAGATTTCATCATCGATGCCTACCAAATCTATGAGGCGAAGGTGATCGGAGCGGATGCCGTGCTGCTGATCGCCACCATCCTGAACGAGGAAGAGTTGGATGCTTTCCAACGATTGGCCCGCGAACTGGGGCTTTCGGCCTTAGTGGAGGCCCATACCGAAGAAGAACTCCTTAAAGCGCTGCGGACGAACCCGAAGATCATCGGCGTCAACAACCGCGATCTGAAGACTTTCAAAGTGGATATCCAGCAGTCCATCAGGCTGCGCGCCCTGGTGCCGGATGACATCCTTTTCGTGGCTGAAAGCGGCATTTCGGAAAGGCAGCAAGTCATCGAATTGGAGAAGGGCAACGTCGATGCCATCCTGATCGGTGAAACGATGATGGTTTCACCTGACAAAAAAGGCATGCTGGACCGCCTGCGGGGGATTGGCTGATGGTCAAGGTGAAAATCTGCGGCCTGAAACGAGTCGAGGATGCCGAAATGCTGAACGAGCTGCGCCCGGATTTTGCAGGCTTCATATTCGCTCCCAGCAAGCGGCAGATTTCGTTGGAGCAGGCGCTGGAAATCAGGGCAGCCCTAGATGATGCCATTCCGGCAGTCGGCGTCTTCGTCAACGAACCGATCGAAAACATCGTCGCCATCGTGGAAAGCCGGGCGATCCAGATTGTGCAGCTCCACGGCGATGAGGATAACACTTATATAGAAGAGTTGGGCAAGCGGATCACACTTCCGATCATCAAAGCGGTTGCGGTCAAGGACACTGCTGACGTCAAGAAGGAATACGTTGCCGATATCCTCCTCTATGACACGTACCAGAGCGGCGTGGCAGGCGGGACCGGTAAGACATTCAACTGGGATTTGCTGAAAGAAGCAACGCGCCCATTCTTCCTGGCGGGCGGCCTGCATGCGGGGAACCTCGAAGCGGCCATCCAAAAGGTGCAGCCCTACGCAGTGGACATCTCGAGCGGCGTTGAAACGGACGGCGTGAAGGATTTTGAAAAAATCAGAGCAGTAATGAAAATCATTGGGAGGTCAAAAAAATGACAAGTTATTTCGGAGCACACGGGGGACAGTTCATTCCCGAAACGTTGATGAACGCTTGCTTGGAACTGTCGGAAGCTTTTTTCCGATTCAAAGAGGATCCGGAATTCAAAAAAGAATTGAACGATCTGTTGGACAACTACGCAGGCAGGCCATCCCGTCTCTATTTCGCTGAAAAGATGACGAAGAACCTCGGCGGAGCGAAAATCTACCTGAAACGCGAAGACCTGAACCACACGGGTTCGCATAAGATCAACAATGCGCTCGGCCAAGTATTGTTGGCCAAAAAGATGGGCAAGAAACGGATCATCGCGGAAACCGGCGCTGGCCAGCACGGCGTGGCGACCGCCACAGCAGCTGCACTTTTGGACATGGAGTGCGTCGTCTACATGGGCGAGGAGGACACCCAACGCCAAGCTTTGAATGTGTTCCGGATGGAATTATTGGGCACGAAAGTGATTCCCGTGACGAGCGGCACCGCCACCCTCAAAGACGCGGTCAACGAAGCGATGAAAGATTGGGCTTCCACGTTTGAAGAGTCGCATTACTGCATCGGATCAGTCATGGGGCCGCATCCATTCCCGACAATGGTCCGCGATTTCCAGAAAATCATCGGGGAAGAGACCAAAGCCCAGTTGGCCGAGGCGGAAGGCAAGCTGCCGGATGTCGTGATGGCCTGCGTCGGCGGCGGCTCGAATGCGATCGGGACTTTCTATGACTTCATCGGCGACGAAAGTGTACGCCTGATCGGCTGCGAAGCTGCCGGCAGAGGAATCCACACACAGGATACGGCTGCGACAATCGCGACCGGGACACCGGGCATTTTCCACGGCATGAAATCCTATTTCTGCCAGGACGAATACGGCCAGATCGCGCCCGTTTATTCGATATCGGCAGGTTTGGACTACCCGGGCATCGGGCCCGAACATGCGGATCTCTATGACCGCGGCCGCGCCGATTACGTTTCAGTGACCGATGACGAAGCGGTTGCTGCCTTTGAATACCTGGCGCGGATGGAAGGGATCATCCCGGCAATTGAAAGTTCGCATGCGATCGCGCACGCCATGGTTTTGGCGCCGACGTTGGATCCGGAAAAAATCATCGTCATCTGTCTGTCGGGCCGCGGCGATAAGGACGTTGCCGCAATCGCAAGATACAAGGGAGTGGACATCCATGAATAAAATCACAGCTGCCTTCAAGCACAAGGCATTCATACCTTTCGTGACAGCGGGGGATCCAGACTTGGAAACCACGAAGGAACTGATCAGGGAAATCGTAGCGAACGGAGCCGATATCGTTGAAATCGGCATCCCATTCTCCGATCCGGTGGCGGAAGGTCCGGCCATCCAAAAAGCGGATGAGCGGGCTTTAGCGAACGGCATCAATACGGATGACATTTTCCAGATGGTCGCCGAGTTGCGCACCGAAATTGATACGCCTTTCGTCTTCATGACCTACATCAACCCTGTTTTCGTCTACGGCATCGATAAATTCATGGCGCGCTGCAAAGAGACAGGCGTCGATGGCATCATCATCCCGGACGTTCCGTTCGAGGAGAAGGGCTTCATCCAGAAAGCCTGCCGGGAACATGGCATCACCTACATTTCCATGGTGGCACCTTCCTCTGCTGAACGGATTGCCATGATCGCTAAAGAAGCGGAGGGTTTCCTGTATGTCGTTTCTTCCCTAGGGGTGACCGGCGTCCGCAGCGACATCACGACCGATATCGGCAGCATCCTCGATGAAATCCGCAAAATCAGCGACATCCCTTGCGCCATCGGCTTCGGTATTTCCAACGCCCAGCAAGCCAAAGCGATGAGCGAAATCGGGGACGGCGTCATCATCGGTTCCGCGATCATCAACATCATGGAAAAATACGGGAAAGATTCGCCCAAACCGGTCGGAGCCTTCGTTGCTGAGATGGTGGGAGCCATCCGCAGCGGGAGCTAAAGTCTTCACACGTGAATTGGACTGCCTGTAGCAGTATAATGAAAGAAAATAACAGGCGGAAAGTGGTGACGATGATGCGGAGAATTATTCTTGTGCGTCATGGTGTGAGCGAATGGAATCTGTTGAACTTGTTTACCGGTTGGGTTGATGTCGATCTGAGCGAAAAAGGCGTCCTGGAAGCAAAAGAAGCTGGCCGAAAACTCAAGGAAGCCGGCATTGAACTTGATATGGCCTTCACGTCGGTTTTAAAACGGGCGATCAGAACGTGTCATATCATTCTGGAGGAAACCGACCAATTATGGATACCCGAAGTCAAAAGTTGGCGCCTCAATGAACGCCATTACGGTGATCTGCAAGGCCTGAATAAACAGCAGACAGCAGAAAAATATGGGGAAGAACAGGTCCTTAAATGGCGTCGGTCCTATAATACATTGCCGCCATTAATGGATCCGAATAACCCCTTGTCACCTGCAAATGACCGCCGCTATGCCAATCTCCAGAAACGGGTCATTCCGATGGGAGAGAACCTCGAGACAACCTTGGAACGCGTCATCCCATTCTGGGAAGATCAGATTGCACCGGCAATATTGGATCGGAAAACGGTTCTGGTGGCAGCCCATGGAAACTCCTTGCGGGCGCTGATCAAATACCTCGAAGAAATACCCGATGATGAAATCATGGCCTTGGAAATACCTACCGGACAACCTTTGGTATATGAGTTGAATGATGACTTGACGATCATCAGGAAATACTATCTATAATAAAAAAGATGCGGCTGGGATTTCGATTCCCGGTCGCATCTTTTGGTGCGTCATTTTTCTTCGGCCATCAATTGAAAGTTGAAACGGACGTCACTGCTGGTTCCGTCCGGCAGATAGGATCTTTCCACAAAAGTCACCCGATCGGAATGGTCGATGAGGATCAGTGACGTGGAACGGGTGCCGTAGCGTTCCGTCTGGATGAAATTGGCGGAGACAGCGCGCAAAATCGGCAAATCCAGCGGCAAATCCGGCAGGTGGTCATCCGGCGGGGGCGTCCGATCCGCCATGATGCGGAAGATGGCCTCTTCGTCCAGCGGGGATGAATAAGCCAGTTCGGCCATTGCCGCTTTTGTTCGGGTGACTTTCGGCCATGGCGTATCGAGCGTGGCGTTGCTGATGGTATGGTTGCCTATTTGAAGGACGTTGATTTCGTCCAAAATATTGTTGTAATGATGGAGGCTGTCGCTCGAACCGATGATCAGATTGAAGCCGTTGTAATCGGTCCGCTGTTGTCTGACCTGATTCAGGTAGTCCTCGGGTCCAGTAGTGCCGGTCAAGTAATCCATCACCAAGTTACCGCGGGACAATTTTTGGTCGGATTCCTGGGTGGTCATCAAATAACTGTTGGTCACGGCGGCGATTTTGCCTTGTTTGGTGATCCCGAGCCAAGTGCCGCGAGCGCTCAAGTCTTTCCCGGCCAACAAATCGGGATGATCCGGCCAGAAGTGCGCAGGCAAGGATGGCCGGTCATATTGCTCGTCCCGATTAGCCACGAGCATCAACTTGTACGAAGCGTTTTGGCTGAGTTGTATCGAAATCAGACACATAGCTATTCCCCCAATAAAATGATCTTATTTCTATTAGTATAACACGCACCTGTAACGAGGCTGAAGTGAGGGCATCGCAGTTGTCGGATACCATGCAGAAGCCACTTTTCTTATTTATACCAAATTTCAAAACCCGCTGGATATGAGCTATAATAAGGATGACAGTAACACCGCCACGCCAATCGGAAACGCAACGACAGGATCAACACTATTCGAAGGAGTTGTTTAGGATGTTAAAGGATAGAAAAAAATATTGGACAGTCTTGCTGGTCAGCCTTTTTCTGGCAAGTTGCAACCAAACACAGGAAACAACTGAAGAAGAAAGTTCCTCTCAAGCGACAGCGCAGAGCAGTTCGGCAGCCAATACAGCGAGCAGTGAAACAGAAGCAGCCTCGGTTGAATCCACTGAAGTAGGTGATCGTCTCGGTAAACTATCGAAAAGCTATATCGACATTATGGGCAGCGGCAATTACTATATGGCTTTCCGTTCCACAACAACATTTGAAGGCGAAATGATGGAATCCGAGACGATGATGACCGTTTCTGGCGACAGAACCGCGATGCAATCAAAATCCGCAGACACCGAAACAGCAATGGTGACGATGGACGGCAATACGTATTTGATCGACCATGTCAACAAAACAGTAATGGTTATGCCTGAAACAATGATGGAAGGGGAAGAAACCCTACCGGAAATTCCGGAATCAAGTGAGCCGGTAGAAGTGGATGACATTGAATATATCGGCAGCGGTGAGGAAGATGGTTTGGTTTACGAGGAATATAGAACAGAGAGCGGTACGCAAATCTTCTACTATTTTGATGGCTCCGATCTGAAGAAAATCAAGACGATTGATGAATCATTTGAATCGGTCATGGAAATACTGGAATTGTCCGATAACGTGTCGGAGGACGCTTTTGAAATACCAGCAGATTATCAGCAAGTGACTTACTGATTGCAGCAACTAGCTCTCCGTAGGAAAGGAAGTGGAGGTATGTGACTGCTATATTGGATCAAGCGGACAGTTATATACTGGTGGCAGTGCTGATCCTCTGCATCTGGATGTTGTCCAAGGCGACGGATATTTTGGTGGACGAAGCGATATCGCTCTCGTTGGACTGGGGAATATCCGAGTTGGTGATTGGTGCCACGATTGTTTCCTTAGGGACCTCCTTGCCGGAGTTGGCCGTGTCCATTTTGTCCGCTTTACAGGGAAACAGCATAGTGGCTCTGGGAAATGTCATCGGTTCGACTATCGTGAACACCAGCTTTATCCTCGGAATCGGTGCCATTTACGGCAGCATTCCCGTCAATCGGAAGACGGCAAATAAGCATGCGCTGTTGTCCGGGCTCTCCTTGTTTTTGATTCTGTCCGCATTGCCAGTTTTCTATTCCGACGGGCAGGGCAAGATACCGCAGTGGATCGGCTTTCTGCTGTTGCTGCTGAGCCCTTTGTATTTTGTGTGGATGCTGAGGTAAGGGAAGCAACAACCTCAAGAAATCACTGACGTCACATCCGATAAGGAGGAAGGCAAGCCGATTCTGATCAAACTCTTAAAATTGTTTGTCAGCGCGGGCTTTGTGATTGCGAGCGCCTCGGTTATGGTGACAACTGTTGAAATTGGAGCTGCCCGAATCGGCATCCCTGATTCGATAATCGCTTCTACAGTTGTTGCATTCGGAACCGGGTTGCCGGAAATCAGCACGACCATCGTTTCCGTAAAAAAAGGCTATGGCGCATTAGCGATGGGGAACATCATGGGCTCGAACCTTTTGAACACGCTGCTTATCCTCGGAACGGCGATCAGCATGACCCCGGGAGGAATTGTCGTCAGTCCGGATTTCTATCAGATCCATTTTCCGGCGTTGGCTATTCTATTGGCGGTTCTGGGTTATTTTTCCTACAATAATAAACGGGAAATCATCAGCAGAAAAGAAGGGCGCATTTTAGTGTTTTTTTATCTAGCCTATTTGATTTGGAATTACTTAATATAAAAAGGTTCGTGATCCCCATAAAGGGCCATGAACCTTTTTTTTATTATTCTTCTTCGGTATCGTTAACAGGGTCCGGAACATCCCGTTCCACATCAACAGTTGCGAAATCTTTAACGGGGGTGGATCCGTTCACCAAGACAGGCTCTTCCTCGTCCAGCTCGAATGGACCGGCCACTTCGCCAAAATAGCGATTGTACCGCAGTTTGAATTTTTCGAGTACATGTTCAAGCAGAATCTTCAGCATCGCGAATAGCGGCACACCTAAGATCATCCCGATAAAGCCAAGGAGATTGCCCATGATCAGCAAAACGATGATGATCGTCAGCGGGTGCATCTTCAAATTGCGGCCCATGATGCTCGGTTCGATGATGTTTCCTTGGATGAACTGCGCCAAAGCCCAGACAACGGCCATTTTCAGGAGCATGGCTGGAGATGTGAAGGCAGCGACGAACAAGGCTGGTATCACCCCGATGGTAGCACCGATGAAAGGGATGACCGCCGTCAAGGTAGCGATCAAGGCAAGGACGAATGCGTAATCCAAACCGATGATCAAGTAACCAGTAATCAGCAAGGCACCCAGACTCAAGGCAACGAGCAGCTGGCCTTGGACATAGGAACCGACCTGAAGCGACATCTGTCTGGATATCTTTTCGATATCAGCGCGGAAAACAGGCGGTATATTCTTCATGACAAAAGGTTGGAACTTTCCTTGGTCCTTCAGCATGAAGAAAAGGATGACAGGGAAAGTGACTGTCACGACCACTACGCTGGAAATGGTGGAAAAGATGTTCATGATTTTTTCGCTCGAGTTGCCGATCCAGGCCAGAATCATGTCAGGGATACTGCCCACTGTGCTGTCCAACCAATTTTGCGCTTGTTCATAATAGTCCTTGAAAGTAGTATTCGCGAGCAGTCTGTCGAAATAAGTGTTCATCTGTTCGATGTAGGTAGGAAATTCATTGACCAAATTGGTGAGCTGGGTGGACAAAATCGGAACCAATAGGCCAACCCCATAGACCAACATCAAAATGAAGAGCACAAAGACGAGTGATGTCGCCATTCCTCGGTTAATTTTCCTTCTTTCAAGGAAGGTCACCATCGGATTGAATATATAATAGAAGACGATTGCTAGAATAACGGGTGCCACGATGGTCGAAAAAATGACCTGTAGCGGTTTGAAAATGAATGAAATGGTATCCATCGTGAAGATGAGCACACCAATCAGAATTAGGGTGGACAGGATATAGATGATCGTCTTGCCTCCCAAAAAGGAGATGAGGCGTGTGTCTTCGGGTACTGTTATTTTCGTTTCTTTCTTTTGCATATGCTGTCCTTTCTTACGCCGTAGCCGGCTTTGGCCCGTATAGCGGCATAGCGGTTTTCTATTTTTAGTTTAACAGAGTTACGGTTGAATGCCATACTGCAAAGGTCCTATTTCCGGAAAATTCTGTCGTCCGAATGCTGGTTTGGGGATGCAGGAATGAAATGTGTTAAAATGACAGAACAAGAAACAGCATCAGAGGAGGACGTCAACAAATGAAATACAGCATCTATACACGCACCGGCGATAAAGGCAACACCCGCATCGGAGGCGGCAAAGCGCTTCCAAAAAATGCCGAGAGAATCGAAGCTTTCGGCGCGCTGGATGGTCTGAACTCATGGTTCGGGCTAGTCAGTACGAAAAATGATTGCGGAGAGGACATCCAGGAGGACATGGCGCACATCCAACAGTTCCTGTTCGATTGTTCCTCAGATCTGTCGATCCCGAAAGGATACAGGGAGTACAAGCTCGCCCAGGATCACATCGACTGGTTGGAGATGAAAATCGATAGCTACAGCGAAGAACCAGAGGAGACCCAGTACTTCATCATACCGGGTGGAACGGAACTGGCAAGCTGGTTCCACATTTTGCGGACGACGACCCGTGACGCGGAGCGCCGGATTGTCACTTTCATGGAGCAAGAGCCGGACGAAGTGAATCCGTTCGTGCTGAAGTTCATCAACCGCCTTTCGGACTATCTGTTTGTCGTGGCCCGGGTCGCCAATGCCCGCAAAGGCGTTCCTGATGTGCCGTACAAGCGCAGCGAAAAAGTATTCCGAATTTCCGGAGATAAGGACAGTTCCAAGGCAAAATCGGAATAAAAGGGGAGGTTATAAATCGGTTTTTCCTACGGTGAAGAGCCCCCCCACGCTGCTCCCTTATTCCATTCATTCATCCAATCAAAAACGCACAAGGAACCCGGCAGACCGCTGCCGGGTTCCTTGTGCGTTCCGCTCATTTTAACAGTAAAGAATCAGCGCAATACCGCTGGCAAAGCTTCGATAAGATCCGAAGCCATCAAGCTGTACTCTGATTTTTCTTGGGCAGCGATGTCGCCCGCCAAACCGTGGATGTAGACGCCCAGTTTGGCCGCCTCGGAAGGGGCCAAGCCTTGGGCCAACAAGCCGGCAATGATGCCGGTCAGGGCATCGCCCGAACCGCCTGTCGCCATGCCGTTGTTGCCGGTCGCGTTGATGTAGTGCTCATCCTGATGGGCCACGACAGTCCGGGCATCCTTCATGACAAAGGTCAAATCCGAATTAGCCGTGCAAAATGCAGCAGTCCCTAAGAGGTCTGCTTTTATTTCCGCCAAGTCCTTATCCAAAAGCCGCGCCAGTTCCTTCAAATGAGGGGTAAGGATGCTCCCTTTCGGAATGGTCTGCGCCACTTCGCTGATGCGGGCACGGGAATCGTTCCCCGGCAAAGCCGTGTCGTTGAAACGATCGGAAAGGATATTCAGGGCATCCGCATCGATGATCAGAGGTATCTGACTGTTTGCGAGAACCAAATCGACTACCGTGCGGGCTGCATCGGACTTCCCGATTCCTGGTCCCACAACAATCGCATCTGCGCAGGAAACCGCGGCGATGATTTTCAGGCGTTCACTCTCCTTACTCAATCCGTCCGTTTGGTAAGTCGTCAGGATGGCTTCAGGCAGCTGCATCTGAAGTATGGCACGGTTCTCCTCCGGCGTGACGATCTGGACCAGTCCAGCGCCAGTACGGTAGGCAGCTTTTGCCGAAAGGAAAGCTGCCCCGCTCATGTTTGCGGATCCGGCGATGATCACGACCCGGCCATAAGTGCCTTTGTTCGAATAGGCCGCGCGTCTTGGCAGCGAAAAAAGATCGCTCTCGTCATAGAACAGCACATTTGAAGAAATGACGTCCATGGCGCTCGGTGGGAAACCGATATCGCTGACAATCAGTTTTCCGGTATGCAAGGAACCGGGGTAGAGCAGCTGACCGATTTTTTCGATCCCGAAAGTGATGGTCACATCCGCCCGGACAGCGGTCCCCAGCACTTGTCCGTTGTCGGCGGAGATGCCGGATGGGATGTCGACGGCAAATACATATCCTTGGAACGCGTTCATGAGTTGGATCGTCTCCGCGTATTTCCCTTCTGCCGGCCTGTCCAATCCGATGCCGAAAATTGCATCGACCAAGACGGTGTAGCCTTTGAAATTGATTTCGCTGACTTCATCCCAGATGACCATGTCCAAGTTTTCGATGATGTCGAGTTGTTTTTTGGATTCAGCGGATAATTTGTCGTGTTCGCCGATCAAGAATACATCCACCTGGAAGCCGTGGTTCAATAAAATGCGGGCTACTGCCATTCCGTCACCACCGTTGTTGCCTGAACCGCAGACCACGAGGATGATGTCCTCTCTTGAAATGCGTTCTTCCATGGCTGAGACGACCTGATTCGCCGCATTTTCCATCAGCACCAGGGCTGGGATGCCGATTTCATTGATCGTAAAAGCATCGATTTTTTTCATCTGTTGGCTGTTGACAAGTTTTTTCATTGAATATTCCTCCTGATGGTTGGTGGATGTCATTCCATTTTCACATTTGCTATTATACCATTCTTGATGCGGGAAAGAATACGGGGAGCCTGATATAGCTCTATGCCAGTCGGAAACCAAATGATTGCTTTAACAAGCCGGGACTATTCTGCACAACAATTTTCTGAAAACTTAGGGAAAACAGTCATTCACTTTTTATAAGTAATGTGATAATCTTATCAAGGAACTCGAATAAGGGAGGAATGTATGATGATCGAGCTGATTGCAACAGCCGAGTCAGTAGCGCAAGCCAAGGAATTGGTGGATTGCGGTGTAGATATACTATATATAGGAGAGGATGAGTACGGTCTTCGTTTGCCGTATTCCTTCACCAGAGAGGAACAGCGCGAGGTCATAGCCTATGCGCACGAGAAAGGCGCGCAAGTCAGTGCCGCGGTGAACGCGATCTTCCATAACGATCGAATCAATCAGGTAGCCGAATATCTGAATTTCCTGCGTGAAGCGGAAGTCGACAGCATCACGTTGGGCGACCCTGGCGTAGTGCAAGTGATGCGGGAACAGGATTTGTTCATCCCTTACCGTTATGATGCGCAAGTCATGGTGACTTCAAGCGGACAGATCAATTTCTGGGCGAAAAGGGGAGCAATCGGTTCCGTGCTGGCCCGTGAAGTGCCTTTCGAGGAAATGAAGAAATTGATCCCGGGCGCTTTGGTGCCGGTTGAAGTATTGGTGTACGGTGCCACTTGCATCCACCAATCGAAACGTAACTTGCTTGAAAATTACTTCAATTTCATCGAGAAAGAGGAGGCAGTGAACAAAGAGCGCGGGTTGTTCATTTCCGAGCCGAAAAAAGTGGATTCCCATTATTCCATCTATCAGGACCGTAACGGGACGCACATATTCGCCAACAACGACCTTGATCTTATGCCTCATCTGGGCGAACTGACGGCTATCGGCGTCTCGCAATGGATGCTGGATGGTTTGTTCACCCCAGGAGAAAATTTTGTGGCTGTAGCGAAACTTTTCGTTGAGGCGCGGGAAGCACTAGCGGAAGGAACTTGGACGGAAGCATTGGCGGAACGCTTGGATGCCGAACTGCGTGCTTTGCATCCCGCCAACCGTGAGCTGGATTCCGGGTTCTATTCCAAGGATCCGAACGAAGTTGTCTGATACTTTGATACTGAAAGAAAGAGAGTGTATACACACATGCGAACAATAACAAAGAAGCCCGAGGTCTTGGCCCCGGGCGGAACATTGGAAAAATTGAAGACAGCCATCCATTACGGAGCTGACGCCGTTTATATCGGTGGAGAAGCGTACGGTTTGCGCAGCCGCGCAGGCAATTTCGACTATGAGGAAATGGCGGAAGCAGTCGCTTTTGCGCATAGCCATGGTTCCAAGATCTATGTCGCCGCTAATATGGTCACCCATGAAGGCAACGAGGAAGGCGCAGGCGAATTCTTCCGCACAATCCGCGATATCGGCATCGACGCGGTTCTGATTTCGGATCCCGCGCTGATGGAGATCGCCGTGACCGACGCGCCAGGATTGCCGATCCATTTGTCGACCCAGGCTTCCGCGACCAACTACCAGACGCTTAACTTCTGGGCGAGCGAAGGCTTGGAGCGCGTCGTTTTGGCTCGTGAAGTATCGATGGCAGAAATTCAGGAAATGAACGAGAAGACCGATGTCGAAATCGAAGCCTTCGTCCATGGGGCGATGTGCATCTCCTACTCGGGCCGTTGTGTCCTCTCCAACCACATGTCGAACCGTGATGCCAACCGCGGAG
This sequence comes from Trichococcus collinsii, assembly GCF_900107505.1. Classification (GTDB taxonomy): domain Bacteria; phylum Bacillota; class Bacilli; order Lactobacillales; family Aerococcaceae; genus Trichococcus; species Trichococcus collinsii. The sequence continues at coordinate 532,820 of NZ_FNQH01000002.1, read as the reverse complement.
GCTGCGCGCAGTCTTGCCGTTGGAAATATGGCCTGTTCGATATGCCGTTGTTGGGGCAACAGAACCCTGTAGGTGCAGGCGAAGAAGGCATCGAAGAAAAATTTTCCATGAGTGCCGTCGATCTTTCGATGCTGGAGCACCTGCCCGATCTGATCGAGAGCGGCGTCGACAGCCTGAAAATCGAAGGGCGCATGAAATCGATCCACTACGTGTCGACTGTAGTCAATGTCTATCGCAAAGCCGTGGATGCTTATTGCGCCGATCCCGATCATTATGAACTGAAGCAGGAATGGGTGGATGAGTTGTGGAAAGTCGCGCAGCGCGAATTGGCTACCGGTTTCTTCTACAAGGATCCGACCGAGGATGAACAACTCTTCGGCCAACGCCGCAAAATTCCGCGCTACGGTTTCGTCGGCCAAGTGATGGCCTACGATCCGGAAACGCAGATGGCTACGATCCAGCAACGGAACAATTTCGGTGTCGGAGACGAAATCGAATTCTACGGGCCGGGATTGCGCCACAACGTGCTGACAGTGGATGCTATCTGGAACGAACACGATGAAGCAATCGACCGTGCGCCTAACGCTATGATGACCGTGATGATGAAAGTTCCTTTCGTGGTCGAGCGTTTCGATATGATCCGCAAAAAGAAATGAAAAAGCGAAGGCTTCAAATTTGCTTTCTGCTGACCTGTCGTTTATAGTAAAAAAGAATTAAATAGAAGTTTTCCGTAGGGGAGTAACTAGCAGCCGAGCTGCGGCAATGCCAACAATAAGTAGATCCGAGAGGACCTTCTGGCATTGCCTTAAATAGTGAGACTTACGCCTACCGTTTCTTGAGAGAAACGGTAGCGCGTAAGTCTCTTTTTTATTTCTCAATTGCGGGAAAAAATGGGGTGAAAGCGGCAGAAACGTGATGCAAGGATAGGGAAAACGATACAACGGTGAACCATGAAAATAGATGAGAACAGATGACTAAAACAGGGGGATAACGAATGGAAAATGAAAAAATAGGCACAAAAACGCTGGAAGCAAAACGGAATGCGGGCCATCCACACAAGAACAAGCCGGGGGGAACTTCCTTGGCGGCATACCAGAAAAGTCTGGAGACAATCTTTACGGAAACTGGCAGCACTAAGGAAGGGCTCGATGAGCAGGTCGTCGGAACTAGACAGGCAGAATGTGGATTCAATGAACTAGCGACGAAGGAACGGGATTCGGTTCTGAAGTTGTTTGTAGAGACCTTCAAGGATGCGATAGTCATCGTATTGCTGGCTGTCGCCACGATTCAGATGGTCATGGGACATGCGGCAGAATCCTTGATTATTTTTGCTGTGCTGATAATCAATGCGATCGTCAGCGTCATCCAGACCCGTAAAGCGGAAGGTTCGCTGGATGCCTTGAAGAGCCTGTCCGCTCCGATGGCTAAGGTAAGAAGGGCTGGCGCAAGGCTGACCATTCCGGCAAGGGAATTGGTTGTCGGCGACATCGTCAGCCTCAACGCCGGCGATTATGTCCCGGCGGACGGTCGCCTGATTGAAGCTGGGTCGCTGAAGGTGGATGAAGGGATGCTGACCGGGGAGTCCATTCCTGCGGACAAAGCGGTTAAGGATATCAACGGCGCTGTCACGATAGGCGATCGCTCCAATATGGTGCACAGTGGGACGCTGGCGGTATACGGCCGCGGCGAGTTCGTCGTCACGGGCATTGCCAATGACACGGAAATTGGTAAAGTGGCGAACCTATTGGAAAATGCGCTGGCCAAGCAAACGCCGCTGCAAAAGAATCTGGAGCACTTCAGCAAAAAATTGGGAGTGGGCATTCTGATGCTTTCCGGCCTCATTTTCGGTATCCAGTTCATCCGCATGCTGGGGGGAGGCACAACAGACATGGGCGCAGGAATATTGAGCGCCTTCATGTTCGCTGTAGCCGTGGCTGTTGCCGCCATCCCGGAAGCCCTGCAGTCGATTGTGACGATTGTACTTTCGATAGGCACGAAAAAGATGGCCAAGCAAAACGCAATCATCCGCAAGTTGCCCGCAGTGGAAACGTTGGGGTCGACAAGCATCATCGCCACCGACAAGACTGGAACCTTGACACAGAACAAGATGACGATCGTCGATCATTATTTGGCGAACGGCCAATCCGGCATCTTCAACGATCAGCCGCGGACGTGGTCATTTGATGAGCAGAGATTGATGCAAATCGCTGTCTTGGCAAACGATGCCAGCATCAACACGGAAGGGCAGAAATTGGGGGATCCCACGGAAGTTGCGATGGTCGTCTTCAGCAACAAAATGAACCAGCCGTTTGGCGAGCTGCGGGAAACCTATCCCCGCGAAGCAGAGTTGCCTTTCGATTCGGAACGAAAGCTGATGTCAACGGTCCACACAATCGATGGCGAACGCGTGCTCCTGACTAAAGGAGGTCCTGATGTCGTATTTGGGCGCAGCACCAAAATATTGATCAACGGTGAGGTGTTGCCGTTGACGAAGGAGCTGATGAGGGAAGTCAAGGAACAGAACGAACATTTCTCAAGACGCGCCCTGCGTGTGCTGGCTTTCGCATACAGGCCGCTGGAGGAAAAAGAGGCGCGCGATTTCAACGTGGAGCACGATCTGATCCTGGTCGGACTCATGGCGATGATCGATCCGCCACGAGAAGCGGTATATGCCGCGGTTGAGGAAGCGAAGAAGGCCGGCATCAAGACCGTGATGATCACCGGCGACCACAAAACAACGGCGCGCGCAATTGCCCGCGACATCGGCATTGCGGATGAGGAAGACCTCGCTTTGACTGGACAGGAGCTGGACAACCTCAGCGATCGGGAATTGGATGGTATTTTGGAGCGGGTATCCGTCTATGCTCGGGTATCTCCAGAAAACAAAATCCGGATTGTCCGCGCCTGGCAGAACAAAGGCCATGTCACCGCAATGACGGGTGACGGGGTGAATGATGCGCCGGCTTTGAAGCAGGCTGATATCGGCATCGCCATGGGCAGCGGAACGGATGTAGCGAAAGAGGCGGCAGCGATGGTGCTGACCGACGATAATTTTGTTTCCATCGTCAGCGCGGTCGGAGTCGGCCGGAACGTCTATGACAACATCAAGAAAGCCATTGCCTATCTATTCTCTGGAAATCTGGGGGCGATCATCGCCATTATCGCGGCTCTCCTGATGGACTGGGTGAATCCGTTCACTGCCCTGCAGCTGCTGTTCATCAACTTGGTCAATGATTCCATTCCCGCGATTGCTTTGGGGATGGAGAAGGGCGAGCCTGACGTGATGTCCCGCAAACCAAGGAATCCAAACGAGGGCATCTTCTCGGGCGATACGCTTGTTTCGGTCATCTACCGCGGGGTGCTGATCGGCGCAGCCGTCATCCTTTCGCAATACATCGGACGCGGCTACTCGGCTGAAATGAGTGTAGCCATGGCATTCTCTACCTTGATCATCGCGCGCACCTTGCAGATATTCCCGGCCCGTTCAAATTCTCAGACGGCCATCGGAGCAGGCTTCTTTACGAACAAATATGTCCTCTATGCCGTAGCATTCTGCAGCACACTGTACGCAGCGACTTTGTTGCCGACGGGACGCGGCATCTTCTCGATACCTGCCGACTTCGGTTTGGTGCATTTCGGGATGGCGGCAGGATTGGCTTTGGCCGCGGTCGCATTGATGGAAGCGACGAAGCTGATCATCAGACGAGTCAGGAACTGATAGCTGTATCAAAATAAAAAAACGGCCAGGGAAATTGGATTCCCTGGCCGTTTTTGTTATTAAAGTTGTCATCAAGAAAAAAGGCGTTCTTTCGGTTGTGCCGGTACTTTGAACAGTAAGGCGATCACCGCAGCGATGACCGTGAAGACGAAAAGGAGCAGGTAAAGGTAATTCAGCCCGATTGTGTCGATGATGGGGCCGGCCATCAATTGGAAGAAGATGGTGCCGATGTTCCTGGAGAGCATAGCGACGACGGCTGTTCCAGTGGCGATCAGTTTCCGGTTCAATAAGGTGGAGACCATCTTGAGGTTCAGCATGATGAAAGTGCCGGAAGCGAAAAACTTGGTCAGGACGGTCGCAATGGAAAGCACCAGAAAGTCGCTCGAAAGGAAATTGATCAGATACTCTATCCCCGACAGGAACAAAATGGCTAGAAGGAGCTGTTTGTTAGTGAAATGGTCCATGAAGCGGTGCGACAACGCCATCGCGATGACTTCCGCAAACAGGGCCACTGTTAGGGTAGTGCTGACAAGTGCGACTGGAGCACCCGTATCGGTCAAAAGCAACGGCAGATAACTGGTGTTGACCGTGTTCGTGCCGAAAATGATGAACGCCAAAAGCAGATAAGTGATGAAAAGTTTGTTCTGGAAGATGTTCTTGAGTGTATTGCCTCCGGGAGTATCCTCCTGCTTCTCGGATGAATGCACGGGAGCGGAAGTCGGTTGCTCCGGTTTAGGCAAGAGATAAAGGAACACAATGCTTGCACAATAACAGGCGAGATAGAGCACAAAAATCGATTTCGGAGACACAAAATCGTAAATGATCCCAGAAATCTGTTGCCCGGCAGCATAGCCGATTGTTCCCCAGAGGCGAATTTGGCCGAACCTGTAAGGGCTGTTGGCCGCAAGCACATCGAACAGCGGTGCGAGCCCTAAGGTGATGGCGTTCGCCAAACCATAAACGAGCCCGAAGAGCCAGTTGCCTGTGAAGAAAAAGAGTCCACAGCTGATGAAAGCTGAAATCAACACATAGATGGTGACCGTTTTGCGGGTTCCCCATTTTTCATTTGAATACCCGATAAGTCCTTGGATGATGAGTGCGATTATGTTTGAAAGGATAAGGATGAATGAAATTTCCGACCCGCTTTTTCCCAAGTCGCGCATGTAGACGGTGATCAATGATGATAAAGCCGCCATGGACATAAAGTAGAAGATGAATAATATCACGTATTGCTGATACAGACGCTCCTTAAAATACCCCATCGAATTACATTCCCCCAATAAGTTCACTAGTATACAATATTCTAACACATGATCCGCTGATAAGGCTGTTTCTTTCTTAAATTGAAAAGTGCTTCGCAAATCTCGCGCCATTCTTCCCCAAAATTGTAAAAAGCATTCGAAAGGTGCCGCGCATCAGGCTTCGGATGCGTTATAATGATAGACAACTATAATGATGGAAAGGAGGCGCCTACTGATGTATCCAGAAACCCAAGAGAAAATCGCCGAAATGTTGGAAGGGAGTGTTTTCCCTGGGGCGACCTATACATTCATCGACAAGGACGAAACGGAAACTCACCTAATTGGGTCAGCGGCGATCCTGCCAGAGTGGGAAGCTTTGCGGGAGGGCATGCTCTATGATGTGGCTTCTTTGACGAAGGTGATTGTCACGACGACGCTGCTGCTTCAACTGCACGAGGAAAGGGAAATCGACTTCGAAGATCCGGTGCGGGCGTATCTGTCGGCATTTCCTTCCACTGCGGTAACGATCCGGCACCTGCTGACGCATACGTCAGACTTGAAAGGCTATATCAAAAATCGCGATACTCTGTCAGGCGAGGAGCTCGCTGCCGCCTTGATAGCCCTTGAGCCGGGAGAAAACCTCGGGGAAAAAGTGGTCTATACCGACACCGGATTGATCTTGGCAGGCTTCATCATCGAGAAGCTGACAGGGAAATCGGTTGAGGAAAACTTTGAGCAACGCATCAAGCAGCCGCTAGCCATGATGGGCAGCACCTACAAACCGATCGATGCGATGCGTTGCGTTCCGACGCAAAACCATCCGACCAGGGGCGTTATCCGGGGTGTTGTGCACGATCCCAAAGCGCTTGTCTTGGATAGGCATTGCGGGAGCGCCGGGTTGTTTGCGCCGATGCAGGATCTGATCCGATTCAGCCAAATGCTGCTGCATTTCGGAGAGTGGGAGGGCCAGCGGATTTTGTGGAAAGAGAGTGTCCAAGCCTTGCTGCAGGATTGGGGAGGCGTTCTGAGCCAGCCGCGCTCGTTGGGTTGGAACCTTTTTCAGGATAAGGAAGACTTTGTCTTGTGGCATACCGGCTACACCGGCACCTTCATGATACTGGATCCAAACCGGCAAAAAGCATTTCTGTTGCTTTCGAACCGGGTCCATCTCGAAGACCGCAGGCCGGAATGGATAGCGGTCCGCGATGAGCTGATCGCTATCTATTTAAAGGAAGCCAACGCAGAAAAAGAAGAATAACAAAAAACGCCACTTTTCGGGTGGCGTTTTTCGCTGTCCTTTGATGGACCATATCCTTTAGAAAGTGGACGGCAAAGTTGCAGCTTCACCATTCGGTTCGGAGGTCTAAAGAAAAAGAGTAAATTCTCTCAGTAACTTCAGAGTATACAGTGATACTCTGAATATAGTATGACAGCTCATTAACATTTTGAATAGTAGCAAATGAGAATATTCACATGAAAACTAACGACCGGACCCGTGGGTACAGCCAACGCCTGCTCGCTGTCAAGCCAAAAAAACGCATCACCACTCAGAAAATGAGTGGGGATGCGTTTTTTGTTGTCGGGATTGTTGAGTGCTCCGACCCAACAATTCAACAAATTGTCAGTCTCCCCAGACTTCGTCAGCGATTTGTTTGACCAATGCCAATTTAGCCCATTGTTGTTCTTCTGTCAGATTGTTTCCTTCTTCAGTTGAAGCGAAGCCGCATTGCGGACTCAGGCATAATTGCTCCAAAGGCACATATTTGGTTGCTTCAGCAATCCGCGCTTTGACTTCGGCGATATCCTCCAGTTCCGGCGTCTTTGAAGTGATCAGGCCCAGGATGATTTGGCCATCGCCTTTGTAGTAGCGCAATGGTTCGAACCCACCAGCACGGTCAGTATCATATTCAAGGAAGAAACCATCAAAGCCGGTTTCGCCGAACAGCTCTTTCGCAACAGGCTCATAAGCGCCTTCCTGCGAATAGGATGAACGGAAGTTACCGCGGCAAATATGCGTCGTGACGACTAGATCTTCAGGCAAACCAATCTGGATGTTTTTAACGTTTTCAGTAGCGACGCGCTTCAATTCATCATAAGTTTCCTGAGAACCGAAAATTTCCAGCGCTTTGTCCGAACAAAGGTCGCCCCAGAAAGTGTCATCGATCTGGATGTAACGGTTGCCCAGCGAATAGAAGTGCAGGATCGTGTCGCGGTATGCCTGCTGCAGGTCGGCAGCGTACTCCTCCAAAGTAGGATAAAATTCTTCGTTGCGGAAACCGAGGCGGATCAATTGGTTCGGGCTCGGAATCGATACTTTCGCAACGGCTCTGTCGCCGACTGCTTCAGCCAAGAAAGCATAGTCCGCAAAGAAGGGGTGTTCCGGATTAAAGGCGATCTTGCCGATATTACGCACGCTGTGGGCGCTGGTCACAACGTTGTGGAATTGTTTGCCTTGCGCAGCAAGATAACCCTCAAAGCCCAAGAGATTCTCAAGAAAATCGAAATGCCAATAAGAGCGTCTGAACTCGCCGTCCGTGATGCCTTTGTAGCCAAGTGCAATCTGTTTGTCGACGATGCGCGTGATCTCAACATTTTCGATTTCGCGCAAGGCTTCCTTCGTGATTGAGCCTTCAGCTAGCTCTTTTCGGGCTTTTTTGATGCTTTCGGGACGCAGGAAGCTTCCTACGTGGTCTGCGCGGAAGGGCGCTTTCGTTCTGCTTAAAGTTGTTTGGGTTGTCATGATATTTTCCTTCTTTCGTTTGTTTTTTTGTAAAAAAATACGTCCTTGCGCATTGTGCTGCGCAAGGACGTATGAAAGATTCATCGTGTTACCACCTTGTTTCAGAAAAACCTCTCGATTTTTCCCTTAACCAGTACGCCGCAGCAAATCGCTGTTCTGGGATACTGTGATGCTGTAACGGGCATTCCCGTGGAGGGCTAAGGTTCTAAAAGAGCGTTCGCCGGCCACTCACTCGAAGACCATTTTCCGGATAGCATCCCTGTCCTCTTCTCAACTGCCGAGGTTCTCTGTGCATTTCGTCCATCCGTACTTATCTTTTCAATGTGAATTTATTTTGAAATTTAAATACATAATAACAAGCGGATAAGAATCAGTCAAACCTTTTTTCATCAATTTTTCATCTCGAGTCATTTTAACATGCTTTTTTTCTGTCCAAGAAGGGAATTGTAATTCATGCTGTGAGGGTATATACTTCACATAGATAGATGTCTATGTGCAGGCCGCCAAGAGCGACAGAGCGAGCTGAAGTGCCTTAAATGACAGCAGGAAAAGAGGAAATAAATATGGCAATCGAATACAAAACCTATGTGAAATGTCTGAAAGTATTATCGGACGAAACCAGATTGGAAATCATGGATTTATTGTCGGAAGGCGAAATGTGCGCCTGTGCATTATTGGATCAATTTTCAATCACACAACCAACCTTGTCTTATCACATGAAGATGATGAAAGATTGCGGCCTTGTGGACAGCAGAAAAGATGGTATTTGGGTCAAATATTCCGTGAATCATGAAAAGTTGGATGAACTGAAGGACTTTTTCCAGACAATGGCCAAGCAAAGCACAACTGTATAGTACGAGAGAGCAGGGGATGGAAATGGAAATCAAAATACTGGGACCAGGATGCCGCAACTGCGAGAAACTACAGGCAAATGCAACCGAGGCACTGAAGACAATCGGCATGGAAGCCACCATCACCAAAGTGGAAGAACCGAAAGAAATCGCAAAATACGGCATCATGCAGACACCGGGGCTGGTCATCAATGAAAAGGTCGTCTCCTATGGGCGGATCTTGACGCCCAAGCACATTGCAGAACTGCTGCAAAAGTGACGAACAGAGAAATACACCTATCTTTGGATGGAAAAACTGCGAAAATCGGGGTTTGGCTCCGGCATGATCGCAGCTTTTTTGAAGCCATCAACTACCCGAAAACGACACATTGACATTTATCTATGTGTCGGCATATACTATCACATAGATAAACATCTATGTGATAGATTGAAAAATATAAATTAGAAGGTGCAGTTCATCATGGGAATTTTTCAATGGTTAAATGATCAGTTATTAAAAATGCAGTGGCTTAGCGATTTGGTTGGTGTGCTTGTCCGGGATGTCTTCGGTTTGGACCTCGCCAGTAGGGTAGGCGCCAGTATCCATTTCTTCATCTACGACGTCATCAAAATTTTCATTCTGTTGTCGGTGCTGATTTTTTCCATTTCATACGTGCAAAGCTTCTTTCCACCTGAGCGGACGAAGAAAATATTGGGACGCTTTGATGGAATCACCGCCAATATTCTGGCGGCATTATTGGGGACGATTACACCGTTCTGTTCCTGTTCTTCAATTCCGCTTTTCATCGGGTTCACCGGATCAGGATTGCCGTTGGGTGTGACGTTTTCGTTCCTGATCTCTTCACCGCTTGTCGATTTGGCATCGATCATCCTCTTGGCCAGCATCTTCAACTGGAAGATTGCCATCGCCTATGTCGTTGTGGGATTGATCCTTGCGGTTGTCGGCGGAACCTTCATCGGGAAAGCGCACCTGGAGGACCAGGTCGAATCCTTTGTGTTCGGCAGCCCGACAATTGAACTGGAGGAAGCCGAGTTGACAAGGAAAGACCGTGTCGATTATGCGGTCGATCAGGTGAAGGAAGTCGTCCAGAAAGTATGGATTTACGTGCTTCTTGGGGTCGGCATCGGGGCTGCCATCCACAACTGGATCCCCGAATCTGTCATCACAGCTCTACTGGGCCAGGATAAATGGTATTCGGTATTGGTGGCAACATTCGTCGGCATTCCGATGTACGCAGATATTTTCGGGACGCTGCCCATCTCCGAAGCGCTTGTCGCAAAAGGTGTCGGATTAGGAACCGTATTGTCCTTCATGATGGGCGTGACGGCGTTGTCCTTGCCGTCGATGGTCATGCTGAAGCAGGTCGTCAAACCGAAATTGTTGGGGCTTTTCTTTGGGATTGTGGCAGTCGGCATTGTCATCATCGGCTATGTATTCAATTTCTTGGGACCTATTTTTATGTAAGCAAATCAAAAATAATAAGCTGGAGGAATCATCATGGAAATCAAAATTTTGGGTATAGGCTGCAAAAATTGCGTGAATCTGGCCAAAAACACGGAAGAGGCATTGAAGGAATTGGGGATGGAAGCGACCATCACAAAAGTGACCGACATGAAGGACATCGCCAAATATGGCATCATGCGCACACCGGGATTGGTCATCGACGAGAAAGTCGTATCCTACGGTAAAGTCGCCAGTACGGAAGAAATCGCAGAAATGTTGAAAAAATAAGCAAGTTATCAAAAGTGTGGGGAAGAGAAACATTTATCCCCGCACTTTTTTTGTTTCTTGTTGAATTCAGCATTGACTGTAGATAGAAGAAAATCTATATTATAAGAGTACCAATATTTAATTGAAATCAATACAAGATTCACCTTTAAATAGAAAGAGAATAAGGAGACACGAAAAATGACAAACATCACTATTTTTGAACCGGAAACAAGCAGCAGCTTGTTCAGCAGCCAGGATGCCTTGCGCATTGCAGCGGTAATGGAGGCCTTGGAAGGATTGGAAAATTACGAGGCATTGCTTTTTAATTTGACGGATGATGCGGATCAGTTCGCGCTCAACAAGGCCGTTAACGAAAAAATCGAGGCAGAAGGCAATAGCGTGTTGCCGATCACAGTCGTGGACGGAGAAATCGTCAAGAGCGGTGGCTATCCGACCAACGATGAAATCACAAGCTATATCGGCGTCCGCTTCATTGAAGAATCGGAAGGCTCTTGTGGTCGCGGAGGCTGTGGTTGTGGCGGTTCGGAGGAATTTGCCGAAACAGAAAAGGTAGAAAAAGAAGAATCAGGTTGCGGTTGCGGCAACAGCGAAAAAGGCGGCTGTGGCTGCGGTGGACAGGGCCATCACCACAACCATGAGCATGCGGGAGCAGCACATGGCGGTTGCGGATGTAACCACGGTCATTAAGACTGATTGCCATCCCTCGCATCATCTGAAGAAGCACTCGAGTCGTGGCTTATACATGCCTCGAGTTTCTTTTTCCACGATACATAGATAAACTTCTATATTTAAGGAGAATCAGCGATCATGGATTATGAAAATTATGCAAAAATCGCAAAGGCTTTGGCCGACTCGAAACGCGTCAAAATTGTTGATATGCTTTCCTGCGGGGCCATGTGTGCCTGCGACATACTGGAACATTTCGATTTTACCCAGCCTACTTTGTCCCATCACATCAATCTGTTGGTGAAGGCGGGATTGGTGACGACGGAAAAATCTGGCACGTGGCATTATTACGACCTGAATAAAGACGCCTTCGAAAAATTCAAGACGGATACAGCGGAACTGATGGCCAATACACCGGCATGTATCTGCGAACCGGTACGGTCAAAAGTTGTGTGCGGAACGGAAGAAAAAGAACTGATCAAGTGACGATAAAATAGTGCTGTAAAGAGCGGAAAACAATAAATGGGGGTATAATAAAATGAGTGGAAAAGAGCAATCAAGCATTTCATTCTTCAATAAATATCTGAGTGTCTGGGTAGCAATCTGTATGGTGGTGGGGGTTTTAATCGGCAAATATCTGCCGGCCATACCTGAATTCTTCGGGAAATTCGAATACGCGAACGTCTCCATTCCGACGGCCGTATTGATCTGGGTCATGATCTATCCGATGATGATGAAGGTGGATTTCCAAAGCGTCCGGGATGTCGGGAAAAATCCGAAAGGACTTTATGTCACTTGGGCAGTGAACTGGCTGATCAAACCGTTTACCATGTATGCTATTTCCGCTTTTTTCTTCTTTGTAGTTTTCCAAAATTTCATTACGCCCGAGTTGGCGACGGAGTATTTGGCCGGTGCGATTCTGCTGGGAGCTGCCCCTTGTACCGCAATGGTGTTTGTATGGAGCCAATTGACAAAAGGCAATCCGGCGTATACAGTCGTTCAGGTTGCGACCAATGATCTGATCATCCTGGTTGCTTTCATTCCGATCGTCAAATTTTTATTGGGCGTCAGCAATGTTACAGTTCCTTGGGACACCTTGATCCTGTCCGTAGTGTTGTTCGTTGTGATTCCGTTGGTCGGTGGCGTTTTGACGCGGATCTTCGTCACAAAGAAAAAAGGCGTCGCTTATTTCGAAAAAGATTTTCTTTCGAAATTTGATGGCGCAACTACTGCAGGGCTTTTATTGATGCTGGTCTTGCTGTTCTCTTTCCAAGGAGAGGTCATCCTGGAAAATCCGTTGCATATTTTGATGATCGCGGTACCCTTGATCCTGCAGACATTCCTGATTTTCTTCATTGCCTATTTGGCAAGCAAAGCATTGAAGCTTCCGTATAATATTGCTGCACCTGCCGGGATGATCGGTGCATCGAACTTTTTTGAATTATCTGTCGCGGTTGCCATCGCATTGTTCGGAATGGATTCTCCGGCAGCATTGGCTACGGTAGTAGGCGTCCTGACTGAAGTGCCTGTAATGTTGATTTTGGTGAAAATCGCCAATTCTACAAGACACTGGTTTCCCGAAGAAGAAAAAAGTATTGCGAATCCTGTAAAAACGGTAAAATAAGCCACCTTAACTGAAAAGGAGAAATTATTATGAAAATCATCGTAATCGGTTCAGTAGCTGCGGGCACCTCCGTTGCAGCGAAAGCGCGCAGAAACACTGAGGAAGCAGAAATAGTCGTCTATGACCAAGGGAAAGACATCTCCTATTCCGTCTGCGGTATCCCCTACAAAATCGGTGGGGAAGTCGATTCAGTGGATCGCCTGACGCCGCGGGATGCAAAATGGTTCAAAAAGAGATATGATGTCTCCATCTTTACGGAACACAAAGTGACGAAAGTGGATCATGAAGCCAAAAAGATTCAAGTTAAGGATCTGAAGAGCGGCGAAATCAAAGAGGACGCTTACGATGTGTTGGTTTTCGCGACAGGTGCGGCGCCACTTACGCCTCCCCCGTTCGATCAGGGTGCTTACGATAATGTCTTCCATGTCCGCAACATCCAGGACCTTCGTGACATTGAAAGTTATTCGGAAGCGAAACAACCAAAAAAAGCACTGATCATCGGTGCCGGTTTCATCGGTCTGGAAATGGCCGAACAGCTTGTGCATAAAGGCTGGGACGTCACCATCGTTCAGTTGGAAAATCAAGTGATGCCACCGATGGATGCGGATATGGCTTTCCGGGTGGAAGAAGTGTTGATGGCCAATGGAGTGCATTTGCACCTCGGGGATACGGTCAAGACCATCGAAGGTAAGGGGGCCGTCAAAAAAGTGGTGACGACAAAAGGCGCCACCATTGAAACGGATATTGTCATCCTGGCTGCCGGCGTGCGTCCGAATATCCAACTGCCGAAGGAAATCGGCGTCACAATCGGAGCTACGGGTGCGGTTGCTGTCAACAGCAAAATGCAGACGAATCTTCCGGATGTTTATGCGGTCGGCGATGTGGCTGAAAGCTTCTCCGTCATCACAGGCAAACCGATTTACCGTCCATTGGGCTCTACGGCCAACAAGATGGGACGGATTGCCGGTGATGTGATTACAGGTGGAAATCTGGAACATCGTGGGGTGCTGGGTACCGGTATTTTCCGGGTATTCAATCTGCATGTCGGCCAGACTGGCATGACCGAAAGGGAAGCGAAGGCAGCCGGTTATTCCGTGGAAATCCTTTATAACATCAAGCCTGACCACGCTGAATACCTTGGCGGCAAGGAACTGATCATCAAGGCCTTGGCGGATAAAGCTTCCGGACGCGTTTTGGGTGCTCAAATTGTAGGAACTCAAGGTGTGGACAAACGGATCGATGTCCTTGCCACAGCCATCACCTTCAAGGCGAAAGCGGAAGATCTGTTCCATTTGGACCTGGCTTATGCCCCGCCGTTCGCAACGACAAAAGATCCTATCCATTATACAGGCATGGCGTTGGATAACGCCTTGCACGGAAATCCTTTGATGACGCCGGCCCAATTGGTCGAAACGCAACATAAAGGCGAAACCATCCAAGTGGTCGACACGCGTTCCGCCAAGGACTTCGAGAAGGGGCACGTCCAAGATGCAATCCACATCCCGTTAGGGGAACTGCGTGCACGCGCCGGTGAGCTTTCCAAAGAGATTCCGACAGTTACCTACTGCAATAAGGGAGTAACCGGAAATGCCGCTCAGAATGTCTTGATCAATTTAGGCTTCCAGGAAGTCTACAACCTTTCCGGCGGCAACAAAAATTATCAAAGTTACCTCAAAATGCTGAAGAGAAAAAGCTGATAGGTGAGGCGCTGAATGTATGGGAAAAATGGAGTATCCGAAATGGATTCTCCATTTTCTTTGCATTAAAATCTGATTAGGGGTGGCAATTGTCAAAACGAATGTTAGAATGAAAAGTAAGTCAAATGTTGGGAGGATGCATTCATGAATTATGATTTTGAAACGCCCGTCAACCGGAGCAACACCGGTTCCGAAAAATGGGCAGCCATGTACAGAAGCAATCCGAATGTGGGAAAGGATGTTTTTCCTTTTTCCGTAGCGGATTTGGACATAAAGACAGCACCGCAGATCGTCAAAGGGCTGCAGGAATATATCGAAACAGCCGTGATGGGCTATGATCTGCCGACCGAAGACTATTACCGCGCAATCATCAACTGGATGGGCAACCGCCATTCTTGGGAAATCAAGAAGGAATGGATCATCTGCACACCGGGCATCATCGCGGCGTTCTATTCTGCTATTCGGGCATACACCGAACCGGGTGACGGCGTCCTTTACATGGGACCGGTCTATTACCCATTCATGAAGTCGATCAAAAACACGAAACGGACGTTGATCAACAATTCGTTGGTCCGCAACGGAGATCGTTACGAAATCGATTTTGAAGGTTTAGCTGAAAAAGCCAAAGATCCGAACATAAAACTGATGCTGTTTAGTAACCCGCATAATCCGGTCGGCCGCGTCTGGACCAAAGCGGAACTGGCGAAAGTGGTCGATATCTGTGCCGCCAATGATGTCGTGATTTTGGCGGATGAAATCCACCACGATCTGATCATGCCCGGCCATATATTCACACCGATGGCAGCCATATCCGAAGCAGCAGCGGACATCTGTATCACAGCAACCGCCGCCAGCAAGTCCTTCAATATCGCGGGCCTGCGCAATTCCAACGTCATCATTTCGAATCCGGAGCTCCACAAGGCATTCAAGATGGATATGGAAATGACCGGCATCGGCGGAGGAACAAACGTCATCGGCTTGAAGGCGACAGAGATCGCTTATACGGCAGCCGAGGACTGGCTGGAAGAGTTCAAAGCTTTGATCTGGCACAACCACGAGACGTTAAAGGATTTCTTGGCGAAGGAACTGCCGGAAGTGACCGTCTTCGATCTGGAAGGAACTTATCTGCAATGGATGGACTTCAGTGCCTTCGGTTTGTCGCACAAGCATTTAGAAACCATCACAGAGCAGGAAGCGCAAGTGTTCCTGGATGAAGGCTACATATTCGGGGACGAGGGCCGCGGATATGAGAGAATCAGCCTAGGAGCTCCAACGAAAACGCTGATGGAAGCGATGGAACGCCTAGTCACAGTCATGAAAAAATACCGGAAATAAAATCAATAGAGCAACTGGGGGCTGTCTCATTCGAGGCAGCCCTTGATTTGGAGTAAACGTAGATTGCAGCAGCAACTTGTGCTGCTCCTGTGAATGGAGGCTTGGCCGGAGTTCAGCCAACATTTTTTTGTGTTCTCCTATGAGGCCAACTTCCCTGGAGCTGCGCCCAGAGGTCACTGACGTCCTCCGGTGGGCGGAGCCTCGCCGGAGCAGGGGCCACCTTGAACTGTTTTCCTCCGGCCAACCGGAGTCTGGTTATGCATATAACGAATATCTAAAGAATTTGATAAAATTACACAACCGTAAGCATTCTTCACCTTTTCTTCATAATCGGATGCTATACTGTAGAGTAACTAAAAGAAAGGTTGATGAGACATGTTGTATCCATTCTTCGATAGCACCTATATATTGATCATCCTCGGTATCGTGGTTTCCATGATTGCTTCGGGATTCGTCAAACGTACCTTCAATACCTATAACAAAGTGAAAAGCCAAAACGGTTACACTGCTACGGATGCAGCACGCTTCATCCTTGAGCAATCAGGCATCCATGATGTGCAGATCGAGCGCGTCCGCGGAGATCTGACCGACCACTACGACTCGCGCGCCAAAGTATTGCGTCTTTCCGACACGACAGCCAACTCGACTTCGGTTGCGGCTATCGGCGTCGCTGCCCATGAAGTCGGTCACGCGATCCAGGATCAAAAAAATTACATTCCGTTGCGCATGCGTGCCGGTTTGGTCCCGGCCGCCAATTTAGGTCAGACGCTTTCCATGCCGATGATCATGATCGGTGTGTTCGCAGGCATGAACCAGACGTTCCTCAATTTGGGGATCCTCTTTTTCTCGTTCAGCTTCCTATTCCAGGTGGTCACTTTGCCTGTCGAATTCAATGCATCCGGCCGAGCTCTGAAGATCCTGTCGAACGGCGGCATCCTGAATGCTCAAGAAGTACCGAAAGCCCGCAAAGTTCTTGTCGCAGCAGCCATGACATATGTCGCGGCGGCCTTCATGAGCTTCCTGCAACTGCTCCGTCTGCTGATGCTTTTCGGCGGCGGAAGCAACGATGATTAATTGATGGAAACGGCGTAAACCTGTATCACTTCCGAAAAAAACTGCTTCGGTCCACTTTAATGGACTGGGGCAGTTTTTTTGTCGTGCCAGACCATCTGAACCGCGGCCGTTAAACTTGTTATCTCGGGGTGGCTATACTATAATCATGTTAGCATTTTGGGAGTCTATATCAGAAAATAATTCCAAATAAGACTCTGGAAGCAGGAGCTAATCATGAATCCTAATAAACAATCGCAAGACAAGCGCGTTATAGCCACAAAGAAAAACCTGTTGCATGCGTTGATAACCCTGCTGGAAGAAAAATCCATCGAAGAAGTGACGGTGAGGGAACTTACCGGACGGGCAAAAGTGAATCGGGGAACTTTTTACCTGCATTACGTAGATAAACATGATCTGTTGGAGAAAAATATCGATGCGCTGATCCTGGAACTCCAGAACCGAGGAAAAGCCATCACGACAACGGTTTTATCCGATGCAGCAGAAATAGAATTCAGGCAAATAACGGTTGAAGCGTTCACGGATATCTTCAGTTACATCAAAGAAAATGAGCGCTTCTTCAGTGTTCTTTTCAACGGGCGAAGCAGCTACTCCTTTCCGCTCAAATTCAACACCTATCTGAGGGGACGATTGGAGGAACAGCTCCGGTCGAAAAAAACCGTCATACCCTATGAACACTGGATCACCGCCGTTTCCTTCGCCTACCAAGGGATGATCTACTCCTGGGTGACGAACGGCATGAAAGACTCACCGGAACGGATGGGAGAGTATGGGTATTATTTCATTTCCCAAAGCGTGGTGGAAATAACCAGAGGAACATGATCGTTCCGTAAATTAGCATGTTTGTGTTTGAGCGACAGGAGGAAGCGTCATGGGAAGAGGAAACCTTGATTTGAATGTGGTCCAGGAGATACTGAACAAGACAAAAGAAGAAGTGGAAAACATGCATCCCGTCAATATCCTGCTGGCGGGGAAGACGGGCGTCGGGAAAAGCACGCTGATCAACAATGTCTTCCGGGAACGGATGGCTGAGACCGGCATCGGGAAACCTGTCACGAAACATTTGCGCCGGATCGCGAAGGAAGGCATGCCAATCGTGCTGTATGATACGCGCGGGCTGGAATTGGGCCATCCGATCCAAACCGAAGTCAAGCAGGAAATCATCGAGGCCATCAAGAAGAGCCAAAAGGAAGGGTCCGATAAGGCGATCCATTTGGTCTACTATTGCATCAACGCGCATTCCTCCCGCATCGAGGAATCCGAGATCGCCTTTATGGAAGAACTTTCCGGATTATTACCGGTGTTGGTCGTCCTGACGCAATCGATCGGTCAGCCTGCGAACGAGTTGAAGAAATACATTGAAAACCTGAACTTGCCGATTGCCGGGGTGCTGAACGTGATGGCGGAACCTTACGCCGTCACGGATGAGCTCGCGCTTCCGCAGAGCGGATTGAAGGAATTGATCGAGCGGACGTTTGCTTTGCTGCCGGAGGAGACGAAAGAGGCTTTTAACAACGCCCAACAGGTGGACATCGCGCGTAAAGCGAAAGCATCCCGAAGTTGGGCGACCAAATACATTGTGACCACATTCGGCATCGGATTCACACCGATTCCTTTTTCCGATGCGACTGTCCTTGTGCCGATGCAGATCGGCATGCTGGCCCACATCACTGCCATTTTCGGCATCTCAATGGATAAAGCTACCATCACCAGTGTGATTGGTGCTGTCGGCGGAACAGGGGGAGCCACTTATTTAGGGCGGTACATCGTGTCCAACCTGCTAAAGCTGATCCCCGGTGCGGGGACGATCGTCGGAGGGGTCATCAGCGGCGCCACGGCTGCCGTGCTAACGACCGCGCTGGCGATGAGCTACATCGAGGTGCTGACCGTTGTGGCAAAAGGTGAAAAGGACGGCAAGTATCCGGACCTAAGCAACATCGAGACGCTGATGCGCGAAAAAATGCAGGAACGCCTGAAAATGGGAACCAAGGATCAGGACGTCAAAGAGGTCTTGGACAACCTGAAGAAGAGCAGTCCATTGAAAAAATGGCTAAAAAAATAGAACACAAACACGCACAGTCAGCCGACTGTGCGTGTTTTCATTATACAAAATTAGAAGCCGGTTACGTTCAGCGGACGTTTTAACGGTCCTCTTTTCAGTGCGAAAAGGTAACAGATGCCGTAGATGATGGCCAAGCCCATCATTGCATACATGCCGATTGCATATGAGCCGGTCACATCATAAACCGCTCCCCATAGCGGGCCGGAGATGGACATCCCGATGGAAGGCGCCATGCCGAGAATCGACCAGATGCGCGGGTAATCCCCGATACCGAAGACTTCGCTCACTATCAACGGGGTCAACACCGCTGGTCCGCCTAGTCCGAACGCGAGGATGAACATGACGATCGACAAGGCCAGGAAAGAGCGGGTGTTCGCAAGGAAGAACAAAGCGATCACCATGCAGACAACAACAACTGTAAGGGTGATGGTCGAATCGATTTTGTCATTGATGGCCCCAACCGAAATGTTGGCGATAATCATGCCGGCCATGATGAGCGAAAACAATGTGCCGACCTGTCCGGATGTGAAGGACATCCCGCTGAAGTGCGCTGGCAAATGTTGCATCATCCCACCTCCGAAAGCGGAAAGGAAAATGCCTATGAACAAAATGTAAAACGGTTTCATCTTTTTGGCATCTTCATAAGTGATGGACAGATCATGTATAGGTTGATTGTTTTGGTTTCGAGCGGCCAGTTCGTCTCCATAAGCGTTCAGGCCGATAGTGCCAGGATTTTCAACCAACATAAAGAGGGCGTTCGGTACAGTCAGGAGCGCAAAAAGCCCTGCAATCAGAAAGTAACCCATGCGCCAACCAAAGTTATCCAGAAATGTCGGCATAATCATCGAAACAATGGCTCCCGCAAGTCCCCCAGAGGCATTCAACAAGCCCATCATCAATCCTTTTTTGGCGGTGAACCAATTGTTGATCAACAAGATCGCCAAAAACATGGTGATCGGCATCATGAACAAACCGAGGAAGATGCCTCCCAGATAAAATTGCCATAAACGAGTGGCGAATGCCAGCCAAACAAATCCAAGCGAAACCCAGAGTCCTCCTCCGATCAGTAAGCGCTTTGCACCAAATTTAGGTAGAAATTGTCCGATTAGGGGAAGCACGAAGACGCCGGTCAGAGTCGACAGGCTGATGTAAAGCGAAAAAGCACTGCGAGTGAAGCCTAATTCCATGGTAATCGGCTCAACGAAGAAACCAACCGCATTCCCGGCAATGTACATGGCCATGATCAAAAAGGCTGCAGATAAAAAAGATAGATAGTGGCGTAAGGTCATATAATAGTTCCTCTCTACATCGTGATAAGTAAAATGTGATTCATGTCAGGCTTTCCGTATAACAAAAAGACATTCCGCAATATGGAATGTAGTTTCACGAAACCGGATACATGTTTATTTATATAAAATCTTATATTAATAATCAACAAAAAGCAAGAGAGTGTCAAAAAAAACGTCACACCCGTGAGGATGTGACGACAGAAAGAGCTGTTCAATTTGTTGGGATTAGGCTCCAGGCATCCCAAATTTCAATCTTCAAAATGGAGCTGCAATTGCGGAACCTGGAAGAAATGCTGGAGTGCCAATGCGATACCGCCCAAAAGTGCGCCTTTTTCCCCCAGTGTAGACAAACTAACCGGAACTTTTTGCCCGGACTTCCGGTTCAATTCCGTTTGGATTGCTGTCACACATTCCGGCAATGCACGGAAGAGGTCACCATTCAGATAGACTTTTTCCGGATCGAACAGACTGACGACATTGCTGATCGCAATGCTCATATGCAGCACGAGATGGTCCAATACGTTTTTGGCATCTGCATCGCCTGTTTTATACAAGGTAATCAGATCAGCCAGCTTAAGTGCGGAATCCTTCTTCAGCTCCCTGATTTCTGCAACCAAAGCACTCGTTGAACAATATTGGTTCAGGCAGCCTTGTTTGCCGCAGTCGCAGTCTTTCCCGAATGGATAGAGGATCGTGTGCCCCAGATTGCCCGCCAAACTGTTTTTGCTTCGGAACAACCGGTTCTGTAGCAAAATCCCGGAACCAATGCCTTCATCCAGATCGATACTGATGATGTTCCCCGGGGAATGAGCGAATACAGCTTCGGCTATCACCGCTAGATTATTCTGGTTCTCTAGGTAAATCGGGCAGTCGATTGCCTCGCTCTCCAGATGTTTGGCGGTCAGATGCTCTAACATTTTGTTAGTTGATGCTACTATCTCATCTTCGTGCACAAAGCCGTCGATGGAGACAACAATCCCCACGAAGCGAAATGGGGTCTTATTGAGGTTCTTCCTGTGGTAGATGACCACTTCCTCGATGCTGTCGATAATATTGCTGGCCTCCACTTTTCTGACCAAATCATACTGTGCGACGATCCTGCCTTGAAGATTGCAGACAAGAGAAGAAATCTTTGTTTGTGTAATGGTCAAACTCATCGCGTATCCGCCATTCGCATTCACCTTTAACAACACCGGTTTTCTCCCGCCAACGACGGAACTTTGACCTGTACCGAGTTCGACGACAAGTTTTTCCTTAAGCAGTTTTTTGACAATTTCGGATACGGTTGCCTTATTGAGTCCGGAATCATGAGAGATGGCCGCTCGTGAAGTATTGGGATGATTGATGATTGCTGTCAAAACGATGGTCTCGTTTTGTTCCCTGATTGTGTTACGGTTGACGATCATGGTGTGTCACACCCTTTACAAATTTTTTTGAGTTTTGGGCGCAAGAAAGGTGATGGATCTGAAAAATATACAAAGAAAGGCCATCTTGATGCACAGTCGAACGTGTTCCAGAAAGTCTCTTGGAGGTGGAAATACCTTGTATAGTAGTCAGAAGTCTAGATTTGAAGGCGATTACATAGGTGGTGAAGACAAAAGTGGGCTCGTTGAAGAGCGATGGGTGGGGGAAACAGTCACTGCGGGCATTCGTCTTTGGTTACATTTTAACACTTTTTGAGGGTAATTGCGAGGTTTGGATGCCCGCCAAACCCAATTAACGAGCACTTTTTTTCAATTGGGTAAAGGGATTAAGCGTTTTCTGGATTGTGGTCCCTGAGTCATTGTCATTTTTTGTGATAATCGGTAAAATGAAAGGAATCACAGGAGGAGGCATATACCAGAATGATGGGTTTGAACGGGATTGAATGGGTAATGTTGATTATTGCCGCAATCATAATCGGTTTTTCGAAAACAGGCATACAAGGTGCGACAATACCGGCAGTGGCACTCGTTGCCGTTCTGTTCGGCGGTAAGGCGTCAGCCGGCATTATGTTACCTATGCTGATGCTGGGGGATCTGATCGCCATCTTTCAGTACGGAAAACAAGGTAAATTCAGTGACGTCCTGAAATTGTTGCCCGCAGCCGTAATTGGCATCGCCATAGGAGCCATCACAGGCAATTATCTCGATGACAAACAGTTTAAAGCTTTATTGGGTATCGTCGTGTTGATTTGCTTGGGGCTGTTGGTCTACAGAGAGGTGGCCAAAAGGGTTTTACCGCTTCCGAAAAATCCAATCTTCCACTGGATGGTCGGGGCTGTCAGTGGCTTTTCTTCGATGGTCGGGAATGCGGCGGGGCCAATTTTCAACGTCTATTTGCTGTCGCAAGACATCTCCAAGAATAAGATGATCGGAACAACAGCCTGGTTCTTCCTGCTGATGAACATTGTGAAATTGCCTTTCCATATCTTCATGTGGGGCACCGTCACTTGGGGAACGCTCCGGTACATGCTGCTGGTGATTCCGTTCATCGCATTCGGCAGTTGGGTGGGAATTACTTTCGTCAGGAAGATAAACGAAGTGTGGTACAAACGCATCATCATGAGCATGACCGCGATTGCGGCAATCCGTTTGTTCATCTAAAAGTAAAAAACGATGCCTTATGAACGAGTTTACTCCGTTCATAAGGCATCGTTTTTGTTTTCTGGAAAACCAGGCTAATTATTTCTGTTACTTGGTGTGTTCAACCTCTACTTCATCAGCCGGATCGACTGGCCCACGCAAAGCGCGTTGGTTGGCCCGGTGAAGGTGGAATGCTTCCAGGATCGGAACCAATATCGACGCGACGAGTCCGCCCGAAAAACCATTATTGTAGAGGTTGACGCCGCCATGGAGATAGCCGATATTCATGACCAACGTCAGATGCATAGCTCCGGCGATGATGCCCGCTATGTTCCCATAGCGACCAGCCAGCGGCGCCAAGGTTGTACCGAAAAGTGCCGATATCAGCACGATAGTGGACTGATTGTCCTGATAGTTGAGCCGACCCATCAGAGTGACCCCAATCAGAATTGGCAGGACATTCTTGACGTTTTTTCCGAAGGCTCCAAAACCGATGACTGTGAAGATTCCGCCCAAAACGGGACCGTTGATTTCTCCACCCATCAGCAGAATGTAAGTCGTAGACAGGAATCCAAGAAAAGACATGTTGATGAGCGTTGCACCTAAACCGCCCAGTTCCAGGTAATCAGTGGACAATTGGCCCGAATGGCGCATGATCCGCCTCAAACCCTTGAAGCTCCACCCGTTAAGCCATAAACCAAGCAGGAACATACCGCTGAACAATGTAAAGAGCATCACTGAAAATGGACCATTGTAGCCGCTGGCAAGGATATTTGCTGTTTTGATCTCGAAGCCGAAGTTGCGCATCAAAGAGATGAAGACCGTTCCGATGATGCCGCAGGTGAAGCCGACGTTATAGAGGCTGAATCCTCTTGTGAAGGTAACGAAATGATGCGCCAAGGGCGGGATCAGGAAGCCGGAAATGAAACCGGCGCCCAGCCCCAGAAGCACACCATAGGGTTGACCAATGCCGAGGCTGAAGGAGAGTTCACTGACCAATGGTGCCAATGCTGTTCCGAAAAGGGCAGCCAGCAACGATTTGTGCATCGGTACTTTTGTGACTCTTGCATATGCGAAGGCACCAATGCTGATCGGCATGGAATTGAATAAGTTCTTTCCAAAAAAAGCGAATCCCGCAATCGTCAAAATGCCGGCTATGACCGGACCGTTAATCTTGGCATCCGCCATCCGGACAATCCAAAGAGCCTGCAAAGTCATCAAGGCAACGTTAAACAAGGCTGCTCCAACGTTCGTCAAAGCCATGTAATCCGTAAACAGGTTAGCAGGAGAGGCCAGGATGGTGAGGTTGCCTTCATAAATTTCGTGAGGGCTGTTGAACAGGAAAGCCACACCGCCCATCAATAAGGCGAAGCCGGCCAATAACCCAAATTTTAATCGCTCGTAGAGTTCCTCTGCGCCACTCATAGTAGGCTGTCTTTTCTGTATCATTAGTGTCCCCCAATCTTATAGTGTTGAAACTGGTGAATGAAAATAGAGTATGGAAATTGCTGTTTGTCGCTACGGAAAGAACCCAATCTGACAAACTCATGTAAACGGTAACTTACATTTAATTATACAGGGCGGGAGCGACTCTCACAATATTTATTTTCAACTTTACTAAAATCCACTAATATTGCAACAGGAAATACACAAACGGAACAATCTGCGCTGAACATTTGGTCCAAAAGGCAGCGCTCAATCAAAAAAAGGGCGCACTTTTGTACCAATTCAGCCCGGATTAGTTTACATTCAGATATATACCGCTACAATATAGAGAGAAGATACAATCATTTAGGGGGAAGAAGTATGCTGACAATCGGATACATCGGAAACGGAAAGAGCACGAACCGTTATCATCTGCCATTTTCTTTATCAAGAAGCAACATCAAGGTCAAAACTATCTATAGCCGGAATCCGGAGAAGAGCGATTGGGAAAAAATCGAGGGCATCCACTACACTGGGGATATTGCGGATGTGCTGGAGGATGATGACATCCAGTTGGTGGTGATCTGCACTCATACGAATTCCCACTACGAGTTCGCCAAACAAGCTTTGGACCACGGCAAAAATGTGTTGGTCGAAAAACCCTTCATGGCAACTTCCGAAGAAGCGGCTGCCATTTTTGCATACGCGAAAGAAAAAGGATTGCTGGTCCAATGCTATCAGAACAGACGCTATGATTCGGACTTCCTGACGACGCAGAAAGTCATCGAAAGCGGCAAAATAGGCGATCTGTTGGAAGTCGAGATAGCAATCGATTACTATCGCCCGGAAATTCCCTTGTCTATCGACAGCTTCACCAAGGATACCAGCTACCTGTACGGAATCGGCAGCCATACCATCGATCAGGTCCTTTCCTATTTCGGCAAACCTGACAAAATCCATTATGATGTGCGGCAATTGTTGGGGCCAGGCCGGATGAACGATTATTTCGATTTGGATTTCCACTATCAGAATCTGAAGGTTTCCATCAAATCTAGCTTCTTCAGACTGAAAGAGCGTCCGAGTTTTGTCGCATACGGGAAGAAGGGCATGTTCGTGAAACAGACCCGAGACCGTCAAGAAGAACATCTGAAACTTTTCCACATGCCGAACAATTCCGATTTCGGTGTCGACCTTCCTGAACATTACGGGGTTCTGACGTACATGGATGATGAAGGCGTATACCATGAAGAAAAGGTTGTCTCCGAGAAAGGCGATTACGCCAGAGTCTATGATGATCTGTACAACGCAATCGTGAACGGTGCAGAAAAAGTCACCAAGGACGAGCAGACTTTGCTGCAGATGGAAATCATCGAAACAGGGATAGCGGGTATGGTTTAAAGAGTATGATAGTGAAAGAACCGAGTGTCGGCCTCATAGGGAGGCAGACGCTCGGTTCTTTGTTTTTTTCGATTGTCCGGTAATTGTCTTTGCGAAGGTTTTGAGGCCAGCGGGGGCCCCAGCTCCTGCGAAGGCACTGTTCACAGGAGTTCGGCCAACATTCCGTTTGCGTCCTCCGACGAGCGCAGCCTCGCCGGAGTTGCGGCAGAAAGTTACCGAAGTACTCCGGGGAGCGTGCACCTCACCGGAGCTGCGCACTCGCGTTGATTGCTGTTTTTCGTAAAAATTATCATCTATAAAAATAGAAAAATCCTTAAAATGGGCGTTTATACCCATTTTAAGGATTTTTTTGTTGGTTATTTAATTTGCGCGGACATCCTTCATGGCATCCAGAATGGCCACATCTTCCGGCGAAATGGTGAAATCCAGTTGCGCATTCTCGATGATGCGCGCTTCATGTGTGGACTTCGGCAAAGGCAAGGTATCCTTCTCCAAGCAGTAACGGATGGATAATTGCGCCGGCGTTACACCATATTTTTCAGCCATCTGCTTGATTTCCGGGCTATCCAAAATAGCACCGGTAGCCAAAGGCGAATAGGCTTCGACAACGATTTTGTGCGTTTTGCAGAAAGTCAGCAGGTCTTTTTGGTCGCGGCCAATGTAGAAAGGGATCTGGTTCGCCATCGGGACGATGTCGCAGTTGTCCAGGATCGCTTGCAGGTCTTTGATGGAGAAGTTCGAAACCCCGATTGCGCGGATCCGACCTTCGTCATAGAGCTGTTCCATGGCTTTCCAGACTTGGATGTTGCCTTCGGTGCAGTCCTTGCCGATCTCATCCCATGGCCATGGCGCATGGATCAAGTAAAGGTCCAAGTAATCCAGGCCGAGATTGTTCATGGTTTCCTCGAAGTGCTGCAAGGCACCGTCGAAATCCTTGATTTGCGCAGGCAACTTGCTAGTCACGAACACTTCTTCGCGGGCAATGCCGAAATCGCGGATCGCTTTTCCGACATTTTCTTCGTTGTGATAAGCATGAGCCGTATCGATGTGCGTATAACCATTTTTTAAAGCCATCGTCACTGCTTCATAGGCTTCTTCGTTGGGGATTTGCCATGTCCCGAAACCGATTGAGGGAATCGTTACACCGTTGTAAAAAGTGAATACATCTTTAGTTGTCATTAAATAACCTCCTGATATGATAACGTTTACTATTCTTAAGTTTAGAACAGTTGGTGGCAGATGTAAAAGAATAAACCTCGAAAGGTCAAAAGAGATACAAATACGATATGCGTATATAGAATAAGTATTCCGATATGATCTAGTAAAATATTATCGGTATGATAAACTGGTGAGTAAAGAAACAAGCGAGGTGAAGCCATGTATTCGTTGATTACCAACAGCAAAAAAGGGACTTTATTGGATGAATTGGTCCAATCGTTGGAAACATGCCAACGCTTTTATTTAAACGTGGCCTTCATCAACTTTTCCGGCCTGCAATTATTGCTGGATCCGATCCAAAAAGCGGCTGAGAATGGTGCGTCAGGAAAAATACTTACCGGGACTTACCTCAATTTTACAGAACCCTATGCATTGACCCGATTAAAGGCATTCCAGCATATTGATACTCGCATCTTTGTCGCTACTCATCAAACCGGCTTCCATCCTAAGGCCTATATTTTTGAATATACAGATTATTACAAAGTCATCGTGGGTTCTTCCAATATTACCCAAAGCGCCTTGAAAAGCAACATCGAATGGAATCTTCAGATCATCACCAAGGACGGCGATGAGGACGAGGAATTCATCTCGGAAATCATGGAAGCCTACAGCCTGATTTGGGAGAGCAGTGAAATATTGGACGACGCCTTCATCGACGATTACACAAGCTTCTTGAGGGACCGCAAAAAAGACCTCATTGTCCAAGAGTCATATCCCATGGTTTTTCAGTTCACACGCGGACCTTCGATCAAACCAAACATGATGCAGGAACTGGCGATGGAAAAACTGATGCGGCTGCGCGAAAAGCACCAAGAGAAGGCGTTAGTGATCGCTGCGACGGGCAGCGGGAAGACCTATATGGCGGCTTTTGACGTGAAACAAACAAAACCAGAACGGCTATTATTCTTGGTCCATCGTGAAGATATTTTGCATAATGCAATGTCATCTTTTAAAAAAATCATCAATCTGAAAGATAAATCGACCGGCATTTTATCCGGGACATCCAAAGAGCAGCAGGCTGATTATTTGTTTGCGACGATCCAGAGCATGAAGAATATTTATGCAGAATATGAGCCGGGACATTTCGACTATATCATCGTGGATGAGGCGCATCATGCGACTAGTCCGAGATATTTGGAGGTTCTCGAGCATTTTAATCCCAAGTTTCTTTTAGGGATGACTGCAACTCCGGAGCGGACGGATGGCGGCAACATCTTTGACTTGTTCGATAACAATGTGCCGGTTGAAATTCGGTTGCGCGAGGCTTTGGAATACGATTTACTGGTGCCGTTTCACTATTTTGGCATAACCGATGAATCGGGTGTTGACTTAAAGGATGCGGAAAATCTGAGACCTGATCAAATTGCAGATCGCCTCAGCGTTCATCGGCGGGTAGACTTCATCATCGAAAAAATGAATTACTATGGGCATGATGGCTTGAAACGCAAAGCTTTAGGCTTCTGTATGACAATTGCGCATGCAGAATTTATGGCGGTGGAATTCAATAAACGAGGTATCCCAAGCATCGCCTTATCCGGTGGCGATAAAGTAACCAGAAGAGAGGCCTACACGAAACTACTGGAAGCGGAAGATTCTGATCTGGAAGTGATCTTCACCGTGGATATTTTCAATGAAGGCATCGACATTCCCGGCGTCAATCTGGTCATGATGCTGCGGCCGACCCAATCTTCCATTGTGTTCACACAACAATTGGGACGTGGCTTGCGCAAAAAAGACAACAAGGAATTCCTGACGGTTTTGGATTTCATCGGCAACTACAGCAAAAGTTTCC
Organism: Trichococcus collinsii; assembly: GCF_900107505.1. Taxonomy (GTDB): domain Bacteria; phylum Bacillota; class Bacilli; order Lactobacillales; family Aerococcaceae; genus Trichococcus; species Trichococcus collinsii. The sequence goes on along the minus strand of NZ_FNQH01000002.1, from coordinate 504,397 downwards.
TGATCGCGATTGCACTGAACGGGCGCCGCTTTTACGACAAGGACAGCGTCAAAACGTCAGTGAAGCGCAATTTCTCGGATTTGCCGGGAGCGACCCATATCCAGTTGGACGAAATCAGCAAACAACAGATTCTGGAACAGCTCGAAAAGGAGAAGTTTTCGAGTCTGGCATACTTGAAAAACAGTTATCTGGAGTTTAAGAACCTGAATAACGGGAAAATCCCTTGGTCATTGCAGGACTATTTGAAAGTAGACGCTGCTCCCGATCCAGTCACTTATTTTCACAGAGCAGGAACGGTATCCTCGAGAAATTATCTCGAGTTTATCAACAGGGTGGAAGAGAACAATGAATATTTGCAAACCTTGATTTCAGATCCTTTATTCATGAATATACTGTCGACGCTTTCGCAATGGCTGCCTTTGATCCGTCCACATGAATGGATCATTTTGGAACATTTGTTAGCGCAAGAGACTTGTACGTTGGCGGAAGCGAAAAGCGATTTGTTGGAATATGTCGATTCAGTGGATGATGCCACTGTGTTGCATGCCTTCCGCACCTTGGCAATGGAATTTGCGGATAAAGGAGAAAAGGATAAAACGAGACCTATTGTTTCCTTGGATCACGACCTGAAACTGCACCGGACAACAGAGTTTACGAAAATCCTTGACGATGAGACCTTTCGTTTCTTCATCACAGATATCCTGCATTACGGACGGATGCGCTACTTGAAGGCTTTCGGTACCCTGAATTATGGAATTCCGCATCTGAAACTCTACGAGGAATACACTATGCGAGATATCGCGTTGGTGTCCAACTATAAAAAGACCCATTCTTCTTTCAGGGGACAAGGCGTCCTGAAGAATGATGAGATCAATGATTATTTCTTTTTTGTCGACCTTCATAAGGGCGAAGACGTAGAGGAACGGGTAAACTATAAGGATAAATTTATCAGCACCAAACAATTTCAGTGGGAGTCGCCAAATAGCACAAAGGTTGCTACGGATCGCGGGCAAGACTTCGTCAATCCCGAAAACCGAGGCGTCACCTTGCATCTGTTTGCCCGCAAATTCAAACAGATAGATAATGTCACCTCCAAGTTCATCTATCTCGGTGAAATCACACCGATGTCCCATCGGAATGAAAAACCGATCGAAATCCAGTACAAGCTGGAAAAGGAAGTGCCTTGGGAATTGTATCAGGAGTTTGAACCGGAACTTTCCATCAAGTAAATCCTGTTATTGAAAGACTACCGGGAGCTTCAGCTGCGATTATAGGCGGGCAAGAGTTTCCGGTATTTGTTTGCAAACAAGTTAATTGGTAGGGATTCGTCAAATAAGGATACACGCAATGTCAGGGATAATTTGATAGCGCTTGAATAAAACAGTATATTTTAAGCTAGGGTGGATGCTATAATTTCGCCAAGGGGGAATTGCAATGGACTTCGATAGGAATCAGTATTTACGTGAATTGGAGACGATCGTCAATATCGACAGTGGTAGCAGAAATCCTGCGGGTACACGAGAAGTGGCGGCGTTTTTGGAAGAGAAATATAGGCAGCAAGGTTTTCTGACCGAGCTTGTTTCGGTCGGTCCGGAGGTGGGGCCGGTACTGGTGGCGACGAATGCCCCGGACGAACCCATTGATCTGCTCTTCATCGGCCACACTGATACTGTGTTCCTGGATGGCGAAGCGAGCAGACGGCCTTTCACGATAGAGGGAGAGCGGCTTTACGGGCCGGGCGTCTATGACATGAAAGGCTGCAGCCTGTTGACGGCCTATTTGCTGGAAAACTTGCCCGAAGAACTGAAGCAAGACCTCAACATTTGTGTGATCCATAATCCGGATGAGGAAATCAGTTCCTTTTATTCCCGCGAAGTGATCATCGAGAAAGCGAAAACGGCCAAGTTCGCCTTCGTCATGGAGCCGAGTTCAGCGGACGGTTCGATGATCAAGGAAAGGAAAGGCATTGAAAAACTGAAGATCCATTTCAAGGGTCGGCCTTCCCACGCCGGCGACGCTCCTCAGGAAGGGCGCAGCGCCATCAACGAACTGGCTCATTGGATCGTTCGCATGAATACCTTGATCGATTATGCTGCGGGTGTGTCGGTCAATGCGGGTACCATTCAGGGCGGCAGCGTGCCGAATGTCGTTCCCGAGCATGCCCAGATGGAATTGGACTACCGTTACTCAAATCCTGCGGACGTCGCGGCTTTCTTTGATATGCTGGAGGAACTGCAGGCTCATGCAACCGCAATGGAAATCGGCATCGACATCGAAGTCATCGGCAAGCGGCCGCCTATGGTCGACGTGCCGGGTGCAAAAGAATTACGGAGCGTCTTCGAGGATGTCGGCAAGCAAATGGACATGGTCGTTTCGTTCAAGAAATCGGGAGGCGTATCCGACGCCAACTTCACGACCAGCGTCGGGGTTCCGACGGTCTGCAGCATCGGTCTAATCGGCGGCGCTTTCCATACCGACCACGAATATGTGGAGTTGGATTCCATTCTGCAGCGCTTGGATCTTTTGACGGCGGTCATAGCGGAAATGAGCCGGCGGAAGATGTTCTGCGAAAGCGCAGATCGCCTTTCCATATCGTGAACCCCAACGATGCAGGCATGAAAAACTATAAATTGAACAGCAGCGCGAAGGTCCTTTTCCGGGTCTCTGCGCTGCTGTTTTTTTTGATGGAAAGTGCAGTGTTCCGCGGTGAAAATACTTGCCGAAGCACACCGGAAGAACAGCACTTTTGCCGTTCCGGATGCGATAATAAGGGTATAGCATTTCAGCCGTAAATCCCGATTTGTGGAGACTACAGATTGAGCAAATTAGTGATTGGATTGGATGATTCCGGGGGATTAAGCAGAAGGGGTGGTAACATGGTGAAGATTGGTGAGAAGACAGTTGTTTCCGTAACGTGCCAAGATGTTATTCTGCAATTAGCTGAGCAATATTGTTCTGAAGGCGAGTACCTTCATTTCGGGATGAAAGAGAATCCGAAAAAATATGTGTTGGTGACAGACGAAAAAATATACCTGATCAAATCCAAAGCGATGGCTGAGGACAAGCATAAAGAGGATGTTTTCAGCATCCAGTACACGCAAATGCGAAAAGAAGAATTAAGGATGAAATTTGATGGCTGGTTTGTGGAAATGTCCACCAACAGCGCCATGAAGAAAGATCCTCATTTCCATGTCATTTTGGACAAAATCCAAGGCTTGCGTCCGGACGAAAAAGAAACCTCCATAGAGAGTCCGCAACCCGTTTTACCGGATTATCTGGATGCGGAAATCAGCTGCTTAAAAGAAATATTGGCGGAAGGCCTCATCACGCAGGAAGAATACGAAAGCGTGAAGGACAGATTGTCGGAAATGTAGACAATCAATCAATTCCGCGGAATCGCGATACAGAATAGAAAAAGAAAAACCATGGAGCTGCCTCGTTTTCGAGGGAGCTTCATGTTTTTCTTTTATTTGGTGCTATGATTGTCTGGTCTGGGGTTCAAGCTCGTGGCGGAATTCCCCGCCAAAATGGTTTTGAAGGGGAATCTCGTGTTGTCCGCGGACGTTTTTCCCCGCCAAGGTGGTTTTGGCGGGGAACCTGACCGTGATTTAAACTATTTTCCCCCGCCAAACCGCTTTTGGCGGGTTATCCGACAATTTCTTATGGAATTAAAATCAGATCGCCAAGCTTGTTCTCTTGAATGTATTGAATTGGTCGCGCAAAAGGGCGCGCGTCAGGTGGTCTTCAAATGTCACGTTCAGGTTCGGCAGCTTTGCGATATTGTAGATGTCGTTTGTATCTTCCACAAGCACCCAATTGTTCAGTACCTTCACGACGATGGAGGACAGCGGTTCTGCATGGCTGCACCTGAACAATGTATCATCCACAAATTTTTTGAAAGGATTGGCCAACTGTTCTTCCGGCAGCATGTTCTCCGCCAAGTCCAAGGCATCATCCCGATAAATCGTGAATTCTTTCTCATATACAGGAGGGGATTGTTTTATGAGCTCGTAATCCCGTTCCTTTATGTAAGCCAAGGCATCCTGGTATCCTTTGCGGTATTCCTTAGTGGATTTGATGCCGCTGTTCATATAGGTTTTGGCTGCGATGACTTCATCCAATGAATCTTCAGGGATCAACCAACCCTCTTTGTTGCTGAATTTCACGGCGTCCTTGATTTTCCCTTTGCGGATCCATCTGCGAACCATTTCTTCTGAATGGGTTATATTTTTTTTGCTGAGTATTTTGACTGCTTCGGCTACGGTAAGCACTATTCATTCCTCCGTTATTACTTGTTTAGTTGATTCTATAGTAGCATTAAGTTTTCGGGATGTGGTGTTTCTTTTGTGTACTCCTAAACATAGTACAGTGAAAAAACACTTCACGGATATGAAAAAGTCTAATACATCAAGAAAGTGTTTTTTTGCTGTTCAAAATATCAAGCACATCATAAGTACACCTCAATATCGGTACAAATACAGAAAAGCATACTATAATGAAGTCATTAAAACTACGGAGGTCGAGTATGGCAACAATTGAAACGTACCAAAGATCTGCATTGAAGAAAACCAATCCACTGTTAACTAAATTACGCACAACAGTCGAAACTGCTTTCTACGGCAGCAATATGCATGAAGTGACGACACTAGCCGAAGCTTATGAGTTGGCTAAAGCATCTCCAGGGGTCATCGTAACCGACCTTCCAATCAAAGAGACGGAAAAATTGGGACTGCCTGAAGATGCCAAAGTTCTGGTCGAAAATGGCGGAAAGATAGTCGGACGTACCGCTAAAGCAAGAAGGATCGTAGGCGAGGACAAAGCAGAGGACGAGCAATTGATCGCAATCGTCCGTGATGTCATCTACCAGAACCGTACCAAGAAGTACCACCATGCAACCGGCTATGTCGGATTGGATGAAGCGTTCATCATTAAAGCGCATATCGCATTTCCGGAAGGGAACGAAAATAATCTTTATTCTTGGTTGTTGAACTTCCAATGGGCCAATGACATGTACAACGAATTGTACGCGCATTCAAAGAAGTATGATGAAGGGGATATCTACATCTATGCGGATCCCGACTGGAGCCATCCCGATTATCCGCTGGGCTTGGCTTACTTTGAACCCGATCATAACGTAGCGTGCATTTTGGGCATGCAGTATTTTGGGGAATTCAAGAAAGGCACGCTATCCTTGGCATGGGGCACCGCGCACCGCAATGGGTATGCGTCCTGCCATGGCGGCTTGAAGAAATTTGTGTTGGAAGATAAGAAACGCGTCTTTGCATTCTTCGGCTTATCCGGTTCGGGCAAATCGACGCTGACGCATTCGAAGCACAACGGAAAATACAAAGTGAAGGTATTGCACGATGATGCCTTCATCATCGATCTGCTCGACGGCTCATCAATTGCATTGGAACCGGCTTACTTCGACAAGACCCAGGATTATCCGGCCGACCATCCGGAACAGGAATATTTCCTGACGGCACAGAACGTAGGCGTGACGAAGGACGTGGACGGAAAACGCGTCTTGGTGACGGAAGATATCCGCAATGGCAACGGCCGCACCGTCAAGTCCCGTTACGTGACGCCTGATCGAGTGGACAAATTCCATTCGGCGATCGAAGGCATCTACTGGATCATGAAAGATGACGCCTTGCCGCCGCTCGTCAAAATCGAGAACCCGATCCTTGCCGCCACTTTCGGAGCCACGCTAGCAACGAAAAGATCGACTGCGGAAACCGCAAGAAAGGGCGAAGATAGAGATAGATTGGTAATCGAGCCGTATGCCAATCCATTCCGCGTCTATCCTTTGATCGAAGATTACGAAGATTTTAAAGCTTTGCTGAGCAAAGAAGCAGTGGATTGCTACATCATCAACACCGGCGCTTTCCTGAATAAGGACATCACCAAAGACGTCACCCTCGGCGTGATCGAAAGCATCGTCGAAGAGACGGCCACATTCAAACCTTTCGGAGACGGGACCGGATTGGCTTACCTGGACGTGCCGGGCTATGAACCACCGTTTCAAGACGAGAGCTACAAAAAGCTGGTCAAAGAACGGATGACGATGCGCACGGAGTTCCTGCAGACGTTCAACCAAGAACATCCGGACTGTCCACTTCCGGACGAAGCCATCCATGCATTTGACCAGATTGTCCAGTCCTTGTAACTGCTAGCTGATTTGAAATGAAAAAAAACCAACAGCATTGTCTCCGTAAGTCAGGAATAATGCTGTTGGTTTTCATTTGTTGTCTTATCAGCTTTTTTGTAGTGGAATATTGATGCAGACCGTCAAGCCTTTTTGGGTTCTATCCAGTCTGATTTGCCAATCATATTTGTCAGCGATGGAAGAAACCACAAACAATCCCAATCCTGACCCATTGCTGCCTTTAGTGGTGAAGAAAGGATCGAACAGGTCATTGCTCTCCAATCCTTCCGCGATTCCGGGTCCATCGTCTGTGATGGACAAGACCGCGAATTCTTTGTCTTTAGTGACGATTGAACGCTTCTGCAATTCGGCGTTGCATTCGGCATCAGCTTTTTTCAGCCTGATCATGACATTGCCGGGACGCGTGTCGATCGCTTGGAAGGCGTTTGTCAGAAGGTTATAAAGTACCACCTGCAAGTCTTGCTTATCAAAGCCTTCAACCAAAATACCAGGAGCGATATCACTCTTGACGTTGATGCTTTTGGGAGTAAGGATCGTGATTTCGGAAATGGTATCCTTGAGCACTTGCGAAAGGTCATGCACGGTATCTTGCTGACCTTCGCTCACCTTGGAAAAACGCAACACATTGGTGGAAAGATCCTTGCCTTTTTCCGCAGCAAGGTAGATTTCCTTCAGTTCGCTGACCAACTCCTCGTTCTCGGCGTAGTCATCCATCAACAGTTGGGCATTACCCAAAATTGGGGTCAGGAAATTATTCATGTCGTGAACGATGGTCGTGGTCAAAAGTCCGATTGCTTCCAGTTTGCTTTCTTTCAGGATCCGTTTTTCCAGTTGATGGCGCTCATTCTCAAATTTTTGTTTTTCAATGAGGCGTTGGCTTTCTTCATAGGCTTGATTCTTTTTGTTGTAGCCCCTGATCAAAAGAATGAAGATGAGAATTATAGCAGAAATAAGCAATAACAGACTTAATAGGATATAATTGTTTTGTATAGGTACGCGGTTGTGCTCATAGAAATCCGAGTTCAGGGCGACTACCCAGTGGGCTGCACCGATATCAATCCAATCAAAGGCACCCAACTTCAGGACTTTGGTCGGGTTTTCTTCGTTCCACCAATAGGAATAATAACTGAGCGTCCCTTGGTCTTGGGTGAGCTGGGCTTCCTCCAATCGCTTCAGATCGGAAAGATCCAGATCCGGGAACTGCTCTTGACGATCGGAGATGATATCCAGTCCGACTTGGCTCTCGACCGGATGGATGACGACTTCCATATCGGCATTCTTCACCAACGGGTAACCGCTGTAAGCACTCGTGTCGCTGAATATTTCCGCCTTGAACATGTTTTCAAGGTTCAACGGTGCGACAAAATAACCCGTGATCTGGTCATCTGCTGCAACGATGGGGGAATAAAGGTTCACGAAAGATTGGTTTTCCAGAAAATAATCGCTGCTGTTTTGGACGAGCGAGCCACTTGCGATCAACGATTCCAGACTCGGGTCTGCAATCAGATAAGTTTTGACTCGATCTTCGGAAAGTTCCTGAAGAGACCCATCGTTGAACTGCCAAGCCTCCAAAAAAATACCTTCAGCATCAAGTTGGATCAACAGATTTGTTTGATCTTCGTGGGAGCCGAGATAAGCGGAGATGGTCTCTTCGGAATTCAGCTCATTGGAAAATTGCTGAAGCGATAAGGAACGGTTCTCGATGACAAGCTTCAGATTATTCGTTACATAATTCAAAGTGCGCATCAGTTGTTCCTGACCGCTTTTCTTGGCATTCTCCTCCACTGAGTAGAAGCTACCCGTGATCGTGACCAAGGTAATCGCGATGATGATGAATAACCCTGTCATGATAATGTTGATGATGCGTGTCGTTGGTTTGTTTTCCATCATAATAGCCCTTTCTTAAAAAATGCCTAGTATTATAATAATCAGTTGACAAAACGATGTTCTGCTTGCGAAACTAGAGAACATTGAGGAGGAAAAATATGAACAACCAGAAAATTCTCGTCGTTGATGACGATATCGCAATCCGGCGGCTTATTTGGAAGTCGCTACAGTCAACGGGCGTGCTTATTTACCAAAGTGATTCCATCGAAAAAACACTGGATATCATGACCCGTGTGACTTTTGATCTTTTCTTGCTGGATATCAGCCTGGAATATGAGAATGACGGCTATCATTTGGCGCAGCTGATCCGCGCTGACTACCCGTTAACCCCTATTATATTTATAAGCGGCAAAAAAAGCGAGACCGATATCATCAACGGTCTCGAAACAGGGGCGGACTATTATATTACGAAACCTTTTTCGCCTAACCTTTTGCGTGCTCAAATTTTGAGTACGTTGCAAAGAATGAAGACCATCCAGTCGCAAAAAACAAATCCCAACAGCCGTGTATTGAAAGTGGGCGATTTTACTTTCGATAAAAACCTGTACCAACTGCAGAAGCGGGGGCAGGATATCGCTCTTTCATCGAAAGAAATCCAATTGATGCTGTTTTTCCTGGAAAATCCGAATCAAGTTTTTTCAAAGGAACAAATCTATGCGAATGTATGGAATGATGGGGAAATGGACAATAACCTGATTATGGTTTACATCAGCTACCTGCGCAACAAGATTGAGGATGACTCGAAAAAACCGCGTTATTTGAAGACTGTCTGGGGTATTGGCTATACGTTCAATCCGGACGGCGAATAAAATCAGAAAAGATTTTCCAATTTTGCAAAAAAGATACCTAAGGATAAAAGATCGGCAGCTCCGCCTGGGCTCAAGTGTCTTTCTATCAAGACCAGGTCATAGCTGTACAGCAACTCTTTCAGGTTTTCTTCATGTGAATCTTGCAGGAGTTGTTTTGCTTCCGTTTTGACTGTCTGCCAAGCGTCGATGCCTCCGCGGTGGATGATGTTGCCATCTTCAACTTGGCTCATCAACAGGAGCAGCGCTTTTAATAATAGCGTTTCAATGGGCTGACTTTGATTTGCTCTAAAAAACGGCAAAAGCAGTTCGCTCAAGGCAGGGTAGCCGGCTTCGGCTTCACCGCGGATACCGGTGATACCATAGCCAAGGTATAATTTTTCTCCATACGTCAAGGAGGTTTTGGCAGCGAGATCGGCAAAATCATCCGTTACCAATCCATGACTCATTTCTTGGGCATAGGAGAGTACTTCTTGCGTATCATTTTGTGTGAAAGGAGGCTGCAGACCCCGACCGATGCAAGCGCCGGTCGCCCCCAACAGTACAGCGAAAGAGAAGTTGGCGCCTTTGTGCGTATTGATGTTTTTGGTGGCAGCCAGCATCGCGTTTTCGGCATGAACGCCCATGGAGCGGACTTTATGGAACAACTCTTTTGCGGTTCCTTCATGTTCGATCCCTAATTTTACATATTGGTACAGGTAAGGGCTCAGGCTGACTATGCTGTCCAAAAAAGTAAAGAAGTCCATGTCGGAGTGGGCGCCGCTGTTGTTGCGGTCCACCAGACCCGGTTTTGGCGTCAAGGCTACTTCATAAAGGAGAGCTTTCTCGGCTTGTCCGGCAATTTCGACGAGCAGCTCATTCATTGGTTTCAAAGTCAATTTTACGTTTCTCCATTTCTTTGACGATAAAATTCAGCGAACGATCCAAATGTTCGTGGGTGATGAGTTGGATCTGGAGCGCATCTTGCGTCTTCATCCCGCGGTAGATTAACCAGTGTTCCGCCAACGCAAAATCGCGTCTTTCCTTCGAACTGATCGAGATGTCCCTGAAGTACATCAAGTATTCCGAAAGCTTCAAAACGATGGACTTCAGGCGTTGCATCTGGCTTTTTTCGTATATGAAATCATTGAATTCCAAGAATTTCTGCTGCAATTCTTCAACTTTATCTTCCTGATTCAGCATTTCGCAATACTCCAAATGTAAGCGCATCACTTTGAAATCCTCTGCTGTCATCAGCTTCATGGCTGTTGTTGTAGCGAGGGTATCCAGCGCTTTGCGGATATCATAAATTTCGTACGCATCTTTTATGCTGATGCCTTTCACGACAACGCCGACTCCAGGGACGTGTTTCACTAAATCTTCTTCGGTCAACTTTTTCAGAGCGTAGCGGATGGGTGTGCGGCTGATGTTCATGTTCTCGGAGAACTCTTTTTCGTTGATGCGTTCTCCGGCTGGGATTTCGCCTAAAATGACGGTCTTGCGGAAAGCCTCGTAAATCAGGTCTTTTAGTGGCTTGTTTTGGCTAAGGTCTAAGTTTTTGCTGACTGCTTTGATTATAGTGCTCATCTTTTTCCCCTTCATCCTATTATTTTTTGGTTAATTGTTGGTTAGTTCTTTATGAGAGCGATTCCTTTATACTAAAAAGCCGAGCAGAGTCGCCCGGCTTTCCAGTCCTTATAAGGATTATACGTTTCTTTATTGTGGGATGTAAAGCGGCATTTGGCCGAACAATACGATTGTCACTAGGAAGATAACGAAAATTCCAAGCGCATATTTCGCAGATTCTTTCTGCCAAGCTCCCATGTCCAAGCCAGTCAAACGAAGCAACAAGTAGATGAATGCTACCAATGGGCTAAGTAAGTGGAACGCTTGACCCATCAGGGAAGCCAAAGCCATTTGCATGTTTGTGAATCCGTAAGAGCGACCAGCTTCAGCCAATACAGGCAATACACCGAAGTAGAAGCCATCATTGGAGATGAAGAAAGTACCTGGTGCAGAGATAAGGGCGATGATAATTCCCCAGAAACCTGCTAATTGTTTAGGAATGATTGTTGCGAAGCTTTCTGCCAAAGCAGTAGCCATTCCGGAACCTTGGAATAAGCCCATGAATACGCCAGCTGCGAATACTAAGATAACTACTTGAACAGCGTCGCCGCCGTTTGCGCCGATACGAGAAGATTGATCTTTAAGAGCAGGGTAGTTGACCATCAAAGCGATACACGTACCAACCAAGAACAACATCAAAGGTGGCATTGAGATAGCTTCGATAAATGATCCAGCAACCAACCAACCGATCAAGCCGATTGTAAGGATACCATTGAATGCGAAGTTTTGTGGACGACGGATTTCTTGTGTTTCAGGATCAGTAACAGTTGTCATTTCATCGATTTCTTCATCAGTCAGGACTTTAACGCCTAGACGAGCGCGTTCTTTGCGGCCCATGTGTGGAGCAACCCAGAAAGTAACATAAAGCAAAGCCAATATCATACCAGGAGCAAGGTAAGAAAGGATGCTTGCATCAACTTCCAGAACAGCCATCGCACGAGCAGTAGGACCGCCCCATGGAAGCAAGTTCATGATTGTGTTTTGCAGGATAACCAAGACAGCAAGGTTCATCAAGTTCATGTTTAACTTCTTATAGATAGGAATAAAAGCTGAACAACAGATCAAAGTTGTTGTAGTACCGTCACCATTCAAGGAAACAGTGGCAGCAACAACAGCAGTTGCCATCAACACTTTCATCGGATCGCCTTTAGCGAAGTGAATCATTTTTTTAGTGATAGGGTCGAATAGACCAGTATCCAACATAATAGAGAAGTAAAGAATAGCGAACAATAACATGATACCAGTTTTAGAAGTTGTGGTTACCCCTTCCAAAACAAATTCCCCGATGTTTCCAGAGGTAACACCCGTTGCCAAAGCGATAAGCGTAAAAACAAGTGGGATGATTACTAATGCGGTGAACGGTGATAATTTCTTTTTCATGATCACATACATGAAGATCGCGATCATTCCATAAGACAATACTGTAAGTAACATTTTTTTTCTCCTTCCGACTATAAAAAAGTTTTTTGAGAGTGCCTGACCACTTCTGTATTTAAATAAGTAAGTGAATCGATTCACATTTATTCTAATTTAAAAAACCCGAAGTTGTTTGGGCTGTCTCTCTAAGAGCAATAATAGTTACTTTGCAAGTCAATTGAAAGCCGTTACTTTAAAAAAACACGAAAAACACACTCGGATTGAAACGCTTTCTTAAATGCGGCTTAACCAAATATTAAAAAAGTCTTAAATGCTTAAAAACGTTGATATAGCAACGTTTTTAGTGTTTGGTCGTTTTTGAGAACATAAAAAAAACAATAAAACAGGCGTAATGACCTGTTTTTAATGAGAGAAATTTCTATAATGGGATTAAATCCATAGAAAGGACGTGAGAAAATGATTTTTTTCAAAGGTTTCTTTGGGAAAAAGGACACAATAGCGCCTAAGCCAGTACCGCCAGCAACTGTTTCAGCAAGTGTACCCGTGAATGACCTGATTGAAATTCCAGCTTTTATACCCACTGATCCGAATGAATATGAATTAGTCAGTGTCATCGCGACAGCAATCGCTGCAGGAGATTATCCTAAATCGCAGTTTGTGGTAAAAAATATTATGAAGCGTAATCCCGAGGCTCATCTTGTTTCGCTGATTTCCGCAAGTATTGCGGCAGGCACCATGCCTGAAAGTAAATTTGTCGTAAAAAAAATAAGTCAGGTTAAATAATAAGGAGGAATTATAAATGTTAAGAAAATTCAAGATTGCAATCGATGGTAAGGAATACTTAGTGGAAATGGAAGAAATCGGCGGCGTGCAACAACCAGTTCAAGCACCAGTTGCAGCAGCACCGGCAGCTCCAGTAGCGGCACCAGCAGAACAAGCAGCACCGGCACCAACTGCAGCGCCTGTCTCAGCAGCTTCAGGAGACGCAATGACTTCCCCAATGCCAGGAACGATCCTTAGACTGTTAGTGAACATCGGCGATGAAGTAAAAGAAAACCAACCATTGATGATCCTTGAAGCAATGAAGATGGAAAATGAAGTTGTCGCAAACCATGCTGGTAAAGTAGCTGGCATCCATGTGAACCAAGGTCAAGTCGTAAATGCCGGCGATGCATTAATCACCATCGCATAATTATTTTATTAGGAGGAAGTGAATAAATGGAGACATTATTAGCAGGAATTACATCCATTGCGATGGGACAAATCGTGATGATGCTTATCGGGGCTGTCCTGATATATTTAGGAATCAAAAAAGAGTACGAACCTACATTACTGGTGCCTATGGGACTTGGTACCATCTTGGTCAACTTCCCCGGTACGGGCGTTCTGACCCAAATGGTCAACGGATCTGAATCAGAGGGCGTTTTGGATGTTCTCTTCGAAGCAGGTATCAGCACAGAGTTGTTCCCGTTGCTGATTTTCATCGGTATCGGTGCCATGATCGATTTCGGTCCGCTGTTGCAAAACCCATTCATGTTATTATTCGGTGCTGCCGCTCAATTCGGTATCTTCTTTACAATCGTAGTCGCTATCTTCTTCGGATTCGATATCAGAGAAGCTGCTTCAATCGGTATCATCGGTGCAGCTGATGGCCCGACAGCCATCTTCGTATCCAACCAATTGGCGCCTAATCTACTGGGACCGATCACGGTTGCCGCTTATTCCTATATGGCGCTTGTTCCGATCATCCAACCGATCGCGATCAAAGCTGTCACTACCAAAGCAGAACGTCGCATCCGCATGACTTACAAAGCGGAAGGCGTATCCAAAATGACTAAAATTCTTTTCCCAATCATCATTACGATCGTTGCCGGTTTTATCGCACCAATTTCCCTTCCGTTGGTAGGTTTCCTGATGTTCGGTAACTTGTTGCGCGAATGTGGTGTCTTGGACAGACTTTCATTGACTGCCCAAAACGAATTGGTAAACATCATCAGTATCCTGTTGGGTCTTACGATTTCCGTCAAAATGCAGGCTGAATTGTTCTTGAATTTCCAAACATTGATGATCATCGCTTTCGGTTTGGTTGCCTTCATCATGGATACAATCGGCGGCGTATTGTTCGCAAAACTTCTGAACTTGTTCAGAACTGAAAAAATTAATCCAATGATCGGTGGAGCTGGTATTTCCGCCTTCCCGATGTCAAGCCGTGTTATCCAAAAAATGGCTACTGACGAAGATCCTCAAAACTTTATCTTGATGTATGCTGTCGGTGCGAACGTATCTGGACAAATTGCATCTGTTATCGCTGGTGGTTTAGTACTTGCCTTCTTTAGTTAAGAAGGTTCATTGAAAGGAGAATTATTATGGTATATAATCCAGAATCTTTAAAAATTGCATTTGAACTGATGATTTTCGGTATGGGCGGCATCTTCTTGGTGCTATTCTTACTGTATGTTGTATCGATTGTACTGATCAAACGTTTTCCAGCCTAAAAATAAAACAAAGAAGGCTCACCTATGTATGAACTGAAAAGAATCTGGATAACGCGTGTTCCAGCGGACAAAAAAGCTTGGGAGGATTTATTGTTCTTAGGCGGACTTGTCCCGGACGAGCAAGTCGACTATACAGTAGGCCTCTATGACCGAAACAAATTAGTCGCTACCGGATCGACTTATCAAAACATCATTAAACTAGTCGCTGTCGATCCTGAGTACCAAAGCGAAAATTTATTGACAAAAATCGTGATGGCTTTATCTTCCAAGCTTCACGATGAGGGCATTATCCACTTCTTTTTGTACACGAAACCCTGCGTGGCGATTTCCTTTGCATCGCTTGGCTTTAAAGAGGTCATCCGCACAAATGATATTCTCTTTATGGAGCAAGGCTCTCCCGATTTTTCGGACTACTTGGCCTTGCTTGAGAGCCATAAGAGGGATGCCGATCATGCGGGAGCCATCGTAATGAATGCGAATCCGTTCACTAAAGGTCATTTGTACTTAGTCGAAACGGCTGCTGCTCAAGTTGATGTTCTCTATCTTTTTGTCCTGTCCGATGATCGCTCCGAATTTTCGACGGAAGAGCGATCAAAGCTTGTCAAGGCGGGCACACAGCACCTTCCGAATGTGGTCATTCTCCCGACAAGGGATTATCAAGTGTCATCCGCTACTTTCCCATCCTACTTTCTGAAGGATCAAGCGGTAGAAAGCATAGCCCGCGTACAGGCAACGCTGGATGCAACCTTGTTCAAGGAGAGGATCGCGCCTGCTCTCCAGATCAAAACGCGCTTTGTAGGGGAAGAACCATTATCCCCCGTTACAGAGGTATATAACGAGAGTATGCGTGAGATTTTTTCTGATACGCTTGCCCTGACAGTCGTTCCCCGGATCGAACTGGATGGACAGGTCATCAGTGCTACACGTGTACGAAAAGCATTGAAAGAAGATGATTTTCAAACAATTAAAAAACTTGTACCACCAACAACTTATATTTATTTGGCAGAAAATTATGGAAAAGACAAATTTAGGGGTGAAAAAAGTGGAAATTAAAAAATATGCAGTAGCTGGAACGACTGAATCAAGTGACATCATGATCGTCGTTGAACCTAGCGATAACAATGAAGTTGCAGTGACACTGGATTCAAGCGTGGAAAAACAATATGGCGATCGTATCGAGGAAGTCATCATCGCAACACTTAAAAATCTGGGCATCACAAGCGCGAAAGTATCCGCTGTTGACAAAGGTGCATTGGATTGCACGATCGAAGCGCGTACAGTAACAGCCATTCATCGTGCTGCTGAAAACGACGACTACAACTGGAAGGAGATGGACACATGGAACGTTTAAGAAGAACTATGATGTTTGTCCCTGGCGCAAATGCTGCAATGCTTAGGGACGCACCCCTGTATGGTGCTGATTCAATCATGTTTGACTTGGAGGACGCTGTTTCTCTGAAAGAAAAAGATTCAGCCCGCACATTGGTGCATTTTGCATTGAAAACATTTGATTACAGCAAATCAGAAACAGTTGTACGTATCAATAGTTTAGACACTGTTGGAAAACTAGACATTGAAGCTGTAGTTTTGGCTGGCGTAAATGTTATCAGACTCCCAAAAACAGAAACTGCTCAAGATATCATTGATGTAGATGAAGTAATCACGGCAGTCGAAACAAAATATGGTATCGAAATCGGAACAACTAAAATGATGGCAGCCATCGAATCTGCTGAAGGTACATTGAATGCTCGTGAAATCGCAAAAGCATCTACTCGTTTAATCGGGATTGCATTAGGCGCAGAAGACTACGTAACAAACATGAAAACAAAACGCTACCCTGACGGACAAGAATTGTTCTTCGCAAGAAGCTACATTCTTCATGCTGCTCGTGCAGCTGGAATTGCTGCTATTGATACAGTTTACTCTGACGTTGACAATGTACAGGGCTTCTCCAGAGAAGTTGAACTTGTTAAACAACTTGGTTTTGATGGTAAATCTGTTATTAATCCTCGTCAAATCCCAATCGTGAACAAGATTTACGCACCAACAGAAAAAGAAATTCAAAATGCAAAAGAAGTTATCTGGGCAATCAGAGAAGCAGAAGAAAAAGGTTCAGGCGTTATCTCATTGAAGGGTAAGATGGTTGACAAACCAATTGTTGAACGTGCACAACGCGTTATTGCATTGGCCAAAGCGGCTAAACTGATTAACGAGGAGGAAATTTAATAATGGCCATCAATAAAGTTGGAAAAGATATTCCTGAAGTATTTGCTCAACAATACGGTGTTTATGACGGGGAATTAGCAAACATAGCTGATTACGAAGAGTCTACTCGTAAACTTCATCCTGTAAAGCCTAACGACAAAAAGATGTTAGGTAGCATTCGTGAAGCGATTGAAAAAACAGGACTTAAAGACGGCATGACAATTTCTTTTCACCATCATTTCCGCGAAGGCGACTTCGTAATGAACATGGTTATGGATCAAATTGCTAAAATGGGTTTCAAAAACATTTCTATCGCACCAAGCTCCATTGCAAATGTTCATGAACCATTAATTGGACATATTAAATCAGGTGTTGTGACAAACATTACATCAAGCGGATTACGTGATAAAGTTGGGGCAGCTATTTCCCAAGGTATCATGGAAAACCCTGTTGTGATTCGCTCTCATGGTGGACGTGCCAGAGCAATCGTCCGTGGAGATATCCATATCGATGTTGCTTTCTTAGGCGCTCCAAGTTCTGATGAATATGGTAATGTGAATGGAACATCAGGAAAAACAACATGCGGATCTTTAGGCTACGCTATGGTAGATGCAAAGTATGCTGATAAAGTTGTCGCTATTACTGACTCATTGATGCCTTATCCAAACACACCAATCAGTATTCCTCAAACAGATGTTGATTATGTTGTTGTCGTTGATGCAATTGGCGATCCTGAAGGAATTGCTAAAGGGGCAACACGGTTCACTAAAAACCCTAAAGAACTATTGATTGCAGAATATGCTTCTAAAGTAATCATTAATTCTCCTTATTATAAACAAGGTTTCTCTTTCCAAACAGGTACCGGTGGAGCATCTCTTGCTGTAACGCGCTTCTTGAAAGATTCTATGATTGAAGATGGTATCAAAGCTAGCTTTGCTTTAGGTGGTATTACTAACGCAATGGTAGAATTGCTTGAAGAAGGACTTGTTGGAAAAATCATCGACGTGCAAGATTTTGACCATCCGTCTGCTGTTTCTTTAGGAAATAATGTGAACCATTATGAAATTGATGCAAACATGTATGCTTCTCCATTAAGCAAAGGCGCTGTCATCAATCAATTGGATACAGCTATTTTATCTGCGCTAGAAATCGATACCGACTTTAACGTGAATGTTATAACAGGTTCTGATGGTGTTATTCGTGGCGCTTCAGGCGGACACTCAGATACAAGTGCAGCATGTAAAATGAGTTTGGTTATTTCACCACTTATTCGTGGACGTATCCCAACAATTGTTGATACAGTAAATACTGTCGTTACACCAGGTGCTAGTGTAGATGTAGTTGTTACCGAAGTTGGTATTGCTATCAATCCTGAACGTAAAGATTTAATTGAACACTTCAGTAATCTTGATGTTCCTCAATTTACAATTGAACAATTAAAAGACATTGCATATTCTGTAGTAGGAGCACCAGAACCTATTGAATACGGAAACAAAGTAGTTGCTTTAATCGAATACCGTGATGGCACGATAATCGATGTGGTAAAAAATGTCTAGTACAACCCTTTTTACTGAAGGAGAACGCGTTACTTTAGCAGAAATGTTGGCGGTGCGTGAAAAACGTGTCGCCATCCAACGGGAATTATTGAGCAGCCAGAAAGAGGACAGCCTCTTGATGGCACTCATGAATATTCCGGGTCCGATAAAAAACAATCAACAGTTGGAAGCTGTCTTTACTGAAGTTCTGGAACGCATAGAAGAAGTGTTGGGCAATGATCTGCCGCAAGCTTCTCTCTACCGGAACCTGAAGACTGGGGCGGAATACTTTTTCCTTTCGCCATTGACTCCTGCACAACTGAAAGAAAAAATGGTGATGATAGAAGAAACGCATCCTTTCGGCCGATTGTTTGACTTGGACGTCCTTTGGATGGAAGGCAATGATCTGAAGAGCATCAGCCGGACCGAATTAGGACTGAACACGAGACGTTGTTTCATCTGCAATCGTGATGCAAAAGATTGCGGACGCAGCCGTCGCCACACCATTGAAGAAATGCAAGATGCCATTTCTAAAATAATACAAGAAGGAAGTGACCAATTACATGACTAAAGAAATCCGTTTTATGGAAACGGTCTTGCGTGATGGTCAACAAAGTTTGATTGCAACACGTATGCCACTATCAGATATGTTGCCGATCATCAAAACCATGGATGAAGCCGGCTACCACTCCATCGAAATGTGGGGAGGCGCCACCTTTGATTCTTGTATCCGTTATTTGAACGAGGATCCTTGGGAACGTCTGCGCACGATTCGTAAAGAAGTCAAAAATGCAAAATTGCAGATGCTTTTGCGTGGACAGAATTTATTGGGTTATAAACACTATTCCGATGATGTCGTCAGCGCATTTGTCGAAAAGTCGATCGAAAACGGAATCGATGTTGTGCGTGTCTTCGATGCATTGAATGATTTGCGCAACCTGAAGACAGCCATCGATATCACTAAAAAAGCTGGCGGCCATTGCCAGACTGCAATCTCTTATACAACCAGCGAATTCCACACAGTCGACTATTTCGTAGGCTTGACCAAGGAAATGGCTAAAATGGGCGCAGATTCCATCTGTATCAAGGATATGGCCGGCGTGTTGACGCCAGCCGTCGCTTTTGAATTGGTTAGCAAAATCAAAGCTGCCGTTGATTTGCCTTTAGAAGTCCACACACATGCGACAAGCGGCATTGCTGAAATGACGTACCTGAAGGCTGTTGAAGCTGGTGCTGATATCATCGACACAGCCATCTCTCCGTTTGCTGGCGGCACAAGCCAACCGGCTACGGAATCCGTTGCAATCGCGTTGGAAGGATTGGGCTACAACACTGGGCTTGATATGAACAAACTTGCAGAAATCGCCGATCATTTTGCTCCGATCCGGGATCGTTTCCGTAACGACGGCATCCTGAACCCTAAAGTGAAGGACGTCGAGCCGAAAACATTGCTGTACCAAGTACCGGGCGGCATGCTTTCCAACTTGTTGAGCCAATTGACTGAACAAGGCCTGCAGGACAAATACGACGATGTATTGGCAGAAGTTCCGAAAGTGCGTGCGGACTTAGGCTATCCTCCATTGGTTACACCGTTATCGCAAATGGTCGGTACGCAAGCCTTGATGAACGTCATCTCAGGCGAGCGCTATAAACTTGTGCCTAACGAAATCAAGGAATATGTAAGAGGTCAATACGGCAAACCGCCAGTAGCGATTTCTGCAGAAATTACGAAAAAAATCATCGGTAACGAAGGCATCACAACTGTGAGACCTGCCGATCTGATCTTGCCGCAAATGCCTAAATTTGAAAAAGAAATCAGCCAATACGCTAAATCCACAGAAGATGTCTTGATGTACGCTTTGTTCCCGCAACAAGCAAAAGACTTCCTTGGACGCAGAGAAGATAGATTCTACGATGTTCCAGTACAAACAATCGATGTTTCCATCGACGTACAATAATCCTAGAGTGATCAAAAACTTCAAGCAACCTTTATCGGTTTGCTTGAAGTTTTTTTGTGCGCTGGATGCAAACCCATACCATCGATGACTTCCAGGCCGGCAAAGTGATCGAAGTGAACACGTCCTCGCACAGATATGGCCTGAAGGATCTGCGCCATCAAGAGCCATTTTGAGGCTTTACAATGACTTGGGCGGCATCGGCAGCGACAGCCATGAAAAGCATCACTTAGGGGCTTATATTGAAGATACAAAGGTGGAATTGAAAGCATTGGGATATGAACAGTATTGCACCTTTGCAGGGATGCAGCCAATTTCCCACGAATTGTAGAAAGACAAAGGAAGAGCCGAAATGCCTGCTGGCATTTTGGCTCTTCTTTTGTCAGGCATCCCAAATCTGTTTGGTGGAAAGGCCGGAAAGCAGGCGGCTGTTCTGGTTGCGTTTGATCAGGTTGTTGATTCTGCGCTCCTCGTAACCGGAACAGATCATCTTTTCTTCCTCCGACTCGGGTAAAATCAGCGGCATAACAAAGTCCGGATCCGAGCTGTCGGTGATGACGAAAGTCAGGAAGGCGTAGGCAGAGATGCGGCTTTCCCCGGTGCGGACGTCTGTGGCGGTCAGTTTTGCGAAGGCCTCCACGGAAGTGTTCCCGCAGCCGGAGACATACGCTTCCACATAGATGGCCTCATTTTTCCGGACGGGCTGGATGAAGGCGACCAAATCGACAGTAGCGGTGAAGGAAGGCCGCTTGACGAAGTTGAACACGGCCCTGCCACAGGCTGAGTCGAAGTGCGACATGATTTCGCCGCCGAAGAGGGTATCTTTATCGTTCAATTCGCTATAGGATACGAAAGCAGTGCGTACGTTCCGCGTCTGGTTGCATGTCAGTTCTTTTTTTGTATGGTCCATATCATCATTCCTTGTTTGGATTATTTTTTTCATTGTATCACAGCTTTTGGCTTCAGAAGTGTCTTCCGATTGCTTTTGCATTTTGTCGCTCGAGGCTTCTGGTTTGTATCCGTTTGCATAACGTTATAAAATGGACACAAGAGATGCGTTCCGTTCACAAAGGAAACGCTGCTTGCATCTGTCATCCGAAACCAGCAGAAGAAAAGAGGTCTCAGTAATGAACAGAAAACTGATGCGCATGCTGATTGTTGCCGCTTATATCCTTCTCCCTGTACTTATCGCCGCAGTCGCACTCAGGAACAGGAGCTTCCTTTCAGCTGGCCCGCCTTTTCTGGGAATTGTGTCCTATACTTGGCTTTTGACTGGAGTCATCATCGCATCCCGGCCGAGGTTCATCGAACAATACTTCAGCTTGGACAAGCTGAATCGATTCCATGCCATCATGGCCGTCGTTGCCTTGTCGATCGGAGTTACCCATAAATTATGGGTAACGGTTCTCTGGGGCTGGGTATACCGTTATTCGACCATTTTCGGGGACTTGGCCATCATCTTTTTTTTGACCATCGCCGTCCTTTCTGCCCTCATCATGACAAACTGGTTCGGACGAAAAAAAATCGTCAAAACAGCCAAAACAACCCTCAAAAAATATCCTATCGCCAACTACGAGAAGATGAAAGTTGTCCATAATTTCAACATACTCGCCGCCACTTTTTTGGCTATCCATGTCTTGACCATGACCGTGATTGTGCAGGGAGACTACATTGCCGCAGCCATTCTCGGAGGCTATTTCGCTTTGGCGCTTGGCTTGTACATCAACCACAAATTCCTCAAGCCGGTCAGACTCAAAAAAAATCTGTATACCGTCACCGCAACAAAACCGGAAAACGGCAATGTCCTGGAAGTCCATCTGAAGCCGGACGATGGCGAAGTATTCCCTTACCAAGCTGGGCAGTTTGTCTTCCTGCGCCTCTATGACCCACAGTATTCATCTGAAGAGCATCCGTTCTCGCTGATCAGTGCCCCGCAGGATCGGGATGAAGTCGCACTGGCCATCAAGGATTCCGGAGATTACACGCACCGGTTCCAAACGTTGCAGCCAGGAGTCAAAGCGTCACTTGAAGGCCCTCATGGCGGTATGTGGCATGTTCAGGAAGGCATGCATGATAAAACGGTGAGCATGGTCATGTTTGCGGGAGGCATCGGTATCACACCAATGCTGGGCATATTGGAAAACAGCGCACGCCTACAATTTCCGAACAGGACGGTACTGGTCTGGAGCCTGAAAAACCGGGAGGAATTTGCTTTTGTCGATAAGCTTCAATCATTGAAGGACAGGCTCCCTGATTTCCGTTTGGTGCCATTCTATGCCAATGAGAGCGGCTTTCTCGATGAAGGGAAAATCGATACGATTCTCCAGGATAATGAAATCCGATACGAGGCTGCTGAGTATCTGTTGTGCGGTCCACCGCCATTCATGAACGCCGTCGAAGCAGTTTTGCTTAAAAAAGGTGTTTCCAAAGACCGCATCCATTATGAAACATTTGGTTTATGATGAAGGAGGAACCGAAGATGTCGAAAATAAAATTGAGCATGATGCTGCAAGCAGGGGTAGCCGGCCTGTTATTGGTCGCATGTGCGCCTGCCACGGTCGAAGATAGCGCAACAACGAGTTCCGAAGTTGTCTCGGTCAGCAGTTCAGCTGAAGAAATGCGGACCTTCACGCTGGAAGAACTCAGCCAATACAATGGCAAGGATGGCCAGCCGGCGTATGTTGCTGTCGATGGGATAGTCTATGACGTCACAAACGTGGAAGCATGGAAAGATGGAGAACACAAATTAGGTTTGACGGCTGGCAATGAACTGACGGAAGAAATCACCAATCAGTCGCCTCACGGCATAAAGGTCCTTGAGGGGCTGCCAATCGTCGGCGAACTTGTCGAATGAGTTGTAATGATAAAAATTGAAAATGGAGCCTTCCTTGGGAGTGCTCCATTTTTTTGTTTGCGAGATACTGTGACAAAAAAATGACAAACGAATCAGGATTTGTTTTTGCTGGTTGGGATTTTTTAAATTCGGTTTTGATCGATTAAAAAGGCTTCATAAAGCGGTTTTTAATATAAGATAGGGCTTGGTATTCACCGTTTTTATCCAAGCCTTCAATTTTGAACAGAATCCGAACCTTTCAAAAACGGGGTGTAAGTGCCTTCAATTATTTGGATAAAGTGCCTATACTTGTTCTTGTAGGAAAGACGGTGCTAACGCTAACCCGTTGTAGCATAGGTCTGTTCCAGAACTATTTTGAGAGGGGTCAAATCATGAGAGTCGAATTAACAGCAAAACCTTATAACTTGGATACCGAGGGAATCAAATGGGTCAAAGATACAATCGCAGACATGACGATCGAAGAAAAAATCGGTCAACTGTTTATTAACATGGGATCAGAGCGCACGGAGGAATATTTGACGGGCGTACTGAATAACTATCACATCGGAGGAGTCCGTTACAATCCTGGAATGGCAGAAGAAGTATATGAGCAAAATAAAATTCTGCAGGAAAACAGCAAAATTCCTTTATTGATCGCAGCCAACACGGAAGCAGGCGGCAATGGCGCATGTAAAGACGGCACGTATGTCGGTGTTGAAGTGAAAATCGCAGCTACAAACGATACGAAATACGCATACGAAATGGGCCGCGTTTCCGGCGTGGAAGCTGCTGCTATCGGCTGCAACTGGAGTTTCGCCCCTATCGTGGATATCAATCGCAACTGGCGTAACCCGATTATTGCAACACGTACATGGAGCGGCGATGTGGATAAGACTATTGCATTATCGTTGGCATACATGAAGGGTATCCAAGAGAGCGGCATTGCGCCAGCGGCAAAACACTTCCCTGGGGACGGAATCGATGAGCGCGACCAACATTTATCGTTCAGCGTAAACCCCTATTCGACAGAAGAATGGGACGCTACTTTTGGTAAAGTGTACGGTACTTTGTTCGATGCAGGCTTGCCTTCCATCATGGCAGGACACATCTCCTTACCTGAATACGTGAAACATTTCAATCCTGAAGCAACTGTTCAAGATCAAATCTTGCCAGCTACTTTGAACAAATACATCCTGACGGACTTATTGCGCGACAAGATGGGATTCAATGGGTTAGTAGTAACAGACGCTAGCCACATGGTTGCGATGACTTCGGCTATGAAACGTCAAGATATGCTTCCGACAGCAATCGCTGCAGGATCTGACTTGTTCTTGTTCTTCAACGATCCGGACGAAGATTTCCAATGGATGTTGGATGGCTACAACAACGGCATCATCACGGATGAGCGTTTGGAAGAAGCTCTGACGCGTATCTTGGGTACAAAAGCTGCTTTAGGACTGCACAAAAAAGCTAAAACAGAAATATTGCCGTCCAAAGAAGAAGCAATGGCTAAAATCGGCTTGGCGGAAAACAAAGCAATCGCAGTTGAGGTTGCCGACAAAGCGATCACTTTGGTCAAAAACAACCAAAATATCTTCCCGATTTCACCAGAAAAGACAAAACGTGTCCTGTTGGTCAATGTTGAAGGCCACAAAGGTGGCTTCGGTGCAATGATCGGCGGCGAAGCGGTTCGCCCTGTCGATACGCTGAAAGGGATCCTGGAAGCTGAAGGTTTTGAAGTTTCCATCTGGGAATCCACGGAAGAGCGGATCAATAAATTGCCAGAAGAAGAAAGGGCCGCTGCCGTTGCGAACGTATACGCTCAAAAACGTCCGATCAAAGAATTGATCGCAGCCTACGATCTAATCATCAACGTAGCTTCGGTACAACCGAATACCGATCAACGCATCCAATGGCCAGCTTCAAAAGGAACACCGGACATTCCTTTTTATGTCCATGAAATCCCTACAATCTTTGTATCTGTCCAAGCACCTAACCACTTGGCTGACGTGCCGCAAGTACAAACATATATCAACACATACGACAGTAAGGATTTCACTTTGCAAGCCCTCGTCAACAAAATGGTAGGCCGTTCCGAATTCACTGGCATTTCTCCAGTAGATGCATTCTGCGGATTCCTGGATACCCGTTATTAATTGATAAGAAAAAACTTCACAAGTCTGCGCTCCGCAAACCTGTGGAGTTTTTTTGTGGTTTATTCAGTGTTGATGCGCCATCCTGCCAGCCGCAATTCCCGAAAACATATTTGCAAGTGCTTGTCAGGGGTGATAAAATGAAAGAAATTTCATTTATCAAAAAATGAATAATAGAGTCTGAAAATGGCCCGAATGCGTACAGCCAGAGGAGGCAAAACGATGAAAAACGAATTGAAGGAAAAAATCCTGAAAATTATTGAAAAGAACAACAAACTGACTGATGAAGAAGTCGCAGTCATGTTGGGAGTTGCCACAGAAGAAGTGGCGATTGCGGTGAAAGAACTGGAAGCGGACAAAATCATCTGCGGCTACCATACCTTGATCAACTGGGACAAGACCGGCGATGACGAAGTTTCTGCCATCATCGAGCTACGCGTAAATCCGCAAAGGGGGTCAGGGTTCGACCGTATCGCAGAAAAAGTATACCAATTCCCGGAAGTGGAGACCGTTTTCCTGATGTCCGGCGGTTTTGATTTTATGGTGCAACTGAAGAAAGCGCCGATGAAAGAGATTGCTCTGTTTGTTGCGAAACGCCTTTCTGTGATCGACGAAGTACAATCAACCACTACTCATTTCGTATTGAAACGTTATAAAGACCACGGCACGTTGTTCGTGGATGAGGGTGACGACAAACGGATGGTGCTGACTCCATGAGAAATCCGATAAATGCTAAGGTGCGCGAAATCAAACCTTCCGGCATCCGGAGATTTTTTGATATTGCGAATGAGATACCCGGGGTAATCTCGTTGGGGGTAGGCGAGCCCGACTTTGACACCCCTTGGATTGTGCGTGACGAAGGCATGTATACCCTCCAAAAAGGACGCACCTTCTACACAGCTAATGCCGGTTTGGCGGAACTGCGTCAGGAAATCTGCTTGTACTTGGAACGTCGCTACAATCTGCACTATTCCCCCGAAGATGAAACTGTCGTTACGGTAGGCGGAAGTGAAGCCATCGATTTGGCATTGCGGGCCATGCTGGACCCGGGCGATGAGGTCGTCTACGCGGAGCCATGCTATGTTTCCTATCTTCCCTGCATCGTATTGGCTGACGGGGTTCCCGTAGCTATCCCATTGCAGGAGAAGAATCAATTCCGTTTGACGAAAGAAGAGCTGGAAGCGGCGATCACTCCGAAAACAAAAGTGCTGATTCTTTCCTATCCCAACAACCCTACTGGGGCTGTTATGTCCAAAGAGGACCTGGAAGCGATCGCTGAAGTCATCATCGCCAACGATCTATTCGTCATCACTGATGAAATTTATAGTGAACTTTCCTACAATGGAAATCACTTCAGCATTGCCGCTTTGCCGGGAATGAAGGAACGGACCGTTTACATCAACGGATTCTCAAAAGGGTATGCGATGACCGGTTGGCGTCTGGGCTATGCAACTGCTCCGCCGATCATTATGGAGCAGATGATCAAAATCCATCAATTCGCCATCATGGCCGCACCGACGACGAGTCAGTACGCCGGTATCGTTGCGTTGCGGAACTGCGATGACAACGTTGCCGAGATGCGTGAAAGCTACAATCAACGCCGCCGTTATCTAATGAAAGTCCTAAAAGATTTGGAATTGCCTTGTTTTGTACCTTATGGAGCCTTTTATATCTTCCCGAACATAACCGAATTTGGTTTGACTTCGGAAGAGTTCGCTACCCGTTTGGTTATGGAGGAAAAAGTGGCCGTTGTGCCGGGAACAGCCTTCGGAGAGAGCGGAGAGGGCTTTATCCGTATTTCCTACGCTTACTCAATCGAAGAGCTGAAAGAAGCATTCGAACACATAAAAAGCTTTATCGGACGCCTCCGTGCAGAGAATAAAAGCAATCAATAAGGAGAAGACTGCAGAATTGCGTTCCTACGCAACTTTTGCGGTCTTTTTTCTCTATGTTATGCGGGAGAGGAGCATATAAGCCGGGAGAGTTGTTTGTGTGTTTATTTTATTCAGTATCGGAAGAAGGGCTATGTATCAGTCTTTTTTAACATTTTAAAAATTTTTGAATAAAAATGGTTTACAAAATATACCCTATGGGGTATTATGAGTCCATAAGCGATTGATACTACTTACGAAAAAGGAGCCACGTATGTTATTTAATTTATTCAACAGTATGCCTTCCGTATCCACTAAGGAACTGGAAGCAAAATTAACTGAAAAACCACAAATAATCGATGTCCGTGAACCGAACGAATTCATCGCCGGACATATTCCAGGCGCAAAAAATGTTCCGTTGAGAAAAGCGGAAACATATACCCCAAAGGGTAAAGTGTATGTGATCTGCCAATCAGGCGGACGCAGCAAACGTGCAGCAACTATCTTAAAATCCAAAGGCTACGATGTAGTCAATGTCAAAGGCGGCATGTCCGCATGGTCAGGCCCGACAAGAGGAGGAAAACTATGATGAAAATTGTTATTATCGGTGGAGTGGCAGGCGGTATGTCCGCTGCAACACGTTTGAGAAGATTGAATGAAGATGCAGAAATCATCGTATTGGAAAAAGGACCTTTCGTTTCCTTTGCGAACTGTGGCTTGCCTTACTATGTTTCAGGCGATATTCAAGAACGCAGCGATCTCTTGGTTCAAACCCCTGAGCAATTGCGCGCTCGTTTTGACTTGGATGTCCGTCCTTTCAGCGAAGCGATTGCAATCGATGCGGATAAAAAAGAAGTGACAGTCCGTTCGAAAGATGGCGAATACCAACTGGCTTACGATAAAGTCATTTTATCCCCAGGAGCAAAACCATTCGTACCGCCAGCAGAAGGTCTGTCCGAAGCCAAAAATATCTTCACAATGCGCAATGTACCGGATGTGGATGCTGTCACAGGTTTCATCCTTGAGCATGAACCAAAAAAAGCAGTCGTCATCGGAGCAGGTTTCATCGGTCTTGAAATGGCTGAAAGCTTAGCGCACCGCGGTTTAGCTGTGACAATCGTCGAAAAAGCACCGCATGTCTTGCCTCCATTCGATGAAGAAATGGCTGCTTACTTAGCGGATGAATTGAAAGCGAACGGCGTGACGCTGTATACAGGCGTTGCGGCTACAGCTTTCCAAAATGAAGGCAAAACAATCGTCCTTGAAAACGGCGTGACATTGGATAGCGATTTGACCATCATGTCAGTCGGTGTCCAACCTGAAAACAGCCTGGCAATCGCTGCGGGTATCGAAACAGGCATGCGCGGCGGTATCCTCGTCGATGAAAACTATGAAACAAGCAAAAAAGACATCTACGCAGTCGGTGACGCAATCATCGTGAAGCAGCAAATCACCGGTGAAGACACCATGATCGCTTTGGCTTCACCAGCGAACCGTCAAGGACGTCAAGTAGCCGATGTCATCAGCGGCTTGAACAGAAAAAATAAAGGCAGCATCGGCACCGCAATCGTGCGTGTGTTCGGTTTGGCCGGCGCTTCCACAGGTCTGAACGAACGCCAATTGCAGCTGTCAGGAAAAGATTATGCAGTCGTGCATATCCAAGGAAAGAACCATGCCGGCTACTATCCGAATGCGTCAGCGATTGTCCTGAAATTGGTTTTCCATCCGAAAACCGGTGAAATTTACGGAGCGCAAGCTATCGGTGCGGATGGCGTAGACAAACGCATCGACATCATCGCTACAGCAATCAAAGGAAATCTGACGGTCCATGATTTGCCAGAATTGGAATTCACATACGCACCTCCGTTCGGTTCAGCCAAAGATCCAGTCAACATGGCTGGATACGCAGCCATGAACATCATTGAAGGCGTTTCTGAATCCATCCAATGGTATGAATTGGAAAAGATGCAGGAAGCTGGCTATCAACTGTTGGACGTCCGCGGTGAGGGCGAAATCGCAAGACTAGGTGCCTTGAAGGGTGCCATCAACATCCCAGTCGACGATTTGCGTGCATGCATCGGAGAATTATCAAAAGAAACACCGATCATCGTCAGCTGCCAAAGCGGTTTACGCAGTTACATCGCTGAACGTATCTTGAAACAAAATGGATTTACAGTCAAAAATTTAGATGGTGCATTCAGCTTATATGCAACCGTCAGACCAGAAAAGGTGGTAAAATAAAATGTATCAATCAATTACAATGCCGGAATTCGAACAATTATGGAAAAAAACTCCTGTCAAACTCTTGGACGTACGTGAAGCAGACGAATTTGCACATGCGCACGTAGACGGTGCCATCTCTATGCCTTTAAGCGGCTTAGAAGACACTGCGGATCAACTGGATAAGGATGAAAATTACTATGTTATGTGCCTGAGCGGTGCTCGCTCAACTGCAGCTTGCCAATATCTTGCTTCAAAGGGCTACAAAGTAACGAACGTAATGGGAGGCATTTCGGCCTGGAGGGGTGAGGTTGTGTGAATCAATACAACAAAAATATAATCAACCGCATTAAGCGTGCGGAAGGACAAATGCGTGGTATCCTTGCCATGATGGAAGACGGAAAGGATTGTTCCGACGTCGTGACGCAATTGTCCGCAGTCCGATCCAGCATCGACCGAGCAATGGGCATCATCGTTGCCGAAAATCTGGTTGCCTGTGTGAATGATCAGGAAAAAGACAACATTTCGAAAGAAGAAAGCGTCCAACAAGCAATCAATCTGTTGGTTAAGAGCAGGTAGAACGCGTTTGATAGAGCGTAACAAATGTAAGCAGGGGCTGTCTCGAGATGAGATGGCCGCTGCTTTTTTGTTGTCCACCATCAATATGTGGGCAGCTGCCGTTGGCCGGAGGAAAGCAGATGGAGCGATCGCCAGCTCCGGTGGGGATCCGCCTGCCGGAGTATGCCGGTAACCTTCAGCCCCACCTCCTGCCAAGCGTTTCTTATCGGAGGAGGGAATCAGAATGTTGGCCGACATCCGGCGAAGCCTCCGCTCGCCGGAGCAGAGCGGAGAATTGTGGTCAACCGGAGCACACATGCAAAAAACAATGAATGCCAAAATCCGGCACACAATTATTTTGTCTCCATTCTCCATTCTGATACACTGAACATGGAGAAATTAGTTATATTCTGAATGGACAGCGTTTGTTATCAGAGAGGGTGTTTTCAGTTGGGAAAAATCATAGAAGTAAAAGGCTTATCAAAGCGTTTCGGAGATGTGCAAGCGGTCAAAGACATCGATTTCCATGTGAATGCCGGCCAGCTTTTTGCATTTTTGGGGCCGAACGGAGCGGGCAAGTCGACGACGATCGATATCATCTGCACGCTGCTGCAGGCGGACAGCGGCGAAGTCACGATAAATGGATTCACTATAGGGAAAGATGACTTTGCGATTCGCTCCAATATAGGCGTCGTCTTCCAAACAAACTTGTTGGACAAGCTGTTGACCGTAAAGGAAAATCTTGAGGTGAGAGGGAGTTTTTATGGATTGTCCAAATCGGAATGGGAACCGGCATTCCTCAGAGCGAACGAGGCCGCCGGGGTAACGGAATTCTTGGACAGGCCGTACGGAAAATTATCCGGCGGGCAGAAGCGGCGAGCCGATATCGCGAGGGCTTTGATCAACACGCCAAAGATACTCTTTTTGGATGAGCCGACGACCGGATTGGATCCCCAAACCCGCAAGAATGTTTGGGACACGATCCGGAAACTGCAGGCCGAGCACGGGATGACGATTTTTCTGACGACGCATTACATGGAGGAGGCGGCCAGCGCAGATTATGTCGTCATCATCGATGAAGGCGAAATCATCGCCGAAGGGACTCCGGATGCGCTGCGGGAAAGGTACAGCTCTGACGTATTGAAGATGCGGACCGGAACAGTTTCCGAAGTGAGCCGCATTTTGGATGCTCATCAGGCGCAGTATGAGCTTCAGCAAGACCTCTTCCGTATCAAATTAGCCAAAACGATGGATGCACTGCCCATTCTGGAGCAATGCAAACCATATCTGACATACTTTGAGGTGGTGGCGGGTTCCATGGACGATGCCTTTATTGCGATCACAGGAAAGCAGGTGCAGGAATGATACCGATCATTGGCCGCAACATAAAAATATTTTTCAGGGATAAGGCGAATGTTTTCTTCTCCTTGTTGGCAGTGCTGATCATCATCGGCCTCTACGTCTTTTTCTTGGGTAAAAATTTGACGAGCGCTCTGGGGGACTCGATGGGCGCGCAGTATGTCATGGACAGCTGGATCATGTCCGGTGTCATCTCGGTTTCCGGAGTGACGACGACGATGGGGGCCTTTGCTGTCATGATCGATGACCGGGCCAATAAAATATTGAAGGACTTTACGGTCTCGCCGATCCGCTCGAGCAGATTGGCGGCAGGTTATATCCTGAGTTCGGTTGTTGTGGGGTTCATCATGAGCCTCGTTACGTTCGTGTTGGCCGAAGCGTACATCTTCCTCAACGGGGGGGAGTTGCTGGCTCCGGTGGCTATGCTGAAGATGATCAGTCTAATCCTGCTCACTGTGTTGACGAGCAGTGCGATGGTCTATTTCCTGACTTCCTTCTTCCAAAGCCAGAACGCTTTCGCGACAGCCAGCACAATCCTCGGCACCATCATCGGCTTCCTTGCCGGGGTCTATGTGCCGATCGGGCAGTTCTCGGACAGTGTGCAGACGGTCATCAAACTGTTCCCGATGACCTATTCGGCTTCCTTGATGAGGCAAGTAATGATGGAGGAACCTTTAAAAATCTCGTTCGAAGGGGTTCCGGTTGAAGGGTTGGATGCCTTCAAACTGATGATGGGGCATACCATCCGCTTCGGGGAAACCACAGTGACTCCCTTCACCAGCATCCTGATCCTGATCGGCACCGCGCTGTTGCTCTACGGCATGTCCATCCTGAACATCTCCAGAAAAGCGAAATAAGCAAAAAAACCGATAGCCTCGCATTGAGCGCCATCGGTTTTTTTGTGGTTAAAACAGGTTTTTGATCTTCTCGATGTTTTTGATGATGACGGATGTTGTGCCGTCGGGGTTATTGATGAATTCCACAACGTCAGGGTCTTTGTAAAGCTCCAGCGGAATGCTGATTTCGATGCCGTTATCGAGCCTGAATTTTTGTTTGGAATATTTCGGTCCGGCGATTGCCGCTTCCGCAGGGGCACGATCCACATAGCCCAATTCTTCGACCTGCTCGAAATATTTCTGTTTTTTGGCGAAATTATCGCCGAACAAGGCTTCAGCGATTTTTTCGTTATCGATGAGGTTGTCTTCCTGCATGCTCGTGACGATGGCTTCCTTCGTTTCGGCCAATACCTGGAATTCTTCATCGTTGAAGGCTTTGCTCGTCTTTTGGACGGCCTTTTTGATGATCGAGATGTTCTCCTTCAGGCTCGGCTTCGGCGTGTCTTCAAGGAACATTTCCGTGAAGTAATTCACCTTTTCGCCCAACTCAGCAATCATGTGTTTTTTCTCGATGACATGGTATACCATCTGCTCCAGATTCACAACAAGGCCTTCCTGGATGGCTTGTCTTTGCGAAGGCAGGATGGCACGGTTCAAGATGATCTGGTTGGTCAAAACGTCCCCTTCATACGAAACAAAGTGCGTATAGCTGTCTGAGTAATTCAGCTTGAACACCCCAAGGCACGGCACTTCATCCAATTCAAAATGCGCGATCAGCAGATCCGCGGGCGGGATTTCGGGATTCAATTTGGTCACATTGAAGAATTTTTCCGACAAGGCTTTCGTGCCTTCGACGAAATCGCTTTGGCAGTTCCTGAACAGGGCAGTCATCTGATTGTCCTCTTCCAGAATCCCGTCCTTCATGCTATCGGAATCTTCGACCTTTGCGACCATCGCTTCGATGTATTCGATCATCATGCGTTCTGACGTATCCAGTCCCGCATAGGAAAAAATCGGTTCATTCGTGTTGATGTCCAAAATGTGTAAAATGGCTTCTTTAATGCGTATCAATTTTTTCAACCTCCGTTTTCGTTCACGCTTATCAGTATCCCACAAAATCGCTCATCGGACAAAGCAAAAATATCAGCTTTCTATTTGTCCAGCCATCGCATATAATGATGTTATTTGAAAAATGTAAAGGAATGGAGGGATGGAATGTCTCAATATAAATCCGGCGTGCTGTTTACCGTTGTAGGGGCTTTGTTGTGGGGGATTTCAGGAACCAGCGGGCAGTTTCTGCTGCAGCAGCGCGGGTTGACCTCCGGCTGGCTGGTCGCCGTCCGGATGCTGATGGCCGGCTTGATTTTGTTGGCTTTATGCTACAAAAAAGAAAAGGGCACTATCTTTCGGGTCTGGAAAGAAAAACGGGACTGCAGGGATTTGTTCCTGTTTGCGGCTTTGGGCCTGTCCTTTTGCCAGTACACCTATTTTGCGACGATCAGCCATTCGAATGCGGGAACGGCTACAGTCCTGCAATTTTTGGCGCCGGTCCTGATCATGGTTTACCTTTCCGTCAAGAACAGTAAATTACCGCGGCCAGCTGAAATGGCAGCCATCGTCTTCGCGGTAGCCGGTATTTTCCTGTTGGCCACACATGGCCAATTTGACAGTCTGGCCATCTCGCAAGAGGCATTGATGTACGGGCTCTTGTCGGCTGTTTCTGTCGTCATCTACAACCTGCAGCCAGCCCGTCTGATCAAAACTTATGGGACGCTGCTCTCATTGGGGTGGGGGATGCTGATAGGCGGCGTTCTGCTGTCGATCGTGTACCAGCCTTGGCGGATCATCGGCACTTGGGACCTCGCAGCAGTTGCTTCCTTGCTGGTCATCATCCTGTTTGGGACGGTCATTTCCTTCAGCCTCTATCTCGAAGGGGTGCATCGCATCGGCGCAACGGTAGGAAGCCTACTTTCGTCGGCCGAACCACTTTCTGCAACGTTCCTTTCCGTTTTTTGGCTCGGGACCAGTCTTCACTGGACGGATCTGCTCGGTATCGCCTTGATCCTGTCAACCGTGTTCTTGTTGACGCTGAAATCAAAACCATTGAAATCAAGTGAAGCTATCCAAACCGAACCGAATATCTGAATTTTTATAAAAACGTGGTGCCGAAAAGCAGCACGTTTTTTGCTTTCCGTAGCGTCATAATTTCTTAATAGGAGCATTTGTTCTATAATGAAGACAGGTAAATGTCAGGTTAAGAGGATGGTCAATTCAGAAATGAGGGGCTAATAGTGAAAAAAACGAAGATAGTTTGCACAATTGGACCAGCCAGCGATTCCGTCGATGTGTTGGTAAGGATGATGAACAGTGGCATGAATGTGGCGCGGCTGAATTTTTCGCACGGCGCACATGATACGCATATGGTCAGTCTGAATAATGTCAGGGAAGCTGCACGGTTGGCGAATAAAAACATAGGTATCATGATGGATATCCAAGGCCAAAAAATCCGGACAAACAAAATGACCGATGACGCAGTTACGTTGGTTTCCGGGGAGTCGGTAATCATCAGTATGGAACCCGTACTAGGAACAAAAGAAAAATTCTCTGTCACCTATCCTGAGCTGATCAATGATGTGACGATCGGTATGCATATTTTGATCGATGACGGATTATTGGTTCTGGAAGTTACGGATATCAATTATGAAGCGAAAGAAATCATAGCCATAGTCCAAGTGGACGGCATCCTTAAGAATTCAAAAGGCATCAATGTGCCTGAAGCCAAGTTCAGTATGCCCGGGCTGACGGAAAAGGATGCTGCGGATATCCGCTTTGGTGTCCAGCAGGGAGTGGACTTCATCGCCGCTAGCTTTGTCCGCAGGGCCAGTGATATACTGGAAATTATCGAGATACTTGAAGAAATGGATGCGACGCACACGCAGATCATCGCCAAAATAGAAAACCAGGAAGGCGTGCAAAACGCCGAAGAGATACTCAAAGTGTGCAGCGGCTTGATGGTGGCGCGCGGCGATTTGGGTGTCGAAATCAACGGGGGCGATGTGCCAATCGTCCAAAAAGATCTGATCCGGAAATGCAATCTGGTCGGAAAACAAGTCATCACCGCCACTCAGATGTTAGACTCCATGCAATGGAATCCGCGGCCGACAAGGGCAGAAGCGAGCGACGTCGCGAATGCCATATTTGACGGAACAGACGCAGTCATGCTTTCCGGCGAGTCGGCTGTCGGTCAGTATCCCGTCGAAACCGTCGCGATGATGGCGCGGATCGCGGAACGGACGGAAGAAGCTTTGGAGGCAAATGGCGGCAACCTGTCCACCATGTCTTTGTTCGATAAGGCATCCGTTACCGAAGCCATCAGCCAGGCTGCAGCGCGCACAGTCATGAATCTGGGCATCAAGACCATCGTAGCGGCAACCAGTTCCGGGCACACGGCCCGCATGATCTCCAAATACCGGCCGAAAGCGAATATTTTGGCCGCAACCTACAGCGAGAGGGTCCAGAGAGGATTGACGCTTGTCTGGGGTGTCCAGGCTTTCGTCATCGAAGAACCTGAAAATGTCGACGATATGCTGAGCAAGGTAACCGCATTGGCGAAAGAAAAGGGCTTTGCGCAACCTGGAGACGCCATCGTCATCACTGCTGGGACGCCTATAAAAGAAAGCGGCACAACCAATTTGATGAAGATTGAACGGATACCTGAGTGAACGTAGCACGTTGGTAGAAAGGTCTTTTGTATAGGGATTGAATGTATACTCAGAGATTCCCCCTTCAAAACCACTTTGGCGGGGAATTCCACCGCCAAACCACAGAAAGAGGCAGCCTCATTTTTGAGGCTGCCTCTTTCTGTTAATGATTGATTACGAAATGATCTGGTAGTCTTCTAATTTTGTTTTGACTGACTCGATGTGCTCTTTCACGCGTTCCGGTGCCGGCCCGCCGGCTACGTTTCTGCGGATGACGCATTCCTTCAGGTCAACCTTCTTGTAGATGGTTTCATCAAAAGCGTCCGAGTGTTTTTTGTACATCTCCAACGGGAAGTTTTCCAGTGTCAGGTTCTGTTCCTCGCACTCTTTCAGGATATTTCCTGTTATTTGGTAAGCGTCACGGAAAGGGATGCCTTTTTCGACCAGGAAGTCGGCGCAATCGGTCGCATTCAGATAGCCTTTTTGCGAAGCCTTCAGCATGGCTGCTTCAATCACGTCCATGTCGTTCAACATTGCTGGCAGGATTTCCAGACAGAAAGTGACCGTGTCGATTGCTTCAAAGAGCAATTCCTTCTCTTCCTGCATGTCTTTGTTGTATGCGAGCGGCAAACCTTTCATCAAAGTCAGTACGCCAATCAAATCGCCGAAGACACGGCCGGATTTGCCGCGCAGCAATTCCGCGATGTCCGGATTTTTCTTCTGCGGCATGATGCTGGATCCGGAAGAGAATGTATCGCGGATTTTCACAAAGCCGAATTCCTGCGATGACCAGAGGATGACTTCTTCAGCCAGACGGGAAATATGGACCATGATGATCGACATATCCGCCAACATTTCCATGGAATGGTCGCGATCGGATACGCCATCCAGGCTGTTCCGGGAAAAATCCTTGAAGCCGAGTGCTTCAGCAGTGAATGCGCGGTCCAACGGAAGAGTTGTAGTCGCAAGCGCTGCGCTGCCAAGCGGTAAATAATGCAGTACCCTTTCTTTTGCATCATCCAGACGGGATTTGTCCCTCAGGAACATCTCAGTGTAAGCCATTAGGTGATGGGCAAAAGTGATGGGTTGTGCACGTTGCAGATGGGTATAACCAGGCATGATCGTTTCCAGATGCTGTTCGGCTTTTTCGCTCAATGCCAGGGCAACGTTGGCAGCGAGGCTGGACAAATGCTCCAACGCAGAAACAGAATACAACTTCAAAGCAGTCGCTACTTGATCATTACGGCTTCTGCCGGTGTGGACCTTTTTGCCGATAGCGCCAAGACGACGCGTTAATTCCGCTTCCAAGAAGCTGTGGATATCTTCTTCCGAGAAATCGATAGTGAGATCGCCATCTTGCAGCTCATCATTCATTTTGCCCAGTTCATTGACGAGTGCATCCGCTTCTTCGCGGGGAATGATTTCGGTTTTCCCCAACATTTTTGCGTGAGCGATACTTCCGGCGATGTCCGCATAGACCAGTCGGGCATCCGCATCGATCGATGAATTGAATTCAAATGCCTTTTCATTCATGGAACCGTGATAATTATTTGACCAAATTGCCATAATTTCCTCCTCGGCAGGGTGTTCGTCTTGATGTGGATGACCACACTCGACGCCCTGACTCTTTACGATAGTATTTTAATACGCTTCAATATTGATTGCTGCTTTTTTCTTTTGCCTCTGTCAATTGTACAATTGTTTCGAATGCGAGTTCAATCTCTTTTTGCAATTGCGTATAATCTATCCGTTTTTAATGCTACTCTGTCCCCAAAAAAAATATACCGGTACAAGTATTCTCATTCTTTTTTAATTTTATTTTCTATATTGAATCCTAGAGCAAAAGCGTCCAAAAAGCAAGAAAAATCAAGGATATTCATGAAAAATGGAGAATAAAAATGAGATGTTGCAATGAAAAACACCACAACTCGTCATTGACAGAGGCATGACAGCACGTTACAATAGCATTAATTTATTTTTAAATGTGAATTTGGTGAAAAAATTTATTGAATCGCAATAATAGGGCGGCGGAATGAGAATGATGGACAGCTGCATGGACATGTATATGTGTTGCGGTAAAGTTAAGCTTGTACATCGTGCGCTCATTTGACAGCCTTTTTGGGAAGTGTCTGCAGATCATGACCGCACTTCATTAAAAAAAAATGTGACGGGAGGAATAAGGGATGAAACCGATTATAGGAATTGGAGGCAACCATTTGAGCGCTGAACTCGGTAATCAGATGGAAAAAACCTACACACCGCAAGGGTTTATCGATGGTGTACAAGTAGCAGGGGGGATTCCGCTCGTGATTCCCATCAGCGATCCCATGGATGCAGAACATTACATCAATGCTGTGGACGGATTAATTTTGGCGGGCGGGCAGGACGTATCCCCCATTCTTTATGATGAGGAACCAACGCACCGATTGGGTGTCACGCATCCAGCGAGGGACGCTTTCGAGATTGCTTTGGCTAGAGAGGCCTACAACCAATGCAAACCGATTTTTGCGGTATGCCGCGGGATGCAGCTGATCAATGTCGCTTTTGGCGGAAGCCTGCATCAGGATATTAGCCAGCTGGAAGAGTATGATGTCCAACATGACCAAAAAACGAACATCCAATATGCTTCCCATTCGATTGCGATTGCGCCGAATAATTTCTTACGTTCCTTTTTAGGTGAGAAACATCTCGTCAACTCTTTCCATCACCAAGGCGTCAAGGAATTGGCGGAGCCTTTTGAAGCCATTGCCTGGAGCTCAGATGGGTTGATCGAAGCCTTCCAAGCAAAAGAAAGAAGCCAAAACATCTTCGCGGTGCAGTGGCATCCAGAATTCATGCTGGCCTCTTCCCAGAAAATGCAATATTTCTTCGATGAAATCGTCTTCCTAGCGGGGACGGGCATCCATTATCAAGACAACGTCATGCATTATTGAAGATCGTTCAGAAATCTGCTGCCATCCGGCTGCTTGGTTTCTGAATTTTTTTTGCATTCGACTCTGCTAAAAATAGCTAAAGAACGCACTATAGATTAAAATATATGTAAGAAGTACGCCAATGGTAGCTGGGAGGCCAAATTTATGAAACGTGTACCGAACATCCTGACGCTGATACGCCTGTTTTTGATCCCTTTTTATTTGATGGTCTTCTATTCCGATGTGGCGCATCCGGTACGTTGGGCGATGATCATTTTTCTGGTCGCTAGCCTTACCGACATCATCGATGGCTACATTGCCAGGAAATATGATGCCATCACCAAATTCGGGCAGGTGGCTGACCCGTTTGCGGATAAAGTGATGCAGATTTCTGTTCTGTACACCTTGATGGACATCGGGTATATTGAAAACTGGTTTTTCCTGATCGTATTGATAAAAGACGGCCTACAGATACTGCTGGGCGTGGCTTTGTTGAATGTCGAGCCGAAAATCATCGTGCCGGCGAATATATTCGGAAAAGCCACAACTGTCCTGATTTTTACCACGATCCTGCTTTCCTTGTTCCGTCTGCCTGGGTTGATCTACCTGCAGCTGTTCGTCGGGGGATTGGCTGTCATCACCTTCTCCCAGTATGCCTACCATGTCTGGCAAGCATGGGGAAAAAACAAGTCAGCCAAAACAGATAACTAATGATAAAAAAAGCGACGAGGAGACTCGTCGTTTTTTTGTTCTATAAATGCGGATAAGCTTTTATGATATAAGCTTTGATGCGGTCAACGGCTTCCTGCAGGACTTCTTCCGATTCAGCGAACGGAATCCTCAAGTAGCCTTCGCCCATTTTCCCGAAAGCGGAGCCCGGTGTCAGCGCCACGTGGGTTTCCGTCAAGATTTCCATCGCAAAATC
Organism: Trichococcus collinsii; assembly: GCF_900107505.1. Taxonomy (GTDB): domain Bacteria; phylum Bacillota; class Bacilli; order Lactobacillales; family Aerococcaceae; genus Trichococcus; species Trichococcus collinsii. The sequence goes on along the minus strand of NZ_FNQH01000002.1, from coordinate 464,995 downwards.
ATAGGAGGACTTGCCGAATGCCTTGATGTTCGGGAAGGCATAGAAGGCGCCTTCCGTACTCAGGCAATGGAAGCCTGGAATCTGGTTTAAGCCATCAACGATGATGTGGCGGCGACGGTCATATTGTTCCAGAAAATAACGGACATCATCCTGCGGTCCTGTGATTGCAGTGATTGCGGCTTCCTGGATGAAGGGAGGGACACAGAAGCCGATACCTTCCCTGAACTCAGCCATGCGATCAATGGCCTCCGTATTGCCGACGACATAACCGATCCGCCAGCCCGTCATCGCATAGGTTTTGGATAAGCTGTTCACGACGAAATGATTTTCCTTAGCCCCGGGTATCTGGAACAGACTGAAATGTTTCTTTCCATCATAAATGAGGCTTTCATAGACTTCATCAGACAGAATCGCAATCTGATGGCGATCGGCCAAAGCCACGATGGCTTCCATATCGCACTGATCAAGGATCGAACCCATCGGATTATTTGGCGTGTTCAGGATGATCAGGCGTGTTTTGTCGGTCAGAACTTGCGCGATGTCGGAAGCCTGCATCTTGAATGAATTTGCTTCGTAGACGGGCACCGGGACGACTTTAGCTCCCAAAAGCATGATCTGACCAAGATAATTTGGATAGCTCGGGTCGGCGATGACCACCTCGTCGCCTGGATTGAGAATCGCCATCATCACGTGCAGGATGGCTTCCGTTCCGCCGAAAGTTGCCATGACTTCATTCGGATCGAAGGGGATACCGATCTGGTCCGTATATTTTTTGGCAACGGCTTGTTGGAAAGCGAGTTCGCCGACATTGGGACCGTAGTGCGTATGATTTGCGGCGATCGCATCCTGCGCGGTTTTTTTGATGCTTTCCGGCGTTTCGAAATTCGGTTCGCCCATCGTCAGCATCAGTGTGTCATCAAATTGGGCCGCCAACTTCGCCATCTTTCGGATGCTGGATGCCGGATAGTTTTTGGATAGTTTAGACCAATGGTACATGTATGTGTGCTCCTTTTAATCATCTTTTCTTCTGTGTTTCTTCTATTTTTCTACTATCTTATCAGATATTCTTCGACTATCCTAGTATCGGTAGCGGAGAGACGAATGAAACAAAAAAGAAGATAAAGATAATTTTCTGAAAAGTTGCATCCAGCCTAAATGTTTTTGGTATAATGAAAGGATGGGTACAAAAACAGAACGACTTTTCATTTGCTGCAACGGGATGGCCAATCTTATCAGCAACCTGAATAATAGGTTTGGAAGCCGGATTTTGTAATAACAAATTAGGAGCATCAGGATGTCAGATCAGAAGATTTATTTATTATTGACGGATACAGGATCGATATTGACGCGGATCATCAAATTGTTCACGAGAAAAAAATATAACCACGTATCCTTGGCGTTTGATGCAGAACTAGCGGATACCTTCAGTTTCGGCCGCAAAAAAGCCAATAACCCTTTTATAGGTGGGTTCATACAAGAAGATGTGACATCCGCTTTCTACAGCCGGGCAAAATGTGCGGTTTATGCGTTGACTGTGTCAGAGGAACAGGCGGTTGTCATGAGAGCCTATGTTTCTTCATTCGAGAAGGACAAAGAAAAATACCATTATAATCTGCTAGGACTATTGCCGGCTCTATTCAATAAGGAATGGAATAGGAAAAATTATTATTTTTGTTCTCATTTTATTTCTACTGTATTAGTGGAGGGGGACGTGCTGCAAGCCAACAAGCCCGTGGCACTAATGAGGCCAACAGATGTTTTGGAAGCATTGCCGTTTGTGCCCCTGTATGAAGGAATCCTTTGTCATTTCAATGAGCTGACCTTGAGTGAGGGCGAGCATGGTTTGGCATACGAAACGGAAATGATCATCGATTCTATCGATTTGGATAATGCGGATCTCTGCTTTCCGGAAAACTTTTCGCCTGTTCCTGTCCTTTAGTTGTAAGGGTTCATGGAGACAGCCGAATGGAATATGATAGAAAAATAAAAGCATTGACTTATTTCTAATTTAGATTTAATATTTAAAGAAAGATAATGAAAGGAGTTGCAGTATGATGAGAAGAATGAACGCACGCAGTACGACGACTTACCATGCTGTAAACACTTTATTAGTCATTATTATGCCCTAGGATTCAAACTATTCAATTAGTTGAGTCCTATTCTTAGTGAATCAGGGCTCGACGTAAGCTGAAGCCCTATATCACATGAGGGCTTCTTTTTTATAAATATAAGGAAAAAAGGGGAGACAGCAATGCGTAGTGATAAAATCAAAAAGGGAATAGATAAAGCGCCACATCGTTCCTTATTGCGAGCGACCGGACAAATCAGGGAAGAAGGGGACATGGACAAACCGTTCATAGCTGTCTGCAATTCCTATACAGATATCGTGCCTGGTCACGTGCATTTGAGAGAATTAGGCGATATCGCCAAAGAAGCGATCCGTGAAGCCGGCGGGATTCCTTTTGAGTTCAACACTATCGGTGTCGATGACGGGATTGCGATGGGACACATCGGCATGCGTTACTCATTGCCATCACGCGAAATCATTGCTGATGCCGCTGAAACGGTCATCAACGCACACTGGTTCGACGGTGTCTTCTATATCCCGAACTGCGATAAAATTACACCGGGTATGCTGTTGGCTGCTGTCCGCACCAATGTTCCGGCGATTTTCTGCTCGGGCGGCCCGATGAAGGCGGGACTTTCCGCTACCGGACAGGCTCTGACATTGTCATCCATGTTTGAAGCGGTCGGCACTTTCAAAGAAGGTAACATGACCCAGGAAGAATTCTTCGATATGGAAGCCAATGCTTGCCCAACATGCGGTTCTTGTGCGGGGATGTTCACCGCCAACTCGATGAACTGTTTGATGGAAGTATTGGGATTGGCATTGCCTTACAACGGTACTGCTTTGGCAGTCAGCGACGAGAGAAGAGAACTGATCCGCGAAGCGGCCTTCAAATTGATGGACTTGGTCAAAAAAGACATCAAACCGCTTGACATCATCACTGCTGATGCCATCGATGATGCCTTCGCCTTGGATATGGCGATGGGCGGTTCGACAAATACGGTGTTGCATACACTGGCTTTGGCGAAAGAAGCCGGAATCGACTACGACATGAACCGCATCAACGAGATTGCGGAAACAACTCCGTACCTCTCAAAAATAGCACCATCATCTGTATACTCCATGCATGACGTTCATGAGGCGGGCGGTGTGCCGGCGATCATGAATGAATTGATCAAACACGGCAACCTGCATCCGGACCGTATCACTGTCACCAGCAAGACGATCCGTGAAAATGTCGCGGATCACGAAATAAAGAATGAAGCAGTCATCCATAAATACGAAAATGCCTATTCTCCGGTCGGCGGCTTGTCCATCCTGAACGGGAATATCGCTCCTTTCGGCGGCGTCATCAAAGTAGGCGGCGTGGATGCAGACATCAAAAAATTCGTTGGAAAAGCGATCTGCTTCAGCAGCCATGATGAAGCGGCGGAAGCAATCGATAACCGCACAGTCAAAAAAGGCCATGTTGTCGTCATCCGCTATGAAGGCCCTAAAGGCGGACCCGGAATGCCCGAAATGCTGGCGCCAACATCTTCCATCGTGGGACGCGGCTTAGGCCGTGACGTTGCCCTGATCACGGACGGCCGTTTCTCCGGTGCCACTCGCGGTATCGCAATCGGACACATCTCTCCGGAAGCAGCTTCAGGCGGCCCAATCGGCTTAATTGAAGACGGCGATGAAATCGTCATCGATCTGGAGCACCGTACGATCAACGTAAGCGTTGCTGATGAAGTGCTGGAAGAAAGAAAGAAAAAACAAACACGCTTTGTGTCGAAAGTGAAGACAGGTTGGTTGGCACGTTACGCCGCTTTGGTTACATCAGCCAATACCGGAGGCGTTCTGAAGACGCCAGAAGAGTTCTTTGCAGAACACGAATAATACAAAAAATCCCAACCGGAAGTAATCCAGTTGGGTTTTTTTTTTGTGGATGGGTTATTCTTCGTCACGGCCTAAAGCGGATTGCATCTCAGCAACTGTTTTTCTGTCCAAGTTGAAGATGAACTTGAAGCAGATGAAGATCAGGACATAGCCAATCAGTGGGAACAGGGCAGCCATATCCCTGATGGCCAGTGAGTTTTCGGCGGTCCAAGTTACAGGATTCTTGACATCCAATGTTGGAATCAGGATAGCTATAGCTGCAGGGATGAAGGATTGGCCGAAGCCTTGTGCGACTTTACGCAGCATAGAGTAAGTAGCGTAGACCGAACCTTCATTCCGGATGCCGGTCTTCCACTCTTGAAAATCGATCGCGTCAGCAACCATACCCCAGGTGTAGATCGTCAAACCGAAGGCGAAGCTGTTTGCGATGATCTGCATCGCGATCCAAAGAATCGGGTTTGTGATTTCGACCAAGTAAAGGAAAGCATAGACTGCGATGGAGCCGATCAAAGGCCAAGTGGATAATTCCTTTTTCCCCAATTTTCCGACCAAGGCACCACCGATAGCAGTACCCACGAACAATGGGATAATTTGTGTCAGGATGGAGTAAGAACTCAAAGTTCCGTCCCCAAAGTACATCTGGTAAGTCAATTGGTGCAATTGGTTCCCGCCCATGATGAACAGTATCTGCGCGATGGAGGCAAGAGCAATACCCAGAATTGCGCGGTTGCGGAAGAAGTCTCTTAATGTCTTGAAATAGTTGAATTTCACTTCTTCGCCTTCAATCTCTATGTGTTGGATGCGTTCTTCCGTATTCAGATAGAGAAGGGCAAAGGCGACGATGGAAACGACACCCAAAATGACAGCAATAGGGAACATTCTTTCGCCGCGGAAAATACTGGCTGTTTGGCCGTTTTTTGTGACCTGTTCGTAAGCGAACATCGGAATCAGAATGCCTAGAGGAACACCGGCGATGATGTATCCCCAAGAACGTGCATTGGATAGAGCAGCGCGTTGTGAAGGTTTGGAAGTCATAACAGAGCTTAAGGCGCCGTAAGGTACGTTAACGACTGTATAAGTGATATCCCATAAGATGTAGCCACCGATACACAAGCCAAGTTTAGCAGGATAGCTCCAGTCGGCTGCGTCGATGAACATGACGGTCGCTGCCAATGCCAAGAAAGGAGCTCCGCGGAGAATCCATTGTTTGAATTTTTCGCCTTTTTTGTTTGCACCCATGCGGTCGACGATCGCGCCGATGATCGGATCATTGATGCCATCGAGGATTTTTGTGATCAGAATGACAATGGAATAGTGGGCCAAGGAAATCCCGATGTATTGTGTATAGAAGATGAACATATAGCTGGAAATTAGCGTGAAACTCATATTGCAGCCGAAGTCGCCCATGAAATATCCGAGTAGGTCACGGAATCCGAATGGCCGTTTTGTAGCGCCTGTTAATTGATTTTGAGCCATTTTAAAACTTCCTCCCATAAAAGATTATTTTTGATAAGAAGAGCGAAAATAATAATAGCGGGAATATTATATCACAATATGAAACCGGTTTTCTTAATCTGATATCAGTATAGTGAGAAAACGCATTCAAGTCAAAGGGGATCAGGGGAAATGATCAAAGATTAAGACAGGCTTGTCAAATTTCTGACATAATCCTCAGCAGTTGCTTCCATAAGAAGACACAAAAGCTGTCCATCGTGAAGGTGTGTATCTGTACCTGTATGTAAATATTTATGGAAATGTCACTCAGGGGGCTTATCATGGTTTATTTTGTTTGTTATAATATCACAATATGAAACGGTTTCCCGTTTAGTGAATCCAAACGCTTATTTTTGATTAGACAAGCATGGAAAATGGAATGATATACAAAGATTTTATAAGGTTTGAGACTATATTCGAAAAAAGGATGATCAGAAAAATGGTGCAAAAAGAAGAAACAAACACAAGCCCGAAAGTGCAATCGATAGATCGGGCCTTATCGATCCTGGAAACATTGGCGGACTATCCTAGCCTCAGCCTGATGGAGTTGAGCGAAAAAGTCCATCTGCATAAAGCAACGACTCATCGTTTGGTGAACTCTTTGATGGAAAATGGCTATATCGACCGCAATCCAGACACAAAGCAATATCGTATTTCCTTGAAGATGTTCCATCTCGGGAACAAACGCGTCCACAACATCGACTTCTTGAATGTGGCCAAAAGCATGATCCGTCAGTTGTCGGATGATACGAAACAGACCGTGCATCTGGTTGTGGAAGACAATGATGAAGTGCTCTACATCGATAAGTATGGCGAGTCCCGCGGCGTGCGGATGCAATCAAAGATTGGTACGAAAGCGCCGCTTTATTGCACTGCGGTCGGGAAAGCGCTTCTGAGCACCCGCCAAAATGCTGCCGTTCGTGAATATTGGGACAGTATCGTGCCGGAACAGAAGACCGGACGCACAATCACCACTTATGAAGAACTCGTCAATGAACTGGATGAAATAAGAAGAAATGGGTACGCCCTTGATGATGAGGAGTTTGAAGAGGGCATCGTCTGTATTGCTGCAGCGTTTTCGAGTGCAAGGGAAGTTGCCGCAGGTGCGATCAGCATCTCCTTGCCATTGTCTGACATGGTTGATAAAGACTTCTATACAGGAAAAATTTTGGAGTACTCCACAAAGATTTCACAGCTGCTCGGTCACTTTTGATCCTTTTAGATATGAGGCCGACACGGTGAAAACTCCCCACGAACCGCATGATACATGCGTTTGTGGGGAGTTTTTTTGCAAATTATTTTGTTTTTTCTAGGGATGTTCAGGAGTACGCCACAAAAATTTCACAATTGCGCGGTCATTTTTATATTTCTGATGGAATTTCGTTGACATAAAAGATGGTAAATTCTATAATGAACTCGAGTTATGATACTGAGTTCCACAATGCGAAACAATGGATGGAGGATGACAAATGAGCGTCAAGAGAGATACCCTGGCTCAATTACAAGAGAATTACCTGTTTGCAGTAGTGCGCGGAGCTTCCGAAGAGGCAGGTTATGAAATTTCAAAAGCATCTTATCAAGGAGGCATCAAGAACATCGAGGTGACATTTTCGACACCGGGTGCTGAAAATGTTATGCGCAAGTTGTCTGATGAATTCGCAGGTACGGATATGGTCGTAGGTGCAGGTACGGTATTGGATGAAGTCGCAGCGAGAATTTCGATCATGAACGGAGCGAAATTTATCGTAAGCCCTTCCTTTAATGAGAAAATTTCAAGAATGTGCAACTTATACACTGTTCCATATTTGCCTGGATGCGGTTCTGTAACAGAAATTCAAATGGCTTTGGAAACTGGCTGCGAAGTAGTCAAGCTTTTCCCGGGTGGTTTGTTGGGTCCTGGATTCATCAAAGACGTTCATGGTCCTATTCCTTGGGTTGACGTGATGCCATCAGGTGGCGTAAGCATTGATAATATGGACAAATGGATCGCTAACGGAGCTTGGTCGGTCGGTGTTGGCAGTGCCTTGACACGCAACCTTAAAGAAGGCGGCTACGCGAGTGTAGCGGCTGCAGCTAAAGAATTTGCCGATCGATTGGCAGAAATCAAAGCACAATAATAAGTAGTATTTCAAAATAAAGATCGGAAGGGGATTTCTTCACATGTCATTTATTCATGACGACTTTATGTTACAGTCCGAAACGGCAAAAAAACTTTACCACGAATATGCGGAAAGCATGCCTATCTTCGATTACCACTGCCATTTGGTCCCACAACAGATTGCTGAAGACTATGAGTTCGAAAATATTACGGAATTATGGTTGGGCGGAGATCATTACAAATGGCGCGCGATGCGTGCTATGGGAATTCCGGAAGAAAAAATCACCGGCAATGCTTCTCCTGAAGAAAAATTTGAAGCTTGGGCCTACACTGCTGAAAATGCAGTAGGGAATCCGTTGTTCCACTGGACAGCCTTGGAATTGAAAAAGTATTTCCATATAGAAGAAACGCTCACCAGTGCCAACTGGAAGGAAATCTATGCAGAATGCAACCGCGTGCTGAAAGAGGAAAAGCTCACAGCGCGTACGTTAATCAAAAATTCCAACGTAACCTTCATTTGCACGACAGACAACCCTACGGATACGTTGGAATGGCACAAAGCAATCGCTGAAGACGAGACATTTGATGTGGCCGTCGTTCCTGGTTTCCGTCCGGATGAAGCTTTCGCTATCCAAGACGCAGCTAAATTTACTGGGTTCATCGGAAAAATGAGAGAAGCGACAGGCAAGCAAATGGCGTCATTCGCTGAGTTGCTGGAAGGGATGGAAGAGCGGATCCAATATTTTGCGGATCACGGTTCAAACGTTTCCGACCACGGTTTATCACAAATCTACTATGCTGAAGCCACGGATGAAGAGATTGAAGCCATCTACGCTAAAGCGATCGTAGGGGACAGCGTTTCTGAAACGGAATATGCAAAATATCAAACACGCTTGTTAGTGGAACTGGGCAAAATCTACGCAGCCAAAGACTTCGTGATGCAATTGCACTTCGGCGCCATCCGCAACAACAACAAGCGCATGTTTGCTAAATTAGGCGCAGATGCCGGTTTCGATTCCATCCAAGATCAACCGAACGTATCCTATGCTTTGAACAATCTCCTTGGTGCAATGGACCTGACGAATGAGTTGCCTAAATTCATCGCCTATAACCTTGACCCTACTTATTTCGATTTAGTGGGAACAGCAATCACAAATTTCCAAGTGAACGATAAAGGCATCAAGAGCAAAGTCCAGATGGGTTCAGGTTGGTGGTTCAACGATACCAAGTACGGCATGCTGAAACAATTGAAATCTTTATCCGAAGCAGGCTTGTTGATGAATTTTGTCGGCATGCTGACAGATTCAAGAAGCTTCATCTCCTATACGCGTCATGAGTATTTCCGCCGCATCCTGTGTGATTTCATCGGTGATCTCGTAGAACGTGGAGAAATCCCGAATGATGCCAAGTTACTGGAAAAGCTGATCACGAACATTAGCTACAACAACGCTGTAGCATACTTTGATTTTAAAAAATAAAAAAATATAAAAAAAGAAGAGGAAGTGTATTGCAATGGAAATGTCATTCAGATGGTACGGTCATGAGGACCCAGTTACACTGAAAAATATCCGTCAAATCCCTGGTATGAAAGGAATCGTTACAGCAGTTTACGATATCCCGGTTGGTCAACCGTGGCCACTGGAAAGAATCGAAAAATTGAAAGCGGACGTTGAAGCTGAAGGCTTATACATCTCTGTTATTGAATCTGTTCCGGTTCACGAATCCATCAAATTGGGTCGCCCAGACCGTGATCAATACATCGATGCATACAAAGAAACCTTACGTAACTTAGGCAAAGCAGGAATTCCGGTTGTATGTTACAACTTTATGCCAATCTTTGACTGGACTCGTTCCAACTTGGCATACGAATTACCAGATGGTTCAAATGCATTGATCTTCGATGAAGAAGAAGTAAACAAAATGGATCCACGTACGCTTTCTCTTCCGGGTTGGGACGAAAGCTACACTTCTGAAGAATTGAACGCTTTAATGGATGAATACAAAGAAGTTGACGAAGAAAAACTATGGGAAAACCTAGAATACTTCATCAAAGCTATTATGCCTACAGCTGAGGCAGCCGGCGTGAAAATGGCTATTCACCCTGATGATCCTCCATACAGCATCTTCGGATTACCGCGTATCATCACTGGCGGAGAAGCATTGAACCGTTTCATCAAATTGTACGACAGCGAATATAACGGTGTTACGCTATGCGTAGGTTCATTCGCATCAGATCCTAAAAACGATGCAGTGGCTATCTTGAAAGATATGCTTGCTAAAAAACGTGTGAACTTCGTGCATGCACGTAACGTGAAATTGGTCGGCGGACGTTCATTCCAAGAATCTGCTCACTTGTCTGAAATGGGATCCATTGATATGTATGAAGTAGTAAAAGCATGTGTGGAAGGCGGCTTTGAAGGTGCCATCCGTCCAGACCATGGCCGTATGATCTGGGGAGAAACAGGTAAACCAGGTTATGGTTTGTATGACCGTGCGCTAGGTGCAACCTACCTGAATGGTTTGGAAGAAGCAGTGAAGAAAAACTTGAAAGCTCAAAAACAACAATAAGAAAGAAGGAAAATCACCATGACAAGCCCATTCGTACATGATTTTACCGATAAAGTAGTAGTAGTAACAGGTGCAGGCGGCGTTCTATGCTCTTATTTCGCGAAAGAATTCGCCAGAGCAGGCGCTAAAGTAGCCCTTTTGGACTTAAACTTGGATAACGCACAAGCATACGCTGACGAAATCGTAGCTGAAGGTGGCATCGCTAAAGCATTCAAAGCCAACGTATTGGAATTGCCAAGTCTGCAAGCAGCCAAAGAAGCTGTCGTAGCCGAATTAGGCGAAGTGGATATCTTGGTCAACGGAGCAGGCGGCAACAACCCGCGCGCAACGACTGACAACGAGTACCATGAAACTGATTTGCCTGAAGGAACAAAAACGTTCTTCGACTTGGAACAAAGCGGCATCGAATTCGTCTTCAACTTGAACTTCTTGGGTACAGTATTGCCTACACAAGTTTTTGCTAAAGACATGGTTGGCCGTCCGGGCGCTAACATCATCAACATCTCAAGCATGAACGGTTTCACACCATTGACAAAAATCGTTGCTTACTCAGGCGCAAAAGCTGCTATCTCCAACTTGACTGAATGGTTGGCTGTACACTTCTCGCACGTAGGCATCCGGGTCAATGCGATCGCTCCTGGTTTCTTGGTTTCAAAGCAAAACCAAGCGCTATTGTTCAATGAAGATGGCACACCGACTCCTCGTACAGGCAAAATCCTGAACGGCACACCAATGGGCCGTTTCGGCGAACCGCATGAATTGATCGGCGGCTTGTTGTTCTTGGCTGACGAGAAAGCTGCAAGCTTTGTGAACGGCGTTGTATTGCCGATCGATGGCGGCTTCAACGCATATTCAGGCGTATAAGTTTAGGTAATTGAATAGGGCAGATAGAACGAAATGTGTTGCACAGTTCTTCTCTATCTGCCCTTTTTTTGATATCAAGTTAGGAGAGAAAAAATATGTCTACACACCCAACACAATTCACGAAACAAAAACAATTCTTAGTATGTGTCGATTCCGACGGCTGCGCAATGGATACGATGAACGTGAAACACGAGCGTTTCTTCGGTCCTTTAGCAGCGGATGAGTATGGCATCAAAGATCGCGAAACTTTTTTGGCTGACTGGAACCGCATCAACTTGTTCTCAAGCACACGCGGCATCAATCGCTTCAAAGCATTGGTCCTGACGTTGATCGAAGCGCAGGAAAAAGGCGAAGACATCGGCGATATTACGGCACTGACCGCTTGGGCAAACAATGCGCCATCGTTATCGAATGCATCACTGGAAGCAGAAATCGCAAAAGCGTCTTCCGAAGATCTGGAAAAAGCTCTGGTATGGAGCAAAAAAGTCAATGAAGGCATCGAAACGGAATTGGCGGGAGAAGATAAACCTTTCCCTGGCGTTCTGGAAGGATTGACAAAAATCCATGGCCTGACGGATGTCGCAATCGTAAGCTCAGCCAACAGCGAAGCTTTGAACAGCGAATGGAACAGACATAATCTGATGCCGCAAGTTGACGTAATCTACGGACAAGAAGTCGGCAGCAAAGCGGACGCTATTGCTGATCTTTTGACGAAAGGCTATGCAGCGGACGAAATTTTGATGGTCGGCGACGCACCTGGAGATGAACAAGCGGCAGCGGTAAATGGCGTATTCTATTATCCGATTCTCTTTGGAAAAGAAGAATTCTCTTGGGAACGTCTGAGCAATGAAGCGATTGAAAAATTCCTGAACAAAGAGTATGCAGGAGCTTACCAAGAAAAAGTGCTTGGGGAATTCCATGCTTTATTGGCACAATTCGATTAATATCATTTCATGATTTCAAAATAGTAATATTACGTTAACAGGAGGAACAAAAGTGCCAAAATTAGTTGATTTAAAAGCAAAACCGTACAATCTGAACGACAAACAGGTCGCTTGGGTAAACGATACGATCGTTGGTATGACAGATGAAGAAAAAGTAGGACAATTGTTCACGAACCTTTTCTTCTTCGGTAACGATGCTTTCTCAGGGAACGACTTCACAAACAAAGAAATCATCGAAAAATTCCATATCGGTGGCGCACGTTACCACGGCAATTCAAAAGAAGATATCCAAGATTTGTTGAACGATTTGCAATCCATGTCCAAAATCCCTCTATTGGTAGCTGCTAACTGCGATGCAGGCGGAAACGGCGCATGCGGCGAGGGTACGTACATCGCTTCTGGTGCACAGTGTGAAGCTGCAGGGGATCCGGAAGTTTCTTATCATGCAGGTCTGGTTTCTGCTCGTGAAGAAAAAGCTTTAGGCGTCAACGTCAACTTCGACCCATGTGTGGACATCCTTTACAACTGGAGAAACACAATCGTGAACACGCGTGCTTATGGTACGGATGCAGAAACAGTCATCAAATATACAAATGCTTATTTGGATGGATTGACTGCTGAAAACGGTGAAAACATGGAAGATGGCGTTATCCAATGCATCAAGCACTTCCCGGGAGACGGAACGGAAGAACGCGACCAACATTTGGTGTTGGGAATCAATGAATTGAGCCCTGAAGAATGGCGCGCTTCATTCGGTAAAGTTTACCAAAACCACATCGATCGCGGTGTTGAAATGATTATGGCAGGACACATTGCAGTCCCTGCTTTGCAAAAAGAATTGAACCCTGCTTTGGAAGACAAAGACATTATGCCGGCAACATTAGCAGAAGAATTGATCCAAGATGAATTGAAGGGCGAATTGAACTTCAATGGCCTTGTCATCACCGATGCAACGCACATGCTGGGCATGACATCCGCTATGCGTCGCGAAGATTATGTTCCAAAAGCGATCGCTGCTGGTTGTGATATGTTCCTTTTCTTCAACAACATCGAAGAAGACTTCGGATTCATGTTGAAAGGCTACCAAAACGGCGTCATCACGGAAGAACGTTTGACTGATGCTTTGCGTCGTATCTTGGGGTTGAAAGCTAAATTGCATTTGCCTGAAAAACAAGTAAACGGCACATTGTTGCGTACGCGAGAAGACTTGAACGTAATCGGCTGTGAAGAACATCTGCAATGGAGAGCGGAAGCTGCTGATAAAGGTATTTCTTTGATCAAAGATACCCAAAATAACTTGCCGATTAACCCAGTCGATCACAAACGCATCCGCTTGTACATTTTGGAAGGCGAAAAAGGCGGAATCAATGATGCCGGTTCAGCAACACAACAACTGTTCATTGATGAATTGACAAGCCGCGGCTACGAAGTGACTGTCAACGAACGTGGTTCACGCGTTAAAGGCGCTACTTTGAAATACCGTGATGAAGTGGACTTCGCTCTAGAAGTTTCTGATATCGTTGGCTACGGCGCACAAAACAATTACCGCATCCAATGGAGTACTGCCATGGCAAACGAAGTTCCATGGTTCGTTTGGGAAGTTCCGCATGCATTCGTGTCATTGAACTTCACGACACATTTGCATGATGCGACCATGGTGAAAACATTCATCAATGCTTACCACAACAACCAAGAAACAATCAAACAAGTCATCGACAAACTAGAAGGCAAATCCGAATTCAAAGGCGCCCACAACGACCTAGTTTGGACAGAAAAATGGCAAGCTAAATTATAGGAGGATACGATGAATTGCGTTTAGAGGGTGAGCACTAAGAGGACATTACGAGAACGGCCGCTTTTTGGCCGTGACGTAATGTCAACTTAGGCGGAACCCTCTGCAATTCAGAGTTCAACTATAATCAGTGTGTGATGAATCCTGAGCTCAGTGTTAGGCACAGGTTTCTGCGAATCAGAACTCAACTACTAGGATACGACTATCCAACTAATGTACCATTTCGTTCACAAATCACCAAAAACACTGCTGCAACAAGTAAAGTCGAGGGAATTTTTTCTCGACTTTGTTTTTTCGAACAACAATAAGCACTCTCGGTCAATTATTTTGAAAATGTAAGCATTTCAGGACATTGAATTGTAACCGCTGTTATTTTATACTCTAAAGTGTCAAAGAGAGGGAGGTGACACGTATCATTGAAAAATTATTGATCGGATATCACGTCAAAGGACAAGCCTATGCCCTTGATTTCCATACACATCCGCAATATGAAATATTCCTGTTCCACGGCGGAAATTGTCGGTTCCTGGTCGGTAATAAAATTTATTATCTTCAGCCCGGCGACTTGCTGATGATGGATGGGATGACGGTTCACCGTGCCTATGTAATTGGGGACAAGGATGCCTATGAACGCAGTATCGTCCATTTCGATGCTGACTGGATCGCACCTTTACTGAATGACCTGAACATTGATTATCTCTTGCGATTCTTTACTGAAAATCGCAATGGGCTCATTCGAACTTTCCGCAAGAAGGATGAACTCCTGTTGGAAAATGCTATCCGGGAAATGAATCATTTGCAGCAATTGGACCAATCTTATGCAAATGAAGCGAAACGCAAACTGGCTTTAGTCCAGCTGCTTCTGATGATAGATTCTTCAACGGATAAGATCGTAGAAAAAGGACAGGCCTATGTCGATGAAAAAACGCAGATAGCAGAAAAGGTTTCGGAATACATTTTCAGGCATTACCGTGACTCGTTCAATATCGATGATATCGCCCAAGCCCTTAACTTGAGCAAATCTTATTTGTCCCATGCTTTCAAAGAAATCACAGGAAATACCATTATGGCTTATGCGATGGGATATCGGCTATCACAAGCATGCACGGCATTATTGATGGAGCCATCCAAATCCATCAAAATGATTTCCGGCGAATGCGGTTTTGAAAGCGATGCCCATTTCAGCAGATATTTCAAACAGAACATGGGCAGTACACCAAGTAATTACAGAAAAAACAATAGAATCAGCATACAAAAAGGAGAATGATGAGAATGACAGAAAAAGTGAAATTAGGAATTATTGGTTATGGTGCAGAAGGCGGCATGTACGCAGGGTTCTTCAAGAACAACGATGAGCGTCTGAACGACAACATCGAGTTGGCAGCAATCTGCGATAACGATCCGGCTAAAAAAGCTAAAATCGCTGAAGATTTTCCTGGACTGCCTTTCTTCGATAATTACCTGGATCTTTTGGAATCCGGTATTGTAAACGCAATCGTAACGACTGTCCCGCACTATGACCACTGCGTGATGGGGATCGCGGCCCTTGAACGCGGCATCCACTTGTTGGGCGAAAAGCCGGCAGGTGTTTATACGAAAGATGTGGAACGCTTGATCGAAACATCGAAGAAATACCCAGAAACGACTTTTGCGATCTTCTTCAACCAACGCACAAACCCGCTTTACCGCAGAGTAAAACAATTGATGGATGAAAAAGCAATCGGCGATTTGCAGCGCGCTACGTGGATCATCACAACTTGGTGGAGACCGCAAGGCTACTACAATCAGAGCGCATGGCGTGCAACTTGGGGCGGAGAAGGCGGCGGCGTGCTTGTGAACCAAGCTCCTCACCAATTGGATCTGCTGCAATGGATCTGTGGAAAACCTGAAAAAGTATACGCGAAACTGCAATATGGGGCAGGCCGTAAGATTGTCGTTGAAAATGAAGTGAACGCACTCTTAGACTTCGGCAACGGTGCTACCGGTTCATTCATCACTTGCACAAACGACATTGTCGGGACGGACCGCTTCGAAATATTTGGGACGAAAGGAAAAATCATCGTCGAAGATTCGAAAAAACTGATTGTGAAACAATTGACTGCTCCTGAAGCTGAACTATCCGAAAACATGGATATGCAGGATGTCATGAGACTCTTCATGGGACAGATCAATATGGAAGATTACGTTAAGGTCACAGAAGAAGAGTTCGTTACACCGCAAGGTCTGCAGCACATTTCTGTGTTGAATAATTTTGCCGATCATATCGTAAACGGCGAGCCTTTATTGGCAAACGGCGAAGAAGGCATCAATGGTGTGACATTGGCGAATGCAATGCACTTGTCCTCTTGGTTGGATAAAGAAGTGGACTACAATGTGGACGGTGATCTGTACTTGGCAGAGCTGAACAAACGCATCGCTGAAGAGGGTAAGTTTGAACAAAGAAAATAAGAAAGTGACGTGATCAGAGATGTTAAGAGCGGCAATAATCGGATTAGGAGATGTATCGCCTGTCCACAAATATGCTATCGACGCCAGCGACAACGGTGAATTGGTTGCGGTCTGCGACATAAATGAAGCCTTGAAGACCAAATATCCTGATGTGCCTTTTTACACAAACGTAGAAACGATGTTGGAAAAAGAGGAATTGGATGTGGTACATATCTGCTTGCCGCACTATCTGCATTATCCGATCACGAAACGCTGCATCGAAAAAGGTGTGCATGTTTTCCAGGAAAAGCCCTTAGCTTTGGATTATGAAGAAGGCTTGAAGACTCTCGCCTTGGCAGAGGAAGGCAGCAAGAAGATAGGCGTGTGTTTTCAAAATCGCTACAACGAAACTTTTTTGGAACTCAAAAGATTGCTCGAGGAGGAGAATGTCGGGGCAGTGACAGGAGTGAAAGGTCTGGTTGCTTGGCACCGGCCTGAAAGCTATTACACAACCAAACCATGGCGCGGGCAGATGGAATTTGCCGGCGGAGGATCTATCATCAACCAAGCCATCCATACGCTTGATCTGATGCAGCTCTTGGGTGGGGAAATCGACCGCTGCAAAGCCAGTCTGTCGAACATCACAGATTATGACATCGAAGTCGAGGACACTGCCGTCGCGAATTTCACATTCAAGAACGGTGCGCGCGGCTTTTACATGTCGACCAATGCTTATGTCGAGAATTCCAGCGTAGAATTGCAGGTCATCACCGAAAAGGCAAAATTCACAATCAAAGACAACTGTCTTTACCGCTCTAACAGTTCCGGAGAAAAAGAACTGCACTTGCAGGACACGCCGCTGCAAGGGACGAAATTTTATTACGGTCCGAGCCATTCTGCCTTGATCCAGCGCTTCTACAAAGCGATCGAAGCGGATACGGATGATTATGTGACAGTCCGGGATGCCTTACCAGCCATGCTGATGATTGATGCGATGAAATTATCGTCGAAAGAAAAGCGTACAATCGAAATGGAGGAAATCATAAATGTCGAAAGTTAAGATAGGTGTACAAGCGTCAACAATCAAAAAAAGTTTTGAAGAAATAGGGCCTTACGAAACGTTGAAGAAATTGCACGAAATCGGCTACAACTCGATCGAAATCTCGCAAGTGGCGACAACACCTGAGAATATCGCCCAAATCCAAAGAGCGACAGCCGATTTTGGGATGGAAATCGCATCTATGACCGCTGCCTTGAAGCCGCAGATGCCGGGCGGTGAATCTTTGACGACCGACTACGACAAAATTGTGGCTGACTGCAAAGCAGTCGGAACGGATCTGTTGCGCATAGGCATCTTGCCTTTCGATGCCATGGCCAGCTTGGATAAAGTACTGGAATTCTGTCAGGACGCGAACGAAGTGACCCACAAGCTGAAAGAAGACGGTATCACTTTGTACTACCATAATCATCACATCGAATTCCGCAAATATGACGGCAAATTCCTATTGGACATCATCCGCGAAAAAGCGCCGTTATTGGGATTTGAATTGGATGTCCATTGGGTGCAGCGCGGCGGAGCAAATCCGCTTGAAGTCATCAAGGACTATAAAGGCAAAGTGGAATTGATCCACTTGAAGGATTATCGTATTGCCGCTATTCCTGATGAAGCCTTTGACGCGCTTTACAAAGGCGAACATGCGAAATTCATGGCTGCTTTCACGGATGTCATCCAATTCGCTGAATTGGGGACAGGCAGCCTGCCTTTGAAGGACATCATCGAAGAGAGCATCGCTTCAGGCGTGCGCTATCTATTGGTTGAACAGGATGACACTTACGGTGTGGATCCGTTCGAAAGTCTGAAAATATCCCGTGACTATCTGTTGGAATTGGGTTACGGAAACCTATTCTGATCAATCGGATGAAGAAGTTCGGAGGAAATTCTCTTCGAACTTCTTCCTATAATAATGAAGGAGGCTGCAAGAGTGGGAAGTAAAGATGGAATGAATTATGCTCCGAAAGGGAAAATCAATCGGGTAGTAGAACCGGGAGCATTCAATGTCGGCATAACAGCACTGGATCACGGGCACATCAACGGCATGACGAACGGCTTGATCGAAGCCGGTGCCACAATCAAATATGTGTATGATCCAGATGCGGAAAAGGTAGCAAATTACTTGGAATCTTTCCCAGATGTGGCGGTCGCCGAGTCGTTGGAACAGATTCTGGAAGATCCGGAGATCCAACTGGTCGCAGCTGCGGCAGTGCCTAATTTACGTAGCGCATTGGGCAACCGCGTTATGCGGGCAGGGAAAGACTACTTCACGGACAAGACCGGCTTCACGACACTTGAACAACTGGAAGAGACCAAAAAGGTCGTTGCCGAGACCGGGAAAAGATATTGGGTCTATTTCAGCGAAAGGCTGCATGTGGAAGGCGCCGTATTTGCCGGCCAACTGATCGAAGAGGGCAGGATCGGCCGCGTCATCCAAGTGACAGGATTTGGACCGCACCGTCTTGACAAAGAGAAACGTCCGGATTGGTTCTTTAAAAAAGAACAGTACGGCGGTATTTTGGCCGACATCGGCAGCCACCAGATCGAGCAGTTCCTTTATTATACGGGAAATACTGACGCGAAAGTGCTTCACAGCAAGGTCGGGAACTATAATAATCCGACTACACCTGAATTGGAGGACTACGGTGATGCTACGCTCATAGGCGATAATGGCGCAACCTTCATCTTCAAAGTCGATTGGTTCACGCCGGCCGGACTTGGAACATGGGGGGATGGTCGCACGTTCATCACCGGAACGGAAGGGACGATCGAAATCCGCAAATACATCAACGTTGCGACTGAACAGACTGGCGATCACCTTTTCCTGGTGACGAAGGATGGCGAGGAGCATTACTCATTGGCGGGCGAAGTCGGATTCCCGTTCTTCGGCGAAATGATTTTAGACTGCATCAACCGCACCGAAAATGCGATGACGCAGGAACATATCTTCAAGGCGCAGGAACTATGCCTGAAGGCGCAGGAACAGGCACTGAACATCACCGAAAACCTGTAACAAAAGCTGTCCCTTTCTTTGCTTCCGGATTAACCGGCTGGCGAAGGGAGGGATTTTTGTTGGTTTCGTGCTGAGTGAGCGTGCAACTTGAACTCTGGCCGGCAGCTTGTTATGATGCGGATGAAGAACTATTGAGTAAATGAGGTGAAAGGATGCAAACATTGATCATAGTCAGCCACCCGACGCTGGCTGATTCGAATACGCAAAGGTTTCTGTGGGAAAGTCTTCCGGCTGAAGGGGTGACTTGGCACCATCTCGAATCGGTTTATCCGGATGGCCAGATCGATCGAGAGGCCGAACAACAGCAATTGCTCCAGTATGACCGCATCATCTTCCAATTCCCGTTCTATTGGTACAGTTCGCCTGCTTTGTTGAAGCAATGGCAGGATGTCGTGCTGACTGAAGGTTTCGCTTATGGATCTGAAGGCAGCAGGCTGGCGGGGAAAGAATTCGGTCTCGTTCTGGCCCTGGGTGTGAATGAACGCGAATACCAAGCGGGGGGCAGGGAAGGCTTCACGATTTCGGAACTGACCCGGCCGTTTCAAGCGATGGCAAGTAAGTGCAGCATGGTGTACTTGCCGACGCTCGTCGTTTCGAAATTCGATTATCTAAGTGACAGCAAGAAGAAAGAATTGCTGATCAGCTATCAGCAATATTTGTCCAAAGAGAACGATGCCAGTCTGACGGCATCGGAAAATTGGTTCAAACTCCAGCTACAGTCGCTCGGGAAAGCGGGGCTTTCCGAAGCGGATCAGCAACTGGTGGAGCATCTGCTTGCCGTTTTGGAGGACAACCGTGAGCATTTGGATGATCTGGCGTGGACGTTGGCACAGATGGAAGGCAATCAGCTTGGATAAAGGTAAAGTGGAGGACGATAATGGAGACTGAACATTGGGTGCAAGAACAGCTGGATCATTTAGTGGAAGCGAGCAAGGATTATCGGCAAAAAGCACTTTTCCAGGAAACGAAAAAACTCTTCCAAGAACAGCATCAACGGATGGAACAGATGGAGGGCGAACTTGATGGGCGGATATGGAGCCCGAAAGAGTGGTCGAATTAGGAAGCGTAAAAAAATAGAGGACAGCTGAGCAAATGTTCAGCTGTCCTCTATTTCTGTTGTCTATCGTTTTGGTGCGAGCGGATATTGGTAGACGTAGTCGTCCATCACGAAGCCGCCTCCGATGGGGGAGACAATTGATTCTGTGCGCACAAAACCGTATTTTTCATAGAATGCGATGGAACCTTCGTTGTATTTGTTGACGGTAAGCTCCAGGACTTTTTTCCGTTCCCTGGTGGCCAAATCGACCATTTTCTGCATGATCTGATAGGCATAGCCTTGTCCGCGGGCTTCCTGCAGCAGGTAGAGCTTGCTGATGAACAGTTTGTCGTCCAGCAATTGGATAGCCAAGTAACCGGCGGATTGGCCCCCACTTTTGATGAGAAAATAATCCAATTTGCCTGTTTCGATATCCTCTTCAAGATTCGCTCTGGATTGGATGTTTTCCAACATATAGGTTACCTGTGCTGGTCCCAGGATCGGCAGATAGTATTCATGCCAGATGATGTCGGCCAAGCGCGACAGTTCATTGATTTGTTCCATGCTCTCGACCGGTTCCAACCGGAGTGCGGCGTCACGTGAAAAGAGTTGTGGGGTTGTCATATCAAGCCACCAATTTAACCAGGAAATATTTCTTTTTGCCGCGGCGTACTAAGATGAAGCGGCCTTCGAAAGAATTTTCGGCAGTGATGACGAATTCCAGATCTGTAACTTTATCACCATTGATAGAGATGGCACCGTTTTGGATGTCTTCGCGTGATTGACGGCGTGACGGTTCGATGCCGAGATCGACTAGCCAAGTGACCAAATCCTGTTCTTTCAGGTCGGATTCAAATGTCGGCATATTTTTGAAACCTTCAGCGATTTCGCTGGCAGTCAATTCCTTTACTTCGCCGGTGAACAAGGCTTCGGTGATCTTCAATGCGTCCGCCAAGGCCTGTTCGCTGTGGACGAAGCGCGTCATTTCGGATGCCAACACTTTTTGGGCTTCGCGTTTGTGCGGTTCTGTTTCTACTTTTTCAGTCAGCGTATCGATTTCTTCCTTCGAAAGGAAAGTGAAATATTTCAGGTATTTGATGACATCACGATCGTCCTGGTTCACCCAGAATTGGTAGAACTCGTAAGGCGTTGTTTTCTTAGGGTCCAACCAGACAGCACCGCCGGCAGTCTTACCGAATTTCGTGCCGTCCGCCTTCAGCATCAGCGGAATCGTTAAACCGAAAGCTTTTGCTTCCGTGCCTTCTTTTTTACGGATCAGATCCAAACCGGCAGTGATGTTGCCCCATTGATCCTGGCCGCCGATCTGAAGGTTGACGCCTTCATTCTGGAAAAGGTGCAGGAAGTCCATGGATTGCAGGATTTGGTAAGTGAATTCGGTGAAAGAAATGCCGGTGTCCAGACGGCTCGCTACGATATCTTTGGCCAACATCGTGTTGATATTGAAGTTCTTGCCGAAGTCGCGCAGGAAATCCAGTAGTGTCAAATCTTTGGTCCAGTCATAGTTGTTGACGAGACGGATGTCAGCCGAACTGTCGGAAAGGAACAGTTTCTTCATTTGAGAGGTCAAAGCATTTGCGTTCGCGACGACTTGATCCATCGATTGCAGAACACGCTCTTCGCTCTTTCCGCTTGGATCGCCGATTGATCCGGTCGCGCCCCCGATCAGGATAACGGGTCTGTGCCCGGCCAGTTGGAATCTCTTCAATACAATAAAGGGAATCAGATGTCCGATATGCAGGCTGTCACCGGTGGGGTCAACGCCGCAATAAAGGCCGATCTGATCATCCTCCGTTAATTTGCGTAAACCTGCTGCATCCGTTTGTTGGTTAATGGCGCCGCGCCATTCTAATTCGTCGATGATATTCATGTGCTTCATTCCTTTTCTTGTAATTTTATATGCAAAAAAATCCCTGTCCAGACAAGAAAATACTTGTTTGAACAGGGACGATAGTTACCGTGTTACCACCCAGCTTGCAGAATCATCCCGAATAGGAAAGATTTTGCCACTCTGACATGTATCGTATGCCGACCGCTTATGTGCATAAGAAAGCTCCAAAGTGTAATTCGAATCCAGGCTTGCATCAGCTTACACCAACCGCTGACTCTCTATAGGACAAAATCCCGATTCTACTGTCTTTTTCATCGCTTTTTATTGTATTGGTTAATTGCCGTAAGTATAGCGCAGTAAAACTTTAAATGTCAACAGTGACCATAAAAAAAGTAATGTTGCAGAAATGTTACAAAAGGAGGAACTGCACGAAATATTACTGATAACGCTGATTTGGACACATTAGGGGAATCGTTTTACAGAATTGTTACAGTTAGGATACAACTTGACGAAACCGGGCTAAAGGAAAAAAAACTATGTTATGATTCATTATGTTGATGAATCTTAAGGAAAACTATAAAAATTTAAAAGATATATAAGAATTATAACTAACGACAATCGAATGTAAGTGGAGGAATTAGACTTGAAGAAGAAATTAGTGGCTATCGCATTAGCAGGTACGATCCTTGCAACAAGTATAGTAACGCCTTTTACAGCACAAGCAGATGAAATCTTAACAAAAATCCAACAACAAGAAACTAAAATTTCTGAATTGGACAGCAAACAAAGCACAGCAACAGAAAATTTATCTGCAATCACTGCAGAAGTTGATGCAGCTGAAAAAAGAGCAGAGACATTATTGGCAAACCGCGTAAAGACACAAGATGAGATTGTTGTTTTACAGGAAGATATTGCCGAATTGCAAGTTGTTATCGCGCAACGCGAAGAGCAACTGGATGAGCAAGCGAGATCTGTTCAAGTGAACGGTTCAAACGAAAACTACTTGAACTTCATCGTAGCATCCGAATCTTTCACAGATTTAGTATCTCGCATCGATGTTGTATCAAAAATGGTTTCCGCCAATAAAGAATTGGTAGAGAAGCAAGTTGCGGATCAAAAAGCTGTTGAAGACAAAAAAAATAAAACTGAAGATAACCTAAACGAAATCAATGCAATGGCCATGGAGTTGGAACAACTTAAAGGCGATTTGCAAGTGAAGAGAATCGAACAAGAAAGCGCAGTTGCTGCTTTGGCTGCTGAAAAAGCAACAGCTGAGTCCGACCGTGAAATGTTCTTAGCTCAAAAAGAAGAAGCTGACCAACGCGCTGCTGCAGAGGCTGCTTCCATTGCTGCCGCTGAAGCTGCCGCAGCTACTGTAGCTGCAGCAGTCGCACAAGCAAGTTCAGAAGAATCTTCGTCCGTTGACATTGCTTCAAGTGCAGTTGCAAGTTCCGAGTCAGCACCAACTGCTAGCTCTGCTCCTGCTCAAACAGCAGTCAGCACACCTGTAATTGAAAGTGCACCAGTTGTATCTGCTCCAGTAGCAGCTGCACCAGTCGTCAGCGCACCCGTTGTGGCCGCGCCAGTCGTAACTGCACCTGCATTATCTGCACCAACAGGCGATGTTGTTTCCATTGCTGCACAATACATCGGGGTTCCTTATGTATGGGGCGGAAAAACACCATCTGGATTTGACTGCTCAGGCTTCACTTCTTATGTTTTCAGACAAGCATACGGAATCGAAATCGGTGGTTACACAGTTCCTCAAGAAAACTCAGGTACGCAGATTGCTGTATCAGCCGCACAAGCAGGAGATTTGATTTTCTGGGGTTCAAGAGGCGCGACTTATCACGTAGCTATCTATGTAGGCGGCGGACAATACATCCACGCTCCAGCACCTGGCCAAACGGTTACTTATTCTTCTTACAACCTTTCCGGCGCATCATTTGCCGTACGTGTTGCAAGATAATCCGAAATTCACGACAGTCCTCCGGGGCTGTCTTTTTTTGTATACACGGAGGAAATTTGTTGACCTTGACGCAACGTCAAGGTGTATGATGAAATCATCGGAGGGGATACAATGGAATATACGATCCAAAAATTGAGCCGGTTGGCTGGCATCAGCACGAGGACGGTACGCTTCTATGATGAAATCGGCCTGCTGAAGCCCAAACGCACCAGTTCCTCTGGTTACCGCATCTACGGAGAAGCGGAGGTGGACAGGTTGCAGCAGATTCTGTTCTTCAAGCAACTGTCCTTTTCGCTTGATGAGATCAAAGCAGCGATGGACGATCCGGCCTATGACGCGGAACGATCATTGGTCGCGCATAAACAAGCGTTGTTGGAGAAAAAGGCAGAAATCGAATTGCTGATCAGAACGGTGGATGCTACGCTGGACGAAAAAAGAGGAGGCAGAAAAATGAGCGACAAAGAGAAATTTGAAGGAATGAAAAAAGAAGTGCTCGCCCAGAACGAAAGCCGTTACGGGCAGGAAATCCGGGGGAAATACGGTGAAAAGACCATTCAGGCATCGAACAAGAAGTTCGTAGGAATGTGCGAAGCGGATTTTGATGCGATGCAGGAAATGGCTGCACATTTGCAGGAGCTGTTGACGGAAGCGATGGCTACTGGGGACGCCGGCGGAGAATCAGCGCTGGCTGTTGCTGCGTTGCATAAACAGTGGTTGAGCTATACTTGGCCGAGCTACTCTCCGGAAGCGCATCGCGGGCTGGCCCAGATGTATGTCGACGACGAAAGATTCATGGCATACTACGACAAAGCATCCGGTAAAGGCGCAGCTGTTTTTTTGCGGGACGCGATCCACAACTATACTGAAAAAGCTGAATGATATTGGAAAGGTCGGGAGCGAAACGTTGCTTTCGGCTTTTTTTGTGCGTTAATCCGGAGGTGTAGGCGATGGGAGGAGGTTACCGCTTGTTTCGAATTTCACCCCCAAACCCTTGACTTTTGTGGTAGAATGGTACGGTAAGTTGCGTACATTCGCAAACAACTTAGAATTCAGGGAGGCACTCATTCGTGGCTAAAGACAAAAATACATTTTATATCACTACTCCAATCTATTATCCGAGCGGTAAGCTCCACATCGGAAATGCGTATTCTACAATCGCATGCGATGTAATGGCGCGCTATAAAAAACTGATGGGATTCGATGTGTTCTACCTGACCGGTTCAGATGAGCATGGACAAAAAATCGAGAACAAAGCTGCAGAATTAGGCATCACACCGAAAGAATATGTGGATGGCATGGCTCAGGATATGCAGGAGCTATGGAAACGTCTGGACATTTCCAACAACAAGTTCATCCGTACGACTGATGATGATCATGTGCAGGCTGTTCAGCAGATCTTCGAACAATTATTGGCACAAGGCGACATCTATCTTGGCGAATACGAAGGCTGGTATTCCGTTTCCGACGAAGAGTTCTTCACTGAGACACAATTGGCTGAAGTGTACCGCGATACCGACGGAAAAATCATCGGCGGGGTTGCTCCAAGTGGGCATGAAGTAGAGTTGGTGAAAGAGGAGTCTTACTTCTTCCGCATGAGCAAATACGCGGATCGTCTGTTGGCTTATTACGATGCGCATCCTGATTTCATCCAACCGGAATCGCGCAAAAACGAAATGGTCAACAATTTTATCAAACCAGGCCTTGAGGACCTGGCTGTATCACGTACGACCTTTACCTGGGGGATTCCCGTTAAAAGTAACCCGAAGCACGTAGTCTACGTCTGGATTGATGCGTTGGCGAACTACATCACTGCGTTAGGATATGGTTCGGCTGATGATTCCCTTTACCAAAAATATTGGCCGGCTGATGTGCATATGGTCGGAAAAGAAATCGTACGTTTCCACACCATTTATTGGCCGATTATGCTGATGGCGCTGGATCTACCGCTTCCGAAGAAAATTTTCGGACACGGTTGGTTACTGATGAAAGAAGGTAAAATGTCCAAATCCAAAGGCAACGTTGTATATCCGGATATGTTGGTGGACCGCTTCGGTTTGGATGCTTTACGCTACTACCTGATGCGCGAAGTGACCTTCGGCAGCGACGGCATCTTCACGCCGGAAGACTACGTGAACCGGATTAACTATGATTTGGCGAACGACCTGGGCAACTTATTGAACAGAACAATCGCCATGATCAATAAATATTTCGGAGGAAACATCCCTGCGGCGCTCGCAGCAGAAACAGCTTTCGATGCGGAACTCAAAGCGATGGCAGCGGAAGTAACCGAGAATTACCAGAAGGAAATGGACAACATGCAGTTCAGTTCTGCATTGTCCGAAACATGGCGCCTCATTTCACGCGCGAACAAATACATCGACGAGACAGCTCCATGGGTCTTAGCAAAGGACGAGTCCAAGCAATCAGAGTTGGGGAGCGTCATGGCGCATTTGGCCGAAACTTTGCGCGTCGTCGGCATCCTCCTGTCCCCGTTCATGACGCAAGCGCCGTTCAAAATGTTTGAACAACTTGGCTTAGACTTCGAAAAACAAGGTGCGTGGGAAAATGTATCCTTTGGAACGTTCCCGGCGGACGTGAAGGTAGTCGAAAAAGGCACACCGATCTTCCCGCGTCTCGTTACGGAAGAAGAAGTCGCCTACATCAAGGAACAAATGGGAGGAACGTCTCCAGTGGAAGAGGAAATAGTTGCGGCAGAGTGGAATCCGACTACTACCGTACTGACTTCCGAAAAAGAAAAACAGATCAAATATGAAGACTTTGATAAAGTCGAGCTGAAGGTTGCTGAAGTCATCGATTGCCAGAAGGTCGAAGGCGCGGACAAGTTGCTGAAATTCCGTTTGGATGCGGGTGACGAAGGTCATCGCCAAATCCTGTCGGGCATTGCACAATGGTATCCGGATCCTGCGTATTTCATCGGCAAAAAAGTCATCATCGTCGCTAACCTAAAAGCACGTAAAATGAAGGGTGAAATCAGCCAGGGAATGATCCTTTCTGCTGAAAAAGATGGCGTGCTTCAAGTCATACTTGCACCTGAATCGGCAGCAAATGGTTCGACAGTGGCATAAAGGTTTTTGTGATTCAAGGAGCCTGGGACAGTTGTCCTGGACTCCTTTGTCCATTTTAGATGCAGAAGAATCAGGGCAGGCAAAGGTCTTCCCGCAGGAACCGGAAAGGAATCTATGAATAAACTATTATTTGATACACACACGCATCTGAATGTGGACGCTTTTGCGGAGGATGCGGATGCGGCCATCGAAAGGGCCCATGAAGCCGGTGTCGGAAGATTCGCTGTAGTGGGATTCGATGCGGACACAATAAAAAAATCGCTCGAGTTGAGCGCAAAATATCCTGAAATCTACAGCATCATCGGCTGGCACCCTACCGAAGCAGCGACCTATACTGCGGCAGTGGAAGACAGTTTGATGGCACTGCTTGAAGAAAAAAAAGTTGTTGCTATGGGAGAGATGGGACTGGACTATCACTGGGACACAGCACCGCGTGACGTTCAAGCGAAAGTGTTCAGAAGACAAATCGCAATCGCAAAAGAATTGGAACTGCCGATCAGTATCCATATGCGTGATGCCATCGAGGATACGTACCGCATTCTGAAGGAAGAGGATGTGCGCGACATCGGCGGCATCATGCATAGTTTCAGCGGTGACGTGGACTACATGAAGAAGTTTTTGGATTTGGGCATGCACATTTCAATCAGCGGCGTCGTCACCTTCAAAAAGGCGACTGAAGTCCATGAAGTGGCCAAAGCTGTGCCGATAGAGAGGCTTTTGGTCGAAACTGATGCGCCGTATCTGGCGCCCGTTCCTTTCCGCGGAAAGCGAAATGAGCCGGCCTATGTTCGCTATGTAGCCGAAAAGATCGCAGAACTACGCGGCCAGACATTCGAACAGATCGCGCTGCAGACAACCAATAACGCAAATACATTATTCGGGTTGGATGACAGATGAAAATAGAAGAGATCATCGTGGTCGAGGGGAAAGATGATACCAGACGGATCAAGTTGGCGGTGGAGGCTGATACGATCGAAACGAACGGATCGGCAATCAATGAAGAGACGCTGCAGCTGATTGCCCATGCGCAAGCGACCCGGGGCGTGATCGTCTTCACCGATCCGGATTATCCGGGCGGGAAGATCCGGGCAACGATTGTGGAACGGGTCCCTGGTGTCAAGCATGCGTTTTTGCGTAAGGATGACGCGCAATCCCCGAAAGGTGGAAGCCTCGGAATTGAGCATGCTTCGCCGGAAGTCATCAGGGAAGCGCTGAAGAATATCTACACGCAAAGGCATGCGGAAACGAGCGATATCGACAGGGAATTTCTGGATGAATGGCACTTAGTCGGACATGCTGACTCAGGCCGTTACCGGGAGTTGCTGGGCGATTCGCTCGGTATCGGCCATACGAACGGGAAACAGTTGTTGAAACGCCTACGCATGTTTCAATTAGAAAAAGAAGCTGTTAACACAGCAATGACTGCCATTTTGAAAGAACTGGCTGAAAAGGATAGCCTGACCGCTTTGCGGCAGGGGGAGGAAAATAAATGAGTGGATTAGAATACCATAAGGATATAGCAACACCAAGCAGAACGAACGCCATCTTAAAAAAATACCATTTGACAATGAAGAAGAGCCTAGGCCAAAACTTTTTGGTGGATCCAAATATATTGACGAAGATGGTTGCTGCAGCCGGTATAGATGAAAACACTAATGTCATCGAGATTGGACCCGGTATCGGAGCCTTGACGGAACGACTTGCCAGAGAAGCCAAAAAAGTAGTGGCGTTTGAAGTGGACAGACGTTTGGCGCCGATTCTGAAGACGGAACTTGCGGAATACGATAATATCGAAATTATTTTTCAGGATATTCTGGAGGCAAATGTTCCGCAAGTCATCGAAGAGCATTTTGAACCGGCTGACCGCTTGGTGGTAGCAGCGAATCTTCCTTACTATATCACGACGCCAATCATCATGAATTTCATAGAGACTGATTTACCGATCGATACGTTTGTGATGATGATGCAAAAAGAAGTCGCGCAGCGTATGACAGCCAAGCCTGGAACGAAAGCATTCGGTTCATTGACGATTGCGATCGACTACTATACCGAAGCCGAGATTGCTTTCATCGTTCCGAAAACTGTTTTTGTGCCGCAACCGAATGTCGATTCGGCAATCCTGAAACTGCAGCGCAGAGCAGAGCCTAAAGTCAAGGTTACCGATGAGGCGTTCTTCTTTGATTTGGTGCGCGCCGGTTTCAATCAACGCAGAAAAACGCTCTGGAACAATCTGCAATCCCGCTACGGCAAAACGGAAGAGATCAAGGCGGCTTTGACAGCTGGACTTGAAGAAGCCGGCATTGAGCCTTCAAAACGAGGAGAAGCCCTGAGTATCGAACAATTTGCGGACTTGGCGAATGCCTTGGTCAAATATTTGGACGTTCAATAATCTATCAAAAGATGCCCTGATATTTTCGCGTACTGAAGCACCATCGATACGGATACATCACTTTCCGAATCCCATTGCGAAGGGAAGAGGAAGCATCCGGGGTGTAATTTTCCGACCAGCAGTTTTACTAAAAAAAAGTAAAAAAAGTTGATAAGATTTCTTTGAAAATTTATTCGTTTCATAGTTGCGCGCATACGTCCTCTGTGATATGCTTGTAAATTAAATTTATCTGTGTTATACTGTGAATCAGTGAGGTGAAACAGAATGCCGGATAATTTGAGTCAGATTAAAGAACAACTGGAATGTCACTTAGGGCAGAAAGTTATGCTGACTGCGCAAGCAGGACGCAAACGCAAGACAGAACGAAAAGGTATTTTACGGGAAACGTATCATGCTGTATTTGTGGTTGATCTAGACCAAAACGAAAATGCATTTGAACGTGTATCATACAGTTATGCAGATGTTTTAACCGAAGCTGTAGAGATTTTATTTTACGATGAAGAAAAATGCTTGTACGCTTAAATTATGTAAGAACTTATTCCAAATAAATCAAACAGACACCGAAATGTCTGTTTTTTTTTATGGAAAAAATCGTTTGCGACAGGTCGAACAGATTGCGGGAAAAAACGGTTCTGGGAATCAATTCAGACAATAATGACACTTCAGAAAGTAATTCTTGTCTATTGACATATATTTCTTTTAAAAACGGCACGCTTAAGCTAGTATTGTAAGTATAAGAACAGTGGAGAGGAGCGTGGAGCGATGGAATGGATTGAACGTGCACCGGCAAAAATAAATTTGGCATTAGATGTATTGTATAAGCGGGATGACCTTTATCATGAACTCGAAATGGTGATGGCTTCAGTCGACCTCGCGGACCATCTTACGTTTACTCCTCTCGAAAAAGATGAAATCAGAATCTACACGAATAAAGTATTTTTGCCGGTGGATACGCGAAATCATGTCTATCAAGCAGTGAAGCTTCTCAAAGACCGTTGCGGGATAAAGAAGGGGATCAAAATCGAAATCGACAAGAAAATCCCTGTTGCTGCCGGATTGGGTGGCGGCAGCACGGATGCCGCTGCAGCTTTGCGTGCGCTGAACAAGATCTGGGACCTGAAGCTTTCTGTGGAAGAGCTGATTGCGATTGGCAACCAAGTAGGCTCTGATGTTCCCTACAGCATAGTGGGGGGCACAGCCTTCGTATCAGGTCGAGGGGAAATCGTCCGCAAATTGCGGCCGATGCCATCCTGTTGGGTGATTTTGGCGAAACCGCGTCTGAGCGTCTCAACGAAGACGATTTTTCGGCTGTTGGCTGTCGAGCAATTGCAGCACAAACCGACTTCCCGCATCGTCGCGCAAGCCATCGAGGAGGGCGACTACGAGCGGATGTGCCAGAACGTTGGCAATGCATTGGAACAAGTGACCTTCAATAAGCATCCGGAACTGCGACAATTGAAGGACAGGATGGAGAAGTACGGCCTTGACGGCGTGACGATGAGCGGTAGCGGCCCGACCATTATCGGATTCAGCAGAAACACGTCGCGCATCAAAAGAGCCTACAACAGTTTGCGAGGATTCTGTGAAGAAGTTTATATGGTCCGACTGCTGAATGAAGAATGATTAGAAAACCGTGAACCCCTCTGAAGGGTTTGCGGTTTTTGCTTGTGAAATGGAAGCGGAATGGTTGACTCGTTGCATCCAATTGTGATAAAGTGTCTATCGGGACTTAAACAGTAATCATTACGTTTTGGAGGAATAATATATTATGCTAAATAGATTGAAATTAACAGGCATTTTGTCTGCAACAGCCCTTGTTCTGGTTGGTTGTGGGGCGAGCGGAAGCGATGAAGCAGCCGTTTCTGAGGATGGGATAAAGGTTGTTACAACCTTCTATCCGATGTACGATTTTGCGACAAACGTGGTAGGCGACAATGGCGAAGTTTCCGTTTTGCTGGATGCCGGACAAGAATCGCATGGCTACGAGCCGACACCGCAGGATATCGCGGCGATCGCTGACGCGGATGTGTTCGTCTACAACAGCGATGAAATGGAAACGTGGGTACCCAGCGTGCTGGAATCCATTGAATCGAGCGATGTGATCGTCGTCGAAGCAGCCGAGAATATCACACTTTTTGAATTGGAAGAGGCTGCCGAAGAAGAGCATAGTGATGATGAAGGCGAAGATGCCCACAGCCTCGATCCACATGTCTGGTTGGATCCGGTGTATGCGAAAGAGGAAGTCACCGCCATTTTGGCCGGAGTCCTTGAGGCGGATGAAGCCAATAAAGAGAGTTATGAAGCAAATGCAGCTGCCTTTACTGAAAAATTGTCGGAACTGGATGCGGCTTATCAGGCTGCCTTTGAGACTGCCGAAAACCGCACATTCGTCGTCCAGCACGCTGCTTTTGGCTATATCGCCCGCCGTTACGAACTGACTGAAGTGGCGGTCTCCGACGTGTCATCCGATGCGGAACCGAATCCTGCCAAACTGGCTGAACTGCAGCAATTTATGATCGATAATCAGATTACTACCGTATATTATTCGGACAGCGCCTCGTCAAAAACAGCGCAAACTTTGGCTGAAGCAACAGGTGCCTCTCTGGAAGTGCTTAGTCCGCTTGAAGGGATAACTGATGAAGACCAGGAAGCGGGTAAAGATTACCTGAGTGTGATGGAAGAAAATTTGACAGCTTTGAAAAAAGTGATTCAGTAACAGAAGAGAGGGATTCAAGTGGAATATATCGATGTACAGCATCTGTCGTTCTATTACGATGATGAACCTGTCCTGCAGGATATCACATTCCAGGTGCACGAAGGAGAATTCGTCATCCTTACGGGCGAAAACGGCGCGGCGAAATCGACCTTATTGAAAAGTATACTGGGGCTTTTGAGTCCCCGGGAGGGTAGCGCGACAATTTCGAAGGTGAACTATCGTGGGGAAAAGCTGACAATCGGTTATGCACCACAGCAGATTTCGTCGTTCAATATCGGCTTTCCTAGTAGGGTGCTTGAGTTTGTGGAGTCTGGCAGATACCAAAAAGGCAAATGGTTCAAAAAATTGGATGAAGAAGATCATATCCATGTAAAAAAAGCTTTGGAATCCGTGGGCATGTGGGAAATGCGCAACAAAAAGATTGGTGAACTTTCCGGTGGACAAAAACAACGCATTGCCTTGGCCCGTATTTTTGCAACAGATCCGGACTTGTTTGTGCTCGATGAGCCTACAACCGGAATGGATAAGGAATCACGCGAGCGATTCTATCGCTTGCTGAAACACAATTCACAAGTCCACAAAAAAGCAATCATCATGGTTACGCATGAGCACGAAGATATCAAAGAGTTCATGGATACCCATATTCAGTTGGTCAGAAAGGAGGATTCGCCGTGGAGATGTTTCTCTATGGATTTATGCAAAGAGCCTTCCAAGCATCAACATTGATCGCAATCATGGCACCCATTTTAGGCCTGCTGCTGATTTTGCGCCGGCAATCATTGATGGCGGACACGCTGTCGCATGTTTCCTTGGCCGGAGTTGCTTTAGGGATGCTTCTTAACATTAATCCGACGCTCACCACATTAGCAATCGTCATTTTGGCAGCAATCGGAATCGAATATTTACGCGTCATCTTCAAAGGCTATTCGGAAATATCCATCGCGATTCTGATGGCTACGGGAATGGCAGTGGCATTGGTGCTGATGAGCTTCGTATCGGGGAAGCAGAACGCCAGTGTCGAACAGTATCTGTTCGGATCAATCATCACCATAAATGACGAGCAAATCCTTATTTTGTTGGCTTTGGCAATCATTGTCGTGCTGTTGTATCTGGTTTTCCGTAAACCGTTATATGTTTTGACCTTTGATGAAGACACGGCCCATACAGCGGGGCTGCCCGTCCGTATGATGTCGCTGATGGTTTCTGTGATCACAGGGGTTGCTATCAGCGTGGTGATGCCGATTACTGGGTCACTGTTGGTTTCTTCAATCATGATTCTGCCGGCAGCCATCTCGATGAGACTGGTGCATACCTTTAACGGTGTCATCCTGCTTGGGATAGGCATCGGTTTGACGGGAATGTACGGTGGACTGTTCGCATCCTACCAATACGGGACGCCTCCCGGAGCCACCATCACTTTGGTTTTCGTGGCCATGTTCATTTTGACGAGCATTTATAAGGTTATCGCTGAAAAGAAGTAGAATCTTAACAATAAGATATATGGACAAGAGCAGAACGTTGCTCTTGTTTTTTTTGCTAAAATTCGATTAAAAACGAACAATCGACAATTAAAAGCTTCCATTTTTCAGAAATCAACTATATAATAGGGAAAAGAACGCAATATGAGGAGAGATTTAGATTGAAAATAAAGCGCAGTGAACGGTTGGTCGATATGACCCGTTACTTACTAGAAAGACCACATCGGTTGATTTCATTAACCTATTTCGCTAAACGTTATGAATCAGCGAAATCATCCATCAGTGAAGACTTATCCATCATCAAGAAAACATTTGAAGATCGGGGAACAGGGATTGTTGAAACGCTGCCGGGTGCAGCAGGTGGCGTCAAATATATTCCAACAATCACCAAAGAAAATGCCCGCGAAATTATAGAAGAAATGTGCGAAATCATGAACAGCAAAGATCGCCTTCTGCCAGGTGGATATGTTTATCTTTCCGACATGCTCGGCAATCCGGAAATCCTGCAGAAAATTGGCCGTGTCATCGCGGCTCAATACGTCGATAAAAAAGTGGATGCAGTCATGACTGTCGCCACTAAAGGGGTTCCTATCGCGCAAGCGGTCGCCACTTATCTGAATGTGCCGTTCGTCATCGTGCGTCGTGATTCAAAAATTACCGAAGGATCCACAGTGAGCATCAATTACGTTTCAGGTTCATCCGATCGTGTTGAAAAAATGGAACTATCCAAGCGCAGTTTGCCGCGCGGTTCAAAAGTTCTCATCGTCGATGACTTCCTGAAAGGCGGCGGCACCATCAACGGTATGCGCAGCATGATTTCCGAATTCGAATCGGAGACAGTCGGCGTGACGGTATTCGCTGAAGCTGGCTACAATTCCAAACGTGAAGTGTTCGATTATACGTCACTGATCCGCGTAAACAATATCGACCTGAAAGATCATTCTATCAGCGTGGGCTTGGGTAATTATTTCGATCCAAGCACCGATTGATCATAAGCATGAAAAAAGAGCTAGACCCTTAACGCAAGTTTAAGGCCTGGCTCTTTGGCGTGGAAAAGAAATACGCGCACTTCTACCAGTGGAACCAGTAGTAATTTACACATGTTCAGTCCTGAAAGAATCCGCTGGCAGTTTTTTGTAGGCCAGTTTTTCCAGAATTTCCCCTGAATCAGGGTAGACTTTGAGTAATGCATCATAAGGCAGCAACTCAAAATCCCGGTAATCGAACCCTGGGGAAACCATGCAACTTACGAGCGCGTAGTCTCCTGGTGGTCCTTCGATGCTGCTTCCGAAGATGACCCCTTTCGGAACCGTAAATTGGAAAAGTTCGCTTTTTTCGGGATGTCGTCCCAGTTTAACCGCCTCATACCGGCCGTCGGGATGCAATAAATGGATCGTCAAGGTGCTGCCTTCATGGAAATACCATGCCTCATCGGATTTTAAACGGTGAAAATGCGATGGGTTATCTGCAGTCAACAAAAAAAGAATATTGCTGTAGAGATAACGTTCTCGCTGATCTTCGGTGACGATCAGTTCGGGCGAATGTCCGGTTTCACGAAAATAGCCGCCTTCCGCATGTGGCTGAAGTAACAGTTCGTGTATCCAAAATGACGCAGTCGGTTTTATCATTAAAATCAATCCTTTCGATGTGTCTTTCTGTCTACAAGTATATCCAAAATACCGGTCAATAAGAAACAATGTATCCGTATTCTTCGTATTTCCATTAGAAAATGAAAAGAAGTCGGTATTTATGCACGACATCATATTGAAAAAAGCACGTTTTTAGGCTAAGATAATTTAGTTGAAGGAATAAAATGAAAAGATAGGAGTTGCTTATGGCTAATCGTTTTGCAATCATACTGGCCGCTGGTCAAGGAACGCGCATGAAAAGTAAGCTTTATAAAGTACTGCATGCAGTTTGCGGAAAACCAATGGTAGAGCATGTCGTGGATCAAGTAGAGGCTGCTGGAATTGAGAAGGTAGTGACAATTGTAGGGCACGGTGCGGATACTGTTAAAGGATGCTTGGGTAATCGTTCGGAATATGTATTGCAGGCGCAACAATTGGGAACAGGCCACGCTGTCCTGCAAGCGCAAGCTGTGCTGGAGAACGAAGAGGGCACTACTTTGGTCATCTGTGGAGATACACCGCTCCTGACTGCAGACACGTTGGAATCCTTGCTGCAATACCATGAAGAGAAAAAAGCGAAAGCAACTATCCTGACAGCGCATGCTGCTGATCCAACAGGCTATGGCCGCATCATCAGAAATGCGTCAGATAATGTAGAAAAAATTGTGGAACAAAAAGACGCTTCTCCGGAAGAAGTGCTTGTGCAGGAAATCAATACCGGTACGTATGCTTTCGATAACAAGTTTTTGTTTGCCGCGCTGCAATCAGTAGGCAACAACAATGCGCAAGGCGAGTACTACTTGCCGGATGTCATCGAAATCCTGAAGAACCAAGGCGAAATCGTGACGGCTTATCAGATGAGCGACATGGGAGAAGCTTTGGGTGTGAATGATCGTGTGGCTTTGGCGGAAGCTTCCGTATACATGAAGAGACGCATCAATGAAAAACATATGCGCAATGGCGTTACCTTGATCGACCCGGATAGTACTTACATCGAATCTGATGTGATTATCGGAAGCGATACAGTAATTGAACCAAACGTTTTCCTGAAAGGGAAAACGATCATCGGTGAAGATTGTTTCATCGGATCAGGCTCAGAACTGAGCCATACAACAATTGGTGACCGTGTCCAGATCAGAAGTTCAAATCTGGAGGACTCCGTGATGGAATCGGACAGCAACATCGGCCCGTTCAGCCACTTGAGACCGAACAGCCATATCGGAAAACGCGTCCATATCGGAAATTTTGTGGAAGTGAAGAATGCGATATTGAATGAGGACACAAAAGTCGGACACTTGACGTATGTGGGAGATGCGGATCTCGGTAAAAACATCAACGTCGGTTGTGGTACTGTATTCGTGAATTATGACGGCAAACACAAACACCGTTCCAGCATTGGTGACAACACGTTCATCGGCTGCAACGTGAACATTGTGGCACCTGTCAACGTCGAGGCTAATACATTCCTGGCTGCTGGTTCGACCATCACAAAAGATGTGCCTGAAGGTGCGATGGGCATCGCCCGCAGCCGCCAGGAGAACAAACCCGGCTATTGGGAAAAATTACCGCCAGCCAAAAAATAAAGCAAAACCTTATACATGTATGGTAGAATGATGTTGAAAATATAATATCAGTATGTGTTTAATTTGGTAAAAACAAAAGATTAACGGAGGATTATCATGACAGAACATTACAAAGATCCAAAACTTAAGATTTTTTCCTTAAGTTCAAATCGCCCTTTGGCTGAGAAAATTGCGGCTGACGTTGGTGTGGAGTTAGGGACCCTTTCTTCATCTCAATTCAGCGACGGTGAAATCAAGATCAACATCGACGAAAGTATCCGCGGTTGCCACGTTTACGTCATCCAATCGACAAGTTCTCCGGTAAACGACCACTTGATGGAACTTTTGATCATGATCGATGCTTTGAAGCGCGCAAGTGCCAAGACAATCAACATCGTGTTGCCTTATTATGGTTATGCACGCCAAGATCGCAAAGCCCAATCACGTGAACCAATCACAGCAAAATTGGTGGCGAATATGATCACAAATGCCGGTGCTGACAGATTGTTGACACTTGATATGCATGCTCCTCAAATCCAAGGTTTCTTCGATATCCCAGTTGATCATTTGTTGGGTGCTCCGTTATTGGCAAGTTACTTCCTGGATCATGAAGTTTTGCGTGATGACGTGGTCGTTGTTTCACCTGATCACGGCGGCGTGACAAGAGCCCGCAAACTGGCTGAATTCATCAAAGCGCCGATCGCCATCATCGACAAGAGAAGACCGAAAGCGAACGTTGCCGAAGTCATGAACATCATCGGTAATGTCGAAGGCAAAAAATGTATCTTGATTGACGACATGATCGATACTGCCGGCACAATCACATTGGCTGCACAAGCATTGCAAGATGCCGGCGCATTGGATGTCTATGCTTGCTGCACACATGCTGTACTGTCAGGTCCAGCCATGGACCGCATCAATAACTCCGTAATCAAAGAATTGATCGTTACTGATTCGATCAATATTCCTGCTGACAAAGTCAGCGACAAGATTGTAATGGTATCCGTGTCACAATTGATCGCTGAAGCAATCAAACGTATCCACGAAAACCGCTCAGTAAGCCCGTTGTTCCAAGAAAAATTTGTAATCATCGAATAAGAATCTGATGATTCAAAAAAGTCCTCCATTGGAGGGCTTTTTTGTTTTGGGCTGCTGGGGTGGCGGGGTGTCATGGGTAGATCGGAAGTGGCCGAATCAGGCCGGAAAAGATGAATAACTCGAAAGAATTCATGTTTTCGAGCCCCCCGACCCTCAAACCCCACATCACCGAAACCCGCAACAAAACAAAAAACACCTGTCGCCCTAAAAGGGACTGACGGGTGTTTGAGGTTGAATACGATTATTTTGCGTCTGCTTCCAGGCTGGCGAATCCTTCTTCCAACACTTTTTTCAATGTGTTAGCGGATAGATCCATTTTTTCCTGTTCTGCATCAGATAAAGGAATTTCGATGATGTTGCGGATACCGGAACGGTTGATGACTGCCGGAACGCCGATAAAGATATCTTTGTGTTCATATTCTCCATCCAAATAGACGGATAAAGGCATGATCGCATTTTCATCATTCAGGATCGCTTTTGTGATACGGGCTAATGCTACAGCGATACCGTAGAAAGTCGCTCCTTTTTTCTCGATGATTTCATATGCAGCGTCGCGCACTTTGAAGAAGACGTCGACTAAAGCTTTTTCATCGACAGCAGAAGTTTGTTTCACCCATTCATAAATCTGTAGGCCACCAACGTTAGCATGGGACCAGACAGGGAATTCCGTGTCGCCGTGTTCCCCTAAGATATAGGCATGAACATTACGGGTATCGACACCTACAAGCGCAGCGATGCTTTGGCGGAAGCGAGCACTGTCCAGAGAAGTACCGGAACCGATGACGCGGTTAGCAGGAAGTCCTGAGAATTTCCAAGTTGCATAAGTGAGGACATCCACTGGATTGGATGCTACCAAGAAAATGCCGTCGAAACCGCTAGCCATGATTTCTCCGATGATTGACTTGAAGATACGTAAGTTCTTGCTTACTAAATCGAGACGTGTTTCACCAGGTTTTTGAGCAGCTCCTGCAGTCAATACAACGATATCAGCGTCGTGGCAATCTGCGTATGATGCTGCATAGATTTTCTTAGGTGAGGTATAAGCTAGAGCATGGGAAAGATCGATGGCGTCTCCCTCTGTTTTCGCTTTGTTGATATCAATGATACCCAACTCATGACCAATATTTTGTGTAACCAATGCAAACGCATAACTTGATCCCACAGCGCCGTCACCGACTAAAATAATTTTTTGTCCTGTATTTCCACTCAATTCTGCCATTATAATGCTCCTCTCGCTATTTGCTGATTCTATTATAACACTAAACAAAGGTGATTACTCTTTGGGCCTATCCCACTCGGCAAAGATTTTCAGAACCAGCGATGATTGCGCGAAAGTGATAGACAGTGAACAACCCGTGAAATATTATATAAAAATATTATAAAATAAAACGTTGTTGTTTTCAATGGGTAATTGCGATTTTGTTCACAATATTTTTTGCGGGTCCCAATTCGATTTCTTACGAATATCCGATGATTGTGGTATACTGTTCAAAAGCAAACTGTGCGGATTACATCCGTGCGGCCTTTTTTGGCGTAAAAGGGAAGCATGCGCTTGTTCTCTTGCGAACGTAACTACGACTGGAAACAATAGGGGAAAATAAATGAAAATGATTGTTGGATTAGGAAACCCAGGTCCTAAGTATACCGATACGAAGCACAATGTCGGCTTTATGGCTTTGGATGAATGGGCTTTTCAGAATAAAGAGAAATATAATAAAAATAAATTTGAAGCGTTATATATAGAAACGACCGTAAACGGTGAAAAAGTTTTATTCGTCAAACCGCTGACTTTCATGAATGATTCGGGAAGAGCGGTAAGGCCGCTGATGGATTACTACAGCATCCCGATCGAAGATTTGGTTGTCGTCTATGATGATATGGATATGCCGGTAGGCAAAATAAGACTTCGCCAAAAGGGTGGTGCTGGCGGACATAACGGCATCAAAAGTTTGATACAGCACTTAGGGACACAGGATTTCAACCGGATCCGCATAGGGGTCGGAAGACCTCAACATAATATGACGGTCATTCAGCACGTGCTGAGCCCGTTTCCGAAAAATGAACATGCCGAAATGTTGCACTCAGTAAAAGAAAGTGTGGATGCAATCGACCATTTCATCAAAGGGAACAATTTTTTGGAGACAATGAATCAATTCAATAAAAAAGGTTAGGTTCAGCTTCAGCTGGACCTCTTTTGTGTCTGCCGCACAACCTGCATAGGGTGAATCAAGATGAAAGCGATAACCTTTTTTCTGCAGAACATACAATGAACGAGGAGAATATTCATGAAAGAAATAGAAAAATATTTAAAAAGAACAAAAAATATACAAACAGTTTTGTCGGAAATCAATGCAGAGTTGCCGCAATTGGTAGCTGGGCTTTCAGGATCAGGCCGCAATCTGTTGACGAGTATCCTGTTCGAAGAATTGCAGAAGCCGGTCATCGTCTTGACCCCCAATTTGCTCCAAGCAACCCAAGTGTATGAGGACATCAGCCAACTGGCACCGGACGTTCCCATCCAAATCTTTCCTGTTGAGGAATCGGTCGCTGCGGAATTGGCGTTTTCATCACCTGAATACCGCAGCCAACGGGTCGAAACATTGGATTTTCTGAAGAGCGGCAAAAAGGGGATTGTAGTGATTCCAGCTGCCGGATTCAAAAAAATCCTCTCTCCGGCTTCAATCTGGGAAACGCATTGCCTTGACTTTTCCATTGGCATGGAGTTGGATCTGGACACCCTGCCTGAAAAATTGGTTGCAATGGGCTATACCCGTGAACGGATGGTTGCCAGCCCGGGTGAGTTCAGCATACGCGGAGGCATCATCGACATCTATGCCTTGAACGAGGAGAACCCCTTGCGATTGGAACTCTTCGATACTGAAATCGATACATTGCGCTATT
The DNA here is from genome assembly GCF_900107505.1 of Trichococcus collinsii. Classification (GTDB taxonomy): domain Bacteria; phylum Bacillota; class Bacilli; order Lactobacillales; family Aerococcaceae; genus Trichococcus; species Trichococcus collinsii. Next base: position 424,082 of record NZ_FNQH01000002.1, on the reverse strand, counting down.
TTGATGCCTACACGCAAAAATCCAGCGAATCTATCGAAACTGTCCGAATCTTGCCGGCGCATGACACAATTTTCACGAAAGAAGAGATAGCGAAGCAAGCAAGCGCTGTAGAGAAAAAGGCTGAAAAAGCCATCAAAGGCATCAAAAATCAAGAGGTCAAAGAAAGCATGACGCGTGTATTCTCCGAGCTGACAGATAATATGAAGCGTGGTGAACTATCGAGGGATGCGCAATTGTATACAAGTTTGGTCTATCCAGAACAGCCTACGGTTTTGGACTACATTGCTGAAGATGCACTGCTGATTGTGGATGATTACAGCCGCATCCTTGAAGTCGAAAGGACAATCGAAAGTGAGTCCTCGGAATGGAAGTTGGCCAAAGTGTCGGAAGGCGTGTGCCTGCCTTCACAGGATTTCAGTGCCGATATCCGCGACGTAATCAAAAAATCCAAACAGCATCGGATTTATTACGCTCTGTTTCACAGAGGATTCGGCAATATGCGGTTCCATGGAGTCTATCCTTTCCAATACCGCACATTGAACAATTTCTTCAGTCAGATGCCGCAAGTCAAGTTGGAAATGGAGCGTTGGCTCAAGCAGCATATGACGGTATTTGTCATGGTCCCTTCCCTGGAACGTGCTGAAAAGGTGCAACGGATATTTGCGGATTTCGGCATCCATAGCTACATCAGAGGAAGCGATCCGTTTATTCCCGAAAAAGTGAATATCCTGATTGGCGGAATGGCGAACGGATTTGAATTACCGCAGGAAAAAGTCGTGTTCGTCACTGAAAAGGAACTCTTCAACAAAGTCACGAAGAAGCAACCGCGCCGCCAGAAAATGACAAATGCGGAGAGGTTGAAGAGTTATACAGAACTGAATCCTGGTGATTATGTTGTCCACGTGAATCACGGAATAGGTCTCTACACAGGCATGGAAACCATCGAAGTCGGCGGTGTCCACCAAGATTATATGTCGATCGCATACCAGGAAGGCGCTAAATTATTCATTCCTGTAACACAAATCCATTTGATTCAAAAATATGTGTCTTCCGATGCCAAAACGCCCAAAATGCATAAGCTGGGCGGAACTGAATGGGCGAAAACGAAAAAGAAAGTCGCCTCGAAAATCGAAGATATCGCCGATGAATTGATCGAACTATACGCCAACAGGGAATCTGAAAAGGGCTACGTCTATCAACCGGATACGCCGGAGCAGCTTGAATTCGAAAATGCCTTCCCTTATACCGAAACCGACGATCAACTGCGAAGTACCGCTGAAATCAAGGCGGACATGGAGAACATCAAACCGATGGATCGCTTGCTGGTCGGTGATGTCGGATACGGAAAAACGGAAGTGGCGATGCGTGCCATCTTCAAGGCGGTGCAGGAAGGAAAGCAAGCTGCATTCCTTGTTCCTACGACCATCTTGGCGCAACAGCACTATGAATCGTTGACGCAACGATTTGAAGAGTACCCATTTGAGATCGGTTTGCTGAGCCGTTTCCGCACAAAAAAACAGCAAGAGGAAACATTGGCGGGGATCCGGAAAGGCACGGTCGATATCGTCATCGGTACGCACCGGATTTTATCGAAGGACGTCGTGTTCGCTGACTTAGGATTGCTGGTGGTCGACGAAGAGCAACGTTTCGGTGTGAAGCACAAAGAACGTTTAAAACAGATGAAAGCCTCTGTGGACGTTTTGACGTTGACCGCAACGCCAATACCGCGGACCCTCCATATGTCGATGCTGGGGGTCAGGGATCTCTCTGTCATCGAAACACCGCCTGCCAACCGCTATCCGGTTCAGACATATGTTATGGAACAGAACAACGGAGCCGTCCGGGATGCAATCGAAAGGGAAATGGCCCGCGGAGGTCAAGCATTCTATCTCTACAATCGGGTGGAAACAATCGAGAAGAAAGCCGAAGAGATCCGCGAGCTCGTTCCTGATGTTCGTGTCGCTGTGGCGCATGGCCAGATGACCGAAGTTCAGCTCGAAAATGTCATCATGGATTTTATTGAAGGCCGCTACGATGTGCTTGTAACCACAACCATCATAGAAACGGGTGTGGATATCCCGAATGTCAACACACTCTTCATAGAAAATGCCGATCGGATGGGATTGTCGCAGCTTTACCAGCTACGCGGACGTGTCGGCAGAACGAATCGAATTGCCTATGCCTACTTAATGTATCAGCCGAACAAAATGCTGACGGAAGTCAGTGAGAAAAGATTGCAGTCCATCAAGGAATTCACGGAATTGGGCGCAGGTTTTAAAATTGCCATGCGTGACTTGTCAATCCGTGGAGCCGGGAACCTTTTGGGTGCGCAACAACACGGCTTCATAGACTCGGTCGGGTTCGATCTGTACTCCGAGATGTTGGGAGAGGCAGTTGCGGCCAAACGAGGCCTGAAAGCGAAAACGAAGCGTTCCATCGTTGAAATCGACTTGAGCATCGACGCGTACATACCTGCCGATTATATAGAGGATGAGCGCCAAAAAATCGACTTCTACAAACGAATCCAACGAATCGATGGCGTTGAAGATCATGATGAAATCGAAACGGATTTGATCGATCGCTTCGGTGATTATCCGCAAGAGGTATCCGATTTGTTGGAGGTCGGTCTGATCAAAAATTACGCCGAGAAGAGCCAGATCGAAACGATCAAACGCCAAGGAGAGACGATCGTCATCACCTTCTCACAGGAAGCGACCGTTCGCCTGCAGGGACCGGCTGTGTTTGAAGCGCTCAGCAAAATCCCGTTGAAGGCCCAGGTCAATTTGAATAATGCCAAATTGGTTGTCAGTCTGGTCATCGGGAAATTACCGAACCGCCAATGGCTGAATCATCTCAATGCATTCGTCAAAGCCTGCGTCGCCGAAACAAACGAAACAGCGGGAGAAACAGATGGAAAATAATCGCTTGAAGCAGATGATGAAGGGTGCGCTGTTGCTTTCTTTAGCTGCTTTCATCAGCAAGATACTCAGTGCAGTCTATCGGGTGCCGTTCCAGAATATGGTGGGAAACACAGGCTTTTACGTTTATCAGCAAGTTTATCCTATCTATGGTATCGGTATGACGTTCGCTTTATCGGGCTTTCCGGTATTTCTTTCGAAGATGATTGCGGAAACGCCAGATAGCGGGACCCGCAAAATGATGTTGAAGCGCAGCCTGGTCATACTTGGCGTCTTCGGGTTTATCCTGTTCATGGGTATTTATGGCTTTTCCGGGCGACTGGCGCTACTGATGGGGGATCCGGACTTGAAGCCGATTTTGCAATCGGTATCCTGGATGTTTTTGTGGATGCCCATACTGGCGACGTTGCGGGGGTACTTCCAAGGCAGTTACCGCATGGAGCCGACTGCGATTTCGCAGGTGGCGGAGCAACTGGTGCGGGTCGGGGCGATCCTTTTCGCTGCTTATCTGTACACGAAAACACAAGGTGACCTTTATGCGATGGGCGCAAATGCCATGAGCGGCGCGACTGTTGGTGCAGTGCTGGCTAGCCTGATTCTGTTGGTTGCCTATTACAAAGAAAGACGAAATCATGATTCGACACCACTTAATGATCGACAGTCAAAACAAGAGGCGCCCGCCATACAATGGCGAAGCCTAGTCCGACGCTATGCGACTGAAGGGGCGACGATTTGCCTGCTCAGCGCGATTCTGGTGCTGTTCCAACTCATCGATTCATTTACGCTCTATAACGGCTTGCTAGATGGCGGCATAGCCAGCGAACTGGCAAAAAATGTCAAGGGTATCTATGACCGGGGCCAACCGCTAGTGCAGTTGGGCATGGTTGTGGGAACCGGATTTTCGGCCAGCTTCATTCCAATGATGAGCCAAGCGCATGCGCAAGGACGCCAGGGCGAATTCACCCGATCCGCCGTCTCGTTGCTGCGGATGACAAGTGTTTTTTCGGCTGCCGCGGTGACGGGACTGCTGGCTATTTTGCCGAACGTCAACAATATGCTTTTCGGAGACCGTGAAGGCATCGCAGTTTTGTCCGTATATATTTTGGCTATTTTTGCGGCTTCAATCATGACCGCCTATCATTCCATTTTGCAAAGTCTGGGTCAATACAAGATTTCCTTGGTTGCCTTGGCAGCTGGTCTTGGGGTCAAGTTCTTCGGTAATCTGCTGTTGGTGGAATCGTTGGGGACAATGGGAGCAAGCATCGCTTTGATAGCCGGTCTGGGCGCCATGCTGCTAGTGCTTTCGCTGAACAGTGAACGTGCCCTGCGGGAAGTCTGGTTTACGGATCGGTTTTTCCTCAAACTTATGGCCGGCTGTGTGGTCCTTTTTATCACGGTAGATGCGTTGCGGATCGGTTTGGAAGGGTATGTCTTTACGGACGGAGGTCGGCTTACGGATTCCGTGATAGCATCTGTGACGGTTTGTGCTGGTGTAGCGGTGTTCTTATGGTATATTCTAAAAGTGAGGCTCTTTACTTTACGAGAGTGGATAAGCATTCCGTTCGGGAAAAAACTGCTGCGTAAATTGCCGGATAAAACGAGCGACTTAAAATAGAAAAAAGTTACAGAAGGAGAAATGTATGGGTAAAATTCAAATAATGGGGCTTGGGGCTGGCGATTTGGAACAACTGCCTTATGGCGTATACAGTCGCTTGCTGGCAGCTGAATTCGTCCATCTGCGGACCAAAGAGCATCCGGTGGTTGAGAATCTGAAGGCTGCAGGCGTGCAGTTTGAAAGTTTTGATCACATATATGAATCGAAGGATAATTTTGATGATGTATACCGTCAGATAGCAGATTATTTATTGGAAAAAGCAAAGGTGCAAAATCTGATTTATGCTGTTCCGGGACATCCATTGGTTGCGGAGGATTCCGTTAAGCATTTGCTGCAGAACGAGGCGGGGATCGAAGTGGAAATCGTCGGTGGGAAGAGTTTCATCGATGACTTCTTTCAGGCTGTGGCCATCGATCCGATCGAGGGCTTCCAGTTGTTGGATGGTTTGTCCTTCCACCAGGACCAGCTGAGCTTAGGTAGTCACCTGATCATCATGCAAGTTTTCAATGAATTCGTCGCAAGCGATGTGAAATTGAAGCTGATGGAGAAATATCCGGATGAGCATCAAGTAGCTTTGGTCGATGCGGCAGGGACCAAGATGCAGAAAGTGACTTGGTGCCCGCTGTACGAGATGGACAGACTTGAGGGTGTGCATAACCTGCTTTCTTTGTATGTTCCGCCGCTTGATACAGATGAACGCACGAAAAGCTTTGAGTTGACCCAGGCTTACATGGATGCCATCGTAGAAAAAGATGTTTGGGTACAATCTCAGACCCACGAAAGTCTGTTGCCCTATCTGAAGGAAGAATGCGAAGAAGTGGCGGAAGCAATCCAGAACGATGATATTGATAATCTGATCGAAGAGTTGGGCGATATTCTGCTCCAAGTTTTCTATCACGCCTCTTTTGGCGAACGAGAAGGCTTTTTTACGATGGAAGATATCCTGGAAACATTGAACAAAAAATTGCGCAGACGCCATCCGCATGTTTTTGACGGGGTGAAGGCTGATACGATCGAAGATATCGATATGATGTGGCAAGCAATAAAAGCAAAAGAAAAGGGGAATTCCGATGAGACTAGATAAATTTTTAAAAGTATCCCGCTTGATCAAACGCAGATCAGTGGCTAAAGAAGTGGCGGACAAGGGGCGCATCCTGATCAACGGCAAGCAAGCTAAGTCGAGTTCGACTGTCAAAGAGGGAGATGAAATGACGCTGCAATTCGGGAACAAAACCGTCGTCGTGCGCGTCGACAAAATCGTGGAAACGACCAAAAAGGATGAAGCGCAGGAAATGTATACCCTCATCAGCGAAACGGTTGCACCCAGACCTGAAGAAAATCGCTTCTGATGATGCGAAAGGCCATGGACAATCCGCGCTGTTTCTTCTATACTTTTACATGAGTAAAACTATTCGGAGATAATGTGGATGTGGAAGTTTTCAAGGAGGCGATCGGGGTGAAGGAAAAGACGAAGAAAACGACAGCTGACAACGTTACCGTGATGCAAAATGATTTTACTAAGGCGCAACACAGTCAGAAACGTATATTTCAGAGGGAAAAGAAAGCCCATATGAGAAGATTGTCCCTGATTTTTTTCTTCGGCGCTGCCCTGATTTTGCCTTGCCTGTGGAAAACAGTCGGGAACTGGCTGGAAATCCGTAATCTCGATGCTGCCATTGCTTTGGCCCAAACAGAGAAAAAGCAGGCTAAGGACGAAAATACGCAATTGACTTATGAAGTAAAATTGTTGCAGGATGATGAATACATCGCCAAATTGGCGCGCGGTAAATATTACTTGAGTAAAGATGGTGAAATCATCTTCAGTTTGCCTGAAGATAATCAGACAAAAATGGCCGAGAAACAAGAGAATGCGGCAGATTCGGATTCATGAATCTATTGATGAATAAAGATTCTATTTTTTTCTGCAAAATCCGTGTTATAATTAGCTGAGCAAAAATGAAGGAGGAACTTTTTTTTTATGTCAATTGAAGTTGGGAATAAAGTATCAGGAAAAGTTACAGGGATTACAAATTTTGGTGCATTCATTGATTTAGGTAGCGGTAAGACAGGATTAGTTCATATTAGTGAAATTTCTGATACTTTTGTAAAGGAAATAAAGGATGTTTTGAAGGTTGGCGATGAAGTGATCGTAAAGGTTATGTCCATTGCCGATGATGGGAAGATTGGCCTATCCATCCGTAAAGCTGTGGACAAGCCAGCAGGGGAAGTTACCAGACCCCAACGAGAAAGTAGACCTTATCAAAAAAGTACAACTCCTCGTCCAGAAGGTTCTTTTTCCAAAGGCAGAAAAGATTTCTCAGCCCATCAGGATAAAGGTCTTAAAAACGACTTCGACTCGTTGATGAGCAGCTTCTTGAAGGATAGCGAAGACCGTCTGACTTCCATCAAGCGCAATACGGAAGGCAAACGTGGCGGCCGTGGCGGCAGACGTGGATAGAAAATAGTGATTTCTAGAGGATGGGCAAAAGGGAAACCGATTGTCGCACCCTCTTTTTTGCTTTACTTAGGAAAGAGAGCAGGGATGTTATGCAGGAATATATTCTGCGTCTATGCAAAGAGTTGGAACGCCAGCAACTTTGGAATAAGGAAAGCCGTTTGCTTTTAGCGGTATCAGGCGGCGCGGATTCCATGGCTTTGCTGGGGCTAGTCCAGCAGCTGCCGTCGGAATGGCAACCGCAGTTCGCGGTGGTGCATGTCCACCATCATCTCAGGGAAGAGTCAGATGAGGAATTCCGGATGGTCCAAGACTACTGTCAAAATAAAGGGATACCATTTTTTTCGGAACACTGGTCCGAAGAAAGCCACCCGAGGTCGAGCTTGGAAATGGCAGCAAGAGAATTTCGCTATGCCTTCTTTGCGGATATGATGGAAAAATGGTCAGCGACGCACTTGGCGACAGCTCACCATGCCGATGATCAGTTGGAGACGATTTTGATGCGTCTGGTGAGGGGGAGTACGCTGAAAGGTATCTCCGGAATCTCAATGACGCGCACGTTTGGCTCAGGGCAACTCGTCCGCCCACTACTGGCGTTTCAAAAAGACGAACTCTATCAAATTTGCGGAATTGCTGGAATTCCTTATCGAGAAGATAGCACCAATTCAGAGCTGACTTTTACGCGCAACAGATACCGGAACAGCATCATTCCGCTTCTGAAGGCAGAAAACAACCAAGCATCCAAGCATTTCAGCGATTTTTCGGAAGATCTGCAGGATGTATTAACTGTCGTTCAACCTCTTGTAGTCCAGTCGTTTCGTTCACTGTTCACAAAGGTTGAAGCGGACTGGGTATTGGATCTGGTCGCATGGCAAATGTGTGACGGTTCCTTGCAACGACTCGTGCTCAGTCATTTTGTGACGGAGCAACTGATACCGGCAGGCCAAGACTTCCGCAGGAGCCAGCTGACTGCCATCATGCATCTTATCGAAAACCAGTCTCCCCAAAAGCAAATATCTTTGGCGGGAGGGTGGCAGGCCAGAAAAAGGTATGATAAACTTACTTTCTTATCCCCTGATTCAGTCAGGATCGATTTTTCTGATTTTTGTGAGGTATTGGAGCTAAATAAATGGGTAACCTTGCCTTCTCATGGTAGAATAGGATTATTTCATAACGATAATGCGGTTTCAAAAGAACTGTTGTTGGAGGCTCTGAGCGTTGGAATCACTGAAGAATCGGCGCTGCTGCCTTTTAGGGTGCGTTCCCGGCATTCGGGCGACAAGATAGTTTTAAACAAAAATCAGCCCTTCACAAAAAAAGTGAGCCGGCTATTTGTGGATAAAAAAATTCCGGATGAAGAAAGACGAAAAGCCTGTATCGTCACTGATGACGAGGGACGTATTTTATGGGTGCCGGGCTATGCCCAGTCCGTCTGGTTGTCCGAGAATGACAGTGAACAAACGCGTTACAGATTGATTTACATTAAATAAATTTTTGAGGTGAAAGAAATGTTGCATCCTGATATCAAGGAAGTATTATACAGTGAAGAAGAAATCAGCGCAGTAGTCAAAGACTTGGGCGCACAATTGACGGAAGAATATGAAGGGAAAAATCCGTTAGTGATCGGTGTACTTAAAGGTGCCGTCATGTTCATGACCGACTTGTCGCGCGCGATGGCCTGCGATCTGGAATTGGATTTCATGGACGTTTCCAGTTACGGAGCCGGAATGGAATCGAGTGGAGATGTGAAGATCCTGAAAGATCTGGATACGACCGTGGACGGCCGCGACCTGTTGATCGTGGAGGACATCATCGACACCGGGCGGACGTTAAGTTACCTGATTGAAATATTCAAATACCGTAAAGCCAAATCCATAAAAGTGGTTACTTTGATGGACAAAAAAGAACGCCGCGTCGTGGATTTGGAAGCGGATTACATTGGTATCAACGTTCCAAATGAGTTTGTCGTCGGATACGGATTGGACTTCAATGAAAAGTACCGCAACCTCCCTTATATCGGGGTTTTAAAAACCGAAGTTTATGAGTAAAATCATTCGTTAAAATTGGTCAGATATGATATGATTAGTGAGATACCAGTATATTGTACAAACAAAAAAGATGAGACGTAAGATAAAGTCTGCGAAGAACGATATCTGACGAGGAGGTTCTAATGAAAAAAACTAATTTTCTTAAAAGCAGCGGCTTTTATGTGCTGATCTTCCTTGCGATCATTGCAGTGGTTTCGATGATTACAGGCGGTATGGACACAGAGACGAGCCAAGAAATTTCAGCAAGCGAATTTATGGATGCCTTGAACTCGGAAGAGGTGGATAGTTTCACAATCCAACCGGGTGCAGGCGTTTATGAGATCAGCGGTGAATACCGCACCGAACAAGAACTGGAAGTGGCGGATTCATCCAGCGATCTACTGTTGTTTGATGACACAACTAGCACTACAACGAAGAATTTCACAACCAAAGTCTTACCGAATGATGAGACTCTGAAACAGATTACAGACATCGCTGAAACGACGGATACACAGATGGTGCCGTTGGAAGAAGATCAGTCCGGCGCATGGATCAGTATCCTGTTCAGCGTATTGCCGATCGTTATCTTCATCTTCTTCATGTACATGATGATGGGACAAGCTGGAGGAGGGCAAGGCGGTAACCGCAATGTCATGAACTTCGGCAAAACGAAGTCAGAGGATGCCACCAAGAAACCGATGAAAGTACGTTTTTCTGACGTCGCTGGCGCAGAGGAAGAAAAACAAGAGCTTGTTGAAGTAGTGGAATTCCTGAAGGATCCACGTCGTTTCACGGCACTTGGAGCAAGAATTCCGGCGGGTGTTTTGCTGGAAGGACCTCCAGGGATAGGTAAGACCTTATTGGCTAAAGCAGTTGCTGGTGAGGCTGGTGTGCCTTTCTTCTCGATTTCCGGTTCGGAATTCGTAGAAATGTTCGTCGGTGTAGGTGCTAGCCGTGTGCGTGATTTGTTCGAGCAAGCCAAAAAAGCCGCTCCTGCAATCATCTTCATCGATGAAATCGATGCTGTCGGACGTCAACGTGGCGCCGGTATGGGTGGCGGACATGATGAACGCGAACAGACACTGAACCAATTGTTGGTTGAGATGGATGGTTTTTCCGGCAATGAAGGCATCATCGTAATTGCTGCTACCAACCGTTCAGACGTACTCGATCCGGCTTTGCTTCGTCCAGGCCGTTTTGACCGCCAGATTTTGGTGGGAAGACCGGATGTAAAAGGTCGTGAAGCAATACTGAAAGTTCATTCCCGCAATAAACCTTTGGCAAGCAACGTCGATCTGAAAGTTGTCGCGCAACAGACACCTGGCTTCTCTGGAGCAGATCTGGAAAACCTTTTGAACGAAGCAGCCTTGGTCGCGGCAAGACGGAATAAAACAAAAATAGATGCACTTGATGTTGACGAAGCGCATGACCGTGTTATTGCCGGTCCGGCCAAGAGAGATCGTGTCATCAGCAAGCGGGAACGTGAAATGGTTGCTTTCCATGAAGCCGGTCATACAATAGTCGGAATGGTGCTGAGCGATGCCCGCGTTGTCCACAAAGTTACGATCGTTCCACGCGGTCGCGCTGGAGGATACGCAATCATGCTTCCGAAAGAGGATCGATTCCTTATGACGAAGGATGAATTGTTGGAACAAGTGGTTGGCTTGCTTGGTGGACGTGTTGCGGAGGAAGTTGTCTTCAACGTCCAAACTACAGGCGCCAGCAACGACTTCGAACAAGCGACTGGCTTGATCAGAAGTATGGTTACCGAGTACGGTATGAGTGAGAAGTTGGGTACTGTGCAGTATGAAGGGAATCATCAAGTATTCGTCGGACGGGACTATGGTCAAACCAAAGCTTACTCCGAAGACATTGCATACCAAATTGACTCGGAAGTCCGTCGTATGATGAGCGAAGCACATGTCAGAGCGCGTCAGATCATCGAAGAGCACCGCGAACAACTGAATCTGATCGCTGCAAAATTGTTGGAATTGGAAACACTCGATGAGAAAACAATCCGCAGCTTGTTCGAAACCGGCCAAATGCCTTCGGACTCGAATACTGAAGAATTTCCAAGCGAAAAAGCGCAGTCTTTTGAAGAAGCCAAACGCGCTCTTGAAAAGAAAGAGGCTGAAAAAATTCGTCAAGAAGAGTTGGCGCTTGCTGCTGACGAATCCGAAGATTCATCTGAAGTTTCATTGCCTACTGCAGATAGTGAAGCGAACAAAAATTCAGAAAAAGAATCGGAAAATGAAGCCACTGATACAGAAGAAAAATAAAACAAATAGCGTTCAACAAAAAGTCTGGGATGAAAATCTCAGACTTTTTGTCATGAATGGAAAGCTTTATAAAAGTAAGCAAGCAAAGTATGGTTGCTTTCGTTCCGACCTATAGTAGAATGATAGAGAAACAATTTAAGAATGTGATGGAGGATTATACATGAGTGACTATTTAATTAAAGCATTAGCTTATGAAGGACAATTCCGTGCGTATGCAATCGACGCAACAGAGGCGGTTGCGGAGGCCCAAAGAAGGCATGATACATGGAGCGCTTCTTCTGCGGCATTAGGCCGCACGATGGTAGGAACGTTATTGTTGGCTGCTGCCGGCTTGAAGAATGAGGAAAAAATGACTGTTATCGTGAATGGTGATGGCTTGGGAGGCCGCATACTCGCAGATGCGAATGGCAAGGGCGACATCAAAGCCTATATTGCAAACCCAAATGTTAATCTTTCATTGAACGACCATGGCAAACTGGATGTGCGTGCAGTTGTGGGGACGGAAGGCACCTTGACGGTCATCAAAGACTTAGGAATGAAAGAACCGTTTACGGGACAAGTTTCGCTTGTCAGCGGTGAGTTGGGCGAGGATTTCACCTACTACATGGCAAATTCTGAGCAAGTACCTTCAGCCATCGGTTTGAGCGTGCTAGTGGATACAGATGATTCGATCAAAGCTGCTGGCGGATTCATGATCCAGGTGATGCCCGACGCCAGTGATGAAGCAATCACAAAAGTGGAAAAGAATATCGCAGCCATTCCGTTGGTTTCCAGATTGATGGAAAACGGAGAAACGCCTGAACAGATTTTGAAGCGCATATTGGGCGAAGAAAATGTGGAAGTGTTGGAGAAGATGCCTGTGCGTTTCCACTGCGATTGTTCCAGAGATCGTTTCAGCGAAGGATTGAGTTCAATCGGCAAGACCGAGTTGCAGGAAATGATTGAAGAAGATCATGGCGCTGAGGTTGTCTGCCATTTCTGTGGCGAAAAATACCACTATTCGGAAGCGGATCTTCAGGAACTGGTAATGGCCATTGATGAAAAGCGCGCTGCCAACATCTGATGTCGCCGGCGTTTCGCTTGTAATGCGGTTTCACGTAAACTAAAATGGAAGTAATCTATCCGTTTGACGGAACTGATCAGTAAAATCTATCTGAGCTGGAGGAATCAACATGGTAAAAATAGTTTCTTCAATTGCGAGTTTGATCGGAGACACACCGATAATCAAACTGAATAAAGTGGTACCCGAGGGTGTGGCTGATGTTTACGTCAAGCTTGAATCGTTCAATGCGGGTGGAAGTGTGAAAGACCGTATCGCTTTGAATATGATCGAAGTGGCGGAAGAAGAAGGCCTACTAAAACCCGGGTACACAATCGTTGAACCGACCAGCGGGAATACAGGAGTCGGCTTAGCTATGTTGGCTGCTGCAAAAGGCTACAAAGCCATTTTTGTGATGCCGGACACGATGAGTATGGAAAGACGCTTATTGTTGGCAGCTTATGGCGCTGAACTGGTTTTGACTCCGGGCGCTGAAGGAATGAATGGTTCGATTGCGAAGGCAAGGGAAATCGCAGCCCAACCGGATCACTTTATGCCGATGCAATTCGATAATCCTGCTAATCCTGCTATACATGAAGCCATTACCGGCCCGGAAATCATCGAGGCATTTGAAGGCAAAACACCTGACGCCTTTATTGCCGGAGTCGGAACGGGCGGAACTGTTACGGGTGTAGGCAAGGCTTTGCGCAAAGTCAATCCTAATGTGGAGATTTATGCATTGGAGCCTACCGATTCGGCTGTGTTGAGCGGAAAGCCGAAAGGCCCGCACAAAATCCAGGGTATCGGGGCGGGCTTTATCCCGTCAGTCTTGGACACGACACTCTACAACGGTATCGTTCAAGTTTCCAATGAACAAGCCTTCGAAATGGCTCGCCGTGTCGCAAGGGAAGAAGGCATTCTGGTGGGCATTTCAGGCGGGGCTGCCATCGCTGGTGCGGTCGAAGTGGCCATCCGTTTAGGCAAAGGCAAGTCAGTCGTGACTGTGGCACCGGATAACGGCGAACGCTACCTTTCCACGCCTTTGTTTAGCGTACAATAATAAATGGATATGAAGGACAGGCCGATTGGATGGCTTGTCCTTCTTCTTATTTGTGAGGCGTCATCTGCAATCAGGCAAGATATTTTCCTTTTCTTACTGATTGTAAGATGATAGAATGGTCCAAGAGTTTTTCGAGCATCCAAAAACGGATGGGATCAACATAAATAAATAATAAAGGAAGTAAAAAATGTATAAAATTGGCAATATTGAAATCAACAATCCGGTCGCCGTCGCACCGATGGCAGGAATCAGCAACGCTGCCTTCCGAGTCACCGTCAAAGAGATGGGCGCAGGATTGGTCGTCTGCGAAATGATCAGTGATAAGGGCATCCAATTCCGCAATGAGAAGACTTTGCGGATGCTGCACATTGAGCCGAATGAGTATCCGTTGAGCGTCCAGATCATGGGCGGCAACAAGGATACGCTGGTTGAAGCGGCAAAATATGTGGCGGAAAACACAGAAGCAGCCATCATCGACATCAATATGGGCTGCCCCGTCAGCAAAGTCATCAAGGCGGAGGCAGGAGCCAAATGGTTGTTGGATCCGGGCAAAGTCTATGAAATGGTTTCCGCAGTCGTGGATGCCGTGGATAAGCCTGTAACCGTGAAAATGCGGACCGGTTGGGATTCCGATCATCTTTTTGCAGTGGAGAATGCCTTGGCTGCAGAACGCGCTGGCGCAGCCGCCGTTGCGATGCACGGCCGCACACGCGTACAGATGTATGATGGCAAAGCTGACTGGAACATCTTCAAGGAAGTTAAGCAAGCTTTGACGCGTATTCCATTATTGGGGAACGGGGATGTCAAGACGCCTGAAGATGCGAAGCGAATGATGGACGAAACAGGCGTGGATGGTGTCATGATTGGCCGGGCTGCCTTGAGCAACCCTTGGATGATCAAACAGACAGTCCACTATCTGGAAACCGGAGAGATGTTGCCGCAGTCGACTCCGCGTGAAAAATTAGAAATCGCAAAACTGCACTTGGACCGATTGACCGATCTTAAGGGTGAAACAGTCGCTGTCAAAGAGTTCCGCAGCATCGCGGGTTATTACCTGAAAGGTATTCCGCGTGCTTCAAAAACAAAAGCTGCAGTCACTTCTGCATCCAAACAACAAGAAGTTGTCGACCTGCTGGATCGGTTCATTTACGAAATAGAAGAACGCGAACTTTCAAAAGAAGCGCCTACATCCGAAATAATCGAAATAAATAGCTAAGACGGCTTGATTTTTCACTCTTTTATTGGCAATATTAAGAAGATTATGAAACAAGTAGATTTAAGAACGGAGTGACCTCATTGAGTCAAGAAAAACATTCAGAAGAAATGAATGACCAATTACTGATTCGCCGTGAAAAAATGCAGACTTTACGCGAAGAAGGAATTGAACCCTTTCAAAATGGTTTTGTAAGAACACATTTATCCGCAACTATCCATCAAGATTTCGATTCTTTTACGAAAGAGGAAATCGAAGCAAAGGATGAGACTATCGTTTCCGTAGCTGGCAGAATCATGACAAAACGCGGCAAAGGAAAAGTTGGCTTTGCGCATTTGCAGGACAGCAAAGGCCAAATTCAGATTTACGTGCGCAAAGACGCTGTCGGGGAAGAAAATTATGCTATCTTTAAGCAGGCCGATCTCGGCGACATCATTGGCGTAACTGGCCCAATCATGAAGACCGATGCCGGTGAAGTCACCATCAAACCGACGCAGCTTGTACATTTGACGAAAGCATTGCGCCCGTTGCCTGATAAATATCATGGGTTGACGAACGTTGAACAGAAGTATCGTCAGCGCTACCTTGACTTGATCAGCAACAAAGAGAGCTTCAATAAGTTCGTGCAACGCAGTCAAATCATCAGCGAAATCAGAACTTACCTGAACGGCCTTGGCTATTTGGAAGTCGAAACACCGACTTTGCACAACATGGCAGGCGGGGCTACCGCAAGACCATTCATCACGCACCACAATGCATTGGATATGGAATTATACATGCGCATCGCATTAGAATTGCACCTGAAACGTCTTGTGATCGGCGGCATGGAAAAGGTTTATGAAATCGGTCGCGTATTCCGTAACGAAGGAATCGATACAACCCACAATCCGGAATTCACGATGTTGGAAATGTATACAGCTTATACGGACTTCCACGATGTGATGGAAGTGGTTGAAGGCATATTTGAGACGGTTACAGCAAAAGTCAAAGGCTCTTCAACAGTGGTCTATGACGGTACCGAAATCAACTTGGCCGGCCCATACCCGCGCATCCACATGGTTGACGCAGTCAAAGCCGTTACAGGCGTCGATTTCTGGGCACTGATGACTGACGCAGAAGCACAAGCGTTGGCGGAAAAACACAATGTGCCGTTCACGAAGAACATGACGGTAGGACACATCATCAATGAATTTTTCGAGGCATTTGTGGAAGACACGTTGGTTCAGCCGACTTTCATCTACGGTCATCCGCTGGCGATCTCGCCATTGGCACGTAAAAATGAAGAAGATCCGCGCTTTACGGACCGTTTTGAAATCTTCATCATGGGCAAGGAATACGGAAATGCCTTTACCGAACTTACGGATCCAATCGATCAAAGAGAACGATTCGAAGCGCAAGCTACTGAAAAAGAGCAAGGCAATGACGAAGCGCATGGCGTGGATGAAGACTTCATCGAAGCATTGGAATACGGTATGCCTCCGACAGGTGGATTGGGCATCGGCATCGACAGATTCGTGATGATGTTGACCGACAGTCAATCAATCAGGGACGTCCTGTTGTTCCCGACGATGAGAAATCTAGAGATTTAACTTAGATGTGAGGGGCTGCCGCAAATTGCGGTAGCCCTTTGTATGTTTAAAGAATAGCGCGCTGCGGGTGCGCCCGGAATCGAATGAAAAAAAACAAAAAAATTACAAATAATACAAGACAAACGGTTGACGGACAGAAATATACGTGTTATGATTCATAAGGTGATTTTATACACAGATTCCTGAACAATATCTTTCAGTCGTGCTGACTGGTGTATGATTGTCACAGAAAGAATAGTAAGTCGAAGTATTCGATTTATTTATTTTTTTAACTAAAAAGGAACCACCTGGATGTGTGGACCTAGCTATCCCATCGAGGAAGGAGGAAAATCAATGCCTACAATCAATCAATTAGTGCGTAAACCTCGCAAATCTGCTATTGTAAAATCAACTGCTCCTGCTTTAGGAAAAGGTTACAATAGCTTCAAAAAATCTCAAACAAATACAAACTCACCTCAAAAACGTGGTGTTTGTACTCGTGTGGGTACAATGACTCCGAAAAAACCTAACTCAGCGTTACGTAAGTACGCTCGTGTACGTTTGTCTAACTTGTTAGAAGTTACAGCTTACATTCCTGGTATCGGACATAACCTACAAGAACATAGCGTGGTGCTAATCCGTGGCGGACGAGTAAAAGACTTGCCAGGGGTACGTTATCATGTCGTTCGTGGCGCTCTTGATACAGCTGGTGTAGCCAACCGTATGCAAAGCCGTTCTAAATACGGAGCTAAGAGACCTAAGAAAAAATAATTAAACAATAAATGAAAAACAAAAGTTAAGGAAGGAGGAATTTGAATGCCTCGTAAAGGTCCAGTTACAAAACGTGAAGTAATGCCAGATCCGATTTACAATTCAAAATTGGTGACTCGTTTAATCAACCGTATCATGGTTGATGGGAAACGTGGTAAAGCTGCTACAATCTTATATAACGCATTTGAAATGATCAAAGAATCTACAGGAAACGACCCGTTGGAAGTTTTCGAACAAGCTATGAAAAACATCATGCCTGTTTTAGAAGTAAAAGCACGTCGTGTAGGGGGTTCTAACTATCAAGTTCCTATCGAAGTACGTCCAGATCGTCGTATGGCTTTAGGATTACGTTGGTTGGTAAGCTACTCTCGTCTACGCGGTGAAGATACTATGGAAGAACGTCTTGCTAAAGAAATTATGGATGCTGCTAACAACTCTGGTGCTTCAGTTAAGAAACGTGAAGATACACATAAAATGGCAGAAGCTAACAAAGCTTTCGCTCATTACCGTTGGTAAAATTTTCTTGCAAGAATTTTTTCTTGCAAGAAATTTGCTTTATGGTTGTATAAGTCACCATTTTTTCAATAAAATGGACTTGCAATTACTTTTACAAGAGAGAGGTGTTTGAAGAAGATGGCACAAAGAGAATTTTCTCTACATAATACGAGAAATATCGGTATCATGGCTCATATTGACGCTGGTAAAACAACGGCAACTGAACGTATTTTGTACTATACCGGTAAAATCCATAAGATCGGTGAAACCCATGAGGGTGCTTCACAAATGGACTGGATGGAACAAGAACAAGAACGTGGTATTACCATCACTTCAGCTGCTACTACTGCACAATGGAAAGGGTATCGCGTAAACATCATCGATACTCCTGGACACGTGGACTTCACTATTGAAGTTGAACGTTCCCTACGTGTATTGGATGGCGCTGTCGCTTTACTTGATGCACAATCAGGCGTAGAACCTCAAACTGAAACAGTTTGGCGTCAAGCTACAACTTATGGTGTTCCTCGTATTATATTCGCTAACAAAATGGACAAAATGGGTGCAGATTTCTTATACTCTTTAGACACTCTCCATGACCGTCTGAATGCTAATGCGCATCCGATTCAATTGCCGATTGGTTCTGAAGATACCTTCAAAGGTATCATTGATTTAGTCGAAATGAAGGCTGAAATCTATGACAACGACGAAGGTACTGAATACCATGAAGAAGATATCCCAGCGGAATATCTTGAAGCAGCTGAAGAATGGCATACTAAATTAGTTGAAGCTGTTGCTGAAACTGATGAAGCTTTGATGGAAAAATATCTTGATGGTGAAGAAATTACGAAAGAAGAATTGAAACAAGGTATTCGTACTGCTACATGTAATGTAGAATTTTTCCCGATGCTTTGCGGTTCTGCTTTCAAAAATAAAGGCGTTCAATTGTTGCTTGATGCAGTTATTGACTACCTTCCATCACCATTGGATGTTGCTGCCATCACAGGTACTGACGTAGACACTGAAGAACAAGTTGCTGTTCCTGCAAGCGACGAAGCGCCATTTGCAGCCTTAGCATTTAAAGTTATGACTGACCCGTTTGTAGGCCGTCTGACATTCTTCCGCGTATATGCTGGTACTCTTCAAAGTGGTTCTTACGTTCAGAATGCCACTAAAGGCAAACGCGAACGTGTAGGCCGTATCCTACAGATGCATGCTAACCACCGTAACGAAATCCCAGAAGTATTTGCTGGAGATATCGCTGCTGCAGTTGGTTTGAAAGATACGACTACAGGAGACACTTTGTGTGATGAAAAGAAACAAGTAATCCTTGAATCCATGAATTTCCCAGAACCAGTTATCGAAGTTGCTATTGAACCTAAATCAAAAGCTGACCAAGATAAAATGGGTATCGCGCTACAGAAACTTTCTGAAGAAGATCCTACTTTCCGTGCTTCCACTAACCCAGAGACTGGTCAAACAATCATCGCTGGTATGGGTGAGTTGCACTTGGACATCATCGTTGACCGTATGAGACGTGAGTTCAAAGTTGAAGCTACAGTAGGTGCTCCTCAAGTATCTTACCGTGAAACATTCCGTCAATCAGTTCAATCTGAAGGTAAATTCGTTCGTCAATCAGGTGGTAAAGGTCAATTCGGTCACGTATGGGTTGAGTTTACTCCTAATGAAGAAGGAAAAGGCTTTGAGTTTGAAAATGCTATCGTCGGTGGGGTTGTTCCTCGTGAATACATCCCTGCAGTTGAAGCGGGTTTGAGAGACGCTATGGAAAACGGTGTGTTGGCTGGTTATCCTTTAGTTGACGTTAAAGCTAAATTGTATGATGGTTCTTACCATGATGTCGATTCATCTGAAACAGCATTTAAAGTTGCTGCTTCACTTGCTTTGCGTAACGCAGCTAAAAAAGCTGACCCTGCAATCCTTGAACCAATGATGGCTGTAGAAATTACAGTTCCTGATGACTATTTGGGAGATGTAATGGGTCATGTAAGTTCTCGTCGTGGACGTATCGAAGGTACTGAAGCACGCGGTAACGCACAAATCGTTAAGAGTAGCATTCCATTATCAGAAATGTTTGGATATGCTACAACTTTACGTTCTTCTACACAAGGCCGCGGAACGTTCTCAATGACATTCGATCATTACGAAGCTGTTCCTAAATCTGTTCAAGAAGAAATCATCAAGAAAAGCGGAAAAAATAGCGAAGAGTAATCTCGCCGTTGCTTAGCTTGTATATTGCTTTTTCGAGCACAAATCGGTATACTTTATACGATAGACGATTAAAGTCTAGACAAATTATAAGCACTCAATATGAGGAGGAAATGATTTAAAATGGCAAAAGTAAAATTCGACCGTTCAAAGCCCCATGTTAACGTTGGTACAATCGGACACGTTGACCATGGTAAAACAACATTAACTGCAGCTATCACAACAGTTTTAGCTAAAAAAGGGTTCGCTGAGGCATCTAACTATGCTGCAATCGACAACGCTCCAGAAGAAAGAGAACGTGGTATCACGATCAACACTTCTCACGTTGAATACTCAACTGAAACTCGTCACTACGCTCACGTAGACTGCCCAGGCCATGCTGACTATGTTAAAAACATGATCACTGGTGCTGCACAAATGGACGGCGCTATCTTGGTAGTTTCTGCTGCTGATGGCCCAATGCCACAAACTCGCGAGCACATCTTGTTGTCTCGTCAAGTTGGTGTTCCTTACATCGTAGTATTCTTGAACAAAGTCGACATGGTTGACGATGAAGAATTATTGGAATTAGTTGAAATGGAAGTTCGTGACCTGTTAACAGACTACGATTTCCCTGGCGACGATGTTCCTGTAATCGCTGGTTCAGCTTTGAGAGCTCTTGAAGGCGACCCAGCTTACGAAGAAAAAATCTTAGAATTGATGGCTGCTGTTGACGAATATATCCCAACTCCAGTTCGTCAAACTGACAAGCCTTTCATGATGCCTATCGAGGACGTATTCTCAATCACTGGACGTGGTACTGTTGCTACAGGCCGTGTTGAGCGTGGACAAGTCCGCGTTGGTGACGAAGTTGAAATCGTCGGTATTGCTGAAGAAACTAAGAAAACAGTTGTTACCGGTGTTGAAATGTTCCGTAAATTATTGGATTACGCTGAAGCTGGCGATAACGTAGGAGCTTTGTTACGTGGTGTTACACGTGAGCAAATCCAACGTGGTCAAGTATTGGCTAAACCAGGTTCAATCACTCCACATACAACTTTCACTGCTGAAGTTTATGTACTTTCAAAAGAAGAAGGCGGACGTCACACTCCATTCTTCACAAACTACCGTCCACAATTCTATTTCCGTACAACTGACGTTACAGGCGTATGTAACTTACCAGAAGGCGTTGAAATGGTAATGCCTGGCGACAACGTTACTATGACTATCGAATTGATCCACCCAATCGCTATCGAAGACGGAACTAAGTTCTCTATTCGTGAAGGTGGACGTACAGTAGGCGCTGGCGTTGTAGCTTCAATCACTAAATAATTTTATTTCAAAATAAAATTCGGAAAACGGGAGCCTCGGCTTCCGTTTTTTTTTTTTCGGAAAATTTCGATCCTGGAAGGCGCTCTTTAATAGAGCGTCTTTTTGTGCAGGGGGGAGAGCCCAAAATTTTTACCATTTCAATTCTATCTTTGTTGGTGTTCCCATTATATAGAAGAAACAGGAATATCGACTGGGCTTGCTGGGGTGATCCATCCATTGAACGCAGCTATTTTACAGATATATTGCCCAATTTTTAACTTTTTTTGTTGCGACGTCGTTTCATGTCAGGTTATATAACGCAAATTTAGTGATTGAACCGTTTTCATGACACTGTTACAGCACTTATCAAGGGCGGAATAGCCTTTTATTTGCTGTTAGGGCAACTCTTGCAGTCTTATTCCTCCGAAACGCCTTGTTCATGTCATATATCATCACACGTGTCGTCATAATTTTAATGATTTTCTTTTTTTTGGGTGTAAAGTATGAAACATCACAAAGCAGTAATACACCAAAAAATTTATCAACAGAAGGAGAATCTATATGGAGAACATTAATTATGCAGATACAACTTTCGTCTTCCTTGCAACGATTTTAGTCATGATGATGACGCCCGCTTTATCCCTATTCTACGGAGGGATGGTCCGGAAGAAAAATGTTCTCAGCACGACGATGCACAGTTACGCTGCCATCGCAATTGTTTCTATCCAATGGCTATTATTCGGATATTCTTTTGTATTCGGAGGCGACTCGAAATTTTTCGGCGATTTGTCTTTCACATTACTCAACGGTGTAGGCTTCACGCCGATTGACTATGCACCGACTATTCCGCATCAACTATTCATGATGTTCCAGATGGCTTTCGCAATCATCACTCCAGCCTTGATTTCAGGAAGCATTGCGGAACGCATGAAGTTTCCAGCGTTCCTTGCCTTCATCCTTTTATGGACTACTTTCGTCTATGATCCGATTGCTCACTGGATTTGGGGGAATGGCGGTTGGATCCGCGAACTAGGTGCACTCGACTTCGCAGGTGGGAGTGTCATCCATATCAGTTCCGGTATTTCGGCTCTGGTAGCAGCCATTTATCTCGGCAAAAGGAAAAACCACGATTCCGTCAAACCGCATAATATTCCGATGACAATGATCGGTGCCGGCCTTCTGTTGTTCGGCTGGTTCGGCTTCAACGCTGGAAGCGCTCTGGCAATCAATGATATTGCACTAGATGCATTCATCACTACAAACACTGCTGCTGCTACTGCCGGCATAAGCTGGATGATCTGCGAATGGATAATCCACAAGAAACCGACTGCTCTTGGATTCGTCAGCGGGATCGTTGCCGGTCTAGTCTCCATCACGCCTGGTGCCGGATTCGTCAGCCCGATTTCAGCTTTAGCCATCGGTTTCATTGGCGGGATTGTCTGCTTCTATGGCGTATCCGTCCTGAAGAAGAAATTTGATTATGATGATGCGCTTGATGCATTCGGATGCCATGGTATCGGTGGTATCTGGGGCGGAATCGCAACAGGTATCTTTGCAACAAGCAGTATCAACCCTGCAATCGAAGGTGGTTTGGTAGATGGTAGTACATCACTTTTGATTGCGGAAATTGTCAGCATTCTGGCTGTACTTGCATACGCCGGTATCATGTCCTATCTACTGTTGAAATTGATTAGTAAATTTATGCCAGTGCGAGTCTCTCAAGAAGAAGAAGAAATTGGATTGGATTATGCTCTCCATGGCGAAACGGCATACGGCAGTCTCGCTGTAGCTTTTAGTGAAACCAATTATTCAAATACAGCTACATCGGTTGTGCCGGGTGAATTGAGAACGGCTTTCCAAAAATTCCAGGAGCGCACTTTCGGGGGCAACGATCAGGAATTGGCCTTCGCGAATGCATCTCTTGAAGATTTGGACAAGTCAGTGGTTGTGGAATACCAAGCCTCTGGGGTAACAACTGGCGGTCAAGAACCACAAACAAAAATCACCAAAATTGAAATCATCACGAACGAAAGTAAATTTGAGGGTCTGAAAAAAGCACTGAACGGTATCGGCATCACAGGCATGACCGTTTTCGATGTATTCGGCTACGGCATGCAAAAAGGCCACTCTACTTATTACCGTGGCGTTGAGACAGAAGCCGACTTGCTGCCGAAGATCCGTGTCGAAGTTGTCGTCAGCACGGTTCCTGTCCAAGCAGTCGTGGATGCTGCCAGAAAAGCTTTGTACTCAGGCAATATCGGGGACGGAAAAATATTCATCTATAATGTAGAAAACGTCATCCGTATCAGCACAGGGGATGAAGGTAAGAAAGCTTTGGAATATCCGAACGAATAAGCTGTAAGGGGTTGTCTCATACGAGACGGCCCCTTATTTAATTTTTTTGCATTTCTTGAGTCTGGCTATTCAACGTTGTCATTGGACTTGCATTCTTCTTGTGGATCAGTATAATAGTAAAGGGACAAAATGCTTCATAGTGCTCAGGCAATACTGGTCATTTGGATAATAGCATAAACTGAATATTATTTTCAGAAAAGACTTGCTTTAACTAATGCGATTATGTATAATATATTGGTACGGCATTCATGGTTATGAATAATGTATTGGGGACCGTTCATTCGGGAACTGCAGCTAAGAGACGAGAGGTTGCGACACACCCGGTCGCTTTGTCACGGCGGGTGTGCCGGGGAATTTTCGTGGAGCTAGTCTTATGAATTACATCTGACGAAGGAGGGAACAACATGGCAAAACAAAAAATACGTATTCGTTTAAAAGCATATGAACACCGTGCTCTTGATCAATCAGCGGATAAAATCGTGGAAACAGCAAAAAGAACGGGAGCTACCGTTTCTGGTCCGATTCCATTGCCGACTGAAAGATCACTATACACAGTGATCCGTGCTACTCACAAGTACAAAGATTCTCGTGAGCAGTTCGAAATGCTTACACACAAACGTCTAATCGACATCATCAACCCAACAACAAAAACTGTTGACGCTTTGATGAAGCTTGACTTACCAAGCGGCGTAGACATCGAAATCAAATTATAATCAAACCTATCATATAAAAAACAAACGGAGGTGTTACCATGACCAAAGGAATCTTAGGCAAAAAAGTAGGAATGACTCAATTCTTTACTGCAAACGGTGAGTTAGTACCAGTTACAGTTATCGAAGCTACTCCAAACGTTGTTTTACAAGTTAAAACCAACGAAACAGACGGCTACGAAGCGGTACAACTAGGCTACCAAGAAATGCGTGAAGTATTGTCAAACAAACCTGCTAAGGGTCATGCAGCAAAAGCAAAAACTGCTCCTAAGCGCTTCATTCGTGAATTTAACAATGTTGAGCTAGGAGAATACGAAGTAGGAAAAGAAATCAAAGTTGATATCTTTGAAGCCGGCGACATTGTTGATGTCACTGGTACCACTAAAGGACATGGTTTCCAAGGCGTAATCAAACGTCACGGACAAAGCCGCGGACCTATGGCCCACGGATCTCGTTACCATCGTCGTCCGGGTTCAATGGGTGCTGCTTCATTCCCATCCCGCGTATTCAAAGGCAAAAAATTAGCAGGACGTATGGGTAACGATCGCGTTACTATCCAAAACCTTGAAGTCGTTATGGTTGACGTTGAGAAAAACGTAATCCTGATCAAAGGTAACGTACCTGGTTCTAAAAAATCGTTAATCGAAATCAAAGTAGCCCGCAAAGCTGCAAACAAATAATATAAAAGAGAGGAGGAACGAGAAAAATGCCAAACGTAGCCTTATTTAAACAAGATGGAACACAAAACGGTGAAGTAACTTTGAATGAAGAAATCTTTGGGATCGAGCCTAACGAAAACGTTGTTTACGATGCAATCATCATGCAACGCGCTTCTTTAAGACAAGGAACTCACGCAGTAAAAAACCGCAGCGCTGTCAGCGGTGGTGGTCGTAAACCATGGAAACAAAAAGGAACAGGCCGTGCACGCCAAGGTTCAATCCGTTCACCACAATGGGTTGGCGGTGGAGTTGTCTTTGGACCAACACCTCGTTCTTACAGCTATAAATTAAACAAAAAAGTTCGTCGCTTAGCTATCAAATCTGTTCTTTCAACGAAAGTTGCTGAAGGAGACTTGATCGTAGTTGAAACATTGAACTTCGATGCACCAAAAACAAAAGAATTTGCAAATGTGTTGAAAAACCTTAACGTTGATACGAAAGTATTGGTTGTTGTAGAAAACGACAACGATTTTGCAGCATTATCTGCACGTAACCTTCCTGGCGTAACAGTTGTTAACGAAACAGGAATCAACGTATTGGATGTTGTTTCAAACAACAAATTAGTCTTGACACAAGCTGCTCTTTCTAAGGTAGAGGAGGCTCTTATATAATGGAAGCAACAGACGTTATCAAACGCCCAATCATCACGGAAGCTTCTATGCTTGCAATGGATGAAAAGAAATATACCTTTGAAGTGGATGTACGTGCTAACAAAACATTGGTTAAACAATCTATCGAATCATTGTTCGGTGTAGATGTTAAAAACGTAAACATCATGAATGTACGCGGCAAACTTAAACGTATGGGTAAATACAAAGGCTATACAAAAAAACGCCGTAAAGCAATTATCACTTTGACTGAAAATTCTAAAACAATCGAATTATTCGAAAATTAATTTACTTAAATAATCAAATAGGAGGGGAAAAAACGTGGCGATTAAGAAATACAAACCTACCACAAACGGCCGTCGTAATATGACTGGTTCTGATTTCGCAGAAATTACAAAAACAACACCTGAGAAATCTTTGGTCGAACCAATCAAAAGAAAAGCCGGTCGCAACAACCAAGGTAAAATTACCGTTCGTCATCAAGCTGGTGGACACAAACGTGCTTACCGTGTGATCGACTTCAAACGTAATAAAGATGGAGTCGTTGGTATCGTCAAAGCTGTCGAGTACGATCCAAACCGCACTGCAAATATCGCATTGATCCAATATGTTGATGGAATCAAGACTTACATTATTGCCCCTAAAGGCATCGAAGTAGGCCAACAAATCGAATCTGGAGTAGGATCTGATATCAAAATCGGAAACGCAATGCCATTGTCAACTATCCCAGTCGGTACTGTTATCCACAACATCGAAACAAAACCAGGCAAAGGCGGTCAATTGATCCGTTCAGCTGGTACAAGTGCTCAAGTACTTGGACAAGAAGGTAAATATACACTAGTTCGTTTGAACTCAAGCGAAGTACGTTTAATCCTTTCAACTTGCCGTGCAACAATCGGTTCAGTAGGTAACGAACAACACGAATTGATCAACATCGGTAAAGCTGGACGTAACCGTTGGTTGGGTAAACGCCCTACTGTCCGTGGTTCTGTAATGAACCCGAACGATCACCCACACGGTGGTGGTGAAGGTAAATCTCCAATCGGACGCAAAGCGCCAGTTACTCCTTGGGGTAAACCTGCTCTTGGTTACAAAACTCGTAGCAAGAAAGCTAAATCTAGCAAGCTAATCGTTCGCGGACGTAAAAAATAATTATTACAACAATAAGTAACTGAAGCAACACATAATCGAAAGGAGGCTTCACCATGGGTCGTAGTTTGAAAAAAGGACCTTTTGTCGATGAACATTTAATTAAGAAAGTTGAAGCTGCTCTAGCTAGCGAAAAGAAACAAGTAATTAAAACTTGGTCTCGCCGCTCAACAATTTTCCCACAATTCATCGGACAAACGATTGCAGTTTATGATGGAAGAAAACACGTTCCAGTTTACATTCAAGAAGACATGGTAGGACACAAATTAGGAGAATTCGCTCCAACAAGAACATACCGTGGCCATGCCGCAGACGACAAGAAAACAGGTCGCCGTTAATTACGAGGGGAGGAAATAACATGCCAGAACAAATCACAGCTGCAAAAGCATCTGCACAAACTGTTCGCATTGCCGCTCGTAAGGTTCGTTTAGTAGTGGATCTTATCAGAGGCAAAAGCATCGGAGACGCAATCTCCATTCTGAAATTCACACCGCGTGGCGCTTCGCCCGTTGTAGAAAAAGTGTTGATGTCAGCAATTGCTAATGCAGAACATAATTATGACTTAGATATCGAAAACTTGGTAGTAAGCGAGGCTTATGTTAACGAAGGACCAACGATGAAACGTTTCCGTCCACGTGCAAAAGGATCAGCTTCACCAATCATGAAACGTACTAGCCACATTACAATCGTGGTATCAGAAAAGAAGGAGGGATAATCTGTGGGTCAAAAAATTCATCCATTAGGATTACGTGTCGGCATCATTCGTGACTGGGATGCTAAATGGTACGCTGAAAAAGATTACGCAGCTTTCTTACATGAAGATTTACGTATCCGTAAATACATCGCAAAGAACTTAAGCGAAGCTTCTGTTTCTAAAATTGAAATCGAACGTGCAGCTAACCGCGTGAACGTTTCTATCCATACTGCCAAACCTGGTATGGTAATCGGTAAAGGCGGTTCTGAAGTTGAAAAAACTCGTAAAGAGTTAAATGAACTTACTGGTAAAAAAGTACACATCAACATCGTGGAAATCAAAAGACCAGACTTGGATGCTAAATTGGTCGCTGAAGGTATCGCTAAACAGTTGGAAAACCGTGTAGCTTTCCGTCGTGCGCAAAAACAAGCAATCCAACGTACAATGAGATCTGGCGCTAAAGGGATCAAAACGCAAGTTTCTGGTCGTTTGAATGGTGCAGATATCGCTCGTGCTGAAACTCATGCTGAAGGAACTGTTCCATTGCATACATTGCGTGCGGACATCGACTACGCTTGGGAAGAAGCAGATACAACTTATGGTAAATTAGGCGTTAAAGTTTGGATTTACCGTGGTGAAGTTTTACCAGCAAAAAAAACAACTGAGAAAGGAGGGAAATAACCAATGTTAGTACCTAAACGTGTAAAACACCGTCGTGAGTTCCGTGGGAAAATGCGCGGAGAAGCTAAAGGCGGAAAAGAAGTAGTTTTCGGCGAATATGGTTTGCAAGCTGTTGACTCTCATTGGATCACAAACCGTCAGATCGAAGCTGCTCGTATCGCTATGACTCGTTACATGAAACGTGGCGGGAAAGTTTGGATCAAAATATTCCCTCACAAATCATATACATCCAAAGCTATCGGAGTCCGTATGGGTTCTGGTAAAGGGGCACCTGAAGGTTGGGTATCTCCAGTTAAACGCGGCAAGATCATGTTCGAAGTAGCAGGCGTCCCTGAAGAAGTGGCACGCGAAGCTCTACGTCTTGCATCTCACAAATTGCCAGTTAAAACAAAAATTGTAAAACGTAAAGAAATTGGTGGTGAATCGAATGAAGGCTAATGAACTTAAAGAGTTATCCACTGCTGAAATGATTGAAAAAGAAAAACAATTCAAAGATGAATTATTCAATCTACGATTCCAACTTGCAACCGGACAGTTAGAAAATACTGCCCGCTTGAAAGAAGTACGCAAATCAATTGCACGTATTAAAACTGTATTGCGACAACAAGAATTGCAAAAATAGTAGATCAGCAAAGGAGGTCACAACGAAATGACTGAAGAACGTAACCAACGTAAAGTCTACCAAGGTGTTGTTGTTTCTGACAAGATGGATAAAACAATCGTTGTAGAAGTATCTACAACAAAAACACATCCTACTTACGGTAAACGCGTTAAGTACTCTAAAAAGTACAAGGCACATGATGAAAACAACCAAGCTAAAATGGGTGATGTAGTTAGAATTATGGAGACTCGTCCTCTATCTGCTACTAAAAACTTCCGTTTGCTTGAAGTTGTTGAAGAATCAGTAATCATCTAATCAGACAAATAAATATTTTTATATCCGGAAGGAGGATACTGACGTGATACAAACAGAATCCCGCTTAAGAGTTGCCGATAATTCAGGCGCTAAAGAAGTGTTAACTATCAAAGTGTTAGGTGGATCAAACCGCAAATTCGCAGGAATTGGTGATACAATCGTCTGCACAGTAAAACAAGCTACACCCGGTGGTGTTGTCAAAAAGGGTGATGTAGTTAAAGCTGTTATCGTTCGTACGAAACATGGCGCACACCGTAAAGATGGTTCTTACATCAAATTTGACGAAAATGCTTGTGTAATCATTCGTGACGACAAGAGCCCTCGTGGAACACGTATCTTTGGACCAGTTGCACGTGAATTGCGTGACAATAACTACATGAAGATCGTTTCCCTTGCTCCAGAAGTATTGTAATCAACTGTCATAAATGAAGGAGGTGCAACAAAGCATGCACGTAAAAACTGGTGATAAAGTTAAAGTCATTACTGGAAAAGATAAAGGTAAAGAAGGAGTCATCCTTAAAACTTTCCCTAAAAAAGATCGTGTTATTGTCGAAGGCATTAATATTGTCAAGAAACATCGCAAAGCTTCTCAAACAAACCCAACAGGTGGAATTCTTGAAGAGGCAGCACCTATCCATGTTTCTAACATTATGTTAATTGATGCTAAAACTGGCGAACCTACTCGCGTAGGATCTAAAGTCGTAGATGGCAAAAAAGTCCGCGTTTCCAAAAAAACCGGCGAAATCATTGATTAATTATTAGAGGAAGGAGGATATTCTAAATGAACCGTTTAAAAGAAAGATACACAAAAGAAATCGTTCCATCGTTGATGGAAAAATTTGAATACAGCTCAATCATGCAAGCACCTAAAATTGACAAAATTGTCATCAACATGGGTGTGGGTGATGCAGTTTCAAACACAAAAAACCTAGATAAAGCAGTTGAAGAACTAACTTTGATCGCTGGTCAAAAACCAGTTATCACTTTAGCTAAAAAATCAATCGCTGCATTCCGTTTACGTGAAGGTATGCCTATCGGCACTAAAGTTACTTTACGTGGCGAAAGAATGTACGACTTCTTGGATAAACTAGTAACTGTTTCATTACCACGTGTACGTGACTTCCGTGGGATCAGCAAAAAATCTTTTGATGGTCGTGGAAACTATACTTTAGGTATCAAAGAACAATTGATTTTCCCAGAAGTTGACTATGATAGAGTCGACAAAGTACGTGGTATGGATATCGTTATCGTAACTACTGCTAACACTGACGAAGAATCAAGAGAATTATTGACACAACTTGGAATGCCATTCCAAAAATAAGCTAAGGAGGCGAATAATAATTGGCTAAAAAATCCATGATTGCTAAAAACAAACGTCCCGCAAAACATTCTACTCAAGCTTACTCTCGTTGTGAACGTTGCGGACGTCCACATTCAGTTTATCGCAAATTCAAACTTTGCCGTATTTGCTTCCGTGAACTTGCCTATAAAGGACAAATTCCCGGCGTGAAAAAGGCTAGCTGGTAATTTAACCATACTCGCAAAAGGAGGTATAATGTAAATGGTCATGACAGATCCAATCGCAGATTTCTTAACTCGTATTCGTAATGCCAACATGGTACGTCACGAATCTTTAGAAGTGCCTGCATCAAAGACAAAATTAGAGATCGCTAACATTCTTAAGGCTGAAGGTTTCATCAAAAACTTTGATTACACTTCAGACGACAAACAAGGTGTTATCCGTGTATTCTTAAAATATGGTCCAAACAACGAACGCGTCATCACTGGTTTGAAACGTATTTCAAAACCAGGTTTGCGTGTATACGCTAAAACTGGCGACATCCCTAAAGTATTGAATGGTTTAGGAATCGCAATCGTGTCTACTTCTGAAGGTGTTATCACCGACAAAGAAGCAAGAGCGAAAAACATCGGCGGCGAAGTATTAGCTTACATTTGGTAATTTTCAAAAAAAAAAAATAGAAGATAAAGGAGGTGCAGCCCTGTGAGTCGTATTGGAAATAAAGCAATCGAAATCCCAGCTGGCGTAACCGTTACTCAACAAGGTAACACTGTTACAGTTAAAGGCCCGAAAGGCGAATTAACTAGCACATTTAATGAAATGATCGGCATCAAGATCGATGGAAACACTGTTACTTTCACTCGTCCTAACGAAGAGAAATTCACTAAATCAATTCATGGTACTACACGCGCGTTGGTAAACAACATGGTTGTAGGTGTATCTGAAGGATTTATGAAAGAATTGGACTTAGTAGGGGTTGGGTACCGTGCTCAATTGCAAGGCAAAAAACTTGTATTGAACGTCGGCTATTCTCATCCAGTTGAATTCACACCTGAAGACGGTATCGAAGTGGAAGTACCAACTAACACTAAAATCATCGTTAAAGGTTACGATAAAGCTAAAGTTGGCGCTTTGGCAGCCAACATCCGCGGCGTACGCCCACCAGAGCCTTACAAAGGTAAAGGTATCAAATACGTTAACGAAATCATCCGTCGTAAAGAAGGTAAGACAGGTAAATAATAGTCCGCTATTTTTACTTGCTTCCTGAACGACCCAACAAAATAAATTTAAAGAGGTGACAATTGTGATTACTAAACCAGATAAAAACAAAGTGCGCCAAGCTAGACACGCACGCGTAAGAAGAAAAATCTCTGGTACTGCAGAGTGCCCACGCTTGAACGTTTTCCGTTCCAACAAAAACATCTACGCTCAATTAATTGATGACGTAGCGGGTGTGACGCTAGCAAGTGCCTCTACAAAAGAAACAGAAATCGCAACCGGTACTAAAACTGAAGCTGCTACTGCAGTTGGAAAACTGATTGCTGAACGTTCTGTTGCTAAAGGTATCAAAAAAGTAGTCTTTGACCGTGGTGGCTATCTGTACCATGGCCGTGTACAGGCTTTAGCTGAAGCTGCTCGCGAAAATGGACTAGATTTCTAAGAAAAGGAGGATAACCACACATGGTTTATGTTGACCCAAATCATATTGAATTAGAAGACCGCGTTGTTGCGATCAATCGTGTAACAAAAGTTGTTAAAGGTGGACGTCGTCTACGTTTTGCTGCTTTAGTTGTTGTAGGAGACAGAAACGGACATGTAGGATTCGGTACTGGTAAAGCAGCTGAGGTTCCTGAAGCTATTCGTAAAGCTATCGAATCTGCTAAAAAGAGCCTTATTGAAGTTCCAATGTCTGAATCAACAATCCCTCACAAAGTTATCGGAACTTTCTGTGGCGGTAACGTAATGTTGAAACCTGCTAAATCCGGTTCCGGAGTTTCTGCAGGCGGAGCAGTCCGTGCCGTTGTCGAATTAGCTGGTATCGCTGATATCACAAGCAAATCCCTTGGTTCTAACACACCTATCAACATGGTACGTGCTACAATCGATGGCTTGAAACAGTTGAAAAATGCTGAAGACGTTGCGAAATTACGCGGCAAAACAGTTGAAGAATTACTAGGATAAGGAGGACTACAAAATGGCAGAAGTAAAGATCACTTTAAAACGCAGCTTGATTGGACGTCCTCAAAACCAAAAAGATACTTGCAAAGCTTTGGGATTGTCCAAAATCGGCAAATCTGTTGTTAAACCAGCTAACCCAGCTATCTTGGGCATGGTCAACACAGTAAGCCACTTAGTTATATCAGAAGAAGTTAAATAATAAACATCAGATTAAAGGAGGTGCCAAGTTACTATGAAACTTCATGAATTAAAACCTGCTGTAGGTTCACGTAAAGAACGTAACCGTGTCGGTCGCGGATCTTCATCCGGTAATGGTAAAACATCCGGTCGTGGACATAAAGGTCAAAAAGCCCGTTCAGGCGGCGGTGTGAGACTTGGATTCGAGGGTGGACAAACTCCATTGTTCCGTCGTCTTCCAAAACGTGGATTCACGAACATCAACCGTAAGGAATATGCTGTCATCAACTTAGAAATCTTAAACCGTTTCGAAGATGGTACAGAAGTTACTCCAGCTTTATTAGTTGAAACTGGTATTGTCAAAGATGAAAAATCAGGCATCAAAGTTTTAGGCAACGGAAGCGTTGAGAAAAAACTGACAGTTAAAGCTAATAAATTCTCCGAAGCAGCACAAAAAGCTATCGAAGCTGCAGGTGGGACTGTTGAGGTGATCTAATGTTTGCTCTTCTGAAAAATGCATTTCAGGCGAAGGACATTAGAAATAGAATCTTTTTTACTCTAGGTATGTTGATTGTGTTCCGTCTCGGAACACATATTACTGTACCGGGTGTTGATGCGGGTGCCATCACAAACTTGGCATCAACAGGCTTGTTCAGTCTGTTGAACACATTCGGAGGTGGAGCACTTAGTCAGTATTCCATTTTCGCTATGGGTGTTTCGCCATACATCACTTCTTCTATTGTCGTTCAATTGTTACAAATGGACATTGTTCCGAAATTTGTGGAATGGTCCAAACAGGGTGAAGTAGGTAGAAGAAAGTTAAATCAAGTTACAAGATATTTGACAGTCATTTTAGCATTTGTTCAATCTGTCGGTGTTTCGATCGGTTTCAACCAACTCTCAAACTTGGGATTGGTCAACGATCCGGGTATGACAACTTATATGATCATCGCGTTAGTGATGACAGCAGGTTCGATGCTTGTTGTTTTTATCGGAGAATCGATTTCAATGCACGGTATCGGAAACGGAACGTCATTGATCATCTTCTCAGGTATCATCGCAAGAATCCCTACAGATCTTTACACTTATTACAATGATCGTTTTGTGGATGCAGGATCCGATTTAATGAACAACATTTTGTTCTCGGTTGCGCTTTTGATAGCAATATTATTGGTGGTCATACTCGTTGTGTACGTTCAACAAGCTGAACGTAAAATCCCCATTCAATATTCCAAGCGTGCTTCCGGATCAAATCAATCCGCGCATTTGCCTTTAAAAATCAATTCTGCTGGAGTCATTCCAGTAATCTTTGCCAGTTCTTTCATGATGACCCCGCAAACAATCCTTGGATTTTTCGCGGCAAGTCAAAGTGAAGCTAGCTGGTATCAAATTTTGTCAACCATCTTTAATTACCGTGAACCCATCGGCGCAACAATCTATACGGTATTGATCGTTGTCTTTACTTACTTCTATGCCTTCATTCAGATCAATCCTGAAAAGATGGCAGAGAACTTGCAAAAGCAAGGCGGCTATATTCCAAGTGTACGTCCGGGTAAAGGGACAGAAGATTACATTTCCGGCATGATTATGCGATTAAGTACGGTCGGCGCGCTATTTCTTGGACTTATTGCGTTATTGCCAATCATTGCCTCAGGTTTGTGGGATTTGCCGGACTCGCTCGCCCTTGGCGGTACAAGTCTTCTGATTGTAGTTGGTACTGCATTGGAAACGGCAAGACAAATTGAAGGTCGAATGGTTAAACGTAATTACCAAGGATTTATTCAATAGTAAGTTTGTGGGGGGGGAAGTGATTTCCTCGTCACATATTCTTACATCTTTAGGAGGCAGTAAAATGATGAACCTAATTATTATGGGTCTTCCCGGTGCTGGAAAAGGAACACAGGCTGAAAAGATCATCGCGAAATACAATATTCCGCATATCTCTACAGGAGACATGTTCCGAGCTGCCATGAAAAATGAGACAGCGTTGGGCCTGGAAGCAAAATCATATATGGATAAAGGCGAACTTGTTCCAGATGAAGTTACAAACGGAATCGTTAAAGAGAGATTAGCAGAATCTGATACTGAAAAAGGCTTTTTATTGGATGGTTTTCCAAGAACCCTCGTACAAGCAAAAGCACTTGAAGCTATCATGAATGAACTCGACAAAAAAATCGATGCTGTTATTAACATTGATGTGAACCCTGAAGTTTTGATGCAACGTCTCACAGGTAGAATCATTTGCCGCTCTTGCGGAGCGACTTACCACAAAGAAAACAATCCTCCTAAAACAGAAGGAACATGCGATCGCTGTGGCGGACACGAATTCTATCAACGTGAAGATGACAAGCCTGAAACCGTAGAAAATCGCATTCAGATTAATCTAGAACAGTCTAAACCAATCATTGCATTTTACAGCGAAAAAGGATTGGTACATAATGTGGATGGCGAAATCGGCATCGACAACTTGTTTACCGAAATCCAAAAGATTATAGAATAGTTGTAACTGTCATTTGAAATTAATCGAAAATTTCTTTTCAATCGATACTTGCTATGGTATAATCTAGCAGTTAGAGTAAAAATTGCCAAGACATAAGATTAATCAGCTCAACAGAATGTTAGGAGGTTAGCAGGCGTGGCGAAAGACGATGTAATTGAGATCGAAGGAGTTGTCGTTGAAACTTTGCCCAATGCAATGTTTAAAGTCGAACTTGAAAATGGTCACATAGTATTAGCTCACGTATCTGGTAAAATTAGAATGCATTACATCCGCATTTTGCCAGGCGATAAAGTTACGGTAGAATTGTCACCGTACGATCTTACTCGTGGACGCATTACTTACCGCTTTAAATAATTGCACTCCATCACTAAATAGGAGGGAATTTAAATGAAAGTTAGAGCATCAGTAAAACCCATTTGCGAAAAATGCAAAGTCATTCGCCGCAATGGTCGTGTTATGGTGATTTGCGAAAATCCCAAACACAAACAACGCCAAGGATAATAACAAGGAGGTGCCTATAAATGGCTCGTATCGCAGGAGTAGATGTTCCGCGTGACAAACGTGTAGTTATTTCATTAACTTATATTTTTGGTATCGGATTGAACACAGCTCAAAAAGTTTTAGCAGCAGCTGAGGTTTCAGAAGATACTCGCGTTCGTGATTTAACGAATGATGAATTAGACCGTATCCGTATTGAAGTGGATAAATTAAAGGTTGAAGGCGATCTTCGTCGTGAAGTTAACCTAAATATTAAACGATTGATTGAAATTGGTTCTTACAGAGGAATGCGTCACCGTCGTGGTTTGCCTGTTCGCGGACAAAACACTAAGAACAACGCACGCACTCGTAAAGGCCCATCTAAAGCAGTCACTGGTAAGAAAAAATAATAATTAAGTGAAGGAGGTCAAAACTTCATGGCTAAAAAAGTAGCTCGCAAACGCCGCGTAAAAAAGAATGTTGAAGCTGGTGTAGCACATATCCGCTCAACTTTTAATAATACTATTGTTATGATTACAGATGTTCATGGAAATGCTATTTCATGGTCATCAGCAGGTTCATTAGGATTCAGAGGTTCTCGTAAATCTACTCCTTATGCTGCACAAATGGCTGCAGAAGCAGCAGCTAAAGTTTCTATGGAACATGGCATGAAAACAGTTGAAGTAGCTGTTAAAGGTCCTGGTTCTGGACGTGAAGCTGCCATTCGTTCATTGCAAGCAGCAGGTTTGGAAGTTACCGCAATCCGCGACGTAACGCCTATTCCTCATAATGGATGCCGTCCACCAAAACGTCGTCGTGTTTAATTGAGAATTGTACTTGTATGTAACGAAACGCAATGGACTCACTAACATGAACTTCACGTTTTGAAAGGGGTAAATTGATAAATGATCGAAATTGAAAAACCAAGAATTGAAACGATTGAGATCAGCGAAGATGCCAAATTTGGTAAATTCGTTGTAGAACCACTAGAACGCGGTTATGGAACAACACTTGGGAACTCATTACGTCGAATTCTATTATCTTCACTTCCTGGTACAGCTGTAACAACTATCCAAATCGATGGTGTTCTACACGAATTTTCAACGATTGATGGTGTTGTCGAGGATGTTACCCAAATCATTCTGAACATCAAAAAATTAGCTTTGAAATTGTATACGGACGAAGACAAAACAATCGAGATTGACGTAAAAGGTCCAGCAGTCGTGACTGCAGCGGATATTACCCATGACAGCGATGTGGAAATCTTAAACCCTGATTTATATATATGTACAGTTTCAGAGGGAGCACATTTTCATGTTCGCTTGGATGTAAAAAATGGCCGTGGTTATGTTCGTTCCGAATATAACAAAACGGAAGATATGCCGATCGGTGTTTTGCCAGTCGACTCCATCTATACTCCAATCAGCAAAGTGAATTATCAAGTTGAAAACACTCGTATCGGACAAAAGAATATTTATGATAAATTAACGTTGGATGTCTGGACAGATGGTTCCATCAGCCCGGAAGAAGCAGTCAGCTTGGCTGCCAAAATTTTAACGGAACATCTGAATATTTTTGTTAATCTGACCGATGAAGCCCGCAAGGCCGAGATAATGGTTGAAAAAGAAGAAACACATAAAGAGAAAATGCTGGAAATGACTATCGAAGAATTGGATCTATCCGTACGTTCTTATAACTGTTTGAAACGCGCAGGCATCAACACAGTCCAAGAATTGACAGACAAGTCTGAAGCAGAGATGATCAAAGTACGTAATCTGGGACGCAAATCACTTGAAGAAGTGAAAAACAAGCTGAATGATCTTAATCTAGGCTTGCGTCAAGACGACTAGTACTGTACAAAGGAGGAAAACCTAGGATGGCTTACCGTAAATTAGGACGCACAAGCGCTCAAAGAAAAGCAATGCTTCGCGATTTGACTACTGACTTACTAATCAACGAACGCATCGTTACAACTGAAGCTCGTGCTAAAGAAATTCGTTCAACTACTGAAAAGATGATTACTTTAGGCAAACGTGGAGATTTATCTGCTCGTCGTTTAGCTGCAGCATACGTTCGTAACGAAGTAGCAGCTGTACGTGAGGAAGATGACAAAATCGTTGTTCAATCAGCTTTGCAAAAATTGTTCAGTGATATCGCACCTCGCTATGCAGAACGTCAAGGCGGATACACACGTATCTTGAAGACAGAACCTCGTCGTGGCGATGCTGCACCAATGGTTATCATTGAATTAGTATAATTCAATCGCATAAAGATGAAACGTTCACTTTTAGATGAAATAGAGTGTTATGATGATGGGATTGCTTATGGCTTCCCTAGTCTAGCTCAAGGTTCTTCCGAAGATTGCATGATCTTCGGGAGGGCATTTTTTCATCAAAAAAAGTGCTTTTTTTATCAAAAGAAACTAGAAAATGCTAATATATTTTCTAGTTTCTTTTGATATATAAATAAAAGCGTTTTATTTCCGCGCCGTGTCAAGACAGTGGATGAAAAATAGGGAGGAGTAGTTTATACTTACAAAGTAGACATTCCTTTTCCGTATTTTTCATTTTTTTTTATACCTGCTTGTCTGTGGGGCAGATGAACGGATACGGTCAGTAAGATTCAACTATAGAGAAAGTAGGACTGAAAACATGAATGAAATTATCGAGTTGCGCAATGTGACTTTTTCCTATTCAGAGGAAGATGCAAGACCGGCATTGAACAACGTTTCCTTAACAATCCGGCAGGGTGAATGGATTGCCATCATCGGTCCCAACGGATCAGGTAAGTCGACCCTGGCCAAAACAATCAACGGCTTGATAGAAGCGAACTCCGGAGAAGTTATCATAGAAGGGATACCCTTGAATGCAGAAACGGTTTGGGACGTCCGCAAAAAAATCGGGATGGTTTTCCAAAATCCGGACAATCAGTTCGTCGGTTCGACCGTGCAGGACGATGTTGCGTTTGGTTTGGAGAATGTCGGCATTCCCCGCGAAGAAATGGTGAAGCGCGTTGTTGATGCAGTAGCGGCTGTGAATATGGCCGACTTCATGGACAAGGAACCAGCACGTCTTTCGGGCGGGCAGAAGCAACGGGTGGCGATCGCTGGAATCGTGGCTTTGTCCCCTGACATCATCATTCTTGATGAGGCGACGACCATGTTGGATCCCGAAGGCCGTCACGAAGTCATCGAGACCATCCAAGAAATCAAGGGAAAAGAAAATTTGACAGTGATTTCGATCACCCATGACATCGATGAAGCCGCGAAAGCGAACCGTATCTTTGTGATGGAAGCCGGGCAATTGAAACGGATCGGCACACCGGAAGAGATATTCAGCTTGGGCAAGGAAATCATCGATATCGGGTTGGATATCCCATTCCCTGAAAAGCTGAAATACCAATTGAAAAGACAGGGCCTGGAAGTTCCCGAAGAATATTTGACTGAGGAAGGGATGGTGAGCTGGCTATGGACATTACTTTCGAAAAAGTAGGCTATTCCTACTCTGCCGGTACGCCTTTCGAAAGCCGAGCACTCTACGACGTGAACCTGAATATCCCGGACGGCAGTTACACGGCCTTGATAGGACATACCGGCAGCGGGAAATCGACGGTCACGCAGCATCTGAACGCTTTATTGAAGCCAACGGAAGGCAGCGTTACGATCGGAGACCGCATCATAACGAACAAATCGAACAACAAAAATCTTAAAGGACTGCGCAAAAAAGTGGGAATTGTGTTCCAGTTTCCAGAGTCGCAGCTGTTCGAAGAGACGATCGCGAAGGATATCGCCTTCGGTCCTATGAACTTCGGCGTCAGTGAAGCAGACGCAATGGCGATCGTGAGGCGCGTGTTGCCTTTGGTAGGTTTGGATGAGTCCTTCATGGAACGCTCGCCCTTCGACCTCTCAGGGGGTCAGATGAGACGTGTAGCGATTGCCGGAGTTTTGGCGATGGAGCCGGAAGTGCTTGTCCTGGATGAACCGACCGCTGGATTGGATCCTGCAGGCAGACGGGAAATCATGAATATGTTCAATCAACTCCATATAGACAACGGACTGACCATTGTATTGGTCACGCATCAGATGAATGATGTCGCAACCTATGCGGATCATGTGGTCATCCTTGAGAAGGGGACAGTTGTCCGGATGGGCCCGCCTGCAGAAATTTTTCAGGATGCCGACTGGCTTCAGAAGAAACAATTGGGCTTGCCTTCCGCACTGGCATTCCTCGATACGTTGAGCAAAAAGACAGGTATCGATTTCGGAAGCGAAAGACCGCTGCGTACAGAACAACTGGCTGCTGTGCTGATTGCCAAAATTAAAGAGAACCAAGGCAACAAAAATGTCGCTAAGGAAGTGGGTGGCATAGATGTTGGATAAATTACTTTTCGGGCGCTACATCCAAGGCGACTCGCTGGTCCATAGACTGGATCCGCGCGCGAAGCTGATTGGTGCTTTCTATTTCATCATCGTCATCTTCCTGGCCAATAACTGGCAGACTTATTTGATCATGACGTTGTTTACTTTTCTATGCGTCATCCTATCCGACATCAAACTGTCGGTCTTTCTGAACGGCGTGAAGCCGCTGATTTGGTTGATCATGTTCACGGTGTTGCTGCAGATCCTCTTCACACGGGGTGGAGAAACTTACCTAGAATTAGGCCCAATCAGCATCACTTCGTTCGGGGTGATCAACGGCGCATTCATCTTCATGCGCTTTGTCCTGATCATCTTTATTTCGACGTTGCTGACGCTCACAACGATGCCATTGTCGTTGACTGATGCAATCGAAAAACTGCTTGGGCCTTTGAAACGCTTTAAGGTTCCTGTCCACGAAATCGCGCTGATGCTTTCCATCGCGTTGCGTTTCGTGCCAACATTGATGGATGAAGCTTCCAAGATTATGAACGCGCAACGGGCTCGCGGCGTCGAGTTCGGTGAAGGCAATATCGTGAAGCAGATGAAGGCAGTCACTCCGATCTTGGTGCCGCTGTTCGTCAGCTCGTTCAATCGTGCCGATGAATTGGCGAATGCCATGGAAGCACGTGGATATCAAGGTGGGGAAGGGCGTACGAAATACCGCATCCTCGATTGGCAGAGGTTGGATACGCTGAGTATGCTGGCGTTTGTCGTGCTGACCGGGCTGTTGCTGTTCTTCCGATCTTGAGCGCATACAGAGGCAATCTGCCGCTATAGAACGAGTCTGGGGACCGGGTAGTATTTCCGGTCCCTTTTAAAATAGAAAAAAATAACCATACATCAGAAAGATAAGAAAGGGGCATATGCCACCAATGAGTACACAACGATTCAAATGCATCGTGCAATACGACGGAACGGGTTATGTGGGTTATCAGGTTCAACCCAACGGCAACAGTGTCCAGACGGAAATCGAAAAGGCGCTGAAGAAAATGTCGAATGGACAGATCATTCCGATCCATGCATCCGGCCGGACCGATTCGGGTGTCCATGCGCTCGGACAAGTCATCCATTTTGATTACCCGGCTGCGATTAAGCCGGATCATCTGTTGCGGGCGTTGAATAGCCTGCTTCCCGATGACATTTTGATCACATCCGTGGAGTTTGCTCCAGAGGAATTCCATTCGCGTTATCATGCGATGGGGAAAAAATACATTTACCGGGTCGATCTCGATCGCTTCCCAAAGCCCTTCAAACGACTGTATACAACGCACCATCCTTACCGCTTTAATATGACGAATCTGGAGCAGGCCATCAAAAAACTGGAAGGCGAGCATGACTTCACCAGCTTCTGTTCGACAAAAACCGACAAGACCGATCTTGTGCGGACTGTCTATGAAGCGAGCGTCAGGAAGGATGAGGAAAACAATGAGCTAGTCTTCACCTTCAGGGGCAATGGATTCCTCTACAATATGATCCGCATTTTCGTGGGGACACTGCTGCAGATTGCTGACGGACTGAAAAAAGTCGAAGAAATCGACCGACTTTTGGAAGTGAAGGACAGACGCCAAGCTGGGCCGACAGCCCCGTCTCAAGGATTGTATCTCGTGGAAGTGTATTATGATGAAGAAAAATTAAAGAATGGATAGGGGGAACAGGGATGTTTAAAAAGGAAAGAACGGAAATCGACGCCATCGACCAGGAGTTGGTGAAGCTGTTCGAACGCCGGATGGATGCCGTGACGGAGATTGCGCGGATCAAGAAAGAGCACCAGCTGCCGATCCTGGACCAATCCAGGGAAGACAAGGTGCTGGATAAAGTGCGCGGGCTGACCGAGAACAAAGCCTACGAAGACAGCGTGGAAGACCTCTTCCGTTCCCTGATGACGATAACGAAAGCATTCGAAACCAAACAGAACGAAGGATAAAGCAAAAAGAATGCTGAAAAAGCGGCTGTGGAAAAGACGAGATCTTTTCCACAGCCGCTTTTTTGCTTGCTTGAGCAATGGCGAGCGGCGCCAGCTCCGGTGAAGCAGCCGCCACCGGAGGACAGCTTCTGCAATCTCCGCCAGTTACGACGAAGCAACTCCCACAGGAGCTGAAGCTCCCGCAAAATGTCTAAACTCCGGCGAGGACTCCGTTACCGGAGGAAACGACCGGACAGCACCAGAAGCAAAAACCCCCGTCAAGCGCTGTACGCCCGTCGGAGGTTTTCAACATAGATTTTATTTGCAAGCTACTTTATCAGACTTTGACAACAAGCGCAGCCTTCGCAAAAGCCTGACGCAGATCGGCAATCAGATCATCTGCATCCTCAATACCTGTCGAGATGCGCAGCAGATCGTCCGTCAAACCGTAGGATTCGCGGACTTCAACCGGAATATCGGCATGGGTCTGGGTAGTCGGATAAGTGATCAGACTCTCCACGCCGCCCAAGCTTTCAGCGAAAGTGAAGATATTCAGGGCATCCAATACGGCAGGGATGTATGCTTTATCATGCAGCGTGAAGCTCAGCATGCCGCCTTTGCCGGGATAATACACCGATTTGATCAGATTTTCCGATTCGAGATAAGCAACGACTGCCTGTGCATTCGCCTGATGCTGCTTCATGCGCAACGGCAACGTCTTCAGTCCACGGACCAAGAGCCAACAGTCGAAGGCGTCCAAAGTGCCGCCAGCCGTATTTAGTTGGAACGCCAGTTGTTCGCCGAGCGCCTTATCGTTCGTCACGACCGCCCCCGCCAACAAATCGTTATGGCCACCTAGGTACTTAGTGGCGCTGTGGACGACGATATCGGCGCCCAGATCCAAAGGACGCTGCAAAAGAGGGGTGTAGAAGGTATTATCCACAATCACCAGTAAGCCGTGTTTTTTTGCGATTTCAGCAACAGCCGAGATATCTGTTTCCTTCATCAACGGGTTCGTCGGCGTTTCGATGTAGACAGCTGCCGTATTGTGCTGGATGGCAGACGCGATGTCGATCGGATCATCGACATAAGTGAAAGAGTAGAAGCCTTTTCTCTCCATATCCTGAAAATAACGGAAGCTGCCGCCGTAAAGGTCTCTGGATGCGACGAAATGGCTATTAACCGGGAAAATGCTGAACGCCAGCTGGATGGCGCTCATGCCGGAGCTTGTGGCGAACCCTTGGATGCCGTTTTCAAGCACAGCCAAGCCTTCCTGAAGAATATCCCTAGTCGGATTGGCAGTGCGGGTGTAGTCATAGCCGGTCGATTGGCCCAAGCCAGGATGTCCATAAGCTGTGGACAAATAAATCGGTGCACTGACAGCGCCGGTTTTCGGATCTTTTCTGTTTCCCAATTGCGCAAGATAACTTTGAATGCTGATATTGTCCATCATCGATTCTCCTTTATACGAAATGATATACATAAGTGCATTATCATTTATTTATCATTTAAAATTAATGTTAGTGCAATGGTAGCACGAGGGATTAAAGTGGTCAATATGTTTATGTATTTAAAGTCAGTGACGTTGCGAGAAATAACCGATCACGCTTGAACGGTTATTTGTCTGGAATACTGTTTAAAAAACCGAAACTCGCGTATAATGGAAGTATAAGAATGAATGAAGGAGAGTGGAAGAATGGTAACGTTCATCAAAGAACTCAAGCGCATCCCACGCGGCGACGTGCCGGATTTTGTGTCTGCCGCAATGCCCCAGTTTTATGAAGCAATCGGATGCCCGAATGATGTGGTCCTTTCCGTGCAAGCCAGTATGGCGCATTACTCGACACCGAAAAAGAATGTCGCAGCCGAAGAATACGAAGCTTTTGAATTGACGATCACAAAAAAAGGCGAGTTCGTTGCGGTGGAAGACATCGTGAAGGATCCCGGAATTGTCGAAGCATTCAAACCCTACAAGACATCTGGTAAAGGTGCTTATCCATTTGTGCCAGCCGAGCTCATTGAGCAATTATATTTATATTTAAAAAAATAATCTGAGAAGCCTTCACAATCGCAGTTCATGTGGTGTGTGGAGACTTTTTTGCGAAGTAAATGATAAATTATTTCTTTTGAATCGTTTGACAATTCCTTTGGGATGTCGTATCATATAAGACGGTATTGTTTGCCCCACGATGAGCCCCGGAAACTCAATTGGATCAAACAGACAGAGAAGAATATGGAGGAAACAAACGTGCGTACAACATACATGGCTAAAGCAAACGAGATCGACCGCAAATGGTTCGTAATCGACGCGACTGACATCCCATTGGGACGTTTATCAACACAAGTTGCAACTATTTTACGCGGTAAAAACAAACCAACTTTCACACCACACGTAGACACTGGTGATTATGTGATTGTTATCAATGCAGACAAAGTTACATTAACAGGTAAAAAAGCATCTGACAAAATTTATTCCCGTCATTCAGGTTATCCAGGTGGGCTAAAACAAATTTCAGCT
The DNA here is from genome assembly GCF_900107505.1 of Trichococcus collinsii. Lineage (GTDB taxonomy): Bacteria > Bacillota > Bacilli > Lactobacillales > Aerococcaceae > Trichococcus > Trichococcus collinsii. The sequence goes on along the minus strand of NZ_FNQH01000002.1, from coordinate 379,824 downwards.
GGTGAATTACGTGCTAAGAATTCAAGAAAATTAGTTGAATTGTCTGTTAAAGGCATGCTGCCTAAGAACTCTTTAGGTGCTAAACAATTCACTAAGTTACACGTATACGGTGAAGCAGTTCACCCACACGAAGCTCAACTACCAGAAGTTTTAGATATCACTAACCTAATTTAAGGAGGGAATTTCATTGGCACAAGCACAATATATCGCAACTGGTCGTCGTAAGAATTCGACTGCACGCGTACGTTTATTACCTGGCACAGGTAAAATCATCTTCAACAAAAAAGACATGGAAGAATACATCCCATTCGCTTACTTATATGAAGTAATCAAACAACCTTTAAACCTTACAGGTACTTTAGGTAGCTACGATATCTTCGTTAACGTAAACGGCGGCGGATTCACTGGACAAGCTGGAGCAGCTCGTCACGGTATCTCTCGTGCATTATTAGAAGTAGATCCTGACTTCCGCGGACCATTGAAAGCAGCTGGTCTGTTAACACGTGACCCACGTATGGTTGAACGTAAGAAACCAGGTTTGAAAAAAGCTCGTAAAGCATCACAATTCTCAAAACGTTAATATTTATTGTATCAACGTTTTCAAAAAAGTTTTTTGCTTCAATTTGGTTCAAAAGACCAATTTGACAAATCAATTAACAGCCTTAAAGCATCGGCATTTTGCTGATGCTTTTTTTATGGCATCAATTCAATAGAATGAAAATATGGAGTTTTCCATCAACAAAGGCGGTGTAAACAATGAATCCAAAAGAAAAAATGTTAGAAATAATCAAGAATAAACAAGGCGGTGGAAGGTCTAAACAAATCGACACGCCGAAAAATGATATCAAAAATATGCGCAAAGGCCCAAAGATTTATAATAAGTAAGTTGGCTTGCAAGGCTTTGGGGTAAAGATAATTTAAGCTCCTATATAAGCAACTTTCGTTGTATGAATGAACAAGTTCTGATTGCTTGCATATCCCAAATCTCGAGATCCCATTCGAAAGAGTGTGGTCTTTTTGTTTGGAGGCAGAATTCTGTGTAAGGTTATTTGAAAATCTTAAACTGTTTCTGATACTTTATGTTTGCACCTTACCAACTGTAAGCTTATAGTAAGGAAAACGATACAAAATAATAGCATGTATTCTGCAAATGACTGGGGGAATTTTCTCATGTGTACGGCAGTAACTTATGAAGGGGTAGATTTTTATTTTGGCAGGAATCTGGACTTAGATGTTTCATTCAACGAGCAGGTAACGATCACTCCGCGGCAATTTGAATTCCGGTTCAGGAATGGAGAAGTAATCAAGTCTCACTGGGCGATGATCGGGATGGCTGCGGTAATCGATGATTATCCTCTGTATTATGATGCAATGAATGAAAAAGGGTTATGCATGGCGGGACTAAATTTTCCTGGGAATGCCTGTTATTTATCCAGAAAAGAAGGAATGAAAAATATTACGCCTTTCGAATTCATTCCCTTTATTCTCGGCAGCTGCAGCAGTGTGGAAGAAGCCGTGGATGTACTGAAAAGCACGATTCTGATTAACGAAACATTCAATGATTTTCTGCCTCTGGCGCCGCTACATTGGATCATCTCAGATCAGAAGCACTCTATTGTTGTTGAACCTATGCCACTTGGGTTAAAGGTATTTGATAATCCAGTGGGTGTGCTGACGAATAATCCAACATTTGATTATCATTTGACGAATCTGAATAATTTTCTGAATCTTACTTCATCCCCTCCAATCAATCGATTCTCCGGGAAAATGAATTTGTCCGCATCCAGCATCGGTATGGGAAGTATCGGATTACCAGGCGATCTTTCTTCTCCATCGCGATTTGTGCGTGCTGCTTTCACGAAAGCGAATGCAACGGAAGAAACAGATGAAGGTTTAGAGGTTGCTCAATTTTTCCACATTTTGGATTCTGTGGCCTTTACAAAAGGTTGCGCCATCAACGAAGCTGGCAAAGAAGAACTAACGATCTATTCGGCATGTATGAATACGCAAAAAGGTATTTATTATTACAAAACCTACGCGAACAATCAACTCAACGCAGTCTATTTGAAACGCGCGAATCTGGATGGAAGTATTCTTAAAACTTATGAACTGATTACTTCTCAGCAAATTCGAGAAATCAATTAACAGAGGTATCGGATAATCTTTTAAACCTGTGTGCTTAGTCCATTTATTCTTAGCTCAAGGCCTCATCCGATAGACGAGGCCTCTTTTTGTGTTGCGTGAAAGATTTGAGTCCTATCAATTTAGAAGGTGTTCGACTTTATTTAAATAAAGGGTGTATTATATCAAGATTTTTTTGAAGTAGTATCATCTTGTATTGGAAACTGCCACTCGTTTGTTGGGATCACTAGCATCCTTAAATGCAGGTAGCTTTATCAAGCAACTTACTTTACAAAAGGCAGCTCTTGTATTATGATTGATTAATCAACAGTTGACCAGTCAATTGTTCGGTCAGCTAGGAAAATCAGCATAATCGAGGTGAACACTTATGAATTTGAGAGAGATCAGCAGATTGCTTTATCAGATCAAACTCACAAATCAGGAAATCAATACGCTATTCGAAAAAGAAACGGGCTTTAGTTTGACGCGGTATGAGATGTTGATGTTCCTGAAAGAAAAAGGGACATGTTCCCAAAATCAGATCCAGACAGAACTGAAGATAGACAGTGCGGCAATCACGCGCCATCTGAAAATTCTGGAACAAAAAGGCTATGTCATCCGCAATCGGAACGCAGAGAACAACAGGGAAATCTTTGTTCAATTATCAGACAAGGCAATCCAAGATTTGGCCGCCTGCGGAAAAGAACATGACCAGGGGAAATCTTCCCTATCGCTGTCATTAAGCGATAGAGAAGCAGAGCAATTATCCGATTTACTGAACAAACTATATTTGAAAAGATAAAAAGAAAGAGGCTATGAACATGACAAACAAACTTATCAACAACGATTTTTCGGATATCGCATTCGGAAGAAAATCGATTCGTCTTTATGATGAAAATTTTAAAATCAGCCAAGAAGAAATGCTGAAAATGATCCAGGAAGCCACGACGACGCCTTCATCCGTAAATATGCAACCTTGGCGTTTTGTGGTTGTTGAGAGCGAGGAAGCAAAAGCCAAATTAAAACCGCTGATCCGTTTCAACACAAGACAAAATGATACTTCGTCAGCGATGGTTCTGATATTCGGCGACATGCAATGCTACGAGTATGGGGAAGAAATCTACGATGCAGCTGTCGAACAAGGCAAAATGTCCGCCGAAGTCCGAGACCAACAATTAGCCGCCATCATTCCTTACTACAAGAACTTTTCAAAAGAACAGATGAATGATGTCGTAAAAATAGATTCAAGTTTGGCGGCGATGCAATTCATGCTGGTTGCCCGTGCCCATGGCTATGACACAAATCCTATAGGCGGCTTTGAAGCGGATCAGTTGGCGGAGGCAGTCGATTTGGACAAAGAAAGATACGTGCCGGTAATGATCCTGTCCATCGGCAAGGCAATGGAAGAAGGCTACGAATCCGTGCGGTTTGCGCCAGAGAAAATTACTAATTTTAAGTAGGTGGAGAAATGATAGTAATCAATGCAGAATTTTATATTAAACCCGAGCAAAAACAACAATTTTTAAATGAAATTTCAGAATTAATTAAGGAATCTAAGAAAGAAGAAGGCTGCTTATCTTATCAACTTTACCAAGCTGTTACAGATGAAAATAATTTTGTAATGGTTGAAAAATGGGGAAATCCACAAGCGATTGAGTTACATAATAAAATGCCTCACTTACAAAATTTCGCTGAGAAAGTTCCTAATTATAGTCGTAACGCTCCTAAAATTACGGTTAGTCTTGTAAAAGAGTAATTAAAATCTTCTCAATAACCAAATTGCACAAGATGCTTGATAAAATTGTATTCCTTTAAAATAAGGATAATTAGTTTTAGTCCAAAAAGACCTCATTGCCTGAAAAAGCGTGAGGTCTTTTTGATATATAGATTTTGCCTTTGGAGATGAAAAGCATCCTTGGGAAGTTGCTTTTCATTATTTCAAACTTATTATGCGAATATTATTTGAAACGGTCTCTGTACAGTGTGCTTATGCTTTGACTGACGCACTCGTTCCGGCATCCAATTCATCGCTGTGGTGGTCTTTGACGGAAGCACTTGAAACGGCATCGACATCGCCAATCAGTTTTTGGCCGGTCTGGGCCAGATACCAGTCGATGATCGGTTTGAAGTCCAGGATGTATTCGTTGACGCCGGCATAGTTGCCATCTTTGTCATGTAGGGCTTGATAATTATGCACGACATATTTGTCCGGTCCATGCGTCGGAACGTTGACACGGAAGGCGTCCATTGTGCCGGAACGCAATTGTTGAAGCACCCATTCCACGCCTTTGTGTACTTTTTCCGGGTGGCATTTGGAGAGCGGGTTGCCGACTTGGCCGGGCACGCGCGCAGCGAGCATTTCTTCTGCCGGTTTCGTATGGTTATAGTAGAGGAATTGGTTGTTGCTGTCGGCATACGTCAATTCCATCGGCATCGAAGCCAGGAAGTAATTCAGCTGATCAACGGTCAACAAGCCGCGTTCCAGTTTGACGTAGGTATTGCCTTCCACAGCGCCTACAAGCTCAGAGGCTTGTTCCAACCAGTCGTCGGCTTCCTTATCGACGCCTTCAATCGTTGTTGCGATCTTTCCGGTAGCGTACAGGTCTTCCGGTTCGAGCACCGGTTTTTTCGGTCCTTCAACAGCAGAGACCAACGTGATGAACTGGGTGAATTTTTCCAGACAGCTGCCCAGAAAATCGACGGTGCGTTTGTCTTTCAGATTTTCCTGTTCATCGAAGGCTTCTTTGACCTTGCCCAGCAAAAATTCATTGCCTGGAAGGACGATGGCATTGACGCCCGGCGCATCGAGAATCTGGCGCAAGTGCAGTTGGGCACGGGATGAGCCTTGGTCATAGTAGGAAGCACCCACGATCATGACCGGTTTGTTTTCCAATGGATGGATTTTGAAGGACAACCACTCCAGCACACTCTTCAAGCTTGCAGGGATTGTATGGTTATGTTCAGGAGTGGCAATGATGATGCCATCCGCCTGCAAGATTTTTTGGCTCAACTTTTGCACAGCAGCGCTGTTCGTTTGGTCATCACTCTGATTGAACAAAGGGATATCCTTGATTTCTAAAATCTCCAGGTCGAACAAGTGGCTGAATTGCTTTTTGATGTATTTCAACAAGATGCGGTTATATGATACTTCCGCGTTGGAACCTACAATACCGACTAATTTCATAATGTTTGTCTCCGATCTCTAGTTATTTTCCCAAGAAAAGTTTTCAGCTGCTTTTACGTGTGCGGCGTGGGTGTGCGATAGTTGTTTCATGATGTTGATAAACATTAGGAAGTCCTCGAACAAGCCGTCCAGCTCTTGGACCTGATCCGGATTCTTCAGGTTGTTGTCTGCATCGAAAGCTTGCAAAGAATGGCTGAGCAGGAACTCAGAACTTGGCATGATGCGGGCTTTCAATTCCGGCGCATCCAAGATTTGACGCAAATGCGCTTGCGCCCGTGAGGAACCTAGTACGCCATAGGAAGCCCCTGTTATCATGACGGGCTTGTCGACGAAGGGATAGATGCCGTAGGACAACCAACTCAAGGCGCTCATCAGGGAAGCGGGGACTGCGTGATCGTATTCTGGTGTGCTGATGATGACGCCGTCAGCTGCTTCGATCTTTTCCGCCAAGGCTTTCGCCTCAGCCGGGATCTGCATATCCGCCGGTTTGTCGAAGATAGGCAGATCCTTGATTTCGACGATTTCGATGTCTGCCTTATCCGCAAAATGCTTTTGGATGTATTGCAGCAGCATACGGTTAGTGGAGTGGTCCGAGTTTGTGCCGACGAGGCCGATTAATTTATTCATGTGAATACTTCCTTCCAAATATTAGTTTTTTTTATGATTCATTTAAACACGTGATTAGGCGGGCTGTTTACGTTTCAGCCGGTTTTCCAAACCTTTGGAGCAGATGAGGCTGCCGTCTTTTATGATCAGGATGCCGTCGATTGCTTCCAATTGGTCCAATGTGGCAAGGATCACGTCGGCAGGTTGGCCGAACAAGCGGGTCGTCCAGATTTCCCCATCGACAGAGTCATCGGCAACCACGGTCAGGCTGATGACATCCGTTTCAGCCGGATAGCCGGTTTTGGGGTCCAGAATGTGGTGATAGTGCTTGCCTTGGGCTTCCAGTTGTCTTTCATATACACCGGAGGTAACCGCTGATTGGTTCTGGATCTTCAATACCGCGCTATAGTGCGCGCGTGGGAGTAGTGGGTTTTGGATGCCAATGCGCCAATAGGGATCTTCATGATTCTGGGATGGTCCGAACACGACCACATTTCCGCCTAAATTGATGAGAGCGGAAGCTACGCCGGCTTCCTTGAAGTATGCCGTCAGCAGATCAGCGATATAGCCTTTTGCCACGGCCCCCAAGTCGATGGACATGCCTTCTTGCTGAAGGCAAACGGTCTGGTCCTTCTCGGACAAGAGGATTTTGCTGGGATCTGTGATTGCGAGAAGCCGTTGAATCTCTTCGGCATTCGGGACTTTGGCATCACCGAAACCGATCCGCCAAGTCTGTACCAACGGTCCGATCGCGATATTCAGATGACTGCCGGGAGCTAAGCTGTGGTATTTCCCCACCTTGATCAAGTGGAACAAATCAGGATGGACGGCAAGAGGGGCTTTACCTGCCAAGTGATTGATCTGCATCAGCTCCGACGTTGGATCATTGGCGCTGAACCGCTGTTCGTATATTCGCAGGCGTCGGATCGCCTCCTCCAAAATAGCATCAGGGTGCATGTGTGTCACAAGCAGATCGATGATCGTTCCCATAAGACGTACCGTTGCCTTTCTTTGTTCCATTTATTCCACCACCTTCAGGATAAACGTGTCATTCTTTTGCGGGATTCCCGGAAAGGATCTCGCTCTCTAACTGCGCCAATTCTTTCAGCGCGATCGTGTTTTTGTTGATTTTCGAATAGGCTCTGGCATCGTAGATCAATTCCAGCACTTCTTGCTGCGGCTTCTCCTGGATGATGGCATTTTTGGCCAACTGGATGGCTGCACGGGCCAGATAGTAGGTCACGTGATTGTCTGAACAAATGGAGACAGCATAGGAAAGCAGTGCATTGCTCAATTCGACCTCATTGATGAGGGAATAGAAGGTACCGCTTTGGAAAACAATATTCAGTACACGCCAGACATCCTCCATAGTGTTGATGGGATAAGCGTAAATTTTTTCCAGGACCTTACTGAAATAAAACTCTGCCTTTTCCAGTTTTTTTTCACGGCTGTATACCATGCCAATACCGGTATAAGCCAGCAGGCGATAGATTTCCACGTTGTCCTCATCATCAGACAGCAAGATTTGATCGAAGGTGAATAATACATCCGTCACCGGAACCTGCTGCGCAATCATGATGAAGCCGTTCAAGTAATGGAAGCGCAGTGCCAAAGGAGTTTCTTCGATTGTGCTGACGGAGATGCTCTGCAGCAAGGCAGTAGCCTGCCCGTATTCGCTTGTGATCAGAAAAAATTCCGCTTGGTTCATCTTTTCTGTTGTTTCTGTATATTTGACGCCTACCTTGGGGAACAATTCTCCCAGAGGTAAATTCAGTCGATTGCACAGCTTGATCAAGATCTTCAAATTCGGAACTTGACCATTATTTTCGAAGCGGCTTAAAGTAGCTTGGGTGCAGATACCTTCTGCCAGTTCCATCTGCGTGAGGTTCAACGCTTTGCGAGCTTCAATAAATCTTTCGATGTTCATTTTTTCCCTCCACTCAGTATTTTGTGGGATGCTGGCAAATGATAGCCAGCTTGACCGTTTGTTTATATATTCACATACCTTATGTAAGCGATTATACTCCTGCCGAATATATAGGTCAAGAAAATATATAAAAAATTATATATATTATTGAAAACGCTACTTTGTTTTACAAACTAGTTGCAATGCTATATACTAAAAACAAGGCATCTAGTATGTTATACAAACTAGAAAGAGGAGGCCGTGGGATGAAGGAAACGCAACTGTTGAAAGGCGTATTAGATGGATGCGTGCTGGCAATCATTTCCGAACGGGAAATATACGGGTATGAACTGGTGCAAAGATTGAAGGATGCCGGCTTCACGACGATTGTCGGGGGAACGGTCTATCCGCTTTTGCAAAAGCTTGAAAAACAAAAACTGATCAAAGGCACTATGAAAAAATCTACAGAGGGGCCGGATCGAAAATACTTTACCATCACAGCGGATGGCAAAGAGTACTTGGACAGTTTTCAGTCACAATGGCAAAATCTAGTAAAAAAAGTGAGTATCCTGATGGAGGGGATTGTTGAAAATGAAAGAGAATAGGGCAAAATATTACCGCGAAAAGATGAATCAGCTGGAGGGGCAATTGTTGCCGGAGAATCGGCAGTATTTTGATGATCTGCGCTCTTACATGATATTTTCAAGTCTGCTGTATGACGAAGGTGAAATCAATGAACAGATTTATGTACTGGCTAATGATTTATTGGCTGCACAAGCGGATAGAATCACTGCCGTCGAATTTTTCGGGAACGAGCCGAAACAAATGGCGGATGAACTCATCAGCAATATGCCAAAAAGTACTTGGAAAGAAAGAGGCCAACTGGTCCTTATAGCTTTCGGCATCCTTTGGGGGATCAAGTTGATCAGCGACTTTGGAAGAACAGGAACGGTAATGATCAATCCGCTGAGCTATCTGTTCGATGTCTTGCTGGCGGGTATCGCGTTGACCCTGATTTTTCTGATAGCGCAAAAAAGCGTCTATGCTGGCAACGCTTGGATCAGCAAAAAAAATTCCCAGATTATTCTGATGATTACCGTGTTCATCATCTTTGTGACGGGAAGCGTATCAGGGAGTTTTCTTATTCCGGATTTGTGGCCGATCGTCATATCCTATCCATTTGATCTGGCAATCACCCTGTTGATCTGTGTTTTTGCCGGAGGATTGATTTTGTTCCATAAAATGACTGAGTTTTATCCGGCGCTTTTCGTTCTCTTTACTTTTGCGCTGAACGGCGGTATCCAGCGGTATGCTGTAGCCCATCAGCAAGAAAGCACACCGCTATTTATGGTTTTGCCGATTGTCATTGTCTTGGCTGCATTCGTCCTCTACCTGATTTGGAACAGAAGGATCATAAAAAATAAGTCCAATTTTTAAAAAACTGGCGTATTACATGCTCTATCCACATCAAAAGGGATAGAGTTTTTTATTTTTAGGAATTGTTTTAGGTTTAATGTTAGTATCTCCAATACTCCCAATAAATGGGAAGTCGTATTTGGGGGAAGTGAGCCACTCAAATTCAATTTATTTGGTGCCTTTTCTATTGATGTGACAGGCTATCAAATATAAAGGGTTATTGAAAATTGCCGAATCACCAGAAGCGTACATGTATGAATGTCCGAACTATGTCGAGTTGGAAGGGAACGGGTTATGAATCTTTTCTCTCCAAGGAATGAAAAATGAGAGCAAGTACGATTATCGAAATGTGTGTATCCATCTGATAAAAATCAGTGGGCGCATATGTTGATAATTCCTAGAGAAATTGTTCTGGATGGGGAATGTCTTATTCAAAGACCGATTCCAGAGTTAGAAAAATTAAGACAGAAAAAAGTTCATTTGGAAGAAAAAACACCATTAGAATCATATGCTTTTGAAATTAACCTAAAATCCTCTGAGCACTTTGAACTGAAGATTGGAAATGCTCAAGGGCAATATCTCCTTTTTAGTGCAAATGAAGAAGAATATTGTTTGGATAGGGGGAAAACAACGTTTCCTTTTAAGGATAAGTATGGTCACCAACGTTATGCTAAACGTGTCAGAAGAGATAGTGATGTGAGAATTTATGTTGACCACTCAGCGATTGAAATTTTTTGTGACCATAGTTGGACTGTCTTTACAGGAAGATTTTTTTCCGAAGATTTTAAAAACGTAGACTTAATTGGTACAGAAGGTGAATTGTATTATTTGGATGCAATCAAAATGCGAAAATCTATTTAGTTCTCACTATTTTGAACGTATAAGCAAGAAAGACAGGGATTCCGGAATCGGCGTCCTGATCATCGGATTCCGGAATCCGATAGCGGTCATGACCGGGATGCACCACATGTTCATCATGATTGAAACGTCGCTGATCGCTTCCACCTTATTAAACCCGCTGATCACAGTTTGCGCAATGTACAGCTTTGCGAACGCTGCCGTGTGTCTGGCGATTGCTTTGCGGACAAACAGTGCCGGTTCGGGGTCTTGATAGGCACCGGTATGAAAGCGATCGGCGTGATGTTGGCGAGTTCCGCTCTGGGAGGCATGGCCCTTTCGCTACTAGGGATCCAGGCGAACAGTTACGGATTGGCGGTGTTGTTGTCGCCGCTGGTGTATATTTACGATCCGTACCAATTGACGATGTATGTTGTGATCGGCATCGTTACCTTCATCCTGGTCTTTGTTTTGACGAACGTGCTGGTGATGGGGAATGAAACAATTGTGACGAAGGTCAAAATACAGCATTAATTTTCAGACCAACTATCCACAGTAACATATGGATAGCTGGTCTTTTTGGTATCGTTTACATAATTGCTGGATCAAGAACAGGACAGATATCGTGAAAAACGTTCACAAATTGTTAATAATAAATCCGTTGTATGCGCAAAAAATGCGTGGTATATTTTGTGTGTAAATGTTACGTCGTTTCATTTGAAAACGTTTATCGTTTTTTAATCGCAACTGAGTATCGCATAGTGATATTGTTTTTTGTCCGTTTTATCAACTGGGTCGGCGTCGATTTATCAATATAAGAAAAGGGGTCATGAAATGCAACACGCAAGCGCAAATAAAGTACAAAATGTAACCGATGACAAGAAGAATGTAAGGGAATTCGGTCTGATCGATAAATTAGCCTATATGGCGGGGGACATCGCAAATGACCTGTTCTTCATCTTCTCAAGTTCTTTCTTGATGTTGTTCTATACCAAAGTGTTGGGGATCAGCGGAGCAGTTGTAGGTACGTTGTTCTTGTCAGCTAGAATTGTCGATGCATTTACGGATATGGGGATGGGACGTCTGGTTGATACGCTGAAACCTTCAAAAGACGGCCGCTTCCGAGTTTGGATCAAACGCGTAGCGCCATTCGCTGTTATCGCCGGCTTCCTGATGTTCTTGTCAGTCGTTCAAAACTGGTCCATGACTGCAAAAATCATCTATATCTTCGTGACATACCTGTTCTGGGGCAGCATCTGCTACACAGCGATCAACATCCCTTATGGATCGATGGCATCCGTCATCAGCGAGAAACCTGAAGATCGCGCTTCCCTATCTGTATTCCGCAGCATGGGAGCCAGTCTTGCCAGCATCTTCATCTCATTCTTTGTTCCATTGTTCGTCTACACGACTGATGCAAACGGTGCACAGATCGTAATTCCTGAGCGCTTCACGCTCCTTGCCGGTGTTTTTGCTGTTCTTGCTTTCGCACTGTATCAATTCTGCTACCACTTCACAATCGAACGTGTACAGATTCCGCAAAAACCGGAAACTGAAAAACAATCTTTTGGTAAAGAGATGTCCGTTCTAGTCAAAGGCTTATCAACAAACCGCGCACTGGGTGGGATCATCGCAGCTGCAATCTTCCTGTTGTTGTCCATGCTGTTGGTGAACACAATGAACGCCTATCTGTATGCTGATTATTTCAAGAGCTCCAAAACATTGGCTGTAGCCGGTATCCTCGGAACTGTCGGAACATTGATGCTTGCACCTTTCGCACAAAAAATAGCTTCCCGTTTTGGTAAAAAAGAATCAGCGACAGTAGCGTTGTTCTTCTCTGCAATTGTATACGCAATCCTGTACTTCATCCATACAGACAATGTAATGGTCTTCCTTCCGATGGCGTTTCTTGCAAGTCTGGGAATGAACTACTTCAACGTAGTCATTTGGGCTTTCATCACGGACATCATTGACTACCAAGAAGTCAAAACCGGAACTGCAGACAGTGGTACAGTATACGCAGTCTACTCCTTCTCTAGAAAACTTGGTCAAGCTTTGGCTGGCGGATTGGGCGGTTTCGCTCTGGCTGCTATCGGTTACGCATCAGCAGCAGCAACACAAGAAGCAGCCGTTCTTGACAGCATTTACGATGTGGCTACGCTCGTACCAGCTATCGGGTACACAGGCGTTGCGTTATGTCTATGGTTCATCTATCCGTTGACTAAAGAAAAAGTTGCAGAAAACGTGGCAATCTTATCAGAACGCCGTAAACAAGCAGCAAAATAAAAAATTAAATTAACTCGTAAAAGAGGCGCTATCCTGTTGATCAGGATGGAGCCTCTTTTTGTGTACTGTTTTTCTGAATGTCCGCGTACGGCGGGAATAGCACGGTTGATATTGTATCCGAGCTCCGGTGAAGCAAGCCTCACCGGAGCTGACGACCCCGAAGCACTTCTGCTGATTCTGACTGCCTGACTGTCGCACATTAAAGATTCTATAGATAATCACTATTTTCAATTATTCTTAACATTTCCCTATTGTTCTCTGTGCTATAATGAAGGAACAGTGCATGGAAGTTCTGTAACTTGTGTGTTAACATCAGGAACTTTCCAGCGGAGCGATAAGGGGATAGCCAATTGGAAAAATTGAAAAGAAAAATAATGAATTTTATGCGCGGAAGATACGGCGCGGATCAGCTTTACAATGCGTTGATCATTTCGGGAATGGTTCTGTACTTTTTGGGTTCGCTGACAGACTTTGGTGTGGTGGTCTTCGTGGCGCAACTTTTGATTTTCTGGGCGCTGTTCCGCGTCTACTCGAAAAAAATCTATAAACGCGCTGAGGAAAATCGCAAATTCCTGAAGTGGTGGCAGCCAAACCAGAAAAAGCTGAAGTTGTTTTTCAGAAGGTTCAAGGAAATCAAAGTGGCCCGTTTCCGTAAGTGCCCCAACTGCAGGACGACTTTGCGTTTGCCCGTCAAACGCGGTAAGAAGACAGTGAAATGTCCTACTTGTCACCAAAAATTCGAATCGCGCATCATTTTATAAATAAAAAAGAAGCCTCCGCACAAATTACATTGAGCGGAGGCTTCTTTTGGTTAACATATGTAAAGTGTTTTCTGTATCCAAAAACGTTTGCTAGCTTCACGGGTTAGCCCTTCGGAAAACGGATGAAGGAACCTCTTGCCTCTACGAGCCAAGACATACTGTTTGACTAACCTACTGACGCAGGTTAGTCGAACAGCAATTGCGCTCAGCGATGCTCATTCAGAGCTGAACAAACCCGTTCTGCTTTTCCTACGCTTCGTGGATGAGTACTTCTTCTTGGGTTCCCAAAAGGATCGTCTTTTCGGAAGGGCGCAGCCTGCCTTTGTTTTCGTCGCGACCCTGCAGAACGATGCGCGGGTTCACGTCCTCGATTGTGCGGAAGGCTTCGCGCGCCAATTTTTGGGTGTCGTCATTCATGTAGCGGTTGAAGAGGACGCAGAGTTTGGCGTCCTGCAGTTCCATCATCATATCGTAGTCGCCGGTGCTGTCCCCGAAGAGCATCAGCGGCTGTTTTTCGTTGTGCTTTGGCATCAATTGCTCCGTGATGACGGCAGTTTTGCCGGGTCCTTTGGTGATGTTTTTGCCTGGCTGCATGCAAGGCTGGATCAGACCGTTTTCATCCTTCTTGTAATACATGCCGATGACGTGCTCGTTGTCCAACCCGTAACCGAAGTCCGGATGCGTTGCGGCGACCTGGACGACATCCACAGGTGAAGCCGAAATAACGTAGACGACGATGCCGTTCGCTTTCAAGACGTGATAGAGTTCCTTCAATTCGTTTGGGAACGCCAAGCCGGTATCGTAATGCGACACGATGACACCAGCTTTGCTAGGCAATTCAGCCGGGCTAGTCAAGGTCACCCGTTCAAATTTGCCGTACTGCAACCAATAAGAGATGGATTGGTAAGCTAGTTGGCGCAACTCTTCGCTGGTGCGTTGTGCGAAAAGATAAGTCATCCAAGGATAGCCGGCTTTTCTTTTGAAGTCGCCATTGATGACCGTGTAGAACAGACGGATTTTTGCAGCGAATTCTTCATAATAAGAAGCTTTTTTAGCTTCCTCAAGGGAAAGAGTACCGCCTTGCATAAAGCCCTCATAGTGATCATATAGCCAAGCGTAAGCTACTTTGATATCGTCAGCGATGTTGCCGATCGTAGCAAGCGGGTTAGTCTTATCAAGGAGCGTGTCCTCTGTTGCGCCGACATTCTCGAGGCCATCTGTCAAAATCGCGTGGACCTGATCGGGTGTCAAACGATAATCCAAATGCAACAACATGTAGAGCATCAAGGTATCTTCGATATCCATGATGGCGGAAGTATTGTCGAAATCAAATACAACATAAGGAGGGTCAGCTGGGTCGAATGAGCTGTTTTGGTTCCCGAATGCTGCGATGACAGCATTCAGCGCTTGGTGCGTATGCGGTGCCCAGTTTTTGGAAGAAAGAATTTTATTATGTTTTTCTGGCAAAGTAAGTACCCCTTTATCATGGAATTTTCATACGGAATCATTTTAACAAAAAAAGGCGAGAAGATATACAGAATTGTAGCCATTTCTGCTGACTAGATCCAAAACTGTGAAATGAAATGAGAATTAATAGAAAATTGTTCGTTAGACAATATATTGTTAATTGTGTTTTTTTTATCAATAAGGTTCATTTACGCGGATTTATATTTATGAAAACAATTTCTGTGGAAGGATTTCTCTTGAAACAGGCATAAAATAGGCTGATTTTAACGATTGAGTAAATATACAGGAAATCCATGTTAGAAAAACTAACATTTTCGCGGAACAATTTAATTGATTTTTAATCGTGTTTTCATTATAATTTTGCTTTATGGTATAATAATAAGAAGCGGTCCTTTCTAGACAAGGACCCAATCCATGCTCTTGAAAAAATAGTAGTATGATGACGAGCACAAAAGGGGTTGAGGCAAAATTGATTAAGTTAGAGCACGTAAATAAGTATTTCGGAACCAACCATGTGTTGAAGGATATCAACCTGGAAGTTGCCGAAGGGGAAAAAGTGGTTATTATCGGGCCTTCCGGTTCAGGTAAGAGCACAACGGTCCGTTGTATGAATTTTCTTGAGGAACCTACAGACGGAAAAGTTTTTATAGACGGCACAGAAGTCACAACTAAAAACAAGTTGGATATCGTGCGACATTCCTCTGCAATGGTTTTTCAACAATTTAATCTGTATCCACATATGACAGTGTTAGGGAACCTCACAATCGGCCCTATGAAGCTACAAGGCAAATCCAAAAAAGAAGCGGAAGAAATGGCTTACGAATATTTGGATATCGTTGGCTTGCGCGAAAAGGCGAATGTTTATCCTTCAACGCTTTCAGGCGGGCAACAACAAAGGGTTGCGATCGCAAGAGCACTTTGCTCACAGCGGAAAATCATTCTTTTTGATGAACCTACTTCAGCATTGGATCCTGAAACGGTTCAGGAAGTATTGGATGTCATGATCAAACTTTCCAGCATGAATATCACCATGGTTGTCGTGACGCATGAAATGGGCTTTGCGAGACAGGTTGCCGATCGGGTCATCTTTATGGCTGATGGCATGATTGTTGAGGAAGGCACTCCGGAACACTTCTTCGATAATCCGACGCATGAGCGGACGAAAGCATTCCTGGGTAAAATTTTAAGATAACCGAACTTTTCGGAATACAACATTATAGGAGGAATTTGGTATGAAAAAGAAAAATCTATGGGTTTCATTATGTTTATCAGCTGCATTGTTCTTGGGTGCATGCGGCAGTGATGCTACGGATACAGCAGATTCTGCAGCTGGATCTGCAACAGATGCTTCCGGTCAAGTGACTGTAGAGTCAATCAAGGAAGCTGGCGTATTGAAAGTCGGCGTTAAAGAAGATGTACCGAATTTTGGATTAAGAAACACTGAAACAAACGAAATTGAAGGTTTTGAAATCGACATCGCTAAGAAACTGGCTGAAGAAATTTTAGGCGATGCGGAAGCAATCGAACTGATACCAGTAACCGCCAAAACGCGTGGTCCATTATTGGATAACGGTGAAGTGGATATGATCATCGCAACTTTCACTGTAACAGAAGAACGTAAAGAAACGTATAACTTCTCTGATGCTTATTACGTGGATGCAGTCGGCCTTTTGGTTAAGAAAGACAAAGGTTACAAAGGATTAGCTGACATGGACGGCGCTACAGTAGGGGTTGCCCAAAGCTCGACAACGGCCGATGCGATTGCTGCTGAAGCTGAACAATACGGCATCACTTTGAGCTATTCAGAATTCGCGACTTACCCAGAAATCAAAGCTGCTTTGGATTCTGGCCGTGTGGATGCTTTCAGTGTAGACAGATCTATCTTAGCTGGTTACTTGGATGACTCTACTGAAATTCTTAAAGATCGTTTCGCTACACAAGATTATGGTGTTGCAACCAAAAAATCAAACACAGAGTTGGCAACGGCTGTTAATGACTTAATCACTGCATGGGGAGAAGACGGCACTCTTGATGCACTGACTACAGAGTGGGGATTGGGCGAATAATGAGAAGTACCAATCCATTCGCTCTCTGGCGTTGGGAAAGCCTTCTTGAAAACAGCAGCGACTTTGGAGCCGGATTTATCCGGACGCTCCTAGTCGCTGTGTTGGCGTTGTTGCTGGCTTTGGTCATCGGGGTTGTCGTGGGGACCATGTCCACGGCGAAAGGCCGATTGCCTCGTGCTGTTGCCAGAATATACGTAGAAATGTTTCAGAATATCCCGTTGCTCATCCAAATCTTCTTCATGTATAACGGGCTTGCTATGGCAGGCTTGGTGTTGAGTGAGTTTACTATCGGGGTGGTCGGTGTAGGGATATATCACGGTGCCTACATCGCTGAAGTCGTTCGTGCAGGTATCCTTGCTGTTCCGAAAGGCCAAGAAGAGGCAGCTTACTCAGAGGGCTTCAACTATGTCCAAACTATGCGTTACATCATCTTGCCGCAGATGGTCAAAATCATTTTGCCGCCTTTGACCAATCAAGCCGTCAACTTGATCAAGAATACTTCCGTATTGGCGATCATTGCCGGAGCGGACCTGATGTATGTAGCCGATTCTTATGCTTCCTCAAGTCTGAACTACGGTCCTGCTTACGCAGTAGCCGGTTTGCTTTACTTCTTGCTTTGCTTCCCGCTTGCAACATTTGCACGGAAATACGAGCAAAAACTCAAAGACAATGATTCAGTGGTTGTCAACATTGGCGTAGATATTCCGGAGGTGATGGAATGATGGAATCGATCAGAACAGTCTTCACACCATCGAATGTGTCGTTCATGATGGACGGTTTGAAACTGGCATTGCTGATTTCGGTTGGTGTCGTCATCCTTTCGATCATCTTCGGTACGATATTAGGCTTGTTGCGTAATTATGATAAAAAAGTTTTCGGAAAGTTGGCCGGTGCCTACATCGAGCTCTTCCGGAATACACCGTTATTATTGTGGATGCTTTCGTGTTCATTCTTGATACCGGGCAGCACAATCACTTTGAAAGGTTCTTTCGCCCTATTTCTGTATACATCGGCTGTTGTAGCGGAAATTGTGCGTGGTGGATTGAATTCTATACCGAAAGGGCAATTTGAAGCTGCCCACTCGCAAGGTTTTTCATTCATGCAGTCTTTGTGGTACATCATTTTGCCTCAAGCCTTCAAGAAAATTATCCCTTCGCTGTTGTCGCAAGTGATTACTACGATCAAGGATACTTCTTTCTTGGCCGGTCTGGGAATCATGGAATTCACAAGAAGTGGACAAGTCATCCTTGGAAAAGTGACGAAAACATCAGAAGTGTTTATGGTCTATGCCTTCCTTGCGTTGGTATATTTCATCATCTGCTTCACGCTTTCGGCAGTCGTAAGAAGCTGGCACAAACGCAATGCAGAAAATGCCTAAAAAAATGAAAAGCCCCCGTCTTACAGCGTAACGCTGTAGGCGGGGGCTTTTTGCGCGTCCATCAAATGATGGATGCGTCGTAGATGGATTGGATTGAATCGGCCAAGGTGGTTTGAAATTCATCATCCGTCATGTCGGCGCTCAGACCTTCGGACAACGCCCGAGAGAAGCTAGCGATCAATCCGGGGTTGTGGGTCAATTTTTCGTTAGCTTCTTCACGCGAATAGCCGCCGGATAATGCCACGACCCGCACGACTTGCGGATGAGCAATCAGTTCCTTATAAAAATTATCGACGCTTGGAATCGAGAGTTTCAGCATCACAAATTGGTCCGGGTTCAACGCATCCAGCGCCAACAACAATTCTTCTTTGAGAATAGCTTCCGACTCAGCTTTGTCCGTACTATGGATGTCGACTTCCGGTTCGATGATCGGAATCAGACCAGCAGCAATAATCTGCTTGCCGACTTCGAATTGCTGGGCGACAACTTTTTTGATGCCTTCACGATTGGCTGATTTGATCACGGAACGCATCTTGGTGCCGAAGATGTGGCGCTCGTTTGCGCGCGCAAGCAGGGCGTCCAAATCCGGATTCGGTTTCATCAACTGTACACCATCCGCTTCCGCATCGAGCCCTTTATCGACTTTCAGGAAAGGCACGACACCTTTTTTCTCCCATAGATAGTCGGCCGTGTAGAGGCCCTCGACTTTGCGGTCCATCGTCTGCTCAAACAGGATGGCCCCCAAGATGTGTTCCGAGCTGAAAGCAGGCGAAGTGATGATGCGTGAGCGCATCTCATGGACAAGCGTGAACATTTCTTCTTCGCCGGTGTAGCTGTCTTCCGAAATACCGTACAATGCCAGTGCCTTGGGCGTGCTGCCGCCGCTTTGGTCCAACGCCGCAATGAAACCTTTGCGATTTTTCATGATATCGAATTGCTCTTTGTTCATGATTCAAACCCCTTCGATTTTCAGATTTTCGAAATCCGGATTCGGTCTTACTTATTCGTGAAATATGGATTTCTAAGGTCAGTATAGCACTTATGCTATGCATTTCTGAGTGAAATGCCCTGTAGATTTAGGAGCCAGCTAGCTTCAAAATGGATAGTGAAATTATTTTTTTGTTGAAACCTTTTTAAAATAGGAGTAGAGTTGCGGTATAGGAATTTTTCATGCAATCATTCATACGGATAGCAACAAAATCGAACGAGAGAAGGCGTGCAGATGATTTTTTGGCTAAAATCGGACAAAACAAATGCAGAATACACGGAACTAAATGTCTACAAACGGGGCATCTTGATGGGCGGGATTTCTCATCACAAGGACGACGATTTCTGGCAATGGTGGGTGGAAGGCGTGGGCAAAAAGAAAACCCGCAAAATGTACAAAGAAGCAACCGAAGACGAAGCCAGACGGGCTGTCGAGTACGAAATCTGATGTTGAAACAGTTGCGTAGGGCAGGGATCATCTTGGGATGAGACTTGGCCTGCTTTTTTATTTTTTGCCGTCGACTGTTGTGGGAAGAACGAATGACGAACAGCACACGAAAGGTACACTAAGCGCAAAAAGCAGCCGACGGGACGCCCCCTCGGCTGCTTTTGCGTATCTACAAATCTACAGACTATATTGTTTATTTTTCTCAACGAATGCTTCGTTGTGCGAGGACACCATCGCGTGCTTTTCAGCGGTGGGGTTCAGGTATTGTTTGACGCTGTTCACGGCGTTCACGGCGTCTTGGAAGGTGCCTACCAGCAGGTTGACTTTGCCGGTATAGGCGATTGCATCGCCTGCCGCAAAGATGCCGGGATGTCCGATCGTGCTGTCTGGACTGCCTTCGATGAAGTGATTGTCGTTGAATTGAATCCCTAGCGCAGCCCCAAAGGAGATGTCCTGTTTGCTGGCGAAGCCGTGGTTGACGATGACCGCATCGGCAGCCACCGTCCTATGCTCACCGCCGACCGAGAGGGAAATGGCTTCGATTTCGCCTTGGTGGTTGGAACGGAACGAGCGGATCTGCGTTTCCAAAAGCAGCGTGCCGCCGTTGTTGCGGAAAGTCTCAACGCTGTGTTCATGTGCGCGCAGTTCATTGCTGCGGCAAGCCAGCGTCACGCTATTTGCGATGGCCAGCAATTCGTTCGCCTGCTCGATCGCTGTGTTCCCGCCTCCCGAAAGGAAAACGTGTTTATTGCGGAACGCATGCAGGCTGCTCGGGATGTAATGCAGATTGGTCCGTTCGAACTGCTCCGCACCGTCGACCGCCAGCTTGTTCGGCGTGATGATGCCACTGCCGTATGCAAGAATCACCGCTTTCGTGTGATGATGGGCACCATTGCTGGCGCGGATATCGAAAATGCCTGCGACTTTGGTGATTTGGCTGACTTCCGTATTCAGACAGACGGTCGGGTGGAAAGTCAGACCTTGCGTGATGCAATTGGAAAGGAACTGTTTGCCGGTGATCGGCGTCAGACCGCCTACATCCCATAATATTTTATCGGGGTACAGGTTGACTTTGCCGCCGAGGACGGACTGGGATTCGATCACCTTTGTCTTGAGATTGCGCAAACCACTGTAGAAAGCACTGTACAGACCCGAAGGCCCGCCACCGATTATCGTTACGTCAAATACTTCGTTCAAAAGACCACCTCATTTTCTGTTGACTAATTGTATGTTATCAATGATAATAGAATAAATTATAAATGAGAATGATTCTCATTATCAATTAAATAATTTTTATTCGAAAATGTCAACAACGATTCGGAACTGGATCGCTTCTGCAAGGATAAAGAAAGGGGAATGAAGGCATGTGCAGCCTGAAAGTTGAGGAGGTGCAAATTAAATACGACAAGCAGATCATTGTGAAAGACATCTCAGTCACCATCGCACCGAAGAAAATAACGACGATCATCGGGCCGAACGGATGCGGAAAGTCGACCTTGTTGAAGGCGATGTCGCGCATCTTGAATTGCTCGAGCGGGGACATTCTGCTGGACGGTGTTTCGATCTTTACGATGGATACGAAACGCTTAGCGAAACGGATCGCCATCCTGCTGCAGCGTCAGGAAAACCTTTCCGGCATCACGGTTGAAGAAATCGTTTCGTACGGAAGGTTCCCGCACCGAAAAGGCTTGAGGGGACTGGGCAGCGAGGACAAGGAGCTCATCGATTGGGCCATCAAGAAGACGCAAATCGATGAGCTGCGCCATCGCTACATCGATGAACTGTCGGGCGGGCAGCGGCAACGGGTCTGGTTGGCGATGGCGTTGGCGCAAAAGACCGACATCATCTTTTTGGATGAACCGACGACCTATCTGGACATCAGCTACCAGCTGGAGATTTTGGAACTGCTGAAGAAACTGAACGAAGAGGAAGGCTATACAATCGTGATGGTGCTGCATGACATCAATCAGGCCTCGCTCTATTCCGACCACATCGTTGCACTTTCGGATGGGGAAGTCGTTTGCCAGGGTGCGGCGGAGGAAGTGGTTACCGCAGAGAACATCGCGGCCATCTTCAATATCCGCCCGACCATCCAGCCGGACGAAAAGACAAAAAAACCCGTCATCATCGGGTACGAATTGATAAAAAAAGGAGAATGAACATGAAAAAAATGAATAAGCTATCTTTGACAATGCTGTTGGGTGCCGGATTGATTTTGGGGGCCTGCTCCGCAACGGATACAGCCGATGAATCTAGTGAAAATGCGTCAGCCGAAACGGTGATTTACACAACGGTCGACGGCGAAGAAATTGCGGTTCCCGCAAGCCCGGAACGGGTAGTGGTGCTGTCATCCTACGCAGGGGACCTCATCAACTTCGACGTTAACATCGTCGGCGTGGATGCTTGGTCTGCCGGCAATCCAAACTTCACTAAAGCACTTGGCGGCGTCGCAGTCGTATCGAATGCCGACGTCGAAAAAATACTCGAATTGGAACCGGATCTGATCATTGGTTTGGACAACATCGAAAATGCCGATCAATTGTCGGAAATCGCTCCTACGGTATTGTTCACTTACGGAGAGCTTTCTTATCTCGATCAGATCGTGGAAATCGGTAAAGTAGTCAACAGGGAAGATGAAGCTGTCGCCTGGGTAGAGGAATTCCAGACAGAAGCGCAGGCTGTCGGAGAAGAAATCAAGGCAGCCATCGGCGAAGAAGCGACAATCACGGTTGCTGAGAACTTCGACAAACAGATGTATATTTTCGGCGACAACTGGGCACGCGGCACGGAAATCCTTTACCAGGAAATGGGCCTGAATATGCCTGAAACGGTCAAGGAAAACGCCCTGGATGCAGGCTATTATGCCATTTCTGAAGAAGTGCTCGGTGATTACATCGGCGACTACCTGATCCTGAGCTTGGCTGCAACCGATCCGGAATCGAGCTTCTTGGATGCCGAGTGGTTCCAGAACATTCCTGCTGTGCAGAACAACCAAGTGTTTGTGGCGGATGCTGAGACATTTTATTTCAATGATTCGCTATCGTTGGATTACCAACTGGACTTCTTTGAGGAATCCTTTTTAGCGGAATAAGAGGGGACGATTGCAGTGATTAAACGGAAACGAAACGCCTTCGGAATTTATCTGGCTGTGACGGTCACCCTATTGATCGCGGCAGCGGTCCTGGCGCTTTACACAGGAGCGGCGGATACCGATTGGTCGGACCTGATCGGAGCTCTAATCGGGAAAGGAGGGGGAGATTATTACCTTGTCCTTAGGGGCATCCGTTTTCCACGCATACTGGGTGCCTTCTTCGTGGGCAGTTCTTTGGCTGTAGCCGGAGCGATCATGCAGGCGTTGACGCGGAACCCGCTGGCCGATCCCGGTCTGTTGGGGCTGACTTCCGGAGCCAACATCGCGGTGGCTTTGGTTTATGCTTTGGCTCCGCAGAGTTCTTACCTACTCGTTTCCATTGCCTGTTTCGTGGGTGCAGGTCTGGCGATGCTGTTCGTTTACGGCCTCAGCAACGCGACAAGAAGCGGACAGTCGCCCTTGAACCTTATCCTGATTGGGGCGGCCGTATCGTTCTTTTTCCAGGCCATCGCGGACGGAATCGCAATCTGGTTCCGCATCTCGAAGGACGTTTCGATGTGGACATCCGGCGGCCTGATGAGTGTGGACTGGAATATTTTGAGCATCACGCCGGTCATCGGACTGGCGCTGCTTTTGAGTTTGGTATTCAGCGGGCAGTTGACTGTTCTGAGTTTGGGCGAGGAAACCGCAATCAGCATGGGGCAACGGACCAGTCTGATCCGGACCATCCTGATTTTGCTGATTACGTTGCTTGCAGGCAGCGCGGTCGCTATCGCCGGCAATCTGGCCCTGATCGGTCTGATGATCCCACATGTCGTACGCAAGATGGTAGGACAGGATTACCGTAAAATCATCCCGTTGTGCATTACGGTCGGGGGGACTTTCATGATCCTAGCTGATTACATCGGCCGCACGATTGTCAGTCCTTTCGAAATCCCTGTAGTGGCGATTGTTTCCGTGATCGGTGTGCCTTTCTACGTGACGATCGCCAGAAAAGGGGGAATCCGAGCTGTTCAATGAGTGGAATTCGACTTATCGGAAAAAATTGTGGTTATTCATCCTTTTGTTCGTGGTGGCTTTCATAGCTGCCCTGTCCATGGGTTATTCCTCACTTCCGTTGGACCGCATCCTACAGGTGCTCTCCGGGAACGGGGCTTTTAAAGAAAACTATATCTTTTACCAGATCCGCTTGCCCCGGATTTTGGTGTTGACGATGGCCGGCGCCTGCTTGGCAGGTGCCGGCATCATCCTGCAGACATTGAGCAACAACGACCTGGCCGATTCGGGTCTCCTGGGTATCAATTCCGGTGCCGGTCTCGGCGTGACGATTTTCTACCTGTTGGCGGGCGAAGGGATGCTTCAGTTTTCGGCGGCATTGCCGCTTGTTGCATTCCTCAGCGCGCTGGTGGCTGCCTCCACGGTTTATCTGCTCAGTTACAGCCGTAGCCACAAGCAACATGCGATGCAGCTGGTGGTCATCGGAGCGGGGATTTCCTCTGCTTTTTCGGGGATAATCATCCTGCTGATGTCCTCCTCCGACCGGACCGACGTCAGTTTCATCACGGCTTGGATGTCGGGAAATATCTGGGGTTCGACCTGGCCGTTCGTGTTCACGATCCTGCCCGGTTGGCTATTGGCGATGGGAATCCTTTTTCTGAAATCCCCGACGCTGAACATTCTCGCTTTAGGGGAGGAGACCGCTGCTGCATTGGGATTGAAGCTCCGAAATGAAAAATTGATTCTGTTGCTTTGCGCGGTTGCCATCGCTTCCGCGGCGATCTCGTTAACAGGGAACATCGGCTTCATCGGTCTGATGTCGCCGCACATCGCCAAAAAATTGGTCGGCAAACGGCATGAACGCTACAGTTGGATCGCGTTGTTGATCGGCAGCATCATCCTGCTGGTCGCCGATGCAATCGGACGCACGGTGATGGATACCGCTTTTCCAACCGGTATCGTCGTGTCCCTGATCGGGGCGCCTTATTTCTTGTATTTGCTGTTGGGGAGGATGCGCTGAAGCCAGGTGCTGCTGGGGTTGCCGGAGCAGAAGAAAAACAGCGCAAATTATTATTACCGAAAACCTCAAAAAACGCGTCATCAGCCGAAGAAGAACTCCTTCGGGACTGATAACGCGTTTTTTTGTTGCTCATAATGCAGTTTTGTTGAAAAATTGAACCGCTGCAACAAGAGCGGAACTGATCATCAGCCCCGTCATAAGCAGCGAATTCCGAAGTTCCTCCAGCAGCAGTGTCCCTTGCAGCATATCCATATTGCGCGAAATCAATATCAATGGATTCCATTTGACCGCTTCCGGGAACAGATTCCACAAGAACAGTATCATCAGGAACCCACCGGTCAACAACAATGGCCCATAGGCATTTTTGAACAAGACAGCTCCGAGCAGCAGAATAGCAATCAACAGCACGCCGAACAAGTAAAGGCTGCTGACGGACAGGGCCAAGTTTTCGGTCCTGCCTTCAGGGAAGTAATAAAGCGTATACCCCAAAGTGATGAAAAAGCAGAGCCAATAGCTGACGGTCCAGAGAAACAAAGCGCCTGTGAATTTTGAAAAAAGGATGGTCCGGCGCGGCAAGCCTTTCGTGACCATGTTAATGAGTGTGCCATTTTCGTATTCCTTCGCCATCATGCCGCTCATGAGGATGACAATGATGAACAGGCCGGTCTGGGTGCCGTTCTTGAAGAATTGGATCCAGGAATCGAGGTTCGTCGGTTCCGCAATCAGGATCGTGATCCCTTTTGGCATGAAATTTCCTAACAGATCCGGCAAAAATTTTGCCGTCAAAGGATTCATGATGCCCAACAGCGCAAACAAGGCGATTGCCAGGAACAACTTGAAATTGCGGGTGTATTCGGTCAGTTCTTTTTTTGTGAAGGCAAGATACGCTCTCATTGGACCACCTCCAAGAAGATATCTTCCAGTTTGGGTTCGGCCGTTTCCAATCGGAGCGGTACCAATCCAGTTTCACTCAAAATTCGGATGATCAATGCCATGGTCTGTTCGGGTTCAGTGGCTTGGATGCTGATCGAATAGTCTTTTGCACTCAATGAGGTCTTCATTGTACTCATCCGCGGATCGGTCTGGAAAACAGCGGCATCTGCCGGTGTCCGGAAGGTGACCGTACAGGAATGTCTGGAATGTGTTTTTTTCAGTTCCGAAACCGATCCAGTCAGGACGATTTTTCCTCCGTCAAGGATGCCCACCCGATCGCAGATGGCTTCTACATCGGTCAGGACATGCGTCGAAAAGAGCACGGTTGTCCGTTCCTTCACTTTCAGAAGGATATCCAGGATTTCCTTGCGCCCGATCGGATCCAAAGCGGAAGTCGGTTCATCGCAGATCAGCAGTCGCGGTTCATTCAGCAAAGCCTGAGCGATGCCCAGCCGCTGTTTCATGCCGCGGGAAAACGTCCCGATGCGTTTTTTCACATCCGCCAGCCCGACCAGTACCAGCAGCTCTTCAGATTTGGTTTGGATCAGCGTTGACGGCATACCGGTGATTTCACCACACAGCCGGAGATATTCATTTGCGGTCATGAAGCCGTAGAACTCGGGGACATCCGGCAGATAGCCGATGAAGCGGTTTGTCCGGGTGTCGCCGTAATGCACTTTTTCGCCGCAGACGCTGATTTCGCCAGCGTCCGCTTGTAACAAACCCAAAATGACTTTCATTGTCGTCGTCTTTCCCGATCCATTTTTACCGATGAAACCGTAGATCGAGCCCTCAGGTACGGAGAAGGATAAGCCATCGAGCACGCGTTGGTTCCCAAAGGATTTCTCCAATCCGACGATTGTGAGGATATCCATCACTCATCGCCCCTTCCAATCAGAAAATATAGGACCGGACCGACGATGTTCAGAAATATGATGATGAAGATCCAAAGGTTTTTGCTGCCTATTTTTACTTTGGGATGCTTGTTCAGGTGGAGCAGAGCCGTGATCAACAAAATGATCTGGATCACGACCAAAGGGATCAGGATGGGTAAGTAGGGCTGCAGTTCTGCCATCATAAAAGTTTGCCTTCTTTCTGTTTGAATGCCTCATTTTTTATATCTCCATTTTATGCCTCGGAAGGATTTTCCACAATCCCAACCCTCCTGTTCGTTATATAACAAGTATAACACTAGCGGTGGGATTTGCAAGTCGGAAGAGTGGCGAAAGCTATCACGCCAGAAGGCCTCGCAACGGTTCACGGCTATATGGGACTGGTGCTGTCCTGTGCTATAATGAAGCAAAGATACCAGAACAGCCCATGCTGTTAGAGGAAGGACAATTGGATGAATCCATTTTTTAAATTGATGCTTAAGTTGATGTCGTCACCTAAAATCAACATGCAGGAAGACTACGCCCGTGTCCGCAAAGTGCAGCACATACTGGCTCCCAAGCCGAAAAAAGGCTATATCATCATGGACCACAAAATCTATTCGGAGGACCGTTCCCATGATATTCCTGTGCGCGTCTTCTATCCGAAAGAGCGTCTGTATAAAGAACCGCTTCTGTTTTTCCATGGCGGTGGGTGGGTCATTGGTGACATCGAAACCTATACGAATGCCTGCATCAATATGGCGGATCTGACCGGCAGAACAGTCTATTCCGTCGATTATCGTTTAGCGCCGGAGCATCCGTATCCGGCAGGCCTCTATGATTGTTACCGGGTGGCGGAAGTATTGCTGAAACATCTGGAAATGAGCGGTTTATCGGATGAAAAAGATTTGATTCTGATCGGCGATTCGGCGGGCGGAAACTTGGCTGCAGCCGTGTCTTTACTGCTCCGCGACAGAGGTCAAGCGATTCCCATCAAACAGATTTTGCTGTACCCAGTAACTTATTGGGATCATTCGGAAGCATCTCCGTTCGAATCGATCCGCACGAATGGTCATGATTACGGCCTGACTGCGAAAAAAATGGAAGAATACATGGCGTTGTACCAACCCGATCCCGAGCTGCGCAAGAATGGCTACGTTGCGCCGCTGATGGCGGAAGATCTGTCGAATCAACCGGAAACGTTGGTGATCACAGCCGAATTCGATCCGTTGCGGGATGAAGGCGAAGCCTACGCGGAAGCATTGCGCAATGCCGGCAACAAGGTACAAGTCCATCGCGTGAATGGCATCGTCCATGGCTTCATCACCTATCCGAAGACAGCTGAATCAGTTGTCGAAGCCTACGAAGTCATCAATGCGTTTCTGAATGCATAAACCGAAAGGACTGTTCTATAGAATAATCGGAAAGGGGGAAAAGCAGTGAACCGAAAAAAGTGGGTACGTTTGGACAATGCCTCCAATATATTTTTGGCAGCTATGACGAGCAGCGATACGAAGGTCTTCCGCATGAGTGCGGAATTGACGGATGCAGTGGATCCGCACTTGCTGCAGCAAGCGCTTGATGAAGTCTACGAGAATTATGTGCTATATCACAGTGTGCTGCGGCGCGGATTTTTTTGGTATTATCTGGAAGAAAGCGACCTGAAGCCGAAAGTGACGGCCGACGTGTTGCCGCCTTGCGCGCAGATTTATCATTTTGACCGGAGGGAACTGTTATTCCGGGTCTTTTATAACCAAAACCGGGTTCACTTGGAACTCTTCCACGCTCTGTCCGATGGCACCGGTGCGTTGTGGTTTTTCGAGGATCTGCTGAAGGCTTACATCATGCTACGTCATCCCGAAGCTTTTGACGGCCTTGATGCCGCCGCGCACGATCGTTTGAACCACCAACTGGAAGACAGTTTCGCGCATTATTTCCGCAAGGACAAGAAACAGAACTTTACGGATGCGGCGCAATCCGCCATCCGATCCGTCGCGAAAGTCAGTCAATTGACAGGGAAAAGCCATACGCAAAAAAGCGCCTTGCCTGAGGAAGATAAACAAAAGCGCAAACGCCGCGTGCACCAGTTCCGGGGTAAAAAGACGCCGGACAATCGGCCGCACGTCATCGAATTGGAGATGCCAGTCAAGGATGTGCTTACTCTGGCTCGGAAGCAACAGACTTCTTTGACCTTGTATCTGACCGCTGTCTACATGCTGGCGGTGCGAAAGGCCAGTCCCGATTTTCAACCAGGATCGGCTATGGCGGTTTCTGTTCCGGTCAACTTACGGCAGTTTTTTCCTTCCAATTCTGCCAGGAATTTTTTCAGCACGACACGACTGATCTATACTACTGCAGAGAATGGAAAAGAGGATGACATTGCCGCAATCGGACGTACGCTGAAAGAGCAGTTCCAGCAACAGATTACGCCAGAAAGTCTGGAGGAAAAGTTGCGGACGTTGATCGCCTTCGAATACAGCCCTTTCACGCGGATGGTTTTCCGGCCGATCAAAGATTTCGTTCTGAAGCTGGTCAATTACGTCAGCAACCGGAATTTGACGATAGCAATCTCCAATTTGGGCAAGGTTACATTTCCAGATCCGATTGACGGCTACATCGAGAAAATGTATTTCCATACTTCAGCCGTCCGCCCGCAATTTTGCGCCATCAGTCACGGGGAACATCTGACGGTTAGTTTCACTTCCCCCTTTGTAGAATCAACGGTGGAGGAGCATTTTGTCAGGAGTTTGACCGACGCGGGAGTGGCCGTAACCGTCGCAGCGAACAAGGTTTCGAGCGAAGATTTAGAAGGTGAGTTATCATGAGACATTGCCAACATTGCAACGCAACCATCAAGGGAGAGTGGGAACAATGCCCCTTGTGCCAAACGACCTTGGATGAAGGCACCAATCCGGTGCTGCCGGATCCCTACCCTAAGATCCCACTGCGGTTCAACAAGGAGATCGTTACGAAATACTTGACCTTGATTTCCTTTGTGTTGATCATCGCCTTTCTGCTGATCGAACTGATCTGGATTGGAAGGATGGAGAATGTGCAGCTCGCCCTCTTCGGGATATTGAGCATGTGGCTTTCCGTTTTGATCCTGATCCGGAAACGACGAAATATCGCAAAAGGCATCGTTTATCTGATCGTTTCGCTGTCGCTCCTGTGCATTTATTTGGATTATCTGTCAGGATGGAGCGGGTGGTCGACCACTTATGCCGTACCGATCATCTGCAGTTTTGCAATCGTATCCTTGTACATCGCAGTGCGCCTTGTCAAATTGGGCGTCAGGGACTACGTGCTTTACCTTTTGACAGCCGCTTTGCTGGGGCTGTTGCCGGCGCTGTTCCTAACATTGGGCTGGGTCACGACCTCATTGCCTTCAAGCTTATCGGTCATGATGAGCGCAGTCACCTTGGTCATCATCCTGCTCTATCACGGCGGAGAGATATGGCGCGAACTGGAGAAACGAATGCATGTTTAAACAGTGATATTTCCAAAATTTTGAGGGTAGTCACCAAAAGAAGAAATCCAAGATATTGCTGTATCTGCACAAATAAAAAGCTTTGAGAAATTTGAATTCTCAAAGCTTTTTTTGTTTAATCATTTAAAAGTATGTGAAGCAAAACCTTAAGCTGCGTTCTTCTTGAAGACCACGAGAAGGAGCAGTGCGCCTGTAACCAGAATGGAAACAAGGAGAAGGTTATTCCCTTCAACGCCTGTCTGAGCCACTTGGTCCGCCTCTAAGTCTGTTGCTTGCAACTTGAAGTTTGAAGGTACCATGACTGTGTCGATGACATGGATGACACCGTTGGTTGCTTCAATGTCAGTAGTGGTAATGTTGGATTTATTGACCATTGGTGCATCTGAAAGATCGAAAGTAAGATTTTCTCCGTTGAGGGTGTCTGCTTTCATTCCATCCGTGAGATCAGCTGCCAACACTTTCCCAGAAACGACATGGTAAGTAAGGACTTTCGCCAAGTCCGGCTGTGCAAGGAGCTCTTCCGCCGTAATGTCCAACTCGGCCAGCAACTTTTCAAAAGCGGCATTGGTAGGTGCGAACACTGTAAAAGGACCATCCCCTTGGAGATCATCAACAAGTTCTGCTTTTTGGAGTGCCGAAACAAGGATACTGAAATCCTCATTCCCAAGTGCAATGCCTACAATGTCGTCGGAAGGTTCGCCGGTAGCAGCGGAAGCCAGAGGGGCGATAGTGAACGAGAGAAACAGTAATGTAGCAAGTGAAAGTAAGCGGCGTATTAATTTTTTCATTTTACCCTACTCCTTTCAATAATGGAAAATCTTTTGTAAACTCTACTACAGGGTTTATAATAGCACTATAATGTAAGCGTTGTCAATTATGGGGATTCTTGTGGGGAAAAGAGGGGAGGATGAAGTCATGCGAAAAAATATATGGGTGCTGATCCTCTCCAGGGTACTCTTTCTGCAGATTATCCACTATGGAGTTCAAGAAATAGAGCAAAGAAAGGACGTGGTGGTACCCGTAAAGGTGGAACAGGCCGAATTTCCTCCAGAAAAAGCTTCTTCCACGGACTTCCGTTCGGAAACCATCTCTGCAGCGGATGCAACTGTTCCTTTGGAGGAACTAACTTTTTTTATAAATCCATCCACAGAATATTATCAGATTAATCCGGATTATGTAGGCTGGCTTTCTGTTCAGGGCACCGTTATTGATTACCCGGTCGTCCGGGGGCAGGACAATGAAACGTATCTCAATCAGAATTTCTATCGGGATCCGGATATTTTCGGAGCCATCTTCATGGATTATCGGAATATCGGCATGGGAGTAGACAGGCATACTATCATTTATGGCCACTATACCCAGAATGGCCAGATGTTTGGGGAATTGGATAAATTCCTGAACGAAGATTTCTTGCAGGAGCATTTGGAGTTTACATTCGGTGATGCCTATGCGGAAAGACGTTACAGGATTTTTTCCGTCCATGTAGCTCCAGCAGATACTATTTTTCTGGATATTGATTTTGAGGGGAACGAGTACACCGAATTTCTGACCATGCTCAAGGACCTTTCCGTCTTTCCATCAGAAGTCGAGGTGACAGAGGAAGATCATATTCTCACACTGATGACGTGTAACGATTCCGCAGAAAACGGCCGGCTCTTTATTCATGCTGTGGAAGTAACAGAGTAGCAAGAGCTACTGTTCGGCGTATTGTGAAAATCAGAAAAAGCTCAAATATCCGGCAGCAGATTGCCGAGATATTTGAGCTTTTTTGATTTGGACAGATTTTTCATTCCGTCGCGTAATATTCATCCCAATAGCCATACAAGTAAGTATTTTTAATGCGCCACTGTTGGAATCGAATAGGCACTACAAAACTATACAGGCCTAAAGTCAGGATTGAAAAGACAGTCCATTTCAGCAAGGAAAGCCATAAATCAATAGCCTTCCCGACAAAATGCAGCTGGTGTCCTTCTATGTAAGTATGCTTGGCGATCCATTTTTCCCGATAACAGAAAGCCCAAGGTGCAGCCAGCCCAAACGTGAAAAAGCCCGCGAGACCGCAGATAAGAAGAATGCCGAAATATTCCAATAGCGTTCCGGTGAAATAAGAATCGTTATGATGGCGCAAAATATCACTCCTTTATTTTTGATTACTAATATAATACGACATTTTTTGATTTCTTATCTATAAATATAATGATATCATTTGGGAAATGCGCCTTAAGATTGCCCTGGGTGCACAAATGCGATACGCTAAAGGCATCAATCATTTTGAGGAAACGCGAGGGACAAATAATGACAAACAAAATAGCGCTCATCACAGGCGCGAGTGCGGGGATTGGCCAAGAGTTCGCCAAAAAGCTCAGCCAACAAGGATACGATCTGATTCTGGTTGCGAGACGTGAGGATCGGCTTGTTGAGATCAGCAAACAATTGCCAACCAAAAGCCAAATCATCACAGCGGATTTGGCGAAGACAGAGGAATGCTTCCGCTTGTATGAAGAAACGAAGGACCAAAATGTTTCCATGCTGATCAACTGTGCCGGTTTCGGTGATTTCGGCGCGTTCACGGCGACCAGTCTCGACAAGGAGCTGGAGATGATTGACGTCAACATCAAGGCGGTCCATATCCTGACCAAGAAATTTCTGCCGGATATGCTTGCGAGAAATAAAGGCTACATTCTGAACGTTGCTTCGGTTGCTGGTCTGATGCCGGCGGGGCCTTACATGGCGACCTATTATGCGACAAAAGCCTACGTAACGAGCTTTACTTCCGCGATTGCTGAAGAGTTGGAAGAGAAAAAGAGCAACGTTTATGTCGGTTCGCTATGTCCGGGACCGGTAGATACGGAGTTCAACAAAGTGGCGGATGTGAAATTCAATCTGAAGGGCATTACTTCTGAATACTGCGTCAATTATGCATTGGACAAAATGTACAAGCGCAAGAAAATCATTGTTCCGACGATGTTGCTGAAGGGCGCGCTCTTCTCGTCGAAGCTAGCACCGCGTAACTTGGTTGTTCGTTTGACCAGCCGGCAGCAAAAGAAAAAACAAGGCTGATGAATGCAGGTGGAGCCAGCTAGCGCGAGCGAAGCTGGCCGGAGGAACTGGAACCGAATCCGTTGAATCCGAGTTCTTCTCCGGTGAGGGTATTGCGGCCGGAGCAGACGACCAACTCAACACGTGATCTCCTGCGAAGCGATCGTGGCCGGAGGAGGCATCCGAAACCGACACTCTGCTCCGGCGAAGCTCCTCTTAGCCGGAGAACGCGACCAGAAAATCGAAGCCGAATATCTGACCGACCCCTGTAATCCGAAAAAAACGCACGAACTACCAGAATCCTACTGGCAGCTCGTGCGTTTTTTATTGTGCTGCATCCGGAAGCTGACAGGCTACGCTCTCCAATTTGGTGCAAACTCGTTTTCTTGGTAAAATAGATACAAATGGGTGGTGGAACCAAAACAGCATAAAAAGTCGCTGCCTTATCCCGGATGGAAAGCGTGCCGGTGAAGAGAGGGGTTTTGATGATGAAAATCGACAGAATAGAAATTGGTGAAGTGGCCATCCCACTGCGGATGCCATTCCAAACAGCATCACGCACGGTTGACGCCGTGCATAACATCCTGATCCGCATCGTGACTGATGACGGGACCGCCGGATATGGTGAGGCGCCACCGACAGCCTTGATCACCGGCGAAACAAAGGCTTCCATCCGCGAGGCCATCATGCAATACATCGCTCCGAGCATCATCGGAATGGAAATTTTCGACCTCGATACCATCATGCAAAGACTGCATGCCAGCATCGTCAACAACACATCGGCGAAAGCCGCAGTTGATATGGCGCTATACGACCTATATGCCAAAAAGCTCGGCCAACCTTTGTATAAAGTGTTGGGCGGGGCGAAACGAAAAATCGAGACTGCCCACATCATCAGCGACAAACCTGTCGATGAGAGGCTGCGTGACAGTCTGCAGGCCGTCCAGGACGGTTTTAACATTCTGAATGTGGCTGTCGGGAGGAATGGGATTAAGGATGTGGAAAGCTTGTTGGCCATCCGCAAGGCAGTCGGATCGGACATCCGCATCCGGGTAGAGGCCAATCAAAGCTGGAAACCCCAGGAAGCAGTCCGGATCATCAACATGATGGAAGATAAGGGCGTGCAGGCTGAGCTGGTGGAACAGCCGGTGATGGCGCACGATCTGGCCGGCCTGAAATTTGTGACGCAACACGTCCAAACACGGATAGCGGCTGACGAGAGCGTCTTCACCGTGAAGGATGCCCTCCATATCATCCAGACACAATCAGCCGACCTCATCAACATTAAACTTATGAAAACGGGTGGCATTCACGAGGCGCTCAAAATCTGTACAGTAGCGGAAACCTACGGGGTGGACTGCATGATCGGCTGCATGCTGGAAAGCAAGATTTCGGTCAGCGCAGCGGCCCATCTGGCAGCTGCCAAAAACTGCATCACGATGGTCGACTTCATTGGGCCATCGTTCTACAAAATCGAAGCTTATGAGGGCGGACCGCTGTTCATAGGAGGTACAATCAAGTTGGGGGATGCGAACGGCATCGGCATCACTGCTTTTCCTAAGGCCCATTTCAAGAAGCTCGGAATCGTGAAATAAAGGATTTTTTTACAGAGAAGTCAAGGAAGGAACAAGCCATGAAGTTGAGAGAGTTCTATGTGAAACGAGCCATTGGTTTTGTCATCGTTATGCTTCTTGTACTGATTTTTTTGTTTATCAATAAATATATACTGCATCTTTTTTGAAAAACATAAAAACCGCCATCGGAATTTTAAATTTCCGATGGCGGTTTTTGGTTCTGTTTCTAGATCAGTCCAACTTTTTTCATGGCTGCGGCCAAACGGTCAATGACCGCCTGATCGGCATCCGTCAAAGGCAAACGCATCGGTCCGACATTGAAGCCCAACAATTGCATTCCAGCTTTTACAGGAATCGGATTCGGCTCCACGAACAGACAGTCGATCAGTTCTTTGTACTGTGCTTGCATCGCGGCAGCTTTCTTGATGTCGCCATCCAGGAAGGCATGCGTCATTTCGGATGTAGCTTTTGGTGCGATATTGGCAAGGACAGAGATGACGCCTTTTGCGCCCAAGCTCATTAACGGGATGATGGTGTCATCATTACCAGAGTAGATATCCAAGCGATCGCCCAATAGACTCAGGTTATCAACAGCCTGACTGAAGTTTCCGGTAGCGTCCTTCAACGAAACGATATTATCGATTTTCGCCAGTTCCACCAGCGATTCCGGGGTAATGTTCTGGCCGGTGCGGCCCGGCACATTGTAAAGGACGATCGGAACTTTAACGCTGTTGGCGATTACTTTGTAATGTTCAATCAAGCCTTTTTGTGACGTTTTGTTGTAATAAGGAGTAACGCTGAGAATCGCATCCACACCCGTTGCCTCTACAGCACGCGTCAATCCGACTCCGTGGCGCGTGTCATTGCTTCCGGCACCGCCAATGACGGGAATACGGCCGTTGACTTTTTCGACAGTGAAACGAATGAGCTGAAGTTGCTCTTCATCCGTCAGCGTTGAAGCTTCACCGGTTGTCCCCGCGATGATGATCGAATCGGTGCCGTTCGCGATATGGAATTCAATCAGTTCTTCCAATACCTCGTAGTTGATTTCTTGGTTTTCCGTGTCTTTAAACGGCGTAACAATCGCAACGCCTGATCCTTCAAAAATAGCCATGCTTATCTTCCTCCTGAATTCTGTGTTTTATTTATGAATAGACAAAAAACGACTATGAGCAAATGGTCTCATAGTCGTTCAAAACAGGCTGCGTAAGCTGTAGCGTTGCATCCATATAGTGAATTCCACCAATTTGCCCCAACGTGAGAAGCTCACCGAACAAAGCTGGGCGGCTTTGTCCGACAGTGCCAGATTTATTCAACCTTGGCCCCAATACAGAGTATTTCGGCAGCAACACCTTTCAGGGAGTCCCTTACTGATTGTTAACCGCGACCTCTTCATCACATCGAATCGTATTTTGTTACTTCCACACTATCAAATAGAAATCAGTCTGTCAATCATATTCTGAGTGGATGCTGAGAAAATAATTTGAAAAAGATGGCAAAAAGACACATTAGTTGACTGAGCATCCGGATGCTTAGGGAACGCATATGCGCTAGGGATGTGATAAAATCAACTTGAGGAAGCGCCTTTACGGCAAGACCAGAAAGGGATTCCGGGATGCTTTATTGCAGGCCATCCGCGCAGAGATTATCTCCAGCGCACCGGCGAGGATGATGAGAGGACGTGAATAGCGATGAAGATTGAACATGTTGCAGTATGGGTGGACGATTTGGAGCTGATGCGCGATTTTTATGTTCGTTTTTTTGATGGAAAGGCCAATAAATTATACCGAAACCCTGAGAAAGACTTCCAATCCTACTTTATTACTTTCCGTGAAGGAGCACGTTTGGAGCTTATGAAAAGGATGGATGTCAACGAACGCTATCCCCTTGATATGCTGGGCTGGGCACATCTCGCCATTTCTGTCGGAAACAAACAGAACGTCGATTATTTTACGGACAGGCTCATCAAAGCGGGGTACACATGCAAAAGCCAGCCGCGCATTACAGGGGATGGCTACTATGAAAGCATGTTCCTCGATCCAGAAAAGAACGTCATTGAAATCACTATCTGAAAGAACAGTTGGGCCTAAAAAGCAGGGAGCGGACAGCCATGAAGAAAAGAATCCATCTAATTTCCAATCAAACGAAAGCTGGAAAGGATATGCGTAAAAAGAGAACGCGCTTCCTGATTGCTGGATTGATCGGGACAAGTATCGGTATTTTCGGAGGATTCTGGTTACGATGGGAATTGGCCCCTTTGATCGGTTGGGACAGCGCCGCAATCATTTTGTTGTATTTGCTGTGGAAGGATTTTCATCCGCATGATGGTACGGAAACGGAGCGGATTGCACAAGAAGAGGATATCCAATATTCGACGATCGATTTTTTTGTCCTGATTGCCTGTCTGATCAGCATCGGGGCCGTCGCATTGATGTTGACAACTCATCAACGCAGTTTCGTGACGATCGGATTTGGACTGTTCAGCATCGTGCTCTCCTGGACGACGGTGCACAGTCTCTACATGTTGCGGTACGCGGAACTCTATTATCGCGATGTGAACGGCGGCGTCATCTTTGAAGGTACTGGACAGCCTAATTTTTGGGATTTCGCTTATCTGGCGTTCACGATTGGGATGACTTACCAAGTCTCTGATACGACCTTCACGACGCCGGAATTCCGGAAGGCTGCTCTAGGCCATGCGCTGTTGTCTTTTGTTTTCGGGACAGCCATCATCGCCACGACCATCAACTTTGTCGCAAGTTTGAGCAGATGAATCATATGGAATTTTTGCCAAGATAAAGGAGGAGTTCATGCATGTTTTTTAAATCATTTTTCGATCCGCAAGTAGCGCAATTTTCCTATTTGGTGGGTTGCCAAAAAACCGGAGAAGCCATCATAATTGATCCCTTGCGCAAGTTAGAAGACTATATTTTGGCAGCCGAAGACGAAGGCCTGGTCATCACTGCGGCGACAGAAACGCATATCCATGCCGATTATGCATCCGGTCTGCGGGAGACGGGGAAGCGTTTAGGCGCCAAACTGTATGTCTCGGACATGGGCGGGGATGACTGGCAGTACCAGGATCTGCCTGAAGGAAGCGTGCTGCTGCAGGATGGGGACATCATCTCAGTAGGGAAGGTCAAACTGGAGGTCCTGTACACGCCTGGACATACTCCGGAGAGTGTATCCTTTCTGTTGACGGACATCGGTGGCGGTTCGGACATTCCGATGGGACTGTTCACCGGCGATTTTATCTTTGTGGGCGATGTCGGCCGGCCAGACTTGCTGGAAGAGGCTGCGCATATGCAAGGTACCACTAAAATCGGTGCAAAAGAGATGTTTCGCTCTCTTAAGAAAATGACAGACTATCCGGATCATCTGCAGATCTGGCCCGGACATGGTGCCGGCAGTGCCTGCGGAAAATCGTTGGGAGCAGTACCGATGACTACGTTGGGATACGAGAAAGACAACAACTGGGCTTTCCAACATGACGAGGAAGCGAGTTTCATCGAAGCCCTGACGGATGACCAGCCTGAGCCGCCGAGCTATTTTGCCCAGATGAAGAAGATCAATAAATTGGACAGTGATGCCTACGTCCCTTATCCGGTCTTCCCGCTTCAACAGGCCGGTCCGAACGATAGGCTGATCGATCTGCGCGCGAAAGAAATGTATCAAGCCGGACACATCGAAAGGACGCTCAATATTCCGCTGAACAAAAAGTTTTTGAGTTATGCCGGTTGGTTCCTGGATTACGAAGGCCAAGTGACCTTCATCGGAACCAAAAAAGATGCTGAAACGGCTGCCCGTCAGCTACAGCTCATCGGGTTCGACCAAGTCAGAGGCTATTTGGATGCCGGCCAGATCAAGGACGAAAAGATGACCGAGACGATCACGGCAGCCGCATTCATCGCCTTGCGCCAAGAAAAGGATCTGCAGATATTGGATGTGCGTTCGAAGAGTGAATGGGATAAAGGGCATCTGTCCGATGCCAAGCGCGTACTCCTCGGCAAGCTTTTGGAGGATCCGTTGCCGTTCAAGAGGGATGAACCTCTTTACGTCCATTGTCAATCTGGCGTCCGTTCCGCCGTCGCCATCGGTGCATTGGAAGAGAGGGGATTCAAAAAGATTATCAATATCCTGGGAGGATACACTGCAATCGAAAAGACCCTCAACGAATAGACACAAATGCATGAGAACCTACAAAAAGCAATCCGAACAACAAAAACAGCCGGAAGGAAGAGCTGCAACAGGCTTTCCCTTCCGGCTGTTTTTTGATTTGGAACGTTTTAATTCAGGTACAAGGAATAGCCAGAATCCCTGTACGATGGTATACTACTAATTGTCGCATTTAGTGAAGTAGACCGAATAGTCCAAGAGTTTTCTTAAGAGAGAGGTGTCATTTGGTTGCATAAAGATCTAACGAAAGAACAGGAACGTGTCCATCGCGTCATCAAAGTCATCAACAACGAAAAAACGCGATTGGCCGAGCAAGTAGAAGAAAAAAGTGAAAAGCAAAGACAGCAATTAAAAGAATCCAAAGA
Organism: Trichococcus collinsii; assembly: GCF_900107505.1. Classification (GTDB taxonomy): domain Bacteria; phylum Bacillota; class Bacilli; order Lactobacillales; family Aerococcaceae; genus Trichococcus; species Trichococcus collinsii. The sequence goes on along the minus strand of NZ_FNQH01000002.1, from coordinate 340,807 downwards.
GATCAAAATCAGCCAAGGTTCTTCCGAGAGCGTCTGGGAATCGTCGGCTGAATTGCGAGCTTTTGAGCAGGAACTGATGATCCGCAATAACGAATTGCAGAACAGCAATGAGCGTGTCGCTGTCTTGGAAAAAATGCAGGATGAGCCTTACTTCGGCCGTATCGATTATCACGATGATTTCGGCAATGAAACGATCTACATTGGGATCGGATCTTTGTTCGAGAAAGACGAGAACCTGATCGTCGACTGGCGTTCGCCGATCGCATCGCTTTATTATGAAGGCAGCAAAGGCGAAAAAGTGAAGCTGATGATAGCCGATCAACCGATGACATACGGCGTTGACCTGAAACGGCAATTTCTGATCAGACAGGCGGAAATCATCCGCATGATGGATACGGATAATGTCATGGGCGATCCGTATTTGCTGGAAGTGTTGGAAGGACCTTCATCCTATCAGATGGGCACGGTCGTATCCACCTTGCAGAAAGAACAGAACCAGATCGTCAGGGAAACCAAAGCAGCCGTCACGCTGATTGAAGGGGTTGCCGGATCAGGGAAAACGGTTGTTCTGATGCAGAAAATCGCCTATTTGTTGTATGCTTTCCGGGACCAATTGAAGTCGGAAGAAGTCGTCCTGTTTTCCCCAAATAAAATATTCCAGGAATATGTCTCCCAAGTTTTACCTGCATTGGGCGAACTGAACGTGGGCAATACGACCTTCAGCGAGTTCATGGAGCGGAAAGTGACCGGATTTTCGTTGCGCGCCGATCAAGAGGACAGCTTAGCCAAGGTTACGGTGTTGAAGGGTAGCTTGGCCTTTTATGAAGCGTTACAGAAATACGGAATGATCCTGAAGAAGCGCTATCTGAAATTCTCGGATATCCGTTTTCGCGATGATATCATCCTTTCGCAGAAGGAAATCGAGTCAGCCTTCTACAGCATCGATAGCCAAGGGTCATTGGCCAGCAAGTTGGATATTCTCAAAAGACACTTGTTGCAGCGCGTGGAACGCATCCAACAATCGCAAAAAGGTAAGCCATGGGTCGAAAAAGAAATGATTGCCATGTCTGACTTGGACCTTTACCGTTATGAGAAAGAGACCCACAACCAAAAAGCGATGGAAGAGGCCATGACGGCGGATATCCTGGAGGACGCTTTCGAACCGATCGTTGCGAGGATTGAAGCGCTAGCTTTTATCCGCTACAAGAATCAATATATCCATTTCCTGAGAGCCGTTCCTAAACTGCTCTCATTGGATGCTTTTGGCTTGGATGAGGATGAATGGCGCACCCACATCGCAGTGGTTGCCGAACATATGGCAGAGAAGAGTGTATTGCTGGAAGATTTGGATGCCTACTATAGTCTGCGCTTGTTGTTGAAGGGACCATCCAGCGACATGAAATACCAATATATCTGTCTGGATGAGGTGCAGGATTTTTCACCATTCCAACTGCAGATGCTGCAGCACGCATACCCGAGCGCACGCTTCATTCTGAGCGGCGACTTGAATCAGAATATCCTGAACAGACGTCTTTCCTTTGATGATCTCCGGACCATCTTTTCCGAAAGCACGTTCCGTTCGTACCGTCTGCTGACCAGCTACCGATCGACGAATGAAATCGTCCGCTTCTCGGAAAGCTTCATCGAAGGCGATAAACCGGAAGGAACCTATATTCGTTCCGGAAAGAAACCGGAAGTGCTGCTGACTGACGATGGCGGGCTCGATATGGACTACATCAAACAGAAGGTGGATGCGAGCGTCGCTGCCGGTATGCGCGTTGCTTTCATCAGCCGCAATGCGGAAGATGCGGAACACATCAGCAAGGAACTATCGGCTGCCGGTATTGACTTCAAACTCGTGCAGCAGGATACCGACAACAGCCACCATCCGGTATTGATCATGCCGGCCCGTTTGGCTAAAGGTCTGGAATTCGATGTCGTTTTTGCGATTTGCCACTATCCGGCAAAAGCTGCCCAGAATGAAATGCAGATCCTCTACACAATCTGCACCCGGGCGATGCACGAGCTCTATCTGACCGTTTCCGATAAGGAATCCGGACTGATGGAACGCGTTGATTCGGATTATTATGACGTAAGAAAAATGTGAAACCTGAATAGCCCCGGCGTAAGCTGCAGTCCATAAGCAGATTCCGTCGGGGCTGTTTTATTTGTCATTGTGTTGGCGGATCAGACAATCTGATAGGTTCCGCGTAGTTCCTTTTCGTAAGGACCCATCTCGGCCAGATAATCCATCATCGCTTCGACCGCGTGCTTCTCCAGATTTTTGTGTTCTTTTCCGAATTTCTTCGGCACACCTTGGTTGGTCACATAGCTGACTGTGTATTCTTTATCCGGGATGACTTCTTCGCCGGCGATGAAAAGTTTTTGGACCCGGTTTCCTTTCGGATTCTCCAGTTTCAGATAAGCATGCAAGCCCATCGCCCGCTTCAGATAACCGCCCATCTGATCAAATGGGTCTGCTGCGTAGGTGCTTTCGAGGTTCTCTTCCAACAGAGTGGTTATTTCCGAGCCTGTCAGGATAGTGGTTGAAATCGGCGGATTCATCGGGATGATCTGATACAACTCTCCCAGTGTCACCGGGCCTTTCAGAATTGGAACACCGTAGCGCCAGCCGTTGGAGAAGGCCAGATCCGTTTTTGTGTGGAACAGGATCGCATCCAAGAGGAAGTTGTCCATCGTCGTTTCAACGCTCCAACCGCGATGCAGTACTTTTTTGGTTTCACCGACGTTGCGACCCAATTTTTCGCGGTACGGGGCTAAAGCCTCATCAATCAGAGCTTTCATTTCAGCATCTTCGGGGATGTTCTCCGTGACCGGAATGAGTTGATGTTCGATGGATTGAATCGCGCCGTCCTCAAGGGTCAGTTCGAGTGCCCCGAGGAAAGAGCCGTGCGAACCGGACTGGATGACTGCCGTATCGCCTACTGTGACGATATGTTCCTGACGGTTATGGGTATGGCCGCTTAGACAGATTGCCACGCCTTCGACTTCGCTCATCAGTTTCAGGTCCTGCGGGAAACCGAGATGGGACAGGACGATAATCAGATTGACCCCTTTTTCCTTCAGTTCCGCCACGTAGCCGGGCAACTCCTCACGTCCCAAAGTGAAAGAGAGGCCTTCGCTGAAATGGGGCGGCATTGTTTTGTCGATGATATTGCAGGCGATGCCGATCACACCAATTGAATGTCCGCCTACCGACAGGATTTTGTAAGGCTCGAACGCTAACTTACCGCTCTCTTTTTCATAGGCATTGATTGCGAGAATCGGATAATCCAACTGCTGGCCTATTTTTTTTAAATTTGCCGGACCAAAACCGGTATCCCAATGGAATGTCATCGCATCAAAACCGACTTCGTTCAGCACCGGCAGCATGTGCCAGCCTTTCGTAGCGATCGCTTCGTAGGTGCCGTGGATTGTGTCACCATTATCGAAAACGAGTGTTGGATTTTTGCTGCGGAAATCTTTGATCAGGCTTTGGAGACGGGCATAGCCGCCAGCTTTACGGAATGCCAATTTCTCCTTTTCATAGAACAGTTCGTTGTGCAACTCCAAGTAGCTGTGGGTGTCGTTGATCTGAAGGATCGTCAATTTTTCCTGCATAGGGATCCACCTTTCCGGATGAAATGTGACAGTAGCATTCATTATATTGTTGTTTCCATTCTAACACTCTGTGCGGTGGATACCGATTGATATGCCCTGGGACGTAGAGGTCGGATCGTGAAACTGACTCTAAAACGCAATTTCAGCGCAAAACTGTGTTAGAATTTGGATATATAAATGGATGGGACAGGGGAGGCGTTCGGGTTTTGGATGTTAGGGTGGTATTTGGAAGGATGATCATGCTGGTGTTGATCATGTTTGTGGGCTATCTCGCAACGGTCATGAAGGTTTTCAACAAACACGCGAACGCCAATTTTGCGGCGTTAATCACGTATGTGACGGTGCCGGCGCTTGTTATCGCGTCCGTTGAGGGCGCAGGTGAGGTAGGTACGAAATCTGACACGCTCTTCGTCCTGTTGACCGCGACGCTGATGTATCTTTTCACGGTCGGCTTGGCCAAGTTCAGTCCGAAAATGTTCCGGGCGGATAAAGAAACGGAAGGAATCATCGAATTCCTGACCATCTTCACAAACAACGGCTTCATGGGGCTGCCGGTCGTGCAGGCCATTTTCGGAACAGGCGCGCTTTTTTATGCATCGCTGTACGGCATTCCCAACAACCTGTTGATCTATTCTTTGGGGGTCTTCCTGATTGCGAAAGGTTCCAAAAAATCGCGGGCGAGCTGGAAAGCGATCCTGCTGAATCCGGGCAACCTCGCTTCGCTGTTCGCGGTTTTCGTTTTCCTGTTCGACATCAAATTGCCGGCGTTGGTGATGGATACAGCCACGAGCATCGGCAATATCACGTCCCCATTGGCGATGATCATCATCGGCGCGTCATTGGCCGACATCGATATCCTTGGCGCCTTCAAGGAATGGAAAATCTATCTGTTTGCGTTCTACCGCATGATCGTGATTCCGCTGTTCCTATGGTGGGCCACGAAGGGCATCCTGACGAACCCAACAATGCTAGGGATTCTCGTCATCATCTCGGCCATGCCCGGTCCAGCGATGGCTGTCGCGCTGTCGATGCAGTACGGAGGCAATACGGCCTTCTCAACGCGCTATGTATTCATTTCGACGCTGCTCTCGGTGTTCACCATCCCGTTATTGGCTGCGCTGCTATTTTGAACGGTATATAAGCAAAAAGAACGCCCATTCCGCACGGTTCGCGGAATGGGCGTTCTTCTGGTTTTGGGTAATTATTTTCAAAATGGAGCTAACTTGTCGAATGCAGAGAGAATATTCGACAAGTTTCCCTCAACGCGCGGTCGTTATTTGAGTTTCTTCGCAATATAAGGGTTCAACCAGCGATACAAGAGGGTGGACAAGAAAGCTCCTACGAGTCCTTGTGCGATGTTCAACGGGAATGAAGCAATCGCAGCGCCGAAGCCGAAAAGGACCGTGTCCCCGATGGCGTAACCGATCGCCATCCACACACCGGCAATCACGGTGGCAACCAACGGCCTCTTGTGGTCCATTTTCTGGAACAACCAACCGGCAAAGAAACCTTCCAAGCCTTTTACGACAAAAGTGATCGGCGCATAGAAGGCATAGCCAGCAAACAGGTCGGCCAACATGCTGCCGAGTGAGCCGACGAAGAAGCCTGCGCTGCCTCCGAACGATAGACCGGCCAACAGAAGCACCATGTCTCCCAAGTTGACGTAACCGTAAGGAATCGGAATGCGGAACAATAAGGTCATGACGACAGTCAGCGCCATAAATAAGGCCAAAACAACCAATCTGTAAGTACTACTTTTTTTAGTTTTCATGCAATTCGCCTCCAAGCATTATTTTTAATTATAGTCCTTATGCAAAAGTTTGCACTCTTTTTCTCATCGTTTTCATAAGAATTTTCAAAATGATGGAAAAATGAGAAAATCCGATGAAAAGATGATAGAATGGGAATAATTGAGTTTCTAAAGTAAAGGGGTGCAAGCATTTGAGTCAACCGAGAGTACTGCTTATTCAAGATATTTCCGCCAGTTGCCGTATTTCCATGAACGTGGCGGTTCCTGTAGTGAGCTGCCTGGACAATTGGGTGAGCATCCTGCCGACTGCACTATTATCCACCCATACGGGTAAAGAATTTGAAGGCTATACCTTTTTGGATCTGACCCAGGAAATGGGGGGTATTCTGCAGCATTGGCAATCATTGGGCATCAAATTCGACGGCATCCTGATCGGCTATCTGGGTTCGCACCAGCAAATCGACATCGTACGCGAAATTATCCATACATTTGCGGCCGAGGATGCCCACATCATCCTAGATCCGGCGATGGGCGATCAAGGCGTGCTCTATCCGGGTTTCACGCTGGAATATGTGGAAGAGATGGCGGCGCTCTGCCAGGAAGCAACGGTGATCACGCCGAACGTGACGGAAGCCTGTTTTTTGACGAAACGCCCCATGTTGAAGAAGCCTTATAAGGAAGCAGAGGTTGCGGGAGTATTGGCTGATTTGCGGGTGTTGAATCCGAAGAGCGTCGTGCTGACGGGTGTTTCTTTGGAAACGGAAACGATCGGTGCTATCTGCGTCAGCCAAAACGATCCCGAAGCGCATTATGCTTTCGCGAAACATTTTCCCGGCCATTATGACGGCGCGGGTGATCTGTTCACAAGCGTCGTGGGCGGTCTGCTTTTCCAAAATCTACCGCTGGCTGTAGCCACCGATACGGCTGTCCGCTACAACAGCATGGTGATCGAGCGCACGCTGAAAAGCGGACGCGAACTGCACTATGGTGTCCAATTCGAGACGGATCTGCCATATCTGATCGCGCAACTGCGCAAATACAAACTGGCTGAATAGAAGAAGTTATGCAAGAATCTTTCGGAAAGAGGCGTGAACAAATGAAGATAGAAACTGTAGCCATCATCGGATTGGGTGCCCTGGGGATCCTTTACGGGCACCATTTCACAAAGGCCGTCGGAAAGGACCGCGTGCGCATCGTCGTCAACAAAGAACGGATGGCGCGCTACCAAGAACAAGGGTTTACCTTCAACGGCGAAGCCTGCAATTTCCAGTACGTTGACGAAACGGATGCTAGCCTGGCACCGGCGGATCTGGTCATTTTGGCCGTAAAAGGAACCCACTTGGATGAAGCAATCGAAACCGCCCGCCACCAGGTCGGGCCGGAGACAACGATCATTTCGGTCCTGAACGGCATCGCCAGCGAGGAAGTCATCGGAGCTGCATTCGGCGATGAGAAAGTCATCCACTGCGTAGCCCAAGGGATGGACGCGTTGCGCATCGGCAACGATGTGAAATCTGTCCATATCGGTGAACTGCGCATCGGCCTCGACGCTGCCGAAAAACAGGCGCGTTTGGATGCAGTTGCGGCTTTCTTCGAAGAAACAGGCCTGCCGCATGTGGTCGAAGCGGATATCCTGCACCGCATGTGGGCGAAATTTATGCTGAATGTCGGCGTGAACCAAGTGCTGATGGTGAAGGAAGGCACTTTCCGTGACATCCACGAAGCAGGACCATCCCGCGATCTGATGATTGCTGCCATGCGCGAAGTCCTGCCGATTGCCCAGAAGGAAGGCGTCAACCTGACCGAAACCGATCTGGAAAATGACTTGGCGATCATCGACGGACTTACGCCGTTGGAGATGCCATCGATGCGGCAGGATGGCATTGCGAAACGGCCTTCAGAGGTCGAGTTGTTTGCAGGTACCATTCTGAAAAAAGCGAAAAAATACGGATTGCCTGCTCCGACGAACCAGTACCTATACGATCAGATCCAAGCCATCGAAGCAACATACTGAGAGAACGAATTACCGGCCTTCGCAGGCGAAGACATCAAGCCCTCGCTAGCGGGGGCTTTTGCGTTGTTGCTGAAGGTTGAAGCAGCGCCGAATGATTTTTGGCGAGCGCAACTCCGGCGGGGCACTCCTTGCCAGAGCTAAGGCGAGCGCAAAGTCACCTCCGACGAACCATCGCTCGACGGAGGACAGGCTGCGATTTCGCGCCCAGCTCCGGCCGACATTCGCTCACAGGAGCAGAGCAAATCGCCGGAAGCCCAACTCCGATGAGAAAGCCGCTCACCGGAGGAAAGCACCAGCTCCTATCAGGTTTGATTTTGCCGGAGCTGAGAGAGTTTACGGGTGTCGAACTCCGGCGAAGCCGCGCCAAGCTCGACACCCGACGCCGGCAGCATTTTTTTGTTATAATGGAAGCATTCATTCGACATTCGTCAACAAGCACGAAAAAAGGAGCAAAAAATCATGACACAAGAACAACTGAAAAACCGCGCGGACGTCCCTGAGGCATTGACTTGGGATGTGACCGCCCTTTATAAAACAAGAGCAGACTTCGAGGCCGCTTTGAATGGTTTAAAAGTTGCAACAGCAACCTTCGCAACGACGTACGAAGGCAAACTCACGGACGCCAAAACGATCCTTGCCGCAATCAAAGAATACGAAAAACTCATCGAAACCGCGACATTGGCGGATCACTATGCGATGATGCCGGAAGCGACCGACCTGACCGATCCGGACAATGTCGAATTGTCCCGGCAAACGGCGAACGCGATGGCAGACATCAATGCCCAACTGACATTCTTCGAATCGGAACTGATCGGCTGCGATGCCGCTGTCTTCAATCAAGTCATTTCGGAAGAAGAGCGCTTCGCTTCTTACATCCGCCACATAAAAAAAAATAAAAACATCCAGCTTGCGCCTGAAGTCGAAAAGGCATTGGCCCAGTTGGCTCCAACATTGGATGCGCCGAGCGCTATCTATGAGCAGGCCCGCCTTGGCGATATGGACTTCGGCACCTTTACGGCCGACGGGAAGGAATATCCGTTGAGCTTCGTGCTCTACGAAGATTACTACATGTATCACGATGACACAGCGATCCGTCGGGCAGCTTTCGATAAATTCTCGGCTGTCCTCAGCGATTACGAGAACGTTGTCGCAACGGCCTATTATACCCAGCTGCAGAAAGAAAAGACGCTGGCGACGATGCGCGGTTTCGATTCCGTGATTGACTATCTGCTTTACGGGCAGGAAGTGACGCGCGATCTGTATGACCGCCAGATCGACACGATCATGATCGACCTAGCGCCGGTTATGCAGAAATACATCACCCACCTGAAGGAAATACGCGGACTGAACAAAATGACCTATGCCGACTTGAAGATTGCGCTGGATCCGGAGTATTCGCCGCAAGTGTCGATCGAAGAGTCGCGGGTGATGGTGCAGGACGCCATCGCGGTATTGGGTCAAGATTATACCGACCGGATTATGCAGGCTTATCCGGAGCGCTGGATCGATTTCGCCCAGAATATCGGAAAATCGACAGGCGGATTCTGCACGAGCCCATACGGCACGCACCCTTACATCCTGATGTCATGGGCGAACCAACTTTCGGACGTATACACGCTGATCCATGAATTGGGCCATGCCGGACAGATGATCCTGTCGAACGAAAACAACAGCATCCTTGGTTCGGAGCCATCATTGTACCTGATCGAAGGCCCATCCACCTTCAACGAACTGTTGTTGACGGAGTCGTTGGCGCGCAAGAGCACGGATGCGCGCATGCAGCGCTTCGCTTTGACGAAGATGCTTTCCGACACCTATTTCCACAATTTCGTTACGCACCTGCTGGAGGCGGCCTACCAAAGAGAAGTCTACAACCTGATAGATGCGGGCAAGAGCTTCGATGCCGGCAAATTGAGCGAAATCAAAAGGAGCGTACTGGAGCAATTCTGGGGAGATGCTGTGGAAATCAACGCCGGAGCGGAGCTGACATGGATGCGTCAAATCCATTACTACATGGGTCTATATTCCTACACCTATTCGGCCGGCTTGACGATCGCGACCCAAGCCTTCCTGCGCGTCAAAACGGAAGGGGAACCGGCTGTCGGAAAATGGTTGGAATTCCTGGCGCTAGGGGACCAATTGGAATCCGCAGAAGCCGCAGCATTGGCCGGCGTGGACATCAAAACGGATCAGGCGCTGCAGGACACGATCCGCTATTTGGACGAAGCAGTCGATCAAATCATCACACTAAGCAAAAAACTTGCTTGAGAAAGAGGATACTATGGACGGAAAACTCAGAAAAAACATCAAAATCGGCGGTTTGGTCGATATCGTTTTGAAGAAAGACCAACGTACCGGGAAATTGACAAGAGGGCATGTGAAACGGTTGTTGACCAACAGCCCCAATCATCCGCACGGAATCAAAGTCATGCTGGTTGAAGGCGACCAGGTCGGACGTGTGCAACAGATCGTGGACGAGGCATAAATTGAGATGAAAAATGAGAAAAAGATCGAGTGATCACTACTTTTCTCAGAAAAAGGAATCATATGAAAATCCGATGATAGTTTTTTTGTTGACAGTTCTTTTCAAATCTTATATTATGATTTCATACCACAACTGAATAAAACAAAGTCAGTGATGAAGAGAGTAGATTTGAATATTTTCTCCAGCGAGCCGGGATAGAGTGGAAGCCCAGCAGTAAAATATCAAATTGAAGCGCACTTCGGATGACGAAAAGGTGAACGTTCAGTAGCCTTTTACGCACTTTATGCGTTAATTTAATCGAGGTGGATTTGTTGTTTCACAGCAGATCAACTAGAGTGGTACCGCGGAATCAAACATTGACCCGTCTCTTGTAGCAATACAAGGGGCGGTTTTTTAGTACCCAAAGCACCACCAGCAAAAACATAAAAAAGGGGATTATATACAAATGGATTCAACTTTCTTTGAGACCTACATGCCGATTTATTTCCAAGGCGCAGGTTATACGATTGGCCTTTCAATCAGTGCGATCGTACTGGGCGTCATATTGGGGACAGGATTGGCATTGATGAAAATGTCGCCCAACAAGTTCCTCAGCATATTAGCGAAAGGGTACATCCAAATTGTGCGGGGTACACCATTGTTGGTGCAATTATTCATCATTTATTATGGATTGTACGTCATCAATATTGAATTGCCTGACTTCCTATCCGGCGTCATCGCTGTATCATTGAACTCGGCAGCCTACATCGCCGAAATCATCCGTTCCGGAATCCAAGCAGTCGACAAAGGCCAAATGGAAGCCGCCCGCTCGATCGGGATGAGCAAATCAATGGCGATGCAAAAAATCATTTATCCACAAGCCATCAAGAATATCCTTCCGGCTTTGGGTAACGAATTCGTTACACTGATCAAAGAAACATCCATCGTTTCCGTGTTAGGCTTGCGCGACTTGATGTTCGCCGCAAACACGGTCCGCGGTGCGACATTCTTGCCATTCGGCCCGCTAGTGGTCGCTGCTGTGATGTACTTCATCATGACATCAATCGTCTCTAAATTAGTGGACATTCTAGAAATGAGGTTGAAACAAAGTGATTAAAACAGAAAAACTTACGAAATCTTTCGGGGATAAGCAAGTCCTAAAAGGCATCGATGAACAAATCAACTCGGGTGAAGTGGTCGTTATCATCGGCCCATCCGGATCGGGCAAAAGTACGTTTCTGCGCTGCATGAATCTGCTGGAGGAACCGACAACCGGCAAAGTGATCTTCGAAGGACAAGAGATCAACAAAAAAGGTGTGGACATCGATTCCATCCGCACAAAAATGGGTATGGTGTTCCAAAGCTTCAATCTTTTCCCGCATCTGACGGTATTGGATAACATCATGATCGGACCGCAGCAAGTCAAGAAAATACCGAAAGACAAAGCCGAAGCGATCGCCAGAAAACTATTGACGCGTATGGGTATGACTGAGAAAGCCGATGTTTATCCACAATCCTTATCAGGCGGACAGAAACAACGGATCGCAATCGCGCGGGCCTTGGCGATGGAGCCGGATATGATGCTGTTCGATGAACCGACATCCGCGCTTGACCCGGAAATGGTCGGCGAAGTGTTGCAGGTAATGAAAGATCTTGCGTTGGAAGGCATGACGATGGTAGTCGTGACCCACGAAATGGGCTTCGCGAAAGAAGTCGGCGACCGCATCCTTTTCATGGATGACGGCCAAGTGATGGAACAAGGAACACCGGATGAGATTTTTAATCATCCTAAAAGTGAGCGGACAAAGGATTTCTTATCGAAAGTCCTATAAAATAAAAAAAGAAATTTGGAGGGGTTAGGATGAAAAAAGGATTATTGAAATTAGCTTTGGGTGCAATGAGCATTCTTGCTTTGGCGGCATGTGGCAATACAAGCGAGACAGCGGACAGCTCCGCAACAGATTCAGTAGCTACAACAACGACAGATAAATTGCAGGAAATCAAGGACAGCGGCAAATTGGTGATGGGTACATCCGCGGATTATCCTCCATACGAGTGGCACCTTGTGAAAGACGGCGAAGATAAAGTGGTCGGTTTCGACATCGATATCGCGCAAGCAATCGCTGATGAATTAGGCGTTGAGTTGGAAGTCAAAGACATGGACTTCGACGGCTTGATCCCAGCATTATCCACAGGCAAGATCGATATGATCATCGCCGGCATGAACCCGACTGAAGAAAGAAAACAAAGCGTTGACTTCACTGACATCTACTACACACAAAAAGACGTATTGGTGATCAGAAAAGAAGACGCTGCAACCATCACATCTGAAGATTCATTGAAAACAGCTGCATTGGCTACGCAAAAAGCGACAATTCAAGAAGATTACCTGTTGGAAAACTTCCCGGATGCTGAAATCCAATCCGTACCAAAATGGAACACGGCAATCATGTCTTTGACAACTGGAAAAGTTGACGCTATCTTGATGGTTGAAACGGTTGCGAAGCAGTTCGTTTCCCAAAATGATACTTTGATGATCGCTGAATTCGATGTACAAAGTGACCCGAATGAATCAGCAATCGCAGTCGCTAAAAACGGCGGCGAATTCTTGAACACTGTCAATGATATCTTGACAGAAATGAAAGACAGCGGCAAGATTGAAGAATTGATTCAAGTCAATACACAATTGATGGAAGACAATACAGCAGAATAAAAACAGTATTAAACCAATAAAAGTGCAAGGGGTGCTCTGAAAAGGGCATCCTTTTTTTGAGACAAGGAAAGAATGCGGAGGAATCACGATTGAAAAAAGGGTTTTTGAAAATGATTTTGGGAACGATGAGTCTTTTGACTTTGGCGGCATGTGGAAACACGGGCGGAACAGCCGACAACGCTGCGACGGATGGAAGCAGCGCCCTGCAGGAAATCAAAGACAGCGGCAAATTGGTCGTCGGAACTTGTGCTGATTATCCTCCGTATGAGTGGCATCTTGGGCAGGACGGAGAGGACAAAATCATCGGCTTCGACATCGATATCGCCCAAACCATCGCGGATGAACTGGGGGTCGAGCTGGAAGTCATAGATATGGACTTCGATGGCCTGATTCCGGCATTGTCCGCTGGCAAGGTCGATATGGTAATCGCCGGCATGAACCCTACGGAAGAAAGAAAACAAAGCGTCGATTTCACGGACATTTACTTTACTCAAAAGGATGCCCTGGTGATCAAGTCGGAGGATGCGGATAATATCCGCTCGGAAAACGACCTGAAGAAAGCCAGGTTGGCGACGCAAAAGGCGACGATCCAGGAGACGTACCTGCTGGAAAATTTTCCGGATGCTGAAATCCAGTCCGTGCCGAAATTGAACACGGCCATCCTGTACCTGGTCACCGGCAAAGCGGATGCTGTATTGATGGTGGAGACTGTTGCGAAGCGCTACGTCGAAGAGAACGAAGGCCTTGAAATCGCCGACTTCGACGTCGCCAGCACGCCGAACGAATCGGCCATCGCCGTTGCGAAAGACAGCGAAGATTTTCTGGATGCGGTGAACGATATTTTGGATGAGATGGAAGACAGCGGCAAGATCGAGGAACTGATCCGTACGAATATTGAGATTATGGATGAGAACACCGGGGGGTAGCTGGATAGCCAAAAAGAAAGAGAAGGAACAGTCATCCGCGGAGGTGAGTGTTTCTTCTCTTTTACTTTGTTTTATTTCCGGATGTTGTTTCAGCTTGTGCCGGCTTCTTTATTTTTTCTTCTTCAAATCAACATAGCCATTGTACACTGTTGCGAAGATCCCAAAGAGGATGCCGACGATCGGGAAGATAATCCAGGCGCTCCCCCAAGCGTAATAAACGAAGCCTGCAATCAAATAGATGGCAGCAGCCAGCGGGAAGACGACACCCGCGACGATACCGACCACTTTATTCTTCTCGGCCTTATCCTTAGCATACTCACCGATCGACAGCAGTTTTTCGTATGTCTCGTCCTGAATGCCGTAGAAGATAAACAGGAAGACGCCGATTGCGATGAAGCTTAATAGAAATACGAGCGACAGGCCATTATCCTCCCCGAGCAAAACTACGGAAAGGAGCATCGAGACGGGCGCCAGGATGCAGAGCGCAACCCCAATTGCGACAGCGACGGCCAAACGCGGCCGGAAGGCTTTGTGCTCAGCTTTCAGGCGGGAGTAGGTCGTGGAGTCGAGCTGGACCCGTTTCTCTTCCAGTTCAAATTGCTGTTCCTTCATGCCGTAAAGGATAAACAGCGCGACGCCGGCTGCGATAAAAATAAACAATGGCACTAGTGTCAGGATGTCCAGCAATTCACTCGTACGGCCTCCTTGGCCATTCCGATAGCCGGTAAGGTACTGACCGAGAAACAGACTGGCGGGGCCCATGATGCATAAGAAAACACCAGTCGCCATCGCCCAGGCGAAGTGATGACGATGATCAATATATTCATCGACTTGTTCGGGCGTAAGATAGACTTCATTTTGGAGATGTTCTGCAGGTGCAACCGGTATGTCCGATACGGTGAAGTCATCAATATTACCGTGAGCCGATATGGCGCCACTGATTGCCTCGTGCTCGCTTTTGCCTTCTGATTTCAGTTGTTGGTACTTGTTTTGCATGCTATTTAACATGGCATTCTTTTGGTCCAATACTTCCGGCGTCTTTGGTAGATTTGTGAAGACGGAATCGACATAGTTTTTGATCGTATCCATAGTTTTTTTCTCCCCATTCCTGATGATGAATCTGATTCGGTAGCTGTTATGAATGATCCAGGTGAACCTTACATAATTAAGATTAATAAGTGCTTTTATATCAACTAAAGTGTAGCACTTTTAGATGGGGTGGGGAAATGATATGAGCGGAGTGGTATTTTAGCCGATTTTGTATGGGGAATTTTACAGAAATCCATAAAAAGGAGCAGACGATGACCTGCTCCTTATGGAAAAACTCTACTGTTTAGGCATGCTTGTGACGGTTTATGAAACGCATAACATAATCAGTCGGAAAGAGCCTTTCCTTATACATCAATGCCAGGGAAAGGGCGACCTGGATGCAGGCAATCGCAAAGGTCACCACATGCAGCACCTCAATGGTCCGGATCATCAGGACCTGAACGAGTAGCCAAATCAGCAACACTCCGCCGGTGCTAAAGCTGACATAGGCCTGATAGCGCGAGCGGAAGAGCATAAAGGCGGCAGCAAGCAATTGCCCTAGGCCAATGACAATAAAAAGCAGCATTCCGGGAATCAAAAAAGTCTTAAAAGGGGAATTAGACAGCATATCGGTAGAGATGCCAAACGGGTCCATAGGTCGTGATATGGCAGCCCAGCCGCCAAGAAAGGCGAAGATAGCCACAAACAAATGGGTTAGCGACAATGAAACTTTTAAAATTTTCATGGTACTCCCCTCCTTCAGGGAAGCGTATTGTCAAAGTTTAGCTCTGACATACGTTAAATATTGTCTTTTTTTTATATTTGACAGGAATTATGGCAAAGATAGATGGCAAAGCAGCCAGAACGGGAGCCAAGTGAAAAAAAGAGGGTGCGTTTAAGCGGTTTCGATTCGCCTTCATTTTATCATAAATAGTCTTCTGCTATAAATTTATCAAGAAAATCCAAAGTGAGTGGAAATTTGCATAGTTGTATATTCGATAATTTTTCAAGGATTTGATTTCTCTGACTTTTTTGAATTTTGACGATAGATATTCGAGAGAAAGTCCGCTTTCTTCGGCGATTATCACAGTGATTCTAACGTGACAATGTTCCGTAATATAATCGATGAGCTTGGTAATTACTTCTTATAAATTCCATTCGCGTCTACGATACAGAAAAGAGGATATGCGGTATGTCCCACACTGAATAGAACAAGCGTTCTTGAATGTGCGCGCCATTAGACGTATACTTAGATCGTATCTTTACAGTGGTTTAGAAGGGGGGACGTCCAACATGTTCGAATTCATAAATAAAATATTCAAAAATAAGAAGCTTTCTGAAGAAGAAAAGATATCAATCATTGAATTGGTGAATAATGAGGAGTCTTTCATCAAACCAAGAGATCTGATCGCGGAGCAGGAACATCTGAAAAAAGTTAAAGAGATATCTGAGCAGAAGGCCGCGGAAAGAGCTTGGATCAGCTACGTTTCGCCGCCCGTAAGATTGAATGACAATTTCACAAGACAGACCGAGGAAGTGATTGGTGCATTGTTTGAAAGATTATGTGCTACCGTCGATGTGGAGCTGAAGAAGAAGCATAAAAACATCAAACATGTGAAATATGAGCGTTACTATTATCATGTATCTGTATTTGACGAAGTTTATCGGCTATCCAAAGAAGTGGTCTATTCGTTTTACAGACAGGATACCATTCCTGTGGCTGATTTCTTTTCCTATGACTTGAAGGCCATGTTGTCCAGGGACATCCAAAAAATTATTACGCATGAGTTTGATGCGTACCAGGAAAATTTACCATTCCCGGATGAGGAGACCAGAAAACAATTCGGCTTGACGCCATTCGGCAGCAAAATCGTTTGGTGGGATCCATCAGGAATGCTGCGCGACAAACAATTTTTTGATGGGATCGAAATGGCGTATTTTGATCAACTGAGGAAAAGGGCGACGAGGTTTACGGAAGTCCCGGCTGTCATGGCCCATTGTTTGGGGAAATACGCAGACCTGATGCAGCTTGTGTTGCATGACCTTGAGGATGAATCCATCAAATGGAAAATCAAGCCCAATAATTATTTCAGGAAATATTTTCATTTGCCGTTGAATGATGAGCGTATCTGGGCAGAAACGTTCCGTCTGCCGGCAGACCTTTACCTCCTGGCTGAAAACATGATCCGCAAGGAGGTCGAGGGTCTCCGCGTGTTGCCTGCTGAAGAAAGCCTGCAGAGCCTGCAAAAATATTTGCCGGATGAAACGATCCGGAAGATTAAAGCATATCTGAGCCAGAAAGTTGAGCTGGAGCTGGATTATCAGACTATAGCAGCCTTGCGGACCGTGAACAAGACTGTCTGGCATGAGGCAGCCAATCTCATCATCAAACAATCGATAGAGCAAATTAGTGGGCAGCTTAAGGATATTGCAAAAGATCCAGACTTGAAAAAGATAGCCATGAAGGTGATCAAACAAAGCGAGGAAGTGGATAAGCGCATCATTTTTGTATTTTTAATGGAAAGGGCAGCTTTACCCGTATCAAAAGCGCTGCAAAAAGAGCGGGATGGCTTCATTCATCCAACCAGACAGACCGATTATCAACAGTTGCTGCTTGATGCAAATCTGACTATCGAAAGTTTGCCGGAGCTGTTAATGGAATGCACGCAACCGCTACGCAGAGAAATCAAACTGGACACAGCCTTAATCACCGCATCACATTCTGCCTTGGATACCATCATTGATATGGTCGATACTTACTTGAGTGATGAGGAAACCGGCGAAGGGCTGGATGCGGCTGTCAACCTGAACTTTTTTGCCGAAATGGAATTATCGCCAGCCGAGGAACAAAGCGAACCAGAAAGTGCGGCCGCCACATCGGTAGCTATTTCAGCCGTCACTATAAAAGAGACCGAAAATACGGACACTGAGCAGGAGTCAGAGCATATGCTGTTCCTGAAACAGTTGGTGGTAGGCAACGGGATATCTTTGGATGATTTTAAAGTACACGCAAAAAATAAAGGGAAACTCCATCAGGCGTACCTAACAGAATTGAATGAAGTGTTGTATGAAATATTTGATGATCAAGTGCTGGTGATCAGCCAGCAACAAGTCATCATCGAAGAGGATTTTATGGAAGAAATGAGGGAATGGATTTATGGCTGAAATCAAGCTGAGAAAGAAGGATGCCCAAACGATTATTGATTCACTTGAGGCAGGCGTTGTTCCTGTAAAAGGGGTACAGCATGTGCTGGTGGGCAGGAGCAATGAAGTCAAGGAGATCATCGACACCTTGCAAAAATTGGAAGACGGCAACAGTGATCTGCGATTTTGGGTGGGCGATTTCGGATCGGGAAAAAGTTTTGTTTTGCGGACGATCGAATCGCTGGCGCTGCAAAAGAATTTCGTCGTCTCTACGATCGACTTGACCCCAACGCGCCGTTTCTATGATTCATCCGGGAAAGCCTTGGCGTTGTACAATGAAGTCGTCAATAAGATCGTCATCAAGAACAACCGCGACGGGAATGCCATCGAGACAATCGTCCAGCAATGGATTCAGGTTCTGCTCGAGCAGATTGCCGCGGAAAACAGCCTCACCGTTCCTGCTTTGATGGAAAAGAACCATTGGAAATTGGTGGAGAATGCCATCCTGAAGACAACGAATTCCTTCTATTCTTCGGGGCTTTCCTACGAATTCGGGCAAGCACTGATGAAATATTTCGAAGGGATTGCGGGCGACAATATGTCCCTGCAGATTGAAGCGATACGCTGGATTCGTGGGGATATCACGACGAAAACGGAAGCCTCCAAAGAATTGGGCATCAAGAACGTCATCAACGATTCGAACTATCTCATTGCGTTGAAAAATCTGGCGGAACTATTCTTGAAGATCGGATACAAGGGGTTTGTCATAAACTTTGACGAATCGGTCAATCTGTACAAATTACCCCGTTCTTTGACCCGTGAGAAAAATTATGAAATGATCCTCAATCTTTACAACGAAACGAAAACCAATGAAGCAAAAGGCTTGTTCATCAATTTTGGCGCAACGAAGCACACGGTTTATGACGAACGAAGAGGATTGGCCAGCTATGGCGCTTTGAAAACACGCTTCGGTAATGAATTGATGAAAAACAAAGACTATGTCAATGTGAACAGTACCGTCATCGATCTGAAGCCACTGACACCGGAAGAGATCTTTATCCTTTTGACCAAGTTATTGGAAATATACAATACAGCCTATCAAACGACGCTGACAGTGAAGGACAGCGAAATCAAGCAATACATGGAAGACCAGTTGAACCGTCCGGGAGCTGCGTCATTTTTGACGCCGCGGTCCGTCATCAAGGATTATATCGAAATCCTGTCCTTGCAGCGCCAAAATCCGGACTATTCTTTCAGCCACATACTTGCGGATCGGTTTGGTAGAAAGTCTTCCGTTGTGGCGAAGGACGCAGATGATCACGATGAAATAGAGGTTTACTGATGCAGGCATTTGATAGTCTCAGCCGAGACATCCAGCAATACATCTATGATAAAGGGTGGCCAAGCTTGACGAGCATCCAAAATGCTGCTATCAAGCAGGTTGCCAATACCGATCACAACCTTATTCTGTCAGCTCCGACGGCATCGGGAAAAACGGAAGCGGCATTCATCCCGGCGCTGAATAGTGTGGAAGATTGGGAAACGGGGCTGAAAGTGCTGTACATCTCTCCTTTGAAAGCCCTGATCAATGATCAGTTCCAGCGCATCAGCGAACTCAGTGCGTATTTGGATATTCCAATAACACGCTGGCATGGAGAAGTTTCCCAAGCACAGAAAAAGAAAGTTGTGAATCAACCGAAAGGCGTGCTTTTGATCACACCAGAATCGATTGAGGGCATGTTGGTGAATCGCCCTGGCGAAGCGCAGCACCTCTTTAAAGGCGTGGAATGGATCATCATCGATGAACTGCACAGTTTTCTGGGGACGGAACGGGGCATTCACCTGCAATCACTGCTGCAACGGATCAGCCAATTCATGCAAGTGCCACGTTTCATCGCGATGAGCGCAACTTTGAACAAGAAGGATTTCGGTTACGCGAAAGCCTTCTTCGGCAGCAATCGGGATACGGATATTCTCGTGGACCGTGATAAAAATGATCTGCTCATCACGATAGACTACACGAGTGGTGAGGCGGGTCCATTCGTTGCAAGGGAATCCTTGGCAGCGATTTATCAGTATTCCAAAACGGAAACGATGCTGATTTTTCCGAATTCCCGCAACCGGGTGGAAGAAATCACCCATAAATTGGATAAGATGGC
Source organism: Trichococcus collinsii (assembly GCF_900107505.1). Taxonomy (GTDB): domain Bacteria; phylum Bacillota; class Bacilli; order Lactobacillales; family Aerococcaceae; genus Trichococcus; species Trichococcus collinsii. Next base: position 320,987 of record NZ_FNQH01000002.1, on the reverse strand, counting down.
AAAAAAAGAGAACGCGCCTATCCGCTATTTTGCCCACCATTCATCGGTGGACAAACTTTTGCGTGAAGAAGTGGAATTTTTTGCCAAAAATAATGAGGATCAGTTGTTCACGATCACCTGTACCTCCACCTTGGAATTGGGAATAGACATCGGATCGGTGGACAGCGTGGTGCAGTATGGCTCCCCTCCGTCCACTTCTTCGCTCAGCCAAAGACTGGGGCGCAGCGGACGGAGAACCCACCAAAGCATCCTGCACATTGTGGAAGACGACTCCTGGGAAATGCTGCAGACCTATGCCGCATTGGATTTGTTGGAACGCGGTGAAATGGATGCCACGGAAATGATCGAGACTCCCTACAACGCTTTGGCGCATCAAGTGATGGCGATCCTCTTCCAAAAAGTCAGCATGCCGATGACGCAATTGTTTCAGCTGAATAAAATATTTCCAGTCTGGAGAGCGATTCCGGATGCGGATTTGGCGCTGTTGATTGACTATATGGTAGAAAAGGATTTCATCGAAATCATGGATGATGAGGCGATTGTGGGCTTGGAGGGGGAACGACTGCTGCGTTCCAGGGATTTCTACGCACTGTTTTTTACGACCAGTGATTTTTCTGTCCATTACCAGCATGAGCGCATCGGCAGTCTGCCGTTTACACCTGATATCCAAATTGAAAGCAAAATTCTGTTGGCGGGCAGGGTGTGGATCGTGAAAGATATCGATGTCAAGGCTAAGCGCATCTTGGTGGAAATGACGAAAGAAGGAAGGCCCCCTAAATTCATCAGCGACGAAGGATTCGTTTCCAATGAAGTGCGTGAAAATATGGAAAAACTCTTGCGGACGGGAGAGTATCTTACCCTGAACAATGACAAGATCACACGTGATTTTGATTTTCTGAAGAGTGAACTTTACTATGATGACGGGAACTATTGGTATGAGGACAACCAGACGAATATAGGTGTTGTGACATTCAGGGGGACTAAGTTCAATATCGCTTTGTTGCTGCTCATCAAGAGCATTGCGGCTGAGGGAGAAAAATATCAACTGCATGACAAACACTCCTTGATAACGGGTCCCGATATAAAAAGAATGGTTGAACGACTCGCTGGAGGGGATGTTTCCCTGGATAATGTCGTAGCATATCTGGAGAAAAACGAGAAGGCCATCGAAGAGTTGACGGCCCATCAAAAATTCATGCAATTGGTTCCCACAAGTTTGAAAATCAAATGGATTTTGAATAACTTTTTTTCGATTTGAGTGTGGACGGACTAGGAAAAAGGGCATACCATCGTTTTGGTGTTGTGCTCTTTTTCGTGTCTAGGGAGATGGACTTGAAAATGGCCGAATTGAGATTATGTCAGCTAGCGTAAAAAGGTGGAAGGAGCTTATTGATTTTCGACAGTATGAAGAAGAAATTATTGTCTTCAAGTCATATTTTGTGTATGCTAAAAATATAGACTTTTTAGAGATGATCTACTTAATTTGATCTTGGAAAGCTAGACATTAACGAGAGGTGCAGTGTTAAAATATGCAAAAATATGTCGTCATATCCAATGACATTCGGAATAAAATCGTAAAAGGAGAGTACGTTGCCAATCAACAGATTCCCTTCGAAAAAGATATGTGCATTCATTACAATGCAAGCAAAATGACGGTCAAAAAAGCGTTGGACATCTTGGTGGCGGAAGGATTGGTTATCAAGAGGAGAGGCTCCGGTACTTTTGTGAAGGACCTGAACCTGGAAGAAATCGAACGCGTGACGATGGCGAATCAATTCCGCGGCACGACTGCGCTCAATGCTGGGAAGAAGGTCCGCAGCAAAATACTTAATTTTTCAATCGTGAAGGTACCGGAAGAAGCAGCGAAAAAGTTGAATATTTCGCTTGGCAGCTTTGTGTACGACATCTATCGGGTACGCTATGTGGAGGATGAGCCGACCGTGATGGAAAAAATCTACATGCCGATTGATTTGATACCTAACATTAAAGAAAAAAATATCAGCGGATCTATTTATGACTACATCGAGAAGGATCTTCATTTGAAAATACAAAGCGCGCATAGGACGGTTTCCGTTCGCAAAGCTACTGACTTTGAAGCGGATGAGCTTGGACTGGAAAAGGGTGATCCAGTGGCGGTAGCCGAGCAGATCGGCTATCTCGATACCGGCAATGCGTTTGAGTTCTCCACCTCTGTCCATCGCTACGACAAGTTTGCCGTTGAGATTGTTTTGACGCGCAATTGAATTGTAGATCTGCAGGAGCAGTTGCAATTTGGCGACTCGGGGGCTTGAACTCCGGTGAAGCTGTTGCTCATCGAAGAACGCGACTTGAAATCATGCGGGAACTTCTATGAGGGCTGAGCCGCCGGAGGAGGATATCGAAAAGCAGCAAGAACTCCGGTCGAGCCATCGTTCGCCGGAGCAGCATACATTACTGAAAGTTTTTAGCGCAGAAGGGCCGCCTCAAAAAAATGAGGCGGCCCTTCTGCGCTTTTCTTAGTTTTTCATGCCTTCGATGAAATCGATGGCGGACTGCAGGATGCTTTTGTCGTTGTCGTATGTGATGGCTTGCAAAGCTTCGTTGAACGGCATCCATGCGAAGTCGGTGACCTCGGCATCCTGTTTTTCGATTATTTCCGTATGGGCGAAGGCGATGAAGTAGACGACTTCTTTGATTACACCGGGAGCAGGGGAGTAGCTGACGGATTTCCGGAAGGTGGTGCTTAGATCGGTGCTCAAGCCGGTTTCTTCCTTGATTTCCCTCAATGCTGTTTCGACTTCCGTTTCGCCTTCCTCAACATGGCCTTTTGGAAATGCCCAATGGCCGCCGTTTTCGTGTTTGATCAATAATACTTTTCGATTGGTGTTATCTGGGGAGAGCACGATGGCTCCGCATGATTTTTCTGATTTCATAGTTTATGCTCCATTCGTTTGTTTCATTTTACTTTTCCAAAAACGCAGGGCGTCTATCATATCTTTCCGGCAATTGAGATAAGGCAAAAACACCGACACCACCGATACCGAGATGAACGCCCAGAACCGCGCTTACCCTTAATAAGACAAAGGAAGCTTCCGGCAAGGCCTCGCTCAGCATTGCTTTGAGTGTTTGTGCGATTTCTGGATCGCCCACATGGCTGATGACAACGAGTTGATCTTGATAGGGACCGATATGGTCGACCGTTTTTTTGATGATACGTTTGTAGACACGGTTATGTCCGCGCAGGAGTTGGTCCATCACGATTTTGCCTGCCTTAACGGTCAACAAAGGCTTGATGTTCAGATTGTCACCGATGACGCTTGTTACTTTATTGATGCGGCCACCTTTCTGTAGCCAGTCCAGATTAGCGATCGTGAAGGAATAGGAAGTATGCGCCACGATTTCTCGCAGGGTTTGGGCAACGTCATCATGGGAATGGCCTTTATCCAGCAAGCTGAGGGCTTGGATGGCAGCCAAGCTAGCGCCGCCGCAACCGCCTTGCGAGTCGATCAAGGTTAGCTTCATCTCCGGGTATTCTTCCCGGTACATCTCAAATACTTGATGGGCTACCGCATGTGTTCCAGACATTGCGCTTGAGAAAGACAAATAAATAAGATCTTCGTTGGCTTTGCGGTTGCGGTCCAATATTTCCAATAGGTTGGCGATGTCAATCTGTGAAGTCTGTGGCATCTCTCCTTTGCGCATCACTTCGTAGACGCGTTCCAAATCGATTTCGATGCCGTCCTTGTAGCTTTTGCCATCGATGATGATGTTTAACGGCAGGTACTCCAGTTTGGTATGCTTGCGCATCGCTTCGTTAAGGTCACACGTTGAATCTATTATTAATTTCGTCAAAATTTCACTCCTTATTTTTCAGCCATAACTACCTGGTCTGGTTTGAGACACAACCGATACGCATTGCGCTTGGATGAACGGTGGGACGACCGTTTTCGTGCTTGATCAAGAGAACGTTTGGGTTGTCGTTATTGCTGGAAAGAACAGTAGCTCCGCATGATTTTTCTGATTTTACTGCTTATGTCCCATTCATCTGTTTCGTCTAATATAGTATAACAAAAAATCGAACTACAACGTACCCGTATCTGACAACGCTCTACAAAGTATAATTCGTCATTTCAATACAAATACCCAATTAGCATTCAAAATGTTCGCTTTTAACCTCGATAAACCCAAAAAATGTGAATATTCTCATAATGAAAGCCCTTATAATTCGGAATTTACACTTTACAATTGTATGTGATATCGATATAATTTTATTTATCGTTAATAAACGAATTATATTTTATTTTGCAATCATTAATGTTCGTTATCAGGAGGAGAAGCATGGAAGAGAAAGTACATACAGGCCTGACTTACGGTGTGGAAGATAAACCGGATTTAGGCACGACAATCGTTTTAGGATTTCAGAACGTCATCACCGCTTTTGGTGGTTTAGTGGCAGTACCGCTTATCATTGCGGGAATCGCAGGTTTCGGGGTTGAGGATACTGCTTATATGGTCAGCGCGGCGCTTTTGGCTTCGGGCATCGTTTCAATCATTCAATCAAAAGGTTTCGGTCCGAAATGGTTCCGCGTCGGAGCGGGTTTGCCGACAATCATGGGAACTGACTTTGCTTTTGTGGCGCCAGCTGCTGCTGTCATCGGAGCGGGCGGCATCACTGCCTATCTTGGCGGAACGATGCTGGGTGCTTTATTGGAAATTATTTTGAGTTATTTCGTAAAACCGCTATTGAAATTTTTCCCCCCAGTCGTTACCGGATCAGTTATCTCTTTGATGGGGATGACGCTGATGTCCGTTGCAATGGGCTGGGCAGGAGGCGGTTTCGGATCTGAGGACTTCGGTAATCCGATGAATATTGGTATCGCAGTGCTCGTGTTCCTGATTATCGCTCTGATCAATCATTACGGACCAAGCAAAATCGCGCCAGCTGCTGTCTTGATTGGTGCCGCAATCGGCTATGTCGTCTGCATTCCGTTGGGTATGGTCGACTTCGGCCAAGTCGTTGCCGCTGAATGGTTCGCCTTACCACAGTTCTTCAAATTCGGAGTACCTGATTTCAAGCTTGAATACGCGATTCCTTTTGTATCCGGCTATCTGGTAACAGTCATTGAAACAGTCGGTGTTATGCAGACGTTGGGTGTCGTTACGGAAACGAAACTGACGGATGAAAGAATCGCTGCCGGTGTCCGTGCGGATGGTTTCGGCTCGTTCATCGCACCTTTCATCGGGTCCGGTCCTGCCGCAACTTTCAGCCAAAATGCTGGATTGATTCCTTTGACCCGCAATGCTTCCCGTAAAGTAGCCATCATGGGCGGCATCATCATGATTGTAATGAGCCTGTTCCCTAAATTTGCTACGCTGATTTCGATCATGCCGCAACCTGTATTGGGTGGTGCCGGCATCTTGATGTTCGGTACTGTTGCCGCTGCCGGTGTACAGTCACTGTCACGTGTTGAATTCAACAACCGCAACATGATCATCGTAGCTTCTGCGTTGGGTGTCGGTCTGGGTGTTTCCTTTGTGCCGGATACAGTGGCACAATTGCCGGGCATCTTGAGTGGATTGTTCTCTTCTGGTATTTCTGCAGGTACAATCGTTGCGTTGGTATTGAACATCATTTTGAAAGAAAAAGTCTAAACATCCGCTGGTTGAGCAGCTTGAATGAAAAGAAACACGTAAGCATCCGCTTGGCTGCTTGCGTGTTTCTTTTTTTACTATTTATTTTTAAATACGGATAATGATAAGAAGGAATTGAAAAAAATGTAAATATATTTACAAAATCTGATATACTTACATTTGAAATATTCGAAAAATTATTTTGCGCGCTTTACTTCAATTCGATAACCATCAGGATCCGTCACAAAGAAATAGGTTGGTGTGCCGCCTGAAAGTCCTTTTAATTCACCTGTTTCGTAAGGAGAAGCTTTACAAACTTCATGCATTTTTTCTAAGTCACTGACAGTCACACCTAAATGACTGAAGCCATTTCCTACATTATATGGCTCGGCATCGTAATTGTAAGTGAGTTCAATTTGTACTGAAGAACCGGGAGAATTCAGATAAACTAAATCAAACTTATCTTCAGGGAATTTTCTGTGGCTGGCAACTTCAAAATCAAATAGATCAGTATAGAAGTTTAAAGTAGCATCAATATCTCTGACACGCAGGCAAATCTCAACGAGTTTTTGGTTCATAATATCATCCTCCAATAGTTTCTTATTATAATTCTAACATGAATAGATCATATAGGCATTTTATTCGCCCCCATGTTATCTTCTATATTGCTTTCTAAATATATCATTAGGCAAAAAGTACAGAGTTTAATCTGTTAATGCGAGCATTCATTGACAAAATTGTCCGATAACTCGGAAGAATAGGACAACTACGGTACGAAAATACAAAAAGCCTCCGAATCATCAATAATTCGGAGGCTTACTGGAGTTGCCGCGGCAGCAAACCAAATGCAGCACAAAGTAAATTCGCCTTTCGACTCATTTACGTCCGTTTATGCACGCATTCGCCTTGTACCCAGACATCTCGGATATTTTCCGGGTGGCTCAAAAAGAGAATTTTGTGCAACAGGTTTTCCATGGAAATCCCTTCCTCAAAAATCTGCAACTTGGCGTTAGGTGCGTTGACGTCGATCACTTGGACATCCCAGATGTAGTTTTCTTCCAAGCGTCCGATCGGCAGGCTCAGGCTCTGTCCTCCGCCGGCAGTCGCATAGTAAAATGCCTCGTTGGCGGAAATCCGCGAATGCGGCAGGCCGCGTTCCGCAGCTGGTAACGACGGATCAACGCCTTCCTCCAGCATTCTCGATGAGATGACAGCCTGACGGATGTTGTCGAAAAGGCTGGGGGAGAAGCCTCCGGAGATGTCCGTGCCCAAGCCGATGTCTATCCCTTTCCGAGTGAAACGGGAAGCGGGAAGGACACCGTTTGAGAAGCAGACATTCGAAATCGGACAATGGGCGATTGCTGTGCCAGTTTCGGCAAACAAATCGGCATCCGCATCCGAAAGGAAGACGGCATGAGCCATGACCGCTTTATCCTGCAGAAGGCCCATCTCATTGAGTGCAAATGTATCGCTCTTATGCATCCGCTCGAGGACATAGTTGTGCTCCCAATCGCTTTCGCTGCAATGCGATTGGATATGTGTATCATACTTTTTTGCTAACTCGCCAAGTCCCGCCAGCACTTCGTCCGTGCAGCTCGGGATGAATCGGGGAGTCACGACCGGGTAGACGCCTTGTTTGGTCGTCTTGTTCAATTCCTGGACTAGCTGGATGAAACTTTCCGTGTCCGCCAAAGCGGCTTCCGTGCTTTCATCCCGGTAATACGCTGGATTCTCTTCCTTATCGTCCATGACCACTTTCCCGACCAAACCGCGTTGACCCTTGTCGGCGCAGATCTGGGCTAACAGCAAGCTGGCTTCCTTGTGGACGGTCGCGAAATAGAGCGCAGTCGTCGTTCCATTCGCCAACAATGTAGCGACAAGATCCTGATAGACTTTGCGGGCGAAATTCAGATCGGAGAATTTCGATTCCAGCGGGAAGGTATAGGTATCCAGCCAATCATGTAAAGGGATGTCCATGGCTGTCCCTGCCTGTGCCCATTGCGGTGCATGGATGTGCAGATCGATGAAGCCCGGCAGAAAATACTGTCCCTCAGCAAGCTCGTGGAATTTTTCCGTTTCGCTGTAGGCAGCCAAAATCGTTCCGTAATCAGCATCCTGCGGCTTCAAGATGCGCCGGATCACGCCTTCCTCATCCAGACAAAACAGACAATCCTCCAATGCGTTCACTTCCTGCGGCGACCTGCTGGTGAAGGCCGTTCCCCGAAACACTTTAGCATATGTATGATCCATATAAATTCCCCCTTGTCCTGTTTCCTTGCCTCCATTATATCACTGCAGACGAAAGGGTGGCTCGCGCAAGCTTTGATATCTAAGCGACGATTATTCAGGTATACTTAAAGAAAGAGAACCATCAGGAAGGAATGAACTAAGTGCCTGTAAAGATCATGGAACCCGCAATAACAAAGGATTTGCCTGAAAAAAATTTCGCCGACTGTTTCGATCCGGATGAACCTTACATAGAGCATGCCCTCTTCAAAGATACTGCCATCGACCTTGGCGACAGACGGGGAGTGGAGTTCACCGAAGTCAGATTCCAGAACGTGACTTTCAGCGAAGCGACGGTGCCGCAATTGTACTTGCGGGATGTCATCTTCGAAAGCTGCGATTTTGCCAATGTGCAGTTGGATGAAGTTACAATGAAGCGGGTCCGCTTCATGAATTGCCGGCTCATCGGGACCTCGATGACCGAAGGGGTCTTCGAGGACGTGCTCTTCCGGGAATGCAATCTGCAGATGGCGGCTTTGGGATTCAGCAAGCAGAAGAATGTCCGTTACGAGAACTGCCGCCTGAATGAAGCCGATTTATATACATGCAAACTGAAGAAAGTCGATTTTTCGGAGTGCGAGCTGTCCGGAATCAATTTCACTGGAACCCCTTTGAAGGCGATTGACATCAGCACTTGCCGATTTGAACGCATCAGCGTCACGCTTGAGGATTTGAAAGGTGCGATCGTCAGCGAAGAACAGGCGTTGGCCTTCGTTGTGATGCTGGGGCTGGTCATCAAAAAGTAAAAAATGCGAAAGACGGAATAAGGAGGCAGATATGGAGAAAAAAGTGTTGGCAAGTGAACTTGCGTTGGCAATGGGCGTGATGTGCAACGCCATTGCCGTGTCGTTGATGATCAAAAGCGAATTAGGGGTGTCGACGATTTCATCCGTGCCTGTGGTGTTGAACGAAATGTTTGCGCACGTGACGATCGGCAGCTGGAACTTTCTCTTCCAAGTGGTCCTTGTGGTGGTGATGGCTCTGATTACGCGAAAGTTTTTGGGATATGTCTTTTCGATTGCATTGGCATTGTTGTTCGGCTACCTGCTGGATTTCTTTGAATTGCTTTTTTCGGGCATCGTCGCAAACATACCGCTGCGGATCGTGTTCTTTTTCACCGGATTTTTCATGTTGTCGCTCGGGATCAGTCTGATGCTGAATTGCCGCTTGCCGGCTCTTCCCTTCGACTTGTTTGTGCGCGAGATGTCCGAGCATTTCGGACTAACAGTCAAGCAGATGAAGACGGGATTCGACGTCGTCTGCGTCGGATTGAGTGTTGTATTTTCATTGCTGTTCCTGGAAGGAATCGCCGGAGTCGGGCTCGGGACCGTGTTCGCCATGCTCTTCACCGGTACGGTGACGCAGCATTTCGCGAACCGATTGAACAGCCGCTTCGTTTTTCAGAAAATGCTGACAATCAAAGAACGCGCGTAACGCAGTGGCTGCCTCCTAACGAGGCAGCCACTTTTGTCATCAGAAGTCAGAATGTCGGCCACAAAGATGAATAAAAACAAAGAATCCATCTTTTCGATGCGAAATACGGCCAAAAAGATGAATAACTATAAAGAATTCATCTATACGGTGCGAAATGTGGTCAAAAAGATGAATTAACGCAAAAAATTCATCTTTGTACCGCAGAATGCTGCTCCACAACTCACTAGTCACAAAGTTAATAACATTCATTTTCAAAAAAATACTGACATACCAACGCACTAAATGAAAAAAAGTTTTTTTATAGAAAGGGCTTGCAACTTTTTGTTGGAAGTGCTAACATGTTGTTCATAGGATTGTTACTGGTTGTGCAGGCAAAACCTAAATTGATACGAGATGATGTGCACATCATTTGGTGTTAGTTTAGGTTTTTTTTAATGGAAGGGGGAATGGGGATAATCGATGAAGATTGAAAAAGTCTACAATAACAACGTGGTGCTGGCGAAAGCCGGCGATTCATCGGAAGTCATTGTGATGGGAAAAGGGATCGGTTTCCAGAAAAGATCAGGGGACGTTTTCGACAAGTCTTTGATCGAGAAGACCTTCGTCATCCAGGAAAATGATTCAGCAGATCAATTAAAGGCCATTTATCAAGATTTACCGCAAGAAGAATCAGATGCCATTTTTAAGATCATCCAAGAGGCCGAGACGAGGCTGAATCATATCTTCCAAGTAAATGTCTACCTGACGCTTGCCGACCACATCCATTACGCCATCCAGCGGACCAAGGAAGGGATCGACTTGACCAATCCTTTGGCCTTCGAAGTGAAGAAGTTCTATCGACGGGAATACGAGCTCGGTAAAATTGGGCTTGAACTCATCGCGGAGCATACCGGTGTTGTGATGGCACCCGATGAAGCGACATCCATCGCTCTTCATTTCGTGAATGCGCAGAAGGAAGGCCAACTGATCGAAGAGACAATGAAAGTGACCCGGATCGTTCAGGACATCCTGAACATTGTCCGCTTGCATTTCGGAGTCGCCTTCGATGAAGAATCGATTTCCTATAACCGATTCTACACCCATCTGCAGTATTTTGCGCAGCGGGTCGTCATGGGAGAAGTTTTCCAGACGGCTCCAGACACATTCTTGGTGGAGCAGGTGAAGGCAAACTATCCGGCTGCCTATACGTGTGCCAACAAAATATCGACCTATGTCGGAGCTGCCCACCATTTCCAAGTTGGGACCGATGAACTTGTTTACCTCACGATCCATATCCATCGGGTCGTGCAGTAAAAGTGAATACCTAAAATGCTCTCAAGAGGATTGTTACTGGTAAAGCAGGCAAAACCTAAGTAGACAGCAGCGGAAGAAATTCCCATGCTCTCTATTTAGGTTTTTTTTATAAAAAATAATAGAAAAAGAGGGATACAACATGAAATATGAAGAATTAGCAAAAGACATTTTGGCTCATGTGGGCGGCAAAGAAAACGTCCGCAGCTTGGCTCATTGCATCACGCGTCTGCGTTTCAAATTGGTTGACGAAAGCAAAGCGGACACGGAATACCTGAAAAAACTCGAAGGCATCGTTACCGTCATCCAAAGCGGCGGCCAGTATCAAGTCGTCATCGGCAACCACGTACCTGACGTCTACGCAGCAGTCAGTGCTGTCGGCGGATTGAATGGAGGCGGCGAAGTGGAAGCGGAGGACGAAGGTCCAAAAGGCAGCCTGTTCAATCAGTTCATCGATATGATTTCTAAAATCTTTCAACCGATCCTGGGACCTTTAGCAGCTACAGGGATGCTGAAAGGTTTGGCGGCTTTGCTATTGGCTTTCGGTATTCCAGCAACAGATGGAGCGTACGTCCTGATTCAAGCAGCCGGTGACGGATTCTTCAACTTCCTGCCGATCTTCCTTGCTTTCACTGCCAGCAAACATTTCAAAATGAACAGCTTCACTGCGATGGCAGTCGCAACTGCAATGGTTTATCCGGGCATGGTCAATCCTGCAGGAATCGATCCATTGTACACTTTGTTCGCAGGTACCATTTTTGAATCACCAATTTTCATGACTTTCCTCGGCTTACCGGTCATCATGATGAGCTACGCTTCATCGGTTGTGCCGATTCTGTTGGCCGTCTTCCTTGGTTCAAAAGTTGAAAATGTCTTGAAGAAAGTCGTTCCGGATGTCGTGAAATTGTTCATGGTGCCTTTCTTAACCTTGTTGATCGTCGTTCCCTTGACAATCTTGTTTGTCGGACCGCTTTCCTCATGGGCTGCTACGTTGCTTGGTGCTGGCGTATCCTGGGTCTATAACTTGAGCCCAATCGTCGCCGGAGCATTGTTGGGTGGTGGCTGGCAAGTATTCGTTATGTTCGGCTTGCACTGGGGCTTGATTCCGATCGCAATCAACAACTTTGCGACGCAAGGCTATGATCAGCTTTTATCTACAGTCTTAGGCGTTTCCTTTGCCCAGACAGGCGCCATCATCGCAATTTACATGAAGACTAAAGAAGCAGAAGTAAAACAGTTAAGCATCCCAGCTATGATTTCCGGCTTGTTCGGCGTAACGGAACCAGCCATCTACGGAATCACATTACCGATGAAACGTCCGTTCCAATTGAGCTGTATTGCTGGTGCCATAACCGGTATCTTGGCAGGTGTTTTCAAATTGACAAGCTACCGTATGGGCGGTTTGGGCGTATTCTCATTCCCTAGCTACTTGGATGCAAACGGAACAATGAGCTTCAATTTTTGGGCTTCCCTCATCGTATGTGCGGTAGGACTTGTTGCAGGCTTCCTGCTTGTATTCTTCTCTAAAATTCCAGTTCTTTACGGAGAAACTGAAACAGCATCAACTTCAACAAATACAGCATCAACACTTAACACAAACTCTGTAGTCGTTGAAGCAATGAAAAAAGACTTGAGCGCAGCTGCTGAAAAAGACTTGGTCGCTAGCCCAATGATCGGTGAAATGGTTCTCTTGTCAGATGTTCCGGATGAAGCTTTTGCGACTGGTGCACTTGGTAAAGGAATCGCGATCCGCCCGACTGTCGGCGAAGTTTACGCTCCTGCAAACGCAACTGTGACACTCTTGTTCCCGACGCAACATGCAATCGGTTTGACGACTGAAAACGGAACAGAAATTTTGATCCATGTTGGAATGGATACGGTCCAATTGGATGGTAAAGGCTTTATGAGTCACGTGCAACAAGGCGATAAAGTCGTAGCTGGTCAATTGCTGTTGGAATTCGACATCGACTTTATCCAAAAAGCAGGCTATGAAATCATCACACCGATCATCGTCACAAACAGCAATGACTACTTGGATGTCATCACGACGAAAGAAGCTACTTTGACTGACGGCGACTATCTGCTGACGGTCATCGCATAAACGAAAGGTATTCGGGAAATCAATCTAAACCGCGAGCAATATTCTCGGATAAAAACCAGATATCCGGGGAAAAAACCTAGACCGCAAGCCAGGTTCTCGAGTAAAAACCAGATATTCGGGAATTTGGTTTGTGGTCTCAGGCGCCCGAACCCATTTGGGATGAATTTTCATAATTCATGGCTGTCGCGCAATAGCGCACAGACCTGTGCATAAAATAGAACCAGAAAAAGAATAGGAGCGGTCACATGCAAACAGTATTTCCAAAAGAATTTTTATGGGGTGGCGCAACAGCCGCTAACCAATACGAAGGTGCTTATAATGTTGACGGAAAGGGGCTTTCCGTTCAGGACGTAACCCCTCAAGGAGGATTCGGGCCGATCACTGATGGTCCTACACCTGACAATATGAAATTGGAAGGGATCGACTTCTACCACCGTTATAAAGAAGATATCGCCTTATTTGCGGAAATGGGCTTCAAAACCTACCGTACATCCATCGCATGGACACGCATCTTCCCGAATGGCGACGAAACGGAGCCGAATGAAGCTGGCTTGCAGTTTTACGATGATCTGTTCGACGAATTGGCAAAATACGGCATCGAGCCTCTGATCACTTTGTCCCACTATGAAACACCGCTGCACCTTGCCCGCGAATATGACGGTTGGGTTAACCGCAAAATGATCGGCTTCTACGAAAACTATGTGCGCACTGTCTTCACGCGCTACAAAGACAAAGTCAAATACTGGTTAACGTTCAACGAAATCAATTCGATCATCCACGCACCATTCATGAGCGGCGGGATCGCGACGGCTCCGGAAAAATTATCAAAATCAGATTTGTACCAAGCTTGCCATCATGAATTGGTAGCCAGCGCTTTGGCGACAAAAATCGGCCATGAAATCAATCCGGACTTCAAAATCGGCTGCATGGTCATCGCAATGCCGACTTATCCGTTGACTTCCCATCCTGACGATATCATCGCGGTGATGGAAGCGGATCGTCAAAACTTCTTCTTCTCGGATGTCCATGTCCGCGGTGCATACCCTGGCTACATGAAACGCTATTTCCGTGAAAACGGCATCGAGTTGAATATCACGCCGGAAGACGAAGAAATCTTGAAAAATACTGTCGACTTCGTTTCCTTCAGCTATTACATGAGTTCCACGGAAACGGCTGATCCTACCAAGAGAGCAGCAGGCGAAGGCAATATTTTGGGCGGTATTCATAATCCATACTTGGAGGCTTCCGAGTGGGGTTGGCAAATCGATCCAAAAGGCTTGCGTGTTATCCTGAACACCTTCTGGGATCGTTACCAAAAACCATTGTTTATCGTCGAAAATGGTTTGGGTGCAGTTGACCAGTTGGTTGAAGGCAAAGACGGCCAAATGACTGTCAACGATGACTACCGCATCAACTACCTGAACGATCACTTGGTGCAAGTTGCGGAAGCAATCGCAGACGGTGTCGATCTGATGGGCTACACAACTTGGGGCTGCATCGATTTGGTCAGCGCTTCAACTGCAGAATTGAAAAAACGATATGGCTTCATCTATGTCGACCGCCACGACGACGGGTCCGGCACACTGAATCGTTACAAGAAAAAATCATTCAACTGGTACAAAGAAGTCATCGCTACAAACGGCGCATCTTTGGTAAAGAAATAGGAGGAATTGTCATGTCAGCAGGTAAAGGATTTCCGGAAGGTTTCTTCTGGGGCGGCGCCACAGCCGCCAATCAATTTGAAGGAGGTTGGGATGCTGATGGTAAAGGTCCGTCGGTCATCGACCAACTGACCTGCTCGCGCGATTTTGCCGAACGTTTCGCTGGTGTCGGCGACTACTACCCGTCGCACACCGGCATCGATTTCTATCACTGCTACAAGGAAGATATTGCTTTGTTCGCCGAAATGGGCTTCCGGATGTTCCGGATGTCGATTGCTTGGACGCGGATTTTCCCGAATGGCGATGAACTGGAACCGAACGAAGCCGGTTTGGCGTTTTATGATGACATCTTCGATGAATTGGCGAAATATGGCATCGAACCATTGGTGACGATTTCGCATTTCGAAATGCCGCAATACTTGGTCGACCACTACGGCGGCTGGAAAAACCGCAAACTGATCGGCTTCTTCGAAAGATATGCGACAACTTTATTTGAACGTTATCAAGGGAAAGTCAATTATTGGTTGACCTTTAATGAAATCAACATGGCGACATTCCTGCCGCAGATTTCGATCGGTTCGAAAGCTGAAGCGGGCGAAAGCCAGGAAAAAATCATGTATCAAGCCTTGCATCACCAGTTTGTCGCCAGCGCTTTGGCGACGAAAGCAGCAAGAGCGATTGATCCCGAGAACCGCATCGGCTGCATGATTGCCTATGCGCCTGTCTATCCGTTGTCGGCAAAACCGGAAGACGTTTGGTCTGCGCAACGAAAAGAAGAAGAAAAGCTGTTCTTCTCAGATGTCCATGCTCGTGGGTATTATCCGCCGAGCAAACTGGCTTACTTCGCCACGAAGGGCATCAACGTTACCTTCGAACAAGGCGACGAGGAAATCTTGGCTGCACATACGGTCGACTTCATTTCCTTCAGCTACTATGCTTCCAGCGCAGCCAGCTTTGCGCAATCCGGCGTGCCGGGTGAAGGCAATGCTTTGATGGGCGAGAAGAACCCATACTTGGCGGAATCGGAATGGGGCTGGCAAGTTGATCCATTGGGATTGCGCGTCGCTTTGAATACGTTCCATTCCCGTTACCAACTGCCGCTGATGGTTGTCGAAAACGGTTTGGGTGCTATCGATGAAATCGTTGACGGCAAAATCCATGATGATTACCGCATCTCCTACCTCCGCGATCATGTCAAAGCGATGCGTGATGCGATTGTGCTTGACGGCGTCGATCTTGTCGCTTACACCTCGTGGGGCTGCATCGACCTGGTTTCGGCCGGTACGGGCGAGATGGCGAAACGCTATGGCTACATCTACGTGGACCGCAATAACGACGGTTCAGGCAGCTTGGACCGCATGAAGAAGGACTCCTTCTACTGGTACCAAAAAGCCATCGCCAGCAATGGTGAAGATTTGGACTAAACAATACAAAATCCCCTGTTCACAACACGCTGATGTTGTGAACAGGGGATTTTTTTGTCTGTTTATGAGCAGTTGGGATGCGGACCAGCTATCGGATACCGGAAAGATATTGGACAAGTTGATGCCTACAAGGACCGTAGTTGTCCGATAACGATAAGATATCAGACAGTCCGGTCACCACAAGAGGTGTATGCATCCGATAACAGTACTTTAGCTGATTTTCTTCAAAAAGTACTCGAACACCGACAGGTCATCCGTCAATTCCGGATGGAAAGCTGTAACCAGGATCTGGTCGTTTTCGGCTGCCACGATTTTTCCGTCGATGCTCGCCAAGACCCGCACGCCGTTGCCGACGGATCGGATGTAAGGGGCGCGGATGAAGACGGCTTCCACCGGCTCGGCCATGCCCTCAAAAGGCAGTAGTATTTCAAAACTGTCTACCTGGCGTCCGAAACCGTTCCGTTCGACTGCGATGTCGATGAAGCCGAGCCGCAATTCATCGGGTGCATGACTGCTGTCGGTGCTGCAAAGGATTAGCCCCGCGCAAGTTCCAAAAATCGCTTTACCGGATGCATAAAACTGCCGCAAAGGTTCCTCAAGATGCTGTTCGCGGATCAAGCGGCCAATCGCGGTCGATTCTCCGCCCGGGATGATCAGTCCGTCAAGATCATCCAAGTCGACAGGCACTTTAACGACAGTCGCGGTGACGCCCAATTTAGTCAGTGCTTGCAGGTGCTCTGTGACGGCCCCCTGCAAGGCCAATACGCCGATTTTTTTCGTCATGCTTACCAGCCTCTTTCCTGCATGCGTTCGGAGGCGTTGAGCGTGCTGATGTCGATCCCTTTCATCGGTTCGCCCAAGCCTTTCGACAGTTCAGCCAACAAGGCATAATCTTCGTAGTTGGTTGTCGCGCGGACAATAGCGCGGGCGAATTTTTCGGGATTTTCGGCTTTGAAAATGCCCGATCCGACGAAGACGCCATCCGCACCCAAGCTCATCATGAGGGCTGCGTCAGCAGGTGTTGCGACGCCACCGGCAGCAAAGTTCACGACCGGAAGTTTTCCGAGCAGTTTGATTTCCTTGACCAATTCGTAAGGAGCTCCGATTTCCTTGGCGAATGTCATCAGTTCATCGTCCGATTTCGTGATCAACTGGCGGATTTGCCCGTTGACTTTGCGCATATGGCGGACGGCTTCCACGATATTGCCGGTCCCCGGCTCGCCTTTTGTACGTAACATCGAAGCCCCTTCGCCGATGCGGCGCAAGGCTTCACCCAAGTCGCGGCAGCCGCAGACGAAAGGAACGGTGTAGTCCGATTTCAAAAGGTGGAATTCCTCATCGGCAGGGGTCAGCACTTCGCTCTCGTCGATGTAGTCTACGCCCATCGCTTCCAGGATGCGCGCTTCGGTGATGTGGCCGATGCGGGCTTTCGCCATGACGGGAATGCTGACCGCGTTCATCACTGCCTCGACGATGCTGGGATCTGCCATTCGGGCAACCCCGCCGGCTGCACGGATATCAGAAGGCACGCGTTCCAACGCCATTACCGCTACGGCACCAGCCGCTTCAGCGATACGGGCTTGCTCTGCGTTCACGACATCCATGATGACGCCACCTTTTTGCATTTGGGCCATCCCGCGTTTTACTTTTTCTGAACCGATAACTTTTGTTGTCATTAATAATCCTCCTTGGTTTAAATGATGAAATGATTAAAGAATGGTTAAATCATAATCCCTTTTTTCAGAAATACCTACATCCAATTGGACTGTTTCCGAACCAACCAATTTGTTGTATAATGAATAAAAACCAAGGAGAGTGAAGGAATGACGGAATGGAGACTGGACCAGGATAGGGGCATGCCGCTCTATCAACAGTTGATGCAGCTGATCGAAGAGAAGATAAAAGCCGGCGATTTGGTCCCCGGCCGAGCCTTGCCGGCGGAACGCAAGCTGGCGGAGGAACTGCAAGTCAACCGCTCAACCGTCATCCGGGCACTGGAAGAGCTGACGACGCAAGGCATCCTCATCCGCAAAAGGGGCAGCGGGACGTTCGTGAATCCGAATAAATGGGGGATGCAGACAAGGCCCACCATCAATTGGCGCTCTTCTTTGACGCCGGATAATCTTTCGGTGGACACCCCTTATCAAAGGAACGTAAAAAAGCTGTTGGCGCAACACCGATCGCGTGAAATCTTGGATTTGGGGAACGGGGATCTGCCGAAGGACCTCTTGCCGCAACTGAAAATCCCGGATATTTCACTGGGGGAAATGTTGCATGGGGAAGCGACCTTCATCCGGGAGAACCGCGGGATCAAAGCGACGAGGGAAAGTGTCCAAAAGCACCTGCAGACAGCGTACGGGATGACTGTCCCGCTAGAGGAAATTTTCATCACTTCGGGAACCCAGCAATCATTGTTTTTGATAACGCAAGGTCTGCTGAAGCCGGGCGATGCTATCGGCATCGAGGCTCCCTCTTATTTCTATTCTTTACGGCTTTTTCAGGCTGCCGGTTTGCGGATTATTCCGATTCCGATGGACGACGAGGGAATGACTGTCAAGGGTCTCCAAGAAGCTTCCTTGCAATATCCTCTGAAGATGATTTTTCTGAATCCGATTTTCCAGAATCCGACGGGTACGGTCATGAGTCCGGAGCGAAAACAGGCTATCCTTGATTATTGTTTGCTGAAGCGCATCCCGATTGTGGAGGATGATGCATACGGCAGCTTCGTTTTTGATGAAACGGTTGATAACCGTCCGTTGAAAAGCTTGGATAAACGGCAACAAGTGCTGTATCTGGGTTCCTTGTCCAAGTTTGCTGGTCAGCATATCCGGATCGGTTGGATGGTTGGACCAGCCGCCATTATCCGGGCACTGGCTGACATTCGGGATCAGATTGACTCCGGATTGAGTTTCTTGCCGCAGCTGCTGGCTGACCATTATTTAGCGAGCGAAATCGCAGATCATCTCCCAATCATCATTACGGCTTTGAAAGCGCGCGCCGACAAATTGCAGACGTGGCTCAGAAAAAAATATGGATCGGAAATAAGCTTCGAACCGGCAAAAGGCGGCTACCATCTTTATTGTCACTTCGCCAATAAAACCGATGCCGAGATGGATAAACTGCTTCAGGAATTGTTGGAAGAAAAAGTGGTGGTGAAAGAAGGCATCCAATTCGGTGATCAAAAAAATGCGATCCGTTTCAGTTTCGGACATTTTCTGGAGCGGGACATAAAGTCATGAGCTCGGCCTGTTTCATAGAATCTTACATTTCCACTCCCGTTTTCTGGGCAATATTCTTTAAATGAAATGAAAATGAAAAATAAATCGAGCTTCATGTCAGGAAACCTTCCGTAAAGATAACGGGAGGTTTTTTTGCTTGGAATCCTATATGTATCAAAGATATTGGCCGTTATTGCAACCTTATTCCCAAAGCCGTGTGAATGAAGCTGACATCACATAACAGAAAATGTCCTATCTGGTGTCAACAAATGTTTTTTGTTTGGTTGGTAAATCTATATAATCAAACCATCGAAGTTATAAAAGATATGACAAGTTTGCATGAAAAGGGGAGCGAGCGTTATGACAGGAATAACATCATTAACAGAAACAGAATTGAGATATCAATTGCCGGAGATCATCACTGCGGCATTGCCGGGGGAAAAGGCAGCAGCCATACTGGCACGGAGATCTGAAGCGATCCCTCCTTCTTTGATCTGCGTCTACCCGGTTGCAATCGCGAAGGCAGAGGGCGCCATCATTGAGGACGTTGACGGCAACCGCTTTTTGGATTGGGTCGGAGGCGTAGGCGTTCTGAATATCGGCCATCGCCACCCGAAAGTTGTGGAAGCGGTCAAGCAGCAGGAAAATGATTATTTTCATGCGATGATCAATATCCTTACGAGCGAAAAGTACATCGCCTTAGCTGAAAAAATGAACGACATCGTACCGGTTAAGGGTCTCAAGAAGCGGACGTTCTTTGCGAACAGTGGTGCGGAAGCAATCGAGAACGGTGTCAAGGTGGCGAGAGCCTACACGAAACGTCCGAATGTCATCGTATTCTCTGGTGCATTCCATGGACGTACGTTGCTGACAACACATATGACTGCGAAAAAGGCCAACTCGATTGGCTTGGGGCCTTTTCCGGACGGCATATTCCGAGTGGATTATCCGAACCTTTACCGCAAACCGGCCTACTACACGGATGAAGAGGCAGTCACCTACTATATCGACCGCATCAAACGCGCTTTTGATGAGTTGACGCCGGCCAGTCAAGTTGCTGCCATCGTGTTTGAGCCAGTGCAGGGCGAGGGTGGCTTCATTCCGGCTCCAATTGAGTGGGTCAAAGCTGTCCGCCAAATCTGTGATGAAAATGGCATCATGATGATGACCGATGAAGTGCAGACCGGATTCGGGCGCACAGGAAAACTTTTCGTCTCTTCCTACTACGAAGAAGCCGGCTGTGCACCGGATATTCTGTGTACGGCAAAATCAATCGCAGGCGGCTTCCCCCTCAGCGCCATCGTTGCCCGTGACGAAATCGTTAAAGGCATTGGCGGCGGATTGATCGGAGGCACCTTCGGAGGCAATTCGGTCTCCTGCGCTGCGGCGCTTGCGACAATCCAAGTCATCGAAGACGAGAACCTCTGCGAACGTTCATTGGAACTTGGTGCAGCATACACTGTCCGCGTTGAGGAATGGCAACAGCAATACAAAGAAATCGGCGATGTGCGCGGATTGGGAGGTATGATCGGCGTCGAATTCATCAAAGATCGATTGACGAAGGAACCTGCTCCGGAATTGGTGAACGCGCTCATCCAGCATTGTGTACAGAACGGCCTGATCATTGAAAATGCTGGCACCTACGGAAATGTGGTCCGTTTTCTGGCTCCGTTGGTCATGACGGATGAACAGTTGGAAGCCGGTCTTGCCATCTTTGAAAACGCAATCGATGCTTTGTGCACAAAGTTAGCATAATTATCTGAAACCAATGGGGGAATATTATGTCACCGTCAGCTGAAATCATGGATTTTGAGTTTTATAATCCTGTCCGGATAGCGTTCGGGCGGGATCAGGTTAAAAAAATCGACAAGTTTGTGCCTAAAGATGCAAAAGTGCTGATCACCTACGGAGGCGGCAGCGCCAAACGCTCAGGCACCTTCGACCGTGTCGTAGAGGCGCTGGGCGACAGGGAATGGGGGGAGTTCGGCGGCATCCCGGCGAACCCGGTCTTTGAATACCTCATGGATGCCGTGGAGAAAATCAAAACGGAAGACTACACCTTCCTGATTGCGGTGGGCGGCGGCTCGGTCATCGACGGCACGAAATTCATCGCGGCAGCCAGCCTGTTTGAAGGCGATCCAATCGACATCTTCGCAAGCGGTGTCGGCAAAGGCTTGCCGGTTGAAAAGGCCATGCCATTCGGGACGGTATTGACGATTCCGGCCACATCTTCGGAAATGAACCCGATCACAGTCGTCAGCTTCGAGGAACTGCAGGCGAAGGTGAGCATCAAAAATGAGAATCTTTTCCCGGCTTTTTCGATTCTGGAACCCGAATTGACTTACACGTTGCCGAAAAGGCAATTGGCGAACGGACTATCCGATTCCTTTGTCCATGTCATGGAGAACTATTTGACCTATCCGGTCGGCGCAAAACTGCAGGATCGCTGGTCCGAAGGCATCCTGCATACTTTCATCGAAATTGGGCAGGAAGTCCTGGCGGATGAAGAAATAGACTACAACACGCGGGCGAACTTCATGTGGACAGTGACCAACGGCTTCAACGGATTCACGGCTTCCGGGGTCCCGGGCGACTGGTCCAGCCATGCCTTGGGCTACGAAATCACTGCTTTGAACGGGACCGATCATGCCCGTACGCTTTCGGTCATTCTGCCTGCTACCATGAAAGTACGCAAAAAGGAAAAATGGGATAAGCTATTGCAGTATGCTGAGCGCGTTTGGGGCGCGACGGAAGGTGACGATGAGGCGCGAATTGATTTTGGCATCCAAAAAACTGAAGAATTCTTCCGTGCGTTGGAAATGCCGACCCGATTCAGTGAAATCGGCATCGAAGAGACGGACATCGACTATATGGTTGAACAATTGGAAGTCCATAAGCGGGATCGCCTTTCGGAACGCGCTGACCAGACACTGGATATCAGCAGAAAAATCTACGAAATGGCACTATGATAGAGCGAGTAAATTAAAACAAAGACTATACTGATGCATACGAAACTAAATATACTCGTATATTAAATAAAATTTTTTTAAGAATTGGTATTATATATAACTGTTTGCTAATAATACCATCAAAGAAAGTATGTATTTATGTGAATTGTATTCCTGTGAAAATCTCCAAACAGGAGGTATTTCATAGGGATATATTTTTGTGTGTAATAAAAGAAAATAAGGCAGAAATTTAAGCTACTGTTATCAGAAATACCGTACTTTGCATGGCTAATTCGCAAGTGGTGGAATCATAAAATAGAATTTGGAAACATTCACGTCAAATAAAATGAATATTCCAAGATAAAAATTTAATCAATTAAGGTATAAAAGATGTCTCTTTTGTGGGACCAACAGAGGTGGTTTATTTATACGTTTGGAAATCATTTTTTGGAAGCTGCTTTAGAAGAGTATTACTTTGGACTATCAAACTACACTCATTAGTAATTAAATATGGTGTAAAAATAGATCTCATTTAGCCGGTACTGAGCACAGGAGAGTAAAGGAATTAATTGGTTGAACAAGGGATAAGGTGAAACAATCGACTGATGACTAATTTAAAGCATATAATATATAAATAAAAAAACGTTTACAAAACCAAAAACACGTGATATATTATTTTTCGTAAACGTTTACGAAATAGGGGATGCTTTGTGAGTACAATACTAGATGTTGCAGAAAAAGCAAAAGTTTCTATCGCAACAGTTTCCAGAGCTTTAAATAATCAGCCTGGATGTTCAGAAGAAACAAGAAAAAAAGTTAAAAAAATAGCCCAAGAATTGGGTTATGAACCAAATGAAGTTGCTAGAAGCTTAATCAATAAAAAAACAAATACAATAGGAGTTATTATACCCGAGATTTCGAGTCTATTAAGTTCAGAATTTATTAATGGAATTGATGCTATAGCGAAGCAAGAAAATTCAAACTTAATTGTTACCTATACGAAATCAAATATTGCAAGCACAGAAGAGAATCTGCGAATGTTGCATGAGAAGAGAGTGGATGGCATAATATTCGTAAGTGAAATCCTACGAAAGGAATACTATGATTATATAAAAAGAAATAATATTCCCTGTGTATTGCTATCTACGAAATCAGCTGAATATGCGAGTGTACCATACGTGAAAGTTGATGATTATGATGCATCTTATGCAGCCACGAATTATTTGATCAAGATGGGGCATAAAAAAATTGGCTTAATAAGCGGAAGCTCTGCAGATCCAATTGCGGGGAATCCACGAATTGATGGCTACAAAAAGGCAATATTAGAAAATCTAAATATGGTTGTTGAGGAAAGACAGATAGTATCGGGAAACGGGTTTGGATTCGATGACGGAAGAGATAATTTTATTCAATTAATTAAGCAATATCCTGATTTGACAGCCATATTTTGTGTAAGTGATGAAATGGCCATTGGAGCAATCTCTGCTGCATATAAATTAGGCATAAGCATACCGAGTGATGTCTCTATTATGGGTTATGATAATTTGAAAATATCTGAGATGTCAGTACCACCGCTGACAACCACTGCTCAGCCATTAGTGAAAATGGCAGAGAAAGCAACTGAAATATTGTTCAAAATTATCAATAAGAAGGATGTCGATGTGCATTCGATTATAATGCCTTATCAAATTATTGAAAGAGATAGTGTGAAAAGAATAAAATAAAAAAATTTTCCCGTTCCACGTAAACGTTTACGTGGAACAATATGGGAAATTTGTTTTTCCGCAATACGTAAACGTTTACGTATAATGATATGTAAGCGAGAAATTTTTTTTACCAACAACGTAAACGTTTACGTTGTTGCGACTTGATATCTATATTAAAGGGGAAAATATGATGAAAACTAAAAAATTATTACTTACCACTATTTCCATCTCGTCTCTTTTACTTTTAGCAGCTTGTGGGAACGGATCAAGCAGCGACACTGCTGAAGGAAAAGAAGACGATGGCGTCACATTAGAATTATTCAGTAATAAAGGCGAAAATATAGATACATTGGAATCTGTGATTGCAAAATTTGAAGTAGAAAATCCTGGTGTAAATATCGAATTGCAATCACCACCTGAAGCCGAGACTGTATTAAAAACGAGATTAACTAAAAATGACGTGCCAGATATTATGGCTATTGGCGGAAATGCTACATTTGGAGAACTTGCAAGGGCCGGTGTGCTAGTGGATATATCTGAAACCAACTTATTGCAAAAAGTTCAGCCAGCGTACCTTGACATGTCTAAGAAATTAGTTGGAACAGAGGTCGAGGGTAATTTTGGTGTTCCGTATGCTACAAATGCCAATGGTGTATTAATCAACCAAGATATATTGGATGAATTGGGACTGGGCGTTCCTAAAACGTATGCAGAATTTATTGCTGCACTGGAAATTGCAAAAGAACAAGGAGAAGTTCCGATACTCTTTACGCTCAAAGATGCATGGACCGCAATGCCTATATGGAATGGTCTTGGTGGTAACCTAGCCCCAGAAAATTTTGCTGAACTTAAAACTGCTGACGATACCAGTTTTGTTGAAGGTTATGATGAAGTGGCAACTAAAATAGCAGAGTTAGTCAAGTATGGCGAAGGCGACATATTTGGATTGGGTTATGATGACGGCAATAAACAATTTGCAAATGGAGAAGGACTTTTCTATATACAAGGCAACTGGGCAATCCCTGAAATATTAAAAAATAACCCTGATGCGAACATAAACTTCATGGCTTTACCATCGTCAGATGATCAAGCGGAAAATAAACTTGTTTCAGGCATTGATGTCATGTTAGCGATCAGTGAACAATCCGAATACAAAGAAGAGGCCAAGAAATTCGTTGAATTTATGATCAGTGAAGAAATTTCGAACCAATACATTGATGAACAGAAAGCTTTTTCTGCCATCCAAGGTGTATTGCAAGAAGATCCAACCTTTGCAAATATAAAAGTATTTTTTGAAGAGGGTAACATAGATAGCTTCCCAGATCATTTTTATCCTGCTGGGATGGGTGCAGAAAATATTGTCCAAGGATACTTGATTGACGGAGACAAGGACGTATTTTTAAAAATGATGGACAGCGAGTGGGATAAAGTAGTTAACCGATAAAATAATCTATCAAAAATAGGGTCGCTATATTTTTAGTGATCCTGTGTTTGATGGGAATAGAGGGGTAAAATGAAAAAATCATTCAATAAAGTCTACTTTCTTGTAACGATTCCTGCAGTCATCATATTTTTTATTCTTCATACCTATCCACTTTTGCAAGGTGTATTTTATAGTTTTACGGACTGGAAGGGATACGGGGATTTTGAAATCGTGGGCTTAAAAAATTATTTTAACGTTTTTAAGGACTATAGGGTGGGCCATGCCTATCTGTTTACGATAGGATTTGCAATCGTTTCTACAGTCATAACAAATATAATCAGCTTGGCGCTTGCTATCGGCTTAAATTCTAAAATTGCCTTTAAAAAAGCGCTTAGAGGGATTTACTTCCTGCCCTATATATTAGGTACGTTAGTCATCGGGTATATTTTTAATTTCATTTTTTCGTATTATTTGCCGATTATCGGTAAAAATTTAGGTATTGCCTTATTAGCGAATAATATTCTCGGTAATCCGGATTCTGCATGGATTGGGATCGTTATCGTTGCCGTTTGGCAATCCACGGCATTCAACACCATCCTCTATCTGAGTGGTTTGGTCACGATCGATCCTGATTTATATGAAGCAGCAGATATTGATGGAGCTACGCCATGGACCAAATTTAAGGAAATTACTTTCCCGTTGATAGCGCCATTTTTCATGATCAACGTTGTTGTATCGATGAAAAATTATTTGATGGTTTTTGATCAAATTGTAGCGTTGACTGGCGGTGGACCTGGTACTTCTACAGAATCAATCTCACTCTTGATTTATAAAGGTGGTTTCTCTGCCGGAGAATTTGCATACCAATCTGCAAATGCGGTCATCTTCTTTATCATCGTTGTGGCCATATCCCTATTCCAAATTAAAGTATTAGAAAAGAGGAATGATTGATGCGTAACTCTAAAAAGAACTGGCTAACGACAGCTCTACTGACAATCGGTTCATTCTTTGTACTATTCCCTTTATACTTAACGATTACGATTGCCTTTAAAACACCCCTGGAACTTGCTCAAAATAGTATTTTGGCACTACCTGAAAGCTGGTCACTGCAGAATTTTACTACAGCCATAGAAATGACCGACTTTTTTCGGGCATTAGTGAATAGTTTACTTATTACGATTCCAACCGTAATATTAACAATCTTATTTCACTCAATGATCTCGTATGTGATTGCCCGTAACCTGCAAAAAAAAGTTTATAAATTTATTTATTTTTACATCATCAGTGCCATGTTTGTCCCATTCTCGATCATTATGTTGCCAATTGTAAAACAAACAGCCAGCTGGAATATGGATAACTTAGGGGGGTTGATTCTGCTGTACTTAGTATTGAATTTGGCTTTCAATTTGTTTATCTATACAGGGTATATTAAATCAATACCCATTGAGTTGGAGGAGGCAGCCATCATTGATGGCGCTACAACGTGGCAAGTATTTTGGAAAGTTATTTTTCCTCTGCTCAAGCCAATCAACGCCACCGTGGCCATTATAACAACATTGGGCGTTTGGAATGATTTCATGTTGCCGTTGGTCGTATTGAGCGGAAAAAATGAAGCTGCAACCTTACCCTTGACGCAATATATTTTCCAGTCAGAATTCAGCACGGATTATACGTTATCTTTTGCATCGTATTTGTTATCGATGCTGCCTATGCTGGTTTTGTATTTTATTGCACAAAAAAGAATTATATCAGGTGTCACGAGAGGCGCCATAAAATGATGGAGGTGTCAGTATGACTGTAGACAAGTGGTGGAAAACTGCCGTAGTATACCAGATTTATCCCAGAAGTTTTCAAGATTTCAACGGGGACGGTATCGGGGATATACAAGGAATAATCAGCCGGTTAGATTATTTGGAGGAATTGGGTATTGATGTTATTTGGCTGGGGCCGATCTATAAATCCCCGATGGACGATAACGGTTACGATATAAGCGATTATACTGATATTTCTCCGGATTTTGGCACGATGACCGATTTTGATGAACTGTTGGCGGAAGCCGGAAAAAGAAAGATCAAAATAGTAATGGATTTGGTAGTCAACCACACTTCGGATGAACATAACTGGTTCAAGCAAGCGTTGAAAAGCAAAGACAATCCGTACAGAGATTACTACATTTGGAGGGACCCTATAAATGATAGCGAGCCCAATGATCTTAAAGCTTCGTTTGGGGGATCAGCTTGGGAATATGAACCAAATAGTGGACAGTATTTTTTACATCTATACAGTAAGCGCCAGCCAGATTTGAATTGGGAAAACCCAACTGTCAGAAAAGAGATTTGGAAAATGATGAATTTTTGGTTAGCCAAAGGCATTGGTGGTTTCAGATTGGATGTCATTGACCATATCGGAAAAGATCCTGATAAAAAAATAGTTCAAAATGGTCCAAAGTTACATGAGTATATTCAAGAGATGAACAGGAATACTTTCGGGAAATATGATGTGTTGACGGTAGGCGAAACGTGGGGAGCGACGCCCGAGGAAGGGATAAAGTATTCCAGCCCTGCAAGAAATGAACTATCCATGATTTTTCAATTTGAGCATATTCTATTGGATCAGCAATCCGATGACTCCAAGTGGGACCTGAAAAAAATTGATTTGTTGGATTTAAAAAGAGTATTGGCAAAATGGCAAATTGAAATGAAGGACGAAGGATGGAACAGTTTATTTTGGAATAACCATGATACCCCGAGAATTGTATCCCGTTGGGGGAATGATGAAACTTTTCGGGTTGAGAGTGCAAAAATGTTTGCGATTCTGTTGCATATGATGAAAGGTACTCCTTATATCTATCAAGGGGAAGAAATCGGTATGACAAACAGAGTCCTCTCTTCATTCGACGAACTGAATGATATCGAAAGCATAAACATTGCCACTGCATTACGTAACGAAGGCTGGCAGGATGAAAAAATTTTCCAGGCAATCAATGCCAAAGGAAGAGATAATGCACGCACACCGATGCAATGGAATGCGGATATGCATGCCGGATTTTCCACTGTTTCCCCTTGGCTGCCTGTCAATCCAAATAAAGAGTGGATCAATGTGCAGGAGGAAAGGAACAAAGAAGATTCCATATTCAACTGCTATAAAAAATTGATAAAGATTCGTAAAAATAACCCTATCATTGTAGTCGGAGAATTCAAGTTGTTATTGGAGGATGATCCTTTTGTTTTTGCTTATGAAAGGAACTTGGCTGATGAAACATGGGTGGTTGTGGCGAATTTCAGCTCTGCAGACCAAGAAGTTTCGGTATGGGACGATACGGATATATACACGCCGATTCTAGCGAATTACGGGGACAGAAACTATCGATTGGATGATTTGAAGTTAAGACCTTATGAAACCATTGTCATCAAAAAATAAGATAAGCTAAACAGTTTGGAAAGTAAGTAACTGATGGATTTATTCCATTATAATCGGGATCGGAAAGGGAGTTAATGAAATGGTGAAAATTGGAATTATTGGTTGCGGGGGAATCGCAAACAACAAACACATGCCAGCGTTGGCTAAAGTGGAAACGGTTGAAATGGTGGCATTTTGTGACATTATCGAGGAACGGGCAAGCAAAGCGAGAGAAGAATTTGGAACGGATGCTGCAAATGTCTATACAGACTATATGGAACTTTTAAAAAATGAAGAGATTGATGTCATTCATGTCTGCACACCAAATATTTCTCATGCTGAAATCTCAATAGCGGCGATGGAATCCGGTAAACATGTGATGTGTGAAAAACCGATGGCTAAAACTTCGGAAGAAGCAGAAGCTATGATAGCCGCGATGAATCGGACCGGGAAAAAGCTGACGATCGGTTATCAAAATCGATTCAGAAAAGATTCTTCTTATTTGCATAAAATCTGTCAAAAGGGAGAATTGGGAGATATTTATAACGCTAAAGCGCATGCGATCAGGAGACGCGCGGTTCCTACTTGGGGCGTATTTCTTGATGAAGAAGCGCAAGGTGGCGGCCCTTTGATTGACATCGGAACGCACGCGCTTGATTTGACGCTATGGATGATGAATAACTATAAACCAAAGTATGTTGTGGGGAATACGTATCATAAATTGGCGCAGACTGAAAGTGCCGCAAATGCTTTCGGACCTTGGAATCCGGCTGAATTTACCGTAGAGGATTCTGCTTTCGGGTTTATCGTAATGGAGAACGGAGCGACCATTTATCTGGAGTCCAGTTGGGCCTTGAATTCTTTGGATGTAGGAGAAGCTCAAACGACTCTGCATGGGACCGAAGGTGGGGCGGATATGAAGGATGGCTTGCGTATCAACGGAGAAGCTCATGGCATGATGTACGATAAAACAATGGTATTGGAGCCTGGTGGAGTAGACTTCTACGACGGATCGGGAGATGATCCCGCCTATCTGGAAGCGAAACAATGGATTGAAAGCATCCAATACGATACCAATCCGGTTGTGGAACCAGAACAGGCATTAGTCGTGACCCAAATACTGGAAGCCATTTACCAATCTGCTAAAACAGGAGCGCCAGTATACATCAATCAACATAAAGAAGAGATGGGAAAAATACTGATCTAAAGAGGGGATAATTGAATGAAAGTAACGGTATGGAACGAGTATCGGCATGAAAAAACGGATGAAGCTGTAGCAAAAGTTTACCCGAATGGGATACACGGACAAATTGAAAGCTTTTTGAAGTCATCGGGTTTGGATGTCAAGACAGCGACCTTAGATGAACCGGAGCACGGATTGACGGAAGAGGCGTTGGCTGAAACAGATGTTCTTGTTTGGTGGGGTCATCTTGCCCATGACGAAGTAGTAGATGAAGTAGTCAACCGCGTCCATGAACATGTTTTAAAAGGAATGGGTTTGGTTGTTTTGCACTCGGCGCATATGTCCAAAATTTTTATGAAATTGATGGGCACGAGTTGCGACCTAAAATGGCGCGAAGCCGAAGAAAAAGAGCGGATTTGGGTAGTGAACCCAAGCCATCCCATAGCTGCTGGAATCGGCGAATACATCGAGTTGGAAAGAGAAGAGATGTACGGCGAGCACTTTGATGTGCCGACGCCAGATGAGTTAATTTTTGTCGGGTGGTATGAAGGCGGGAATATATTCCGCAGCGGATTAACTTACAGACGCGGAAACGGAAAGATTTTTTATTTTCAACCGGGTCATGAGACTTATCCGACCTACTACAACACAGAGATTCAACAAGTCATTAAAAACGGGATTGATTGGTGCAAACCACCAAAGCATGCCTATCCCGCTTACGGGAACAGTCAAGCATTGGAAGAACTAAAAAATAGACAACGACTCGTATAAAAAAAGACGATTAAGGCTGATAAATCATGAAATGAAGAGAGTGAGGAATGGATATGAAACTAGGTGTATTCACACCATTATTTGCAAATTTAAGTTTTGAAGAGATGTTGGATAAAGTCCAGAGTGCAGGTTTAAGCGCAGTGGAAATTGGAACCGGAGGCAACCCTGGAAACCATCACTGTCCTACTGATGAACTGTTGGAAAGCGAAGAGAAGAGGAAAGCATACTTAGCAGAGTTAGAAAAACGGAACTTAACCATCAGTGCGTTCAGCTGCCACAATAATCCTATTTCTCCAGATGCTGCTGAAGCCAAAGCTGCAGATGAAATATTAAGGAAAACCATTAAGTTGGCTGCATTGATGGGCGTTCCTGTGGTAAATACTTTTTCCGGAACGGCAGGGGATAGTGAAGATGCGACGGCACCTAATTGGCCGGTAATTCCATGGCCAGAAGTCTATACTGATATCTATAAATGGCAGTGGGAAAATAAGCTCATCCCTTACTGGAAAGAGATAGGTAAAATGGCTACCGAATATGGCGTAAAGATTGGTATTGAACTGCATGGCGGTTTTTTATGCCACACACCGTATACGCTTTTGAAATTACGCGAAAATACGTGCGATGCAATCGGCGTGAACCTTGATCCCAGCCATTTATGGTGGCAAGGGATTGACCCGGTAGGCGCCATTAAGATTCTGGGAAATGCCGGAGCGATCCATCATTTCCATGCGAAAGACACCTATCTCGATCAAGATAACATCAATATGTATGGTCTGTTGGATATGCAACCGTATGGAGATGTCAAAACAAGAGCATGGACGTTCCGATCGGTTGGGTGCGGTCATGATGTAAAAGTATGGTCAGATATAATGAGCGCTTTGCGGATGTATGGCTATGATTATGTGGTCAGTATTGAACATGAAGATCCTTTGATGTCCATCGATGAGGGATTGAACAGAGCCGTGAAGAATTTACAATCCGTTTTGATTAAAGAGACGCCACAGGACATGTGGTGGGCGTAGGAAAGAGGACTAATTATGAAGAAATTAAAGGTCACGATTATTGGTTACGGTGGTATGGGCAGTTTTCACGCTAAGTTGATTCAGGAAAATCCAGAAGTTGAATTACATGGGATATTTGATATTTTAGAAAGCCGACAACAGGCTGGCGAAGCAGATGGGTATAGCGCCTATGCTAGCCTAGAAGAAGCTTTGAATGATGCTTCTGCAGATACCATATTGATTGCAACTCCGAATGATGTACACAAAGAGATCGCTATCCAGGCGTTGGAAGCAGGAAAACATGTTATTTGCGAAAAGCCGGTGACACTTAACAGCGAAGAACTGTTAGAAATAATGCATACCGCAAAGGAAATGGGCCGCGTATTTATGGTCCATCAAAATCGCCGTTGGGATAGTGATTTTCAGATGGTCAAGGATTTGTACGAGAAGCGAAAAATTGGAGAAATCTTTCATATAGAATCTCGTGTACAGGGGGCCAATGGTATACCGGGTGACTGGCGCCATCTGAAAGCGCATGGCGGCGGTATGCTTTTGGATTGGGGCGTTCATTTATTGGATCAGCTTTTGTATATGATCGATAGCCCATTGGCGAAAGTTGCCGCAGATTTGAGCTATATTTTGGGCGACGAGGTGGATGATGGCTTCATCAGCTATCTGACTTTCGAAAATGGCGTAACTGCCCTTGTGGAGGTCGGGACAACCAATTATGTCAAACTTCCCCGTTGGTACGTAAAGGGGACAAAAGGATCTGCTATCATAGAGGATTGGAATCTAAATGGTAAAATCGTGAAGCAAAGCGGACTTGAATTTGTGGTAGCGCCCAAACCGATTAAAGCTGGCCAAGGACTGACAAAAACCATGGCTCCACCTTCTGAAGAGGCAATCATAAAAGAAAAATTTGAAAAAGTGACAACCCAAATGGACCCATTTTATACGAATTTCGCTAAAGTCGTCAGGGGAGAGTCGGAACCTGTTGTCAAAAATGAAGAAGTTTATCAATTGATGAAGATCATCGAATCCATTTTTAAGGCAGCAGAGACGGGACAAATTATGGACGTAAGGGAATACAGCTATAGCCGTTGAAAACGTCCGGATCGTTCAATATATTTTTTACAAAAAGTTGAGCGATCAGGCAGCGTAGAAGGTGAACAAGTTTCTGATTTGGAGGCAATACGGGATGCACAACAAAGTAATGGGAATAGATTTGGGTGGAACTTCAGTGAAGTTAGCCATACTATCCGAAGAAGGGGAAGTGCTCCAAAAATGGAGTATCCCGACAGATAACCGTGACCACGGTGTTAAAATAATGCCGGACATAATCGAATCCATCAAACATCATCTGACCTTATACCGACTCACTCCTGAAGACTTTTTGGGTATAGGCATGGGTTCGCCTGGCGCGGTTGATAGAAGCAAAGGAACCGTTACTGGGGCGTTTAACCTGAATTGGACTACCCCGCAACCGGTAAGGGAAACGATGGAACAAGAAACGGGCATACCGTTTTTCATCGACAATGATGCAAATGTCGCAGCGCTTGGAGAAAAATGGCGTGGTGCAGGTGGGGATAACGATGATGTCGTTTTCATCACCTTAGGGACAGGCGTCGGTGGAGGAATCATTGCAGACGGGCACCTGATCCACGGGACAGCCGGTTCGGGCGGGGAAATCGGGCATATAACGGTCGATCCTGAGGGCTTTGAGTGCACTTGCGGGGAAAAAGGATGTTTGGAGACCGTTGCCAGTGCAACCGGGGTCGTCAAGTTAGCGCGCAAACACGCAGAGGAATACGCCGGAGATTCAACCATAAAAAGCCTGATCGATGATGGCCAGGAAATCACTTCAAAAATGATTTTCGATTTCGCTAAAACTGACGATGCATTGGCGCTTATCGTTGTGGATCGCTTTGCCCTTTTTTTGGGTCTGGCATGTAGCCATATCGGCAATTTGTTGAATCCGTCTTCCATCATTCTCGGTGGCGGCGTTTCTGCCGCAGGAGAATTTTTGCTAGAAAAGGTCAATAAACACTTTTTGGGATTTGCTTTCCCAAATGTACAGCAATCGACTAAATTGAAGCTTGCTGAGTTGGGTAACGATGCTGGCGTTGTTGGGGCATGTTATTTAGTAGTAACAAATGCGAACAAGTGCTGAACAAGTTATTGTATATTTCAGTGGTGATAAATAATTTTAAGAAGCGCAAAAACTCATAAGATGATCATAGCTCTGTTTTTTGAATCAAAAATCAGTAACGAAATATTTTTAATGAAGAAGAGTGGCTCCAAATCATTCGAACTGATTTGGAGCCACTCTTTTTTGTTCTGATTGCTATTTTCCGTCCCACTCGGAATGGAAGTCCTTCAGGAACTGTTCCATCCGCTCGTGGCGGGCAATCGCCTTTTGTTTGCCGGCTTCCGTGTGCATGCCGTCCTTCAGCAGGAGCAGTTTTTCGTGGAAGTGGCCGATCGTATCGCTATCCGGATCATCGCTGTGCTCCGGATCATAAAGCGGCCGGTCTTTGTGCCCTCCGTACGCAAATGCGCGCGCGATGCCGATTGCACCGATCGCATCCAAGCGGTCGGCATCCTGCACGATCCGGCCTTCGATTGTTTCCAAAACATGCTTGTTTTTCCCTTGCTTGAAGGAAAGGTTGTTCACGATGTAGATGACCTGCTCGATGATGGAGTCGCTCAGCTCGAAAGGCCTGAGGATGTCGGTGATGATATCTTCGCGATCGTCGTCAGTGTAGCCGAATTTGTGGTCGGCGACATCGTGGAGAAGAGCCGCCAAACCGATGATGAGGCGATCGCCTATTCCTTCCGCTTCGGCAATGTCCATGGACGTGTTGTAGACCCGCAGCGTATGCCACCAATCATGCCCCGTAGCTTCGTTCCTCAGCTTTTCTGCGACGACATGTTTCACATCTTCGATAATGATTTCATTACGCATCTTGATGCACCTCTTTCTTGATTCTGTTAGGTTTTTTGCAACTTGGAAATGAGCAGTTTCCGGAATGTATGCCGATCAGCATCCGTGAATGGCTTCGGGCCTTTTGTGCGTTTGCCGCTTTTGCGGACCATTGCGCTCATGTAGCGGTCCTCAAGCAGCCGTTCCATGTTGCTGTTGTCGTAGGCAAAGCCTTTGTGATGGAGGACAGTGAGTCCCTTCGGCAAAGCGAGTGAGGCCAAACCGTAGTCCTGCGTGACCAGCAGATCGCCTCTTTTTGCAAGCTGGATGATTTTGAAGTCGGCTGCGTCCGCGCCGGAATCGACGTAGACCGTCTTCACTCCGGTTGGTTGGGGCGCATTTGAAAAGTGGGCAAAGCTTGTGACGATTGTGACCGGTATTTCGCGTTTGATGGCTTCTTCGATGATGATGTCTTTTACGGGACAAGCATCCCCGTCAATCAATATATTCATGTTGCGCCTCGATTCTGGTTCTTTCTGACTCCATTTTACCAAAAAACAGCGCGGATTTCTTGATGATGTGTATGCCTGGACGAAGAAATGAAGGAAATATTACCGGCAACTCCGGCCAAGGACGGCCGGCAGGAGTTGCGAGTGAAAGCTAGCCGCTACCTCCGGTGAGGAGAAGCTGGCCGGAGGAGAGCGGATTTTTGCATCCTCAGATTCGGTGAAGACTGTTTTCACCGGTGGACAGAACGAAACCTAGCCCAAAAACGCAAAAAAGCCGGCAGCCCGGAAACATTCCGGACCGCCGGCTAAGCTAGGCAGTTAATCATTTATGAATCAGTTCAAGCCAAGGATGGACTCAACACTCTTCTGCATGTCGTCGGAAGCGACAACGGTGTTGTGGCGAACTTCCGCATGCAATAATTCTTCGATTGCTGCCGGGAAAGCGACGCCGCTCAATTCTCTCAGGCGGTCCAACATTTCTTCCATGGAATCATCCGAAAACTCAGGATCGATGGCAGTTAAGACGGCTTGCGGGAATTTATAAGGGCTGGCAGTCGACGCAATGATGATCGGTGTGTGATCATCGGTTTCAGCTACATAAGTGTTGGCAACATGCGCCGCCACAGCTGTGTGGGGATCGATGACATAGCCTTCAGCATGATAAAGCGCAGCAATCTGAGCACTAACTTCTTCTTCAGTCGCGAAGTCGGCATAGAAATCTTTTGCTTTTTCCTTCATTTCTTCCGTCACTTCATAACGACCATTCTCCTTCAATTGATCCATGAAAGTTTGGACAGCTGTCGCGCTCTCATTGGCCAACAGGAACAATAGGCGTTCCAAGTTGCTGGAAACCAGGATATCCATAGATGGGGAAGTTGTCAAAATGAAGTCGCGGTTACGATCATAAGCGCCTGTCTCAAAAAAATCGACCAAGACTTTGTTCTCATTTGAAGCGATGATTAATCTTTGGATTGGTAAGCCCATTTGTTTTGCAAAGTAGGCAGCTAAGATGTTTCCGAAGTTTCCGGTAGGGACTACGACGTTCATCGGTTCACCGGCAGCGATGGCGCCTTGTTTCACCATTTGGCCGTAAGCGTAGACGTAATAGACCACTTGGGGAATCAAACGTCCGATGTTGATGGAGTTGGCTGATGAGAATTGGAATCCTGCTTCATCCAAACGTGCAGCCAAGTCTGTATTTCCGAACATGTTTTTGACGTTCGTCTGTGCGTCATCGAAGTTTCCATCAATGGCTACAACAGAAGTGTTATCGCCTTTTTGCGTCACCATCTGTTTTTCCTGAATGGCGCTGACACCGTTCTTAGGATAGAAGACGATGATGCGTGTGTTCGGAACATCCGCAAATCCGACCAAGGCCGCTTTTCCGGTATCGCCGGAAGTTGCCGTCAGAATCACGATTTCTTTCGTGCTGCCGTTCTTTTTGGCTGATGTCGTCAACAGGTGTGGCAAGATGGAAAGGGCCATATCCTTGAACGCGATAGTCGGACCATGGAATAGTTCTAGGTAGTGGTGTCCGCCAGCTTTCACCAACGGGACGATGCTTGAGTCGTCAAACTTGTCATCGTAGGCTGCGTTGACGCAATGTTTCAATTCTTCTTCAGTGAAGTCGTCAAAAAAGTTTTTCATCACTTCGTAGGCTAATTCTTGGTAAGTCATGTCGGCAAGGCGATCCAATGCGATGTCCAAAGCCGGAATGTGATCAGGTACGTACAATCCGCCGTCTGGCGCTATCCCTTGTAATATTGCTTGTGAAGCCGTCAGTGTTTTTTCTGCATTTCGTGTGCTATGATAGGTCGTCACGGATTCAGTCTCCTCTACATTATTCTCATTTTTAAATTAAAAATTTCTCATAAAGAGTATGCCACATTTTCGTTGAAAACTCAATAACATATCGAAATGCGCCCTGTTCTTATGTACGTTTTTATGAAAAAAATCCCCCGTTCAAGCAAATGACGGGGGAGGGAGCGGGTGTGGCCAAAAACAGGTTCAAGGGCGCTCAACGATCATGGCGATGCCCATTCCGCCACCAATGCAAAGGGAGGCGAGACCGACCTTCGTATCGGTCCTTTCCAACGCATGTAGCAGAGTCACCAAAATGCGGGATCCGGAAGCACCGATGGGATGCCCCAAGGCGATGGCTCCGCCGCTGATGTTGACTTTTCCCTCAGGCAAGCCCAAATCCCTGATTACGGCAATACTCTGGGAGGCGAACGCTTCATTCAATTCAAAGAGGTCGATGTCCTCTGCAAGCAGCCCGGTTTTGTCCAATACTTGCTTGATGGCATAGTAAGGCGCGTAGCCCATGATGGCAGGATCTATCCCGGTTTCGGCATAGCCTTTGATTGTGGCCAAGTAAGGGATGCCTTTCGCTTCGGCCTCCGACTTCGGCATCAGCACAAAGGCAGCCGCTCCGTCGTTGATCCCGGATGAGTTCCCAG
Organism: Trichococcus collinsii; assembly: GCF_900107505.1. GTDB lineage: Bacteria > Bacillota > Bacilli > Lactobacillales > Aerococcaceae > Trichococcus > Trichococcus collinsii. The sequence continues at coordinate 283,641 of NZ_FNQH01000002.1, read as the reverse complement.
CAGTGACCGTGCCATTATTTTGGAAAGCAGGCCTTAATTTGCCCAAGCTCTCCATGGTGACATCTTTGCGGATATATTCATCATCGGCCACCACCGTCTGATGGTTCTTGCGGTCCGTGAGGATGACAGGCGCAATTTCTTCCTTAAAGTAGCCCGCTTCTTGCGCGGCGGCAGCCTTCTGTTGCGAATGCAACGCGAAAGCATCCTGCTCTTCGCGGCTCACTTGGAATCTTTCCGCCACCGTTTCAGCCGTGATGCCCATGTGTTGCTGATTGAAAGCATCCATCAGGCCGTCGTGCACGAGGCTGTCGATGGCGCTGATATCTCCGAGTTTGCTGCCCCAGCGTTGGTTCGGCAAGAGATAGGGAGCCTGCGACATGCTTTCAGTGCCTCCGACGACTACCGTTTCGGCATCGCCCAGACGGATGGCTTGGCTCGCCAGAATGATCGCTTTCAATCCGGAACCGCAGACTTCATTGATTGTCATGGCTGTTTTTTCATAAGGGATTCCGGCGGCGACTGCGATCTGCCTCGCCGTGTTCTGGCCGATGCCTGCCTGCAGGACGTTCCCGAAAATGACGGAATCGACTTCCTCAGGGGAAAGGCCGGCTCGATTCAATGCAGCCTCCGTTGCCGTTTTCCCCAGATCGACTGCGGTACAATTTTTGAGGCTGCCTCCGAATGAACCGATTGGGGTTCTGGCAGCACTGACAATTACGACTTCTTCCATTAAATCTCTCCTTTTTTGTGTTATTTTGGGTAGATTGTATATTTCGACCTTTGATACTTCTTATTTTACGTGACAAAGGCCTGATAATGATATAAGAATTTGTAAAGAATTACAAACAAAGCGCAATTTGCGGATAAGGGTTTTGTAAGATATCTTTAATTTGGTGGCCTGAGGTTGTTTTTTTGAGCGGTCTGGTCTATCATTTGGGATGAGAGGCATCAAATAAGTTATATATGAAAAGTAAGGGGTAGTTGTCGTGAAGATTGGGATAGATAAGATTGGCTTTTATGCGCCGCACTTCTTTGTGGATATGGAAAAATTAGCAGAGACCAGGGGAGTGGATCCGGCCAAATATACGATCGGCATCGGGCAAGAAAAGATGGCTGTCGCGCCCATCACGCAGGATGCTGTTACACTCGCTGCGAATGCCGCTTTACGGATCATCGATGAAGAGGATCTGGCGAAAATCGACCTGGTCATTTTTGGAACGGAATCCGGCATAGACAATTCGAAATCAGGTGCCGTATACGTACATGATCTTTTGGGGATCCAGGAACATGCCCGTTGCATAGAATTAAAGCAGGCTTGCTACGGTGCCACTGCCGGCATCCAATTGGCGAAAGGCCACGTCGCTTTGAATCCGGAAAGCCGGGTCTTGGTGCTCGGTTCGGACATTTCCCGTTACGGAATCGGCACGGCTGGTGAAGTGACGCAAGGTGCCGGTGCAGTAGCCATGGTCATCAGCGCGGAACCTCGCATCCTAGCGCTGGAAAATGAGAGCAGTTATCTGACCGCTGATGTGATGGATTTTTGGAGACCCATCTACTCGGAAACGGCTTTTGTCGACGGTAAATATTCAAATGAGCAGTACATTTCGTTCTTTGTGAACGTTTGGGAAGACTTCAAAGTGAAATACGGAGCTACATTGGCTGATTTCGAAGCAATCTGTTTCCATCTGCCGTACACGAAAATGGGCATAAAAGCTCTGCGCGAAGTGCTGGACGAAGGTTCCGAAGCGGACCGCGAACGTTTATTGGCGCATTACCAGACCAGCACTGTCTACAACAAAATCGTAGGCAATATCTATACGGGCTCCCTGTATTTGAGCCTGTTGTCCTTACTGGAGCTTTCCGACGACTTGAAGGCGGGCGACAAAATCGGTCTCTTCAGTTATGGATCCGGAGCGGTCGGCGAGTTCTTCGCAGCTACGCTGCAGGATGGATTCAAAGAAGCTTTGGCTGCCGCCGAGCACGGAAAAATGTTCGCCGAACGCAAAGAAGTGACCGTCAAAGAATATGAAGATATCTTTTCCCATGTTTTGCCTGTCGATGGTTCCAGCATCGAGCTGGATGTGGACGCAGATCCTGCAACCATCTGCATCGAAGGGATGGACTACAACAAACGCATCTATCTGAACAAAATCAGATAATGAATGCGATGAAAAACAGCACGCCATCACCAGTAATCTGGTTGTCGGCGTGCTGTTTTTGCTTTTGAATGGGTTCCCGAGGCCGGATTCTCCGGTCAGGCCGGCCTTAGCCGGAGAAGAAACAATTTAGTTCCTGTACTCCGGCGAAGCCGCTGCGACCGGAGAAGAAAAAAATCCAATACTTCTACTCCAGAGAGGCGAGTCTCCCCGGAGAAAAAAACTGGAATGCAGCACGATATCTCGCCTGCAAATCTCCATCAGTCACGGCGCTATACCTCAATCGCCTGCATCCGCACCGCGGATTTGCGACAAAAGTGTCTGAGCTGTCGCCAGATTCATATTTTTTTCACTCTTAAGCAGCTCCGACAGCTTTTCGATTTCGTTTCCGATCGCACCTGCGCTGATCGCGAGTGAACGCGAATGCAGGCCCATATGTCCTTTTTGAATGCCTTCCGTCACCAGTGCTTTGATGGCAGAGAAGTTTTGCGCTAGCCCGACCGATACGATGATGGACTCCAGTTCGGATGCTGAACGGTAGCCAAGGATTTCTTTCGTCATTTTCGCAGCAGGGTGGAAGTTGATTGATCCTCCCACAGCTCCGATCGGCAATGGTAAAGTCAGACTTCCAAGCAGATCCCCGTTTTCCGTTTTTTTCCAGGTTGTCAGCGAACGGTACTGTCCGCTGCGGGAAGCATAGGCATGCGCTCCCGCAGAAATGGCACGCCAATCGTTTCCAGATGCCAGCACGATGGCATCGATGCCGTTCATGATGCCTTTGTTGTTGGTGACGGCGCGATAAGGATCGACGTAGGCGAACTGATAGGCTTCGATCAGCCGGTCGCGCACTTCATCACCGGAGAAAGCACCTCTGGCAAGAAGTACAGCCGGTATCCTGCACTCGGCGGTCGCCAAGCAGTCTGTTGCGTAATTGGTCAGGATTCCCATCAAAGCCTCGCCACCGGTCAAACTCTCTAGGTAAGGGATGACGCCTTCCATCATCGTATTGATGATGTTGGCCCCCATCGCCTCCAATGTCTCGACATGGAGATGGACGATGAAAAATGATGGAATCCTTTCAACATCATCTGCAGGCAGAATCCTGACGCTGACGCGACGGGCACCGCCGCCACGTTTCACGATGGAAGGGTGGGCAGCATTGGCCACCTTCAGGATCTCTTCCTGATGCGAAAGAATCAGTTGTTCAGCAGCAACGCTGTCGGGAACGTTTTTCAAGGCAACTTGGCCAATCATGATCCGTTCCTGGGTTGTCGTGCGGAATCCGCCCGCCATAGCGATGATTTTTGCGCCGGCGCTGGCCGCAGCGATGACGGAAGGCTCTTCGATGGCCATCGGGACGGCATAGTCTTTTCCGTCTATCAGAAAGTTCAAGGCGACCCCGTAAGGCAATTCGTACGTGCTCAATTGGTTTTCGATCATGTTGTCGGCGATTTCCTGCGGCAGTTTCAATCCTTCCTGAAGCTTGGCTGTCGCTTCTTCATTCAGAATGCCGGCCAAGTGTAGGGCAGTGATCCTTTCGGCTGGTGTTTTATCGTAAAATTTCTGAAGATATTTGGATTCCATTTTATGCTCCATTTCCCAAGTGTTTTGACGTGTAATCAGTGTCTGTTTCCTATATCATTTTAGCATAGAACAATCCTGATGGCATCAGCCGTCAAGCCTCCTGTAGGCAACGGGAAAGAATCCGTCCAATGCCCGATGACTGGCAGACACACAGGGTGTATACTGAATGAATAAAGAGAAAGCGGGGGATCGCATTGGATACGATCAGCTATTATATAAAGGAAATCATCAACGCAACCGGAAAAGGATTGAAGGGTTATCTCATATCAGCCGTCAAATTGGCTGCCATCAGTTTTGTCCTGTTGTGCATCGGCTTTCTGTACTTCGGCATCGATTTTTGGTTCCTGAAGGCTCTGGGGATCGCGGTTTTCGATCTCATCCCGATTCTGGGGAGCGGGATGGTGATGATCCCATGGGCGGTGATCCATTTGCTGTTGGGGAACACAACGCTGGCTTGGCAAATTGGGCTGCTTTACATTATCTTGGTGGTCGTCCGTCAGATTGCAGAGCCGTTCATTACCGGTAAGGAACTTGGTATCCGGCCGTTGTACACGTTTCTGGCGACAGTCATCTGTATCCTATTGTTCGGGCCGCTTGGAGCCGTTCTGGGCGCAGTGGTTGCCGTAGTGATCAAAGCCGTTTTGGAAGTATCGAGTGTCAGCCGCAACAATTATGACAAATATCGTCGCTGAAAAGAGAACGCATTTCACAAGCACGGGAGAGGGTGACTTCTTGCGTGCCTTTTTATTTTTTCGCACCCTCGCGGACAGGCCTCATCCATTCATTTCCGGTATAAAAAAATAAGTAAAAATGCACGAATTATCTTGACCTGAAGGAGTCTATGCCTTAAGCTATGACTTAATGAGAACGATTCTCAATTAGTGCAGGGGAATTACTATTGCTGAAAGAATGGAGGGGACGATTTTGACGAATGTAAGGGACTTGCCGATCGGTGTATCTGCGATTGTGAACAAAATAACAGGACAAGGCGCTACCCGCAGAAGATTGATGGATATGGGGATTACGAAAGGCACTGCCATTTATGTCAGAAAAGTCGCTCCATTAGGTGACCCGATCCAAGTGATGGTGCGCGGATATGAATTATCGATACGCAAAAAAGATGCCGAGATGATCGAAGTTACGTTCGGGGAGGAAAAATGATGGGGAAAACCATAGCGCTTGTTGGAAATCCCAACAGCGGGAAAACGACTTTATTCAACCATTTGACAGGGTCCACCCAACGCGTAGGCAACTGGCCGGGGGTGACGGTCGAACAGAAGGCAGGCACCTTGCTGCATGACGGCGAGACGCAGGTCATCGATCTGCCCGGCATCTATTCGTTGTCCCCATATACGATCGAGGAAATCGTCACGCGCGATTACCTGACGCTGGATGCGCCGGATCTGATCATCAACATCGTCGATGCCTCCAACTTGGAGCGAAATCTTTACCTGACGACTCAGTTGATGGAATTGCAGCTGCCGATCGTGGTCGTCCTGAACATGATGGACATCGTCGGAAAAAGGGGCGATCAGCTCGACGTCGCCGGACTGTCGAGTTCGTTCGGTATGCCGTTCGTGACGATTTCGGCACTGAAGGAAAGCGGATTGGAAGAGCTGTACAAGGCCATCGCTGAACCGATTGCTGTGGCCGAACCGATTGCATACAGCATCGTTGTGGAGAGCATTCTCGATACGATTGAGGAAATCATTACTCCGTTGGTTCCGAAAAAATTGCGTTGCTACTACAGCATCAAGCTTTTCGAAAGGGATGGACAAACTTCTGGGAAACTTGCGATTCCCGAGGACGGACAGGCTGTCATGGAAGGGCTTCTCAGCCGTTATGAAAAGGAATTGGACGACGACTCCGAGGCCATCCTGATCAATGAACGCTATAAATTCGTGACGAAAATTACGCGCCAAGTGCTCGTGAAAAATAGCGACAAAGCTTCTTTCTCGGTCATGATCGATCACATCGTAACCAACCGTTGGCTCGGGTTGCCGATTTTCGTGCTGATCATGTATGCGGTCTACTACTTCGCCATCACAACAGTGGGTACGTGGGGGACCGATTGGGTCAATGATGTGTTGTTCGGAAGCATCGTGCCAGGGGTCGTGCAAAGTTTCTTCGACAGCATCGACATCCATCCCGCAGTCAGCAGCCTTGTGATCGATGGTGCCATCGGAGGCGTAGGTGCAGTTCTGGGCTTCCTGCCGCAGATGGCCGCCTTGTTCTTCTGCTTAACCTTGCTGGAGGACAGCGGCTATATGGCCCGCGTCGCATTCGTGATGGACAGGGTTTTCCGCGGCTTCGGTCTTTCTGGTAAATCGTTCATTCCGTTGCTGATCGGTTCCGGTTGCTCGGTCCCGGGCATCCAGGCTTCCCGAACAATCGAGAACCTGCAGGATCGCCGCATGACGATCCTGACCACTTCATTCATCCCATGCGGAGCGAAACTGCCGGTCATCGCCCTGATCGCGAATGCTATCTTCGGCGGCGCATCCTGGGTCGCTTTATCGATGTACCTGTTGGGGATTGCGACGGTCATCTTTTCCGGCGTGCTGCTGCGTAAGACAGCCATCTTTTCCGGGGAAGCATCGCCATTCGTCATGGAGTTGCCGATGTATCACTGGCCGCAATGGAAAAGCATTTTCCGCGCGGTATGGGCCCGTTGTTTAGCCTTCGTCAAAAATGCGGGAACTGTCATTTTCCTCAGCTCCAGCTTTATTTGGTTTTTATCTTCTTTCAACTGGCAGCTACGGATGGCTGCCGAAAGCGATCAAAGCATCCTAGCCAAGATCGGTAGTGCAGTTGCGGTTTTCTTCGCACCATTGGGCTTCGGCTCTTGGCAAGCGACGGTGGCGACCATCCAAGGACTGATTGCTAAGGAAAATGTTGTCGGTACATTTGGTGTACTCATGGGGACGACCGGATCGGAGGCGGAGGTAGCTGCTGCATTCAGCACACTATTCAACCCGGTCAGCGCAGTATCGTTCCTCGTGTTCAATATGATCTGCATGCCTTGTTTCGCGGCTGTTGGAGCGATGCGCACCGAATTCGGCAGCGCTAAATGGACGCTTTTCGGTGTCTTGTATCAGACAACCTTAGCTTATGTATTGGCCTTCATCATCAATCAGCTCGGGGCCGTTATCGTGTTGGGTGCGCCTTTCGGAGCGGGAGCCAGCGTAGCTGCTGCAGCAACGGCAATATTGGTATTTTTAGTCGTCAGACCTGCTCCTAAAAAAGCTTCGCCGATGTGGGGAAGCTTGGCGAAACCAATGGTCAAATAGGAAGAGGAGGAATAAACTATGAATGTTCAATCTTGGATCGTTTTGTTGTTGTTTCTGACCTTGATGGGGTACATCTTATTCTGTCAAATCCGTTTGATCGCGAGCGGCAGAAAGAAATGCAATGCCTGCACCGTAACGGTTTGCCCGATGAATGAGCCTACTCCGGCAGAAGCTGAGGCCGACTGTATCGCTGGGACCGCACTGATGGTCCATCTCGGTGTTGCGCAAGAGGGTGCATCGGCAGAAAAACATTGCACGACCTCCCAAATTATCAAATAATAAAAACGAATTGCCAAAAAAGACGGTGCCTCAATCAAAAAGGATTGAGGCACCGTCTTTTTGTGGGAGAAAAGAGCGGAATCTCCGGCGAAGGAGCGCTCATCGGAGAACATGAAAAAATTCGGATTCTCGGGTTAAGAAAATATTCACCCGGAATCTCATCCGTCCGCTCCAGACTCCATTAAGAAAGGTGGCGTTTTGCCCCTTTCAGCTCGCGGATGGACTGGGCCTCCTGCACATATTCAAGAACGCCCAAATAGGTGCCGTCCTCATCATGGAGCGCGCAATAATTCACGACGATGAACTTCCCGCCTTCTTCATACCACATGATCTCGTGGCTTTTCTTTCCGGATTTCAGGTCCGAAACTAGCTGCCTCATGAACGCGACGCTTTTTGGCGGATGGCAGTTTTCGGCATCCCTTCCCAGTGCGGATTTTGTGCGCATGAAGATTTTCTCATCCGGCCCGTCATTATAATATTTCACGATCCCATCCGCATCGATGAAGGTGAGTTCCAATGGCAATCGGTTCAACATCGTTTCCAGCTCTTTAACCGTCAGAAAGCCTGTTCCAAAGGTGATGTTGCCTTCCGGAACAGAACCCATCACTTCGCCTGTTTCAAAAGCGGTGCGTTCAGGTTGCCATTGCGCTTCCGGGTGGACGATGCAATAGCCGATCTCATCTGATTCAGCCGCAATTTTCAGCCAATCGTCTTCAGTGAATGAGTCGGAAACCATCGGCAACAGGATGTCCTCCTCCTTGATGAACATCTCCTTCATTTCCTGCTGCAGCGTTTCGAATGTCACTTTGAGGGCGTCTAGCTGTCCTTCCTCCAACATCCGTTTCATTTTCTTATACAATCCCCGGATTTCGTCATCCACGCCCCACATCACTTTCGGCGGAGCGGTCATGCCGTAGCGCTCCATGATTGGGAAAATGGCGTATTCTTTGCGCGTATAATGCTTGTCGAAGCCCCAGAGGATATCCAGTTGCTTCAGCAGCCCGGTTTTCAGTGAAGGATCCGGCTCACCCAGATAGCTTTCCAAAAGGCGCGCAATCCGGTCCAGCGTCGCTTCGATGGCCATATTTTCTTCCTTCAGTACTCGGATCGGATGTCCCGGTTTCTCGCTCTCGGGAGAGGGGGCTTGTCCATAGGTCACTGCATCGGCAAACAGAGCGGCATGGATCGAGCAAAGGCGCTGGATCTCCTCCACGGCAATGCCTTGTTCGATCAATCTCCGTTCCATCATCGAAATTTCCAGAGCGCTGACCGTCGCGAAATGTTCCTTGAATTCCTTCTTGATCTGTTCGTAGTCCTCACCTGCGTGAAGGCGGAGAATCAGATTCTTCAAAATTGCTTGGCGTTGCTCCATTTCCTCTTCTCTGGTGCTTTTCTTGACTTCTTCTTCCATTGTGATCCCCTCGCTTGCTAATCATCTTCCAGGAGCTGAAGGCATTTGAACTGGGCGGCCAAAAATAGTATGCAATTACATAAGTATTTATTCCAGTTGTTAATCCTATTTTAGTGCGATTACTGACGGAGGACAAATGATACGATCAACAAGCTGAAAATCCGCATATTAATATTATTTGAAAAAGTCAGCAGTACACTTTTGATAATGGCGAACACAGGCGTATAATGAAGACGAATAAGAAAATTATCAAAATTATCCCATGGAGAATGCAATCGCTAAACAACTTTTTTCGTCCTTCCTGCCATCCCGTCGTCAATGAAGCAAACAGGCACAGCGTGGATTTTGAAAGGGGAACACCAAAAATGGCTACTTTTGAAAAAACAATCTTCATCAATGCACCCGTCCAAAAAGTCTATGAGTACACAATCAATCCTGAGAATTGGTCACACTTTTACAACGGACTTTCCGAACCGGAAAGCGTCAAAGGAAAAGGGGAAGTGGGCACGATCGTCGAATCGAGCTATTCCATGATGGGCATCCATTTCCCAATCACTATCGAAGTGACGGAATGTAAGCTTACTGACGATGGCGCGATTTGGAGCGGGAACATCACCGGGAGTTTCCCGACCAAGCAAACCAGCCGTTACGTTGCAAAAGATGAAGGAACGGAGCTAACGTTTGATATCGATAGCGTTCCGCCTGAAACACTGTTCACCAAAATACTCGACAAACTGGTCACGGACAAAATGGAAGAAAACTCTACCCAGCATACATTGGAAAACATTAAAGCCATCTGCGAATCAGCACAATAAACAAGAAATGAAACCCAAAAACTGAACTTTCGTTTTTTCGAATGTTCAGTTTTTGGGTTATTTTTTTCAAGAGGAAAGAAAGACAAAGCAGGCATGCTATAATGTTTCATATTGTCTTGGGATAAAAAAACGCCGAATCCTTTTTGGAAAGGGTGTAACGGCTTCAGAGAAGCGAACAAAATCATAATCAGAAAGGGCGTACAAAATAGATGAATTATTGCATGGAATGCGGAACAGAACTGGAAGCGAAATATCTGGAAAATGAAGGGGAAATCCCTTATTGCAACAGTTGTGAGGGTTATCGATTTCCTGTGTTCAATACAGCTGTCAGCATGGTCATCCTGAACAAGGAACAAGATAAAATTTTGTTGATCAAACAGTACGGCGGTGCGGATTTCATTCTCTGTGCGGGATACGTCAATAAAGGCGAAGATGCGGAACAGGCAGCGGCCCGTGAAATCGCCGAAGAGCTTGGGCTGCAAACGGTTGGATTGCGCTACAACAAAAGTGAATATTTTGAAAAAAGTAATACATTGATGCTGAATTTTTCCTGCATCGTCGCGGACGAGCGTCTAGATGACATGACGGATGAGGTGGATCAGGCGGAATGGTTTTCCCCCGAGGCTGCGAAAGCTAATATCAAAAAAGGCAGTTTGGCTCAGCGCTTCCTTGAAAACTATTTGGAAAATAGCCACGGGCTGGAGCCATTTACCACTGTGAAGGATTCCCAACCAACATGGTTCAGGAATTAATTGGGAATAAACAAAAAAAGTTTCGGTTTTGACGTTCAAAACCGAAACTTTTTTTGTTGTGTAGGTAAGCCTAACCTTGATGAGACCTGTAAGTGTGTCAATCAAGGTTTTATGCCTATCTGATTTAAAAATTATTCAGTGACAGTTTCTGCTTCTTCAGTTGGAGCTGCTTCCTCTTCAACTTCTTCAGCTACTGGCGCAGAAACAACAACAACTGCTTCTTCTGGATCCGTAAGGACTGTAATGTCGGCATCGACTTTGATATCAGCAACTGTTAAAGTATCACCGATGGTCATTTCATTAACAGCGATTTGGAATTCAGTAGGCACATTGGTAGCTTCCGTTTCGATTTCCAATTCGTTCAATGTTTGAGTCAAGACACCTTCTTTGACGTCCTCACTACCGACCAAGTGAATCGGAACAGTCATCGTCAATTTTTGACCTTTTGTGATTACTTGCAATTCGACGTTTTGGATTTCGTTCTTCAGGGCAGCCTGTTGGATGTCCTTAAGGATGACTTGCATCGTTTTTCCACCGGATATGCTGACTTCAAAGATCGCATTTTTACCTAATTGCTTAAGCACTTCGTCAAAATCTTTTGCATCAAGTAATACTGGAGTTGCTTCAACATCTTTACCATAGATGACTGCAGTCAGTTTCTTGTCCAATCGTGCACGCTTTGCTGCAGATGAGCCAACTTTTTCGCGTTTCTCTACTTGTAATTTCATATGTTTTCCTCCTGGAAGTATACCTGTACTGGCTTGGATTTGAGCTGGATATAAAAAATATAACGTCAGCAAATAGATAGTACCTCTATAGCATACCGCATCTCAGGCCAGATAGCTAACGATAAGCCTTTTGCTGTCTCTAGTTTCAGGCTTTTTGCGCAAGGGTTTACCATGATAAAACGTTGCTGTATAGCGAAAGCTTGGGGTCCGAAAAAATATTCCGAATGACCAAGCTTTCGGCATGTGTTTTAGTTTATTGTGCATATAAGTAAGTCATCACTGCCGAGCCGATTCCCTCGAATACTGGGGTCGCGTCATCGGTCGCGTTCAGCCAACCATCCGTCAAGACGGCTACGATGTAATTCTGACCGTCCATCGACAGGATCCCAGCATCGTGGGATACGTCAGTCAACAAGCCGGTTTTATGCGCAAAGGTTACCTCATCGGTAAGGCCAATGTTCAATGCATAGACGAGCTGCTGATCGCCCAAGAGTCCCAGAAAGTATTCGGTGCTGGATTCTGAAAGCAATTCGCCATCCAACAAGCGTTCCAACAAGAAAGCGACTTCGGCTGGCGTTGTTTCCAAGTCTCCGTTGTAATAGACACCGTCGGATTCCAGATAAGGGTTAAAACTCGTGGAAACGAAGCCCTGATCATGGATGAAGGTTTCGATGTTGTCCCATCCGATCAGATAGGCGAGTTCCTTAGCCGTTTCATTGTCTGAAACGGTGATGGTGCTGGTCAGGTAATCGTCGATCGTTGCGCCATCCGCCATCTGATCTTGCAACGAAAGTGCTCCGGCATCTACTTGTTCAAGGATAGCGTAGGTAAGAAATAATTTATACAGGCTCGCACTGGTGAAGACGCGGGACGCATTGGTTGTGACGGCTTCGCCGGTCTGCTCGTTGATGAGGACAAAGCCAAGCTGACTAGGGTAGGCAGCATTCAGTTCATCCAAATCCGCCGCCAAATCTTCTCCGGCTGTCGTCATGATCGTGCTGCTCTGGAGAATCGCGTTCGCTTCCGCGATGCTGGAATCATTAGCTTTCAGTACTTCATCACCCGCATAGGTGACATCCGTCGTCAAGGTCTGGGCTGATGCGGAACTGTCTCCCTCTTGGGAATTTGCTGAGTCCCACAGCAGGAACGTGACACAGCCCGCAAGAAACATGGTGGACAGGAAAAGCGCATATTTTTTCTTTAGTTTTTTTCTATTTTTCATAGCAGTTACCTCTTCTGGGGCTAATTTTTGCCAATGACCGGAAAGAGGGAATGGTTAGCCTCTTGTCCGGATTGCTCGGCTAGGAAAGATATTTTGTTGATGTGTGTTTACTTCACGGATGCACCTGATACGGGCATTGAGTTGCCGCCCATGCCGCCCATTTGTCCGCTGCTTGCTTCAGTTGTGGCGCTGACATCAACGGTGGATGAACCGCCGTTGAAGGACGTATCTTCATAAATACCGGTAGTGGATTCGCCGGAAACTGTTCCGCCGGTTGTGATTGTGTACGCAGAGCCGTTGACCAGGTCAGGACTGGAGAATACAAGCGACTGTGCCGTTGTGGAAGCCTCAAAGGTCATGATCACTTCTCCGTCCGGACCGGTAATCTGGATGGCTTCATCCGCAGCCAAGGGGATAGAGGATGTGAACAGGAAGCTTTGTGCTGATGTTGAAGAAGGGCTCATCGCCATTCCGGAGCTGCCGACCCCGATCAGGGTACCGCCATTCATGTTGAATGTGCTGTCGTAATCCAACGTACCGTTCATGCTGTCGGTCGGGCCGTTGACGATTACGGTGCCATCGTTCATTTCGATGCTTCCGTTGCTGTCGAGTCCATCGCCGCTCGCGTTTACCACAAGCGTTCCGCCGTTGATGGTCAAGAGTCCTGCTCCTTCTGAAGTCGAGGTGAACGTGTTTTCGCCAGGGCGTCCGCTGACGGCTGACGCATCGTTTCCGCCGGCTGTGTTTACACCGTCATCTGTTGACGTCAAAGTGATGTTTCCGCCATTCAGTGTGATTTCGGTAGCCTCGATTCCTTCATAACTTTGATTGATATTAATGGTTCCGTCATCGATTGTCAAGGTGTTGTCGGCATGAATGCCATCATCCCCAGAAGCGATCGTGAAGTCTCCGCCCGTGATTTGGATCGTGTCATTGGTATGGATGGCGTCATCGGAAGTGTCCAAGATGAAGGTACCACCGGAAATCGCTAATGAGCCTGTCGCTTTCAAACCTTTAGCGCTGGTTGTTTCCTCGGTGGTAGTGGTAGCTGCTTCTTCAGCAGGTGCTGCCCATGTTCCCCAAGCTTCGCTCTCAGTACTGCTATTCGTGCTGCCACCGCCGGTTGTAATCGTAAAGTCGCCACCAAGTATCTGCAGATCGGTTGCGGCTTGGATGCCATCAGAGGCTGCTGTGATCGCGAAAGTGCCGGATTCGATAGTCAAGGTCCCTTTGCCTTCTTCTTCCTCATTTGTGGACTGCAGTCCGTCTCCGCCCGCATCGATCGTGAAAGTGCCGGAGCTGATGAAGAGCGAATCGCTTCCTTTGATGGCGTCGCCGACAGAAGTGATCTCATAGGTTCCTTCTGCGATGGTCACATCATCTTTCCCTTTGATGGCATGAGCATAATTGGCATCGACGACCAACGTTCCCGTTCCGTTCAGGATGAGGTCGGATTTGCTGAATAGGGTAGCATCCGGCTCATCCTCACTGTCTTCGAAGGTATACGTTTCTCCGTCGCTTAAAGTATTGGTCGTTCCTTCAGCCAAAGTGATGGTCGCGGAGTTGGCGCTTTTCACGTAGATGGCGGCTCCGGTGGAATTCGTGATAGTAGCCCCGTCGAGAACGATCTGGACATCGGCTTCATCGACTGTTTCGACACGAACCTGGCCTTCGCTTAGGGTTCCGCTGAGGATATACGTGCCTGGTTGCGTGATGGTCAGGATCGAACCGTCAGCCGCAGCTCCGGATCCGTCGACTGTGATGGTATCGTCGGAAAAACTGATGGCTGTGCTGTTACTTTCTGAGTAGCTGGAGTCTGATGCAAGAGTGGATTCAACGGTAGCCTCAGTGGTCGAGCCATCGCTTGATGCTGTTGTGGTGCTCGCTTCAGTAGAGCAAGCGGTCAATAAGGCAAAGGTGCCTGTCAGAGCGAGCATTTGAGTTAGAGGTTTATTCTTTAGATTTATTATAGTACTTTTCATGGGTTAGTTCTCCTGTCTGGTATGTTTTTTTGGTTAATATCTGCTGTTGATGTCTAGCTGCATGGGTAAGCTTTTCTTATCCTGCTTGGTTGCCATTGTAGCTGACCAAAGTGGCGTTCTGGGCGCCTTCGATGGCGCTCAATTCATTCATGAAGCTTGTTTCGTTGTTCTTGACTTTTACTTCATAGATCAATTCCGGTTGACCGTCCGTGATGCTCTTGGATTTTACGATGATTTTGCCGAAACGGTTTTTGATGATTTCGGTCGCCTGCAATTCCGCATTCTCATTCTCAAGCTGAAGCATCAAGATGTAAGGGGCCGAAGAATCGACTTTCCCTGTCAGAACAAGCAGGATGACCGTGATGAATGCAGATCCGAGGAAAGCCAGAGAATACAATCCAGCTCCCAAGATGATGCCGACGCTGATCGACCAGAAGAGGAAGACCAGGTCAAGCGGCTCCTTGATGGCGGTACGGAAGCGGACGATGGAAAGGGCACCGACCATCCCTAGGGAAAGGACAACGTTGGAGGTTACGGCCAGGATGACGAAAGTGGTCAGGACCGACAACAGCACCAACGACGTGTTGAAGGGTTTCGAATACATGACGCCGGCGTAGGTTTTTTTATAGATGAAGAAGATGAACAGGCCGATGAAGAGCGCCGATAGCAGGGAAACTGACGCCGCCGCGATGGAAAAATCGGCCGTTTCCTCCAAAAAGCTGTTTTTAATGATATCTGTAAATGTTGTCATTTCAATATTCCTCCTGGTATGTTTTAAATAATATTACTTACTTCTAGAACGATGGCTAGCTTCACGGGTTAGCCCTTCGGAAAGGATAAAGGAACCCCTTGTCTCTGCGAGCTAAGGATACTGTTCGACTAACCTGCTGACGCAGGAAGTCTCTCAGCATATTGCGCTCTGCGATGCTCAGTTGCATGGGACTCTTAGGGATTCATCCCTTAGAGTCCCAGTACAAGGTGACCGTAGGGAACGTTGCATGGCACGATTTCCTAAATTTCTTTCAGGGCTGAACGAACCCGTTCCGCTTTTCTTAAATTTGATTTAAATGTCTTCCAATTGCGTATTTTGAATGTGAGGTGCTGTTTGTTTCTTCTGTCTGCACCAGACTCTGGATCCAACCCGGCAGGTAATTGTCGAATTTGACTTCCAGTACGCAGTCTATCCCGGGCTCCCTTATTCCGATGCGGCCATCGTGGAAGAAAGAGGATATCTGCGTGCTGGCGTGCATATCAAAATCCAGTGTGATGCGCGTGTTCCCGGGGCCATAGGCGAAAGCTTCCCGTTCATAAGTGATGATTACTTTTGGTTCCATGCATTGGCTTTTGCACTTTGCATAAAATTCCTGGAGCAACGGATGACTGGCATCAGCCAGGCAGTCATATTTTTTTTGGATAAGCTGGTCGGCCATTTCTTTCGTGATGCATGCGCTCTGTTTGTAACCGACTGCTCCGTCCTTGACTTTTTTTTCCAAGCGGATAAAGGAAGCGTCATTGTTGTAATAACGGATCCGGAACTTCTCGCGGTAACTGCGGCCATCCTCTTTGTCCCAATAAGCATCATCATAAATCGTGTCAAAATAGAGACTCCTGATGCTGTAGCTGTTGCCTACTGAATTCTCGTCATGTTTCAGGACCTTTCTCAGCCGACTTGTGAGGACGACTTTGTTCTTTTGGGAAATTTCATGTTTGAATTCATTGCGGTAGCATATTTCGCTCATAACGCTCGACCTCGTTTCTTGTTTCTCTTGATGTCCTTAATTCTATGCCGATTTGGGAAACAATTCTCCGTAAACAGGGCAGAGAGTTGTTGCAAAAATGGAGCAAATTGAGCGGAAAGATGCGTAAAGTTGAAAGAGTGCCGATTTTGACGACAAAAAGAGACCGAAACGCTGGCCTATGGGGGAGGGCAGCGTTTCGGTCCGTGTTCTATTAAATAGATTTTTTTTGTTGCGGCAGGATGATCGTGAAAGTTGTTCCTTTTGCGGATGACATGACTTCTATGCGTCCGCCGTAGGTCTGCACAATTGATTGGACGATGGAGAGTCCGATGCCGTGCACGCCTTTATTGCCTTTGTAGAAGCGGTCGAAAATATGCGGCAGGTCTTTCTTGGAAATCGGTTCCCCATCGTTGTAGATGGTGATCATAATCCGGTTGTCTATCTCCTTGCAGCCCAGACGGATGATGCCTTTTGCGTAACGCAGGGCATTGGAGATGAGATTTTGAAACGCCCGTTCAAAATCCCGCTCATCGTAATGGAACAGGACGGGATCCTTCTGGAAGTCAAACTGCACCTGCAGATTTTTTTGATTGCTGACGCTGGCATAGCGTTCAGCGGTATAGGCTAAGGTCTCGCGGATATCGTTGGTGGCCGTTAACCGATCCGATGAACGCGTCTCTAGACGCGACAGGTAGAGGATATCCTCTACAAGCGTACCCAGTTTGTCGGTCTCGTTTTTGATAGCGATGGCGCCTTTTTTGTCATCAATGATGCCGACTTCGATGCCTTCCGCGTTTGTCTTGATGATCTGCAACGGTGTGCGCAGTTCATGGGAAGCATTCTGGAAGAACGTGCGCTGATCGGCGTCATACAGCTTGAGTTTGTTGGTGGTATCGTTCATGGTCGTCTTCAGTTCATGGAGCTCCAAATCGACGAATTCCTCATCGATCGTCTGATAGTTTCCTTCACCGATTTCTTTCGCGAACAAGGCTAGTGTCTGCAACGGTTTCGTGATTCGTGAAACGAGCAGATAGGTGATGGTGGCGATGGTCACCAACCCGATCAGCATGATGATCAAAAGGATTTGATTTAGGTTCTGCTCGAAGACGAACAGATCGGACATGTTAAGGAAGAATACCGCGTAGGTTCCTTCCTCCTCGGCGTTGGGAGCGATGGAATAGTAGTAGAGATTGTCCTCCAATTCCAATTTCCCATCGGCTGTCAATGCCAACGTGATGTCGGAGCTTTCCAGTCCGGAAACGAAATTCGTCAAGGCATCATCATCACTGAAGCCAGTGTCCTGAATCTGCGGGAACAGTATTTCGAAATCTTCGGAAATGATCGTCTTTTGGACGCTGGACGCGAAGGCTGTATGCGGTTCTTTATTCTTGTCCCTCGGCTCATCCACGATGATTGCATCCGATGCAGCTGGCTCGGATTCCAACTTTTTGTCCTCATCGAAGGGACGCTCGATGTAATTTCGTCTCGCTTCGGCAAGCAGGGAGTCCGCTGTCGTTTCGATGTATTGGGTGAAGAAAAAATTGAACACCAGGTAAATAAAGGCAAAGACCGCCGCCAACAGAAGCGTGACGGTCGTCAGGAGCCGGATCTTCAAACTTTTTTTCGATGTCTTCATCCCTCAGACGACTCCTTCACGGTGAAGCCGAATCCCCAGACAGTCTCGATTTCGACTGTGGAACCGGCCAGTTTTTTGCGCAAGCGCCTGACCGTGTCGTCGCAGGCCCGCGTCTCGATGTCCTTGCCGTAGCCCCAGATCGAATCCAAAAGCTCATCCCTCGAAACGGCACGGTTTTTGTTTTCTATTAGATAGACGAACACATTGTATTCATTCGGTGTCAGGTTGAGGGAAGTACCATTTTGTTTGACGGACATGGCGGCCAAATCGATTTCGATATCACCGATCCGGAGTGTCGGTTCTTCATCGCGAGAAGGCATGCGTTCCTGATCCATCTTGATGCGACGCAGCATCGCCTTCACGCGCATATTCAGGGCGATGGCACTGAAGGGTTTAGTGAAATAATCATCACTGCCTAGGTTGATGCCCGTCGCGTAGTCCATGTCGCTGTCTTTTGCGGTCAGGATGATGATCGGAACAGAACTGACGTCGCGGATTTTTTTTGTGATCTCGAAACCGCTCGATCCCGGCATCATCACATCCAGGATGACCAAGTCCGGCTGTTTGTTGAGGAAAGCATCGTAAAGCAGGTCGCCATTAGGAAAGTCGGAGACCACATAGCCCTCGCTCTCCAGAAACGTCTTCACCGTCAAACGGATGCCTTCTTCATCTTCTGCAATATATATTTGTTCATTCATTATGTTATCCACCCCATTCTTGTATCCAGTATAACTGATTTTCATCGGGAAGATTACGAAAAACTGCGGCAATCTTGCAGAAATTGGAACAGGGAAACACTATTTGCATACTCTCGTGAAAATAGATGGCACATCGCTGTGACAAACTGGTAAAATAGCGTATAGTCCTTCGAGAAGTCGGGCTGTGAATCTTTGATTTTTGGAGGAATAAACTATGACCCTTACACATAGAAACGCAACTTTGGACGATGTAGAAGATATCGTCGCCATCTACAATCAGACGATATCCAGCCGGATGGTGACGGCCGACCTTGAACCGGTGACCGTCAAACAAAAAATGGGCTGGTTCTTGGACCATTCGCCAAGCTACAGACCGATCTGGGTTTTTGAAGAGGATGGGAAAATCTGTGCTTGGGTGAGCTTTCAGGCTTTCCACGAGCGCGCTGCCTATGACAAGACAGCAGAATTGAGCATCTATATCCATGAAGACTACCGCGGCAAAAAAATGGGCACACAGATCATGGAAACAGTCTTGGCGGCTTGCGAAGAGTTGGACATTACCAATTTGGTCTGCCTCATCTTCGGCCACAACGCTCCAAGCATCGGGCTGATGAAAAAATTCGGCTTCGAACAATGGGGATATTTGCCGAGAGTAGCCGAACTCGACGGCATCGAACGCGACCTTGTCTACATGGGCAAAAGAGTGCGCGACTGACCTTCGGACGGCAGCGTAGGGATGAAGCTACGCTGCCGCTTCCGTTTTACAGGCACAAAAACACGCGCCAACAACCGAATATAAGCGACTATGTTGAGGTTTACTTATGATAAGTCTATTGATATATTGTTGATATTACGCAATTTTGATTGTGCACCCCATCCTTATAGTATAATTAGTAAGTAAGTTTTAGAAATTATTTTATAAAGGATGGATGTAGCATGTGGTTTATATTTGCGATAGTTTCCGTTTTGGCCTGGGGCACAGCGGATTTGTTTTATAAAAAAGGGAGCGACCCGAAAGATAAATACAGTTATCTGAAGATCGTCATCATGGTTGGTGCGGTCATGGGTATCCATGCGGTCTATGTCATGCTGACTTCGGGCGTGGTTTACAATCCGAGCAATTTGATTACCTACTTGCCGGTTTCGGCGTTGTACATCTTATCGATGGCGGTCGGTTATGCCGGATTACGTTTTCTGGAATTATCGATTTCTTCTCCTGTACAGAACTCCTCCGGCGCGATATCCGGTTTGCTGACTTTCATTTTCTTGGGGCAATCGATGACCGGCCTACAGTTTTTTGCGGTAGGCCTAATCACGATCGGCGTCATCTTGCTGTCGGTATTCGAACAACGGTTTGCAGAGGCGGAACGGAAAGAGAACAAGGCAATGGTGGATCGTAAGTACAAATACGGCGCAATCGCTTTGTTGTTCCCTCTAGGATATGCATTGATTGATTCTCTTGGAACATTCGCGGATGCGTGGGTATTCGACCGAGGGATGGACGAAATGCAGGCGAACATTTCTTATGAATTGACTTGGTTGATCGTAGCCGTTTTGGCTTGGATCTATCTTATCTTGATCAAGAAGGAAACCTTTGCCTTGCGCGATCAGAAAGACCGCGGTTTGGCAGCGATCTTTGAAACATTGGGACAGTTCTTCTATGTTTTTGCGATCAGCGCAAATGCAGTCATCGTTGCGCCGCTTATTTCTTCATATAGTATGGTTTCTGTCATCCTTTCGCGGATCTTTTTGAAAGAAAAACTGACCGCAAAACAATACGCAGTCATCGCGATGATCATGGTAGGGATCTTTATCTTGGGATTCGAGTAAAGCTAACGATGAGATGACGAATTGCGGCGCTGAAAATGCTGTATTTGTATATAATAGAAGAAGAACACTTTTCCTCACCAAATGAGGGAGGTGTTCTTCTTTTGCTTATGCACCCTATTTGTCGACTTTGATGGATTAAGATGTCAGAGCTATCAGGATCCTCCAAACTGCCTTCTTTACAGAAAAAATTGGGTAATCATTGCGAAATATACTTAATAATTCAGCTAAATTACCGACAATGATAGCGTATGACTATGCGATATCATTATAACGGAGGTAAAAATTCAATGGGTGTCATAATTGCATTGGTGGTAAGCTTTGGCGCGTTAATTATAGGTTTTTTAGGAGAAGGCGGACACGTTGGTGCATTGATATCATGGACACCTGCCCTGATTGTTTTTGGTGGTACAATAGGAAGTTCTATGCTCGCTTTTCCTGTGAGCGATCTTAAAAAAATAGGGCGTATTATGAAATCAGGATTATTGTATGAGCAAGGGGATTTAAATCAACTTGTAACATATTTTTATGAATTATCGGTCAAAAGTAAGAAAGATGGCCTGTTGAGTTTAGAATCGGAAGTAGCATTGAATCCGGATGCCGATCCTTTTTTGAAAAAAGGGATTCAATCGCTGGTTGATGGAGAATCACATGAATCGATAAGCGATTCGCTTGGTAATGAAATAGACCGTATAGAAGAGAGGCATAAAATTGGGGCCGCAATATTTAATTCTGCAGGCGGGACAGCACCTACCATGGGGATTGTGGGCACCGTTTTGGGACTGGTGCATGTACTTGAAGGATTGGCTGAAGCAGATATGTCAAGTTTAGGAAAAAGCATTGCATCTGCTTTCCTTGCAACATTATACGGATTAGCAAGTGCAAACCTTATTTTTCTGCCGATGGGTAACCGATTGAAAATAAATAATCAAAAAGAGCTCTTAGAAAAGGAATTAATATTGGAAGGCGTTCTATTATTAGAAAAAAAGGTGAGCCCTAAAACTATTCAAGAAAAACTAATGGGTTTTCTGAATGGCGATGAAAAAGACGAGAAAAGCGGTTCAAATTCGACTGTTGCTAAAGAAGTGGTGAGCCCTACATGAGCAGACGCAAGAAGAAGGAAGAAGAACACGACAACAGTGAAAGATGGCTTCTTTCTTACGCAGACTTTATCACTTTATTAATGATTTTTTTTGTTGTCATGTATGCGATGAGCAGGATGGATAAAAGCGAATCTACAAAGTTAAAGCACTCCATCAGCGCTGAATTCGGCGCGATCTTTGATGACAATGGTGGAGAAAAACCAGTCGACATGGGAGTCGAAATGTCATCGGGGCAACAAGCGGTGCAAGAAGATTCGTCGACAGGAAAAAGTCAAGAAGGCGCGACTTTATCGGAAGGCGAAAAACAAGAGCAGGTCAAGGAAATGCTTGATGAATACATAGCCGAAAATTCATTGGCGGATGATATCACAACCTCGATTGAAACAAGAGGATTGGTCGTAAGTTTTAATGGTTCGATGTTCTTCGAAAGCGGCGAAGCAGAGATTAAATCAGAACAAATCCCCAGTCTTGTGGAAGTAGCTAAATTACTGAATCAACCTTTCTTGCAACAGAGTTATATAAGGGTGGAAGGGTATACTGATAACGTACCCATGAAGAATGAAGAATATGATTCGAACTGGGATCTATCGGTAATGCGCGCAAGTAATGTTGCAAAAGCGATAATCGATCAATCCGGCATTGATCCGACAAAAGTATCTGCAGTTGGTTATGGCGAATATCGTCCAACAGGAGATAACAATACTTCCGAAGGCCGCGCCCAAAATAGAAGGGTGGACATACTACTTCTGGATTCGGAGTTCAACGATACTGAGATATGATTGCAAGAGAACGGTATATAGAGGTGGCAAAAAAGCAGCCAGTTGGTTGCTTTTTTGCGTTGTGGCGATGCACATTTGGGATTCAGCATTCTTCCTTTTTGTGGATTCCGCTGAAATAAGCGATAATTACAGTAGAAAACTACTTTTGAAGGAAGCGAACGCATATGAAATCGCCTGAACAGGCAGAAAAAGGCAAGGGACTGTTTGGACTCAGTCTGGCTGGAGGCGGCCTGAAGTCCTTTTCTCAGCTTGCCGTCCTTCACGATCTGGAGAAGCATCGGGTGAAAATCGATGCCGTAGCAGGCACCTCGATGGGAGCGGTCATAGCGGCTTTGGTGGCCTGTGGGCTTACGGCATCCGAAATCGAGCAAACATTATTGGACGAGGAACGGGAATTTGCCGATCGCGGCATCTTCAGTAGACCCGCCTACCTACTCTTTCAGCATGTGCGCGAACACAATAACGGCTTCGTTGAACTTCAGAGTCTGCAGCAGATGGCCTGTCAATTATTTGAAAAAATAGGCTGCCGGATGCTTTCCGACTGCCGGTTGCCTGTCGCTATCACGACCGTTGACATCCATACAAGCGAGTTGATTGTCTTCACCAACAAGCCTGAATTTTTCACGAGCCCAACTGGAGACTGGCTCATCTATCCGCATGATATCGAATTGGGGATTGCTGTTGCGGCATCCTGTGCGTTTCCGCTGATTTTTTCCACTGCATCTTTAGACGGGAGGCAGTTGGTCGATGGCGGCGTGATGATGAATTTGCCTATCCCGCTTTTTGACCGTTCGCTCTTCAGCGTTCTGATGTCCGTTTCAATGATCTATGAGGCTGTAGACCGGCAATTGGCATCACCATTCAATGTGGCGATCCAAAGCCTGGATATTCTGATCCGGCAGATGGACCGCCAATTTACGAAGCAGGCGGACATCCAGGTGAACTTCCCAATCGAACCGCAGCTTGTATTTAAAGTGGGAGCCGGTGCGGAAGTCATCGCCATCGCCAATGAGATGCTACGGAATAATCCGATTGACTACAGCATGTTGGAAACACATCGACAGCAAGGATGAGGACGAAGACGAATAAAGCTGCGCAGCCAGCCGGAAGGAGGTCCGCAACTCCGGCGAGCGCTCTCTCATCGGAGTTCGCGGAAAAAACCAGCCTGTACTCCGGCGAGCGACACCTCACCGGAGTACACGTGAAAAAAAAGCCTGAACTCCGGCGAGCAACGCCTAACCGGAGTTCAGGCGGCCTAACGTCGCAAGCCAGTTGGCGCTTCCACCCACCTAGACTGAATCACCAAAAAAACGCACAATCGGCTGATTGTGCGTTTTCGCATATATCGATTAGTCTTCGGGCCAAACTTCTTTGGCGATTTCTACAACGTGGCGTACTTTCGCCCATTGTTCTGCTTCCGTCAGCAAGTTGCCTTCTTCGGTGGAGGCGAATCCGCACTGCGTGCTCAACGCCAATTGATCCAAAGGCACATATTTGCTAGCTTCTTTGATGCGGGCTTTGATTTCTTCTTTATCTTCAAGTTCGGCTGTCTTCGAAGTGACTAGGCCTAATACGATCCGGCCTTTGCCTTTGAAGAAGGCAAGTGGTTCGAAACCGCCGGAACGATCGGTATCATACTCCAGAAAGTAACCGTCGAAGCTTGTTTGTCCGAAAAGCTCTTCTGCGATTGGATCATAAGCACCTTCCAATGAGTGGTGGGATTTGTAGTTGCCGCGACAGACATGCGTCGTTAGGACAAGGTCTGCCGGTTTCGCTTCGATGATGGCCTGGACGTTCTCAGCGGCAACACGCTTGGAAGCTTTGTACTCATCCGAATCATCCGCGAAGTTGCAAAGGAATCCCCAGTGCACATCGTCCAATTGCAAGTAACGGCAGCCCAGATCGTAGAAAGCCTGAACAGCGTCAATATAGGCTTGTTGCACGTCCGCCTGGTATGCTTCAACCGAAGGATAAATCTCTTCGTTGCGGTAGCCCGGATAGAAAACTTCGTTCGGGCTAGGGATCGTGAATTTCGCCACGCCTTGGTCACCGACGATTTCGTTTAATGATTTAAAAGCAGCCAAGAAAGGGTGATTCGGATTGAAGGAGATTTTGCCGACGTTGCGGAAAGCGTACTTGCGGACTTCCACATCCCCGAAATCATAGCCGTGTTCCGGAACATAGCCTTCAAATCCGTTCAGGTTTTCGATGAAATCGATATGCCACCAAGAGCGACGGAATTCGCCATCAGTGAAACCTTCCAAGCCGTTTTCTTTTTGATCTTTGACCAATTTCGTGATTTCTTCTGTTTCCACTTGGTCCAAAGCGGCTGTGTCGATTTCGCCGGCTGTAAATTTCAAGCGCGCTTCCTTCAATGGTTCTGTGCGTAAAAAGCTCCCTACGTGGTCGGCTCTGAATGGTAAAGTTGTTGTTTTTTGTGCTGTTGTCATGTTGTTTTCCTTCTTTCAATTTATATTTTTTGTCAAACGATAGCGTACAGTAAAAAAAAATACGCCCCCGCACATTGCTGTGCAAGGACGTATGATTGCTCATCGTGATACCACCTTGGTTCAGGGTATGCTCGCGCATGCCCACTCAGTCAGTACGCAAGACGACCGTTCTGTCTTGTTATACTGCGGCATTGTAACGTATGCGGACGTGGTTTGCTGAGGCCATAAGGCGTTCGCAAACCAATCACTCTAAGACCATTTTCCGGATGACTTTCCTGTCCTCTTCTCAGCTGCCGAGGTTCTCTGTGCATTTCCGTTATCCGTACTCTTCTTTTCACCGTGAGGTTGTTTGAATTTATATACATAATAACAATACGATTAGTAAGTGTCAATTTTTTCTCATGATAAATTCATTTTTTGTTTTTATTTCCGCTGCGTATTCTTCGTAAAAGTCTTTTTTCGTCTGGATGAAGCGTCTGAAGTCGTTCAGCAACTGGAACAGGATGGCGCGGTTTTCGAACTCCGCACGGGTGGCCGGCAACTCGCTTTCGCGGAATGATTGCAGCAATGAATCGATGTCCTCCATCAGATAAATCCCGGTGTTCTGCTCATGCAGCTGGGCGGCAGTCAGGAAGAACAGGCCAGCCAGAATCTTGTTTTCGCTTGTCGGCAGCGCGCATAATCCAAGATTAGTGGCCATATATTTCAGGATGGTGACTTGCTCGCTGCGCATATCGAAGTATCGGATATTATAGGTCGATTGGTCAAGTAACTGATTGTCGAATTCCGCGTAAACGACCTGCCTGTATTTTTCCAATTGATCATCCAATTCGTCCAATAGCCGACTTTGATTGCGATCCTCCCCCTCACGAAGGGAGACGCTGAAACTGTGCAGTACTTCCTTCATTTGCGTCTCTACTTGTTCCCGAAGCAAAATGATTTGGCTCGCTTTGGAAGGCATATAGAGATTGAACAAAATAGCCACGCCGGCGCCGATCATCATCAGGGCGAGTTCGTTCAGAAGCCAAGGCAAGCTTGTCTGCTTTTCCAGCAACAGATGCGTCACAAGCACTGAACAAGGCGCGATGCCGGATTGCAGATTGAAGCGGTAGGCCAGCGGTACGTAAAATAAAAGGTAAATGCCGAACACGACGATGTGGAAACCGAAAAGGCGGAACAGGATCGTCGCGATCGTCAATGCCAGCACAGTGGAAGCAATCCGCTGCAATGCAGTCAGGACGGAAGATTTTTTGGTGTCCAGCACACTGAGGATCGCGATGACCCCGGCTGAAACGGAATAATTCAAATTAAAAAATTGCGCAAGCAGAATCGCGATGACGGTCGCAAAAGCGATTTTGATGGTGCGATGGTTCAAACTCATGGGCGACACTCCTTTCTTCTAGGATAGTGGATTTTGGTGCTTTTGACCAGTGTTTTCGTAAGCGGAAAGAGGCAGTATTTTTTGCGCTGAAAATGGGTTTTCTAATCAAAAAAACACTATATCTCGTTTCTTTGGCATGGTATGATACTAAATGTTGTTCCGCAAATCAGCGGACCGGAAGTTACATAAAATACGGAAATAATCAGATAACACCAAAGGAAGGGATATGATTGAGCGTGCTGGTAATGGCAGGAATGATAGGTGCTGGAAAGTCGACCTACACTGAAATGATTTCAAGAAGATTAGGGACGGAGGCCTTTTTCGAAAGCGTCGATTACAATCCGATCTTGGACAAGTTTTATGACAACCCACAAAAATGGGCCTTCAGCCTTCAAATATATTTCTTGAATACGCGTTTCCGCAGCATCAAGGCTGCCTTGACGGATGACAATAATGTCTTGGATCGTTCCATTTATGAGGACGCCCTGTTCACGCGGGTCAACCACCTGCAAGGCAACATCTCCGAAGAAGAGATGGATATCTACAATGATCTGTTGGCGAACATGATGGAAGAACTGGAAGGCATGCCCAAAAAAGCACCGGATCTGCTGATCTATCTGGATGGTTCATTCGAAACGATTTTGGATCATATCCGCAAGCGTGGTCGTGAATTTGAACAAATCGAGGATGATTCTGAATTATTGGCCTACTACGAATTACTTTTCAAAAATTATGAGCAGTGGTATCAGGAATACGATCAAAGTTCAAAAATCAGGATTAACATTGACACATTTGATATCGTCAATAACAGTGGTGATGAAGAAAAAGTCATGGCCATCATTGAAAATGCGCTCTTGGAAGTCCGAGGCGAAGAGGCTGAATTGACTTTTGTCGGAAGCAGCAACGTATAAGCGAATGTACATTGGGGTCGTTATTAAACAGCCGCAGTGCCATCCGGTGCAGTTGCTGTTTTTTTGACGAGAAGACATAGCTTTTTTGTGGCGGACTGAAGCATATCCTTGCTTTGTATACTATAATTAGGAAACAGACATACATGACAGTTGAAGAGGATGGAACCAGACGATGGCGACGGATAGGGCAGAGCAAGCGGTGAATGTGGAGCAATGGCAAGCAATCAATGAACGAGATCAGCGTTTTGATGGAGAATTCTTTTACGCGGACAGGAATACGCAACTGTACTGCAAGCCGTCCTGTCCCTCCCGGCTTCCGAAATTCAACCTTGTCTGCACCTTTTCTTCAGCCGAGGCTGCCGAGGCGCATGGCTACAGACCTTGCCGCAGATGCAGACCGAACGGGAAGACGGTTACGGATCTGGAATGGGCAGGTCAGGCCGAACGTTTTATCCACAACCATTATCAAAACCCCTTGAGCGTGAATCGCATTGCCGAAGCCTGTCACGGTCCCTCATCGGAACTGCAGAAGATCTTCATCCGGATCTACGGCGTTTCGTTGCTGGACTATTTGAATCGTGTCCGGATGGATCAAGCGCGCTACTTGCTGATTCATTCGGGATGCTTCATCAAGCAAATTGCCGAACTGGTCGGGATGCCCTCCGCGGCAGAGTTTTCCCGAAAATTCAAGGAAAAGGAAGGCATGGCACCGACCTTATACCGCAGACAAGTGCGCAAGCGCAAAAGAGAGCACCGGCCCTAACGACCCACTATAGTGCAAACAAATAAATTGAGAGCAAAACAGCAGGCAACCGAATCAGCGGTAAGTTGCTGTTTTTTTATTTTGGATCAAAATCATTTGACATAAAACGTCTACAGATGTAAACTTACTTCAGAAGCAGGAGTCAACAACGAAAGGATGAAAAAAATGACCGATTCGACGCAGAAGAAGATAACCGACGCTGAATGGGAAGTCATGCGTGTTGTCTGGACAAACGGGAAAGCGACCAGCCGAGAAATCATTTCGGTTTTGCAGGAGAAAATGGATTGGAAACAAGCTACCGTCAAAACGTTGATCGGAAGACTCGTCGACAAAGGTTTGTTGGCTACTGAACCGATCGGAAATAAATTCATCTACAGCGCAAACGTATCCGAACAGGAAAGCGTCGGCGGCGCTACCGAAGACCTTTTGGCGCACGTCTGCACGAAAAAAGTCGGCAGTACGATAGCGGAACTAATCGAAAGGGCGACGCTGAGCCACGCGGATGTGGCGTTTTTGGAAAAGGTGATCGCCGCCAAAAAGCTGACGGCAGTCGATGAAGTGAAGTGTATGTGCACGCCAGGACAATGCAACTGCAAACAAACCGGTTGCGTACATGAGGGGGAATGAACGAATGGAAAATAAAAGTTATGATATAGAAGGCATGAGCTGTGCATCGTGCTCACAAGCCGTAGAAAAGGCTGCCGCCAAAGTAGCGGGGGTCAAGGAGGCCACAGTTAATTTGGCGACCGAGAAACTGACGGTTGCCGTCGATGAAAGCCATTTTTCCGAAGAGCTTTTGAAAAATGCAGTCGATGCAGCCGGTTATGTGTTGGTGGCGAACAAAAAGGAAAAGACCTTTCTGATCGAAGGCATGAGTTGCGCCTCGTGTTCCCAAACTGTGGAAAAAGTGACCCGGGCAGTGGCGGGCGTATCTGATGCATCCGTGAACCTGGCTACCGAAAAAATGTTCGTCTCTTACGATCCGACAGTGCTCCATGTTGGGGATATCGAAAGAGTTGTGGCCGAAGCCGGCTATAAAGCGATCGAAGAGAACGCTACTATAGAAGAAAGCGACCAAAACCAAGCGAAAAAAGAACAGCACATCAAAAATATGTGGAGACGCTTCTGGCTCTCGGCTGTATTCACGGTTCCGCTTTTATATATCGCGATGAGCCATATGTTGGGGCTGCCGTTGCCGATGAGCCTCCATCCGACTATGTACCCGGTCACATTCGCGCTCACGCAACTCGTCCTGACGATTCCGGTGATGGTGCTGGGGATGAAATTTTTTACAGTAGGATTCAAGTCCTTGTTCAAAGGACACCCGAATATGGATTCGCTGGTGGCTTTGGGAACCAGTGCCGCCTTTCTGTACAGTCTCTATGGTACATTTGCAGCAATCGGAGGGAACAACGAGCTTGTCATGAATTTGTATTACGAATCGGCAGCCGTGATTCTTACCCTGATTACCTTAGGGAAGTACTTTGAGGCCGTCTCAAAAGGCAAGACTTCGGAAGCCATCAAAAAACTGATGGGTTTGGCGCCAAAGACAGCCCGCGTCATCCGTGACGGCAATGAGCAGGAAATCAAACTGGATGCCGTCATGGTAGGGGACATTCTGGTTGTCCGTCCCGGCGAGAAAATGGCTGTCGATGGGAAAGTGACGGAAGGTCTGACATCCGTCGATGAATCGATGCTGACAGGCGAGAGCATGCCGGTGGAGAAAAAAGCGGGTGATGCCATCATCGGCGGCAGCATCAACAAAAACGGAACGATCCAATACCGTGCCGAAAAAGTCGGGAAAGATACGGCCCTTGCGCAGATCATCAAGTTGGTGGAAGATGCCCAAGGTTCAAAAGCACCGATCGCAAAACTGGCTGATACGATTTCGGGCTACTTCGTTCCGATCGTCATCGTGCTCGCTGTTCTTGCCGGGCTGGCTTGGTACTTCCTGGGACAAGAATCCTGGATTTTTGCACTGACCATCACGATTTCCGTATTGGTCATCGCTTGTCCTTGCGCTCTGGGTTTGGCGACCCCGACAGCCATCATGGTGGGTACCGGTAAGGGAGCCGAGAATGGTGTGCTGATCAAAAGCGGGACGGCTCTGGAAGTGACGCATAAAATCCAGACTATCGTTTTCGATAAGACGGGGACGATCACTGAAGGCAAGCCGAAAGTGACGGATGTTCTGGTCCGTGAAGGGCTGGATCCGGATGAACTGTTGCTGTTGGCGGCATCGGCTGAAAAAGGGTCGGAGCATCCGCTTGGAGAAGCCATCGTTCGCGATGCCGAGGAGAAACAGCTATCTTTATTGAAACCATCCGCCTTTAATGCGCTACCAGGTTACGGTATTGCTGTCACCATCGACGGGAAAGAGCTCCTGTTGGGAAATGAAAAGTTGATGCTGAACCATGCAATCAGACTCGGGTCATTTGCCGAAACCTCCCACTCGCTGGCTGAACAGGGCAAAACACCAATGTACATCGCAATGGATGGTGAATTGGCCGGCATCATAGCCGTTGCCGATACGGTGAAAGCAAGCAGTGCGGCCGCAATCAAAAAACTCCGTGATATGGGCATCGAAATCGCAATGATTACAGGCGACAATAAACGTACGGCGCAAGCCATCGCTAACCAGGTGGGCATCGACCGTGTCTTGAGTGAAGTTTTGCCTGAAGATAAAGCGGAAGAAGTCAAGAAACTGCAAACGGATGGCCGCAAAGTCGCCATGGTTGGAGATGGTGTCAACGATGCACCAGCCTTGGCCCAAGCTGATATCGGAATCGCCATAGGGTCGGGTACGGACGTCGCCATCGAATCGGCGGACATCGTGCTGATGAAGAGCGATTTGATGGCAGTAGCCACGGCCGTCGAACTAAGCAAAGCCACCATCAAAAACATCAAGGAGAATCTTTTCTGGGCATTCGCTTATAATGTCCTGGGTATTCCTGTTGCGATGGGCATCCTGCACGTCTTCGGGGGACCCTTGCTGAATCCGATGATTGCCGGAGCAGCGATGAGTTTCAGCTCGGTTTCGGTTGTATTGAATGCATTACGTCTGAAAGGATTCAAACCTTCCGTCTCAAAACGGTAAAGGATTAATAAATAGAAAAGAGGAAACGATGATGGAAAAAGAATTGATGCTTGAAGGAATGAAATGCGATGGTTGCGTAGCGACAGTCAAAGAGAAATTCTCTGCGATTGCTGGTGTGGAAGAGGTAACCGTTGATTTGGAAGGGAAAACAGCAACAGTCAAAATGAACCAAGACATATCCGAAGCTACTTTCAATGAAGCGCTAGTAGATACGAAATTCAAAGTAACCGGCAGCAAATAAGTAAAAAATAATAGTTGTGGCTCCCTCGGTAACCACTGAGGGAGTTTTTTCCGCACAAATTTGTACATTTTTTCTGTTTGGCTATTGTAGTGAGCACAATTTAAGAGTAAAATGGAACATGCAGTCCGGTCGAACAGACCAGAATGCGGGCGTAGTTTAGTGGTAAAATGCGACCTTCCCAAGGTCATGTCGCGGGTCCGATTCCCGTCGCCCGCTTACAGAATTGAATGCATCTTAACCTTACCGGTAAATTCGGTAAGGTTTTTTTATTTATGTTTATAATAAGCAAATGTTTTGTAATAATTTTTATGCATTAAAAGCCGATTAGGTCCGATTCGCTTGAGAAATGAAACACATTGAAACATATGTTACAGCTGTAACAATTGATAAATCAGTGATTTGGATATTTTTTGACATGGAGTTTGTGAAAAAAGACAGTCATTGTTCTAATTGTTACAAATTGATTTTCTATATTACGACAGCGTAATATTTGACTTATGTTTGTAAAGTAAACAGTTTTTTGAGACAGTCACGTTAAGATGGAATAACAAAGAATGTATTTTTAACTTTGGTGGTTTGATTCATGATAGGATTGTCTCTGTTGAAAGAACTCCGATCGAGACCTGGGTAAATACTTCATTTATCAAATAAAAAAGGTCATGAAGAGTATAAATTGCAATACGAAAACATTGCGAAGAGAAGAAAGGGACAAAACACACATGAAAAACTTCAAATCTAGATTATTCGTAACGAGCGCAACTTTAGCAGCCATCGGTTTTATGGCAACAGCGAACCCTACACAAGCAAACGCAACAGAATATACTTCATCCACTTGGACAGCACGTACAGCAGATCAAATCAAAGCAGATATCCAAAACTTGGAGAGCGGCAGCAAATACACTTTCCAATGGGGCGATACTTTATCAGCAATCGCATTGGCTACTGACGTATCAGTTAATGCCTTAGTTGATGTCAACAGCATCGGAAATGCAGATATGATTATTGCCGGCAACGCAATCGTATTGTCAGCGGACCATAGCATCGTGACTGTTGAACAAGACTCAGAAGTGAAGAGCTACGATGTCAGCTCTGAAGAAGCGGTGGAAGTTGAAACACCCGTTGAAGCAGTTGAAGAAGTTCAAGCAGCAGCACCAGTTGCAGAACCAATTGCAGCACCCGCTGTAGAAACATATGTTGAGCCAGCTCCAGTAGCACAAACGGCAGCAACGACTTACCAAGCTAGCTACTTCTTGTATCAAGTAGTCCAAGCAGAAGCAGGTCCAAGCTACCAAGAAAAATTGAACGTTGCATCAGTTATCATGAACCGTGTAGAATCTGGTATCTGGGGCGGAACGACTATTGACGCTGTATTATATGCATCAGGTCAATTTTCAGTAGTTTCAAACGGAGCTGCAGCAGCAGAAGCACCAACGGCTGACACAATCCAAGCAGTAAACGAAGTATTGAACGGTTACCGTTCAACTTCAGCACAAAGCTTCCGTGCTTCAGGCGATGGCGTAACAAACGTATTCTTCTAAATAATATGAACAATCCTGATAGTACAAGAAAAGCTGAATCCTTTGCGGATTCAGCTTTTTTGTGCGAGACCCCAATCCTTACGAGCTCCTTGTGAGTACTCGCCTACTGGTATAGAATAAGGAGAAACTATTCAGCGAAAGTAGGAGAAAGTTATGAAAATAAAGCAGTACAGTGAGTTATTATTCTACATTCCGTTGACATTGCTGATGATAGCTGACTTTTTTCAGGACTCCTATCTGTCCAACGGCTTTGTGATGAAAGTGAACATCGGGGTGTTGGTAGCATTGTTCGTTCTGTCCATCGTTCTGAAACGATCTCGGAATGTCGATGATACCCAAAAAATCAATGGGCAAATTTTTGCACTGGTCTATCTGTTGTCCTGGATGGCATTGTTGACGCTGCTCGGTGGGACCTCACAATCAGGATTCGGGTTCGACAATGTTGTTGTCTGGTTTGTGGTGATCATCTCGATCGCCGAAATCATCTCAAAAAAGAAAAAAATGAATCACTGAAAAAAGAAAGAAGTCCAAGAGGAATTCCGACAAAGCGGAAGTTTTCTTGGGCTTCTTTATAAATTTACACTTAAATGTTGATGTTCAAGTTTACCGGACTAAATTTGGAAACCAGATTGCGGATACGGGATCCAGCGATTTCTTTGATCGGTTCGACGACCTCTCTGATCGCGACATATTTGTCTACGTAGGTTACGACAAAACTTTCTTTGTAACGCGGCAGGCCGCAACGGCTTACCAGGAACATATGCTTAAGGATGATATCGCGCTCTAAAGAGCTGATTTCAGTGATGCGGCAAGCATTTTCGCAAGCGATTTTCGGATGGGCATCTGCATGGGCACCGATGTTCAGCTGTGCGACAGCATCACGATCTTCATGGAAGAAGTCGTGCAACAAACCGGCACGTGCAGTGGAACGGGTATCCAGATTCCATTTTTTTGCAAGCTGGTAACTCTTGTAGGATACGCGGATCGAATGTTCCAAACGATTGGTGAAGTGGTGGTGGGTAATGGTCTCCATGTGTAATAATTCTTCGTGATAGATGAGATCTTCGACCAAAGCAACATATTCAATATCATTTTTCCAATGGGATTGTGTCATCTGCATGCTTATTCTATCATCCTTTATGTAAGTAGTTGTGTTTGTATTTTTCATGATGCCCATACTATACACCCACAGCAGAAAAAAAGGAAGGGACTCGTTGTGTTTTTCTTCACTTTTACTAATTTTTAAGTTGTTTGTCATTTGGCTGTCACATCCGCTGTTTTGCGAATTGGCGTGTACTTTTCGGGATTCCGGAGTAGAATAAGGAATATAAGAACGGGAAGGAGCGTCGAATATGGAAAAAGTGGAAGGGCCGTATTACTTATTGAACGATGATCTTGTCAAAAATACTGACGGCGAAAGCTATCCGGAATTTGAAGGCCGTACGGTATACGAAGTCATCCGTGTCGAGGATGGGATTGCGATATTTTTGGAGGATCATCTAGATCGTTTTTTCCGGTCCGCTGCTTATCTGGACCTGCCGCTGCCAGCTACGGCGGAATCCATCGAGGATCGCATCTATCGCCTGATAGCCGCCAATCAGGTGGCGAATCAGAACCTTAAGTTCATCCTTGGGAAAACGTCAAAAAGCGAAAGCGTTTTGTGGATCTTTTTCACCCAAAGTATCTACCCGCCAAAAAGCTATTATGAAGAGGGCATCACGACGAGCCTGTTCAGTATCGAACGACTGGATCCGAACATCAAGCTTGTCCGTTCGGATTACCAGAAAGCTGTGCTGCAGGAACGGGTGGATAAAGACGTTTATGAGCTGCTGCTTGTGGATGGTAACGAGGAAATCACGGAAGGCAGCCGCACGAATGTCTTTTTTGTGAAAGGGAAAGAATTATACACGCCCCCTGCAAAAGCGGTCCTGCTGGGCATCGTACGCAAGAAAGTGTTCGAAATATGTGGAAAAAGGCAGATTCCAATCAACGAGACGGCCATCCCTGTCGAGTGGGTCAAGGATGCTGGAGGAGCCTTCGTTTCCGGAACCGGCAATAATGTGCTGCCGATATCGAAAATCGGAACGGTTGCGATTCCGACGATGGACAATCCGATAGTGCGGACGATCATGGCGGATTATGCCGAAATGGTCAGAGCGTATAAGGTAGCAAAGAAACACTAAAAAAACATTGTCA
Organism: Trichococcus collinsii; assembly: GCF_900107505.1. Taxonomy (GTDB): domain Bacteria; phylum Bacillota; class Bacilli; order Lactobacillales; family Aerococcaceae; genus Trichococcus; species Trichococcus collinsii. The sequence goes on along the minus strand of NZ_FNQH01000002.1, from coordinate 249,063 downwards.
CCCTTTTTGTTTTGTGGGTTGACAAGAGGTGGGTCAGCAGTTAAACTGAATATAGCATTGAGACCATCACTTCGGTTCAAGTGGTGGTTTTTTTTATATTCAAGAAAAGTATAAGATTATTTTGTAATCAAAAGTGTATCACCATAGGTGTTTTACAGGATAGCAAAATATTTTATGCATCTCAACATGGTGGCTAGCTTCACGGGTTAGCCCTTCGGAAATTAGATAAATCTGACCCATTGCGCTCTACGATGCTCATTCAGGGCCAGATTTCCTAAATTTCTTTCAGGGCTGAGCGAACCCGTTCAGCTTTTCTTAAAGAGAATGGAGGGAAAGGATGTCAACAAAGGAGAAAGTTCTGCAGTTTCTGGAGCAGCATAAAGGCGAAAGCATTTCCGGCCAAGATTTGGCTGATAAATTGGAAGTTTCCAGAACATCCGTGTGGAAAGCAATCAACGGCCTGAAAAAAGAAGGCTATCAGATAGAAGCAACGACGAATAAAGGGTATCAACTGTCAGTCGAAAACGATTTGTTGTCGGAGGCCGCCATCGTGCCTCTGCTATCGGAAGCGCTGAAAGATCACCGGATCATTGCGCATAAAACTATCGATTCGACCAACTTGGAGGCCAAACGCATCGTCAACGAAGAAGCGACCTTCGAAGGCGTGATCTTATCGGAAGAACAGACAAAGGGCAGAGGGCGCTTGGGTAGAGTTTTCTACTCACCTAGCGAATCGGGCCTGTACATGAGTTTGGTTTTGAAGCCGGTTGCTGATCTGGACAACGCCACTTTGATCACGACTGCCGCCGCTGTGGCCGTCTGTCAGGCAATCGAAACATTGACAGGAAAAGAACCCCAAATCAAATGGGTGAATGATATCTTCCTGGATGGCAGGAAAGTCTGCGGCATCCTGACGGAAGGGATCATGGATATGGAATCGCGGACAATCGGAACGATCATTTTAGGTATCGGCCTGAACTTCCGGGCGCCTGAAACGGATTTTCCTGATGTAATCCAATCGATTGCCGGCACGTTGTTCGATTCAAAAAATGCCGTGGTGACACGGAACCAAATGGCTGCCGAAATACTCAACCGTTTTTATGTCCTTTACCCTGATTTGGCATCCCGGTCCTACCTGGACGAGTACCGCAAACGTTGCTTCGTCTTGGGTGAACAAGTTACTTTTCCCCAAGGAAGCGAAACGATCGAAGCCAAAGCGATCGCAATCGACGACGATGGCGGACTAGTTGTAGCCTTGCCCAATGGGGAAACGAAAACCCTGACATATGGCGAAATCAGCATCAAAATCAAAAAGAGAGAAGGAAAATAACATGAAATTATCAACAAGAGATTTAACCCAAATCAGCATATTTGCGGCTTTGACATTCGTCAGCGGCTTCCTGAGCATCCCCATCGGACCCGTTCCGATCACTCTGCAGACACTTTTGGTGCTGCTGACCGGCTTCTTCCTGCGTCCGAAAGCTGCTTTCTTCGCGCAATCATTGCATCTGTTGCTGAAATTATTGCTTGGAGGTTTCCAATCCTTATTGTCGCCCAGCTTCGGCTTTGTTTTTGGCTTTGTCGCAGCCGCAACATTGATTTCCTATCTCGTGCATAAAAAAGAGGGTAGCTTCTTGAATTACGGGCTTGCTGCTGTTGCAGGCACCATCGTCATGTATGCAATCGGACTGCCTTACATGGCTGCAATCCTGAATGGTGTCATGGGCAATCAATTTGGCTTGGCGGAAATTTTCCAAATGGGCATGATCTTGTTCATTCCGGGAGATATCGCCAAAGCCTTGTTGGCTATCATCCTTGCTGACCGCTTAAAAGGTCGTGCGCGCGTATTCCAACACTGATTTCGATTTTTGAAAATAAAATTATTTAAAAGGCATCCAAAACCGCTATCTGACGGTATTGGATGTTTTTATTTAATAAAATATCTCGAATTCGTGAATATATAACTTGAAATACATTCTGGAATGTGGCATAATGATATCAAGCTTACGAAATGTAAGAGAAGTGAAGGTGAGTCCTTCATTGAAAAACAAGTGCATGGAGGAAAAAAATTGGAAAACACATCTATAATATCTCGAATTAGTAATGCTTTATTCGGAAGTAAAAATACAACAATAACAACAGACGAAAAGGGGAAAACAACTATGAAAATCGGAATTATCTCAGGAAGCGTACGTGAAGGAAGAAACTCAGCAGCAGTATCAGAATGGATCCACGAGTTTGCCGAAAAACGCAATGACGGCGGCATCGAATATGAAATCGTCGCTTTAGCAAACTATGACTTGCCTTTGTTGGGCGCTAAATTACCGGAAGACCGTCAAGCAGCAGCTGGCGCAGCGATCCAAGCTTGGTCAGAAAAAATGGCTTCATTCGATGGATACGTGTTTGTGACACCTGAATACAACCATGCAGTCGGTGGCGCTTTGAAAAATGCGTTGGATTTCCTTAAGCCTGAAGTTGCCGATAAAGCAGCCGGATTTGTGGGATACGGAAGCTTGGGCGGGGCCCGCGCACACGAAAACATGCGCGTTATCCTAGGCGAATTGAGCGTAGCAACAGTGCACACAACAGTGAACTTCTCATTGATGACTGATTTCGAGAACATGAGTAATTTTGTACCGAACGATTATCATGCAGGCAATGCGACAGCGATGTTCAACGAATTGATTAAATGGTCCGGAGCATTGAAAACTATCCGTTAATAGTATGGAAGAATATGAATGCTGAGAGTAGACCGCCATTATTACATGGTGGTCTTTTCGCATTCTTGGACAAATGCTTCCTTCATCTTTCGTCCATTGATTTTCTGAAAGCTAACGTCTATACTGAAACGTACTGAGCTTGCAGAAAAGTAAGCATTCGAATCACGTAATCAGAATACACGTAACAACAGCTGGAGGAGATAAATTGGTTTTGTTGGGAAGTTTGGTCAACAGCGCTGCCATCGTTTTGGGAGGCAGCATCGGTTTGGCATTGAAGAAAGGTTTATCGGAAAGGTTAGCGAACGCGGTGATGAACGCTTTGGCCCTCTGCGTATTATACATAGGGATCAGTGGCATGCTGAAAGGCGAAAATATTTTGATCACCATTCTGTCGATGGTTGCTGGCACTTTGGTCGGCGATGGACTCGAGTTGGATAGAAAAATCAATCAACTCGGGGATACAGTCGAGAATATGGTTGCTTCACCTGACGAAGGGCTTTCGGTTTCAAAAGGGTTTGTGACGGCAAGTCTGCTTTTCTGTGTGGGCGCGATGGCGATCGTCGGTGCACTGCAGAGCGGTTTGACCGGCAATCACGATACGCTTTTCGCGAAGTCTCTGATCGACGGCATTGCAGCCATTGTGATGGCATCCAGCTTAGGCATCGGCGTGCTGCTTTCAGCTGGACTGATCCTCGTTTATGAAGGAAGCATTTCGCTTTTTGCCAATGTCCTTTCGCCGCTTTTGACGGATTCTGTGATCAACGAAATGACCTGCGTTGGTTCTCTTCTGATTGTCGGTCTGGCTCTCAATATGTTGAAACTGACGGATCTGAAAATTATGAATTATGCTCCGGCAGTCCTTTTCCCAATCCTTTTCGGTTTTTTTATGTGAATGAACAAAAAAGGCGTTCCAATAGGGCGTCTTTTTTGTACAATGACCCATCCTTCTCTATAATCGGTATCAAGGAAAGCCATCGGAAAGGGGAAAGAACTATGTGCGGACGTTATGCGCTTGAAGCGACAAAGAGGGAGTTATGGGACAGGTACTTATTGGGGGAAATGGAGGTGGACGTCGAAGAACGTGCGGAAATATTCCCGACCAACAGCACACCGCTTATAATGCCGGGCAATGAGCTGGTCCATCATCGTTGGGGATTTATGGAGCCTTTCGCTAAGCGTCCTTTGATCAATGCCAGAGCGGAAACCGTACTCGAAAAGCCAACATTCAGCCAGCCTTTCCGGACTGCGCGTTGTCTGGTGCCGGCGACTGCATTCTTTGAATGGGAGAAAGTCGGGGAAGAAAAGTTGAAGCGGAAAATTTTTGTATCGGATATCCCGATTTTTTCGATGGCAGGTATCCTGAAGACGTATCTGGATGAAAATGAGAAACCTTTTACAGCTTTTTCAATCATAACTACTGCCGCCAATGAACAGATGCGTGCCATCCATGATCGCATGCCGGTGATACTGGACCCTGAAGATGAAGCCTTTTATCTGGATCAGAAAGCTGATCCGAATCTGGTCTGGAAGTTGTTGAAACCTACAGAACATCGGTTGCTGATTCAATGAGCAATCGACCTTCCGTAAAATGAGAACACACTCATCTAAATTTAATTTTATCGTTGACATCCTTATTTAATTCTTATAAACTGAAAGCAACAAATAAATGACGTGCGAGGAGAACTTATGCAAACGCAATCAACACACCACAATCATATCCTTAGCTTTGACTTTAGCTACTTTAGATGCTGTTTGTAGACATGCCTGACATGGATGCAAACAATGAACAAAAATTTGTTTGTATCTATGAAGGCTGAAGCATTTTTACGTGATGTGACAGGCCCCGTAGATGAAAAAATCTATTTGGGCTGTTGAGTTTCCATAAACTTACCTTAGCAAAAGCCCATTTAGATGATCGTATCTAAATGGGCTTTTGTGTACCCGGAACAAACGATTGATTGCATAATCAGTTCTCGCACAATTTAAAAAATAGGGGGAAAAGAAATGATTGGAATGGATTGGAAAAAGAAAGTAGCGACAACCTTGGCACTGGCTTCTGCATTGCTGCTCGGCGCATGCGGCGGCGGTACAGAAGAAGCAACGGATTCTTCTGCTGCAAGTTCAACAGCCTCAGCGGATGCTGTACATATCGGAATACTGCAGATCCTTGAGCACGAATCCTTATCGGCTGCACGTACAGGTTTCTTGGAAGTTTTGGAGGAAGCCGGTTATGTGGAAGGCGATAATCTGATTGTGGATTACCAAAATGCCCAGGGTGACCAAGCCAACCTGCAAAGTATGGCTGAGCGTTTAGCTGGCAACAATGACCTCATATTAGCGATTTCGACACCAGCCTCACAAGCAATAGCGAATGCAGAAAAAGAAAATGCGGTTTTGTTTACTGCCGTAACTGATCCGATCGATGCTGGACTTGTGGAAAGCGCAGAAGAGCCAGGTGCAAACATCACCGGAACAAGCGATCAGAGCCCGATGGATCAGCAGATACAACTGTTGTTGTCGATCGTACCTACTGCGGAAACAGTCGGCATCATCTTTAACTCCAGTGAAATGAATTCCATTGTTCAGAGCGATCAAGCGAAAGCATTGTTGGAAGCAGCAGGCGTGAATGTTGAAATCATGACGGTTACTTCCACAAATGACGTCCAACAAGTGATGGAGTCTTTGGTACAAAAAGTCGATGCGATCTATATCCCAACGGACAATACTTTATCAAGCACGATGGCAACTGTCGGCCAAATCGCTATGGAAGCTAAAATCCCGGTCATCCCTGGTGCAACTGAAATGGTTGAAGCTGGCGGTCTTGCGACATACGGAATCGACTTCAAGGAATTAGGACGTCAAACGGGTGAAATGGCCTTGCAGATTTTGGAAGAAGGCAAGCTCCCTTCCGAATTGCCTGTCCAATTCCCTGAGACGCTTCAATTGGTCATAAATGAAGAGATGGCTGAAGCGTTGGGTATCGATCCAGACAGCATCAAATTGCCGGAATAATCTGCGCACAAAAACGAGGTTGCCACACTAAGTGGGGTTGCCTCGTTTTTGTGTGCATTCCAGGATTTTAGCGCTCTGCTCCGGGGAGCGGAGGCCTTGCCGGAGTTCGGCTAACAATTAAGTTAGCTCCTCCGATGAGCGCGGCTTCATCGTAGATGATCCCAAAAGTTACCGGTGAACTCCGATGAAAGGGGCCTAATCGGAGTTGGAGAGGACAATCCACCCCAATCCACTGCGCGCCTCCCTAGTTCCGCGATGCTTCACATGATTTTGTAAGGAAACACCAAAAGGGGTTGACAAAAGAAGCTACTTTGCATAAAATGAGAATACGATAATAAAACTTAACGAAAAATTAGAAGGCTACAAAAAAAGAGGAGGGGATCGTCATGGGAGATGCAAACGTATCAGATAACGTAATCATGGGGATAACCCCTTCTTTTAATGGCTTATTATTATAGCAGGGCTTGGACACTGTAATATCAGTCGTTTGAGCCCTGCTTGGCATTGACAAATAATGGGGCTGAAGCGATTATTTATTGACCTTCGAAATGCATCCATTATTTGTGGATGCATTTTTTTTCGAAATTTACTCTTATGATTCTTTAATGAAACCAATAAACGAAAAATGAACCGGAGGAAAAGACCATGACCGAAAAACAGTACATTCAATTCTTTGATACGACCCTGCGCGATGGGGAGCAGACACCTGGTGTGAACTTCAATACGAAGGAAAAGGTGCAGATTGCCTTGCAGATGGAAAAATGGGGGATCGATGTTATTGAAGCAGGTTTCCCGATCTCTTCAGAAGGCGACTTCGAAGCAGTAAAGGCGATTGCCGGTGCCGTCAAAAATATGACGGTAGCAGGTCTTGCCCGCTGTAACGAAAAGGACATCGATGCTGCCTACAATGCTTTGAGGGATGCAGTCGATCCGCAAATCCATATATTTATGGCGACCAGCCCCATTCATATGGAATACAAACTGAAAATGACTAAGGAAGAAGTTTTGGCCTCGATCGGACACCATGTGGCATACGCCAAATCAAAATTCGAGAAAGTCCAGTTCTCACCGGAGGATGCTACCCGAAGCGATTGGGACTTCCTGGTTGAAGTCATCAACCTGGCCATCGAAAAGGGCGCAACAGTCATCAATATCCCTGACACGGTTGGCTACACCAATCCGACCGAGTTCGGTAACCTGTTCAAATACCTGAAGCAAAACGTAACCCGCTTTGATGACGTCATCTTCTCCTCCCATTGCCATGACGATCTGGGCATGGCAACAGCCAATGCTTTGGCCGCAGTCGAAAATGGCGCGCTTCGGGTAGAAGGAACCATCAACGGAATTGGCGAACGTGCAGGGAATACGGCTCTGGAAGAAGTTGCGGTCGCTCTTCATATCCGCAAAAACTATTATGAAAAAGAAACCGGTATGGTCCTGAAGGAAACGAAGCGCACAAGCGATTTGGTCAGCCGCCTTTCCGGCATGCCAATTCCGCGCAACAAAGCCGTCATCGGTGGCAACGCCTACGCACACGAATCCGGTATCCATCAGGATGGTGTGCTGAAGAATCCGGAAACCTACGAAATCATCACGCCGCAATTGGTCGGTGTGGAGCACAATTCGCTGCCGTTGGGCAAACTTTCCGGTCGTCACGCCTTTGTGGATCGGATTGCGCAAATGGGCTATGAAATCAGCGACCCGGCAGAAATCAAAATATTGTTCGCCCGTTTCAAAGAACTCGCTGACAAGAAGAAGAACGTGACCGAAGAGGACATCCATGCATTGATGGTCGGAAAATCTATCGAGGACGAGTCGGTTTATGAGTTGAAACGCCTGCAAGTGCAGTTTGTCAAGGATGGCATCCAAGGAGCTATCGTCGGCATCCAGGACAAGCGCAATAAAGACGCGAAGATGCAGGATTCAGCAACCGGATCAGGAAGCATCGAAGCCATCTACAACACCATCAACCGCATCCTGGATCAAGAAATCATTTTGAAGGAATACAATATCGAAGCCATCACGGGCGGAAAAGATGCACAAGCAGAAGTGCACGTGGTCGTGGAGGATGAGGACGGCAAGAGCTATAACGGCACAGGCATCGACTTCGACGTCCTGACGGCATCAGCGAAAGCTTATATCCAAGCCAGCGGTAAAGCAAAAAATAAACAGACAATAGAAAAAGTATCAGCACATTTCTGATGAGGGGGAAAAGTAAGATGAATTATACGATTGCAGCGTTGCCCGGAGATGGCATTGGACCAGAGATAATGGAAAGTGGATTGACTTTGCTGGAAACAATCGGCAAAAAATTTCAACATGAATTCAACGTGACGGTTTACCCATTCGGAGGAGCCGGCATCGATGAAACCGGCGATCCGATCCCACCACAAACAATCAAAGGCTGTTCCGAAGCTGATGCGATCCTTTTGGCCGCAATCGGCGGACCAAAATGGGAAAACGCCGAGAAAACGCCGGAAGATGGCCTGTTGCAATTGCGTAAGACTTTGGGACTTTTCTCGAACATTCGCCCGATCGCAGTGAGCGATAGCATCGCCCACCTGTCCCCGTTGAAGACGGAACGCGTTAAAGGCACTGACTTCATCGTTGTCCGCGAATTGACAGGCGGATTGTACTTCGGCCAGCCGAAGCACTGGAATGACGAAGAAGCGACAGATACTCTCTTCTATAAGAAGAGCGAAATCGATCGGATTGTCCGCCAAGCTTTTGACATCGCGATGACGCGCAGCAAAAAACTGACTTCCGTCGATAAAGCGAACGTATTGGCCAGCAGCAAACTGTGGCGCAAAACAGTCAATGAAATCGCGACGGAATACCCGGAAGTTACCGTCGATCATTTGTATGTCGATGCGGCTTCGATGAAGATTATCCAAAATCCGACTGCATTCGATGTCATCGTTACGGAAAACATGTTCGGCGACATCCTGAGCGACGAAGCATCCGTCATCACAGGCTCATTGGGGATGTTGCCTTCCGGAAGCCATGCTGTGTCCGGTCCATCCTTATATGAACCAATCCATGGATCCGCACCGGACATCGCCGGGAAAAACATCGCGAACCCGATGTCGATGATCCTGTCAGTTGCCATGATGCTGCGCCAAAGCTTCCAGCTACATGAAGAGGCGGATGCACTTGAAAAAGCGGCCGCTGAGGTGATGGATGCCGGTTTCCTGACGGCTGATCTGGGTGGCACGACTACAACGACAGCATTTACTGAACAAGTGAAAGCCATTTTGGAAAAGTGAAGGGGAGTACACAATATGAGCAGAACACTTTTTGATAAACTTTGGGACAGACACGTTATTACAGGACCAGAAGGTGAACCACAATTGTTGTATGTGGACTTGCACTTGATCCATGAAGTCACTTCACCACAAGGCTTCGACGGCTTGCGCGAAACCAACCGCCCAGTCCGACGCCCTGACAAAACGATCGCAACTGTCGACCATAATGTGCCGACGGAAGATATCTTCAACATCAAAGATCTGATTTCGAAGAAACAGATCGAAGCGCTGCAGAAGAACTGCGCAGAATTCAATATCCCATTGATGGATATTGGAACAGCCAACCAAGGGATTGTTCACATGGTCGGACCGGAATTGGGCGCAACCCAACCCGGCAAGATTGTCGTCTGCGGAGATTCGCATACGGCTACGCACGGCGCTTTCGGAGCCATGGCATTCGGTATCGGCAGCTCGGAAGTTGAACATGTTTTTGCAACACAGTCGATCTGGCAGAAAAAACCGAAATCGATGGGCGTCAAAATCACCGGAAAATTGCCTGCAGGCGTTTATGCGAAAGATATTATTCTCCACCTGATTGCGACTTACGGGACAGCCTTCGGGAGCGGCTACGCGATTGAGTTCTACGGGGATACCGTCGAAGCCTTGACGATGGAAGAACGGATGACGATCTGCAATATGTCTATCGAATTTGGGGCTAAAATCGGTATGATGGCGCCGGACCAGACTACCTATGATTATCTGCGCGGCCGCCGGTATGCACCGGAAAACATGGAGAAGGCCATCGCGGATTGGGAAACGTTGAAGAGTGATCCGGATGCTGTATATGACACTGACATTGCTATCGAAGTTTCCAACTTGGCGCCTTATGTAACCTGGGGCACAAACCCAGGCATGGGCGTGCAATTCGGCGAAAAATTCCCTGAAATCCAGGACAAGAATGACGAGCGCGCTTATAACTACATGGATCTGCAGCCTGGCCAGACGGCTGAAGAAATTCCGTTGGGCTTTGTCTTCATCGGCTCATGTACGAATGCGCGTCTGTCCGATTTGATCGAAGCGGCGAAATACGTCAAGGGCGGCAAAGTGCCTAGTCATATCCAGGCTATGGTCGTTCCGGGCAGCCGGACAGTCCGTGATGCAGCCGCAGAGTTGGGATTGGACAAAATCTTCATCGACGCAGGATTTGAATGGCGCGAACCAGGCTGCTCGGCTTGTTTGGGGATGAACCCGGATAAAGTGCCTGCCGGCGTACACTGTGCCTCGACTTCCAACCGTAATTTCGAAGGCCGTCAAGGTAAGGGTTCGCGGACGCACTTGGTCAGCCCGGCCATGGCAGGCGCTGCAGCAGTGAACGGTAAATTTGTGGACATCAGAAAGGAAGCAGTGACTTATGGAGCCAATTAAAGTACATAACGGTAAAACCGTTGCCTTGATGAACAACAACATCGACACCGACCAAATCATCCCAAAAGTATTTCTGAAACGGATCGAAAAAACCGGCTTCGGCGCTTTCGTTTTTGATGAATGGCGTTTCCTGAAAAACGGCGACCCGAATCCGGAGTTCCCTTTGAACGATGCCGACCGCCAAGAAGCAACGATCCTCGTAACCGGGGACAACTTCGGCTGCGGCTCATCCCGTGAGCATGCCGCTTGGGCATTGAAGGATTACCGTTTCCGCGTCATCATCGCCGGCAGCTACAGCGATATCTTCTACATGAATTCCTTAAAGAACGGACTGTTGTTGATCGAATTGCCACAAGAGCAACGTGATGCTTTGGCGCAATTGCCTGCGGATGAAACCATTCAGATCGATTTGCCGAATCAAGTGGTTAGAACCAGCACAGCCGAGTATCCGTTCGCTATCGATCCGACTTGGAAGCATAAATTGGAAAACGGCATCGACGACATCACTGAAACGATGGCGTTTAAAGATGAAATTGATGCGTACGAAGCAAAATGGGATAATATATACGCATAAATCGAAGAAGCGAGAATTTCCTTCAACTTAGAGGGAAATTCTCGCTTGTTTTTTTGAAGTGTTGTAAGATGGAGTTGCGTCAAAGTCTATCAAATATGACGATATGTTGTCGTTGTCGCTAAAAAAACATTATCCTATACTGCTTTATGTTATAATATCTTGTCTGTCGTTAAGCCCCGATTTGAGGATATCTGCAGAAAAAGGCCCGCAGGATGGATGAATGAATTTTCCCTACAGGAGGAATGAATAAGATGAGTAGAGCTTTAATTATTGGTGCCGGTGGCGTTTCCAACGTCGTATGCCATAAATGTGCCCAAAATTCAGAAGTGTTCGAAGAATTTATGATTGCCAGTCGTACCAAGTCAAAATGCGATGAAATCAAAGATCGGATCGAAAGCGGCATTTATGCTGGGCGTTCCAAAATCACGACTGCCCAAGTGGATGCGAACAATGTTCCTGAATTAGTGGCGCTGATCAATGAATACAAACCGGATATCGTGATTAATGTGGCTTTGCCATACCAAGACTTGACCATCATGGATGCCTGTCTTGAGACTAAAACAGATTATGTCGACACAGCGAACTATGAACCGGAAGATACAGCTAAATTTGAATACAAATGGCAATGGGATTACCGCGAACGCTTCGAAAAAGCTGGCATCACAGCTTTATTGGGATCGGGCTTTGATCCGGGCGTAACGAGCGTATTCTCTGCCTATGCCCAAAAACATCATTTCGATGAAATCCATACGATCGATATCCTGGACTGCAACGGCGGTGACCATGGTTATCCTTTCGCAACCAACTTCAATCCGGAAATCAACATCCGTGAAGTTACCGCAAACGGCAGCTATTGGGAAAACGGTAAATGGATTGAAACGGAACCGATGGAAATCAAACGCGAATACAATTTCGATCAAGTAGGTAAGAAAGATATGTACTTGCTGCACCACGAAGAAATTGAATCTTTGGCTTTGAACATCAAAGGCATTAAACGCATCCGTTTCTTCATGACTTTCGGCGAAAGCTATCTGACGCATTTGAAGGTATTGGAGAATGTCGGCATGACTTCAATCGTACCGATCGAATTCGAAGGCAAACAAATCGTGCCGCTGCAATTCCTGAAAGCCGTATTGCCTGATCCAGCTTCATTAGGACCACGCACTAAAGGAAAAACAAACATCGGAAACATCTTCACAGGCATCAAAGACGGTAAAGAAAAGACATATTACATCTACAACGTCTGCGACCATGAAGCATGCTACAAAGAAGTGGGATCACAAGCTGTTTCCTACACAACCGGCGTCCCTGCGATGATCGGGGCAGCTATGGTCTTGACCGGACAATGGAAGAAACCAGGTGTGTATAACATCGAAGAATTCGATCCGGATCCATTCATGGAAGCATTGAACGTCTACGGCTTGCCTTGGCAAGAGGACTTCAATCCTACCTTGGTCGATTAGGAGGTACGGATGGACACTACAATCGATTTTCAAGCCTTGCCGACCCCCAGCTATGTGGTGGATGAAACCTTATTGCGCCGCAATCTGGAAATCCTGAAATCGGTCAAGGATCAGACGGGCTGCAAGATTTTGTTGGCCCAGAAAGCTTTTTCGATGTATCACTTCTACCCTTTGGTAGCCGAGTACTTGGATGGCACGACCGCCAGCTCTGTCCACGAAGCACAATTGGGTTATGAGGAATTCGGTAAAGAGACGCACGTCTTTGCGCCGGCTTTCAAGAAGGAAGAAATGGAGGCGTTGCTCCCGATAGTGGATCACATCGTCTTTAATTCCCCTAACCAAGTGAAGTTGTATGCCGAAATGGTGAAAAATAGCGATCGCCCGATCGAAATCGGTCTGCGCGTCAATCCGGAGCTGTCCACTCAGGACCATGCACTCTATGACCCAGCCAGTCCATTTTCGCGTTTGGGTACGACTGCTGTCAATTTTGATGAAAGCCAAGTCGAACTGTTGGACGGTCTGCATTTCCACACCCTTTGCGAACAGGGTTCCGATGCCTTGGAAGCGACACTGGTCGCATTTGAAGAGAAATTCGGGAAATACCTGCATGGTATGAAATGGGTGAACTTCGGAGGCGGACACCACATCACTAAAGAAGGCTACGATATCGCCAAACTGGTGAAGATCGTCAACTACATCAAAGAGAAATATGCTGTGCAAGTCTATCTTGAGCCTGGCGAAGCGATTGCTTTGAATGCGGGCTTCCTTGTTGCGAGCGTGCTTGAAACGACCTACAACCAGATGAATCTGGCCATCTTGGATACATCCGCTACCTGCCACATGCCTGACGTATTGGAAATGCCTTACCGTCCGTTCATTATCGGTTCCGGTGAAGCGGATGAGAAAGAACATACTTACCGTTTAGGCGGACAGACTTGTTTGGCAGGAGACGTCATCGGGGATTACTCCTTCGATGAACCGCTGATTGCGGGCGATCGCCTGATTTTCACGGATATGGCCATCTATTCCATGGTGAAGAATACGACTTTCAACGGCATCCAACTGCCGGCCATCGCGGCCCATACGGTCAAAGATGGCACAAAAGTCATCAAAACCTTCGGATACGAAGATTTCAAATCACGCCTCTAGTTTTTATTTTAGGAGCTGCCTCTAGATGAGGCAGCTTTTTTGCTGTTCTCCGGCGTGGGAGGCTTGGCCGGAGTTGATCACCACATTCTGATGGTCTCCTCCGGTGGGCAGATACCTTCTCGGAGAAGAGACAAAATATTACCGGTCAACTCCTGCGAAAGAAGCCTCGCCGGAGTTGCGGGGCAAAAAAAGTACAGCCATTGAAAATACAACATGGCTTTAAACGATTTGGTTCAAGTGACAAAGCCGGATAGGTCCGGTATAATCAAATTGTCGAATATTGCGCAGAAATCCAGTAGAAAGGGGAATGACATGAGGGGGGAAATGTTAGTGACATCTTTGGCGGTACTGGGTTTATGGGGGTGCGCGGATCAGCCGGATACGGTTTCTGAAGGTATATCCGTGGACACCTCTTCCGAACAAAAAGATGTACCTATCGAAAAAGATGAGACAAAAGTGATTTCATTCATCGGAGTCGGTGACAACTTGATCCACGATTCCGTTTTCCAGGATGCGAAACTGGCGGACGGGACCTACGAATTCAAGTCTATCTACGAGAATGTGGCGGGGGATATCGAAGAAGCCGATATCGCTTTTCTTAACCAAGAAACGATTAGCGCAGGGGATGGTTATGCCTATTCCGGTTATCCGGCGTTTAATACACCGCCTGAAATAGCTCAGGATATGAGTGATCTAGGCTTTGACTTGGTCAACGGCGCAACGAACCATGCATTGGATTATGATTATCCCGGAGCCCTCAATTCTCTGGCGGTCTGGAATGAACTAGAGGATGTTGTCTATACGGGCATTTATGAGAGTCAGACGGACCGTGATGAAATCCGGACAATCGAGAGGGAAGGCGTCACGTTCTCTTTCTTGACCTATACATACGGGACGAATGGCATTGAGCCCGACACTTCCTACCGTGTCGCTTATTTTGACGAAGAGCAGATTCGCCAAGATGTGGCAAATGCCAAAACCGTTAGTGATGTCGTCATCGTTTCGGCGCACTGGGGTGATGAAAATACGCAGGAAGTCAATGAGATGCAGCGCACTTATGCACAACTTTTCGCCGATTTGGAGGTCGATGTTGTTATCGGTACCCATCCGCACATTCTGCAGCCGATCGAGTGGGTTACAGGCGTGAATCAAAATCAAACACTTGTGGTCTATTCACTGGGAAATTTCATCGCGCATTCATTGACGGATTACAACACGCTCGGCGGCATGGTGACTTTTGATTTCGTCGTTGCTGCTGATAATAGTGTAACCGTCGAAAATGTCCAATTCGAGCCTACCGTTGCGCATTATGTGGCGGATCCGGGAAATGTTGAGAACTCAAGACGTGATTTCAAAATCTATAAGTTGGAAGACTACTCGGAAGAATTGGCTTTACAGCATGGATTGAATGGATATGAAGGCTTTGAAATATCGCCGGATAACTATCTTTCAATCGTGAAGAACGTCATTCCGGCAGAAATGCTGGAGTGATCAAAGAAATACCGTAAAGTGACTTACTGACATGGTATCTAAATTATTAAAACAAAATTATGTGTATGTAACTGCGTTTTTTTATTCATTGTGGGTTTAGGGATTTCATTTTTACAAGATGGCGCTCTGGCTAAGGGCGCCTTTTTATTTGGCGCAAAATCCGGACTGTAGAATACTGTCGAAAAGTGCGGCCTTGTTTGCTCTTTACTGATGTTGTTATCCTTTGTGAAACCATCTGAATGATGTTAAGATGGAACTGAAAGCGATAACAATTTCTTTGTGCTGTAAGGGGGATGCGCTATGGATAAGGAAGTTCATCAACTGATCGAAATCGCTGAAATTGCGATGCAGGCGAGCGACTATGCTCATGCTGAGAAAAAATACATTGATGCTTTATATATGTTGGATGATCCGAAATCGGAAGAATACCAAAAAGTCGTAAATAAGTTAGCGAAGTGCTATGCTGCGCAGAAAAATTTTGCTGGAGCCAAAGAATGTCTCGAGGAGCTTTTGTTTTATGCGAAGAAAAACAAAGATTTGGAGAAGGAAGCCGAGTATTTGCATGCCTTGGCGGTGAACACCCGTTATTTGGAGGAATACGATTTGGCGTCATTGATGTGTGAGGAAGAGATTACTTTTCGACTGACGCATTTCCCTGATGATTATTGCGGGTTGGCACGAAGCTATCATGAGACGGCCATTCTATCATTGTTACAACGGAATCCAATGAAAAGCAAAGTTAATCTGGACAAGGCGAAACAGTATGCCGATAAATCCGAAGATGAGGAATGTCAGGCCGGAATCATGCGCGGGCTGGGTGATTATCATTTCACCCTCAATGATTTGGAAAAAGCCCGGGATTCCTATCTCGAAAGCCATGCCTTATACATGAAAAATAAAAATGAAGAAGCGGCAGATGAATTGTTGGAAAGGCTGAAGCGTGTTGAGGATGTACAGTGAAAACAGTAATAGGTAGCTTTGGACCGCACAAATTCATTCTTAAAATGAAAAAAAGCAACCCGTTTTCAGGTTGCTTGCATTTTCTACAGAATAGATAGAATATCCGAAGGTGCCTTGAAGATGTGATCGGCATCGAAGCCTTCTGACGTATGCGAGCCCCATTCCGCCAAGCCGAATGAAACAGCCGCATTGCGTGCGCATTGATTGTCATAAATGGAATCTCCAATGTAGATGGCTTCATTTTCTGCAACGCCCAATCTCCGCAGGCATTCCGTCAAAGGTTGCCCGGAAGGCTTGTGTTCTTCAGTATCACTGGAAGTGATGATAACGTCAAAAAAGCCATCTAAACCGTAGGGTGTGATATTCAGCTCGTAACTCTCTTTTGTCTTGGAGGTGACAATGCCCAGCAGATGATGGTTTTCCTTCAAATGACGCAGTGTATCTTCCATTCCGGCAAAGATACTCACGCTGTCCGAATAAGTTTTCGATTGCGCACTCCACTTCGGATGCAGATCGGCAGCTTGTTCAGGGGTAAAGCCTAAAGACTGCAAGCCTTCCATGCCTGGTATGCCAAAAATCACACGCATATCTTCCGGTGTTGCAGGTCTTCCGGCGTGTTCCTTAAGGACATCATCCAGACCTCTGAATATGGAATCTTCGGTATCCACAATTGTACCGTCGACATCAAAAATAAATGTATGAATCATTTGAACAGCTCCCTTAAAATAGTCCCTGTCATTATAACACGCTTTGAATAGTAATAAAACGACCCTGAATGATGCAAACGCATTAAAAAAAGGTTACAATGTGCCGTGTTCGTTTGGAAACTGGGCCAATTGGTTATATACTATACCTTTAGGAGCAGAAACTGTTGCTAAAAGAATAAGATCGGCATTGCCGAGTTTTAATAGAGTTAGGGGAATTGAAACATGGCTTTAAACGAGAAAGAATCAAAAATACTGAGCTACATAAAGGAAAATCCTTTCATTTCGCAGCAAGATTTAGCTACAAAGATTGGCTTGTCACGGCCCGCGGTGGCAAACATCATTTCCGGCTTAGTGAGACGGGGATACCTTTTGGGGAAAGCCTATGTCATCAATGACACACGACCAATCGTTTGCATCGGCGCTGCCTGCATTGATCGCCGCTATTTTGTGGAAGGCGGTCTTGTTCATGGACAATCGAACAATGTCACCTCCCAGACTTCAATCGGAGGGGTTGCTCTCAGTATCGCTGAGAATCTGGGCAGGTTGCAGGAAGATGTCGTCATGCTGTCTCTGGTCGGGGATGATGCGGAATGGCATACGATCGAGGAATCCATGCGCCCATTGATGAAGACTTCTGAAGTGGAAATGGTCCCTGGCTTTTCGACAGGAACCTTTATGGAAGTCATCGATGAATCAGGCAAGATGATCATCGGGTTGGCAGAGATGGATATCTATGAATACATGCAGCCAAAGTGGTTGTTGAAACATCTGGCGACGCTGAAGCGGGCGAAGTCGATCATAATCGATTCGAATTGTCCAAAAGAAAGCGTGGAGCACTTACTTGAGATCGGCGCAAAGTACAATATTCCAGTCGCCCTAGTCAGCGCATCCTTACTGAAGCTTTATAATATCCCGGAAAATCTAAAAGGATTGAAATTGCTCATCACAAAGCATGACGAAACCGAGAAACACTTCGGGATCGAAATCAAGGATGATGCATCCTTGCGTGAAGCCTTGCAGCTTTGGATGGGCCAAGGCGTTCAACACGTCATCATCACCCGAAATAGTCAGAGCGTAGGCTATGCCAGCGAAAAATACGGCATGCACGTCTACGACCTCAAGAACAGCGACAAAGACAGCGACACCTACATCTGGGGAACGAACGAGGCGCTTTGTGCCGGAATCGTTTATTCCTACTTGAGGACTGATGATATTACGGAAATGATCCAGACTGGCTTAGTGAATGCCGTCATGTCATCAAAATCAGCCTATAAAGTGCGCCCGAATCTTTCCCAATCGGTGCTGCGTAAGGATGTCAAGGAAATCGGTAAGTTGGAAAGCAGAGAAATTTAGTCAGATAAGACCGTACGAGTGCAGAGAAAATCAATCGTCCAATAAGATGATTTTAATTGTAGTAAGAAATAACCAAAAAGAGCCTGCCACCCAGGCTCTTTTTGGTTTGTAAATTTATCAACCGAAGGGCGGCTAATCTTTTGTTTCTTCCGTAAGTATAGTAAAATAAGATTAAGGAAAGCGTTTTCTGATTGATTATTCCAAAGGAGTGAGTTTGAATGGTTCAGTATAAAAACATATTGATCCCAGTGGACGGATCGGAGGCTTCAATCAAGGCGTTCAAACAAGCGGTTCATATCGCTGAAAGGAACGATGCCGCGCTTTATCTTGTTGCGATCTTGGATAAATTGGACAATGCAGAAGAGGCCGCACAACTGCAGAAGGATAAGGATTCTTTATTCGATGAATTTGACAGATATGCGCGGGCAAACGGGGTCGCTGTACATAAAGAAATGCGCACTGGCAACCCAAAGGAATTGATTGCGAAGACGCTTGTGGAAGAATGGAATTGTGATTTGATCGTTATGGGCGCTACAGGCAAGGGCACTATCGCAAAATTGGTGGTCGGTTCGGTGACGAATCATGTCATCAAACACGCACCATGTGATGTATTAATTGTAAGGGAAAATTAATCAGACGCTTTTGAACCAACGAATCAGGAGACGCAAAAAAAGTCCAGTTACGTAAATGTAGCTGGACTTTCCTTTGTCTAGAGGACAATTTTTGCGGTGCTTCCTTCCGCTGTGCGGTCGACTTCAATGTGGACTGGTATCCGCGTCTTCAATTCCTCGACGTGTGAGATGATCCCGACCAAACGTCCGCTGCTGTTCAGGGAGAACAGAGCTTCGATTGCGGAATCCAATGATTCGGGATCCAGCGAACCGAACCCTTCATCGATGAACAGCGTATCAATCTGGATGCCGCCGCTGCGGCTCTGCATCACGTCACTGAGTCCAAGCGCAAGCGCAAGGGAGGCCTTGAAGCTTTCGCCGCCGGATAACGTTTTGACGCTGCGGGTTTGGCCGGTGTAATGATCGAATACATCGAGATCCAGACCCTTGGCTCCGGCACCTTTTCCTTTGTCTTCCTTGCGCAACAACAGATAGCGGTTGTTCGTCATCTGTTGGAAGCGTAGGTTGGCGGCTTCGATGATTTCTTCATAGTAGATTGCCAGCACGTAGCGTTCGAAGGAAATGTAGTCGGTTTCTTTGGTACCGTTGGCGATGTCCGACAAAGTCCTGTACTTCTGGTAATCAGCAATGATCTGCTGCTGCTTTTTGTAGATTGCAGCGATTTCTTGGGCTGCTTTTCTGAGCATTTGGATGTCGCCTGCGAGCTGATCTTTTTGCTCTTCCGACTCGCGGATGGCATTGTCGAGAAGCACTTTTTGATCGGCGCAGGCAGCGATGGTTTGATCTGGATCCAGTGCTGCTGCGGCTTTCCTTTGATCGCTCAAACGGGTCACAGTGACATTCAGGTCATCTTCATGACTGCGGATCCGTTTCTGGATGTCCAGACAAAGTGACTTATCCAATATCAGTTGGTTGAAAGGTTCTTCCAGATCGGCAGCAGCCAGCACCGTTGCGTATAACGCTTCAGCATCCAGCAAAGCAGTTGTTGCTTCCTCTACCTGAGCTGAGTAGGTGGTCCTGTTGGCAATACAGACAGCAAGCTGTTTCTCGAGTTCCGTCAGCTCTCTGTTCAGCTTGTTGTAGTCGCTTGTGTAGGTCTCAATCTTTTCGTTGAGTTGCATGATCTCTTTTTGGACGGTTGCGAGGTCCTTGTCGCCCAAAACTTGTTTATCCTGGTCGATTTCGGCCAACAGGTCCCGGGAAAGGGTTTCGTTCAAGAACAGTGTTTGCTGGAGGGAAAAGCTGTTCTTGTCGATCGCCTGTAGTTTCGCTTCGATTTCGCTTTGCTCCTTGACGAGGGACTCTTCTTCATCAAGTACTTTCTGCAGATTATTCATTTCCATAAGTAATGTTTTTTCTGACGCGATATCTGTATCGTGTTTTTCTTTCTGTTTGTGCTTAAAGTTTTCGAAAGTTTCAGCCGGGACTGCGAATTCATCGAAGAGGTCGGCCAGTTGTTTTCGGATGCCGGAAAGTTCGGCAGTTGCTTGCTGGTAATCTACATAAGCCTGATTCCGTTTTTTCTCCAGCAACTCCCGGTCCTGATCCGAAAGGGTATCTGCCGTTTTTTGCGCGGGTGCGGGATGGTGTGTTGAACCGCAGACAAGGCAAGCCTCTCCGCCAACCAACTGCTCGGCTAAGATGCCGGCGATGTTGCGGTTGTAGAGGAGGGTTTCATCCTTTAACTGTTGATCGACCGTCACGTATGCCTTTTCCAGAATCAGGAATCGCTCGCCTTTTTCAAGTTGTTCAGCCAATAATTTTTCGGTTTGGACGATCCTTTTGTGGAGCTGATCGGATTGTTGCACGTTCATTCTGCACGCGTTCAATTGCTCTTGAATGATTGAAGCATCCTTTTGGGCTTGTTTCACTTCCGCAAGCTTCTGCTGGCACTGCTCCTGTTTTCCTTTTTGTACATTCTTGAGTTCCGCATGTTTTTGCAGTTCTTTCGTGGCATCTTCGCACGCTTTCTGGCAACCGGTCAGTTCTTTTTCTTTGTTAGCCAATGCGACAAGCTGTTTTTCCTGTTCCTTCACGGCGTCGACCTGCGCACGCAAGCCTGGGATCAGGGAAAGGGCACGTTCCGATGCTTCGAACGCTGATTTTTTATCGTGTGTAGCCTGATTCAGTTGGTCCAAGAGACCGTCATTTAGTTTGGCTTGTTCCTGCTTTACAGCCTGATTTGTCGATGCTGCAATGCACAGCAGTCTTTTTTCCTCAGCTTTGACGGCTTGTTCATGGCGTTTCAATTGTCGTTTCCATTCGAGGACAGACGATTCTTCTTCCTCAAGAACTTTGAGCCGTGCCTCCAGTTGTGCGATATCTTCGAGCAATTTGATGGTATCGGAAGCGGCTTGGCTTTGTGAACGCAAATACGTGAGTTGCAGTTCTTTGGCGTTGCGTTCTTCTTCGAGCGCAGCCAGCAGTTCTGCGATCCGAACGAGGATGCGCTCGGTGTCCTGCAAGATGAGTACTTCCTGCAGGGCGTCATCGCTGATTCCGGAGGCAAACGAGTAGGCGGTCTGCAGGGAATCCTGGGCGGAAGTCGCTTGGCTCTGGAGCAATTTGGCTTTTTCCTTCAGCTCCTCCTGGAAGCTTTTCAGTATTTCGGTTCCGAAGATATTCCGGAAGATCGTCTCTTTTTCGTTGCTGTTCGATTCCAGCAGTTTTTTGAATTCCCCTTGCGGCAGCATGACGATCTGTTTGAACTGCTCATAGTTCAAGGAAAGCAGCTGTTCTATTTCCGCATTGGCATCGCGCGCTTTTGTCGTTACAGTGTCATCGTGATAGAAGGCCACATCAGCCAAAAGATTGATGATTTTCCCACTCTTCCCGGGACCCATCTGGGCAGGAGAACGTCGGACGCGGTAAGTCTTCCCGTTGTATTCGAACGTCAGATCGACGTAACAGACCGACTCTTCCGTTGCAAACTGAGATTTGAACGTGTCCTTTTCCCGGCTGCTGCCGCTGGCGACGTCGTAAAGTGCGTAGGCAATGGCATCGAAAATCGTGGTCTTGCCGGCACCCGTGGGCCCGCTCACCAGGAACAACGTTTGGTTTTGGAATTGCGTGAAGTCCAATACGATCTTTTCTTTATATGGCCCGAAGGCACTCACTTCTAATCTTAAGGGTCTCATCTAGTCTTTCCTTCCCAAAGCGGAAAAGACATCCGCAACGATTTTTTGACCGGCATCATCTAATTCGATGGCGCGGTATTGCTCATAAAAGTCCTTGAAGAGGTCAGGGTAGGACAGCTGTTGGAGATCCTCGCGGTTGTGCTGCAGGGCCACCGATTCAGTATCTCTCCGGCTGACGTACTCGAGGCCCATCGCGTGTGGATAGCGGCGGCGCAATTGGTTCATAGCATCCAGCACGTATTCCGAATCCTCCAGTTCAAAGAACAGATAATCGTCGGATTGGCCTTTCATCAACTCGGAAAACGTGCTCCGGATCGTGCGCATATCGCGCAAAGGCTTGATGCGGAGCGGTTCGATCTCCAGTTTGTCTTTTTCAATCGTTACGATACTCGTCTGTTTTTGATGAGGGGTTTCCGATTTTGAATACTTCAGGATCGAGCCGCTGTAGCGGACTTTGTCGTTTTTGACTTTCTGGGCTTTGTGCAGATGCCCTAGAGCAACGTAATCAAAGTCCTCGAACAGCGACACATCCACGTATTCGGAAGTGCCGATGCTGAGCGGACGTTCGGAATCGGATGGCTCGCTTGTGTCGTTTCCGGCCTGGATCACATAGCCATGCGCAATCAGTATGTTCACTTCATCCGGGTTCATTGTTGCTTTGATGGTCGCTAGTTGCGCACGCACAGCGTCTTCCATATTTTTAATGCTGTCATCCTTAAGCTTTTCCCGCACATAGACATGATCCGCAAAGGGCAACAGATAAAAATTGGTTCCTTGGAAGGGAACTATTCGGATAGCCTCTTTCATGGTTCCTTCTATGTAGAGGTGGCTGTCGGCCAGCAGATCGGCGGCATATTCGATGCGTTCGTTGCTGTCGTGGTTACCGGCGATGACGAACACAGGCACGCCCAATTCCTTCACCATCCGGGTCAGTGTCCGGTTGGCCAGCACCACCGCTTCTTTCGGCGGCAAGGCGCGGTCGTATAGGTCGCCCGCCATGATAATCGCGTCGATTTCTTTTTCTTTCAGTGTTTCTATCAGCTTCATCAAGTAATAGGTCTGATCATCCAGCATGGAAAAATCGTTGACGATTTTGCCAAGATGCCAATCAGCTGTATGCAGTATTCGCATGGAAAAGTCTCCTGTCCATCGGTTAGTGTCTTGTAATTAAAAAGTTGCGCGTATCTTATAAGTAAGCCAAATAAGTTCATGTTCCATTATAACAGACTATCCGGGGGGCGAGCAGGGACAAATGCAGTGAGGTGAGTGAAATGCTAGTGATGTGGACGCTTTTGGTCTATAGTATGGGTATGAGGTTAGGATAATAAAGCAGTTGAAGGAGGAGCCGAAATGGATCTGGGGTTAACAAACAAAGTGGCATTGGTCATTGCTTCGAGCCAAGGGTTGGGTAAGGCGGTAGCGAAGGAGCTCGTCAAAGAAGGCGCATATGTCATGCTCACGAGCAGAAGCGAAGACAAATTGGCTGAAGTGAAGGAAGAGCTGGAAGCCTTGCATGGCGGAAAGGTTGCGTATTTCCCTTGCGACATCACCAAAAATGAGGATATCCAGAAGCTGGTGGCAAGGACGCATGAAGTGTTCGGGAAAATCGATATTTTGTTGAACAATGCAGGCGGTCCGCCAAGTGGAAAATTCGATTCCTTTTCCGATGAGGCGTGGCAACAGGCTTTCGAATTAAACTTGTTGAGCTACATTCGGATCATCCGTGAAGTGTTACCCGATCTGCGCAAAGAGGGCGGGCGCATCGTCAATATCGCCTCGATTTCGGTGAAGACGCCGTTGCCGAATCTGGTCCTTTCAAACACGTTCCGGAACGGCATCGTTGGTCTAAGCAAGACGCTTGCTGATGAATTGGCGCCCGACAACATCCTCGTGAATGTCGTTGCTCCGGGAAAAATCGCAACCGATCGCCTGAAATATCTGAATGAAGCGAACGCCAAAGCGAAAGAGCTGCCATTGGCGGAAGTCGACAAGAACGCAATCGCAGGTATTCCTTTGGGTCGTTACGGTACACCGGAAGAATTCGCGAAAGCCGTCGTTTTCCTTCTTTCCGAAGCAAATACCTACATCACCGGGAGCACACTATATGTGGATGGTGGGGCAGTCAAAGCGATTTGAAGCCGAACCGCCATCCGAAACAGACAGGAGAATGAAATATGGGACAAGTAATCATCAACGCAGACGATTTTGGTCTCACAAATGGTGTGAATTATGGCATCGTCGACAGTTTTTTGTACGGTATCACCACCTCAACGACCCTGTTGGCGAACGGAGTGGCATTCGATCATGCAGTTGAATTGGCATCCGATCATCCGGAACTGGAAATCGGGGTCCATCTGAATTTGACGCTCGGGAAGCCTCTATTGCCTAATGCAGACAGTATCAGTGCCAATGGGCGTTTTCGAACAAGGGAATATGTGCAGCAAAATTCGGCTTCGCTGGATTTGGATGAAGTCTATGCGGAGTGGCATGCTCAGATCGAAAAGGTGCGCAAGGCGGGCATCAAACCAACGCATTTGGATTCGCATCACCATGTACATATGTTGGAGCCACTGAACAAAGTCATTCTGTCGTTGGCAATCCAGTACGAACTGCCAATCCGGGATCACTTTGAAGGCAGCCATGGGGTATTGCACACAGACCGTCAATTCGATCTCGGGTTTGCAGCTGAAAAACCGCAGGCTGAATTAGGGATGAGCGTGATGGAAAAATTGGATGACATCATGGCCGTCTTGGAAAAAGAAGACACCTCGATTGAATTGATCGTCCATCCGGGCTATGTCGACGCAAGTCTGGAACGTGTGAGCAGTCTTCAGAAAGAACGGGCCTACATGGCTGAATTCTTGATGCATTCTGACTTTGCAGATCGGATCCGAGAAGATGAGGCAATCCAGTTGATTTCGTATGCTGAATTGAAAGAATAAAGAGACTTGTAAGGTAAGGCAGTCCCGTTAAGGGGCTGCCTTTTTACATTTATTATTAAATTATAATTAATATCATTAACTGAAATGCGGGAAGTAGTGATAGAATAGAGAAATGAAGCATAGCTGACCTGTACGGCGATTTTTTGATGTTCGCAACGGATTCAGCTGCAATTTGAATAATAAAGGAGTAATTTAAAAAATGGCATTATTGGAAATGGAACATCTGAGTTTTGTGTCGGACGGCAAAGTCATTCTGGACGACATCAGCTATTCGCTGGAGGAGGGCGAGTTTCTTTCGATAACTGGCCCGTCCGGAAGCGGCAAAAGCACATTATTGAAGATTATGGCGACCATCCTGTCGCGTACCGAAGGGGAAATACGCTACCAAGGCAAATCGCTGGATGCATACGAGCCCACCGAATATCGCAAGGAGGTTTCCTATACGTTCCAGACACCTGTTTTGTTCGGAAAAACTGTCCGCGACAATTTGGCTTTTCCTTACGAAATCCGCAAAAAAGAATTCGATGAAAAGAAAGCAGTCGCATATCTGGAGTCGCTAGGGCTGCCGAAGGAATATTTGGATAAAGAAATAAATACCTTGTCAGGCGGGGAAAAACAGCGTGTCGCTTTGATCCGCAACGTCCTGTTTCAACCGAAAATTCTCTTGCTCGATGAAGTGACGAGCGCCTTGGATGAAGCGAATCGCCAAATCATCTGGAAATGGCTCCAGGAAATGCGGGAGCATGCCGATATGACGATCATCATGGTCAGCCATAATGAGGAAGAATCAAGCTTGGCGGATAAGAACATCCATATCGTTGCTGGGAAAATCGTAAAAGGGGAGGGGAACTAAGATGGATCTACAAGTCAGTCCAATCACGCTCATGTTGAGCTTTTCATTGGTAATGGTGGGAGTTTACATCTCTTACAAAGAAAAATTAGGCACGGCCAAAGACATTTTGTACAGCATCGCCAGAGCCGTTGTACAGCTGATTGCGGTAGGGTACGTTTTGACGTACTTGTTCAATGTGAACAATACGATTGTCACCTTGGTTATGGTTGCCGTCATCGTCTTCAATGCGTCATGGAATGCCCACAAACGCAGCAGCAGTATCCCGAATTCCTTGAAGATTTCATTGATCGCAATCTCTGCTTCAGCAATCTTGACGTTATCCGTTCTGGTCCTGTCAGGGTCCGTCAAATTTATCCCTTCACAGATTGTGCCGATCACCGGCATGATAGCTGGGAATGCGATGACGACCATCGGATTGTGCTACCGCAACCTGAATTCCTTGTTCCGTGATCAGCGCCAGCAGATTCTGGAAAAACTGTCTCTCGGTGCGACTCCGAATCAAGCTTCGCGCACCATCTTGAGGGAAACGATCAGGTCGGGCATGCAGCCATCATTGGATTCCGCCAAAACGGTGGGCATCGTCTCCTTGCCAGGTATGATGTCGGGTCTGATGTTTGCCGGTACCGTACCGATGACGGCCATCATGTATCAGATCATGGTGACTTTCATGCTGGTTGCGGCGACAAGCATCTCCTCCTACATCGCCTCTTTCCTGGCATACCGCGAATTCTACAATGACAGACAGCAACTGCGCGTCTGACGCTGCTCAGTTTTTCGGTTGGTCCGTTCTGAAAAGTATGGTATCCTTTCTATTATAAAATTGATTTTGGAGGGAAAACGTTGAGCGGATTAATCTATCGCAGCACCCATCGCATCAAAGGCTATGAATGTGACATCACCGGTGAAATCACTTTGCCATCGCTCGTCAACCTGATGATGGACTTGTCGGGCCAACAAAGCGATTCACTCGGGAACACGAATGATCAGATGTCCGAAAGAGGTCTCAGTTGGATCATCGTGCAGTACGACATGCAGATCGAACGCATGCCGCACCGAGGTGAAGAAATCATCCTGGAAACGGAAGCGATGAGCTATAATCGTTACTTCACCTATCGCCGCTTTCGAGCTTATGATGAAAGCGAACAACTTTGTGTGGAAGTGATGACGAACTTTGTCATGATGGACATCGAGACCCGCAAAATGGTCCAGATCCAAAAAGACCTGCTGACCGTCTATCAAGCCGATGAAATCCGGACGATGGTGCGCATGCAGAAGCCGATCCAACTGGAGCCGGAAAACCGCAAGGAACAGGATTTCCGCGTCAGATACCTGGATATCGACTACAATCGTCATGTCAACAACGCAAAATATTTCGATTGGATCATCAACACGATCGATCCGAAATTCATCATGGATCACCAGATGGCTGCCGTTACGATCAAGTATGAAAAAGAGGTAGAATACGGCAACAGTATCACTAGCGTCATGTCGACGAAAGAAGCGGGGAACGGTGAAATCATCACCGCGCATCGCATCATGAACGGCGAAGACCTGGCCTGTGAAGCCCATATGATCTGGAAAAAAGTATAGAAAAGCGGAACGGGTTCGTTCCGCGCTGAAAGAAATTTAGGAAATCTGGCCCTGAATGAGCATGGCAGAGCGCAATGAGTCAGATTTGTCTAATTTCCGAAGGGCTAACCCGTGAGGCTAGCCAACGTTTTGGGATGCATGGAATATTTTGCACCTCTGTAAAACATCAGAGGTGAGGCACTTTTGGAATTGAAATATTCTATTAAACAAAAAGAGGAACAACCCGAATGTTCGGTTTGTTCCTCTTTTCTTCGTGCTGATTTTATGCTTGTTCATTATAAAGTGCGTTGATTCTTGCTTGGACATCCTTATCAGCCAAGAAGTCTTCATAGGTTGTTTCCATTCTGTCGACAACACCATTTGGAGTTACTTCGATGATACGGTTCGCAGTAGTGTTGATGAACTCGTAATCGTGTGAAGTGAACAACAATGCACCTTTGAAGGCAATCATGCCGTCATTCAGGGCAGTGATGGATTCAAGATCCAAGTGATTCGTCGGGTCATCCAATACCAAGACGTTTGCTTTTGTAAGCATCATTTTCGATAGGATGATACGGACTTTTTCTCCCCCGGATAGGACAGAAACTTTCTTCATGACGTCTTCACCTGAGAACAACATGCGGCCCAAGAAGCTGCGCAAGAAGGTATTGTCGTCCTCTTCTTTGCCTGCGAATTGGCGCAACCATTCCAAAATAGTGATGTCGGCAACCGGGAATTCGTTCGTGTGGTCCTTCGGCAAGTAGCTTTGTGACGTTGTGACGCCCCATTTGAAAGTACCGCCGTCAGCTTCCATTTCACCCATCAAAATTTTGAAGAGGGTGGTAGTAGCGATGTCTTTGCGGCTTGCAAAAGCGACTTTATCGTTTTTGTTTAAAGCAAAGCTGATTTTGTCCAAGATTTTGACGCCGTCGATTGTCTTGGAAAGGTTCGAAACGATCAGTAAGTCATTGCCGATTTCGCGTTCTGGGGTGAAGCCGACAAAAGGATATTTACGGGATGATGGTTGAATATCATCCAAGGTGATTTTATCCAACGTCTTTTTACGTGAAGTCGCTTGTTTGGATTTCGATGCATTTGCACTGAATCGCGCAATGAAGTCCTGCAACTCCTTGATCTGCTCTTCTTTTTTCGAATTGGAATCGGCTGCCAGTTTAGAAGCCAATTGACTGGATTGCATCCAGAAGTCATAGTTACCGACATAAAGTTTGATCTTTCCGAAGTCAACGTCACACATGTGCGTACATACTGTGTTCAGGAAGTGACGGTCATGGGAAACAACGATGACGGTGTTAGGGAAGTTGATAAGGAATTCGGATAACCACTCGATTGATTCTTTGTCCAAACCGTTTGTCGGCTCGTCCAATAGTAGTACGTCAGGTTTGCCGAATAATGCTTGCGCCAGCAAAACTTTTACTTTTTGCGGCTCCAATAGGTCGCTCATCTGCTTGAAGTGCAATTCTTCACCAATTCCTAAACCTTGCAAGAGACTTGCAGCATCGGATTCGGCTTCCCATCCATCCAATTCAGCAAATTCGCCTTCAAGTTCGCCGGCTCTGATGCCGTCTTCCTCAGTGAAATCGGTTTTTGCGTAGATGGCATTTTTTTCATCCATGATGGCATAAAGACGTTTGTGCCCCATGATCACAGTGTCCAGTACTTGATGGTCTTCGAAACCATAGTGATTTTGGTTCAGTACAGCTAAACGTTCATTTGGATCCATAATGATATCGCCGGTTGTGGGCTGGATGACGCCTGATAAAATCTTCAAAAAAGTAGATTTTCCAGCTCCATTGGCACCGATGACGCCATAGCAGTTACCAGGGGTGAACTTTAGATTGACATTGTCAAACAGTTTGCGATCGGAAAATTGTAGGCTGACATTTGATACGGTAATCATTTTTTTACATTCCTCAATTCTTGTTTATAGTCAATTAATTCTAGCATATTCCTGAAAAAATAAAAGGATTTTACATACTGTTTACAAAAAACGAGTAAGATTGTTTCTTTTGTGGCAATCGTTTGTGCTCGTTTGTTGCAATATTGCCGTTATTTTGCGGATGACAACCAATGCTTGGGGGATATATGGTAAAATGAGAAATTGGTAAGTTTTTTTGGTTAGCGCTATCAATTCTAGTAACAGGGGAAATGCCGTGATAGAATGAAAAAAATTGAAACAGAAAGTTGGCTGAGACTTAATGGATAAGAAATTATCGAATAAAGAATACATATATATAGGCTCCATGCTCTTCGGCTTATTTTTCGGTGCCGGCAACCTGATTTTCCCGGTCCATATGGGGCAATTGGCTGGCCAAAACTTGATTCCGGCGATATTGGGGTTTATCGTGACGGCAGTCGGGCTACCGTTTCTGGGTATCGTGGCGATGGGGCTGTCAGGTAAAGAAAGCCTGCTGGAAATGGCGAGTAAAATCCATCCGAAATACGGCGTGTTCTTCACCGCCGCACTCTATTTGACGATCGGTCCATTTTTTGCGACGCCGCGTACAGCGACCGTCTCGTTCGAGGCAGCCTTTGCGCCTTATCTGGATCCTTCGATGACAAAAATGGCGCTGTTCCTGTTCTCGTTGCTTTTCTTCGCGGCTGTGCTGTGGTTCTCACTGAAGCCATCAGAAATTTTAAAATGGGTAGGTAAGGTTCTGAACCCGATCTTCTTGGTTTTTCTTTCGATTTTGATCTTCTTCGGCTTTTTCGCGCCGATGGGTATAGCGAGTGAAATATCCGTGGATGCGAGCTATCAGACAGGCGCATTCTTCAAAGGCTTTTTGGAAGGGTACAACACGATGGATGCTCTGGCTTCCTTGGCTTTCGGCATCATCGTGGTAACGACGATCCAAGGCCTGGGCGTCACAAAAACGACTACCATCGCAAGAGATACGATAAAAGCCGGAACGATCAGCATGTTGTTGATGGCTGTCATTTACGGCTCGCTGGTTTACTTGGGTGCAACAAGCCGTGGTGTTTTTGAAATAAGCGACAACGGCGGTATTGCCTTGGCGCAAATCTCAAACGAGTACTTCGGCATCTTCGGCGCTGTTCTGTTTGCGGTCATCATCACTGTTGCCTGCCTAAAAACAGCAATCGGGTTGATCACGGCCATCAGCGAAACGTTTGTGCTTATGTTTCCCAACTCACTGAACTATAAAAAATACGTATATCTTTTCACCGCTATTTCCTTTGGGTTGGCAAATCTGGGCTTAAGTCAGATCATCGCGTTCTCGATTCCGGTGTTGATGTTCCTTTATCCACTCGCAATCACTTTGATTTTGCTGTCGATCATGAGCAGCTTGTTCAACGACCGGACGATTGTCTACCAGATGACGACCCTGTTCACCTTGCCGTTTGCGATCATTGATTTCCTGAAAGCTTTGCCGCAAGGAATCAAGGACGCAGTCGGCATGAACGGTGTCATCGCTTGGACCGATTCAGCTATCCCTTTATCCGATATCGGAATGGGGTGGCTGATCCCATCCGTAATCGGTTTTGCGATTGGATTGGCAATTTCGAAAAACAATAAATTAGCCTAATGACGGCAGAAAAAGAAGGTCAGGAGCGCGTAGCTCTGGACCTTCTTTTTTTGCCGTCATTTCTTGAATCTTCGTTGGATTTTTTTAACCAGGAATCTTTTTCGGAAAGCGTTGGTATTTCTTTTTCCTTATTCGCCAGTTCCATGAAATACTTTTGCGCATCCACGGCTGGTTTATCATTACGGACATGTCGGTAGGTCCCGTCAGGGTGCAGTTCGCGAGCTTTCGTGTTGTCTGCAAGGTAGACATCCATCAAAGACAGGATCTCCTTCTTGATGGCTTTGTCCAGGATCGGAAACTCTATTTCGACGCGTTTGATCATATTACGGGTCATCATGTCAGCGGAAGAAAGGAAAAGATTTTCATCCCCATTATGATGGAAATAGTAGATTCGGCTATGTTCCAAGAAGCGGCCAACAATACTGCGGACATGGATGTTCTCACTGACGCCGGGAACTTGGGGCTTCAGGCAGCAGATGCCGCGGATAATCAGATCCACCCTGATGCCTGCTTGGCTGGCTTCGTACAGTTTCATGATGACGCGTTTGTCAGTCAAGGAATTCATTTTCGCGATGATATGCCCATTTCCAAATTGTTCATGGGAGGCGATTTCGTCGTCGATGTATTCAATGAAGGAATCACGGATTTCGAAAGGCGACACGTGCAGGTGATTGTACTCCGGTTGATCTGAATAGCCACTCAAGTAATTGAAGAAGTTTGTGGCATCCTCGCCGATTTCCTTATTTGCGGTGAAGATGGCCATAT
The DNA here is from genome assembly GCF_900107505.1 of Trichococcus collinsii. Taxonomy (GTDB): domain Bacteria; phylum Bacillota; class Bacilli; order Lactobacillales; family Aerococcaceae; genus Trichococcus; species Trichococcus collinsii. The sequence continues at coordinate 217,503 of NZ_FNQH01000002.1, read as the reverse complement.
CAGTATAAAGTCTGGCGGTTTTATCATTATAATTTCCGGTTGCCAGATGGACATAGCGGACGATCCGCTCATGATGTTTCTTTACGACCATCGTGATCTTGCTATGGGTCTTCAAATGGGTCATCCCGTAAAGGACATGAGCCCCGGCTTCTTCCAATTCTTTGGCCCATTGCACGTTGTTTTCTTCATCGAAACGGGCTTTCAGCTCGACAAGCACGGTGACTTGTTTGCCGGATTCAGCTGCAGTCTTGAGGCCTTCAATGATCGGTGAATCTTTGCTGACGCGGTAAAGGGTCTGCTTGATGGCAATCGTATCTTCATCTTCAGCGGCACTCTTTATGAAATCTACGACCGGATCGAATGAATCATAAGGGTGGTGCAGGAAGACGTCCTGTTTTTCGACCACATCAAAGATGTCTTTTCCGGACAGATCACTTGGTGTGACCGGTGAGAAGCTAGGATAAACATCATCTGGCGAAGCAATCGCAAGATGACGGGTCAATTTACTGAGGAAAGTAAGATCCAGCGGCCCTTCGATCATATATACATCGCGGTCCTCAAGATCCAGTTCCGTCTGCAGAAAACGCACATCAGCTTGAAGCGAGTCGATTGTATCGCGGGTGTCGATTTCAAGCCGGACGGCCATTCCATTTTTGCGCTTCTTCAGGTAATCCTGGATGACCAAAAGCAAATCATCCGCACCATCTTCATGCAATTCCAAATCCGCATTGCGGGTGATTCGGCAGCTGAAACTGTTTGTGACAGTGAAGCCTTTGAATAAGGTATGAATGAAGTGGCGCACGACGTCTTCCAAAAGTACGATGCCGATGTCGTTTTTGTTTTCATCCAACAAGATGAATCGTTGCAGCGGAGCGGGAATAGGAACGATTGCGACCCGGGTCGTATCCTCCTTTTCCAAATTGACGAAAATGTGGACCAATTTGTTGTTCAAGTTAGGGAAGGGGCGGTATGCATCGATCCCAAGTGGTGTCAAAGCAGGGAAAATTTGCTCATGGAAGGTTTCTTCTATGACCGCGAATTCACTTTCGGAAAGATCGCTGATTTTTTTGATGCGGAAATGCTTTTCAGCCAATTTATTCAAAAGTTCATAATAGTACTCATATTGTAAGGAAATATTTCCATTGTTTTTATCAGAGATGGCAGACAACTGTTCAAGGGGGCTCATATCGGTTTTGCGGTCTGTCATATGATAGCCAAGTTTGAACTGATCCTGTAATCCGGCAACCCGAACCATGTAGAATTCATCAAGATTGGAACTTGCTATGGATAAAAAGTTCAGCTGTTCAAGCAAAGGGTTCTGAGGATCTTTCGCTTCCTCAATGACACGTTTGTTGAAGTCCAGCCAACTCAACTCTCGATTGAAATAATAATCTGCATTAGCGAGATTGGGTTTACTATCTGATTCCATTATATTACACATCCGTTCGTTCGATTTGTGAGCTTTATTTATAACATAATTTTGTTAAATTTTTGTAAATACAATGTTAAGTTTACCGCTGAGCAGACGCTCGATATGTTTGCGTTGACGCTCGGCGCGATACTCTTCGGCAAGGATATCACCTTTATAATAAAGCACCAGATCGTGCCCGTTCTTTGTCTTATTGATTTTTATGTCCTTAATGACTTCCATATGGGAGTCATTAATGGCGTCAGCAAATTTGATGATACCGCCGAATGATTGCAGCTGATCAATCTGGGTCACGGTGTACCAATCCGTAAAGCCCAGCAGGTACTGGTTGACAAGTGACCGGTTTTTGAAACTGGCCAATAAAGCGATGCTTACTCGTTCCTTGTGGCTGATGCCATCCAAGTCGCTGTTGGAGATGATGTAGAAAGTATGCTGCGAACTGGCGCCGGTCTCGACGAATTGCCCAAGATAATAAAGGTAGCTTCCGAAATGTAATAGTTTTTCCATGTCAGGATTCTTGTCAAAAATACCCAGTCGGCACAATTCATCGTACAGCATATCGACCAATTTAACCCGTTGTTGCGCGACATGCGCTAAGGTGTGGTAGCTAGCGGCCAGTCTGCTGACTGTTTGAGCCGCAATATTGAAAACGCTGAAGGCTTTGTTTTCGTACTTGTTATTGAGAAATTCCATCACGATGCCTTCACGCAAACCTTTATTACTGAACAGGAACACTGGGGCCTTCACTTCATCGAAGAGGGTATTGAATACCACGTTCGCGGGAATGATCAGATCGGTACGGTCTCGGCTTAGCCCATCCAGATTCTGCAGCTGCGGAATACTCAATGACTGGAATAAATCCACTGTCTGTTGGAGATCATTCCGGTACATACGGTATCCGTGTACGCCCGCTAAGCGATAATTGACTTGGCGTTGGTGGACATTCGCGATGCTTCGGGCAGAGCCGCCCATAGCTACGATCGGCACTTGTTTTTTGCTGAGCCATTTAATCGATTTGAACTGTTCCTTCACAAATTCCTGCATCTTCTTTATCGCTTTCGGGTCATTGTGATTTTTGCCTTCGAAGAACATCTGTTTCAAGGTCACGACCCCGAAAGGGAAGCTGTGGTATTGCAGGAGCTCTTTATTTTCATAGTAGGTGATTTCCGTGCTGCCACCACCGATGTCGATTGTGATGCCGCTAGGGAATTGGGTCGTATGCAGAACGGCATAATTCCCATAAAAGGCTTCTTTTTCTTCCGGCAACAACAGCATTTCGATGCCGGTCTTCTTGCGTACTTGCGCGATGATGTCATCGCGGTTGGTGGACTGGCGGATGGCGGCTGTCGCAACGGGCATCAGCGTGTTGACTTGGTACTGATCAGCAACGGATTTGAAACTTTTCAGGACTTTGATAAGGACATCGATCCCTGCTTGGGACATCTTTTTCTTTTTGTCCAAATATTGAAACAGGCGTGCCGGGGTCTTGATATTCTGGACTTGAAACATCGTGAAGTGTTCATCGACTTCAAAGATGACCAACCGGATGGTATTGGATCCGATATCGATTAAACCTATTCTCTCTAATAACATGAGCGTCTCCTTCTGAATCCCGGGTCTTCCAAGATTCCTCACTTCCCATTTTACTGGAATTCGGCAAGTTTGTCATAAAATTATCTTTTCAGTTGCTGATTTAGGCAAGAAAGGCAGAATGATGTTACGGAAAGGAATCGTATGTTACGGAAAGGTTACGAAGCTGCTCGTTATAAGACGAAATGTATGTTGAATGAATCATTTGAAATGAAACAGTAAAAGGAATGCAACCCTTCGTCAAGGGAAATTCGATATAATAAAGGAGCATTTTCCAACGAGAAAAGAGAGGCGTGAGATTTTGAATCATAAAAAGCGTATAGGGAAACTGATGTTGGCCGGCTTGGCAGCAAGCCTGACCCTTTCCATTACACAAGTTCAAGGTTCCACCTTAGATACTTTAACCCAAGAAGAACAAAAGACGGAAGCTCAAATCGCTTCTGTGGAAGTGACAATCGGTGAAACATTGGCATCAATCAACCTGAAGCAGATGGGGATCGATGACTTGAAAGCACAGATTGTTGCGACTGAAAAAAGCCAAATCGAAACAAAAGCGGCTATCGAAGAGCAAAAAGAACTGATTGCGTCGCGTAAAGACCAGCTGAAAACGAGGCTAGTTGCCTTGCAGATTTCGGATGCAACGACGAATCAGGTTTTGATGTTGCTGGACTCCGAAAATTTCGCTGATTTCATCAACAGGGCCTATCTAGTCGGTCAATTGCAGGCAGCTGACAATCAACAGATTGAATCTGCGATTTTGGAAGAGGAGAAACTAACGGCACTGGAAGAGCAGTTGGCTGAGGAAATCGAGTCAGTCAAAGATGCAGAAAGCCGCCTGAATTCAGAATCCACTGCGTTGGCTGAAGAACTGACTTCTTTGAAGGGCATCCTTTCTGAAAATCAAACTGTGTTGTCTCAGGTGAAAACGGATTATGCCGAAGAAGCTACCCGTTTGGCTGCCGAAGAGGCTCAAGCCAAAGTTGATGCCGAAGCGGTTGCAGCCGCAATAAAAGCGGAGGAAGAGCAGCAAATTGCAGATGCTAGCAGAGCTGCTGCGGTTGCCCAATCTGCATCATCCTCGCAACCAACAGTAAGCCAAATCACAGACAGTTCCGTTGCCGCAGCTGAAACCGCGCCAGTCGTGACAGTTACTACTCCAACAGTGACGGAAACACCTGCTGCCCAAGGCAAGACATTAGTCGTATCGGCAACAGCCTATTCGCGACACGAAGCAGGCCTATCCAACTTTACCGCTACTGGCATCGACTTGTCGGTCAATCCGATGGTTATTGCGGTAGATCCTTCCGTGGTTCCATTGGGAAGCTTAGTCAGTGTGCCAGGCTATGGCATCGCAATTGCCGGGGATACTGGTGGAGCAATCGTAGGAAACAAAATTGACTTACATATGGAAGATCTGAATGCCGCTCTTGCTTTCGGCAGACAAACAGTGACGATCACCATACTGCAATAAAATAGCTACAGGAAGGTCTGCCTCCGCGAAGAGGCAGACCTTTTTTTCAAAACAAAAAAGGCGCCGTAAGCTTGTTGGAGAGCTTGCGGCGCCTTTTCTGTTGCATGATGCTATTATAAAACTTTGTTCAGGAAATCTTGCGTACGCGGGTGTTGCGGGTTGCCGAATACTTCAGCAGGCGTGCCTTCTTCGACGATGTATCCGCCATCCATGAAGATGACGCGATGTCCGACTTCTCTGGCGAAGCCCATTTCATGTGTTACCACAACCATGGTCATTCCTTGTTTTGCCAATTTTTTCATGACTTCAAGGACGTCACCGACCATTTCAGGGTCAAGCGCGGATGTAGGTTCATCGAAAAGCATGATCTCTGGGTTCATTGCCAGCGCGCGCGCGATAGCGACACGTTGTTTTTGACCGCCGGATAGCGAGCTTGGAAAAGCGTCAGCTTTTTCGGACAGGCCGACTGTTTCCAATAATTCAACTGCTTTTACTTTTGCGGCTTCCTTATTTTCCCGTTTCAGTTCAACCGGAGCCAATGTGATATTGTCCATTACCGAAAGGTGCGGGAAAAGATTGAAATGTTGGAAAACCATACCGATTTCTTCGCGTACTTTATTGATGTCCGTGGTTTTTTCGGTGATGTCTTTTCCGTCGATCAGTACGTGGCCGTCGGTGACTTCTTCCAGCTTGTTCAGACAGCGCAGAAGGGTACTTTTTCCTGAACCGGAAGGGCCGATGATGCAGACCACTTCGCCTTCAGCTACTTCGAGGTCGATTCCTTTCAAAACCTCGTTGCTTCCGAAGCTTTTCTTCAGGTTCGTGACTTTTATTTTTGCGTTAGCCATTCTTTAATCTCCCTTCAAGTTTTTTGGAAATCTTCGTAAGGATTGTGATGACGATGATGTACATCAATCCTATGATTAACCACATATTACCGGAAGCATAGGTTCTGGCGATGATGATTTTACCGGTCTGTGTCAACTCGACTAGGCCGATGATGGACAAAATGGATGTGTCCTTCAAAGTAATGACGAATTGGTTGATGAATGAAGGAATCATGATGCGGATTGCTTGCGGCAAAATGATTTTGTTCATTGTCGTTTGATAAGTCAGACCTAAGCTGCGTCCTGCTTCCATCTGTCCGACATCAACCGCTTTGATACCACCGCGGAAGATTTCAGCCAGATAGGCTGCCGCATTCAAGCTCAAGGTGATGATCCCCGCAACCGTCGAGCTCATCCGGATACCCATCAATTGCGGAATCGAGAAGTATACGAAGAATGCCAAGACAATCAATGGCACACCGCGCATGATATCAACATAGATAGTTGCGATCCAGTTTAATGCTTTGTTAGGGGATACGCTGAACAAGCCAATGAAGATGCCCAGTGCCAATGCAATCATAATGGATGCAAAGGTAATCAGGATTGTTCTTCCCAAACCTTGCAATAAAGTCTTCCAGTTTTCTTGGATCAGTCCGAAGAAGGAAGTGTTGCTTGCCTTGGTATCAGAACCAAGATAATCGTTGACGATTTCTTCATAAGTACCGTTGGACTGTAAGTTTGCCAATCCTGTGTTGATCATATTCAACAGTTCCGGGTTCGTGTCTTTTGCGACTGCGATTCCGTAAGAACCACCGGCTTCTTTTTCGGTAGCCAGTTTTAATGCGATGCCTTGACCTTCGATGGCATAGGCCATAACCGGGTAATCTTCAAATGCCGCAACGGAATTGCCGGCGATAACGTCTTGATACATATTGGCTGAATCATCGAAAGTCGATAAAGTGAAACCATATTCATCCTTGATGGACTCGGCAAATGTTGCGCCTTCCGTTCCGGTTTTAACGGCCACGGTCATGCCTTCCAAGTCTTCATAGCTGTCAATATCGCTATCGGAAGCAACAGCCATAACCACACCGCTTTCGAAATACGGTTCAGAAAAATCAAAAGTCTGTTTACGCTCGTCGGTGATGCTCATACCGGCGATGACAGCATCCACTTGTTTAGCTTCCAACGCTTGAAGGGCGGCATTGAAACCCAGCGGACGGATTTCGATTCCGAAACCTTGATCTTTGGCGATTGCACGGATCAGATCCATGTCGATACCCACATAGTTGCCGTTAGCGTCCTGGAATTCGAATGGGGCGAAAGTTGTGTCCGTTGCGATGATAAAAGTTTTTCCGTTTTGTGCCGGGACATCCAGACTCGTATCAACGGAAGCACCGAGATATTTCTCTTGGATGGTTTGGTAAGTGCCATTCTCTTTCAGATTGGCCAAACCTGCGTTGAACATTGCCAGCAATTCAGGGTTTGTATCTTTTGCTACTGCAAAACCGTATGAACCGCCGGCTTCTTTGTCGGTAGCCAGTTTCAATGCCAAGCCTTGGTCCTCGATGGCGTAGGCCATTACCGGATAGTCTTCGAATGCCGCTACAGAATTGCCGGACAGGACATCTTGATACATATTAGCGGAATCTTCAAAAACAGTTGTAGTGAAGCCATATTCATCCTTGATGGATTCGGCAAATGTTGCGCCTTCTGTTCCTGTTTTGACGGCCACATTTTGGCCTTCAAGATCTTCGTAGCTTGAGATGTCGCTGTCATCGGCAACTGCCATGACCACGCCACTTTCAAAATACGGTTCCGAAAAGTCAAACGTTTGTTTCCGTTCGTCCGTGATGCTCATGCCGGCGATGACGCCGTCGACTTGTTTAGCTTCCAAGGCCTGTAGCGCGGCATTGAATCCTAAAGGACGAATCTCCACTTCAAATCCTTGGTCCTCCGCAATTGCCTGGATGAGTTCCATATCAATGCCGACAAATTCGCCGTTCGCATCCTGGAATTCAAATGGTGCAAAAGTGGTGTCTGTCGCGATGACAAACTTTTGTGTTTCTGCTGCCTCAACTACTTCGTGCTGGGCTGACCCAAAAATAAAAAAGCCCAAAGCCATGAAGAGCATCGGCAACTTTAGTCGCAGTTTCTTGCTTAACATATTTTTTCCTCCTTATAATCAGCATTCCTTCTGAATAACCATGAGATTACGATGAAGCCTCTGCTTGAATATTCATATAATACCACATTGAGATTATATTTTAAATTCACAGAAACCACAATTATATAACGACACGGTTATGTCAGAAATTCTGACACGAAAACCGATTTTTATAAAAACGCTAACAAAAGAGTGTCAACCAATTTGGAGTATTCGGGAACGTTCGGAAATTTGCATCAAAAAGCCCCGGCATGATGGCATAAAAGCTGTCATGTCAAGGCTTTTTTTAGGTCTGGTGTGGTAAGGGAGTGATCATTTAAAGGCCCGGCTCAGGTCTTCAATCGCGCCGACCAGTGCATCCAGCTTTTTTTCCATCCGGTGCAGCAAGTACATCGCGATCACAATCGGAAAGCCGGTATTGCTGATCAATTCCATATACGCCAGCACATCCACGTTCGCATCCATTCATTACACCACCTTTCCTACATCTATAAAGACGTAAGCAGGAAGGGATATGTAACTGTCAGTCTTTCGGTTTCGAAATCATAAATTCTCGTTGATGCAACGCATGATGGCTTCGGCAACACCATTTTCTGAGTTTGTGGAAGTGAGGTACTTCGCGTATTCTTTGACCCCATCTTCGGCATTGGCGACTGCGAAGCTGGCGCCTGCTACTTTCAGCATGGAGACATCATTGAAGTTATCCCCGATTGCCATGACATTTTGCAACGGTATGCCTCTTTTTTTGGCGAATTTTTCCAAAGCAATGCCTTTTTGGGCTTCCGCATGATTGATTTCGATGTTATTTCTGAAGGATGAGGTCACGACCACACGGCTGTCTTCGGCCAGTTTGATACGGATCGGTTCCAGTTCGCTTTGACCGACATCGCTGAATACCAAAATCTTCAGGACTTGCTGAGCCTTGTCATCCAAAACTTCTTTGAAATTTTCAACGTAGTTTACGTGCATCAGTTCCAGGCGAGCAACTGCCAGAACAAGGGCCATTTTAAAGGTCGTGTCAGGGTTTGTCTCATGCAGTAAGGAAGTCATTGACTCGATTCGGCGGATTTTGTCATCCGAAAATATACCCTTGGATGTCATTAGTTCGCAATAAAGACCATACTTTCTCACATCTTCCAAAATATGGCGTGTGGTTGTTTTATCAATTCCTAGGTTTTCGACCAGTTGTCCATCTTCATCAAATACTTGCCCGCCATTCAGCGTGATCATGGGGCAATCGATACCAGCTTCATGCAATGCTGGCACAGCTTCGGTATATCCTCTACCGGTAGCCACCATAAATTTGATACCTAATCTATTTGCTTCATTGATGGCGCTCACGTTTGATTTGGAGACTTCCATTTTATCGTTCAATAATGTGCCGTCCATATCCGAGACGATCAGTTCAATCATGCATTCATCCTCCTGTTCGGTAATTGCAGTATATTCACTCTTATATTCTACCATGATTTTTCAATTTCACTGGAAATTTGTTCAGTACTGGATAAATTAATCGCCTCAGGAGCGGATGGACTGAAAAAGATCAGCCAATTATGTTAAGATAGGCGCATCCGGAAATGAAAAAATGACAGATAGTGGTGGTTATATGAAAGCAATTATCCATAATGAGTGGCAAGAAAAGTTGGAAAAGGAATTTGAAGCGCCGTATTATCAGCAATTGCGCGCTTTCCTGAAAGAGGAGTATCTGAACCAGACGGTGTATCCCGGAATGGATCATATCTGGGAAGCTTTCGAACTTACGCCTTACAACAAAGTGAAAGTGGTCATACTGGGGCAGGATCCTTATCACGGTCCCAACCAGGCGCATGGATTGAGCTTTTCCGTGCAGAAAGGAGTCAAGCTACCGCCATCCTTGGTCAACATTTATAAGGAACTGCAGGATGATCTTGGTATTCCGATTGCGAAACATGGCGACCTGACAGCTTGGGCGAAGCAAGGTGTATTCCTTCTGAATACAGTCCTGACGGTTCGCAGCGGGGAAGCTAATTCACATCGCGGTAAAGGTTGGGAGTTGTTGACCGATTCCGTCATCCGAGCACTTAACGATCGGGAAGAACCGGTTGTCTTCATCCTGTGGGGAAATGCATCGATAGCCAAAAAAGTGTTCATCGACACAACAAAGCATGTCGTAATAACATCGCCGCATCCAAGCCCGTTATCTTCCTATCGAGGCTTCTTCGGATCAAAGCCTTTTTCCAAAACAAATGAAGCGCTCAAATCGTTCGGTATGGAACCGATTGACTGGCGTTTGCCAGAATAATATAGAAGGAAGGGGCATTGCCGTATGAAAGGGAAGTCATTAAAGACCAGAAAAGGAAAACTGTATTATCAGGTAGGCGGTACCGGCGATGCATTGCTTCTGTTGCACGGAAACGGCGAAAGTTCGGACATTTTCGCGAAGCAGTTTCCTTTTTTCAAGAAACACTTCAAGGTCTATGCGCTTGATACGCGAGGACATGGCAAATCGGATCTGGGAGTGGAACGGTTGACCTTCAAGCAGATTGCAGAGGACGTCCTTGAATTGCTCGAAAAAGAGCGTATTCAAAGGGTCCACGTGCTCGGATTCAGCGATGGAGGCAATCTGGGCCTGTATTTCGCGGCCCATCATCCGGAGCGGAGTGCTTCTTTGATCGCGATGGGGGCGAATTACGAAGCGGACGGTCTGACCGATGCTTGCAATGACGAAACGCTTGAACGTTACGAGGAGTTGCTTGCGTTGCCGGATAACGATCCGGATAAAATCCATCGACTCTGCGTTCATAATCTGATGCTGGAGGAACTGGACCTTTCGGCTGATGCGTTGCGCAGCATCCAAACACCAACGTTGCTACTGGCGGGGGAATTTGATCTGATCCGCGATGACCAAACGGAAGCGATGCACCGCCTGATTTCAGGTTCGCAAAAATATATCGTGCCCGGGGGAAGTCATGGCTTTTTCGTGGATAATCCGAAAGTGCTGGAACGTCTTGCAAAAAAATTCTATACAAGCTTGTGATTTACGGAGCGTATCAGGAGGTGCTTCTGAGAAATTATGTTAGAATGAAATTCTGAAATGTAGCCGGTGGCAACCATTCGTTGCTGTGCAGCTTCTGGACGGTTATAGTGAAAATACAAACAAAGGCACGATATGTTGTGTGGTTCCGAGAATCACGCACTATATGTTGTGTCTTTTCTTGTTGTAATTCTATCCTCGCAACCGTATAATAGATGAATAACAGTTGGGAAAAGGGTGATGCAAAATGAAGGTAGTGTTTATGTCGTTGACCGGCCAAACGAGGAAGTTCGTGAATAAACTGGACCTTGAAACGATCGAATTGACGGCGGAAAATGCATTCCGGAAGATTGAGGAGCCCTTTATAATCGTGGCCCCGACCTACGACAAAGAGGTGACGGATATTTTGGCCGATTTCATTGAGACGGATCAAAACCGTGCTTACTTCAAGGGCGTGGCAGGTGGCGGGAACCTGAATTTCGGAAAGCTTTTCGGTTTTACCGCAAAAGACTTGGCACGCGATTATGGCGTCCCGCTGCTGCACTTGTTTGAGTTTCAAGGAAACGAGAAAGACATTCAGATTTTGAAAGAGAAGGTGACGGAACTTGGATAGTCCAAAATTAGTAACTAAAACAGATGATGTAACCTATTATAAATTGAACAACGAAATCAATCGTCCGATTGATAACGCCATCCCTTTACATAAGGATAAGGAAGCCGTACGGGCGTATTTTCTGGAGCATGTGAATCCGAACACGGTATTCTTCTATACGTTGGATGAAAAATTGAATTATTTGATCGAGCAAGACTACATCGAAAAAGAGTTTTTGGAAAAATACCCGCTTGATTTCATCAAAAAGTTAATGCAGGATACGTACAACAAGAAATTTCGTTTCAAATCGTTCATGGCAGCCTACAAGTTCTATACCCAGTATGCGTTGAAGACGAACGACGGCAAACGGTATTTGGAGCGTTACGAAGACCGGATCGTCTTCAATGCACTCTTTTTGGCTGACGGGGACCAGCAATTGGCTGTCGACCTGGCGGAAGAGATGATCCATCAACGTTACCAACCAGCGACACCTACCTTTTTGAATGCAGGCAGAAAACGCCGCGGGGAATTGGTGTCTTGCTTCCTGATCCAAACGACGGATGACATGAACAGCATCGGCCGCGCGATCAACAGTGCTCTGCAGTTGTCCCGCATTGGCGGAGGCGTCGGCGTGAACCTGTCGAACGTCCGTGCAGCAGGGGATCCAATTAAAAAAATCGAGAACGCATCGAGCGGCGTCGTGCCGATCATGAAGCTTCTCGAAGACAGCTTCAGTTATTCCAACCAATTGGGACAGCGCAACGGAGCTGGTGCGGTGTACCTGAATGTATTCCATCCAGACATCGTCGCTTTCCTATCCACTAAAAAAGAGAATGCCGATGAAAAAATCCGCGTGAAGACACTTTCTTTGGGGCTGGTCATTCCGGACAAATTTTACGAGTTGGCGGCGAAGGACGATCAGATGTATCTGTTCAGTCCTTATGATGTGGAGCGAATCTACGGTAAACCGTTCTCCTATATCGATATCACTGCAGAATACGAAAATCTGGTCAACAATCCGGAAATCTCAAAATCCAAAATCCGTGCCCGTGACCTTGAGAACGAAATCAGTAAACTACAGCAGGAATCCGGCTATCCGTACATCATCAACATCGATACGGCAAACCGCACCAATCCAGTGGACGGAACGATCGTCATGAGCAATCTTTGCTCGGAAATCCTGCAAGTGCAACAACCTTCGTTGTTAAATGATAAACAGGAATATGAAGTGCTCGGAACGGACATCAGCTGCAACTTGGGTTCAACGAACATTCCGAATCTGATGAAGTCGCCTGATTTTGGGAAATCGGTCGAAACGATGGTCCGCGCCTTGACTTACGTAACCGACCACTCAAGCATCGATGCGGTCCCTACAATCAAAAACGGGAACGATCAAGCGCACACAATCGGTTTGGGCGGCATGGGCTTGCACACGATGTTCGCAACCAATCAGATGCACTACGGGTCGCCGGAATCCATCGAATTCACGGACATCTACTTTATGCTTTTGAATTATTATACGTTGGCAGCCAGCAATAAAATCGCTAAGGAACGCGGAGAAGCATTCGTTAATTTCGATAAATCCACATACTATACCGGAGAATATTTTGATGCGTACACCGATTCCGATGTCGTTTTCCAATCTGAAAAAGTGAAACAAATATTTGAAGGAATCAAAGTGCCTACTAAGGAAAATTGGTCTGATCTGAAGAAAGCCGTCCATGAATTTGGCTTGTATCACCAAAACCGTTTGGCGATTGCGCCTACAGGTTCGATCAGTTACGTAAATGAGACGAGCGCGAGCCTGCACCCGATCACGCGTCTGATCGAAGAACGTCAAGAGAAGAAAACCGGGAAGACTTATTATCCGGCTCCGCAGCTTTCCAACGAAACGATGCCTTATTATCGCTCAGCCTATGACATCGATATGCGTCGTGTCATTGATATTTATGTCGCTGCCCAAAAGCATATCGACCAAGGCATGAGTCTGACGTTGTTCATGCGCTCCGAATTGCCGGAAGGTATGTACGAATGGAAAGAAGGGCGCACAAATAAAATGACGACACGCGATCTGAATATCCTGCGCAATTACGCATGGAGAAAAGGCGCAAAATCGATTTATTATGTGCGTACTTTTACGGAAAACAACGACGAAATCGGAGCGAACGCTTGCGAATCATGCACCATCTGATGATGCAGCGCAATTGTATTTGATTACCCGTCATGCAATAATCGGAAAGTCTAACGGAGGAATGAAGGATGGCAAACAAGCCTTATATAGCAATCAACTGGAATAGCATCGAAGACATGCTGGACAAGTTGACATGGGAAAAATTGACGGAACAATTTTGGCTGGATACGCGGATCCCGTTGTCCAATGATTTGGACGACTGGCGCACCCTCAGCAAACCCGAGCAGGATATGTTGGGAAAAGTGTTCGGCGGATTGACGCTACTGGACACGCTGCAATCGCAGGATGGCATCGCCGCAATGAAGGAAGATATGAGGACGCAACACGAGGAAGCGGTATTGAACAATATCCAGTTCATGGAATCGGTCCACGCGAAAAGTTACTCATCGATCTTCAGCACGCTGAACACAAAGACTGAAATCGATGATATCTTCAACTGGACCAACAGCAATGAATTCATCCAACGCAAAGCCAGTTTGATCAACGATATCTACAAGACCGGGAATCAGCTGGAAAAGAAAGCGGCCAGCGTGCTGCTGGAGTCTTTCTTGTTCTATTCGGGATTCTACGCACCACTTTGGTATCTCGGCAACAATAAATTGCCAAACGTGGCGGAAATCATCAAACTGATTCTGCGCGATGAATCGGTCCACGGCACGTATATCGGCTACAAATTCCAGATCGCATACAACCAAATGTCCGAAACGGAACAGGAAGAAATGAAGAATTGGGTCTATATGCTGACGTACGAACTGTACAACAACGAAGTGAAATATACGCAATACATCTATGACGAGCTGGGCTGGACGGAGCGCGTCAAAGTGTTCATCCGCTACAACGCGAACAAAGCGCTACAGAATCTGGGCTTCGATCCGTTGTTCCCGGACACGGCTGACGATGTGAATCCAATCGTCATGAACGGTATTTCGACCGGAACCAGCAACCATGATTTCTTCTCGCAAGTCGGGAACGGCTACCTGTTGGGTGCCGTCGAAGCGATGGAAGACGAAGATTACGTTAAATGGATTGACTGACATATAGAAACACGGGGCTGTCTCTTTTGAGGCAGCCTCTTTGCTTTCACGAAATTTTTCTTCAAAAAGGCGGTAGCCGTATGGTTTCATTGCCATTTACAAAAGGTTAACAACGAATCCAACTGTTCTTTACAACCATTTGTTAGTATTTATTTGTAGTCAAATACGTAATGAAAAACAATGAAACCATTGTTCACAAATAAAGGAGAGAATAAAATGAGATTGTCCAACAAAAGATTGTTTGCAAGTTTGGCCTTAAGCAGTGTGCTAATTTTAAGCGCATGTGGAACAGAAGCAGCGACGACTGCTGAGGCGGAAGTCGATCTGAACGCAATGACATTGAGTGAAATTGAAACACAAGCCAAAGAAGAAGGCCATGTGGAATCAGTAGGGATGCCGGATACATGGGCGAACTGGGGAGAGACCTGGGAAGAACTCGAAACGACATATAGCATTACACACGGAGATACTGATATGAGTTCAGCCGAAGAATTGGCCTTATTCAAAGCAGAACAGAACAACCCAACGAAGGATATCGGCGATGTCGGGCAATCATTCGGGCCTGTTGCAGAAGCGGATGGTTTGACGTTGGCTTATAAAACATCGTATTGGGATGATATCCCGGAATGGGCCAAGGATGACGATGGCGATTGGATCGTCGGTTATTATGGAACATTGGCGTTCATCACCAATTCCGAAAAAGTGACGGATGCACCGACCAGTTTTGCCGATATTCTGGCAGGCGATTATAAAGTCACGATTGGTGACGTAAATGCCGCTACCCAAGCACAAAATGCGGTATTGGCTGCAGCCATCGCACATGGCGGAGACGAAACCAATTTGGATCCCGGTATTGCTTTCTTTGCACAACTGGCTGAACAAGGCAGATTGGACTTGGGCGATACATCATTGGCGCGTTTGGAATCAGGCGAAATCGAAGTCGGGTTGTTTTGGGACTTCAACGCACTGAATTATGCGAATCAAGTTGCCGCCACCAATCCAAATGCCAGTTTTGAAGTGACCATTCCACAGGACGGAACAATCCAAAGCGGGTACGCCACAGTCATCAACGCTACAGCCCCTAACCCGCATGCGGCAGCACTAGCCCGTGAGTACATCCTTTCTGATGAAGGGCAGATCAATTTGGCAAAAGGCTATGCACGACCTATCCGCGATAATGTCGAATTGCCGCAAGAAGTGCAGGATATCTTGCTTCCGGAAGAGCAATATGTTGGGGCGCAACCGGTCTCCGATTACGATGCATGGGAAGAGGCTGCAGCTAGTCTAGGGCAAAGATGGCAAGAAGAAGTATTGACGAAAGTGAAATAATTGAGGTTGAATACAGTGGATAAAGTTATTTTTGTAGTATTGGACGGATTGAATGCCAAGACAGCCCATAACCATATGGGTTTCTTGGAGCATCTGGTCGAAAAAGGAATAATGGCTGCTTATACCGTTAAATCGGAGATGCCTGCACAATCAAGGCCTTTGTATGAAGTCTTGCAAACGGGAGTGCCAGCTGCCGAAAATGGCATCACCTCGAATCGTACCGTCCGTCGTTCCAAAGAGCGGAGCATTTTTGAGATTGCAAAGGAACATGGGCTCAAAACGGGGGCTGCCAGTTACTACTGGGTGAGCGAGCTGTATAATCGTTCTCCATTTCAAGTGATGGAGGACAGAATCCAGTTGGATACGAATGCTCTTATAGAGCATGGTATTTTTTATCACGAAGATCATTACCCGGATAGTCATCTGATTGCGGATGGCGAGTACTTGATAAGAAAGAAGGGGACGGATTATACGCTGATCCATTCGATGAACATCGATGATGCAGGACATAAATTCGGTGCCGGCAGCAAAGAGTATGTACAAGCGACCGTTCGCGTTGATGCTGAACTCTCCCAGTACATCTGGAGATGGATGAGCGAAGGCCATCAGATTGTGGTCACATCCGATCATGGGATGAATGACTATCACACCCATAATGGCATCTCGAATGAAGATCGGCTTGTCCCGCTTTATTTATTTTCGGACAAAGCTATCATCAAGGACTTCCGCAAAGAAGGCATCATTGTGCCTCAGTTGGAAATAGCACCGTTCCTATGCAATTTGCTGGGCATTCCGGCTGGAGATCGCATGCAGGCAGTTCAGGGAATCCTTATGAAAAGAGGATCAGGCGATGCAAAAAAATGAAAAACGCAAGTACCTCATATTGTTGTTGCCATTCGCACTATTGATCCTCCTCTTTGAATTGATGCCATTAGCCAACATCTTCATCAACAGTTTCTTGGAACCCGGAACAGGTGGCATTACGCTTAGTAATTTTATGATCATTTTTACGAGTGACTATTACGTGATGTCCATCCAGAACAGCGTATTCGTTGCCTTGCTGTCTGCATTTATCGGGATTGCAATTGCGCTCCTGGGCGCCTATGCCATCCATACTGTGGGCGATAGAATGAAAAAATTCTACATCACGATATTGAATATGACCTCAAACTTCCAAGGAATCGTGTTGGCTTTTGCCTTCATTCTTTTGCTTGGGAATTCAGGGATTCTGACAACATTGGGGGAAAGATGGAACTTGTCTGGTTTGAACAACTACGATTTATATACTACATCGGGGATCCTTATCACTTTCATATACTTCCAGATTCCATTGGCTACCTTATTGCTCTATCCCTCATTTGATGGCATCAAGACCGAATATAAGGAAGCGGCAAGTCTGATGAACGCGACGACTTGGCAATTCTGGTCAAAAATCGGCCTCCCATTGTTATTGCCCAGCATTTTCGGAACCTTGTCCGTCCTCTTTTCAAATGCGCTGGCAGCCTATGCGACACCGTATGCTCTGCTCGGGAACAATTATGCCTTAGTGCCGATCCGGATTTCTGCCATGTTCACGGGTGATGTCGTTCAACAAGTGGAACTGGGAAGTGCCTTGTCGATTGTGATGCTCGTATTGATGAGCACGATGACAGTCTTAAGCAACAGCCTGTTAAAGAAATTCAGAAAGGGTGTGTAAAAAATGAAGAAACGAAGCAATGCCTTTTCTTCATTCATCATCGTTATCCTTTCCGTGATTTTGCTGTTGCCGCTGTTTGTGACGCTGTTGAATTCTTTGTTCAGGGATTTGAGCAATATCATCCCGGAAGGATTCACCTTTGATTTCTATGCTGACATTTTTGCGGGGGCAGGCGGGATGTCAGGCGCAGTAGGCAGGACACTACTGATTGCGATCATACCGACGCTTGTTCTGTTAGTGCTCCTTTTGTTGGCGATGTATGTTGTGCAGATTCATTATCCGAAAGGCGATAAATATTTGGACCTGTTGTCAAAAATCCCTTACGGTATTCAAGGCGTCATCCTTGCTGTCTCGATCATTTCGCTTTATGCCTCCTCGAACACCTTTTTGTCGAACCGCATTTTTTTATTGAGCTGTGCTTATGGGATCGTCATCCTGCCCTACATGTACCAAGGCATCAAAAATGCTTTGACCACGCTGGAGGTCATGCCGATTTTGGAGGCTGCAGAAACGCTGGGCGCCAGTAAGCTGTATGCCTATTTCTGGATCATCGTACCCAGCGTGTTGAAAGGGTTGGTTGCGACGATTCTGCTCTCAATAGGCATTCTCTTCAGCGATTTCGTCTTGGTGAATATCATTGCAGGAAGCTACTATGAAACAACCAGCATCTTCCTGGATAAAACCAGAAGCGTATCAGGGCATGCAGCTAGCGCAATTTCCGTTGTCATCTTCGGCATTATGCTGATTTTGACGAACTTGGCGGGTTATTTGGGATCGAAAGAGACAAAAAAAGCGAAAACAAATACAAAAATGGAGTGATAGCTTCACGTTTTGTTAAGTATAGAGGAGAAATAATGGCATATATAGAATTCGAAAATATCAGAAAATCATATGACGGCGAAAATTTAGTGTTGAAAGATCTCAATCTGGAGGTGAACGAAGGCGATTTAGTTACATTGCTGGGCCCATCCGGTTGCGGAAAATCAACCTTACTGCGTTCGCTAGCCGGTTTTGAAAGCATTGACGCAGGAAGTATCCACATCAATGGTCAGAATGTGACGGATTTGCCGCCAGGAAAGCGGAATATCGGTATGGTTTTTCAACAATACTCGTTGTTCCCCAATATGAATGTAGCGGAAAACATTGCATTCGGATTGAAGATGCAGAAAATGAAGCAGAGTGTCATCAAGGAAAAAGTCGCCAGTATTATCGACCTCGTTGACCTATCAGGGAAAGAGAACCATTATCCGATGCAATTGTCAGGCGGTCAAAAGCAGCGGGTAGCTTTGGCACGCGCCATTGTGACTGAGCCGAAGGTGTTGCTGCTCGATGAACCCCTGTCTGCTATTGATGCATTACTACGGAAGAATCTCCAAAAGCAGATCCGACGTATCCAGAAAGCTTTGCATATCACAACGATCTTTGTCACACATGATCAGGATGAGGCGATGCTGATGTCGGATGTCATTCATGTCATGGCTTCCGGAAAAATAGAGCAGTCGGGAACACCGACCGAAATATACACGCATCCAGAAACGCATTTTGTAGCTTCGTTCATCGGCAATTACAATTTGTTGAACAGCTCCGACTTTTCAAAAATGACCCAGCAAAAAACGCAGGCAAGTCAAGTGGCTATCCGTCCGGAGGCCATCGAATATTTCAAGGAACCGCAGCTTCAGACAGATGACCATCTTTATTTCAAAGGGACTGTGGTCGATGAAACGATCAGCGGAAACATTTTGTCCTATGTGATCCAAACAGATCAAGGTGTCGCGCTGCGCGCAGATCATCTTTACCGTACCTTCAATCTGCTTGATAAAGGAGAGCAAGTCTTTCTTAAAGTGGAAAAGCGAAATATTTTGGAGTTTTGAAAAGACCCTCTCCACTGGCTTTATTGAGCCGTGAAGAGGGTCTTTTTGTGTGGACGCTGTATTCAAAATATTGTAACCAGCCACCCGATGAAGCCGCCCATGATGATCAGATAGCCCACGAAAGTTGCCGTCGTGAAGACAGGGCCGGGGGGGAACTGGCCGATTGCGACAGCATGCAGCAACTGGGCACTGGTCAGCGCAGCGTAGCGGTCGATGAATTCCGCCTGCAGAAAAGCCAACAGGACATAGCCACTTCCATACAGGACCGACCCAATCTTCAAAAAGGTCAGGAACAAAACCGTAAGCGACATGGGTTCGACAGCGAGATGAAGCGAGCGCCATTTGACTAACTGCTGCGGCAGCAACATTGTCAATCCGGACAGGATGAGGATTGTGATTTCGCCAACGCCCATAAGTGACAGTAGGTAGGCTGCCAAGAACAACAGCAGCGACTTGGTACCCTTGATCGTCGTTTGCCCCAGACGGAATAGGGCCTGGATTATGACCGCAAGGATGACCGGTTTGATGCCAATGAAGATAGCTTCGATGAGCGGCACTTCGCCGTATTGCTTGTAGAACATGGCCAGCAAGAGGACAATCGTCATGGCAGGGAAAATGAAACAGATGCCCGCTAAAAACAGCCCGATTTTTCCGCCGTGTTTGTAGCCCAAGGCAATCGCCAGCTCCGTCGAGTTTGGACCCGGAATCAGATTCGTGAATCCAATCAGGTCCATGAAATCCGTTTTTGTGAGCCATTTGCGCTTCGTCACCAGTTCGTCCTCCATCATGGCGATGTGCGCAGCCGGACCACCGAAGGCAAACAGGCCCAGACGAGCGAAAACAAAGCAGATTTCCTTATAGATTTCTTTAGGATAAGTCATCGTTTTCCTCAAGTTAAAAAATGTAGTGTGCAGCAGGTTCAGATAGGCTCAATGTAGGCAATACGGTCTTTGAATTGAGTCAATCCTGTTACTCCGAACTCGCGCAAAAGAGCGATCGCATCGTCGAAATGGTAACGGTACTTGTGGATGCTGTGGGCATCCGAACCAATACTGAAGCGTGTTCCTCCCATTTCAATATAGAGGCCGATCAGGTAGCGGTACAGGTCTGCATTTTGGTATTCATACATACTGCGGGTATTCAATTCCAGCGCCATTTCTTTCGCAAGGATTGCATTGAGCAGTTGCTTTAGGTGAGGCTCAAATTCCCGCAAGTCGACTAGTGTGACCGGCAGACGACGGATTCCGTAATCAAAGTGCGAGAAAACATTTGCGCCATCCAATTTGTGAACAGCTTCTGTGCAGAGTCCGAAATATTCCCGCATGACCGCTTTGGGATCCATTTCGTCGATTATCGGCTGCAAGTAATCATAGCGCCCATTTTGGTGGACGCTCAACAGGATGACATCAAACGTTTTTCCTTCCAGGTAGGACATAATCTGTGCATGGGATTCCGGTGTGTAGCCGACTTCGATGCCTCGGCGGATGCGGCCATCATGGATTGCGTTCAGTGCATCTATTTTTTCGGAGTAAGCGGCATAATCCAAGACGGTATCCGCACCGCCATTGTAGGCATCATGGAAATCCAGGTGCTCAGTTGTGACAAGTAAACCCTCTGTTTGCTCTAGATAATTTTCAAAAGATTCCGCAGAATCGGGCGAAAAGTGCGTGTGCATATGCTGATCGTAGTATCCCAAAATCATTCCTCCTTGTGCGTAGATGTCATCAGTATAGCAGACAGCGGTGGATATCCAGAAAAGTTTGCGTTAAGAAAATGTAAACGATCGAAGGCAAAATAAAAAAAGGTTATCAAAAAATTTGCCCCCATACTAGTGGAATTTTGCTATAATGATGAAGGTCGTGAAAATAAGTTAAATTTTTTTGGATTGGTGGTTATTAATTTGGCAGCACGATATGTCATGGGAGTGGATGTCGGTACCACAAGCACAAAAGCCGTACTGTACGAAACGGATGGCTCTGCTTATGAATCAGCGTATGCGCATTATCCATTGATTAAAGAGAATTCTGAAATGGCGGAACAAGACTTGGATGAGATCTTTTCTGCCGTATTGAAAACGATAAAAGCAGTCATAGCGAAGGCGGACTTGGGCCCAACGGATATTGCCGGCATCGGCTTTTCGAGTGCTATGCACAGCTTGATCCTCATGGATGCGGAAGGAATGCCGTTGACGAGGAGCATCACTTGGGCTGATAATCGTTCCAAAAAATATGCAAGCATGCTGAAACATTCCGAAGTGGGCCAGCGTTTTTATGAAAAAACAGGTACACCGTTGCACCCAATGTCTCCATTGAACAAAATTCTCTGGCTGAGGGCGGAGAATCCCGACCTGTTCCAAGCAGCGCGCTGGTTCATCGGCATCAAGGAATACATTCTTTGGCGCTTGTTCGGTGAATTCGTTGTGGATTATTCCGTTGCATCGGCCACCGGCTTGTTCAATATCAGGGAATTCCGTTGGGATGAGGAAATTCTTGAATTCTGCGGCATCACGAGTCAAATGCTGCCATTGCCGGTAAGTCCTAGTCACCAACTGAGCGGACTCTCGGAAGAAGTGGCAGAGTTGCTGGGGCTTGCTGCAGATATCCCTTTTATTGTTGGAGGGAATGACGGCTGTTTAGCCAATTTGGGAATGGGAGCGATTCGTGCGGGTACGGCGACAATCACAATCGGTACGAGTGGTGCTGTCCGGATGACGAGCGATAAGCCTTATGTAAGCCCAGAAGGACGAACCTTCAGTTATATTTTGGACGAAAACCATTATGTGAACGGTGGAGCCGTCAACAACGGCGGAAACATTTTTGACTGGGCCATCAAACAATTTATGCCGATGAACATTGCTGATGAAGATCTTTATGACAAAGCAATGGAGATAATCTCAAATGTTGCGCCGGGAGCGGATGGGTTGGTTTTTCATCCGTATCTTAATGGAGAACGGGCGCCTCTATGGAATGCAGATGCCAGAGGAAATTTCAGCGGTATCAACATGCTGCATACAAAAGAACATTTTTTGCGCTCCGTTTTGGAGGGCATCTGCCTGAATCTGAAGGATGTGCTTGCGGCAGTCATCCCTATGAACGGCGAGCCAACAAAAATTATGGCCAGCGGAGGCTTTTCGCGCGCCCAGGTTTGGCGTCAAATCTTGACGGATGTCATCGGCATGCCGATCGAATTCCCGGAAACATTCGAAAGTTCCTGTACAGGTGCCGCTTTGATCACGCTGAAGAGCTTGGGATTGTTGGAATCCGTGGATGACGCGGAGGAAATGATGGGCGCCTCAATCGAACATCAACCGAACGAAGAGAGTAAGTCTGTCTATGCAGCGATGTTCCCACGTTATCAAGAGATGAGTAAGCTTTTGCAGGAGTTCTATACACAAAAATAAAATCGAAGCAAAAGAAAAGACATAGCCACTGAAAATCAGAGGTTATGTCTTTTCTTTTGTCTGCTCGTTACTCGTCACTCGTTACTGGTTGCTCCAAGGCGCTTTCAATTAGCTTTGTCATTTTCCTTGGTGAGGTGATCGGGGCAAATCGTTTGATGATTTCGCCGTCGCGGCCGATCAGGAATTTAGTGAAATTCCACTTGATGGCGCCGCCACCGGTCTGCTCGACCAAATATTTGTAGAGCGGATCTGCATTGTCTCCGTTCACTTCTATCTTATCGAAAATCGGAAAAGTGACGCCGTAATTGAGTCGGCAGAATTCAGCTGCTTCAGTGCCGTTCAATGGTTCTTGGTTATTGAATTGGTTGGATGGAAATCCCAAAACGATAAAATTCTGGTCTTTGTATTTTTCGTAAAGTTCTTCCAGTTCATCCAATTGACCCACTAACCCGCACTTAGAAGCTGTATTGACGATGCAGATGACTTTGCCTTTGTATTGTTCCAATGATACAGATGACTGATCTGTTTTAGTTGCTGAA
Source organism: Trichococcus collinsii (assembly GCF_900107505.1). Lineage (GTDB taxonomy): Bacteria > Bacillota > Bacilli > Lactobacillales > Aerococcaceae > Trichococcus > Trichococcus collinsii. Next base: position 194,354 of record NZ_FNQH01000002.1, on the reverse strand, counting down.
TATTCATAAATGGACATAATGAAGGACTCCTTTGGTTATGCTACTTATAGGTGCTGAAACATAGTATAAACAACAATGTAAAGGATTGCAAAATAAATGCCCGCGTCAAAATTGAAGGAGATATGACAGTTTGATGAGAAATGATGAAATTGTAACAGTAATTTCCATAAATGACTGTTTTTTTATTCTTGTTTGCTGTATGATAGTTGAGTATTATAAATCGAATCTGGAGGGATTTTTTTTGGACATGTTTGAAGGCTTAAGCCAAAAAATCGTAGGAAAAAAAATAAAAATCGTTTTCCCGGAAGGCTTAGAACCAAGAATTTTAGGGGCAGTCGTTCGTCTTAAAGCGGAAGATTTAGTTGAACCAATCGTTATCGGAAATGTGGATGCAGTTAAAGAAGCTGCAAAAGGCCGCGGATTCAGACTGAATGGCATCAAAATCATCGACCCAGCTGATTATGCTGAACTCGATGAAATGGTTGCATCTTTTGTCACTCGCCGTAACGGTAAAATCACTGAAGAACAAGCGAGACAGTTGTTGTTGGATGAAAATTATTTCGGAACAATGATGGTACACATGGGTTTAGCCGATGGTCTGGTGAGCGGTGCTGTTCACTCTACAGGTGATACTGTCCGTCCTGCGCTTCAAATCATCAAAACAAAGCCAGGCGTAAGCCGCACAAGCGGTGCTTTCATCATGCTCCGTGGTACTGAAAGATTCCTGTTCGCTGACTGCGCAATCAACATCAATCCAAATGCACAAGAACTTGCTGAAATCGCTGTTGAAAGTGCTAAAACAGCTGAAATGTTCGAAATCCAACCAAACGTTGCTTTGATGAGCTTCTCAACAAAAGGTTCAGCTGCATCACCGGAAGTCGACAAAGTCGTGGAAGCAACCAGAATCGCAAAAGAATTGGCTCCTCAATACAACATCGACGGCGAATTGCAATTCGATGCTGCTTTTTCTGAAGTGGTCGCTAAACAAAAAGCACCTGGCTCAACAGTTGCCGGAAAAGCTAAAGTATTCATTTTCCCTGAAATCCAATCAGGTAACATCGGCTACAAAATCGCACAACGTTTCGGCGGGTTCGAAGCAGTAGGCCCGATCTTGCAAGGCTTGAACAAACCGATTTCCGATTTGTCACGCGGTTGTAATGAAGAAGATGTCTACAAAACAGCCATCATAACAGCAAATCAAACATTACTTGATTAATAAAACAATGGAAAGCCTGGATCAAATCCGGTTTTCCATTTTTTATTGTGCTCAAAAATGTGCTATACGCAGAAAAAAGGTGCATTCCGGAGTGAATGTTCCTATAATAAGGAATGGAATAAAATAAATTGGTGAAGATGGGGGCAGATTCAGAATGTTCACCTTACTAGCAAAGAATGAAGAAGAAACGATGGAGATAGCCGCGCAATTGGCCCAACTTTTAGAACCGAAAGATGTCATCCTCCTTGAGGGGAATTTAGGTGCTGGCAAAACTACCTTTACAAAAGGCCTCGCGAAGGGGCTGGGTATTGACACTGTCATAAAAAGCCCCACATATACTTTGATCAGGGAGTACACAAAAGGCAGGCTGCCGTTGTACCACATGGATGTTTATCGCTTGGAGGATGTCGGCGGAGATGATCTGGGTTTCGAAGAATATCTCTTCGGCAATGGTGTTTCCGTTATCGAATGGGCAAAATTCATCGAAGAGGAATTGCCGGATGCATATTTGACGATAAGCTTGGTCCCTACTGGGGAATTTTATGAAAACCGGGAAATCACTTTTCTCCCGACGGGCGAACGTTATAATTCTTTGGTCGAAACATTACAGGGTATACTCATGAAAGAAGGAAAATAGCATGCGCAAAAGAGAAAAAGTCGAAATCATGATCCGGGAAGCCATCCCGGCAGATGCAAAAGACATCATCGCCTTCAGCAGAAAAACAGGTGCCGAAACGCCATATTTGGCATATGGGGCTGAAGGCTTGGAATTGTCCGAAGCCTTCGAAGAATTGTATCTGGAAGATTTAATGGAGAAAGACAATAATGTGATGCTGATTGCGACGATAAATAACAAGCAATTGATTGGCTTGGCATCTGTCGGGGCAACTGATAAGCCAAAGCTTAGGCATGTAGGGGAAGTCGGTATCACCGTCGAAAAAGATTATTGGGGATTCGGGATTGGATCAGTCCTGATGGAAGAAATTGAAACCTGGGCAATCGAGAGTGGTGTAATCCGCCGTTTGGAGCTGACGGTCCACGGCGAAAACGAAAGGGCCATCCATCTCTATGAAAAAATGGGTTACCAACAAGAAGCAGTGATGCCGCGTGCCATGCTGATCGATGGAGAATTTATCGACGGCGTATTGATGAGTTTGATGATCGACTAGCATGAACGTAAGGATTGACCTTTCAAGTGGAAAAAAATTAAAATTTTTTTGTTAAAGTCGTCATTTTTCACTTGACTTGATAACGCTTACATGTTATTATAACTATACAAAGAGAGACATACAAAGCAACACAAAGAATCAAAAAAAGAGTATGCGACTCTTTCAGGAAAATCCTTCAAAAAGATTTTCCGGTTAACAGCTTTAAAGTTAAGCTGTTAATGCAAAGTCTTAGATGGTTCGGAATTTGTGTCCTAGATGCATTTCTAAGCCACGAAAACTTGAACCATTCTAAGATTAATAAACAGTAGATTTCATTTAAGCAACTGGAAGCGAAAGCTTGCATGACTTGCCTAAAAAACAAGCATAACCAGTATTGAAAAGTTCATAGATTATTAAGATTGAACAATCAATGAAGCGAGGATGAGGCTACTGATTTAGGAGGAAGTGTTCCGATTTTTGGAGCACTTCCTTTTTATTTTGGTGTTTGGTAGCAATCGTATTTTGTTGTGTACGAAATTTGTATATTATGAAGAAATAAATTATTGGACACAAAATGCTTGCATCCGCTCACTCTTTACGTTATCCTTTAAAACGTAATCGTTACGATTTGTGACGAGAATTTATTATTCGATTTCGGATAGTCAACAAAGAGAAGGCGGAGGGAAAAATATATGAATCAAAAAAAGCGTATGAAGTGGGCGTTGTCACTATTAGGGGCAGTAGCACTATTGGCTGGTTGTGGAACAGCCGAGAGCACAACAGAAAATACAGGCTCGGACAAGCTACAAGTCGTCACGACCTTTTATCCTATGTACGACTTTACGAAACAAGTCGCCCAAGACGATGCCGACGTGAGCCTGCTTTTGGAAGCCGGAATGGAAGTACATTCCTTTGAGCCTTCGAGCCAAATGATTGCGGAAATCCAGGATGCAGATGTGTTCATTTACAATAGCCCTGAAATGGAGACGTGGGTGCCCGGTGTGCTCGCTTCCATCGACACTTCGGATATGGTGGTTATTTGTGCAAGCGAAGCGATCACCTTGTTGGAATACGAAGGCGAGGCCCACGCGCATGACCACGAGTCCGAGGGAGAAGATACAGATACAGGACATACCCATACTGTCGATCCACATGTTTGGTTGGACCCTGTGCTCGCCCAAAAAGAGGTTACGACGATTGCGGAAGGATTGGCAGATGCAGACGCGGATCATGCTGAAAATTATCTGAAGAATGCCGGAACGTATATCGGACAACTAAACGAATTGGATGCAGCGTACCGTGATGCTTTTGAGGGAGCGAAAAATCGTACTTTCGTGACACAGCATGCGGCCTTCGCTTACTTGGCGGCCCGCTATGAACTTGATCAGATCTCTGTAACGGGTCTGAATGCCGAAAGTGAGCCAAGCGCGGCTGCCCTGGCGACACTATCCGACTACGTGAAAGCGAACAATATTTCGCACATCTATTTTGAAAACAATGCTTCTTCACAGACTGCAGAGACACTTGCTGAAGAGGTTGGTGTGGAATTGGCTGTATTGAGTCCTCTGGAAGGGATTACTGAAGAAGACCAGGAGCAGGGTGTGGATTATATTTCCGTGATGCAGGAAAATCTTGCAGCATTGAAGAAAAGCATCAACTGATCCAGAAGTGTTATTGTTCCTCCTTGTGACGTTTGCGTGCTATGATTTGGTTGAGATGAGACAACCGAACAATCGCAAAATGACTTAGTTGAGAAAACAGTTGACCCATGCATAATTTCAGTCGAACAGCTCGCACTTATTTCAGTCAATGGGAAGGTATTGTCGGACAAGGAGGGAACGTTATGCTTTTTAAAGATCGGAAAGAGGCCGGCATGCTGCTGGCAGAAGCTTTGGAGAAATACCGCGGAAAAGACATTGTCGTATTTGCTTTGCCGCGAGGGGGAGTGCCTTTGGGCGTGGAAATCGCCAAGAAATTGGCGGCACCGCTTGATCTGCTCATCACGAAAAAAATCGGACACCCGTTCAATCCTGAGTATGCCATCGGCGCCATTACGGAGGATGCGGACCCAATCTTCAATCCGGGCGAGCATGGGGTGTTGGATAAGAATTGGTTGGAATGGGAGCTGAAGCGCCTGCGCCAGGAAATCAAACGGCGTAGAGAAACGTATGTCGGAGCAGCGAACATCCAATCATTGGAAGGCAAAACGGCCATCATCGTGGATGACGGTATCGCGACAGGTTTCACGATGTTCGCCTCGATAGCGGCCCTCAAAAAGCGGAAGCCGAAACGCATTATCGTGGCTATCCCGGTCACGCCGGAGGATACCGCGAAAAAGTTGGACCAAATGGTGGATGCAGTCGTCGCTTTGGAGCGGACGGATGACTATCTCGGAGCGGTGGGCGCCTATTATATCCATTTCGATCAGCTCGACGACGCGGAAGTCGTTTCATTGCTCCGAAGCATGCATGTGAAGGAGGGGAAGGCAGATGAGTGATCCAGAAAAAGCAGTTCAGATAACTGGCGATGGTGTCCTATTGAACGGCGATTTGGCTTTGCACAAAGACGCGAAAGGGCTCGTCATTTTTGCCCATGGCAGCGGGAGCAGCCGACACAGTGTACGCAACAAATATGTAGCCAGTGTGTTGAGGGCTCACGGTTTAGCTACTTTGTTGCTGGATCTGTTGACGGAGGCGGAGAGCGAATGGACCGACAAACGTTTCGACATCGATTTGTTAGCCCAACGGTTGACTCTTGCTGAAAACTGGGTAAAGCAGCAGGATGAAACAAAACAGTTATCAATCGGGTATTTCGGATCCAGCACCGGCGCGGCTGCCGCTTTGCAATCATCTGCAGTGTTAGGCGATGAAATCAAGGCCATCGTATCTCGGGGCGGACGTCCGGATTTGGCAAAAGCCTATCTGGCAAAGGTCACAGCTCCGACACTGTTGTTGGTGGGCGGCTATGATGACGAAGTGATTGAATTGAATGAGCAAGCCTATGCGTTGTTGAACTGCGAGAAGGAAATGGCCATCATTCCGGGAGCCACCCATCTTTTCGAAGAAGCTGGTACCCTTGAAAAGGTTGCCGAGTTGGCTGCGCAATGGTTTGTGAAGCAGTTTCCAGAGAAATAAGGCTGGCATGTGTAATTTCAGACTGGATAGCAAAAATAAGCAGAATACCTTTCATTTCGAAGGGCGTCCTGCTTATTTTTTTATGAGAACTTCAGCTTGCACCTGCTCTCAATAATGTCGATTACTTGGATTCAGGTGTGTAGGTCCAGCCGTGTTCGTTGTGGTAAATCATCAGTTTGGACATTCCGCCGTCGACAGTAAAATTCTGCCCGGTTATGAAGCTTGTTGCGTCACTGCAGAGGAAGTGGATCATCTGCACGATGTCACTTGGTACGCCTACACGGCCTACAGGATGCTGAAGGAGATCCGCGGCTTCGTAGTCAGGCTGATAGTCTTCATCTTTATGGAAGGAACCCGTGTCGATCCAGCCGGGGCTGATGGAATTGACGCGGGCTTTTCCGGACAATGAAATGCTGAGCGCATGCGTCAATGCCAATATGCCGCCTTTAGCAGCCGAATAACTTTCGGTGTCCTCTTGCGACATGAAACCGCGGCTGGATGCGATGTTCACGACCGAAGCGTCAGCTGTGAACACCGGCAAAAGCAAACTCGTCAATAAGTATGGCGCTGTGACGCCCAAAGCCAAAACATAATTGAAGTCCTGATAGGAACATTCCGACAGGATCCCCTTTTTACTGATGCAGGCGTTGTTCACCAGATAATCGACTTTTCCGAAGCGCTGGGTGACTGTTTCCGCGAAAGCGTGTAAGGCAGTTTCCTCCGCAATGTCCCCATGATGGAAATAAACGTCGTTCGCTTCGAAACGGGAAACGATCTTTTCGCCGGCTTCCTGATCTGTGTCAACGAACGCGACAGCAGCACCCGCAGTCAAAAATGATTCAACTGTGGCACGGCCAATGCCGTTCGCTCCGCCGGTCACCACAACCACACGATTTTGAAAATCCATATGCCATTCCTCCTGACTGATTGATGATTCAATTATTCCGCCTATTAAAGTGATAGCTTCAGCGATACGGGGCAATGATCGCTGCCGAAGATATTTTCATGGATATCCGCGTCGACCAAAGCATCTTTCAAAGCTTCCGACACCAGGAAGTAGTCGATCCTCCACCCGGCATTGTTTTTGCGCGCGTTGAAGCGATAGCTCCACCAAGAATATCTTCCTTCCGCATCCGGATGGAAGTGGCGGAAAGTATCGATGAATCCGTTGGCGACAACGTCGCTGAACTTGGCGCGTTCTTCGTCCGAAAATCCCGCATTCTTGCGGTTTGTTTTCCAATTCTTCAGATCGATGTTTTCGTGGGCAACGTTCAGATCGCCGCAGACGACGACCGGTTTTTCTGTTTCAAGGCCTTTTAGAAAAGCCAGAAAGGCTGTCTCCCAATCCATCCGGTAATCCAATCGCTTCAGTTGTTCCTGTGAGTTGGGGGTGTAAACCGTGACTAGGTAAAAGTCAGCATACTCCAAGGTTATGACACGGCCTTCCGAATCGTATTCGGCGTCGCCTATGCCCAACTTGACAGAAAGCGGTGTGTGCTTTGTGAAGATGGCCGTTCCGGAATAGCCTTTGCGATCCGCATAATTCCAATAGGACTCATACCCGGGGAACGCAAGATCAATCTGGCCTTCCTGCAATTTCGTTTCCTGCAGGCAGAAGAAATCGGCATCGAAGTCCGAAAAGATATCCGCAAAATTCTTGTTTACTATGGCCCGCAAGCCATTGACGTTCCATGAGACAAATTTTAGATCCATTTTATGTTCACCTGCCTTAGCGCAACGCGATCATATAGTAAAGGAACAGTATGAAGATGAGCAGATTGATGGCGGCCAGTGTCCACTTCATTTTCGGCTCTGGAATGTTGAGCGCAAAAATCGTTCCGACGATCGGCAAAAACAGCGCCAATACCAACGAGGTAGTGGATACAGAGCCGGGGTCCTTGGTAGTGAAGAGGTAAAGAGGATAAAGAATGGACAATAATGTGAATGTGATTCCGTTTCTGGTTTGTTTCGGTTGCATGGAGCAGCCTCCTTTTTCTGTTATCTGTAATATTTTACCATATCTATGCTTTCGGATCGCAAGGAAGAAGACTGAATTCGCGCCCAAAAACGAAAATGGTTTCCTTCTATCTAACAAAGGTATTTCAAATTCATTAAATTGTAAATTTTTTCATAAACTTGTGTTAAAATAGCATGAACAGGTGCGGTGTCGTTTTTTATTAAAATATGATTAACAAATGATTAAATTAATATAATTAACTGCTGCCGCTTACTTATTTGATACAAATCCGCATCAAGTGATGTTAGAATGGACTACATAAATAAAATTAGTGGGTGAAATGCATGTTGGGGACGGAAATAAAACAACAGTTTCCTGAAACGATCGTTAAAGAGAATGAAAATTTATCATATTATACATACACAAAAACGGGTGGCCCGGCAGATGTGCTGGTCTTTCCGAAAACCAAAGGTGAAATTGCGGCAATTGTTGCATGGGTAAATGAAAAACAGGTGCCTTTGACCGTTTTGGGTAATTCCAGCAATGTCATCATCAAGGATGGCGGAATCCGTGGCATCGTGATGATACTGACAGAAATGGACCACATGGAAGTGAAACGCCAACGATTGATCGTCCAGAGTGGCGCACGTCTGATTGACGCTTCACGGATGGCCTTGGCTGAGCGGTTGAGCGGCTTGGAATTCGCATGCGGCATTCCTGGCAGCGTCGGCGGAGCGGTCTACATGAATGCCGGAGCATATGACGGTGAAGTCGAAGAAGTCATCGAATCCGCAGTGGTAATCACACGCGAAGGCAAAATCAAAACATATGAAAAAAATGAACTCGAGTTTTCCTATCGCCACAGCAAGCTGCAGGAAACGAATGAAATCGTTCTGGAAGTCGTTTTTCATCTGGAAAAAGGCAAGCAAGAAGCAATCAAAATGCGAATGGACGAATTGACTGCTTTGCGCGAATCGAAGCAGCCGTTGGAATATCCTTCATGCGGTAGCGTCTTTAAACGACCGCCCGGGTATTTCACGGGTAAATTGATTCAGGAAGCTGGCCTGCAAGGTTTGATTTGGGGCGGGGCACAGGTATCGATGAAGCATGCAGGTTTCATCGTGAACATCAACAAAGCTACAGCGACCGATTACATTGAACTGATTGCACACATTAAAACAGTCATAATGGAGCGTTATGGCGTACCATTGGAAACAGAAGTCCGGATCATCGGGGAAGATACAGTGGGAAGCGTATAGGTGAAAAGAAGGCTGGGTGTGAACATTCAGCTCTTTTTTGAATAGCACCTATTTATTATTTATTGAATATAATGAAGGAGGATAGCCCATGCGAAGACCACTGATATCTTTTCAGAACTTTAGTTTCACTTATTCAGATCAAAAGGAACCGACATTAGAAGAACTGAATGTCACCATCTACGAAGGAGAAAAAATACTTGTGCTCGGTCCTAGCGGCTCCGGGAAAACTACCTTTGCCCGCTGCCTTACAGGCGTATTGCCGAGTGAAGAGAACGGCGATGCGAGTGGAAACATCCTCTTTCACCATCAGGTCGACCAAACCCTTGCCCCCTTTGAAGATTTTCTTCCGAATGAAATGAAACTGGTCAAAAATAGTCTGATTCCCCACGCGGAACAGATGGGGAAATTTGGAGCGAAGCAACACGTCCCCTTTCGTACAGCGGATGATGTGAAAAAAATGGATAATTGGCATGATTTTTTGAAGAAACGCCCTTATCTCAAGCGCAGTTTCATGAAATTGTCGGAACAGCAGTTGGGGGATATCACGATGGCCGGCATTTCCTTGGATGGCAAACCTTTGATTTTATTCGATGAACCATTGGCCAATCTGGACCCTAGTTCCGGAGATTTGGCAATGAAATTCATTGATGATCTGCATCGCGTCAGCGACACGACCGTACTTATCATTGAACATAGGTTGGAAGATGTCTTGGCGCAAACGATCGATCGTATCCTGTTGTTTTCCGGTGGGCGAATCATTGCAGATGCTACGCCGGAGGAAATCCTCCGCACCGAAATCTTGAGCGATATCGGCATCCGGGAACCACTATACATCACGGCTATGCGCTATGCTGGAGTCGATCTGGATAATGTCCGGGAATTGGCGAACGTAAAGAAAGTGAACGGCCCGCAATTAAAGGAACAGATGGAGAGTTGGCTGAATTATCTCCCGCAATTTAGGTACCCCGATTATGATGAAGTGCTTCTGGAGCTGGATGGCTTATCGTTCAAATACCCTTGGAATGACAAAGACATCGTCGACGGTGCCTTTCTCCGCATCTACAAAGGTGAAATGATTAGCCTTGTCGGAGCAAACGGCGCCGGCAAATCAACGCTTTCCCGTTTGATGACCGGTGAAGAGAAACCGCAGAGTGGCCACATCTATTGGAAAGGCAACGAGGTCAGCAACATTGATGCGGATGAAGCGGAAAACTATGTCGGCTACGTCCCGCAGAATCCGAAAGACAGCCTCTCACAGGAAACCGTGTATGAAGAGATTGCTTTGAAACTGAAACAGCGCAACATGCCAAAAGAAGAGATCCAAAGGAAAGTCGATGAAGTTGCGAAAGTCTGCGGACTGCAATACATCAAAGACTTGCCGTTATCTATGCTGAGTTTCGGCCAACTGAAACGGGTGTCGATTGCAGCCGTTTTGGCGCTGGATCCGGAGTTGATCATCTTGGATGAGCCTGCTGCCGGGCAAGACTTTAGTCATTACAAAGACATCATGCATTTCCTCCAGCGGATCCATCAGAACGGTGTGACCGTCGTGATCGTAACACATGACATGCACCTGATGCTGGAATATACCCGCAGAGCAGTGGTCATGGCCAAAGGGAAAATCGTGGCTGATACGAGTTCCGCTTTTGTCCTCATCAATCCGAGGCTGATCCAGCTCGCCTCATTGAAAGAGACCACCTTGTTCACCTTCGCTAATCAAATCGGAATGACCGATCCGTATTCCTTTACAGAAAAATTCGTCTACTATGATCGGGCCGCCCGTCTCTTCTGATGAAATCCATATAAGTTCCAAACGCCGGAATGATCATTTCTGGCGTTTTTTGTTCGGGATTTTTTTGGAAAAGGTGCGACTTCTTATATAATAATAGTGTTTTGTGCTAACATGATAGTGATGAGTGAATATCCGATTGTCTATCCGCAATCGGTGTCAACGTTCAGCGCCCATAAATAAACGATAAAGGCGGGAGAAAATGACTGACAAACCGATCATTACTTTGGAGAATGTAAAAAAAGTATACGATGATGAAACTGTGTTGCACGATATTAACTTTGAGCTTGAAAAAGGCAAATTCTATACCCTTTTGGGACCATCCGGATGCGGAAAAACGACGATTCTGCGTTTGATCGCGGGGTTCGCGGACGCAACGGAAGGCATCATCAAAATCAATGGCGAAACCGTGAATGATATACCGGCGAACCGACGCAAGGTCAATACCGTTTTTCAAGACTACGCGTTGTTCCCCCACATGAATGTTTTCGATAATATCGCATTCGGGCTGACTATCAAGAAAATGCCTAAGGATCAGGTCAAGCTGAAAGTGGAGGAAGCCCTGAAAATGGTTCAACTTGAGGGCTATGAAAACCGTGAAATCAGCGAAATGTCAGGCGGGCAGCAACAGCGTGTCGCAATCGCGCGGGCAATCGTAAACGAACCGGATGTGCTGCTGTTGGACGAGCCGTTGTCTGCTTTGGACTTGAAGCTGCGCACGGACATGCAATACGAGCTGAGGGAGTTGCAGCAACGCCTTGGTATCACCTTTATTTTTGTTACGCACGATCAGGAAGAGGCGTTGGCCATGAGCGATTGGATTTTCGTCATGAACAAAGGTGCGATTGTCCAGAGCGGCACTCCTGTGGATATTTATGATGAGCCGATCGACCGTTTCGTCGCGGATTTTATTGGCGAAAGCAATATCGTTCCGGGGACGATGGTTGAGGACTATAAAGTCAGCTTCGTAGGCAAGGAGTTTGAATGTTCCGATGCCGGGATCACGCCGGGTGAAAAAATCGAAATCGTCATCCGACCGGAAGATCTGGAACTGACGACTGTCGAAAATGGAAAATTGGTCGTGAATATCGATACGCAGCTGTTCCGCGGCGTCCACTACGAGATCATCGGCTACGACAAGGATGGCAACGAGTGGATGATCCATTCCACCAAGCGCGCGGAAATCGGTAAGGATGTCGGGCTCCATTTCGGTCCGCAGGATATCCATGTCATGCGTCTGGGCGAATCCGAAGAAGAGTTCGATGCCCGTCTCGAAAGCTATGAAGAGTAGGGGGAAGAGATATGACGAAAAATTCTAGAGCATTCTATTCGGTTCCTTACGTGCTTTGGCTGGGGCTGTTTGTCATTTCGCCGATGCTATTGATTCTGTACCAATCGTTCTTTGACATCACTGGGGCCTTCACTTTTGCCAACTACGCTACTTATTTCACTTCCGGCAATTATCTGCGGATGACGTTGAATTCGTTCCTTTATGCGTTCATCATCACCCTCGTAACGTTCCTGATCAGTTATCCGACGGCACTGTTCCTGAGTCGGACGAAACACAAGCAACTTTGGCTGTCCTTGATCATTCTGCCGACATGGATCAATCTTTTGCTGAAAGCTTATGCTTTCATCGGTTTGTTCAGTCAGAGCGGAACGGTAAATCAATTCCTTGGCTTCATGGGCATAAGTCCCCAACAGATCCTTTTCACGGACTTCAGTTTCATTTTCGTAGCGGCTTACATCGAGCTGCCTTTCATGATCTTGCCGATCTTTAATTCGATCGAAGAACTGAAGCCGTCCCTTATTGTAGCCAGCGAAGACTTGGGTGCGACTAGGATGCAGACTTTGACGCGGGTAATTTTTCCTTTGACGCTGAGCGGCGTACGCAGCGGCTTTCAGGCAGTCTTCATCCCGTCGTTGTCGCTTTTCATGCTGACGCGTCTAATCGGCGGAAACCGGGTCATCACTTTGGGCACAGCTGTGGAACAGCATTTTCTCGTCACCCAGAACTGGGGGATGGGCTCCACAATCGGCGTAATCCTGATTATCAGTATGATTGCCATCATGTCCCTGACCAGTGACAAAAAAAAGAAAGGCAGGGGAATCAAATGAAGGCAACAACCAATACAAAATGGAACAATGCGTTCCTTGCGCTTGTTTTCGCCTTTATGTACCTGCCGATCTTTTATCTGATTTTGTATTCGTTCAATGCCGGCGGGACCATGAATGCCTTTACTGGCTTCACGTGGGAGCATTACCAAGCCGTTTTTGAAGACACGCGCTTGATTGGAATCGTAATGAACACATTTTTGGTGGCTTTGCTTTCTGCCCTCATCGCAACTACAATCGGCACAATGGGCGCAATCTATATTTATTACACAAAAAAACGCAGAACCAAGAATACACTCTTGAGTCTGAACAACGTACTGATGGTTTCCCCTGACGTCATCATCGGGGCAAGCCTTTTGATCCTTTTCACGATGCTGGGCTTTTCGTTGGGCTTCTCCTCGGTGCTGCTTTCGCACATCGCTTTTTCAATTCCAATCGTGGTGTTGATGGTGCTGCCGAAGCTTTATGAAATGAACGATTCGATGATCAGTGCGGCCCAAGACTTGGGTGCCAACAGTGGTCAAGTGTTCAGCAGAATCCTGATTCCGAGCATCACTCCGGGAATCCTGAGCGGTTTCTTCATGGCCTTTACCTATTCCTTGGATGATTTTGCGGTGACCTTTTTCGTGACGGGGAATGGCTTCACCACTTTGGCGGTGGAAATTTATTCGCGGGCCCGCCGTGGTGTCAGCCTGGAAATCAATGCGCTCAGTGCGCTGATGTTCCTGTTCACGCTGCTTTTGGTCTTGGGCTACTATTTCATTCAACAATACGGGCACAATAAACGTGCGCAGCAAATGAAGGCGATCGGAAAACGCGCGGGTTCGGATAGGGCGGTGAAGAACGGATGAAAAAATTAATGGGAATGGCAGTTGCCGTGCTACTTGCTTGTGCGGCTATCGCTTTCGGGATAAACGCATTGAACAGAGCGCAAGGTTTTTCGGACAGGAATACGCTGACGATCTACAACTGGGGCGACTATATAGAACCGGAGTTGATCACAAAATTCGAAGAGGAGTCCGGATATAAAGTTTCTTATGAAACGTTTGATTCGAACGAGGCGATGTACACTAAAGTAAAACAGGGCGGGACGGCCTATGATCTGAGCATCCCTTCGGAGTACATGATAGACAAAATGGCTGAAGAAGGCTTACTGATCGAACTGGACCATTCGAAGATTGAAGGTCTGGAGAATATCGATCCGCGCTTCCTGGATTTGCCGTTCGACGAAGGCAATAAATACTCTATCCCTTATTTCTGGGGAACTTTGGGCATCATCTATAACGACAAAATGGTGACGGAAGAGATTACTTCCTGGTCCGATTTGTGGGATCCGCGCTATGCGAACAGTCTGCTTCTGATCGACGGGGCGCGTGAAGTGATGGGGTTGGGCCTCCAAAGTGAGGGTTACTCGCTAAACGAAACGGACCCGATGATCTTAAATGAGATCGCGGAGAAACTGAAGGACATCACGCCGAATGTCAAAGCGATTGTTGCCGATGAAATAAAGATGTACATGATCCAGGAAGAAGCGGCCATCGCCGTGACTTTCTCAGGTGAAGCCAGCGAGATGCTCTGGGAAAACGAAAATCTTCATTATGTGATCCCTGAGGAGGGCTCTAATCTTTGGTTCGACAATATCGTCATCCCGAAGACCGCCAGGAATATCGAAGGGGCTTATGCTTTCATCAATTTCATGCTGGAACCTGAGAATGCGGCCATCAATGCGGAATACGTCGGCTACGCCACACCGAACAAAACCGCCATCGAGCTGATGGATCCCGATATTACCAGCGATGAACAATTCTACCCGTCCGACGAAATCATGGACAAACTCGAAGTATACGAAAACTTGGGAGCCAAAACTCTGGGGACGTATAATGATTTATTTCTTGAAATTAAAATGTTCAGGAAATGATATATTAAATATAGGAAATAACGTGAATTCGCGGCGGAATAACCCGCCAAAATGGGTTTGGCGGGTTATCTGACTGTGATTTGAACTGGTTTTCCCCGCCAAAATGCTTTTGGCGGGTTATTTCTGAGCATAAATTCAAATCCAAATGAAAGGGGCTGCATCAAAACTAGAGTGGTATTTTCTAGTTTGATGCAGCCCCTTGTTGGAGAAAACTATTGACTTAATCTCAAGGTTAAGAGGTAAGGTTGTAAAGTAACAGAGACAGGAGAGGATAAAATAAAATGCAGATACAAGTTCAAGATAACACGCATACTGTTGTATTTATGCTAAATAATAGTGTTGCAGCAGAATCACTCTATAATCAGCTTCCATTGAAAATAATGGTGGAGACTTATGGGAACAACGAAAAAATATTTTATCCGCCAACAAAACTTAATACCAGTAACTCTCCAAGTGCAGAAGGTCCTGCGGGCACACTTGCCTATTTCGAACCATGGGGAAATGTCGTTATGTATTATGGCAGCTTTGGACGTTATCGGGGATTGTATGATTTGGGAACAGCTGTTTCAGGGGGAGAAGATATCAAAGAATTGACAGGAGAAATATCTGTCACCAAGGTTTCTGATTGAAATCAGTTGGATTGTATTGGTTTGGCAGCCGCATTCACTTTATACTCAAAAAGTCTGTCGAAGAAATTACGCTTCACAATCCACGCAAGGTTGTGCTATCATTAAAATAAGATTAAAAGAAAGAAGGGAATCTCTTGACTAAATTCATCAGTTCAGACAAAGCGCCCGCAGCAATCGGTCCTTATTCGCAAGGAACCAGAAAAAATGGCTTCATTTTTTCATCCGGACAATTACCGATCGACATGGAAACGAAAGAGCTTGTAACCGACCCTGCAGCAGCGACAACAGCTAGTTTAAACAATGTATTGACGATCGTCAAAGCGGGCGGCGGTTCGTTGGAATCAATCGTGAAAGTCAACGTGTTCGTAAAGGACATCAATGATTTTGACGCCATCAACGGCGCGTACACTGCATTCTTCGGCGAGCATAAACCAGCCCGGTCCTTGGTGCAGGTTGCCGCTTTACCGAAAGATGCCGTCATCGAAATAGAAGCCATCGCAGCAAAAGACTAAACAATGAGGCTGTATTTGAACCAGAATAGGATTTTCTGGCTTAGATACGGCCTCTTTTGTTTGGGAATTGAATTTACGCTCGGAGATTCCCCGTCAAAATCCATTTGGCGGGGTAAAATGTCCAAGGGCAACATGAGATTCCCCGCCAAAACCTATTTGGTGGGGTTAAACGTCAACGGACAATACGAGATTCCCCGCCAAAACCCATTTCGCGGGGAATCCCGCTACCAAACCACAAATAAGATGCTGCCTCTTTACTAGGCAGCATCTTATTTGCGGTTTATTTAGTCATTTAAAGCAACAACCTGAAACCGTTATTCGAACGGATTCAATTTGACCGGGGGCTGGTCATCAACCCATTCCGGCTTGACTTCCAGTTGCTGACCGAAGATCATCATTTTCAGGCGGACGCCTTCACGGGTGGCGGCCAAACCGCCCAAGCCGGTTTCGCGCAGGGAGGCGGGAAGGTTTTTTCCGACTTTGCGCATCGCTTCGATCACATCGTCGGCGGGGATTTTATTTGTCAGCCCTGCCAAGGCCATATCTGCGCTGATCAGGGCATTGACTGCACCGATCGCATTGCGCTTGACGCAGGGAATCTCGACCAGTCCGGCAACCGGATCGCAGACGAGGCCAAGCAGATTGCTGATCGCCATCGCCATCGCTTCTGAAGCCTGCTCCGGTGTGCCAC
This sequence comes from Trichococcus collinsii, assembly GCF_900107505.1. Taxonomy (GTDB): domain Bacteria; phylum Bacillota; class Bacilli; order Lactobacillales; family Aerococcaceae; genus Trichococcus; species Trichococcus collinsii. The sequence continues at coordinate 177,986 of NZ_FNQH01000002.1, read as the reverse complement.
CTGCGATTTCGACAGCCGCAGCGGCCGCCATTCCGGATGCGCTCCCGACTTCGGCTTGGCATCCTCCGGCGGCACCGGAGATCATCGCGTTGTTGGCGATCACCATGCCGAAACCGCTGGCGCAGAACAGCATTTGGACCATTTGCTCTTCTGTCAGACCCAGTTTGTCCTTGATCGCGAACATCACACCGGGCAAAGTTCCCGATGAGCCGGCAGTAGGTGTCGCGCAGATGATGCCCAACGAAGCGTTGACTTCGTTCGTTGCGATGGCGCTCTCCACCGCAATCAGCAGGTCGTCGCCGGAAAGCGTATGGCCGCGTTGACGATAGTTCCGCAGTTTCACGGCTTCGCCGCCGGTCAATCCAGTGGGGGAAAACACGCCATCGCCAGCTAATCCTTTTTCGATTGCGGCTTTCATGACGAGGTAATTGTTGCGCATCTGTTCCCAAATTTCCGTACGCGTCCGGTGGCTCTTGGCCATTTCCTGCAGCAGCAACAATTCGGAAATTGGCTTGCCGCTTTCCTCTGCGGCAGTAACCAGTTCTGCAATCTTGTTGTACAAAGCGGTATTCCTTCTTTCCTAACTGATCAGTATCGCCTTTTCAATGAAAGGCATCTCGTTGATTTCGTAGATTATTTCTTTAGTGGGGACCGTATCCAGATAGAGGACGACCCATTCGGTATCACTTTCCCTAAAAATGCGGATATCATTCAGCGGGTAGCCTTTGAATGCAAAAAAATTCTGCCATTCCGCTTCGCTGTAAAGATGGTATTGGAGCGTATTCTGATGGATGAAATAGATAGGCAGTTGCGCATCCAATCGCATCGAGAAGTTGTCGATGTCGACTTGGTTCAGAACAATCGAACCGCCCCCGATGGAACTGCCCGTGATGGATATTTTTTTCTTATCCCGTTCTAACACCATGGTGGCTGTGTTTGGATGGCCGACGGGAGAGTCGCCAATCTCTTCGATGAATTTTACGGCTATCTTTTGGGATTCGGCCATTTTGAGGGACTGCGGGATCATCGGATCGTCGGCCGCAAAACCGAGTATTCCACCAAGGATCGCAAAATCGGTGCCGTGTCCGAGATGGGTATCTGCAAACGATTCGTAGTAATGGATTGTGACTTTTTTCGGTTTGACCTCGAACAACTGTGCCGCTGCTTTCCCCAATGCCAGAGCGCCTGCAGTATGCGAACTGGAAGGGCCGACCATCACCGGACCGATGATATCGAAAATGCTTCTGAATGTATGGCTCATACCGATCCCCTTTCCTTATTGGTTCATGAAAGCTTGCCTCTCATTATAGCGAAAAGGCTATCGGAATGACAGAACACCAACACGCTTTTTAGCAGATTCTAATGGTATGCGAGAAAATATCGAGCAAGTAAATGATCTGTATGATGTGTACGCTGTGTTTGATTCATCCATAAAATGAAATTTCCATGTGGGAACAAAAAAGCTCTCTCATTATCGGCATTCCAGCATAGTAACGCTTCCTTTTCATATGATATAATGACTTCATCATCCTGAAAGGAACGCGTGAGAATATGGAACTAAAAGAACTGGTTGGATTGAAAGCAGCAGAATACATCAAAGACGGTATGACAGTGGGGCTGGGAACAGGCTCGACTGCCTATTATTTTGTGAAGGAAATCGGGAGACGTGTGAATGAGGAAGGATTGAAGATCACTGGGGTGACGACTTCAATCCAAACGAAGGAATTGGCTGAGTCATTAGGAATTCCGTTAAAGAGTGTGGATGAGGTGACTTGCATCGACATCACAGTGGACGGAGCCGATGAAATCAGTGAAGATTTCCAAGGGATCAAAGGTGGCGGCGGCGCTTTGCTGTTCGAAAAAATCGTTGCTGACAATTCCAAGAAAGTCATCTGGATTGTCGATGAAAGCAAAATGGTGAAACATCTGGGTGCCTTCCCGTTGCCGGTGGAAGTAGTCTGCTACGGATCGGTCCAACTGTTCAATAAATTCAAAGAAAAAGGCTATAATCCGGAATTCCGCAAGACAGCAAGCGGGGACTATTATTTGACTGATGAGAAGAACAACATCATCGATCTGCATCTGGGTGAGATTTTGGATCCGAAGGCACTCGCCGAATACCTGATCCATCTGACCGGTGTCGTGGAGCATGGGTTGTTCCTTGATTGTGTGGATACCGTTTTAGTCGGTACAAAGGACGGTGTGAAAGTGATCGAAGCGAAAAGATAAGCTTTAACTATAGTTCATAAAACGTTTTGCGTGGAGCTTGATATTCAAAAAATCAGATTCAGATGGAGGAAAAGCCTATGAGAATGGTAGATTTAATTATCAAGAAACAAGAAGGCAAAGCATTGACGAAAGAAGAGATCCGTTTCATCATTGACGGCTACACGGATGGGTCTATTCCCGATTACCAGATGAGTGCCTGGGCGATGGCCGTCTTTTTTCAGGATATGACCGATGAGGAACGGATGGAGTTGACGCTGGCAATGGCTGAGTCCGGCGATCAGATCGATCTTTCTGCCATCGCGGGCATAAAAGTCGACAAACATTCAACCGGAGGCGTTGGCGACACGACGACGCTGGTGCTCGCTCCATTAGTCGCCAGTTGCGGGGTGCCGGTGGCGAAGATGAGTGGACGCGGATTGGGGCATACAGGCGGCACGCTGGATAAACTGGAATCGATTCCCGGCTTCCATGTGGAGATCGACGAGACGACCTTTGCAGCCATCGTGAATGAAAATAAAGTCGCTGTCATCGGACAATCCGGCAATCTCTGCCCGGCGGACAAGAAGTTGTATGCGCTGCGGGATGTGACCGGAACCGTGAACTCTTTACCGCTGATCGCAAGTTCGATCATGTGCAAAAAAATCGCAGCCGGTGCGGATGCTATCGTACTCGATGTAAAAATCGGCGCCGGTGCGTTCATGAAGACGGAAGAAGATGCGCGAGCACTTGCCCATGCGATGGTCAAAATCGGCAATCTCGCCGGCCGTAAAACGATGGCGATCATTTCCGACATGAGCCAACCTTTGGGCGTAGCTGTCGGAAATGCCTTGGAAGTTGAAGTGGCGATCGAAACGTTGAAAGGCAACGGGCCGAAAGACCTGGAGGCGCTCTGCATCGAATTGGGAAGCCAGATGGTCTATCTGGGCGGAAAAGCGGCTGATTTGGCGGAAGCACGCGGAATGGTGACAGAAAACCTCCGCAACGGCAAAGCTTTGGAGAAATTCAAGGTTTTCGTTGCTTCCCAAGGCGGTAACCCGGCAGTCGTGGATGATTATTCATTGATGCCGCAAGCCTCGCGCCAACAGGAAGTTCTGGCAGAAGCGTCCGGGTACGTGACGGAAATCGTTGCGGATGATATCGGCGTGGCCGCGATGTTGCTTGGAGCTGGACGCGCCACGAAAGAAAGCACGATTGATCTGGCAGCCGGACTGAAGATCCTGAAGAAAGTCGGCGATCCGGTCCAGAAAGGCGAAGCAATCGTCAGAATGTTCGCCAACAAAGCAGATTTCGGTCAGGCCGAAAAGCTGATTCAGGAAGCCTATTCCATCGGTGAAGAACGAAAAGAAATCACGCTGATCCACAGCGTCATCACGGACTGAAAACAAAAGCATCCGAGTCGCACACAATTAATCGTGTGTGGCTCGGATGCTTTTCCTATTGGTCGAAGGTTACGTTTGTGATGTCCTTGCTCATATTCATCAGATCGTTCACTAAATCCTTTTTCTTGTAGTAATGCGGTAAACCGATCCCGTAGATGACGATATAGGTTGGCTGCTCGCTCTCAGGATTCTCGATCAGAAACTTCATGTCCGAAGTCTCGATGTTGTTTTCGGAAAGGAATAATTCGATCGCTTTTTTAAGATCCTGGTGTCGGTAATGGACTTCCACATGCAACCCACCTATGGAAGTCCTGAGTTTTTTGATGATGTGCAGAACGACATAAAGAATCAGGCAGCCGATGAACGATAGGAAATAATAACCCATCCCGACGGCAATCCCGAGACCGGCGACTGTCCAGATGGTTGCAGCCGATGTCAAGCCGGTGACCGTATCCCGTTTGGTGATGAGGATTGTGCCGGCGCCGAGGAACCCGATGCCGCTGACAATCTGGGCGATGATGCGGGTAAAGTCGACTGTGATGCTGGATGCGATATCCGGGTTGGCTATAGCTAGGTTCAGGCTGTAAAAAGCGATTTCGAGCTGAATCAAAGTGATGAGGCAAGCTGAAACGGAAACGATGATGTTCGTCCGCAGCCCCGCTGCTTGACGATTCTCTTCGCGTTCATAGCCGATGATGCCACCGACAAAAACCGCCGCTAGCAAGCGCATCGTTATTTCCAATGTGCTGATTGTGTACACTGCAGTCCCCCCTTTCAAAATTGAGCATTTCTTCTATTTTAAAGCATAGGCTGTATTCTGTAAAAGGAAATGACGATTTTTTGAAAATATGCAGAATCACGCCGTTTCTTCAGCCGGCTTATGATAAAATGGAACATAACATTATTTTTTGATTAGAGGAGGGACAATATGTCGAAAAAAGAGTGGCTAGCTGGAATGAAAGCCATCTATCCGGTTTGCTTCGGCTACATTCCGATGGGGTTGGCCTGTGGGGTCCTGTTGCAGCAAGCCGGTTATCATTGGCTTGCGGTCATGCTGATGAGCCTGATCATCTACGGAGGAGCTTCGCAGTTCATGATTGCGTCGATGACAGTGGCCGGGGCAGGGTTGCTGGAAATGGTGATCATGATTTTTTTCATCAATCTGAGGCATCTCTTGATGAGTTCCAGTCTGGCCCACAGGATCCGCGAGAAGAACACAGCTTTCAGCATATTCTTTGCGCAGACGATCACCGATGAATCGTTCGCCGTCAACACGCTGTATTTCAAAACCGATGGCATGTGGAATCCAACGAAAGCAATGGCTGCGAATGTCACGGCCTACACGACTTGGATTTTGAGCACCGGGATAGGCGCCATGGCCGGTAAGACCATCGACCTGTCGCCGGTTGTGATGAACTACATCCTCATTGCGATGTTCATTTTCCTGCTCATTTCCCAAATCGAGAACCGCATCGTGTTCTGGACGGCGGTATTTTCCGGCATCACGGCGGTCGCGCTGATGAATCTGCTGCATCATAATATCGCCATCGTCCTGACTTCGATCTTGGCTTCCGGATTCGGGCTCTATCTGCAGAACAAGAAAGACGAAAAGGAGGGGATTTTGCGTGGATGACAAAGCATTATGGCTCATTCTGGGTGGGGGATTGGTGACTTTTCTGCCCAGATGGCTCCCGATTGTTGCCTTGAAGAACGCGCGGATTCCGATCTGGTTCCAGAAATGGATGAGCTTCCTGCCGGTTTCCATCTTTTCGGCATTGATCGCTTCAGATATCTTTTTCTGGGAAGGCAATGTTTCCTTGAACATATTGGAAAACGCCAAACTATTGCCGTCGCTTGTGACTGCAATGGTGGCTTATTATTCGAAAAATATGATTCTCTCCGTCATCGTCGGCATCGTGGGCATCAGTCTGATGGTGTGGTCCCTTTGATTCCTCTCGCTTATTTTTAATGTTTTAGCCATCGTATTATCATTATTCTGTTGACATGCTTTTGTATGTTGATTATGATGAATGCATACCCAAGGGAAAAGGAGGCAGTCGAATGCAAACGATCACGCGTGTTACAGCAATGAACGGAAAAAGCTGGCAAAGCCGCATAGTGTAGGTTGATCGTGTGACAGGACTGTCCATAGATGCAACCTCAGATTCAGTCTGGATTAGCATCTATGCGGATTTTTCCTTCTTTTACTTATTCAGGAAACCAACACCGCAAAGACTATTAGGGTCTCTGCGGTGTTTTTGTACCCAAAAATGCATTGCCGATCCAGATTGGGATGTGTACGAAAAATCAAATTTCAAAAAATGGAGGAGTTTTGATGATGAAAAATGGGATGAAAAACATGTTCCGAATGAGTTCGATTTTGGTTATCGGGTTACTGGCCGCTTGCGGAAATACAGGGTCGGAAAGTGACTCTTCTGCAGCGACGACGGAAAGCGAACAGGAGCAGGTCTACATCGGCATTCTGCATCTGACGACGCATCCGGCTTTGGATCAGATTACGGAAGGGATCATGGATGAATTGGCGGCGGCGGGCTATGTCGATGGTGAAAATGCCACCATCGATTTTCAGAATGCACAGGGGGACCAAGCGAACATGAAATCGATCGCCGAAAGCTTCGTCAGCCATGACGCGGACATCATGATCGGTGTTGCGACGCCTGCCGCACAAGCGTTGAAAAATGCCTCAGATGAGATTCCGGTGATCCTAGGAGCGGTCCAAGATCCAGTCGGCGCCGGCTTGGTTGAATCCTTGGAAGCTCCTGGCAGCAATGCAACGGGGCTGTCGAACCGGACACCGTCCAACGAGCAGATGGCTTTGATCAAGCAATTCCTGCCGGATGCCACAACAATCGGTGTCATGTACACAACTGCCGAAGACAATGCGATCATCTCCGGCCAACGCGCTGAGCAAGCGGCAGCGGACTTAGGCTTCGAGGTCGTCACGAGAACGATCACTACTTCGAACGACATCGCCCAAGCGGCGGAAAGTCTGGCCAAAGAAGTGGACGCAATCTATGTGCCGAACGATAACGTCATCGCAAGCGGAATGGCAACCTTGGTGGATGCTGCCGATGCGTTCGGCATCCCGGTTTTCCCGGCCGCTGATACGATGGTGAAAGATGGCGGCGTAGCAACATTTGCACCTAGCCAATACGGCATGGGTACGCAGATCGGCCAAATCGCGGTCGACATCCTGAAGGGCGCGGATCCGGCGACTTATCCGGTCCAACTGGTGAAAGAGAATTCCGTATACATCAACCAAGCCAAAGTGGACGAACTGGGCTTGACGATTCCGGAAGAAGTCAAAGCCGATGCGATGTTTGTGGAATTGGCTGAATAATAATTGTTTAGGGGAGGGGCTTCATCCAACTGCGGATGGCCTCTTTTTTTTGCCATGGCGCTAGTTAGGAGGTCGCTGAGGTTACCGGATGCGGAACAAAAGCCCGATATGTCGGTTGAACGGATCACGTGTTGGTGGGAACAGCCGACACATACCGAATGTGTTGACTGAACGTATCAAGTGTCACACTGAACAGCCGACGCATGCCCAATTTGTCGGTTGTTCATCTGTAACCCCAAACCTGCAACACACACCCCCAAAAAAAACGCGCCAGCGGCCGGTATCATTCTACCGTTCGCTGGCGCGTTTATATTATATTCGACTTTGTACTGAACGATTGGCGTACTGACGGTAGTCGATCCCGCGCATGTCGCACCAGTCGAGGATGTCCCGTTGGAAGATAAGATCTGTTCGATCCAGATCGGCAACCGATGTTTTGCCCAACATCGCCATCACCGTCTTGATCTGTTGCTTCCAGGCTTCGATCGTTTCGGCAGTCTGCTCCGGTCCATCACTCAGGACCATATGCAGGAATTGGCCGGAAAGTCCGACAGCTTTTGCGCCCAAGCTCAGCGCTTTGACGATGTCCAACGGCGTTTTAATGCCGCCGGATGCGAGGAACTCCGCTTTGCCGCGGTGAACATCAGCTTCCAGCAGCGAGATCAAAGTCGATTGGCCCCAGTTTTCCAGGTCATCGTAGGCTATTGCCGTTCGTCTTGCGTTTTCGATCGCCGCAAAGTTCGTGCCGCCTTTGCCGGAGATGTCGATCGTCCGGACACCGACAGCAATCAATTGTCCGATCGTTTCCCGGCTCATGCCGAAGCCGACTTCCTTCACGATGACGGGGACGCCGACATGCGCGGTGATCTCCTCAATCTGACGCAGCCACATCGTGAAATCGCGGTCGCCTTCCGGCATGATCATTTCCTGCGGCGCGTTGATGTGGATCTGCAGAGCATCGGCTTCCAGGATATCCACGGCGCGTTTGGCATTCTCAAGCGAATGATGAGCACCGATATTCGCGAATATCTGTCCGTTCGGGTTCACCTTGCGGATGACCGAAAAGCTGTCGCTCACGCTGGGATCCTTCAACGCCGCACTGACGGAACCGGAAGCCATCGCTAAGCCGGTCATTTTGGCGACTGTCGCCAAATCGGCATTGATCTGTTTGGTCCGCTCGCTGCCGCCGGTCATGCCGTTGATGTAGAAGGGCGCAGCTAGGTTCATCCCTGCCATCTCCGTCTGCAGCGAAATATCCGCAACTTTCAGATTGGGCAAAGAGTGATGAATAAAGCGCATCTTCCCGAAATCGGACTGATTACTTGGCTCATACTGTTGTTCCGCCAAATCGACATGCTGGTCTTTTCTGTTTGAATCAAGCGTCATTCGGAAGCTCCTTTCCAATCGATGGCTGCTGCACTTCGAACATAACTAAAGACATGCAGCGGCAAGTTCATGATTCCGACTTTTTCCCATTCCGAAATCAAGGGGATGATTCCCGATTGTCTGTCGATGATGACGATGCCGCAGTCTCCACCTCCGGCACCGGATGATTTTGCTGCGCCCAGATTCTTCTCGGCCAAATCGCATAATTGCGTCAATGGGGGTGTCTCAATGACGACACCGGTGTGCGCAGTCAATTGCTTCAAAAGCAAGCGGTTCTCCCGGATGCCTGCCTGAATCGCCCGCAGATCGCCTTGTTCGAAAGCGGCGATCATAGCGTTTACGCACTTTTTGCTGGCTTCCAGGAATGTTTTGTAAAAATCATCGATGCCGCCGCGGACATCATTGACGCGATCAACAAGATGGGTGGTGGAAGCCGGCGAGCCGGTCCAGCCGATAACCAACCGCAGATTGGCTGGGGGTGTCAATGGTCGGATCATCAATTTCGGCCAAGCTGATTCCAACAATTCGGTGAGCGTCAGCTCGGCTGCCTTGTTCATTACCCATTCCCTGTCAAAACAGGCATAAGCGATCCAACCTCCGTAGGTGCTTGCGGCAATGTCGCCGAAGGAACCGTTGCTTTTGACGGACAAATGCGCCAATGCGGCCAGTTTGTAGACCAACTCAAAATCCGGATCGATCGCATAAAATTTCAGCAATGCTTTGATCGTCGCGACCGTCACCGCGCCGCTCGATCCCAGCCCGTATTTTTTCCCGCTGGCATTGTCCAACTCGCTCTTCACGGAGAGATGGAAATAGGACAACGGAATACCGGATTCTTTGATGTAGCGTTCCGTCACCTTGACCGCCTCGGTAATGTAGAGGAAAGGATTTTCGCGCTGGTCAATGACTAACTGATCCTCTTCGCGGGTCCAAGGTATCGGCAAGCCGCCATACTGCGCCGAACGGATTGTCCCGGTCGTATCGGCTTCTTCCAAAGATACCGTAATGAACTGATCCAAGGCGACCAAAATCGATGGGTGGCCAGGCGTCACTACCGCATATTCTCCGGCAATGAACAATTTACCCGGAGCACTTGCTTCTGTTACAGTCATGAATTCAACCCTCTCTGTTCCTGTTAGTCGTTCCAACTGTAGACAGCGCGTTCAGCTGGAGTCAATTCCCGGATTCCTTTTCCGGGCTTGGTGATGATCAATTTATCTTCTGTGAAATGTTCCAACAACGCTTGTTTTATCGTTTCGGCTTGCGAAAGTCGGCACAGCACTTTGACATTAGGACCGGCATCCATCGTGACATAGCAAGCGATGCCTTGTTTGCGCAAAGCCTGTGCGATCTTGATAGCGACAATGCTGTCCGGTTCCCAATAGGAAAAAGGCGGTTCTGCACCCAACATGGTTCCGTGCATCTTCATGCCGTTAGCTTCGGTGATTTCGCCCAAGCGGATGAAATCTTTCGCAGCGATGGCTGCTTTGATGTCCAGAATATCTCTTTTCGCCGATTCCACCCAAGCTGGATAGAAGGGTGAAGTCTCGACCGTGCGTTTCATGCCGATGCGGCTGGAGACTTCCTTTGCTTTCTGGTTGACAGCCACAATGACCATACCAATATCCCAGCCGGCATCGTCGACCGGTACTGCGAAGGAATCGTCGGAACAAGTCCCCATATCCCATTCCACAAAACCGCCGTAGATACTGCGCGTTGCACTGCCACTGCCGCGTCTTGCAAAGGTCGACAATCGCTGCGGATCCAAATCAAGACCCAAAGCCAAATTGGCAGCTCCTGCCAAAGCAGCGAAGGCAGAGGCTGATGATGCCAAACCGGCTGCGGTAGGGACGTGATTGATGCTTTCAACGCGCGCACGTATGGCTGTGTTTTTTTCTTCACGGAACAGATTAAGAAATTTGGAGATTTTTTGTGTCTCTTTTTCGCCTTGCTTCTCGCCGTTCAGATAGAAGGAATCTTGCGGGAGGGCTTCATCGAAGACGACCATCGTATCCGTATAGAGTTTATCCAAGGTCATGGAAAGGCTGCTGTTCATAGGAAGAAAGTCGGTTTCGTCCCGCTTCCCCCAATATTTGATCAGCGCGATGTTGGTATGCGCTCGGACATAAGCTTTCTTAGACATCTTCAGTTCCTCCCATTAGGTAGATCCAAGTCCGGATTGCCCCGGCCTGGCGTATAGCTTCTTCCACTTTTTCCGCTTCGGATCGGGTAGCGGCCAATGCGATCATGCAACCGCCGCGTCCGCCGCCCGTCAATTTGGCGCCCAGCGCTCCTGCAGATCGGGCCGCTGATATGAGCCTGTCCAAATCGGGGCTGGATACTTCCAGAAATGACAACACTTCATGGGCCCGGTTCATCAGTAGCCCCAATTGTTGCGGGTCGTTAGCCTCAAGCGCGGACTTCGCCGTTTGAGCAAAACTTCCCAAACGGGTGATGGCGTCTCGGTACGGTTGCGGATTTTTTCCGTTCAGTTTTGTGGCAATGCTGGCTACTGCTTCCTTTGTTTGGCCAGTCACGCCGGTATCCCCGACAATCATATAAGCCTTCAGGTTCAAAGGAAAAGCTTCGAATGGCTGGCCTTTGATGTAAAATAGCGGGGCCTCACCGCTTGCCGTGGCGGCATCCAGACCGCTTGGGTTTCCGTGTGCGACCATCTCGGATATGTTGACGAGCCTGAGCAAGGTCGCTTGGTCCAACGGCTTATCGAAGTAGGCGAAAAGGGCGCGGGTCAAGGCCACCGAAACGGCAGCGCTGGAACCCATGCCTCTTTCAGCCGGGATGGTGCTCGCGAGCGAAATCGCTAGGTTTTCGTCCGAAACCTGCAGTTCGGCCAATGCCGATTGGATGGCTGTCCGCATGCTTTCCAGGATTTCAGGCATTTCTGCAGCGATGCCGTTATAATAGGAACAATCAATTGTCAAGGGACCTTCCGACTCGCATACGGTCGCGGTCATTTCGACTGCCGGGAAGGGCAGCGCAATGGATGGCTCCCCGTGGACGACGGCGTGTTCACCCATCAAGATGATTTTGCCGTGCGACTTACCTGTGGAGCAGCGTGTTTTTATCATGTAGGATCGTCCTTTACTGGTTCTGAATTAAGCGGGGAAAGTCTTATTGCCGCTGATTCTTATGCGTCTTCTATTATGCTTGCTGTACATGGATATTGCAAATCGGCATGATTTCGCCGAAGTGGCTAATTTTTGAAATTCTTTCTGAAATGGAATTCCGACAAATTCGGCACATATTTTTTGCTATTTTCTTTCATCATTTTCATTGTATCGGAGCAAAAATGCAAAGTAAATCAAATCTTTGGGATTTTACGGAAACTTAAAAAGCTATCCTACCGCAGAAAGCAAAGATTAGGTTTCGATTAAAATTAAATGTTCGTATTTGATGGGGTTAAATTTTCAGAAAAGTGTGATACAATTACCAAAAGTTTGATTATTTCCAGAAGGGAAAAGCTATGATAGAAGATAGAAACTACTACGAAATCCATCGTGAAGAATGGCAAACTTTTCATCAAGATTCCATTCCGACAATCACGGAAGAGGAACTGAAGGAATTGACATCATTGAATGATAGGCTTTCATTGGAAGATGTTAAGGATGTCTATGTGCCGTTGGTGCATATGTTCGATATTTACTTGCAGCAGTACCGGAATCTTCAGCGGGATAAAAGCAGATTTCTTGGCAGATCCTATGAACCGTCTCCACTAATCATTGGCGTAACGGGTAGTGTCGCAGTCGGTAAAAGTACGACAGCACGTGTCCTGCAGAACCTTTTGAAGCGGGCTTATCCGACAAAAGCTGTCGAATTGATGACAACAGATGGTTTCCTGTACCCGAACCGGATATTGAGGGAACGCAACATCATGGATCGTAAAGGATTCCCGGAAAGTTACGATATGGAAAATTTGGTGCAATTCCTGTTGGATGTGAAGACAGGCAAGCCGAATGTCCGGTTTCCTGTCTATTCCCACCGCATCTATGATATTGTCCCTGGCGATTATGAGGAAGTGAATCATCCGGATATCCTGATCGTGGAAGGGATCAATGTGCTCCAGTTGCCGAGCAATCAACAGATTTACGTCAGCGACTTCTTTGACTTTTCCATCTATGTGGATGCCGAGGAAGAGATGATCGAAAAATGGTACATCGAACGTTTCGAAATGCTGATGGACTTGGCAATCGATCAACCGGATAACTATTATTACAACTATGCAATCGGCAAACGTGAGGACGCTATTGAGATGGCCAGAGGCGTCTGGAAAAGGGTTAACCTGAAAAACCTTCGGGAGTATATCTATCCCACGATCACACGGGCAAATTTAGTAATTCATAAAACAACGAATCACTTTATTGATGAATTGTACATAAAAAAATATTAAAGAAATTGGAGAGATTATTAGATGATAGAGCAATTTACCGAGTTGGAAAAAATCGTCGTACTGGATTTCGGCAGTCAATATAACCAATTGATTACACGACGCATCCGCGAATTCGGCGTATTCTCAGAGTTGGTTTCACACCGCACAACTGCTGAAGATATCAAGGCGATGGGGAACGTCAAAGGGGTCATTTTCTCCGGGGGCCCGAACAGCGTCTATGAAGACGATGCTTTCAAAGTTGATCCGGCCATTTTCGCTTTGGGCATCCCTGTACTGGGGATCTGCTACGGCATGCAATTGATGACCGACCATTTCGGCGGAAAAGTCATTCCTGCTGATGAAAGAGAATACGGACGTTCCGACATCGAAATCCTTGATTTGGATACGCCAATGTTCAAAGGCCTTTCTGACATCGAGACTGTCTGGATGAGCCATGGTGATAAAATCACTGAAATTCCTGCTGGCTTCAAAGTGACTGCCACAAACGACAACTGTCCTGTTGCAGCCTTTGCCAATACAGCAGAAAAATTCTACGGCGTCCAGTTCCACCCGGAAGTACAGCACTCTGTACACGGAAACGAAATGCTGAAGAACTTCGCCTTCGAAGTCTGCGACTGTTCAGGAAACTGGTCGATCGCCAACTTTATCGAAATCGAAACAAAAAAAATCAGAGAAACTGTCGGCGACAAAAAAGTCTTGTTGGGACTATCCGGTGGGGTTGATTCAAGCGTAGTCGGCGTATTGCTGCATAAAGCAATCGGCTCTCAATTGACTTGTATCTTTGTTGACCACGGCCTTTTGCGCAAAGGCGAAGGCGATCAAGTTATGGAAAGCCTTGTAGGTAAATTTGGCTTGAACATTGTCCGCGTTGATGCGAAAAAACGTTTCATGGACAAACTGGCAGGCGTCAGCGATCCGGAACAAAAACGTAAAATCATTGGTAACGAATTCGTTTACGTATTCGACGATGAAGCTACGAAATTGCAAGGCATCGACTTCTTGGCGCAAGGAACGCTCTATACAGACGTAATCGAAAGTGGAACAGAGACTGCCCAAACAATCAAATCTCACCACAACGTAGGCGGACTGCCTGAAGATATGCAATTCAAGTTGATCGAACCATTGAACACATTGTTCAAAGATGAAGTCCGCGAATTGGGAACACAACTTGGCATGCCTGACAGCATCGTTTGGCGTCAACCTTTCCCAGGCCCTGGTTTGGGTATCCGCGTCATCGGCGAAATCACCGAAGAAAAATTGGAGATCGTCCGCGAATCAGACTACATCTTGCGCGAAGAAATCGCGAATGCTGGTTTGGACCGCGATGTATGGCAATACTTTACAGTCCTGCCAGGATTCCGCAGCGTAGGCGTAATGGGCGACGGCCGTACGTATGATTACACAATCGGTATCCGCGCCGTGACATCGATCGATGGCATGACGTCCGACTGGGCACGCATCCCTTACGAAGTGTTGGACAAGATTTCCCGACGCATCGTAAATGAAGTGAAGCACGTCAACCGCATAGTGTACGATATTACGAGCAAGCCACCATCGACCATCGAGTGGGAGTAATCTTTCACATATAGAAGCCTGCAAGTATTATTTTAACGGGCTGTATGGTGCAATAAAACACAAATCATCTTTTTAAGTTGTTGTATGAATGAACTTGATTCATATACCTGACATAAAAAGGTGATTTTTTTGCATTTATATAAAATAGCTACAGAAAAAGTATGCGAAAAATACAAAACACTTGCTTACTTGGATTAAATAAGTTAAACTTAAACAAAAAGTTAGGCGAGCCTAATAATATGTTTAAATTAGCCTTAGGTATTACGGGTCGCTCAACACAAATTCAGAGGCCAGAAAATAAGAATGAGAAAGGGACGACACATAATGGAAAATTTAAAAATCCAGAATATGAATATAGCCTATCAAGGTCAGTCTGCAATCAAAAATGCAACGCTTGCGTTTGAGTCGAACAAATTAACAGGGATCATCGGACCAAATGGAGCCGGGAAATCAAGCTTATTGAAAGGGATCATGGGCTTGACACCGTTAAATACTGGAGCAGTAAGTCTTTACGGCAAACCGCTGAAGGAAATGATAAACAAGATAGCCTATGTCGAACAGAGACAAGAAATCGATCTCTCATTTCCCATAGATGTTTTCGGAACCGTACTTTTTGGCACCTATGCAAATTTAGGCTTTTTCCAGAGGCCGAAGCAAAAAGAGAAGGATTTGGCATTGAAGGCTTTAGAAAAAGTCGGAATGGCAACCTTTAAAGATCGACACATCAGTGAATTATCCGGTGGACAGCTGCAACGTGTTTTCATTGCGCGAGCGTTGGCACAGGAAGCTGAATGGTTGCTGCTTGACGAACCTTTTGCCGGGATTGATGCTACCAGCGAGAAAATCATCATTGAGCTGTTGAAACAACTCCGCGATGAAGGCAAATCAATCGTGATCGTCCATCATGATTTGCATAAAGTACAGACTTATTTTGATGATATTGTCCTGATCAATAAAGAAGTGGTTGCCTTTGGTACGGTATCTGAGGTATTTACTGCGAACAATATGAGAAGGGCTTATGGGGAAGCAATTTCCGAAATGATCAGTCTGGGGGGTGGAACAAATGTTAAATGATTTTATTCAAGGACTCTTGGATTTCCAATTCCTGCAGAACGCTTTGATCACTTCCGTTATGGTCGGTATATCTGCTGGAATAATCGGTTCCTTCATCATCTTACGAGGAATGTCTTTAATGGGGGATGCCATCTCGCACGCAGTATTACCGGGGGTGGCGATTTCTTATATGCTGGGGAGCAGCTATATCATCGGAGCCACGGTTTTTGGGATGGCGTCGGCCGCTCTCATTGGTTTTGTCACGAAACACAGTCGTTTAAAAAACGATACGGCAATCGGAATCGTCTTCAGCGCATTTTTTGCTCTAGGGATCATCTTGATTTCCTTCGCCAGAAGCTCCACTGATTTGTATCATATCCTCTTCGGGAATGTGCTGGCAGTTCGGGATTCGGACATGTTTTTGACAGCAGCCGTGCTTGTTATCGTATTGATCTCAGTGCCGCTATTCTATAAACAACTCAAACTGACTTCCTTTGCGCCGACGATTGCAAAATCATATGGTTGGAACATCAGTGCAATCAATTATGGGTTAATGTTTTTGCTGACACTAGTTGCGGTGACTTCGCTACAAACAGTCGGTACGATTTTGGTAATAGCAATGCTGATCACACCGGCAGCGACAGCCTACCAATTGACCGATAAATTGATTGTTATGATTGGCCTCTCGACAGTATTTGGAACCCTCAGTTCTATCGTAGGGCTTTACTTCAGCTACAGTTACAATCTGCCGTCTGGGGCGACGATTGTCATGGCAGCAGCTACATTTTTCATTGTGGCATTTATTTTTGCACCGAAAAAGGGACTAATCGGCCAATTAAGAAAGGAGAATTTACATAATGAAAAATAAACTATTGTTGCTTGCTGCAGTGCTGTTTGTAGGTGTTTTGGGAGGCTGCGGAAATTCTCCGGAAGATGAAAAAGGAAGTACGGATGCAACAAATACAACAGAAACCAAGCTTAAAGTGGTCTCCACCAATTCCATTATCGGCGACATGGTAGAAAAAGTTGGAGGGAATCTGATTGATGCGCACAGTATCGTGCCTGTCGGAACCGACCCGCACGAATACGAACCCTTGCCGGAAGATATCCGAAAAGCAAGCGAAGCCGATGTCGTGTTCTACAACGGATTGAATTTGGAAACCGGCAATGGCTGGTTTGACAAATTGATGGAAACTGCGGGTAAGTCAGAAGGTGAAGATTACTTCGTTGTCAGTAAAAATGTCGAGCCGCTGTATCTGTCGGGAAACAGTTCGCAACAAGATCCACATGCCTGGCTGGACATTTCCAACGGCATTCGTTACATCAACGAAATTACGCGCGTCATGAGCGAAAAGGATCCTGAAAATAAAACAGACTATGAAAAAAATGCGGATGCTTACATTGCCGACTTAACGGAACTGGACAGCGAGGCAAAAAAAGAATTTGCTGATATCCCCGAGGAAAAGAAGCTGTTGGTGACCAGCGAAGGAGCTTTCAAGTATTTCTCAAAAGCTTATGAACTACAAGCCGCCTATATTTGGGAAATCAATACTGAAGGTCAAGGTACGCCTGATCAGATGAAGCAAATCATTGAAAAAGTCCGAAATTCAGAAGTTCCGGTTCTCTTTGTGGAGACGAGTGTCGATCACAGAAGCATGGAGCGATTAGCAAATGAGGTGGATCTTCCCGTTTACAGCAATCTGTTCACGGATTCCATCGCGAAAGCAGGGGAAACCGGTGACAGCTATTACGATATGATGAAATGGAATCTGGAAAAGATTCATGAAGGATTGAGTCAGTAGAAGCGATTCGTTACCCTTCTGTTGTGGTGCTTGACATTTTGAACTGGTATCGCTAAATTGGAGAAAAGTATATCGTTATCCGTGCTTATTAACCTATTTTTTACCTGAAACCAGAAGAGGGGACCACTCATGACAAGAACATCATTCACTTTCCAATCAACTGATGACACGAAAATCTTTGCGATGAAATGGTCTCCGGAAGCACAGCAGAAACCGAGTGCGGCCGTCCAGCTTGCGCATGGTTACGCAGAACATATAGGACGCTATGATACTTTTGCAAGTATGCTGGCGGAAGCGGGAATCGTAGTTTACGGAAACGATCATCGCGGCCATGGCAAAACGAACGGGAATGGCGGCGAAGCGATCTGTTTTGCGGATGAGGCTGGATTCGACAAGGTCATTTCGGATATGCGAACGCTGACTGAAATCATTAAAGCAGAGAACCCCGGCATTCCGCTGTTCCTTTTCGGTCACAGCATGGGTTCGATGCTGACCAGACGCTACATCCAGTTGTACGGGGGTGATCTTGCCGGCGCGGTTCTGTCCGGTTCCGGGGTGTTTTCGAACGGGTTGCTGAAGCTGGGGACAGTCGTGGCAGCGTCGGAAATAAAAAGAAATGGAAGAGCCTACCCGAGCCTATTGCTGGACAAACTGGTCTTCCAGAATTTCAACCGGGGTTTTAAGCCCGCACGGACGGAATTGGATTGGCTCAGCAGGGACCCAGTGGAAGTGGATAAATTTCTGGCGGATCCATTGCGCGGTAAAATCGGTTCGGCCGGTTATTTCCATGATTTCTTCAGCGGCTTGCTGGCAATAAACAACGCCGTGAACATCCAATCGACACCGAAGGACCTACCGCTATATTTTATTTCAGGAAGTGCAGATCCGGTTGGAGGAAAGGCCGGAAGAGGCATCGTCCAAATATGCAGGGCTTATCAACAAATTGGCCTTCAGGATGTGAGCTACAAGCTATATGAGGGTGCCCGTCATGAACTGCTCAATGAGACGAACAAAGATGCGGTAACGCAGGACGTTATCGAGTGGATTGCTGCTCATGTGGAGACCGATTGATAGGTACAAAATTAATGGAGCTTACCTGATTTTTCCGGAATTGGAGAAATCAGGTAGGCTTTTTTTGCTGAGTGGGTGTCCAGAGGTTCTCCATTGACAAATACATCGGGAGGCGATATATTATATATAGCGATATCCGATATATCGGAGGGAGAGATATGCGATGGGAGCACCACTGACAGAATCTATGTTTTATATTTTACTTTCTCTGCTGGAGCCTAACCATGGTTACGGCATTATGCAGCAGGTTGAGGAGTGTACGAAGGGCAGGGTGGCTCTGGGAGCCGGTACGTTGTATGGTGCGTTGAACTCCTTATTGGAGAAAAGATGGATCATGCTGCACAGCCAGGACGACCAGTCCCGCAAAAAAAAGGAATATCTGATCACGGCACTCGGAAAAGAAGTTCTGGATGAGGAAATCGCCAGGCTGGGCGAACTTCTCGAAAACGGCAGAAAGGCGATGGAAAATGATGAAAAAATTTAGGCTCTACTACGACAAAGACAAGGAAGAAGCATTTTTGAATGACATGTCCGAAAAAGGCTACGCCATGAAACGTTTTTTCTTGGGAGTGTATACTTTTGAAAAATCCCAACCCGGTGAATATACCTACCGAGTGGATCTGATCAGCGACAAAACGACGGAACAACGCAATGAACTTTACGATCTGGTGCAGGATTCCGGTGGGGAACTCGTGCAAACTTGGGGCATCTGGGCATTCTTCCGAAAAAAGGGCAATTTTGAACTCTATACGGATCCGGAAAGCCAAATCAAACAATTCGGACGCATCCGTACGATATTTCTCCGTTTGGCCATTGTGGAATTCCTGCTTTCCATCCCGCAGTGGTACAATGCCATCCAAACTAAGGAGCCGATGCTCATCTTGATGTCTATGCTTTTGACATTGATTGCCTTTATTTTCCTGAAGCAAGTCGGGACATGCACAAAGAAAATAACCGAACTTGAAAAATTGAGTTAGGTACTAATTATTTTCACTATAAGAGTATTGTTACTGTCCATCCTGAAAATTAAGTTGCTTACAATTTTACTCTTATGCTATGATGGCGTAGTGCATTCATTAAATTTTAATTAAATTAGAATGATGAAATATGTCATTATTTATTTTGGAGGTAACTTATGGATAAAGCATTAATTTTTATGGCGATGGCCGGCTATATGTCGATCATCATCGGTATCGGTTTTTATTACTACAAGCGATCAAACGAGAGCTCCGATAATTTCTTCTTAGGCGGACGCAGTCTGGGTCCTTGGGTTGCCGCAATCAGTGCAGGCGCCTCGGACATGAGCGGTTGGCTCCTGATGGGGCTTCCAGGAGTGGCTTATTGGTCAGGATTGTCAGACGCATTCTGGACAGCGATTGGCTTGGCATTGGGGACATCTTTGAACTGGATCATCGTCTCGAAACGGTTGCGTCATTATTCCGAATCAGCGGAAGCAATCACATTGCCGGAATTCTTCAGCAATCGATTCCATGAGGACAAACGCGTCATTTTGACAATATCTTCCACGTTCATCTTCGTTTTCTTTTCCGTCTATGCAGCCAGCTGTTTTGTGACAGTAGGGAAGCTCTTCGCAACTTTGTTCGAAGTGCCTTACATCCCGGTGATGATCGCCGGAGCGGTGTTCGTCGTGTTCTACACGTTCATCGGCGGATTTTTGGCTGAGAGTGTTTCCGACTTTATGCAGGGCATCATCATGATTGCGGCGTTGGCTGTTGTTTTGGTCGGCGGCGTTGTGCATGCTGGTGGTCCCGGAGCGGTCATCGATAACCTAAAAGGCATCCCAGGATTTTTGGATTTCTTCGGAATCGCAACACCGACATTGGTTGATGGTGTGCAACAATCGGAGGGTGCGATGGCTGCCTTTGGACCTGCGGGCAAATACGGACTGATCACAATTGCGTCCAGCATGGCTTGGGGCCTTGGATACTTCGGTATGCCGCAAGTGCTGTTGCGCTTTATGGCGATCCGTTCGGCTGATGATATCAAACAATCACGCCGGATCGGCATCATTTGGGCGACACTTTCATTGGGCGCTGCCGTCCTGATCGGTCTGATCGGACGTTCCATGTTCCCGGTGGCGTTGACGACTGCTTCCACTTCGGAAACGATTTTCATCGAGATGGCGACGTTATTGTTCCCGCCGCTATTGGCCGGAATCGTCATGTCAGGAATTTTGGCTGCGACAATCAGTTCTGCGGATTCTTACCTGTTGATTGCTGCAAGTGCTTTTTCGAAAAACATCTATAAAGGCGTTTTGCGCAAGGATGCTTCCGATAACCAAGTCATGGCGATGACGCGGATGATCCTGATTGTTTTGGCGATCCTGGGAATCATCATCGCTTTGGATGAGAACTCCGTCATCTTCACAATCGTATCATTCGCGTGGGCCGGCTTCGGTGCGACATTCGGACCGTTGATGCTGTTCTCCTTGTTCTGGAAAAAAACAACGCGTCAAGGCGCCATCGCTGGCATGTTGACAGGTGGAATCGCTGTTTTCATCTGGAAACTTCTGATCAAACCGATCGGTGGCGTTTTCGGCATCTACGAATTGTTACCGGCATTCATCCTTTCCTGCGTGGCGATCGTGATATTCTCCTTGATAGGGGAAAAACCATCCGCTGCGATGGAAGAGGAATTCGAAATGGTGAAAAGCCAGTCGAAAGCCTAAGTAAACATGTGAAAAAATCAGTGGGCTGTCTCTTAGAGGCAGCCTTTTCGAGTTATCCTAGAGATGTAATCCCGGAATTTTCGGAAAGTTGTCACAAAATCGGGGCGAATGGTCCAGTTGTTTATGATATGTTGAAACAGAGATGGCAGAAGAATTTTTTTGTAAACAAAAGTCATTTTCAACAATCGCGTGCTGGACCGACCTTACCGAAACGACATCCGGACTTACCGGGAGCAGCTTTATGATGTAGTCGAAAACGATTCGGAATTGTTGCTGCCTTCCGTGCAGCATTGATTTCATTCGCAATGAGCATGTATCAGAAGGAACTGAAATTAGCCCAAAAGTACCATAAACGTCAAGAAACACCTTCAGGAACGGATGAAAAGCTCTAGGGTGGTGGCTTTGCCGAGTTTATGAATATTCATAAACAAATGTCAAAACATCGTTCGGAAAAATCGTTTGAAAAAAAATATAAATTTATGTCCAAAATCATTGACATATACAGCATATTTGTATAGAATTTAGCTTGCATAAATTGAATATCTCTTATTAATAGCCGTTGAGACGAGGGGTCGAAGATACGGTGGCAAACCAATCAATCTAATTTTTTTCAGTACAGATTGATATTGGGTGCCCAACCTGAGCGTAGGATTATCCAAGTCCTATGAGCAATAAGAGGAAAAGCAGCTGATAGATATCGAAGCTTTCCTTTGGTTGGAGAGCTTTTTTTATGCCCATTTTTTATATCAAAGGGGGAAATCTATTTGGCTGAAAAGGTTTTATTCAATTCAGACACTTATTTGGATGGTCATTCTGACAAAATTACTTACCAAATTTCTAACGTTAAAGCAAAAAATATTACACATATCAAAATGCCGCTTTTCGAAGCGCTTGTTAAATATGCGAAACAGGACGTTACGCCTTTCGATGTCCCTGGACATAAAATGGGTGCGCAGATGACACCATTTAAAATGGCAGTCGGTGATATGACGATGCAGATGGATGTCAACTCCATGAGAGAATTGGACTTATTGAGCCATCCGCAATCCGTCATAAAAGAAGCACAGGAATTGGCTGCAAAAGCATACAATGCCGATCAGGCCTTTTTCTTGGTGAACGGTACGACTGTAGGAATCCAAGCGATGATCATGAGCGTTGTGGGACCGAACGATACAATCTTGGTTCCCCGTAACTGCCATAAATCAGTGATGAACGGGTTGATCCTGAGCGGCGCCAAGCCAATCTTCATCCAGCCCGAAATGGATTTGGCCTTCGGAATTTCTCACGGAATTTCCGTGGAACGCATCATCCAAGGATTGGATGAAAATCCTAAAGCGAAAGCTCTTTTGGTCACTTATCCGACTTATTTCGGATCTTTGAACGATTTGGAAACGATCTGTGATATCGCGCATGAACGCGGTGTTGTGGTCATTGTTGACAGTGCGCACGGCGCGCATTTGCCGTTCATGCCCGGAAAAATGAAGGATCCGATGAAAGCTGGAGCCGATGCGGTGACATATTCCATGCACAAAACCGGAGGATCTTTGACACAAAGTTCCTTGATGGTGATGCAAGGGGATCGCATTTCCGCTACAAAATTACAAAAAGTGCTGAACATGCTGCAATCGACCAGCGCGAATTACTTGTTGATGAGCTCCATTGATGCTGCACGCAGCGAATTGGCGATGTACGGCAAAGACCGCTACAAAAAACTGCGCCCGATCGTCAGCGAAGCTATTGAAGCGATCGAAGCATTTGGCGACTATGAAGTATTGAAATCCGACTACATCAAAGATAAATTCTACCAGACTTACGACTGGACTAAATTAGTTATCCGTGTCAATGATATCGGCCTGACCGGCTTCGAAGTCTACACAATCATGAAGGAAGAATATGGCATCCAATTGGAGCTGGTTGAAGGCTACGTCGTGATGGCTGTCATCAGCACAGCCGACACACGCGAGACAATCGGGAGACTGGTCGATGCCTTGATGGATGTCCGCAGACGCTACAAAAAAGCAAGCCAACATTTCGATGCGCACGTGATGACTTGCAGCATCAACAAATTGGCCTGCAGCCCGCGTGATGCTTTCTATGCTGATAATGAAGTTGTCAGCATAGACGATGCAATCGGCCGCATCAGTGCCGACTCAATCATGATCTACCCACCAGGAATTCCGTTGATCATCCCTGGTGAAGTGATTTCCGAGGCAGTCGTTCAGCATTACCACTACTACAATGAAACATTAGGCAATGTCTTGACCGAGGAAAAAATGCCTCATCAAATCAAAGTCCTGAAAGATTAATCAATCGAAACAACAATCAAATAGCATACAGTTGGAGGACGGCAGAAAGTGAAAAATAACATGAACATCCAGACCTTTATCGGCTGCGAATCTTCATTTGAAGAAGCATCTACCGTATTATTCGGGATTCCATTCGACGGAACAACCAGTTTCAGGCCAGGCACACGCTTTGCGATGCAAGCGATCCGCCAAGATTCTTTCGGCTTGGAAAGTTATTCTCCTTATTTGGATCGTGATCTTGAAGAAGAGGCCATCCATGATGGCGGAGATCTGGAGCTGCCTTTCGGCAACACAGAGCGTGTATTGAGCGATATCGCAGCCTATACAAAAGAAGTACTGGACAGCGGCAAGAAATTTCTGATGGTCGGCGGCGAGCATCTCGTCAGCCTGCCTACCATCGAGGCTGCCTATGAGAAATACCCAAATCTGCATGTCATCCATATTGATGCCCACACAGATCTGCGTGAAGACTACATGGGAGAACCGCTGTCGCATGCCTCGGTCATCCGCCGCTGCTTCGACTTCCTGGGAGACGGCCGCATTTTCCAATTCGGTATCCGTTCCGGTTTGAAGGAAGAATTCGAATGGGCGAAAGAGCATACTTATATGGAGAAATTCACCATCGATACGCTGCCGCAGATTGTTCAGCAATTGAAGAATGTTCCCGTTTATGTGACGATCGATCTGGACGTTTTGGATCCTGGCACTTTCCCTGGAACCGGCACACCTGAGCCAGGCGGCATAACTTACAAGGAATTGTTGGCAGGTATTGCTGTGCTGCAGAACTTGAATCAGATTGTTGCAGCCGACGTCGTTGAACTTTCTCCGCAATACGATCCGTCAGGCGCTTCGACTGCTATGGCTTGCAAGACTGTCAGAGAAATGCTTTTGACACTTACTAAATAGAACAAAAATCAATTACCCGACCTTAAAATTAATCAAGGTCGGGTATTTTTTAATAAAAAATAGCATCTGCAGGTCAAAATGACAGAATGAAACCAACTTGCATTAAAAAGTCATGAAAACGGTAATTGTTTACATGGTGATGTTATGAAATCTATCACAAGTCAGTTAACGGCTATCAGGTTGTATAATTGTGTTATATCAAATGTTTTTTCCAAAGTTAATATTGTTACTATCAAAAAAAAGATGCAACTAATTGTGAAAAAATGAATGAAAATGGATTGTATTTAAATTAGAGTTTGATTATAATATCAGAATAACATAATAGAAAGTAGGGACGCCGAAATGAATAGTTACACTCCTCCAAAAAAACAAGGAATGTATGATCCCGCCTACGAGCATGATGCATGCGGTATGGGATTTGTCGTTGATATCAATGGTAATGGCTCTTATAAATTAGTCTCTGATGCGTTGGATTTATTGGAAAACATGGAGCATAGGGGTGCTTCCGGCGCTGATGCCAAAACAGGTGACGGAGCAGGTATCATGGTGCAGATTCCTCATCATTTTTTCAGCAGGGAGTGCGACGTCCTAGGAATCCATTTGCCTAAAAAAGGCGATTATGGAGTAGGGATGCTCTTTGCCCATAAATATGACGATCTACGTCACGAACAAATGAGAATGGTGGAAGAGATTGTCACTTCCGAAGGTCAAAAAGTGTTGGGTTGGCGTGAGGTTCCAATCGACAGCTCTGAAATCGGTGTGACTGCAAAAGCAGCTATCCCGCGTTTTATCCAAGTCTTTGTCGGTAAAGGAAATCCTGAGATGACTGAAATGGATTTCGAACGCAAATTGTTCGTCATCCGTAAATTATCTGAAAAACTAATCGTACCGATGAGCGAAAAAAGAGGCGGCTCGTTTTATTTTGCCAGTTTCTCTTCGAAAACAATCGTCTACAAAGGGATGTTGACTGCAGAACAATTACGGAGCTTCTATCTTGATTTGACGGATTTGGACTTCACATCCGCTTTGGCGATGGTCCATTCCCGTTTCAGTACGAATACTTTCCCGAGTTGGGAAAGAGCTCATCCAAACCGTTACTTGATCCACAATGGCGAAATCAACACAATCCGCGGAAATATAAATTGGATGCGCGCCCGTCAAGGCAGCATGTCCCAGGATCTGTTGGATGCCAGTGAAAAAATCTATCCGATCGTCGACGAAACTGGGAGTGACTCTTCCCAATTCGACAACAATCTGGAATTCTTGTATCTGAACGGCCGCTCATTGCCGGAAGCTGTCATGATGATGGTTCCTGAGCCTTGGGAAAAGAACAAAACGATGTCGAAATCCAAAAAGGATTTCTATAATTTCAACAACTTCCTGATGGAACCATGGGATGGCCCTGCAGCAATGGGCTTCACGGATGGAGAAATCGTCGGAGCGGTGTTGGACAGAAACGGTTTGCGTCCGTCCCGTTACTATGTGACGAAAGATGATCGCGTAATTCTGTCATCCGAAGTAGGTGTCGTAGATGTGCGTCCGGAAGATGTAGCCTATAAGGGTCGTCTGGAGCCAGGTAAGATGTTGTTGATCGATACGAAGCAAAAACGTATCATCTCGGATGAAGAAATAAAAGAAACGGTGGCTGCTAAACAACCTTACGGAGAATGGGCTGAGAAGCATCTGTCCAAAATGAAGGACATTGCGCCTGCTCCATTGACCGCAATTGTTGAGCCTGAAGAATTGCTTCACCAACAGAAAGCTTTCGGTTATACGTTCGAGGACATCCAATTATTGATCAAACCGATGGCCGTCACAGGTGGCGATTCAGTCGGAGCGATGGGGATTGATTCTCCGTTGGCAGTCTTATCTGACAAACCGCAGATGCTTTATCTGTACTTCAAACAATTATTTGCGCAAGTTACGAACCCTCCAATTGATGGGATCCGTGAGGAAATCGTTACTTCCGATACAATGCTTGTCGGAAATTGCGGTAACTTGTTAGATCCGGATAGGGCTGATACGCATGCCATCTACTTGGATAGCCCGATTTTGACGGATTCTGAATTAGCGAAAATCAAAGCATTGCAGGACGACAAATTTAAAACAGCCACTCTTTCCCTTCTTTATCGCGTCGAAGAAGATGTGAAAGGGATGGAAAAAGCTTTGGAACGTCTTTTCAGTGCAGCGGACAAAGCCATTGCTTCAGGCGCCAACATTTTGGTCCTTTCCGACCGTGGTGTTAACGCTGAATGGGCAGCGGTTCCGGCTTTATTGGCTGTTTCCGGTCTGCATCATCACTTGATCCGCGAAGAAACACGCACGAGCGTCGGCCTTGTGCTGGAATCCGGTGAACCAAGAGAAGTGCATCATTACTGCACATTGGTCGGATACGGCTGTAACGCGGTCAATCCTTACTTGACTTATGCGACTATCCGCGAACTTGCTGAAGAAGGATTGTTGGACGGACTGGATGCAGAGGCAGCTGAAGCGAACTACATCCACGCAGCTGTCCATGGTATGTCCAAAGTATTGACTAAGATGGGTATTTCAACAATGCGCAGTTATCATGGTGCACAAATTTTTGAAGCACTGGGAGTCAACAGCGAAGTTGTCGCTAAATACTTCACAGGCACGCCTACCCGCATCGAGGGTATCGGTCTTCAGGAAATTGCGACAGAAAACAGAATGCGTCATGACAGTGCCTACAAAGCTACAGCTCCTTACAGCGAAACGCTGGGAGTGGGCGGTCATTTCCAATACTCGGCTATGGGTGAGGAACACTTGTACAATCCGAGTACGATCTACCGTCTGCAGCAAGCGACTCGCCAAGGGGACTATGAGCAATACAAAGAGTTCTCTCGCGAAATCAATGCTGAAACGAAGGCGTACACGTTGCGTCAACTTATGCAATTCAAGCCAAACGCACAAGACGCGATTCCGATTGAAGAAGTCGAATCGGCTGAAAGCATCGTGAAACGCTTCAAGACCGGAGCGATGTCTTATGGATCAATCAGTATCGAAGCGCACCAAACGTTAGCGATTGCTATGAACCGTCTGGGCGGTATGAGCAACTCTGGTGAGGGTGGAGAAGATCCAAGCCGTTATGAATTGGATGAAAACGGAGATTCCCGTAACAGTGCCATCAAACAAGTCGCTTCCGGACGTTTCGGCGTCACGAGCCACTACTTGGTGAACGCGAAGGAAATTCAAATCAAGATGGCCCAAGGTGCAAAACCGGGCGAAGGCGGACAATTGCCAGGACCGAAAGTGTATCCTGAAATCGCCAAAACACGTGGCTCCATCGCGGGTGTAGGCTTGATTTCACCGCCTCCGCATCATGACATCTACTCCATCGAAGATTTGAAAGAATTGATCTTCGACTTGAAGAATGCCAACCGTCATGCGCGCATCAACGTGAAGTTGGTTTCTGAAGCCGGCGTTGGAACGATCGCTGCAGGTGTTGCGAAAGCAAATGCCGATACAATCTTGATCAGTGGGTATGACGGCGGTACAGGTGCAGCACCAAGAACCAGCATCCGTAATACCGGCTTGCCGTGGGAACTGGGCTTGGCCGAAGCGCACCAAACTTTAGTGTTGAACAAATTACGTGACCGTGTCCGTGTCGAAACGGATGGTAAATTATTGACTGGTCGCGATGTTGCAATCGCCTGTATGTTGGGAGCTGAAGAATTCGGCTTTGCGACAACACCGCTAGTGGCTATCGGCTGCATCATGATGCGTGTCTGCCACCTGAACACATGTCCAGTGGGTATCGCTACGCAAGATGAAACATTACGCAAGAACTTCCAAGGCAAACCGGAATACGTCGTGAACTTCATGATGTTCGTTGCCGAAGAATTGCGTGAAATCATGGCTAAATTAGGCTTCCGCACAATCAATGAAATGGTCGGACGCAGCGACAAGCTGAAGATGAAGGAAAATGTGAAGCATTGGAAAGCGAAGACAGTCGATCTGTCCAGCGTATTGTACCAACCATACGCAGCACCGAATGTCGGCAGATACAACATGACGGAGCAAGACCATGAATTAGAGAAAACATTGGATATGCGTCGTCTGCTGAGAATTGTGAAACCGGCAATCGACTCTAAGAAACGCATCGTAGCCAAATCAGCAATCCAAAACATCGACCGCGTTGTTGGAACTATCATCGGCAGCGAAATATCGAAAAAATATGGTGCAGAAGGCTTGCCGGAAGATACGATCCAATTAACTTTCGTGGGCTCGGCAGGACAAAGTTTCGGCGCATTCATTCCCAAAGGGATGACATTGACGCTGGAAGGCGATTCGAATGACTACATCGGTAAAGGCTTGTCCGGTGGTAAAATCATCGTACGCGTACCGAATGAGGCTACATTCGCACCTGAAGAAAACATCATCACCGGTAACGTCGCTTTCTATGGCGCGACCAGTGGTAAAGCATACATCAACGGAATCGCCGGAGAACGTTTCTGCGTCCGTAACAGTGGCGTGGATACTGTTGTTGAAGGAATCGGCGACCACGGTTGTGAGTACATGACTGGCGGAACGGTTCTGATCATCGGAAAAACCGGTCGTAACTTCGCTGCCGGGATGTCGGGCGGGGTAGCTTATATCCTTGATTTCGACGAAAACAACCTGAACATGGAAATGGTCAGCGCAACGACAGATTTGAATGACACAGAGCATGACACAATCAAGCGCATGCTGCAGGAGCATATGATCTTTACGGGAAGTCCAAAAGCGCAAAATATTTTGGCTAACTGGGATCAAATGAAATCCCGCTTCACTAAGGTCATCTCCAACGACTACAAGTTCATCCTGGAGAACATCGAAATAGCGAACCAGATGGGCATCACTGGTCAAGACGCAATGCGTTATGCCTTTGATGAGCGCTACAAACCAGTTGTGACAAACTAAGGAGGAGGGATAAGATGGGAAAAGTTACTGGATTTAAGGAATATAGCCGTTCCAATTATGAAAAGATTTCTCCGGAAGTCCGCATCAAAAATTGGGGCGAGATGCGTGAAGAAACATCAGAAGAAAAAATTCGGACTCAAGCGTCCCGTTGTATGAGCTGTGGCATTCCGTTCTGTTCAGCAGGTATCATGTTGCCGAACGGAGCGTCCGGTTGCCCACTGCACAATCTCATCCCCGAATGGAATGACATGGTGTATCGTGGTCAATGGCAAGAAGCGTATGAACGTTTATCCTTGACCAATCCGTTTCCGGAATTCACGGGTCGTGTCTGTCCTGCTCCTTGTGAAGGATCTTGTACAGTAGGACTTATCGGTGAGCCCGTTACGATCAGCAGCATCGAATACGAAATCATCGAACATGCTTTCCAGAATGGTTGGGTAAAACCGGCTAAAGCTCCGGCAACCGGCAAACGCGTTGCGGTTGTCGGCTCCGGTCCTGCCGGGCTTGCGACTGCGCACTACTTGACTTCAGTCGGCCATGCGGTCACTGTCTTCGAAAGAAGCGATCGTCCAGGCGGGTTGTTGATGTACGGTATCCCGAACATGAAATTGGACAAGGATATCATCCAAAGAAGATTGGACATCCTGGAAGAAGCTGGCGTGGCATTTGTCTGCAACACCGAAGTCGGCAAAGACATCAGTGCGCAGGAATTGGTCGATACATATGATGCAGTCGTTCTTTGCGGCGGCGCAACCCGCGCCCGCGGCATCAATGTCGAAGGCAATGACGCAAAAGGCGTGCACATGGCTATGGACTTCCTGACTGCAAACACACAAAATATCCTTGCAGGCGAACCGCAGGAAAGCAAAATCTCTGCCAAAGACAAACACGTCATCGTAATCGGTGGCGGGGATACCGGTACCGACTGTGTCGGTACATCCATCCGTCATGGCGCGAAGAGCGTGCATCAATTCGAAATCATGCCGCAAGCTCCGGAAAAACGTGATGCAGATACGAACCCTTGGCCAGAATGGCCTAAAAAGCTGAAAACGGACTACGGCCAAGAAGAAGCAATCTACTTGACCGGCTCCGATCCGCGCAACTACGAGATCAACACGACAAAAGTCGAAAAGAATGAGGCAGGCGAAGTTACGGCTGTCCATACTGTACAGATCGAATGGAAACGTGATGCTTTAGGCAGAATGAATCCAGTACCAGTCGAAGGAACCGAAAAAGTCTGGAAAGCTGACTTAGTCTTGTTAGCGATGGGCTTCACCGGTCCTGAAGATACGATTCCGGATGAATTAGCTTTGAAACGCGATCTGCGCAGCAATATCCAAGCAACAGAGACCGACTACAAAACGAACGTGGAAAAAGTCTTTACATGCGGCGACATGCGCCGTGGACAAAGCTTAGTCGTGTGGGCTTTGCAAGAAGGAAAACTAGCCGCAGGCGAAGTGGACCGTTTCTTGTCAGGCGACACAGCTATTTATTAATTAGTTGAAAAAAACCGAAGCAGCGGAAAATCGCCGCTTCGGTTTTTTGTGTCGCGGCAACATTGAGTTCCCACCTCCGGCCAAAAGCGCTTGGCCGGAGGTGGGGATCGGATAACAGGGTGAACTCCGGCGAAGCCGCGGCGGCCTGAGGAGGAGGTCGACAATATATGTCAACTCCGACGGACCTACGCCTGACCGGAGCACCCGACCATCCCGGAGTGCTGTCCTCCGGTGAACCCACATTTCCTGCATTCGACCGGAGCACCGATCGAATGCAGGAAATGTGCCCAGGTTGCCTGAATAATCCCATATATTGAAATTCGAAATATAGCTCAAAAAAATGGTATAATACTAGCATCAAATCCTTAGTGTTTTATGAGGGAAGATTCGAAGGAAAAGAAAGGGTGTAGAGTTGTGAAAAATTGGAAAAGTGTGGCGATTGCCTATGGCCTGCCAGCAGTCGTTCTTTTAGGATATTGGTATTCGGCGTTGACCCCAGTGTCGATCCAGTCGCCGGAGTTTTGGACAAATATGTTTTTGTATTTGGTCGCAAGTGCAGCATTAATGAACGTCTTGGATCGGTCAAAAGCCGATAAAGTCAACAAAGTTTCCGGAGCCATCATCGGGATCAGTATTGTCTTTATCATTGGTGGGATGCTTTTTGGCTCCCAAATTTTCAGGGCCAAAGACTATGCCAGTCTGATTACGCATACGGAAGGTAATTTTGAGGAAGACCTGTCCATCACGGATCCTTCACTGATACCGACGATCGATCGTGATATGGCGGAACGTCTGGGGAGCCGCAAACTTGGTGAAGTCCTCAATTTGGTTTCGCAATTCGACGTCAGCACGGAATATACGCAGATCGCCTATAAAGGTGATTCGGTCCGCGTTTCACCATTGGAATACGTCAGCTTTTTCCGTTGGTTGAACAACCGCGCAGATGGCATTCCGCATTATGTGACCGTCGATATGGTGACGGGAGATTCTGAATTGGTGAATCTGGAGAAAAATATCCATTATTCCCATTCCGGCTATTTCGGGGATGACATCACGCGTCATATCTTTTTCAACTATCCGACTGTGATGTTCGAAAATCCGGTCTTTGAACTGGATGAAGAAGGCAATCCTTATTATATTGCGCCTATCGTTGAAAAGAAATTCAGCTTCATGGGGCCTAAGGAAGTTGTCGGCGTGTTCGTCGTGGATGCTTCCTCCGGCGACATCACGCGCTATAGTGTTGCAGATGTACCTGATTGGGTAGATCGCGTATTCCCGGCGAACATGGTGATGACGCAAATAAATTACAACGGGCAATATCAAGGCGGCTACCTGAACAGCGTCATCAGTAAGAAGGGTGTCATCCAAAATGCGGATGGCTACAACTACATCGTGCTGAATGATGACCTGTATCTGTATACCGGGTTGACTTCCGTTGCTGCAGATGAATCGAATATCGGTTTTGTGCTGGTCAATTCCAGGACCAAGGAATCGAAACGCTACAACATCAGCACAGCGACCGAATGGAGTGCCATGGAGAGCGCCCAGGGATCAGTACAAGAAAAAGGCTATATCAGTACATTCCCGCTTTTGTTCAACATGGAAAACAAGCCAGTTTATCAATTGTCCTTGAAGGATGATGCCGGTTTGATCAAAATGTATGCCTTTGTGAATGCGACGAACTATCAGAAAGTCGGGACCGGCAATTCCTTGGCTGCTGCGTGGAACGCTTATACTGGCGGCGTCGTCTCGACTACAACCGATGAGGAAGAAGAGGTCGTCGAGACCGAAACCATCAGCGGTGCCATCACTGCCATGGAATCAGTCGTCATTGACGGCGAAACGACTTATTACTTCACATTGGAAGGCGATGCAGAAACCATCTATATCGCTAAAGTATCCATCGACAAGCAATTGCCGTTCATCAAAGCCGGTGACAGCGTGACGATAGAAGTGGATGGCGCACGCGTCGTATCCATCATTAAACAGTAAGAATAATTGGAAGAAGAGTCTGCCTCATTTGAAGGTGGGCTCTTTTTTGTTGTTCACGGGTAACTGCGATGTTTCTGTGCCGGAGGAGAAGATCCAAAAAGATCATCAGCTCCGACCACGGCGGCTTCGCCGGAGTACAGCCGTCCACAAATCAGTCTCCTCCGGCGAGCAACCGCTCGCCGGAGTTGAGCTCCCTGGCGCAATACCGTTCTCCGATGAGGGCACTCTCATCGGAGCTGACAGTCAAAAAACAATCATTGGCTAGACAACCGGATCAAACAAAAAAATGACTGATCCGCAAATGCAAAAAATTGACGGACCAAGGGCTGTTGTTGCATAGTAAAGATAAGAAAGCATGCGAAAGGGAGCGCTACACCATGGCAAATAAAGTGACCCATCCGATCCTGTTTCAAGGCGACCTGAAAAAGAAGGGTCCCTATTTTGAAGGGTGGTATTTCAAGA
This sequence comes from Trichococcus collinsii, assembly GCF_900107505.1. Lineage (GTDB taxonomy): Bacteria > Bacillota > Bacilli > Lactobacillales > Aerococcaceae > Trichococcus > Trichococcus collinsii. The sequence continues at coordinate 144,951 of NZ_FNQH01000002.1, read as the reverse complement.
GTGTTTCAGCAGATGAAAAGACCGTCCTCAGTCTGATTCCCGGAATTTCGGTCACCGAAAACGACCCGCACTGTTTTATCCAATATTCCTATGTCCATGTCGGAGAAGCGCTCGAAAAAGAGCTGCGGACCGGCTACATCCGCTATCCATTGTCTGCGTTTCAATACAACCAAACGCCATTTGTGCTGAAAGTCGGCAACAGCGTCTTTTCGGAAACGCTCGTCAGTGTGCATCTGGAAGAGGAGGATTTCCGGATAGAAGGCATCCTGAAGCTTGGGCCATTCCAAGCGGTCAAACGCACACCGGTGTCTCCATCCATCATGGGTTTCTTTGCCTACGTACCGAACATGGAATGCTACCACGGCGTCATCAGCATGAATCACGCCATCGACGGGACTGTTGCGATCGGAACCAAGACTAGTGATTTTACAGGCGGCAAAGGCTACCTTGAAAAGGATTGGGGAACGTCTTTCCCGCAGGAGTACGTCTGGATCCAGTGCAACCATTTCCGGGACGATAGGACCAGCATCTTCTTCTCGGTGGCGAAAATCCCTTTCCGGGGTTCCTCGTTCGAAGGCTTCATCTGCAATTTTATCGTGGATGGAGAAGAGTACCGTTTTGCGACCTATAACCGTAGCAAATTCACTTTGGGATTGTTGACTGATGACCGGATTGAAATCGAAGTTTCCCATGACTCCGCCTCCCTAACCATTTGTGCGGAAGTGCTCCATGGAGGGGCTTTGCTGGCGCCGACCGAACAGGGAATGAATAAAATCGTCAAAGAAGGACTTTCCGGCATCGTCACGGTCGACTTCACCGACAAGAAAACCGGGAAAAATTACCACGATGTCGGGAATGTAGCCGGCATTGAAGTCGTGCGCTAGTTATTGAAAAAAAATAAAATCGAAAGAAGGAATCCGTATGTTGACAAGTCTATTTCCTTATCTGAATTTCGACGGTAACGCTAAAGAAGCCACCCATTTTTATGTGGAGGCCCTTGATGGCGAACTGCTTGGCATCACTACATTCGGGGAAGCACCGAATGACGAAACGGCTACGAGAGAAGAATTTTCCCTGCCGCCGGGTGTGGAGGATTTGATAATGAATGCGCAAATCAGACTGGAAAATGGCGCTATGCTGATGACTTCTGATGTGTTCCCGGGGAGGGAATACCATACAGGCAATAATCTGTCGTTGACGCTGACCTACGATGATGTGGAGGAAGCCCGGGCTGTCTTCAAACGCTTGGCTCAGGATGGCTCCATCGGTATGGAACTCCAACAGACTTTCTGGAGTCCGCTTTACGGCAGCCTGATTGACCGGTACGGCATCGAATGGCAGATTTCGGTGGATGCAGTTTGAATTTCTGAGTTTCAGAAATTATTTGATGATGCAGAATGGAGGAGAAGCAATTGAGCCAAAATCTGTTTACATACCGCATCCAAACGAGCGGCAAACAGTCGCTGACAAACATCGATGTCTATCTCAAGGACGCTCTGACGAAAAGTGGCTTGAAGGACGGCATCTTGGTAGTCTTCTGTCCGCATACGACCGCGGCCATCACAATCAATGAAAACGCCGACCCAGATGTGCAGAAGGATATGAATTGGGGTTATACGGATACGTTTCCGAATAAAGGCAGCTATCACCATGCAGAAGGCAATTCCGATGCCCACATTAAGTCATCTTTGACTGGTGTCAGCGAAACGATCATCGTGACGGATGGACGAATGCTGCTGGGTACTTGGCAAAGCATCTATTTCTGGGATTACGATGGTCCGCGCAACCGCAAATTCCACGTGAAGATCATCGCCGGATAGGTTTAAATAATGGCCCGAGCATATTATTTCGAATTCGAGATAATTACATGTATAATGTAAGAAAAACAAGCGGTAGGTGAGGACACGATGCTGGAAAATATTCAAAAAATATTGGCGGAACATGAACCAAAGCCGATCGGGGAACAGCGCTACTTTTCCGTTCTGCTTCCTTTGATTAGGGTGGACGGGGCGCTGCATGTTCTTTATGAAGTGCGTGGAGAGCATATCTCCCAACCGGGCGACACGTCATTCCCGGGCGGCGCAGTGGAGCCGGGAGAAAGCTTTGAAGAAACGGCGATCCGTGAAACGATGGAAGAGTTGAACATAAAAAGGGACAATATCAAGATTCTGGGAGAAATGGACTATATCATGAATGAGCGCGCGATCATCCATTGTTACGTCGGGGAAATAGTAGGCGTGGACAAGGATGATATCCGCTTCAACAAGGAAGTCCAGGAAATTTTCACGGTGCCGCTTCAGTATTTCATGGACAATCGGCCGACCTATTACTCTTCTACGGTGCGGTTGGAACATCCCGATGATTTCCCATTCGAATTGATTCCGAACGGGAAGGACTACAAATTCAGGATCGGCGTCCATTGCGTGCCGTTCTACCATCTGGAGACCCATCGACTTTGGGGATTCACCGCGAACCTGACCGACCGCTTTGTAAGCATATTGGAGAAAAATGAAAATATGACAACAGAATAAAAAGCATGAGCCCTCGAATGATTGGGCTCATGCTTTTTTCGGTACATAAAGGCACCTTAAATGACTATTCGGGGGACAAAGTATTCTGGGCACATCAACGATAGTTTTCCTCTGTAAAGGCCGATTTTCCGCAACTGAGAGGGAGGCTGGTGTTTTGTCAGGTTACTTCTTGGCAAAAATCCAATATCCCTTACTCAAACGCTGAAAACATGCTCACGATAGGTTTCGAAGCTGGCATGCACATGCGGTTGGACTTTTTTCAACGAAACAGGTCGGCCTTCTTCGTTCAGGAAGCAATGCTTGCTTTTGCCAGTCGTGCGCAACTCGCCAGTTGCGACATCGATGACACGGTAGGTCAAGACTAATTTAACGCCGCTGTACGAGTCGATTTCGGTCAGGACATAGACGGAGTCTCCAAAGCGGACCATCGTTTTGTACTGCGCTTCGACGGAAAGGACTGGGCTGATGATTCCGGATTCTTCCAATTTCGCATAATTCGCGCCGATTTGGTCAAGAAAGTCCACGCGGGCTTCCTCGAACCAACGGATGTAATTGGAATGGTGGATGATCTTCATCTGATCCGTTTCGTAATATTGGGCGACGTGGATATAGGGGTTCAGTTCATTTTTCAAAAAAAGGTTCCTCCTTGTGACAGCGTTCTTTCAATAAGAAAAGGAGCAGAAATCTGCTCCTTCTAGTACATATTATTTTGATTCGATTTCGATCAACAGGTCTCCGGCTTCGATCTGATCGCCGTCGATGACGTAGATCTGATCGATGACACCGCTGATTGTGGAACGGATCATCGTTTCCATCTTCATCGCCTCGGTGATCACGACTGGATCGCCTTGAGAAACGCGATCGCCGCGTTTGACGAGAACTTCCAATACAGAACCCGGCATTGTTGCGCCGACGTGTTCTTTGTTGGTAGGTTCCGCTTTTTTGCGGATCGCTTTCGTACTGGTGATGGACATGTCTTTGACTTCAATCTCACGGCCTTGGCCATTCAGGTCGAAGTAAAGGATACGCATCCCGTCCGAATCAGGTTCACCGATCGAGTTCAATTTGATGATCAAGGTTTTCCCTTTTTCAATCTGAACTTCAATCTGCTCGCCCATACGCATGCCGTGGAAGAAAGTAGGGGTGTCAAGTTTTGTGACATCGCCGAACTTATCGTAGACTGCGATATAATCCAGGAAGATTTGTGGGTACATCAGGTAGCTGATGACATCTTCATCGCTGGCTGGACGTTGGGTTTTCTCCTCCAACTCGGCTTTCAAAGCGACAAAATCGATCGGCTCACGCAAGCTGCCTGGTCTTACTGTGATGGCTTGTTTGCCTTTCAGGATGATTTCCTGCAATCTTTCAGGGAATCCGCCTGTAGGTTGACCCAAGTCACCTTTGAAGAAGCTGATCACGGATTCAGGGAAGTCGATTGAATCGCCTTTTGCGTAGACATCTTCTTCATTCAATTTATTTTGGACCATGAAGAGGGCCATATCGCCGACAACTTTTGAAGATGGTGTCACTTTGACTATGTCGCCGAACATTTTGTTCACGTCTGCGTACATCTCTTTGACTTTATCCCACTCGTCGTTCAAGCCGACAGCATTCGCCTGTTGTTGCAGGTTCGTGTATTGTCCGCCCGGCATTTGGTGGTCGTAGACTTCTGTTGAAGTCGTCTGGATGCCGCCTTCGAATTCTTCGTAGTAGTCACGGATATCTTCCCAATAACGGTTGATTTTGTGCACGTTGTGGATGTTGATTTCCGGTTCGTGCTCAGAACCTTCCAAAGCATAGTACAAGCTGCTCATGCTCGGTTGGCTGGTCGTACCGCTCATGGCACTCATGGCCACGTCAACGATGTCGACGCCGGCTTTGATCGCTTCTGAGTAAGTGTAGATGCCGTTTCCACTTGTATCATGCGTATGCAGATGGATTGGCAGATCGACTGTATCCTTAAGCTCACTGATCAGACGGTAAGCCGCTTGCGGTTTCAACAGACCGGCCATATCCTTGATTGCGATAATGTGTGCGCCCAGTGATTCCAGCTCTTTAGCCATCTCTTTGTAGTATTGGATCGTGTATTTCGTTTGTGAAGGATCATTGATATCGCCTGTGTAGCAGATTGCTGCTTCGGCGATTTTATTGTTGTCGCGCACGTACTGGATGCTTCTTTCCATCTGCTTCGTCCAGTTCAAGCTGTCGAAGATACGGAAAACGTCGATCCCGTTTTTAGCGGCAAGTCTGATGAACTCTTCCAAACCGTTGTCGGGATAGTTTTGGTATCCGACGGCATTTGATCCACGGAACAGCATCTGCAATAGCGTATCCGGCATTTGTGAGCGCAGTTTCTTCAATCTTTTCCAAGGATCTTCGCTCAAGAAGCGGTAAGCCACGTCGAAGGTAGCTCCGCCCCACATTTCCGAAGAGAACAATTGCGGAATCGCTGCTTGCGTTTCAGCTGCGATGGCTTGCATCTCGTTTGTGCGGATACGGGTAGCCAACAAGCTTTGGTGCGCGTCACGGAAAGTCGTATCCGTCAAGAGTACACGGTTTTGGTCCTTGATCCATTGGCTCACGGCTGCAGGGCCTTTTTCATCCAAAATGTTTTTGGCTGTAATGATTTTTTGTTCCGGCACGACAATGTCAGTCGGGATTCTAGGTTTATCATAGAATTTCTTGTGGCCTTTTTGGATGCCCGGGAAGCCATTAACGGTAATGTTTCCGATGTACTGCATCGTTTTGTTACCACGGTCGCGTGTTTTAGGGAATTCGAACAATTCCGGCGTCGTATCGATGAATGTCGTTTTCGCATCACCTGATACAAAAATCGGGTGCGTAATGACGTTGAACATGAACGGAATGTTCGTTTTCACGCCACGGATACGGAATTCAATCAGCGAACGTTCCATCTTGCGGACGGCTTGGTCGAATGTCGAAGCGTGCACGCATAATTTAACCAATAAGGAGTCGAAGAATGGTGTTACGACCGTACCTTGGAATCCGTTACCAGCATCCAATCGGATACCGAAGCCGCCTGGAGAACGGTAAGTGTTGATTTTTCCTGTGTCAGGGAAGAAATTGTTCAACGGATCTTCCGTCGTGATCCGACATTGGATAGCAGCGCCGATCAACGGGATATTTGCCTGTTGCGGGATGCCGATTTCTTTATGCAGATCTTGACCTTGTGCAATCAGGATCTGTGATTGCACGATATCGACTCCCGTGATCAATTCTGTGATTGTGTGCTCCACTTGGACACGCGGATTCACTTCGATGAAGTAGAACTGATCGCCTTCCAAAAGGAATTCAACAGTTCCGGCATTCACATAGCCGACGTGTTTCATCAATTGAAGCGCAGAGTTGCAGATTTCATGGCGGACTTGATCCGACATGGAAACACAAGGTGCCACTTCGACAACTTTTTGATGGCGGCGTTGCACGGAGCAGTCACGCTCGTAAAGGTGAACGATGTTGCCATGCTCATCCCCTAAAATCTGAATTTCGATGTGCTTTGGATCTTGGATATATTTTTCGACATAAATTTCATCGCTGCCGAATGCTGCCAAAGCTTCACTGCGAGCTCTTTCGAAACCTTCGCGGGCTTCTTGTTCATTGAAGGCCATACGCATGCCGCGCCCGCCGCCACCTAAAGCCGCTTTGATCATGATCGGGTAGTTGTAGGTTTCCGCAAACTCAATAACTTCATCGATGTTTGCGACTGGACCGTCTGAACCAGGGATTGACTGGATGCCAGCTTCCACAGCTGCAACTTTTGCTTTGATTTTATCGCCAAAAATGTCCAGATGTTCCAAAGAAGGGCCGATGAATTTGATGCCTTCTTCTTGGCAACGTCTAGCGAAGTCAATATTTTCAGATAAGAAACCATATCCAGGATGAATGCCGTCTGCACCGGATTCTTTAGCGATGCGGATCAGGTCTTCAATGTCCAGATAGGCGTCGATAGGCTTTTTGCCTTTTCCGACCAAATAGGCTTCATCTGCTTTAAAACGGTGCACAGAACCTTCATCCTCTTGCGCATAAACGCCAACAGTAGGGATTTTCAGTTCAGTCAGTGCACGAAATACACGTATCGCTATTTCGCCGCGATTTGCAACCAAAACTTTTTTCAATATTTCCACCTCGCCAATTTATTAAATTCAGAAACATTTCTTATACAATGATTAAAAATGATTCGTGATTTCCGCCAAAGATGAAAATTTGGCGAGAGAAATCAATTATATCTTTTTAATTATTCATTTTACACATTAATCTGCTTGTTTACAACTACCTTTTTAAGAATCTGTTAATAATTGAGTAAAATGTCGCATTTTGATCAGAATACGAACTATATAAGTATTTTTCAATCATAATGTAAGTATATATTTCGTAATATAAAATAGTCTATGCTATTATTAGGGTGATTTTGTGTTTAATGCGAACAATCTTTTATGAGAGTGCTTTGCCTGTTTTCTATGCTAAAATAGATAACAAAGGGATGTGAAGCGGTTACACGTTAATGTGACGGAAAGCCGAAAAATAGTTGTAAAAAATGCGAAAATCAGGGAAGAAAAGGGGGATTTGTACGTGAGTGAACCAACGAAAGGCAAACGCACGCCATTATTTGAATATTATAAAGAGAATGGTGTGAAGCTGATTGATTTTGGGGGATGGGAGATGCCGATCCAATTTTCTGGAATTCTTGCCGAACATGAGGCCGTCCGTGAACGCGCTGGACTGTTCGATTGTTCGCATATGGGAGAGATCACAATATCCGGTGGGGAAGCGGAAAGCTACCTGAATCGATTGCTGACGAATGATGTCAGCGTGATGACCATCGGCAAAGCCCAATACAATATCATGTGTTATCCGGATGGCGGGGCAGTAGATGATGTCATCCTCTTCAAATTGGACAAAGAAAGTTATCTTTTGGTCTGCAATGCGTCCAACACGGATAAAGTATATGCGTGGATGCAAGAGAAGAACGGGTCGAAAGCGATCCTCAAAAATGTCTCCGACAGCATCGGTTTGCTCGCCCTGCAGGGGCCGGCAGCCATCAAGATCCTGAAGGAACTGACCGACGCCGATCTGGATGCCATCGGAAATTACCATTTTATCGAGGACCAGGAAGTGGCGGGCATTCCGCATGTCCTGATTTCAAGGACGGGTTATACCGGTGAAGACGGTTTTGAATTGTATCTGGCGAGTGAGCAGACCGCGATATTGTGGGGAAAACTTTTGGCAGCTGGTGAAGCCTTTGGGGTGTTGCCTTGCGGACTCGGTTCGCGAGATACGCTTCGTCTGGAATCAGGAATGCCGCTATATGGGCATGAATTGTCCGAGGAGATTACCCCATTGGCGGCCGGGCTGGGATTTGCGGTCAAGACGAAAAAAGCGAGCGATTTTATCGGCAAAGCGGCTTTGACGGCAATCTGCGAAAACGGACCAACCGAAAAGATCATCGGTTTCGAAGCAACCGAAAGAGGAATCCCCCGCGAAAGCTACAAAGTCTTTTCGTTGGAAGGGGAAGAAATCGGGATCGTAACTTCCGGAACGCAATCGCCGACTCTGAAGAAAAGCATCGGGATGGCCTTGGTGAAGTCGGAAGCAGCCGCCATCGGCACAAAGATCCAGATCGAAATACGCAACAAACGCATCCAAGCGACAATCATACCCAAACCATTCTACAAAAGAGCTAAATAAAAAACTAATATACACTCATACTAATGAAAAAAAACAATATACCAGCGCACCGCGCGGAAGGATGATCAAAATGGCAGACCGCAAAAATTTTTATTACACAAAAGAGCATGAATGGGTAGAAAAAATCACGGACGATACGGTTCGCGTCGGTATCACGGAGCATGCGGCGGAACAATTGGGCGACATCGTATTCGTAGATTTCGTGGCCGAACTAGATGCGGAATTGGCCAAAGGGGACGAAGCTGTAACGGTCGAATCCGTAAAATCCGTCTCGGAAGTTTATGCGCCGGTGTCCGGAACAGTGATCAAGCAAAATGAAACTTTGGCTGATGCACCTGAAACTGTCAATGCGGAAGCTTTTGCAGGTGGTTGGATGTACGAAATGCGTTTGAGTAATACCAGCGAGTTGGATGAATTGTTGAGCTACGACGAATACGAAGCCTTCGTGGCCGAGGAGGAGGCGTAAGATGACTGAGGAGCAATTCCGTTATTTACCGGATACATCCGAAGATGAAAAGGGAATGCTGGCTGTCATCGGTGTAGATAGCATTGAGGACCTGTTCACGGATATCCCTGAAGAAATCCGTCTGAAGGAAGAACTGGCGATACCGTTTGCCGTTTCCGAATCGGAACTATTGAAGCAAATGAAGACTTTGGCCGAAAAAAACGTCAGTGCTGGGCAGATGCCGATTTTCATGGGCGCCGGCACCTACGATCATTACATTCCGAGCGTAGTCGATGCAGTGATTTCGCGCTCCGAATTTTATACAGCCTATACGCCTTATCAGGCGGAAGCCAGTCAAGGGGAGCTGCAAGCCATTTTTGAATTCCAATCGATGATCAGTGAATTGACAGGGATGGAAGCGACAAACTCTTCCTTATATGATGGGTTCGCTTCCTTGAGCGAAGCTGTCGGTTTGGCAGCAGCAGTCACGAAGCGAAATGAAATCGTCCTTTCGCAGGCGGTCCATCCGAACGCCCGTAACGTCATCCACGCTGCCGCAAAAGGTCGCGGCCTGGAAGTCATCGAGGTTTTGATGGAAAAAGATGCCACCAACTTCAATGTGACGCGATGCCTGACGACTCCGGATACCGCTGCGATCGTGGTCCAGTACCCGAATTTCTTCGGATCGATTGAGGATTTGGCCATCGTCAAAAAGATCGCCGAAGACAAAGGGGCGCTGTTGATCGTGATGGCCAATCCGTTGGCCCTGGGGATCCTTGAAGCGCCCGGTAACTTGGGTGCGGACATCGTCGTCGGCGATACGCAGCCATTCGGTTTGCCGATGTCCTTCGGCGGACCACACTGTGGATACTTCTCCGTGAATCAAAAGCATATCCGCAAAGTTCCCGGCAGAATCGTCGGGGAAACCGTGGATGCCGATGGAGAGCGCGCTTTTGTATTGACCCTCCAAAGCAGGGAGCAGCATATCCGCCGCGAAAAAGCGACCTCCTACATGAGTTCTAACCAAGCCTTGAATGCGTTGGCTTCCGCCGTCTGCATGGCGGCCCTTGGGAAGCAGGGCGTCCAGGAAATGGCGCAGCTGAATGTAGACAAAGCGGCTTATTTTGCACAGGCATTGCAGGAAAAAGGTTTCGCTATCCTGAACCAGTCGCCTTTCTTCAATGAGTTTGTCATCGATCTGCCATTCCCGGCCGAAGAAGCGAATCAGGCTTTGCTGTATGCGGGCATCATCGGCGGTTATAGCTTGGCGGAAACCTATAAAAAACCGAATCAGTTGTTGGTTTGTGCCACCGAAAAACGCACGAAGGAAGAAATCGACCGGTTCATTGCGGTATTGGAGGGTATAAACCATGCGTAAAACGAAAAATGTGATTTTTGAATTAAGCCGTCCGGGTCGCATTGGGTACAGCCTGCCGAAGAGCGATGTCCCCAAAACGGACTTCAAAGCCAAACTGCCGGAGCATCTCGTCCGCAAACAGCCGGCTGAACTGCCAGAAATAAGCGAACTGCAGCTCATGCGCCATTACACCAACCTTTCCCAGGACAACTTCGGCGTGGAAAACGGCTTTTATCCGCTGGGATCCTGCACGATGAAATACAATCCGAAAATCAATGAGGTGACCGCCCGTCTGGACGGGTTCGCCAATATCCACCCTTATCAACCGTTGGAGACCGTGCAAGGCGCTCTGCAATTGATGCATGAACTGCAGGAAAATCTGGCGGTCATCACCGGCATGGACGGTGTTTCCCTGCAACCGGCAGCCGGAGCGCACGGCGAATGGACCGGCCTCATGATGGTGCGTGCTTACCACGAAAAGAATGGCGACCTGCAACGCACGAAAGTTTTCGTGCCGGACAGTGCCCATGGGACCAATCCATCCAGTGCGCATATCGCGGGCTTCGATGTCGTGAGCATCCCGTCGACTGCTGAAGGTTTGGTCGACCTTGAGGCCTTGCGCAATGCAGTTGATGACCAGACCGCCGCATTGATGCTGACGAATCCGAATACGTTGGGGCTTTTTGAACGCGACATCGTTCAGATCGCCGAAATCATTCATGGAGCCGGTGGGTTGCTGTATTACGACGGTGCGAACCTGAACGCCATCCTTAGCAAAACGACACCCGGCACGATGGGCTTCGATATCGTCCATCTGAACTTGCACAAGACCTTCAGCACGCCGCATGGTGGTGGAGGGCCGGGAGCCGGTCCGGTAGGTGTAAAAGCGTTCCTTAAAGAGTTCCTGCCGATCCCGAGAGTGGAAATGACGGAAGCGGGCTATGTGCTGAACAGCAATCATCCCGCGTCAATCGGACCGGTCAAAGGCTACTATGGCAATTTTGGAGTCCTTGTAAGAGCCTATACCTACATCCGCACAATGGGTCCGGTCGGCTTGCGCAAAGTTTCCGAAAGTGCCGTGCTGCATGCGAATTACCTGCGCAAGCTTCTCGAAAATGATTTCGATACGCCGTATCCGGTCATTTGCAAGCACGAATTCGTGCTTTCCGGCAACCGCCAGAAGAAGTTCGGTGTGCGGACTTTGGATATGGCTAAACGCTTGTTGGACTATGGATACTATGCTCCGACCGTCTATTTTCCACTGATCGTAGAGGAAGCTTTGATGATCGAACCGACAGAAACCGAAAGCAAGGAAACACTCGATGACTTCGCGAACGCACTGATTGCGATTGCACGCGAAGCCGCCGAATCACCGGAAACTGTCACACAAGCCCCGCATCATACATCGGTCAGACGGCTGGATGAAGTGCGCGCTGCAAGAGTGATCAAGGTGAAATACTGATTGCGTTTGATAAAAAGAACAGCCCTCGTCTATCCATTGTCTGCAATGGATAGACGAGGGCTGTTCTATGTGTGTTTATGACTTACTGTGCGACGGTCTGTTCCAACAGCAAGTTCATATTAAGGAAGCCGCGTTCGCTTTTCAGTTGAAAAGCATGCTTGCTGGCGTTGAAGTCAACAACATTGTCGCTGTCGAGAAAAACCAGCGCCCATTTTTGAGCAGGGACAGGTCCGATGTTTGTTTCGATCACGGCATCGTATTCCGCCATTCCGGCATCATTGACCTTCAGCATGAATATGCCGGTGCTCGGGCAGCCGCAATCCTCTCCAACCGCATAGAAAAGGCTGATGTCCTTTAGGTCGTAACGTTTTTGGATTTCCGCGATGGCGGAGTCGGTAAAAGTGAATTTCATGATGTGGTCCCTTTCTTTCTATATAATTAACCGCAAGTGACTGTTCGGGGAAACTGGCTTTTCGGTTGAGCTTTCTTACATATAGTATACGATATATCACCCGAAAAACAAGAAAAGCCATCTTCCGAGTGGAGGATGGCCAAACTGATTAATCTGCTTTAACGGTTTGTTTTCGTTTGCGGATATACCAAATGATAACAGCAATCCCAATCATAGCGATTATCACATAAGCGATGTTGGAATAGATATCCATATAGTGGACGATCATTTCCCATTGCGAGCCGACCGCCGCCCCCAAGTAAATCAGTATGGTGTTCCAGATGACGGTACCGACAGTCGTGAACAGAAGGAAAAGGCCAAAGTTCATGTTCGCCATTCCGGCTGGTAAAGAAATCAAGCTCCTGATCAACGGCACGAAGCGGCAAAAGAAGACAGTCCAAAAGCCGTAGCGATCGAACCACGAATCCGCTTTGTGGATATCCTCATGCGAGATGCGCAGGATGTTGCCGTACTTGTCGACAATCTTATCCAATCGTTCGACATCCAAAAGGGTACCGACACCATAAAGAATCGCAGCACCGACTACTGCACCGATTGTTGCCGCAACGATCATCAAGGGAATGTTGAGCTCCGTTGTGGTTGTCATAAAGCCGCCGAAAGTCAGGATGACTTCAGAAGGGATTGGGGGGAAAAGATTTTCGATCATTATCAAAAATGCTACACCGAAATAGCCAAATTGCTCCATAATACTTTGAATCCAAGCTTCGATAGTGATTCACTCCTCTAAAAATAGTTCTATATTATTCTAATGTTCTAACCTAACTATACACGAAGCACCGGCATTTTCAATTTATTTTGAACATTCTTAAGAAAAACCTATCAGAAATTGAAGTCAGAATCATGCCCATGAATTATTGCAGTGCGCATCCTTCGAATCGTTCTTTTTACATCGATTGGCAATTTTGGTAGAATCAAATGTATATGGGTTGAAAACATTGAAGAGGTGGGGAGAGTCTTTGGTTAATAAAGAAAAGTCAGGCAGATTATTTTGGATGCTGTTCAAATCAACGTTTGTGTTGAGCGCGTTTACTTTTGGCGGCGGGTATGTGATCGTGCCGTTGATGCAAAAAAAGTTCGTGGAGGAACTCAAGTGGATCGAGGCGGATGAGATGCTGGATCTGGTCGCCTTGGGGCAGTCCGCCCCTGGTGCGATCGCCGTCAACACATCCATTTTGGTCGGCTACCGCATGGCGGGATTGTTGGGGGCATTAGTGACTGTCTTCGGGACGGTTACGCCGCCGCTTATCATCATCACGCTCATTTCCTATTTTTACATGAATTTCCGGGAAAATCCGATCGTGGATGCATTGATGATCGGGATGCAGGCCGGTGTGGCGGCAGTCATCGTTAATGTTGTCATCGGTATGGTCAGCGGTGTCGTCAAACAACGGGACATCATCAACACAGTGCTGTTGATTGCAGCATTCATCGCTTCTTACTTTTTTGATGTCCATGTCGTCCTGATCATTTTCTTGGCCGGACTGATCGGTTTCATCAATCTGAGCTATAGGGCGAAGATGGGGGTAGGCAAATGATCTATTTAGAATTGTTTTGGTCCTTTTTCAAGATAGGGTTATTCACGATCGGCGGGGGATATGCATCCTTGCCGCTGATCCAGGATGAAATCGTCGTGAACCAAGGCTGGCTGACGATGCAGGAATACACGGACATCATCACGATTTCACAAATCACCCCGGGTCCGATCGCCATCAATTCGGCTACTTTCGTCGGGACAAAAGTGGGCGGTTTTGGCGGAGCAATCATCGCGACGCTTGGTACGGTCACGCCTTCGATCATCCTCTCGCTCATTTTGGCATGGGCTTACTATAAATACCGTGACATCAAAATAATGCAGGGGATACTCGGCGGGCTCCGTCCGGCTGTAGTGGCTTTGATTGCTGCAGCAGGTTTGGCGCTCTTCGTGGCTGCTTTATTCCAATCCGGCGGGACAGCGATCGGCGGGATCACAATCAATTTCTTAGCGGTTGCCATCTTCCTTGCGGCCCTGTATGCGCTCCGGACCACCAAAATTGATTCGATCTGGCTGATACTGGTCTCGGGAGTCGTGAGCATCCTCTTCCATTTTATCAGCTGACACGGTGTATAATGAAAAGATAGCCTATTCGCTTCATTTAGCTTCACTTCAGAAAGGAATTTGTCATGACGTCAAATCATACAGATAAAGGGCTTCAGGCCAAAAAGAATGTGCCGAAGAAGTGGCACGGTCTGAAGCCATCACGCTTCGCGAAGTACCGTAGCTGGATCAACAGCGGCAGCCCAGGAATCTGCGGAACCTATTGCAGCGCTGTGCTGGTGCATGATGCCGTTCTGCATAAATACAAGCATGCCCTTGATAAAGATACGTTGTTGGCAGGCTTGCTGACGGTCGTTGACGAATTTCTGCCCTATACAGGGACCTTCTTCTGGGATGTACAGCACGGACTGAAATCCTTGCTGGCGGATATTTCGGATTGGACCGTAAAATCGGGCCTCATCACGGAAAAAATCGTTCCGGCCTTGTTGGATCGACCGAATCCTGTACCTGTCATAGTGGGGACGACGCGGTTTTTCAACAGCAAGTACAAGAACCATTGGGTAGTCGTCTATGCTTATGGCTACAACGATGAAGGAAAGCTGTATTATAAAGCTTACGATAACCACGGCCGTTACCAGGCCATCGTGCCGGCATCGCAGACGATCGGTTGTGTCTGGTTGGAAGAAAGACAAAAAAATAAATAAGAATACATAGATATTATTGGGAGGAACATGATGAGGGAATATGATTTTATCGCTATCGGAGGAGGCAGCGGGGGCATCGCGACGATGAACCGTGCGGCAGAGTATGGTGCCAAAACAGCTGTTATTGAAGGGAATTTATTGGGAGGAACCTGCGTGAACATTGGTTGTGTACCGAAAAAAATCATGTGGTATGCGTCCCAAATATCCGAAGCGATCCACAAATACGGACCGGATTACGGGTTCGATACAGGCGCGCATAAAATCGACTTCCCGACCTTATTGAAGAACCGGGATGCCTACGTCGAGCGTTCCCGGAACTCCTATCAAGCAGGCTTCGATCGCCGTAATGTCGATGTGATCGAAGGCTTCGCCAAATTCGTCGACAACCACACAGTTGAAGTGAACGGGGAGCTGATCCGTGCCAAACATATCCTGATCGCGACCGGCGCAAAACCGATCCGTCCGCGGATTCCTGGTGCAAAACTTGGGGATGTTTCCGATACGTTCTTCGAGTGGACCGAATTGCCTGAAAAAGTCGCTGTCGTCGGTGCGGGCTACATCGCCATCGAATTGGCCGGTGTGCTGCACAATCTGGGCGTACACACGCATCTTTATGTCCGCTATGACACACCGCTGCGGAAATACGATGACAGCATCATCGAAGGCTTGATGCAGGAAATTGAAAATGATGGACCGACGTTGCACACACACGCTGTCTCAAAATCTGTTGAAAAGAATGCGGACGGCACTCTGACGCTACATCTGGAGGACGGCACAGCAGAAGTTTTCGATAAAATCATCTGGGCGATCGGCCGGACCGCCAACATCGACGGTCTGAACATCGAAGCAACGGATGTTAAAGTCAGCGACAAAAAATTCATCATCGTCGACGAGTACGAGAACAGCTCCGTTGACGGCATCTATGCAGTCGGCGACGTAACCGGCAAGAATATGCTGACGCCTGTAGCGATTGCAGCCGGACGCAGACTTTCGGAACGGTTGTTCAACAACAAGCCGAACGAAAAATTGGACTACGACAACATCCCGACCGTGATCTTCAGCCATCCGCCAATCGGCAGTATCGGATTGAGCGAAAAAGAAGCTGTAGAGAAGTTTGGCGCTGATCAGGTGAAAGTATACAAGTCCACCTTTGCATCGATGTACACGGCCGTTACAGCCCATCGCCAACTTGTGAAAATGAAACTGGTCTGCGCAGGAGAAAATGAACAAGTCATCGGACTCCACGGCATCGGTTACGGCGTCGATGAGATGATCCAAGGCTTCGCGGTAGCCATCAAAATGGGCGCCACGAAAGCCGACTTCGATAACACCGTAGCCATCCATCCGACTGGTGCAGAAGAATTTGTGACTATGAGATAGAGAGCGAGATGAATCTCGCGACTGAACGCGCGAGATAACCCGCCAAAACCATTTCGGCGGGTAAACCGAATACGATTTACAGAGAGATAGCCCGCCAAACGCATTTTGGCGGGCTATCTCTGACGATATCGAGGTCATTTACCCCGCCAAATCCCTTTTGGCGGGGTAAATGACGTACCGCCCAACAAAATAATCCGAAACACCTCAGGGTCCCGACAAAAATTCATGAATGTGAAGAGCAATCACAGTGTTTACGCGCATATTACATTTGACAATAAATATCGAGGTGATTACTATCGCGTGCAAGGAACGGACGAAGTCGAAGCTTTTGAACATTTATCAAATATTGTCTTCACGAATGAATTTGTCAAGCGATGACTACTATTATTATCTTAATTTATTAAAAGGATTCGAAGGGGAGAGGCGTTTCGATGAATTCACGGAAAAACTGAAGGAGTTTTGCTTGATTCTTAATGATCTGCAATTGGAAATCAGGCGATCTTCTTTTCAAATCGATACCTTACTGATTTTTTTCGACAAAATAGTATTGTACGAAATAAAAAATTATGAAGGGGTGCACTATTGGGGGAAAGATAAATTCACCAAACTCAACGGAGTGGCTATGGAGAATCCTGCTTTGCAACTGCAAAAGACACGGGTTCGGCTGGAATTGCTACTGTCTGAATTGGGCTGTCAGATGAAGGTGGAGGCATTTGTCGTATACATCAATCCGGAATTTACGTTGTTAGGTGCTCCGGCCGATGAACAGTTGCTGCTGCCAAGCCAGATTTCCGGATATTTCGGGAGTCTGCGTGTGGGGACTCCACCAACTGAGAAACAGAAGAAACTGGCGAATGAACTTGTCAAACTACACAAACCAGATTATCCAAGTAAAATGCCGGAATACCGTTATGAACAGCTAAAAAAAGGTATCCCTTGCACCGTATGCGGTGCGCTTTTGGAATCATTCGGTGGCCATCGACAATCGTGTGTGAACTGCGGAAAGAAAGTAAATGTCAAAAACGCAATCAAAACCAGCATTTCGGAGTTTCGCATATTGTACCCGAATGAACCAGTGACATCGATCCGATTGGCGGATTGGTGTGGAGCTGGACGAAGGGACCGAATCTTTCGGATATTGAGAACGGAATTTACTGCGGTAGGAAGCGGTAAAAAACGTCATTACGTATAGTATATTACGGGGAATCTGATCAAGTATAGTTCTTTCACGGGCGAAGCCCCACATTTCCCCTTCATAGGGATTGATTTATAAGGTGAATCGATTCGAAAAAAATGATATCAGTAAAAAAATAACCCGCAAAATTTAATTTGGCGGGGAAAATCAACTCTGACAATCACGAGATAACCCGCCAAAACCACCTTTGCGGGCTAAATCGCCCGCGGGCAACATGAGATTCCCCGCTAAAACCGTTTTTGCGGGGAATCTCGCTCGAAACCCGACCTAAAAATCCAAACCGGCCCCCAAACGTAATAAAAATCACAAAGAAAACCCCGCCGCAACCAAGTTGCGACGGGGTTTTCCTCATATCATATATTATTCTTTGATTTGGTTCACTTTTTTGTCGTATCCAATACCGCGCAAGATTGCTTTCATAATCTCAACGAATGGGATTACGGACAAAGCAGCTGCGACAACGATCATCCATTGTTGGCCAGTCATGTCGTAGATACCGAAGATTGTGTTCAATCCAGGTGTGAATGCTACCATCAGCATCAATGCTAAGGAAAGCAGGATTGCGTAGTTGAACATTTTGTTGCCGAACGGGTTGACCGAGAACAATGATTTGAAGACTGACTTACAGTTGAAGGCATGTGACAATTGGATGAATCCTAATGTCAAGAAGGCCATTGCTTCACCGATGTGCAGTTCAAAACCATAGTAGCCAGTTGCCAACCAGAATACGAACAACGTGATGGCACCTTCATAGATACCTTGGTAGATCATGCTGGCGAATACGCCGTTTGAGAAGAAATTGGAAGAACGGCCACGCGGCGCTTGTTCCATAACATCTTTCTCAGCTTCTTCCAAACCTAATGCGATAGCAGGGAATACGTCTGTAACCAAGTTGATCCACAGCAAGTGGATTGGTTCAAGGATCTGCCATCCCAAAACAGTAGCGATGAACAATGTCAATACTTCACCCAAGTTAGCGGAAAGCAAGTATTGAACCGCTTTTTGGATGTTTGCGAAAACTTTACGTCCTTCTTCAACCGCGTGAACGATTGTTGCAAAGTTGTCATCAGCCAATACCATATCGGAAGCGCCTTTGGATACTTCCGTACCTGTGATACCCATACCGATACCGATGTCAGCTTGTTTCAATGATGGTGCGTCGTTTACGCCGTCACCAGTCATGGCAACAACTTTACCTTGATCTTGCCATGCTTTAACGATACGTACTTTATGTTCAGGAGAAACACGAGCGTATACAGAGTAGTTTTGAACCGTGCGCAAGAAATCATCATCAGAGATATCATTCAATTCAGCACCAGTGATGACTGCTTTAGCGGAAGAGTTCTCATCTAAAATGCCTAACCGCGTTGCGATTGCAGAAGCAGTGTCTCTGTGGTCACCCGTGATCATGACAGTACGGATACCAGCTTTTTGGGCTTGAGCGATCGCTTGTTTAGCTTCCGGACGCTCAGGGTCAATCATACCGATCAGACCGGCAAAGACCAAGTCAGTTTCGACTGCTTCAGTCGTCATTTTTGCAGGTACAGCAGCAACGTTTTTGAATGCCATAGCCAATACGCGCAATGCTTGGATAGCCAAGCTGTGGTTTGTGTCCAGGATTGCATTTCTGTCAGCATCCGTGATTGGTGAAATGACGCCGGCTTTGATGATGTGTGTACAACGTTTCAACAATTCATCTGGAGCACCTTTTGTAGCGATCATGAATTGGTTGCCTTCAGGATGAATCGTTGACATCAATTTACGGTCTGATTCAAAAGGAACTTCAGCAACACGCGGCATGTCAACCAATTTAGCGGAAAGGTCGAAACCTTTTTCTAAACCATATTGAACCATTGCTGTTTCAGTAGGGTCACCGATCAATGATTTGTCGTTAGCGATTTTTGTGTCATTCGCTAAGTTCATGATCTTCATGACAGGCAATTCCAAGTCGATGTTTTCATCGGCATCGTGGACTTGGCCATTGTAGTAGACTTTTTCGATCGTCATTTTATTTTGAGTCAATGTACCGGTTTTGTCGGAACAGATGACTTCAGTACCACCCAATGTTTCAACAGCAGGCAATTTACGAACAAGCGCGTTTCTGCTTGCCATTTTTTGCGTACCCAACGCCAGGATGATGGTAGTGATGGCAGGCAAACCTTCAGGAATAGCGGCAACGGCTACGGAGATGGAAACCATCAACATATCCAACCAAGGGCGGTCATTGAACACGAATCCGATGATGAACATCAGTACAGCGACGACCAAAATCAGAATAGTCAAAGATTTACCCATTTGATCTTGGTTAATCTGTAATGGTGTTTTCTTCTCTTCAGCGTTTTGCAGCATATTCGCGATATGTCCGACTTCTGTGTTCATCCCTGTAAGGACGACGACACCTTCCGCGCGGCCATAAGTTACGTTGGTGCTTGAGAACGCCATGTTCTTGCGGTCACCCAAAGCAGCATCAGTTTCAACGTCGCGCAAGTCTTTTTCGACCGGTACAGACTCACCAGTCAAGGCAGCTTCTTCAACTTTGAGTGAATTCACATCGTAAAGGCGGATATCTGCAGGAACAACATCTCCGGCTTCCAAAACGATGATGTCACCAGGCACAAGTAATTCGGACTTGACTTGGATGATTTCTCCGCTACGTTTTACGTTAGCAAGAGGTGAAGCCATTTTTTTCAAAGCTTCGATTGCCTCTTCAGCTTTTTGTTCTTGGAAGACACCTAGGAATGCGTTGATGATAACAACAGCTAAGATGATGATAGCGTCAGCGATTTCATGACCGATAGTACCAGAAATGATAGCTGCAGCCAATAGAACGAGAATCATGAAATCCTTGAATTGGTCCAAGAATTTTTGCAAAGTGGTGCGTTTTTCACCTGCTTCTAGTATATTTTCGCCATACTCAGCCAATCTCTTCGCGGCTTCCTCTTTCGTAAGTCCACCTCTGGTCGAATTAAGTTCTGCTAAGACTTCTTCTTCCGTTTGCGCGAAGAACGCTTTATTCAGTTGTTCTTTTGACACAGTATTTCCCCTCTCTTGACCTGAATGTAGTAGTGTTAAAATGAAAAGAGACCTATGCATAAAATTGTCCGTCAGACAACACTGTATGCATAAGTCTCACTATTTAAGGTAACACCAGCAGATAGGATTACTCTACTTATTGTTGACATTACCACAGCCTTGTACTGCTAGTTACTCCCCTATGGAGATATTCAGTTTAACACTCGGATTTATTATATCGACAAAATCATGTAATCGCAACAATTTATTACCGAAAACGAAAACATTTAAAAAAATGGACACATTTCCGATCAATCGGAAATGTGTCCATTTTCATTATAGCAATGCCAGGATAATGAAGTTAGCCAAGAATAATGCCGAAGAGAACCACACGATCGGGTGGATTTCGTACGACTTTCCTCTTACTACTTTCACGATGCAGTAGAAGAAGAATCCGGCTGCGATACCGTAGGAAATGCTGTAAGAAAGACCCATGAAGATGGATGCGAAGAAAGCAGGGATCGCATCTTCCAGATCATGCCAGTTGATTTCCGTGAATGATCCCATCATCAAAATACCGACGAGGATCAAAGCAGGCGCTGTTGCAGCAGCAGGAACGACACCAATCAGAGGTGCGAAGAATGCGCTGATGATGAACATGCCGGCAACCACAACCGCAGTCAAACCTGTACGTCCGCCAGCACCGATACCGGCAGCACTTTCTACGTAAGTAGTAGTATTGGAAGTACCGAAAATCGAACCGATAACCGTACCGACTGAATCGGCGAACAAAGCTTTATCCATTTTCGAGCTGAATCCGGATCCTTCTTCAAGTGCTTTTTCATCTTCTGCAGAGAAGATGCCCGTGCGACGGCCCGTTCCGATGAACGTACCAATCGTATCGAAAGTATCGGAAAGGCTGAATGCGAAGATAGTCATCAATACTAAAGGCAACTGGGAAGCATCAGAGAACAAGGACAAAAGACCTTCTGAACCGAAAGCGGCACCGAATGTTACACCTAATTCTGAAACAGCAGTTGCAAGTGAGTTTGCTTGCAGGCTCGCTGTTGAAATATCAACAACACCCATCGGGATACCCAACAAAGTAGTCGCAACGATACCAATAAGGATGGCACCACGCACATTTTTGACCATCAGGACAGCCGTAATGACCAAACCAATCAAAGCCAACAATGCCGGCATTTGCGTGAAATCAACCAAGGCAGGGACGATGCCGCCGCCGGTCATGACTGTGCCTACACCGCCAGTGAAAGTTTCGGCTGTTGCGTCATAAGGCGCGCCGTTGATTGCTGTGATGGAGCTGGCGTCGGAAGTGAATTGCAAAAAGCCGGCGTTTTTGATTCCGATATAAGCGATGAAGATGCCGATCCCGCCGCTGATTGCATGCTGCAGACTTTCAGGGATCGATTTGATGATCATTTTTCTGACTTTAGTGACAGTGATGAAAACGTTGAGCATCCCGCAGATGAATACCATGGCCAAAGCTTGTTGCCAAGTGAAGCCAAGCGAGAAGACTACTGTGAAAGTGAAGAAGGCGTTCAGGCCCATACCCGGTGCCAAAGCATAAGGTACGTTTGCGAAAAGGCCCATCACCAAAGTGCTGACTGCAGCGGAAATGATTGTTGCCAAGAAGACTGCTTGGCTAGGCATCCCAGATAAAGAAAGAATTGCCGGATTGACGAAAATGATATAAGACATTGCGAAGAAAGTTGTGATCCCCGCAACAACTTCTGTGGAAACTGTTGTTCCGTGTTCTTTGAGTTTAAAGAAATTTTCCATTTTGAAAAGATCTCCCATCTGAATTTTTTTTCGGCAGCGACAGGAAACAGTAACAATAAATGATTTCAGATGCTTTCCTTGCTTACCACTCGACTATTATAACCAATCACACAAAAGCTTGCAATAAATAAGTGAATGATTTAATCAATTTATCACTTTAATGTTCGGAATTTGCTCGATTCGATAATGAAAGCGCATCAAGAAAGCTATCCTTACATCTTAACGTTAGTATTTCAGGAAAACATGTTCTTTTTTTGAAGAAATCTGTCTGAGCAAGAAAGCAGTCGGTATGCTAAAATGAGAAGGAGCGAAACAGTCTGAAAGTAAGAAGGTGATGAGCGTGAAAGATGAAGTGTTTGTGGTGGGCGATGTCCATGGGGAGATCACCTTACTGAAGAAATTATTGGAAAAGTGGGACCGAGAGAAGCAACAGCTGATTTTTATCGGCGATCTGGGGGACCGCGGCGAAAATTCGAAGGCTTGTTTTCTGCTGGCGAAGGAGTTGGTGGAAAAGCACGGTGCCATCTATCTGAAGGGCAATCATGAAGCTATCCTGCTGAATTTTATCGCAAACCCGGAGGAATTCGCAGGCAATTATTTCCTGAATGGCGGTTTGGGCTCACTGGAAAGTTTTCTGCATGAGCACATCAACGAGGAGTATTCGCCTACCGAAATCGCGCTGATGATGAAACACTACTACAAAGATCTGCTGGCTTTTTTGGCGGAGCTCCCCCTGTATTATGAATGGGATCAGTACGTATTCGTCCATGCCGGCGTCGATCTGGGCAAAAAGGATTGGCACGACAGCACCGAGGAGGATTTCCTATGGATACGCGAACCTTTCCACAAAAAGAAGAATCGCACCGGTAAAACAATCGTATTCGGTCATACCCCGACTTTTTACCTGCACGGCGACAACGACCGTTCGGATCTGTGGATTTCGGACGATAAGATCGGCATCGATGGCGGAGCCGTCTACGGCGGATCGCTGCACGGTGTCGTGTTTGACAAAAACGGTCTGAAAGAGGACCATATTATACAGAAATGATGAAGATGCCGAAACGGCAGTTTTATTTTGAAAGGCAGGAGTAGTTAATAACATGACAGAAACAGCACAACAAATCGTTTTGGACTTGGTGAAAGCGGAGCTGAACCAATTCAGACCCGCACAGATCGAAAAAGTACTGCAACTATTGGAAGAGGGCAATACTGTCCCGTTCATCGCGCGCTACCGGAAGGAAGTTACGGGCTCGCTTGATGAAGTCGAGATCCGTCAAATCGAAGAACGCCACCAATACGTGACAAACTTGCACAAACGCAAGGAAGAAGTCATCCGCATCATTGAGGAACAGGGCAAACTGACGCCGAAACTCAAAGCGGATATTGAACGCGCTGAAAAGATGCAGCGCGTTGAGGATTTGTACCGTCCTTATAAACAGAAACGCCGCACGAAAGCGTCTATCGCCCGCGAAAAAGGCTTGGCTCCGTTTGCCGAGTGGCTATTAAGCGGTCCAATGAACGGATCCGTCGAAGCGAAGGCCAAGGAATTCCTTAATGAGAAAATGGAACTTTCTACTATAGAAGATGTGTTGGCTGGAGCCCACGAAATCATTGCCGAAATCGTCAGCGATGAACCGGCATACCGCGAACATATCCGCGAGTTCACGCGTAAAAACGGCCAAATCGTCAGCACTGCTAAGGATACTGAAAAGGATGAAAAAGGCGTCTACGAAATGTACTACGAATTTTCCCAAGGCATTTCCTCTATGGTTTCGCATCGCGTGCTGGCCATGAACCGCGGCGAAAAAACCGGCATCCTCAAAGTCGCCGTTCTGATCGACGAAGAGAAAATTTTCGCTTATCTGGCGAAAAAGGTGCTGAAGAATCCAAACAGCATCGCCGTGCCTTATTTGAAGGCAGCTTACGAGGATAGCTATCGCCGTTTCATCGGACCGGCCATCGAACGCGAACTGCGCAATGAATTGAGCGAAGCCGCCGATGCGCAAGCAATCGATGTCTTCGGCGACAACCTGCGCAACCTCTTGCTGCAGCCGCCGTTGAAAGGCAAAGTTGTGCTCGGTCTGGACCCGGCTTACCGCACCGGCTGCAAACTGGCGATTGTCGATGCAACCGGGAAAGTGTTGGCGAAGAGCGTCATCTACCCACACAAACCGGCCAATCAAGAAAAACGCGCCGCTGCCGGTCCGGCTTTCCGAAAAATGCTTTCGGACTATAAAGTGGAAATGGTAGCCATCGGGAACGGAACAGCCAGCCGTGAATCGGAACTGTTTGTCTCCGACCAGATCAAACAAGTTGCCGAAACCGTTTATTATGTCATCGTCAACGAAGCGGGCGCTTCGGTCTATTCCGCCAGCGACATCGCCCGAGAAGAATTCCCGGATTTCCAAGTTGAAGAACGCAGTGCCGTCAGCATCGCGCGCCGTCTGCAGGACCCGCTTGCCGAATTGGTGAAGATCGATCCGAAATCGGTCGGAGTCGGCCAATACCAGCATGACGTTTCCCAGAAACAGTTGGGCGAGCGCCTGGACTTTGTCGTAGAAACGGCCGTCAACCAAGTCGGCGTCAACCTGAACACAGCCAGTGCGCCATTATTGCAGCACGTCGCCGGCCTGAACAAAACAATCGCGAACAACATCGTCGCCTTCCGCGAAGAGAACGGTGCCTTCGACAGCCGCCAACAATTGAAGAAAGTGCCGCGCCTCGGACCAAAAGCCTTCGAACAATCAGTCGGCTTCATGCGCATCGCCGATGGCAAGAATATCCTCGACAACACGGATATCCACCCAGAATCCTATCCCGCAGCCAAAGAAGTGTTGGCACTTGCCGGTCTCAGCCTGAAGGATATTGGCACCGAACAAGCTCGAGAAGCATTGGGAGCTTTAGATCGCACTAAAGCCCGCGAAGTAACCGGACTAGGGAAAGAAACGATGCAGGATATCATCGCCGGCCTGACCAAACCGGGCCGCGATCCGCGAGACGACATCGCGCAACCATTGCTGCGCCAAGATGTGCTCTCGATGGAAGACTTGAAGCCGGGTATGGAACTGCAGGGTACGGTCCGCAACGTCGTGGACTTCGGCGCCTTCGTCGACATCGGCGTCAAACAGGACGGCATGGTCCACATCTCCAAACTAAGCAACCGCTTCGTCAAGCATCCATCCGATGTGGTCGCAGTCGGCGATATCGTGACCGTTTGGGTCGATAACGTCGACACGAACAAAGGCCGCGTTGCCCTGACGATGCTGCCGCAAAAATAATGAGGAATAGCCGATGAATGAGCAAGAACTGCAGCGATTGGTGGAGCACATCTCGATTACCGTTTTCCAGAAACCGTTCCGCCACCGCGCCACCTTCAACCGCCGCCTGCGCACCACAGGCGGGCGCTATCATCTGGGCAGCCACAATTTGGATTTCAACCCCTTGGTGCTGGAACTGCACGGGTCTGAGGAACTGGAAAAGGTAGTGAAGCATGAACTCTGCCACTATCATCTGCATATTGAGGGTCGAGGGTATCAGCATCGGGATGCAGATTTCCGCAGTTTGCTGAAGGAAAGCGGAGGGAGCCGGTTCGTCAAGGACCTCCGCAAAGTTGGAACTATAGAGCTGCCGAAATGGCTGTATAGTTGCAGTGCCTGCGGACAGCTTTATCCGCGGAAGCGAAGGATTGATCTGAGAAAGTATGTCTGTGGGAAGTGCAAGGGGAAGTTGCGACTGAAGATTGAATAAAAACTAAATCAAGATTAAAAGCCCGAAGAATCTCTGAAAATAGATTCTCCGGGCTTTTTAATATATAAAGTTAGTTAAATAAGGGCACGCTAGACATTAAAAAGATTAATTATGATAGGATACAAACGATGCCCTAATTTCGTCGGGAGGAGTTTTGAAATTTTCTTCGATCCAGCCATGAATGACACCAGCCAATGTATAAGTGAGAATTCTTGCATCAGAGGATAGTTGTTTTTCTGATAAATTGACAAGTGGTCTCCAAGATTCCATTAGATTTTGGTAGAGGGTGTCCAAACTTTTGAGAGTGAGTTTTCTTTGATCATCATTTTGAAAGCATAGGGAAATAGCACGGCGATTTTGATAGACATAATCAAAAATGGTTATATTAGACACGTTCAATGATCTGCGCTGGCTTTTGTGAAAATCCTTAAAGCTCGTTTTTACCGCAGCTGCCAATCCGTCCAATAAGTCTTGCGTCAAATCATCAAGCAAATCATATTTATCGTAGTAATGGTTATAAAAAGTCGTGCGATTATATTCGGCGGTCTGCACAATATCCTTAACGGATATGCAAGCGAAACTTTCCGTTTCCAACAAACGCATCAATGCATCCTTGAATAAATGTTTGGTTCGCCGCGCACTTCTACTGTTCGATTCATTTATCATGCAAAAAAACCCCCTCAAAATCAATAGATTTCAATATAATGTCAATAAAAACGACACATTTAGCGGTAGTGTCTATTAATTGCACAAATAGGCTAAATCTGTGGATTGTATTAAAATACAAATGATTTAAAATAAAGACATAAATAAAACACACCACACCACAACTAAGCTAGTAATACCTAATCAGCTACGTAACCCACACCATCTTTATTAACATCAAAAGCCGTTCATCAACGGTCTACATTAACCCAACTCATCTAAAATGCTTAAATCACTCAACTATCTTTGACATCTCGAGTTTTCAGGCAAATCTTCTAATTAGTTTCTCTTCTATGCAATTCAACGAAACAATATTATCAACATTTAAAGCTCGTCATCTCAATTACCATCTATGATCTCTTTCAAAAAGAACAGTTTTTATAGTAAGTGAAGGAAACGTACTTACTACTTGTAATAATGTAAATCTATACAAAAAAAAGTGAATATATACTTTAAAAATTAACTCGTATTTTCTTAATTATAATCTCTTTTTAATAACTTGTATATGATTACGTCCTATCAAAATTTTATTTGTTGCGAGCAGAAACTCTATTTTTGAATAGGTATGGCTTGTGAATCTATATCTATTGAAAAATGGAGTTGTTGCTAAATGAAGCGGTTTCGAAGAAGAAGCCACCTCATAAACAACAACAACATTAAAAAACGGATGGAAAGAGGAGGAAGTCATCATGGAAATCATGAGAAGATTGTATTCAGAAGAAGAAGGTCAAGGTTTGGTTGAGTATGCATTGATTATTGCTTTGATTTCAGTCGTGGCAATTGTAGCAATGAGAGCTGTAGGTGTTGATATTATTGCTAAATTCAATGAAATTGTAGCTGCGTTATAATCTTGTATGCCAATAATAGTAGTAATTTATTAAATAGATAAATCCCGCTGAATTTGGCGGGATTTTTTTAAAAATCTTCCTATATCCGTGAAAAATATTCAAAACTGTAATAAAAAAAATAAATAGAAATTTAATATAGAAGAGGGGGGACTCGAAATGGTCACGGCAAATAATATGCTGGTTTTAATGTTGGTTGGGGCATCCGGCTTTTTTGATGCAAAAGAAAGAAAAATACCGAATAAGATAACCTTTACGGGCATTATCGTCGGGGTGATTATCAATCTGGTTACAGGAGGGCGGACAGGGTTGCTGTTAAGTATAGGCGGGATGTTGGCTGGCTTAGCAATTTTCTTTATTCCGTTTGTTATGGGTGGGATGGGGGCTGGGGATGTCAAGTTGATGGGTGCCATTGGGGCGTTGATGGGCTGGCAGTTTTCATTATTGACAGCGCTATATTCCGCATTAGTTGGAGGGACTATGGTGATTGTATATTTACTATATACTGGGAAATTAAGGGATTACTTTAAAAAAATTATTTTATCTTTTATACAGTTGCTATTCCATTTTTTGAACCAACTTGGAAATAGTGAGAAGATCGAGCATTTGCCCAAGCGTTTTGTTAAGAATGGACAGGAATACAAAAAAATATATATTCCCTACGGTGTAGCGATTGCTGGAGGGACAATTTTGGTACTTATCGCTTCTAACCAAGGTTTCCACATTTTTTAATAAAAGAGGGTGTGTATCTTGAACATATTATCTAAACTGCGTAAAAGTGAAAATGGACAATCACTTGTGGAATTTGCCTTGGTATTGCCAATTCTACTGATGCTAATTTTAGGAGTTCTAGAATTTGGTTGGATGCTGAATGCAAAAGTGACTGTGAATGCTGCTGTGAGGGAAGGGGCTCGTGTTCGTGCGGCTTTGGGTTATTCCAGTGCTAACAATAATACTTACAATTCTGCAGCAACCAATGCAATCTTGGAGGCTCTGGATACAAGTAACATAACTTTAGTTGTTTCTCCGAGTTATGACATTGATAGTGATTCTCAAGGTTCCAACAGAGTTACGGTAACGATATCAACTCAAGTAAATCCTTTGATTGGTATCTTTATAACTGGTACACAAACCGTCGATGGTTATGCCAGTATGAGATTGGAGTGAGCGAACATGAATTGGAAAAAACGGTTTTGGTCAGATGAGAAAGGAGCCGCACTACCGATGGTTGTTGGCATGCTCTTGTTGATCATGGCATTTGCGTCGTTGGTGGTAGATGCAGGAGTACTTTATGCAGATCGACGGCAAATGGTGACTGCAGCAGATGCCGGAGCCTTAGCGGGTGCTCAAACTTTAGAAGAGAGCAAAGGTTTGGATGTCTCGACAGCGATCAGTACGGCCGTTGAATATGCCATTAAGAATGGTGCAGATACTGCAAGTGCTGTCGTCGCAACAAAAAGTGTAATGATTCAAAATCAAACAGATACCCGGCAGGTAATCACGGTCACAGTTAATGAAAATCAAAATTTATTTTTTGCCAAAATTTTCGGTGAAAATGAGGCTATTGTAACAGCAAAGGCTGTTGGCACTTGGGGGTATACAAAAAGTGTCGCTGGAGGCAATATTTTACCATTGTTTGTCAAGGAAGGATATTTCATAGCCAACCAAGACAGTTTGCTGCATGCTGAAAAACAGGTTGCCGATGATGTTTTGAATGGAAACTGGGGATTTCTTGACATTCCGGGATTGAATAACGCTGCTGCATTAGCTGGTACAAATAGCGATACGCCTATGGAAATAAGCATAGATGTTGAAACTGACCCAGGGAATATCCAAAGCCTGCCTGGAAACATTGAAACACGCATGCTGAAAGCAGCAACAATCATATTACCTGATGCTGTAGAAGAAGAGAAAGCGAAAAAGGAAATAATGACCGGATTGATACCCATAGTGGAAAATACAGCAGAAACAAAGAATGGTAAAACGGTTGTCCGTATTAAATATTTCGTTCCCTACCAAATAGAGGATTACATTGTTAGCGCTGGGAACACTAATAACAAAAAGTCTGAGGGATCATCAAACGCATTACAGTTTTCTGATGACAAGTATGTCAAAAATAATTATCAAATAGGCGTGGCTACAGAATACGAAGATTATGCATTTAATAACACCGGAGAAGCAACCTCTTTACCAAAAGGAACCATTTTGGGACATTTTTCAGGCATTCCGATAGAATTCACCGCAATTGCCCAACCAGGTGATCAAGTTGATCCGAATACTGGTACTACAACTGAAGCTGTTACATATCATAAGTTGATTGAGTGATATTTTTGAAGGGGTGAGAACTACATGAAAAACAAAAAAAGGATAGGGATTATCACAGTCATACTGGCATTGGTTACAACAGGATTAGTATATATCTATTTGAATCAAGCGACAGTTGCAAGTAAAGAAAATCAAGTTGAAATGGAGAAAATAGTCGTGGCAATCAGTACTGTTCCTGCACACGTGAAGGTCACCACAGAAATGTTGGAGATAAAAGAAATTCCGTCTGAAGCTGCCCATCCAGATGCTTTTACGTCTATTAAAGACGTAGTTGGGGGGACAACCACAACGGAATTGATAGCAGGAGAACAGGTGCTGAGTGAGCGAGTCATATTTGATACCGGAGATGCGCCGTTGGCCTATCAGATTCCTGAAAACATGAGAGCCGTTGCCGTGCCTACAACAGAAACAAGCGGTATTGGCGGGTATATTATGCCGGGGGATAATGTAGACGTTTTGGTAAGTTACACACCTTCTGAAGATCAAAAATTGGTAATAACGCAATTGCAGAATATAGAAATTCTAGAAAAAGGGCCATATATCACAGGAGCAGAAGAGGTTCAAACAGGAGTGCCCACATCATTGACGCTACTGGTGACACCGGCGCAAGCTGAGGTGATTGCCTATGCAGCGGTTAATGGATCTTTCTATTTTACACTTCGTAACGCTGTAGACACTGCGGAACAAGAATTACCAAACTATGGTACAGCTAATTTTGATTCGTGGAAAGGGCGGTGAGAACAATGAATAGGATGAAACTGTTATTATTGGCAGATTCAGAAATGGATCGTTTGAACATTGTTGACACATTGAAAAATATAGACTATGTCCAACTTGCAGGTGATTTTATAGATGAAGCCCCTGTTTTAGAATTACTGGAGCGATCACCGATGGATGTTTTGTTGATGGGATCTGGTCGAGGCGGTAATCGCTATGCATTCGCGGAAAGAGTTTCTTCTCAATATCCCGGTATTGGAATAATCATGATGGAAGAATCGTTGCAAGAGGAAACCATGCATAATGCCCTTTTGGCAGGTGCGAAGGACGTTCTGATTAAACCGATAGAACCGGAAAAGCTGATGAACGCCATCTATCGAATCCATCAACTGCAAGAGAAGAAAGTTACGTTGCAACAAGAAGCCCCACAAAAAAAAGTGAGAAAAAGTGAACTTGGACAAGTATATACGGTTTTCAGCACAAAAGGAGGAGTAGGGAAGACTTTCGTATCCATTAACTTGGCGGCATCCTTGGCGAAAAATCAAGAAAAAAGAGTCGTGCTCGTCGATTTGGATTTGGACTTTGGAAACGCAGCGTTAGCCTTGAATCTATACCCCAAATTCACCATTTCGGACATTGTGGATGATATACGACATATAGATAGTGATCTGATTGAAAGCTATCTTGTACCACATGAATCTGGTATTAAAGTATTGCCAGCAAATCTTCAACAACAAATGAATGAATTCATCAACGCTGACCATATCCGGATCATCATTGAAGCTTTAAGAGAATCATTCGATTATGTCATAATCGATATGCCTGCACGGTTCTTCGAAACAATCATGCCGGCATTGGCATTAGCCGACCATCTACTGGTCATCACAACACCAGAGATTTCTTCTGTTCGGAATATCAAAGCCTTATTGGTAACATTAAAAGAATTGAATTTTCCTCAATCAAAAATCAGAATCATCTTGAATAAAGAGGATAGTAAGGGAGATATTAAGCAGAAAGATGTAGAAGCGACGCTTAATAAAAAAGTGGATGCCGCAATTGGGTTCGATTATCGCAGAGTACTGTCTTCTTTAAATAGAGGAGTACCCCTGGTTTATGAATATCCAAAAAATAATATTTCAAAACATATCGACAAAATGAGAACGAGAATCGTTCAGGATGAACCAATGAACGCCTAAAATATAGAAATAGCCAGAAGAGGGTGAAAACATGAACCTTGGAGCTTACGGAAATTTTGGATTTGCTGAGGCGAATAGCGAAGAAAAGATGGAAGATCAGAATGGCTTGGCAAAAAGAAGAAGAGACTTGGATGAATTAGCCTACGAGGTACTGCAAATAGTCATTGATCAATTACCTGCCACAAAAGAGGCGGATGATGGAGCCCAACAGAAAAAGACGCAGGAAAAAATAAATGACATCATCGGAGCTATCATCTACGATCAAAAGCGGCATCTATCTTTTGCTGACAAATTAAGAGTCAACCAGACAGTCATGAGTGAAATCTATCATTTTGGACCGATAAGTGAGTTATTGAATGACGATACAATCACAGAAATAATGGTGAATGGCCCTAAAAATATTTTTATTGAACGCAAAGGGAAAATAGTGAAAACCGATAATGAGTTCCGGGATGACAAACACGTTATGCACATTATTGATAAAATTATTTCACCGTTAGGTAGGCGAGTAGATGAAAGTTCCCCTTTAGTGGATGCCCGCTTACCGGATGGATCACGTGTCAACATCATCATTCCACCTTTAGCAGTCAAAGGTCCATCAATCACTATCCGTAAATTTTCAAGCGATCCATTTACTGTCGATGATTTGATAACCTTCGGCACTTTAAATGCTGATATCGCTCAGTTCTTGCGTTTGTGCGTGAAAGGTCGGATTAATATTCTTGTTTCAGGAGGTACGGGCAGCGGGAAGACAACTTTATTGAATGTCTTATCCAGTTTTATACCGGAAATGGACAGAATTGTAACAATAGAGGATGCAGCTGAGGTGCAATTGCAGCAATCACATGTTGTTACGTTGGAATCAAGACCCGCCAATATAGAAGGTAAAGGAAAAATAACAATCCGAGACCTTGTTGTCAACTCTTTACGGATGCGTCCAGATCGCATTATTGTAGGGGAAGTTCGTGGTGGGGAAGCATTGGACATGCTACAGGCAATGAATACCGGACATGATGGCTCTTTAACGACCATTCATGCCAATACTCCTAGAGATAGCCTGTCTCGTTTGGAAACAATGGTTATGATGTCTGGCATTGAGTTGCCATCCCGTGCCATCCGCGAGCAAGTGGCTTCTGCCATCAATTTGGTCGTCCAAGTATCACGGATGTTAGATGGTTCCAGAAAAGTAACGAAAATAAGTGAAATTGTCGGATTGGAAGGCGATACGGTAACCTTACAGGATGTTTTCATTTTCAATCAAGAGGGCTTCGACGAACAAGGGACGGTCAAAGGAAAGCACCAGGCAACTGGTATTCTGCCTAATTTTTTGACTAAGATAAAAGCACATGGTGAAAATGTGCCCGCCAGTCTATTCAAGACCTCTGTTAGCAACTTCGATTCTTACAGAAAGGGGAATTGATATGCTACCTACTGTTTTAATATTTACTTTCGTTACAACAATATGTGTTCTTGTGATGTTGTATTTACTTCTGTTCGAAAATAAACGAAGTATTAAAGAGCGTTTATCAAAAGCTGGCAAGTCAATGGAACAGGTTAACTTTTCCGAAAAAGGGAAACAATCGAGCTTTCTGGATGGATTGTTATGGAAATCTATTCAATATCTGGAAAGATCTAATTACTTTGTAAATATAAAATCAAAATTATTACAGGCGTACATCAAAATGAAGCCGATAGAATTCATCGAGATTTCTATCATAGGCGGGCTAGTTGTAGGAACTGTATTTTTCCAACTTTACTCGAAGTTTTGGTTTTTCATTTTGGGATTCCTGTTGGGTTTCAAAGTACCTGAAATATTCATCGAGTCCATCAGAAAGAAACGTGCAAAACAACTAAACTCCCAACTGCCGCAGGCCTTAAGTTTATTGTCAAATGGGTTGCGGGCAGGCTTTAGTTTTCCGCAGGCCATGGCCGTTGTAAGCAGAGAAATGGAAGCCCCAATTGCGGACGAATTTTCGAAAGTATTGCGGGACAATTCTTATGGGAAAAATATGAATGAAGCGTTGGAGGATTTGGCAAAAAGAACAGACGATGAAGATTTGGATATTTTTATCACAACACTTTTAATTCAAATGCAAGTAGGCGGGGATTTGTCCGAGATATTGGATACTATTTCAGGGACAATTAGGGAAAGAGTTAAATTGAAGGGCGATGTACACACTCTCACCTCGCAAAGCCGTATGTCTGCGGTCATCATCGGAATTATGCCGATTGCGATTGCTGGTGTGATTTTTATGCTTAACCCAGAATACATCGGTACCCTTTTCTCTGATCCGTTGGGGTTAATGATGTTGGGCACCGCAGCTGTTATGATGATGATTGGAATCATTGCGTTGGTCAAAATTGTCCAAGTGAAAATATAGGAGGGATAAAAATGGAACTGCTTGTTTATGGATCATTGTTTCTTACTAGCCTGCTTCTGTTTTATCAATTCTATGATATACTCATAAATCCAAAAATGATTGTACGTGAGCGATTGGACAATGTGAAGGTGATTGCAGACACACGGGATGTCTTTGATGAAGAAATGAGGGATCCTTTTATTGCACGTGTCATTAATCCAGCCTATGAGAAGTTGCTTCAATCATTGGGGAATTTAGCTCCTTCTGCAATCAAAGAGAAATACGAAATCTTGCTGAGCAGTAGCGGGACAAGTGAAAAAATGAAAGTAAATAATGTTTTGGCAATCCAATTAATGATGGGAGTCATTCTTCCATTCCTATTATACTACCTAATGAAAATAACGGCTTCATCTTCTAATGTCATTTACATTATCTTGGCCGGTGCTATTGGATTGTTATTCCCTTATACTTTCTTAAAGTCAAAATCAGATAAAAGAAAACTAGAAATCCAATATGCTTTACCGAGTTTATTGGATTTGCTGTATGTTAGCGTAGAAGCGGGGTTGTCGTTTGATATGGCTATCTATCGGACAACAGAAAAAATGAAATGTCCTCTGAGCGATGAATTACTTCTCACTATGAACGAGATAAACAAAGGACGCGATCGTTCCGAGGCCTTGCGGGATATGGTGAAACGTACACAGGTAGAGGATTTGGCGACATTCGTAACATCCATCATCCAGGCTGAAGAATTGGGATCGAATATCGGTAATGTTTTAAGAATCCAAGCTAATACAATGCGATTGACCAAACGTCAACGAGCGGAAGCTAATGCTGCAAAAATACCGATTAAAATGCTATTTCCATTAGTACTGTTTATGCTCCCAGCAGTCTTTGTAGTTATTTTGGGACCTGCAGTTATAAATATTATGGCAACTTTGATGAAATAACAGATGTGAAAGGAGGCGAAAACCATGTCTTTTAGAAAAATAGTTGGCTTCAGTTTTTTGATGAGTTTTTTGATTTTAAGCTTTTCACCGCCTGTTTTGGCAGAAGAAGATAAGACTTCCGAAGAAATTGCCGTGTCACTGGTAATCGATACCTCGGGAAGTATGGCGGAGACTGATCCTGCTAACCTCCGAAAAATGGCTGCTGATATTTTTGTCGATCTATTAAGTCCGGAAGACTACTTGGGCATCGTCTCCTTCTCAACGGATGTGACGGAATTGGTGCCGTTGCAGCAAATTGGTGATTCCAATAATAAGCAAGCAATAAAAAATACGCTAGCCCCGATAATCAATGCTAACGGCAATACGAATTATCAGTTGGCACTTCAAACAGCGGAAAGGCAATTGGACAGTTTTACCGAAAAGGATATCCGCAAGGTAATCATTTTTCTGACCGATGGTGTTCCAGAGCCGGATTATGCTAAACGGGAAGACCAGGTTTTTATGTCGGACTACATGAATTCCCTGTGGCAGACGACCGGTCAAATCGGTCTGAAGAATTATCCTGTCTACGCAATAGGGTTCGGAACGGTTGATCAATCAATCCTGCAGCGGATTGCTACAGATACTAGAGGAGAAGCAAAGTTTCTTGGTAATCCAAGTGAAATAGCTGTTAATTTTTTTGAAGTACTGCGAACACTAAAAAATAGACAAACTTTTCTGACTGAGACCATTGACGTTGAAGGAGAAAATAGTTTGCCGTTCCAGCTTGATAGCTATACATCTCAAGTCACGATGGTCGTCACGAATGACACACCGGGGATTGAGGTTTCTGCCAATCCAACATCAGGTCAAAATGTAGCCGACAAAGTCGTTGTTCAGAGGAATGAAAATTATACAATTGTAACCATGAATCAGGATGATAGAGAACTGGCCGGGGATTGGCAACTGCTCGTGAAAGGAACTGGAATAGTTCAATTATTCGGTGATAAGGATCTCTTCCTGAAGTCGTGGGTCGTCGAACCGAAGGCGAATATGCAGCACTCAATCAATGAACCGATTGCTGTATCAGTTGCAGTGACGGGTGAATTGGACTCGCAAATGGTTGTGGAAGTTCAAGTTTCAAAAAATGGAACCGCTGATCCAGACAGCATCATACTAACGCTACAGGACGGATATTATGTAGGCGTCTATGAAAGTGTTGACCAAACGGGTGAATATGTTTTGGATACCCGCATCAAGGACGGCGAAACGGTTATCACGAATAATCTGACGACGATTAAGGTACAGGAATTGCCCGTTCTGAAGAGTGAGGTCGACCTCAATGATGCAATCTTTAAGGTTTCGGAAAGCCAAAAAATAACCGGCTATCTTGAATTAAGCGGAACTCCCGTAGATGGTTCACAGGGCGTTACCATCAACAGTTTCAATTTGATTGCTGACTATTCTGATGGTAAGCAAGAAATCCATTCTCTTATGGATAACCAAGATGAAGCGAGCGGTGATCAAGTGGGAGGAGATGCCATCTATACGCTGTTTTTACCTTTCAATACAGAAGGGGATGTAACTGCATCTCTGATTGTGCAAGGGACGTATGATGGGTTGAATTTCACGGTGGAAAATGAAATCGGCCAATACAAAGTGGTTTCTGCCGGCGAAGTTACAGGCACGGTGGTTGGAAAAAATCTGACCAGCAAGCCAGGGGGAAAGCTGATTATTCCGATTAAACTGGAAAATCATTCCAGCAGAAGTGAAACGGTTCATTTATCGATGGATTCTGATTTAGGGTTAACAGAAGAAAAAGTCGTAACTTTGGAACCGAAAGAAACAGTAGATGAAACTGTTACGATTTCCATATTTAAAGAGACACCGTTATCAAAACAGGATTTTGAGATAATGCTTACAGCTGAAGATCCGTTAACATACGTGGAGTCGAACATAAAATCGACCATTTCAGTCATTTCAGGAACAGCCATGATGATACGGAATATCCAGTCATTCATCCTGAATAATTGGTATGTGCTCGTATTAATCATACTTTTGCCTTTACTTATTTTAGCTGTTGGGAAAATGCTATACGTGCAAAAAGTGAAACGAGCATTGCGCATTCCCCGTTATCTGCAATATAAAGCTTTGGATTCAGAACAACAGCAGGAGATAGTTTTGCCAGATAGAGTTGCTAAGATTGTGATTGCGTTTGGAAAAGAAGATTCGACTGCCGATTTGGTTTTAACCGAATCGAAATACTCTTACCAGTTGATGGTGAATGTTTTGGAACGTCATACGAAACGAAAATGGCTGGAAGGGTATCGTACATTATCAAAATCCTATCTTCCTGTCCGCATTGAGATAAGCACCACGCCACCTGGGATATTTAAAATTAATGGTGAAGTATTCACAAGTAAGGAAATATTTGACCAGGATACCTTTGATTCTGGGGGTTACGAATTCACTTACAAAGCAGAAAAAGTACTTGTACCAGAAGACAAGGCAAAAAATGTATTGGAAGGTAAACTTTGATATGGATAAACTAATTAACTTGGAGACAAACGAAATTATTTTACAACAATTGATCCAGGCAGATCATTTTTTATCCCGGCTAAGGGGACTGATGTGGAAAAAGGATCTCCCCGAGAATACTGGATTGATGATCCACCCTTGCAACAGCGTGCATTGTTTTTTCATGGAATTTCCGATTGATGTCGTTTTTGTGGATAAAAATCATCAAGTGGTCCACATCATTTCCAATATGAGGCCAGGCAGCCTTTCTCCGATTATCAGAAAAGCAAAATATGTTGTTGAGTCTAATGCGAATACTGTCAGTAAACAAGTGAGAATTGGGGATAGACTTTCCATGGAGAAATCCAATGGCCTTTAATAAGAAATCTAAAAAAGCATCGAGTACCCTTTATGTGGGTATAGTCGATGCTTTTTGTATTGTTGGCGAGATGGAAACTTAGATTTTAGGGTTCATACTTGTATTAAAGATCATTC
Source organism: Trichococcus collinsii (assembly GCF_900107505.1). Taxonomy (GTDB): domain Bacteria; phylum Bacillota; class Bacilli; order Lactobacillales; family Aerococcaceae; genus Trichococcus; species Trichococcus collinsii. The sequence continues at coordinate 107,016 of NZ_FNQH01000002.1, read as the reverse complement.
CCCAACATTTTGCTTGCCCTCCCAAATATATGTTGATAGTATCAGTAAACTGTAATGTTTCATATTTGCGTATATTATTAAATAATCAAGGCCTTATTAATATATATAAAATCAGTAAGCAAACGTTGACAGAAGTGATCTTCAAAAGTATAATGAAATAGTTAGTTTTGCGGTCATGGCGGAATGGCAGACGCGCCAGCTTGAGGGGCTGGTGGGAGTATCTCCCGTGGAAGTTCGAGTCTTCTTGGCCGCATTGATAGAACAAGTTTAATAGGGTTTCCGACATCTCAATGATGTTGGGAACCCTATTTTTTATGACACTTTAGCGATTTTTTATTTATTAGGGTAAATTGTTCATTGCATACTCTGCTTGCTCAGCGGTGTAACCTTCGTAAATCAATTGACCATATAAACCTTGATCGGAGAAAGAAGAGTAGTCTAAATAATCAAGGGCTGTTTGAAGCGCGTTCTGATTCCAATCGGTTACTACATTATCAACTGCAAATTGCGCTTGCTCAGCAGTGTAACCCTCATAAATCAATTGATCATACAAACCTGGATAAGAGAAAGAAGAGTAATCCAAATAGTCAACGGAAGTCTGAAGCGCATTCTGATTCCAATCCGTTACCACACTATCAATCGCATATTGTGCTGCATCTTGAGGGAACCCTTCGTATAACAGTTGGTCGTATAGTCCTTGCTTAGAAAAACTCGTATGATTTAGGTAGTCTTCTGCGCTGCCAACCGCATTTTTAAATTCTCTTGAAACTCCAGGTTCTGGCGTTGGGGTTACAACAGGTTCGCTTGGTACACTCGCTACAGGTTCTTCGACGATACTAGTTTCTTCAGCAATTACGGTTTCAGCAGAGGTTGCCTGTGAAGCGACCTCTGCTGTTGATGATGCTTCTTCTGAAACTTCAACATCACTAGTCGTTCCGCAGGCTGCCAAAACCAATGCACTACTTAACAATAATAAATACTTCTTCATGATGATTCCTCCAATTAGTTTTTTATATAAACCGCAAATGCGGGAAATATCACAAAACAGGGAAAATAACATGGCGTCTAGAACCGCCTATATATCATGACAGGTACTTCTTGATTCAATTACGTATGGGTCAGGAGAGTATAATCTTTTGTCTGGATATTAAATCATTTTTTCAATTCCATCAGTATTTTCCGCTAAAAATAAACTTTGATTGTATTCTTCTGCAACCATTCTGGAGTCAAATTCGGCAGTAGGATCTATTTCTCCAATAAATATTTCTAAGTCATCAATATTTGCTTCAAAAAATTCTTTCCTAAAATTCACTTTATTTACTCTTTGGTTGGATAATTTATTATGCAATGAGGCTTCCAGAGTTACTGCATCATCACTAAATACTAAAGCGTGAACGTCAAATTTAAATGGCACTGAAGCACCACTTAATTCATTTATTCTGTCTAGAGGTGTAGATCTTCTAGTCATTCCTACTTTAAACATTCTTTCCCCAAATGCTCCTTTGTTAGAAATAACGTATACATATCCTGCTTTACCATGCGATAAGCTAGCAATAACTTCTTTTTTCTCTTCGATATTGAGCATTTGTTGTTCGAGTTCTTTTATCCTAGCTGCTAACTGATCAACCATTTCTGGATTAGTTTCCGTATTTAACAATTCAAGATTCCTTTCAATTTCAGATTGGAATTTACTTTCTTCAAATTCAAGTTTTTTACGTTCGTCTTCAAGCACTTTTTGCTCTTCCTTATCTTGTTTGGCTTGTTCTCTTAACTGGCGTTGTTCTTCTTTTTCTTGTTGTTTGTAAATGTAGTGTTTGTATTCAATCGTTAACAATTCTGAGTAAAGTGGTTGCAGTTGAGTAAGGAATCTAGTGATTGTTGGTAATATACTGCGATTACCATTACTTGCAATTGCAAGATATTTATCAAATATTATTGTTAATGATTTTTTAGAAGTGTCAAGGTTATTGAAGCTCAAAGTAAATAATAAATTTTGGATCTCAGCTTGCAAACTGATGACCATTAGCTCGTAAATAGTTTCATTTGCTTTTGTAGTGTAGTTTGTTTTGAAGTTATCAAGCAACGTATCAATTTCTTTTTGGGTTGCGACGGCTAGTTTTTTTAATTCCTTAGAATTGTCAGTGTGTAAATGTAGTCGTACAACATTATCCAGTAAGCTATCTTCTTTGAGAAATTCATCTGCGTCTTCCAATGCAGAAGGGCGAACATAATAACCATTATCAGCTTGTGTAAATAAATCTGTATTTTCGGGGTAGATTTTTTTGAATTTCTTAAGTCCCACTAATTCTGATTTATACTTTCTAGCTTGAGCTGAATATCTGTTAATTTCCTTGGTTAACTTTTCTTTATCATCTTCAAGTGATTTCTTTTCTATTTTTGCTATTTCAATATCGTGTTCTATTTTTTCCAATTCATCAAGAATTTCAGTTCTAGCTTCCTCTTTGTATAACTGAAGGGTTTTTTCTTTTTCAGCTATCAGATTATTTTTTTCTTCTAGATTTTTCTGTTCAATGTCAATCTTTCCCTTTAAAATTGCCACTTTGTTATTCGTAATATCGATTTCAGCATTTAGGTTTGTTAATTCAAATTGTTTTAATTCAAGCGTCTTTTTTACAGATAACAGTTCTTTGATTTTATCAAAAATACCCATCTTATTGCCCCCCTAATAAATGTTATGTATGAATCAAAACAACATCTTGTTCTCCTTCAAATTTGTTATGGTGACGTAAGAAGTTGAATCGTTATTATAATTATACTTTAAAAAGTGATAAATATTGCAGACAAAATAAATATTTATTTTGTTTTAAAATAAAAAATTTACTATTGATTATTTGACATAATCTTTTTGTATCATTGCTAGCACTTCTTGGAATTGAAAAGTTTGCTACTGTTCTTTCCATCCTCCATTTATCTGTTATAATGGCGTGGATATCTTTTTCTTGAAAGGTATCCGGGTATTATAAATCTCAGAAAAAGGAGTGACATATTTGAAACTACTGCATACTTTAAAACCTATAGCCGCTGTCGTTGCCGGGAATATCATTGTCGCATTTGCGATTGCGGCATTTATTTTACCGAAGAATCTGATCGCCGGGGGAACGACGGGTCTTGCCATTATTTTGAATCATTTTTTTGGATTGAACATTTCTTTGGTCGTATTGGTTTTCAATGGGTTCATGTTTTTCGTTGGGGCGACTTTGTTGGGAAAGAAATTCGCATTGACTACGATTTTGAGCACGATTATTTTCCCGACATTTTTAACTTTTTTCCGGACAGTACCTGCCTTACAGGACATGACGGATGACATCCTACTTTCGGCTATCTACGCTGGTATCCTATGCGGATTGGGTGTTGGGCTTGTGTTTAAGGTCGGTGCATCAACGGGTGGGATGGACATTCCGCCACTGCTCCTGAACAAGCATTTCCGGATTCCGGTTGCGGTGGGGATGTATGCGTTCGACGTCATTTTCCTGCTGGTCCAGGCGTTATTTTCCAGTATGGAACAGATCCTTTACGGGCTCATCATGGTGTTCTTGACGTCCATCGTCATAAACAAAGTCATGGTCACCGGAACAAATAAGATGCAGCTTTTCATCATTTCAAAAAAATTTGAGGAAATTAAAGAGGCATTGCTGTATGTGCAAGATGTTGGGCTGACGCTGGTGAACATCGAAACGGCTTTTGAAGGGGTTCAGCAGCAAGCGGTGCTTTGCGTCATCGAGCAGCGCAAACTGGCCGCCATCAATGCCTTGGTCAATGATATCGATCCGTTTGCATTCGTAATCATCGGACAGGTTCACGAGGTCGCAGGGAAGGGCTTCACGCTGGAACGCCAATCCGGGCTTGTAGAATAATAAAATAAAGCAGAGGCAGCCTCGAAAAATGGAGGCTGCTTCTGCTTTATTGGTTTTTGTTACACGGATAAACTTGGCTCGTCGTCAGGTCACTCAGATTGCGAGCGCAAACAGCCGACATAGGCCGATAACAACCACTTTGCTCTTTAATCAATCAGTACCCGCGCACCGATTTTTTCGGTACGAACAATTGTGGGTTCGTTTTAGCGATGACCGCCAGTACCATGATTGTGAATGCGCCGGTTGCCAAGGCGCTGACGCCGTTCATGACGATGGAGTAGAGCCATGCGCTCCAGCCTTCAGGTGCGTAGGATCCCCAGAAATAGTAGCCAGCAATCGTGTGCCAGAAGTAGCGGCCGACCGTGCCGACGATGGTGCCTAAAATGACTTGCCATACAAGCGCCTTTTGGTTTTGGTCAGCAATCGCTTGTTGGACTTTCAGCGTGAATAAGCCTGCCAAACCAGTGAAACCGAAAGCGATGAAGTACTCTATGAATCCTTGCAACGGGGTCAGGATGTAGGCCGTCCCGATCAGAATGTGCAACACACCCCACAGGAAACTGGCGAAGAACCCAGGAACCAATCCGCGGCGCAGGCAGTAAAGCATCATGACCGGCGCACCTACCGTAACCGAAAAACTAGGGCCGATATTGAAAGGGATCAAAGACAACACAGTCGCTAAGGCAGCGATGATGGTTCCCTCAATCCAGATGTTCAGATTTTTTGACATAAAAAAACTCCTCCTTTTTTAGGCACAACACACCATCAACAAAGGAGGAGAATGAATTTCATTTCTCAATCACAATCCCTACGCTCGTGCTAACGAACAGGTTCGAAGGGTCAGAATCTATGTTCAATCTCAGCCATGAAGGCGCCCCTTTGTGAAACGGTCTATTTAGTTATAGCTAACTTTACTACAATTTTTTTCGTTATGCAAGGAACACACTGCACAAAAGAGCGTCCAAAAAAGCGGAGGCCGGGACTCCAGGTTTTACAATAGTACCTATTTCTGCTCTTTTTCAGCCTGTACCTTCAGGATGGCTTCGCGTTTCTTTTTCTTCTGAGTATTCAGGTAGAAATCGATAACGCCACCAATTAGTGTACCGATACCGAAACCGATCGTCACATTGCCGGCGAAGTAGCCGATTGATGCGCCAATCAACATGCCGTACATTGTGATATTATAGGAATTTTGCAATGTTGGGTCTTCATCCACCGGCAAGTTTTTCTTCGCCGCCGCTTGTTTATTTTTATGCAGTTCGGGTATTGTTGGGGTCACATTTCTGCGTTGGATTTGGTTGCCTTTGTTCTTTTTTGCCATTTATTGTACATCCTTCCGTCTATCTGAAACATCTTTTGTCTCCTCTGAACATCTTATCAGTTCGATTCCTGCTCTTCAAGAGCTAGTGAGGCGGATGTAGGCGAAAAAGTACAAAAACGGAAACTTGTTCACAAATCATCGAATCAATGCTCCTCGTTGGACAGTTCGACAGGATCACCGTTGTCATCCTTAAAGAAACCCTTCATCACGAAAGCATCGTCGAGTGGCCGATAACCGATGGCTGTGCGTGCCTGCGAGATGTCCAGGCGCGGGAACCGATTGTCCGACAGTCCGTTCACCAACAGGAACGGCTCGATCAGCGTGGCGTTGAGAGCGCAATCGATGAGATGACAAAGATCCCGCGGCGACACGTATTCGGCCAAGTCTGCTTCATTGATGAATGGATTGTCGAGGTTTTCATCGAAGTTGCCGATGCGGATGCCGACTGATTCTTGGCCTTCGGTAAAGGCGAAGTGGCTGGCCAAGCTCTCCAAATAGGCTTTTGATACGCCGTAAAGGTCTCCCGGACGGACTGGGGCATTGACGGGAATCTGTACATTTTTGGGGTAGGCGCTGACGGTATGGAAGGAGCTCGCAAAGATGATGCGCTTGACAAAGTTCTCGTATTTTGATGATTCCTTAAACAAGTAGTAGGGCATTTTGTAGTTCAAGCTAATAAGCGAATCGTCGAAAGCAGCATAGGGCGAAGGATTTGCGGCCAGATGGATGACGTAATCGATTCCTTCCAGCAGGCCGTCCCAGTTGCCGACGACAGTCAGGTCCAGTTCCTTGACGATTGTTCCCTCCAAAAGTGCCGGCTCGATGTCGTGAAAATGGATATCAACCAAAGTCAATTCGTAGTCCTTTTTCAGATGATCCACCAAAACTTTTCCTATATTACCGCTTGCTCCTGTGATCATGATTGTAGTCATTATTGGTAAACCTCCTTGTTTCTATGCGACAAACTTTGCTGTTATGCTCGTGAGTGGCTTTGCTTTAACTGTATGCAAGCCGCTGGAAAATGTCAAAGGATAGCCCTTACAAAAGCAATGAATGGGCAATCAAAACGGGATTATTTTATTTCTGTAAGGATTGGGTAAATTAATTGAGCCACAGGGATTATCCTAGTATAATAGGGGTAAGATGATAGGCAAGGGCAAGATACTTTTCAATCGAAAACGAGGGAGTGAGTAGGATGGACTTGTTGAATTTGCAAATGCGTGCTTCTCAAGGTCAGTACGGATCTGTTGTTAAACAATTTTCCCATTCATTCTTTTGCCCGACAGAACACGTGCTTTCGCATGTGTTTTTTTGTTGGTCCTGAACGGAATCAACAGGCTTATCATAATGAACATACGCAATAAACGGGGGTGATGACCATTAATCTTTCTAACGACAAGTCACAAAGGAAAGGAACGGTGATCCGACGCATATCTCCTAGCTGTCAGGTGTGACAGCCATCGTACAGATGAAAGGCGTGAGGCCGGATAGAATGGTAACGTATCACCCAATTAAATGTGAAGAGAAGAAAAGCGGAACGGGTTCGCTCAGCCCTGAAAGAAATTTAGGAAATCGTGCCGACTGAGCATCGAAGAGCGCAATAGGGTACGATTTATCTAATTTCCGAAGGGCTAACCCGTGCAGCTAGACATCGTTGTTGAATGCACGAAGTATTGTGCAAATGCATTAAATATATACAATGATGCGCTTTTTAGTTTGATTATATTATATCAATTCCATTATTTAAAAAAACTGGCGAGGGTCCCTTAAGGGATCCTCGCCAGTTTTTTCGTTTGGATTGACTGTTATGCTTTTTTGACGAACTCGGATTTCAGTTTCATAGCGCCAAAGCCGTCGATTTTGCAATCGATATTGTGGTCGCCTTCCACCAAGCGGATGCCTTTAACTTTTGTTCCGACTTTCAAAGCGCTCGAACTGCCTTTGACTTTCAGGTCTTTGATGACTGTAACAGTGTCGCCGTCCTGCAGCAGGTTGCCGTTCGCATCTTTGACGATCAATTGATCTTCGTTTGCTGCATCAGCAGCATCCGCGCTCCATTCGTGCGCGCACTCTGGACAGACAAGCATAGCGCCGTCTTCGTAAGTATAAGCAGAGCCGCATTTCGGACAATTTGGTAATTCCATCATGATTTTTATTCCTCCATTATTATGAAATACTGTCTTCTGACTTTTCATTTCCGACCTTGTATCCAAGGCGGAAGATGCTTATATACTGACATATTTTCGCCTTGTTGACAATAGAATTCGGACAATATAAGAATAATAACCAATAAGCAGAAAGATAACCGTTCTGAAAGCCACTGTATGTGTTGTTGGCTCTGGTTGTCCGATAACCAAGAAGAATTGGACAACCAGAGCGTTATCTCATCGTGACCTTCACAAAAGACCCGGATCGAAGTCATCGATCCGGGTCCTTTCGATTAAATGCTGCTCAACACAGCATTTTTATGAACAGACATTTTCGCTTTTTTTTCTTTGATTGCTACTTGCGCGGAAGCCAAGCGAGCAATCGGCACGCGGTATGGTGAGCAGGAAACGTAATCCAAACCGATGCTTGAGAAGAAGGCGATAGAATCAGGATCTCCGCCGTGTTCTCCGCAGACGCCCAGCATCAAGCCAGGATTTGTTTCGCGACCCAACTTGGCGGACAATTTGACGAGTTTACCGATGCCTTTGACGTCCAATGAGTGGAAAGGATTCGGCTTCAGCAAGCCTTTTTCTTCGTATTCCTGAAGGAACTTGCCGGCATCGTCGCGGGAGAAGCCGAAGCCCATCTGTGTCATGTCGTTCGTGCCGAAGCTGAAGAAGTCCGCCTCCATTGCAATTTCATCGGAAGTGACGGCAGCACGCGGGATTTCAATCATGGTCCCAATCAGGTAAGGGATGTTCACAGCTTTTTCAGAGAGTACTTCCTCGATCTCCGCCACGATTTCCGCTTTGACGTAGCGCAACTCGTCGACGTCGCAGACCAAGGGAATCATGATTTCCGGAGTAATCGTGCTGCCGGTTTCTTCGGAAGCGGCGATGGCGCCTTCGATGATGGCGCGCGCTTGCATCCGGTAGATTTCAGGGTAAGTGACCGCCAAACGGCAACCGCGGTGCCCGAGCATCGGATTGACTTCATGCAACGAATCGATATGCGCCTCAAGTCCAGCCAAAGTGCCTCCCATAGCTTCCGCCAGTGCGACTTTGTCTGCATGTGTTGTCGGCAGGAATTCATGCAACGGCGGATCCAACAGCCGGACGGTCATCGGGCGATCCTGCAGCAAGGCGAACATTTCCTGGAAATCCTGGCGCTGCATTCCCAACAATTTAGATAAGTATTTCTTGCGTTCGTCCAGCGTGCGGGAAAGGATCATCTGGCGGACTACCGGTATCCGGTCCTTATGGAAGAACATGTGCTCGGTCCGGCAAAGTCCGACGCCTTCCGCGCCCAAGGATAATGCTTGCTTAACGTCGGTCGGGGAGTCCGCATTGGCTTTTACTTGCAGCACTTTCATTTCATTGACCCATTCCATGAAGGTGCTGAATTTGCCGCCCAAAGTCGGGTTCTGCTTGGCGATGGTGCCGGCGTAGACTCTTCCGGTTGCGCCGTCGATCGAAAGCAGGTCGCCTTGGTGAAGCGTAACAGCATCGATGACGATGGTTTTGTTTTCTTCATCGATGACCGCTGCCGTACAGCCGGCCACACAACATTTGCCCAGACCACGGGCCACGACTGCCGCGTGTGAAGTCATACCGCCTCGTGCCGTCAGGATGCCTTCAGAACTCATCATGCCTGCTAGATCTTCAGGGGAGGTTTCCCGGCGGACCAGAATGACCGGCATGCCGTCTTTTTGTGCCGCTTCGGCATCAGCTGTGGAGAAGTAGATATGTCCGGATGCCGCTCCTGGCGATGCGCCAAGTCCCGTCGCCAATATCGTAGCTTCCTCTAAAGCTTTCGTGTCGAAAGTCGGGTGGAGCAATTTGTCCAATTGGTCGGTTTCAATGCGCATAATCGCTTCTTCTTTCGTGATCAGGCCTTCGTCGGCCAAATCCACTGCCACCGCGACGGCTGCGGCTGCTGTCCGTTTCCCATTGCGGGTCTGCAGCAGGTACAGCTTGCCTTTTTCAATCGTGAACTCGATGTCCTGCATATCGGCGTAGTGATCCTCCAGTTTTTCAGCGATGGCCTTGAATTCGTTGTAGACTGCCGGCATCACTTCTTCCAGTGTGTCAATATTTAACGGGGTGCGGATGCCTGCCACGACATCTTCGCCTTGCGCGTTCATCAGGAATTCCCCAAACAGTTTTTTCTCGCCGGTAGCCGGATTGCGCGTGAAGGCCACACCTGTACCCGAATCGTTGCCGCGGTTTCCGAACACCATGCTTTGAACGGTGACGGCTGTGCCCAGATTGTGCGAAATATCGTGGATATCGCGGTAAAGGATAGCCCTTTCATTGTTCCATGATGAGAAGACGGCCTGAACGGCTTGGTGCAATTGGTCAAGCGGTTCTTGCGGGAAAGTTTCGCGGGTTTCCCGTTGGTATACGGCTTTGTATTGCGCGACCAGGTCGGTCAGGTCTTCCAATGTCAATTGGTTATCGAACTGGTAACCGTTCTCATTTTTGACTGTATCCAAAATCGATTCGAAATGGATGCGCGGAACGGATTTTACGACATCGGCGAACATCTGGATGAAACGACGGTAACTGTCGAAAGCGAAAGTCGGGTTCTGCGTCTGTTCGGCTAGACCGGCGACGGACGCATCATTCAGTCCCAAATTCAGGATTGTGTCCATCATGCCAGGCATTGAGAAAGCAGCACCGGACCGGACCGACACCAGCAACGGGTTAGAAGGGTCATGGAACGATTTCCCGACCGCGTTTTCCAGGTCGATGAGGGCGTAATCAATCTGCTGTTGGATTGCAGTCCAAAGTGTCCGTCCTTCATCGAAATAATGGATGCAGGATTCAGTCGTGATCGTGAATCCTGGAGGAATGGGCAGGCCGAGATTGGTCATCTCGGCGAGGTTGGCGCCTTTTCCACCCAATAACATCTTTTGTTCTTTTTTGCCTTCTGAAAAACGGTAAACCCATTGCTTAGTCATAGTCATATACTTTTCCTCCTTATAAGTGGTCTAAAGTTGTTTGCGGCTGATGTTCATGACATCCATATAGTGCAGGATGTGGTCTGCGGTTTCCTCTATTGCTTTGTTCGAAACGTCGATGACCTCGCAGCCAATCTGTTTCATGATCTGGTCTGCGTATTCGAGTTCTTCGAGGATGCGTTCCATCCCGGCGTAGCTGGCGGAGGGCGGCAGTCCAAGCGTTTTCAGGCGTTCTTTACGGACCTCATTGAGTTTTTTCGGTGAATTCACCAAGCCAATGATCCGCTCCGGTGCAATCGTGAATATTTCTTTCGGCGGCTTCGATTCCGGAAATAGCGGGATGTTTGCGACTTTCACATTCTTGTTCGCCAGATAGATCGACAGTGGCGTCTTGGAGGTGCGGGACACGCCCAGCAGCACGATGTCGGCCTTTTCGATGCCGCGCGGATCGCGTCCGTCGTCGTATTTGACGGAAAACTCGATGGCTTCGACGCGGTTGAAATAGTCCTTGTCCAGTTGGCGGTTGATGCCCGGTTTCTCCTTGGCCGGAAGCTGGAACAGTTGGCCCAAGCCGGTCAGGATCGGACTGTAGATGTCGACTCCGATCAAGCTGGATTGTTCGATCCTCACTTTCATATAATCGGCCATTTCCTTTTTCACGAAGGTGTAGAAGATCATTGCCTTCTCATCTTCGACCGCTTTTTCACAGATGTCGTCGATTTCCTCGGCCGTCTGCACGTAGGAATATTTTTTCAGTTGGTAATTTTCCGTCTCGAATTGGAAGAGGGCGGATCGGATCACCACATCGGCTGTCTCTCCGACGGAATCAGATACTAAGTAAATTGCATTAAGGTCCATTTGCACACTTTCCTCCTAAAGGTCTTTGTTGAATATATCAAGCAACAATCTGCTGGCGGTCGATTTCGAAAATTTTCCGATGACCTCTTTTTTTCCGGTTTCTTCATACACGGAACGGGAAAGGACTGGCAAACTGTCGACGCGATGGGTAACGAGTAATTTCGTGGCATCGACAACGAATGTATCGCTGAAGACGGTATACAGATTCGGCATTTTCGTCATGACCATTCCGACCGGGATGGCATTCAGATCGGAGTCGCCCAAAGCGCTCTTGAGCAGATCCTTGCGGGAAACGATCCCCAGTATTTCCCGGTTGTCTGTTACATAAAGGGAACCACAATCCTCCAAGAAAAGCTGGATGATGGCATCCTGGATGCTCGTTTCTTTGGTAAGGTTAACCGAGATCGCCATCACCTTTTCGACTTTTTGTTTGGCGATCTGTTCGACCAGCACGGAGTTGGTGTGCTCCTCATTGATGAGATAACCAACTTTCGGTTTGGCCTGAAGGATGCCACTCATCGTCAGCAGCGAAAAGTCAGGGCGCAGCGTCGCCCGCGCAAATCCTAGTATGGAGGCAATTTTTTCACCGGAAATCGGCTGCTGTTTCTTGACGATTTCGATTATTTGTTTTTGCCTATCGGTAAGTTCCATTTTTTCACCTCAATTCTTAATGTGATGTTCTAATGAATATATAGTATGTCACATTGGGGGCGTTGTCAACACAAAGTGACATCTTTTTTGTGATTATATTTGCATACTGTAATATAGTGGGGCCGAAGTTACTGCAAATAGCGCTGTGGAAAGGGGAATTCCCGATTGGAGGATGGCTATTCGGGAATATGGCCCACCGGTCCCCGAACATTCTGCCACGTTCTGTCGCATCCAACAATCCTGGCGCTATTTTTGTAGCCTGATCAACACGGGTCTATGGTAAACTTATAAAGACTAAGCGAGGATGTGGACCGAGAATGGTATCAGTGGGATACAATACGCAAGATATTAAGGACATTACATACAGCAAAACCACGTTCGAGAAAGGGCTGCAATTGTTTGAGAGCAGGACAATCCGGAATTTCAGATCGGAAGAGGGTGGGCGTTCCTTTTATGCAGACATCAAAGGGACAAAAATCTATGATGTAGAGGTTTATCTTGATGAATATGGGGAAATCGAGGATTACTACTGTCCGTGTCCGGCCTTCAAAGGTTATCCTGGACCCTGTAAACATGTAGTTGCCTTCCTGCTTGAGTTACTTAATTCTTCCTCGGAATACAGAGATGAACGGAAATCCTCAATCAAAAAAGCATCGACAGGAGATGTGACCAGCAATGCTTCGATGAAGCAATACGATAGCGAACAGACGAGACGCTTGCTGAACGTGCTTCAATTCGAATTGCTTCAAGAAAACGATCTATTCGATAGGGTACCCATCCAGGTGGAATTTACACTGATCATGTCCAACCTTCGCTATGGGCAACGTTTCAGTCTGCAGATGCGGGTAGGGTGCGGGCAACTTTATATTGTGAAAGATTGCGAATACGTCGTCAACAGCATTTTGACGGGACAGCAGGTTCCCTTTGGCAAAAAATTCACTTTTTCAGCTGACAAACATGAACTGTCCGCTGAGGACCGTGCCGTTTTTCTTCTTTTGAAGCAAGTCAGCGATTCTGCTACAGCTTCAGGCCGTGAGCGTCGGTCGAACGAGGATCGCAAAGAGATCACTTTGCCCGGGAGTATGCTGAAAGAACTATTGGAAAAGTTGTCGATGACACCTCTAGCCAGCTTCAAAACCAATCCTTATCAGACCTATGGGAAACGCATATTGCCGGAAAATTTGGTGATGGGTTCTGAAAAATTGCCGATTCGTTTTGACCTGAGTGAATTAACGGATGGTGGCCTGCTTTTCGAAGAGACGACAGAGGCTGCACCAGAAAACATTTTTTTCCATGAGGCGGATATCTTTCTTATAGGCGGACATTTTTATTATTTGACCACAAGTATAAAGGACCGCTTGAACAGCATCTATGCAGCCATTTCGCAGTCCGGGCATGAGGGATTGCATATCCCACCGGAAGCCGCTGGTGATTTCTTGGCGATCGCTGTTCCAGCGATGCAGAAATTTGCGAACATCTCGCTAACGGAATCCGTGCAGGCGAGCTACCAACGTTATCCTTTGCAGGCTGAACTCTATCTGGACTGGAAAATGGAAAGACTGATTTTGGAATTGTTTTTCCGCTATGGTGAAACCAAAATTGATGGCACAAAAGAAATCAAAACTGAAAAAATCCTGTTGCCTGAAACAATTGTCAGGGACAGGATCGCTGAGGAAGTCTTATTGCAAAAATTCATCGAGTCAGGAAATGATGCGTTTCAATTTGAGAATTCCCTCTATCTGGAGGTCTTGGATGATATCATGTCGTTCCTGTACGAAGGTCTTGAGAAGCTCGCTCCCTATTGCGAAATATTCACGACAGCGGCTGTTGAGAACCTGCTTTACCAACCGGTCAGGCCGCCGAAAGTCGCAATCGAAGTCAACAACCAGTCACGGCTTTTGGATGTGACCTTCAGAACCGATGAAATCAATGTGGAAGACCTGAAACAGATGGTCCGTCAGATCGCACAGAACAAAAACTATCATCGCCTGTCCAACGGTAAAATCGTCAACTTGCGCCAAAAGGAAATCAAGGAGTTGACCGATGCGGTCGTGCAGCTGGACGTACCTTTGAAGGATCTGAAGAAAGAGATGTCTTTGCCGCTCTATAAGGCTTTCGGTGTGGATACCGACGCGGGGATCGTTCATCAGAATGAGGATTTCATGACGCTCATCAATCGGATGGAGAAGCCCGAAAAAATCGACTTCGACTTGCCAGACGATTTGACAGCGACTTTGCGCCCTTATCAGGAAACGGGCTTCAAATGGCTGAAAGGGCTCGATTATTACGGCTTCGGGGGAATCCTAGCGGACGATATGGGGCTCGGCAAAACACTGCAGATCATCAGCTTCATTGCTGGTTCGCTCGGGGAACGCGACGAAAAACCTTATTTGGTCATCTGCCCTTCCAGTGTGCTTTACAATTGGCAAAAGGAATTCCAACAGTTCGCGCCCGGCATCCGTACGCAGCTCATCACCGGTACGAAAAGCGAAAGAAGCGACTGCGTAACGACAGCAATCGCCGAAAATATTCCGGTCTGGATCACCTCCTATCCGCTTTTGCAACGCGATGAGGATCTTTATGAAGGGCTGGCATTCCGTACCGTTATCCTGGATGAAGCGCAGAGCGTCAAGAACGCCACGGCAAAGACGACGAAAGCCGCCTCCGCGCTCATCGCCAACAACAAAATTGCAATGAGCGGGACGCCGATCGAAAATGCCTTGTCTGAACTTTACACAATTTTCAGTATCGCACAGCCCGGGCTCTTCGGAACGAAAAAAGACTTCAAGCAGCTGGAACCAGCGGAAATCGCCAAGAAAGTCAAACCGTTCATCCTGCGCAGGATGAAGGGGGATGTGCTGAAGGATCTACCGCCGAAAATCGAATCGATTTCCTACATCGAAATGACGGAAAAACAAAAGACCGTTTACCTGTCGCAGCTGCAGTTGATGCGCCAGGAAACGAAAGAGATGCTGGACGCAAAGACGCTGAACGAAAACCGGATCAAAATCTTGGCCGGCTTGACGCGGTTGCGCCAAATCTGTTGCGATCCAGCGCTGATAATGGCGGACTACACAGGCGGGTCCGGAAAATTGGAAAGGTTGATGGAGTATTTGGCGGAGGCCAAAGAGAACGGCAGACGCGTCGTCTTGTTCTCCCAGTTCACGCAAATGCTGGCCATCATCCGCAAAAAGTTGGATGAAACAGGAGATACTTATTTCTATCTCGATGGTCAGACGCTGAATCAGGATCGCTTGACCCTGACGACCCGCTTCAACGAAGGAGAGAAGGATCTTTTCCTGATTTCCCTGAAGGCCGGCGGGACCGGATTGAACTTGGCGGGCGGGGATACCGTCATTCTCTACGACTCTTGGTGGAATCCGGCAGTCGAAAGCCAAGCGACGGACCGCGTGCACCGTTTCGGCCAGAAAAAGGTCGTCCAGGTCATGCGCATGATTGCGACTGGCACGATCGAGGAACGAATCAACGAATTGCAGGAACAGAAGCGCGAAATGATCGATTCCGTCATACAGGCTGGGGGCCAATCGGTCACATCCCTGACGAAAGAAGAATTGATGCAGCTATTGGAAATGCAAGCCTAGCTACTTTAATTTGAGCTTGGAAAGTTTACAAACTTTTACATATACCAATAATGTTTTGAAAAGGAAGGGGGATTTGGATGACGGTTACACCTAATCCGGAAATGGATTTTGAATTATACATGGATACAGCGGTACTGGCCGGGAAAATCATGTTGGAAAGCAACGCGGAAACGTACCGTGTCGAGGATACGGTGACGCGCATCCTGAAGAAGACCGGGCTGCAGATGACCGAAGCGTTGGCTTTGACGACCGGGCTTGTCGCTACGCTTGACAGTCCGAATATGCACGCGATCACGGTCGTTAAACGGATTACGGAACGCACGACGAACTTGAACCGGGTTTCCCGCGTCAATGCCGTTTCGCGGAATTTCGTCGAAGACAAATTGACGATCCAAGAGGCTTACGATGCGCTGCAGAACATCGACGAAATCCAATACAGCGGTCGCCAAAAAAGTTTTGCTCTGATCGGCTTCATCCAAATGTTTATCTTTTTGATGGGAGGCACCTTCTATGACTTTTTGGCGATGATTCCGGTCAGCGCCGCAGTTTCTTTTGTTCTGCACATCGCGGCCAAATGGAAAATCCGTCCGTTCATCCAGAATATGGTCTCCAGTTTTGTGATCGCCGTGTTGACGGCCATTTTGTCTGAACTGCTGACGTTTCCGATACAGCCGGATACGATCATCATCAGCGCCATCATGCCCTTGTTGCCGGGTACCGTGCTGACGAACGGTATCCGTGACACTTTCCGCGGGGACTACATGTCGGGAGCAGCCAAAATATTGGAGGCCTTTGTGATTGCTGTTTTCATCGCAATTGGCATCGGTGCCGGTTTGATCGTCGGCGGAGAGGTGATCCGATGAACTTTCTGAATATCGTTTTGGAAATGGTCGTCGCTTTTATAGCCGTCAATTTTATCGCCATTACTTTGGAAGCGCCGAAACGGACATTGCGCTATGGCGCGTTGGGCGGGGCTTTGGGATGGGGAGTCTACCTTGTCGGACTGTCGTTTTTGGACATCGTCGGTGCTACTTTTCTGGCCAGTCTGTTCATCGCTTGGATCGCGCATCTGTTCGCACGTTATCTGAAGACGCCGGTGACGATCTATTTCATCCCAGCCTTCATAGCGCTGGTTCCGGGGGCGGGCGTTTATCAATCGGTCTACTCCTTCATCAACAAAGAGTATGCAGTCGCGCAGCAGCATCTGGTCCTGACGCTACAAATATCAGGAGCTATCGCATTGGCAATTTTCATTGTGGACAGCCTTTTCGGGCTCATGGCCAGGATTAAGGTGTCAAAGCAAAAGAAAAACCAGGCTAAATAGCCGCCTGTGACACAGAGATGTAAACTGGATTTAACGCAGACGTATCGCAAATATGCTAAACTTGTATCATTCAGAAGGGGGCTAACGCATGTCCGAAAACAATCAAAAACCGACCAGACAAGATTTACACCGAAATCATAAACGCAATAACCTGCTCGTTATCTTGGGCATCATCGCCACCGCATTTTTAGGGCTCTTGCTCCTTTATAATATTTTTTACGGGAATGATGAAGAACCATCTGTCGCGGCAGGTAATCAAACAAACTCACAAAGCATGATCATCACCGAATCGGATGACTCCAGCGAAACGTCTTCTTCAGCTAAAAAATCTTCGGACGAAGAGGAAGACAGCGCCGAGGAAGAGTCTGCAGAAGAGAACGATAAAGATACCGAGACGGAGAAAGTTCCATCCACCGATGACAATGTGAGCACGGCCTATACCGGTGACTGGAAACCGATCGGCACGACCCAAACCGGGGAACATGTCACGGATTACAGCGACGGCTCCGCCGACCGCAATGAAATCAAGCAAGCCATTGCTGCCGTGACCGGCATCAGCGCCGACAACATGATCGAATGGTGGATCGGCAACGCCGGCGATCAACAAGTCACCGCCACAGTCTCCGATACACAAAAAGAGACGATCGCACGCGTCCAGCTCAACTGGGTCGACGGCGAAGGCTGGCAAGTCACGCTTGTGGAAGAACTGAACGAAATACCGAACAACTGATCAACACAACAAGGCGCTCTTTGATAGGGGGCTTTTTTGCGTTGCTTATTTGGAAATGTTTCTGTACGGAATGCTCGTTTTAGGGTAAACTATTTCTGAATAGGAAACAGTTGAGGGGTGTCAAAAATGGAAGAAGAGAAAAAACCTTACGGAACGGTCCTGCTGAAAGCCGCAAAAATCATCGATCATTTATCCAACAGCAAGGAGGCCCAGAGTCTGGCCGCCATCGCAGCCAACACGGGTCTGTCCAGCCCGACGGCACTGAAAATCCTGGACACGCTGCTTTTGATCGGATATGTCGAAAAGGATGAGCAGACGAAGCGCTTTACACTAGGCAGTGCGCTGATACGCTATGCGAACAACCGACTGGCGAATCTGGACATCATCAAAATCACCGATCCGTACCTGCGGAATCTGCAGGCGGGCTTGGACGAAACGGTCCATTTGGGCATTCTGGATAAGGATGCGGTCCTCTACGTCAACAAGCTGGAGACCCAGAAAGCGATCGCCAACATCAATTCCCGCATCGGCAACACCAACCATCTCTACAGTTCCGCGATGGGCAAGGCGATGCTGGCCGCCTTCAGCGACGAAGAGTTGGCAGCGTATCTGGATCGGGTCGAACTGGTCGCGGATACGCCGAACACCATAACGGATCGGGATGTTCTGAAGGAAGAAGTGAAAAAAGTCAAAGAGTCGGGTTTTGCGACCGATGACGAAGAGAACGACCTGGATGTCATCTGCATCGGGGCAGCGCTCGTGATCGACAACAAAATCTATGGCGCATTCAGCGTCAGCACGCCGAAGTACCGTTTCGAGCGCGAGAAGACCATCGAAAAGGTATTGGAAACTAAAAAGAATCTGTTGGCTGAATTGAGCAGGACGAACACGTTTATTAGTTGATTGGGTGTTCTGATTTGGTATTTTGGTTCGAGTTCGCGCGTTTGGAGTTGACCGGATCTCCCCTCCAAAATGGGTTTGGCGGAGAATCTCGTGTTGTCCGTGGACGTTTCTCCCCGCCAAAGTGGTTTCGGCGGTTTTTTTGACTGTGATTTGAACTGCTTCTCCCCGCCAAAATGCTTTTGGCGGGTTATTTTTGTGCGGTAATTCATATCCCTATGTTCCGAAGTCCTAAATCTCTGGGAATTGAGAATGTTAAGTGACAGACTATTGTCCAAACGTCAATAAAAAAGGAATTCGCTCACATAGGTGTTGAAATAACCCAAAGGAAACCGTATAATGAAACCAAAGAATTTCTTAAATGAAAATGTTATTTCCTATTTAGAAATAACGAAAGTTTTATATCATGACTTTAAGGCCGGCTGCATCAAACCAGAAAGGAGAATGTAACCGCGTTCAATGAAATGAACTATTAATATAATCGGGAGCGTGCGAAAAGATGAGTAAAATTTTGACATTGGGCGAAATCATGTTGCGCCTATCTACAGATCCAGGGACATTAATGACTTACTCCACAAATTTCACCGGGCATTACGGCGGTGGGGAAGCGAACGTCGGCATTAGTCTGGCGAATTTCGGTCATGAAGTGGCTTTCGCTAGCAAAGTGCCAGCCAATCCGTTGGGGGTTGCGGTCCGCAAACATCTGAAAAGCTACGGAATTTGTACGGCTTTGCTTCGGAAAGGCGGCGAACGCCTCGGTACCTACTATTTGGAAAGCGGCGTTGGGGAACGTGCGGCTTCCGTTGTCTATGATCGTGCCCATTCAAGTTTTTCAAGCATGGAAGCCTTGGAGTGGGATTTCGATGAATTATTCGAGGACGTGAACCTATTCCATATTTCCGGCGTCACTGCCGCGCTCACCAAAGATTGGGCCGCATGGTCGGTCGAATTGGTACGGGAAGCGAAAAGACGCGGAATCAAAGTCAGCTTCGACATCAACTACCGCGCCAAACTTTGGACGCAGGCTGAATGCGGAGCTTTCCTCCAGCAAGTATTGCCGTTGACCGACTATCTTTCTGCGGGCAAATTGGATGCATTGTATCTGATGGGGATTACGGAAAATACAAGCGAGCAGGAAGATGTGACTTATTATTACGAAAAGATGGCGGAAAAATATCCTAACATCGAAGTCTTCTACTCCACCATCCGTCAGGTGCATTCCGCAAGCCACAATGTGCTGCAAGGGACGATGTGGCGCAAAGGGGAGACAACTTTCTCGAACGTTCATACGATCACACCGATTGTTGACCGGGTTGGCGGCGGGGATGCCTATGCTGCAGGGATCCTGCACGGCATCCTTTCCGAGTATACACCGGAGCATACAGTCGATTTCGCGATTGCCGCTTCCAGCATGAAGCACACAATCCATGGCGACTGCAACCAGTTTTCCGCTGAAGAAGTGGAAGACTTCATGAATTCCGAGTCTGGTGCCATCAAACGATAAGAAAATGCATATCAAAAAGACAAGCGTTCGGTCAATAAACCGAATACTTGCCTTTTTTGTCGGCTGCGCCGTGGGATAACTTTAATAATCAGATGAATTCGCTGTCGTATTGCTTCTCCAACTGTTTCATTTCATTTTGACTTACTTGGTCGAGCGTCATGAAAGCCAACAACAAGTTGAAGTCGTCGCGAGCTTCCGAATCGGTGGCATCCCAGATGAGCGTGTGCGCCGCCTCGTCCTCATCGAGGTCCTCCGATAAATCGACCATGTTGTTGCGCCATTTGATGTATGCTTCGTATTGTCCAGGTTTCATATTGTTTCCTCACTTTTCTTTATTTCATAATGTAGATCATTTCGATTTCGCGCTTTTCAAGATCGGTGCCGCGCTTCATGAAGCCTGCGTTTTCGAGCGTTTCCCGTCCCCATTGATTGCCGATTTGGATGGATGCTTGCAGCAGCGTGCAGGCGAATTGCGTTTCGATCCATTTCGCAATCTCCCTAACGCTTTCGGAACCGAAACTTTTGGATTGGAAGGGCTGACCGATCATGAACTGTTCGAGCGTCATGATCGCAGCCTTTTGCTCTTTTTTGACGAACGCCAAGCCGACCAGTTCTTCCTCTGCATAAAGGGCGACAGGGAAAAATTCTTGCGGTTGGACATAGGCGAGCGCAAGCATTTCCGCATTAGGGCGGATGTATTTGCGCTGCCAATCATCGACGCTCAACGCAAGCGCGGCCTCGATATTGTCTTGTGAAAGGTTACGTATTGTAATCATTTTTTACCCCTAGTCCGTTTCGTTATTTTTGGGTTCTGTATCGAATGTGATTAAATAGGATTCAAGCCAATTACCGCTGCTTTTCAAGGCGAAGTAGCCCAAGATAGCGACGATCGCAGCGGCCGTGCAGTTCACAATCAGGTCACCCATCGTATCCAATAAAGCTGACTGCCCGATTAGAGGGACACCCTCGATTGTAGCGGTCCGTTGCGTATTTTGGCCCATGACGCTGTCAGCGAAAAATTCATAAAATTCCCAAAGCACACCGATTGTAGTTGCCAGGCAGAAAGAAAAAAGTGAAGATAAAACCGGTGTCAGGTTCAATCTTTGGACGCCTCCCTCCTGCAGATTGGCGATGACGGAAAATCCGAGCACCCCAAATAAAGCAGAACTCAAGGCATGTTGGAGTGTATCCCATTCGGCAACCGTGTCATAGAACCCGCCAAGACTGCCCAATAAGAGAGCCAAATAGAGAAACACAGCATAGATAAAGGTGATTCTTTGAGGTAAGAGGATACGCGTATGTTTCCTCAGGAGCGAAGGGAAGAGCAAAGCAACCAGCCCGAAGCCGACTTGAACAAGCCGCAGGAAATGCTCTGCTTGCTTCTCAGTGCCTCTCGTTTGGATGAACCGCACAAATTCATACCCAGTGATCAGGATGAAGCTCGCAAAGATGAACAGGATAACAGCGTAACTGAATTTTTTCAGCGTTTCACGCATGGTTCTTCAGCCTTCTTTCATTTATTCAGCTCATATATCATCTACTATCATTTTAGTCGACTTCAGCGGGAATCGCAACTTGTCGAGCCACCTAAAGCTGCAAAAAAAAGAATGCCGCGATGGCATCCTTTTTGTTATCCATAAATAAAAACATGCGTTTATCTGTCAAACTTTTCCCGACGCTTGGTCGATTTGATGAAAAGTTGTTTAAGGGCTACGCTGTCATCGTTCTTGATGGCCGTCTTAATCAGGTCGAGCTGATCTTCAAACGTCTGGATGCTCTTCAGCAAATACTCTTTGTTCTCCAGAAAAAGTTCACTCCACAGCTCTTCATTAATTTTGGCGATCCGAGTCAACTCGCGATAACTGTCGCCTGTGAATTTCTCCGTTTCCCGGTCTTCGACATCGCTATTGACCAAAGCGACGGCGATCGCATGCGGCAACTGGCTGGTGAAAGCGATCATTTCGTCATGGTAATCAGCAGAAATACGCGTGATTCGTCCGAAGCCCATTTCCATGATCAAAGCCTCCATGAAAGCAAGGTTCTCCTCTTTGTTCGATGGGAGCGGCGTCAGGATATAATTCGCATTTTTGTAGACGGAACTGCTGGCGAAGTCGATGCCTTTTTTCTCGCGTCCGGCCATCGGATGACCGAAGACAAAGTCGATCGAGGAAGGCAAAACCGACAGGATATCCTCAATGAAGAATTTTTTGACGCCAGTCGCATCCGTCAGAATCGATCCCGGTTTGAAATGATCCTTATGAGTGACAATGAAATCATGCACGAGACGGGGATAGAGCGAAAAAATCACCAAATCGGATTGCGGCAGGATATCTTTCCCATCCTGATAGCCCTCCTTGATGAGTTGTTGCGCTTTAGCTTTGTTCAGAGTCGCCTGATCGATGTCGATCCCGTAAAGATTGCGGTACCCGGCATCGTGAAGGGCCATCGCGAAGGACCCGCCGATGACGCCCAGGCCAACGATTGTGATATTCAGCTCCTTATTCAGGGGTGTCATGGGCGTTGCCTTCCTTTCCTGCTCCAGTGTGGCGCGCGATGATTTCCGCAGCGAGCTCTTCCAACGGTTTATCGTTCTTGACGACGAAATCCGCAGCGTCTTGGTAAAGGCTCTCACGTTCGGCCTTCAGCGCATAGATCCTTTCAAATCCATCTTTCAGCAGCGGCCGATGGGAAACTTCGATGTCATGCGTGATGTCTTCGACGGCGCGATCGATATAGTAGACTGTGCCGTTCTTTTTTAAGGCCACGATGTTTTCATTTCGTTTGACGACACCGCCGCCCGTGCTCACGACCGTATCATCGAAATTAGCAATTTCTTTATAGGCATCCGACTCGATGCTACGGAAATAGTCCTCTCCGATTTGGAAGAGGTCAGTGATGCTCTTACCGGTCTTCTCCTCAATAAAGGCATCTGAATCGATGAAACGGTAACCGATAATATTGCTCAATAATTTTCCTAAAGTCGTCTTGCCTGCGCCAGGCAGCCCAATCAGGATGATATTTTTTCCCAAATCCTTCACCTATTCCCGTTATGATGTTATTTTTTCATAGATTTTTTGGTTCAATGTCAACTCGAAAGGCCGTTCCAGCCAGATTTCCTGAGATTTGATACCTTGATGCACCAACATTTCCAATCCGTTGCAGGTTTTCAGACCGGCATTTTTTGCTAAACGAAGGAATTCCGTTTCCTGCGGGTTGTAGATGAGGTCCACAGCTGCGCTGAATTGGCGGATCACTTCCAAAGGGACAGCGCTGAGGCCGATGTTATCAGGGAACATGCCGAGCGGTGTCGTGTTGATGATGAGATCGCCTGAAATGTCGGCAATCTCATCGTAACTCATCAAGGAGATGCGCGGATCCTCCGGAATATCAGTCAGTGAGCCTTTTTTTCGTGAAACAATGATAATTTTATTGATGCCGTTATCAAGCAAATATAAAACGACTGCTTTTGCGGAACCGCCAAAACCCAAAACCATAGCTGTATTGTTTTCGATGGTGATGTCGTGCGAAGCTAACATGGTTCCGAATCCATAATAATCGGTATTAGCGCCGTAAAGTTTACCGTCTTTTACCTTGATTGTATTTACTGCACCGATGCGCGCCGCTTCCGGTGTGATTTCGTCCAAGTAAGGCATCACCGTCTGTTTGTAGGGAATCGTCACGTTGACGCCGACAAACTGAAGCACGCGGATCCCTTCAATCGCTTCTTTCAATTCTTCAGGGGGCAATTCAATATGTTTATAACCGGCATCCATACCGATCAGATCGAAAAAGGTCGAATGGATTCTTTCTGAATAACTGTGGCTCAGATGTTCGCCGAATAATCCGAAAAATTGCATCAAGTTTCACTCCTTTTAGGAAAGTGTAGATTATTGCCATGCAAATTTCAATACCCAGTTTAAATTAAAAAAAAATTAAAAAACTATTGCAATGATTAGAACGTTTGTTATAATGATTGAAATCAGACGTTTTCATTATGAGTTCAGCTGATTAAATGATACACAAGAGAAGAGGTCATCCGATGGGTTCCACGCATGCTATCAATCTTTTACAAACAAACTTTTACTTTACATACTTTACATTCTGGGGCTTCTATTTTAGCGCTGGATATTTTGTTTGGAAAAAATTGCATAGAGCGAATATGAGAAACATCAGAGGATGCGAGAAATAGTTTGCAGGACGGATCGTCAGGCAACAGCATTTTTGGATAACGAAGCTTAACGCGGTGCTCATATAAAATGGGCACCGCTTTTTATTTTTTTAAAAGCAAAAACATACTTAGGAGGAACAAGACATGATCATCATTTTGAAGAAAACGGCCAAAAAAGAGGAAATCGACGAACTGACTAAACGCTTAACGGATAAAGGGGTCATCGTGAGCCCGGTAATCGGCGAAACAATGACTATTTTGGGCTTGGTGGGGGACACTTCGAAAGTATCGATGGACACCATTCAGCAACATCATATCGTCGAACGCGTATTGAAAGTTCAGGAGCCATACAAAAAGGCGAACCGTAAATTTCATCCAGATGATACGATTGTCGAAATCGACGGCCAGCGCATCGGTAACGGCTACTTCGGCGTGATTGCGGGTCCTTGTTCCGTTGAAGGCGAAGAACAGATCATCAGCATCGCGCAACGCGCAAAAGCTGCAGGCGCTAACTTCCTACGCGGTGGAGCTTTCAAACCGCGTACATCTCCATACAGCTTCCAAGGTTTGGAATTGGAAGGCTTACGTTTGCTGAAATTGGCGAAGGAAGCAACTGGCTTGCCGATCGTAACCGAATTGATGTCCACGAAATTCGTTGATGAGTTCGAGGCGGATGTCGATATGATCCAAATCGGAGCACGCAACATGCAGAATTTCGATCTGCTGAAGGAAGTCGGCAAAACAAAGACGCCAGTCCTATTGAAGCGCGGTCTGTCCGCAACTTACGAAGAATGGTTGATGTCTGCTGAATACATCATGTCCGAAGGGAACGAAAACGTCATCCTTTGCGAACGCGGCATCCGCACATTCGAAACGGAAACGCGCAATACCTTGGATATCCAAGCCGTTCCGGTCATCCAAAAATTATCCCATTTGCCGATCATCATCGACCCAAGTCATGCTGGCGGCTCAGCTTACTTGGTGCCATCCATGTCAAAATCCGCAGTCATGTCCGGCGCGAACGGTCTGATGGTTGAAATCCACCACGATCCTGAGAACGCATGGAGCGATGGCCAACAGTGCCTGAACCCGAATGAGTTCGATGAGTTGATGGCTGTCGTAAAACAATTGATTGCCATTGAAGGAAAGCATTTGGATGCGGTAAAATAAAGGAAGAGTTTTCCTTGCATTCCAATGCATTGGCTATCTTCACGGGTTAGCCCTTCGGAATTTAAATAAATCGCACCTATTGCGCTCTTCGATGCTCAGGCGGCACGATTTCCTAAAATTCTTTCAGGGCTGAGCGAACCCGTTCCGCTTTTCTTTTTATCAAATCTGAATGAGGAGTGAAACAATGGCTGAATTACATGTAGGGCTCGGCAAAAACAGCTATACGATCCTGATCGAAAATGGCTTGCGCCACCGTCTTCCTGAAGAAATCAAAAAAATCTACGGCGGCAAGAAGATTGCCATCATCACGGACCATAACGTCAATGCGCATTACGGGTCCCAGTTGGAGGAAGGGCTGCAGTCTGCAGGGTACGAAACGCTTGTGGTTGCCTTGCCTGCCGGCGAGCAGACGAAAGATTTCCAGATGCTGCCGCTGATCTATGAACAATTGTTGGATTTCCAACTGAACCGGAGTGAGTTGATTATTGCTTTGGGCGGCGGCGTCATCGGAGATTTAGCAGGCTTTGCCGCTGCCAGCTTCCTACGCGGCGTGCCTTTCATCCAAATCCCGACTTCCTTGTTGGCCCAAGTGGACAGCAGCATCGGCGGCAAGGTCGGCGTCGATTTGGCAAGAGGGAAGAACCTGGTCGGTGCTTTCTACCAACCGAAGAAGGTTTTCATCGACCCGGAAATGCTGAACACGCTGTCGGATCACTTCTTCCGCGACGGTCTAGGGGAAGTCATCAAATACGGCTGCATCAAGGATGCCGAATTCTTCAGCTTCCTCCAGACGCTGCATACCCGCGAAGAGATGATGGAACACATCGAAAGAATCCTCTATACGTGCTGCGACATCAAACGCAGAGTCGTGGAAGAGGACGAGAAGGACACAGGCGAACGGATGCTGCTGAATTTTGGGCACACGATTGCGCACGCTTTGGAGACCTACACCAATTATGCGAAATATTCGCACGGTGAAGCGGTGGCAATCGGCATGGTCGCGATCACACGCCTTTCCGAGAAAAAAGGATTCACGCAACCCGGAACGGCAGCTGTGATCGAAGCGCTGGCGAAACAGGTCGGCTTGCCTACAGAATTGCATATGGAAGAAGTTGATTTGGAAAGCTTGTTGGCGATCATGACGTTGGACAAAAAGAATTTGGACGACCATCTGAAAGTCATCCTCTTGAAGGAAATCGGCATCAGCTACGTCCAGGATGAAACCATTGCTTTCTTTGATGAACTGGAGAACATCTAGAACTATACTATAGAAGAAACAGCAGGATAAAATTGGAGAAACACATATAGATGAAACAAATAGGAGGATTATAATGGATTTGACGATACAGCCACATAAGCTATCGGGAACAGTGACTGTCCCGCCTTCAAAAAGTTTGGCGCACCGTGCGGTCATCTGTGCCGCGCTTTCCGACGGCACCTGCAAGATCGACAACATCGCGCTTTCGGATGACATCATCGCAACTACGGAGGCCATGAAGGCATTCGGAGCAATCATCGAGCAGGACGGCAGCACCTTGACGATCACCGGCGCGGGCCAATACGTTACAGAAGCAAAAGCAGCTGGGGACACAACGACCGCTCAACACCTGATCGACTGCAATGAATCCGGTTCGACCTTGCGTTTTGTCGTTCCGATTTCGACGCTTTTCCAAGGCGCGAGCCGCTTCGTCGGCAGAGGGAATCTGGGCAAACGTCCATTGACGATCTTTTACGATATTTTCGAGGAACAAGGCATCTCTTACAAACCGACAGAAGGCGAACTTGATTTGGTCGTGGACGGGAACCTGAAACCGGGACATTTCTCATTTCCTGGAAATGTCAGCTCGCAATTCATCACGGGTCTTTTGTTCACCTTGCCACTGTTGGGCGGAGACTCGGTCATCACGATCACGACTCCGCTTGAATCGATCGGCTATATCGATTTGACGTTGGATGTCATGAGCGCTTTCGGTGTCACCATCGAAAACGAAGGCCATCAACTCTTCCGGATTAAGGGCGGACAATCCTACAAAGCGACGGATTACCGCGTCGAAGGGGATTATTCCCAAGCGGCCTTCTTCCTTTGCGCAGACGCATTGGGGAACGATCTGTTGGTGGACGATCTCTCGATGGATTCGCTACAGGGTGACCGGGCTGTCGTCTCCATTCTGGAAGCGATGGGCGTCACTTTCGAGCAACAGGGCAACGGTTTGATCGGCACGGCAACAGGCGGGCTGCACGGCACACTGATCGATGCGGCGCAATGCCCGGACATCATTCCGGTCGTCGCGTTGACGGCTTGCCTGAGCGAAGGCAGAACGGAAATCATCAACGCCGGCAGACTGCGCATCAAAGAATGCGATCGTCTGCAAGCGACGGCCAGCGAATTGAAGAAACTGGGTGCTGACATCGAAGAACTGCCGGAAGGCCTGCTGATCCACGGCGTCAAAGCGCTGAAGGGCGGAGAGACGGTCTGGAGCTACAAAGACCACCGCATCGCCATGATGCTGGCGATAGCTGCGACAGTCTGCGAACAGCCGATAACGGTCACGGATGCCGAGTGCGTTTCAAAATCGTATCCGAATTTTTGGGAAGACTATAAAGCTATAGGGGGCAAGATACAATGAGCGGAATATTTGGGAATAAATTAAAGGTATCCATCTTCGGCGAATCACATGGTTCCGCAATCGGCGTCACCATCGACGGTCTACCACCAGGCCATAAGATCGATATGGATAAAGTTCTGGAGGAAATGAAACGGAGAGCGCCAGGTCAAGGTGCTTTGACGACGCCAAGGAAAGAAAAAGATCAGCCTGAGATCTTGAGCGGTTACTTCAACGACATGACGACAGGCAGCCCGCTTGCGGCGATCATCCGCAATAGCGACACGCGGTCCAAAGACTACGGTCAGATGAAGAAATTGATGCGTCCTGGTCAGGCCGATTACCCAGGCTATGTCCGTTACGACGGCTTCAACGATTACCGCGGCAGCGGCCATTTCTCCGGCCGGATCACGGCACCGTTAGTGTTTGCTGGTGCGATCGCGAAGCAATTGCTTGAAAAGCAAGGCATCACCATCGGGGGTCACGTGAAGAGCGTAGCCAAAATCCAGGATGACAGCTTCCTGAACACGGAAGTCACACCTGAAATGCTGAAAGGCTTTGCAAGCAAAGAACTGCCTTTGTTGAACGAGTCGCTTGAAGAGGAAATGCGCAATCTGATCCGCGAAGCAAAAGCCAGCGGCGATTCCGTCGGCGGAACGGCGGAAATCTGCGTCTTGGGTATCCCGGCAGGAGTCGGCAATCCGTTCTTTGATTCCGTTGAGTCCGTTCTGGCACATATTCTTTTCTCCGTACCTGCCATCAAAGGTTTGGAATTCGGAAGCGGCTTCGGCATCGCAGAAATGCTTGGATCGGAAGCGAATGATTCCTATTATTATGACGGCGACCAGATCAAGACCCGCACGAACCATAACGGCGGCATTTTGGGCGGCATCACGGACGGCATGCCGATCATCTACAAAGTGGCGATCAAGCCGCCAGCTTCCATCACAAAGCTGCAGCAAACCATCAACATCGAAGACAAGACGGATGCGGAATTATCGGTTGAAGGCAGACACGATCCGATCATCGTACCGCGCGCCATTCCTGTCTTGGAGGCCGTGACGGCAATCGCAATCCTGGATTTGCTGTTGGATTCCAAATTCTATAAATACGACTGAGAACGGAGTGGAAGGCGAGTATGACGGATTTAGAAGATTATCGCAAAGAGTTGGATGCCATTGATCAGGAGCTTGTGGCTCTGTTCGAAAAAAGGATGCACATTTCCCAAGCCATCGGTAATTACAAGGTGGCACATGATTTGCCCATCTTTGATGAAGGCCGTGAGCAGCGCGTTGCGGAACAGAATCTTACCCATCTGAAGAGTGATGAATTTGCGGTGCAGACCCATCATTTCTTGGATACGATCATGGATCTTTCAAAGGAGGTCCAGAAGGATGTCCGGGCAGCCTCGAACGATTATGAGCAGATTTTTGCGATTCACGAACCCAAGCAACCTGCGCAGATTGGATACTTTGGGGAAACGGGGTCCTTCTGTGAAGAAGCGATGTTGGCCTATTTCAAGGAAGCGCCCCGCGATCCTAAAAACTACCATACATTTGAGTCGCTTTTCTTGGCCATCCAAAATGGAGAAATCGATTATGGCGTTCTGCCTGTGGAAAACTCTTCTACCGGTGCGATTTCACAAGTGCTCGACCTGTTGTACAAATACGGCCTTTCCATCGTGGGCGAGCAATACATCAAAATCGAACAGCACCTGATCGGCCTGGAAGGGACCAGTCTGGATCAGATCGAAGAAGTCTATTCGCACCCGCAAGGTTTCCAGCAATCTACCGATTATTTCAAGTACCACGAGCAGTGGCGTCAGATTCCGTTCCACAGCACGTCCGACAGCGCAAAAATGGTTAAGGATTCCGGCGATGCGCACAAAGGTGCCATCGCCAGCAGAAGAGCCGCCCAGATCCATGGCCTCTCTATCTTGGCGGAGAGCATCCAAAATCAGAGCGAAAACACGACTCGCTTCATCATCGTCGGCAAGGACCTCGAGTCGAATCCGCGCTGCAACAAAGTCAGCGTTGTGTTCTCTTTGGACAATCAAGCCGGCACGCTTTTCAAGCTGCTGCGTCATTTCGCGAGGTACCACATCAACCTGATCAAGATCGAATCCCGCCCCGTCGAAGGGGAAAAATGGGAATATCTGTTGTACCTGGATTTCGAAGGCAACATCGCCGACGAAAACGTCCATGAAGCCCTGCGCTTCATCCACCGGAGCAGCGTCTATTTCCGTTTATTGGGCTGCTACATCGCCGCAACGGAAAACAAATAAGAAAAGCCAGCAACGACTGCCTTGTGCGGCGCGTTGCTGGCTTTTTGTGTTTTCGATTCTTGCAGTCCGGAGTAAAAATAGGTACTATAAAGAAGAGAACGCGTTACGGAAGGGTGAGGTTTGTGAAAGCAGCAGAGAGACGAAATGAAATCATCAAATTATTGGAGGGCGCCGACCAACCGGTGAACGCCACCCAACTGGCTGAATTGTTGTCGGTAAGTCGCCAGGTCATCGTGGGCGATATCGCGTTGATTCGCGCCAAAGGGATTGAGATCCTGGCAACGCCAAGGGGCTATCTGTCCGCGAATGCATTCAAGAGCGAAGGCAGCCTGTTTACGGGCAAAATTGCCTGCCAGCACTCGCAAGCCGATACTGTGACGGAACTGAATATCATCGTGGACAATGGCGGCGAGGTCGTGGATGTCCAAGTAGAGCATCCCGTTTATGGCACCTTGACCGGTGAATTGCACATCCGTTCGCGCCATGATGTCATCGATTTCATGAAAAAAATCGCAACAAACGAAGCAGCGATGCTGTCTTCGCTGACAGGCGGCGTTCACCTGCATACACTTGCCTGCAAGGATGAAGACACCTTCCTGCGCATCAAAAAGGAATTGCAGGAAGCCGGCATCCTCTATTCCGGTTGAAAACGCATGAAAATAAGCTTGACAATGCCTGAAAAGATTATATAATATATTACAACTGTCAAGACAGTTGTATACTTCTTTGGAGGGATTGGCGAAATGAATACACGTACACAAACGAAACACATTACGATAGCTGCTCTACTGATTGCGATAGGGATCCTGATACCGATGATATCCCCTTTGAAAATAATTCTTGAACCGGCATCCTTCACCTTGGCAAGCCATGTGGCGACGATGATCGCCATGTTCCTTTCACCCGGCATCGCTGTTGCGGTTGCCTTTGGAACTGCAGTCGGCTTCATGTTGGGCGGCTTTCCATTGGTCGTAGTCTTGCGTGCGGCGACGCACATGATTTTTTCGTATGTCGGTGCGAAATACATCCAAAGGCACCCGGAAATGGCGCATGATTTAAAAAAATCATTGCTTTTCAGCTTTTTTTTGGGCGTTTTGCATGCCGGCTGTGAAGTCATTGTTGTGAGCCTGTTCTATTTTGCAGGGAACCTGACGGAAGCCTATTACGATAAGGGTTTGATCTCTTCTGTCATGCTGCTTGTCGGCATCGGAACAGTCATCCACAGCATGGTCGACTATTGGTTGGCTCAAATCGTCTGGAAAGCGGTCGGCAAAAAAGCCGCACCGGTGCGCTCTGTATAGAACGCAACAGAAATCAAAATGAAAAGGACGCATCCCGGCTTTAATTGCGGGATGCGTCCTTTTTTGCTTCGATTTTTATTAACCGTTGGCCAGCAAAAATTCGCCTTTATCACGGTCGTAAATGAAAACTTCACCGGTCTCGATGATGTAGTGCCACCCGCTGATTTTCAGCTTGCCTTCCCTCATTTTTGCGGCTATGTAAGGGAAAGTTATCAAATGCTTCAGCTGCTCCACGACATTGCCTTGCTCCATCATCCAAGCCCGTGCCTCAGGTTCGGTTTCCGGGATTTCCTTCAGGACGCGGTCACGGACTGGATGGATCAGTTCCAGCCATTTGCGGGTGTGCGGCAACTCCTCTAATTTTCCTTCGGGATGCAGGCAAGCAGCACAACCGCCGCAGTTGGAATGGCCACAGATGATGATGTTCTCTACGCCGAGCGCGAGTACGGCATACTCGATGGCGGATGTCGTTGCCACGTATTCGGTAGTCATCCGATAAGGCGGCACAATATTGGCGATGTTTCGGACGATGAACAATTCGCCAGGTAACGTTCCAGTGATCATATTTGGATCGATACGTGAATCAGAACAGGAAATAAAGAGGGTATGCGGTTTCTGGGATGCTTTTAACCCCTTGAACAGCTCTCGATGAGATTCAAAATCCCCTCTTCTGAAATTGACGATACCTTCTAGTAACTTTTCCATGTGCATACCTTCTTTCTGAAATGATTATCCGAACAACAGTTGTGCAAATTGCACGATGAACGGTATTGTAAATAAAGACAGTAAAGTGGTCAGGACCACGAGCCTCGCTCCATATTCGTAGTCGCCACCGAACAAACGGCCAAGAATGGCGGTATTTGTTGCAGCTGGCGCACAGGAAGCGATGGTCAGGACGATTTCCACCATATAGTCATTGATCGGCAACAAATAGATAACACCGATTGAGATGAGAGCGGTGACGATCAAACGCAGGAAAGTAGTCCAATACGCTTTCGGGAAAGCCAATAATTCCGAAAAATTGCTGTTGGCGATATAGCTGCCGAGAATAATCATGGCCAGCGGCGTATTCAACGCTGCCAAGCTGTCAACGGACTTCCAGAGAAAATCAGGGATCGGCAGGCGGCTGATGTAGATGGACAAACCGATGGCAGCCCCGATCATTCCGGGATTGAGAAGGGTTTGCCGCAGGGTCATCGCCTTTTTGTCGCCCGAAATCAGATATTGGCCGTAAGTCCACTGGGTGACGTTATTTGCCATGATGTATCCGGACATGAAAAAGACGCCCTCATATCCCACTGTCGCAAGTACCAAGGGGATGCCGATAAAACCAGCATTCGGGAAAATTGTGGCGTATTTGTCGATGCGGTCCTCTTTTTTCAGCAGGACACGGACGATGAACGCGCGGATGGAAATCGTCAGAAAAGCTGCTAGCGTCGCCCATAACAACAACTTCAAGCGGTGTGCGTCAAAAGTTGCATTGAAAGAAGTGATCATGGTCGCTGGCATCACGAACAAGGAGAGGATGGTCGATATCTGGCGTGTGCCCTCGCTAGTGATAACATTCGTACGTATCAGAATAAAACCA
This sequence comes from Trichococcus collinsii, assembly GCF_900107505.1. Classification (GTDB taxonomy): domain Bacteria; phylum Bacillota; class Bacilli; order Lactobacillales; family Aerococcaceae; genus Trichococcus; species Trichococcus collinsii. Next base: position 74,027 of record NZ_FNQH01000002.1, on the reverse strand, counting down.
AAAAACATGATGGTGAACATGGTCAGCAACTGCTGGAAAACGATACTTATCAAAGTGGCGAAGCACTCCTTTCATGCGCGAAAACAAATTTTCAGTTTTTTACTGTTCCTACATAATAACACGCCACGTGATATAATTTTAAGGAAAATCTCATAAATGTCTAGTATAATGTATTGGTACGCATCATAAACAAACAACAGCACTTAAGCTGAAGAATGGAGAATATAGATGGCTAGAGTAGAAAGTTTTGAATTGGATCACGATTTGGTGAAGGCTCCGTATGTCCGCCAAGCAGGTTATGAAGTGCACGAAACGGGGGCTATCGTCACAAAGTTCGATCTGCGTTTTGTGCAGCCCAACCAGGATGCGCTGCCGACAGGGGCTATGCACACGTTGGAACACCTTTTGGCGATCAACATCCGCGATTATGTCGATGGCGTCATCGATTTGTCACCGATGGGTTGCCGCACCGGGTTCTACATGATCTGTTGGGGTGAACACACTCCGGAAGAAATCGCTTCTGCTTTGGAAAAAGTGTTGCAGATTGTATTGGAAACGACAGTAGTTCCGGCAACGACCGCGAAGGAATGTGGGAATTACCGCGACCATTCCTTGTTCGGCGCACAAGAATACGCGAAGCAAGTGTTGGCGGCCGGCATCAGCCGTGATCCATTCACGCGCACGGTCTAGAAATACTGGGAGGAATGACGTTTATGACGAAAGAATTGATCGTAAGAACTGGTCCGCAAGAATACGAATGCAGAGCGGGGGTCCTCTCTACTTTGCCGAAACGATTGGAACAGCGCTTCGTCAAAAATATTTTGATCGTGCACGGGACCGTATCCTGGCAAAAAGCTCGTCCCTACCTTGAAGAGCTCTATCAAAAAGGTTTTTCGATCACCGAAGTGGCTTTTTCGGGCGAATGCAGCTATGAAGAAGTCGACCGCATCGTCGGATTGGCCGTACAGCACGAGAGCGATGCGATCATCGGCGTCGGCGGCGGGAAAATCATGGATGCTGTGAAATATGCAGCAGCTAAAGCGGAGGGGATCTTGAATGTAATGGTGCCGACATTGGCGAGCAACTGCGCGCCATGGACACCGCTCAGCGTCATGTACACTGAAGACGGTGTGTTCATCCGCTACGATTTCCTCCAGCAACAAGCTTCACTTTTGTTGCTGGAACCAAAATTGATCATCGATTCGCCGAAGGATTTTTTTGTGGCTGGGTTGGCGGATACGCTGGCCAAATGGTACGAATCGGATGAAATCCTTTCCTTGCCTGAGAATGCCCAACAACCGATGCTGATGATGGCGCGCCAAGCTGCTTACATCTGCAGACAAAGCATCCTGGACCACGCCGAGTTGGCGATCGCCAGTCTGGAAGCGGGGGAAGTGACCGAAGCTTTTGTGAAACTGACGGAGGTCATCACTTCCATCAGTGGCATGGTCGGCGGGATGGGGGATGCTTTTGCGCGGACGACCATCGCTCATGAAATCCATGATGCCATCACCAACTTCCCGGAGTCGCATCATTTCCTGCATGGGCATAAAGTTGCCTATGGAATCATGGTCCAATTGGCTTATGAAAAGAAATGGGCGGAGATTGACAATCTGATCCCGTTCTATGAACACTTGAACATTCCGAAGAGCCTCCGCGATCTGCACTTGGGCAGATTGGATGAAGAGGGTATCATGGAAATCGCCCGCCTGTCGACCAAACCTGAAGCACCGGCGCACGGACTGCCTTACGAAGTAACAGCCGATTTTATGGCGGAAGCGATTCAGGCACTCGAGGATTACATGGCGAATTTGCCTGAACTCTGATCCGAACGAGTAAAGCTTGAGCAGGATCTAGGCAACAGGGATCGATGACCTTTCCGGTTTGGCAAAATCTGGAATAATCGGTATACTGTAAACACGAACATTTACCGAGCAGAAAAATACCCATTCATGATAAGCGAGGGATCATCGATGAACAGTGAAGAATTAGTGTCCAGAGCAAGATCAGCCATGCAACATGCATACAGCCCGTATTCCCATTTTCCGGTGGGAGCGGCAATCCTCTATAAGGACGGCGAAGTGATCGAAGGCGTAAACGTGGAAAATGTTTCTTTCGGCGCGACAAACTGCGCGGAGCGGACCGCCTTATTCACTGGCGTTACGAGAGGCTACCACAAAGACGACGTTGCGGCCATCGCAATCGCCGGCGACACGGAAACCTTCCTTCCACCATGCAGTATCTGTCGCCAGGTGATGGTGGAATTGTGCGGGTACGAAACGCCTGTCTACCTTTCCGACAAGCACGGGAAAATCATAGAGCTGACGATCAAAGAGTTGGTTCCCTATGCCTTTACCGATTTGAATATGTAAAAAAACAAGTGCGGCCCACCTTTGACTGGTGAGCCGCACTTGTTTTTATGCTACATTTTCAGGAATAATACATAGGCAATCGTTATCATTAACAACAAATGTGCGCTGATACCGCCGAGGCAAAGGTAAAGGGTATCCCTTTTTGTTTCGTTGATCGTCTGGTACAAGCTGGCGATGAACGTCACCAGATAGCTGGAGAGATGGACCAAGAACAACAACAGCACAGGTACAGCCATCAAAATCGGGGCAATTAGACTGATCATGAAGGCAGTGCCCAATAGCAGCAGACCGAAAGCATTCATGCCTGCATATTGCGTCATCCAGTTATGGAAGGCATGGCGTCTGTGCAGAAAGAATGTTTTGATGAGATATGCTAGGAATGGGTACAGATAATAGAGTGCTAAGAACAATAGGAAACTTTTCATGAACCAAACAACCGGTTCGACCTGGAAAGTGACGGTCGGAAGCAATGAAATCTGCGAAAGTAGATCATATTGATTAGTCAATGCGACCGCAATCCGCGTAACCAATCCGGCTGAGAGCAATGCCGATAGGACGAAGGTGAAGTAGCCGTAAAGATTGTGGCTTTCTCTGCGCGATTTTCTCGTCTCTGCGGGGTCTTTCATTTTTTTCCATAAAAAACGAACGTAGCGGAAGAATTTATTCATTGCGCCATTGAAAGAAAAAGCTTGCTTTTCAGCACGCGAAGCTGTTTCAGCCGCTTCTTCCTCCTCATCTGCTGTCAGATCGACAAAATTTTCCGTATTATCTTCGAATAAAGTGGATTGATAAAATTCATCTTGTTGGATAGCGTCCGAATCGGAAACGTCCGACCCGCACATCGGGCAGATCAAAGCCTCTTTCGGGATGCGATTATGGCAGTAAATACATATCTTCATTGAGTTTTCTCCTTCTCACTGGTAACTAACTTCTAGAATAATTCAGTTTGTAGGATATAGCAAGGTTATTTTTGCTACAAATTTTTTGTAAAGGAACCGATAATTCTGTATGATAAAGATAGCATAAATGAGAGGAATGATGACTTAATGAAAATGTTACACACTTGCATCCGCGTACAACACTTGGATAAATCGATTGCGTTCTACAAAGGGGCGTTTGATTTCCAAGAAAAAAAGAAGCTGGACTACCCTGAACACAAATTCTCAATCGTCTACTTAGGATTGGAAGGCGATGACTATGAGTTGGAATTGACTTACAATTACGACCATGAGCCTTATAACATCGGTGACGGCTATGGCCATATCGCCATCGGAGTGGATGAATTTGAAGCCCTGCATGACAAACAGGCAGCTGCCGGATTCAACGTGACCGACTATAAAGGTTTGCCTGATTCTTCCGTAAGATACTACTTCATCACCGATCCGGATGGCTACAAGGTTGAAGTCATCCAGAACAGATAGGGCGGACCTATGGAGAAAACGACTAAGCACAAATTGCTTTTCATCGGCGACAGCATCACAGATGTCGGCCGTAACCGCAACAATCCGGATTCGCTGGGAAAAGGCTATGTGGCAATGATAGCGAAGGATCTTGCGGACAGAGGCGATGCCGAACACTACCAGCTGATCAACCGTGGCATCAGCGGCAACCGAATCCATGATATAGCGGAAAGATGGCACGCTGATTGCGTTTCGCTCGAACCCGATGTCGTCACTATGTTGATCGGCATCAATGATACGTGGCATAATGTCGGCGACGAGAGTGTTTTCGCGACCGAAGCGGGCGCTGAACAGTTCGAAATGCATTACCGCCATTTGTTGGCTTCCTTGCGTAAAAAATCGAATGCACGGATCATTCTGATGGAGCCGTTCGTCTTCCCGTATCCAGAAGACCGCAAAACTTGGCGAGTCGATTTAGACCCGAAACAGGAAATCGTCAAACGCCTTGCCGAAGAATTCGATGCCGATTGGATCGGGCTGGATGCCGATTTGAATGCAATCGGTGCTGTAGAGGGATATGAAACATTATCGAATGACGGCGTCCATCCGACCAAAAAAGGGCACAGGCTCATTGCTGATGCTTGGCTGGAGAAATTTGATGATAGCGGCAAAGAATAAGGATTATTCAGCAGGCTGCCTACAACCGAAATAAAACTCTTGCTTTTTTAGATTTTGCATGATAAGATATTTTACATGCGATGAGGCGACGAGCAATCAGGTGGGTTCGCCCATTCCGCGCAAGCGGCATAGTGATTGCAAATCAAACGGGACATACGTGCTTGCACAACCACAGGATGTGGATGTTTGATGGTGACTGCTGTGAACAGTCCCATCCATGGGTTTACCCATGCCGTATCAGAAGAAAGGGTCGGAAAGTTGAACACTTAGGTGTTTACCTTTCCGGCCCTTTCTTTTTGTGTTGCCGGGGAAAAGGCCGCCAGCTCCGGCGAGGGGCGGTTCACCGGAGGTAGGTCATCCGGATCTACCGGCAGCTCCGGCGAGGAGAGTCTAACCGGAGTAGCACACGGAAAATAGGCCGGCTCCTCCGGCCAGAGCAGCTTCACCGGAGAAGCGCTCGGTTTCTCCGGCTGTTCTCCGACCAAGTCAAATCTGCATAGCCGGACCTGTAATTCTGTAAGGGCTTTATTAGGCGCAGCGGCCGCCATGCGGTATAATCTAAGTAGGAAACTTAGGAAAGATTGGAGGCGCCTCAATTGAAAAATCTGAAATTATTGATCCTTTCGCTGCTGTCATTCTCACTAGTGGGCTGTTCATTCTTAACGACTGAAGAAACGAGTGTTTCGCAACAGGACGCTGCCGGAGTAGACAATGTGACGACGGAAATATCCAAAATGGATGGGGAAGTCGGTTCGGGACTTTTGATCGGTGAAAAGGTAGTCACCACCGTCCATCTCTCATATGAAACGCTCAAATATGATGATTCCATCGCTTATCTGAAGGAAATCGTCGGGAAATATGGAGCCTATGTGGAATATTCCTACGAATCAAGCGGTGGCGACATGATCTACACACCTTCCTCGTTGACCCAAAATTATCGCCAAGGCAGCTACACAATCCGGATTCCGAAAGATTCCGTGACAGCCTTCCTGGATGATCTGGAGGGTGGACTGGGCACGAAAATCAGCGAACAGCAAGGCAATGAAGATGTAACACAGTATTATGAGGACACGGCTACCCGCATCAGCGTGTTGCAAAGAAAGGAAGAGCGCCTGTTGGCTCTACTTGACCAGGCTGTGACAGTGGAAGAAATCCTTGCCATCGAGGACAGCCTCAGTGCGGCTATAGCCGAAAGAGAAGTGCTGCAGTCGGAATTGGACAACATCGATGATCTGATCGACTATACCGCTTTATATCTGACGGTTTCTGAGCGTTCGCGCATTTCGAACAATCAAGGCGGATCGACGCCATTCTGGGATCGCGTCAAGGATGCGTTCATCGATTCGCTTTATTCCTTCTACTATTGGCTGCAGGATGCAGCAATCTGGTTCATCTATGCAATGCCGTTCTTCGTAGCCGTTCTGTTGTTGCTGCTGTTGTTGTGGGCAATCAAAAAACTGTTCGGCAAAACGATTTGGGGCAAGCAAAGGGCCGAAAAGCAGCTCCAAGAAAGAAAGCAGATCGAAGAGCGCCGGAAAGAACGGTTTGAACGGACCCATCCAAGAAAACCCGGAGGAACGACCGTAGTAGCAACGAAAGCGACTGTCACCCCGCCTGTGCCGCCAAAGGATGGTGCAGCAGATGTGCCGGAAACTCCGGCCGCAAAAAGCGATGCCACAAAGGAAATAAAATCTGAAGAGGGCAACAAGGAAGACCCCTTGGAACCGTAACTTTAACAAATAGTCCTGAAACAAAGAAGCAGCCACCGAATCCGCTGAGATTCGATGGCTACTTCTTTGCTTTTTTGGATACTGAATGCTTGGTACCGCAAAATGCTACGAATTTTTCAGGACAATTCTTTCGATGACATTGGCTGCCGCTTCAAAGGAATCGGTAGCCCGTTCGAACCGGTCGTAGATATTCGTCGTAGCCATTGTCGTCAGCGCATCCTTCTGTTCGACAAATAATTTCTTGACCGAACGGGTGTACAAGGAGTCTCCCTGCTTTTCAAGGCGATTGATGGTAATGATAGCTTCTTTGATGATTTTTGATTTCTTGAAATTCTTCAGATCATTGATGGCTTCATCCAGGGTCAATGCGCTCTTTTCGATTATCTCCATAAACTTCAACATTGCCGGCGTGATTTTTTGAATCTGGTAGATATCGATGTGGATGAGCGTGTCTTCGATCGTGTCGATGGTGGTATCCAATTCCCCGGCCAAATCGATGATGTCCTCACGTTCGAGTGGAGGGAGAAAATCGCTATATAGGTAACTCATCATCTTGTGCTTCTTTTGATCCGCTGCATGCTCGATCTCATGGAGTTCCTTGAGTCGGGCCTCTAAAGTCTCCAGATTGTAATCAGCCAAAATGCTAGTCATCAATTTGGCTGCAGAAACGGCCATTGCGGAAACTTCGATGAATTCTTGGTAGTAGCTATATTCTTTTGTTTTTTTTCTCATCAGCATAGTTGCAATCTCCTCAGAATATATTCATGAAAATAAGCGCCATCAGGTACCCGACCAAACCGCAGCCCGGGAACGTCAGAACCCAAGCCCAAACCATTTCTTTGACGGTGATCCAATTTACGGAAGACAGCCGTTTAGCTGCGCCAACGCCCATGATGGCAGTCGTTTTTGTATGTGTGGTGCTGACCGGCAACCCCCAGATAGATGAGAGCAAAAGGCAAGCTGCAGCACCGACATCAGCACTGAAGCCTTGATATCCTTCCAGTTTCACCATGTTCATGCCCACCGTTTTGATGATCTTATAACCACCAATCGAAGTACCCAAGGCCATTACCAATGAGCAGAGAATCATCATCCAAAGCGGGATAATGAATTGGGTTGTATCGCTGTTGCCTTGCCCTAGGAATATTCCCAGCATGAAAATTCCCATGAATTTTTGACCGTCTTGGGCACCGTGCATAAAGGCCATAGCCGCTCCACCAAGCACTTGGCCTTTCTGGAAAAACGGTCCCGTTTTTTGCCGGGCTTTATTTCTGCAGATGGCAGTGGTGAGCTTTGATACGCCAAAACCGAAGCCAAAGCCCAGTATCGTGGAGAGGAACAGACCGTAGATGACTTTTATCCATTCCGCTCCATTGATGGCCCCGAAGCCTCCCTGTAATGCAATCGCAGCCCCAGAAATGCCTGCAATTAGGGCGTGGCTCTCACTGGTTGGGATTCCGAAGTACCAAGCTGCCGTTGCCCAAAGGACAATCGCGAAAAGAGCGGCGCAAAGCGCGATGATGGATTGTTTTGGGTCGTTGCCGAAATCGACCATGTTCGCAATCGTTTGGGCAACTGTGGCGTTGACGGAGGTCATCACGAAGACTCCCAAAAAGTTAAATACGGCGGCCATCAGGATGGCTTTCTGAGGAGCAATGGACCGGGTAGATACACAAGTTGCAATTGCGTTCGGTGCATCGGTCCAGCCGTTCACCAAGATGACACCCAAAGTCAATACTACAATAATCAGGAGGATGGGATTCGTCTGGATGCTGTCGATAAAATCCGAGAAGGTGATTGTCATAGTTTGCATTTCCACACTTTCTTGAATAGCGCAAACAATAAATGTAATCGCTTCCTTTTTCTAATAACTGCTCATGTGGCAGCGGAGGTCAGCGAATTTAATGATTCCACTATTATATTGTTAGATATTGCACATTATCCATTTTACTCCTAACTGCCTAAAAAAAGAATAGCATTTTGAAAGAAACGAAGCGAAAAGAACCCCGCTGTTTATGTTTTTAAAAAGACGGTGACGAAATGCGTGCCTCCACAGTCACAAGAATATTGAAATTAAATACCTTGCTGTATCCATGCAACATCTAATATATGGTAAAATAACAGGATAGGAGGGTAATAATATGGTAAAGAGAAAACTGTATATCATTTCGTTAGATGCATTTGGTGCCAGTGACTTAGAATTTGCCAAGACGCTGCCCCATTTCCAGGAAATATTGAACAGAAGTGCACTCGTCAAAGAGGTGGAGTCGGTTTACCCGTCTTTGACATACGTAGCGCATACTTCTATCGCAACAGGGATGTATCCGAACCGCCACGGCATCATCCACAATACACACCGGCAACCGGAAAGACTGTCACCAGATTGGTATTGGTATGCCAAAGAAATAAAGAAGTCCACGTTGTTTGATGTCGCCAAGAAGGCTGGTTATACAACATGTGCTTTGCTTTGGCCGGTGACGGGGAAGAGTCCTTCCATTGATTATAACCTCGCAGAAATTTTTCCGAACAGGCCCTGGAAAAACCAGATGATGGTTTCCGCTTTTGCATCCAGCACGAAATATGCGCTGGAGATGAACAAAAAATACAGCTCATTGCGAAACGGCATTGACCAACCGGAGTTGGATGAGTTTGTGACAGCTATTGCGGTTGACACGATCAAAACGAAACAACCGGATCTGATGGCTGTGCATCTGGTTGATCTGGATAGCATGCGTCATCATTATGGCGTCTTGAGCGACCAAGCCAAAGAAGCCATCATCCGGATGGATCGCCACCTCGGTCAGATCATCGAAGCGATGAAAGAAATGGACATCTATGAGAATACCGTGTTGGCCGTATTGGGCGATCATTATCAGATTGATACGCATACAGTCATCCGCCCGAATCATCTGTTTTTGGACAAAGGCTGGCAGACTTTGGATCGCAAAAGGAATATCAAAGACTGGAAAGTGCTGGCAAAAGCGGCGGACGGAGCTTGCTATATTTACCGGAAAGATGTCACCATCACCAACAAAATGATATTGGATGCGTTGAAAGGAATCGAAGGCAGGATCGAAACTATCCATTCGGCCGCAGAAGCCAGAAAAATGGGAGCGGATGAGAATTGCCTATTCATTCTGGAAGCGAAGGCGGGTTATTATTTTGAGAGCGACGTGCACTATCCTTTCATGGAGAGTACCGCAAAAAACCTTCCTGATCGAAGATTGCATAGCGCAACGCACGGCTTCAGTCCAAAAAAGAAAAAATATGCCACGATGCTGATGGTTTCCGGACCAGGAATCGACAGAGACGCAGTTGTCGAGAAGGGCCGGCTGATAGATGAAGGCCCGACTTTCCTGCATGCAATTGGACTGAAATATCCAGAAGCCACGGATGGAAGGGTCATTAATAAAATATTCTTGTAATCAGGAGGATTTAATCGCCGTATGATCAAAGTAGTGGGAGCTGTAATAGAAAAAGAGGGCAGTATTTTTTGTGCCAAAAGAGGTCCGGGTAAAGCATTGGCCGGCCTGTGGGAATTCCCTGGAGGTAAGCTTGAGGAAAATGAAACGGCAGGAGAGGCACTTGTCCGGGAGATGGAGGAAGAGTTTTCCTGCCGGATACTGGTCAAAGACAAACTTCTTACAATCAAGTATCCATATGATTTTGGAACCGTGGAATTGACGACGTTGCTCTGTGAATTATACGAGGGCGAACCCCGATTATCTGAGCATACAGAAATGCGTTGGGTGAACATCTCCGAATTGCCTGAGATGGACTGGGCGCCGGCAGATGTGCCCACGGTGGAACTTTTGGTCCAACGTTTGTAAATATTAAGTAAAAATAACCCTGAATTGTAAAAATTATGCCACAATCTTTGCAAATCAGGGTTTTTTTACTATGTAAATGTAAGCGTCAACATTATTTATTGGGACAAATATCCGAATTGTGAAATTAATAACAATATATGTCTGTGTATTTTCATATTCCTATTTGTAAGTAGATACTGAAAAAGTATTATGACAGTAGGGTTAATTGAAACTACTCTCATAACAATCTAATTGAATGTTCATTTTTATGACTTAAGTGGATTCTATATAGTGATATTCGTGTCTTGGATTTGTGTAGCGTTTACAATGTTGTTTTTATGTAAAAAAACTATTAAGGCTGATAGATTATTACTATCAAACAGAAAAAAAGGTTTCAATATATTTATTATGAATTATGGCAAAATCATCTTTAAAATGTTATTATGAATATATATTAATGAAAGGACCTGGCATGATTGAATAAATCATTATTGGATCGTTTTGTTACAGCAATATAATTGTAAGGGAAGTGTCTGGATGAGTGCAAAAATGAACATACTTAAAGAGTTGGAAAAAGAGATGTATTTGTTCAACATCGGGGAGCATCTTGAAAGCTACCGCTTTTTAGGAAGTAAACAACGGACCGAAAATGGGATTGAAGGATGGCGTTTCACAGTTTGGGCGCCCCATGCAAAAACCGTTTCTGTGGTCGGGGATTTTACTGAATGGAAACCCGTGGAAATGCAAAAAATCGGCAAAACCGGAGGCTGGTCGCTTTTTACAGAGGCTGCGGCACAAGGGGACTGTTACAAGTATTATATCGAGGACAAAAACGGTAAAAAGAAATATAAAATCGATCCCTATTCTTTTGCGTACGAAGTTCCACCAAAAGACGCCTCTGTCGTGTTTGACATGCCTGAGAAAAAATGGAAAGACGGTAGATGGGCCGCAAATAAAAAAAGAAAGTCCATCTATCAAAAACCGCTTAACATTTATGAAGTGCATTTCAGTTCATGGAAAAAGCATGATGATGGCAGCTGGTATTCCTTCAAGGATCTTGCTGAAACGTTGATTCCATATGTGAAGGAAATGGGCTACACGCACATCGAATTCATGCCTTTGATGGAACATCCGCTGGAAGCTTCTTGGGGCTATCAAATCACCGGGTATTTCGCGGTGGCTGCCCGTTACGGCAATTTGCTTGAGTTAAGGGATTTCGTGGAAGAAGCGCATAAAGAAGGGGTCGGGGTCATCATGGACTGGGTTCCCGGACATTTCTGCAAAAATGACTATGCGTTAGCCAATTTCGATGGCACGCCTACTTTTGAATATGCTGATCCGAATCGCGCCATCAACAACCGTTGGGGAACGTTGAATTTTGACTTGGGTAAAGCGCAAGTGCACAGTTTCCTGATTTCAAATGCTATTTTCTGGCTACAAGAGTTCCATTTTGACGGAATCCGTGTCGATGCCGTTTCGAATATGCTTTATCTTGATTATGATGAAGGTCCTTGGACACCGAATGAAGACGGTGGCAATGATAACCGCCAAGGGATCGAATTCCTGAAGAAGATGAATACAAAGGTCTTCGAGCGCCAGCCGGATACTTACATGATTGCGGAAGAAAGCACTGCTTGGGCCAATGTCACAAAACCGATCGAGACAGGCGGTCTGGGCTTCAACTATAAATGGAATATGGGCTGGATGAATGATACGTTGCGCTTCTTCGAAATGGATCCATTGTTCCGGAAAGACAATTTCAATCTAATCACTTTCTCATTTATGTATGCATTCAATGAAAACTTTATTTTACCGATTTCCCACGATGAAGTAGTCCACGGCAAACAATCTCTGCTGGCTAAAATGCCAGGTGACCGCTATAAACAATTTGCAGGCTTACGTACGCTGCAAGCCTATATGATGGCTCACCCAGGGAAGAAATTAAACTTCATGGGCAATGAAATCGGACAATTCCTGGAATGGCGCTTCTACGACCAAATCGAATGGGGTGTCCTGAACAACGAGTTCAATCCGGAGTTCCAGCATTACATCAAAACATTGAATCATCTTTACAAAGATTCGAAAGCTTTACATGAAGTTGATGATGCCAACACCGGTTTGGAGATTCTCGATGCTGACAACAACTTGGAATCAGTCCTTTCCTTCATAAGAACGGGTGAGAAACCGCGTGATTTCCTGATTGTCGTGTGCAACTTTACACCTGTAGAACGTCGGAATTTCCGAGTGGGTGTACCATATGAGGGACATTATGAAGTATTGCTGAATACGGAAATGAAGGAATTCGGTGGTACTTGGACCGAAAATCTGCCTGAAATGATCACTAGCCTCGAAGGCATGAATCGCCAACCTTTCTCGATCGAATTTACGTTACCTGCTTTAGGAGTTTTGTTCATCAAACCGAAACGCGTTTTTGGTGTTAATAAATAGATCCACACAAAGATATGATGATAAGGAGGCGAAAGGAAGAGGCAATCTTCCTGATACTATGAAAAATCAAATGGTAGCAATGATATTAGCCGGAGGGCAAGGCACTCGGCTTGGAAAATTGACACGCGAAACCGCCAAACCGGCCGTTCCGTTCGGTGGAAAATATCGAATAATCGATTTTGCTTTAAGTAACTGTGCTAACTCAGGCATCAATAAAGTCGGGGTAGTGACACAGTATCAACCTTTGGAATTGAATGAACACATCGGAAATGGTGAGTCGTGGGGATTGACCGGCAGAGATGGTGGAGTGACTATCCTTCAGCCATATTCGAGTGCGGACGGCGAAAAGTGGTTCAAGGGGACTGTTCATGCCATATACCAGAATATCGCCTATATCGACAGATACAATCCGGAATACGTGCTGGTATTGTCTGGTGACCATATCTACAAGATGGACTACTCCCATATGTTGGAGTTCCATATTGCGCACAATGCCAGTTTGACAGTGGGTGTTATCCCTGTTCCGATGGAAGAAGCACCTCGCTTCGGCATCATGAACACAGATCAGACAAACCGCATCATCGAATTCGATGAAAAACCGAAAGAACCGAAAAGCAATCTGGCATCCATGGGGATCTATATCTTCAATTGGCAGGTACTCCGTAAATATTTGGTTGAGGATCAGGCGAAACAACGCGAAATGGAAGATTTCGGCAAAAACGTCATCCCTACCTATCTTGAAAACGGCGAAAATTGTTTCGCTTATGCGTTTGATGGTTATTGGAAAGACGTCGGTACCATCGAAAGCCTATGGGAAGCGAATATGGAATTTCTGGATCCAAATCACACCTTGAACATCCGGGATGAAGAATGGCGCATTTATTCAAAAAATCCGGTGTCCCCTCCTCAATTCTTGACAGAGACATCCAATGTGACGGATTCCATGATTGTTGATGGCTGCTACGTTGCAGGGGAAATTACCCATTCGATTCTTTCCCAGAATGTTCGGGTCGGTAACGGCTCAGTGGTACGCGATAGTTTGATCATGGCGAACGTAACAATCGGAGAGAATGTCACAATCGAGCATGCCATCATTGGGGAAAATGCAAAAATCGCCGACAATGCGAATGTCATTGGCAAGAACGGTGAAATCGAAGTTGTCGGATATGCTGAAGTTATAGGAGGACTGAAAGATGAAGATGAATAGTATTTGTGCCATTTTAAATTTAACCGAGGACGAGACGGCGTTGAAACCTTTGACACATGTCCGCCCGATTGCCTCTTTGCCGTTCGCTAGCCGTTATCGCCTGATCGATTTCAATCTTTCAAGCATCAGCCATGCTGAAATCAAATCAGTGGGCATGTTCATCGCAGGAAGCGGACGCTCGATCTATGACCATATTCGCAGCGGATCCACATGGGACCTTGAGTCCGGCTTGGCCGGCGGGATTTTTACCTATTCTCAACAAATGCTGAAAGCGGTCCAAGAAAAAAATGGTGATGCTCCAGATTTTTATCAGAACCATAAGGAATTCATTGAGCGCTCTAAAGGCGAATACGTTGTCGTCATGGGCAGCAAAATCCTGGCCAATGTCGACATCAAAGCGGTTATGCAGCATCATTTGGCAAAGGAAGGCGATATCACCGTTCTCTACAAGACTGTTCCTAAAACTTTCTTTAAGGAGAGACCGCAGGAAAAAGTGCTTCTGATTGATCGCGATGAATACTTGCTTCATCTTATCAATGCAGAAGATACTGCTGCTGAACTTGACCGTTTAGCTCTGGACATGAATATGTATTTCATGAGAGTCGATAAGATGCTGGAGCTGATTCAACGCGCCGAACTGGAAGACGTGCAACTCGATGCGGACAAACTGATTGAACATTATTTGCCGGAATACCAAATCAGCACCTACGAATATACAGGCTATTTAGCCGATATCGACTCTATCCCGGCTTACTTCAACGCGAACATGGAAATGCTGGAAAAAAATAAATTTTCAGCGCTGTTCCACGGTAGCCAAAACGTCATCACAAAGGTTAAAAATGGGGCACCAACCTATTATGCTAAAGGGGCACATGTGAAAAATGCCCAATTCGCTACAGGTTGTGTCATCGAGGGGACGGTCGAGAATTCTTTGATCTTCCGTAAAGTCAACATCGCTAAGGATGCTGAAGTGCACAATTGTATGATTATGCAAGGCTCTAAAATCGGTGAAGGTGCAATCCTTGAATATTGCATTCTGGACAAAAATGTTACAGTCGGACCCGGCGTGACTTTGAAAGGCACAAAAGATAATCTTGTCGTGATCGAAAAAAATAGAACAATTACCGTTTAGAAAGAAGGATGCGCACGATGAAAATTTTATTTGCCGCAAGTGAGGCTGCTCCTTTTTTTTAAAACAGGTGGTCTCGGCGATGTCGCGTATGCATTGCCGAAGGAGTTAGTAAAACAAGGCGTGGATATCCGGGTAGTGCTTCCGTATTACTCGACCATGCCTGCGAAATACAAAGAAGATATCAAAGAATTGCTGCACTTCCGCGTACAGGTCGGTTGGAAAAGCATGTATTGCGGTGTGAAAACATTGGAATTGGAAGGCGTGACCTATTATTTCATCGATAATCAAGCCTATTTCAATCGTCCATCTCTCTACGGTCAAATGGATGATGCCGAAAGATTCGGTTTCTTTTCCTTGGCGATCTGCGAAATGATGGAAAAAATTGATTTCATCCCGGATGTCGTCCATGTGAATGATTGGCATACAGCCATGGTTCCGGTTCTGCTTGTGGATAAATACCATTGGGTCGAAGCGTATCAAGGCATCCGCAAAGTCATCACAATCCATAACATCCGTTTCCAAGGCGTGTACGACCCATCCATTCTGACCAGCATTTTCGGTACCGGCATGAACATCTATCATGAAGCTGGCGTGAAGTATTATGAGAACGTCAATTTCATGAAAGGCGGCATCAATTTCTCTGACGTTGTCACGACGGTCAGCCCGTCCTATGCAAATGAAATTCAGACACAAGAATTCGGTGAAGGATTGGAAGGTACTTTGCGCTATAACAGTTGGAAAATCAGGGGCATCATCAACGGAATCGATTACGATGTCAATGATCCCGAAACCGATCCGAAACTGGAATTCCATTTTTCAGTAGACGATTTGACCGGTAAAGCGGCAAATAAAGCGGCCCTACAGGAGCGTTTGGGATTGGAAGTGAATCCTGACATCCCGTTGATCACGAGTGTCGGACGCTTGACTGATCAAAAAGGTTATCAACTTGTGCAGGAAAAAACCGAGGAATTATTGAATGCCCGGGATGTGCAGATTGCTATTCTCGGTACCGGCGAAGAGGAATACGAGAACTCCTTCCGTTACTTTGCCGCAAAATACCCTGATCGC
Organism: Trichococcus collinsii; assembly: GCF_900107505.1. Lineage (GTDB taxonomy): Bacteria > Bacillota > Bacilli > Lactobacillales > Aerococcaceae > Trichococcus > Trichococcus collinsii. The sequence goes on along the minus strand of NZ_FNQH01000002.1, from coordinate 58,183 downwards.
TTTGCGGCGGTCATCGATTTTGACATCACCTTGGCACAGCAGATGTACGCAGGTGCGGATTTGTTCCTGATGCCTTCCGCATTCGAACCATGTGGCTTGTCACAAATGATTTCCTTGCGCTATGGTACTTTGCCGATTGTGCATGAAACGGGAGGCTTGAAAGACACAGTAGTCCCTTACAATTCCTACACAGGAGAGGGCACTGGGTTCACATTCATTGATTTCAGTGGCTATGCACTGCTCGGAACCATTTATCGTGCGCTGGATGTATATGAGAACCAACCGAAAGCCTGGGCAGAAATGGTTCGCGAAGCAATGAGCAGCGATTTCAGCTGGAAAGAACCTGCCAAGGATTATCTGGACGTCTATCAGTCATTAGTCAACGAATAAGAGGAGTTGGAAGCATATATGGCATTTGACGTTCAAGAGTTCAAAAAAGAATATCAAAAGAAATTTGAGGAATTATTCGCTTACGGTTATGAGGCGGGCTCGAAAACGGAACAGTACATAGCTTTGGGTGACTTGGTCCGCGGACTTTACTCCGAGGATTGGATTCAAACAATCACGGAGTACAACAAGAAAAAGGAAAAGCAAGTCTATTACTTTTCGATGGAGTTCCTGCCAGGAAGAATGTTGAAAAGTAATCTCCTGAATATGGGGATACTGGACTGTGTCAAACAAGGCATGGAGGATATGGGCTTGGACTTGGATGAAGTAGCGCGTGCTGAAGTCGATCCGGCCTTAGGGAACGGTGGACTTGGCAGATTGGCTTCCTGCTTCATGGATTCGATCGCGTCGACCGGCCTTGCCGGAAACGGCAACGGAATCCGCTACCGTTATGGTCTTTTCAAACAAAAATTTATCAATGGCTATCAGATTGAATTGCCTGAGAATTGGCTCCGTAACAGGAACGTATGGGAAGTCAGAAAAGAGAACAAAGCCGTCATCGTCCGTTTCGGCGGAGATGTCAGCTTTACGCAGGAGGATGGGGACGGCAGATTGCGTGTGCGTCACGAAAATACTCGTGATATCCTCGCGGTTCCTTACGATACGGCGCAAGTCGGCTACAATAATGGCATCGTAAATAATCTGCGGCTTTGGTCGGCAGAAATACCTTATGGTGATGAAGCGCGTTTTTCGACGGAAGAGCAACGTGAAGAAGTCAAACGCATCACCGAAGTATTGTATCCGGATGATTCCAACTATGAAGGTCGTCTCTTGCGCGTTCAGCAGGAATATTTTTTCTCCTCTGCTGGCATCCAAAGTATCGTCCGCTATTTCAAGCGATTAAATCTGGATTGGAGCCTTTTCCCGGATAAAATTGCCATCCACATCAACGATACGCACCCAACTTTGGCAATCCCTGAATTGATGCGGATTCTGTTGGATGAGGAAGGGTTGACTTGGGACCAAGCGTGGGAAATCACGAAGAAAACAGTCAGCTATACCAACCATACGATTCTTCAGGAAGCAATGGAGCGTTGGCCGGAAACGATGATTTCGGATCTGTTGCCGCGTATCTACCAGATCATTCAGGAAATCAATCGCCGTCATATCGATAAGAAAACGCCTTTATATGGGGAAGAATTATCCCAGCGCACTGCCATAATCGCTAATGGACAGATCAAAATGGCTAACCTTGCGATCATCGGCAGTCATAGCGTCAATGGCGTCGCTAGATTGCATACTGACATCCTGATGGCTGATACACTGCATGACTTCTATGTGATGTATCCGCAAAAATTCAACAATAAAACCAATGGAATCACGCAAAGACGCTGGGTCCAAATCGCGAATGAAAATCTTACTGCGATGCTTGATGAGACAATTGGTACGGAGTGGAAAAGCGATCCGGAAGAGATAAAAATCCTGAAAGCGCACCGCGACAATAAAATGGTCTTAGACAAGCTGGAGCAAGTCAAGCTGGCAAACAAAAAACGTTTTGCGGCATATGTGGAGCAAGAGATGGGCATCGAAATCGATCCGACTGCATTGTTCGACGTGCAGATCAAACGATTGCATGCTTATAAACGCCAACTATTGAACGTGCTGCATATCTTGGACAGATATCTGCAACTGAAGGATAATCCCAATGCTAATCTTCAGAAGCGTGTCTTCATTTTCGGTGCAAAGGCTGCGCCTAGTTATTATTATGCAAAACAAATCATCAAGTTGATTAATTCGATTGCATATCTGATTAACAATGACCCTTCCATCAAAGATAAAATCAAGATTGTTTTCGTTGAGAACTATGGCGTTTCATTGGCAGAACTGATCATCCCGGCAGCCGATATCAGTGAGCAGATTTCTCTTGCCGGTAAGGAAGCTTCCGGTACCAGCAATATGAAGCTTATGTCGAATGGTGCCATCACGATGGCAACGTTGGACGGTGCCAATGTTGAAATCAGAGATAATGTTGGTGATGACAATATCTTCATCTTTGGGCTGAAGAGTGATGAAGTACAAGAGTACTATCGCAATGGCGTATACAATTCCAGAGATGTATACGACAAGAATCCGCGTTTGAAACGTATCCTGAATCTGCTTATTGATGGCACGATTCCAGGTGTCGAGACGGAAGGTCGGGATATTTTCGATTCGTTGGTCATGTACAACGACGAGTATTTCCTACTGAAGGACTTTGATGGATACTTGCAAGCGCAATATGAGGCGGATGTGGCCTTTTCCGACAGAGACAGGTGGAACCGGATGGCACTGATGAATATTGCAAGCTCAGGGCCGTTTTCATCAGATTACACGATTCTGCGTTACGCGGATGAAATCTGGAAGATCAAACCACAGTCCGGGTCAAAATTTAACTAAACGCAAGCAAGGGCTGCCTCATTTTAGAGGCAGCCCTTGCTTGCGTTTATGAACATGAATAAATAAAATTTATCCATGCTCATGTTATACATCCGTTCACAGTCGCCCCTTTCCAAAAAAAAAAAAGCCCCTGATTAGGGGCGGTGTTACATAAGCGATTCGTTATTTATCGGTTTCACGTTTGAAGTAGAATTCCTGTTCTTCTGCCTCATCGTAGATGGTCAGCGTAGGGGACGTATCTTTTTTCAGGATCAGATAATAGCCGAAGTGGTCGCGGAAGACCAATTCGTTGGGTTTGGCTTCCTCAAGGGTTGCTTTTAATTTTTTGTTGTTAAGGAGAATCTCCAGATTATCAGTAATTTCAACCTTCAAGGACTGTGCGTCGTTTTTCCATGTGCCGATGTAAGGAGTGTACGATGTTGATTGGCTCTTACCGGCATTGCGATTTGATTTGAACAAAGCAGAGCTGATGCTTGCGATTACGGATAATCCGACTACGATCCTCCAAGGATTATTTTTTTTCACTGATTTGAAACCTCCCACATTAAGTTAACTCATAGTATATTCCTTTTTTTGCAAATGGCCATAGCATTAACAATACAAATATGTTACAAATGATGTAAAGTTTGAAAAGGTAATTGCCATAGCCATGATATGATGATATTCTAAAGCATAAATGAAAATACAATTACAAAATTAAAAAAAGATTAAAGAAATCAAGTGAGGAAGTGTTTGGTTTGAAGGTTATCAAATTTGGCGGGAGTTCTCTTGCGAATGGAACTCAATTGAAAAAAGTTTTGCAGATTGTGAAAGATGACGCAGACAGAAGGATTGTGGTCGTTTCAGCACCCGGAAAGCGCAATGACTCCGATGAGAAGGTTACGGATCTGCTGATCAAGCTAGCCGATGAGGTACAAAATAAAGAAGATCATCAAAAAACCCTGAAGACGATTCTGAAAAGATATCAAGATATCGTCGATGAATTGGAGATCGATCCGAGCGTTATGGACATCATTTCCAAAAACTATGATAAATTGATCCAGACGAAATTCTACAACGAATTGTATGCGCTGGACGCGTACAAAGCAAGCGGTGAAGACAATAGCGCCATTCTTGTAGCTGCATTTTTCAATAAAGAGGGCGTACCAGCCAAATACGTAAACCCGAAGGATGCCGGCCTATTGGTAACCGATAACCCAGGGAATGCACGCGTATTACCGGAATCCTTCAAGAATCTCTATGCGTTGCGGGATTCGAAAGAAATCATCGTGTTCCCGGGATTCTTCGGTTACACGAAGGATGGACAATTGCTTACCTTCTCAAGAGGGGGATCCGACATCTCCGGCGCAATCGTCGCCAACGGTGTTAAAGCCAGCCTTTATGAGAACTTTACGGACGTGGATGCCATCTATGTTGCAAACCCTAAGATGGTCAAACATCCGAAAAAAATCAAGCAACTCACTTACCGAGAAATGCGTGAATTATCCTACAGCGGATTTTCAGTCTTCCATGATGAAGCTTTGCAGCCTGCTTTCAGTGCCGGAATCCCGGTAGTCGTCAAAAATACAAATAATCCGTCTGCTCCAGGTACCAGCATCACAAGAACGAAGCCTGAAAACAAGCAGATCGTTTCCGGTATCGCGAGTTCGACTGGCTTCATGAGTATCTACATCGGCAAATACCTGATGAACAGAGAGGTCGGCTTCGGTCGCAGAGTGCTGCAGATCTTCGAAGATTTCAATCTGAACTTCGAGCACATGCCATCCGGTATCGACGATTTGTCGATCATCTTGCGCGCCAATCAAATGACGATGCAGCAGGAACAAGAATTATTGTATCGCTTGAAGAACGAGTTGGAAGCGGACGATGTTCAAGTCAAGGGCGGCATTTGCTTATTGATGATCGTTGGCGAAGGCATGGTCAATTCCGTCGGGACAGTAGCGAAAGCTTGTACCGCACTTGCTGAAGCGGACATCAACCTGGAAATGATCAACCAAGGTTCGTCAGAAGTCAGCATCATGTTTGGAATTGACGAAAAGGACGAAGCTAGAGCAGTCAAAGTTCTGTACGATGCATTCTTTCCAGCAAAAAAAGACTAAATTAAAAGCAGAAACAGGCATTGATGTAAAATTCATCGATGCCTGTTTTTAAAATTTCCGGTAAGTTATCGAAGAGGCTTCACCTAACAAAAAAAAGAAAGCGTTCGGGGCCCGAACGCTTTCTTTTTTTTGTTAGGTTACATCAGTAAGTTTATTTTTCCGGGCACGGTACCTGTGTTGGATTGGGAGTCTTTCCATCAGGTTTTGAAGTACCTTGAAAGTGATGGGTAGGGATTTTTGCCAGGAGTCTCAGACTGTTCATGATGACCAGTATTGCGCTGCCTTCGTGTCCGACCACGCCGAGCGGAAGGTTGATGAGTTGGAACAGGTTTGACAAGATCAGAATGAGGATGACGGTGATTGAGAAGATGATGTTCTGCATAGTGATTTTTTTCAGCTTCTTCGACAACCCATAGCTATATTCTAATTTGTCCAGTTCATTCTTCATCAGCACCACGTCTGCCGTTTCCATTGCGATGTCCGTTCCTTCGCCCATAGCGATGCCGATGTCGGCATTTGCCAGTGCGGGGGCGTCATTCACGCCGTCTCCGACCATCGCGACTAATTTATATTTCGACTGAAGATCTTTCAGGATGGTTGTCTTATCTTCGGGAAGACAGTTTGCTCGGATCTCATCCACACCCAATTGCTTGCCAATCGTTTGCCCAGTTGCTTCATTGTCGCCAGTGATCATGATCGTATGGACACCATTGGCTTTGAAAAAGGCGATCATGTCTTTTGCCTCTGACTTGGGCGTATCCAATAAAGCGTAATAAGCCACGACCGTATCATCCTGCGAAACATAAATGACGGTCTTTCCTTCGTTCTGGAGCGCAAAAGCCTCTTTTACAAACGGAGGATCGTTCAAGTCATCTTTAACGACGAAGGACTTTTTGCCAATTTTCCATTGGCTTCCGAATGCTTCGCCGGCCAATCCGAAACCGGTAAGATCCTGGATAGTATCCATCTGCGACTTCTCATAGTCTTTCGTGTCAAGATATTTGACCAACGCTGAAGCAATCGGATGGGTGGAGGAATGTTCCAAAGCATATACAACGGACATGATGTGTTTTTCATCCGTGCCTGCCAAATAGCTAGCTTCTGTCACTACAGGTTTGCCTTCCGTCAGCGTTCCTGTTTTGTCGAATGCGATACAGTCCATCGCGGAGAAGTTCTCGATCGCAATACCGCCTTTGAACAGTATACCGTGCTTGGCTGCATTGGAAATGGCGGAAAGGACAGCCGGAGTAGCCGAAGCCACCAATGCGCAAGGGGAGGCGACCGTCAACAGCACCATACCGCGATAGAATGATTCATTCCAGCCCCAATCCAGGATGAAGTAAAACACAGCGATCATTACCGGAACAAAAACAAGGACGATTTTGACATAGGTGTTTTCGATGCGGTTGATGAAGCTTGCTGTTTTCGAAGGGGTCTTTTGCGCTTCTTCGACCATACGGATAATTTTGGCGAACAAGGTATCCTTGGATTCTTTCGAGACAGTCATCGTCAACGCTTCGCTCAAGTTGATCGTGCTTCCGAAGATATCATCGCCAACAGTCTTTTCGACAGGTACGGATTCGCCGGAAATGGCGGCTTCATCAATCAAGCCTTGGCCCGATGCGATCGTTCCGTCGATTGGGATGCTAGCACCTTTAGAAACCATTAATCTATCGCCGACTTTCAGATCTTTGACTGCAACGTCTTCGATCGATCCGTCCGGGTTGATTCGCTTTGCAGTGTCAGGGACAATGTTCATCAATGCAGTGATCGCTTGCGTACTTTTATCGGTCGCGTATTCCTCAAGTGAACCGGATAACGAGAAGATAAAGATGAGCAGTGCACCTTCCATCCAGTAGCCGATAAGCGAGGCGCCAACTGCGGCAAGCACCATCAGTATGTCGACGTTCAGGTGCTTATTTTCTACTGTATCGATGAATCCTTCTTTTGCTTGTTTATAGCCGCCTATGATGAACGATAGCACGAAAATGATGGCTGCAGTTGTATCAAAGTTTTGCCATTGCAACACAATGCCAAGAATGATGAGAATGCCACTGATCGTGGTTGCGATCATCGCTTTATTCTTGAATAAGTCTTTCATTATTTGACACTCCTTCCTTATATGCCTTCATGATAGCACTAAAGAAGCCTAGATTATAATCATTATAATCAAACAGAAATGAATCTCATTCTCATTGTCCATAAATCAGACACAATTTTAAGAGGCGAAAAATTGCATACAGCAATAAAATCAGAAAGGGAATGAACGGCGCTAGATTATAATGATTATCGATAAGCTTTAATAATGTTCTGGGAGAGAAAATAAAAAGCCACCCCAAAAGGATGGCCAAAATTATTTTTAGACAAACAGGAAATAAATCAGAACGATGGCACCAAGGATAATCCTGTACCAACCGAACGCTTTGAAATCATTGCGCTTCAGATATCCGATCAGAAACTTGATAGCAACAATCGAAACGAGGAAAGCTGTGAGCATGCCTGACAAGAGAACGGCAAATTCAAGTCCGCTGAAGTCAAAACCGAATTTGATGATCTTCAAAAAGCTAATCCCGAACATGATCGGAATGCTCATGAAGAAAGAAAATTCCGTCGCGATGAAACGCGAAGTGCCCAAAACCATGCTCCCTAGGATGGAGGAACCAGAGCGAGAGGTTCCCGGAATGATTGATAGAGCTTGGAACAAACCGATCTGGAAAGCTTTCATATAAGTCAACTCGCTGAATTCAGTGATGCTTGGTTCGCGATCCTTATGCTTGTTTTCGATAACGATGAACAAAATCCCGTAGATGATCAGCGCCATAGCCACAACAGTTGCGTTCAGGAGATTTTCGTCCGCCCAATCGTTCAATGGCAAGCCGATGACTGCTGCTGGAATACAACCGATGACTACTTTTTTCCAGATATCCCAAGTCTGTGTCTTCTCTTCCTTCGTTTTTCTTGGAGAGAAGGGATTCAGTTTGTGAAAATAAATGACGACGACCGCTAGGATGGCACCTAGCTGAATAACATAGAAGAACATCTCCTTGAATGCCTGCGAAAGATCCAATTGGATGAACTCGTCAACCAAGATCATGTGGCCCGTGCTGCTGATTGGCAACCATTCAGTGATACCCTCTACAATGCCGAGGATAATTGCTTTCAGTATTTCCATAAATTCCATATAATATCCTTTCTGTTGTGCATTTTTTTGATACTCCATCATCTAGTATAGCGAAATGAAAAAGATTAGCCAATCCTTTTCATGGATTCTTAAGGAATGAAAGAGCGTTTTTGAATGTAAGCGGTGCTAAAAAAATTCACAATGCTTGTCTGTTTATGTTAAAATGAAGTATACCAATTTTCACATAAGCTCACTTAAACAAGGAAGAGGCGATAGCATGTTTGGCTTTTTTAAAAAGGATGAAAAAAAGGGAAAACTGCCGGTTGAGAAGGAAATTTTGTATGCACCTGCCAACGGGATAGTGGTACCTGTTTCTGATGTTGCAGACCCAGTATTTTCCCAAAAAATGATGGGTGACGGTTTCGCAGTCATTCCTGCAGACGGAAACATCTATTCACCAGCAAAAGGTAAAGTATTGAGCGTATTTCCGACAAAGCATGCTGTGGGCATTTTATTGGACAGCGGTTTGGAACTTTTGTTGCACATGGGGTTGGATACGGTTGAGTTAAACGGGAAACCCTTCGAGATCTTCGTGAAGGAAGGCCAAGCTGTGACTGCGGACACTCTGATAGCCAAAGTGGATTTAGTACAACTGCAGGAAGCCGGCAAAGATTCCGCGATGGTCGTTGTCATCACAAATATGGATAAAGTTAAAAACTTCAGCCTGGATGTGACTGGCGATGCTGCCGTTAAAGCAGAAATAGGAAGCGTCCTGCCAAAGGAATAATTTCATCTATCTAAAAAAGCTTCATCCGGAGATTTGCCGGATGAAGCTTTTTAGTTAAGCGGAAAAGATCCCTGAGAGTCGACTTTTGCAAACCGAAAATCCGTTAAGGACGTTGCAGCGAAAAAATCTCTCCGAGCTTTGTATAGTCGTTGCCAGCCAGCCTTGCGACCGGCTCCAATTTGTCGGCCAAAACATACTGTTTTTCCTGATCGAACACCGATTCATCGAAAAAGAAATCTACGACGCGCAGGATGAAAAGATCCGTAAGCACGTTGCCATCCGCATCCGTCAGAGGAACATATTGGTGGACAGTTGTCTCCATCCGTACTTTCGCCTCTTTGATGGCAGGTACAGTGATAGTGTTGCTGGCAGTCATTGTCAAATCCGTCAGATCGATTTCGCTCTCGGTGTCGGGCAGTTGAGCGGCCGTCTTGTTCATCTCCTCAACCAAGTCTTCGCTGACGATATGGACGACGCCTTGTCCCAAAGCCAGTAGGTTTTTGGCAGAATCCTTGATTTTTCCGTCATTCCTCAGAATGGCTACGCTGATCAGCGGCAGCACATTCGAGGCGACGCTAAAAAAACTGAAGGGTGCGGCATTGACGATCTGTGTTTCCGGATTCTGAGTGGTAATCCAAGCAATTGGACGGGGAATGATGCTCCCGGTCAAAAATTTGTACATCTGTTTTGTGTTGAGTTCTTCGCTATTGAAATGCTGCATGAGATCACTTCTTTCTGTTCAGAATAGTTGATTCGATCGCTTTTCGTTTTGGTTGCAGGAAATCAGGGAGAGCGAATGTTTCCCCGAGTTCCGCCAATGGTTCATCCAATGTGAAGCCAGGTTTGTCGGTTGCAATCTCGATGCGCAATCCGCTCGGCTCGCGCAGATAAAGGCTTTGGAAGTAACCGCGATTGATGATTTTTTCTACGGTAATGTTATTTTCTTTTGCCTTTTCAAGTATTTGCTCCAGATCTTTGCGGTCCGGAACGTTGTAAGCAATATGGTCGATGGCTCCTCTGCCGAGACGGGAAGGCTTCTGGCTTGTGGACTGAATCAGCCGACTTTTCTCATCCGGGGAAGACCTCGGATGGGCAATATGATCTGTCAGCAGCATGCCCAGCACATCGTGGAAAAAGGCCTCGGTTTTTTTTACATCTGACACGGTATAATGAATGCCTTGGATTCCGATGATCTGGTATTCGGCTGGCACCTCGCTGTGGTTCGTCGCCTGATTGGCTGCAATCATTTCGGCTACTTCGACCAAACTGATTTTCATATCGTCAGGGTCCAGAAAGGTACATCCTTCATCATCGTTTTCAATCAAACGAACGGCCCTCGCGGTCAGGCGTTTTTCCCAGAATAGAAGACTGCCTTGAGGAATCTTCAATAGCACTTCGTGGATGAAACTGTCTTCTTCGTGACGATGGCCGACTTTGGGCAACTCGAAAAAGGTCAAAATCGTACCAGGAGTTCCCTTGTAGTCCCCATAAAAAAGATGGGGATCGGTCAAGTTATCCTGATTGACCGTCCGTTTTACGAGGCGTAACCCTAGGATATCTGTATAGAATGTCTTGTTCTTCTCCGCATCTTTGGTGATGGCGGTGAGATGGTGAAAACCGGTAATCATGTAAGCTCCAACCTCCGTTCAAATAATCCATAAGTCGAGTATACAGGAGAGTGGCTCAGCGAGGTAACTATTCTGCTCAGCGATTTGTGCGTTGAATGCGACGGGATACACAAAGCGAAAACAAAAATCCTCCACGTTCATCCGAACGTGAAGGAAAATGCTTCTCTTGTTTATTTTAGTAGAACACGCAGACGCACTCTGGCGCGTAGACGTCTTTTTGCAGCAACGTTAATTTGCCTGTTTCTGTATCGCGTTCGAATAAAGTCAGGTTATCGGAATCCTGATGAGCCACGATCACGAATTGGCCGCTTGGATCCAAGTTGAAGTCACGGGGGATATTTCCTTCAGTCGGTACATATTCCACCAATGACAATGTTTCGCCGTCTTCGGATACCGCATAGACAACCAATGAATCATGACCTCGGTTGGAAGCATAAACGAACTTGCCATCAGCGGAAATGCGGATAGCCGCGCCGCCATTGAAACCGGTATGCTCTTCAGGGATAGTCGTGATGACTTGCAATAATGAGAAAGTGCCTGCTGCTGCATCATAAGCCAATACTTCGACATCGCTGCTCAATTCGCCGAACAAGTAAGCCACTTTTCCGTTCGGATGGAAAACCAAGTGACGCGGGCCAGTGCCCGGAGTCGCTTTATAGCGGGCAACTTCGGTCAGTTTGCCTTCATCGGAAACTGTGTAGGTATATACTTCATCGGTTCCCAAATCGCATGACAGCAAGTATTTTTTATCCGGAGAAAGAGCGCTGTAATGCACATGCGGAATGTTTTGGTTTTCATGGATGCTTGAACCTTCATGTTGCGCACGGTCAGTCATCGTAAAGGAACCATCAGCGTTCTCTTTGTAGACAGTCAAGTATCCGCCGTGGTAATTGGCAGTGAAGATCAATTTTTTGTCTTCGTCGAAGTAGATATAGCAAGGCGCAGATCCTTCGGCAGAAATTTCAGCTACCTTGTCATAGGTTCCGTTTTCATTTTTCTTAAAAGAAGTGATGCCGCCGCCTTCGTCCGTTTTGGAAATCGCGTACAGTGTTTCTTTGTCTGCAGATAAATCCAGGTAAGTAGGGCTGTCGACTTCCGCAATCAAGCGATAATCACGCAATTCTTTTTTATCGGTGTCCAAAATGATTTGATGAACCCCTTTACTTTCTCTTTTCGTGTAAGAGCCAAGATATAAAACTTGTTCCATCCAAAGACCTCCTATATATTATGATAATTCCATTATAACAAATGCCCTTCACAATTACAGGGGAAAAAGCTTCCAAAGCAAATAAAGTTGGTTTCAATGGCATAATCAATGGTTTGCCAAATAAACTGTGATAGAATAGAAGTTGTAAAAAGTGTCTGAAAAGGGGATATGTCAATGCAAAGCAAAGTAATTCAAATTGGAGAAAAAGCAATAGATATAAAGGAACCGATGATCATCTTGTTCGATGACAGCGCAACGGCAACATTGCAGGAGGTTTCCGTCATCCATCGTTTTTTGGAGCCGCAGGAATGGTTCGAACTGTCAGATGGGGACAAGATATTGTTTGACGACCAGGAATACCGCATATCCTATATAGGTACGCATGTCCTGAAAAATCTGCAGTCGCTCGGCCACACAACTATGTTTTTCAAAAATTGGGATGACGAACGCCTGGAAACAAGTATTTATTTGACTCCTTACATTTTGCCCACAATAACGGACGGTACCACCATTACTTATAAGAAGAAAGATTGAAGGTGAGTCCAATGGAAAGAGCTCCACGTAGAGGGACGAAATCCGGGAATCGATTGTCGTGGTTCGAAAAATGGTTTCTGAACAATAAGTTCGTAACTGTTCTTCTAATTATCTTATTGATTCTCCTAATCGTTTTGGTATTCTCAAAAATTTCCCATCTTTTGGGACCGGTAGGCAGCTTCTTCAGTGTCATCGGCTTTCCGCTGATAATGGCGGGTATTTTTTATTACATGTTGAATCCGTTGGTCACACTTATGGAGAAAAAAGGAATCAAACGTTTTGTAGGCACTTGGATCGCCTTTGTACTGGTGTTGCTGATGATGATTTGGGGATTTGCGATTCTGATCCCAATCATCCGCGATCAGACGATAGGCATTGTCCGCGAATTTCCGGCTTATTGGCAGGCAATCGAGACCATGACGATTGAATTGGTCAATTATGATTGGTTTACTTCCCTTCAGGATCAGATTAACCAAATCAATGCAGACATCTTTAACAGTATTTCTGCGAAATTGAACGAGGTCTTATCGAATACGGTAAGCGGGTTAGGCAGTGTGGTAGGGATTTTGACGAATGCGTTTGTGGGAATCGTCACGATGCCTATCATCTTGTATTATTTACTGAAGGAAGGGGATAAGTTGCCACTGACTTTTCTGCAATTCTTTCCGACAAATCTACGGGAATCGATCGGTGAACTTTTGAAGAAAATCAACACGCAGATCAGCCAATATGTCCGCGGTCAGATAACGGTCGCCTTCTTTGTCGGGTTGATGTTCGTCATAGGCTATGCCATTATCGGAATGAAATTCGGCATCGTCTTGGGGATACTCGCAGGCTTCTTGAATATCATCCCGTATATGGGTTCCTTCATTGCGATGGTTCCCGCTGTGATTGTTGCAATAGTGGATTCTCCGCTGATGTTGGCAAAGGTACTGCTGGTTTTCTCGATTGAGCAATTCATCGAGGGGCGCGTGATTTCGCCGCAGGTACTCGGCAGCAATCTCGAGGTCCATCCCGTCACAATTATCTTCGTGTTGCTTACGGCAGGAAAACTGTTCGGCCTGAGCGGTTTCATCTTAGGCATTCCCGGTTATGCGGTCCTTAAAGTGCTGTTCATGCACATCTTCGATTGGTACAAGGAAATTTCCGGATTGTATTTGGATGAACCTGAAGTCGAAGAAGAACCAGACGAGGATTATGTTCAAGAATAATCGAAACGAAAAGGGGTAATGCTTGATGAACAAAAAGAGATGGATTGCGGTGGCAATCGCGCTTGTGCTTTTCATGGCATCAATCGGCTCACAATTTCTGTCGACCCGGTTGGCTGACCAAACGGAAGACTCCCTCAGCCAGCTTACCGGCAATCTGATACCAGGAACGAGCCTGCAGGAAAATGTTATGGAAAGTGGCGATGCCAGCAATCGGATTGCGGTTCTGCATATCGAAGGTACGATTCAATCAGGTACAGGCAGTATGCTGACTGATGGCTCCAGTTATGATCACGACCTTTTCCTGGAGCAATTGAAAGCCATCGAAGAGGATGACACGATCAAGGGTATTTTTCTGATAGTGGACAGCCCGGGTGGTGGAGTATATGAAAGTGCGGAGGCGCACGATAAATTGTACCGCATTGCTGCTGAAAAGGAACTTCCGGTCTATGCTTCGATGCAAGGAACGGCCGCAAGCGGTGGCTACTACATTTCTGCTGGTGCGGATAAAATTTATGCTACAGCTGAAACGACTACCGGTTCGATCGGCGTCATCATGCAAGCAATCGAATACTCGGGCCTTCTTGAAAAATTGGGTATCGAATACAATACGATCAAGTCAGGCAGCCTCAAGGACATTGGGTCGCCGGATCGGGATATGACGGAAGAAGAGCGTGCTTTGCTTCAGGCATACGTCGATGAGGCTTATCAGCGCTTCGTCACTGTCGTATCGACGGGAAGGAACATGCCGGAAGAAGAGGTCCGCGCTGTTGCGAACGGCATGATTTATTCGGGAACCCAAGCGCAAGCGTTAGGGTTGGTGGATGAGATAGCCTACACGGATGATGCATTGAAAGCGATGAAAACCGCCTATGACCTCGAGGATGCGGAAGTATTCGACTACACTTCGACACCGAGCCTGTTTTCCGATTTTTCTTGGTTGTTCGCTCAGGCGGCTACCAAACTGACTGGTCAGGATAATCAGACGCTTTCTGAACTGCAGCTGCTACGTGACACTTTCGGGACAACCGCCGCTCCGAGATTGCTTTATCTCTACGGAGGTGAGTGATGATGGAAGAGCAAACCACTACGCATGAAGAACGTTTGGAAGAAATCCGCAAAAAGAAAATAGCCTGGGAGGAAGCCGAGCGCTATTCCGATCAGCAGGAACGACCGTTTCACCGCTATCCGGATTACGTATTCGCCGGTTTTTGGATCAGATTTTTTGCCTACCTCGTCGACTTGCTGATTGTGCAGGCGTTGGTGGGGATTTTGATCAAGCCGATTTTCGCTTTGGGCGGCATCAGTATGCTAGGGAACAATCCCTTGACCTTGTTCGGATTTCTTCAGTTGTTGATCCTTGTCGGATATTTCATACTGACAACAAAATATACAAACGGCCAAACAGTTGGGAAAATGATTTTCGGCATCCGTGTCGTCTGCTTTAAAGAAGAAAAACTCAGTTGGCAGACCGTCCTGATTCGCGAAGGCGTCGGCCGATATATCGGTAAAATCGTGGCTGTGATCTATCTGGTCGCTGCCTTCCAAAACAAGAAACAACATCCGATCGACATGCTTTGTGACACGTCGGTCGTGACGGAAAACAGCATCAGGGCTTTGCAGGAAGGCTACTAAAGAAATAGAACGGCATGCGACCGGTAGTGATCGGCCGCATGCCGTTTTTTGTGTTGTGCTAAATTTTTTTTGTAGGCTGGCCGGAGGAAACCGTGAATAATAGTGTTGAACTACGGCAATGCCGTCGTTCGCAGGAGAATGGCGGTATAAAACAGAATGTCCTCCGGTGAGAACCTGCTCATCGGAGAACATATATCACGCTTCCCTCTCCTCCGGGGAAGCTTGCTTTAACCGGACGAGGTGGTAGCGCACCGCTTTCTGCTTGCATATTCCGCCGCTAGTGTTATACTTGTTATATAACGAACAGGAGGGCTAAATATGTTCATCGAAATTCTTCCGAACAGTGATACGCCAATCTACACGCAACTGATGTATCAGATAAAAATTGGTATCCTCAAACGGGAATGGTCATATGGGGATGGATTACCAAGCGTCAGAAGCCTGGCCAGCGAATTGGGCATCAATATGCATACCGTGAATAAAGCGTATAATCTATTGGCCGATGAAGGCGTGCTGGAAAAAAACCAGAAAGGCTATTTCGTCAGCGAACGCGCGACGATGGCATCCAATGAACGTACGAAAGCGGCGATGCAGGATAAGCTCAAAGAAATCCTAATCGACAAACAGATTTTTGAGGTCAATGAAGCAACGTTCAACGGATGGCTGAACGAACTCGAGAAAGAGTTGGAAGGGGAAGGGAAAGCAGATGCTGATATTTAGTTGGTTCATGGTGATCATGTTTTTGATTATTGGGGTGGTCAACGGCATTACGCCATATTATAGCCGGTTAGGGACCCCGTTTGGAGTGACGGTTCCGACATCGCATCAGAAGGATCCCTATGTTTTGAAGCTTAAAAAAGCCTACCTTTATCAAAATATATGCGGGAGTATACTGCTCGCTGCGCCAATTTTTTTCTTTCTTCTCTGGGATGATGAGGAGAAAGTGGAAATGTTCACCAGCATTTATGTGACGGTTGCGATGTTCATTTTCATCTTCCTTTCCTTCCTGCTTTACCTACAGAAACGGAAACAACTCCGCAGTTGGAAAGAAGTGAACGGCATCCGGGTTGAGCCGAAAAAAGCCAAAATCGTCATTGATACGGCCTATCAAAAAGATTTGAAGGTGGTTTCCCATTCGGTCTTCGTTTCAGCACAATTGTTCATCCTGTTGGTGACCGTAGCGGTGACGCTTTACTTTTATGACTTGATCCCCGAGCGCTTCCCTGTCCACTGGAACAGTTCGAATGAGCCGGATCGGATCGTCGATAAAACCTATGTGAATGTATTCATGCTCCCGGCGATTCAATTGTTGATGATTCCAATGATGTTTTTCAGTCACTATTCCTTCATCAAATCGAAACAGAAGATTTCGCCCTATTTGTCAGACCTCTCCAGCAAGCAGAGCAAATTGTTCCGCCAGGCTTGGTCCTATTACTTCCTTGTCGTGACCGTACTGACACAGCTCTTGTTGAGCGGCATCCATTTCTTTTCCTTGTTCTTCGCGGACAAGGGTGCCCAGTGGATAATCGGTATGACGATACCGTTCGTGGTCATCATAGTTGGGTACAGCATTTATTTGACCTGGAAATACGGCCAAGGCGGCGAAAAACTGTTCCTGAATGAAGCGGGTGAATTGCCGGATGAAGTGACTGAAGTGGATGAAGAGCGTTACTGGAAGTGGGGCGTATGGTATTACAATCCAGAAGATCCATCGATATTTGTCGAAAAACGGTTCGGTATCGGAAGCACGCTGAATATGGCGAGATGGCAAGCATGGGCGTTCGTTGCCGGACTTTTGGCATTTGTAGTGCTGACGATTGTGCTTTCATTCATGATGGAATAGTGATCTGTATCAGCAAAGAGCAGAGGGTTGCATCATTTATGGTGCAGCCTTTTTGATGTCACACCTAGAGGAATGCAGGGAATTGTCCCAAAATCCGGAAGAATCGGACCACGAGGGCGCTACAACCAAAAAAGAGGAGTTGTCCCATCGCAGGGCAGCTCCTCTTCTTCTTCTTTGTTTTATTTCGCGATCTTTTTTTTGTGTTGGGCAATGGCCATATCGACGATGCGGTTTGCCAGGTGGATGTTGCGGACTAACAGAGGCCCATGGAAATAAGAACAGAAGACATTTTTGTAGCGAGCGCCTTCGGTCTTATCTTCACCGTTATTACCCATGCCTTTTTCGACTTTCCCGAGCGGGCGCATGTTTTCGCCAAGGAAAGTCCGTCCGTTATGGTTTTCGAATCCCTCGTAGGTCTCATTGAATTCCTCGCTGCGGATCGTGATATCGCCGATGAACCGGTTGTTGTCCTGGCTCAAAGTATAATGATCCAAGGCGCTTATACCGGGGATTTTGTTGCCGGATGCATCCATGTAGTAGTGGCCCAATAATTGGTAACCACCACAGATGGCCAATACTACGCCATCGTTTTCGATATATTCCTTGATTCCTGCTGCTTTGTCCTGAATGTCTTTGGAAACGATGAACTGTTCGTAATCCTGGCCGCCTCCAAAAAAGACGAGGTCATATTTGGAGGGATCGAAAGGCTGGTCCAAACTGATGATCTCCGTTTCGAAATCGATACCTTTTTCACGGGCACAGTACTGGAGCATCAACAGATTCCCGTTGTCGCCGTATGTGTTCAGTAGGTTGCCATACAAGTGGCAAATACGTAGTTGCATTTATTTCATCCTTTCCGCTATATAGCCTTGGTTCGCTAGCTCTTTACGGAGTTGCAGCACAGCGGTGTAAGTTGCCATCACATAGATTTTTTTTGTAGGAGCCTTTTTGAAAGCTTTGATGACATCAGTGATTTCCGGTAATACTTCCAGCTTTTCTTCCGGAATGCCGGCAACCTTCATACGTAAGGTCAGCTCTTTTTGGCGGATGCCACTGACGGTTACTTTCGGGATATCAAAATCTAAAAACTTCTCGTAGTTTCCGTCCCAGATCCAGCTGACATCGGTTCCGTCTGCCGGGCGATCATTCAGGATCGAGACGACGCTGAATGGCTCCTCTTCATAATTCAGAAGGTCGATGACCTGATTCAGACCGACCGGATTTTTGATGAGGTTCAGGATGATTTCCTTGTCGTCGACGGTGATCGTTTCTTGACGACCAAATTTTTGCTGGGCAGCTGAAAAGCCGGCTTGGATCTCTTCAGGGGTCAAGCCGAAATGCTTGCCGACGGAATAGGCAGCCAAGGCATTATAGACGTTGTAGAGACCGGCAACATTCGTGTGGAACGGATGACCATCGATTTCAAAGGAAGAACTCTTGTGAGTTAATTTGTCCACTTTGGTGACCGCATAAGCCAATTCTGGACGTTTGAAATCACAATGGGCACAATAGTATTTCCCAAGGTTGCTGTATGTATTGAATTTATAGCGCAAAATGTGCTGGCATTTCGGACACAGCACGCCGTCCGTATTGTAATGTGCCAAGGTGTCGCCATCCGGCTCGTGATTGAAACCGAAATAGATTTGTTTGTTGACCAACTCTTTGGAGTTGAAAATTGGGCTGTCCCCATTCGCCAGGATAACCGCATCCGGTGCGAGTGCAGCGCCATCGACCATTTTTTGGTAGATTGTATAGATTTCGCCGAATCGATCCATCTGATCGCGGAAAACATTCGTGTTCACGATGACTTTTGGCTTAATGAACTTCGTCACTTTAACGAGGCTGGCTTCATCGACCTCAAGAACAGCAAAGGCTCTTTCCTTTTTTACTTTACGTGAATAGCCTTCCAGGAATGAAGAGATGATGCCTTGCTCCATGTTTGCGCCGGTCGGATTCGTCAAAATATGCGGGAATTTTTGTTGCAGGACATGATAAGTCAACGATGTCGTCAGCGTCTTGCCGTTTGTGCCGGTGATGATGACGACATCAAAATTTTCAGAAAGATGTTGCAATACGTCGGGATCCAATTTCACGGCCAGTTTGCCGGGGAGACTGGTTCCGCCTTTGGTAAATGTTTGAAGACCCCACTGGGCGATTTTGCCGATATTGATTGCTAGTGAACCGCGGATAGTCAAATAAATTCGCTCCTTACTTATGTATCTCTTGCCATCATAGCATATAACAAGGCTTTTTTCGATAGCGTTAGTATAGCAGAATTTGCCCGGATTTAATATTTTAAGATGCCTTATCGTGTCAGGAAAGGTTGTTCCGATTGCCGGATGACAGCTGGTGAGCGTGAATTTTATTGACTTTACAGCCATTTCCTACTATCATTATACGGGATGTTATTCAGTTTTTTTATCATTCACCAACCTTGCTGGAGCGGAATGATGAAGGTGAGATAATAGCGGGTCGGAAGCAGGATGACACAAGGGCATCCTTTCTTTTTGCAGGAAATTCCGACCGATTTATGAAAAATAGGCAAGACGCTGTTGGAAAGGTGGACATAATGGCACAGTTATTTTTTAAATATGGGGCGATGAACAGCGGGAAATCAATCGAGATCCTGAAGGTTGCCTACAATTATGAAGAGCAGAACAAATCAGTGATGATCTTTACGAGCGCGATCGATGACCGTGATGGCGTAGGCTATGTTTCGAGTCGGATCGGATTGAAGCGCGAAGCCACTCCGATTGCGAATGACACGGATGTATTTTTGGAAGTCAGCAAAAATACGAAAAAGCCGGCCTGCATTTTGATAGATGAATCGCAATTCCTATCCAAAGCGCATGTCATCCAACTAGCACGCATTGTGGACGAATTGTCTATCCCCGTGATGGCATTCGGATTGAAGAATGATTTCCAGAACGAATTGTTCGAAGGCTCAAAATATCTGTTGCTGTATGCGGATAAGATAGAAGAAATTAAAACCATCTGCTGGTACTGTCATAAAAAAGCGATCATGAATATGCGTGTCGTGGACGGAAAACCAGTATATGCCGGTGAACAAATCCAGATTGGCGGAAACGAATCCTACCTTCCCGTCTGCCGTAACCATTACCACCACCCGCCATTAGCCAAGAACAGATAATCAGAAACAAAAAAAGAGGAGTTTGAAATAGTTATGTATGATCAATTAGATGCATTCATTATCCGTTATGAAGAGCTTTCCGAATTATTAAGTGATCCGGAAGTCCAGGCTGACACAAAACGGTTCTTGGGATTGACCAAAGAAGAAGCAGGGCTGCGCGAGAAAGTCGCGACCTTCAATCGTTATAAAGAGGTCGAAGGAGAAATCGCCGACACAGAAGAAATGTTGTCAGAAAATTTGGATGATGACATGGCTGTTATGGCTAAAGAGGAATTGAGCGACTTAAAGAAGGAGAAGACCGAGCTTGAAGAGCGCATCAGAGTTTTATTGCTCCCTACCGATCCGAACGATGACAAAAACATCATCATGGAGATCCGCGGGGCTGCCGGCGGAGATGAAGCTGCTTTATTCGCCGGAAAGCTGTTTGGGATGTACAGTAAATTCGCTGAAAACCAAGGTTGGCGTGTTGAGGTCATGGATGCGAACATTACCGGCATCGGTGGCTACAAAGAGATCATCCTTATGATCAGCGGAAACGGTGCCTACTCCAAACTGAAATATGAGAGCGGCGCCCACCGTGTCCAACGTGTCCCGGAAACAGAATCACAAGGGCGTGTGCATACCTCCACAGCCACCGTTGTCGTCTTGCCTGAAGCGGAAGAGGTCGAGTTGAACATCGAAGACAAAGACATCCGTACAGACATCTATCATGCCAGCGGTGCCGGCGGACAGCACGTCAACAAGACGGCATCAGCGGTCCGGTTGACCCACTTACCGACCGGAATCGCCGTTGCGATGCAGGATGAGCGTTCCCAGATCAAAAACCGCGAGAAAGCGATGAAAATTTTGCGCACGCGTGTATACGACAAAATCTCTTCAGATGCACAATCAGAATACGATGCGACGCGTAAATCCGCAATCGGTACAGGCGATCGTTCCGAACGGATCCGCACCTACAACTTCCCGCAAAACCGTGTTACGGATCACCGTATCGGCTTGACCCTGCAAAAGTTGGATACGATTTTGAGCGGAAAATTGGATGAAGTCATCGATGCGTTGATCATGGCAGATCAAACGCAAAAATTGGAGTCCTTAAACAATGGGTCAATCTAAGGAGCTCACTTACCAGCAAGCATTACAGAACGGCGCGCTTTTTTTGGAACAAAACGAGAAAAGTCCGTTGGCTGCTGAAAGGCTGCTTTTGGATCGCCTGGGTTGGACGAAAACGGATCTGTTGATGCGTTTTTCCGAGCCAATAATGGAGCAGGAATACAAGCAGTATTTCAGCGACATAAATGAGTATGTCGCGGGCAAACCGATCCAGTACATCGTAGGCGTCGAATGGTTCTATGGCTATCCCTTGAAAGTCACGGAAGCTACCTTGATTCCGCGGCCGGAAACCGAAGAGCTCGTGCAACGGGCGCTAAAATGCTTGGAAGGGAAAGGGCCGCAAAAGGTCCTCGATATCGGGACAGGGTCCGGCGCCATTGCCATTGCGATGAAAAAGGAACGTCCGCAGGATGATGTGACAGCTACCGACATTTCTGAAGAAGCTTTGGCCGTTGCGAAAGAGAACGCGGAGCAACTGGATGCCGACATCCGTTTCCTGCAAGGGGATCTGCTGGAACCCGTACAGTTGGAGACGTTCGACTGCATTCTCAGCAATCCGCCTTACATCAGCGAAGATGAGATCGGTTTGATGGACCGCTCCGTTTTGGAGTACGAACCGCATTCGGCTTTGTTCGCCGACCACGACGGGTTGGACCTATACCAAAAGATGGCCTTCACGCTGCCGTTCCACTTGAAAACGGACGGATGTCTGTTCATGGAAATCGGGTTCAGCCAAGGCGAAAAATTATTGGAACTCTACAAAAAAGCTTTCCCGGATAAAACGGTCATGATCGAAAAAGATCTGTCCGGCCTCGATCGCATGCTCATAGTCAAATAAGAAAAGAGTTGCCTGTTATCCATGGGCAAAAACTGGCTGCGGGCAATTGCCCCGGCTATTTTTTTACCTGACCGACGGCGCTGAGTGCTAAACCATAAAGAAAGGAGCATTTATTATGGAAACAAAAATATACGAAACAGCAACAATAGATGAGGCAGCCGAATTGCTGAGAACCGGACAATTGATCGCCTTCCCAACAGAGACTGTCTATGGCTTGGGCGCTATCGCATCAAATGATGAAGCCGTAAAAAATGTATATAAAGTAAAAGGAAGACCTAGCGATAATCCGTTGATTGTTCATGTTGCGGATCGGGAGATTGCGCAATATGTAGCCTTTGTGCCGCCCCAAGCAGAAGCCTTGATGGAGGCCTTTTGGCCGGGTCCGTTGACTTTGATTTTCCCTATGAAAGAAGGGGTTTTTGCACCTACCGTCACTGCAGGCCACAAAACTGTCGCGTTGCGCATGCCCGCTCAAGAACAAACGCTGGAATTGATCAAAAAAACCGGCTTTCCTTTGGTAGGGCCTAGTGCGAATACATCAGGCAAACCGAGCCCAACGACAGCCCAACACGTGATGCACGATCTTTCGGGAAAAATTGCGGGCATCCTTGATGGAGGGGAGACGCAGATCGGTTTGGAATCAACTGTACTTGATTTAACTAATGCTACTGGCCCTGTCATTTTGCGCCCGGGGGCCATCACGGAAGTGCAGCTGGAACCGATCATCGGCAAACTGGCAGGCAGTGCGCAATCAACAAATGAAGCAGATGCTCCGAAAGCACCAGGGATGAAGTACCAACATTATGCTCCCGCGCAACCGGTCATCCTGATTGATGGAACGCCCGCTGATTGGGTAGCCATCATTGAAGCGTATCGCGGCGAAGGCAAGCGAATCGGCATTCTGGCATCGGAAGAACAACTGGATATTCATAAGGATGCAGCGGTGGCTATCTATTCATTGGGATTGAAGAATGATGTGGCAGCTGCATCGCAGCGTCTATATGCTGGATTGCGTTATCTCGACGAACAGCCGGTCGATGTAATTTTGGCGGAAGCTTATGACCTTGCCGGCCTCGGGAAGGCATTCATGAATCGTTTGGAAAAAGCGGCTTCTTCAAAATACCCGAAAAAAAACGCGGAATAATCGCCTAATATCCGTCTTTAGCTTACTTTTTACACAAATCATTCAAATTCAGGAGCTTATATGTTTTATTTCTGAAAATTTATGCTATACTCAACTTACATTTTTTATATATTTAAAATTTTGGAATAATGTGATGGAAGGGTGCAAACATGGATAAAGAATTATTTGCAGCAATTGAAAAAGAACGCGAAAGACAAGAGAACGGAATCGAGCTGATTGCTTCCGAAAACTTTGTATCTGAAGATGTTATGAGAGCGCAAGGCAGCATCTTGACCAATAAATATGCTGAAGGCTACCCTGGTCGTCGTTACTATGGTGGTTGTGAATTTATCGATATCATCGAAAACTTGGCGATCGATCGCATCAAAGCAATCTTCGGTGCGGAATATGCCAATGTACAACCACATTCCGGTTCACAAGCGAATATGGCTGCTTATCGTGTTTTGGTTCAACCCGGCGATAAAATTTTGGGAATGGACTTGAGTCATGGGGGACATTTGACCCATGGCGCATCCGTGAATTTCAGCGGCCAGACTTATGAGTTCGTGGCTTACGGTGTAGAAAAAGATTCCGAAACGATCAACTATGATAAAGTCAGAGAGATTGCTTTGAAAGAACAACCAAAATTGATTGTTGCCGGCGCCAGCGCTTACCCACGCGCAATCGATTTCAAACGTTTTAGAGAAATCGCTGATGAAGTCGGTGCTTATTTGATGGTGGACATGGCTCATATCGCAGGACTATGCGCAACTGGATATCACCAAAATCCGGTTGAATACGCCCACATCGTAACTACGACTACACATAAAACACTTCGCGGCCCGCGCGGCGGCGTCATTTTAGCCAAAGAAGAATTCGGCAAAAAGTTGAACAGCGCTGTGTTCCCAGGAATCCAAGGCGGTCCTTTAGAGCACGTCATCGCTGCTAAAGCTGTATCATTCTTTGAAGTTGCAACACCGGAGTACACTGAATATATCGGACAAGTAATCAAAAATGCTCAAGCAATGGCTGATGTTTTCAATGCATCCGACTTGCGCGTCATCAGTGGCGGAACAGACAATCACTTATTGCTGTTGGATGTTACAAGCAGCGGTTTGAACGGAAAACAAGTAGAAAAACTGTTGGATACCGTTGAAATCACTGTCAATAAAAATACGATTCCTTTTGAAACGCTTGGCGCAAATAAAGCCAGCGGCATCCGTATCGGCACACCTGCCATCACAACTAGAGGCTTGAAGGAAGCGGAAGCACGCAAGGTTGCTGAATTGATCGTGGAAACTATCCAAAACCACACAGATGAAGCGAAATTGGATGAAGTCCGCGCGGCAATCCATGCCATCACAAAAGCTTTCCCATTGCACAAAAAATTAGCTGCTACTGAAGCTTAAATAGATTGCAAAAGAGCTGTCTCACACAACGAGTCAGCTCTTTTGCTGTTTTCTCATTGTTTTATTTCTGGTATTTGTAGCGATTTTCAATTACAATAGGTTGAGCAAAAATAGGAAAGTGGGGCAAAAGTATATGGGAGAATTCCATGTAATGAATCACCCGTTGATTCAACACAAATTAACAATCATCCGCGAGAAAGAGTGTGGAACAAAAGTATTTCGTGAAGTAGTAAGCGAAATCGCCATGTTGATGGCTTATGAAGTAACAAGGGACATGCCTTTGGAAGACATCGAGATCGAAACGCCATTGGTGAAAACGACTCAAAAAACATTGTCCGGTAAAAAGGTTGCCATCATTCCGATCTTGCGTGCAGGGTTAGGGATGGTCGATGGTTTCTTAGCGATGTTGCCAGCTGCAAAAGTTGGCCATATCGGCATGTACCGTGATCACGAAACATTGGAACCTGTCGAGTATTTCGTTAAATTACCGACAGACATCCAAGAACGTCAATTGTTCATCGTTGACCCAATGTTGGCAACAGGCGGATCAGCTATCGCAGCTATCGAAGCATTGGAAAAGAGAGGCGCTTCACCATCATCCATGAAATTCATTTGCCTTGTGGCAGCACCTGAAGGAGTAGAAGCTTTGCACGCTGCTTATCCTGATGTGGATATCTATGCAGCTTCTTTGGATGAAAGATTGGACGAAAACAGCTACATCCTGCCTGGGTTAGGTGACGCTGGTGACCGACTGTTCGGCACAAAATAAGCGTTCAAAACGGCATTGAGGCAATTGTGTCCATAATTGTCAAACAGTCAATATTATCATGAGAACGGTCTTCCAATTTACATAATCTTGAAAAGTGAAAATGATGGGCTGAGCCAGAAATCCTATGGGTATTTCTGGCTCAGTTTTTTTTGTGCAAGTTAAGTTAGTTATACTTCAATCGCTTAAGGTTACAGTGCCGAACAGTTTGGAGGGTAGCATGAAAGACAATAAATTTGCTTTTATTTCCCCAGTTCGAAACACTTTTTAGTCAACCTTCGGATTTTCATAATCCTATAAGTATATTTATGTATTGAGTATCTTTGATTATGAAGGCGGTATCTTTTCATCATTTTCATGAAAAGGTCGGAAATATCCTTATAATCCGTATATTTGCTTTGAATTTCGATAAAGTTGGTGTTATGATTAGCGATGTTGAACAGATGTGCAAAGAAACTTATGAAATAGCCACTTATTGTGACTAGAGTATGGGAGGTCCAGCTGAATTAGTTGTCTACTTTTACGAATGTCTTTTAAAAATAGTGTAGCGTGGACTAGGTTTGGCATAGCTGTTTTTTTATTTGTATTGAAAAGAGGTGAAATTATTGGAAGCTGAATCTAAAGTCATCCATTTTATGGGATTGGGTTTCAGTTTGAATATCATCATTAGCGTATTGGCGACCTGCATCATCGTTTTTTTATTTTGTTTTATTGCTACCCGGAAACTGTCGATAAGACCAACAACCAAAAGTCAAAATGCAATTGAATATTTGGTTGATTTTATCCGAAACATGATTTCCAGCTCGCTTCACTGGAAAGTGGGGCAACAATTCCACTTGTTGGGATTCACTTTGTTCCTATTTGTATGGGTAGCGAATATGTTAGGGCTAGTGTTCATTTTGAACATTGATGGCTATTCCTACTGGAAGAGTCCTACAGCCAGTCCAATCGTCACATTAGGCTTGGCCTTGATGGTGATTTTGCTGACTCATTACTTTGGTATTAAAGAAAATGGTTTTAAGGAATATTTCATGAACAGCTATGTTCGCCCAGTCGCACCTCTCATGCCAATCAAAATATTGGAGGAATTCACGAACACATTGACATTGGCGTTACGTCTTTACGGAAATATTTATGCCGGTGAAATTTTGTTGGGCTTGATTGCTTCATTAGCGAATTCTTACGGCTTGTTGACTTGGGTGGTTGGAATTCCACTCCAAATGGTTTGGCAAGGATTCTCCATCTTCATCGGATCCATCCAAGCTTTCGTCTTCACTACGTTGACTATGGTTTACCTCGCCCATAAGATCGAAGCGGAATAAACTGCTGATCCATGAGCTTAATAAGTATGCATTATTATATGAGAAAAAGGAGATTATTATTATGAACTTTATAGGAGCTGCTATTGCGGTTGCCGGTGCGGCGATCGGAGCATCATTAGGAAACGGAAAGGTTATTTCTACTACAATCGAAGCGATCGCAAGACAACCGGAATTACAAAGCAAATTACAAACTTTGATGTTTATCGGTGTCGGCTTAATTGAAGCTGTTCCCATCATGGCGGTAGTTATAGCTTTCTTACTGATTTTCCAATAATAGGGACCAGCAAGACCGATAACTACAGGAGGGATGAGAATGACAGCCAATCTCGTATTGGGAGAGATTACCGCATTAGGTGATACGATTGTCACGCTGTTGTCATTTCTGATATTGATGGCTCTTATCAAAAAATTCGCATGGAAGCCTTTGATGAAGATCTTAACGGATCGGGAAGAAATGATACACGCAAATATTGATAAAGCAGCAACAGCGCGCGAGAATGCTGAGAAGAAACACGCGGAAGTCGATGCGCAGTTGATAGAAGTCAGAACAACAGCGAGCGATATTTTAAACAGAGCTCAAGCAGAAGGCAATGAGATACAAAAGAGCATCATCAAAGAAGCAAAAGAAGATGCATTACGAATCAAACTAGTGACCCAAAAAGAGCTTGAACTCGAAAGAAAACAAGCTCTTGAAGGATTACGCGCCGAAATCGGAGTCATATCATTGGAAATCGCTGAGAAAATCCTTGGCAAAGAGATCAATCAAGCAGAACAACAAACTTTGATCGAGGCTTTCATTGAAGGGCTGGATGATTGATATGGATAGGGACGGTAAAGCAATCGCTACTGTAGAAGCCTATGTGCAAGCCTACTATAACCGCCTGACAGATTCGAAGACTGCGGATAGACTCTATCTCGATCTATCGCAGTTAAAGGATGCCTTCAATCATGCAGATGCAGTTGCGGGCGAGAAGCCAAATCTTGATTTGGCTGTGAAGTATCTCGCTCCCGAGACGCTTCAGTTTCTCGAGGGACTCCAAGATAATCTTGATAACGAAGGTATCTTGGCTTCCATCAATGCGTTCAATGCGCTGTATGAGAATAAAAAAGAGTTCGTGAATATGAAATTAATTTCTGCGGTTCCTTTAACGGCGGAACAAAAAAAACGCATCATGGACAAAATGGAAAAAAGAATTGGCGAAGCGACCTTCTTTGTGACTGAAGTGGTCGATCCCACGGTTATGGGCGGCGTCCGGTTGGAGTCGGAAAACCACTATTTCGACAATACCATCGTTACGAAGTTGAAAGAAATGAAGAGACATATCCTGAAAGATTAATAGGGTTGAAGAGGTGAATAATGTGGCTACTGAAAACGAAGATTTGAGTTCATTGATCAAAAATAGGATCAACACTTTTCAATCTGTATCAGAGTTTGAAGAAATTGGAAAACTTACTTACATAGGTGACGGAATCGCACGCGCAAAAGGGTTGGAGAACGTTATGTCCGGTGAATTGTTGGAGTTCTCCAACGGTTCCATCGGCATGGCCCAAAACCTGGAGATGAACGATGTCGGTATCATCATTTTTGGAGCTTATGAAAATATCCATGAGGGCGATATCGTCAAACGTACAGGCAAAATCATGGAAGTTCCGGTCGGAGATGCTTTGATCGGGCGTGTTGTGGATGCTTTAGGCAGCCCAGTGGACGGTTTAGGCAGCATAGAAACGACGGGCACAAGACCGGTTGAAAATACAGCGCCGGGCGTTATGGATCATCAATCCGTCAGAGAACCTCTTCAGACTGGCCTAAAAGCATTGGATGCTTTGGTGCCGATTGGTCGAGGCCAACGGGAGTTGATCATTGGTGACCGCAAAACCGGGAAAACAAGCATTGCGATCGATACTATCATCAACCAGCGCGGAAAAGATGTTATCTGCATCTACGTCGCAATCGGACAAAAAGAATCGACAGTTCGTAATATGACGGAAACGTTGAAGAAATATCATGCAATGGATTATACGATTGTCGTGACTGCTAGTGCTTCGCAATCCGCGCCGATGCTCTATATCGCGCCTTACGCTGCTACAGCGATGGCAGAAGAGTTCATGCACAAAGGCAAACATGTCCTTATCGTTTATGATGATCTTTCTAAACAGGCGGCTGCTTACCGTGAAATGTCCTTGCTGTTGCGTCGTCCGCCAGGTCGTGAAGCGTACCCTGGGGATGTCTTCTACTTGCACTCCCGTCTGTTGGAACGCTCAGCAAAATTGAATGATGAATTGGGCGGCGGTTCCATAACCTCCCTACCAATCGTTGAAACGCAAGCTGGGGATATCTCCGCATATATTCCGACGAACGTCATCTCCATCACGGATGGTCAGATTTTTCTGGAAAGCGATCTCTTCTTCTCGGGAATCCGTCCAGCTCTATCTGCCGGTCTGTCCGTTTCCCGTGTCGGCGGATCTGCTCAAATCAAAGCAATGAAAAAAGTATCCGGTACGCTGCGTATCGATTTGGCCAGCTATCGTGAACTGGAAGCATTCACTCAGTTCGGTTCGGACTTGGATGTTTCCACACAGAAACGCCTTAGTCGCGGCCGCAGAACCGTGGAAATACTGAAGCAGGACTTGCACAAGACTTTGGATGTCGAAAAACAAGTTCTCATTCTTTATGCATTAACGCATGGATATATTGATTCCATTCCGGTCCAGGACATCGAACGATATGAGTCTGAACTCTTCAAATTCGTCAAAATGTCCTATCCAAATCTGTTCTCCATCATTTCGGAGACAAAAGACTTGCCACCTGCAGAAGACTTAGATGAAGCCCTGAGTGCATTCGCAGGCATCTTTATTCCGCATGTCGAGTAGATTGGTCAGCATGAACAGATAATATTGAGGTGATAATATGGCAGAGTCTTTAATAGACATCCGGAAACGCATTGCTTCCACAAAGAAGACAAGTCAAATAACAAGCGCCATGCAAATGGTATCTGCCTCCAAACTGATCCGCGCCGAACAAAAGGTGCGGGGATATCAGCTTTATGCAGCAAAAATACGCGAAATCGTAACACATATAGCCAGCACACAATTATCTTTGCTTGAAGAACATGGTCATGTATCAGCGAACGACCAAGTTATGGTCGATTTTCATGATATGTTGATCGAACGTCCGGTCCGCAAAACTGGCTATCTGATCATTTCCTCAGATAAAGGCTTGGCAGGAGGATACAACAGTTCGATTCTGAAAGCGACAAAAGATATGCTTGCAATCGACCACGCTTCAAACGATGAGTTTGTTGTCCTGTCGGTCGGCGGCGCGGTCGCTGATGATCTGCGGAAGAGCGGCATCGAAGTCGCGTTCGAAATCAGGGATCTGAACGACCAACCCAGCTTTACTGAGGTCAGCGATATCGTAGTGAAGGCGATCCAACTCTATCGTGATGGTGCTTTTGATGCGTTGTACGTTTGCTACAAACATCATGTCAACGCTCTGATCTCCGAGTATCGGGCTGAAAAAATGCTGCCGCTGACGGATTTGGATTCCCAGGAAGCAGTCGGTTACGAAGTCGATTATCTTTTTGAACCAAACAAAGAAGAAATTTTGGAAATTTTACTTCCGCAATACGCAGAAAGTTTGATTTACGGTGCCATTATCGATGCTAAATCATCCGAGCATGCTTCCCGCATGACGGCCATGAAGAGTGCCACCGATAATGCGAACAATATGATCAATGATATGACGATTCAATATAACCGTGTGAGACAGACTGCAATCACGCAAGAAATCACCGAAATCGTCGGTGGAGCTTCTGCTCTGGAAGATTAGAAAATGGGAGGAAAAGGCATGAAAAAAGGTCATATTGTACAAGTAATCGGGCCGGTAGTCGACGTTGGCTTCCCATTGGAAGAAGGTGTCCCGGACATCCGCAATGCGCTGATTGTACACAAGGCACCCAAAGCTGGGAGTAATGAAGAAGGAGAAACCATCGTATTGGAGGTTTCGATTGAACTCGGGAATGGCGTGGTCCGCGCAATCGCAATGGAATCGACGGATGGCCTGCAAAGAGGCTTGACTGTCGTCGATACTGGCGCACCCATCAAAGTTCCGGTTGGTTTAGGCACGCTAGGCCGTGTTTTCAACGTGTTGGGTGATGCGATTGATTTGAAGGGCGATATTCCTGATGATTTCCGTCGTGAATCAATTCACAGAAAAGCACCGACTTTTGATCAGTTGAGCAGTAACTTTGAAATCCTGGAAACAGGAATCAAAGTCATTGACTTACTGGCGCCTTATCTAAAAGGCGGAAAAATCGGGCTCTTCGGTGGAGCTGGTGTTGGTAAGACGGTACTTATCCAAGAATTGATCCATAACGTAGCCGAACAGCATGGCGGCATCTCGGTATTCACGGGTGTCGGTGAGCGTACGCGTGAAGGAAACGACCTTTACCACGAAATGCAGGAATCAGGCGTCGGTGAAAAAACAGCCATGGTTTTCGGTCAAATGAATGAGCCACCTGGTGCGCGTATGCGAGTCGCTTTGTCCGGTTTGACAATGGCGGAACATTTCCGCGATGAAGAAAAACAGGATGTTCTGTTGTTCATCGATAATATTTACCGGTTTACCCAAGCTGGTTCCGAAGTATCCGCGCTATTAGGCCGTATGCCTTCAGCGGTAGGGTATCAGCCGACATTAGCGACAGAAATGGGCCAACTGCAGGAACGGATCAGTTCCACAAAAGATGGTTCGATCACTTCCATTCAAGCAATCTATGTACCAGCGGATGACTATACCGATCCAGCACCGGCAACAACCTTTGCCCATCTGGATGCAACGACCAACTTGGAGCGTAAACTGACGGAACAAGGGATTTATCCCGCTGTAGATCCGTTGGCTTCCTCTTCCAGTGCGTTATCTCCGGAAATCGTCGGGGATGAGCATTACGACGTTGCAACGAAAGTGCAACGCATTCTGCAACGTTATCGTGAACTGCAGGATATCATTGCTATCCTTGGTATGGACGAACTTTCCGATTCAGAAAAAATTACTGTTAACCGCGCAAGAAGAATCCAATTCTTCCTGTCCCAAAACTTCCATGTGGCCGAAGCCTTTACCGGTGTTCCCGGATCATATGTTCCTGTAGCTGAAACCGTTCGCGGCTTCAAAGGAATCGTGGAAGGTAAATACGACGGAGTACCGGAAGAAGCTTTCCGTAACGTCGGTACAATTGAAGAAGTTCTGAATAAAGCGAAAGAATTAGGCTATAAAGGAGGGGAATGAGATGGCATACTTGCAAGTCAATGTGGTGACGCCGGATGGCATCGCCTTTCAACATCGCGCTAAAGCGGTGACCGCCAAGACAACGGACGGCGGCATTACCATCATGCCAAACCATACCCCAATCATTGTGCCTTTGGCGATTGCTGATCTGATCGTAACGCGTGTGACCGATGAGTTGGCGCAGAACCATATTGCCGTCAACGGCGGTATCATGGAAGTGCGTGACAATATCGTCAACATCATTGCGAACAGTGCGGAACGTGAAAAAGATATCGACATCGACCGTGCTGAAGTCGCGAAAGAACGCGCCGAAAGACGAATGGCAGAGGCGCGTGACATCAAAAATGAAAAAGAATTCCAACGCGCGAAGATTTCGCTATCGAAAGCCATCAACCGTATCGGCGTTTCAAAGAACAGATCCAACTGAGAAAAAAGAGGCCAGAGATGGCCTCTTTTTTTTTGAGCCAATTATTCTCTGGCAATTAATTTAGTGGAGTAGATAATATGCACAAATCATTTACGTAAATAGCCCACAATTTCATTTCGATGTGTTGTAACATATTATTATACCTTAACAGGAAAACAAATGTAAACGATTTTCTTAGTAAATTCTTAGCAGATGGCTGGATAAAAACGAGCTTCCTTGTTTTTTTTTCACAATATTTATGTTAGTATAGTTTGAGAATATGGGAGGAGTGCGTCGCTTGGACATAACGATGTTTAACGGTATAATAGTATTGCTATCCCATATGATATTCATTTTCATTTCTTTCTGGTCGATGAAAGCCATCAGATTGGAGAAATGGATAAGGAAGGGGCACATACGCGAAGCACGGGTGCTCTATTTCTTTCTGTCGATTGCTTTAGGCTACACAGTAAGTACATTTCTGCTTGAGTTGGTGACGACTTCGCGGAACATCAGCTACTTATTGTTCTCATGAGCTGCTCGCGGTTGCGCAACAGATTGTTGCTGTAAGGGCAGTTCGGGGTTCCAGTTTTATCAAATAGTTGCATACAAACATACAAATGAGATCACAATTGACTTTCGGAGGGATTTTTTTATGGAAAAAATAATTGTTCGCGGCGGTAACCGTCTTGAAGGAACAGTTAAAGTTGAAGGCGCAAAAAACGCAGTTTTGCCGATTTTAGCTGCTACACTATTGGCAAGCGAAGGGCAATCTGTATTGACGAACGTTCCGATACTGTCTGATGTTTTCACAATGAATAACGTTCTGAAACATCTGAATGTCGGCGTTGAATTTCAAGAAAACAACAACACCATCTTAGCGGATGCATCAAACGACATTAATTTTGAAGCACCATTTGCTTATGTCAGCAAAATGCGTGCATCGATCGTCGTAATGGGTCCGCTTTTGGCACGTCTGGGGCATGCACGCATCGCCTTGCCGGGTGGCTGTGCCATCGGGACACGACCTATCGACCTTCATCTGAAAGGGTTTGAAGCGATGGGTGCTGACATCAAAATCGAAAATGGTTTTGTTGAAGCAAAAGTCGACAGATTAGTCGGCGCACGCATTTACTTGGACTTCCCAAGTGTCGGTGCTACTCAAAACATCATGATGGGCGCTACTTTGGCCGAAGGAACCACTATTATCGAAAACGTCGCACGCGAGCCTGAAATCGTTGATTTGGCGAATTTCTTGAACCGCATGGGCGCTAAAGTTGTCGGAGCCGGAACAGAAACAATTCGTATCGAAGGTGTTTCATCCATGAAAGCAACAGAACATTCGATCATCCCGGACCGTATTGAGGCAGGAACATTCATGATTGCGGCTGCAGTCACGAACGGAAATGTGCTCATTGAAGATGCGATTGCCGAACACAACAAACCACTGATTTCAAAACTGAAGGAAATGCACGTTGCCTTTCAGGAAGAAGAAAATGGACTGCGCGTAATCGGTCCGCGTACTTTGAAGGCGACTGACGTCAAAACGATGCCACATCCAGGATTCCCTACAGATATGCAAGCACAAATGACGATTGCGCAATTGGTTTCCCAAGGTACCAGCACGATGACCGAAACGGTATTCGAAAATCGCTTCATGCACTTGGAAGAGATGCGCCGTATGAATGCTGATTTTAAAGTTGAAGGGCAGACGGTCCTTATTCATGGCAATACAGACTTGCAAGGGGCAGAAGTAGCTGCATCAGATTTACGTGCAGCAGCTGCTCTGATCATCGCTGGTCTTGTATCCAAAGGCTATACGCGCGTCACAAACCTATCGCATTTGGATCGTGGTTATTATGAATTCGATAAAAAGCTACAGTTATTAGGCGCTGACGTCGAACGTGTAACGGAAGATGAACAGAAGGCCTTCAGCGATTCAGATGTGGAAGCACTTTTTTCAAAATAAGTCGGACAACTGTCGTCCGCAAGATAGCTATCGCTAAATGATGAATGTTTGAGAGGGGAACAACGTGGCCAGAGATATAGGAATCGATTTAGGTACAGCGAACGTACTGATTCACGTTAAAGGGAAAGGTATCGTTTTGAATGAGCCTTCCGTCGTAGCAGTAGACACAAAAACCGGAAAAGTTTTAGCAGTTGGGGAAGAAGCCTATATGATGGTCGGGCGTACGCCGGCAAACATCAGAGTGATCCGTCCGTTGAAAGGCGGCGTTATCGCAGACTTTGACATCACAGAAGCAATGTTGACCCACTTTATTGATCGCTTGAATGTAAAGGGCTTTTTGACCAAGCCGAATATTTTGATCTGTTGTCCGACGAACATCACAACAATCGAACAAAAAGCAATTATCCAAGCCGCAGAAAAGAGCGGCGGCAAGAATGTGTATCTGGAGGAAGAACCGAAAGTTGCGGCTGTCGGTGCTGGCCTTGACATTTTTCAGCCGAACGGAAATATGGTCATCGATATGGGTGGCGGAACGAGTGATATCGCAGTCTTGTCATTGGGCGGCATCGTAACGAGTAGCTCAATCAAAACAGCGGGCGATAAACTGGACGCCGATATCATGAACTTTGTAAAAAGAGAACACAAATTATTGATCGGTGAGCGGACAGCTGAAAAGATCAAAATTACAATTGGGACTGCTTTGGAGCCTGAAAAGGAAGAAAAAATGGAGATCCGCGGCCGTGACATGGTGACGGGACTTCCACGCACCATCTACATCACTTCCAAAGAAGTCTACGAAGCAATGCACGAAACCTTGGTGCTCGTTGTGGAGCAAGCGAAGGAAGTGTTGGAAATGACGCCTCCTGAATTGGCTGCGGACATCATTAATACCGGAATCGTATTGACGGGCGGGGGTGCCTTGATCAGTGGAATCGAGAAACTTTTCTCGAGCGAGTTGAAGGTTCCTGTTTTCGCAGCGGAAAAACCTTTGGATGCTGTAGCTTTGGGGACGGGTATCCTATTGAATAACATCGACCAAAAGAATCGTCCATCCAGTGGGATTTTCGGATTGTTGGCACGATTAATCCAAAAAACCAAAATCAAAAAAGGAAGATAGGTGATTGCTGTGAAATTTGATTTCAAACCTGTACTGTCAACGGTGATGTGGGTTTTGATTTTCATGTTGATGGCCTTCATTCTGTTCGGAGCCGGTCTGATGGTCGGGTATGGCGTCCTTGGTGATGGCAATCCGATGCTTGTTTTCAGTAAACAGACCTGGGAACATATCTTCAATTATATCCGTTAAGAAACAAGAAAGGCAGCCGGAACGCTTGCGTTCCGGTCTGCCTTTTTTTGTGGATTTATTTTGCCTGGATAGGTGTGAGCGGTTGGGGTTTCGGATTATGTTATGGTTTGTTATTTTGCTGTGTTCCGGTGGACGAAGGCTTCGCCGGAACACAGACGCAATTTGACGAGCTAACTCCTGCGAGTCTATCCTGGCAGGAGTTAGCACCGGCATTCACCGGTCTCCTAAGGCAAGCGACCGCCTTGTCTTAGTGTGTTCAGGGAAAAAGCTGAAACGACCACACACTTGATGCCTAAGCATCATAAAATCGCTACAAAACAAAAAAGCGAAGATAATCAGCATCATTCTGCTGTTCGTCTTCGCTTTTGTCGTATGATTTTTATTTCAATGATTTTGAGTTGACCATAACTTCGTCGATCAAACCGTATTCTCTCGCTTGTTGTGCGGTCATGTAGTTGTCGCGGTCAGTATCGCGTTCGATGACTTCCATCGGTTGTCCTGTGCGTTCCGCCAAAATTTTATTCAGGCGTTCGCGGGTTTGCAGGATATGACGGGCTGCAATTTCAATTTCGGTTGCTTGACCTTGTGCGCCGCCAAGTGGTTGATGGATCATGATTTCAGCATTCGGTAATGCAAAACGTTTGCCTTTCTCGCCGGCAGTCAATAAGAAGCTGCCCATGGAAGCTGCCATACCCATTGCGATAGTTTGAACATCGGCTTTGATGAAGTTCATCGTATCAAAGATGGCCAACCCAGCTGAGACGCTGCCGCCTGGAGAGTTGATGTAGATATAGATATCTTTTTCTGAATCTTGTGCATCCAGAAATAGTAATTGCGCGATGACGGAGTTTGCCGTGTTATCATCGATCGGGCCACTCAACATGATGATGCGATCCTTCAGAAGGCGGGAATAAATGTCATACGCACGTTCGCCACGGGATGATTGTTCAATTACTGTAGGGATTAAATTCATATATGTTTCCTCCTCGTTCGTTTGAATGAACAGTTTTTCTTTACATGGTTTATTTTAACTCATTGGTCAGAAAAGGTCAATTGTAATGTTTGGCCTTTAACCTCGCGTTTTCTGATGAAATATACCTTAGTCAATCATATCGTTTCAGTCAGCAAATGTCCAAAAATAGATTTTGAAACTACAGATTGAATTCAGGGTGAAGCGAGAAGCAAATAAAAAAATCTCCGCTTCCGCTTGGGAAAGGAGATTTTTTTTCATTCTAAACCTGAAAACGTAGATGTATAAATAAAATAATACGTCTCCTGAGGGAATCGAACCCCCATCTCAAGAACCGGAATCTTACGTGATATCCATTACACCAAGGAGACAAGCAACATCAAAAATTATAACCTATAGCGTGAAAGATAGCAAGTAGGAAATTTATATCAAACCGCACGATAGTTCTAAGGCAGAACCGGATCAACAGAACGCCCGTTAATCTCCAGAATCAGCCGTCCTATCGCAATGGAAATTAGCTCCCATTCATTGAAAACGATTTCAATAAAAGGTAGTGTGTGATAAAATGATTGTGAACAGGTGAGGAGGGGTTAATGTGTCGGTTATATCAAGTATGCATATGAATAAGGAAGGCTTGGAGGAATCGCTAAGACTCGTTGGATACGATAATGAAGAATTGTTCGCTTACCTTCAGCAAAAAGCGTTAGGCAACCCTTTAATCGAAGTGAAAATCAATAAAGAATTCGATGAACGCGCGGTAAAAGAAAAATCGGTAGTGTATAAGCCGGATAAAGACGATCCGATGGATACAGTTTCCGCTATGGATCAAGTCTTTGAAGAAGTGCCTGCGTTGGATACGTTCTTATTGGAACAAATTTATGCAAATATGCGGGACACGCCCTTGCGCGAGTTGGTATTATTTCTCGTGGCATTCATCAATCCAGAAGGATACATCACCATCGATCTGAATGAGGCCGCTGAACAGAAGGGTGTCGAACCAATTATGATGCTGGACGCATTGACGCTGCTGCATCAATTGGATCCTCCGGGTGTCGGAGCCCGAAATCTGCAAGAATGTCTGATGCTGCAGACGGAGCGTGATGAATATGCACCGGAAATCGCCTATTATATATTTGAGAATTACTTTATGGCTTTCAGTGATAAAAACTGGCAAGCTATAGCGGATGAGATGGGGGTAGAGCTGTCCGACGTGAAGGCGGTATTCGAGTATGCCCAAACTTTGGATCCTACCCCGGGATCAGCATTCGGCGAGGACAGTCTCTCATTGCTCAGACCGGATCTTTATCTGCAACTCGTGGATGGACATCTGACTGTAAAATACAATGAGTTGGCTTCTCCGGTTGTTGTTTTCCAAAAAGATTATTATGAAGAGATGATGCAGCACGAAGATGAGGATGTGCAACAATTTCTGGCAGAGAAGAAAACGGAATGGGAGCAGCTTCGGTCAGCAGTTGCATTCAGAAGAGAGTTGTTGCTTGCGGCTGGAGAATTGATCTGTAATTTGCAGAAAGGCTTTTTCCTGGAGGGTCGGGAATTGGAGCCGTTAGATGTGACCAGTTTGGCTGAAGATTTGGCGGTCCCTGTCAGTGTCATGCGCGAACAAATATTGGAGAAGACAATCGAAACGGACCGCGGGACATTTTTGTTGCACCAGGTATGCGGTGAATAGGTCGTGAATCGACGATAATAAATAAAAAAGATGAGAAACGCTAAACAATAACGGGACGAATATCGACCATCATGAAAAAGTTGCTGTATCAAGGTTTTCTGAAAGCGTACATCTAAAAGGCAATTGGATTATAGCTTAATCGTGATATATTGAACGAATCTATTTTGAAGGAAATCGAATTTATTTGCCAAAACGCTTGAAACGTCTAGTGTTTACTGTTAAAATAATCAAGTAAAGACGAGGGAGAATAGACGGATGCAAAAAAGTATTTGCAGTCCTATTCCATCTCTCCTGATATGAAATAAACGAGGACCGCCTAAGATTGCAGCGGGGCGAAAAGCGTCCACGTGCAAATGAAGAGGGTTGTTATGGAAGAGTCTATTTCAGTCTTGCAGCAAATAGTTCCGGACATTATGTCAGTCCTTCAAAATCGTTACCATATCATGCGTAATATCCAAATGTATGCGCCAGTCGGGAGACGCGTCCTGGCCGATAAAGTTTCCTTGTCAGAAAGGACTTTACGGACTGAGACAGATTTTTTGCGGAAACAAGGTCTTCTTTCCAGTTCAAAGAACGGGATGGAATTGACTGAGGAAGGCGAAGACATCTTTCGTCAACTGGAAAGGTTCATGCGGTTATTGCTGAATATGAATGCGAAAGAAAAGGCGTTAGCAGATTATTTGAACATTCAGTTTTGTAGGATTGTTCGTGGTGATAGTGATGAAGATGCATCCGTTCTGGATGAAATCGGAAAAACTGCCGCCAAAGAATTGAATGCGTTATTGCCGGCAGGCGAATTTATCGTTGCTGTTGCTGGCGGAAGTACAATGGCACAGGCTGCCGAACATTTTTCACCTGAATTGTCACAGAACAGGGATTTCATTTTTGTCCCGACACGAGGCGGTTTAGGCGAATCCATGTCGATACAAGCCAACAGTGTCAGCGATCGTATGGCGCAATTGGTCGGCGGTGAGAACATGGCACTTTTCGTTCCCGATAATTTGAGCGAAAAAGCTTATGCATCAATGAAATCCGAGCCATCGATAAAACATACTTTATCCGTCATGAAAAAGGCAAACTGCTTGTTATATAGCATCGGTAATGCTAAAGTAATGATGGAAAGACGCAGGATGTCGCATGGGTTGATTTCGTCCCTAGAAGCGCATAATGCGGTAGGTGAAGCCTTTGGTTGTTACTTCAATGAAAATGGAGAAATCGTCTATCGATTGTCCCGCTTTGGGCTTCAGATTGAAGAAATCGAAAAGATCCCGTACGCAATGGCCATTGCAGGGGGAAGCACGAAAGCCAAGGCTATTAAAGCGTTCATGAAATATGCCCCGCATCAAACATGGCTGATTACGGATGAGGGCGCAGCTAATCTGATTTTAAAAGGGGTAACCCTTTAAAATAAAAATTTTGACTTATCCTAAGGAGGAAATCTCAGTATGACAGTAAAAGTTGGTATTAACGGTTTTGGACGTATTGGACGTTTAGCATTCCGCCGTATTCAAGAAGTAGAAGGAATCGAAGTTGTAGCAATCAATGACTTGACTGACGCTAAAATGTTAGCTCACTTATTGAAATATGATACAACTCAAGGCAGATTCAATGGTGATGTAGAAGTTAATGACGGATTCTTCACTGTAAACGGAAAAGACATCAAAGTGTTATCACAACGTAACCCAGCAGATCTTCCATGGGCAGAACTTGGCGTAGAGTTCGTATTAGAATGTACTGGTTTCTTCATGAGCAAAGCAGGAGCTCAAGCTCACGTTGATGCAGGCGCTAAACGTGTTCTTTTATCTGCTCCAGCAGGCAGCGACGTTAAAACAATCGTTTATAACGTTAACCACAACGAATTAAACGCTGAAGATGTTATCGTTTCAGGTGCATCTTGCACAACTAACTGCTTGGCTCCAATGGCTAAAGTATTGAACGACGAATACGGAATCATTGAAGGCTTAATGACTACAATCCACGCTTACACTGGCGACCAAAACACTTTGGATGCTCCACATCCTAAAGGTGACTTCCGTCGTGCACGTGCTGCTGCAGCAAACATCGTTCCTAACACAACTGGTGCTGCTAAAGCTATCGGCGATGTATTGCCTGAATTGAAAGGCAAATTAGATGGAGCTGCTCAACGAGTTCCAGTTCCTACCGGTTCATTGACTGAATTAGTTACTGTATTGGAAAAAACTGTAACTGTTGAAGAAATCAATGCTGCTATGAAAGCTGCTTCTAACGAGTCTTACGGCTACACTGAAGACGAAATCGTTTCAAGCGACATCGTAGGCATCAACTTCGGTTCTTTATTCGATGCTACACAAACTAAAGTAATGACAGTTGGAGACAAGCAATTAGTTAAAACTGTTTCTTGGTACGACAATGAAATGTCTTACGCTTCACAATTAGTACGTACTTTAGTAGAATTTGCTAGCTTATAAGATCAAGTCTTTCATCTAATGAAAGCTGAATCGTAGAAGATAACAAAAGCGGGGAGGCAACGCGCTTCCTCGCTTTTCTTATGTAGATACACATATCAGGAGGCGACGTAATGACAAAGAAAGTTGTAACAGATTTAGATGTAGCTGGAAAAAAAGTGTTGGTTCGTGCTGATTTCAATGTTCCGATGAAAGATGGAGCAATCACTAACGACAACCGTATCGTACAAGCTCTTCCTACAATCAACTACTTGATCGAAAATAACGCAAAAGTCATCCTTTTCTCTCACTTAGGAAAAGTAAAAACTGAAGAAGACAAAGCGAAGTTGAGCTTGAAGCCTGTAGCTGACCGTTTGGCTGAATTGTTGGGCAAAGAAGTCACTTTCGTTCCTGAAACACGCGGCGAAGCTTTGGAAGCAGCAGTTGCAGCTTTGAAAGACGGAGATGTTTTGGTATTCGAAAACACTCGTTTCGAAGATGTTGACGGCAAAAAAGAAAGCAAAAACGATCCTGAATTGGGCAAATACTGGGCTAGCCTAGGCGACCTATTCGTTAACGATGCATTCGGTACGGCTCACCGTGCACATGCTTCCAACGTCGGAATCGCTTCTAATCTTGAAAGCGCAGCTGGATTCTTGATGGAGAAAGAAATCAAGTTCATCGGCGGAGCGGTTGACGAGCCTGTTCGCCCATTCGTAGCTATCTTAGGCGGAGCGAAAGTAAGCGATAAAATCGGTGTTATCAAACACTTATTGAACAAAGCTGACAAAGTACTTATCGGTGGCGGTATGGCTTACACATTCATGAAAGCACAAGGCTTGGAAATCGGTAAATCCTTACTGGAAGCTGATAAAGTTGAATTAGCTAAAGAATTATTGGAGAGCGCTGGCGACAAATTGATTTTGCCTATCGATGCTAAAATGGCTCACGAGTTCGGCAACGATGGAGAAATCACAATCGCTAAAAATGAAGCATTCCCTGCTGACCAAATGGCATTGGATATCGGACCTGCTTCCATTGAGTTGTTCACTAAAGAGCTTGAAGGCGCGAAAACTGTTGTATGGAACGGACCTATGGGTGTGTTCGAATTATCTAACTTTGCTCAAGGCACAATCGGCGTCTGCGAAGCAATCGCTAAATTAGACGATGCTGTAACAATCATCGGCGGCGGAGATTCTGCTGCAGCTGCTATGCAATTAGGCTTTGCTGATGATTTCACGCACATCTCAACTGGTGGCGGAGCATCTTTGGAATACCTTGAAGGCAAAGAATTACCAGGTGTAGCATCAATTTCTGACAAATAAGCAACCTATCTTAAGGAGTGATTATATTGCGTAAACCGATTATTGCCGGTAACTGGAAAATGAACAAAACAGCTAAGGAAGCACAAGCATTTATCGAGGCTGTAAAAACTAAGGTTCCTGCTTTTGATAAAGTAGAAGCTGTTATTGGATCACCGGCTTTATTTTTAGAAAAAATGGTAGAAGCTACAGAGGGAACTGATTTGAAAGTTGCCGCGCAAAACTGTTACTTTGAAGAAGAGGGCGCCTTTACTGGTGAAATCAGCCCGAAAGCTTTAGGGGACTTAGGCGTCGACTACGTCATTATCGGACACTCTGAAAGACGTGAGTACTTCCACGAAACAGATGAAGATATCAATAAAAAAGCACATGCTATTCTGCGTAATGGTATGACTCCTATCGTTTGCTGTGGCGAAACGTTGGAGCAACGTGAAGCAGGCGTAACAAACGAGTGGGTATCAGGACAAATCACGGCTGCTTTGAAAGATTTGACTGCAGACCAAGTGGCTAACCTTGTTCTCGCTTATGAGCCAATCTGGGCAATCGGTACTGGCAAATCTTCTACTGCAAAAGATGCGAACGACACTTGCGGTGTAGTGCGCGCAACTGTTGCTACAATCTTCGGACAAGAAGTGGCTGACAAAGTCCGCATTCAATACGGCGGCAGCGTTAAACCTGAAAACATTGCAGAATACATGGCTGAAGAACATATTGATGGCGCGTTGGTCGGTGGTGCTAGTTTAGTTCCTGATTCATTCTTAGCATTATTGGAGGCTATTAAATAATGAGTAAAAAACCGGTAGCAATAATTATTTTAGACGGTTTCGGCTGGAGAAACGAAATGATGGGCAATGCGGTTAAGCTAGCAAAGAAACCGAACTTTGACCGTTATTGGAACAATTTTCCGCATGCAACGATGCTAGCTTCCGGATTTGCTGTTGGACTGCCTGAAGGTCAAATGGGCAATTCCGAAGTAGGGCATACAAACATTGGTGCCGGACGAGTTGTCTACCAAAGTTTGACCAGAATCGACAAAGCTATCATCGATGGCGAATTTTTGACGAACGAAGCGCTGGTTGGTGCTTACGATCACGCCAACAATAACGATTCTGCTTTGCACCTTTTCGGTCTGCTTTCTGACGGTGGTGTGCACAGTCATATCAACCATATCATTGCCTTGATTAAGAGCGCAAAAGAAAAAGGTGTCAAAAAACTTTATCTGCATGCTTTCCTTGATGGTCGCGACGTGGATCCTCACGCTGCACCAGGCTACATCGAAACAGTGGAAAAAGCGATGAAAGAGATCGGACTGGGTGAAATCGCGACTGTTTCAGGTCGTTACTACGCTATGGACCGTGACAACCGTTGGGAACGTGTGGAATTGGCATACAATGCCATCGCACACGGCGAAGGCGAAAAGTTTGAATCTGCACAGGATGTCGTTAAAGCAAGCTATGCAGAGGGCAAAACGGATGAGTTTGTATTGCCGACAGTCATCGTCAAAGATGGCGAACCAATCGGAACTTTGAAAGATAATGATGCCATCATCTTCTTCAACTTCCGTCCGGACCGTGCAATCCAGTTATCGAATGCCTTCACTAACGAAGAGTGGACGAATTTCGAGCGCGGGGAACGTGCTAAAAATGTGAAATTTGTGACGATGACTTCTTACCAAGATACTGTAATCGCGGATATCGCCTTCAAGCCGATTCCGATGACAAACGTTTTGGGTGAAGTTCTGGCGCAACATAAACTTACACAATTGCGTATCGCGGAAACCGAAAAATATCCACACGTAACTTTCTTCATGAATGGTGGACGTCACGAGCCTTTCGAAGGCGAAGGACGCATCCTGATCCCTTCACCGAAAGTTGCAACCTATGATTTGAAACCTGAAATGAGCGCTTATGAAGTGGGCGAAGCATTAGTGAAAGAGATCAATGACGACAAATACGACGCCATCATCCTTAACTTTGCGAACCCTGACATGGTCGGCCATTCAGGTATGTTGGAACCTACAATCAAAGCAATCGAAGCAGTTGACGAGAACCTTGGAGCAGTCGTGGACGCAATCCTTGCAAAAGATGGGTATGCCATCATTTTTGCTGACCATGGTAATGCGGATACTATGTCCACTGAAGACGGACAACCGCATACTGCGCACACAACTGTACCAGTTCCAGTAATTGTAACGAAAAAAGGCGTCACGTTGCGCACAGACGGCAAATTGGCCGATGTTGCTCCAACTATGCTTGATTTATTGAACGTAGAAAAACCAGCAGAAATGACAGGCGAATCGCTGATCGTTAAAGCATAAGCAAAACGCTTCAGCTATTGCATAAAGTAAGAAAATTGTCTAAAATGATACTTGGTAAGACAAGTAATTCAGCCAACTCAAAGGAGAGAAAACCATGCCATACATTACAGATATTTTAGCTAGAGAAGTATTAGATTCACGCGGAAACCCAACTATCGAAGTTGAAGTTTACACAGAGAGCGGCGCTTTCGGACGCGGAATGGTTCCATCAGGAGCTTCTACTGGCGAACACGAAGCAATCGAATTACGTGATGGCGACAAAGCGCGTTACCTTGGAAGAGGTGTTTTGAAAGCTGTAGAAAACGTAAACGACATCATTGCTGACGCTATCTTAGGTTTCGACG
This sequence comes from Trichococcus collinsii, assembly GCF_900107505.1. Classification (GTDB taxonomy): domain Bacteria; phylum Bacillota; class Bacilli; order Lactobacillales; family Aerococcaceae; genus Trichococcus; species Trichococcus collinsii. Next base: position 13,551 of record NZ_FNQH01000002.1, on the reverse strand, counting down.
TACGTGACCAATTAGCTATCGACAAAACTATGATCGACTTAGATGGCACTCCTAACAAAGAAAAATTGGGCGCTAACGCAATCTTGGCAGTATCTATCGCAGTAGCTCACGCTGCAGCAGATTACTTGGATATCCCATTGTACCAATACCTAGGCGGATTCAACGCTAAAACATTGCCAACTCCAATGATGAACATCATCAACGGCGGATCTCACTCAGATGCTCCTATCGCTTTCCAAGAGTTCATGATCTTGCCAGTCGGCGCTCCTTCTTTCAAAGAAGCATTGCGTTGGGGTGCTGAAATCTTCCACGAATTGAAATCAATCCTGAAAAAACGCGGATTGGAAACTTCTGTAGGGGATGAAGGCGGATTTGCGCCTCGCTTCAAAGGGACTGAAGATGGCGTTGAAACTATTTTGGAAGCAATCAAATCAGTCGGTTTGGAACCAGGCAAAGATGTATACTTAGGATTTGACTGTGCAGCATCTGAATTCTACGAAAACGGCGTTTACAACTATGCTAAATTTGAAGGCGAAGGCGGAGCAAAACGCACTGCCGCAGAACAAGTAGATTTCTTGGAAGAATTAGTCAACAAATACCCAATCATCTCAATTGAAGATGGTATGGATGAAAATGACTGGGATGGCTGGAAGCTTTTGACAGAACGTCTGGGCGAACGCGTTCAATTAGTTGGGGATGACTTGTTCGTTACCAACACTGAAATCTTGGCTCGTGGTATCGAAAAAGGAATCGGTAACTCGATCCTGATCAAAGTTAACCAAATCGGTTCATTGACTGAAACTTTTGAAGCTATCGAAATGGCTAAAAAAGCTGGTTACACTGCAGTTATTTCTCACCGTTCAGGCGAAACAGAAGATGCTACAATCGCTGACATCTCTGTTGCAACAAACGCTGGACAAATCAAAACTGGTTCATTAAGCCGTACTGACCGTATCGCTAAATACAACCAATTGTTACGCATCGAAGATCAATTAGGCGAATTGGCTGTTTATGATGGTTTGAAATCTTTCTACAACCTAAAAAACAAATAATTTTAATTGATTAACAGGAAGACAGCTGCTTGGAACACTGTCTTCACATAATTAACGTCTGGTAAAACCAGACGCGAGAGAAAGTCCGGCGCTTGGAACGCCGGACTTTTTTTGCACTTTAAAGCCCTAATGTTCGTCTTTTGGTCAAAAATATTGTTTTGAGTTCCGATATAATCATATTTTGGAGGTTTGTTCCTAACATCCGTATGTAATTATTTTTGGGAAATGGGCATTTTCGCTTTCATTCGGCGCGTAATCTGCTATAATAAGATTAAATTATTATTAATAATTAATGAGGACAATTGATAAGGGGGAGACAAAAGGATGAAAAGAGCAAGAAATTTTTCCGCTGGTCCAGCAATACTACCAGAATCAGTCTTAGAGAAAGTACAGAGTGAAATGCTATCCTACAGAGATAGTGGCATGTCAGTTATGGAGATGAGTCACCGCTCCTCCTTGTTCGAAGAGATCATTTCAGACGCAGAGCAATTATTAAGGGAATTAATGAATATCCCTGAAGGCTATAAAGTCTTGTTCTTGCAAGGTGGTGCTAGCCTGCAGTTCTCCATGATTCCGATGAATCTTGGAAAAGGCGGCAAAGTCGGTTACATCAACTCGGGATCATGGGCTAAGAAAGCCATCTCTGAAGCTAAAATCTTAAAAGTACCGAATATGGAAGTATTGGCTAGTTCCGAAGAGGATAATTTCACTTACATTCCTGAAATTCCGGAAACAGACGAAGCCTACGATTACATCCACATCACAACAAACAACACAATCGAAGGTACAGCTTTCCAAACAATCCCTCGTTTCGTGAATGCACCAATTGTTGCCGATATGTCTTCCAACATTTTGTCCAACCGTTACGATGTCAATGACTTCGGCTTGATCTATGCTGGTGCACAAAAAAATATCGGGCCTGCAGGATTGACAATCGTGATCGTGAAAGAAGATCTGATCCAGACCGAGAATAAATTGCCAAGCATGCTTGATTACCGTACACACATCAAAAATGATTCGTTATACAATACACCACCAAGCTTCTCCATCTATGTAGCTAAATTAGTCTTCGAATGGTTGAAGGACTTGGGCGGCGTTGAAGCTATGGTGAAAATGAACGAAGAAAAAGCGGGCTTACTGTACCGCACAATCGAAGAATCAGACTTGTTCTCTTCTCCAGTTGCAGTCAATTCCCGTTCACTGACGAATATTCCATTCGTTACCGGCAACAAAGACTTGGATGCGAAGTTCGTCAAAGAAGCAACATCTTTAGGCTTCCTGAACTTGAAAGGCCACCGTTCCGTAGGCGGCATGCGCGCAAGTATCTATAATGCGTTCCCGTATGAAGGCGTAAAAGAATTAACAGAATTTATGAAAGCTTTTGAAGCTAAGGAAGGGAAATTCAAATAATGTTCGAGATTAAAACTTATAATGCGATTGCCCCAGAAGGCTTAAATTTACTTGATGCAGATCAATTTGTCCTTAACTCAGGTGCAAATCCTGACGGCATCATCCTGCGCAGCGAAAAACTGCATGGCATGGAATTCCCTGAAAGCTTGAAAGGTATCGCTCGTGCCGGCGCCGGAGTCAACAATGTACCGGTCGAAGAATGTTCCGAAGCAGGTGTGGTAGTATTCAATACGCCTGGTGCGAATGCCAATGCGGTTAAAGAACTTGTTTTAGCTGCTATGATTATGGCTGCCCGTCCAATCAAAGAAGGAATGGAATGGGTCCAAACATTAAGCGGTGATGATGTCGAGAAGCAAGTCGAAAAAGGCAAAAGCCAATTTGCGGGGACAGAAATCTCCGGAAAAACATTGGGTGTCATCGGCCTTGGTGCTATCGGCGCGATGTTGGCCAATGACGGATTCCGTTTAGGTATGGAAGTCATCGGTTATGACCCATATGTTTCCGTGGAAACAGCATGGAACATCAACCGTCGTGTCCAAAAAGCTGCTTCAATCGCTGAAGTATTGGCTAAAGCGGACTACATTTCCATTCACGTACCAGTCAATGCCGAAACAAAAGGCATGGTTGACGCTGCCTTCTTGGCTCAAATGAAGGACAACGCTGTTCTTTTGAACTTTGCCCGCGGCGAATTGGTCAACACGGCTGATATGCTAGCAGCATTGAGAGAAAAGAGCATCCGCAAATACGTTACGGATTTCGCTGATGAAACTTTGCTTCACAATGATGCTATCATTGTATTGCCTCACTTGGGAGCTTCTACAGAGGAAGCTGAAGTGAACTGCGCAATCATGGCAGCTCAAACATTGAAATACTTCCTGGAAACAGGGAATATCGTCAATTCCGTGAACTTCCCTTCAATCGACATCGCGATGCAATCACCGATTCGTTTGACGATCATCAACAAGAATATTCCAAACATGGTCGGCCAGATTTCTTCCGGCTTGGCTAAGTACTTCATCAACATCGAAGATATCTTGAACCGCAGCCGTGGCAACTATGCCTACACTGTCATTGATATCGCCGAAACAGATCAAGCAGTTCTGGATGAAGTCGTTGAAAATTTCAAAACAATCGACGGCATCGTAAACGTCCGCATCATCAGAAGATAAGAGTGTGATGATGCGCGTTTAGACACCTGGTTTCGAAACGGTAGTGGTGTCTGCGAATCAGAACACGTTTCTAAAAGAGTGTGATGGATCCCGGGTCAGAAATCGAGCACTAAGAGGACTAACACAAAGCGGACGCTTTTTGTCCGTGTGTGGTAGTCAGCTTAGGTACAGATTTCTGGGATCCAGAACACGTTTAAAGAGTGCGATACCTCAATAAAAAGCAAGTCAAAAGCGTTCGGGCAGTTCCCTTCATTTGAAGTGAGTGTGTCCGGGCGCTTTTCTTTTCTGAAATTGCTAGCAAAACCCTATAGTTTGTGCTAAAGTTAGTAGTAGAAAATTATTATTGGGAGGTCCATCCTTTGTCATTATACGATGTACTATTAACGGCCCTGTTGGTTGTTTCTGTGCTGTTGATCATTGTTGTGCTGATGCAGCCATCAAAAACAAACGCAGCCAGCACACTTACAGGTGGAGCGGAGCAATTATTCGGCAAACAAAAAGCAAGAGGCTTTGAAGCGGTTTTGCGTCAGATCACAGTCGTTTTGGGAGCACTTTTCATCTTGATTGCCCTGGCTTTAACCTATCTATCCTCAAATTAACTATTGTAGGCAGAAACCACATTACCGGGTTCTGCTTTTTTTTCGCCTGAAAAGTATGCTGGACAAAACCCATGAGGGCTGCGTATGTCTTGCTAAAAAAATTCGACCGCAAATATCTGATATATTAGGAAAAAAGCTGTAAATACAGTAAAATGAAGATGAACGAGTTGGGAGGAATTTTATGAAAGCAATCAATTTACCAGAACCCTTTTTCTTCGAAGCTGGCCCACGCGCCGTCCTTTTGCTGCATGCCTATACCGGTAGCGCAAATGATGTGCGCTTGTTGGGACGCTTTTTGGAACGGAACGGGTATACTGTATATGCACCGAATTTTACGGGACATGCGACCGGCCGTTTTGAAGATATTCTTGAATTGGGTGGCCCAGCTGTATGGTTCGCTGATGCTATGCGCGCAAAAGCAGAGCTGCTGGAAAAGGGCTACAATCAGCTAACCGTATTCGGATTGTCAATGGGCGGCATTATGGCTACAAGGGCCATCGAAACAGGCGGATTTATCGGCGGGGGCTCATTCAATTCACCAATCATTAGTTTTGGGGAATCACGGGTGCCGATCAGTTTCGTGCATTTCGCCAAGCTGTCGAAAAAGAAACTCGGCATGGCAAATCTTGAAATCGAGCATGAATTGGCATTGATGAAGCCTAAATTGAATGCCCAGCTTGCCCAATTGGACGAGTTTACGGAACTGATCAAAGCGAATCTGGCTGATATCGTCGTTCCTTATTACATCGCGCAATCCGGCAAAGATGAAATGATTAGCGCTGATTGTGGGAAATTGTTGGCGGATAGCCTCTTAGGTGCTGAAGTGGATTATCATTTTTTCCCGGAAGCAACGCATGTCATCACCGTTGGGAAAGACAGAAACGTATTTGAAGAAACAGTATTGGCATTTTTGAACCGACTAAATTGGAATGAGGGATAAGTATGAGAAAGATAGATCAGATCCAAATTGACGTTCTAGCCTATTTTCAGGAGCATGTCGGAAAGAGCATGACCTTGAAGGAAGTAAGTGAAGCGTTAGGCTACACGGAATCCGAAGAATTCAAAGCCTTGGTCAAAGTTTTTGCGCAATTGGAAGAAAGAGGTATCCTGTTGCTGAACAAGACCGGGCAATTCCGTCTTAAGGTGCAAGGCGCCACTTTGACAGGTACTTTCCGTAGCAATGATCGCGGCTTCGGTTTTGTTACGGTCGATCCGAATGAAAGTGACCTCTTTGTTCCGCGCGGCAAAACAGGCAGCGCGATGGACGGAGATACGGTCGAGTTGAAGATCACCCGCGAGGCGGAGCCTTGGAATGACAAAGGAGTCGAAGCTGAGGTAACGGCTGTTCTGACGCGCAAATCGAATCAGGTAGTAGGCGAATTTGTTCCTTACGATTCTGATCGCCGGGAAGAAACCGGCTTTTTGGGATTTGTTGTTCCACAGGATACTAAAATCAACAGTATCGTTGTCTACATCAAACCAGAAGGCATCCATCCTGTTGAAGGCAGTGTCTGTCTGGTGGAAATCACCAGCTATCCGACACCGGAGAATCCGGTCAAGATGGAAGGGTTGGTCACGAAAGAAATCGGCCATAAGGATGCACCAGGCGTTGATATCCTGGCAATTCTTTACAAGTTCGGTATCCCTTCGGAATTCCCGGAAGATGTTTTGGCCCAGGCTGAAAGCATTCCATTGGAGATTCCAGCCGAGGCGTTGGAAGGCAGACGGGACTTGCGTTCGGAACAGATTGTTACGATTGATGGCGCCGATGCCAAAGACTTGGATGATGCGATTTCCTTGAAGAAACTCGAAAATGGCAATTATCTGTTGGGCGTGCACATTGCGGATGTTTCCTTCTATGTGACAGAGAATTCCCCGATTGATCGTGAAGCATATGAACGCGGCACCAGCGTTTATTTGACGGACCGGGTCGTACCGATGTTGCCTCAGAAATTATCGAACGGCATCTGTTCTTTGTTGCCGCATGAAGACCGTTTGACAATGTCTTGTGAAATGGAAGTGGATGCTGATGGAGAAGTGGTCGCCTATGATATTTTCCCGAGCATCATCGAGTCCAAACAACGGATGACTTATTCCGATGTCAATGCGATTTTGACGGACCACGACAAGAAATTGCGTGAAAAATACAGCGATTTTGTGTCGATGTTCGAAGAAATGGGCATCCTTCATGAGATCCTCTTGAAGAAACGTCAAAAACGCGGCGCCATCGATTTCGAATCCGATGAAGCAAAAATCATCGTGGACGAAAATGGCCACCCCTTGGATATCTATGTGCAAGATCGCGGTGTCGGTGAGCGCCTCATCGAATCTTTCATGTTGAGCGCGAATGAAACAATCGCCCATCATTTCACGAAGGCGAATCTGCCGTTCATCTATCGAATTCACGAACAGCCGGATCCGACCAAAATGATGCGCTTCCTGGAATTCGTGACGACATTCGGCATCTTGGTGAGTGGCACGCATGAAAACGTGAAGCCGAAACAACTGCAGGCCGTTTTGGCGAAAGTCAAGGACGAACCATATGAAGCCGTTGTTTCGACTACACTGTTGCGCAGCATGCAACAAGCGAAATATGACGCTGTACCGGTCGGACACTATGGTCTGGCTGCGAAAGATTATACCCATTTCACTTCTCCAATCAGAAGGTACCCCGACCTGATCGTCCACCGCTTGATCCGCGCATACGGAAAAGGCGTTGTCGATCCGAAGTTGGTTGAAAAATGGAAAGGACAATTGCCTGATATAGCAGTTCAGAGCTCGCAGATGGAACGTCGCTCGGTTGATGCAGAACGCGAAACCGAATCGCTCAAGAAGGCAGAGTTCATGATGGACAAAATCGGCCAAGAGTTCGAAGGCGTCATCAGCTCTGTCACGAAATTCGGCATCTTTGTGCAGTTACCTAATACGGTGGAAGGCCTCGTGCACATCTCGAAAATGTCTGAAGATTATTTCAACTACATCGAAAGCCACCTGCTTTTGATGGGTGAACGCACCGGTGTCATTTACCGAATCGGACAAAAAGTCAAAATCAAAGTAGAAAATTCGGATCCGGTCACACGCGCAATCGATTTCTCCTTAGTCATCGACAAGGAAAAGACCCAGAGCCAGAGCGACCAAGATCTGGTCAAACAGATTCGCGCGAAGATTCCGAAAGGCAAAAAACGGAGACCGGGTCAATCCGATCGCGACAACGGACCGCGCAAAAAGACCGAAAAAGGAAAAGAGCCGTTTTATTCCCGTCCAGGCAAAAAAGCCAAAGGGAAAAAAGAAAGAGGCAAAAAGAAGTAAGCTAACGAAATGAAGGTGCCGGACTATGCCAAAAGGCGAAGGAAAAGTTTTAGCGCAGAACAGAAAAGCCAGCCATGATTATATCATCCTCGACACGATAGAAGCCGGTATGGTGCTGACAGGAACGGAAATCAAATCCGTCCGCAAAGCGAAAATCAACCTGAAGGACGGCTACGCAAGCATCCGGAACGGGGAAGTATTCTTGCAGAATGTGCACATCAGCCCTTTCGAACAGGGCAATATCTTCAACCATGATCCGCTGCGCACAAGGAAATTATTGCTGCACAAGAAACAGATCAAGTACCTGATTGAGGAGACGAAAACAACCGGCGTTACGTTGGTGCCGTTGAAGGTTTATCTCAAGAATGGCGTTGCGAAAGTGCTCATCGGACTCGCAAAGGGCAAGAAGAGCTACGACAAGCGTGACGCACTGAAACAAAAAGATATGAAGCGCGAAATCGACAGAGCGATGAAGGAAAGATAAGAATAGATTTGCAGAACGAACGCGCCCGTATTCCTGATGGAGTGCAGGCGCGTTTTTTGCGTTTTTGGAGTCTATGTGGCAGTAGGAGGTAGGATAACGCCAGCTACGGCGAAGCCGCCCTTCGCCGGAGGAGGGCAGCTGATTACGCCACCAACTCCGACGAGGTAGGTTTCGCCGGAGGAGAGCGGTGAAATCCGTACTCAACTCCGACGAGGCAATCCTCGCCGGAGTTGGCAGCCAGAACGGAGCTGGCTTTATCCAAATAACCCGCCCCGGACAGGTACACTGTCGAAATTGTGACCAATTGTGTAATTTTTGTATCTTGTCTATCATTTTTTTTTAATTCAAGCTATGATAGAAGTAATCATCTTGTCACGAAAAATTAAGATAATCCTGTAAGCAACGTTTGCCTTGCGGGGTTCCGTTCTAAGTGAAATGAAAAAAGTAGGGGTGTAATTGTAATGATAACGAAAGACAAGTATCTTCGATTGCTGGCAAAAGAATATCCGACAGCAGCAAAAACAGTAACCGAAATCATCAACTTGGAAGCCATCATGAACTTGCCGAAAGCAACCGAGCACTTCATCAGCGATCTGCACGGGGAATACGACGCCGTGCAGCATGTACTCAGGAATGGATCCGGGAACGTCAAAGAAAAAATCCGGGAAATTTTTCAAGGGAGACTGAGCACCCGGGAGATGAATCAGCTTGCGACGATTGTCTACTACCCGGAAGACAAGATCAATCTAATCGTGGAAAGTCTAGACTCCGAAGAGGAAATCAATGAGTTTTACTCGTTGACCTTGCTGCGCATCACGGAACTTTGCGCGTTCACTGTTTCGAAATACACGCGCTCGAAAGTCAGAAAGGCGATCCCGGCCGACTATGCCTATATCATCGAGGAGCTGCTTTTCAAAGACACAATCATGACGAACAAAGAGGATTATTACGAAAAAATCATCAAGACCGTAATCTCCTTGGACCGCGCCACCGAGCTCATAGCTGCCATCTCGCATGTCATCCAACGTCTGGTGGTCGACCACCTGCATGTCGTCGGGGACATCTACGACAGAGGTCCCTTCCCGGGGGAAATCATCGATACCTTCATGGATGGCCACGAGCTGGATATTCAATGGGGCAACCATGATGTCCTCTGGATGGGTGCCGCGAGCGGGTCAGCCGCCTGTATGGCCAACGTGATCCGCATTTCCGCCCGCTACAACAACCTTGAGATCATCGAGGATGCTTATGGGATCTCCTTGCGTCCGCTGATCACGTTCGCGGAAATGGTCTACAAAGAGGACCGCTACGAACCGTTCATGCCGAAAATCAACACCGAAGACGAAAGTAAAATCTTCCCGGAAGAGCTCCGGCAGATCGCCAAAATGAATCAAGCCATTTCAATCATCCAGTTCAAGCTTGAAGGTGAAATCATCAAACGCCACCCTGAATTCGACATGGCCGATCGGATGGTTCTGGATTTTATCGACTACGAAAAAGGAACCGTGCAGTTGGACGGGAAGGAATATCCGGTACTGTGCGACTATTTCCCGACAGTCGATCCAGCCGATCCGTACCGCTTGACTGAAGAGGAGATACTGGTTGTCGAAAGGCTCCGGACCGGATTCCTGAATTCGGAAAGGCTGCAGAAGCACGTCCAGTTCCTTTTCAGCAAAGGCAGCATGTATTTGAGCTACAACGACAATCTGCTGTTCCACGGCTGCGTACCGCTGAATCCGGACGGCAGCTTCATGGAGATGGCAATCGCTAACGTTAAGTACAGCGGTAAAGCTCTCTTGGACAAATACGAGGAAGTGTTGCGCAGAGGTTACCTGAATCGCGAGTCAACCAAACACAACATCCGCAGCTTGGACCTGATTTGGTATCTGTGGGAAGGAAAAGCTTCGTCCTTGTTCGGGAAGGATAAGATGACGACTTTCGAGCGCCTTTACGTCGCTGATAAAGAAACCCACGTCGAGAAGAAAAACCTGTATTACGAGCAGCGCGACAACGTGGAACTGTCCTATAAAATACTGAAGGAATTCGGGCTGGATCCAAAGAAAGGCCATATCATCAATGGCCATACGCCTGTCAAAGAAAAAATCGGCGAAAATCCATTGAAGGCGGATGGAAAACTGATCGTCATCGATGGCGGCTTCTCGAAAGCCTACCAAAATACGACAGGGCTTGCAGGCTATACGCTACTTTACAACTCATTCGGAATGCAGCTGGTTTCGCATCAGCCGTTCACTTCCCGTCAGGATGCCATCGAAAATGAAAAAGATATCGTTTCGACACGACGCATTGTCGATAAGGAATTAGAGCGCAAAACGGTAAGGCAGACGGATGTCGGCAAGAAGCTGACCCAACAAGTCATCGACCTGCAACAGCTGCTGCGCGCCTACAAATCCGGTGAAATCATCGAAGATCTGCTCAGCGACAAATAGTTGCATGAAAATAGATGCAATCAGCCGCCGGAATTGTTAAGATAAGAGAAGGAAAGCAAGTATCCTAATGCGAAAGTAGCTTGAGAGAGGCGGGTTAACCTTGAAAAAGGGAGTAACGTTTTATTTTATGCGACACGGAGAAACTTATCTTAATAAATACAATCGGATGCAAGGCTGGTCCGACACACCACTGACGCCCAGAGGCAGACGCGACGTCATGAGAAGCGGAGCAGGCTTGGGCGATGTCAAGTTCGATGCGGTCTACTGCAGCGACTTGAGACGGACATTTGAAACAGCACAGATCATTTTGAAAGAAAACCAGCATGCCGATCAATTGAAAGTTGTAGCGATGCCCGAATTCAGAGAGATATTCTTTGGCTCTTTTGAAGGACTGGATGCGAGTGAAACCTGGGGAAACCTGAATAAATTTCTGGGAAGCGCAGATGGTGAGCCGAACTATGATGCCCACCGCTCGGTTATCGAAGAGCTGAACGGATTGAAAGAAATGGATCCTTACCACGAAGCCGAGGATTACATGACTTTCTGGCTGCGCGTCGAACGCGGCTTGATTAAACTGATCAGCGAGCACCGTGATTCCGAAAGAAACATTCTGATTGTTTCCCACGGGATGACGATCCGCAACATGATCCACGCCGTCATTCCTGATTTCTCGATCGACCGCCATCTGGATAATGCCAGCATTTCGGTCGTCCGCTATGAGGATGGCTTCTATCACCTGGACCTCTACAACGGCACCGACCATTTTGTGGATGACTTTACGCCTGGCGATGAGCAGGAACCGGAAGTCCATAAAGTGACGCCTGCCGATAAAGTCGAAGAGGATGTCAAATAAATTAAGAACAGTGCCCTTGGAAAAACCTTTGTTTCCAAGGGTATTTCTGTGTTTTCAAGTCAATGAACATTAAGAATTCACATCTTTTTTTCCTTTTTGGGAAAAATCAATTGAAAATCTTATCCAAATAGTCTAAAATTAACGTAATCCACAATACTGTACGGGATACAGCGTGGCTAGAACGTCTTTAAATTAGCACAGAGAGGCTAACAAGGCATGTGAAACGATTAATGTAAACAACCGTTGAAACACGCCCAATAATAGGTGTGTTTTTTTTACATTTTCCTATTTTTCATGCAAGAGAGGTACGTACCTTGTCAATCAGAAATCAGGAGGAACAACATGAAACAACGTAGATTTTTAGTTTTAGAAGATGGCAGCTGCTATCCAGGATATGCTTTCGGATCAGAAAAGGATGCAATCGGGGAGATCGTATTCAACACAGGGATGACAGGTTACCAAGAAACTTTGTCCGATCCTTCCTACACCGGCCAGATCATCACTTTCACGTATCCTTTGATCGGAAACTACGGCATCAACGTAGACGACTATGAAGGCGTGCTTCCGGGCTTGAAAGGGATGGTTGTACATGAAGTGGCTGAACATCCAAGTAATTTCCGCTCCACCAAAACATTGGATGAAGCTTTGAAGGACTTTGATGTACCAGGAATCTACGGCGTGGACACGCGCAGCATCACCAAAAAAATCCGCAATGCCGGCGTTATGCGCGGCACAATGGTAAGCAATGCGGACAACTTGGATGCGATTGTCGCATCGTTGAAAGCCTACGTATTACCGGTTGACGAAATCCAATTGAATTCAACAAAAGAAATCAAAAAATTTGCGGGTGAAGGCCCACGCGTTGTCTTGCTTGACTTCGGCTTCAAAGACAATATCCTTGCAGAATTATTGAAAAGGGGCTGTGAAGTCATTCTGGCTCCTTGGAACACAAGCGCGGACGAAATTTTAGCTTTTAATCCGGACGGTATCATGTTGAGCAACGGACCTGGAGATCCGACATCCGTTCCAGAAGCAATCGAAACAATCAAGCAATTGATTGCGCAGGACAATCTGCCTATGTTCGGTATTTGCTTAGGCCACCAGCTGATTTCATTAGCCGGTGGTGCGACAACCTACAAAATGAAATTCGGTCACCGCGGAGCAAATCATCCGGTGAAGGATCTTGCAACCGGAAAAATCAGCCTGACGAGCCAAAATCATGGCTATGCCGTGGATGAGGACAGCTTGAACCAAACAGACTTGGTCGCAACCCACCGCGCCTTGAATGACGGTACGAACGAAGGCGTCAAACACAAAATCAAACCGGTCTTCTCGGTTCAATATCATCCGGAAGCAGCTCCGGGACCGCACGATGCAAATTACTTGTTCGACCATTTTGTAGATATGATGAAAGCAGTCCAAGGAGGAAAACAACATGCCTAAACGTACCGACATTCAATCCATTTTAGTAATCGGCTCAGGCCCCATCATCATCGGCCAAGCCGCTGAATTTGACTATGCCGGAACGCAAGCATGCTTAGCTTTAAGAGAAGAAGGATACAAAGTCATTTTGGTCAACTCCAACCCTGCCACGATCATGACGGACGTTGAGATCGCTGATAAAGTCTACATGGAGCCACTTTCTGTAGAATTCATCACGAACATCATCCGCAAAGAGCGCCCGGATGCCTTGTTGCCGACATTGGGCGGCCAAACCGGATTGAACATGGCCGTGGAATTGGATAAAGCAGGGGTATTGGAAGAATTCAATGTCGAATTGTTGGGAACAAAATTGAGTTCCATCCAACAAGCCGAAGACCGTGATTTGTTCCGTCAATTGATGGCGGAATTGAATCAGTCGGTTCCGGAAAGCGACATCGTCCATACTGTAGACGAAGCGCTTCGCTTCGCAGCAGAAATCGGGTATCCCCTGATCGTTCGTCCGGCCTTCACAATGGGCGGCACAGGCGGCGGTATCTGCCACAATGAAGCTGACTTGCGCGAAATCGTGGCCAACGGTTTGCGTTACTCACCCGTGACGCAATGTCTGTTGGAAAAATCAATCGCCGGCTTCAAGGAAATCGAATATGAAGTGATGCGCGACAGCAATGATAACGCCATCGTTGTCTGCAACATGGAAAACATCGATCCGGTCGGCGTCCACACAGGCGATTCCATCGTCGTGGCGCCTTCCCAAACCTTGTCCGACAAAGAGTACCAAATGCTGC
>NZ_FNQH01000007.1 GCF_900107505.1 Trichococcus collinsii | reverse complement strand
CAGGTTACCCACGTGTTACTCACCCGTCCGCCACTATCTTCTCAGTGGAAGCAAGCTTCCATAGAAAAGACCGTTCGACTTGCATGTATTAGGCACGCCGCCAGCGTTCGTCCTGAGCCAGGATCAAACTCTCATGTAAATGTGGACTCTTGTACAGAAATCCTACACGTTAAGCTGATTGCTCTTAATTTTTTGCTGACTTTATGTTTGCGATACAAAGTATCGTCTTCGTTTGCTTCGACCTAAGTCTAAGCTCCTTGCACATTTGGTTCGTTCATTCTTTATTCAGTTTTCAAAGGTCAATCGTGTATCACGTGTTACGTGATTGCTTATTTATAATACCACTTGACCAGTTCGTTGTCAACGTCTTTTCGAAATATTTTTTGACGATATTTCAAACATTTTCGAACTGCAGTAGCAACTCTTATATATTATCAAATCTAGAATCATCTGTCAACAACTATTTTCCATCGGGACAAAAGATTAATTTGACAACTTAAACAGTCTACCATCCGACAGACGCTCTGTCAACAATAAAAAGGAATATTTTTTAACAATGGGCTGCCAATTTTTCCCGAAACCGCAGACAAAAAGATTCCACAGAATAGTTGCGGATATTATAGTCAGTTTGTTCGTCAAGGAGGAATTGTTTTGACCATCATTGCTTATGTATCCATCTTTTATTTCGGATCCATTTTCGGATCCTTCTTCACTGTCCTGGGAACGCGTATTCCCATCAAAGAAAACTTCACCACTAAACGATCACACTGCGTCGCTTGTCAGCACACTCTGCAGACCAAAGATCTTTTTCCAATTTTTTCTTATGTATGCCACCGCGGGAAATGTGCGTACTGCACAACAAAAATAGACGCGCTGTATTTCACTTCAGAAATCATCTCCGGCTTCTTGGCATGTCTGCTCTATTATTTCTACGCAACAGACGTATTGCAGTTGGTCGCTCTCGCCTCTGTATTCTCTCTGTTGCTGGTCATATCGATTGCCGATTATCTCTATCTGTTGATTCCCGATCGCTTCCAGCTCTTATTGTTGTTTGGTGTCGTGTTTCGCCAAGCCGTGCTTCCGGTTGCGGATTGGTCGGCAGCCTTCATCAGTTTCTTTGTGATTTTTTCCTTGTTGTTTTTCACATGTCTCGCTCTTCCTGACGGGATCGGGGGCGGCGATGTTAAACTGCTTTCGATCTTGAGCTTCACTTTCGGGTTGGAGCCCACCTTGTTCATCATCCTGTTGGCCAGTTTCTCCGCGGGTTCCTATTTTCTGCACACTCACATGACGAAAGGCAGCTCCTTGCAGCGCAGAGTGCCTTTCGGGCCCTTCCTAGCCGCTGCTGCTGTCGTTGTGCACTTTGCGCAAGTGCTTTTGATCCATTAATGCCTCTTTGATTCCATATAGGAATTGAATTTATGCATAGAAATAACCCGTCAAAACCATTTTGACGAGGAAAATTAGTTCAAATAATAGTCAGAAAAACCGCCAAAACCACATCGGCGGGGAAAATCGTCCGTGGACAACATGATATTCTCCGCCAAACCCATTTTCGCGGGGAATTGCGCCACCAAATTCGAATCCCAGACTGGAAAATCATACCACCGAACAGCAAAAAAACGTCCTGGAAAAGCAATTTGCTTTTCCAAGACGTTTTTTTTATCCTCTGTAATCAGATAGGTTAGAACCTGTTTCTGCTGTATCAGTGATGCTATAGACGCTCTCACTTTCAGCTTCGACGGCTTTCGGCTCCATCTTACGGTAGCGGGCCATACCTGTACCAGCAGGAATGATCTTACCGATGATAACATTCTCTTTAAGACCCAATAAGGAGTCTTTCTTGCCGCGGATCGCAGCATCCGTCAGGACACGAGTCGTTTCTTGGAAGGAAGCAGCAGACAAGAAGCTGTTTGTTTCCAAGGACGCTTTTGTGATACCCAACAAGACTGGACGGGCTGTTGCTGGAACTTCCCCAGCGTTGATGACAGAACGGTTACGGTCTTCGAAATCTGAGATATCCATCAGTGTACCTGGCAAGATATCTGTTGAACCCGGATCCATAACGCGGACTTTACGCAACATTTGACGGACCATAACTTCGATATGCTTGTCGCCGATTTCTACCCCTTGCATACGGTATACTTTCTGAACTTCGCGCAACAAGTAAGTCTCAACAGACAGTACATCGCGGACGCGTAGCAAGCTCTTAGGTTCGATGGATCCTTCAGTCAATGGATCACCACGGTGAACGATGTCGCCTTCAGCCACTTTCGTACGTGCAGTGTAAGGGATGGTATACGTTCTTGTATCCGTGATACCTTTGACTGTTACTTCTTTGGAACGATCGGACGCACTTTCATCGATGGAGACAACTTCCCCGGTAACTTCTGTGATGATCGCTTGCCCTTTCGGATTACGCGCTTCAAAGATTTCTTGGATACGCGGCAAACCTTGTGTGATATCGTCTCCGGCAACCCCACCCGTATGGAATGTACGCATGGTCAATTGAGTACCTGGTTCCCCGATGGATTGGGCAGCGATCGTACCGACTGCTTCACCAACTTCAACATTTGAACCAGTAGCCAAGTTGCGGCCGTAGCAACGTTTGCAGACGCCGTGTCTAGTGTGGCAAGTGAACACGGAACGGATCGTCACTTCTTCGATACCGGCATCAATGATTTCTTTCGCCATATCTTCTGTGATTAATTGGTTATGCACTGCAAGAACGTTGCCGTTCCCAGGATGGATAACTGTTTTTTGAGCATAACGGCCAATCAGACGCTCTTCCAAGTCTTCAATGACTTCATTGCCTTCTCGGATGGAACGGACTATCAGACCACGATCGGTTCCGCAATCGTCTTCACGGATGATGACATCTTGCGCCACGTCAACCAAACGACGTGTCAGGTAACCTGAATCGGCTGTCTTCAAGGCTGTATCGGTCATCCCTTTACGAGCTCCATGGGTAGAGATAAACATTTCCAAAACACTTAGTCCTTCACGGAAGTTCGAAGTGATCGGCAATTCCATGATCTTACCGTTTGGAGCAGCCATCAAACCACGCATACCTGCCAACTGGGTAAAGTTGGAGATGTTACCACGGGCTCCGGAATCACTCATCATGAAGATCGGGTTTTCTTGTCCCAATGTCTTCATCAGTTCGATTTGGATTTCGTCCTTAGCCATGTTCCAAGTCATGATGACGCTGGTGTATCTTTCATCATCAGTGATCAGACCACGACGGAATTGTTTCATGATGTTATCAACTTTTTTGTGGGCTCTTTCCAGGATTTCCGCTTTGGATTCCAATACCAAGATATCGGCGATCCCTACAGTGATACCTGCACGAGTCGAGATTTTGTAACCCAGGTCCTTCATTTTGTCCAGCATCTTCGAAGTTTCCGTTACTTGGAACTTCTTGAATACTGCAGCAATGATGTTCCCAAGATATTTCTTCTTGAACGGTCCGACAATTTCTTGTTTTTTGATGAACGCCGGAATATCTTCGCCGGGTTCGGCAAAATATTTATCCGGAGTCGCAACATCCAAGTTGAATTGAGTCGGTTCATTCAGGTACGGGAATTCATCAGGCATGATTTCGTTGAAGAAGATCTTACCGACTGTCGTTACCAACAGACGGCCTCTTTGCCATTCTGTCCATGGTTTCTTAGGCAACGAATTCGTGCTGATCGCTACTCTTGTATGCAGATGGACAAAGCCACCTTCATAAGCCAGGCCAGCTTCTTCCGCATTGGAGAAGATCATTCCTTCGCCGACTTTATTTATTTCTTCCAGAGTCAGGTAATAGTTACCCAAGACCATATCCTGGGATGGTGTTACGACTGGTTTACCATCTTTTGGATTCAAGATGTTCTGTGCAGCCAGCATCAATAGACGGGCTTCTGCTTGCGCTTCTTCGCCTAGCGGTACGTGGACGGCCATTTGGTCACCATCGAAATCGGCGTTGTAGGCTTCACATACCAACGGGTGAAGACGGATTGCTTTACCTTCGACCAGAACCGGTTCAAACGCTTGGATACCCAAACGGTGAAGCGTCGGTGCGCGGTTCAACAATACGGGATGTTCTCTGATGACATCTTCCAATACATCCCAGACATCGTCGTCCATACGATCAATTTTACGTTTTGCATTTTTGATGTTGCTTGCGATATCGCGGCCTACTAATTCTTTCATCAAAAACGGCTTGAATAATTCAATGGCCATTTCTTTCGGCAATCCGCATTGGTACATTTTTAGGAATGGTCCAACAACGATTACGGAACGACCGGAATAGTCGACACGTTTACCCAGTAAGTTTTGACGGAAACGACCTTGTTTCCCTTTCAACATATGAGAAAGTGATTTCAACGGACGGTTACCTGGTCCTGTTACAGGACGGCCACGACGACCATTATCGATCAAAGCATCGACAGCTTCCTGAAGCATGCGTTTTTCATTTTGGACGATGATGTTTGGTGCGTTTAGATCCAATAAGCGTTTCAAACGATTGTTACGGTTGATGACGCGACGATACAGATCGTTCAAGTCACTCGTAGCGAAACGTCCGCCTTCCAATTGCACCATCGGACGCAAATCTGGAGGGATAACCGGGATTACATCCATGATCATCCAGCTAGGTTTATTTCCTGAAGAACGGAAAGCATCCAGGATGTCCAAACGACGGATTGCACGCGTACGTTTTTGTCCAGTCGCGGATTTCAAGTCTTCTTTTAATTGTTCACATTCAGTATCGACATCGACGCGATCAAGCAATTGCTTGATGGCTTCCGCACCCATGGCCGCATGGAAACTATTTCCGAATTGCGCCCGTTTGTCACGGTATTCTCTTTCCGTCAGCAACTGTTTCGATTCCAACACAGTGTCACCTGGTTCGATGACAACGTATGAAGCGAAGTAAATGATTTCTTCCAACGCGCGCGGACTCATATCCAATACAAGCCCCATACGGCTAGGAATCCCTTTGAAGTACCATACATGGGTTACAGGAGCAGCCAATTCGATATGGCCCATTCTTTCACGACGGACCTTAGCGCGGGTTACTTCAACGCCACAGCGATCGCAAACGATCCCTTTGTAACGGATACCATTGTATTTACCACATGAACATTTCCAGTCCTTTTGCGGTCCAAAAATTCTCTCACAGAACAAACCTTCTTTTTCAGGTTTCAGTGTTCTGTAGTTGATTGTTTCTGGTTTTTTAACTTCCCCGTAAGACCAGCTACGGATCTTATCAGGAGAAGCCAAAGAGATTTGCATACTTTCAAATTTATTAACGTCTATCAAGGGGCCAACCTCCCTTTATTCTTTGAGCTGCCCAAAATGCTCTATCTGCGTTTCTCGTGAGGCAATGCGCTTTGATCAAACATGCACCCGAACGCCTCAGCAGCGTCCGGGAACACGAATTAGTCTCTCTTCATTGCTTCAGATTGTTTATTTAATCTTTCCATATTCACAACATCGTCTTCTTCATCCATGTCGCGTAATTCGATTTCTTCTTCTGCTTCATCAAGCACTTTCATATCCAATCCGAGTGCTTGCAATTCTTTCACCAATACGCGGAATGATTCAGGTACACCTGGACGAGGAATTGTTTCGCCTTTGACGATCGCTTCGTATGTTTTCACACGACCGACAACATCATCTGATTTGTATGTCAAGATTTCTTGCAATGTATAGGCAGCACCATAAGCTTCCAGTGCCCAAACTTCCATCTCTCCGAAACGTTGTCCACCGAACTGAGCTTTACCACCCAACGGCTGTTGCGTAACTAAAGAGTATGGTCCAGTTGAACGAGCATGCAATTTATCATCAACCATGTGGGACAGTTTCAGATAGTACATGACGCCGACAGATACACGGTTATCGAATGGTTGACCTGTACGGCCATCATAAAGGATCGTCTTGGCATCGTTCGCCATACCGGCTTCAGCCACTGTACCCCAAACGTCATCTTCATCCGCTCCATCAAATACTGGAGATGCGACGTAGATGCCTAACGAACGGGCAGCCATGCCTAAGTGAAGTTCCAATACTTGTCCGATGTTCATACGCGATGGTACCCCAAGAGGGTTCAACATGATGTCAACAGGAGTGCCGTCTGGCATATATGGCATATCTTCTTCAGGCATGATACGGGATACAACCCCTTTGTTACCATGACGTCCGGCCATTTTATCCCCTTCGTTGATCTTACGTTTTTGAACGATATAGACACGCACCAACAGATTCACGCCAGGTGACAATTCGTCCCCTGCTTCACGAGTAAAGATCTTCACATCGTGGACGATACCGCCGCCGCCGTGAGGAACACGTAACGATGTATCGCGCACTTCGCGGGCTTTTTCACCGAAGATGGCGTGCAACAGACGTTCTTCAGCTGACAGTTCCGTCATCCCTTTAGGAGTGACTTTACCGACCAGAATATCTCCGTCTTTGACTTCCGCACCGATGCGGATGATGCCGCGCTCGTCAAGATCTTTCAAAGCATCTTCGCCGACGTTAGGCAATTCGCGGGTGATTTCTTCAGGTCCAAGTTTCGTATCACGTGCTTCTGATTCGTATTCTTCGATATGGATAGAAGTGTACACATCATCACGCACAAGACGTTCGTTCATGATAACAGCATCCTCGTAGTTGTAACCTTCCCAAGTCATGAAGGCAACCAAAACGTTCTGTCCAAGAGCCATTTCGCCCTTTTCCATAGACGGGCCATCCGCTAATGTCTCGCCGACATCGACACGGTCGCCTAAAGCTACGATTGGACGTTGGTTATAGCAAGTTCCTGAGTTGGAACGTTGGAACTTGATGATTTCGTATTTATCCAAAGCACCATTGTCACGACGGACACGGATTTCTTTGGCATCCACGTATTCAACCACACCATCATTCTGGCACAACAGAGCTGCACCTGAGTCATGAGCGGCTTTGTATTCCATCCCGGTACCGACAAACGGTGCTTGCGGGTTGATCAACGGCACAGCTTGACGTTGCATGTTGGCACCCATCAAAGCACGGTTGGAGTCATCGTTTTCCAAGAACGGAATGCAGGCTGTCGCTACAGCAACTACTTGTTTTGGAGAAACGTCCATGTAATCGACGCGTTCGATCGGAACTTCCAAGTTGTCATGGATATAACGGGCCATGACGATATTGTTTGCGAAGCTTCCATCTTCCAATAGGACCGAGTTAGCTTGTGCAACAGTGAAGTTATCTTCTTCGTCAGCGGTCAAGTAGTCGATGATATTAGTAACTTTGTGCGTGTTCCAGTCGACACGACGGTATGGCGTTTCAATGAAGCCATATTTGTTGATTTTTGCATAACTGGACAAGCTATTGATCAGTCCGATATTCGGGCCCTCAGGCGTTTCGATTGGACACATACGGCCATAATGGGAATAGTGAACATCTCGGACTTCATATCCGGCACGGTCTCTCGTCAAACCGCCGGGTCCTAAGGCAGAAAGACGACGTTTGTGCGTCAATTCGCCCAATGGATTCGTTTGGTCCATGAACTGTGACAATTGGGATGAACCAAAGAATTCTTTGATTGCAGCCACTACAGGGCGGATGTTGATCAATTGTTGCGGCGTTACGGTAGAAACATCCTGGATGGACATTCTTTCGCGCACGACACGCTCCATCCGTGATAAACCGATACGGAATTGGTTCTGCAACAACTCTCCGACTGAACGGATACGTCTGTTCCCCAAGTGGTCGATGTCGTCCGTTGTTCCCAATCCTTCAGTAAGGTTGAAGAAGTAGTTCATGGAAGCAAAGATGTCGGCAGTCGTCAGATGTTTGATATCGTCAGCAATTTCGGAATTTCCGATGATGTTGATGACTTTTTCAGGGTCTTTCTTAGAGTAGACTTTCACTACTTGCATAACAACAGGATCAGTCACAACGCCATCGTCAGAAGGATACAATGTCACTTGGTTCAAGCCATTGTCCAAATAAGGCGTTAAGCGTTCCATCATGCCGCGGTCCAATTCAGTCCCTTTTTCTGCGATGATTTCACCTGTTTCAGGATCGACCAATGTTTCAGCCAATATCTGGTTGTACAAGCGTGTTTTGACATTCAATTTTTTATTTACTTTATAGCGTCCAACAGGAGCCATATCATATCTTCTTGGATCGAAGAAACGGGCATTCAGCAAGTTACGTGAGCTGTCGGCCGTTTTCGGTTCACCTGGACGAAGTCTCTCGTAGACGTCTTTCAACGCTTCTTCTGTTCTGGAGTCCGATGCGTTTTTATGCACGTCTTTTTCCATAGTCAAACGTAAGCTTTCGTGGTCGCCGAAGATTTCAAGAATCTGATCATCCGAACCGAATCCCAATGCGCGGACCAATACGGTCAACGGGATTTTTCTGGTGCGATCGATACGGACGTAAGAGATGTCTTTCGCATCTGTTTCATATTCCAACCATGCGCCACGGTTAGGAATCAATGTGTTTCCGAAGCTTTCTTTTCCGTTTTTGTCCATCTTGTTATGGAAATACACACCCGGAGAACGAACCAATTGGGAGACGATAACACGTTCCGCTCCGTTGATGATGAAGGTACCCATGTCTGTCATTAATGGGAAGTCACCGAAGAAAACTTCCTGGTCTTTGATTTCGCCTGTTTCTTTGTTGATCAAACGCAGTTTTACATAAATCGGTGCCGAGTAGTTGGCATCATGTGCACGTGCTTCTGAAACAGTGTATTTTGGATCATGGAATTCATAGTCGACAAATTCCAATGCTAAGTTCCCTGTGTGATCTTCGATCGGCGTGATGTCCTTGAACATCTCTTTGATCCCAGTTTCCAGGAACCATTCATAAGAATCCGATTGAATCTCAATCAGGTTAGGAAGCTCTAACACTTCACTGATACGCGAATAACTTCTGCGGGTACGTTGTTTCCCGAATTTTTCATTATGCCCTAACAACTTCTTCACCCCTACTTAAATTTAGACATTTAGCGACAACACACTCTTATGTTGCGTTTTCGCAACAAGTGTTACGTTTTTGTTACATATACATTCCGCAACGTTTTTTTGGCAAAAAAAACCAAAAGAAGGTTGCAATTTCTGAGAAAATTACTCTTTCTTTTGTTTTCTGCCTCGAAAAGCGCGTCTGGACAATATTTCAGTCGCGTTTTCTGAATTATCTTATGCGTCTATATTACCTTACTATTCTACACACATGGATTTCATTTGTCAACAGCCTTCTACTCGTATCCGGAGCGATCCGGGACGCGCATTAAGCCTTGACCGACTGGATGATCCAATATCCTTTGTCGCGTGCGATGACTTCGACATTCCCGAAGACATCCAGCATTTTCTGTTCAGCACTCGGCGCGCCTTGCTTCTTTTGGATAACCACAGTCAGCGTGCCACCCGGCAAGAGATGCGTGTGTGCTTCCGACAGGATACGATGGACGACTTGCTTCCCGGCGCGGATCGGCGGATTGCTGACGATTGCAGCGAATTGCCTTCCTTCCGGTACTTGGTCATAGGTATTCGATTCGTAGACTTTCACATTGCGGATGTTGTTGGCTTCCGCATTTCTGCGTGCCAAAGACATAGCCCGCTCGTTTACGTCCACCATCTCCACCAACCTGGCAGGATAAGCATGCGCGAGCGCAAGCCCCATCGGACCGTAACCGCAGCCGACATCGAGGATATCCCCGGCCACTTCCTCATTCAAGCGGAAGCTTTCGATCAACAAGCGCGAACCGAAATCGACCGTTTTTTTGGAGAAGACGCCGCTGTCCGAGATAAAACGGAATTCACGATCCCGCAAAGGGAACGTCCAGGAAGTTTCTTTGCTTTCGGTTTCAGGGTTCTTTGTGTAGTAATGATTTGACATATTTCCAACTCCTTCTGACGGAAGTCCGATACTGCACGGAAAATATAAGAAAAGCCAGGATAATTGCTTATCCTGGCTAGTCTATTTACACAATCAAGAATTGTGTTTCTGTAGAAATAATCTTTTGAAAAAAGATTATTTAATTGTTACAGAAGCGCCAACTTCTTCTAATTGAGCTTTCAATGCTTCAGCATCTTCTTTAGATACAGCTTCTTTGATAACGCCAGGAGCGCCGTCAACTAGAGCTTTAGCTTCTTTCAAGCCTAGGCCTGTAGCTTCACGTACAACTTTGATTACTTTGATTTTTGAATCGCCAGTTGAAGTTAATTCAACGTTGAATTCAGTTTGCTCTTCTTCAGCTGCCGCTACTGCACCTGCTGCTGCTACTGGAGCTGCAGCTGTTACGCCGAATTCTTCTTCGATAGCTTTTACTAAGTCGTTTAATTCTAAAACTGTTGCTACTTTGATGTCAGCAATGATTGCTTCGATGTTTAATGACATTTTGTGTTCCTCCGTTTTTGGTTTAAGTTTTTTTGTGCCTCCGACAGGAAGCTTGTGTTTCATTTTTCAACAGAACTGCAAATTATGCAGCTTCGCCGTCTTTCTCGGATACAGCTTTAATAGCCAACGCAAAGTTGCGGACTGGAGCTTGTAATACTGAAAGTAACATAGAAAGCATACCTTCGCGGTTTGGTAGTTTTGCCAAAGCTTCGATTTCTTCTTTAGAAGAAACGTTACCTTCAACGATACCACCTTTGATTTCTAGTTTATCAGCAGTTTTTGCGAATTCAGCCATAATTTTGGCTGGAGCAACAACATCTTCAGAACTGAATGCAACAGCAGTAGGTCCTTTGAAAATGCTTTCCATTCCTTCCAAACCTGCAGCGACAGCAGCACGTATCATTAGAGAGTTTTTGATAACTTTCATTTCTACGCCAGCTTCACGCAATTGTTTTCTTAATTCAGTCACCTGTTCAACAGTAAGACCTAAATAATCAACAACGACTACAGATGCGGATTCTTGGATTTTTGTTGTCAGTTCTTCAACCAACAGTTGTTTTTTTGCAATAGCAGCTTCACTCATCTTATATTTCACCCCCTGGATTTTATGATAGAATTTCTTGTAAAAACAAAAAACTCTATGTCACCTAGACATAGAGGATCCATAAATATCTCATTGGATTCTTCCTCGGCAGGTATATTAAGGCTCGCACCCCCTGCTGTCTTCGGTAGCATATATTAACCTCAACGACTATACCAAAGATAGTCGTTCAGGTCAAGGTTTTTTTATAAAGAGCTTGCGTCCACTTTAACGCCAGGTCCAAATGTAGTTGTTACACTTACATTTTTAATGTATTGGCCTTTAGCAGTTGCTGGTTTAGCTTTCACGATTACATCGTTGATCGTACGGAAGTTTTCCAACAATTTAGCATCGTCGAATGATACTTTACCGATAGGAACGTGGATGTTACCAGCTTTGTCAGCACGGTATGTAACTTTACCAGCTTTGATTTCGTCAATAGCTTTCGTTACGTCCATTGTTACAGTACCTGTTTTAGGGTTTGGCATCAAGCCTTTAGGTCCCAATACACGACCCAAACGTCCAACTTCACCCATCATGTCAGGAGTTGCAACGACAACATCAAAGTCAAACCATCCGCCTTGGATTTTTTGAACCATGTCTGCGTCGCCTACGTAGTCTGCACCAGCAGCTTCAGCTTCTTTAGCTTTTTCGCCTTTAGCGAACACTAAAACGCGTTGTGTTTTACCAGTTCCGTTTGGAAGCACGACTGCTCCACGGATTTGTTGATCATTTTTACGAGTGTCGATCCCTAAACGGTAAGCGACCTCAACAGTTGCGTCGAATTTTGCAAAATCGACTTCTTTCGCTAATGCTACTGCTTCTTCTACTGAATATGATTTAGTAGAATCCACTTTTTTGGCAGCATCTTGGAATTTTTTACTTTTTTTAGCCATTGAATTTTCCTCCTAGATTGTGGTTTTAACGGATTAACCTCCCACGTGTGGCCAAAAACGTCTAACGAGCGTTCGGAAGGCCACATGAGAAGCTGCCTTTTGAATTAGTCTTGAACTGTAATACCCATTGAACGGGCAGTACCTTCGACCATACGCATAGCAGCTTCTACGTCTGCTGCATTTAAGTCTACCATTTTTGTTTCAGCGATTTCTTTAACTTGGTCACGTGTTACGGTACCAACTTTTTTCTTGTTCGGTTCGCCTGAACCTGATTCGATACCTGCAGCTTTTTTCAACAATACTGGAGCTGGAGGAGTTTTAGTAATGAAGGTGAATGAACGATCTTCATATACAGAAATGACAACGGGAATGATCATACCTGCTTGGTCAGCTGTACGTGCATTGAATTCTTTACAGAATCCCATGATGTTTACTTGTGCTTGACCCAAAGCTGGACCTACTGGTGGAGCAGGAGATGCTTTACCTGCAGGAATTTGTAACTTAACTAATTTAACAACTTTTTTAGCCACGAGACATACCTCCTTGATTGTTCGTGATGTGGTTTAATGGGGTTAAGATTTCCCCTCCCACTCAATCCATACGCCTGAACGTACCGATATATTATATCAGTACACCCAAATTAATGCAATAGTTTTTTAGCTACCATCTAAATTTTTCTAACCGTTTTAGCGCATCACCTTTGGTGACCTACAAGTTTGAAAAATAATCCATCCTCTTAAAGCGATGGCTAGCTTCACGGGTTAGCCCTTCGGAAAGGATAAAGGAACCCCTTGTCTCTGCGAGCCAAGGATACTGTTCGACTAACCTGCTAACGCAGGAAGTCTCTCAGCATATTGCGCTCTACGATGCTCAGTTGCATGGGACTCTTAGGGATTCATCCCTTAGAGTCCCCCAGTACAAGGTGACCGTAGGGAACGTTGCATGGCACGATTTCCTAAATTTCTTCCAGGGCTGGACGAACCCGTTCCGCTTTTACTATCCTTTATCTACTTGGTCGTAATCCAGTTCCGCAATCGTTTCGCGGCCGAACATTTCGATCATGACTTTCAACTTGCCTTTGTCACTATCCACTTCTTCAACGAACCCTGACAAGCCATTGAATGCGCCATCAGTGATGGTGACAGGCTCGCCTTTTTCGAATTTCACGTCGTGCATACGTGTGCTCATGCCCATGCGCTTCAGAATAACTTCGATTTCTTCATTCAATAAAGCGGACGGCTTGCTGCCCGCTCCATGCGATCCGACGAAACCGGTAACGCCCGGTGTATTACGGACAACGAACCACGCTTCATCAGACATGATCATCTCAACCAATACGTAACCAGGGAAGGTTTTTTGCGTAGTCGCCTTCTCTTTGCCGTCCTTCACTTCCACTTGCTCTTCTTCCGGGATGACGACGCGGAAGATATGGTCTTCCATGTTCATGCTTTGCGCACGCGATTCGATGTTCAGTTTTACTTTGTTCTCATAACCTGAATAAGTGTGCAATACATACCATTGTTTTTCGTTTTCGATCGTTTCCATTTCTGCATCTTCTTTCTTGGTGGATTTTTATTTGACTTCGTTTTTTGTAAACAAAAAAACCTTCCTGTCTTTGAAAGGTTCCTTCTGTACGGCGTTAACATTATAGCATCACGAAGACCGTATGGCTACAAATCTTCTTTTAATTTAAGATTAAATCCATTGCCTCTGTGATCCCAAAATCTACTGCGGCAAAAAATATTCCGAATAGAATGGTTGTAACGACTACCGTATTTGTATATTTTGCTAATTCCTTACCAGTCGGCCAAGTCACTTGCTTCATTTCATCCGCTACGCTCTTCAGAAATTTCATGCTTATCCTCCTACTATATGTTGCCAGTTTCGTCTTTATTTCGTTTCTTTGTGCAAGGTATGCTTTCCGCAGTACCGGCAAAATTTCTTGACTTCCAAACGTTCTGTACGACCTTTTTCAGTAGGTGTGATGGTGTAGTTCCTTGATCCACATACGGTACAGGCTAATGCGGCTTTTCTTATAGCCATGTCGCTCACCTATTTTCTCTCTATTTGTGTACACAATACAAGCTAATATTAGAGCGCCTGCCCCAAATAGTCAACCTTTTTATTTTTGCGGATACGCCCAAAAACACAAAAAGGCCTCCGGTTCTGAGACCGGAAACCTTTTTGTTGCGCTATTCATTTCTGCATTACCTTATCCGCGTTGAATCTTACTTCTTATTGAACTGTAACGATTGCATCGCCAAGATCTACAGTACCTTCTGCAACAACTTCAATATTTTTGTAATTGAAAGTGTTTGTGATTACCATAGGAGTAGTTGTCTTGTAACCGGAAGCTTTGATGAAGTCGATATCGAAATCAACCAATTTGTCTCCCACTTCAACAAAATCTCCAGCCTTAACATAAGTGGTGAAACCTTCACCTTTCAGATTGACTGTATCCAATCCGATATGGATCAAAATTTCAACACCTTCGTCCGATTCAAGACCGATAGCATGCTTCGTATCGAAAACCATGACGACTTTACCGTTAATCGGCGAAACAACTTCACCGACTGCAGGTTCGATTGCGATCCCTTTACCCAATGCTTCACTAGCGAAGGCAGCATCATCCACTTGCGTCAATGGAATGGCGATACCAGCGATAGGCGAACGCAAAGTAGTGGCAACTGTCGCTTTTTCTTCAGCAGCAGGTGCTTCTGGTGTTACTGTTGCTTTTTCTTCTGTTTTTTCAACAGCCTTCAGACCATAGTATTCTTCTTTGGAAGGCAGTTTTGCGGCACTGCCGCTTTCAATGAATTCTTCCAGGTTTGATTTGATGTTAGAAACTTTCGGTCCGTAAACAACTTGAACGCCGTTTCCTTTATGGATGACGCCGGAAGCTCCCGTGCCCTTCAATAATTCTGCATCAACCAAATCTCCGTTTGCTACAGTTGTACGCAGACGTGTCGCACAGCTGTCGACGTCGACGATGTTCGCTGCGCCACCCAGACCATAAATGATGGAAGCAGACATTTCATCCGTTTCATTTTTCACGATTGACGCAACATCTGTAGCGCCTTCTTGCGCTTTCGCATTCATGTCAGCACGTGTATACAGCTTCACTTCAGTCGAATCATCTTCACGACCCGGAGTCTTGTAGTTGAACTTCTTGATCAAGAACGAGAACAGGAAGTAGTAGACTACGAAGTAAACAAGACCGATGATGACGATCCAGATCCAGTTCGTTTTGGCATTCCCTTGCAGGATACCGTACAAGAACATATCGATGAATCCACCTGAGAAAGTCATGCCGACACCTACGCTGAACATATGCATCAGCATATAAGCAACACCGGCCAAAGCAGCATGGATGATATATAACGGTGTAGCAACAAATAAGAATGTGAATTCCAGCGGTTCAGTGATACCTGTAAGCATGGAAGTCAAGGCAGCAGACAACAAAAGTCCGCCGGCTTCTTTTCTTTTTTCTGGTTTAGCTGTGCGGTACATCGCTAAAGCAGCACCAGGCAATCCGAAGATCATCAACGGGAATTTACCTGACATGAAACGTGTAGCGGCAACACTGAAGACAGTTGTGTCAGGATCAGCTAATTGCGCGAAGAAGATGTTTTGTGCACCTTCGACCATTTTTCCGCCGACTTCCATCGTTCCGCCCACTGCTGTTTGCCAGAAAGGCAAATAGAATACGTGGTGAAGACCGAAAGGAATCAACGCACGCTCCATGAAACCATAGAGCCATGTTCCTGCATAACCGGAACCTTGTACCAAAGCACCGATCGCATTGATGCCTTCTTGCACTGGCGGCCAGATGTAAACCATCAGGATACCTACGAACAAGTAGACGATCGATGAAATGATCGGAACAAAACGAGTGCCTTCAAAGAATGAAAGAGCAGCTGGTAATTGAATTTTATAAAAGCGATTATGAAGTGCAGCAACACCCAAACCGACGATCATACCTCCAAAAACACCCATTTGCAATGACTCGATACCCAATACGTTTGAGATTGATCCTTCGATGAACTGATCTGCTCCGCCACGCGCTACGATCATAGCGCCGATGGATGAATGCATGATCAGGAAGGCGATGACAGCCGCCAAAGATGCAGTCGCTTTTTCAGCTTTCGCCATACCAATGGCACAGCCGACAGCGAAGATCAACGGCAAGTTACCAAACACAACCGATCCAGCTTGGTTCATTACGTTCAGTACATCATAAATGAATGTCCCTTGACCCATCAGTTCCGTTAAACCATATGTTTCTAGTGTCGTAGCATTAGTAAATGACCCACCGATACCCAAAAAGAGTCCGGCTACTGGTAAAATGGCGATTGGCAGCATGAACGAACGGCCAACACGCTGTAACACACCAAAAAGTTTGTCCTTCATTTTTAATCCTCCAAATACGGACAAGGAAAGTTACGCTGCGGAACATGCTGACCCGCTCCGATCGCAACTGACCTCGTTCTCTTTATTTAAGCGGATGGAAAATGCAGGAGATGAATATAGCGCTTTCTTGCTCAATAAATGAAGATTCCGAAAGATAAGACGCTCCGAATCCATAGCCATTATAACGCAACTGGCTTTTCATTAAAAGTAAGAAGTAACATTTCGGACACATATTTAAAAGCTTTTTTGAAAACGCCATTATGAAAACGTTTCATTGTATAGTCATGTTAAATTCAGCAACATTGTGCAAGATTTTTGTTGCGTTTTCACTATTCGGAATCCGTAGCGCCCATAGAGGCTGCCCGCTGGATTGGAGCGGGCCACACTCAAGGAGACAGCCTCCAAATCCGTTGCCCGCAGATGTGTCAACATCCGCTCCAGCAGCGCCTTCCCGATGCCACCTCCGCGGAAAGCCGGCAACACCGCAAGCATGAGCTCCGGCACGTCTGCGCGGACGAAGCCATAGCCTTTTTGCTCAGTCGTTGCAAAACGGATCCACACCGCCCCGACCGCTTCACCCTCGGACAGCGCTATGAATGCTAAATCGCCTTCCTTACCGAAGTCCGCATAGTAGCGCCGGATTGCCCGATCTTCCAATACTTTCCGCGGCAAAAAGCCCCCACCTTTCGGCGAATAGATCGCTTGATAGGTCATTTCCTTCAGGAAAAGCTCGTCTGCCGGAGACCCGGACCTGATTGTGATCATTTCAGGATAAGTGACACAATCAGCAGGATGATCTCCAACCCGTGATAAAGGATCAAGTTTTTGATTGCCAGGTTGAAGGTCGTTGCTTTATCCTGTTTGGCTTTGAAGCGGTGGATGTTGCGCTGTATGATCGGGAAGATCGCCCAGATGAAAAGCATCCAAACCGGATAGATCCCGAACAACACCGAAATGGTCGTTGCAGCGAAAGCCCCATAATACAACCAGGCGTAAAGGCGCACTGCAACCGGCTTCCCGATGTAGAAAGTCAACGTATAGCGGTGATTGGAAATGTCCGTTTCATAGTCGCAGATATTGTTCGCCAACATGATGTTGGCGATGCTGAACACAAGCGGAGCCGACTGCAGCAAGATGATCAGCAGATTCGCGACGCTTCCAGCCAACGTAAAATTCGGCCATTGCAACAAGAGAGTCGCCAGCGTTCCGGCCGGCACGTTTACGAAAACGGCGATGAAGAAGATGCCAAAGCCCATCGTCAGCCCCGAGGCCACTTCACCTAGAGGCATCCGGGAAATCGGAAACGGACCGAATGTATACAGGATCCCGATCGCGAAACAGAGCGCTCCGATCACCAACAGCAATAGATTGGTCCGCGCGGTCAGAATCAAGCCGAGCAACGCCGCGAAGGCAATCATCGAAACGATGATTTTTGCTGCTTGTTTGACGGAAATTCCAGCTTTCCCGAGGATGTTCTCCTCGTCGCGGTAAACCAGATTCTTCGCCTTCACATAGTCCATCGTGTTGTTGATGGCTGTCGTCGCCATATCAAATACGACCATTGCTATGAAGAATAAAATAGTGTTCAGCGCATTAATGCTGCCGAAATGGTAGAGCGTAAACAAGGTTCCGAGCACAAACGGAAACAGGCTGGCCAACTTGGTTTTGATTTCCACAAATTCCAAAAATACAGGTACATTCATCTCATTCACTCCTACTCATTTTCCCAAATATAATCGTCATTCGTCAGTTCAAAATTATCCGCCAAACCGTCCGAAACGTAGACTTTCTTGTCCTTTGTGACAAAAACAGCTTCGATATCGTCCCGTTCGTTGACATAGACCAGACCCGCTTCCATCCCGAGACCGAAGACGAGCGTCGATAAGGCATCCCCATCGATCGATTTATCGGACAGTATCGAAACGCCGGCAATGTCGTTATCGAACGGATAGCCCGTTTCCGGATCCATCAGATGGTGGTAGCTGACGCCATCCACTTCAATGTAACGCTCGTAGATGCCCGAAGTCACGATTGAACGGTCTTTTTGCTTCGTCTTGCCGATCGTTTCCCCACGCGCAGCCAACGGATCCTGGATGCCTACGTTCCAGGACTCCCCTTCACGCAACGGCGATCCCCCAAGCACATAAACGTTACCGCCGAGGTCGATGATGGCGGTCGTCACGCCTTCCTCCACCAGCAGCTCCTTCACTTCGTCGGTAATGTAGCCTTTGGCGATGGCGCCCAAGTCCAACCGCATACCCGCATCAGCCAACTGGACAGTCTGTTCCTTGTCGTCCAGCACGACGCGCTCGTAATCGACCAAAGTCAATGCCGCATCGATTTCGCTCTGTTCCGGCTTTCTGGCATCATCGAAGCCGATATGCCACAGTTCCGTAATCGGTCCGATCGACAAGTCAAAATCCCCATCGGACGCCTCGCTGTAAGCCCAAGCGCTCTTCACCAACGGATAGACATCTTCAGACAGCTCCACCGCCGCCCCTGCCGCGGTATTGACTGCATCGATTTCCGACCCGGGTTCATTTACAGTGATCTTGTCGGCCAGTTCCTCCACGCGGTCGAACGCTTTTTCCAAAACGGCCTCTTTGCCTTCGTCATAGACACGCACCGTCACGTAGGTCCCCATCAGGAATTCCGTTTTCTCATACGGTTCTTTCCGTACAGTCGTTTCTTCTGGCGTGTCGCCATTGCCGCAGCCCCCGAAAATGAGCGCCAGCAGCATTACACCCGAAAGCCCGACTTTATTCATATATTTTTTCATCCATTCACCCCATATCTACATTTAAAAAAAACAGGCAGGAACAAGAACGCTGTCCCTACCTGTCTATGATAATCTTTTTTATTCCTGAATACACCATAAAAGCGGAAACTTGGTTTATTCTTCGACTACGTTGTCGACTTCGATTGGGTCTGTTTCGCCGACTGTCGCTGCATCAACTAACTGTTGTGCATATTTCTTGAATGTTTCGGAAGAATTCGTAGCGCCTGTTACGACTTCCACCGCTTCAGGATCTTGTTTTTCAACCAACTGGTTGTTCAACGCTGGGAAGTACTCAGCAGGACCCAGGCCAACTTTACCTGTCATGTTAGCTTGGTATTCTGCATCTTCAGATTTCTTTTCGCCGGCTTCATTCACGTTCTCATATGTTGAGGCTGTGATTTTTCCGTCCACGACAGTAATCGAGAATTCAGTTTTCCAGCCACGTGTGTCGAAGTTCTTTTCAACCAATGTGTAAGTGCCGTCTTGCAATTCAGCTGCTGTTGAAGAAGCTTCAGAAGAAGACTCAACTACAACTTCAGATGAAGCCGCTGCTGATGATTCCGTTTCAGTTTCTGTGTCGGCACCGCCGCAAGCCGCTAATACGAAAGTTGATGCCAGCAAAAGAGTTGCCGTAGATAACGTTTTCTTAAATTCCATAATCTATCCCACCCTGTTCTTTTTTATGATAGCGGTCAGATATGTGATACCAATCACAAGCTCCCTATATCTTTCCACTTACTTATCATACCATTTGTTACATCTTTAGCCAAATAAAATCTATATATTTAACAAAAAAACCATTATTTTCTAATGTTTTATATTGAAATGAAAAGCTACCCCTTCGTATAACGCAGATGGGTAGCTTCGCTACATATTGCGATAAAGTAATTGCTCAGTTAATTTCGTTAGCGTTTCCTTTACGGGATGATCCGGCAACTTTTTGATCAGTTTCAGCGCTTTCGTCGTGTACTTCTTTGCCAAGGCCTGTGCAGCGAGATTGCCGCCATAGCGTTCCACCAAACCATGGATCTCCGCGAGCTCCGTAGCAGTCACATCCGCCCCCTTGGCGATATAGGCAGCGAACGCTTTACGGTCGGCCTGCATCGCGTACAATACAGGTGCCGTGTAGATACCGTTGCGGAAATCGCTCAGAGCTGGCTTGCCCAAAGTCTTTTCGTCCTGAGTGTAGTCCAACACATCATCCATGACCTGGAAGGCCATGCCGATGTCGTGGCCGATCCGATAGGCCAGTTGCGCCAACTTCTCGTCCTCATCCGATCCGTAGGCACCGGCATAGCAGCTCAACGCAAACAGCTGGGCCGTCTTTCCTTGGATCTGCCGCAAATAATCGCGCATGCGCATGTTCGGATTGTAGCGCATATCCATCTGGTTCAGCTCGCCAATCAGGATGCTCTCCATCCCATTCGTGTCTATTTTCAGCACCGCCGCATCGCCTGCATAAGCAGACAGCAAGCGGAAGCAGACCGTGAAGAGGTAATCCCCCGAATAGACGGCAACCTGATTGCCGAATGCTCTGTTCATCGTCTCCTGGCCTCGGCGGGTACCGGCTTCATCGATGACGTCATCGTGCATCAACGTCGCCGTATGCAACAACTCCACCGCCGCAGCGATCGCCTGCGCCCGTTCCGCATCCCGTTGCGGGGAATAGTAGGAAAACAGCAGGCAATAGGCCGGACGCAGCATTTTTCCGCCTGAAAGCAGCCGGGCGAGGATCGCTTCCCTGACCGCCTGGTTCTTGAGCGTTATGTTTTTTTCCAACAGCTCATTGGTGGCGACCAATTCCTCCTGCAACAGCGGATACTGGTCCCACATCGAATGAATTTTCATACTGAAACTCCTTTTGTTCTGCCCTTAAAGTATTTTTCAGGAGATAATGTCGAGGGCCTCTTCATCGTCCGCGGTCGTCCCTTGGGCACCCCGCACCTCAATAAGCACACGGTTCGGCAGACACATGATTGTCTCCCCGATGCCATCCTTCGCGCCCATGCGCACACACAATTGGTCGTCGCAATCGGCAGAAGTAATCCTGATTTGGGATCCTTCCCGCACGATCACATTCTCATGCCCATGGTCGTCCTGATAGACATAGGTCTCCGTTTTGCCGTCCTCTTTCAGGACAAATTCCTTCACCACTTTGCCGTCCACGCTGATGACTGCGATATTATCCGCGCTATCCGCATTGGCTTGATGATAGGAGAAGACCCCCAACGGCAGGAAGGAAGCCGCCATCAAAAAAAGGATGATGAGCAGGTCGCCCCTACGGATCATTTTCAGGTATTTTCTCATTTCCCGTCCCTCTCTTCTGAAAAGAAAAGGGCTAAGGCAAGTCTCCCCACCTTAACCCTGTTAGATCGTTATTATTGACCGACACCCGGTCTATAGATTGATTTTGTCTTACCATACCACCAGTTGTCAAGTTTCTTCTGGATCCACGGAATCACATAGTAGTCCAACCCGAAGGCTCTGCCTGAACCGTTCATCAAGGAGATGGCCACCGGAATGAACCACATATTCACCCAGTAGAACATACCGGATAAGGAGAACGAGATCACCAAAGCGATCGTTGCGGCATTCGCCAGGAAAGTGAACAAGCCCGCGATGATCGCCAAACCGATCAGCAACTCGACGATCGTCATGAATTTCTGGAAGAACAAAGCCATTTCCGGATTCGGGATCATGACTTGCATGATGCTGTTGAACCACTCAGGCGCTTCTTTGAAGATCATCATCGGTTCTTCACCATACGCATAGCTCAAACCGAATACCGGATGGCTGACAGCAGCAGCCGTGTCGGTTACCGCTTCGGATGCGCCGGTTGTCGCTTCCTTCAGCCATGCAAAAGGCAGGACAACTTCATCGCCGAACCAAGAAGTCGTACCGTACAGCCCGAAAATCTTCTTGAGTGCTTCCCATGTCCACATACTGCCGTAGAAGACACGCAATGGCAGTGCCCAAAGCACATTACCCAAACGGGACAAGTGACCACGGAAGATGTTGCGTTTTTCTTTGATATGGAAGAATTCATGATAAATGTATTGCACGAAATAATAACCTGAACCAATCGTCATGAAGTAGAACAAGTTCACCATGTGTTTCACCAACATTGCTATGAAGCCGCTCAAATGGATTTTGTCCATCAAGTAGGCAACGCCATAACGGGAACCGATCGAAATCATGAATCCTTGATACGTGCCTTTGTGTTCCGTCTTCTCTGTGCCTTCGATAGAAGCGATGATGTTGGCGGCCGCTGTGTGTCCCGTTTGTTCTGCGGATTGCACAATCTGCGGTACTGGCGCGTTGTTTTTGTCAGGCTCTTCGTAGTAGACCAAGTCCCCTGCCAGATAGACGCCTTCGGAATCTTTCGCTTCCATGTATTTATTGGCTACCAAACGGCCCGCTCTTGCTTGCTCGATGCCGTAAGCTGCTGCATCCGTGTTGGCTTTTACCCCTGCCGTCCAAATCAGTGTATGTGTCGGTATGACCGTTCCATCTGACAACTCAACGCTATCCTTTTGAACGTTCGCGACGCCATTGCCTTTGATGATCTGGATACCTTGCTTGCGCATGTATTTCTCAGCTTTTTGTTGTTCCTTTTCGGTAACGACACCCAGAATCTGGGGCGCAGCTTCAACCAGATAAAGGCTGAATTCAGCGGGATCCAATTTGTTGGCCCTAGCCAGTTGGTCTTTCCATTCCATCAAGTCGCCGACAAGTTCCACACCGGTAAAACCTGCTCCACTGACTACAGCAGTCAACATTGCTTTGCGTTTTTCATCATTGTGTTCATTTGAGGCTGCTTCGACTGTATCCTGGATATGACGGCGAATTTTGTTAGCATCTTCCCATGACCACATCGTGAAACCATTCTCATCGACGCCCGGTACGTTGAACGTATTCGGCTCGCCACCCATTGCCAGGATCAGGTAGTCATAGTTGAAGCTGTGGCTGCTTGTCGTGACCACTTTCGCTTCACGGTCCACATGGGTCACTTCATCCGTAATGATATCTACGTTTCTGTTACGGCTGAACAGACGTTGCAGATCGTATTGGATAGCGTCGGGCTGCACACGTCCCGCTGCCACCTCATGCAATTCGGTCATATATGTCTGGTAGGAATGTTTGTCGATCAAGGTGATCAAGACATCCGGATTTTTCTTGAAATGTCGGGATAATTTCTTAGCGGCAGCCACACCGGCGAAACCTGCTCCCACAACCACAATATTCTTTTTGCTCATTTGGCAGTCTCCTTTTTCTATGTCCAGCGCCTCGCAGCGCTCATTCACTTATTTAAAATAACCACATTTATAAGTATAGTGTATTTGTGAATAATTGTCCATGCAAAAAGTGGAAGTAGCAGGAAAAGTTTCTGTATGAGCATTTTTTCATATTTTTCACCTTGTTTTCTTCCTCACGGGTCGGCTTAAAACCTTTCGCATTGGAGAGGTTACCGCAATAAACCACTAGCCTTTCTTATCCCGGTAGACCAATGAAGCCTCATACCACGCTTTCGTCAATTTACTTTTAGCGGACTCCTCCAATTGGAACTGACGAATCGTCGAAACGTGCTCCAACAAGTAATTCGCTGCCACACCGACCGCGATTCCCGAGAAGATGCCGGTAATGGAAAGAATCGGCAAGTAGAGCATCACGCTGAAGGATTGCGCAATCAGGCTCGCCATCGCCAACTGGCCGACATTATGCAAAATCCCGCCGGCAGCACTGATGCCGATCATGCTGACCCGCTTCGGACCCAAAAGTCGGACCAAAAGCATCCCGCCATAACTCAAAAAAGCCCCCGCAAAACTGTACAGGAAGGTCGATAACGTCCCGCCCAACAATGTCGAGATTAACAGCCGCATCCACACGACCTTCAGACTGTCCTTATACGGTAGCGTAAAGATTGCCAACAACGTAATGATGTTCGCCAAACCCAGCTTCGCACCCGGCGCAAACGCGAACGGAAACGGAATCGCCCGCTCCAGCATCGTGATGACCACCCCCTGCGCAGCCAATAATGAAATATAGATCAACCGTTTATTTTTATTCATAAGTTTGTCCTTGCTTATTAAAATTCGTACCTAAAGTGTAGCACAATTGAGCCAAAGAAATGAACTTCGGACATGTATTTCGGGAAAAGAAAAAATACCCCGCCGGAAAGTTTTTCCGGCGAGGCATTATTCGGATATCAATCTAACAAACGTTTCATTTTTCGGTGGCAACGATCATAGGCGTTCTTAATAGAAGTCACTTCGCAATTCAACTCTTCAGCAATTGTTTGGAAAGAGGAACCGTTGATGAAATGAATGAACACAGCTTGTTCGAAATCAGACAAAATCTCAAAGTAACCCGAGGCACTTTCTTTCACCATAACGATTTCTTCAGGAGAGAAGTGCATGGAAACGACACCCTCAAAGGAATATTCCGTATGGTTGCTGTATTGATTTTCCAGGATTGCATCCAACGACACAGCGCCTTTATCAATCTTTCGCTTAACGGCGCTTTCTTTCCTGATCAAGCTAAAAATGTGGTGCTTCAGGGTTAATTTGTAGAAACTCGCAAACTGCAAGCCTTTCTCGGGAACATAAGACTGAATTGCCTTATGCAGCACCATGCGGGCCTCTTGCCAAAAATCCTCTTGTTCCAAAGAACGTAGGTAATAAGCTTTGTTGAACTTTTTAACTAGTGGTAAAAACCTATAGAAGAGTTCTTCAAAGTACATAGGGTGCCCTTGTTGGATCAGCGCCACCAACTGTTCAGGGCTGTGTTCCGATAGTTCCATTTCTTCATTCATTATTTAATCCCCCAAGATTTTATTGGCAATATATCATATATCTCTGGATATATGATATATTACCTAACACCTATTATACTGATAAAGAAAGCGCTGTCAAACATTAGTTTGATTTTTTATTCACTAAACTTTTCCTGGATCTAAATTCTGGATACAATAGTAGACGCTCATCGTGATAAGCCTTATTTACCAGCTTTAAGAGGCAATTGGGATTAAATAACGCCCCTAGGTTTTCACTCAAATAACTATTATAGTAGCGGGATTGACTGAAAACTCTCTTGGTTAGTTACCCAAATATACTAATCCTCTTCGAAGGCTTCTATCCCCTCAGCAGCTCCGCCATCATTTTCGTCCCTTCCCCAACGTGCTTCCAACAGTGATAGCGCCTTTCAACAGATTCACGACACGCAGGACGAGAGCCATACCGAAGCCGGTTTCGGTATTCTGGATGTAGAATTTCTTCTGTTCTATGATGATTTTGTATTTTAATTATGGAGTTATCCGATAACTCCATAATTATTTCTCTGGTTATGCAAAAACCTTGTCATTAGACTCCAATCGCTACGCAAAAAGGACTGCCTTAAACCATTTTCGGTTTAGGTCAGTCCTTCTTATGTTTGATTTTCCGTTCTGAGTTATCCCTTGACAACCCGTTCCTGGATCACATATACATTCGTGCTGTATCTGCCGTTTACCGACGCATCTTTTCTGATCGTCAGATACCCTCTTTCAACCAATTGTTTCTTGTGCTTCTGGAATCGATCCCTTCCCATATATTTCATTTTCCGTCTTATTCATCATTCACCCTACTTCCCATTTATGTGCTTAGACCTTACCGATGACACCGTAAAGGTGAATCGCTATCTGAGTCTCTACTTATAAAGACGGAGAGCGGGTTGAATGTATAACCACTCTCAGGGTAAGAAATATAATAACAATTAAAATACTTGCTATGGTCCTGACTCCACGGTTTAGAATAGGTTTATCATCACGATCAAGAATGAATGCTACTCTTGATTTCTGATTAAACTTATTAATGATAGGGGAGAATGATTTTGACAACATACGATGTTCAACGCATTTCCGCACAAATTTGGGATGCAAAGCTAGCAAATGATATGACCGCAGTTGCAGGATTCATTGCTGACAACGCACGCTTTGTTCATATGGGCATCACTTTTGATAAGGCAGGGGAACTCGAAGTATTTAATGACAAAATCTTTATTTTCAAAGCGGTTGATATTGCAGAGGAATACGTTGAGGACTACGGCAGCACCGCCATTATTTTCAAAAAACTGATCTTAACGGCAGTAATCGGGGGAAATGAAGTACAAAATCCTTTTATCCTCTCGGAAGTCTTCACAAAGACTGCTGGAGGCTGGAAATTAGCCGCCGAGACCTTCACCCGGATAGCAACTGATTTCGATACCTACAAAATGTGAGGAACTCGGATAGGCTTACGATGCTGTTCGTTACTGCGAAAGTGTTAAACTATGTGGAGGAGATGCGCAAAAGACCAATTTTTACTTTCAAGAATACATTTACAATATGCTTCCGTTTTTTTTGAAAAATAGCGGCGCTTTTACTAAATAAGGAGGAAACAATGAGATATACAACTTTAAATAATAATGAGATTATTCCAAGCCTTGGGATCGGAACGTATCGGATCAGTCCAACAGATGCAGAATATTCCGTGGAACATGCCTTGAGAAACGGGTATCAATTGATTGATACGGCAAATATTTACATGAATGAAAAAGCTGTTGGTCGTGCTATCAAAAAATCAGGCATCAATCGAAGTGAAATTTTCCTGACCTCCAAAATCTGGCCGACAGAATATAAATATGAAAAAGCCGAGCAAGCAATTGAGGATACCCTGAACCGTTTAGGTGTCGATTACCTTGATCTCATGCTTTTACATCAACCAGTAGGCGATTATCTAGGCGCTTGGAAAGCTATGGAAGAGGCTGTAAAAACTGGAAAGATTAAGGCTATTGGTCTTTCTAACTTTACCGGACCTGAATTGGATAAGGTGCTGGCTGAAGGAACCATCAAACCTGCTGTTGTGCAGGTGGAATGCCACCCTTATTTCCAACAAAAAGATTTAAAAGCACAACTTGCTAAGGATAATATTGCGCTTGAAGCTTGGTATCCACTTGGTTCAGCTGACAAACACTTGCTTGCCGAACCAAGCTTTACAGAATTGGCAAGTAAATACAATAAATCCGTTGTACAGATCATCTTGCATTGGCATGTTCAAACAGGAAATATTGTCATTCCAGGTTCGAAAAATCCAGCTCACATAGACAGTAATCTGGATATTTTTGATTTTGAACTGACAGCAGCTGAATTGGAGCAAATCTCCCAACTCGACAAAGGCAAACGCTTCTTCAATCTGCCGAAATGGATGCACCGTCTGTTTTTACTGGCACGCATGAACTACGATAAGCAAGCGTAAGCGGATGCGCCAGATGGGACGCTAAGCACAAAGATGTATAAGCATTACAATTGCAAAAATAGGAATCAAAAAAGACACGCGTCCGTGTCTTTTTTGATTTCTGTTTCACTATAAGCAATGCATGTTTTTCTGCCGGAATATTCAAACGCCCAACATCTCAATCGGAATCACATCAACCCCATCTGATTCTCTCGTATATGCATAAGGCCCTGTGTTCAGCAATACTTTGGTTACTTGGAACTCATCTTTTACATCCCTACTGGCCTTCATCAAAGTAATATGTAATGTTCTTATCTGTTTTCCCATTGATTTTATTAAGGCTTGACTTAAAGTTAAGGTTAACATGTATAATACATTGAGGTTCGGATTCTGTGTGAAGAAAGTTGGCATTACAAAATCGTACATGCCTAATCATGTAACCGCTAACGAAAAGAGTGTAGATAATAAATGCGCATCCGAAAAATTCAGATACCCCTTTAATCAACGTAAAAAATCACTCTTATAAAGGAGAATGATATGAAAAAAATAAATCTTACTTTGCTGGTCTTCAGCGTGATGAGCTTTGTGCTTGCCATGACCGCTTTTGTGTTCAG
The DNA here is from genome assembly GCF_900107505.1 of Trichococcus collinsii. Taxonomy (GTDB): domain Bacteria; phylum Bacillota; class Bacilli; order Lactobacillales; family Aerococcaceae; genus Trichococcus; species Trichococcus collinsii. The sequence goes on along the minus strand of NZ_FNQH01000007.1, from coordinate 66,813 downwards.
CGGCATTTTGGACAAGGTCGCCCTTTCGTTGGGCATTACGGTGGCCGAGTCCGGTCTGTTGAACACGATGTATTCCTATGGGGCTGCATTCGGGGTGCCCATAACCTTGATTTTGTTCAGGAAGATAGAACGAAGCAAGATGCTGAAGTTGATGCTGTTGATAACGATTTTGATGACATTCGCGCTCATCTATGCCCAAAACTTTTTGCAGCTGCTCATCGTCCGGTTCCTGATGGGGATTTCCGCCAATAGCTATGGCGTGTTGGCCATTTCGACGGTCTTGGCGCTTTCCCCCAAAGATAGGCAAGGACGTTCCTTGGCTTTCTATATCATGGGGAGTTCCTTGGCGCTTGTCATCGGCATTCCGCTGACGCGGGTCTTGTCCGCCGTTCTGGACTGGCGCAGCATTTTTTGGATACTGAACGGCATGATGCTGTTGTCGCTTGCTTATTTTCTGAAGTATTTGCCGAAAGCAGATCACGAGGCCACCAAGCTAGATCTGAAAAAAGAGCTGCAGTTCTTTAAGGATGGGAAAACGTCGCTGCTGCTTGCCTATACGTTGATCATGTTCATGGGGTACAACGCATTCTACACCTATGCGACCCCGTACTTGTTGCTGCTTTTCCCTTCCATCGAACCGCTGATGAGCCTGGTACTGGTTGCGCTTGGCCTCGCCAGTTTTACGGGCAATCTGATCGGTGGCCACGTATCGGATGCCATCGGATACGCCAAATCAATGATGCTCGGGGCGGTGCTCCAAACGGCAGCAATGCTGCTGATCCTTGTTTTCCAACCATCGAAATGGTTAAGTGTGCTCTTCATCATCGTGTGGCTGATGAGCGCCTGGTTCACCGGTCTGCAGCTCAACACCGGCATCGCCCAAGTGACCGATAACAAATCCAGCTTCATGCTCAGCATCAATGGTTCCTTGATCCAATTGGGCGGTGCGTTCGGCGCTAGCCTGGCTGCCGTCGTCATCAACCTCAGCGGCATCCACAGCATCGTCTTCGTCGCCCTCCTGACCAGCTTGGCGATTGTCCTGATCCAACTAGTTTCGATGAAGAAATATTCCTGAGTCTTGTCTGAAAATATCGCAAGGACAAGCAAAAGGCAGGAACTCCCCGCAACCAGGTGAGTTCCTGCCTTTTATCTTACCTTTTTATCCTGAAAGATCCCTTAAGCAAACGGTCGCTGTCAGCTTTTAGTAATTTTTATCAATTTATTATTGATCTCTTTAACCGCTTCTTCAGAGAAATAATTTTTCATCTTGTTTGCAACCCATAGCAATGTAACAGGCGCGCCAGGCACAGATCGTTCTGCAATGTCTGGTGCTGATTCTTTGACGACATTCCATGCTTCCTCATTTTCCATTAAAATACCTAATGTGTCCAAGACCGAATAAGCATTGCTCGGGAAAAGGTCAACTTCGCCGCGTTCTTGTGTAAACCAGTTTTTGACATTTATCTCAGGATTCGGATCTACAAAAATGTAAGACTGATCTGGAGCGTCAACCTTCCTGAAGATTGCACTGTCTTCGTAACTGTCGGAATATGCCCTAACCTTGTTCTCTCCTGGCTGTAAAAGTACATTTTCAAATGAAAATACGGTCTCACCCGCAACGGTTCCAATAGCTATTCCATTGATTATTAAAGAAACTTGTTTCAGATTCGAATATATCTTGATGTCAATCCTATCTTTGGCTCTATTAACAAAACGTTTTTCGCAAATATGAATAAAGGGTTCCTGAGACCAGTTGGCTTTATAATAGTAAAAGGCATCTTTCTTAGTATTACGATCAAAGCTGACTAACCCCTTACAGTTCTTCCCTTTCGTGCCGCCTTCGTTTCTGACGCTACTTCCAAAATCAAACAGGTTCCAAACGAAACTTCCCCACATATAGGGCTTTGCCTTGATGATGGGATAGGTTTGTTCATGATAGACTGCTTGAAACTCTTCACTGTAGTCCTTCACTTTTGGAGTATCAGAGTGGAAAGCCAGATTAGAATCGGCCCCGTATTCAGAAATACCCAACGAAATTTGCGGATTTTCTGTGTGGAAATTTTCAATCCAATCATTCAAGTCTTGCATGCTGTCATAATACCAACCAAAATATAAATTATACCCCACCATGTCAGTAATAAAGTTTAATGGACTGTTGTTTTTGACTTCATTCATGTTTGCACTGGCCGTTAAGGAAGTGGGCAGTAATTCCCGCACACGGTCATTCAAAGTATTTACTGCTTGGTACATCGCAATGGATTCTCCGTCCATGGCAATTTCATTTTGAATGCCCCAAAAACAAATCGAAGGATGGTGACAGTTTTGTAGGATCAGCTCGGTTAATTGGTCGGCCGCATTCTCCAATACGCCTTCCCTTTCAGGCAGAGACATCATCGGTATCTCAGCCCAAACAACATATCCTTCTTTATCGCACAAATCATAAACGAATTGACTATGCTGATAATGAGAAAGCCGGATTGCATTTCCGCCAATCTCCCTTATGATCTCAAAATCTTTTTCGATGTGTTCTTTCTTAACGGCATTCCCAACATCTTCAAAATCTTGATGTTTGGCAACGCCATTTATCCGCAAGTGGTTATCATTCAAAAAGAAGCCTCGGTCAGGGGTTAAGCTGCACCTTCTGAAGCCGAATGTTTTCTTGATTTGATCGACAGCCGTTCCATTCTTCTGCAAGGTTGCTTCTAAGGTATATAAATATGGACTTTCTTGCCCGTCCCAAAGAATGGGTTCAGCCAGCTCAATGGCAACATTTTTTTGGTCTGACGGTATCGTTTCCGAATAAATGATACGATCTCCTTCATCCAGTATCTTTATGTTTACTACAGCACCTGATGCGCAGATTGTATGTACTTCTAAATTGACGACACCTGATTTGTCCTCTTTGACTTCACTCCTGATGATGATTCCATCTGTTCCCCAAAAATCTAAAGAGAAATGATCTTTACCCACGCAAACCAGATTTACAGGTCTGTACAGGCCCCCGTATATTGTAAAGTCTCCATTAAGAGGGGACACATCCTTCGTTTGACTATTATCCACAAACACAGTCACTACATTTTCCTTATCCCAATCATACAATTCCGTAATATCAAATCGAAAGGCCGAATACCCCCCGCGATGTTCTCCTACAAACAGGTCATTCAAATAGACTTTGCATACACTATTTGCACCTAAAAATTCTAAATACAGATTATCGTCTCTATGATTTTCTGAGAGAGTGATTGTTCTCTGATAGGAACACTCTTCTCTGTTATTATTTACCTCATTGTTCCATGTATGAGGTAAATTTATCCGCTCTTCCGATGTAGATTTGGGTGTTATTTTTTCTAAGCTGAAATCTCTTTTTTTAAATATCCAGCCCTCATTTAATGAATAAGTGTTCCGCATTGGTAAACCTCCAACCTTTTTAATTTATAACTCAAATACGCTTCATTTATACATACTTATAGGCCTTTGCATACTACAAAATGAGTAATGCTCAGGCCTATGATTGGTATTATGCTAAAAAATTAAGTCTTCTGTCCAATTTCTTTCTTCTTGGATAGGTTCGATAGAAAAATCTCAATCTGACCAGCCTTACTGGTTATGATCCAGAATGTCATCATAAATATTCCGAAGAATATGTTATTCCAGCCACCGCTATCATAACCCATTGCACCCAAACCATAATTCATCAACTGGATAGTTAATGCTCCAATGGTAAGTCCAACAATCTCCAGGGTAAGTTTCCCCAGGAACATCCCTATGTAGACAGAAGCTATGTAACTGAACAAAATCCCTGTAGAGGATAAATTGGATAATGTTTCTACTTTATTTTGAGATACAAAGATAGTTGCCGCGAGTCCAAATAAAATACCAGAAAAAACATAGGCTGTAATAACATTTTTTCTCTCGTTGATTCCAATGTTTACCGAGACATGCTGACCATGTCTCAATAGTTTTGCTCTATACCCAAAAGGCGTAAGCGATAGAATAATTTGGTACAAAATCATGGCGAACACCATAATATATATTGTGTAGGGTTCTCTCCCAAAAATATTCAAGCCCACATTCGCCATAATATTTACACCATTGCCTCCTGCAAGAACAAGAGTCAATGCTTCATAAACTAACGCTAACATGATGGTACAAATGATAATTGGCAATTTTGAGGTGACATAGACTGTGGCAGTAATCATACTGATCATTACTGAAAAAACAACACATAGTGTCAGCAGCATCATCGGTCCACCATTAAACTGTTGCGTATAATAGACGCCTAGAATTCCAGCCAACACCATAGTAGCCCCACCCGAAAAATCAAATCTACCATGACGCAATTGCATTGCTAACCCGCAGCCCATCGTGACAGCCATCCCCAAATTCCTGAAAATAGCTTTCCACATGGCCGCTTGCCCATAATAGTCTATCCCATTCGATTTCGTGATAGTGTACATAACCACGAACATCAGAATGGGCAAGCATATTGTTATCAATATATTCCTGACCATTGTTTTACTGTTCATAAATTTCACCCCAGCATTTCCTTGTGACTAATAGTCTTACTATTCTCATTTGGCCATCAAGTCTTCCATGGACATATTCATAAGTACTTCTTTGAACTCCTCATAACTTGCATCCGGATTATTTGTAGTAAGATATTGCGTGAAATCTTCTGGGGAAATGAAAGCTTGGTCTATATCTGCGGTGAAGTAGAAACATTTTTCCTCCAGAGCTGTTAACTCTTCATCGTTGGTTACAAAAACCAATGAAGTATCGATACGCTCTGCTTCTTCAGGTTGATCAGCAAATGTTTTCTCTGCCACAGCATTAAGGATCATAGCAACAGGAAGAGCTACAGCTTCGACATTCGATAACGTCATCATTCTCATTTCTCCATTTTCAAATGCGTCTAAATCATCCTTTTTAAATCCCGTGGTATACAAATCAACATCTGTCTTATCCGCGCTTACCATCGTAGGATGCACAAAACCACTCGCTAAACTGAAAATAGAGTCTAGTTCAGGATAATTATTAAAATATGTATCTTCCAATGTACTAAAACTTAACTCCTGAGTCTCATAGATTTCAATAGGTTCGGTCGCAGTGTCATTATGGCTTGCAATTGTTTTCGTAAACGCTTGGATTGCCGCATTTTTTTGTGGGAAGTATAGTAATGGGAATGTTACGATGCCTACGTTCGTATTACCATCTTTGATTACTAACTCGGCAGCTTTTTCTCCAATTGAGGAAGTATCGTACAGACCATCATTCACATTTCCCAAATAATAGTCACTTGACTTTAACTCATCAAAACTGCTATCCATGTCTGTGATGAATGCAGATAGAAATACACCTGCAGCCTCACACTCCTGCAAAATTGCCGGTGTTCCGCTGTCTATCGCCAAAACAATCCCGTCCACTCCAGATGCAATCAAATTCTGCACGGCTGTTATGTTAGTCTGCTCATCGTAGCTGCTTCCTACGACATACTCATATGAGAAACCTACTTCCTCTGACAGAGCGTCCATATACACGGTCAATGCATCAAGCGTCTCTCCGCTCTGCATATGACCGAGTACGCCAATCTTTACATCCGCATAATCAAATGACGCTTCCTCAGCTGTACTGTTGCCTGCCGCAGTCGAGTCAGACCCTTGTTGTTCACCTGCTCCACCACATGCTGCCAAGCCTAATAACACTGTTGCACTTATAAGTAGTTTTATCATTTTTTTCATCCTGATCATCTCCTGATATATTTTTTATGAAACATTCCAAAAATTGAATAGAGGCAGCTTATCTAGGTAACACGACTCCTTTCTTGCGGCTGGTTATGATCACGATGACAGCAAAAATCAATGCCTTTACCAGCGGAACATTACTTGCAGCAACACCTGATAGAGTAAGCCCATTTGTCAAAAGAATATAGGAAAATGAACCGATCAGAGCAGCACTAACTTTACTCTTCATTCCTCCTGACAAAGGCATTCCGCCGAGGATCAATGCAACCATAACATCCATATGATATCCTGCACCCGTGACACGGGAAGAGCTTCCCGACCGTGCTAAAATGAACAGGCTAGCTATCGCTACGCAAGATCCCATGATGAGATATGCGTATATTTTGTTTCTGAATACATTCACACCACTTTGCTTGGCAAATTCCAAGTTTGCACCAATACTACTCGTATATTTTCCTAGACGCGTGTAATTAAATAAGTAATACACGACAGAGAACATGATTGCCAATGCTCCGATTTGAACATACATGTTTTTCCAGAATGAAAAATCAAAGCTGGTTCTGATTGTATTGGTTTGTAGAGTTATAATCGTTTGAACGCCTGTTCCGATAAACATCAGGAACAAACTAGTGATGACAGAAGGGAGACCTAACCAAGAACTCACCGCCCCATTTATTAATCCAAAAGACAGCGCTAAGAGTAAGGCGGCCATAAACGCTAGGAAAAGATTTCCTGTGGCATTTAAAACAATCGCTTGAATCAGTGTGCAGAGACCGATTGTGGCTCCAATCGAGATGTCTAAATTTCCCATTGAGTATACAAATACCCCTCCCAAACAAACAATAGCCAAAGCGACCGTTTGTTGCACCACAATGCTGACGTTATAAGCTCCAAATAGGTTCCCATTGGAAGTAAAGCTAAAAACGATTAGGATCAATACTAAGCCTAAGTAAGGAACAATACTTAGCCAATCCCATTTTTTGATTTTTTTCATCAGACCAAGAAAATCCGCCGATTCGATATGATTTTCTCCACTCGATTTATTTGCTGGTTTTTCCATAATTATCTCCTTTCGTAATTCCCAAAAGACGCCATTAAATGATGTATTCAATGATGTCTGTCTGTTTCAGATCCTTGTCCCGTGTAATGTTGGCGCTGACTTCATTGTCTTTCATAATAATTATCTGATCGCACATTCCGATCAGTTCCGGCAATTCTTCACTGATCATCAATATCGCCTTGTTATCCGCTTTCATTTGGCTGATCAATTGATACATAAATTGTTTAACGCCAATATCTACTCCGCGAGTCGGGCAATCCATGATGAAGATGTCGCTGTCTTTTGCCATCCATTTTGCGAAGGAAACCTTTTGCTTGTTGCCGCCAGATAACGTTGACACGTATTGGTTCTCGTTGTTGCATTTTATGCTGAAAGCATCAATTTGGTGCTGGGCCACTTTTGTGGATGCTTTTTTTGATAAATACATCATCTTTCCGGACAGCCCTCGAATGCTTGGCATAATGATGTTGTCTCGAATTGAGCCTTCTCCAATCAGTGCTTCCCGATCGCGATTTTTTGAGATGTAGCCCATGTTGTTGTCGATCGCGGACATAATGCCCTCGATGGGGTTTCCTTTACATTCGATTGAGCCTTCTTTCAGTCGTTCCAATCCAAAAGCCGCTCTCCCTACATCCCGCATGCCGCTACCTGATAATCCGCCCAGGCCTAAGATTTGCCCCTTATGCAATTTCAGATTAAAGTTTTTTATTTCATTAAAGGATGCATTCTTAAATTCCAATACAACTTCACCGGAGTGGGATGGATCGTAATCTTCTCTGTAGTAAGCTTCTCCAATCTCACGTCCTACCATCATGTAACGGATCTTTTTGGGATCCATTTCTTCTTTTTTCAGCGTCCCTATTATGTTTCCATCCCTTAATACTGTCAAGATATTGCAAACTTCAATGATTTCATCCATGTCGTGACTGATGAATATGACCGCTTTTCCTTCAGCCGCCATTTTGTTGATGAGCTTGTAGATCAATGCTCTCCCGATATGGCTTAAGGCTGTAGTTGTTTCATCAACAACTAACAGCTGTGTTTCATCCGTTACTGCACGGCAGATTTCAATCAGTTTTCGGTCTTCAAAACTGTATCTGTTTATGTTGTCACCGCCCTTGATGTGTTCGACCCCAAATTTTTGCAGGAGTTCATCGGCTGCTTGAACCATTTTCTTTTTGGATACCATACCCATTTTAGTGAATTCCGCTTCTTTTCCAGCAAAGAGATTCTCTGCTACGGTTACATCACTGATCGTATTTGCTTCCTGAAGGATCATGCTCATGCCTTGCTCCCGTGCATGGATCATGCTTTCCGGATGCCATGCTTTCCCCAGGTAAATCATTTCCCCGCTATCGCAATCCTGCAATCCGGATGCAATACTGGTCACGGTACTCTTACCGCTTCCGTTTTCGCCGACCAGACCATGGATTTGGCCTCTTTTTATAGTCAGATTTACATCTTTTAAGGCAATCGTAGGCCCAAAGCTTTTAAACATATTTTTTACTTCAAGCAATGTTTTTCCTTGTTTAGACATTTCTGCAACGTCCTTTCTGTATCAATATCTGGTGTCCCAGCTGTTGCACCACACGGTTTCATTAAATTTGCCCTTAAATTCCGACTGACCCGTTATCTTCTCGACTGTGGCTCGAATGCATGCTCTGGTTGGTCCATAAGCATTTATGAATGTTTTCATCATGGGTAAATCATATAGATGATTTGTATAGCTTAAGGAAACACAAACCGTAGGAACTTCGTTGATCCACCAAGGTAATTCATTAGAATGTGGCGCTGAATATTTCACCCGTACATTATTTTCTTGGGCATAGCCTTTCATATGGACAAACACAAAGACGACATCGTATTGCTTTTTGAAAGATTCGACTGTGGGCATAGTCATAATTTTAAATTTATTGAATGGTGAGCGTTCTCTTTGCTCAAGATCATAAAACGAATCATTTACGTCAACCTGAAATCCAGCTTTTTCCAGTTCTTCAATCACGATTTTCTTGGCTTTGTCTGTCCCGTCAGCATAAGAAACGGGGGCACTTTCAAGAAAATACAGCATGGCTCTTTTTTTCTCACGTACATCGATCGGCAGCAAGCCTTGTGTATCCTTGACAAGCGTAATGCTTTCATCCGCAATTTCTTTTGCCACCGCTAAGTGCTCTGCACTGCCGATTTGCGTCAATTTCGTCGTCGCCTCTTCCAGAGACTCCGCTTTCATTTTGTGCAATCCTAGCTTTGCCTTCATCCCTAGGATATGTTCAAGGGCTTCCTGTAATCTCTCTTCAGAAATGATGCCTTTTTCATATCCATCCAGCATGTATTGGAAATCCTCTTCTTCATCGTGCATGAACAAAAACATGTCGCATCCCGCTGCAATCGCATATGGAAGCTGTTCATTTCTTGGTTTAGCACTCAACAAGCCGCCCATATGAGAAGCGTCGGTTACTACAAGCCCTTGGAAACCTAATTGTTTTCTCAATAAATCAGTTGTGATTTCAGGCGCTAATGTAGCTGGCATAATCTCTTCATCCAGGATGCCTGGACGTAACTTTCTGCTGTATGCAGGAAGTGCAATGTGGCCTATCATAATTGTTTCAAGTCCATCTTCTATAAGTGACTGATACACCTTGCCAAAACTGGCATCCCATTCTTCACATGTCAGATCATTGATCCCCATTACCAGGTGTTGATCTCTTTCTTCAACGCCATCTCCCGGGAAATGTTTCGCGCTTGCCAGTATATTGCTGTTTTTTAAGCCTTTGATATTTGCTTTGGCCAATTCCAAAACTTGGTCCGCTTCATTCCCAAAAGATCTGGTATTCACGATCGTGTTGCGCCAATTAAAGAGGATATCCACGATTGGCGAAAAGGTCCAATTGCAACCCAAGGCTGTGGCCTCTATGCCACCGATATTTCCCATTTGATACGAAGCTTCCAGAGTAGCAGTCGCTCCACATTGCGCTTGTGTTGCCACTTGCGTGCCGTTTTGACAGAGACTGCTGCCGCCATCCTCGCAATTCGCTGCAATAAACATAGGCGTTTTACTGTACTTCTGGAACGCTCGATTTTGATGTAAGATTTTAAGAGGATCCCTTTCAGTATAGCGAGCTCCCCCTATATGGTATTTCTCCACCAAGTTTCTGATGTATTCTTCATTACTGCTTTTACCTAGAACAATAAAAAGTTGTCCAATTTTCTCTTCAATCGACATCTTGTTTATTGTGTCTTCTACCCACTCAATGTCTTTATCCGCTAACCTATACGGCATTCCCTTAAGATTGGTTATCATTTATCTAATCACCTATTATTCATTTATTTCCCATACTATAGCATGTTATTTTCTATACAATTAGAATAAAACGGTTTCAATTAGAACGTTTTTAAGGTGATTTTCTTTTTTTGTTTATTTATCCCCTATTCTGGAGTAAACTACTGTTACAGTTTGATTTTAAGGAGAAATAAAATGAATTCATCAACGATCGATTTTATTACAAAGCTTCTCTCGGATACCCTGCATTTAAATTTTCATTATTTCATAGCTCCATACCCTAATATATCTGCTTTTGACCAATCTCTCCGAGAAAGTCTCGAAGATTCTGAAACATTGTACAGACAAGTGCAGGACTTTCTGTTGACTATGGAAAAAAATACTTTTTATTTTGTAACGGATAATTATTCAATTAGCTATATTTTTTTCTTTCCGTTTGCGGATAAACAGGACATCGTTGCCATAGGTCCTTATTTCAACAATCCGATTAATGATGATTATTGGCATGAAATCACTGAAAACAATCACCTGACTGCAGCAGATATCCAAAATATAAAAGGATTCCTGTTCGGGATTCCTCAGATAGACAATAACTTACATCTTATTTCAATCATTTCAAATATCGTCTCCTATATTAATAAAGAGGACATCACTCCGTTCTCTATCAACTATCATGATTTTTCCCCTTCCAGTAAAGATCATTATATTTATACTCCTAAAGATAATTTTGAAGCTTATTTCGATGCTGTATTCGATCGCTATAAGATAGAGAAAGAGCTTCTCAGCCATATCCGTAACGGGGATTGGGAAAAAGCATTAGTGGAAGCAGAGCGATTCATGAGTTCGCCTATTGAACCTCGCCTAAAAAACACACTCAGAGATCAAAAATCCCACTTGACTTCAGCAAATACCTTATTTCGTAAGGCTGTCGAAGGAAATGAAATACATCCTGTATACTTACATGAAATATCCAGCAAGTTTGTCCATATGATTGAACTTACCACCTCAGAAAGTGCATTACATAAATTATATGAACAAATGATCCGGGAATATTGCTTGCTTGTTCAAAATAAATCCAGAAATACTTACTCTCTATCCGTTAGGAAAATATTGGATTATATTGAATTCAATCTGAATTTACCATTGACGCTGAAAAGTATTTCAGAGAAATTCAACTTATCAGCTCCCTACATTTCCAGCCAGTTCAAAAAAGAAGTAGGAACTACTGTGATTCGATACATTAACCAATTACGCATCAATGAAGCCATAAAATTACTTGACTCCAGTTCTATGAGTATTCAAGATATCGCCGCATATGTAGGTATCCCTGACTATAATTACTTCACGAAGGTATTCAAAAAAGAGAGAGGCATAACGCCTAGCGACTATCGGAAGGACATTGCCAAGTAGCCTGTTTTCGAGCGGATGGCGAATTTCCCGCTCAAAAAGCCTACGATAAGCGCAAAGAAGAGGCCGCCTCGAAAATGAGACGACCTCTTCTTTTTGCTCTTATGAAAGTTGTTATTTGTGTTCCAGTGTCATTTTATTTGAATTTAACAGCGGTCCCATATGCGATTACTTCAGCTGCGCCTTGCATGATTGCAGAGGAAGCATACCGAATGTTTACAACTGCATCCGCCTCTAATGCAGTCGCTTCGTCAACCATCCGCTTTGTTGCTATAGCCCTGGCCTCATTCATCATTTCGTTATAGACTTTGAGCTCTCCGCCAATTAGCGTTTTAAGTCCTTGTGAAATATCGCGCCCTAAGTTTTTGGACTGAATCGTACTCCCCTTAACTAGTCCTAACATTTCAAATTCTTTTCCGCTTATATAATCAGTATTTACTAAGATCATCGTCATCATCCTCCTTGATTTCATTAACTCTTTCGATTAACAGGTACACCATTAGCACAATTAATCCGCTGGGGACAACGATCAGTAGTATTTTCATCAGCAAAGGGATGTCCCCTGAACTAGCCAGTCCCAGCCACATGTAGAATATAAAATAGGAAATAACTAAAACTGTAATCACTATTGGGGCAATCATTTTTTTCGTTTGTTTTTTCAATAGCATTACCCACTTTCTGCATCTTCGAAAAATCATTTAAATCCTCTATACAGTATACCTTACCCAAAGCGAACATATCCAACATATGCCGCTTCTGTTACAGGGTGTCATCGGCAGTTCCTGTAATTCTGCATGCGTACTTCTAATTTTTCCTTTCCCATACATACGATTATGCTAAATAGAATTTCCCACGTTGTGGCCGGAGTTGAGGCCGGATTTCGGAGCCGCTATTGTAAACTCAATTCCACAAATAAGAGGCTGCCTCGCAATTAAACGAGACGACCTCTTATTTGTGTTCACTATCAGGATGTCTTTACTTCAGCATATCTTTATAGATCTCCCGCAGGGTCTCCAGCTGGTCATCCGACCAAGTGCCGCGCTGGCGTTGGTCGCGGAAGCGTCGGCTTTCGCCCTCCAAGGCTTTTTTGGAGCGCTTGATGTCCTTGTAGAGTTCCATGGCTGAGATGCGCTGGGCGCCTTTCGAAAAGACGAGCTGCTGTTCGGCCAGGTCGCTGGTGGCGACGTAGACTTCGGTCAGTACATTGCGCAGTTTTTTGACGACGCCTTCGATGTAGGTGTCGGCAGCCTCCCCTTGTGCGGTAAAAATAACCTTCACGCGGTATTTAGAGTATTCTTTCGTGATGCCGGGAACGAATTGGGCGTCGAAGACGCACCAGACCTCATTCCCTTCATAGCTTTGATAATCGGATAGCGCCTGCAGCAGCTGATCCCTGGCCTCTTCGATGAGGTCCTGGTTCTTCAGCTTCACCAGTTCCGGCCAGGCGCCGATCATATTGTAGCCATCCACTATCAAGATTTCTTTCTTCAACATGGCCATCACCTCGCTTCTTCTGGTACGCAGACGCTGCGGATCAAACGTGGCGTTTGCGGAAAACTTCGTACATCATCAGTCCGGCTGCAACACCGGCGTTCAGACTTTGGACATGGCCGACCATCGGGATGGTCAACAGGCCATCAGCGGATTCCTTCAACAGGCGGGAAATGCCTTTGCCTTCGTTGCCGATGATCATGGCTAACGGCAAGGTTGTGTCCCACTGACGGTAATCCTGCCCGGACATGTCGGTGGCATAGATCCAGACACCGCGTTCTTTCAGTTCTTCGACGGTGCGGTGCAGATTCGTGACACGCACGACCGGCACATGTTCGATGGCGCCTGTCGATGCTTTGGCGACTGTCGCCGTCAAGCCAACTGCGCGGCGCTTCGGAATGATTACTCCGTGGGCACCGCAGGCATCCGCGGTACGCAGCACGGAACCTAGGTTATGCGGATCTTCGACACCATCGAGGATGATGAAGAACGGATCTTCGTTCTTGGCGGCAGCCGCTTCGAACAGGTCATCGAGCACGGCATACTGAAAAGCGGCCGTAGCGGCGATGACGCCTTGATGGACGGCATTATCGGACAACGTGTCCAGTTTGGACTTCGGCACCGCTTGTATCTGGATCTTGCGGTCCTTCGCCAGCTGAATGATGTCGCCCAATTTTTCTCCGCCCAGTCCATCCTGGATGAACAGTTTGTTGACGTCGCGGTCGGAGCGCAGCAATTCCAGTACCGGGTGGCGTCCCATCACGAAGTCTTCGTTTTCGGGTATTTCTTTTTCTGCGTCATCGCGTCGCTTTGGTTTTGGTTCCGGCCTGCCTTTTTTCGGGGCAGTGCGGCTATCTTTGAACGCGCGGTTCGGTTTATTTTTCATAATTATTTTCCTCGACTTCTTGGATACACCAACGGATCAACTCTTCCAGTCGCGCCTCTTGTCCGGAAAGATGCAGATAGCCCATCAACGACTCGAAACCGGTCGCGATGCGGTAGGTTGTTACGTCCGCATTTTTGGCGATCGTATGGCTCTTGCTGTTGCGACCGCGACGATACATGTCCATTTCTTCCACACTCAGGAAGCCCTCTTTGGCAAGCATCGCGTGCATCAGCTTCGCTTGGGCTTTAGCGGAAACGAAAAAAGTCGCCCGACGGTGGAGCTGGTTGGGTTTGGTGTGCCCTTTTTCTAATAAATGTGTTCTGATATAAGTCTCATAAGCGGCATCGCCGACATACGCCAAGGCAAGACCATTCAATAAGCTCCAATTGTGTTCTGTCACTATACTCTTCTCCATCTGGTACCCTGCGAAGTGTCATCCAGGATGATTCCCTGATCCTTCAGGTAATCACGGATTTCATCACTGCGGGCGAAATTTTTGTCTGTTCGGGCTTGCGTCCGTTCATCGATCAGTGTTTGGATGTCATCATCCAACAAAGCCTCTTCCTCCAGCACGACGCCGAAGACGCCGACCATCGCTTTGTACAAGGCAAGTGCTTTGGTGATGACCGCTTCGGAAACGGCTTCGCCTTCTGAGTAGATGTTCAATTCCTTGGCGAATTGGTAAACAACCGACATGGCGTTGTCTGCCTGGAAATCGTCGTCCATTTCGGTGACGAACTGCTCCTGAAGATTCTGGAACAAAGCCAGTTTTCCCGCATCGTCCGGCAGTGCTGAAACGGCATCCTGCAGGCGGTAGTGGGCGTTCTGATAGGCAATCTTGACCTTATCCAGGTTGATTTTGGCTTCTTCGATGGCTTTGTCGCTGTACTTGACGGGACGGCGGTAATGCGCTGTTCCGAGGAAGAAACGCAAGACTTGCGGATCGACTTCTTTCAGGATATCATGCACCGTCACGAAGTTTCCGAGCGACTTGCTCATTTTTTCAGCGTCTTCACCGATTGTGACGAAGCCGTTGTGCATCCAGTAGTTCGCGAAAGTTTTGCCGGTTTTGGCTTCGCTCTGCGCGATTTCGTTCTCGTGATGCGGGAACGTCAAGTCATGGCCACCGCCGTGGATATCGATAGTGTCGCCCAAATATTTGGTCGCCATCACGGAGCATTCGATGTGCCAGCCCGGGCGTCCCGGTCCCCACGGTGATTCCCAGGAAACTTCATCCGGCTTCGCTTCTTTCCAAAGCGCGAAATCGAGCTGATCTTCTTTCTTCACGTTCTCTTCCGCGTCCAAGCGTTCGCTGGCGCCGACGATCAGATCCTTGATCGATTGATCGCTCAGTTTGCCGTAGTCCTTGAACTTGCCGGTGCGGTAATAGACGTCTCCGTCAGCCGCATAGGCGTAGCCTTTTTCTATCAGTTCGCCGATGAAGGCGATGATGTCAGGGATGTTTTCCATTACGCGCGGATTCAGCGTCGCTTTTTCGACATGCAGCGCCGCAGTATCTTCATAGAAGGCCGCGATGAACTTTTCGGCGACTTCTTTCGCGGAAATGCCCAGCTCTTTTGCCGCACGGATAATTTTGTCATCCACATCGGTGAAGTTGGAAACGAAATTCACTTCATAACCGCGGTATTCCAAGTAGCGGCGGACGGTATCGAAGGCAACGGTGCTGCGCGCGTTGCCGATGTGGATATAATTGTAGACGGTCGGACCACAGACGTACATGCCCACCTTATTCTTTTGGATCGGTTGGAACTCTTCTTTTTCGCGCGTCAGGGTATTATAGATTTTTAACATTGCGCACTCCTTTCCAGCTTCGAAAAAAGGGCTGACGCCCTTTTTCGTTTGCTAATCATTCGATTGTTTTGTCTTCATTATGCTTGTGGTAACGGACGATTTTTGCCGGTATGCCGACTGCTGTGACATCAGGCGGAATTTCGCTGACGACGACCGCTGATGCCCCAATTTTGGCATTTTCGCCGATTTTGATCGGCCCCAATACTTGCACATGGGCTGATAACAGCACGTTATTGCCGATGGTGGGATGGCGCTTGCCGGTGTCTTTCCCGGTGCCGCCCAACGTCACGCCATGGTAAATCATGACATCATCGCCGACTTCGGCTGTCTCCCCGATGACGATCCCCATGCCATGGTCGATAAACAGACGCCGGCCGATCGTCGCTCCGGGATGGATTTCGATCCCGGTTAAGAAACGCCCCAGATGCGAAATCACCCGACTGAAGGTATACCATTTTCGCTTATAAAAAAAATGAGCGATATCATATATAAGGATGGCATGTAATCCAGGGTACGTCAGAACGACTTCCAACGTACTCCTTGCAGCCGGGTCATGATCTTTTATGGTTTGAATCGTTTCGCGTAATCTATTCAAGTCATTCCAGGCCCCTTTTTGGATTATCCATCTATTATATAGAATAAGCTCATTTTTGCTAGACTTTTTTGTCGGTCCTACATTTTATCCAATACGCTGTTCAGGTGAGCTAAGCTCTTCTCTCTGCCCAACACTTCGATGGTCTTGCCGATTTCAGGCCCGTGCATTTGGCCGCTGACGGCGACACGGATGGCCATGTAAAGGTTCTTACCTTTGATCTTCGTTTCTTTTTGGACTGCTTTAATGGCACTCAGGATTTCAGCTTCTTCGAACGGCTCAATGGCAACCAATTGTTCTTTGAATGCTGCAAGCACGGTCGGCGCTGTTTCCGCAGCCAGTATTTCTTGCGCTTCAGCGTCCAAATTAAGTTCATCAGTGAAGAACATTTCCGATAGGGTAACGATCTCAGCTGCATAGCTCATTTGCTCGTGGTACAGACTGATCAGCTTTTTCGCGTATTCGCTGTCCGCTTCAGTAGGATTTTCCGGTAATTTCCCAGCAGCTACCAAGTGAGGCGCGGCTAAAGCCACGACTGTATCCAAGTCGGCGCTCTTCATGTATTGGTTATTGATCCATTCCAGTTTCTTTTGGTCGAATGCGGCAGGCGATTTGCTCAGGCGTTCCGGATCGAACATCTTGATCAGATCGTCTTTCGAGAAGATTTCGTCTTCTCCGACCGGTGACCAGCCCAACAGCGTGATGAAGTTGAACATCGCTTCTGGTAGGTAGCCCATGTCTTTATATTGTTCGATGAACTGCAGGATCGTTTCATCGCGTTTGCTCAATTTTTTGCCGGTTTCGCTGTTGATGATCAACGTCATGTGTCCGAAAGTAGGTATTTTCCAATCGAAAGCTTCATAGATCATCATTTGTTTCGGTGTATTGGCGATGTGGTCATCCCCACGCAGAATATGGGTGATCGCCATCATGTGGTCGTCCACGGCAACCGCAAAATTATAGGTCGGGAAACCGTCACGTTTTCGGATGATGTAGTCTCCGCCGACGCTGCTGGCTTCGAATGTAATCGGTCCTTTAACGATGTCGTCAAAAGTGTAGGTATTTTCGATTGGCACACGGAATCGGATGACCGGCGTGATTCCTTGTGCTTCTTTTTCAGCTTGTTGGGAAGGCGTCAAGTTTGCGCATTTGCCGCCGTAATGAGGCATTTCCCCACGTGCTCTTTGCTGTTCGCGTTCCGTTTCCAATTCTTCCTCGTTGCAGTAGCACTTGTAGGCGCGGTTGGAAAGAAGCAGTTGATCGACCAATGGATCGTAGATATGCTGTCTTTCGGATTGACGGTACGGTCCGAATTTGCCCGGTTTGTCCGGACCTTCATCCCAGTCCATCCCTAACCATGCCAAGTTTTGCAGTTGGCTTTCTTCGCCGTGTTCAAGGTTACGTTTTTGGTCCGTATCTTCGGTGCGGATGATGAATTCGCCGTCGTTATGGCGGGCGAACAGATAGTTGAACAATGCCGTACGGGCGTTTCCGATATGCAGGTTACCGGTTGGGCTTGGTGCATAACGTACGCGGATTTTCTTTGTCATATGAAGTATCCCCTTTTCTGTGGAACTGGTTATGTCGTTCTGGATTTTCTATTTGATGCCTTTTTGTGAATGCGCAGGCTTCGCGAAGATCATGCGGCCGGCCGCTGTCTGCAAGGCGCTCGTGACGACGACTTCGATTGTCTCGTTCATGTAATGCTGTCCCTCTTCGACGACGATCATTGTACCGTCATCCAGATAGGCCACCCCTTGATTGCGTTCCGTCCCGACTTTGATGACGGTGACGACCATATATTCACCGGGTATTACAACCGGCTTCACGGCATTAGCCAAGGCATTGATGTTCAATACCGGCACATTCTGGAACTCGCAGACTTTGTTCAAGTTATAGTCGTTCGTGATGACAATACCGTCGATCAGTTTTGCCAAACGGATCAGCTTGCTGTCGACTTCAGGAATCTCTTCGAATTCACCGTCGTAGCTTTCTACGACGATATCCTCTTCTTTTTGGAGTTTGTTCAGGATATCCAATCCCCGTCTGCCCCTGACACGTTTCAGGCTGTCGGAGGAATCCGCGATATACTGCAGTTCGCGCAACACGAAGTTCGGGATGACGATGACGCCTTCCAGAAAACCGGTTTTGGCGATGTCGTAGATGCGCCCGTCGATGATGACGCTCGTATCCAAAATCTTATATTTGCGGAAAGTATCATCCGCTTTGCGGTCAAGCATCTGTGTTTCTTCCTGCTTTTTCGGTTTCGCTGCGAACAATTTACGGAATTCTTCGATTCGGGTCGTCCCCACGCGGAAGCCCAGATAGGCCAGAATCAAGGACAGGATAGCCGGCAACACATCGTTGATGACCGGAATCCTCAGTGATGTCAACGGGATGCCCATCAACCAAGCCAACACCAGCCCGATGATTGTTCCGATCGAACCGAACAGCATGTAGCTCACCGATAAGGTGCTGAAATAATTTTCTATTTTTTGCATGATGTCCAAGATCAATTTCATCAATAAAAATGACAACAAATAAAATATAAGTGCTCCAACCCCAAAATTAACAAAAACATTATTGAAAAGATTATTTTGTATGCCCGCTACTTCCCACAGGTAAGGCAGTGCCGTAATACCAGCGCTGCCGCCCACCATCAGGAAGACGGCCGTAATGATTTTCCGTTTCAAAGGCTTCCCTCTCTTTCCTTCTGTCATCAATTTTTATTCGGAAATACTTTGCGCAGCGTTTCTTGAAGCGTCGCGACTGGAATAATCTGAATCCCGTCTGGATGCTTCCAGCCGGACATATTATTCTTCGGAAGGTAGACTTTTGTAAAACCCAGTTTTTGGGCTTCATTAACGCGTTGCTCGATCCGGCTCACCCGGCGAATTTCCCCCGTCAGGCCGATTTCTCCGATAAAGCACTCGGTCGCGGAAGTCTCGCTGTCCCAGTAACTTGAAGCGATGCTGACCGCCACAGCCAAGTCAATGGCCGGCTCATCCAGCTTCACGCCGCCTGTCGATTTGAAGTAGGCATCCTGGTTCTGCAGCAGCAAGCCCGCCCGTTTTTCCAGCACGGCCATGATCAAGGAAACCCGGTTGTAATCCAAGCCGCTCGCAGTCCGGCGGGCATTCCCGAAGACTGTCGGGGTGATCAGACACTGGATTTCCGCCAGAATCGGGCGCGTTCCCTCGAGTGAGGCAACGACTGCAGATCCGGATGCTCCGGCGAGCCGCTCTTCCAGGAACAGTTCGGAAGGGTTCCTCACCTCGCGCAGACCGCCTTCGATCATCTCGAAGACGCCGATTTCGTCGGTCGATCCGAAACGGTTTTTGACGGCGCGCAGGATCCGGAAAGCATGATGACGGTCGCCTTCAAAATACAGCACCGTATCCACCATATGCTCCAGCATCCGCGGTCCGGCGATGGCGCCTTCCTTCGTCACGTGTCCGACGAGGAAAATCGCGATGTCGTTGCTCTTCGCAATCCGCATAAATTCGGCGGTGCATTCGCGCACTTGCGTTACGCTGCCGGCCGTGCTCGTGATGTCTGGATGGATCATCGTCTGGATCGAGTCTACGATGACGAATTCCGGCTTGATCCGCTCGATCGTGCTGCGGATCGCGTCGACATCCGTTTCCGGGTAGATGTAGAAGTCGGTGCCCTTGACCCCTAGCCGTTCCGCCCGCAATTTGATCTGACTAGCGCTTTCCTCTCCGGAGATGTAAAGAACGCGGTGACCGCCTTGATTGATCTGCGCCGAAACCTGCAGTAGCAAAGTAGACTTGCCGATGCCGGGATCGCCGCCAATCAGAATCAGCGAACCGGGCACGATGCCTCCGCCCAGCACGTGGTTGACTTCTTCCATCTGCGTCTTGACGCGCGGCAGATTCTCTGTCTTGATGTCCTGGATGGCAATCGCTTCAGGTACGTTCCCGCTGAAATTGGAACGTTGCTGTTGCTTCACTGCTTTCGTCGCTTCCCGTTCTTCCTCCATTTGGTTCCAAGTGTCGCAGTTCGGGCAGCGTCCCAGCCATTTTGGCGACTCGTATCCGCAAGCCTGACAAACGTATTTCACTGCATTTTTTTTTGCCAAATGAATCTCTCCTTCAAGTATGAACCAACTTATCTTATTTTATCACAAAAAGCCTACTCTACGTATAACAATCCGCAAATACCCGCCGATTTGACTTTTCTTTTTAGGCCTGTCCTGACGAGCCGAAACCGCCTGTGCGTTCCGATCCTTCTGCTTCATCCTGGTCGGCTTTCAGGAACTGGAGGAAGATGCCCTGGCCGATGCGGTCGCCCTTACGGATGACTTTGTCGCGCAAGCCGAAATTCAGGAACTGGAAGTAGATATGCCCTTCGTTGCCCTCGTTATTGTAATAATCCGCATCGACAATGCCCACACCGTTTGGTAGCACGATGAAATTTTTCAGTGGGTTACTGGAACGGTTCGTCAATTGTAAGTACTCGTCTTCCTGCATGAAGGCTTTGATCCCGGTAGGCACCAAAAGCGGACGCAAAAGCTGTTCTTTCTTTTCGAGCGCCTCATCTTTATCGCTGCTGAAGATTTCCGTAAGATGCGACCCTGCGCTCTGCACGACCGTCTTCCAGATCGCCGGCAACACGATTTCTTCGGCTGCTTCAAAATCGTATCCCGCTGCGTGTTTTGTTGCACGCTTGGGTAATTGGATGTTTTTATCGGCATAACTGCTGATGACTTCAAACCCTCTTTTATTCATGGATCAAAACTCCCTTTTCTCTCTAGTATCGCTGCATCGATCTCTCCTGCATCAAAGAACCATTTTACCAAAACAACCGCTGTTTTTCACGGTTTAGTTGTGTGCTTGCCTTTTCCTACCGCCATCGGGGCGAATGCTATATACACTATAGCAATGAATTGAGACTTTTCCTTGAACAATTCCTAACATTTTTCTAAAAGCTTTTCGCATCAAGAAAGCGCCTTCGGCATAGTGCACAAAAAACCGTCGCTTTTTTTGGGCAGTTTCCCGTGGTCATGGAATCCGCTTTCAAATAAGATAAGGACATAAAAGAAAGCCAAAAAAAATCAAAAGGTAGGTACAAATACATGGTAGAGATCCAATTGAACAGCATCCATAAAAAATATGATAATTCCCCAAATTATTCCGTGACAGACTTCAACTTGCACATCCAAGATCGTGAATTCATCGTCTTTGTTGGTCCTTCCGGTTGCGGAAAGTCAACGACGCTTCGTATGATCGCCGGACTGGAAGATATTTCGGAAGGCGAATTGATCATCGGCGATACCGTCATGAACGATGTGGCACCGAAAGACCGCGACATCGCGATGGTGTTCCAGAACTATGCACTATACCCGCATATGACTGTATTCGACAATATGGCTTTCGGTCTGAAACTGAGAAAGTACAGCAAAGAGGAAATCAAAAAACGTGTTGATAATGCAGCGGACATCCTAGGTTTGACGGAATACTTGGACCGCAAACCGGCAGCTTTATCCGGTGGCCAAAGACAGCGTGTTGCCTTAGGTCGTGCAATCGTGCGTGATGCAAAAGTCTTCCTGATGGATGAGCCGTTATCAAACTTGGATGCAAAATTGCGTGTGGCCATGCGTGCTGAAATCGCAAAATTGCACCGTCGCCTGAATACGACAACTATCTACGTAACCCACGACCAAACCGAAGCGATGACCATGGCGGATCGTATCGTCATCATGAAGGATGGCTTTGTGCAACAGATCGGCAGCCCGAAAGAAGTTTACGATACACCAGTTAACGTTTTCGTAGCTGGATTCATCGGATCACCTGCCATGAATTTCTTCAACGTAACGCTGCAGGATGGTGTCATCACAAACGGCGAAGGGCTTAAATTAACTTTACCGGCCGGAAAACGCAGAGTATTGGAAGACAAAGGCTACAACGGCAAAGAATTGACTTTCGGCATCCGTCCGGAAGATATCCAAAGTGAGCAGATCGTTCTTGATACCAACCCGACGTGGGCTGTCAAAGCGGAAGTGGTCGTATCCGAATTATTAGGTGCTGAAACCATGCTTTACAGTAAAGTCGGCGCAACAGAATTCATTTCCCGTGTGGACGCGCGCGATTTCCATTCGCCAGGTGAAGTCATTGATTTGGCCTTCAACATGAACAAGTCCCACTTCTTCGACAAGCAATCCCAAGATGTGATCACCATCCCTTAACCAGAGGATGGCCAGCATCACCTTAATTACGCTTACCAGTTCTAACCTACCCTCCCCCATAGAAAAAGGCGAGCCGATGACGGCTCGCCTTTTTCTTATGGAGTTGTTGCTGTTTTTTTAAATTTACCCTTCCACCGCAGTGTCGTCGAAGGCTTCCTCCGGAGAGATGCCATCCTTCACCCAGACTGAAATCGAACCTGCTTTGACAGGGAAGCGCCCATTGCCATCCTCCGCGATTTCGACTCTATCTTCGCGGTTGCCCGTGTAGTCCGCGAAAGTCTGTCCGGCATATTTTTCGCCTACATACATGTCCTTGAATCCTTCTTCACTGTTGGAAATGACTGCCGCCAAACCGTACGGATGCTCCTCATTGCCTAGACGGGTCCAGCCGACGCAATTGCTATGGTCGAAGTAGTCGCGTTGTTCGCCGTAAGCATGGTTTGCGCGCAGATAAAGCAGTTTATCCAGGAATGGTTGCTGACCTTCGACCGGATTCGCACCTTTGATGCCGTAGTAATCGCCGTAGAACAAGCACGGGAAGCCTTGTTCGCGCAAGAGCGTCACGCCATAAGCCAACGGTTTGAACCAGGGCTCTACAAAGGACTGCAAGGCTTGATTGGGCTGTGAGTCATGGTTGTCGACAAACGTGACTGCATGGGTCGGATTTTTGGCGACCAACGTTTCCTTGAACAATTCACGCAAATCATAATCCTTGCCTTGCTGGGATGCGACGTGGAAATTCTGGTGCAAGGGAACATCGAACAGATCCAAAGAGAAGTCGGTCGCTTCCAAGTAGTTCTTGATTGTCCCATAACGGTACTTCCAATATTCGCCGACCACATAAAAATCATCGCCATGCTGCGCGCGGACCGTCTCAATAAACTCTTGCACGAAATGGTCATTGATGTGTTTGATGGCATCCAAGCGGAAGCCGTCGACGCCGGTTTCCTTGATGTACCAGTCCGCCCACTTTTTGACTTCTTCGACGACTGCGGGATGGCCGTAGTCGATATCAGCATACATCAAATAATCATAATTACCGTATTCGCTGTCGACACTCTCGTTTTCCGTCCAACCTTTTTCGAAGCCTTTGATCATGTAGATGGCTTCTTTGCCATTCTCATTATTAAAGTCCGTTCCGGTGAAATGCTCCCATGACCATTTGAAGTCGGAATATTTATCACCGCGACCCGGGAACGTGAATTTTGTCCATCCTTCGATTTCGTATGATTTTGTCTCCTTTTCCTGACGGTTGTCGGGATCCACTTCATAAGCAAGGAAGCGTTCCGTCTCATCAGCGCCTGCTTTATGGTTCAGGACGACGTCGGCATAGACGGCGATTCCTTCCGCATGCAAGGCTTCGATTGCAGCCAAGTACTCTTCCTTGGTTCCGTATTTTGTGCGGACGGCCCCTTTTTGGTCGAATTCACCTAAATCATAGAGATCATAGACGCCGTAGCCAGTATCGTTCGTCCCTGTCGCTTTGTAGGCCGGAGGTGTCCAGACAGCCGTAATGCCCAGTTCCTTTAGATGTTTTGCATCCTCCTTCAGGCGATTCCATAATTGACCATCATCATCCAAATACCATTCAAAATATTGCATTATCAATCCATTTCCTGCCATTCGATCACTGCCTTTCGTTCATTCTAGATTTGTTGTAGTCTACAAAATGCTTTTTGCTCTTCTCATTATACACCCTTCTCTTTCATTTGCCTTTTGGGATGCCTTCCGAGCGCCGCTTTCTTATTCGTGGGGCAAAATGCTTGCGTCTTACGTCGGGCGCCGGTATACTGAAATTAAGTTAGCTGATCGCTGATTTCTTTTTTTGATTATATATCTCGAATTAGGAATATACGAAACAGAATACACAACGAAATGAGGAACCGCTCCATGAACACACTAAGAGGAATCCACCACGTCACCGCCATCACAAGTAGCGCCGAAAAGAATTATGCCTTCTTCACGAACATCTTGGGCATGCGCTTGGTCAAAAAAACCGTCAATCAGGATGACATCCAGACTTATCACCTTTTCTTCGCCGATGACCGCGGTAGTGCCGGAACGGATATGACTTTCTTCGATTTCCCGGGCATCCCGAAAGCCGTCAGGGGGACCAACGAAATCTTCAAGACCGGCCTGCGCGTTCCTTCCGATGAAGCCCTGGCCTACTGGGTCAAACGTTTCGACAAATATAACGTTACGCATTCCGGTATTTATGAGCAGTTCGGCCGCCGAGTGCTTGACTTCCAGGATTTTGACGAGCAGCTTTATCAGTTGGTTTCCGATGAGTCGGACACCGGCGTCGCTCCCGGAATCCCGTGGCAAAAAGGCCCTGTTCCAAATGAATACGGCATCCGCGGCTTGGGACCTATTTTCGTCCGCATTGCTGATTTCAATTTCTACAAGCAAGTAGTGGAGTCTGTCTTGGGCTTCCGCCACGCCGCTTCCGATGGCGATATCCATCTTTTCGAAGTGGGCGAAGGCGGAAACGGCGGCCGCATGATTGTGGAGCACAACGCTTCAATGGGACAATCCAAGCAAGGCTTCGGCAGCGTCCACCATATGGCTTTCCGCGTGAAGGACCGCAAAGATTTGGAAGAATGGATTGAACATATGGGAGCTTACCGATTCCCAATCTCCGGCTATGTCGACCGCTTCTACTTCGAATCGCTCTACGCCAATATCGCGCAGGGCATCCTCTTCGAATTTGCGACGGAAGGTCCGGGGTTCATCGATGATGAAGAGCCTTACGAGACATTGGGCGAACGCTTAGCCCTACCGCCTAAATTCCGGGATTCCCGCGAAGAGATCGAAGGATTGGTTCGCCAATTCGACACCGTACGCAGTACGAAGACTTTTGAAAAAGAATATTTGGACTAACAAAAAAGCAGAGGCTATCTCATTTTCGAGACAGCCTTCTGCTTTTTTTGCATTTTAAACCGCTTGTTTTTCCTTCAGTACCAAACAGACACTTTGGTAATCACCGTGCAAAGCATCCTTCAGGTAGAGACCTCGGTTCATCAGCTCATCTCCGCCGATTACTCCTTCATACCCGCTGACTGTGTAGAATTTAGCAGTGTCCAAGCCTTTGAATAGCACTTTTTTCTTCTTCAGGTTGGCCCGGTCGAGAACCCGGTAGTAGAAATAGAGCGCCTCTTCCTTATCGGGGCTGACAAAGATCCAGGCCGCCTCGTTCTGCGTTTCGAAAGGACTGAGGATGCGGTGGAAGACGCCGTATTGGACGAGTCCGCGGTGTTCCTTGTAGAAGCTGATCTGTTCCTTCATTTCCTGTTTCTCCGCTTCGGAAAGCGTAGTAACGTCCAGTTCGTAGCCCAGATTGCCGGCCATCGCCACATCCCCGCGCATCTTCATCGAAGCCATCCGATGCGTCTGATGATTCGGGATAGCTGAGACGTGCGAACCCATACTCGAAATCGGCATGACAAGGCTGGTGCCGTATTGGATTTCCAGACGGGCCACCGCATCGGTGTTGTCACTGGTCCAAGTCTGCGGCATATAGTAAAGGATACCCGGGTCGAAGCGTCCGCCACCGCCTGAGCAGCTTTCGAAGAGAATGTGCGGATATTTCGTCACCAGCGCCTCCATCACTTCATAAAGACCCAGCATGTACTTGTGCAGCACTTCCCCCGGCAATGCGCCTGGAGCCGCCGTACCGATTTCGGTCATGTTGCGGTTATAGTCCCATTTGATGTAGTCGATCGGTACTTCATCCAGGATCGCCATCATCTGCGCTAGGATGTTGTCCCGTACTTCTTTGCGGCTGAAGTCAATCACATACTGGCTGCGGCTGAGCGATTTTTCCCGGCCCGGCGTATGGATGCACCAATCCGGATGGGCGCGGAAAAGTTCGCTGTCTTCGGAAATCATTTCCGGTTCGAACCAAAGCCCGAACAGCATACCTTTCGCCTTGATGTTCTCCGCAAGCTGCTTCAAGCCGGACGGCAATTTCGCGGTGTGGACATGCCAATCACCCAACGAAGAGTAATCATCGTCACGTTTGCCGAACCAACCATCGTCCAGCACGAATAGTTCGATCCCCAAAGCGGACGCTTCATCGGCCATCGCCTCAATCTTTTCGGCTGTGAAATCAAAGTAAGTGCCTTCCCAGTTATTGATCAGGACCGGGCGCTCCGCAAATTGATGCTCACCCCGCACGAGATGCTTCTGGTAGAAAGGATGCAGCGTCTGGGACAAACCGTTCAGGCCATTTTCGCTGTAAGCCAGCACGACTTCCGGCGTCTGGAACATTTCTCCGACAGGCAAACGCCATTGGAAGTGGACCGGATTGATTCCCATCTGCACGCGCGTCTGCGAGTAGGTATCGACTTCGATATTGGCCCGGAATTCGCCACTGTAGACGAAATGGAAACCATAGACTGCACCTTGGTCTTCCGTCGCCGTTTTCTCGGCCAAAGCCACGAACGGCTGATAGGCGTGGCTTGTGGTTCCACGCTTGCTGTCGAGGGTATGGATGCCGCGAACGAGCGGCGTACGCACGACTTGGCGTTCCCTTCCCCAGGCACCCGGCAACTGAATCATATCGAAAGCGTCATCCGGGAAATCGATGGACATGCTTAAAGCTTTGTTCAGATGGATCTCTCCACTTCCGTTGTTGCGGAAACTGGCCGAGCGTGTCAGTACTGGATAGTCGTTGAACAACGTATAGCTCAAAACGACCTCTACTTTTGTGACGCTATCTTCTAAGGTAAGCAGCAATGTTTCCGCCGGTTCTTCCTTTGTTTCGTAAGTCTGCGGCAAGCCTTGCAGCGCCTGTTTGCCCGCCACTATTTCATAGCTCTTATAGGTCAACAGGCTGACGGTTGTTTGATCGGGATACAGGCATTCGAATGCCGATTCGCGGAAATCGCCGCTGCCGTTGCCCGGAAATTCCTGCGGCAAGGTCGCCAGCGAAAACTCACGGCCAGGCACCTCGAATGGATTGGGCGCAAAAGCATTGTCTTGGCGTGGGTAATCAGCCACTTGCGAAAAGCTGTTGATCCGTTTTCCCCAATACTGATGGGACACATATTTCTCTGCTTCTAATGCAATCACATAACTCACTGATTCGTTCTGTAAATGAAAATATTTTTTTGTTTCATCAAATGTTATTGTCACAGTCATTACTCCTTGGCTTTATTCATTTTGGCTAAAATATTTGTTTTTCTCCTGCTCCAGTCCGGTGAAGGATGGAGAATTTGTTTGTTGGCAAGTCAACCGTCAGGCTGGCCGCCTCTTCGGCAGTGGACCAAGTCAAAGTGAATGCACCGTCGTCGATTTTGGTTATCTCCAAATCTCCATCAAAAGCTTTAGCCGTATTGCGGAAAGCCAGCAAGCGGAACAGATTTTTTACGACCGGACGCTCGATTTCTTGCCCAATTTCGTCCAAGCTATAGTAGTGCCGGTTGATGTTGCGGCCTTCCTTGCTGTTCTCGAGCAGCTCCAGATCGTTTTCGCCGGCAAGCAAGCCTACGTAATAGATCTGGGGAATTCCCGGTGTGAAGCATTGAATCGCCCGCGCCAACAGATAGGCGGCATCGTTGTTTCCCAAAGCCGAATAGTAGGTGCAGTTGATTTGATAGATGTCTAGGTTGTTATAGGCTTCCGAGCTGTAAATTCGTTTTAGGTTAGCGCCTTTTTCGTAAAGGGCTTCGACCGCGAAGTCTACTTCTGCTTGGGTAAGCAGATCCTTCACATCGACGACACCGATGCCATCATGCGTATCCAAGGTCGTGAATTGGTCGCGCGGACAGATATCCAACCAGTGCAAGAGCTTCTCCGCTTTGCCGCTATAAAGGGCGTGCAGCACCAGCATCGGCAGAGCAAAATCATAGACCGGAAAGCCTTTTTCCGCGATTTTTTGCTGGATTGTGTAGTGCTCATGGATTTCGGGAAGGACCGTCACATCATAGGGCTTCAGGATTTCCACTGCGTATTCCAGCATTTCCCAGATTTCCGGTTCCACGAAGAAGCAGTTCGTATCTAATTCCTTGATGGCGTAAGCGAAAGCGTCCAAGCGGATGATCGAAGCCCCTTTGTCCGCCAGGAAACTCAAGGTATCCTTGATGAACTGGCGCGTTGCTTCGGTCTTCACGTTCAAATCGATCTGTTCTTCCGAGAACGTGCACCAGACTTTCTCCGTCGTGCCATCCTTGAAATGAGCATCCACGTAAGGTGCTTTGGGTTTGCGTTTATAAATAAGGTCGATGTCCGCATCGGTCGGCCGGTTCTCCGGCCAATAGTCGTTGTAGCGGATGAAGTAGTCCTTGTAAGGAGACGCCTCTTTTTTCTCAAGAAAGTCCAAATAGTAGGGCGATTGCGCGGAAATGTGGTTGAGCATGAACTCATACATCATGTAGTATTTTTCGCTGATGCGTTTGATGTCATCCCAGTCGCCGAATCGTTCATCCACTTTCGTGTAGTCCATAGGTGAAAAGCCGCGGTCGCCGGATGACGGGAAGAACGGCAGGATATGCACGCCGCCGACAACCCCTTTAAGATGGGTGTCCAGCACGTATTCCAGATCCTTCAGGTTATTGCCCAGACTGTCCGGATAGGTGATTAGCATCGCTTCATTTTTTATCTTCATTATCAGTTACCTCATTCTCAAATATCGTTAAGTTGTATTTTATAAATCAATCAATTTGTTAATATCAAAAACGCATCACCTTTGGTGTCTTACAGGTTTGCAGAGCGTTTCGTGCATCAAATAATGATGGCTAGCGGTCCAAGCCTGCCTCTCGGAAATTAGATAAATCTGACCCATTGCGCTCTGCGATGCTCATTCAGGGCCAGATTTCCTAAATTTCTTTCGAGGCAGAGCGGGCTTGGACCGCTTTTCTTACTTCCCGCCGGTTGTAGCGATGCCCTCGATGAATTGTTTTTGGAATATGATGTAAAGGATGATCATCGGGATGATCGCGATGACCGATCCGGCCATCAGTTGCGGATAATTGGTTGTGAATTGCCCTTGTAGGCTGGCCAATCCAGCCGACAGTGTCATTTTGTCCTGAGACATGTTGACGACGAGTGGCCACATCAAATCCTTGAAAGCGAACAGAGACGTGAAGATGCCCAAAGCCACTAAACCGGAACGCGCCAATGGCATATAGATGCGGTAGAATACTTGCCAGGTCGTCGCACCATCAATCGTTGCGGCTTCCATCAGTTCATCAGGCAATTTTATGAAAAATTGGCGCAGCAGGAAAGTTCCGAAAGCGGAGACGATGCCTGGGATGACCAAAGCGGAGATTGTGTTCAAAAGTCCCAGATTTTGGACCAGCAAATATTGCGGAGTCAGATAGATCTGCGAAGGGATCATCATCTGTGTCAGCACGATAGCGAAAAACAGGTTTTTCCCCGGGAAGGACAGTTTCGCAACTGCAAAGGCCGCCATGGCGCTGAAGAGCGTCGATGTCAATACCCTGAGGGCGATCATCAATCCTGTATTGATATAGAAACTGACGAATGGCAAGGAATCCCATACCGCCCGATAGTTCTCGATTTGAAACACTTCCGGGAAAATTTGCGGGGGTATTTGTGTGGATTCGCTGATTGTTTTCCCTGAGGTCAGGACCATCCACAAGAACGGCACGACCATCAGCAAGGAGCCGATGATCAGCACAATGTGGATCAATGCGGTCGTTTTATTCATTTTTATCTTCATATTTATTCACTCCTAATCGTAGGTGACCCATTTTTTCTGCGCCAACAGCTGAATGCCGGTGATCGCCATGATGATAAGAACCAATGAGATGGCAACAGCCGAGCCGTAGCCTTTATCATTAAGTACAAATGACTCATTGAAGAACATGTATACGAGCGACTGCGTACTCTTCAGCGCCAGATTCGTGCGGTCGAACATCATGAAAATGACGTCGAATACCTGCAGGGCACTGATGACGCTCGTTACGGAAACAAAGAACAGTTGTGGCGAAAGCAAAGGCAGTGTGATTGAGAAGAATTGCTTCAGCGGTCCGGCGCCATCAACGACAGCCGCTTCATAATATTCTTTCGGTATTTCCTTTAAACCTGCCAACAGCAGAATCATGTTGTATCCGACATTTGTCCAGATTCCGACGATGATGATCGACCAGATTGCCACTTCAGGGTCGGTGATCCATAAGATGTTTCCGGAATAACCGATTTTATCCAGCACCGCATTCAGCAAGCCGTATTCCGAATTGAACAGCCAGCGCCAAACCATGGCCACGGCAGCCGGGGCGGCGATCATCGGCAAGAAGAATATGGTCCGGTACAGTCCGACCGCTTTTATCTTCGTGTTCATCAGTACCGCAAAGAAAAGCGACAGGATCATTGTGATGGGTACTTGGATGGCGGCGTAGAAGAAGGTATTTTTCAATGATTGCCAAAATTCAGGATCTTTCAGCATCTGCAGGTAGTTGTCCAGCCCGACAAAGGTTGAGGTGCCGAACGTACTCACACTCTGGAAGCTCATATACAGCGACTGGAACAATGGGATGACGTTCAGGATCATAAGCCCGATTAATGTTGGAGCGATAAAAAACCAGCCCCACATCGCCATCTTCCTTTTGCGTTCCTTAGGTGTCACCGTTCCTACCGTTTTTTCTTTAGGGATTGTTACATCCGATTTCATCACATTCACCTCTATATATTTGAAAGCCACTTATAGGGTTAGTCCCCATAAGCGGCCTTCTATTTTTTTTATTTTTCGCTCGCTAAAACTTCTTCAACGCCCGCGACGATATCTGCAGCGACTTCTTTAACAGTCGCTTTACCGTCAAATACCGGCATCAAAGCATTGTTTTCAACATCTTCCCAACGAGCTGTTTCTGCTGAGTAAGGCTTGATGTAGGCATTCTCCATTTGGTCCACATAGACTTGCATATTGAATTGGCTGTAGGCATTTACAAATGTCTCTTCTGTTCCTTCATAAGCCGGGATAGCTGCGCCGTTCTCGCCTTGCAGACGCATCGCTTCCTCTGTTCCCAGGAATTCAACGAATTTCAGGGCTGCTTCTTCATTATCAGTTGAAGCCGCAACGGAGTTCGCCAAGCCATTGAATATTGTTGCTGCTTGTTTGCCTTGCGGTAATGGTGCTACATCGGCATTGGCAGCCGTATAGTCATTGTTGGCCATTTCCCCTGTCATCCAAGAACCGAAGAAGCCCATTGCGCCGCGTCCTGATTGGAAGAAGGATAAGTTTGTGTTCTCTGCAAATTGACTTTGTGTCGGTGACACGCCATATTTCACGCTCAGATCCGCATACCATTGCACAGCTTCGATCGTTTCGTCCAGACGGAATCCAGATTGGGTCTTGTCATCGGACAATACGTAGCCGCCGTTCTGGAAGATGAAGTTGTGGTAGCCTTCCTGTCTGTTCAAAGGAGCCAGGATGCCGTATACGCCGTTGTCGGGATCTGTCAACGTTTGAGCAGCTGCCAACATCGTGTCCCAAGTCCAAGTTTCATCCGGATAAGCAACGCCCGCTGCGTCGAACAGCGTTTTGTTGTACCATAGTGCGATTGTATCGTAATCTTTCGGGATACCATAAAGCGCATCGTCAGCAGAATACAATTCGACCAACTCTTCTGGGAAATGATCCAAAGAAGTCACTTCACTGTTTGCGTAGGTTTCCGACAGATCCATCAGGACGCCGCCCGTTGCGTATTTCGCGATTTCGTTGGAGTGCATCCAGAATACATCCGGCATGCTTTCGCCTTTTGCGCCCGCTTCCAATTTGGTCCAGTATTGATCCCAAGGTGTCACTTCCACTTTTACGTCTATGCCCGGGTTCTCCGCTTCAAAAGCTTCCGCTATCGCTTCCATACCCGGTTGTTGGATTTTGTCCCAAATGCCGTAAGTGATGGTCACATCACCCGAATCGTTTCCGCCATCGGAACCGTTTCCGCACGCCCCTAAAACAAGTCCTGATAATAATACTGCAGCTAATGATACTTTCTTCCAATTCTTTAACATCTCTTCTCCACCTTTTCTTTTATCTATAAAATTGTATAGTTGAAAACAAAGAAACTTTTAGACCCCAGAAAAATTGCGCATGAGCTATTCAAAAACAACCAACTTGTAAACGTTTACTTGTTTTGATGTCCTTATAATACCAAATATAAGAGGCCTCTGATAGATATTCAACCATACAAAAACATGCATTTTTGTTGATTTTGAAATTATCAGCGTATATGCTCCAAGATCTTGCTGTTAAAGTAAAAAGGCCGGACCTGCCCGGAACCGGATTTACAGCCGTTGCCAAGCGGTCCGACCTTTGTTGTCCACCTTACCTTGCTATACTATTTCGTTTTGACTTTCTTTACATAAGCCCTCGGAGACATCTCCATCTTGCTTTTGAAGATGCGCGTGAAGCTCAAAGGATTTTTGTAGCCGACCTTCTCGGCGATTTCGGCAATGCTGAGATCCGTCGTTTCCAGATATTCACGGCTTTTAAAAACACGGAACTCAATCAAATATTCATGCGGTGTCCGGTTTGTCGTTTTATGGAAAACCGAAGTCAAGTAGGAATCGTTCAAAGACAGTTCCCGACTAATGTCACCGATTTGAAAATCGACATCCCGATATCTGTCTTTAATGATTTCAAGCGCCCTTTTTGTATATTCGACGCCTTTGTTGATTTTCTCGATCTGTTTGATTTCGGTGCCGTTCAGATCGTGCCCTAACAGGCTCAACAGAAGGTACAATTGCCCTTGCAACCGCAACCGCGACAAAATATCGAATGGATTGGCCGCCATGATTTCCTGCATCATCTCTTTTACTTGGCCGAAATTTTTCACATTCCCCACTGGATGCGAAACCCGGAATCCGATGGCCTCCAGCAAGGCCTCCAACTGCTCGCCTTGCATGCCGATCCAGTAATATTCCCAAGGATCCTCTTCATCAGCTTGGTAATAGGTCATCACGTTCGGATAGATGATGAAGAATTGGCCTTCTTTCAGGTTAAACCGGCTGTTGCCAATCTCGAAGTAGCCCTTACCCTTCATAATGATATGAATCAAAAAATATTCCCGGACAGTTGGTCCGAAACTATGATTGGGAGCACACTCCTCTTTTCCTTTGGTTGTGTAATAAAGGTCTCTATAATAGATTTCTTCTTTAAAAAAATCCTCATCCATTTTCATCACCTCGGTCTTTATTTCCGCTTGTATCCGCTACTCCCATTATAGAATGGTCTCCGTGCTATAGCAAACCAGCGCTTTTATCCTCAGCTAGCTTCCCACATGAAATTCCGCCCTTTCGCAATCATACATTCTCTTGTACAATGAGAAAAGATTGCCCGCATTGGGCAGATCCCCAACACCCTAAATAATCCCATACTTTTACTATAGATTTGGAGGCACCTCCCTTGAAAAAGACAATATTCTCCGCGCTGCTGCTCCTTCCACTGTTAATGCTTTCCGCCTGCAGGAGCGCTCTGCCGGGGGAAGAAGTCATGCAGAACTTGATCAACCGTTCCGCCGACCTCGACAGCTACCACCAGTTCGTCGCGTTGACCACAACGACCGCTAAAGAGGACCTGAATGGAGCTACAGCGGTGAACGAGCAGTACACAACCTCCGACGCGACGCTGTTCCCGGAAGAGAAATCCGGCTACGGAAAACGGATCGACAAGAACAGCAACTATCCTGCAACAAAATCCGATTTCTATGTGACGCCTGAAGTGGGTTACATCCGGACTGATGATACCGATTGGACCGCTTATGCCACCCCCGATGTCCCATTGGCCACTCTGCAGGTTTATCCGCTGGAGACGTTTATCGAACTCAGCCAAATCATTGAAGAATACGGCACCCTTGAACTGGATGGGGATGAGTATTTGCTGAGCTTTTCCGGCAGCGATGACGCTCTGAACAAAGAGCTCAACTACCTGTTCCAAACCCTGCCAACGGAACAGACCGATTACGAGATTGCTATCCATTTGGATGCCGAAAGCTTCTATCTGACCGAGTTCCATTACCGTTCCACAGCCATACATTCGGATCAGAAGACGACCGTCACAACGGAACTGACAGGCGAGTTTGATCTGTACAATCAAGCGCAAAAATTGAAGACAGTGCCTGATTTCAATCCAGCAGAGAGTATCGCTGAGACGGCAGATTCTTCATTTTGACAAAAAATGCCACCAGTAAGTCAATCAACATCCTATCATCAGGTTGCTGATTGACTTACTGCTGTATTATCCATATAATACACTTACACATATATTTTTTACCCCAAGTGTATTAATCAATTAATACACTTGACCGAAAAAGGCAGGTGGGAAAAGTGATTTTTGACAAAAGAAGTCCGGTCTATGAACAGATTATCGAAATGCATAAGCAGAAAATCGTCAGCGGCGATTTCCAGCCAGGACAAGAAATACCCTCGCGGAGGGAACTGGCTACACAATTGAAAGTGAATCCGAATACCGTACAGCGTGCCTACAAGGAAATGGAGGGGCTTGGTTTGATCTATACAGATGGAAATTCTCTCAGCAAAATAACGGACAGTCAATCGAGGATTCAGACATTAAGGCAAGAGACACTGGAAGATGCCTTAATGGCGTTCATCGAAACGGTAAGGACAATCGGACTGGAAGATGAGGCGATACTGAACTTGATCAAAACGCGCTTGAAGGAGGTGGACCCCAATGATTGAAATCAAGAATTTGGAAAAAAAATATGGAAAACGAGTAATTTTGGAAAATATCAGTTTTACCATCAAAAAAAACGAGGTGACTTGCCTGACGGGAATGAACGGTACCGGAAAAACAACCCTCATGAATTGCGTCATGGGCCTGGTTCCGCGCAATAACGGTTCGGTTACGATCGACGGGGAGAACATCCAGCAGCAACTGTACGAAAAAATCTCCTATATCCCTGACTCACTGACGATGCCCCGTGGGATGACAATTGCGGAGTCGATGCAGTTTATGGCTACCTACTACCCGAATTGGAATACCGCCAAAGCGGATGAATTACTTTCATTCTTCCGGTTGGAACCGGAGATGCAGCTGAAAAATCTATCCAAAGGGAACAGCGCAAAAGTGAATTTCTTGCTGGGGCTTTCCCTGGATGCAGAGTACTATTTGATGGATGAGCCTTTTTCCGGTATCGATGTCTTTGCCCGGGAGGATATTCTGGAGGTCTTCACCAGCAAATTCGTGACGGACAAGGGCGTCCTCATCGCCACCCACCATATGGATGAGGTCGAAATGTTGCTAGATAGAATCGTCATGCTGCGCAACGGTCGCGTCGTCAAAGACTTTTACGCAGAAGACGTCCGACAAAACGAAGGAAAAGCGATCATTGATGTAATGCGGGAGGTGTATCAGCCATGAAAAAGTTTTTGGAACTATGGTCATTTGAATGGAATCGCGCGAAACGGTT
Organism: Trichococcus collinsii; assembly: GCF_900107505.1. GTDB lineage: Bacteria > Bacillota > Bacilli > Lactobacillales > Aerococcaceae > Trichococcus > Trichococcus collinsii. The sequence goes on along the minus strand of NZ_FNQH01000007.1, from coordinate 30,945 downwards.
CTATGGCTTCCTGTTAGCTTTTGTTACAAGTCTGCAGGCTTATGCAGTCTTTCATGAATATAAATTCTGGAAAGATGGCTATGAGAGCTATAGGCAACAAGGGGTTCCTGCAATATCCGAACAGTATGTGCTGGAGTCTGGGAACATCACGATCGCAGCCGTGACAAGCAATTCATTTTTTGTTTTTTCAATCATGACGGCCGTCTTTGCGCTGCTCTTCTATTCCGTATTTATCTGGTATCAGGATTGGACTGGAAAAAATCGCTTCTCTTTACGCTTGCTCAGCCTGCCGGGCAAACGTTTCGCTGTGTATGCAGCAAAATTAGCGACCATTTGGCTCCTGATTACGGGACTGCAAGTTTGGCAAATCGGGCTTTTGTATCTTGAAGAGCTAGTCTTTTCCGGACTCATTCCGGCGGATATCTATCTGGATATTCCTTTGCAGATGGCATCGACTAGCGCTTCTCCATTATCCTTGGCTTTACCAAGTCTATTTTCCAATTATCTGCTCTATTATACTACTGGCTATACAGCGCTCACTTTAGGCTACACATTCATCTTGATGCACTTGAGCGGACGCTGGAAAGGCGTTCTCTTCGCAGGCATTCTTGCGGTCGGCCTTATTGCCGCGATGGTTCTCTTCTTGCGTACCGGCATCACGACGCGCCTGTATGCGGAAGAAAAATATTGGGTGATGATTGCCGTGAGCTTGGTTCTCTTTCTGTCCGGGACATGGGCCAATTATCGGTTGCTTGAAAAACACATCAGCGTATAGAAGGAGGACAAAATGAGAAAACAAACGATTTTATTGCTGAGCTTCCTCCTGCTTGTCGTTCTCGGGGGATTCTATGCCCAGCCACTTTTTGCAAAGGATGAGCCGCTGAAAATGGACATCCGGACGATTTTGGGTGACGATGCATTATTGGAAGGTTTGACCTATTACGGAACAGCCAGCAATCAGCAGGAGGCGACAACATTCAGTTTGGACCGTTCAGGGTTGCGCCCTTCCGAAACACAACAACAGGATGTGTTCTTTCAGGATTACGCAGATAGCGCTGTACGGGCATGGCGCACCGACTACCGTTCCTTTATGCGCGGCAAGAGTTCCTACTCAGGAAATTATGCAGATACGGAAGACCATTTGTATTATGTAGTGGAAGAAAATGATGGGTTTTCGTTGGAAATATTGGATAAAGCGAACGGAACCGTTTCGGAAAGTCTGCTTGCCTATCCGGAAAAAAAGCACAAGACTTATTATTCCGTCAGCCGTACTTTTTATCTGGATGGCAAAGTGATCCTTGAATACAGCCGTTATGGTAACTACTCTGATTATCTCAGCAGCGATATCGTGATCTATGACCCGATCAGCGGATCATTGGAAGAGCACTTTGTCTTCGAGATGCCTGAAGCTGTCTCCGGCTACCAGAGCATTTCGACAGATATTTTGACACAGGACACTCAAAAAGCCATTTTCGTGGCGCTCCGGACCGAAGAAACCGATTTGGAAGCGACTGCATATGTGTCGCCAATTATCTCAATAGCGTTCAAGCGCTACGATTGGGATACGAAGCAATGGACCGATCTTGCCAACACCCAGGATTTTTCAAAAGATAACTTGCCGTATGCAATCGAGGATGGCATCTTCTATCAGTTAAATCCGTCAGGCGGCAACTGTACCATCCAATCCCTCGACCTTATGCAGGATAAGGTATTGGAAACAATCGCCCTTGAAACCGCCGGCAATTGGGAATTCACGTCCGCTTCGGATTGGAAAATCCTCATTGCAGGCAATAATGCTGTGTTGACACAGACTTATATTGAGCCTGATCGGGCTGCACAGCTTGCAGTATTCGATATCGGGACTGGTGAAATGCTGTACAGCGGAGAAATAACCGCTTTATCCGGAACCAACAAGGAAACGGACAGCCTCTACTTTGATAGGATTGTCTACGAACCCTAAATCAACAAAAAAAGAACAAGATTCCAAATGGAGTCTTGTTCTTTTTCTTTCTCTTTAACTAGTGCTGACTTTGTTTAAGGCAACTTTTTGCCTGCAGCCATGTAGAGTGCATACCACTCGGTGCGGCTCAGCTCCACATCGGAAGCTTTGCAGATGGCTGCGATGCGCTCCGGATTCATGCTGCCGACGATCGGCTGCATTTTGGCCGGATGACGCAGTAACCAAGCGATGGCGATCGCTTCGCGTGATACGCCTTTGTCCTCGGCCAGTACTTCGATTTTTTCATTCAACTCCGGATAATCGGGATGATCGAAGAACAGCCCTTTTTTCCCGTTTCCGGCTTGGAACGGCGACCAAGGTTGGATCGTCATGTCCGCAATCCGGCTATATTCCAAAATCGACCCATCATGCATGATTGATGGAGTATTCATCATGTTCACGTTGAAACCGGCATCGATCATCGGCGCATGCGTCAGGCTGAGCTGCAATTGGTTGATCAACAATGGTTGTGCGACAACTTTCTTCAATAATTCCACTTGCATCGGATTTTGGTTGCTGACCCCGAAGTGGCGTACTTTGCCTGATTTGTGCAACACATCAAAGGCTTCCGCAACTTCCTCCGGTTCCATCAACGTATCCGGCCGGTGCAAAAGTAAAGCATCCACGTAATCGGTCTGCAGGCGTTTCAAGCTGTCTTCCACTGAAGCGATGATGTGCTCTTTGGAGAAATCGAACATGACACCCGGTACGATGCCGCATTTCGTCTGCAGCATCACGCTGTCCCTCGCGATGCCGAGTTCCTTGAAGGCTTTGCCGAAAATCTCCTCCGAAGTCCCTCTGCCGTAAATATCGGCGTGATCGAAATAGTCGATGCCGTTTTCCACTGCCGTGCGGATGACCGTTGTTGCCTCTTCATGCGTCAAAGCGTTCATGCGCATGATGCCGAGCGAAATCTCTGATGCAAAAAGCCCTGCATTGCCGATGTTTATTTTTTTCAATTGTCATACCAGCTTTCATTTCGGATTTTTTGAAAACGTTTCAATGGAATCAGTATAGCATTTTTGATGGCCTTACGTGAACTGAAGCGCATCAAAAAAGGCTACTGGATTCATCCAGTAACCTTTTTTGTATTTATGAGTAGCCATTGGCCCAGAGAATCTTTTCTCCAGCTTCCAGCGATTTTGGCACATCGATGATTGTTTGGTTGGAGCTGCCGCGAAATTTCAATGTCAGATCCCGTTTGGACAGATCGAAGCGCCCATCGACGAGCACATCCATCAAGCGCAGCAATTCCTGCTTATCCTCGGATTCTGCAGCCAGTTCGTCCCAGTAGTAACCGGTCCAGCCCCAGATGTCCTTGGTCCGGCCGAACTCTGCCCTGATCCGCTGCGCAAGACGCAGCGCGACCTTCGTGTTGAGAAAAGGTTCTCCGCCCAAAAGCGTCAATCCTTGCACATAAGGCTGACGCAGATCGGCCATGATCTGTTCCTCTAACTCGTCGGTGTAGGCAATCCCGTAGTCGAAGTTTTGGACAATCTTGTTGTAGCAGCCGGGGCAGGCGAATAGACAGCCGCTCAAATAGATGCTGCAGCGCACGCCTTCGCCGTCGACAAAGTTGAACGGTTTGTAGTCCGCCACCTTGTCCTTGCTGTATGTTTCTGCCAACCATTCTTGCGGTTGCGGATTTTTCACTTCACATCACCTAACTGTTTTAATTACTGTTCTGTCTTGCAATCCGCATGCAGATGTTTGACGCGTGCCGAAATTTCTTTGTGGCGACCGCGCACCATCGGACGGATCTGTGGATTGCCGAGATACCCGCATGTACGTTTTACGACGTCGCATGTCTGCGGATCGGTATTGCCGCATTCCGGGCATTGGAAACCGCGATCGGTCGGATTGAAGTCCCCTTCAAAACCACACTCCAAACAATGGTCGATCGGTGTGTTCGTTCCCAAATAGCCGACCTTGTCGTAGGCGAAATCCCACACTGTTTCCAAAGCTTTGGGATTTTGCTGCAGGTTCGGATATTCGCAATAATGGATAAAGCCGCCCGAGCAATATTGCGGATATTCCATTTCGAAGGCGATCTTCTCGAAAGGATTCGGATTCTTGCGAACATCATAATGGAAACTGTTTGTGTAGTATTCCTTATCCGTGATGTCGGAAATGATGCCGAATTTCTCTGTGTCCATACTGCAGAAGCGATCGGTCAAACTCTCACTCGGAGTCGAGTAGACGCTGAAATGATAACCGTATTGGTTGCCCCAAGCATCCGTTTTTTCCTTCATCTTCTTGACGATATCCAAAGTGAAGGCTTTTGCTTCCGGATTCGTTTCCCAATCTGCTCCGTAAAAGACGGTCGCCGCTTCATACAATCCGATGTAGCCCAAGGAGACGGTCGCGCGTTTGTTTTTGAATAATTCATCGACCTTATCCGTTTCTCCCAGACGTTTCCCGAAGGCTCCGTGCTGATACAGGATCGGTGCGTTCGTAGGCGTCGCTTCTTTGGTGCGCTCGACACGATAGACAAGTGCATCCTTACAGATGGCCAAGCGTTCTTCAAAGATGTTCCAGAAAGCTTCCGGATTCCCTTCCGATTCCAAGGCGATTCTCGGGATATTCAACGTTACGACTCCAAGATTCATCCGGCCGGAATTGACTTCATTTCCGTTTTCGTCTTTCCATCCCTGCAGGAAGGAACGGCAACCCATCGGCGTCTTGAAACTGCCTGTCAATTCAACAATCTTATCGTACATCAGCACGTCCGGATACATCCGTTTCGTGGCGCAAGTGATGGCCAGTTGCTTGATGTCATAGTTGGGATCCTGCGTCTCTAAGTTTGTGCCTTTTTTCAAAGCGAAAATCAGTTTCGGGAAGATTGCTGTCCGTCTTTCCTTACCCAATCCTTTTATGCGCACTTGCAGGACGGCTTTTTGGATTTCGCGAGCAAACCAATCCGTCCCCAACCCAAATCCGAGTGTGGTGAATGGTGTTTGTCCATTTGAAGTGTAGAGTGTGTTGATTTCGTACTCAAGGCTTTGCATAGCATCATAGATGTCTTTGCGGGTTTTTTCTTCGGCATAGGCGATCTGTTTCGCTTCGCCTTCCACCCAGTCCTTAGCAGTTTCCAGATGCTTCTCATAATTGAGGCGGGCATAAGGTGCCAGCACTTCGTCGACACGGTCCGCGCTGCAGCCGCCGTATTGGCTGGAGGCTACATTCGCAAATATCTGCGCCATTTGGGCAGTCGCAGTGTTGACTGAACGCGGGCTGTCCACTTCAGCATTGCCGATTTTGAAGCCTTCACGGAGCATGTTCTGGAAATCGATCAGGACACAGTTCGTCATCGGCGAATACGGTTGGTAATCCAAGTCGTGATAATGGATATCGCCTTTCATGTGGGCGTTGGAAACGTGTTTCGGCAACATTCTCAAGCCGATCGCTTTCGCGGCCACCCCGGCCGTCAAGTCACGGATCGTATTGAAGACACGGCTATCCTTGTTGGCATTCTCGTTGACGATGCTCTGATCGGCATTCATCAGGCTTTGGATGCGCAATTCGATATCCTGTTGTTGCAGCTTTTTGACTTTCTTCGTCAATTTGTAGGTATTGTAGGCTTCCGCTAATGGCAGATTTCCCATTTCAGCAAGCGTCGCTTCAACTTGATCATGGATATCATCCGTCGACACACTTTCAGTTTCTGACGCAATCAGTTTGTCTACGACCAATGCCACGACAGCATCCACATCGTAATCTGCAGCCGCTTCGTTCTGTTCAGACAAGAAACGCTCCGCTTTCTTGATCGCTTTGTATATTTTCTTGGCATGAAAAGGAACCACCCGTCCATCCGCCTTCAGCACTTGGATATTCACCGCTGTGTCATCGACTTGAAGATTCGTGCTTTCATTTAAGAAATCCGTTGGTAATGAAGCCATATTTTTCCCACTCCTTAGTTAAAAATTAACCGAACATGCAAAAAAAGCTAATAAAAAGTAAGAGGTCGTTACAAAATGAGCAAGCTTTCCTTGCGGGACGCGTTGCTCAAGTTGGATGCCTCCACTTAAAGTAGTCTCTGTTTTCGATTCTCTTTGTATACTATATATCATCCACGCAGAAATTTCCACCACAATATATAGTGTTTCAAACGGAAATACACCTATCGCCAGCAGACACATTTTTTCTTTTTGGTCAATAAGAAAATGCCCTTAAAATGAATTGTTTGCTATTTCCTTATCAGACTCTCACATACATAGGCTGAACAGAAACAATAGTCAAATAAACTCAACTTATCTGTTTCGATTCCCGAACAATGCTCCTAATATTAAATATTAAAAAAAATGTTAAAAAACATATAAAGTACATAAAATCAATAGAATTTACTGTACTTTGTAAAAAAAAGCAGTTATACTATGACTTGTCACAAATGTAAGCGATTCATTCTTTTTTTCGGATCCATTTTTCGGTTCTTATGCCGCTGGGATGCCAAAAGAATGAGCAGATAAAAGGGGGGAAATGCTAGTGTGGAAAAATAGAATGTTGCCTGAAATATCCAAAATTGCTAAATTTAGAATACCGGTCGGAGAAGGCCTATTTTTGAGACAGTGCGCTTCTTGGCAAAACCTTTTCCATCTGCCTTCATCTTATCGCTACCCTACTGGAAGCATCCAGGGCTATATTACACGATTGAATTGGACCGATGAATTTATCATTCTTGAAAAAGAACATAATGAAGCATTCGAATATTTTATTATTGATAGAAGAATTGAATCTGTAAAAGGCCCTTTTTCAATAGAAGGGTTCGAGAAGGCATTAAAAGAGGAAGCGATCGAGCTGCCATTGATTGAATTATCGGAAATGGACTGGATCATTAACTTTTAGAAGATACCAAAAATACCAAAAGCCGTAATGGACGCATGTGGATCATGTTTCCTTACGGCTTTTTGCTGTAGAATTTTACTTTGCGCCAGATATTCCTGCTGATGTGACGCCGCTCTTGTCAGTGATTCTGACATCCGTCATATTCCCTACTCTCTCATGTTAGATTTATTTTAATCATATTGACCAAAAAAATACAAAACCATCCAACATTACTTCAATTTGATGAGAATTCATATTAACATTCTCATCAAATTGACATTTAAACGCTTTCGAACGCTGGTTTAATAGCTTTGTTATATATTCTAACACGGAACGTAAGCAGGATATAGCATCAATAAAATTATTTCTATAAACTAAGACTATACTACGACAGGAGGAGGAATTATTATGTTTTCATCAGTAGACACATTATGGACCTTAGTGGGAACGGTATTGGTATTCTTTATGCAAGCCGGTTTCGCTATGGTTGAGACGGGATTCACTCGCGCCAAGAACGCGGCGAACATCATTATGAAAAATCTTATGGACTTTGTGCTCGGATCGTTGGGATTCTTCCTCATCGGATACAGTATCATGTTCGGAGACGATATTGCCGGCATCATCGGAACGCCTGCCCTATTTATGGATGGACTTGATTCCACCATTCCCGGAACCGTACACTTCATGTTCCAAAACGTATTCGCGGCAACTGCAGCGACAATCGTATCCGGAGCTGTTGCGGAAAGAACAAAATTCAGCTCTTATCTCGTGTACTCTTTCATCATCTCCTTAATTATCTATCCGATCTCGGGTCACTGGATCTGGGGCGGCGGATGGTTAGCTCAAATGGGCTTCATAGACTTCGCTGGATCCACAGCCGTGCATATGGTCGGAGGCATCGCTGCTATTGTCGGTGCTGCTATTGTCGGTCCGCGTATCGGAAAATATAAAGATGGTAAAGCACAAGTCATTCCTGGTCACAATTTAACGATTGGTGCCCTTGGCGTATTCATCCTATGGTTCGCATGGTTCGGATTCAACGGAGCTTCAACCGTTGCAGCAACCGGTGACGAAACCCTTGCCTTGATCGGTACTATCTTCTTGAATACAAACTTATCCGCAGTCACAGCTACTCTGGTCACTCTCTTATTCACTTGGAAAAAATATGGTAAGCCCGATGTATCAATGGCGCTGAACGGTTCATTGGCAGGTCTCGTAGCGATTACTGCAGGCTGTGCCGTCGTATCTCCTTTCGGCGCTATCGCCATCGGATTCATCGCCGGATTTGCCATTGTGCTTGCTGTTGAATTCGTCGATCAAAAGTTAAAGTTCGATGATCCTGTCGGTGCTTTCAGTGTACATGGCGTGAATGGTGCCTTAGGAACACTCTTAGTCGGTGTCTTCGCAACTGATGGTGGATTATTGTACGGAGGCGGTTTCAACATGCTGGGGGTCCAAGCTTTGGGGGTCGCATCTGTAGCAGCCTACACAGCTGGTTCCATGTACATAGTCTTCAAGGTCATCCAAAAGACAATGGGTCTCCGCGTTACTGCTGAAGAAGAAATCGTCGGTATGGACGTCGCTGAGCATGGCTTGACTTCAAGCTACCACGACTTTGTCGCAACGACCGCATTCGAAGATTACGTGACGGACAACAGCAAACCTGCTGCAGTTCCTACTGTCCAAGAAGTAGATCTCAGCAAAATTGGATCCTTCAAATTGGCTGATTCAGGCTTCACGATGAACAAAGTGGAAATCATTGCCAATCCGGATAAACTGGAGCGTCTGAAAGCGGAATTGAACGCTATCGGCGTAACCGGCATGACGGTAACATCCGTGCATGGTTACGGGCTCCAAAAAGGCCAACAAACCTTCTATCGTGGTGCGAAGGCTGAGGGCAATCTTTTACCGAAAGTCCGCATCGAAACGATCATCAGCGAAGTGCCTGTCGAAGAAGTCATCCGCGCTGCCCGTCGCGCTTTATACACGGGTCATGTCGGTGACGGTAAAGTCTTCGTTTCCCCGGTTGCCGATGCCTTCCGTATCAGTAATAGTGATTCAGGCCCAGCAGCCCTAAAATATTACTAAACCGAAAAACAAAGACAAAATAAATAATAACTATAAATAGTAGCCACAAACCACGGCTGAGGTTTGTGGCTACTATTTTTTATGAACCACTAGTAAGCGTCCACACGCTCACCCACCAAATTGAAATTTAATTTCACTAAAATGTATCAAATTTATGTGAAATCATATATTTATGAAAAATAAAAAACAAGGAACATTTTCCGAAAAATTTTTTCAAGTAAAAATACTCAAAAACCTTGTAAAAACAGCCTTAAAAAGTCTTTTTAAATGTTCGAATAAAACTTAAGCAACATTCATTTGTTAGCCAAAGCTTGAAATTTTATTTCATTATGCTACAATGAATTTGTTGGAAAAGCGTTTTCAAAGGGGTGGTTCTATGTTAGGCATTTCGGTTTTTCTTGGAGAGGATTTAGCAAAGGAGACAATAGACTATCTACGTTCCATGAAAAATAGTGGTTTTAATGGTGTTTTTTCTTCGCTACACATTCCGGAAGACGACAGCACAAAGTATCTTGAACGCTTGACTACATTGGGGAGTTGGTCAAAGAATTTAGGGATGGAGTTGATGGTTGATATTTCAGGGTCAGCTTTAAATAAAATTGGGTTGTCTTTTGAAGATCCTTCAGCAATAATTTCAACCGGCATAACTGGTTTACGAATAGATTACGGCATTTCAAATCAAGTTATCGCTGATTTGTCGCATTCAATGAAGATTTCTCTGAATGCCAGCACGATCGCCGATACAGATGTTGCGGAATTAAGGATTGCTGGGGCTGATTTTCAAAACTTGGAAGCGTGGCATAATTATTATCCTAGGCCAGAAACAGGGATAGCTAAAACGGTTCTGATTGCTAAAAATAGGTGGTTGAAACAATTAGGGTTTCGTATAATGGCTTTTGTTCCCGGGAACGCATCACTGAGAGGCCCTTTATTTGAAAGTTTACCGACTCTCGAAAAACATCGCCATATGCATCCGTTGGCAGCAACGATTGAATTGCTTGAAGACTGCTTGGTGGATGATGTTTATATTGGTGATCCAGAAATAGACTATAAAACCCAACTTCAATTTGAGGCGTATTTCAATGAAGATCGCCTACTCTTGTTCGCGACACCCGAAAAACGATCTGCTTATACGCAGATCGTTTTGGGAAACCATCAGAACCGTTGGGATCCGGCGCGCGATGTGCTGCGCAGTGCCGCTGCTCGCTTTAAGCAGATTGGAATCGTTCAACCTGAAGGCCAGAAGCCCCGTCCAAAGGGAAGCGTTACTTTGGACAACCAGCTTTATGGACGCTATGCGGGAGAAATTCAAATAACGCTTCATCATTTACCAGCCGACAAAAAAGTAAACGTCGTGGCTCAGATTATCCCAGAGGATATTCCATTATTGGATTGGTTTGCCGCTGGTCAACAATTCGAGATTCAATTGAATAAAGACTTAAAAAGAGGGGTTTATGAGAATGAATTTAGGTAAATTAGCAACAGAAACAAGAAACGAACAAACAATGGCATTGGATACATTATCCACGGAAGAATTACTACGGCTTATGAATCAAGAGGATCAAACTGTTGCAAACGCCGTATCACTTGAGATTCCACAAATCACTAAAGTAGCCAATGCAATCATACAATCTTTTAATCAAGAAGGACGTTTAATTTATATGGGCGCTGGAACGAGCGGACGATTGGGAGTATTGGATGCAGCTGAATGTGTACCTACTTTTAGTGTCGATCCAAGTATGGTACAAGGATTGATTGCTGGAGGAATGAAAGCAATGACGTTAGCTGTAGAAGGCGCTGAAGATTCAAAAGAATTGGGCGCACAAGATTTGGCAGCGATCGAATTGACCAAAAAAGATATTGTTATCGGAATTGCGGCTAGCGGAAGGACACCTTATGTCATTGGCGGACTGGAATACGCCGGAAAGGTTGGCGCAATGACGGCTACGATTTCATGCAATAAAGCGGCCGAAATCAGTGCATTTTCTCAACTTCCTATTGAAGTTGAAGTCGGGCCAGAGATTTTGACCGGTTCAACACGCTTGAAGTCAGGAACAGCCCAGAAATTAATATTAAATATGCTATCGACAGCCGCCATGGTCGGAATCGGGAAAGTTTACCAGAATTTAATGGTGGATGTAAAGCCATCAAATAAAAAACTAGAAGAACGCGCTAAGCGCATTATCATGGATGCAACGGAATGTTCATATGAGGTCGCCAGCGAAATGTTTGAAGCTGCAGATCATCAAGTAAAACTTGCAATCGTCATGATTTTAAACGACTCTTCGCAAGCAGAAGCCCGCGAAAAATTAATTGCTGCAAAAGGATTTATTCGTAAAACAATCGTGTAAAAAAACATTAACCTAGGAGGGTACAAAAATGGCTGAAACAAAAGAACAACGTTTAGCTAGAGAAATCTATGCGCAAGTTGGCGGTATGGGAAATGTCAATAAAGTGATTCACTGCATGACACGGGTACGGATGGACATCAAAGACAACGCAAGCGTTAATTTGGATGGATTAAAAAAAATCGATGGTGTGCTAGGAATCGTTGAAGATGACACCTTGCAAGTTGTCTTAGGCCCTGGAATTGTAAATAAAGTAGCAAATGAAATGGTCGGCATGGCGGGTGTGCGGTTAGGAGAAGTCATCCCGATGCAACCATCAACTAGCGCAACTTTGTCTGGCCGCGAAGAAGCTGAAAGGAAAGCTGCAATCACGAAAGCCAATCAGAAAAACAAGAACAATACTCCTTTTAAACGAGCACTAAAGTCCATCGCTAATATTTTTGTTCCATTAATCCCAGCATTCGTTGGAGCCGGTATTATTGGCGGAATAGCGTCTGTCATGCAGAATATGCTGACCGCTGGCTCTTTGAGCGGCGAATCATGGGTAACCCTTGTCGTTGTGTTGAATATTATTAAAAGCGGCCTCTTTGCCTACTTAAACATCTACGTTGGGATTAATGCTGCAAAAGTATTTGGCGCGACAGAAGGGCTCGGCGGGGTTGTAGCCGGAATCATCTATCTAACCGGGATGAATCCGGAACTGCCTTTGCCAAATGTATTTACAGGCGGCAATTTAGTTGCAGGACAAGGCGGAATTATTGGAGTTATCTTTGCGGTCTTTCTATTATCCATTGTTGAAAAATGGTTGCGCAAATTCATTCCAGATTCCATCGACGTCATTGTGACACCAACAATTTCTTTACTGCTAATCGGAATATTAACAATTTTCTTGATTATGCCGATTGCAGGTGTTATTTCTTCTAGCTTGGTTGGAGCAATCACTTGGGTCCTGAATGTGGGCGGCGCTTTTGCAGGATTCGTTCTGGGCGCTACGTTCTTGCCAATGGTGATGTTCGGACTCCACCAAATATTAACACCGATTCATATCGAAATGATTTCGACGCAAGGTATGACCTTACTCTTGCCGATCCTGGCAATGGCAGGTGCCGGTCAGGTTGGAGCGGCATTGGCTCTTTGGGTAAAGTGCCGTAAAAATAAACAGCTGACGAATATGATCAAAGGGGCATTACCTGTTGGAATTTTAGGAATTGGAGAACCACTAATTTACGCAGTAACGCTGCCTTTAGGCCGTCCGTTCATCACCGCTTGCATTGGTGGCGGTATTGGCGGTGCAGTGATCGGTGCAATTGGCGGAGTTGGAGCAACAGCGATCGGTCCGTCAGGTGTAGCTTTATTGCCGTTGATTTCGAACAACCTGTGGTGGGGATATGCATTAGGCTTAATAGCAGCTTATGCGGGAGGATTTGTAGCAACCTTTTTATTCGGGGTTCCTGAAGAAGCAATGGAACCTTCAGAATTGCCTTCAAGTGAACCAGCACATCCTGAGATGGTTGACCTGGAAGAATCAAGTGTTGTAAGATAAAATAGTCGAAGAATAAATAGGACCTCTAAGTCTGTTGATTTAGAGGTCCTTCTTTTTACTGAAATGGGAGGAGAGGTCTTATGCAGAGCAATCTTTTATTTAGGATCAAAGAAAAAATGGCGGATTTACCCCAATCAGAAAAAAAGATTGCGGCTACGATCTTAGCTGATCCAACAGCCGTAATCCAAATGAATGCGACAAGTTTAGCTTTGCAAGCCGGTTCCAGTCCTGCCGCAGTCATACGTTTCTGTCATTCAATTGGTCTAAAAGGGTTTACCCAATTAAAGTTAAACTTATCAGCAGATACTCAAGGGATCCAAGAAAAACTGTACAGTGAAATTCAACCGGATGAAAAACTCGAGCAAATCAAAAAGAAGTTTTTAATGCAAACCTATCATGTTTTTGAAGAAACTAACCAAACCTTGACAAACGATTGTGTCGCACGAGTCACTCAATGGTTTCATGAAAGCAAAGTAATCTTTGCTTACGGGGTCGGAGCTTCCCATTTAGTAGCCTTGGATTTGCAACAAAAATTCAGTCGGATCGGAAAATCGATCATCTGCTCGCAAGACCAACATCTACTTGTGACATCAATGTCAGTAATGGAAGAAAATGCGGTTTTTTTGGGCGTTTCCAATAGCGGCGAAAAGCAAGAAGTTATCGCCTTAATGAAAACTGCTAAAAAACTCGGGATAAAAAGTATTTCACTAACCAAAGACACGACCAATACATTAAGCCAACTGTCAGATCTTTCGTTAAAAACAGCCAACAGCCCTGAAGCCCCTTTGCGAAGCGGCGCTACTGTCTCGTTATTAGCACAAATGTATGCTGTTGATTTATTATTTTATGATTTTGCAACCAAGTATTACGATACAACGATTGAAAATTTGGAGAAATCAAAGGAAGCTATTCATAGCTTAACGCATGGGTCATAAGAACATGATTGAACGAATCAGTTCAGTTTTTCTTGTGAACTGATTGTTGTAAAACGCTAACCGTATCATACGTCCGATGGTTTTGATTCTGGGGTATTTCCGTTTTTTTGTTTACTTGCGCTTTGCTATAATAAGGACTGTGATGGTGGCTCTCCATCAATCGACGAGGAGGAAAATAGATATGTGGGTCATCAAACCTTTTGAAGAACTCACGGCGAGGGAACTGCACCTGATCTACAAAGAACGGACAGCGGTTTTCGTTGTGGAGCAGAAATGCCCTTATCAAGAAGTGGATGACACCGACCTCGTCAGCATCCACTTCTGGAAGCAAGCGGATGACCGGTTGCTAGCCTATACCCGGCTGATCCCGGAAGCAGAGGGAGTGCGTATCGGACGCGTTCTGGTTCCGCAAGGCGAACGCACCCATGGCTACGGCCAAGAATTGATGCAGGTCGTGCTGGGGTATGCAAAGACTCATTTCCCGGGACTTCCTGTGCATGCACAGGCGCAAGCCTATCTGCAGGATTTTTATTGGACTTTCGGATTCCGGCCCGTATCGGACATCTACCTGGAAGATGATATACCGCACATCGACATGATCATCCCTACGCAGAATAGCCAAACAGAAAACATAAACCAACAGGAGGAAAAACGTGAATAAATATCTTACCGCAAGCATACTAGGTATCATCAGCATCGGAATCAACGTTTGGATCATGTACCAGACACGCTATGACAAAGGCCTGAATCCGATCACAAAGAAAAATCTGGAGAAATTATCCTACGCCCTGATCGTCGCCGCCATAATGTTCATGACGTTCGGTTAACCCAAAATAAAAAGCCCATCGCGGGCTTTTTTATTTTGTCAGAGTCATTATTTTCCCTTAACGATTATCTGATGTTACACCTGAATCCGCAGATCTTTTCTGCTGTAGATCAGATAGCTCAAACCTAATGTTAACAAGCTTCCGATGATGCAGATGACCATGTACTCCCAGGAAATCCCCTCTTCCAACAAGGCCGCTGGATGTGCGTATTCAATAGGCGACAAAACACGCAGGAATTCATAGTCCTCAACCATCTTCGAGACAAGGCCGATCATATACGTGCCGAACACTAGCAATAACGCGACTCCACTTGTTGAACGGCTGCTCGCGATGAACGTCGAGAAAAGGAATCCGATTGAATAAAAGAACAACAATACCAACGACTCCGCGCCGAAAATCAGCGTGATATCTTGTACGATTTCCACAAAATCGGCTCCATCCTCTTTGAACAGATAGATGAACAACAAAGCCGCACTGTACAGGACGATCCAAAAGATTATCAGCAACACCAAGTTAGCGATGTATTTGCTCGTGACAATGGCTTTCCTGCTAATTGGTTGGGCATACAGATACTCGATTGTGCCGTTCGTCTCTTCCTTGATCAGCGCTTGCGCCCCTTTCATCGTTGCAAAAATGCAGGCTGCCAAAAAAAGATACTGAAAAATATAGGCAAAAAATCCAGTAGCCTGCAATAAGCTCGCTCCATTCGTGAGGGAGAAGGCCTCCAGCATCTCCGGTGGCATCGCATCGAGCTTGGTCGTCAAGATATCCTCCATCCCTTGATTTGCCATGACGGGAAACATGGCCATCATCAGCCCCATAATCAGAACCATAAAGAAAAGCCAAACGAATAACCCGCCGCGTTCCTGTTTCCACTCCAATCGGATGCTATTCATGGGATTCACCTCCACCATATAGGGTCATGAATTTTTCCTCCAGATTCTGATTACGGATTTCTATATCCTCCAAATCCAAGGATGACATATCTGCCAAAATCTGATTCACGTTGTCCTTGTACAACAACGAAACAACCCGGTCGGTCCTGGAAAGGACACGGTAACCTTTGGACTCAAAATCCTCCGTTCCGATGGCTGAACCGGTCAGCGTCACCACTTTCCCTGGCTGATAACCGGATGCCATATCTTCCACGGAAATGATTTTCCCTTCGCGGATGAAGGCAGTGCGCGTGCAAAATGCTTCCACTTCCGGCAGGTTATGCGTAGAAATGAAGATGGTTGCGCCTTCCTTGTTGTGGTAGTTTAGTTCTTCAAACAAACGGTGCTGCATCAAAGGATCCAACCCATTCGTAGGCTCATCAAGTATCAACAGTTCCGGATTGAAAATCAGACTGTTCACGATCGCGACTTTTTTCCGATTGCCCAAAGACAGGTCCTTCATTTTCTTTTTCGGCTCCAACGCGAAGCGTTCCACATAGTATGCCATCATTTCTTTTATGTTGTGTATATGGTGGAATTTCCCCGTCATCATCAAAATTTCTTCCACGGTCAAATTGCTGTAGTAATGCACATCACTCGGGACATACCCGATGATGCGCTTCAGGCTCTCGGAGTCTTTCTGGGCGTCCAGTCCGAAAATTCTGGCACTTCCCTTGCTCGGCTTTATGAAATCAAGCAACAGTTTGATGGTTGTCGACTTTCCGGCCCCGTTCGGCCCGATGAACCCGAACCGTTCGCCTTGCTCCACTGTGAGGTGGACATTGTCCAAAGCTGCACGCTTGCGGTAAATTTTGGTCAAACCTTCCATTTCGATTGCTTCCACGGTAACCCCTCCTCTAAAGAATTTTACATATATCCATTATACGTTTTCTCGGCGGAAGTTTACAGCAACAGCACGTTTTTCTTCCCTGAACGACACAAAAGGCCGAGACAAATTTGTCTCGGCCTTTTGCATTAGTGCTCTTAGTACATGTTCAAGTATTGTTCTCTTTCCCACTCTGTTACTTGTTGGATGTAAGACATTACTTCGATTTCTTTTGATTCGATGAAGTTGTTGCTGATGTGGTCGCCTAATGCACCAACCAATAATGGGTTTTTAGACAACTCTTCAAGAGCTTCTTGCAATGTTGTAGGTAAGTCCAAAATTCCATTTTCGTAACGGTCTTCAGCTGACATTTGGTAGATGTTGCGGTCGATTGGAGCTGGAGCTTCCAATTTGTTCTTCACGCCGTCAAGACCTGCAGCCAATAATGTAGCTAAAGCCAAGTATGGGTTAGCAGCTGGGTCAACGCTACGTAATTCAACACGAGTAGACATACCGCGTGATTCTGGGATACGGATCAGCGGTGAACGGTTTCTTCCACTCCATGCGATGTATACAGGCGCTTCATACCCAGGAACCAAACGTTTGTAAGAGTTAACGATTGGGTTGCAGACAGCTGTAAAGCCGCGAGCATGTTTGATCAGACCAGCGATGAATTGGTAAGCTGTTTCGCTTAATTGACGATCATCATTTTTGTCGTAGAAGGCATTGCCGTTTTCGTTGAATAAAGACATATTGAAATGCATTCCGGAACCGTTGATTCCGAATACTGGTTTAGGCATGAATGTTGCATGCAAGCCATGTTTGCGGGCTACAGTCTTAACGATCAGTTTGAACGTTTGGATGTTGTCGCAAGCTTCAACAGCATTTGCGTATTTCCAGTCGATTTCGTGTTGTCCTGGTGCAACTTCGTGGTGGCTTGCTTCGATTTCGAAACCTAAAGCTTCTAATTCCAAAACAATGTCACGACGGCAGTTTTCGCCTAAGTCAGTAGGAGCCAAGTCGAAGTATCCACCTTGGTCGTTCAAGTTAAGGGTTGGGTTGCCTTTTTCATCCAATTTGAACAGGAAAAATTCAGGTTCAGGTCCTAAGTTGAACTCAGTGAAGCCTAATTCTTTCATTTCTTTAAGAGCGCGCTTCAAGTTGCTACGTGGGTCTCCAGCAAATGGCTCGCCGCTTGGTTGGTAGATATCACAGATCAGACGTGCAACTTTGCCTTGTTCAGTGCCCCATGGGAATACTAACCATGTATCCAAATCTGGGTACAAGTACATATCACTTTCTTCAATACGTACAAAACCTTCGATGGAAGAACCGTCGAACATCATTTTGTTGTCTAATACTTTTTCTAACTGGCTGATAGGAACTTCCACGTTTTTGATTGTTCCTAAGATGTCAGTGAACATTAAGCGTAGGTAACGGACGTTATCATTCTTTGCTGATGCGATGATTTCTTCTCTAGTAAATTTTGGCATTTGTATTCCCTCTCCTTGACTATGCTTTGTGTATTTTTTGTTTTTTATAATCTTCCCCAAGGTTTACTTGAATCCCCAGGGTTAAATCCACTTGCGTTAAGAATTTCTTTGTAGAGGATGCGACGGACATCTTCGTCTGTCAAGTTTTTGTGTTTGTTTTCAAGTTCCTCTTCTTGTTGCTTCTTCAGTCTTTCAGTACTGTACATCCGTTTGATTGCAGTGATGTTCAACCCTTCAGCCAAATAGTCTTTGACTTCCAGCAAACGATCGACGTCGTTTAATGAAAACATCCGGCGATTGGTGTCTGTCCGCTTAGGATGAACGAGGTCTTGCTCTTCGTAATAGCGAATCTGTCTTGCTGTCAGATCCGTCAGCTGCATGACCGTTCCGATGGTAAAAACAGCCATCGAACGTCGTAGCTCTTTTTCTTTCATACCAACCCCTCCATCGAAGCTTCTGAGTTGAGTGAACCACAGATGTATACTTTTTCTTCAGGAGTTAGCGCCTGTTGAGAAAAAGGTAATTCTTTTCAGCAATTAATCGTATTTCCTAACAATTAATTGAGTGATTTAATACAACAAGAATACTCCAAATTCTCATACAAGTCAATGCTACCTTAACATCGCGTGTAACATTTTCTAACACATACATAAACCCTTGTCAGAATAACATTTGAAAGGCATTTCATCTCCCCTTGATAGGCCAATTTCCTCGCATGGAAATAAAAAAAGAGGTGCTTAATGAAAAAAATATTAAAAAAAAATGTGAGCCAAGAGGCTCCAATAAAAAGAGGCCTGAACATAAGTCCCGACCTCCATACTGCTATTATTTATCGTTTCCCGCCATAATCCTAATTCACTCGGGTAAGCCGGCTAGCCTCCCTTGCCTTCAGGAACAGGGGAACCTGTTCAATGACCAGGTTTGTGTTTTCCAACCCAAACCATCTTGCGGGGGATCCTGTCCACGCCTTGATGTTATATTTCAAACTTAAGATAAAGCGGCTGAAAACAGAAAGATCGCTTTCTGGCGAAATGGCCTTGCGGACCAACACAAAGCAGAAGTCGCCGATTTCTTTGTCGTGATAGATTGTGTACGTTTGCTTTTGGGGTTTGATTCTTCCCTCTTCCATCATCTCCTGGATGATTTGGCGCAAGTATACATTGATCCGTTGCTCAATCTTGAAACCCAAACGCAACTGTACTTTGAAGCAGAAGTCTGTACCATAGTCCTCCACCTTATATTCCTGGGTGTACGGTTCGTCGGTGACGGCTACGTTGATGAACCAATACACGTCGGCCCGCTTCGGCCGCTTATCCAATATGGAGTAGAGAATATCTCGATCAACAGATCCTGCATTTTGATTGCTCGTCAGGAAGACCAGGTTATTCGCATATACAGGCAAGGAATCATCTTCCTTCAGTTTTTTGAATTGGCCGATAAAGTCCGTCATCGGGTATTCCAATCGCTGTAATGATTCAATCTTACTCCCCTTATGCCAGACGAACATGATGGCGAAAAGAATGGCACCCATAAGGATCGCGACATAACCGCCATGGAAGAATTTGGTTGCGCTGGAGATGAAGAAGGTCGCCTCCAATGTGCCGAAGAAAACGAACATGATTAGAGAAACGATGATATTGAAATTCTTCAAGCGCAGAAATTCGAACAGTAGTATTGTAGTCATCAACATCGTGATGGTGATCGCCAGACCGTAGGCAGCTTCCATCCGGATCGATGTTTTGAAGTAAAAGACAACTCCCATACATGACAACCAAAGGATGTTGTTCACCAAAGGGATGTACATTTGTCCCTTGGTTTGGGAAGGGTATTGGATCTTCAGATGCGGTAACAGATTCAAGCTGATTGCCTCCGAAACAAGCGTATAGGACCCGGTAATGAGTGCCTGCGAAGCGATGATCGCGGCGAGTGTACTCAACAGAACTGCAAAAAAACGCAAGCCGCCCGGCAGCATTTCAAAAAATGGATTGAAATCTTCAATATGATAGAGCGCAGCGCTTGATTTGGCTTGCATCAACCAAGCTCCTTGGCCCAAGTAATTCAGCAGCAAGGCCGCCTTTACAAAGGGCCAACTACCATAGATATTCTTCTTGCCGACATGTCCCATATCCGAGTACAAGGCTTCTGCTCCGGTTGTAGCCAAGAAGATGCTACCCAAAATCATAAAGCCGGCGTGGTTCTGCTCGCTCAGGAGCAGATCGATACCGCGCATCGGGTTGAAGGCACGCAGTACGTTCGGATTGCCGATCACTTGCCATAAACCCAGCCCGCCGATAAACGCAAACCAGAAGGCCATGATGGGTCCAAATGCTTTCCCTATCGTTTTCGTTCCGAGGCGTTGGATCATGAATAAAGCCGAGATGATCGTCATCGTTATCGCTAATATTTTTCCTTGTCCCTCGCCTAGGAAGCCCTCGAAGAACGGGATGCTGCGCAAGCCTTCGACAGCTGTCGTAACCGTTACTGCCGGGGTCAAAATGCCATCAGCCAGCAAGGCCGCCCCACCCACCATAGCCGGAATAATCAGCCATTTTGCGCGTTTGTGGACGAGTGTATAAAGCGAGAAAATACCGCCCTCTCCATGGTTATCAGCCTGCATAGCGATAAGCACGTATTTGATTGACGTAATCAGCGTGACCGTCCAGATCACCAAGGACAGCGCCCCAGTGATGAATGAATCCGACAATGACTCCAGCCCGCCATTCCCCTCGACAATAGCTTTCATGACATAGAGCGGTGAGGTACCGATATCCCCATAAACGACTCCCAGCGCTACAACAACCGCAGCC
The DNA here is from genome assembly GCF_900107505.1 of Trichococcus collinsii. Classification (GTDB taxonomy): domain Bacteria; phylum Bacillota; class Bacilli; order Lactobacillales; family Aerococcaceae; genus Trichococcus; species Trichococcus collinsii. The sequence goes on along the minus strand of NZ_FNQH01000007.1, from coordinate 10,323 downwards.
ATGCTCAAAGGAATCTGCGGATGCTTTTCTTTCTGCGTTTCCAATCTATTTTTCCTCCAATGTCCTAAATATCTTTTTTATTTTAAAAACTACCTAATTATAGCTTTTTTTCAGGGGCGGTCAAGCGCTTTCCGAAAGATCAGCCTGCAGTTTTTTCTCGGTATCCCCAATCAGTCGAAAAGCCCGGCCATCTCCAATACCGACGCGATGTCCAACAGCCACTCTTCTTTTCCTTTCGGAGCCGTGAACTGCACCCCCAACGGCAATCCGGCAGCAGTGCAGTACACCGGCAGGCTGATGGCAGGCTGCCCGGTCAAATTCGCTTGCTGCGTGAACGGGGTCACGCCCAGACTCTCCTCAAACATGGTCCAGACAATCTCCTTCCGGTCCGCTGCCGACAGCAGATCCGCCTTGCGCATCCGATCCTTCAGTTCTGCGCTTTGGAAAGGGTGATCGATCAGAGGAGCGCTGTCTGCCGTAGTCGGCTGCAGCAGCAGATCATAGTTCCCATGGAACTGATCCATCGTGGCTGCAGCTTGGTCCCAAAGGCCCAACGCCAAGGAGTAGTCGCCTCCGGAGATTGTCCGGCCGTACTGATAGAGGGACCAAGAAACCAATTCCATATCGTCCACCGTCAATGGGCGCCCTAGTTTCGCGGAAAAACCTCTCAGCATGGCATCCGTTTCAGCTCCGTTCATCGCGTAGTATGCCTCCATCAAACGGATGCCGTCGATGTCGGGCGTTTTTTCTTCCACCTCGTAGCCCAACTCCTCCAGCACTGCCACTGTTTGGAGTACAGCCCGTTTTGCGTCAGTGCTGACTAAAGATTTCACCGGAGATTCCAATGAATAGGCGATCCGGAATTTGCGCTGCTTACCGGATTGCTGTTCCTGAAAATGGCTCCCGGGAAACAAAGGCGTCTGGAACGGAGCTGCCGCTTGGACAGTCTGCAAGGCATCCAGCATCATCGCTGTATCCCTTACCGTCTTCGTCAAGGCAAAGCTGATCGATGCGCCTTGCCAGCCGCGGTAAGATCCCGGCCCCACCGGCGTTCTTCCTCTTGTCGGTTTCAGTCCCACCAAACCTGTGAAAGAGGCCGGGATCCGGATCGATCCGCCCCCATCACTGGCGGTGGCGATGGCCACCATATCCGCCGCGACAGCCGCTGCCGCACCTCCGCTGGAACCTCCCGGAGAATGGTCCCGATTGAAAGGGTTTCTGGCCGGCCCATGGATGACGGCATCCGTGATGTTCTTGAACCCGAATTCGGGTGTACTCGTCTGGCCGATGACGATGAAGCCGGCCCTCTCAACCGCTTCGATAAAATGGCTAGTTCGGGGAGCAACATAATCCCTCAGCAACCGCGAGCCTGATGTCGATGGCTCCCCTGCAAGATCCTGGCCCAAATCTTTGATCAGGATTGGCACGCCTCCAAATAAGGTATTCCCGAAATCTCGTGTCCCGGCTTCATGCAGCGCTCTTTCCATCCGCGTGTGCACGACGGCATTGTAGCGGGGATTTTCTTTTTCTATCTTTTTGAAAGCATCCTCAATCAATTCTTCAGAGGATACCTTTTTCATTTTTAAAAGTCCGGTGTAATACAGGGCATCTTTCTGGCGATCCATAAAAAGCCTCCTTCTCATTTTCACACTTTCTTCCATTGTAGGTTCCCTGTCCCAAAAAGGCAACGGTTTGCCGGTTGCTTTACCTTCCCATTCCTTATTCCGTCAGTATTCAGCATCCTGACGACAGTATTTTTAAATCGTTTTTAATGACAACCAAACTGAAATATAGTAGAATCCTTCTATTGTACCAATTTTGGAAAGTGTACAGAAACAGACAGATTAGATGAGAATTCATAGGAAATGGAGCAGGACACGATGAACGAAAGATATAAGGACTTACAATTGGCGGAACAGGGCGCACGACTTAGCATGGTTGCCTACATCACTCTCTCTTTCGCAAAACTCTTCATCGGAAATGCCTTCGGATCAGCTTCTTTGAGTGCCGACGGATTGAACAATTTCACGGATGTCATTTCCACCGTTGCAGTCATGATCGGATTACGGATTGCTCGTCGTCCAGCTGACGAAGATCATCCTTATGGCCACTGGAAAGCGGAAACGATAGCGAGCCTCTCCACTTCCTTCATCATGCTTCTGGTCGGCCTGCAGGTGCTGTTCTCAAGTTTTTCGAAACTAACCGGAGGAGAGTTCACCACACCTGATGTCGTATCCGGTGTTACCGCCCTGATTGCAGGGTTTATCATGATAGGAGTCTACATTTTCAACAATCGCCTCGCAAACCGCATCAACAGCATCGGATTGGCTGCTTCCGCAAAAGACAACCTGAGCGATGCCCTGACCAGTTTTGCGGCGGCAATCGCCATTTTCGGCTCCATCTTCGGGCTATATTGGTTGGACGGCGTCATGGCTGTCATCGTAGGGGTCGTCATCATCAAGACTGCAATCGATATCTTCCGAGAAAGTGCTTTTTCCTTGTCCGATGGTTTTGAAACGAATTATTTAACCGAATACCGACAAGCCATTCTCGATATTCCTGACGTCGAACAAGTGACGACCATTGCTGCGCGCAGCTACGGAGCAAATGTCTATGTTGATGTGACCATTCTGCTGGATGCGGAGCTGACAGTGCTGCGCAGCCACGAGATCACGGAAGAGGTCGAGGAGCGCATGCGCACGGCATTCAATGTTTTTGAAACAGATGTCCACGTAGAACCTCTAACGCACTGATGTTACAAGTTTTATAGGCCGGACGTCATTTTGATGGTATAATAACAGACGGATTTATACAGATTATTTTGGCGGACGCAGCTGTCATTAAGATCTGTCCGTCTTTTTTTTTTGGAAAAAAATACATTTATTGGGAGGATTTATGAAAGAAGAGAAACATTACGGCTTATTCACCGCAGTATCCATGATCGTCGGCATCTGCGTCGGATCAGGGATCTTTTTCAAAGCCGATGACATTTTGGGCGCGACCGGAGGAAACGTAGCATTAGGGATTTTGGTTTTCTGCATCGGCGCATTCAGCATCATTTTCGGAAGCATCACATTGACGCAATTAGCTAACCGGACCGAAAGAACCGGCGGCGTCGTCGCTTATTTCGAGGAGTTCATCTCCGATAAAGCAGCGAGCGCGTTCGGCTGGTTCCAGTTATTCGTTTACTTACCGACAATCATAGTCGTCGTGAGCTGGGTATCCGGCATTTACACTTGCATGTTGTTAGGCTTGCCGAACACCTTGGAAACACAAACACTTCTCGGGACGGGCTACATGGCATTCTTCTTCTTGTTGAATTATTTTTCGCTCAGATTGGGCGGCTATTTTCAGAATCTCGCCACCATCATGAAACTGATTCCGCTGATTGCTGTCGCTATTGTCGGCATTTTCTGGAAAGAACCGGCTCCAATCGTTCCTCCTGAATTGGCGGTTCCGGTCACAAATGTCGGCTGGGGCTGGCTGGCTGCACTGGCGCCAATGGCCTTCTCCTACGATGGTTGGACAATCGCAACAAACATCACGCATGAAGTAAAGAACCCCAAACGAACGATGCCTTTAGCTTTGACCATTGGACCTTTGGTAGTTTTGGCCATCTATTTGACCTATTTCAGCGGCTTGGTCTCCATCGCTGGCTCAGAGTACATCTTGGCGGTGGGCGATGAGGCCACCACAACAATCGGTATTTCCTTGCTGGGCGAACGTGGCGGCAGCATCATTCTTTCCTTTGTATTAATCGCTATCTTGGGCGTAACTAATGGTGTAATCATGGGTATCCTACGTTTGCCGCAAGCATTGGCAGAAAAAAACATGTTGCCGAACAGCTCTAAGGTAAAACGGATTGATCCAAAGAGCCAACTATCCCCGGCAGCCGCACAAATCGCCTTTGCGGTATCCCTTGTGTGGATGTTATTGCACTATTTGAGCCAAAAATCCGGGATTCTGGGTGGCGGAGATGTCAGCGAAATCGCGATTGTCTTCAGTTATATGACTTATGTCATCCTTTATCTGAAAGTCATCAGCATGAAAAAAGAAGGTATCATAACCAGTTCTTTCTTCGGTTCGATCACCCCGGTATTCGCGATTATGGGCTCTGCCATCATTCTGATCGGCGGCATCGTGTCCAATCCGACTTATGTACCGATTTTCATCCTGTTCTGCTTCGTAGTTTGCTTCATCGGCTATAAATATTACGAGAAAAAAGTAACAGCTTAATCAAAATACCCCGGTTTATCAGAAGAAAGTTCTGATAAACCGGGGTATTTTTTCCTAGTTATGCAACTATCTATTCGCTCTGCTGTGCCGTCTCCGAAATAACCGTTGAACGTTTAAACACGAACACAAAAACGATCCATGCAGCCAACGTCGAGCCGGCTGCAAACAAGGTCGGAAGATTCATGTTGATGGTGGTTAAAAAGGCCGCCAAAATGGGAGGGAGCGCCTGCGCCAGACTGACGATGGACTGATTGATGCCGAGAATTTCGCCTTGCGAGGAACGGTCGGACATACTGGATACAATCGCCGTGCTGTTCGGTTGCGTCAATCCCTGGAAAATCGCAATGAAGGGGATGATCACGTAAATCCAGCCGGCTTGATCAGGGAGCAGCAGGAAGGGAAAGGTAGCCGCCAACAGGATACTTGAAACCGACAGGATTTTCATTGGTGAAAATCTTTTTGAAAGCGGCCGTAAAAAGGCGCCCTGTGCCGCTGCAATCCAAATACCCATGTAGGCGAATAAATCGCCGATTTGAGATTGATTGAACTGGAACTTCCCTACCAGAAAGACTTGGAAAAACTGCGTGAAGAAATTGAAGCCAACCGTCAGCAAAAAGATGACTGCGAATATGGTGCGCAGTTGTTTGATTTCAAAAGCTTTGCGGATGTTCTTGACTCCTGCCAATGGATCAATGCGGCCGGTTTTTTTATTTTTCAACGTTTCAGGGAACCGTTTAAGGACCATCAGGATATTGATTGCGGTCAACACTGCGGCAAACCAAAACGGCGTTGCAAAATCGAACCAACTTAAAATGGATGGATCAGACAATTTCCCGCCTAGGTAGGGCCCGATGACAAAGCCCAGGCCAAATGCCATACCGATCAGGCCAAAGTTTTTGGCTCTGTTGGAATCATCGCTGATGTCGGCAATGGCAGACTGAGCAATCGAAATATTCCCCCCCGTGAAGCCATCGATTGCGCGGCCGATGAACAGCAGCCAGATGTTATGCGTCAGAATTCCGATTGCAATCAACAGATATCCCCCTAACGTCCCTAACAAGGAAGCGAGGAGAATTTTTCGACGCCCCATACGATCAGCGAGAGCGCCCAGCATGGGCGCTCCAAAAAACTGCATGAGCGGATAAGAAGCAATCAGGAAGCCGTAGATGATGGTGCGCAGCGAGAAGTCGTACTCCATCGGCAGCAGGCCCGCCATAGGGTTGAGAATGACCGCCGGCAAAATCGGGATGATGATGCCCAGACCTAAAAGATCGATGAAAACAGTAAAAAATATGGGCAGTATGGGGTTCGCTTTATCGTTTTTCATAAAAACAGCTCCTAACACGAATTTGTGTATCGTTACACAGTGGTGTATACTTTCTTTTTGCTATTTTTTATTGTAAACTAAAATGAAATAAAATCAAGTATCACGAAAGGTGATTGTGATGGAAAATCCTACAAAATCACGGACAATGAAGAAGCGCGATAAGACCCACCAGGATATCCTCGCCGTTGCGGCTGAACTCATCAGCGCAAAAGGATCGCTTAGTGTCAGTCTGGAGGAAATCTCAGCGCAGGCGGATGTTGCACGAAAAACGATATACAATCATTTTGAGAACAAAGAAGCGCTCATCAATGAATTGTTCACACCCCTCTGCAATCATGCCCAGGCCTACCTTAACCGCTTTGATCAGGAACAAGCGCTCACTCTCGATCATATATGGGACTATTGCCTGGAACTGTGGGAACAAGAGGATTATCATGCCATGGTACTCTATCAAGTGAGTCCGGAAGACTACCCAAATCTCTCCGTAATCAAGGATAGCTTCATTTTTATGTTCAAAAAATTGATGGAACGCATTCCGGAATGCATCAGCCGATCTGATGAGGAACGCACGCAAGCGGCAAACTGCATCTACCTGACCTATTTGCCACTCCTTCAGGTTCTTGAAGAACGGAAAAACTACCAAAAAGCGTTCCGGTTGGCAATGACAGGATTGACCCGCGGAGTTTTATTGACCGACTAAAGATTCTGTTGATAATCATTTCGAGAACAAAGAGAGGCTGGGACAAAAGTCCAAGCCTCTCTTCACATTATAATTAATTTTTGAATGAATGGATCGGTGCCGGACTGCGTCCGCCACGATTGATGAAGTCAGCAGAGCTTTCTTTGTGGACCGGCATTACAGGAGCACGTCCCAGTAATCCCCCAAATTCAACGAAGTCGCCTACTTCACAGCCGATTGCCGGAATCACACGCACAGCAGTTGTTTTGTGGTTTTGAACACCGATTGCAGCTTCATCAGCGATCATGGCTGCGATTGTCGTCGCAGGAGTATCACCAGGGATGGCGATCATATCCAAACCAACAGAACAGATGGCAGTCATAGCCAGCAACATATCCAAACTGATTTGGTTTGCTGCCGCAGCATCTATCATGCGGTGGTCTTCCGATACAGGAATGAACGAACCCGAAAGTCCGCCGACATGGCTGCATGCCATTACGCCACCCTTTTTGACTGCATCATTCAATACAGCTAGCGCAGCGACTGTTCCGTGCGTACCGACTACACCCAAACCAAATTCTTCAAGGATTTCACCGACTGAATCGCCGACTGCAGGTGTCGGAGCCAAAGCCAAGTCGACGATGCCGAAGGGCACGCCCAATTTTTGGGAAGCGATGTTCCCGACCAATTGACCCATGCGGGTAATCTGGAAGGCTGCTTTCTTGATTGTATCAGCAACGATGTCCATCGGTTCGCCTTTTACTTTTTCCAAAGCACGTTTGACGACACCAGGACCGGAGATTCCGACGTGGATTTCACAATCAGCTTCTTCCACTCCGTGATAAGCGCCTGCCATAAACGGATTGTCGCCTACCGAGTTTGCGAATACTACTAATTTCGCACAACCAAATCCGTGTTGTTCAGCTGTTTTTTCAGCCGTTGCAAGCACGATTTCACCCATCAATTTCACAGCGTCCATATTGATGCCGGCTTTTGTGGAGCCGATGTTGACGGAACTGCAGACCTTGTCCGTAACTGCTAAGGCTTCTGGAATGGATTCGATCAGGATTTTATCACCCTTGTTGTAGCCTTTTTCGACCAAAGCCGAGAATCCGCCGATAAAGTCGACACCGACTTCCTTCGCCGCAGCATCCAACGTTTTTGCGTATGCCACATAGTCCGTATCATCGCTTGCGCCGGCAATCAAGGCGATCGGTGTCACCGAAATCCGTTTGTTCGTGATTGGAACGCCGTACGTATCTTCGATTTCCTGCGCTACGCTGACCAGGTGCTTCGCTTTGGTGGTGATTTTTTTGTATATTCTTTCACGAGCTTTTTCGCCATCGCTGTCGATGCAGTCCAATAAAGAAATCCCCATGGTGATGGTACGGATATCCAGATTGTCCTCTTCGAACATTCGGATGGTGTCCAAGATATTGTCAGTTCTTAACATTCAAATGTCCCCCTAGATCCGATGCATTGCATGGAATGTGTCTTCTGCCTGTAAACGGATGACCAAGCCTTGTTCTTCTTCAACTTTTTTCATCGCTTCTTTTACTTCTTTGACCGAATTATTTGCTTCATTCAATTCGACCATCAAAATCATAGTGAAGTATTCTTCCATGATGGTCTGTGAGATATCCAAGATATTTACGCCCAGACGCGCCAATTCCACCGATACGCTCGCTACGATTCCGGTATGGTCTTTACCTGTTACGGTCATGATTGCTCTCATCTTTTTTCGCCCCTGCTTCTTTAATTTTTTGTTGAGTCCATTATACCATTTTACACCAATATGAAAATCCAATTAAAAAATTTCTGTTCCTATTCTATCACATATAAAGGGAATGCCTACTGTTTTTTTGGAAAACGGAAAACAGTAACCGCTCTCTAATCATATTTTTCAATGCTCTTTCCCGAAACACGAATTTTTTTGCAGAATCCTCATTAAATCTATCGTTTTTTGGGAATAATTGCTACACTGGATATAAGCAAGTTCCAATCCAATATCAAGGAGGTTTTCTTAATGCAATTGATTCATTTTTCAGAAGACGGCCAAAGTCGCATCGGCATCAAGACCGATCGCGGTTTCCTGAATGTCGCCAAAGCGGCTGCGGCTTTATCGCTGCCTTTTCCTTCTTATATAGACGACATGCTGAAGGATCCGGAGCAGGCTACCCAACTGGACGCCATTCTGGCCCACGCGGAAACGCTGGCGGATCCCGCCTACTACGTTTCCATGGATGAGGTCACATTCCTGCCTGTCCTCTCCCGTCCCGGCAAGATCCTCTGCATCGGCAAAAACTATGCCGCCCATGTTGCGGAAACAAAAAGTGAAGCCCCGAAAAAACCGCTTGTTTTCAGCAAATTCACGAGCGCTTTGGCTGCCCACAAAGAAGGTATTCCGATTCCGGAGCATACGGACAAAGTCGATTACGAAGTCGAACTGGTGGCGGTCATCGGCAAAAAAGCTTATTGCGTCTCCCCGGAAAAGGCTCTTGAGCACGTAGCGGGCTACACAATCGGCAATGACGTAACCGCGCGTGACTGGCAAAAAGGCTCGCCGCAATGGTTATTAGGAAAGTCCCCGGATAAATTTGCGCCGCTCGGACCGGTCTACGTGACTGCCGACGAAGTGGATCCGACAAACCTGGCCATTTCCCTTAAATTGAACGGCGAGGTTCGTCAGAACAGCAACACGAATCACCTTATTTTCGACATCGCGACGATTGTTTCCTATATTTCCCAACACTTTGCGTTGGAACCCGGCGACATCATCTTCACCGGAACACCGGATGGGGTCATCCTTGGTTACCCGGAAGACGAACAAGTCTGGCTGAAACCAGGTGATGTCATCGAATCTTCCATCGAAGGCATCGGGACATTGGTGAATACTTTCCGATAAAAAACATCCAAAAGGCCGCCGCGTTATCCTGCTCAGGATAATGCGGCGGCCTTTTTTTTGTTAAAATGGACTTTTTTAAAAGATTGGTTCGGTGCCGACCGCCTGCAGTTGGAAATGCATCATTTCCATCGCCTGCAGCAGTGCCTCTGCCGTATCCAACGAGGTCAGGCACGGCAGATTGTTGTCCGCTGCTTCGCGGCGGATGAAATAGCCGTCGGTTTCCTCGGTCTTGCCTTCGGTCATGGTATTGATGATAAACTGGATTTCTCCCTCATGCATGCGTTTCAGGATATTTTCCCGTTTCGCTTCGCCGTTTTGGAGGATCGTGACCGGTACGTGGGCCTCCAGCAAGGCTTCCCCAGTACCCTTTGTTGCAAGCAAACGGTAGCCGACCGCAACCAAGCGTTTCGCCAGAGGCAAGATTTCGTGCTTGTCCTTGTCCGCAATCGTCAGAAGCGCCGTGCCGTACTCGGGAATCTCGATATTGGCGGCACGGAAAGCTTTGTACAGCGCTTTGGAAAGGATGGCATCCTTGCCGATGATCTCCCCGGTAGACTTCATTTCCGGCCCCAGAACGGTGTCGACTTTCTTCAGTTTGTTGAAACTGAAGACCGGCATCTTCACGTATACGCCTGATTTTGACGGAACTAGACCAGTCCGGTAGCCTTGATTTTTCAGTTTGATGCCCAAGATGCCTTGCATCGCCAAGTTCGCCATCGGAATGCCGGTCACTTTGCTCAGGAACGGGATCGTCCGGCTCGCGCGCGGATTCACTTCGATGATGTAGACGACGCCTTCACTGATGACGAACTGGATGTTCACCAAACCGATGGTATTCAGCCCTTGCGCCACGCGGATCGTGTAGTCTTCGATCGTCTGGATCAATTCAGGCGACAGATTTTGCGGCGGATAGACAGCGATCGAGTCGCCCGAGTGGACGCCTGCGCGTTCGATGTGTTCCATGATGCCCGGAATCAGGACGGTTTCGCCGTCGCAGATGGCATCGACTTCCAGCTCTTGTCCGATCAGGTAATGATCGACCAGGACCGGACGTTCCGGACTGGCTACGACCGCTTCGCGCATATATTTCTCCAGATCCGCTTGGTTGTAGACGATCTGCATCGCCCGTCCGCCCAATACGTAGGACGGACGCACCAAGACCGGATACCCGATTTC
>NZ_FNQH01000004.1 GCF_900107505.1 Trichococcus collinsii | reverse complement strand
TCGAACACAGAAGTTAAGCTTCTTAGCGCCGATTGTAGTGAAGGGTTTCCCTTTGTGAGAGTAGGACATTGCCGCGCATGTTTTTATATAAATAATCAGAAGGCTGTCGATGCAAATTGTCGATAGCCTTTTTTGATTTGTTATCGGTATTGCGCCTTGTCAAATGAGTCGATTTATTGTATAAAATCGAGGAACCATGCTAAACTATATTTGAGGATAGTTGTCAGAAGGCGAGGGAAATAGAGTATGGAAGATTTTGTTAAGACCAAAAATGGCTTCGCTTTGAATGATGAAAACGAATGTATGATAGCTGAAATTACTTACGCACCTTATGGAGAAGATAAGGTCATCGCCAATCATACTTATGTCGATTCCTCATTGAGAGGGCAAGGTGTTGCCGAGATGTTACTGGACCGTCTTGTCGAAGAAATGCGTGCTGAAGGTAAAAAGATTGTTCCGCGCTGCTCCTATGTTGTGGCGATGTTCGATCGTAAACGCGAAAAGTATGCCGATATCAAGGCAGAAATATAAAATTGTTCTCTCTTATTTTAATATAGATGAGAGTAGTGGGTCGGAATTAGGGGAAGTAGTTCCGGCCCGCTATTTTTTTGTCGCCGAGAAATTCCGCAAGATAGTGTACCTGTTTCGGGTGGCGTTCAGCAGTGATCGGTTTTACCTATTGACAAGATTAAGAAATGATGATAATTTAATTATATTAATGCAAGTCTTATCTGATAATAGAATGGGCAGCGATAAGAAGAGTAACTTTGGGAAGTACATAAAGAGAGCTCCTGATTTGGTGAAAGGGGGTGTATCGGAACAGAGTGAACATGGTCTTGGAGCCTTTAATCGGGTGAATAATCAGCTCGATTACGTACGCAGGCGATATTCTGCAGAGTATAAAAGGGATATGCGATCACGCAATCACTTTATGTACTTTTTGAGGTAAGGATTGTGAAGTCCTTATAAAAATGGGTGGTAACGCGAAGCTTTCGTCCCATGGTCGCAAGACTATGGTGAGGAGAGCTTTTTTGTGCATGGTGAGCTGTTGAATGAACCGGTTAATCAAAAAGGAGTGGAAAATATGCCGATCAAAGTATCGAAGGATTTGCCCGCCATCAAAGAGTTGGCCAAAGAGAATATCTTTGTCATGGACGAGCTTAGGGCCGTCACGCAGGATATCCGTCCGTTAAAAATCATTATTGTGAATTTGATGCCTACAAAACAAGCCACGGAAACGCAGTTCATCCGTTTGCTTTCGAATACCTCCTTGCAGGTGGAAGTGACCTTATTGAGGATGGAAAGCTATGATTCCAAGCATGTTTCGGAAGAATACTTGGACTATTTCTACAAGACTTTTTCGGATATCAAGGATCAATACTTTGATGGCATGATCATTACGGGTGCACCTGTGGAAAATCTTGCCTTTGAAGAGGTGGAGTACTGGCCGGAACTGGTGTCCATCATGGAATGGTCCGCCAGCCATGTTTTCTCAACGATGCATATCTGTTGGGGCGCCCAAGCAGGTCTTTATCATCACTACAATATCGGAAAGTACCCTCTGAAGGAAAAACTGTTTGGTGTGTTCAAGCACACGATCACAGACAGCAGAACAATGCTGCTTCGTGGGTTTGATGATGAGTTTTATATGCCACATTCCCGCCACACGGATGTGCGTAAAGAGGATATAGAAGCCTGCAGTGAGCTTGAAATCCTGGCGACATCCGAAGAGGCAGGGGTCAGCATTGTCCGCAGCAGGGATAACCGTTTCGTTTTTGTGACGGGTCATGCTGAGTATGATTTTGACACGCTCGATAAAGAATACAAGCGTGACGTTGCTTTGGATCGGCCCATCAATATCCCAATCAACTATTACCCTAATGACGATCCGGGTAAGCGCCCGGTGGTACGTTGGCGCGGTCATGCCAATATCCTTTTTGTGAATTGGCTGAATTACTTTGTTTATCAAGAAACGCCATATGATCTCCAGCGTATCCATGAGTTAAGGAATAAGGCTGCTAAAGATTAAAAATTTTTGATGGAAGCTGTTGTTGTCGTGCTGACCTCTGCAAAGGGATTTCTATAGGTATGCCGAACGGACAATTTCATTTTGAAGAAATTGTCCTCTTTACAAATCGACAAAATTTATTTATAATTTGTTGTGTTGTGGTTCACTTGTTGAGTGACCCCATCGCAAGGCCGGCTTAGCTCAGTTGGTAGAGCATCGCACTCGTAACGCGGAGGTCACAGGTTCAAATCCTGCAGCCGGCATAATCGTTTTTTTTGTAGATATATCAAGTCTTTCGGGATGCTTGATATGTCTTCTTTTTTTTTGGAGATTTTTACCCAGAAGGGATCTTATGTTTTTTGAAAAAGAGCGTGCAAAGCCATTGCAGTGAAATGGCTTTTTGATGATCAAAATTGAACAGCTCCCACCTGGGCGCGGATGCATAGGTGGGAGCTGTTCAATTTTTAGGCTTATTCCTCTTGGCGAAGAGTGACAGAAGCGACAGCACCAAAATAGGCAAGGAATTAAAAAGCATACCTATTTTGATCATTTTCCTGACCGGGGTGGCTGAATAGTCAGGCATATTTTCTAAATCCAGCTGCTTCACTTGTTCGACCATATCAGCTTCACTTTTGGGTTTACTGGAGTATCCAGGGCTGTCCGACCAATAATGCTGCGCGTACGGAAAATACACCACTTCATCCGGGGTGCTGTGGAACAATCATTGGTACCATGTGTTTGACTGATTCTTACCTGTTCGGGAGGAAGGCTACATCCTTTTTCGACTTCCTTGGGGTAAAATTTTAGAGAAAAGACTTCTCCCGAATTCTGAGAAATATCCTTCCCGTAACCTACAGATAAATTCCCTTCCACCACAGTTGCGGATTCAATTTTTTGGACTCGAAAGGAGCAGTGTTGCAATCGAGTGCCAGCGCCCGGTTTTCCCAATTTTTTTGATGAAATCGTAATTGCTCATTGCTACCACCTCGGTTATTCTTAGATTTTTTCAGGAAACATTGCTGCGACGGTAGGCCACGGATCGAGTCACGCGCATGACGTTTTCTTCACCCGGGAAATGGACAGGGTTGAGTGGTGACTGTCTGTACATTTCAAGCACATCCAGGACATCGATCGACAATTCGCGGATATCGATCAGGCCATACATGCGCGGCGGCAAGATGTAGATGGGTTTGTCGGGATTGGCGTTTTTAACCATCTTTTTGACGTCATAGGTCAGGTGCGGGCAGCAAACGACGATATCGAAACGGTCCATTTTTTCTTTGGCGATCATGAACGGGGAGAATTCGATCTCAAATTTGTCTTCCAACTGGTATTGCTGGATGTCTTTTGTTACTTTAGCCGCCAGCGTGCTGGATGAAAATCCGCCGCCACAGCATAACAGGATATGGATCATATGCTTTCCTCCATTTTTTTTTGATAGTTTCATCATAACACTCAATGGAAGCGCTTGAAATATCTTTTTGTTTGGATAAGGGAGGCATAGGATTGTTCCTTCGGTCGAATAGTTTCCGGATCAGCGAAGAAATCATTCGTCAATGCCACGATGGGTCCGACCAGTCCGATCAAAGCAATCAGGTTCGGGATGGCCATCAGCCCGTTGAACAGATCGGAAATCTCCCAGACGACATCCAGTGTAGCGACTGCTCCGTAGACGAGTGAACCGATGTAAAAGAACCGATAGACAAGGATGGCTTTTTCACCGGCGATGTATTCGATCGCTTTTTCGGAATAATAGTACCAGGCGATAATGGTCGCGAAGGCGAACAGGACAATACCGATGGAAACGATGTATTCCCCGCCCGGAATGATAGCGCTGAATGCCCGATTGGACATTTCTACGCCATCGATCGAGGCGTCCTTCCAGGTTCCGCTGATGATGATCACTAAAGCGGTGATGGTGCACATGATGATCGTATCGAAGAAGACTTCGAAAGCCCCCCAACAGCCTTGGCGTGCCGGATGGTCGGTGTTGGCAGTGGAATGGGCAATCGGAGCGCTGCCGAGGCCCGCTTCATTCGTGAACACTCCTCGTGCGACACCGATTCGGGCGGCATACATCAGCGAGGCTCCCGTAAAACCGCCGATAGCAGCAGTGCCGGTGAAGGCGTCCGTGAAAATGGTGGCGAGAGCAGAGGGAATCTGGCTGCGCTGCACAATCAGGATGAAAATGGCTGCGCCTGTATAGATAAGCGCCATGATGGGAACCAATTTTTCCGCTACGCGTGCGATTCGCTTGATGCCACCCACCACAACCAACGCCACAAAGAGAGCCAAGAGCAGACCACTTGCCAAGGCAGGTATGGAAACGGCATCCTTCAAACTGCCGGCTACGGCATTCGCCTGGACGATGTTGCCGCCACCGATCGAGGAAAAGGCCGTCAACAGGCAGAAAAGATAGGCCAGCTTGGGAAAGCCTAAGCCTTTGCTGATGTAATACATGGGGCCGCCCACATATTCGCCCTTTGCATTCTTTTCGCGGTAGGCGAGCGCAAGAGTGGTTTCCGCATATTTAGTGACCATACCGAGGACAGCGGAAGTCCACATCCAAAAGATGGCACCTGGGCCACCGACACTGATGGCGACAGCCACACCGACGATATTGCCGGTCCCGACCGTTCCGGCCAGAGCCGTGCAGACTGCCTGGAAAGGGGTGATCGTGCCGGCTTCGATTTCCTTCGGCTTCCGGAAAACAGTCTTCAGCGTGTTGGCCATCACTGTTCCGAAGCGGGTGAAAATGACAGCTTTGGTTTTGAATGTCAGATATACCCCTGTCCCCAGCATCAGGACCAACATGGGGATCCCCCAGATGATCGTATCGTTGAGCCATTTTACGATTTCCATTATGATTTCCTCCTTTGTCGGAGTACCAGCAGGAACAACAAGTCACTTCAGCGTAAGGGGGGGAGATTGCTCATCTGCCTTTGTTTTTGTGCCCGTACAAACTGTTGACGGTGAGAGAGGTGCCTACCAAGCCTAAAATAATGATATAGCCAGCGATGAAACCGGCCGAGATATACCCGCTGAGCGTCAATGCAAAGGCGGCCAACAGGTCAGCACCCTGGTAAGAAAGGGAGCTGAAAGCCAGATAGGAAGCTTGCTTATCTTCAGGAACAAGATCAACTTTGCGGGCGTTGATGTTCGGGGAGGAAGCCAACTCGCCGATCGTAGCCAAAACCATCAGCGGAATCAGGATATAGATATTGTTCATGACGGCAATCAATCCATAGCTGACGATATAGATCAAAAGACCGTAGAGGATGGTCGCCTTTTCGGATCGCTTTTCGGTGAAGCGCGAGACGAGGAAGGTGAATCCGACGACAAGGAGTGTATTGAGGACCTGCAGCAGGCTGAGCATCCTGACGCCGTCGATCGGAACCGCGAAGAGAGTCAGCGTTGCGAACTCTTTCGAAAGCCGGACGGCGGTATAGGTCTTCAGCGAAAACTCGGCCGTGTTGAACAGCGCCATGCCCAGGATCAAGAAGAGCCAACGGGTGTCCTTCGCGGCGATGCTGTAGTTCGAAAATAGGTCCTTCAGCCTGTTGTTATGCTGTTTCTGCGCGGTGGCATTCGTGTAGTCCAACTGGCTCCGAAACAACAGGGCCATCGCCAGTTGGGCTATCCCAGCTACTAGGAACAGTTGGAACAGGAAGTGCCGGAACAAGAATCCGCCGAGTGAAAATCCCAGCGCCATGGACAAGTTGAAGGTCCAATATTGCCATTGGTAGGCCTGCTTGCGATTTTCGATGGTGGTACAATCCATCAATACAGCATCGTACGCAGGCGAATAAAGATTGAAGGAAATACCGCAGACGAGGTAACCGAGAATCAACCAGCCATCTGCCGAAAGCAAGCCTAAAAATCTAAGGGCAATCAAAAGCAACGATCCGCCATACAAGGTTTGGAAAAGATACAGAATTTTCTTTCTTTGAAAATTATCGGCAAGGTAACCACCGATGATGCCTGCCAAAAAGCAGACGACCACATTTGTCATAACGAGCAAGCCGGTCAGTTGCGGATTGAAGATGCCGGCGAGATAGATGACCAGAAAAGGGATCGTGCAGGAATAGATCAAACTGTTTATGAAAGAACTGGCCAAAGTCGATCGGATGTTCTTTGAGAATGTTGTTGCCATAAATCACCTATCTTATTAAAGTTTCTATACATTGAAAGTATCATAGCTGCTGATATTTTTCCAGCCCGAACCGCCTATCCGCGCAAGACAGCTTTACTTTTTCTCCTGAAAAAATCTTAACTTTCTTTTTATGGACAAAACGCAGGGAAGTGTTTATAATCGGGGAAGAAAATCCGACTTTAGTCAGAGGCATGCACAGGGCGAATGCGTTATACTGAGGACACAGAAAAGGAAGCGTCGTCAATTGATTCGATTCACTGAATTGATAAGGTAAATTCACAGGAAATTAATTTTTGTAAGGTATAATCAGAAATAAGACAGCACCAAAAAGTGATAAGAGGTGAAAAAGTGGAATTGGAAAACACCACCCATCAAGGGATTGCATTGAACCGTAAGATCGTTCAGATTTCGACAGTAGTGGGAACAGTCGCGACACTTATCTTAGGCATTTGGATCTATCGGACAGGCTTTTTCGAAGCTGAGGGCAGTTTGAAAGCATTGTTGCATGGAATGGGGATATATGCGCCCGTCATTTTCTTGTTGATTCAAATTGTCCAGGTCGTCTATCCAATCATTCCGGGCGGAGTAACGGTCGTAGTGGCTCCTCTGGTGTTCGGTCCGTTGTGGGGCTTCATATACAGCTTCATCGGCGTGTTGATCGGTTCAATCATTAATTTCATCTTGGCCCGCAAATATGGGAAAACATTCGTAAGAGCCTTTGTTTCGGAAGAAACCTACAGAAAATATTATGGTTGGTTGATAAAAGGGAATCGTTTCGAATGGTTGATGGCCTCAGCTTTTGCGCTACCCGGCTTCCCGGATGATTTCCTCTGCATGGTTGCCGGTCTGACGAAAATGTCAATGAAGCGTTTCCTGGTCATATTCCTCTTGTTCAAGCCGATTACGCTGTATTTCTATGGCATCGGCGGGGCATCAATTGTGACATGGGTATTCCTGAATATGCCGACCCTCATCAAAGGGTGGCTTGCTATCCAACCGGTATTGCAGTGAAATCCAAAAAAAAAACGATGAGCCACAGAGGCTCATCGTTTTTTTTACGCTCATTTTCTGCGGACCTTCATCAGGGCAGTCGCAATGAATGGGGCGATTAAGCCGGCTGCGACGGCTTCGCCGATTCCGTTGGTTGCAACGATGCCAGCCAGCACTTTCAACAGGTTGGATGGATCCACATTCAGGGCTGTGGCGTATTCATTGCCATAGAAAAGGGCGATGAATCCTAGTACAAGCAGCGTATTAGTCAAGGATCCCAAAACAGCCGCGATTACCATCCCGCGTTTTTCCTGTTTGCGTTTCAGGAAAGCATGGAAAACAAGTCCGGCCACAAGCCCAACCATCACACGCGGAACGACTGCGATGATTGGGTTGGTCCAGAGCAACAGATCTAACGGTGAAGCCGGCAGCGTATAGGCTTTGACCATGCGCGCCAAACCCCAGACAAGCCCGATCAGCATGCCATCCTTCGTGCTCAGAACGAAAGCGGCCACGATGACCGTGATATGGATAATGGTCGGATTCAATGGCGGAATGGGAATGTTGCCCAGGAAGGGAACGAATGTCTGGATAATGATGAACGCAGACAGAATGCCCAGAATGGCGATGCGGTACGTTTTATTTTTTTGTGTATTCATGAAGGCTCAACCTCTTTTTATATATGCATTTCGGCAAGCACCGATATATAGGTATTCTACCAAATTGTTCCGAAAAAAAATAGCGGCAGCAGAAGTCCATTTATTATGATACGCAATTATTTTATTTTACAGAGAAAAAGGGTAAAATAGCAGTATAGAGCCAGAAAGGAAGCCGCCATGAAGAAAATTTTTATAGGTTTGATACGTGGTTACCAGAAAGTGATATCTCCACTATTCCCGCCGAGTTGCCGATACTATCCGACCTGCTCGAACTATTCGGTCCAAGCCATCCAAAAGCATGGTGCAATCAAGGGCAGCATAATGGGCATCTCACGCATTCTCAGATGTCATCCTTTTGTCAAAGGCGGCTACGATCCGGTGCCTGAACAATTCAGCATCCGCCGCAACAAAGAAGAAGAACACAGCCACTCAGAGCATGAACATTTCCACGAGCACTAAGATTTTTTGAATTTTCCCATTTCAACAATCAAAGGAGAGATTAAAATGGATGAATTAAAGAAGATTTTCTTAGCAGGTGTCGGCATAACTTCCACTTCGATCGAGAAGGCTGAAAAGTTGATTAATGAGATGGTCGAAAAAGGACGCGTTACGGTCCAAGAAGGAAAAGAACTGCAGACGGAGTTGACCCGGAAAGCTTCTACCATCGTACCAGCAACGAAAGCGGAGCTTGATAATCTGCCGTTCGCAAAAAAAGAGGACGTGGAGGCGCTGGAAGCCAAGATGGATGCCATCAACGCTAAACTAGATCAATTGTTGAGCAAATAAGCGATCGCAAAAGATGAAGGAGGAATCAGGATGGCAAGAGACGAACGGTTGCATGAAATAGTCCGGATCCTGTCTTCCTACGGGCTTCAATTCCTTTACCACAACCAGGTGAAGCCGAGCCGAAAAGATCAAGATCCGGAGAACCTTCGTCTTGCTTTCGAGAAACTCGGGCCAAGCTTCATCAAAATCGGCCAGATCCTTTCCACGCGCATTGATATTCTCCCGCAGGCCTTCGTTGAAGAGTTGGCGCATCTGCAGGACAAAGCGCCAGAATTTCCGTTTGCGGAAGTCGAACGCATCTTTATAGAAGAAACCAAACTTTCATTGGGCGAAGCCTTCCTATCCATCGATGAAAAACCGCTCGCCAGCGCCTCGATTGCACAGGTCCATCGGGCGGTTCTCCGCACAGGGGAGGAAGTGGTCGTGAAAGTGCAACGTCCGATCATCGACGAGCTCTTGATCCGGGATCTGGATATCCTGATACGGCTCAGCGGGAAGATCCCGAAGGAACTGGTTGAGGTGGTCGATCCCAAAGAAGCGTTGGAGCAAGTGAAGGCGAACACCTTGATCGAACTGGATTTCCGCAACGAAGCACAGCTCTTGCAACGTTTCCGGGACCTCAATGCCAGCATAGCCTGCATCGGCGTCCCGAAAATCTATTCCGGGCTTACGACACGCAGGGTATTGGTGGAAGAGTATATCGAAGGGACCAAAATCACCAACCGCGAACAGTTGGACTTGCTTGGCTATGATTCGGATGACATCAGTCGCAAATTGATGCTGGCTTATCTAAAACAAGTATTCCACGACGGCTTTTTCCACGGGGATCCCCATCCCGGAAACTTGATCATCAAAGAAGGCAAAATCTATTTCATCGATTTCGGCATCATGGGGGACCTGTCGGAGACCACGAAAAAATCGCTGAACGATATTCTCCAGGGATTGGCCTCTAAAGATCTGGATCGCATGGTAAAAGTCTGTCTGGAATTGGGGACGCCGAAAGGACGGGTCGATAAACGCAATCTCTATGCCGACGTTGAGATGCTGTTCGATATGTATCTTTCGAACAATATGCTGAACGTGA
This sequence comes from Trichococcus collinsii, assembly GCF_900107505.1. Lineage (GTDB taxonomy): Bacteria > Bacillota > Bacilli > Lactobacillales > Aerococcaceae > Trichococcus > Trichococcus collinsii. The sequence goes on along the minus strand of NZ_FNQH01000004.1, from coordinate 283,356 downwards.
ACCTTGGGACGTTCATCACCGATTTCATCAGAATGTTCAAACGGCATAACATCGCCATTCCGAGCGACCTGACGATCCTCGCGAAGTCTTTGTCGATACTCGAAGGCGTTTTTCTGGAAATTTCTCCTGAATTGAACCTGATTTCGATCGCGAAGGACTATCTGAAGGAAAGTTTTACGCTTACGACGCTGATGCAGAAATTTTCTGCGGAAAAGTTGGCTTTGCGGGGCTATGCATTCATCAAGGACAGCAGCGAGATCCCTAGCAGTCTTTTGTCTCTGCTGAAGCAAACGGCAAGCGGCAGGACCATGTTGCGGATTGATGTCGATCAGCTGGATGATAAGTGGAAGGACGTCAAAAAAATGTCCAACCGCGTCGTCATCTCCTTGATTGTTGCCGGGTTGTTGCTGTCATCCGCTATTATGTCCGGTACGCCGGGAGGACAATTCTTGGGGCAAGCGGGTTTTGTGATTGCCGGCTTGTTCAGCATCTGGTTGCTGATTTCCATTTTCCGGTCCGGGAACCTATAAGTGTAGAAGTTTGTACTTTTTCAGAGTTGTCACCTCATTAAAAACTTTTAAAAATTGAATTTGACCTCTTGAAAATCGATTGCCGCTGGTATATTATATATTGGTCAGCTTTTTAAGGAAAGCTAACGGAGGGATAGCGAAGTGGCTAAACGCGGCGGACTGTAAATCCGCTCTTTCGGGTTCGGCAGTTCGAATCTGCCTCCCTCCACCATTGGGCTATCGCCAAGCGGTAAGGCAACAGACTTTGACTCTGTCATTCGTTGGTTCGAATCCAGCTAGCCCAGTCATGCGAGCTTAGGAAGCTCATTGGAAACGAACGGTTTCTTTAAAAAGATGTTCCTGAAATCATTTTTGATGATTTTGGGGCATCTTTTTTGTATTCTGCGGTGTTGATTCCTACATGTCGCGATAGAAAAGTTCATAATTTAGTAAAAAGTTTAAACAAAAAAACATGATATGATGGATAAGGCGTATGTTCCAAAAAAAATAGACAATTATCGAAGAGAAAGTAGGGGAAATACAATGGCTAAATGCACAGATTGCAACGTTGGTTTAATTGAAGGCTTAGGTTTGTATTCGCAAGGGGTTTATCTTGTTGAGTTGGCGAAGGAAAAAACATTGAACGGACACACAAAAGCGGCATTGGAAGCGGCAGTTTGCCCACAATGCGGTAAAGTATCGTTCTACTTGCCTGAAGAGCAATTAATGAAACTGGTCGATTGATTCTTATGAATAGAAAAAACGAGCCCGGGATTAATTTCCCTGGGCTCGTTTTACTTTTCCTAATTAATGTTCATTTGGGTCGTTTCTAGCATCTTCATGGGTTGGGTGGACGGTTCCGGGAACATGGTCAGGGCCTGCATAGATTGTATACAGCTTGAGTGGTTTGTCCCCTGTGTTGATGATGTTGTGCCATTTGTCGGCAGGGACAAAGACTGCATCATCGTCGGAGACTTTCTGTTCGAAATACAGATCGTCCTCGGAGTCGCCCATCACGCACATACCATCGCCTTTTTCGATGCGGATGAATTGGTCGACGCCATGGTGGACTTCCAATCCGATATCATCGTTCGGTTGGATCGTCATCACAGTCACCTGTAATTTTTCGCCGGTCCAGATCGTTGTGCGGTAATTTTCGTTTTGCAGGGTTGCGTCCTCGATGTTCACTACGTAAGGTTTCTTGCCGTGATCTTTAAAATCGATACTCATTTGAATTCCTCCCAATTTAAATTAATTATCTTATTGTAATAAATATAAACTAAGTGTAGCAAAGTGAGCCAAATTTGCAAACGATATGCTTCAGTTGGGAACGCTAGCCCATCTGCCTCCATTGTAACGCTACTGAAGCGCTTTCTCAAGGGAACAGTACCATGAGCTCGGATTATTTGTGATATAATTGACGATATAACTTTGAACGTGGAGGTGCGCATGTGTCAATCAATTGGGGAGAAGTGATCACCTGGAGCAATGCCTTTGATATAGTGGATATCCTTTTGGTATGGTATCTGGTCTACAAGTTGATCATGATTTTAAAAGGTACGCGTTCCATTCAATTGCTGAAAGGGATCGGAATCATCGTGCTGATCAAACTGGCTGCGGTCACGCTTCAGTTGCAGACCATAGATTGGATCATGAACCGTGTTATCCAATGGGGTGTCGTAGCGGTCATTATTGTGTTCCAGCCGGAAATCAGAAGAGGTTTGGAGCATCTGGGCAAGACAGGATTCAGAAAGAAAGCCAAACGCTCGGTCAATATGAGCGAACGCTTGGTGACGGAGTTGGATAAGGCTGTCCAATACATGGCAAAGCGAAAAATCGGAGCATTGATATCCATCGAGCAGCAAGGTTTGCTGGATGAGTACGCTGCAACGGGGATAAGGATCGGCGGAGAGGTAACTAACCAGCTGTTGATCAATATTTTCATCCCCAACACGCCTTTGCATGATGGAGCAGTCATCATCCAAGATTACAAAATCGCGACGGCTGCCAGTTATTTGCCACTATCAGAAAGTTCCTTCATCCCGAAGGAGTTGGGAACAAGGCATCGTGCTGCAATCGGACTCTGTGAAGTCAGTGATGCCATCACAATTATCGTTTCGGAAGAAACCGGGGGTGTCAGCATTGCTCATAAGACGAGCCTTTTGCGGGAAATGAACCGTGAGGATTTTGTCGCCTACCTGACGGACCAGTTGGTCGTGGGGGAAGAGGAAGAAAAGACTACCAATTTCATTCAGGATTTCTTTGACAATACGAAATGGGGTGGTTCTGAATGAAAAAGCAGAACGAAGATAATTTTTTGGAAAACAAGTGGGTTGTCAGAGGACTCTCTTTCGTGATTTCCTTGTTGCTGTTCGCCTATGTCTACTCAGAGAACTATGGTTGGTCCACGAGTACCAGCAACAGTTCGATCAGCACCAGCAAGCGGGAAACCATTTCGAATGTCCCGATCCAAGTGAACATCGATACGGACGAATATTTCATTTCAGGATTGCCGGAAACGGTGGTGTTGACCATGACCGGTCCGGAGAGCCTACTCGTGCAGACGATTTCCGCTGCGGATTACCGCATTGTCACTGAAGACTTGGACGAACTGGGACCGGGCAACCATACGATCCAGTTGACGGCCGAAAATCTTTCGAATGAAATCGATTATTCGATTACGCCATCGCGTGTGAATGTAGTCATTGAAGAGCGAGTTGCCATCGAGAGCCCAGTGGAAGTCCGATTTGACGAATCATTGGTCGATCCGCAATATATAGCAGGCGTTCCAGAACTGAGTGTGGATACCGTGACGTTGACCGGACCCGCTTCTACCATAAAGCGCGTGGATAGTGTTTACGTGACGGTTGCGGCTGAAAATGGCTTGACAAATACTGTGAATATGAATACTGTAATACAAGTAGTGGATGCAGGTGGGAATAAGTTGAATGTTTCCGTCGATCCGCAAGAGATTTCCGTCAAGATTCCGATCTCTCTATACGGAAAAGAAGTGCCGTTGGTCATCCAACAAATCGGTGTTCCGCTTGAAGGCAAAATCTTTACGATTGAAATGGATGGGCCATCCAGTGTGACCTTGACAGGCGATAAGTCTGTGCTTGACGAGATTGATGAAGTGATTCTGCCTGTCAGTGTCACGGGTGTAGAAAGCAACACCACCCAAACGCTCACAATTCCGGTCCCGAATGACACTTTGACGGCTACGCCGACCACAATCAAGGTAAATATCCGCGTCTCTGATGCTGCATCTGCTGCAGCCGATTCGGAGTCTTCCGCTGATGAAAAGGCGTCCTCCTCCTCATCAGACGAAAGTAGCGCTATCGCATCTTCGGCCTCGGATAGTCAGGACAGCGAAAAGGGTCAATCAGAGAGCAGCTCATAAAATTAAAAATCAAACAAATCCATGCAAAGAAAATAAATGAAAAATCTAAAGGAGATTACAGGTAATGGGTAAATATTTTGGAACAGACGGTGTCAGAGGCGTTGCGAACAGCGAATTGACGCCGGAATTAGCTTTCAAATTAGGCCGTTTTGGAGGATATGTCCTAAGACAGCATGCTAAAGATATCGCACACCCGCTTGTGTTGGTTGCGCGTGATACGAGAATTTCTGGTCAATTGTTGGAATATGCATTGGTTTCCGGCTTATTGTCAGTCGGTATCGAAGTATTGCAATTGGGAGTCATCCCAACACCCGGCGTCGCTTATCTGACACGCATTCAAGGTGCCGTTGCTGGAGTCATGATTTCTGCATCCCACAATCCTGCAGGCGATAACGGCATCAAATTCTTCGGAGCTGACGGTTTCAAATTGTCGGATGAACAGGAATACGAAATCGAAGCCTATTTGGATCAAGAAGGGGACGATTTGCCGAGACCTTCCGCAGACGGCTTGGGTACGGTGGATGAATATCCTGAAGGCGTCCTGAAATATGCACAATATTTGCAGACGACCATCCCGGATGATCTTTCCGGTATCACAGTCTGCCTGGATGCGGCAAACGGCGCAGCATCAACGGTTGTCAATCGTTTATTCGCGGACTTGGAAACAGATTTCTATACAATGGGTGCAAATCCGGACGGCATCAATATCAACAAAGGTGTCGGTTCTACGCATCCGGATGTCCTAGGTAAATTTGTCGTTGAGAAAAAAGCGGATGTCGGCTTGGCATTCGATGGCGATGCCGATCGCTGTATCGCTGTGGATGAAAATGGGCGTATCATTGACGGCGACAGAATCATGTTCATTTGCGGTAAATATTTGAAAGAGCGTAATAAATTGAATCAAAACACAATCGTTTCGACGGTAATGAGCAATCTGGGCTTCCATTTAGCAGTGGAAGCGGAAGGCATGACTGCTTTGAAGACGCAAGTCGGCGACCGTTATGTTGTTGAAGAAATGCGCAAAAATGGCTATAATTTGGGCGGCGAGCAATCCGGACATGTTGTCTTCCTGGAAATGAACACGACCGGGGATGGTCTACTGACTGGGATTCAATTGTTGAACGTCATGAAACAAACCGGTAAAAAGCTTTCCGAATTGGCTGATGAAGTGACACTTTACCCACAAGAATTGGTGAACGTACGCGTTTCCGAAAAAGACGGTGTAATGGAGATTCCGGCTGTGAAAGCTGTCATCGAAGAAGTTGAAGCCGAAATGGCAGGTAAAGGCCGCATTTTGGTGCGTCCAAGCGGAACAGAACCGTTATTGCGTGTTATGGCGGAAGCTGAAACGGATGAAAAATGCCACGACTACGTTATGCGCATCGTAAATGTCGTAAAAGCCGAAATCGGCATCTAAGATACAGAACCAAACATTATAGGGTCGTGGAACACTGCAGTTGGGGTGCTCCACGGCTTTTTTGTTGTCAGTCGGCAGTGATTCCTGAACTTGACGGGGTGCCTGCATCCATCATCTAGGATAATGATTGCAAATGTACACAACCGCATGATTATATGTATAATGAGTTGGAAACATCCACGACAATGTAAGCGAAACCAATGCGGAACGGGTGTGGCCCAGAAAAAAGAAAGAGAGGTGTGATCATGAGAAGACCAAAAAGATCCTATGCGAAGGAAGCTACGTTTGACTTGCTGAAAATAAGACGGTTCGGCCATTATCTCAGCGGAATGATCATGCCGAACGTCAGCGTCTTCATCACTTGGGGGATCATAACGACGCTTATCCAGTATTTTCAGGGCCCGCTCCAACAATCATTTATTGAAATGGATCACCTCATGATTCAATTTCTGCTGCCGGTTCTGATTGCCTATACTGGGGGACGCTTGATCGAGAAACGGGCGGGGGTCGTGGCAGCCATCGCGGTGATCGGCATGCTCGTGGACTCAGAAGATCCGCAGATACTGGGAGCCATGGTGATAGGGCCGCTGACTGGCTGGAACGTTTTTCTCTTCGATAAGTATATTTTCCCGAGGGTCAAAGCAGGGTATGAAATGTTGGTCCGTAATTTTTCGGCAGGGATCATCGGCATGCTGCTGGGCTATTTGAGTTTGGTTTTTATAGGTCCGTTCATTGCGGGCATCACGCAGCAAATCAGTCTGTTGGTCGGCTGGTTGATCCAGCGCAATCTGCTTCTGCTGACGAACATTTTCATAGAGCCGCTGAAGGTCTTATTTTTGAACAATACGCTCAACCACGGCATTTTGACGCCTTTGGGTATTGAGCAGGCGGGGGATGCGGGAACGTCGCTACTGTTTCTGATCGAAACCAACCCCGGCCCGGGCCTAGGAGTTCTGTTGGCTTTCATTCTGTTCAGCCGGAAAGAACTGAAGGCCAGTGCCAGTGGGGCCTTTATGATCCATCTGATCGGCGGGATCCATGAGATTTACTTCCCGTTTGTTATGTTGAATACCAGGTTGTTTGCCGCAGTCATTTTGAGCGGGATGAGCGGTACGCTGGTTTTTGAGTTGTTTCAAGTGGGCTTGAAAGCACCGGCATCCCCTGGATCGATCGTGACGATTTTGGCAAATACGCCACAGGATATGTTGCTGGGGGTTGCCTGCGGCATTGGGGTAAGCACGCTGGTAAGTTTTTTACTGGCAGGCTTCGTGATCAGGAAAGACCAGACAAAAAAAGAAATTTCAGAAAAGGTGAAGAAAGTGACGGAAATTCAGAAAATCTTATTTGCTTGTGACGCGGGCATGGGCTCAAGTGCCATGGGGGCTAGCATTATGCGCCGGCAATTGAAAGAGAGCGGTGTGTCGATTCCCGTGGATTACACATCCATTTACCGCGTGCAGGACGATCCCCACCTGTTGCTGATTACCCAGAATGAGCTGAAGCATTTGGCCGAAATGCAGGCCCCAAACGCCCAAATCGTCACAATCGGGAATTTTTTGGATCGGACAGAGTACACGAAAGTTGTCGCGCTGCTGACTGATGAACAAGAAAATGAAATGATTCCGGAAGCGATTGGAGAAAAGCTGCCGTACCAGAAAGTCGTCTTCTTATATGCGGATGGTGTGCGTGGTTCGCAGACGATGGCCATGCAAGCATTCCGAAACTTAGCGGAAAAGCATAATGTGAGGGTAGACATCGAAAAGCAGCCATTGGAACAGCTGATTGCGGACCAAAGGAATCTGTACATCGTCACTGAGGCTTTTGCAGCTGAGAATGTCCTCCCGGAGTGTCCGCTGCTGGTCGTCGGGCATCTTATCGCTACGAATAAATACGAGAAACTATTAAGGGGAGATTTGTCAGATGTTTCTAACTCCTAGAGAGACCATCATTTTAAAAGAATTGCTGCATTCCGCCTCGCCGGTTACCGTGGAACGCTTGATGAGCCTGCTGAAAGTCAGCAAGCGTACGGTCTACCGCGAGTTGGCAAATCTCGAGCTTTCTTTGGAAGCCATCGGGGCAAAGCTTGAGAAAGAAAGCCGGGGCCGTTTCCGCTTGATTGCGGAGGGTGCCGCAAAAGCAAAAATCCTTTCCATTGTGTCTGAGGATGAACCTTCTGAATTATCCGCCACCGAACGCCAACATGCCATTTTGCTGCAGCTGTTGAACAGCGACGACCCGATCAGCATGCAGACGTTCCTGGATGAATACTTGATCAGCAACACCACGTTCTTTGCCGACATCAAACAGTTGGAGCTGCGTTTGGCGCGCTTGCCCTTGACGATCACGAGAAACCGCGGCTATGAACTTGCCGGCAGCGAAAAGTATCGCCGGCTCCTATTGGCCAATATTTTGGGAATCGAGATCAATGAGTACCACTTCTTCCACTTTTCGGAATTGGAGGATAAAGAAAGTTTCTTTCTGCAATTCGTCAACCAGGAGCAGCTGCTGTTTGCTCAAAAATTGGTGCGGGAAATCGTCGAACCCCGTTTTTCCGACTTGAGTGATCGGAAACTGGAATTTTTGATTTTGATGCTGACCATTTCCATGGATCGCGTGCCGCGAGGCTGCCAACTGGTGGAGGATTCCTATGCGGGACAAATCAATAAGGAACTTTTGGATTTGGCGAAGCAAATTTTTGCCAAAATCGCAGCGCACACGAAGCAATTGTACGCGGTCAGCGAAGTCGTCTTCTTCGCTAATCTGTTGGGCGATTTTTTCAGTGACTTGGACAACGATTTTTTTAACGAAAGCTTTGATACGCGTTTGGCTTATCAAGTGAAGCAATTGATCGAAAACGTCAGCCGCGATGCCGAAGTCAATTTCTTTGAAGACAGCAATCTGTACAAAATGCTCTTGACGCACCTTTCCGCGGCGTTGAGCCGCGCCATCCTGAACCAAGGAAGCCTCAACAATCCCATCCTGGAGCGGATCATGGGCCAATATTCGGAAGTTGCCGGTGCGATCCGCAATGCCTTGCCGAAAGTGTTCCCGCAACAGGAATTCTCAGAAGAGGAGATCGCCTATATGGTGCTGCATTTCGCCAATTCCCTGGAACGCAGCCCGAAAGTCATTGCGGTGGATATCGCCGGTATTTCCCCAAGCGGATTGGCTTCGACGCGGATGCTGGAAATGCGTTTGCGGAAACATTTTCCTTTCATCAATGAGATCGTCTTTTTCCGGATAGCCGACCTCGGAAAACTCAATCTGGAAGAAAAGTTTGATTTGACCATCTCCACTTCACTGTTGCCGGGATACAGCGGGAAATATCTGTTGGTTTCCCCGTTGCTTTTGGAGGACGAAATCAAGCAGCTCAAAGAGACTTTCCGCGCAATCGATCATACGAAGCGGCATGTTCAACCCGCGGCGAAGCCTAGCCTGCCGGAAAATGATGACTATCAGGAGGTCATGACGTTCATCGATGAAATCAACCAGTTGCTGAAGCACTTCTTCGTCAAGACGTTGGAAAACAGCGCCAGCATTTCTGAAACCGTCGCTTTGGCAGTGGGGAATATTTCAACTGAAATCGTTGCGGACCCGGCAAAAGTCCGGGATAAATTGATGAGCCGCTATCAGCAAGCGCCGATTGGGATACCAAATACCCATTTTGCTTTGTTCCACGCCTCCCACGCAGCTGTCCTAGAGCCTTGTTTTTGTGTCTTTGATCTGCAGACGCCACTGGAAATAGTCGGGATGGACAAAGAGATGATGAATTTAACGCGGATGCTGGTCATGCTGGCCCCCGATCCGATCGAAGAGAATGTCGCAAAGATGCTGGGGAAAATCAGTGGAGCGATCATCATGAACGATCTGGGGATGGAGATTTTCAATTCCGGCAATGAAGCGATCATCTACCAATTGCTGTCCGCCCTCCTGATCGAAGAAGTCAAAAAGTAAAGAAGTAATGCAGTAAGGGAGTGAAGAATCCGTATGATTACGATCAAAGATGAACATATTCTGCTGGATCAAACGTACAGCAACGCCGAAGCGGCGATTGTCGCTGCCGGGGAATTTCTGGTGGCGCAAGGCTTGGTATCTCCTCCTTACATCCAATCGATGCTGGCGCGCCACCTCAAAGTGAGTGTTTACGTCGGTAATTTTGTCGCTTTGCCTCACGGTGACAGTGACGGGAAGCCCTATATTGAAGAAGAAGGCATCTGTTTGATCCAAGTGCCGGACGGCGTCAATTTCGGCAGTGGACAGAAAGCGCAAATCGCGACTATCCTTTTTGTGGTGGCCCTGAAGGAAAAACAATTGGAAGCTTTGCAGGACATCGCTTTTTTCTGCTCGGATATCGAAAACGTGATGGCGTTGAGCGATGCCAAAGATCTGCGGGCGGTCCAAACCATTCTCCAAAACAGCTAATAGGCATAAATCGAATTAAATTCAAAAAGCAAGCAGCATCCCACCTGGTGGGAGGTTGCTTGCTTTTTTTGTTTTCGTGCGCCAGCTAACCGGAGGAGCGCGAAGGAATGAGGAATGAGGGCTCAGCTCCGATGAAGGATCTACTTCCTGGAGCACGCTGGTAATAATCCTACTTAACTCCGATGAAGCCGTGCTTATCGGAGGACACGAGCAGAATATGGGCCGAACTCCGGCGAAGCCTCCGTTCCCCGGAGAAGAATAGAGCGGATACCGGCAACGGCAACGGTGCCTCGAATACGAGTATCAAGACCTGGCACAAATAAACGTGCCAAAGCACGACTATAAACCGGAAAGGGAAGCGCATACAATAAAGACATCAAAAGAAACAGTTTGAAGGGAGAAACAAAAAGATGGAACAGACACAACAAGCCTCGCTGAAGGCAAAGGTTCAAAAGTTAGGCAGCACGCTTTCAAGCATGGTGATGCCGAATATAGGGGCACTGATCGCCTGGGGAGTCTTAACGGCATTATTTATCCCGGATGGCTATTTGCCGAATGAATCCTTCGCTTCGATGGTCGGCCCGATGCTTACGTATTTAATCCCTCTGTTGGTCGGTTATACAGGAGGTAAAGTGATCGCAGGCGAACGCGGTGCGGTAGTCGGCGCCATCGCCACAATGGGTGTGATCGTAGGGACGGAAATTCCCATGATCATGGGTGCCATGATCATGGGACCGTTGGGCGGTTTCACGATCAAGAAATTCGATGCGATTTTCCAGAGCAAAATCAAGACCGGTTTTGAAATGCTCGTCAACAATTTCTCGGCAGGCTTGATCGGATTCGCTTTGGCACTTGTAGGGTTCCAAGCAATCGGACCAGTAGTTGACCGTTTGACACAAGCAATGGCGGCCGGGGTTGAAACGATCCTGAACGCACAATTGATTCCTTTAACAAATATCTTCATCGAACCAGCAAAAATTCTTTTCCTGAACAATGCAATCAACCACGGCATTTTGACACCGTTGGGAACGGAACAAGTCAGCGAGACTGGTCGTTCGATCCTCTTCCTGCTTGAAGCAAATCCTGGTCCTGGTTTGGGCGTGTTGTTGGCTTTCACCCTGTTCGGCAAAGGTTCAGCAAAATCGACAGCGCCGGGCGCGATGATCATCCACTTCTTGGGTGGTATCCACGAAATCTATTTCCCTTACGTCATGATGAAACCGTTATTATTCTTGGCAGTCATCTCGGGTGGTGTTTCCGGAAGCTTTGTGTTCCAACTTTTAGGCGCTGGTTTGCGGGCTCCGGCTTCACCAGGTTCGATCATCGCGATTTTGGCTATGACGCCGATGGGTTCTTACTTGCCAGTCATTTTGGGGGTTGTCGCCGGTGCAGCAGCATCTTTTGCGGTAGCTGCGGTCATTTTGAAGGCCGACTCCAAAGAAGCAGTCGACACATTTGAAGAAAGCGTCAAAGCAACCCAAGCCGCAAAATTAAGCGCAAAAGGCTTAGCAGGACAAACAAGCCTGACTGGGATCCAACACATCATTTTTGCTTGCGACGCAGGGATGGGCTCAAGCGCAATGGGCGCTTCTATCCTACGCAAAAAAATCAATGCAGCCGGGTTACCGCAAGACGTCACCAACCGCGCCATCAATAATCTGACGGATGCAGCCAACACGTTGATCGTAACCCAGGAAGAACTGAAGAATCGTGCCCAACAGAAAGCACCGAATGCAACTTTTGTAGCGATCGAGAATTTCCTGAATTCGCCAAAATACGATGAAATCGTGGCCACCTTGTCCGGCACCGATCTGAAAGAAACAGTCGCTGCAAAACCAGCGCCGGTCCTGGACTTTGACTTGGCGAACATCAACGAAATCGTCTTGGTCCATGATGACCGCAAAGGCTCCGCCACTATGGGACAAAAAGTAGTGGAACGGATTTTGGAGAGGGAAGCATTGAACATACCTTTAAGAAAAGTGCATATCAACGAGCTTGAAGCAACACCGCAAACGTTGGTCATCAGCAAAAACAGTCTGACGCAAGCGGCAAAGCAAAAAGTTCCTGCAGCCGTCCATCTGTCAGTCGACAGTCTGATCACTACGCCTAAATATGAGAGCGTCGTAGCCAACTTGAAGCAAATCGCTTAAGGAGAGGAAGATTAAAATGAATAATTTAGATACAGAAATGATCGTTTTGAATAAAGCTTTTGCTTCAAAAGAAGAAGCCATCCGTTTTTGCGGCCAAAAATTAGTGGAAGCAGGCTGTGTGGATACGGATTATGTGGAGGCCATGGTGCAACGGGATCGGATGTTGTCAGTATATATGGGGAATTTCATCGCGATTCCCCATGGCACCGATGCTGCCAAGGACCACGTGAAAAAATCAGGCATCTGCGTTGTACAAGTACCTGACGGCGTTGACTTCGGCGACGAGCAGGAAGAAAAATTGGCGACCGTGTTGTTCGGCATCGCAGGGGTCGGCGATGACCACCTGCAGTTGATCCAAAAAATTGCGCTGTATTGCAGCGATGTGGACAACGTCGTGACTTTGGCCGACGCATTAACAAAAGATGAAATCACTGGCAGCTTAGCCATTGCATAGGGAGAGATGAAAATGAAAGCAGTACACTTTGGTGCCGGAAATATCGGCCGCGGCTTTATCGGGGAAATTTTGAATCACAACGGGTACGCAATCACTTTTGTGGATGTGAACGATACAATCATCGAAGCCTTAAAAACACGAGGCAGCTATACAATCGAATTGGCGGACGAGTCACGCGAACAGATCCAGATCCAGAACGTCACAGGCCTGAATAATGCCAAGGAAGCAGACAAAGTCGTAGAAGCAATCGTAGAAGCGGATCTCCTCACGACTGCCATCGGTCCGAATATTCTGCCTAGAATCGCGCAATTGATTGCGCAAGGGATCGCGGCGCGTGCTGCCCGGAACATCCAGCAGCCCATCGACATCATCGCCTGCGAAAACATGATCGGCGGCTCGACTTTCCTGGCTGAGGAAGTCAAGAAACATTGCACGGATACGGCATATCTTGACCAATACGTCGGATTTCCCGATGCGGCGGTGGACCGGATCGTGCCGATGCAGCAACATGCGGATCCGCTGTTTGTACAAGTGGAGCCATTCAGCGAGTGGGTCGTACAAGGGACTGCCTGCAAAAGCCCAATCCGTCTGGAAGGCGTTTCCTATGTGAACGATCTGGAGCCTTACATCGAACGCAAACTTTTCAGCGTCAATACAGGGCACGCTACGGTAGCCTATACAGGCGCTCTGCAGGGCTATGAAACCATCGATGAAGCGATGCAAGATCATCTGGTCGTCATCCAATTGCGCTCCGTCTTGCATGAAACCGGCAAATTGTTGATCGCGAAATGGGGATTCGATGCAGCGGAACACGAGAAATATATCGAAAAAATCATCGGCCGATTCCAAAACAAATATATTTCCGATGCTATCTCCCGTGTGGCGCGTACGCCTTTAAGAAAATTGGGCAACCATGAGCGCTTCATCCGTCCGATGGTTGAACTGACCCAAATCGATGAGATGCCTTTTCATTTGCTGGAAACAATCGGCATGGTCTTCAATTATTTCGACCCAGAGGATGAACAATGCCAAGAATTGAAAGAAATGATCCTGCAAAAAGGCTTGGATAAAATCATTCCGGAAATAACCGGGATAGACAATCAAAAGATTTTGGGTAGCATCAAACAGAACGTCGAGAAGTACGCGTATAAGGTGGCTTGATCACCGCAGTTCAATCAGCAACTTTCAACTATGCCCGTTGTGTCGGTCCCGCCGTCATTTGAAACATCTTGATGAAATCAAACGGCACAACGTGTGTAAGTTTTTCTTAAATAGCGCTCCAAACCAGCGTTACAAGTGAAACCGGACCAAAAACGCTTTGACAAGGTCACTGTTTGTAGGATAAAATGCATGTATTCTGGAAAATATAAAGCTAGGAGGATAGAGGAAGAACAAATGGATAGCGCCAGACTTCAGGGAGCACAGGAACATTGGCCCTGAAGTGACGAGGATTGGGTTTATCGAAGGATTCGGCGGATGACCCAAGGCAAGTGTAGTCTACAGGATTGAGGCAAAAAAGACCCTTATGCGGCTGCAGAGCCCGAAACGGTCTTACAGAGATCAATCCCCACACCCAGAAAAAATCGAGATAATAAAGGGGATTTTTACGCTTATGTGTGGAATAGTTGGATATGTAGGAAAAGGCAATGTACAAGAGGTATTGTTGCATGGATTAGAAAAATTGGAATACCGTGGTTATGATTCAGCCGGTATTTTTGTCGTAGACGCTGAAAACCAAGGTCATGTGTTCAAGGAAAAAGGCCGCATCGCGGATTTGCGTGCAATCGTCGACAGACAGGTCGATGCGCATGTAGGCATCGGACACACAAGATGGGCAACGCATGGCGTGCCGAGCGCAGAGAATGCGCACCCGCATCAATCCGCGGATGGACGTTTCACATTGGTCCATAATGGAGTGATCGAAAACTTCAAAGAAATCAAAGATGAGTATCTGCAGGATGTCACTTTCGTCAGCCAAACAGATACAGAAATCGTTGTGCAGTTGATCGGAAAAATCGCTGCTGAAGAAAACTTGGACGGAAAAGAAGCTTTGCGCCGCGCTTTATCGATCGTAAGAGGCTCTTACGCTTTCGCTTTAGTCGATGCACAAGCACCGGACGTCTTTTACGCGGCCAAAAACAAAAGCCCAATGTTGATCGGTTTGGGTGATGACTTCAACGTCGTTGCCAGCGATGCGATGGCTACTGTTCAGATCACGAGCCAATATGTGGAAATCCACGACGGCGAAATGATCACATTGACGGCTGATGGCGTCACAATCGAAAAATTGGATGGAACAACAGTTACGCGTGATCCATACACTGCCCAAATCGATGCCAGCGACCTGGAAAAAGGGACATACCCTTACTACATGTTGAAAGAAATCGATGAGCAGCCTGCTGTTATGCGCAACATCATCCAAAAATACCAAAATGCAGAAGGTCGCTTGACTGTTCCTGAAGAATTGGTCACTGCTATGTTGGAGGCTGACCGCATCCATATCGTGGCTTGTGGAACAAGCTACCATTCCGGTTGGGTAGGGAAACATTATCTGGAAAAAATTGCACAGATTCCGACAGAAGTGCATGTCGCCAGCGAATTTTCTTACAACCCACCACTATTGAAAGGCAACCCGTTCTTTATCTTCTTGACCCAAAGTGGGGAGACTGCGGATAGCCGCCAAGTATTGGTGAAAGTAAAAGAATGGGGATACCCAGCATTGACGATCACGAACGTGGCTGGTTCAACTTTATCACGTGAAGCGGACTACACATTGCTGTTGCATGCAGGTCCTGAGATCGCAGTCGCTTCGACGAAAGCTTACACGGCGCAAATCGCAGTCTTGGCAGTCTTGTCTGATGCGTTAGGCGCGAGAACGGGTCATGATATGGGAATCGACATGGTCCATGAATTAGGGATTGTCGCAAATGCAATGGAATCGATCATCGATGACAAAGAGCGTATCGCCGAATTAGCGGACATCTACTTGCCGAACACCCGCAATGCTTTCTACATCGGACGCGGTTTGGATTACTTCGTATCGATGGAAGCAGCATTGAAACTGAAAGAAATTTCTTATATCCAAACAGAAGGTTTTGCTGCCGGAGAATTGAAGCACGGCACTATCGCATTGATCGAAGAAGGAACACCAGTATTGGCTATCATTACCCAAGCAGATGTTGCCAGCCATACCCGCGGAAACGTCGAAGAAGTGCGTTCACGCGGCGCAAATACGTGTGTATTTGCAATGAAAGGTTTGGCTAATGACAACGACCAAATCATCTTGCCTGCTGTTCATCCAGCGCTGGCGCCACTGATGACAGTCGTTCCGACACAATTGATGGCTTACTACGCAACGCTTCACCGTGGCTATGACGTCGACAAGCCAAGAAACTTGGCTAAATCCGTTACGGTTGAATAAAGAACCGCAACTTATTCAAATCAAATGAACTGAGTAGAGCAGCATGGAACCCTTTCGGGGGATTCCGTGCTGCTCTTTTTGTTTTTCGGTTTGGGGTTGATTACGCTTGCCGGAGCAGAGCGGTGGAATCGGCATCAGCTCCGGTAAGGAGCACAGACGCCGGAGGACACCGGTAATTTTCGGCCGCAAGTTCGACGAAGCTCTTCTCATCGGAGAATAACTGGAAAATACGAGCTCTCCTCCGGCGAAGCCTCCGTTCACCGGAGGAGAGCTTAGAATTGCCGGATAACTTGATCTTGGCCGAAGCTTCATCTTTAATAATGTATGAGATTTTGAGAGTGATTTTTTTTATAGTTCCATAAATCTGATGCTTTGTTTGCGGTTGAATAGGGCTGATTAGTTCAAAGATAATAGCACTGTAGTGAAGGAATGGTTGCACTAATACGCTATTTTCATTGGAAAAAGTTTTGCGGCTCCTGAAACCGCAGGTGTAAAAAATCAATTTTTCCCTTTCGTGGCGCGCTTTTTACGGAATATGATCCATATAATTGTTTTAAATCCTCTCCCTCCAAATTCCAGCATTTGAATTAGTTCAAAAACCGGGCCCCATATCCGGGTCAAGGACTGTATTAATTTATTTTTTATTTGGTCTATACTCTGGAATATAGAGATTGAAAGGGGATACAAAACATTATGACAAACAACTGGTTGGAATTAGACGGAAAAACGGTTATCGTTACAGGAGGAAATTCAGGGATCGGATTACACATCGCGGATCACTTGAAAGCACAAGGCGCAAACGTCGTTGTGGCGGATTTAAGTGTTGAAACGGGAACAAGTGTTTATGGTAAACTGAATGTGAAGACAGACGTGACTTCCATCGCGAGCATCGAGGCAATGGTCGAAAAAGCTGTTGAGAAATTTGGCAAAATCGACGTTTTGGTCAATAATGCAGGTATGAACTTGCCGCGCTTATTGGTGGATGTCTACAGTGATGAAAGAAACTACGAAATCGATGAAGACTCCTTCAACAAAATGACAGCAGTCAATCAAAAAGGAATGGTATTCACTACACAAGCCGTCGTCAGAAACATGCTGAAGAACAAAGTGGAAGGCACGATCATCAATATCTCTTCCGAATCTGGCATGGAAGGTTCGGTCGGTCAAAGCATCTACTCTGCAACAAAAGGCGCTACGAATTCTTACACGCGTTCATGGGCAAAAGAACTTGGTAAATTTGGCATCAAAGTCGTCGGTATCGCACCGGGGATCAACGAAAAAACAGGATTGACAACTCCTGCCTACAATGAAGCTTTGGCTTACACAAGAAACATACCGGTTGAGCAATTGGATACAGGGTATGAAAAGAGCATTCCACTGGGACGCGTCGGAAAATTGGATGAAATCGGCTACTTGGTTGCATTCTTATCTTCCAACAAATCTGCTTATATCACTGGGACAACAATCAACATTACGGGTGGGAAATCTAGAGGATAGTATGGGGGCATTTACATGTCAACGGCAAGCGATAGAGAACTTTTGCTGAGAAGCTTACTTTCAAATAAAGACACAGATCTTCAAAGTCTCGAGGAAGCGTCGGGGAAAAACAGATACCAAATCAAAACAATCATTTCGGAATTGAACGATGTCTATGAAGGATTCTTAAAAATCCAACAAAAGGATGAATCACAAGTAGGCATCGTCAGAAAGGAGGGGGCGAACATATTCAACATGCTTCGTTACAATATCCATCAAGACTTCAATAAAGTAGAATGCAGGATTGCTTACTTGTTGTACCGCTTGATATGCACAGAAGAGTACCTGAATATCGGAGACCTCTCCGAAGAAATGAGCGTAAGCAGGAGCACGGTGAACAACGACCTGAAAAAGCTGAAGCAGCTTTTGGAGAAATACAATGCGAAAGTTGTCGGAATCCCGAACAAAGGCATCACCTTCCAGTGCAGTGAATTCGGCACCCGCTTGGTCCTGATCTATGAAGTCTTCGAGTTGCTGCAGATGACCTTTCTGCCGGACCAAGAAATCCAGACTGCGCTTGACGGACTCGTCCGGGACTACAAGCTGGATGAGCAGGCGAAAGAACTGCTTTATAAGGCACTGGCTGTAAGCGTTCACAGGGTGGCGCATGGGCATACGATAGATTCCGAGATTCCGATGTACAAAAACTTTGAGGCGGATTCGACCAATATCATCGCCTATACCCAACTGCTGCAGAAGAAATTTGCGGTTGCGTTGAATGACCATGAAATTGCTTTTCTTGCCTTCCCGATCAACACAAGGAACTCCGCTTACGTAAAAGGGACCGAAAATGCCGAAAACGAAGAGGTATTGAGGCAAGTAGTTGCCAGCATGCTGAAGACGGTACGCGATCAGGTCATGATCGAGATCGATGAAGAAGCCTTCTTCGAAAAAGTCAAATATCATCTGCTTTTCTTGATAAACAGGCTGGTCTTCCGGATTCCGAACACGGATCTTTATCTGGAACAGATCAAACTAAAATATCCTTTAGCCTTCGAACTGGCGAAGATTTCGTTGTCGGAACTGAACCGGTTGTACCAATTGAGCGCCAGCGCGGACGATATCAGCTATCTGGCTGTCTATTACGCACTGATGCTGGATGAAAGGCAAGCGAACGATTCCAAAGGGAAAAGCACAAGGGATGTCGGCATAATCACCAACCTTGGAAGAGGGAGTTTTGAGCTGATCTGCAGGCAGATCAAAGAGATTGTCGGAAGCGAGATGAATATCGTTCATATCAATACCGACAGTCTGCCGAAAGAAAAATTGAAGCGATTCCGGCTGCTTTTCACAACCGAAGAGATTTCCGTGGACACCGAGGTCCCTGTCATCAAAATCGACAGATTGGTCAGCCCAGACGATTTGGCCCAAAAGATTTATGCAGTGGAAAAAGATCAATATAACATCAAATACCTGACAAACGAGGATATCAGTTATCACCTCGTCAATCTGAAAGGTCAAATGGGTTACTTTGATTATGTTGAAGAAATCATGTCCTATCTTTCCAGAAGATACCATCTCTCCGAGGATATTCTGGACCGGTTTGTGGAAAAAGAAGAAAGACACACAATGATTTATGAAAACAAGGTAGCTTTCCCCCATTTGACCGACCCAAACATCAACAAGTTGGTGTTTGTCCTGGGGAACATCACGATGGCCAACCGCAACGATGCGTTTTCCTTGATGTTATTTCTAGTGACACCCGAGAAAATTTCTGAGCAGCAAGAGAGAATTTTGATGCAGGTATATGATTTTGTCTTTAAGGTCATCAATGATCCAACTCTGATCAATGATTTGAAAAAAGTGGATGATGCACAAGGACTTATTGAGATGCTGGAGAAAAGAGGTACGAAATAGATGAATAATATGCTTGCATTGGGTATTCTGGTTGTCGGCGCTTTTTTGATCCAAAGCGCACTGGGGTTTTTTCAGATCAAACATTTCGGCAATGAATACAACGAATTGAAGGCGGCTGGCAGAGTTGCGATAGGCAAACGGGCAGGGAAGCTGACTTCCGGAACGATCATCATGTTCCAACTGGATGAGGAAGGCGTCATCGTCAGAGGCAAAAAGCTTCAGGGGACCACAATCTTGGCTAGGTTCAAACCATACAACAATTTCAACGGCAGACTGATTGAAGCCATCAAGGCAGAGGATCCGGATGTGCTAGCTGAAATCAAGATCACCCGCAAAACCATCATGAATGCGGTCACTAATTACCGGATGTTCATAAACGGAGAAATCATTCCGGAGAAGGAATCCCCATTTAAGGAATTGACCAAAAAAATTACAAACATTAAGTTCGGGTAAATCGTATCAGGAATAATACATAAAATAAGGAGTGTTAAATATGGACTTTCTAGTTAAAGGTGCAGAAAGCTTTATCGGATTATTTCAATTAGGTGCAAATACATTTATGAGCTGGATGACAGGTATCGTCCCAATCGTATTGATGCTGATGGTATTCATGAACGTAGTGATCAAGCTGATCGGTGAGGAAAAAATCAATGGCCTCGCACAACGCTTCTCTAAATATTCCTTGGTCAGAAACTGTATCTTACCTTTCTTGGCAGCCTTCATGTTGGGGAATCCCGCATCATTCACCTTAGGAAGATTTTTGCCAGAATTCTACAAGCCAAGTTTCTATGCGGCACTTGCACAATACAACCATACGAGTAACGGTCTTTTCCCACATATCAATGCAGGCGAATTGTTCGTATTCCTGGGAATCGCTTCAGGTGTTGAGACGTTAGGATTGAGCACCACACCGCTGGCTATCCGATACCTTCTTGTCGGGCTTGTGATGAATGCTGTAGGTGCATACGTAACGGACTTCACGACTGCTTATGTCTGCAAAAAAACAGGTATCCAATTGAGCAAAACCGCGAAAGTTCAATAATAACGATCAAGAAGATGGTGCATAAAACAAATAGAATGCGTAAGAATGAGAGGGGTATTCATTATGACAAAATATAACAGCATCAAAGTCGAAAAAGGTTCCGGCGGCTGGGGCGGACCACTGATCATCACACCAACAGAGCAAAAACATAAATTCATCTACATCGTAGGCGGCGGGGAAAAACCTGCCATCGTCGACAGAATCGCTGAACTTACAGGTATGGAAGCCGTTAATGGATTCAAAACATCCATTCCGGATGATGAAACAGCTTTGGCTATCATCGACTGCGGCGGAACATTGAGATGCGGCATTTATCCTCAAAAAGGCATCCCAACAATCAATGTCGTTGCCACCGGCAAATCAGGTCCTTTGGCTAAATACATCAACGAAGATATTTACGTTTCAAATGTTGGCTTGAATCAGATCCAAGTCACTGGCGAGACAGCAAGCGTAGCAGCTGCAGAACCAGTAGTAGAAGAGAAGGTCGCTTACACTACAGACAAAAAGCTGACGCAACAAAACGCAGAAAAAGGCAGCATAGTGGCAAAAATCGGTTTGGCTGCAGGTAAAGGGATCGCCATCATGCTGCAATCAGCCCGTGAAGCAGTGCAGACGGTATTGCAGACGATCATCCCGTTCATGGCTTTTGTAGCGATGCTGATCGGTATCATCCAAGGTAGCGGAATCGGCAATCTGTTCGCTAAAATGATGATTCCATTGGCTGGGAATGTCTGGGGATTGATGGTCATCGGCTTCATTTGCTCCTTGCCTATCCTCTCTCCACTATTGGGACCTGGCGCTGTAATCGCACAAGTTATCGGAACGTTGATTGGTGTTGAAATCGGCAAAGGCAATATCGAGCCAAGCTTAGCTTTACCGGCTTTGTTCGCAATCAACACACAAAATGCTTGCGATTTCATTCCAGTCGGGTTAGGCTTGCAGGAAGCAGAGTCCAAAACAGTAGAAGTCGGCGTACCATCCGTTCTCTATTCTCGATTCCTGAACGGTGTGCCCCGCGTATTCGTCGCTTGGTTAGCAAGCTTCGGATTGTATTAAAAAGGAAGAAAAGCGGGACAAGCCCGCTCTGCCTCGAAAGAAATTTAGGAAATCTGGCCCTGAATGAGCATCGCAGAGCGCAATGGGTCAGATTTATCTAATTTCCGAGAGGCCGGCTTGGACCACTAGCCATCTTTTGGGAATGCAGAATATTTTGCAAATGAGTAAAACACCAAAGGTGATGCACTTCTGAGATTGAATATTTAATAAATTACTATTGCTTTAAAAACTAATAATCGGAAAAGGTGAAGAAAAATGTCAATTTATTCAACGGTAGTCACAGAAATCGGCCCCAATGCTAAGGAGTTTTTAGCTGAGGATATGATGGTATTGTTCGGAGACGATGCTCCAGAAGCATTGCGTCCTTATTGCTTCCTGATCGAACAAAATGCACTGGAGCAAGATATTCAACTGGGGCACGCGTTGGTTATCGGTGACGATAGTTATCGCGTCACAGCCGTGGGTAATGTGGTCAACAAAAACCTCAGGGATTTGGGACACATCACCATCAACTTCAGCGGAGAAACAGTCGCTGAATTGGCAGGCTCTCTATATGTTGAAAACAAAACAGTGAATGAAATCGCGGAAGGCACCATCATCAAAATCACTGAAACTGTGGGGTAGGGGCGTATGTACATAGATTCGAACGACATCAAAGCAATCGGAAGTTTTTTGAAAAGCGGATTTCTGAAAGGAGTCACCACCAACCCGACGATTTTGTCGACTGGTTCCGGCAGTCGCTTCAAACAATTACAAGATTTATTGGCTTTGGAGCCGACGGAACTTTTTGTGCAATTACTGGGTACGACTTCTGAAGAAATGTTTGCCGATTATGAAGCAATAAAGACATTTGATGCAAATCACCGACTTTCGATAAAAATTCCCGTGACACAAGCAGGCTTGGAAACAATCAACAAAGTGAAAAAGGATGATCCGGAGAGAGCGATCCTCGGCACGCTGATCTACTCTGCGGACCAGGGGATCCTGGCCGCTGCAGCCGGATGCGACTACCTGGCACCTTATGTGAACAGGATGCTGAACAATGCGATCGATCCCTACAAGGCAATCCGTTCTATGCGGACGTTCATAGATGCTAGAGGCTACAAGACCAAAATCATGGCAGCGAGCTTCAAAAATTCCCAACAAGTCATCGATTCCTTGGAGTCGGGCGCCCATACTGCCACGATTCCTCCGGATGTTCTGAACAGTATGCAGAACAAAGATTTGGCATTGCAGGCACTGCAGGTTTTTGAAGCGGACGGACAAGCGCTGTTCGGAAAATACGGAGCGTAAACTACCGAACTTGATCATGTGGATTTCACTTACAGAAAAGGGGGTGCATCAGAACCAGAACAGGATTTTCTGGATTTGATGCAGCCTCTTTTGTATGGAAATCGAATTT
This sequence comes from Trichococcus collinsii, assembly GCF_900107505.1. Taxonomy (GTDB): domain Bacteria; phylum Bacillota; class Bacilli; order Lactobacillales; family Aerococcaceae; genus Trichococcus; species Trichococcus collinsii. Next base: position 260,690 of record NZ_FNQH01000004.1, on the reverse strand, counting down.
ATGCTCAGAGATTCCCCGCCAAAACCACTTTGGCGGGGTAACGCGTCCGCGGGCAACACAAGATTCCCCGTTAAAACCATTTTGACGGGGAATCTACCGCCAAACTAAACTAAACAGAAAAGGCGATTTGGTCTAAGGGCGAGTTGACTTCCGGAAAAATTATGATACGATAGGAACAATAACAAATGAACTGAATATTCTTTTTTACCACTAGGGGTGCTTTACCGGCGGATGACTGTCCGCCAAAAAGCTGAGATCGAAGTAGGACTTCGAGACCCTTAGAACCTGATCTGGTTTGTACCAGCGTAGGGAAGTGGCAGCCTCTTTTTTGGCTAAGTAAGTCCCTATTACATAAGGAACATACAACCACTTTTTTCCGTTGGGAAGAGAGTGGTTTTTTTGTTTGCAAAAATCAAGAGCGGTCGTTCGGATAAGTCGGGACCCTGGCGGAGCGCTCACAGCATATGGAGGGAAATCAATGACATTTTCAGCACAAATCCGCCAAGCGGTCGAACCGATCTGGGCGGCCAGTATGCAGCATCCGTTTGTGAAAGGGATCAGGGACGGAACCTTGCCGTTGGAGAATTTCCGTTTTTATATCCAGCAGGATTCCTATTACCTGACGCGTTTCGCCAAAATTTTGGCACTCGGCGCGGCCAAAGCACCGGATATCGCGACGACCAACCAGTTCGCCGACTTCGCGAAGCATACGTACAGCGCCGAAATCAGCCTGCATGAACAATTTTCGAAAAGGCTGGGCATCACCGTGGAAGAAAAAGAGTGTTTCAAACCCGCGCCCACTACCTATGCCTACACTTCCCATCTCTACCGGGCCGGCCACGCGGGACATCTGGGCGATGTCATCGCCGCGGTGTTGCCATGCTACTGGCTCTACGCCGAAATCGGTGATGCATTCATTGATGCGGCCCCGGAAGAACCGATCTATCAGGAATGGATCGCTACCTACGGCGGGAAGGATTTTCAAGACCGGGTGGATGAGCAGATCGAGCGGCTGGATGAGATCGCCGCAGCGGTGAGCGAAGCCGACCGCGAAAGGATGAAAGAGCATTTCATCATCAGCAGCCAATACGAATACGCGTTTTGGGAAATGGCCTATCGCATGGAAACATGGCCGGTACCGTTGGAAAAATAAGCGACAAAATCAAACAAAAAGAGGAGACAGAATAAAATGAAAAAAGAATTGAAGCTTACAGATATTTTGGTGACGATCGTCATCGCCATCGCTTTCGGGATCGTCTACATCCTATGGGGAACGGTCTATTACGCGGTGCAACCGTTGGGTCTACATCTTGATCAGCTGCTTTACGGCATGTGGTTCATCGCCGGCACCGTCGCCTATTTCATTATCCGCAAGCCCGGTGTGGCGCTTTTGGCGGAAATCGCTGCGGCTTCAGGTGAATTTCTTTTGGGATCTCCTTGGGGTCTGACCGTCTTGCTTTCCGGTGTGGTGCAGGGGTTGTTTGCGGAATTGGTCTTCATGGCTTTCCGCTACAAACGTTTTGACCTGAAGGTTGCCGCGTTGGCAGCTTCGGCCTCTTGTGTGGGTTCGCTTTTGGTGGATGCTTTGAATGGGCAGATAGCTGAATTGGCTCCTTGGAACTTGGCGCTTTACTTGCTTGCCCGATTCGCAGGCTCGATTTTCTTTGCCGGCGTGCTGGCTTACTACTTGGCGGAAGTCCTGGAGGATACCGGCGTGACGAATCTTGTCCGTCCGCTGACGAGTGAAGATTTCTCAGATATGGATTAAGGAGGATGGCGGAGATGGCGCAACAAGCATATGTCGAGAAGCTGAAGCTGAAATTTCCCGGCGATGCTGATTTGTTGTTCAGGGACCTGTCCTTTTCGGTTACTGCCGGCGAAAAAGTGCTGCTTTTGGGTCCGTCCGGCTGCGGCAAATCCACGCTGCTGCAAGTGTTGAGCGGGCTGATTCCGCAATCGATCGAAGTGCCGATGAAGGCCGACAAGCTCGTGACGCCGGCTTCCTGGGGCTATGTTTTCCAGGATCCGGATAGTCAGTTCTGCATGCCTTACGTCGATGAAGAGCTCGCTTTCGTGCTCGAAAATCTGTCGGTTCCGCGCCAAGAGATGGCCGCCAGGATAGACGTTGCGCTCCGGCAGGTGGGCTTGGAATTGGCGGACAGCCACATCCCCATCGCGAGCCTTTCCGGCGGGATGAAGCAGCGGCTGGCGATCGCCTCGGTGTTGGCCTTGGATCCGGAGGTGCTCTTTTTGGATGAGCCTTCTGCGATGCTGGACCCGGAAGGGACGGAAGCGATATGGGAAGTCCTGCAGCAAGTCTGCAGGGACAAAACGGTCATCATTGTGGAGCACAAAATCGATCATGTCCTGGCATTCGCCGAACGCCTCGTATTGTTCGATGCATCCGGCAGCATCATCGCCGATGGGCCGAACGAAGAAATCTTCTCGGTCTACAAGGACGAAATGAAGGAGCAAGGCATCTGGTTTCCTGGGGTATGGGAACAGCATTTGGCAGAAACGCCGTTGCAACGAAAGCAGAAGTCCTATAGATTGCAAAGTCCGCTGCTGGAATTGCGCGAATTCAAGGGATTCCGCAATGGAGATATCAAAATCCAAGGAGCCGAGTTGGCGGCCTATCCGGGTGAATGGGTCATCATCCGCGGTCAAAACGGAGCCGGAAAAAGCACGTTCCTCCATGCCGTCATGCAGTTCATCAAAACGAGCGGGGACTACGAGCTGGCGGGGAAACCGATCAAAAAAGTGAAAAAGTTGGCCGAACGGGTGGCTTTCGTTTTCCAAAATCCGGAGTACCAGTTCGTGGCGAACACGGTCTATGAAGAGATGGCCTATTCGCTCCGAATGGACGGGAAGGGAAAATCGGAGATCGAGAAGCTTGTGGAGGAATATCTGACGCTCTTCCAGTTAACTGGACAGCGGGATAAGAATCCTTTCCAACTTTCGATGGGTCAAAAGCGCCGTCTGAGCGTAGCGGCGACAATCATCCAAGGACAGCGAGTGATTCTCTTGGATGAACCGACTTTCGGGTTGGATTCTAAAAACACCTTTGCTTTGCTGGGATTTTTGGAGAGCTACCGGAAGAAGGGCGCCGTCATCTTGATGGTGACGCATGATGAAGTGCTCTCCCGGAGCTATGGGACAACGTTTTGGAGTGTTGTAGATGGCGAAATCAGCAGTACGAATGAGCCTGCTCCAGCTGGACGAGCGGCTGGATGCGGCGAACTGCAGCTGGAAGGGGGGATATGCGGATGAGGGAATGGGAATTAGTCAAAGAAACCTGGCTTCACCGTGTCAATCCCAGCCTAAAATTAGGCATGTCACTGTTACTTTGCATCGCTGTTATGTTAGTCTGCAATCTGGAGGGCATGGCGGCGATCGGCATCGGGCTTTTAGTCCTGTTCCTGTTGTTTACGGGACAGCCCCTGAAGCGGATCTTGTTGCTGTTGATCCCTTTCTGCGCCATTTTCGTGTCTACAGCTTCAGCAATGATTATGTTCGGAAAAGGCGAAACGCTTTGGTTCGAATGGGGGTTGATCCGCATCACCGAGGAAAGTTTTTTGCGGGGCATGCTGATCGGCTTGCGCGCCATGGTATTCTCAGTTTTGGGTTTGACCTTCGCATTGACGACGCGGCCGGTCAACTTGTTTTATTCGTTGATGCAGCAACTTCAGCTGGATCCAAAATATGCCTACAGCTTCATGGCTGCGCTGCGGTTGATCCCGATTATGACGGAAGAGTTCGAAACAATCCGAAATGCCCGCAAGGTGCGCGGCAGCGAAAGGGTAAAAGGCTTGCAGGGTATCCTCTTCAAGATGAAAGTCTACACCATCCCGTTGCTGTCAGGCAGCATTCGGCGTGCGCATCGCATCGCCGTGGCGATGGAAGCGAAACGTTTTTCCGGCAAGGAGAGCCGAACCTACTATTATAATATCGGCTTTTCCGGCAACGATCTCGTGTTCCTGGCATATATGGTGCTGCTCGCGGGCATGAGTTATGGCGTGAATGGGTTGTTCGGAAATTGAATCTAAGCTTGAAATAACCCGCCAAAAACCCTTTGACGGGGAAAATCAGGTCAAATCACAGTCCAAAAAACCGCCAAAATCACTTTGGCGGGGAAAAACGTCCGCGGACAACACGAGATTCCCCTTCAAAACCATTTTTGCGGGGAATCTCGCCACGAACGCGAACCCCGGACCAGACAAATGAATCACCAAACAACAAAGAAGGGGCGGTCTCGCAATGAGACCGTCCCTTCTTGTTTCATAGCCTTAACACTAATGTGCTTGACTGTTATTCAGTTTGGCAAGATTGATCGCGGACGCCGTTTTTGCCGTCATTGTCCGTTTCATCCGTACCGTATTGGTTGCCGTCGCCGTCTGTCTCGCCGGTGCCGTTTTGGTTACCGTCCTGATTGGCTTGCGTACCAGTTCCGTCGCATGTTCCGCTTTTCTCGCGGGCACGTTTCATGGTTGCCTCTTCATTGCCTTGTTTTTTTGCGCCTTCATTTGTGCATTCGCCTGACTTGATCTGCTCTTGGGTCATAGTGCCGTTCTGGGCTGCCGTGTCGCTCGCTGCCAATACTGGTGCGGCCCCTCCAACAAATAAGCCTGCAACGGAAAGGATAGTCATGATTCTTGTCTTGTTCATTTTTGTTTCCCCCTGGAATGTTTTTTTGTTATTTCTTACTGACCTAAGAATAATCAAAAAGTATGGCAGAAGCGTGTTTTTTATGGCACATTTGTATGGTATTATCGGGGTGACAACATAATCTTGCCATATTTTTAAAGTATGATTTCCCCGAGGAGGGATTCCGATGGTAAAGCTATTGATTGCGGATGATAATAAACAGATAACAGCTATCCTGAAGGAGTATTCAGAAAAGGATGGCTACGAGGCGGTCGTCGCCTATGATGGCGAACAGGCGCTGCAGGAATTCGGGAAAGACAAATTCGATCTGATTCTGTTGGATGTGATGATGCCGAAAAAGGATGGCTTCGAAGTGTGCAGGGAAATCCGGAAAGTTTCCTCGGTCCCCATCATCATGGTGACCGCCAGAGGGGAAGATTTTGAACGGATCATGGGCTTGGATATCGGAGCGGACGACTACATCGTCAAGCCATTTTCGCCGGGTGAAGTGATGGCGCGCATCCGGGCAATCCTGCGGCGGTTGGATCAGACACCGGACAATAAGGACCATCATAAACTTTACGTCCATGAAGATCTGGAGATCCGATTGGACGAATTCATCGTAAAGGTCGCTGGGCACCAAGTCCATCTCACGAAAAAAGAGATCGAGTTGCTTTGGATTTTGGCAACGAACAAGAACAAGGTGTTCAGCCGCGACAATTTATTGGACAGCGTTTGGGGCTACGATTATTTCGGCGATAATCGGACGGTCGACTCGCACATCAAACGGCTGCGGGCAAAGGTCGATCAAATTCCCCATCCGTCGTGGGATATTAAAACCGTTTGGGGCATCGGCTATAAGTTTGAGGTGAATCCGGATGAAGTATAAGATCACCCGCAAGCTAGTCCTCTATTTCACTTCCGTCATCCTGCTGTTTTCCTTGGTTGTCGGAGGGGCCTTCCGGTTGCTGTTCACCCGGCATACCGAAGAGATTTATCGGGCGGATATGCAGGAACGGGCTGAGGCGATCGCGGCCGGCGTAGCCGATTATCTGGAAGACGGGAGTCCCGCTTTAGATGAGGTTGCGCTCACTGCCAAGGGCAATGCCATCGGAAAGCAAACAGGAAATAATGCTCTGCTCGCGCAAAGTGGTGCCACGGGTACGACCGGGCGCAACAATGTGAACGGATACAACGCCTATATCACGGCCATTCAGGATATCGCGATGGGCGAGGTGTGGATTGTCGATCAATCCGCGGAGACGATCAGTGTCGGGACCGGCAAAAAAGAGATCACTTACGCCGAACTCCCAGGCGCTGCGCTGGCGCTTGTCGACGAGGTATTCGAAGGGGAAGTCGCCTTCAGCGAAGGATTCAGCCCGTTATTGGAGGATACCTCCATCACGGTCGGGGCACCGGTGCTCTCCTCAGAAGGGGAGGTCATCGCTGCGGTCCTATTGCACGACTATATCGCAAACATGCAGACTGCCGTGCGGTCGGGATTTTCGACTTTGGGGATCAGTTTGGCTTTGGCTTTGATTGCCGCGGTCGGGATAGCGGTCCTGTTGGCGAAACGGTTCATCCAGCCGCTGAAGAGGATGGAAGAAACGACACAGCAGTTGGCGGATAACCATTACGAAGCCCATACGGGGATCATCCAGAATGATGAAATGGGTTCGCTTGCTGCCAACATCGATATTCTGGCGGACAAGTTGGCTGAAGCTGCGCAAGAGAGCGCCAAACTGGATAAGATGCGGAAGGATTTCATCACGAGTATTTCCCATGAATTGCGCACGCCGGTCACGGTCATCCGCGGCTCTCTGGAGGCATTGAACGATCATGTGGTCGAGGATCCCTCCAAAATCGATGAATACCACCAGCAGATGCTGACCGAAAGCATCCATCTGGAGCGGATGATCAACGACCTGTTGGAACTGTCGCGGCTGCAGAACCCGGACTATCAAATGGAAATGAGCTCCTTGAATTTTGTGGATGTCGTGGAGAATGCCATCCGTTCCGTGCGCTATATCGCAAGGGAAAAGGGTATTACGCTGACTTTCTCGAAAGAGCCGCTTTCGTTCATGTTGATGGGGGATTATACCCGGCTGCGGCAGATGCTGCTTGCCGTGATGGAAAATGCCGTCAAATTTTCAGCCGAAAAGAGCGAAATCCGGATCACGTTGACTTCCTTGGGTGAAGGCTGCCGATTAGCTGTCAGCGACAACGGGCAGGGGATTCCTGAAAAGGATCAACCGTACATCTTTGAAAAGTTCTTCAAATCAAACGAAGAAAGCAACAAGCAGGGCACCGGTCTGGGTTTGGCTGTCGCCAAGCAGATAGCTGATCGACACGGCATCGCTTTGTCGGTCGAAAGCACACCGGGAAAAGGTTCCACCTTCCTTTTTGATCTGAACCAATAAAAAAATCAGCTGCAGTGTTTAACGCTCTGCAGCTGATTTTTTTGTTTTTTTTCTAGTATATGTTCTATGAGTCCAGTAGTGTTTGTGGCAAGATAAACGTACATACTTGCCACAAACAGAAAGAGAGTATTATGATTATGAGCTACTATTCGGCCAATGCGCAAATGAATTTGATATATAAAATCTATTTATAGGTAATACTTGCCGTTTTTACTCAGGTTAGAATTCAGGTAACATAGTATACTAATTTCAAGTTGAAAAAGTATGAATCATTCAGGATTACAATCCGATTTTTTTTGATTTATTAGTACACCACAATTTTTTCTATATTAAACTCATGGAGGCGATTTTAGATTATGTTCAAGAAAAATATATTATTAGGGGTGCTCTCTCTCATTGCTTACTTCAAACACTATAGTTCCCTTGTCTGTAGTGGCTGCGGCAGAAATAGAACCTTCCCGCTCGTTAGTAACAAATAGCACTTCGATTTTAGAAAAAATAAATAGTAATTATACGCCCACAAGTACTTTGGAAAAAGATTTTAATACTGTAGAAGAGAATTATATTATTTCTTCTGAGGATTTAGCAGCTCTAAATGCTCAATTGTTTCCAACTCAACCAGGCAAATTCTCCACGATGTATGTTGGAGGAGATTACCCCAAAAGCACAGTCAGAGTATTATCGGGAAAGGTAAACCTCTCAACAGTTTCAGCTTTAGCTGCATTTCTCGTTACTAAAGGTAATTTGAAGTATGCTGCTGCCATAGAAGTTGCTAACATTGTATTTGGTACAAACCTCCCCTCTGTTTATTACACTGTAAACCAAACAACTTGGAGGACGAACGGTATAACTTATGTTGAAGTGAAGACCACAGTCTGGAAATACAGCAACTTTACTGGATATATTGGTCAGGGGATATCTTTAAAAACCTATTCAGATAACGGAATGGATTGATAATATTGAAAAGAAAATTTAATCGCTTCTATGGGCTTATATTTATAAGCTTAATTCTTTGTGAGTATGCTGATACACCTTACATCCGCTGGGTACAATACCTTTTAGGAGCAGTATTTTTAGGATTACTGATTTTGGAAATATTCTATACAAAGAAAAGAGAAAATAGGATTAAAATAGATTCCATCATCATTCTCGCTATTTTTTTAATCTTAGCTTTTGTTTTTGGAATCAAGTAACTCAACTTTACTACATTTGAACGAAATAAGGTCTACCTCTCGCGATCACTGTCATTAACTTAAGTGATTTAACAATTGTAAAAAAGGGGAAATTAAATTATTTAGGAGAGTGGCACACTCATCCTAATATCTCTCCTATACCTAGTCCGAAAGACAAGAGGTGTTCGTGTAGTATATCCCTTACTTCATTCAATAACATTCTGTTACGACACCAAAAGGGAGCAAATAACTGAATTACCAAAGCTGGACATCGCTGGAAGAGCTATAGCAACAAAAATATAAAACTTTATAAAGAGGCAGATTTGAGGTTTAAACATCATGAATTTTTATAAGAAATTTTATCAGAAACATCCGTATCTTAATGTCCTAATAATATATTCTATAGCAAGTCTAATAGGAATTGCTATAGAATATATTATTAATAGAGATTTCATTGGTTCTGGATTCTATACAGCATCATTTTTGACGCTGCTTGAGTTGTTAAGAGTTAGACGTGAACGGAATAAACTTAAATCAAAAGAAAAGTTTCAATACGATGTAGATGGAGAAAAAGATTAGATAGTTAAAAAATAAGAAGGGGCAAACAGAAATATTTGTTTGTTCCTTCTTATTTTTTTAACATGAATTCCCAGAATCTATAATGAAGAGGGATAACGGCCTTGTGTAACTCCTTCTGCTTCATCGTAACCTTTCCCAACGCGCTAACTTCGGACGAAAATTTCATTATTCTCAATTTGATATAATCGTTCAGCGCGGGCAGTAATAATCGTAATCGCATTAGTTAAAAATATTGAAATCTGTTCTATGTACTCTATCTTCTTTTCTTCTGGAAGTTTACTAAGCCTTGAATAACTATACGATGGAAAAAATTCCTTCGATGGTGCAAGTGTGACAATAAAGGCCATTCCTTCATGTGATCTGAAACTTCGTACATCAGTTAGCATTATTGTAGGCGAACATTGATAATGCCCAATTCAATCGCTTTAATTACTGATTCAACAACAGTACTCGTTTGTAGTTTCTCACTTACAGAATACATGTGATTTCGAACGGTCCTTTCCGAAATTCCCAGTTCAGATGCAACCGCGGTTTGTTTAACTCCTTGAGAGATCAGTTGTAAAATTTCTTTTTCTCTGTCTGTTAAAAGGATTCGCCCTTTAGCCTTAAATTCAGGGAAAATTTTCTTGTTTTCAAATTGAATGATTTTCAGATTATCCACTAAATCATCTGCTTCGATGTGCTTATCAAAAAAACCATGAGCACCAATCTTAAAAGCTCTCTCCTTATATTCTATCAGGCTAAAGCCTGACAAAAAAACCAGTTTTACCGGGTATTTTTGTAGTATTAGGCTCCCGATTTCTAGTCCGTTGTATTCGCCCATGTGAATATCCATTAAGATGATGGATGGCATGTAGGAATCTACAACTTCGAGGGCTTTCTTTGGATCAGATAGGTAAAAAAAATCTGATATTTCAGAATAACTTTTGAGCGATATCTCCAGACTTCTTCCGATTAAGTGATGATCGTCAATTAACAGTATTCTCATAAGGCTTCACCTTTTTCAAAAGGAATGTTTATTTCTATGATGGTTCCAGAGTTAACTGTTTCCATTGGAGAAATCTCAAAAGATCCATTTAACCACTTTAAATCATTTTTTATAGAAAGAAGTCCGATATGTTCTTTCCCCTTAAATAAATTTTTTTCAATTTTAAAGTAATCATGTATTCCTTTTCCATTATCTTCAATGACTATTGATAGAATATTTTTTTTATTGAGTATTTTGGTTATTCCATAAGTAGCTTGTGAGTGTTTCCCAATATTTTCGTTGAGCTCTTTAATGACTCTATATACAGGAGCTACTAAGTGTTTGGGTAGTTCCCCATTTAACTGATAAATCAATAAATACTCAATTTCAGGATACTTGTGATTGAAATCTTCTATTAGAATTTGAATGTTTTCCTCAAAACTTAAATAATATAATGTAGATGGCGAAATATTAAAAACTTCATCTCGTATAGATCGAATTAATTTTGAAAACTCTATGCGTACTAAGGATTCTATTTCATCATCTCCATGAAGATTTGAGACAAGGGTATGTAATCCGATAACGGACTGTAGGACGCTATCGTGCAAGTAATGCGTATATTTTGTTTTTTCTTTTTCAAGATTATTGAATAGTTTTGCTTGTAGTAATTCGGTTGTTCCTAGTGATGAATCAATATATTTTTGCTGGTTAGTATGCATTTTCCTGATAGTCGTAATAATCCCTTCGTATTGATGAAGGATATCTTCTATATGATCTAAATCAACCGAATAGTCTGTTTTTTCTATAAAGACAAATAACTTTTCGTGAAATCTTGAAACGGATAAATAATGGTAAGTGTTTCCACGTATAGTTACTTCTTGCTTTGAAGAGAGCGACGAAAAGAGTTCTTTTTTTATTGCTCGAGAAATTCTGTTTCCGGACTGACAGAGTACAAATCTTTGATTGTTCGATTGCATCATAACTAATATTGTCGAACTTTTTGTTTCACCTTTCAATCGATTCAGCAGTAAATTGGACACGCTATTCATAAAATTAGAGTACGTAACCTGATTCAGGAGTTCTATTTTTTCATTATTCAACTCTTCAATATTTTTTTCGGCTCTCATTTTTTTAAAGTGCTGAATAAATTGAATCAAAAAGTGAGAGAGATAACAAAAGAAATAAAAAAGCAGCGTGATTATCAGTTTGTTTTGCAAAGAAACTTCCAACCAACTGATGATTATAAAAAAACAAAAGCTTAAAATATTGATTGCCATATTCAAAATAAGGTTATCCGGTAACGAAATCGTCTTCATATAACTCAAGATACAGGCAATGCACGTCGGAAATACCAAAACTAATAAAGCTGTCCTCGGATCGCCCAATACGCCAGACGAAAAGACCGCTGGCAAAGAATAACTAACGATGAATGGAATAAAGGCCAACAGAACAGAAAAACTTAAAAATTTAAAACTTAATGAACTAAAGAACAGTTTACGTTCCTTATATATAGTTATATAGCTTGTAGTGGTTGAAATAGATAACAGTAACAGCAAGGTGAATTCCGGATAAATTTTGAGAATAAAAGAAAAAAACGAATAAATTGAACTACCTGTTAAAATTAACATACTTATTTTAAATAGTTTTCTATTTTCTGATTGAATAAATGAATATAGAAATAAATAAAGCGAAACTGGGCAAAGACACAAAAGCAATAACCCAGTAAAATTAAGCCAAGGGACGTTAGAGTAAATAAACAAGAACATCAAAGCCATAATCGTAGTTAAATTATAAAACCTGGATGAGGAAGGATAGTCGGGTATATTTAAATAAATAAAACTGCCTAACGAAAAAATATAGGCGCCAATAAAGAGATAAATAAAATCCGTTTGTTCCATTGCGGTTAGGTAATAAAACATATAGGTCAGTATAATAAGCCAAGGCATTGTAACGCTAGCTATTTTCATTATTTTCAAATCCATGTTACTCCTTTAAATAGCTCTTTAATAAGGTGAAAACTTCTACAGAAATGTTAGAATTATTCTTTAGAATTTGAAAAGCTTCTTCAAAGTAAAGCGAGGCAGCTCTTAAACAATATTCAACCGCACCGCATTCTTCCATATAAAATGCTAAGAAAGCTAGAGAATCCTCATCAGTTATTTGATGCTCAATAATAGTGAGAAACCTTTTATCGGTGTGTATCCTTGCGTATTCAAGGGCCTTTATGAAGGGAAGCGTTTCCTTGAATAAAACCAAATCCGACTTGCTCGTGTCCATGCAGTCTAGCGCATCGTTTTGCAGTTGAAAGGCAGTAGAGAGATTTTGTGCACAGTCTTTCCAAATAAGTTCATTATCAGGACAAGCAAGGTAGAAGACCAGTTGAACTAAAGGAGTAGATTTCTGTAGCATTTTAGAAAAATAAACTTCTGCAGAGGAATCTTCTGAAAGTGTTGAATAAAAATCGAAACGCTCTCCGTTTATTGATTCTGTAAGAAAAAATAATATTTTAGAGGTATCGAGATAGTTTTTGTTGAGTTCACAAAGCTCTCCTATACTTATAAAAAGTAGAGACATAGCAGTAATGAGCAACTCATTTTTTGGCAAAGTAATCACACTGTCCCCGTCTAAAATATCATCAAGGTAATCACACAAAATAAAAAGAATATCCAGTCTGACCGCAATCTGATTCTTTGTTGGAAGGGACTGTAGTTTATTTTGATCCAAAGAAAGAAACAAATAAACTTTCCCTAACGACAATCTGTCCGTATTTTTTTTGACAACTCCATTTCCACGAGATCCACAAAGGAAGAAGAAAAATTCTTCTTAAATTCTGATAAGTAGGCAGTTAAAGCTACACCATATTCCTCTTCAATTTTATAAGTTCCCATATTCTTGTATATCAATTTTTCGAACCCAGTTGTTTTCACCATTCAACGAGAAGGATACATTTCCGTTTTTCCTGATATCAAACAATGGATTCTTTCTCTTTAACAGTATCTCCTCCTCAATTTTTTTCAACTTCTCTTCGATTACTTTATCCATACAGCCGCTCCTTTTTTTCATTTTACGTTCAGTATGTAGTCTTCCAATAAATATTCTATCTTTTCAAAGATGAGTATGTCCATGAATACATAGGGGGTTGCCGGTTTTACTCATACCTCTCGATATAGGAATCATTTAAACTGACTTTAGGAACATGGGCTTTCTGAAGTCTTTTTAATGTCAATTTGAAACGGAGGTATTGGTTCATGTAAATGTCATAACACCATTATTTTTCTGTGAAGATAAAGCCGAGAAAAATGTTGGTTGCTGCTTAACAAACTAAAAGCATTAAGGAGGAGGCTCACTGCACTTTTTTGAACCTTCAGCTGTTATTATAGCACTTTTTTTACAGAATAATGTGTGAGTATCTCAATAAAATTATATATTAAGAATGGACTCCGACTCCCGGGATAAAATCCAACAACAAATCAAGAAAGGAAGGCACTTATATGAAAATTTCAGAGGTAATGCTTTTTTTCGCATTGCTAGCTACTTTTTTTCTGATTTATTTGGACTTTCAAGTTAATAGACTTGATTATCGATTAATATTAGTATGCATTTGTTTGATAGTCACGCTGATCATCAATCGAAATAGTATCACTACAAGTTTAATGGCTCTGATGATGATTGTTTTACTGTCCAGGCTGCAGTTTAACTTAATCGCATTTATGGTACTTACGATATTCTTTGGAACATACTACTTTTTAAAAAATGAAAGCTAATCCATGCGGCTGACCTTGAAATCAGTATTGGTAACTGTCATCAACCAAATATCAAAATATATCAATGAAAAGGTGTGTAATCTTAAATGAAGACAAAAGACAAACAGGGTTATCTTAAAAAGGCTAAAAATTGGAATATGGTTTTATTAGTTTTAAAAGCTCTGGGGCTGCTCACATCAATTTTAGGGCTGCGGGGAATTTTAAATCCTGACAAAGCGCTCTACACAGAAGACGTTTACGGATCTTCAGCCACGCAATTATATGAACAAGCAAATAGTATCGGAACAAAAGCTTATGCCGTTATCGGCGTCATCTTCTCGATTGCAATCCTGATCATGCTCATATCTGCACATAAAAAGCTGAAAGAAGGCGTCGCGACCGCAAAAACGCCTTACTACCTCCATTTATTTTGGATCGTAACCGGGATCATCTATTCCTTGCTGTTCACTCCCAAAATAGAAATTCAAGGATTTACCGAATTTGCCAGCATGATCTCGATCGTAAGTATTGGTCTACAAGCGCTTGTTTCCCTACCAGCGATTTTGTCCATAATCTACCTATTTAAAGCCGAAACAGAGGCGTAAGAAATGAAGAGAAACAAGGCAAAGGAAGAACAAACGAATAAAAAAGGCTTTAAAATGAAACCACTGTCCAAAAAGAAGCGCATAATCTTTAGTGCCGTATGGGGAGTGATCGCCATTTTAGCGATCAGTACGGCATTTTTTTTCAAACAAAAACAGCAGCAGGAACCTGCAGTGGCTTCCTATGACGCGGTAACGATAAAAAAAGCCGATGATTTAATTTTTAACGGATCCGTCTCGGCTCAAAATGTTGAGGAATTCTATTTTGATCAGACAAAGGGTCAGGTTTCCGATATTTTAGTATCCAATAATCAAGAAATCAGTGCAGACACGGTAGTCTTGGTCTATCAAAACGAAACCGTACAAGATCAAATAACGGAACAGCAACAAACGCTCGACAAACTAACTTTAGCGGTGAACAATGCACAAGAAAATCTAGACAACACGTATGCAAAAAAACAAAATATTCAAAATAGTTTGAATGAAGCATTAAGTAAATTCAATAATGCAGATGCCGATTCAATGGAAGGGCAAGTCATTCGCCAAGAAGAACAAGCTAAAATGGATCAGTATAAAGAAGCTATCTCTTCCCAGGAAGAAGTCATCTCACAAGCCCAGCAAGCACTAGATTCCGCAAATTTAGATTTATCCACTTCCACTCAAAATATCGAACTTGCCAAGAATAAAATTACAACAAATGTAGCAGCAACAACTGACGGAACCGCCATTGTGGAACCGAAAGGGAAAACAAATGCGAGTGTTCCCGTTATTAAAATTTTAGGCAAAGACACAATCATAAAAGCATTAGTTTCCGAGTATGATTACAGACACTTAGCAACAGATCAAGCTGTGGAAATCAAATTGCTGAACAGTAATAAAAAAATTGCAGGTACGATTACAGAAGTCAGTATATTGCCGGAGTCTACGGCTACTGAGGGGACTGCAACTGCACAATCTAATGTGGCAAATTATTCCTTCAAAGTAAAACCATCAGAAAATTTACAATATGGGTATAGTTGCCAAATTTATGTACCCGTTAATGAACTGCGTATACCCGAAAAGGCAATCTTGAACGAAGAGGATAAGCAGTATGTTTTTGTCTATTCCAAAGGAACTGTCAAAAAACAGCCAATCCTGTCAGAAAATAGAGACGGTGTTTTTGTTGTCACAGAGGGATTAAAAGAAAAGGATCGAATTATTTCCAATCCGTCCCAAGATTTAAAAGACGGCCAAGAAGTGATGGTGAATTAGATGATCAGTTTGGTTAATGTGAATAAATACTATAAGAACGATGAAGAAAGCCTGCATGTCCTAAAAAATATTAATCTGGCGATTGCTCCAGGTGAAATGATTGCCATTATGGGCCCATCTGGCTCGGGTAAATCAACCTTAATCAATTTACTGGGATTCATCGATAAACAATTCGAAGGACAGTACTTATTTGAGGGAAAGGCTTTATTGACTTCATCGGATGAAATCCTCTCAAAAATTCGAAATCAAACCGTAGGTTTTGTGTTTCAAAATTTTAGCTTGATCGAAAATAATACTGTTTTTGAAAATGTTGAATTGCCCTTGCTTTACAATGGCTATAAATTTCATCAAACAGAAGAAAAGGTTAGGGCTGTTTTAAAAAAGGTGGGCCTATCCGATAAAGCGGATAAACACCTGAAACAGTTATCTGGTGGTCAACAGCAGCTCGTGGCAATTGCCAGAGCGTTGATTAACCAGCCTAAATTCCTCATCGCGGATGAACCGACAGGGGCATTGGACTCCCATACTTCTGAGGAAATTATGAAGTTGTTTGTGGATTTGAATACCCAAGATCAGGTTACGATTATTCTCGTTACACATAACCCTGATATGGTCCCTTATTGTTCAAGGTTAATAAGTATTCGCGATGGCGAGATTATTGAAGACAAGGCGTTACGCCAATGAATGTATACGTTAATTGGCGAACCGCTACTAAAGCAATCTTAAAAAACAGAAAACGAAGCCTGTTAACGATATTTGGCATTGTGATTGGTATTGCCTCCGTCATCACTATTTTATCAATCGGCCGCGGATTTGAGAAAGAAACGTTAAAGAATTTAACCAATGGTGAATCGGATGAAGTGAACATACAAGTAAATTATGCCCCAAGTAACGATAGTCTGAGCTACAGCAGTTTGGATTATTTCACTGATGTGGACATTGCAACCGTAAAGCAAGTTGAGGGAGTGAAATCCGCAAATTACCCTGACCCCGATTATTCGAACATTTATAAAGGCATTTACATCAAAGGCAAAAAACAAAATAAACAGGTTTCTTTAATAAATGATCTGGGTAAGGAGCCCATTATCGGACGCCAGCTGACCGCATATGAAAATGAAACGTTGGATAAAGTAGCTATGATAGATTCCGTTACCGCAGAAGAGATGTATGGAAGTGCTGAAAACGCATTGGATCGTGGCATTGAATTAGATGGCCATTTATTCAAAATAATCGGGATTTATCAAGGCACGGAGTCAGAAAGCCTATTTTCGATGCCAGAAAGCAACATTCAAGTTCCCCAAAAAACTTATCTGCACTATTTCAATGATACAACTGAAAAATCTTCCTTGACCGTAACCTTAGAAAAAGGGGTGTCTCCTAGTTCCGTGACAACGGATGTGATTGAACAACTCAAGGAAAAGGGCGCAATGAAAGCCTTTGGTGAGTATCAAGTATTCGACACCGCCTTATTAACTGACGGGATCAGTAAAATCCTCCGCACGATCACCGTATTTATTTCAGCGGTTGCCGGAATATCACTATTTATTGCAGGTGTAGGTGTAATGAATATGATGTATATTTCTGTCTCAGAAAGGACAAAGGAAATTGGGATTCGACGTGCGCTAGGAGCGACCCAAAATTCCATTCGGATGCAATTTCTTTTGGAGGGAGTCACACTGACCTTGTTTGGAGGGGTTGTGGGCTATATTGTAGGCATAAGTTTGGCATATATCATTGGATCTATCATTGATATTCCAATTTCGATTGAATTTTCAACTGTTTTTTTAGCAATAAGTGTATCGACTGGGATCGGTTTAATTTTTTCTGTCATGCCTGCTTCAGCAGCAGCTAAAAAAGACCTGATTGAAACATTAAGATAATCCAAGAGGTGCCATTTTAGGTGACACTGAATATTTGGAGGTATGACGTATGAAAAAATCACTTTATACAATCGTTAATTTCATATTTGGGATAGTGTTCATTTCATTAGTTTTTATTTTTTTCTTAGATTTCTCCGAAAACGTAAGTAAGAATACTTATGTTTTCGGAGGAATATTATTGATGTTGGGAATAGTGTTTAATTGGTATATGTTTATTAGGATAGTCAAAAAAAGAGGGTAGACACATGGAGAATAGACGAAAAAAATTAGGGTTATTAGTAACTCTATGCTGTGCTTTATTTATAATATTTTTATCATTTTTCTTAAATAAATAGAGTGACTACTTTACAGACGGAAGCTGGTTTTTTGTTATTTATTCAAGTCTGCACCTGTGAAGTCCCACTGCATATGATCATAGACATGCCCGCTCAAAATCCGCTCGGAAACGGTCCTGAAGCCGACTTTTTCGTAAAGTTTTTTTGCCTGCTGATTATCCTTTTCGCAATTCAGGCCGATGACGGTTTCATCCACTGCTGACGCGAGTGTCGGCAGTGCCTGCAGCAATTGGTGGGCGACACCTTTTCCGCGCGCTGACTGCTTCGTCACGATGGAATCCAAATACCATTCTCCGGCAAACGTTTCGCTGTCGGAGAAAAGTCTGGGCGCCGTGACGTGCATTTCCTCAAAAGCTGTCCGGAGTGCGGCATCGATGATGGGTTCGGAAGCTCCCGGATAGCCGAAACAACAGCCAAGGATTTCACCGTTTTCTTCATAGACAAGACCATTCCGGTAACTGAATCGGTAGACGTCCTCGTGCATGGCTCGAACCATCGCGGCTTTCAGAACATCCGGTTCCAGGAGGTCGAGCAGCGGCAATTCCATATCAACGAAAATCTCGTGAATCAGGTCGTAGAGTTTCGGGCAATCCTCTTTTTGGGCTTTTCGTATCATCTTGCATCGTTCCTTCCGTTTTTTTAATTCCAGTATACCATTAGTTGCGGAGGCGCATCAGTTACTGTTCACTGCATTTCTGCTGTGGTAAACTGGTCGATAGAAGAGGAAGTCTCGTTTAAAAGGAGGGGTCGGTTTGGCGAAGATTAAGGCCAGCGGGAGTGGGAAGGCAATGAAGAGGATTGTCGTCATCGGCTGCAGCGGATCGGGAAAGTCCACTTTTTCACGCAAGCTGCAGCAGTTGACGGGACATCCCTTGCACCATCTCGATAAACTGTATTGGCTGCCCGATTGGGAATTGTGCTCTGATGCGGAACAGGACCGGATCCAAAAAGAACTGGTCAAAGAAGACAGGTGGATAATCGACGGCAATTACCAACGGAGTCTGCCGATCAGGCTGGAGCGTGTGGACACGGTCTTCTTTTTCGACTACCCAAGAAGATTGTGCCTTTACCGCGCCTTGAAACGCGTCGTTTTGAACCGCAAAGTGACCCGTCCCGATATGGGAGAGGGTTGCCCGGAGCGCTTCGATTGGGAATTTATGAAATTCATTTGGAACTTCAACAAAAATAACCGTCCGGGTTTGATTGCTTTATTCGATCAGGCGCCGGCCGGTATCGAAATCCAACATTTTCGCAGACCGCGCGAGGCGGCCTATTATTTGCGGGCATTGGAGGAACAAAAAGAAGAAGAAGCCGCATAAAACAGCGGCTTCTTCTTCTTTTTGTATTATTGGTTTCCTTGACGACGGTATTGCGAAGGCGTGCAGTTCGACAATTCCCGGAATGTTTTCGAGAAATGTGACGGTGACTGGAAGCCGACCAAGTGTGCAATATCGGCGATTGCGATATTGGTGTTGCGCAACATTTTTTGCGCTTCATCGATACGGATATGGATCAAGTAGTCGATCGGCGACATGCCGACTTCCTGTTTGAAGATACGGATCAAGTAGAATTTGTTGATGTGGACCAGATCCACCAAATCATCCAATGTGATGTTCTTGTGGTAGTTCACTTTCATGTAGTTCTTCACCGTTTGGATTTCTTTGTGGTTCTTTTTGTTCAGTGAGTTGCGGATCGAGAATTCTTCCAGACGCAACAAGTGGATCAGGATGATCTCGACGAAGCGTTTGCTGACCTCTTCGTAGCCTTGGTTGCGTGTGCTCATTTCATCCAGCAACAGATTCAGGAAAGTTGCGGTTTCTTTTTCACCGTCGTTGTGGCGGTAGTAAGAGAAATCGCTTTCTGCGTCCCCGATTTTTGAGAACTCCAGACCGTGGATGCCGACTTCGATGATCTCTGCTGCTTTATCTCCTGTCAGGTCCCAATAATACTCTACATTTGGATTCAATAAGATCAATTGATCTTTTGAAAGCTTTTCCGTCGTTTCTTTCATTATTAAAGAAACATCCCCAGATGTAACGTAAAAAAGTTTAACATAAGGGAATTTTTGGTAGTTAGTAGGTTGGGCGGCTGTGATTGTATTCTTCTCAGCAAGTACAATCTTCAAGGAGAGGTTTTTTATGTTGGACATGGTGTACATAGTAATCCTCCTAACGTAATCTATCTGATAGCAACGGTTCGACAATTTGAAAATTAATTGACTCAAATTCCATATCATCCGAACGAGCCAATAACAATAATAATATACTATTTTTTTTGTTTGTCTAGTATATTTTATAAAAATATAAAAATTTAATCCTTGTCATAAAAAGGCTTATTTGTAATATGTATGTAATTTAATCTGACATGTACAAACTAGCGTCTAAAAATGATAAGTTTATTGCGGAAAGTATGTTGCCGTTAACGAACCCAATTTATTGATGCGACAAAGGGGGCAAATATTTTGCCATTAAAGCTTATGGATTGAGGGATCGGTGCCGCTCCTCCCAATCGCGGCCGACTGCAAAAAAAGTATCTGGCTACAGGATCACTATCCAATTTTGGCGTGCAATTTAATGGCCACTTCAACATGAATTTCTGTTCCAAAGGCAACAGAAATATTTTAGGAGAGTAATCGACATAAAGTCTGTTTTTGTTTATTAAAAACAGGTGCAAAAACAAAATAACTACAGTGATTTACACTTGGAAGCCCGCTTAAAGGCTTTTTTAGCGATTTCAAATGATTTGAAATCGCAATATAGCTGATGTAAAAATATTTGTTTTCTGGATACTAGGATTTCTGCTCATTAAAAAGTGAGGGACAGGAGAGGCCAGGAAGGGATACTTTTCTGGAAATGCTTATGGGTTGGGATTCCTCAGGTGCTGTAGTATATTTGTACCCTAATGCGATAAACGGTATTTCATGTATAGTATAGCACCATCACGTGAAAACGTCATTAAATAACTGAACATTTTTATATCAACTGAACGGAATTTGTATAAATTTTTATAAATTCTATGTAGGATGTTTGTTTCAGCTTTCAGTTAATTGCACAATTTTCAGTATTTGGCAGCCAAACGAGTCAGGTGCGTAGGCTTTCTTGCTTTGTTTTGTAAGCAATATGGTAAAATAGATTTAGAATTGTAAGGGATTACGGTCCGGAGGTGCAAAAGATGAAAGGTGATTATAGTCTCTTTTTTGAGTATTATTACGCGATTTATGATTATGTGCTGGATGACAAAATCGCGGTGACAGAGCATACGTTGCATGATTTCCTGCATACGCAACAATACTATCGATTATCTCATGAGGCGCAACGTTTCGCGAAGCGGTTTGCCGAAGAAGACATTTCTGTGGACCGACTGTTGCTGAACGAACGAGAAGCGCATGAGTGGTATCTCTTCTATTACAAACAAAACTTTCCTGCAGGATATCCTTTCAGTCATGCGAATCTGGAATTCATGGAAGGGGAGTATGAGCTGAAAGACTTTTCACCGATAATCGGGCCACTCGGACACCAGCCCCTGCATGCGGGGGTTTTGCGGAAAAGGGTAAATGAGGATTATTTTATTTTCCCTTATTTCAAGAATCAAGTGAAGCTGTCGCACCTCATTCTCAGGCCTATTGTAAATAAATTAATGATAGAAAACAAATACAATGTCAGGAAGTCGATTGAACTCGTTCAGTTGTTTGAAGCTGAAGCAATCGGATCGGGTTGGGAGCGGACCAGAATCAAGGCGCAGATGGAAGAAGTGTTGCGACAACAGTTACATTATCGCGTCAGTTATTCTGATATAAAAAAACTGTGGCTACAGATGATTTTCATCAGCTTCCGTTACGAAAAGGATGAGGCGAGTTATATCCAGTGGGAGCATCATGATTATGCGGATACGGTCCGGAAATTAGAAAATTTCGCGGCGGTTTTGGATGGCAATCCGGACATTCAGCTGACTGCTGAAGAAGGCGCGTTGCTGAAATGGGTACGTTTCGTCGTCTTTCGATCCCGTGGCATGCATGACAGGGCGAAGGAAGAGGCACATAAGCTCTTGGAACGCGAAGAATTGGTTGTGGGTGCAAGCCGGCAGCCGTTGTACACTAAGTTGGACATTGTGCCCGTCAATGATACCTACAAAGATTTGGTGGTCCGTAAACTGTCGATCGATTTTCGGGATATTTTGGTTTCCTATTTGTTGGATAACTATATCGCCGATCGGAAATATGAAGCAGCTTTTTTCTTGTTGCAACAATCCGATCCTTATTTCAAGCATTTTATCCCTCGGTATTACCGGAGTGCAAACCGCAACAAGTGGATGCCTGGGGAGGGCGAAGTTTCCATCGAGCAGCTTTTTCGGGAGCAGTTCCAACGGGTGCGGATTGTCCTCGGGGATCATTGGGTCGATGCATTGCATAAGGAGATCGATCAAGAAATGAAGGAAGGCGTTAGCCTGAAGAAGGACGCGTTTGATTGGTTGTTACGATACTTGTATAATGTGATGAGTATTTTCCATGAAATGCAAGAAAGCGAATTGGCCGATCAGATGAACACCTTTTATGCGCAAATCCGCCTGGCGGAATAAAAAAAGAAGCAGCCGGCTCAAAAGTCGGACTGCTTCTTTTTGTTGCTCGTAGTTGAACTCTGAATTGCAGGGGGTTCCGCCTAAGCTGACAACCACACACGGACAAAAAACGTCCGCTTAGTGTTTGTCCTCTTAGTGCTCGCCCCCTACCCGCAATTCATCTTATCCTGTAGTTGAGTTCTGATTCGCAGATACCACTACCGTTTCGCACCCCGCGGAGTGAACAAAAGAGGTTCACTTCGTGGGGGACTCCAACGTCCGGGTATCTAAACGCGAATCATCACATCCTGCAAGTTGAACTCTGAATTGCAGCGGGTTCCGCCTAAGCTGACAACCGCAATTCATCGTATCCTTTTTCTTAATCGTGGCGGAGGGCTTCTACTGGGTCCAGGCGGGCTGCTTTTTGAGCTGGCATCAGGCCAGCGACCATGCTGATGATCACGCTGGTGACGATACCGAATACTGCAAAGGCCGGTGTCATATTCAGGATGGCCGTGTCAAAAAGATTCTCCACAACGATGTTTCCGACAACGGTGATGAGGTAGGCGATGCCTACGCCCAGAATTCCGCTGAACAGGCCGATCAGGAAGGACTCGGAAACGAAGATGCGGCGGATATCTTTCTTCCGGCCACCAATCGCTTTGATGACGCCGATTTCTTGTGTCCGTTCCACAACGCTGATGTAGAGCACTGTCAAAATCATGATCGCGGATACGAACAAGGATATGCCTGCCACCCCGGAAAGGATGTACGTGAAGATATCCAACATCTGGGTGAACGTGGAAGCCAGGGCATCCGCTGATGAACCGCGGTAACCTAGAGCGGCTACTTCATCTTTGATGGATTGGGTATTTTCAGGATCCTCAGATACCAAGTAGACAACATTGGGCTCCACTTCCATATTGTTCTCTGCAGTCAATGTTTCAAAGGAATCAGCTGACATGTATACGGACTCGAATGCGCCGATGGCTTGGCCGGCTGTGTAAATGCCGCTGATTATGTAATTTTTTTCCAACGACTCACCATCTATCGTAACGTCCAGAGTCACTTCTTTTCCGATGGCTTCTTCTGTAGTAGCGCCCATCTGATTGGCGATGCCTTCTGTGACCAGAATCTCGCCTTCTTCAGGAAATGCCCCGAAAAGGATGTTGGAATCGGTCATACCAGAGGTCGTCCCGAAAGTCATGAAGGAGTATTTATTATCTTCAAAGATAACGTTATCGCTTCCGATCGTAAAAGAAGTATAGGCCAGATTGACTTCGGCGACATGCGGAATATTCCGCAATTCCTCAATGTTTTCTTCTTCGAACGGATCGGACTGCGTTACGCCCGTAGGAGGACCCGATGGCGTAGAGCCGGCAGGTATCTCAGCCCCGGTAGGAGTCGTGATCATCATAGATGAATCGGTGTTTTCGCTATTGTTGGTTTCGATGACGACGGGCATCTGGACTTCACTGACAAGCGGATTGACATTGGCGTTCATCGTTTCGGTCAGGTAGTCATTGACGCCTTCGCCAAGGGACAGCATCACGATGATGCTCATGATTCCGATGCTGCCGCCAAGAGCGATAAGGATGTTCCGGGCCAACTTTTCCTTCATATTAAGAAGAGCCAAGCGGATTGCTGCAAGAAAAGTGAGATTTTTACTCTTACTTTTCTGTTGTAATTCAAACGCGTTGTCGTGCAAGGCAATCTCTCCTTGACGGATATCGCCGATGATTTTTCCGTCATCGATTGTGACGACGCGTGTGGAGCGGGCCGCTACCTTCTCCGAGTGGGTGACCATGATGACGAGTTTGCCGGTTTTGGCGATATCTTGGATGATGTCCAGCACCTGATCCGTTGTCTGCGAGTCCAAGGCCCCGGTAGGTTCATCGGCAATGATGATATCCGGATCATTGACCAATGCGCGGGCTATGGCCACACGCTGTTTTTGCCCGCCTGATAACTGGCTGGGTTTCTTTTTGTATTGATCTTCAAGGCCGAGTTGTTTCAGGACTTCTATCGCCCTTGCGACCCGTGTTTTTTTGTCGACATTCGACAGCGTCATCGCCAATGTGACGTTGTCCAGCACGCTGAGGTGGGAAACAAGATTGAAACTCTGGAAAACGAAGCCGATTTTCTCTTTGTGGTAATTCACGAAATCTTTTTCCTTGAACGTGCTCATTTTTTGGCCGTCAATGGTTATTTCGCCTGAAAACTGGCTATCCAGACCGCCCAATAAGTTCATCAAGGTTGATTTTCCGCTGCCGGATTCGCCGACGATTGAGACCAATTCGCCTTTGTCCAAGGAAAGGTTGACGTCCTTGAGTGCCTGGAAATCTTCTGCGCCGCTGATCGGGTAAAATTTATTCAGATTTTTTAGTTCGACAAAAGCCATAGTTATGGGATGCCTCCTTATTATTTTAAAAGAAATGACGATGAGTGAGTATTTACTCACCGTTTGATTAGTCAAGTATAGCGATTCGGGAACGGGCTGTCAATGCTATTGCTTATCAGGTTTCAGTCCTTTGACGATCTGCTGGGTCAGATAGACGATTTCGGCTTCTTTGTCGCGCTTTGTATCCGTGAAAAGGACGTAATGGGTCAGGTGATTGCCGAACAGGATACTCATGATGAATTGCCAAATGACGGGATTCGGCCAATCGACGATTTCATGTTTTTCTTTATAGCCGTCGAGGATTGCGTAAATGCCTTCTATCAAGTCCTTGGGGATCATCGTGATGAACTCTTGGCAACGCTGTTTATCGTACATCATTTCAGTTAGAAAAATTTTTCCTGACTGGAAATGCTCTTCCGGCATCATAACATCCTTGCGCACGATGAATTCCACGAACCGCTCAAATGGCGCGTTCTCTGCAGAATTGCGGAACCGCTTCACTTGGATGAGCGCTTCCGTTGAGATGATATCGCGCAGAATCGGGAAAATTGTAGCGTAAAGCAAATTTTCCTTCGTGCCGAAATGTTTGTAGATGGTTCCTTCAGCAACATTGGCTGCTTTTGCGATGTCCTTTGTGCTGGTGTTGGAGAATCCTTTCGTCGAGAACAGCACGACACAAGCATCCAGAATATCCTGCATCTTGGGCGACAAACCCTCTTTACTGCGAATTTTTTGTTTTAAAGCTTCCACAAACTTTTCCATTTAACGTA
This sequence comes from Trichococcus collinsii, assembly GCF_900107505.1. Classification (GTDB taxonomy): domain Bacteria; phylum Bacillota; class Bacilli; order Lactobacillales; family Aerococcaceae; genus Trichococcus; species Trichococcus collinsii. The sequence goes on along the minus strand of NZ_FNQH01000004.1, from coordinate 235,372 downwards.
TGCTCCTCTGAGTGATGTTGCTTCCATAGTACTCGGACCGACGGATTATTGCAAGCCGACACCGTGAAGGGCCCTCTTTCACGAAATACATGTGATAAATCACTAAAAAGGTGCTAAGATGAAAGTATGATGAGAAATGGAGGGGAAAAGATGCACAAAAATAAACTTGTTGTTGTGGGTGTGGGTCACGTGGGTTCCTATGTGTTGGCTGATGCAATGAAATTGAGATTATTTGCGGAAATCGCGACAATCGATATTCTAAAGGATGTTGCCCATGGGGAAGCCTTGGATCAGGCACATGCGACCGCATTGACCTATATGTCCAATGTGGATGTACACGCTGGGGATTACGCCGATTGCGCGGATGCGGACATCATCATTATCGCTGCCGGACCGAGTGTCATGAAGGATGATAACAATCCGAATGCCGTTCCAGATCGCGCCTCCTTGACCGGCAAAAATGCGGCGGTCATCCGTGAAGTGATGGCCGAAATCATAAAATATACAAAAGAGGCCATCATCATTCTGATCACAAATCCATTGGACACGGTGACCTATATTGCGGCCAGCGAGTTCGACTATCCGGAAGGGCGGATATTCGGGACTGGCACCATGCTGGACTCAGCCCGTCTGCGGAAAGTGATTTCGCAACAATACGGTGTCGATCCTAAAAGCGTGACCGGCTACATGATGGGCGAACACGGATTCACGGCATTCCCGGTGGTGAGCCGGTTGGCGATAAACGGCATCCGCTATGAGGAGTTCGCAAGCCATTTCCCGGAAGTGGAGATACTGGATCCTGAAGCGATCGGTGCAGCGGTTGTGAAGTCGGCCTACGATGTCTTGAACGGGAAAGGGTGGACGAACGCAGGAGTTGCGCAATCGGCCATCACCTTGGCGCAATCGGTCCTGTTGGATGAAAAGAGCGTCCACCCCGTCTGCACGATTCTTCGCGGACAGTACGGTCATGACGGCGATGTTGCTTTGAGCATGCCTTGTCTGATCGGCCGTAATGGCGTAGAAAAACAATTCGGGGTCGCTTTGGATGAGTGGGAATCCGCCAAACTCAATGCTTCCATCGATTACATCCAATTGGCGATGAAGGATGCGAAGACGGGTCCATTCAAACAGTAATCACAAGGGAGCACGGCCACAGGCTATGCTCTTTTTTTTATGGCGCCTTTTTTGTTGCTAAGCCCTTAAAGGCATCGCAAAATTTGACAAAGGTGCGCATGGATATCCATAATTATGATATAGACGTTTCGTTTTGTCAGCAACAGGTCTAATGTTGGATGCGCTCACCTTATTTTGTTGGGAAGGCAGGCATAGAGATGGCAGCCATAATCAATGTGAAAAATTTCTCGAAATTTTATGGGGATTACCTTGCAGTGGAGGATGTTTCTTTCGAAGTAGAAGAAGGCAGCAGCTTTGCTTTTCTGGGTCCGAACGGTGCGGGCAAGAGCACGACAATTAACGCCCTATGTACGATAATCGATAAAACCTCAGGAGTGCTTTTGATTGATGGAGAAGATGTTTCTAAGCAACAGAAAAAAGTTCGAAAAGCGATAGGCATCGTTTTTCAAGAACCTACATTGGATCAGCAGATGACAGTGCAAGAAAATCTGGTTGCTCACTGCATCCTATATGGGGTACCAAGGGATGAAATAGGGGAACGAATCGGAATACTGTTGGATCTCGTTGATTTGTTGGAATGGCGGAATAGGACGGTCTCTACCCTTTCCGGCGGGATGAAGCGTCGTGTGGAGATTGTGCGCGCGTTGGTCCATTATCCGAAAGTTCTTTTTTTGGACGAGCCGACGACGGGGCTGGATCCCCAGACACGAAATCGCATGTGGGAATATATCATGAAGCTGCAGAAGGAGAAAAATATCACAATTTTCTTGACGACGCACTATATTGAAGAAGCGGAAGTGTGCGATCGAGTGGCTATCATGGACGACGGAAAAATCATCGTCAATGATACCCCGCAAGCTTTGAAAACCCGGTATACCAAAACGCGGGCCGTATTGAAAGTGAAAGATTCCCGAAAAGCTGAAATCTATTTACTGCAGCAGGAGTTCCGTTATGAGAAAAGCGGGGAATACTTGCACCTTGAGGTAGATGACATGGAAAGATTTATTGAGACAATCCATTCATTGAAGGATGATGTTCTCGACTTGGAGGTTACGAAAGGGAGTCTGAATGACGTTTTTCTTGAAATCACAGGCAAAAAAATCCGTGAAGGCGGTGATGCAGGGTGAGAGCCATCTGGACATTATGCTTGCGCAATCTGCGTAACTTTATGCGCAACCGCATCCGCTTGCTGATTACTTTTCTTACGCCTTTTGCTTTCATTTATGTATTGTCCTCCCTTTTTCAAAACCAGCTGCAAGAAAATTCCGTCAATCATGTCATTGCGGGCGTGACAATCGCCACCGTATTTCAAACATCATTGAATATCGCGGCGACTACGATTGAGGACATCAGTTCAGGGTACATGAAGGAAATACTGGTTAGCCCCATCAATCGTTTCCAGGTAGCGTTCGGACAGTTGTTGGCAGGCGCCCTGATTGCGACGATGCAAGGCTTCATCATTTTTGTGATTGGGATGTTCACCGGTCTGGGATTCGAAAAGCCGCATACAATTGTGTTGGTCTTCCTGTCCATGTTCTTGGTAGGAATGGTCTATTCTGCCTTGGGGCTGTGGGTTGCCACCATCGTTCGGGATGCGCAAACCTACCAAATCGTTGGACAAGCGGTAGTTCTCCCGCTGGTTTTTTTATCCGGTGCTTATGTTCCCGTGAGCCTTTTTCCGACGTTTTTGGAATACCTGTCTTATGCGAATCCCATGACCTATACGACCATGTTTTTTCGGGCAATTGTCTTGGAAAACAACGGAACAGATGCCGAAATGGTCAAAAATGGATTAGCGCTGAATATAAATGGATTCATATTCAGGCCATGGATGAGCGGCCTCGCCGTATTCGGTTGCGGCCTCGTATTCCTCACTATGGCAACAGTTACGTTTCAACGAGCAGATTTTACGCATAAACGAAAGAGAAGCAGGAAAACAGAGAGGGTTGAATAGCATTCTTTTCGCATCAGCGAAATTGTAAGAGAGGGGTGGCAAAAATGAAATTTAAAGACGCGTTTTGGAAAGCCTACAAAGGAATGGGGCGTTCCATCAGTCGTTATCCGTTGACCGTGCTATTTTTGATCGCGGTCGCAGTTTTGAACAGCTTCATGATCGAAAACCCGCGCGAGGATTATGCCCGCTATCTGTTCACTTTTTTGGTAGGGGCGATGCTGAGCATCGTTGGCCAAATGGTTTATGAACGTTTCTTCACGCAACTGAATGCCCGCTATCTGCTGATGGGTGGGGCTGTGTTGCTAACGACCGGCTATTATTTCGCGGTCGGCCCGCAGACGCAGTACAATATAGCCATTAATGTCAAAACGGGTGTGGCGCTGTTCGCACTTATGATCGCCTTCATTTGGATTCCTTCAATAAAGAGCGTGAAGGTTCCGTTCCATCGGAGCTTCCTTTCGGCGCTGAAGGCATTCTTCACGACGGTGCTCTTCACGGGGGTATTGGCAGGCGGAATCAGCGCCATTTTTTACGCCACTGATTACCTTCTCTTCAATCTTGATTTCAAAATTCTCACGCATCTTTTGAATATTGTAGGTTCCTTGTTTGCGCCGATCTATTTCTTATCGATGACGCCGCTGTATCCGGGCAAACGTGAAGAATTGATACCGGATGAGGCATGGGCGAAGCGCGGGGAAACGCTCGATCGTCAATTTATGGTGCCGCGCTTCCTGGAAATCCTGATTTCCTACATCATCATTCCTTTGACGGCCATCTACACGTTGATCCTTGTGATCTATGTCGTCATGAATATCAGAGGGGAATTCTGGACAGACAATCTTATGGAGCCGTTGCTTGTTTCCTATGCGATCATCGTCATCATCGTCTATATCCTTGCCTGCAATCTCGAGAATAAATTTGCCGACCTGTTCCGCAAGATTTTTCCTAAGATCCTGATTCCGATAGTCGTCTTCCAGACCGTCGCCTCCTTCCTGAAAATCAGGGAGATGGGCGTCACGCACGGCCGCTATTATGTCATCCTGTTCGGCATCTTCGCGACGATAGCCGGTGTGATCTTCAGCTTCATGAAACCGAAGCATAATGGTTTGATCGCTATCGCATTGCTTGTGTTGTCGGCCATTTCCATCATTCCGCCGATCGATGCCTTTACTGTCAGCAAGAACAACCAGATTGGCTTTTTGGAACAGAAACTATTGGAAAATGATATGTTGGTGGATAACGCAATCGTTCCGAAAAGTGATGTTTCCATCGACGATAAGATCGTCATCACAAAGGTCGCGTCCTACATCGACAACATGGGCTACAATAAAGAGGTAGCCTACTTGCCGAGCGATTTCAATGTCTACAGTGATTTCAGCGATACCTACGGATTTGACATGACCTATTCCGAAACGGAATATCCGCAAGGTGAGGGCGAATTCGTCTATCTGAACTGGGATGCCGATCCTGTTGTGGGAATCGCAAATTTCGATGTCATGATCCATCAGTATCTCTACTATTCCGAAGTCGAAACTAGCCCCGTCGAAACTACCGATTTTGAAGTGAACGGCCAACCATACCAATTGGAAAAAAGATTGGATGGAACGTATTATGTTTTGACCGTAAAGGATGCGACAGGAGAGAAATTGATCGTTTATAATACCCGCGAAGTGTACGATGCGATTTTCGAGGAGGCTGCGACTTCCGGATTCGACAAAGGGAATCTGACAATCGAGGATGCGACGGTAACTACCGAAAATGACCAGATCAGAATGAATATTTTGGTCAATTCCTTGGAGCGCACACCGGATTTTACCGGTGGAGATCTCTATATCTTCATGGAATTCAAGTAAATAAGAGGTCCGCAAGTATACTTCAAAGCCCCAGTGCGCAATTAGAGCGTAACCGGGGCTTTTTTGATTTTTATCAATGAATGAACATGTAAGGAATAGTGACGCAGAAGAAGGGTAGTTAGATGGGGTTTCGGCGATTGGATTATATATGGTGTGAGGTTTTGTGACCCAAATTGTTATGATAAATTAGACTTTTGGAAAAAACCCCCTTATAGTTAGTTTAATAATTGAATTGCATCCTGAAACGAGGTGCTTATCTGACTTTTGTGTGACTAAATCTCACGCAATCGGGAAGGGAGAGATAATATGGTGTATGGGATGGAGATTGAAGGAAACAAAAAAATATATGATTTCGAATCGGTCATCAGCAGAAGAGACAAAGGTTCCGTGAAGTGGCAACAGATGTATCAATGGATGCCGGATGTAGCGGATGATGTGGTGCCGCTTACGGTGGCGGACATGGAATTCAGGACTGCGCCCGAAATCACCAAAGGGCTACAGGAATATTTGGAAGACAACATATTGGGCTACAGTATACCCACCGAAGGCTACTACCAAGCAGTAATCGATTGGCAACGGCGCCGGCACAATTTTGAGGTGGAGAAGGAATGGATTCTGACCAGTCCTGGCGTCGTCTCTGCCTTTTATGCAGCGGTCCGGGCTTATACTCAGCCAGGTGAAGGTGTCATCATCATGACGCCGGTCTATTATCCGTTCTTTGGAGCTATCGAAAACGCAGGCCGGAAAGTCGTCAGGAATCCGCTCTTGAATCGCGCGGACGATTACACGATCGACTTTAAAGGGCTTGATCATTTCTGCCGTAAGAAGGAGAACAAGCTGATTATTTTCTGCAGTCCGCATAATCCGGTCGGCAGGGTGTGGACGGAAGAGGAACTGGCCCGTTTAGCAGATATCGTGCTTCGCTATGACATGATTATTGTTGCGGATGAAATCCATCACGATTTGATTATGCCGGGCTACGAACATAAGGTTTTCCAGACGCTTTCCCATGCGGTGGCGGAAAGGACGATCACCTGCACTGCACCATCAAAAACATTCAATCTAGCTGGCCTGTGCACGTCCAACATCATTATCCAAAATGAAGTTTTGCGGAAGAAAATGTCCGATGCGCTTGGCAGTGTCGCCTGCGGTATGGTTGGGACGCTAGGCTTGGAAGGGTGCCGGATTGCCTACGATGATGCGGAACAGTGGCTTGATCATCTGATACCGGTCATCGACAGGAATCAGCATCTGGTGCGCGACTTCTTCGCCGCAAATTTCCCTAAAATTACCGCACCCTTGGTTGAGGGGACTTATCTGCAATGGGTGAACTTCAAGGCACTGGGACTAGCGCCGGAAGAACTGGAAAAGTTTATGCGGGAAGAAGCGCAGTTCTTTACTGATGAAGGTTATATCTTCGGTGAAGAGGGCGAGGGCTATGAGCGCATCAATCTGGCAGCGCCAACCAAAGTGATCGAAGACACGCTTGATCGCCTTGGGGAAGCTTTATATAGAATCCAACATTAACCAGTAAACTAGTTAGTTGTGCGTTTTATCGAGAAGGAGGGAGCAATACCATGAAAAATTTTATTAGATGGGAATCCGTTGTCCGTTATTTCGCTGAAAAGAAACCTGAAAAGGCAAAGAAACCAAAAAAAGTAGAAGAGATCAGGGAAGCTTCCATCATCACTGCGGCAATCGATTAGTTTCGGAAAAACTCGCATGAGGAACGTACGAGGTAATGGCTTAATGGCAAATAATTCATTCAAAAATACGGAACGCGGTTGGCTGCGCGTTCCGTGTTTTTTTGCGTCAAACCTGTCCCGGCCGGTAAACTCTGTGATATGATGGGTGTACTATTTTTATCAATAAGGAAAGGTGTGGGGTTGTGTCGAAAGGAAAAGGGAAAGTGATGCTGTCGATGCTGATATTCGGGACGATCAGCATCTTCGTTAAAAATATAGATTTGGCTTCCAATCAGGTTGCCTTCTTCCGGGGGGCTTTGGGGAGCCTGTTCCTTTGGGGAACCTTGCTGGTGCGCAAGGAAAGGATTCCTTTGGCGCTAATCAGGGAAAATGCTAAATTCCTGTTGCTTTCGGGTTTTGCGGTCGGCATGAACTGGATTCTGCTGTTTGAAGCTTTCCGTTACACGACTGTATCGAATGCGACATTGAGCTATTATTTCCAGCCAATCTTCATGACGCTGTTGGCGCCATTCGTTTTCAAGGAAGCCTTGACCGCGAAGAAACTTGCTTGTGTTGCTTTGGCGATGTTGGGGATGTTCCTGATTATCGGAGTGAGCCCCAACGCGGCAGGATATAATCATCCAATCGGGATCGGATTCGGATTGGGTGCAGCATTTTTCTATGCGGTTGCTATCCTCTCAAACAAAAAAATCACTGGTCTTGGCGGGATCCCTCTGACGGCTCTGACGCTCGTCATCGCTACCGGAATCCTGACGCCTTACGTCGCGCTGACTTCCGGTTTCGGATTAGGACAATTGACTGGGGGCTCCATCACCAATCTGCTTTTTCTGGGGATCATCCACACGGGGATAGCTTATGTGCTGATGTTTGCAGGCGCCCAAGCGGTCGAGAGTCAAACGTTCGCTGTACTCAGCTATGTGGACCCGGTGACGGCAATCGTTGTTTCAGCGGTATTCCTGAAAGAAGATCTGTCACCCGTGCAATTGGTGGGGGGCGTGCTGATATTGGCTGCGGCCTTCCTGAATGAATTTTTTGGCAACAAAGAGAAACAAATAGCGATCAGCGAAAATTAGCGAAAAGGCCGTCTCCCTTCTATATGGGAATTGAATTTATGCTCAGAAATAACCCGTCAAAAGCTTTTCAGCGGGGAAAATCAGTTCAAATAATAGTCAGAAAAACCGCCGAAACCACGTTGGTGGGGAATTCCGCCACGAATGCGAAACCCAGAAAAAACATACTAGCAAGCAACAACGAAAGGGGTGGCCTCCAAATTGAGACCACCCCTTTCGTTCGGCAAACGTTCAGTTGTTAAGCGATTTTTGTCATGCGTTTCAGGAGGGCTTTTTCCCATGTGTCATAGTGGGTGACTGCAAACTTAAAGAGGGTCCCGTCTTTCTTTTCAATAATCAGCGCTTTGCGGAGGCCGTAAGTACCTGGACGTACGCTTCTAATGTCATCGTATGGGATGGCGATATCGTAGATGCCGTCAGCGAAGGCCTTTGAGAAGGGTTTAAAGAAAATTTTCGTCATGATTTTGGCTATTTCCGGCATATCAAAGCGGAGTTGTTTGTCAGTCAAAAAGCCAAAGCCATCCAGGGCGGACTGTTCGCTACGGCACCAACTCATCCTACCGCTGTACAAGGTGACTTCCCCTGATCTGTCTCCTGTCTTTTTAAACATATCGATTCCTTCTTTCGCAAGAAAAACAATAGCAATCCTTCGTGCCTATTATACCAAGAAGCTAAGCACAAGCCTAAAATAAACCAAAAACCCGGACAGATTTGTCCGGGTTTCATAGAGAAGAAGGCCTCATTGCATATGGCAGTATGCAGTTGAAGGACTTTCTTCTCAAGAATGGAGTCATTTTTCCGACGCTTACTGACTGAGCGATCTCACGCCGGGAAGAGGAACCTGTCATTAGGAAATGAAGGCAACTCTTTTATGGATGCACTTAGTATAAGACATAACTGTTTATGAGAAAAGATGTCGAGACCCGAATGAAAGAAATCTCTCATAACTTACATCCCTATAGTTGGAACACTGAGAGAATCCTTTCAGAAGGAGTGGCCGTTCTGATGATCATCACCAAGTGATTCGGCTAATTTTTTTGTAGTAATCCATTTTCAGTGCGACATTACGCTCGTAGTCGAGTTTGAAATAGCTGGTATAGAGACAATCCAGCAAGAACAGCAAAGAAAGCCTAGTCGAAAATGAAGAAATCTTATTGTAATGGCTTTCGTTTGAGCTCATGTACAGGTGGTGCGTGGCAGCGCTTGCGAAAGGAATCTCTTCAGTGGATGTGATCAACAGGATGGGCGATCGGTTATTCTTCAGAATATTCACGATTTCGGGAATGACCGTGCCCCGTCCTCCGTATGAAACAACGATGGAAAGATGCGAAGGATCGCTGGCGGCCGCAGTCAAACGTTGATGATACTCCTCAATCGGGACATTGACGAATCTGCCAATTTCCTGCATCTGAAACTTGAAGTTTTCGGCGAAAAATAAATTCCCGGCAGAGGTATATAGGTCAATCGCTGTCATCTTCTTCATCAAAGAAGCCGCCTGCCGCAGCTGTTCCAGATCCAGATTGTTGAGCGAGGACACCACCGTCTGCTCATAGAGTTCCTGCATCGTTCGCGTAATCTGGTATTGGGTTTCGTTGGGATGGATCGGATAATTGAAATCCAAGGTCGTACGTTCCTTCAGATAGTCGCCGACCGAAGCCGAGACCAGGATCTTCAATTCAGAAAGTCCGGCCAGATCCAATTTTTTGCACAAACGGTAGATCGTTGCGTTCGAAATGAAGCTGGCTTCGCTGATTTCCGCGGAAGTCATCTTCACGAAAGTTTCGGGATTTTCTTTTATATAGGAAACCAAAATTTTCTCGTTTTCGGTCAGGCTCACTAAATTGTCCATTTTACTGAAGATATTCATCTGTTGTTACCTCATTTCTTCAAAAAAATGCGCAAGAAGTCCGATTCGGAAAGCAGGGTCAGATTGTGGCCGCTGCCTTGCAGTTCGCGGACGGCTTGGATTTTACGGCTCTCGCTCGGTGTGCCGATTTTGCGCCAATCGCTGTCGGCGACGACCAGGTAAAGCGTCTCGTAGCTCAGATTGGCGTCGAAGTGGCCGCCGACATCAACAACGAACTGAGCCAAATCGTTGCGCTTCAGTTTTTGGAACCGGCCGGTAAAGCAGACGTGCTTGTCGTAAAAGACGTGTTCCTTATCGAAAAGCAGGCTCTTCGGCTTCAGTGGTGCTGCCGTTTTTGCCCGTTTGGCGGGGGTACTTTTGCCGCCTTTCGCGACTCCGAAAGCATGCGAGAACAATTTCCCCATCCGGTATTGGTATTCGTCCAAAAAGCCTTGGATATCGTAGTCGTATTGCGCCAACATTTTGCTGGTGATCAGCCCGCAGGCGACCGCATCCTCCACGGCGTTATGGTGGTTATCAATCGTCATGCCGAAGTAGTCCAACACTGTCGGCAAGCGGTTATTGTGCAGGTCCAGCATACGCTGCGCCATCTTGCAGGAACAGAAAAATTCATTCTGCATCTTCGGCAGCTTGTAGGTTTCGATCGTTTGCTGGAGGCAACTCATGTCGAATTGGGCAAAGTGGGCCACCAAAGGATCTTCCCCTATGAAGGAACGGATATCCGGATAAAGTTCGTCGAAGGAAGGTTCCCTGGCGACCATGGCCTCGGTGATGCCGTGGATCTGGATATTCCCGCGGCTGAAATATTGGCGCGGATTGATGAGCGCGTAATAGCGATCGATTTCCTTCCCTTCGGAAAAGCGGCTCAAGCCGATGGAACAGACGCTGTCACCACGGCTGTTTGCAGTTTCAAAGTCAATGGCGACGTAATCCATGTTTAGGCATACTCCTTTTGGTTATTTAGTGAATAATGAATAAATAGGCTATTGCTGCTGCAAAGCCATAATCTGTTGGTAATAAGGGATCATGCTGCCCAAAGCCGCGCCGATGATGAAGAACAACAGCATGCGGATCAAAATATAGGGCCAGCTTGCTGTATAGTCCCGGGACGGGTTTTTATTGGAGCGTCGGAAGAGGAAAAACATGCCGATTCCCGCAATCCAACCGATGGCTGATAAGAGCGCTTGGGAAGTCTCCGGATTCAGGTAGCCGATCACGAAACCGACAACCGTGGCAAAGGCCAACAAAAGCCCCTGCTTCATTTTTTCTGTCATCAAAATTTCCCCCTTTTTCGTAAGCCTATTCTACCACAAAGGTCGCTTGTGGAGTACGGTTGTGATCCGACAAAAAACCTTCCCGCTTGGCGGAAAGGCAATCGTGTTTTATAGAAACAGTAGGCCATCGAGATCGAGGATGACGATTTCCCGGTGGCTCAACTGTTTGATGAGGTGATGGTCCTCCAACGAACCCATCTTTCGGCTGATTGTTTCCGGAGTCGTCCCGAGGTAGGAAGCCAGATCCTTCTTAGACATCGGCAAAGTGATGGTGTCGCCGTCCTTTGTGGCCAATTCGGCAAGATATAGGGCCAAACGGGCTTCGACTTTTTCGGTCGCCACATAGGTTGTCTGTCTTTCCGACTTTTCCAGACGGTTAGAAAATTCCTGCAGCAACTTTAGGGAGATCGCCGGGTATTTCAACAAAAAGTGCTGCAGATCGCTCCTTTGCATCCGGCAGACTTGGGTCTCTTTCACGGCTTCGGCATAGGCTTCGTGCTTCGATTCGCTGAAGATGGCCAACTCACCGGTGAAATCGCCCGGATTAAGGAAACGCACGAGCTGCTCTTTTCCGGACTCGGCCAGCCGGTAAATGCGGATCAGGCCAGAATGGAGGATGTAGAGTGTATCCGACGTATCACCGGGGCGGTAGAGCAGTTCGCCTTTTTTGTAGGTCGCCGGATGCGTGACGGACATGATTTCGTCCATCTGGTCCGGCTCCAAGTGATTGAAGATCGGCACAAGCGAAATGCAGGAGCGGTGGGCGTTGCAAGAGCACGCGCCACTGCAGTTGTGGGCAGTTTTAGTTTGTTCGTTCATTTGGCAAATCCTCCGTTTCGGAATGGGACATGCAGTCTTGGTTGCTTAAATTGTACCGCAATCCGTCGGCTGCATGCGAATTTTATCTTAGTGCGGCGTTCGATTTCCGGTTGAATCCGATCAGTCGCATGGCGTTCAGGATGACTGCCAGGATGCTGGCTTCATGGATGAACATGCCGCTGGCGAGGTGGACGGAACCCAGCAGGACGCCCGCCAAAAGGAAGAGGACAACCCCAACCGCAATAGCAATATTCTGTTTCATGTTGCGCATCGTCGCCTTTGACAGCGAGTAAGCATGGGAAAACTGCATCAGCTTATCGGCCATCAGTACAACATCGGCCGTCTCCATCGAAATGTCGGTTCCGCCTTCTCCCATGGCCAGGCCGATGTCCGCTGTCGCGATGGCAGGTGCATCGTTTATGCCGTCCCCAGCCATGGCCACGACGGCGCCATCTGCCTGGAGTTTTTTGACGAAACGTACTTTGTCCTCCGGTAACAGCTCGGCGTGGAAGGCATCCAGCCCCAATTGTTTGGCGACCGCTTGGGCGGTATGGCGGTTGTCACCCGTCAGCATGATGATCTGTTTGATGCCTTTGCGGCGCATCTCGGCCAAAGCTTGCGGTGCGTCCTCGCGTATCTGGTCGGCAATGGAGAAGAGCCCGGCAAGCGTGCCGTCGATGGCTGCAAAAACGACGGTATTGCCGGTCTTTTCGCGCGCAATCGCATAGCTTTCTGCGGCTCCATTTATCGAGATTCCGGACTGTGCCATCAGCTTGCGGTTTCCGGCGATGAGACTGCGGCCGTCCACTGTGGCTTTTAATCCGTGTCCTTTGATGGCTTCCGCATTTTTCGGCGCAACAGTTTCCAGGCCTTGTTGATGTGCGTATTTCACGATCGTCTGTCCGAGATGATGCTCGGAAATCTGCTCCGCCGAAGCCGTCAGCTGCAGCAGTTCCTTGCGGTCGACGGCACCAAGGATATGGATGTCGGTCACTTCCGGCTTGCCTTTCGTCAGCGTGCCGGTCTTGTCGAAAACGAGCGTATCGACTTTGGAGAAGCGATCCATGACTTCGCCGCCTTTCACCAGCACGCCGTATTTGGCGCCGTTGCCGATGCCAGCCACGTTCGATACCGGAGCGCCGATCACGAGGGCGCCAGGGCAGGCGATCACAAGGAAAGTGATGGCAAGATGCAGGTCACGCGTCCAAGCGTAAACGATGACGGAGAGCACCACGATGGCAGGCGTGTAGAAGTTGGCGAAAGCATCGAGGAAACGTTCGGCCTTGGATTTGGATTCCTGCGCCTCTTCGACCAATTCGATGATTTTTGCGAAAGTCGTGTCATCGCCGATCTTTTCCGCGATCATTTCGATGAAGCCATCGTCCACCAAAGTCCCCGAAAAGACTTTATCGTCCAAGGATTTGTTGGCCGGGATCGCTTCGCCCGTCACAGCGGCTTCGTTGATGGCCGCCTGACCCTTCACGATGATGCCGTCAACCGGAATTTTGCCGCCTGGTTTGATGAACAGCCGATCCCCGACAGCCACGTCCTCGACCGGAACGACGACTTGATCGGTGCCATGCAGGACGATGGCTTCCTGAGGCGCCATGTCAATCAAGGACCGCAGAGAAGAGCGGGTCTTTTCCAAGGTGCGTGCTTCCAGGAAATCACCGAAAAGAAACAGAAAAGTCACAACGGAAGACTCCGTATATTCGCGGATGAACAGCGCGCCGATGACGGCAATCATCACCAGCAATTCGATGCTGAAAGCCTTCATCCGCAACGCCAGGTAGGCTTTGTACATAATAGGCACCACTGCGATGAGCGTTGCTACGATGAGGGCGTAGTCAGCAGCTGCGGCATATCCAAGGGTCTTCAAGGTGAAGCCGAGCGCAATCAGGATTCCTGAGAGTGCGGTGATGCGGTTTTTGTATTTGTTGATCCATTTGATCACTAGGATGACCTCCTTTTATATTTCCTATAGCCTTATCATACGCCACCAGGCAGGAAAGCGACTTGATCATAGTCAAGCTTTAGTTGCGGAATTTCGATAAGCAGAACCTCAACCGTTCTCCTCCGGCGAACGGAGGCTACGCCGGAGTACGACCCACATTTAAGGTTTGTGCTCCGATGAGGACAGGCTCGCAGGAGAAGAGGCCGTAAATTACCGCTGTTCTCCGTTGTGGGAAGCCCCACCGGAGGAGCGCAGCGACTTCGAGTACTTCGACGCTCAACTCCGATGAGCGGCACGCCACCGCTCAATAGCATCCGAACACAAAAAAGCTGCCTGCAAATTGCAGACAGCTGAGTCATTCGGCAGGGCCGAATATTATTATAGAAGAGAAGACTAGATAGCATCCCCATCAACAACGGCAGCGTCGTCATTCAGGATGGAGGGGTCGAATTCCCCGATGTTGCGGGAAGAAACGACGCCCGCCAGCATGCTGTCGTTGACGTTCGTCAAGGTACGCATCATGTCGATGACTGGTTCAACCGAGATGACAAGTCCGGCAATTGTGACAGGCAAGTTCATGGCGCCCAGAACGATCAAAGCGGCGAAAGTCGCACCGCCGCCGACACCGGCAACACCGAAGGAACTGATGGTAACGACCAGGATCAATGTCAATACAAAACCGATGCTGGTGACGTCGATGCCCAAAGTCGGTGCCACGATGGTAGCTAACATGGCAGGGTAGACGCCCGCGCAACCATTTTGACCAATCGACAAGCCGAAGCTGGCAGCAAAGTTGGCGGAGGCATCATCGACGCCCAAAGCTTTCGTTTGCGTTTCAACGTTCAAAGGCAGTGCGCCGGCGCTGGAACGGGCAGTGAAGGCGAAGCTCAATACCGGGAAAGCTTTCTTGAAATAGGTGATTGGATTAACGCCGACGCCTGCCAGAATCAAGCTGTGTACCAGCAGGACGACAAGCAAAGCGGCATAGGAAGCGATCACGAACAGTCCCAAGTTGACGATGGCCTGGTAGCTGGATGTCGCCATCATTTTGGTCATCAAGGCCAAGATTCCGTATGGAGTCAAGCGAAGGATCAAGGTAACGATGCGCATAACGATTGATTGGATGACTTGCAGTCCTTTATTGAACAAAGCAGCATTTTCGGGTTGTTTTTTCTTGATGCCCAAATACGCGATCCCGACAAAAGCGGAAAATACAACTACAGCAATCGTGCTTGTGCTGCGCAGCCCCGCCAAATCTTGGAAGATGTTGGTCGGGATAAAGCTGAGCACTTGACCAGGAATCGTCAAGTCAGCCACTTGCGTCTGTTGGGTAGTCAAGGCTTCGATTCTTGCAGTTTCAGCGGAACCTTGCGTGAATTGTGCGCCGTCAAGATTGAACAGGATGACGGATGCCCATCCGATAAGAGCGGCGATGGCGGTTGTGCCCAGCAAAGTGCCGAGTACGGATCCACTGATTTTGCCCAGATTTTTGGTTTCTTCGATGCGAGTAAAAGCGCCCACTATCGATACGAAAATCAATGGGATGATCAGCATCTGCAGGAAGCGGACATAACCGTTACCGACGATATTGATCCAATCGATGGCAGTGATTGTAATTGTGCTGTCCGGTGCGAATAGCAGCTGGATGGCGGCCCCGAAGATAACCCCTAAAGCTAACGCGATGAAAACACGTTTTGAAAACTTAACGTGTTTGGCGCCCAAACGATAAAGTGCGAAAAGCAATGCCGCAAATACGGCTAGAATAATGATGATGGAAATGATGTCCATTTGAATTCCTCCTTTAATTTATCTATCTCGAGAACAAAAAAAGCCCTCGTCCCTATACTCCAAATGCTTGGAATACAGGGACGAAAGCTCTTCGTGATCCACCCTTATTCGCACGACCCTCGCGGATGGTGCCTTATGAAGTACGCAAAATCAGCCATACTTCTGTATGCTATCGGGTACAAACCGAAATGACACTAACGCATCATTTTGCTCCGAGACGCATTTTCGCTTTCCAGACCATGCCTCTTCTCACCGACTGAGGCTCTCTTTGATGACCCTGAAAGGTACTTCTTCTCTTCAACGCACAACTTATTTTCATTTGTGTTTTCATGATAGCATGCTTATTTTTCGAAAGCAACTAATATCCCTCGATTCAGGAATAACCGGATTCTGTATAACATTGAATTGATGCGGTCAGAAATAACTCGTCAAAACCAATTTTGCGGGGAATCTCGCCAAAAAACTCGAACCCCAGACCAGACAATCACGGATCCAAACCACAAAGAAAGGGGATGCCTCGAAATGAGACAGCCCCTAAAATAATCTAGGATTCTTTGACCGAGTGGACTTCGTAACCCAGTTTTTGGATCGTTTCGCTGATGTCATTCCCTGAAGTCTTGTTGCCGTCGAATTCGGCTTTGACTTTGCTTGAGTTGAACAACACTTTGACGGTTTCGACCCCGTCGATTTTGCTGACGGCGGATTCGATTTTCTTGACGCAGGATGGGCAAGTGACGGGTCCTAATTGGATAACGGCTTGGCTCATGATTGATTCCTCCTATTTGTCTGGTATGACTATAGTATAAGCGGAATCGCTGAGAGAATACTTGACCGGCGTCAAGTATTCGAAATCATTTTTAGTTTTGAGATACCCGCTGCCTATCCGCACCGTATTTTTAAACAGTCGGAAGGGTGCTCTTGACGGGGCGTCTTTTTTGTTGCGCGCGGGGGTGGAACCCGAGCGACATTCGATAATTTGGCCCACCTGCTTATCGCGCCCACAACCGCAAGAGAACAAAAGAAGAGGTAGCTCCCTATCGAGGCAACCTCTTCTCTTCGCACTCACAATGTTTTCAATGCTTCCTCGATCGGATCGAGTTTGTCCACTTCGGTCACGGGAGCTTCCGTTTCGGCATCGAATTTTCCCCCTGCTTCAGGAGTCTTCGCGGCGAATTTTTGCTTGACTGTGTCGGTCGTTTCCTGGGCCTTTTCTTTGACTTGCTCGACGGCCTCTTTCGCAGTTTCTTTGGCGGTTTCCGTGGCCTGATCGGCGTAGTCCATCACCTTGTCTAACGCTTCATCGGCTTTTTCAGCCAAATCTTTGCGGATATCCTTGCCTGGCTTTGGTGACAGAAGCAGGGCGATTCCTCCGCCGATCAAAAGCCCTCTGACGAAACTAGAAAATTTTCCCATTGTCGGTTCCTCCTTTATTTAGTACAAATACCATCATACAAAAGAACGGGTTGGATGCTTGAAGTGAAGAACAAGGACAATTTTACACCCTCAGTATAAGCCACTCGCAACCGTAAACAAAACAAAAACCACTGGCTTGGACTAAATATCGCTCATCTTCTTATTGATCTGAACCATGCTCAAGCGGCCTGTATGTTCCAGCATGTATTCGTAGTTGGCCAAGTAGTCCTTTTCGAAGATGCCGCTGTAGAAAAGATCTAGGATATAGCTGAAGCCAGCGGAAGAAGCGAATTGGCCGATTTTCGAATAGTACTTTTCCCAAGGCGGGATGAAGAAATTGTAGTCGCAGGCTTCGCTGAGGCTGTTCTGTCCGAATGACGTGATCGAAATCGTCTTTGTTCCGCCGTAACGGCACAATTTGGCATCGCCGATCGTTTCATGGGTTTCGCCGGTATAGGACAGCAGAATCGCCACGTTTTCCTCGGAGGAACGGCTGGCGTAATAGTCCTGTTCGCCCGGTCCGCTGGCGACAATCACGCGCTTGCCAATGCGCATGCAGTGGTATTGGAACTCCTTGGCATGGGCAATCGTCGAGTGGGAACAGTAAACGTTGATCGTTTCGGCCGACTCCAGGAGCGCGAGGGTCTCCTGCAAACATGTGTAATCCAGCAAGCTTTTGGTTTCCTCGATGGCGGCTTCCTTCAAGGCTGCAATGTTGGTTGCGATTTTCTGCACTTTGTCGCCGCTTTGGATTGGGAAGTTGGCGTCCAATTTTTGGCCCGAGTGGAAGTCCGATTTCTGTTCCGTCAAGTATTTGAGTTTGAAATCATTGAAGCCTTTATAACCGAGCTTCTGGCAAACCCGGACGACGGTGGCGTTCGACGTGAAGGTGTGCTTGGCCACTTGTAAAGTCGTCATATCGACAACACTGTCAAAATGATTGATGAAATATTCCACTACTGCCTTTTCCGTTCCGGAAAAGGATTCCGAAGCAAGCTTCGTCTGCAAATCCATTCTGCTCTTCACCTCATTCAATATGCTGTAATCCGTAATGTCATTACATGCAAATAGCGTAATAAAAACAAATTATGTAACCGCTTTCCGGATGCGTCCGGAAGTATATACGCGGGGTCTCTTAATGGTTATGATAGCATTAATAACAGCTTTAGAGGAGGAAAAAAATGAGTAGATTTCCAAAAGGATTTTTGTGGGGCGGGGCGATCGCCGCGAATCAAGCGGAAGGCGCCTATCTAGAGGATGGCAAGGGTTTGGCCATCTCCGATGTTTTGACGAATGGGGTGCTGTCGCAACCCGATGAGGCAATCGATCCGGATAAATTCTATCCGAGCCATGAAGCGATCGATTTTTACCACCGTTACGGAGAAGACCTGCAATACATGGAAGAAATGGGCTTCAAGGCTTTCCGGACCTCGATTTCCTGGGCGCGCATTTTCCCGACAGGTGAAGAAGAGGAGCCGAACGAAAAAGGTCTGCAGTTCTATGATGACCTGTTTGCGGAAATGCTGAAGCGCGGCATGGAGCCGGTTGTGACTTTGTCGCATTATGAAACGCCTTATGCCTTGGTACAGAAGTACAACGGCTGGGAAAGTCGCGAACTGATCGGGCTGTTCGAGAAATATTGCCGGACCGTTTTCGAACGCTACAAGGACAAAGTCAGCTATTGGATGACCTTCAACGAAATTAACAACATGCACACAATCCCCTTTGCGGCAGGTGCCGTGATTTTGGATGAAACGGACGAAAATGAAAAACTGCGAGTCATCTATCAGGCTTCGCACAACATGTTCGTCGCCAGCGCCAGAGTCAACAAGCTTTGCCACGAAATCATGCCAGAAGCGCAGATCGGCTGCATGCTTTCCTTGAGCGCGGTCTATCCGAATACCTGCAAACCGGAGGACGTCTTCGGGGCGATGTCGTTGCGAAGACGCTCCTTGTTCTTCAGCGATGTGATGCTGAGAGGGAGATACCCATCCTATGCCGACCGCATTTTTGAGGAGTACGCCATCCAGCTTGAGATAGGCGAAAATGATCTGGCGGAAATCGCCGCTTATCCGAGCGATTACCTTGGTTTCAGCTATTACCGCAGCACGACCTATAAAGATGGTATGAAGATTTTGGGCAACACGGGCGGCATCATCGGCGAGAAGAATCCGTACCTGGACGAAACGCCTTGGGGCTGGCAGATTGATCCATTGGGACTGCGTTACGTCTGCAACGAGCTCTACGACCGTTATCAAAAACCGCTGTTCATCGTTGAGAACGGTATGGGCAGCAATGACGATGTGACTGCGGACAACAAAATTCATGATGACTACCGCATCGATTACACGAAGAAACATCTGGTCGAAGTGGCCGAAGCAGTGAAGGATGGCGTTCCGGTCATGGGCTATACCTACTGGGGACCTATCGATATCGTCAGTGCCGGAACCGGCGAAATGAAGAAACGCTATGGCTTCGTTTACGTTGACAAGGACAACGAAGGTAACGGTTCGCTGAAGCGCCTTAAGAAGGACAGCTTCTATTGGTACCAGCAAGTCATCACAACAAACGGAGAAAGCCTGTTCGAATAGGACGGGTTGATCATAAGCAAGACAGCTTGAAACAGTTGAAGGAGGAATTATAAATGGGTTTCATGGACAAACTTAGCTCAGGGATCGATGTCGTTGCCGAAAAGGTCGAGGGGAACAAATATCTCCGTGCCATCAAGGATGCATTCACAGCCTACATGCCTTTCATCATCATCGGCTCGTTCGCGTTGCTGTTCAATGTGCTGCTGACCAGCCCGACGACCGGACTTGCCCAGTTCGCGCCGTTCAGTTTTCTGACCGCATTGGCACCGGCGTTCAGCACGATCAATTTCGCGACGATGGACATCATGTCGCTGCTCATTCCTTTATTTTTGGCTTCAAATCTTGCAAAAAGCAATAATACGAATCCGTTGATCACAAGCGCGGTCGCATTGATCGCTTACGTCATTGTGGTTCCGCAATTCTTCACTACGACAGTCGATGGTGTACAGCAGGTTGTCAAAGGGTTACCGGCTACCAGCACAAACGCTTCTGGCTTGTTCATCGGGATGATTTTGACGATCCTGGTTGTCGAACTGTTCACAAAATTATCCAATGTGAATGCTTTGCGCATCAAAATGCCGCCGAGCGTGCCGGGCGGTATCGTCGCTTCCTTCAACGTGCTGTTGCCGATTTTCGTGACGTTGATCATCGTGGCACTTGCAGCTCAATTGTTCCTGAATACCACTGGCATGTACATGAATGAATTTATCTACAAAATCGTGCAGGCACCGTTGGAAAGGTTGGTCCAAAGCCCAGGCGGTATCATGCTGCTGGTTATTGTCAGCCAAATCTTCTGGTTGGTGGGCATCCATGGCGGTTTGATTATTTCACCGATCCGCAATCCGTTATTGATTGCAGCTTTGGCTAACAACATTGCAGCCGTCCAAGCCAGTGAGCCAGCAACGAATCCTGTCACAATGGGATTCTGGATGTCCTTCATCGTTCCTGGCGGAGCCGGGTTGACGTTGTCGCTGTTGATTGCCATCCTGATTGCTTCCAAGCGTGATGACCACAAGGCTGTCGCAAAAGTGTCCTTCATGCCCGGTTTGTTCGGGATCAGCGAACCTGTCGTTTTCGGTCTGCCTTTAGTGTTGAATCCGGTTTTTGCGATTCCTTTCGTCTTCGCCTCCAGCATCGGCACGGCAATCGCGCTGTTCTTCAACCAGATCGGCTTCCTGCAGCCGAATACGGTGGACGTGCCATTCGGGCTTCCGCTTGGCGTAGGCGCCTTCCTTGGCTACGGCATCAACGGCGTCATCGTGCAGCTGCTGATCATGGCCTTGGGTGTCGTGATGTATATGCCGTTCGTCTTGGCTGCCAATAAAGCGACGGTTGCGGCAGAGGAAACGGAAATCGAAACAGAAAGCCAAATTGCCACAGAAAAAATTTAAGCACAACCTAACCAAAACAGAAAAGGGGACATATAAATGGAAAGTTACTATCCGAAAGATTTTCTCTGGGGCGGCGCCATCGCCGCCAACCAGGCGGAAGGTGCCTGGAATGTGGACGGGAAGGGCATGTCGGTAGCCGATGTCGCCCGTTTCAAACCGAACATCTCGGTTGAAGACTACAAATCGCAATGGCACGTTTCTTTGGAGGACATTGCCATCGCGAAGGAGACCGATGATGTCGTTTATTATCCGAAAAGAAGGGGCATCGACTTCTTCCACCGCTACAAGGAAGATATTGCCTTGTTCGCTGAAATGGGCTTCAAAGTACTGCGCGTTTCGATTGCCTGGACCCGGATTTTCCCGAACGGAAACGAAGCGGAGCCGAACCAAAAAGGCTTGGACTATTACCGCGATCTGCTGGAAACGCTGCGGGCGCACAACATCGAACCATTGGTGACGCTGTCGCACTATGAAATGCCGCTATATCTGGTGGAACACTACGATGGCTGGGTTTCGCGTGAAGTCGTCGGTTTCTTCACCAAATTCAGCGAGACGGTCTTCCGCGAGTACAAGGATTTGGTGACCTACTGGCTCTCCTTCAACGAAATCGATAGCGTCTTCCGCCATCCGTTCACGACGGTCGGCGTGGTCGAAGAGAAATACGCTGACAAAAAAGCTGCCGAAGAAGCCATCTACCAAGCGTTGCACCACCAATTCGTGGCCAGTGCGGAAGCGACCAAGCTGTTGCGCGAAATCATCCCTGGTGCGCAGATGGGCGCCATGTTGACGAAGACGATGACCTATGCCGAAACTTGCGATCCGGATGAGGTGCTGATGGCGCAAAAAGCCAACCGCGACAATCATTTCTATGCGGATGTGCAGATTTTCGGAGAATATCCGAAGTATGTATTGAATTACTTCGAAGAGAATGGCTTCAAGATTGATAGGACAGAAGAAGATTTACAGTTATTGAAAGATTATACGGTCGATTTCCTTTCCTTCAGCTACTACATGTCGATGGTCGTGTCGAAAAACGCGTCCCAACGCGAAAAAGTCGGCGGCAACCTGATGACTGGCGTGAAAAATCCGTATCTGAACACCTCCGAGTGGGGCTGGCAAGTCGATCCGGTCGGGCTGCGCATTTCCTTGATCGATCTCTATGATACTTATCGCATCCCGCTGTTCATCGTCGAGAATGGTATCGGCTCGACCGATGTGCTGACCGAAGACGGCACAGTAGAGGACGATTACCGGATTGCTTATTTCCGCGACCATTTCGAACAAATGAACTTGGCCATCAAGGATGGGGTCGAATTGATGGGGTACACTTCGTGGGGGTGCATCGACATCGTCAGCGCTTCGACTTCCCAGATGACGAAACGCTACGGCTTCATCTATGTGGATTCCGATGATCTTGGCAACGGCACCTACAACCGCTTCAAAAAGAAATCCTTCCATTGGTACAAGGATGTCATCGAAACAAACGGCGCCAGCCTGTATGCTGAATTGCAGACCGCAGCAAAATAATCAAAAAAACCAAATCAGGTGGCGTGTGACTTGCCATCCGATTTGGTTTTTTAAGTCCGGAAAAATTGTACAGTCGGCAAAGAGGGTTTCACAGGAGAAAAACAAGCTCGCCAATATTTTGCCTGAGAGTCCACAATAATTCGACTTCTTGTCTAACAATATTTACATTGTCCATCCAAAAGTGTTAGTATTATTAATGTAACCGATACCGAAAAGATCCAAAAAAATGGTAGCGGTTACGGAGAGGCCTTCCGCAAGCGTAGGCAATTAACAGTGTATTCAATTTTTATGTATAAAAGATCGAGGAGGATGGCAAATGGCTTTAAGAGAAGACTTTTTATGGGGTGGCGCTACTGCTGCCAATCAATGTGAAGGTGGATACAACGAAGGTGGACGTGGTTTGGCGAACGTTGACGTTGTTCCCGTCGGCAAGGACAGAGGGGCCATCATCACAGGCAAAATGAAAATGTTCGATTTTGACGATGAGCATTTCTATCCTGCGTTGGAAGCTATCGACATGTACCACCGCTATAAAGAAGACATCGCACTTTTTGGCGAAATGGGCTTCAAAACATACCGTTTATCAATCGCGTGGACACGCATCTTCCCTAACGGCGACGAGCAAGAGCCGAATGAAGAAGGTCTGAAATTCTACGAAGACTTGTTCAAAGAGTGCCATAAATACGGAATCGAACCATTAGTGACAATCACGCATTTTGATTGCCCGATGCACTTGATCACAGAGTACGGCGGCTGGCGCAACCGCAAAATGGTCGGATTCTATGAGAATCTATGCCATGCCATTTTCAACCGCTACAAAGGTCTGGTTAAATATTGGTTGACTTTCAATGAAATCAACATAATCCTGCACGCGCCATTCATGGGTGCCGGTCTGTACTTCGAAGAAGGCGAAAACGAAGAACAAGTCAAATTCCAATCTGCGCATCACGAGTTGATGGCCAGTGCGATCGCTACCCGCATCGCGCATGAAGTGGATCCTGAAAACCAAGTAGGTTGTATGTTGGCGGCTGGTAACTACTATCCATATACTTGCGATCCTAAAGACGTATTCAAAGCGCAACAAGAAGACCGTGAAAACTACTTCTTCATCGATGTGCAATCACGCGGCGAATACCCTGCTTACGCGCTGAAAAAATTGGAACGCGAAGGCATCGAGATCCAGATGGAGGAAGGCGACAAAGAAATCCTGAAAGCAAACACAGTCGATTTCATTTCCTTCTCCTACTATGCTTCACGCGTAGCTTCTGCAGATCCTGCAGTAAACGCAAAAACAGCAGGCAATATTTTTGAATCCGTGAAAAATCCATACTTGGATGCGAGCGAATGGGGATGGCAGATTGATCCATTGGGACTGCGCATCACGATGAATGCGATGTACGATCGCTACCAAAAACCATTGTTCATCGTTGAAAATGGTTTGGGAGCTGTCGATGTGCCGGACGAAAACGGCTATGTCGAAGACGATTACCGCATCGCCTACATGGCGGCGCATATCGAAGCCATGAAAGATGCCGTGAACTTGGATGGCATCGATCTGTTGGGTTACACAAGCTGGGGCTGTATCGACCTTGTCAGCGCGGGAACAGGCGAAATGAAGAAACGTTACGGTTTCATCTACGTCGACCGCGACAACGAAGGCAAAGGTACGCTGAAACGTACGAAGAAAAAATCCTTCAACTGGTACAAACAAGTCATCGCCAGCAACGGGGAAGATTTGTCGTTCTAATGGCCAATTGGTTCGCTTGCTAGAGCAAGCGGATAATGCATAAGAGAATAAAAAGAGCAGCAGCGAGGCGGAGAATGCCTCGCTGCTGCTCTTTTTTGTGGGGTGCTCACTATTGGGGTTGTCTCCTCCGGCGAGGGCTTGCTTCCCGGAGGAACCGGACGAAATCTGATTACCAACTCGGGCGAGGATCCGCTCATCGGAGTAAGCGGCTGAAACCGACCAGTCAGCTCCGATCAAGACGTTCCGTTTATTTTTTCCGGTAAAACGCGGTCGGTCTTCCGACTGTCCCGTATTCCAACCGCATTTCGATGACATGTTTGTCCTCCAGATAGCGCAGATATTTCCGGACCGAAACATGGGAAAGGTTCGCCAGACTGGTGATGTCGTTCACGGTAAAATCGCCTTTTTGTTGGTCGACGCAAGCCATGATCATGCTCAGAGTCGAGGGGGTCAAGCCCTTATCGATGGCATCGTCATCTTTCTCCTCAGGTTGCTTATCTAGCGATCGGAGCTGATCCAACTGCTTTTGCGTGACTGGCTGACGGGAATGAAGAAGTTCTTGGCGCTGCACGAAAGCTTCGATGCTCTTTTCGAAGCGTTTGAACTGGAACGGCTTGAGGATGTAGTCGACGATGCCGCACTGCAGGCCGATCCGGATGGCTTCCTGTTCGCCGGCCGCCGTGATCATGATCAGATCGGCCGGGTAATCCCTTTTCCGCAGCGATCGGATTAGATCCAAGCCGCTCTTCCCCTGAATGTTGACGTCGACCAACAGCAAATCGTAAGTATGCTTGCTGGTCAAGCGGATGGCCTCCTCAAAGCTGCCGCAAGTCCCCGATACGATAAAGCCGGGTATTTTCTCAAGATAACGACGATTGATGGACAATACCATCGGGTCGTCCTCCACAATCAATACATGATAGACCATCATTTACCGTCCTTTCGGTACGCCGTCTTCAAAGAAATCTTGATCCGGCGCTCATTACTTTCGAGATCCAGTTGCCCATCCACTCTTTTCAGCAGTTGGGCAATGACCGGTGCATGCAGTTCTTCCGTTAGCCGTTCCTTCATGGCGGGCTCCAGCTGCAATTCATACACGGTCTCCAACCGGTCGTTCCAGAAGCCGAAATGGATCTGTAGGTCATCCGCGAGCCTGTTTTCCAAAATGAATTGGTCTAGAAACCGGATGATGTTGATCCAACACTGGACAGCCGTATGATCGGTCGTCGGCGGCACATCCGGATAGACTTCGATCATGAACGGATAGTTTTGCTCCGTGAATTTGCTACGCTCGCCGATCAGGAAGCCTGCGATGACCGGATTTTTGACCAGGAAAATCATACGATGCGAAAATTCCTGCTCCGGTTCGAGGATTTTGCCGAGGTAGTCGTTCAGTTCCTCGTATTCTTCCAGATCCGCCAAGCCGTAGATGACATGCAGCTTGTTCAGGAAGTCATGCGATTGCGTCTGCAGAGTGGTGGTGTAGGTAGCGGCATTGAATAACTGATCCGTCAGCAGATAGAGCTCCGTGGCATCCCGCATCAGGATGATCTGGCCGATGACCTTTTTGGCGACGGTGATCGGGGCTGTCGAAAGCAGGTAGTCCACGCCGTCCTGATGATAGATCCGGTCAGTCGTTTTGTCCTGTCCGACCAACTGGTTCAAGTCCTGCGCAACGGGCAACAGCGATTGGATGGGCATGCCGACGATGGCCTCATCCACTTCGTCCCGTTGGAACAGTTTTTTCGCCTCCAGGTTGGAGAGGACGACTCGGTTGTCCTTGTCGGTGACGATGATGGCGTCCTTCGTGTTCTCCAGCATCGCATTGCGTTCTTCCAATAATCTGGCTATTTCGATGGGCTCCAGATTGTACATTTGGTTTTTGAGCTGGAAAGCCGTGAAAATCGCGGCGGCAGCGCCGAATAGCAGGCTGACCGCGAAACTGACGGAGAAGGGCTGCATCGTTTTCTTGGCGATCGAAGCAAGCGTTGTCGTCTTGATGCCAATCGCGACGACGCCTATTTCTACGTTTTCCGCATTGAAGACAGGGACGAAGGCGCGTAGCGATTGTCCTAGCGTACCTTGCGCGATTGAAGTTGTCTCCTGTCCCGAAAGTGCGGCTTCTTCATCGCCGCCCTGGAAAGGGGCGTTGATTTTTTCCGGATCGGGATGGGTCAGGCGGATGCGGTCCATCGTCATGACCACGACGAAGTCCAATTGGTAGGTTTCGGTTATTTGATTAGCGTAGGCCTGCACTTCCAGATTGGTTGCTCCATCGCTTAAAGTCTGGATCACCAAGGGCTGCGCGGCCACGATTTCAGCGATGGACAGGAGTTCCTCCTCTTCCTGCGTCTGCGTCGCTTCATAGATGCGGTTAGTCAGCGAGAGGTACAGGACGCTGACCGTCAGAGCCACCGTGACCAATACCATCAAGGTGAGCTTCACCCATAAGCGCTGGTTTTTCCATTTTTGCTTCAGTTTGATCATTCATCCATTTTCCCTTCCTATTACACAGCCATTATACCAAATGAAAAGTAGGCGTTCTTAATTTAATTAATTGAATAACACTTAAATTAATTAAATAATCTATTTTAAATCTGTAAGCGGTAGCATAATGAAATCAGGTTAAAGAAAGCGCTTCAATATTGCGGTTAATCAAAAGGAGGAGAAGGAAAGTGAGAGATACGACAAAAGAATTGGAGCTTGAACAGCTCCCGGGCATTTCAGAGTTGACGGTTTTCGACAGATTTAAGAATGCGAAGGTAGGCGCGATTCCGTTGCCGACTTATCTCGTGATGTCAGCCATTATAATAGCTTCTGCTTATCTGGGCGAATTGCCCGTCAACATGCTTGGCGGTTTCGCAGTCATCTTGAGTTTGGGTTGGCTTCTGGGAGGAATCGGCGCAAGTATCCCGGGATTGAAGAATTTCGGGGGATCGGCCATCCTTTCGCTGATGGTGCCATCGATCATGGTATTCATGAATATTTTCAATCAAAATACGCTGGATGCGGCGAACATGCTGATGAGGGAAGCAAACTTCCTGTATTTCTACATCGCTTGTCTTGTCTGCGGCAGTATTCTGGGGATGCACCGCAAGATTCTGGTTCAAGGCTTGATCCGGATGATCATCCCGATGGCAGTGGCGATGATCGCCGCTTTGATCGTCGGAACTTCAATCGGAACTTTGTTGGGACTTGGGTTTGAGCATACGCTCTTCTACATCGTGACACCGATCATCGCAGGTGGAATCGGCGAAGGCATCCTGCCGTTATCGTTGGGTTACAGCGCCATCACCGGCATCCCGAGTGGAGAACTGGTGGGTCAACTGATTCCAGCAACGATCATCGGCAACTTCTTCGCAATCATCTGCTCCGGTATTTTGAACCGTTTGGGCGAAAAATATCCTGAGAAAAGCGGCAAGGGCCAATTGATCAAATTCGGCGGCGACGACGATATGGCTGACGCCATGCAGGAAGACAAGAGCCCGCTGGACATCAAATTGATGGGCGCTGGCGTATTGACGGCTTGCACACTCTTCATCGCAGGCGGACTTTTGGAAAGACTTACGGGATTCCCGGGACCGGTCCTGATGATCCTGATCGCTGCAACCATCAAATACTTGAGCTTGTTGCCTAAAGATGTTGAAAAAGGTTCGAAACAGCTGTACAAATTCGTTTCCGGCAACTTCACTTTCCCGTTGATGGTCGGCTTGGGCTTGTTGTACATCCCACTTAAAGACGTCGTCGGCATGCTTTCTTGGCAGTATTTCGTGGTCGTGATCTCAGTCGTGTTGACCGTTGTCTTGACCGGTTTCTTCGTCGGCGGAAAAATGAACATGAACCCGATCGAAGCAGCCATCGTAACAGCTTGCCAAAGCGGCATGGGCGGAACCGGGGATGTTGCCATCCTATCGGCTTCCAACCGCATGAATCTGATGCCATTTGCTCAAGTAGCTACACGTTTGGGTGGAGCCATCACCGTTATTTCCATGACATCCTTATTGCGTTTCCTGTTCTAACGACATAAAAACCAAAAACTAAAACGAGAAGAAAGAGAGTGTGTTCACTATGACAAATGTAAATGAAAAAGCATTAGCTATCAGCAAAAAATTCGGCGGTAAATTGGAGATCATTTCAAAAGTGCCGATCGAAACGATGGAAGATCTGAGCATCGCCTATACACCGGGCGTCGCAGCTGTCTGCATGGAAATCGCAAACAACAAAGAATCCGTCTATACTTATACCACTAAAAAGAACCTGGTTGCCGTCGTAACCGATGGATCGGCTGTCCTGGGCTTGGGCAATATCGGACCGGAAGCAGCCATTCCGGTTATGGAAGGCAAAGCGGCCTTGTTCAAACGCTTCGGGAATGTGGATGCCGTTCCGATTTCCTTGAATACGCAGGATGTTGAAGAAATCATCTCGCACGTTGCTGCCATCGCACCTTCTTTCGGCGGGATCAACCTGGAAGACATCAGCGCGCCTCGCTGCTTCGAAATCGAACGTCGCTTGAAAGAGATGTTGGACATTCCGGTCTTCCATGATGACCAACATGGGACCGCGATCATTGTTCTGGCTGCCCTTTACAATTCCTTGCGCCTGACAGGCAAAAAAATCGATGAGATTCAAGTGGTCGTCAATGGCGGCGGTGCTGCAGGGATCGCCATCAGCCAAATGTTCCTTTCCGCTGGCATCAAGAATCTGATGGTCGTGGATCGCACCGGCATCATTTCCGAAACCGATCCTGAATTGGCCGAACGCCATGTGGAAATCTCAAAAGTGACGAACCGCAGTTTCCGGACCGGAACTTTGGAAGATGCAGTTGTCGGAATGGACGTATTCGTCGGCGTATCCGCGCCAGGCGTCCTGAAGAAGGAATGGATCGCGACCATGAACGAAAAACCGGTCATCTTCGCGATGGCGAACCCGACACCGGAAATCTTCCCGGATGAAGCAAAAGCAGGCGGCGCCTATATCGTCGGCACCGGCCGCAGCGACTTCCCGAACCAAATCAACAATGTGCTGGCATTCCCGGGAATCTTCCGCGGCGCCTTGGATGCACGTGCCAAAGACATCACAATCGAAATGCAGCTTGCCGCAGCGCGCGGCATCGCCAGCATCGTCAGCGATGAGGAACTGAACGTCGACTATATCATGCCGGATGTCTTCACTCCGGGCGTGGCTGACATCGTAGCCGCCAGCGTTATGAACGCAGTCAAAAAAGAGGAAGTACTTGTTTAAAGCATAAATGTAGAGGGAAGAAGGTACCGACCGTGTCGGTGCCTTCTTTTTTTCGCGGTTTCCGGTATTTTTGGGTTCGGAAGTCGGAGGTGTCGGTTGAATGGATGATGAAGAATGCGGAAAAGCCGATTCTCTTTTAGAGCATTATTGAGTCACCCCGTAAAATATGAAAAAAATTTCATCAAATTCGGATATGTACAAACAACTGCTTCATCTGTTATGGTTAAACCATCATAAAAGCATCAATATTCAGATGAAACCACAAAATGGAGGCGTGACAATGAGTGAGAGCAATCAAAGAATGGGCTTCAGAATAAACCAAGATATTCCCCGGCCGACCCCGGATCTGCTGGAAAGACTGAACAAATTTACTGTGCCTGAATTGTGCGACGGGATGGATCTCTTTCGGGCAATGGATTACCAAATTAAGCCGATGGTGACAACGCAAAAAATCATCGGACCTGCCGTCACGCTGCAACTTACGCTCGGTGACAGTCTGGTCGTACCGAAAGCCCTTGAAGTGGCGCAACCGGGTGATATCATCGTCATCGATGCGAAAGGAAGTTGCAATAACGCTGTTTGGGGCGATAATCGCAGTCGCGTGGCTAAAGGGCTTGGAGTTGCAGGAGTCGTGATCGACGGTGCTTTCCGGGATATCGAAGAAAATGAAGCGATTGGCTTGCCAATTTATGCTCGTGCAAACACGTGCGGCAGAAGTACGAGGAGCGCGAAAGGGGAAATTAATGTGCCGATTTCCTGCGGCGGCGTGTCGGTGCGCCCCGGGGACATCATCGTCGGGGACCGCAATGGGGTCGTCGTGATTCCGTTGGAGCATGCCGAGGAAATCATCCAAGCAGCCCAAGAGCAAGTGGATAAGATGGAGGCGCAAATTGCGAAATTCGAAGCGACCGGCCAGATCGTCCCGGACAGCCTGGAAAAGGAATTGAAAAGATTAGGCTATTAAAAGAGTACTAACATTCGAATAAATAAGGCAAAACCACCTGTGCGCCCTGCACAGGTGGTTTTGATTTT
The DNA here is from genome assembly GCF_900107505.1 of Trichococcus collinsii. Taxonomy (GTDB): domain Bacteria; phylum Bacillota; class Bacilli; order Lactobacillales; family Aerococcaceae; genus Trichococcus; species Trichococcus collinsii. The sequence continues at coordinate 205,011 of NZ_FNQH01000004.1, read as the reverse complement.
AGCTGTCTTTATTCATTTTCAGATTCTGGATGTTCAGGAAGTTCTGCGTGGATTTGGCTACACCCCCGAATAAGGTCGCTTTTCGCTTGAGCGAACTGCTGACGACACTGGTATCACACGAAAGTTTACCTTTGAGATCTCCCTTAAGAATGCTGATCAATTCAGGGATTTGCGAATAAATGGAACTGTTGATCACCACAAGATCGGGTTCGTAGATCACCGCCAAATTATTGACGGCGATGCTCAAATAATGCGCATTGGTCCGAAGTGTTTTTTGGACAACAGGATCGCCTTTTTTGTAGCGTTCAATCACTACAGATGAATTGAGGTCAGGTAATGCAAGCATCTGTTCCAATTCGCTGTAGATGGCCTGGTGGGATGCGTACTGTTCGAGGCAACCGTCATTGCCGCAAGGACACTTCCGGCCATCGGGGTAGAGGATACTGTGGCCAATTTCACCGGCTATACCTTTTTTACCAGTCCTCAGTTTCCCATTTTCCACAATTCCGGCTCCGATGCCCGTATGGATGCTCAGGCTGACGACGCTGTCCGAAATGGACCCAAAAGTATATTCACCAAGCGCCGCCAGATTCGCTTCATTTTCCAAATATACATAAAAGGGATACATTTCTTCTAATTGTGCTTTCAGATCGCTCTGCAAAACATAGTTGGGCGTAAAGGTGATTTCTTCCTGATTGACGAGCCCGTGGATCGCAACACAGAGTCCGGTGATGCCGTGCGGCGTTTCCAAAGCATGTTGCGTCAATTTTTCAACCATTTCCGTGATATAGGCGAGGACATTGTCGTAAGAAACTTTGATGCCTCTGATTTCGGATTCATAAAGAATCTTGCCATCAATATAGGCGATGAGACCTTCGATGTAGTTGGGTGCGACATCCAAGGAAAGGGTAAGCGCAGCTTTTCCATTAAAAGTGAGCATGATGGGCTTCCGTCCGCCGATTCTGGCTGCATCGCCGATACGGTCTTCATGGATCAACTCATCTTCCAACAGTTTCTTGGTGATAGAGGATACGGAGGCCTTATTCAGACCTGCAAGGACGGATAATTCAGCGCGGGAAATCTCTTTCTGGCTGATAATAGCATTCAAAATAATTGCCTCATTGTTTTCGCGGATCGTATATTTGCTGTGAATCAATAAAACCACTCCTTCTTCCTTCGTTATCTATCATATATCTTCTGAAAGCGCTTGACAACAAAAAAATAATCGTTTATATTATGTTCATGAGTTAGTTGAGCGAACTAACTCAAAGACGAGATAACATTTTTGAGGAGGAAAAGAAATGAGTTATTTTTCAACAGTAGATAAAATTAAATATGAAGGCGTTACCACAGAGAACCCGATGGCATTCCGTCATTACAATCCGTCAGAAGTCGTGATGGGCAAAACGATGAAAGAGCATTTACGCTTTGGTGTTGCTTATTGGCACACAATGACGCAGGACGGCTCCGATCCTTTCGGAAGTCCTACGAACATCCGCACGTGGGTAGGGTCCACTCCGATGGAAACCGCAAAAAATCGCGTGGAAGCTTTCTTTGAAATTTTGGAAAAACTGGATGTTGAATATTTCTGCTTCCATGATGTTGATATCGCACCAGAAGGAAATTCATTGGGAGAATTTTTCAATAATATCGATGAAATCACGGATCTGTTCAAAGAAAAAATGGATCAAACCGGCATCAAACTGTTGTGGAATACAGCAAATATGTTCTCTCACCCACGATATGTGAACGGAGCAGCTTCTTCCAATAGCGCTGAAGTTTTTGCCTTTGCAGCGGCACAAGTGAAAAAAGGCTTGGACATCAGCAAGAAATTGGGCGGCGCAAACTACGTCTTCTGGGGTGGCCGTGAAGGCTATGAGTCTTTGTTGAATACGGACATGAAATTCGAACAGGACAATATTGCCCGATTGTTCAAAATGGCCGTTGCTTACGGCGAGAAAATCGGCCACAAACCTCAGTTCCTGATCGAACCGAAACCGATGGAGCCATCGAAACACCAATATGATTTCGATGCGGCAACAACAATGGCCTTTATCCAAAAATACGGCCTCGAAGGCGACTTTAAACTGAACCTGGAAGCGAACCACGCGACATTGGCAGGACATACGTTTGAGCATGAAATGAATGTAGCCCGTTGCTACGATGCACTCGGATCGATCGATGCCAACCAAGGCGACATGTTGTTGGGCTGGGATACAGACGAATTCCCGACGAACATCTATGATACGACATTGGCTATGTATGAAATCCTTGAAAACGGTGGGATTGCGCCGGGCGGAATCAATTTCGATTCCAAAGTACGCCGCTCCTCATTCGAAATGGAAGATCTTTTGTTGGCGCATATCGCCGGGATGGACACTTTTGCCCGCGGATTGAAAGCTGCTGCCAAGTTGAAAGAGGAACGTTTCTTCGATGATCTGAAAGACAAACGCTATGCTAGCTACAATGATGGGGTTGGTGCAAGGATCTTGTCGGATCAAGAAACGTTGGAATCATTAACAGAGTATTCCATGCAAAATGGAGACATCAAACTAGAGTCAAGCCATCTTGAATTCGTCAAATCCCGTTTGAACGACTACCTAGTATAATCCATTCCGAAGTCGTTCGGCTGATGGATGCAACAGAAGAGGAGCAAAGATTATGGCGTATGTATTAGGAATAGACTTGGGAACAAGTTCATTGAAGGGTCTGCTGTTGGATGAGCAAGGCAAGACAGTATCTTCCGCTCAAAAAGAGTATCCGCTTATCCATCCGAAATCTGGATACAGTGAGCAAGATCCGGGACAATGGATTCTTGCCTGCGAATATGTACTGGATAAACTGAAAGCTGAAGTTGCGGACTTCGCTACACAATTGGAGGGAATCAGCTTCTCCGGCCAGATGCATAGCTTGGTTGTGCTGGATGAAGAGAATAATGTCCTCCGCAATGCGATTTTGTGGAATGACGTCAGGACAACCAAACAGTGCAAGGCGATCATGGATGCCTTCGGAGAAGAACTGCTTGCAATCACGAAAAACATCGCCTTGGAAGGGTTCACTTTGCCGAAAATTCTGTGGATCCAGGAAAACGAGCCGGAAATCTGGGACAAGGTGCGGCATATGCTGCTTCCAAAGGATTATCTGGGATATTGGATGACCGGTACCATGCATATGGATTACTCGGATGCAGCCGGAACGCTACTGCTGGATGCGGAAAAGAAAGAATGGTCCAAAGCTGTTCTCGAAGAATTCCGCATTCCGGCTGCTTATCTGCCTGAATTGATCGGATCTTCGGGCATGACCGGAAAGCTGCGGCCGGAACTGGCGAATCGCTTCGGCTTTGAAAAAGAAGTGAAAATATTTGCGGGTGGGGCGGATAACGCCTGCGCTGCGATTGGCGCCGGGATTGTGAATGCTGAGACAGGCATGGCCAGCATCGGAACTTCCGGTGTGTTCCTCGCCTTCGAGGATTCGGCTGAGCAGGATTACCAAGGCAAATTGCATCTGTTCAACCACACCATTGAGGGTGGCTACTATTCAATGGGCGTCACCTTGGCGGCTGGCCACAGCCTCAACTGGTTCAAGGAGACGTTCGCACCGGACAGCACGTTCGAGGAATTGCTAGAAGGGATGGATGCGATCAAACCGGGTGCAGACGGCTTGCTGTTCACCCCGTATATCGTTGGCGAACGCACGCCGCATGTCGACAGCAAAATCCGCGGCAGTTTCATCGGGATGGACACGAATCATACGATCAAACATTTTGCGCGAGCGGTCCTGGAAGGGATAACCTTCTCCTTGAAGGATTCACAAGTATTGATGGAGAAAGTGGCTGGGAAATCCTTCAAGCGCATCGTTTCCGTCGGCGGGGGCGCCAAAAATCCGGATTGGCTGCAGATCCAAGCAGATGTTTTCGATGCCGAAATCACTTGTCTGGAAGCTGAACAGGGACCTGGATTGGGTGCGGCGATGCTAGCTGCGGTCGGACTCGGGTGGTTTCCGACAGTGACTGCTTGCGCGGACGTATTTGTTGCCTACAAAGATGTCGTCCGGCCGATTCCGAAAAACGTTGCAGCCTACAAAAAAATATACGCACTTTATACGCAAGTTTACGGAGCGACTAAAGAATTGTGCCATGAGTTGGCGAAAGAATAGCAGTCTATTTGTGCAAAAAATTGAGCGGGTAACCTTAAGATTTTGGGTTTGAATCATGGAAACGAATCGTGTCTGGATGGTTTCATGCCATCCAGACACGATTCGCGAAATGATGCCAAGGAGCGGACAATCCATTTAATGTAAGCGTTATTTTATCGACGTGGTACAGATGTGAAATTAATCAGCAGTGGAGGAATTTGGAATGAAATTCAGTTTAAAAAAAGGTATCCTTGCAACAGTAACTTTGTTATCTGCAGTGGTCTTGGGAGCTTGTGGAAGTGGTAATGCTTCTACCGGAGAAAGTGGCTATGTCGGGATTGCGATGCCAACGAAATCGATGGAACGATGGATTTCGGACGGTAACAATATGGTGACGGAATTGGAGAAGCTGGGGTATAAAACGGACTTGCAATACGGAGAAGACAAAGTCGAAAATCAGATTGCGCAAATCGAGAACATGATCACAAAAGGCGTGGATCTTTTGGTGATAGCCCCCATCGACGGCTCTGCTTTGACAAACGTTCTGGAAAAAGCTGCGAACGAGGATATTGAAGTCATCGCTTACGACCGTCTGTTGATGAATTCCGAGCACGTGGATTACTATGCCACATTCGATAACTTCGGCGTTGGGGTTCTGCAGGCTTCCTATATCGAAGATGCATTGAACTTGAGTGAAGGTGAAGGCCCTTATAATATTGAATTATTTAGTGGATCTCCAGATGACAATAATGCTTTGATCAATTACGATGGTGTGATGTCCGTATTCCAACAGTACCTTGACAGCGGTCAACTGGTTGTTCGTTCCGGGCAAACAAAATTCAGCCAAATCGCAACGCTGCGTTGGGACGGATCGACTGCCCAAGGACGGATGGATAATCTGTTGAGCGCAAACTATTCAGATGAAACATTGGATGCTGTCTTGTCTCCCAACGATACGATCAGTTTAGGGGTCATCTCTTCCTTGAAAGGGGTAGGCTACGGATCATCAGACAAACCGATGCCGGTCATCACCGGACAAGATGCAGACCAAGCAGGTGTGAAATCGATCATTGCGGGCGAACAAACGCAGACGGTATTCAAAGATACGCGTATCTTAGCTAAAAATACTATCGAGATGATCGAAGCCATCTTCAAGGGTGAAGAAGTGCCTGTCAATGACACCGAAACCTACGATAACAGTGTTAAAGTGGTGCCGACCTATTTGGCGAACCCGATCTCTGTCGATAAAGAGAACTATAAAGCAGAACTGATCGATACCGAATATTATACAGAAGAAGATTTAGCGCAATAAGCAGAATGCACGAAGAAGGGGTCGTCTCATTCGGGACAGCCTCTTCTTCGTGCATTCATTTTAGCGTTTTGTAAAACTTTATTCGGGGTGACAGATGCTAGCAAGGGAACGCGCACGCGCTCCTCCGGCGAACGGAGGACGCCCACATTTGAAGACTGTGCTCCGACTAGGATAGGCTCGCAGGAGGGGAGACCGTAAATTACAGCCGTACTCCGGCGTGGGAGAACTCTCGCCGGAGGAGCGCACCCGCTTCCGCCGCTCAACTCCTGTCAGCGAGCACCTAAATAATTTCCTCAAACACCCAGGCATCATAAGGCTGCAACCGTACCCGTTTTTCGATTGCCGGCTTTTCCGAATTTGTCAGCAGCAAGTGCCATTTTTTGTTGGCCACCCGTGTCGGCAGATCGATTTGGCAAGAATTACGGCTAAGATTTGTGAGCACGAGCACCTGTTTTTTCTCCGATTTTCGCAAATAAGCGAAGACCTGCGGATGATTTTTCAGAATCAATTCAAATCCGCTCTCAGCAAACAAGGGCTGGGTCTTCCTCAACCGGATCAATTGTTTGTAATGACTTAAAACGGATTGTTCATCTTTTTCCTGCTCGGCGATATTCAAATGTTCAGCGTTACTGTTCACAGCCATCCAGGGTAGCAACTCGGAAAATCCGCCGAACATTCCGCCTTCCCATTGCAGTGGCGTTCGCGAATGGTCCCGCGTCCAATGGGTGACGTTCCTTAACGCTTCTTCTGGGGAAGAGCCGTGTTCCAAGAGAATCCGGTAAAGGTTATGAGAATCCTGAGCATCGACTTGTTCCATCGACTGAAAAGCAAAGTTGGTCATGCCGATTTCCTGGCCTTGGTAAATGAAGGGCGTTCCTTTCAGCAACATATACATCGTCGCAATCGCCTTGGCGGATTTGGGCGATTCATCCCCCAGAATCGAAGCGATCCTCGGATTATCATGATTCTCCACGTATAAGGCGTTCCATCCGTTCGATCCCAAGTCCTTTTGCCAACGGGAAAGCACCTTTTTGAATCCCAAAAGATTGAGCCGTTCCGCACCTGGTTGGCCTTCGCGCACGTTATGCTCCAACTCAAAGATCATATTCAAATAGCCGTCTTCTTTGGTCCAATGCGCGGCTTTTTTGCTGGAAACACCGCTCGCTTCGCCGACCGTCATGATCGGGTAAGCATCAAAAATTTCCTTCAGCTCTTGCATATAGACTTCGATTCCGGAGACGTTCATGAAGGGTGCCCAAGGATTGTCGGTGATTTTGAAATCCCACGATTCTTTCTGGATATGACTGATCGCATCCAGACGGAAGCCGTCGATCCCCAAGTCTAGCCACCAGCGGATCATCCGGTAGATTTCTTCCCGCACTTTCGGATTTTTCCAATTCAGATCTGGCTGTTCCGGAGCAAAGACATGGAAAAAGGCCTGCCCCGAGCGGTCGTACGTCCATGTCGAGCCGCCGAAGAAGCTTTTCCAAGCGTTCGGCATTTTGTTTTCGGTGGCATCCGCCCACAAATAATAATCGCGGTACGGGTTATCTTTGCCTTTTTTCGCTTCCAGAAACCAAGGATGCTGGTCGCTCGTATGGTTCACTACCAGATCCATGATGATTTTGATGCCTGAATCATGGGCTGTATCCAACAGTTCCTTGAAATCGGCCATCGTCCCGAAATCGGGATGGATGTCCTGGTAATCGGAAATGTCATAGCCGTTATCGACATTCGGCGAAGCATAGACTGGGTTCAACCAAATGAAATCCACGCCCAATGACTTCAGATAGGGCAGTTTTTCGATGATTCCCTGTAGGTCGCCGATGCCGTCGTGATTGGCATCCCGGAAACTCCGGGGGTAGATCTGATAGCCTACCGCATTTTTCCACCATCTGCTCATGCTTTCACCTTCACAACAAAGGCTTGCCAAGGCTTCAGCTGCAGGTCCTTCAAACCGGTAATCTCATTCCCGTCATTCTGGATGATCATTTCAACTATCTCGTCCTCAACCGAGAAAGGCTGTGTCTCATCGGAGAAATTGGTCACGACCAACCAACGCTCGCCGTCATATTCCCGGCAATAGCTGATGACTTCGTCGACCGTATCAACCAGCTCGAATTCGCCCCAAATCATGATTGGATGCTCTTTGCGCAAACGGATTAGCTTTTGGTACGTATAAAAAATCGAATCTGGGTCCGCCAATACAGTCTCCGCATTGATCAACGGATAATTCTCATTCACGCCGATCCAAGGGGTGCCGGTCGTGAAGCCGCCGTTCGAGGAAGCGTTCCACTGCATCGGGCGACGGGCATTATCGCGGCCTTTGGCGTTGATGGATGCCAGGATCTCTTCCTCGGAATAGCCTCTCGCCAGGCGCTCGTGATACATATTGATCGTTTCGATGTCCCTTGCTTCCGCAATGGATGCGATTGGCGTGTTGGTCATGCCGATTTCTTCGCCTTGGTAGATGTAAGGTGTGCCCTTCATCATGTGCAGCAAAATCGCCAGCATTTTGGCGCTTTCCGAACGGTATTCTTGGTCATTGCCCCAACGCGAAAGCATCCGCGGCAAATCGTGGTTGTTCCAGAACAAGGAATTCCAGCCGTCCTGACCGAGTTCCGTCTGCCATTTCGTCAGAATCCGCTTCAGTTCGGCCGCCCGCATCGGCTGCAGATCCCATTTTTCGCCGTCCGGCTTCTGATCCAGGCCGATGTGTTCGAATTGGAAAACCATGGACAGCTCCTTGCGTTCGGGAGCGGAATACAATTTGGCGATTTCCGGGGTCGCTCCCCAGGTTTCGCCGACGGTCAACAGGTCGTGGGCGCCGAAAGTGGCTTGATGCATTTCCTGCAAAAATTCATGCAGCTGCGGGCCGTTTCCGGTGATTCCCTCTTCGGGTATTTTGCCAATCAGGTCGATGACATCCATGCGGAAGCCGCCGATGCCTTTAGCGATCCAGCGGTTCATCATTGCGTAGATTTCCTGGCGCATCTTTTGGTTCTGCCAGTTCAGGTCAGGCTGTTTTTTGCTGAAAAGATGCAAGTAATATTGTCCGCTTGCGGCATCCCATTCCCAAGCCGGGCCGGAGAAGGCCGAGCCCAATCCGTTCGGCACGCCCCCGTCTGCGGCAGGATCTGCCCAGACATAATAGTCGCGGTAAGGATTGTCTTTGCCTTTTTTGGCTTCGACGAACCAAGCGTGCTCGTCCGAAGTATGGTTGACCACCAGATCCATCACCACTTTGATGTTGCGCTTGTCGGCTTCCGCGATGAAATGCTCCATCTCTGCCATCGTGCCGAATTCATCGAGAACGGCTTCGTAATCGGAAATGTCATACCCGTTGTCGTCGTTCGGCGACTGGTAGACGGGCGAAAGCCAAATCGCCCCGATCCCCAATTTTTCCAGGTAGTCCAATTTTTCGGTCATGCCGGCGATATCGCCGATGCCGTCGCCGTTGCTGTCTTTGAAGCTCCGCGGATAAATCTGATAAACGACAACCTCTTGCCACCAATGTTTTTCCATGCTGCAACCTCATCCCTTAGTCATTTCAGAAAATTTACTATCGCATCTGCCCGCCGCAACGTGCAGTCGTTATTCTTTCATCAACACAAAACCTTTGCGTTCCAATTCGACCGATCCGTCCGACACGTCCGCAAGGTTCGAGAACAAAGCCTCCCCGATCAGTTCGACCCGTGCCGAGTGTTCACCGGTATTGAAGGCGCCGCGGATGACCTCGCCGCCCAGCATGCGCTCAAAAATGATCACACCGGACTCTTCGGATACTTGCCGCCAATAAACGGTGCCTTCCGAAAGGACTTTTTGTTGCTCTTTGCGGATGCCGTTCAGCGTCTTCACGAATTGGTGCAGATCACGGTCCTGCTTGTCTTCTTCCCAGACCATGCACTTGCGGCAATCCGGGTCCATCCCGCCGGTCAAGCCGATTTCATCTCCGTAGTACAGGCATGGTACACCAGGTTGGATATAAGTGAACGCCATAGCTTGTTTCATGATGTCCTTGTCCTCGTTGGCTTCCGTCAACAGGCGTGGCGTATCATGGGAATCGAGGATGTTGAACTGCATCTGGTTCGTCTGATTACGGTAGAGCATCAATTGGTTGTTCATTTCCGACACCATTTTACTCAATGATAGTTCATTCTTCACGAAATAGCCCATGATCGCATCGGTGAAGGCGTAGTTCATGACGGCATGGAACTCGTCGCCTTGCAGCCAGTTTTGGGATGAATGCCAAATCTCGCCGAGAATGTAGAAATCTTTTTTGGCTTCATCGCAGACGATCCGGAATTTTTTCCAAAATGCGTGGTCGACTTCGTTCGCGACATCCAAGCGCCAGGCGTCGATGTCGAAAGCTTCGATCCAATAGCGGGCGATGTTCAGCAGATAATCCTGCACTTCCGGATTGGCCGTATTCAGCTTCGGCATGTGCGGATTGGCGGCAAAGACATCGTAGGTGATATCATAGGCATCCTCGAAATTTTCGCCGCGCTTGTAGGAAGGCGGGAACTCATTGATGTGGAACCAATCGACATATTTCGAATCTTCCCCATTTTTAAGCACGTCTTGCCATTGCGGAGAAGAGTCACCGATATGATTGAAGACGGCATCCAGCATGACTTTCATGCCGCGCCTGTGGCATTCGTCCACGAGTTTTTTGAAGGTTTCGGCATCGCCGAAAGCCGGATCGATTTTCAGGTAATCGATCGTGTCGTACTTGTGGTTGGAAGAAGCTTCAAAGATCGGGCAGAAATAAATCCCGTTGATTCCCAGATCCTCCAAATAATCGAGGTGATCGATGACTCCCTGCAGGTCGCCGCCGAAGAAGTTCTGTCTGTTCGGGTCTTCCGAGCCCCAAGCCAGCGTACCTTCCGGATCGTTGCTAGGATCCCCATTGGCGAAACGCTCCGGGAAAATCTGATACCAAATGGTTTCTTTGACCCATTCCGGTGTTTTGTAGCGATCGACTTCATGGAAGAAGGGCATCCGGAAGTAATTATTCGGCATCCGCAAATAGTTTTCTTCCAATGGGTAAACACCGTGATCGCCATAAAAGACGGAAATTCCGTCATGGCCTGTTAAGGCAAACGCATAGGATAAGCGTTTTAACGGTGCATTCACTTGCACGAACCAGTAATCGTATAGATCGGTGGAAAGTGTTTTGATCATCTGAAGCGGTTTGCGGAACCACTCCTCTTTGTCCAAAAAATAAGGGTCTCCGTAAAGCAGCCCCATCTCTCTAACGTCTCCGCGGGCAGTCCGCAGGCGGACGTGCATCGTTTCTGGGTCATATAGATAGGCAAACTCGCTTTCGGGACGATGGTAAAGCGCTGAAGTGTTCATAGTAGTATCGGCTCCTTTTCACTCTTTGTTTTCCCACATTGTGGCACATCAGATAATCGGTTGCAAGAACTTTTAGCAATCGGTTGCATTTTATTTTTGGAGTGGAGAATCATCTCCTTTGGATTTTTGATTGTTAAAAACCCTTGATATACTTATATAACCAAGCTTTTCACAATCGATCTGACGCATCAAAAAAATAAACCGTTTTCTTTTTTTGAGAAATAACGCTTGACTATCTAAGCAATCGGTTGCATAATCTAGAGTGTAAAGGAAATTCATTTCAAGGGGGACAAGTAAGTGAAGACGAATTGGAAAAAATATTTTGGAAGCGGTTTAATTTTGGGGGCATCTGCTTTAATCTTGGGCGCATGCGGTGGCACAACTGATGCAAGTGACACAGGCTCGGCTGAGAACACATCCGGAGAAGTCGTCGTAGAAGGCGATGTCAAATTGTGGGTGGACACGGATCATGTCGAAGTCTTCAAAGGAATCGTGGCAGATTTCGAAAAAGAATTCCCTGAAGTTACCGTTGAAGTGGCAGCAGGAAGTTCAGCAGATGCAAAAAAAGATGTCTCTAAAGATCCTAAAGCGGCTGCCGATGTTTTCATGATGCCGCATGACCAGGTCGGTCAAATGGCAGAAGCAGGTCTGTTGTACCCGAACACAAAATACGCAGATGAAGTAAAAGCAAATAACGTGGAATCAGCTGTGGAAGGCGTAACGTGGAACGATGAGCTTTACGGCTACCCATACGGCGTTGAATCACAAGTTCTCTACTATAACAAAGCGAAACTTACTGAAGATGATGTGAAGAGTTGGACGACATTGTCTGAAAAAGGCAAAATCGGCACAAACTTTGCTGAAGCTGGAGCCAACTATATCTTTGGGCCGCTGTTCATGAGTAACGGGCTTTACTTGTACGGTGAAAACGGTGAAGATCCAAGCGGAACTAACTTCAATAACGAAAAAGGTGCTGAAGTACTTGCATGGATTGCAGCTCAAAAGAACAATCCAGGCGTGATCCAGTCCGGAGCTGAAGCTTTGGCAAACTTGGAAGCAGGCGTTTCGGATGCTTTCCTTTCCGGTCCTTGGTCCAAAAATGACGTAGTCAAAGCATTGGGCGAGAACATGGGCGTTGCGGCTTATCCGACAGTCGATTTCGGCAGCGGCGAAGTTCAAATGAAAGCTTTCTTGGGCGTCAAATTGTTTGCCGTAAACCAACAGACAGATGCTCCTTTAGCATCCATGGCTTTGGCTAACTACCTGTCCAATGAAACTTCCCAATTGACTGAATTCCAGGAAATGGGCGTCATCCCATCTAACAAAGTCGTTCAGGAAACAGCGGAAGTGCAAGAAGACGCTGTTGCAAAAGCGGTCATGGAAATGTCTCAACCCACTCATTCAGTCGTAATGCCTAAGGTTCCGGAAATCGTTTCGTTCTGGCCAGCAATGGATGCCATCATCAATGATGCATACAAAGGCAACATCACAGAATCTGAGTACATGGAAAAACTCGATAAATTGGTCGAAGACACATCCAAAGTAACAGAACCTAAAGAAGAAAAAGAATAAAAGAAATTAAAAAGGGAGGGCGAAAGATCACGCATCTTTCGTCCCTCCTATTTAAATGATGAAAGTGAGTGGGGAAGCCATGTTCAAGAAAAAAAGTTACAGCCAGCAGATGACCTTTCGGGAATTGTTCAAAGAAGGGGACGTCGCAACAAAACTTTCCTTTGTTGTCATGGGAGCTGCCAATCTTGCCAGTAAACAATACTTAAAGGGTTTGATTTTCCTGTTTTCGCAGATCGCCTTCTTCTATTGGCTGATCCGCAACGGACTGCGGGCGCTGGCCATGTTGGCGACGTTGGGTACTCAGGGGCAAGGGCTCGTTTTTGATGAACGCTTAGGGATTGAAGTGCTGCAAGAGGGCGACAACTCAATGTTACTGCTATTATTCGGCATCGCTGCCATTGTGATTTGTGTGCTCCTTGTTGGTTTGTACATCATCAATCTGAAAAGCGCGCGGCATATTCATGAGCTGAAGCAAGCGGGGAAAAAGATCCCGAGTACGATGGATGATCTGGGAAGCTTGCTGAACGAACGCTTCTACGCCACCTTGATGACGATTCCGTTGTTGGGCGTGCTGCTGTTCACGGTCCTGCCACTGCTCTACATGATTTCGATCGCCTTCACAAACTATGACCACACGCACTTGCCGCCGAAAAACCTCTTTACTTGGGTCGGTTTGGTGAACTTCGGTAACGTCATTTCCGGAAATATGGCAGACACCTTCTTCCCTGTCTTGGGCTGGACGCTGATCTGGGCTACGCTGGCGACAGTCACTTGCTTTTTCTTCGGCATCCTGCTCGCGCTTTTGATCAACACTAAAGGCCTGAAATTCAAAGGCGTTTGGCGCACAATTTTCGTCATCACGATGGCAGTGCCGCAGTTCATCTCGCTGTTGGTTATGCGCAATCTGTTGAATGGCGCGGGTCCCATCAACGCAACGCTGCTGAGCCTGGGCCTGATCGATTCGGCCATTCCGTTTTTGACGGATCCGATTTGGGCAAAAATCACGGTCATCGTCGTCAATATGTGGATCGGTATTCCTGCCACGATGCTGGTTTCGACGGGGATTATCCAAAACCTGCCGACTGACCAGATCGAGGCTGCACGGATCGATGGCGCCAACAAGCTGCAAATTTTCAGGAACATCACTTTCCCGCAAATTTTGTTCGTCATGATGCCAGCGTTGATCCAACAGTTCATCGGCAACATCAATAACTTCAACGTCATTTTCCTTTTGACAGGCGGTGGCCCTTCAAATTCCGATTTCTACGGAGCGGGTTCGACGGATTTGCTGGTTACGTGGCTGTACAACTTGACGGTCAACACGATGGACTACAACTTGGCGTCCGTCATCGGTATCCTGATCTTCATCCTGTCCGCAGCTTTCAGTCTGCTTGCTTACACAAGAACGAATTCATTCAAGGAGGGCTAAAAACATGGCAATAGCAAAGAAAACAACAGGATACAAAGCGCAGCGGCGGTATTCGCTGGCTGCAGTCTACGCCATCCTGGCTGTACTGTCGGTCGTTTGGCTGTTCCCTATCGTATGGATCGTTTTGACCAGCTTCCGGGCAGAGGGCGGGGCGTTCGTTCCTTACATCATTCCAAAATCATTCACTTTGGAAAACTACAAAATTCTGCTGCAGAACACAACCGGAAACTACCCGTTTGTGCGCTGGTTCCTGAACACGTTGTTTGTTTCCGTGATCAGCTGCATCCTGTCGACTTTCATCACGATCGCAATGGCGTACGCACTGTCGCGCCTGCGCTTCAAGATGCGGAAACCGTTCCTGAAAGTTGCGCTGGTCCTGAATATGTTCCCCGGATTCATGAGCATGATCGCCGTGTACTACATCCTGAAAGCCCTGAACCTGACGGAAAGCCTGCTTGCTTTGATTCTGGTCTATTCCGCAGGCTCCGCGCTGGGATTCTACATCGCCAAAGGCTTCTTTGATACGATCCCGATGGCGCTGGATGAATCGGCTATGATCGACGGCGCAAACAAGTGGGAGATTTTCACGAAAATCACGCTACCCTTGTCCAAACCGATCATCGTGTACACGTCTTTGCTGGCTTTCATGGGACCGTGGATGGACTTCATCTTCGCCAAAATCATCATGGGCGACAACATCCCGAACTACACGATCGCGATCGGGCTGTTCACGATGATGACCCGCACAACCGCGAACTCGCTGTTCATGGCGTTCACCGCCGGCTGCGTGCTGATCGCCATCCCAATCACGATTCTGTTCATTTTCATGCAACGCTTCTACGTGGAAGGCGTGACTTCCGGATCAGTCAAAGGATAAGAATGTATAGTGAAAAAGCCCAAAAGGCGCTCTTGCCGGAGCGCCTTTTGGGCTTTTTGTGTTTTGTGTTTTGTTTTTGTTGGGGTGGGGTGGGGCGATTTGGTCGTGAAAACATGGATACTTTGGAGTTAGTTATGATTAAGACGGTATTCGAGCTCAAAAAGATGAATACTTTGGATTTATTCATGGTTTCAATCAACATTCCGCCGCACTGCCGAGCAATTTTTCGAAATCATCGCTCTCGACATCCAACGAACCCTCGCGGATGCTCTTTTGGATAGCGAGCAGGATCGGGATTACGAAATCCGGAACGCCCTGGATGCTGGAAACATCATTCTCCAAGTACCAGTTGTTGCGCAGGAAGGAGTAGGGGATGCCGGTTTTCAGGATGGCGTTTTCTGTAGCCTGGTGCGTCGGAGCGAACAAGTTGGTACTTTACTGCGCCTTCGCCAGACTGGTGTACGCGATGAAGCCAACTCAAGCCCGCTTTGCTGTAGCTACAGCGTTGGCATGTTGGCGGATCCGGGTTTCGTTGTCTCCGTCCGCAGAAACAAGCAAGATGCGATCGATGCCTGCAAAAGCGGCATACAACGTTTCCGGATGATCAAAGTCCCCTTGGCGGACATCCACCCCGCGAGTGCTCAATGCTTCTGCTTTCTTCGGATCGCGGACACTGACTGACAATTGGTTGGCCGGTGCTGTCTTCAAAAGAGTTTCTACAACTTTCGTGCCGAAATTTCTGGTTGCTCCCGTTACTAATAATTTCATGCTGGGTCCCTCCGATTTTTGTTTGCTTATTTTATGTAACCTAATGATATAGCATCCGGCTTTAGTTGGAGAGCCGTTACACTTAGAGTTGCGTGTGGATGAAAAATTGGCAAGGGAGAAAGGGAATGGGTGATGAATATGTAGAGAATCTCCGATATTTATCTTGTATTCTCGGTAGTTCGCGACGGAGGTGTGATCCTCCGATAATCTTCCTGAAATATCAGAGCTTTCGACCGATGAATCTGGATAAACGAAAAAATTACTGCCTCAATTTATTAGAAAAGAGGTGCTTTTTATTTTAATGTAGATTTAGTGTGTACCCAAATCAGACACCTGTACATTGTTGGTTTTATTGAATGCTACGTGTGGATTATAAGTGTCGAATAAATGTAATGGAGAAAAGATGAAAAGAAATGAGGATTGGTATGCACGAATGTTAACCGTAAGCTAGAATCTAGAGTGATAGATTGATACTTTAAAAAATCAGGAGGAGAAAAAATATCTTGAGAAGCCTGACACAAGAGGATCCACTACCAGAGGCACCGTTATTTGTAAGCTACTGACACGCTTGGCGTACTCAGTCAAATGCGATTTATGTGGTCTATTAGGTTTAGCAATTGTAAAAGTTAGGCGTTTCTTCTTTTTTTTGGAATGCAGACATGAAGAGAATCCCTTACTATGGTTTCAGTGCACTAATCTGACCACAATGCCGCCATGATATTAGCTCTTTCCATCATTTATGGCTTACTTTGTGTAGTTTCCAGATACGGACATACTTAATGTTAAGCCGCAACCAGTAGTTGCTGGCGACGAAACCAATAAGTGCTTCCTAAAGGCTTTGGTTTCTTATATGGTAGAGAGGTAAGTATCTGTAACATTTAGGAGGAAAAAGAATGAAAAAAATTTTAGTCTGGGCGGTTTTATTAGGCTTCTCGTTAAATGTTTTTACCCCGAATACTGCTCATGCTGCAGAGTTGGAAGAATCCACCTTCATTTATAATCTGGATGAAGGGGGTCGGCAAGAATTTTCCGGAGTAACGGAAGATGGCGAGGAAATACTGGTAGTGGTCGAGGAAGTTTTTCCTGAACAAAATACTAGAAATTCCTTCTCGCTATTTTCCGTTGCAAATGGAAACTATAGAATATCCGGGAAAAAAATCGGCCAATGGGAAGCGAGTTACTATGTGACGGTTTCCGGAGATCGATTGACAAGAGCCTATGCGCCTGTTACATCTGAAACAACTGGTTCCTTCACGAGGACAAGTTTAGCTCTCTTATCTAACAAAAAAGCAAGTTATGAACTGGTTTGGAAATATGGGTTGTTAAGCACTACATCTTATTTGAACGCAATACTAGGAAGTAGCTCAATCTCCATTACCTATTGATTTCCTATATACTCCACGCTAGAGGGTCCGCCCCAGGGGAATAGATTGCCTAAGTGCGCATACAAACCGAATACGTTGACCAAGAGACTGATCACTCCCGCAACAAACACCAGTTTATAAAAGGTGTTTGTTGCTTTATTTCTTTTTAGGACAACCGGAGTGATGATCAAACCTAATGGAGCAATCAAACAACTGAGAAGATTAAGCATCAGCAGTACCAATCCTTCATCCCGCTCACCATTCATTTGGATATAGGCTAGCTTCTTTTGGGAGTCTTTAATCTTTTCATTGTTTGCTTCTATTTTTTTTTAATCCTTGATTTTCTTTCAAAAGATCATCAACAGTGACTTCGTAATATTCACTCAATCGCACGAGATTGTCCAGGTCTGGATAGCTGCTGTTGTTTTCCCACTTAGAGATGGACTGACGGCTAATATTTAGGTGTTCAGCAACCGTACTTTGAGATACACCTTTTCTTTGTCGGGTTTCTTTCAATCGTTCTCCTAATAACATCCTTTTACACCCCTTTTATCCTACTTTTCTTCATAATAGCGTAGATAGTCTTCTTTTTCTAGGACCGAATGATTGCCTATCCGCAATTCCTAGTTGCTAATGGTAGGGGAGCCTATAAAGTGCGGCCATGTAAACCGCTGGTTGCTTTTATATTTACCAGATTTACCTTAAGTTAGATGTATAGATAAAAATATATACCGATCAAATTTATTCAGGAAGGAGATGACATCAAGTTTTAAGTGTATTCGTTTTTGAAATTTGAAAGGATGTGAGGAGGAGAAATTATGTCACGTGTTCTGTTTATCATTTTTGGCCTTACTTTCTTCTTGCCGAATTTATTTTTTCGAAGAAAATCTAAAATGACCAGAACAAGTGGCCGACTCAAAGTAGCAACACTCGAAAGGAGAGGGAACATTCAAAGCGAGTTCTTTCAATATAAGTCCATAAGATTACACGATTTAATAAATGATTCCTTGCGTCAAATAGTCTTAAAAAATGCCTCTGCGTTATTCATCTATCCCGCTCAGTTCTCCAAATTGACTCAAAAAGAGTACCGAGAGTCTTTGCAAAAGATTGCCCGAGAAATACCAATAGTAGTGATTGGAGCGAAGATACTTAATTCCGATCCCTTCTGTGAAGAAATCCTGCCGGGATCGGAACTGAATGAAACCATTCAAGCTTTTTTCTACTTTCCTAATGGCGACGATTGTTTCTTCAGAACAGATGAGTCCACCTATCAAGACCAAAAAGAATTATACCAAGCCATCCTCCTCATGCGTAAGACAGCTTGCTATGCTGATTGGGAAAAAATTTTCTATGACTACTAAACGTTCTTTCCAGTAGTGCGTCAAAGGATTTAAAGTTTTCTTGAAAAAGATGTCGTTCCAGTAAGTGAACGCTTGATTTTAGTAACGCTTACAGATCAAGTAACAAGCTTACAACAAAGTCAACAGCGAAGGGAAGTTTAAAAATGAAAAAAATAGTTCTAAGTCTACTAGCCAGTAATATATTAATTAACGCTATTTCTCCTACTGTAGCATTTGCTTCTGAGCAACCCACAAGTGTCATTTCTACACTCACATCTCATAATTCATCTTCCGAAGAGAAAAACTATTTGAGGCTCGAAAATGGTGATGAAATTGTAACGAAGATAGGCACAGAAAATTTAGTTGAATTCCGTATTACTGAAGATGGGGAGGAGTTTGATTTAGTTTTTAATTTTGAAAAGGGTGAGGTAACTGTCGATGATAAGGTATATAATATGGAGGAGTACCTATCTGCAATAAACGGAGAAGGTTCTATCAAGGAAACTGTGACTCTAATTGAGCCTCTGAGATTCTCTCAATCTGAAGAATCTGCGCTTGCACCAACATTAGAAAATTCTCCTAATATTTCCATCATGGCTATACTACCCACTACAGGCTATAATCCTTTGGTAAACTATGGAACATATAGACAAATCAATATGAAAATAGGATTTGCAACTGCGGCCCTTACTGCAATAGCAGCTTTTGTATTTAAAGGAAATGCCAAACTTAGTCAAGCTTTTGTAAGTTCTGCATTGCAAAGAGCTGTAGAAGCAGGAATTATTGCAAGTACCACCGATTACTTCTTCAGTGATGTTTACTATATTAAAAGACAGGCTACCCATCCCACAGCAGTAGGAGCCGTTAAAGAAACTCGGGAACCATATACCCTTATTCAAAATACGAGGGTTTATGGATCCACTGCCACTTGGTATTTTTGGAGTGTAAATCCTTACTAAAATTACTATTTATTTGAGAGGATGTTAAATTATGAAATTCTCCCGAAAAAAACGGAGTCATGGCGTTATAGATTATTTTAAAAAGAATAAATACCTTCTCGTTATATTCATTTATTGCATTATAGCTGCTTTGTTTTCTTCCCGACTCATTATTGAGTATGGCGAAAGTAAGTTTTATACAATCTTTTTCTTAGCTGGCCTCCTTCTAATAGTTTTCCTTAAAGTCGCTTCTTTGGTAACCTCGTCTGAAAATAAAAAGTAAAAGACTCGCCACAGGCATTAGTAATTTAAGGCGAATCTAGTTCGTTAAATAATAAACTGAGTTACTCTACAGATTGAGGCGGGAGAAAAATAATCTGTCCATTATACACAAACGGTAAAATCCTGATTATGTATCTGCATAATCAGGATTTTACCGTTTTGTCTTGGGGCATAAAGTAGCTAGATATAGTCAGAACTCAAGAGTATTGACCATGCTTCCTTTCTCTAGTAAAATCAAGGGATACAACGGTGTGATAACTTATAGTCAAAAGCGAGGGCAAAAAAAGATGAAATATGGCTATGCACGGGTGAGTACCCGCCAACAGGATCTGGAAGGACAGCTGCGTCAACTCGAGGAAGAACGCTGCGACCGAGTCTACTTCGAGAAAATTACCGGAACAAAAAGTGATCGCCCCGAATTTCAAAAACTCCTTCAGGAAATTGACACAGGAGATACGCTTGTTGTGACGAAGTTGGATCGCTTCGCTCGTAGCACGCAAGACGCATTGAATACGATCAAGCTCTTATTCGAGAAGGGTGTTCGGATCAATGTGCTGAATTTAGGAATTATCGAAAACACGTCCACTGGAAGATTGATTTTTACGATTTTGAGCGCTTTTGCGGATTTTGAGCGCGATTTGATTGTGGAGCGTACGCAAGAAGGGAAAGAGCTGGCTAAATTGAAACCCGACTTCCGGGAAGGGCGACCAAAAAAATTCAATCATCAACAAATCAATCTGGCTATGCAGCTTCTCGAGGCGCACTCTTATAAAGAAGTAGAGAAGATGACCGGAATTAGTAAAAGTACTTTGACAAGAAATAAGAGAACAATGCAAATGAATATTGAGTCACAGAGTGTAATCTAAGCATATGGAATTATACATGAGTTACTTGAAGAAATGTAAGACAAATACCTAGGATATATCGCTGAAAAGGGAGTGCTGTATTTTGAGAGAAGCTTTGCGAGCATTTGTAAAAATTAGTTTGACTCTCATATTTTGGTTCGTCATTAATGAAGCAGTTTCAATTTTATTTGGTAATAGGATACCTCTTCCTACCACAGAGGATTCTAGCGTTATTTTGCTATATCTTTTGATTTTTCTATTGGAATTTATATTATCCTGTCTGCTTACCTATCTTGTATTTAAAATTGCTAAAAAATAATATTTTTGAACCGTCACTGACAAAGCCATTAAAACTGGAATATGTTCTTGAAATCCTTATAAAGAGTTCGTTTCTTTATAACGTCTACTCAGTATTTCTTATTACTTTTAAAGAGGTAGAAAAAATGACTGGCATCAGCAAAAGCACTTTGACGCGTAATAAAAGAAAAATTATAGATACATCAGGTAATAAGCTGAGCGATTAGATAATTTGTTATACTAAAAATTATCCAAGTCAAAAAGGAGTGATTTACATGGAATGGTATGAGAATCGAATTTTATCTGCAATAAATGGGACTAATCCAATGCTGATAAAAGAATTATAAGGTGGCTATGCTGTTTTTGGAGATGTTCAATTTTTACCTGGCTACTGTGTGCTATTACCTAAAAAGGAAGTTAACTCTTTGAATGTCCTATCTCTAGGAGAACGCGAACAGTTTCTTTCCGATATGAGTATTCTAGGAGATGCTATTATTCAGAGTTGCACACCTATTAGAGTTAATTATGACATTTTAGGAAATACTGATAATTTTCTGCATGCCCATGTTTTTCCACGTTATGAATGGGAAAGTGAAGAACGGAAAAAAATGCCTGTATGGCTATACGATAGTTCCAACTGGCACAATAAAGAAACCGCCTATAACCCTATAAAGCATGATGAAATACGTAATAGCATTCTAGAATATTTGAACAAGAATTATGAATAAGAGTTACTTAGTCATGGAATTAAACATAAGAGGCCGTCTTCTGTACAGCTTAAATATTTTTTCTGATAATTTTGTAACAAATAACTTGTTTTTCAATACATGCAAGGACCTCTTGCTGTACTATTTCTTTTTTCTACTAAACAAAACGCCATACATAGTCACTTTTTTTATTCTTTTCTGATATATTCATTCATCCTTAATTTTTTCTTTTAAATCTTTGTATTTCATTGACACACTTATCTTAATAAAAATTTAAAGGTTCTCAAACGCTTTGAGTTTTATTCAATTAAATTAGTAGTAAGACAAACTCGATATTGGATTAAAACTCCAACATATTATTTTTATCAAAAGTAAAATCAGGACCCCAAGCAACTTCCCAATAGTATCCATCAGGATCAGAAAAATATGCATGATAGCCTCCCCAAAAGGCATCTTGTGGTTCTTTTTCTATCTTGGCACCCGCTTTTCTTGCAAGTTCAATAACACTACATACTTCGTCTTTACTTTTTGCATTATACGCAAGGGTAAAACCACTGAAACCAATTGTTCTCTTAGGTGTATTCTTTTCATTGATATCTTTTGCTAATAAATCGATTGGATATAACGACAATTTTGTTCCAGAAGTATCAAAAAATATGATATTTGGATTATTTTCTTTTTCATCTGTTTTAAATCCAAGCTCATCCCTATAAAACTGAATGGATTTCGCCATATCTTTTACACCTAAACTAACTATATTCATTCTATTCATCAAATAGACCTCCTTAATTATCAATCAATTTATATCTTGTCATGTATTATTAAATGAACCTATCGTTTCTTTGATAAAAGACTCAACTTTTTTCTCCTCAATATCTGCCAACGATTTAATTTTAATATGTCTTCTTTTCTTTCCAGCGCCATCTAAAATATTATTGGAATCTTGTAATTTAAAGCCCTCTGTAAACTCAAATGAAACATGGTTTTTATAAGCAAAAATACCGCCCCAGTTTTCGTCTCGTTGATTCGAAAACATAATGCCACCATACATGATTTTTTCATTTGTTTCTTCAAAATTTGTAAAGACTATTTCTCGTAATTCTTTTAAAATAGAAAACTTTTCTTCATTGGTAGCCAAGATTTCTTCTAAAAAATCTTGAACTTCTTTACTCTCCGATAAATTCATATTATCAATAACCTCCTCATTTTTAAATTTAAGAATTGAATTTTACTCCATTCTTATTGTGATAAACCTTCTTTTTATTTTAGGATACACTATTTTCGATAAAATCATGTATCTGGAACCCCAGAAGTCTTGAATTTTTAAAAACTAAATCGGCTCCAATGTCCCAATTCGATTCTCCGAACAAATTTCCTTATTCAGATTCTCAAGCCTATAATATAGGTGCACAACTATTGATTAATTGGACATAGAATTTGTTACGGGTTTATGGACACATATTTCAGATCATTTAGAGAAAAATCATACCAAAATAGAAGTGTCCAGAAATGAACCATTTTCTGGACAGTCTGTTAAGCGATGACAGAGGTGCTTATTGTGTGGAAAATGCTGTAGAATGAGATGCAGTAAATAATTTTGAACTACCTCCACCTACGCATTCGCTTAGAGGTGGAGAATTCCTACGAACACCGAAGTATCCCCCGGTTAATTGAGTAGGCTATCCCCGCAGATTCCTGCGGTTAGAAGCCTTAAGGCTTCATTCCTGATATTTATGCTTGCGTTCAGATCCCGGTCATGGTGGGTGTGACATTCCGGGCACTCCCATTCACGGACGGCGAGATTCTTCAGGTCTTTGTTTTGGTATCCGCAGCCGGAACAAAGTTGGCTGGATGGAAAGTTCCGGGCCACTGCAACAACCTGCTTGCCGTACCAGCACGCTTTGTATTCCAGCATGGTCCGGAACTGGGACCAACTGGAGTCGCTGATGGCTTTTGCCAGCTTATGATTCTTGACCAGGTTGGAAACCAGCAGATCCTCGATGCCGATGATGTCGTGGTTTTTGACGATCTCGGTCGATATTTTCTGCAGATAATCGGTTCTGGCATTGCTGATTTGCTCGTGGATTCCGGCGACCCTGGCGCGTTGCTTCTGGTAGTTTTTCGATTCGGACAGTTTGCGCCGATCCTTTTTGGCTTGCTCCCGCCGTCTGGAAAGCACTTTTTGCTCATTGGCAAGGTTCCGCTCGAGTTTGCGGAAAGGTCGCAAGTTCTTGTAGACGGTTTCATCGGAAAGGACGGCAAAATCCTTCAAGCCGACATCGATACCGCAAACGGAACCCGTCTTGGGCAGCTCCTGAACCTCGGTTTCGACCAAAATGGAGATGAAGTACTTGCCCGATGGATTCCGCCTTATGGTGGCGTTCAGGATCCTTCCGTCCAATTCCTTAGACTTGGCAAACGGGACCAGCCCCAATTTGGGCAGTTTCAGTTTGTTTCCCACGACGGCGATGTTCCCATTGGTCAGTTTGGTGGTGTAGGACTGAATGGGATTCCGTTTGCTATTGAAGCGCGGCGCGCTGTTCTGCTTTTTGAAAAAGCGATCGAAGGAATCGCTGAGATTCCGCAAGGATGACTGCAGCGCGATGCTGTCCACTTCCTGCAGCCACAGCGTGTCTGTTTCCTTTTTAAGCGCAGTCAGGCTGGCTGAACAGGTGCCATAACTTAGCCCTTTGCCTGTATCCTCATAACATTGGTTCCATTTGGACAGAAAATGGTTGAACACGAAACGGGAGCAGCCAATGGTCTTCCCAATCAAGATCTGTTGCTCCTTCGTGGGGCAGAGTCGGAACTTGTATGCTTTGTGGATGATCATGTTGCTCACCTCCTTCTATCACCCATTATACGCGAACGTGAGTTCGATTCCAAATGTGAAGGTGTAGGAAGCGAAAAGATTTTTCGACAAACAAATAGGCTGACGCCTACCGATATTCATCTCCCGCCTACTCAGTGGGCGATGCCCTATCATTCCTTGAGGCGGGAGTCTTCTATCGGATTGAAGATAAATTCTAATTTGAGGAAGAGGTAATGTCATGAAAAAGAAAGGATCAATACTCCTGGATCAGATGAATCGGTACATTAAAATGAGCAATGTTTACTAAAAATTCAGTTTAAAAAAGGCAGGAGTCCATTTCAATCCCGAAACTAATAGTGATTTCTGATATTGGGCCTGTGCGTATCATTTGTTATTTTGTTTTGCTTGTTATAGAATGAGTGGAGTATAATGTAAGCGTTTTTAATTCGTTTATACGTTGTGAATCAGAAGGAGGAACAGTAATGGATAAGAATTCTGAATTTGAAAAAGAATTACACGAAAATGAAGTGGCCGCAGCAAATGCTGCCCATTCCCATCCAGATCCAGTTTCCGGAGAAGCAGAATCTGAAAGGGACTATCAAATACCAAAATCCAAACATCCGGACCCAGAATTGGATGCCGAAGGAGAAGAGATTGTGAAATTCAATTCGGATGGTGACGCTTAAGAGAATACACAGATAGAGACTGGACAAAACCCAACTGAATAATAAAGATAGGCGCGAACTTACCTGAGTTGGGTAATTTCGCGCCTATTTTTTTATCTTGCTACGGAGGTTTGTTCCATAGGTGTGTCCTTTCAGAAAAGCGAATTCATCAACTTCTTCAGGAAATCCAGACAGGGGACACGCTGGCCATGAACCTATTGAAGGACCGTTCCTAAGGGCACTACTTACTTTTATTGAATAACATAAGGTGCTAGTGTATCTATAAGCAAAGGGGCTGCCTCATTTTTGAGACACCCCCTTTAAGTTCTATCTATAGTTCTTCTCCATTTGTAGTAATTACCTGCTTATACCAATCAAATGATTTTTTCTTGCTTCTCTCTAAAGTACCATTGCCATAATCGTCTTGATCAACGTAGATGAAACCGTAACGTTTAGACATTTCAGAGGTGCTTGCACTAATTAAATCGATACAACCCCAGCTTGTGTACCCAATAAGATCCACACCTTCTTTGATCGCTTCGTTCATTTGCTCAATATGTGCACGCATATAATCAATACGATAATCGTCGTTGATTGAGCCGTCTTCCTCTACTTTATCATAGGCTCCAAGTCCATTTTCCACGATAAACAACGGTACTTGGTAGCGATCATACATTTTCTTTAAGGTAATACGTAATCCTTTAGGATCGATTTGCCATCCCCAATCAGAGGACTCTAAATAAGGGTTTTTCACACCACTAAAGAAGTTCCCTTTTTCCTTCTGCTTACCAGGTGCTCCGCTAGCAACCATTGACATATAGTAACTAAAGGATAAGTAATCCACTGTATGTTGCAGTAATATTTCTTCATCGCCAGGAAGCATATCAAGCTTAATATCATTTTCTTCAAAATAACTTAACATGAAACTTGGATAGTATCCACGAACTTGGACGTCAGTGAAGAACAGGTTCATTTGGTCTTCTTTCAGTGCTTCTAATACATCATCTGGACTGCAAGTTTCTGGATATACTTCCATACGAGCCAGCATACAACCAATCATGGCATCAGGGATCATTTCATGACAGGCCTTGACCGCTCTGGCACTGGCTACAAACTGATGATGTAATGCTTGATAAACCGTTTGTTCCTTGTTTTCTACTTCATCTATAAGAACACCACTACCGATATATGGAGACAGCGTTGAAATATTAATTTCATTGAACGTTAACCAGTATTTCACTTTTCCTTTATAACGATTAAATACCGTTTCTGCATAATGAACAAAGAATTCAACTACGCGTCGATCTGCCCAACCATTATATTTTTGAACTAAAGCAAGCGGAATTTCATAGTGTGATAACGTCACAAGTGGCTCAATTCCATATTTCAGTAATTCATCGAATACTTTGTCATAGAAAGCTAGCCCTTCTTCATTTGGCTCTGTCTCATCACCATTTGGAAAAATACGAGGCCAAGAGATGGACATACGGAATGTTTTAAAGCCCATTTCTGCAAACAGTGCAATGTCTTCTTTATAACGGTGGTAGAAGTCGATACCACGACGTTTCGGGAAGTTATCTCCAACGTTTCCTGCTAAAAGATCCTCAAGTTCCTTTTTGCTTCTGATATCCATTTCGATTTCATTTGCACGTTCTTCTTTTGGTACAAATTGAACCATATCAAAAATGGAAAGGCCTTTTCCACCCTCGTTGTAAGCTCCTTCTAATTGGTTTGCAGCCGTAGCTCCACCCCATAAAAAACCTTTTGGAAATGTCATATTATATTCCTTCTCTCGACTTTTTTTGTTTCTAATTTTATTATAATTTAGTGATGCTAAAAAAACTGGTCAAAAAGAGACCAGTTTAAGGCTAAGAAGAATGTTGCTATTGGGATCAATGAAACAATACATCAAACAATCTTAATAACGTTTGACTACTGACAGCACTATTTTCAATTTTTCCACACTGTAAAATTTCATCAAATAATTCTAGATGTTGATGTGGCTCCGAGAAGGTAATAAGTAATTTCTTTCCCTTTGTCCTTTTAAGTTTTTCAAATAAGAGGAATTCTTCTGATAGTAAGTATCCCTGTATAGAAATAGTGATAATCATATCTTCCTCTGTCAATATGTCCAGAACATCCATTTGTTTAAAAATATTTGTATTGCATTCACAAAATTTCCCTGCAAGAAGTATTTTTTTTTGTAACTCCAAAGCTTGGATTTGATGCTTTTCAAAACCTAGTATTACAACTCTACGGGATTTGCTGATTTGTTTTACAATCCGCTCAATCTGTTCCCTTGGGATATTTTCAATTATTTCTACGTTTTCCTTTAATTGCTCTATAAACCTATCTCCACTTAGGTAAATATCGTTCTTTTCAAGAGGTGCCCCATTCTTAATTACAGAATTTCTTAAGTTCGAAAAATTTCTAAAACCAATTCTTTTGCAGAAACGATTCATTGTAGAAGGAGCTACATTACATATCTCTGCTGCTGTTTCTAATGAAAACCCCTCAATCTTATGAAAATTTTCGAGCAATGTTTTCGCTATATGGTAGTTAATATCTTTGTCGAGAGAGTTATTTATGTATGCTAAAAGATTATAAATCAATGTTTCCACATTTCCCACCTCAAGTGAATAATTCATGTTAGTTGGACAATCACCTCATTATTTTAACATTAATTCCCTTTTTTTATTTGTGATTAGTGCTAAAATCTACGTGTATAACGGTACTGAGGAATGACCCCATCGAAGCCGGTCCAATCGGAAAGCAGCGTTGCCCGGCCTTTATGGTTATGATAAATAAACAGATAACAGAGGATATGCCATGAATGAAAAACCATTTAAGGATTTATTTTTTAAAGAATATTATTTCTCGGATTTTTATTTTTTTAATGTGGGATTTGAGAAGTGCCAGAGCAGGCATCGATTTGGGCCTTCATTACGGGATAACTATATCGTGCACTTTGTGATCGGCGGAAAAGGGCGGTATACGGTGAACGATACAACGCATCACTTGGGTGCGGGGGATTTTTTTCTGATTCGACCGAATGAACTGGTCGATTATGAAGCGGATGCGGAAAATCCCTGGGAATACTATTGGATAGGATTTTCGGGCAACAAAGTTAAAGAAATCCTGCATACAAACGGCATCGGCATTAAAGACTATATTGGGCAAGTTGATACGAAAGAAGCGTTGCGGGAAAAATTCGAGAGTTTTATGCAATCCGATTTCTTTGATGATTCTAAAAAACTAGTAAATCAGGCGCTCTTCTATGACATTTTTTCGTTCTTCAAAATCCATAATGAAGGTGTGGAAATGGAGGTCCGAGTCAGCCAAAGGACGAAATACAGCGAAGCTTTTTTGTTGTACGTGGAAAATAATTATTATCGCGAGGATTTGACGATCGAAGAAATTGCGAAATCGATGTACCTGCATCCTTCCTATTTCAGCCAGGTGATCAAAGAGGAATTGGGCTTGAATGCTTTAAAATATTTGAACCTGTACCGGATGAACAAAGCCAGCCAACTGCTGAAAACGACCGAATTGTCGATCGAGGAAATCTCGAGCGCGGTAGGATATGAGAACCGACACTCTTTTTCGAGGGCCTTCAAAAACAGGTTTCACAGTTCACCGACCGAATATAAGGCTGAAAAATAAGACCTACAAAATTGTACCCTGTAACTAAAATCATGCACTTTTGTTTCAGTAAGAATAAACTATACTGGAGACATCAAATGGAAAAAGGAGCATGGATATGGTTAAAATTTGTTTTATCGGTGCAGGCAGTACGATTTTTGCAAGGAATGTTTTAGGGGACGCGATGTTGACGCCGAGTCTTCAAGATGCAGAGATTGCGTTATACGATATTGATGAAAAACGCTTAAACGAATCCGAATTGATGCTTAAGACTATCAACAAAAACTCGAATCAAAACCGCGCTAAAATAAAATCTTTCAGCAACAGAAAAGAAGCGTTGAAAGATGCGAATTTCGTCATCAATGCAATCCAAGTGGGTGGATACAAACCGAGCACTGTGATTGATTTTGAGATCCCTAAAAAATATGGATTACAGCAGACGATCGGGGATACGACCGGCATCGGCGGTATTTTCAGAGGATTGCGCACACTTCCAGTAATGTTTGAATTTGCCAAAGACATGGAAGAGGTTTGTCCGGATGCCTGGTTATTGAACTACACCAATCCGATGGCTATTTTAACGATGGGCATGCTGAAAGCGACGAAAATCAAGACGGTAGGCTTGTGCCACAGTGTTCAAGTTTGTGTGCCAGAATTATTTGAACATCTGGGGATAACGGATCAATACAATCTGGATGAATTCCAATGGAAAATCGCCGGCATTAACCACATGGCTTGGCTGTTGGAAATCAACCGGAACGGAAAAGATTTCTACCCTGAAATCCGCAGCCTGGCTTCAACAATCGCTGATCCCCACAAGGATTCTGTGCGCTTTGAATTGATGAAACATTTTGGCTACTACATCACGGAATCCAGCGAGCATAACGCGGAGTACCATCCTTATTTTATCAAAAAGAATTATCCGCAACTGATTGATCAATTGCAAATCCCGATTGATGAATATTTGCGAAGATGCGTTACCCAAATCGAAGGCTGGGAACTTCAAAGGGAAGAGATCGTCAATAACGGTTCGCTGGAACACACAAGAAGCCGCGAATATGCCTCTTATATTATGGATGCGATCACAACAGGGAATCCGACTGTGATTGCTGGAAATGTTCTCAATAAAGGCCTGATCACGAACCTGCCTCAAGATTGCTGTGTGGAAGTTCCGTGTTTGGTGGACAAAAATGGCGTTCAACCTACCTATGTTGGCAACCTTCCTACGCAACTGGCTGCATTGAATCGAACAAACATCAATGTCCAGGAGTTGACGGTTGAGGCCGCAATGACGCTTGAGAAGGATAAAATCTATCAAGCGGCATTGTTGGATCCTCATGCGAGTTCAGAACTGTCCATTTCAGAAATAAAAGCAATGGTGGACGAATTGATCGCTGCCCATGGCGACTATCTGCCGACTTATAAATGAAAAAAAAGGGGATTTCAGGTATTCTGTAACGACTCCAATCCCGCTAAAAAACAAGCGCAACCTCAATTACGAGAGGCTGGGCTTGTTTTTTGTATTCCGAGTATGAAGTCACAGCGTGCAGAAACCATAACGGTGGTAATGGATAAAAATAAGTTGCTTAAGTTCTTTTATTCGAGTATTATTGCGTTAACGGGTTAACACGTTAACTTGTTGAGATTTGTTATGAAAGGGGTTGCATTCAGTGCGGTTTTTATTGTAATAATTGCTATTTTTTGGTGGCGTGCGTATTTAAGGCGTTTTGAGCTAAGGATTAGGAGGAGTGGAATGAAGCGAGTGAGTAGGAATGTACCTGTATTGTTGTGTGGCTTATTAATACTATCTGCAGATACTGTTTTAGCGAGTGAAAATGCAGTAGTGAATGGTAGTTTTGAGCAAGTGATAGCTTCGGATGGGAAGTGGACAGGAAATAAAGCTGAAGCTTGGAATGATGTTTGGGTTCCGACAGGAGAACCGATTATCACTGTAGATGACACGCAGGCGTATGATGGAGAAAAATCGCTGTACATTTATGCGACGGATACCGCTAGGGTTGCGGTTTCCCAAGATATTACAGTGGATCCGTCATCAACTTACGATTTGTCGGCGTTTATAAAAACAGACAATGTGGTCAGCTCACAAGGTGTTAGGCTGCGCATATTATATTATGCGAATGGTGTTCAGAAATCTTTGGAATATTCGGATCGCTATACTGGAACAAACAATTGGACTGAAGTTCATCAGAAAATAACGACAGGTATAGATATCGACTCCATCAGAATTCAATTATTTTTTGAATCTGGAATAGGGAAAGCCTGGTTTGACGCAGTTTCTTTAGAAAAAATTCCGGTTGTCGAGATGCTAAAGCTTGAGCAAGAAGATATTCAGTTAACTTTAGGCGAATCAAAAATGCTTGAAGTGCAAGTGGAGCCGGCAGATTTTGCTGTAGAGTCACTGAACTGGCAATCAACGAATAATGGCGTAGTGAATGTTCAAAATGGTGTTATTACGGGTATAGGAGAGGGTAGCGCTACGATATCTGTTACATCACCAGATGGGAGTTTATCAGATGCGGTATCAGTAGTTGTGACAGCAGATTCATCGATGGGGACTACGCTACCGAATTTTTCGGATACGGTTCAAATGGTGCAAGGGCAGGTCTTATTACCGTTCGAAACAACATTGCCTTCCGGCTTTACGACTGTTTCGTCGGATGAAGAGGTCCTAGTTGTAAAAAATGGTGTGCTACAGGCAATTAAACCTGGAACTGCAACCGTTTCTATTTTGGATGCAGAAGGAAAAGCGGCAGGAGCAATTGCGGTAGAGGTCACTGCTGCAGAGTGGACCGACTTTGATACGTTACGCATTCGCTGGGAAAATCTTATTTCTGGAGAAGAATACTATGATGCTGATGATAGCAACATGAATGCCATGCAGGTAAAGAAAGACGCGGCCGCACAAGAACTATGGGATACGATGTATAAGAGTAACGATCGCGTTTATCTTTGGGATTCTGAAGCATCGGGGACCTCGGCAACCATCACAAGCAGCTACAGGAAAATATACAAACTTGCTGAAGCTGCGGTTACACCGGCATCCACGTTATTTCATAATGAGGCATTGATTCGTGACGTGCTTTCCGCCATGGAATGGTTATATGCAAATAAATACAACGAAACAAAAACCATCACCGGGAACTGGTGGGACTATGAAATCGGAACGCCTCGTGCCATCAACGATATTCTGACAGTATTCCATCCTATCCTGACAAAAGAACAGATCATGAAATATACTGAACCTATCAATATATTTGTCCCGGATGTGAATAGTATGATGGCAACTTTGGGATCAAAGAAACAAGAAGCGACCGGTGCGAACCAAATTGATATCAGCAAGGTCAAGTTGATACAAGGAATTTTACGCGAAGATTCCCAAGCGATAATGGAGGCAAAAGGTGCCTTGAGCAAAGTGTTCAGTAATGTGGAAAGCGGAGAGGGGTTCTATTCGGACGGCTCCTTTATTCAACATACGAATATCCCATATACGGGTTCATATGGAAACGTATTGATTGATGGTTTGTCTCAATTGCTTACTGTGGTGCAGAATACTGATTATCAAATAGACGATCCGAATCTGACAAATGTGTATAGTTGGATCGATAATAGTTTTTCCCCCGTTCTTTACAAAGGGTCTTTGATGGATATGGTACGAGGACGTGCTATTTCCAGACAAAATTTGCAGGATCATGCGGCATCTATGGAAGTCATAAGGGCTGTTATTCGTTTTTCCGAGTTTGCCCCCGAAGAGATAGCAACGACTTTTAAAGAATTGGCCAAGAGTTGGTTAATAAGTGACACTTATTTTGACTACATTGCGAGTGTGGGGAATTACCGGGATATGGCATTAGCATCAGAGTTGTTATCAGATGAAACAATCTTCGGTGCGGAGCAGTCACAATTGTTTAAAAACTTTGCCAATATGGATCGTGTTGTATACCGTAATCCAAATAAAGACTTTGCATTTGGAATAAGTATGCATTCCACAAGAACGCAAAATTATGAAGACATGAATAACGAGAACAGGCAAGGTTGGTTCACCGGGGATGGAATGACTTATCTATACAACGGGGATCTTGGGCAATTCAGCGGAGACTATTGGGCAACTATAAACCCCTACAGACTGCCTGGAACAACAGTGCTGACCTCACCAAGGGTTGATGGGAGTGGGGAAACCGTTTCTACGAAAGCGTTTGTTGGAGCCTCGGTTATAGATAACCGGTTTGGGACAGTCGCGATGGATTTTGAAAACTGGACGAGAGATCTGTCGGCAAGAAAGTCGTGGTTTATTTTCGGCAATAAAATTGTGGCATTGGGTGCCGATATTCAAAATAGTTCCGGTGTGAACGCTGAAACCATTATTGAAAATCGAAAACTGATTGCGGAAGAAAATTATGCAGTTCTAGGCGATGGCGAGCTGTTAAACACTGAAAAAGGTCAGGCGGCTGTTGTATCCAATCCGAATTGGCTGTTGTTGCAGGCTCCCGAAGCAACACAATCCATCGGGTATGTATTCCCTGACAATCAAGAAGTGCATTACCTATTAGAAAACAGGAGCGGAAGTTGGAAAAATATCAACTACACTCAAAGCGCAGCGGTTGTTTCAAATGACTTCTTTACGATGTGGTTGGACCATGGCAAAAACTCAAATGGGGATACATACAGCTATATTTTATATCCGAACGCTACAGAGGAAGAACTAGTAAAAGCTGTAGAAGCCGATAGTGTTTCGATCATTAAGAATGACGGAGTCGTACAAGCGGTGCACGATGCGGAAACGGGTGCGACCGGAATCAATTTATGGGAAAATATCCCAACTACAATTGGTGCGGTAACGCTGTTTCAAGCAGCCTCTTTAACTATGGAGGAGACCGAAGAAACAATCAAAATTTCTGTATCCGATCCAAGTATGTTGAATAATACTGGTATTAATCTGCGACTAGACGGTAAAAAATTGCAAGTTCTTAACAAGCCGGAAAATGTAGTTGTGAAAACTACGGGAAATCGTTTGGAAATACAGATTGATCCAAGTGGCTCAGCTGGTAAATCCACTGAACTGATAATCTCAAAAGGAAAAAAGAGTAAAGCTGAGAAGTCTGAAAAGTCTGAAAAGACTCTGAATAATAATGAATCCAACAATGCAAATAAGTAGGTGGATCCAGAAATGAAAATGAGACAGGTTTTTAGGGCGGTCAGAAGTTCAGAAGGAACTGAATAGATGACTTTAGATGCTTGGTCCTATTTTTGACCATGAAAAGTGTTGATTTAGCGGGAAAATTAAGCCACCTTTTCCCGCTTTAAAAAATTCGAATAATTAACGAAAATACTTGCAAAATGATCCTCAAAGATATATTATGACATTAACGGGTTAACACGTTAAGTTAGGAAACGGAGGATGCATCCACATGAAATACAAATACGAGATAATTGAGGGCGACATTAAGCGCATGATTGAAGATGGGACTTTGAGCCCTGGAGACCGCATTTATTCAGAAGACGAAATCAAAAAGAAATACAACGTAAGCAGTACGACTGCTGTGAAAGCTTTGCAAAACCTAGTAGCAGAAGGATATCTGATCAGAAAACAAGGGGAAGGCACTTTCGTCAGAAAAAGCTACAAACATAAAAAAGTCTATGTCGATGAAGAACTACCAATGCATCAAAAATTGAAAGCATCTACCATTGGCGGAAAAATCGAAGAAACGAAAAAATGGGTGTTCGTCAAAGAAATCGTAGATGCCCAAATTGCTGAACAGTTGAAGATTGAACCAAATGATCCGATCATTCATTTTTGCAGAGTAGGTTTGGTGGGTGGCACACCATGGACTTTTCAAAATAGTTATATTGCAAAAAAACGTTTGCCGGCAATCGAGGAAACAAAAATAAAAGCGTCATCTTCTCTTTCGGATTTCTTGAAGGCTGCGACAAATATCAATTTATTTGGACTCCCGATGAAAGCGCGGGTATCCATTGCATTCCCAATAAATGAAATGGTTGCGGAACAATTGGAAATTGATCAGAATGTACCCGTCTTCTTGAATGAAAGAGTAAGCTATCATCCAGATAATACGCCGTTTGAATATTCGAAAACCTATATTCATCCGGATTACTATGCTTTACAAATTATGTCCGACGTACCGCTGCATGATATTGAGTAACAAATATGGAGGAGGAAATCGAGAAAATATGAACTGCGAGGAATTGGAAAGTAAAGAATTAGCTATCGAGAAATTGATCAGCAGTGAACGTTACTTCAAAGAAGGCTTGTTATCAAAGCAAGTTGTAGAGGAAGCTATCGAGAAAGCAATCAAGAAAATTGATCAGAACATAACGCAATTTGGAGAACGCTTCCCTGCACCAGCTACAAAAAACAACAGTTATGAAACAATTGGAAATATTGAGTGGACGAATGGTTTTTGGACAGGTCAGTTGTGGTTGGCATACGAATATACCGGCGATAAAAAGTACAAAGAACTTTCAGAAAAGCATGTCGAGTCATTCTACCATCGCATAAACAATAATATTGAAGTCGATCATCATGACTTAGGTTTTTTGTACACACCTTCATGTGTTGCAGCCTATAAATTGACTGGAAATGAGGCTGCGAAACAAGCGGCTATTCTAGCGGCTGATAAACTAATCAGCCGCTACCAAGAGAATGGTGAATTTATTCAAGCTTGGGGAGAACTAGGGGCAGAAGATAACTACCGTCTGATTGTGGATTGTTTATTGAATATTCCACTGCTTTATTGGGCGGCGGATATAACCGGAAAAGATCATTATCGAGAAATAGCTCATAATCATTATCAAACAACGATAAAGAATGCTATTCGTGAAGATGCGTCAGCATTCCATACATTCTATTTCGATCCAGCGACAGGTAATCCATTATATGGAAAAACACGTCAGGGATATAGCGATAGTTCTTCTTGGGCACGTGGCCAGGCATGGTTGATTTATGGAATCGCATTGAATTATTCCTATCTTCCAAATGAAACCGCTATCCCTCAATTTGAAGCCGTTACCAATTATTTTTTGAATCGTCTGCCAGAAGACTTTGTCTGCTATTGGGATTTAATATTTGGTAAAGAAGACAATCAGTCACGGGACAGCTCTGCAGCTGCAATTGCTGTGTGTGGCATGAATTTGATGGATAAATATCTACCGGCAACACACCAATATAAAGAAGTGTACAGATATAGCGCACACGCTATTTTAAAAGAACTTATCGCACGCTATACAGATGATTTGAGTAATAACGCAACCGCCTTGATCAATCACGGAGTCTATTCATGGCATTCGGGCAAAGGTGTGGACGAGGGGAATAACTGGGGTGACTATTATTACTTAGAAGCACTTATTCGCTATTACAAAGACTGGGAAATGTACTGGTAAAAAATAGGAGGAAAAATAATGAATCAACCAAATGTTAAGATGCTTCGGATTGATGAACGACTTATTCATGGGCAGGGTCAATTATGGTTAAATTCTCTAGGAGTTAACCTCGTGATTGTCGCAAATGATGAAGCTGCAACAAATCCCATTCAACAAACGTTAATGAAAACAGTAGTTTCTAAGGATATAGGCATGCGATTCTTTTCAATCGATAAAACAAATGAAGTGATTTTTAAAGCCAGCCCTCAACAAACAATATTTGTGGTTGTGAAAAGTCCGGAAGATGCCTTGAGACTAGTAGAAGGTGGGTTTCCGATTAAAGAAATCAACATTGGAAATATACATTCCGATCAAGGGAAACAAAAGGTCTCACAATTCATTTATTTGGGTGAAAAGGATAAAGAATCTTTAAGAACTTTACGCGATAAACATCACATTACGTTCAATACACGCACTTCTCCAATGTCAAATGATGGAGAGAAAACAGCAGCTACTTTAAATAACTTTCTGTAGGAACTAAGTTTGAGGAGGAAATAATAGTATGGACATATCCATGGGACAAGCATTATTGATTGGTTTAGTCACGGCATTTTGTTTTGCAGGGCAATTGATGGGTCTTTATACAAATCGGGTTATCGTATTATCTTTCTTTATGGGATTGATTTTGGGTGATCTGCCGACAGCGTTGATGATGGGCGCTATTGGTGAATTAGCGTTTATGGGATTTGGTGTTGGTGCGGGTGGTACAGTTCCTCCGAACCCGATGGGACCTGGTATTGTCGGAACAATCATGGCCATCACTTTGAAAAATAGCGGGATGACGGTAGAATCTGCTTTGGCGTTGTCATATCCGTTTGCCGTTTTATTCCAGATAGTTGTTACCGCAACGTATACAGCGATGGCAGGTACAAGCGCAACGATTAAAAAGGCTATCGAAAAAGAAGACTATAAGAAGTTCAAATTTCTTTCCAACTCCACCTTTTTAACGTTTTTAGTCGTAGGATTTTTCATCGGGTTCGTATCTGCAGTAAGTATGTCCAGTTTGCAAGCTTTTGTTGAAGCGTTCCCACAATGGTTAGTCACTGGCTTGACAGTTGCAGGAGGCTTATTGCCGGCTATCGGGTTTGCGATGATCATGACCGTTATGTTCAAAAAAGACTACGCAGCCTATCTTTTATTGGGTTACGTTTGTATCGCTTATTTAGAACTGCCTGTTATGGGCGTGGCAATCATCGGTGCTATCTTCGCTTTGATTGACATGTATAACAAACAAAATGATGTTTCAAACAGTGCAGTAGTAGCGACGACAGGGGAGGACTTTGAAAATGGGATCTAAACAGCCGGTATTAACAAAAAAGGATTATATTAAAACGTCATTACGCTCCTATTTTATGCAAAATGGTTTCAACTATACCAGTTACCAAGGGACTAGTTATGCCTACAGCATTTTCCCAGCTTTGGAAAAAATATATAAAGATGAACCGCAAAAATTAAAAGAGGCTGTCGATGGAAATATCGAATTTTTCAACACGAATCCTCAGACGGTTCCTTTTATCTCTAGTTTGCAATTAGCGATGTTGGATCACGGCGAAGATGTGGAAGATGCTAGAAGTATCAAACTTGCTTTGATGGGACCTCTTTCTGGTATTGGTGACTCCATTGCCCAATTCGGTTTGGCACCCCTCATCTCCACTATTTGTGCAGGTATGGCCTTGGATGGAATTGTTGCGGCACCAATCATATTCTTGATTGCTATGATCGGAAGCATGTTATCCATTAAGCTGACAATGGGACTATTAGGTTATAAGTTGGGGACAAGCATCATTGACACGTTAAGCCAACAAATTTCTAAAATATCAAGAGCAGCCACTATTGTCGGGGTTACGGTTATCTCTGGATTGGCTGTGAATTTCGTAAAGGTGAACATGAAATTACAATATGCCACAACGTTGGCATCCGGTGAGGAACAAATCGTAGCTTTACAAACGATACTGGATAAAATCATACCAAAATTAGGCTCTGTTTTAGTGACAGTGGTCGTTTATATCTTGATCAAGAAATATAATTGGACCACTTATAAATTGATCGGTTTATTGATGGTTGTCGGAGTTGCATTATCTGCATTAGGAATTTTAGGGTAAGGATTGGAGTAGAAGAATGTATAAAATTGCAATAGTTGGACATGGGAACTTTCCTGAGGGCGTTTTATCCGCGCTCAGCCTATTAATTGGAGAAAATGAGAACGTTGTCGCATACAATCTGAACGACGAAAGAACACACGAAGTATTGGAACAGGATGTTACTGCACTTCTGAAAGATAATGAACAAGTCATTATTTTTGCTGACTTGACTGGCGGGGCTCCCCATCAAATTTCAGCTCGTGTCATGTTGGAAAATAAATTCTCCGAAAATCAATACGTCATTTCTGGGATCAACTTGGGCTTAGTTGTCGAATTGACAATGAAATTCCTTTATTCCGAAATAAAAGATGAAGAAGCGGCAGCAGCCATTCAAGAGGCTATCGAACAAAGCCGAGGCATGATAATGTCTATGCAGAGTGGAATGGTCTAGTAAACGATGAGGGAATATTGGATTTGGGTTTTGGTAGGCATTACTTTTTTACTAAGCTTTATAATCCAGCCGTTCCTTCGATACCGTAATCGCAAAAATGACAAAGAATCCTATCTTCAGTTTCGAAATAAGCTGAAGATAGGTGATTTTGTTTTACTCTCTTCTGGTATTTTCGGCAGAATTACACAAATGAATAGTGAAAAGTACAGCGTTGAGATTGCGGATAAGGTCATCATACAAGTGATTCCGCAGGCCATTATTGGTATTGATAAAGAACGGATTCAAGGATAGGGGGGAGAAAGTGGTTGATAAGCATACGTTTCAAATGTATGAAAATCTTTTTTGTGAACAGGAATGGCTTACTTATGTAAAAGATACACGGCGTGCGAAACATATCATCTACAAGGCGAATTTAATCTGTCAGAACATCTTTTTGTTTGATGACCCGTTGGACATGGAGTGTTGTTATATTCCCCACTATTTTAAGGATATAGATTGGGTGTTCACGCCAAATGGAGATGACGAGTGGGTCTTTATGCTGAACAGACAAGGCTTTATGGTGGAACTCAGCCAAGCATTTTTGTTGACCAAAGAAGAGAAGTATATTCAAAAATGGAAAGAACTTGCATTTGACTGGATTGAAAAAGTAGGTGTCAAGAACGAAACAAATCAGACGGCATGGCGGATAATCGACACGGGAATCCGTTGCAGAAACTGGGTGACATCGCTTCTACTTTTTCAACATCTGGCACCGTTATCTGAAGCAGAAGAGCAACGGATTAAATATTCTTTGGAATTACAGGTTAAGGATATTTTCGCCAACTACAAGAAAAAATATCTTCTTAGCAATTGGGGAGTACTCGGAGTGACTGGAATATTGGCCGTAGATCTACTATATCCAGATACATTAAAAAAAGAAGAACGTGGATGGGCTTGGAATCAATTTGAACAACAATTGCGTATTCAATTTTACCGAGATGGCTATCATTGGGAACAAAGCCCCCTGTATCAATTTGAAGTATTGATGAGTAGCGCCACGATAATGATGCATTATGATTATCTCGAGCGTGAAACACCCTTTTCTATTCGTGAAAGACTTTTGAATGGCGTTCAAGCAAGTTATTATTTGGAGGACTTGTCAGGTAAGCTGCTGGCGTTGCATGATAGTGATCCTGTTGATATCCGGATTGAAAGGGATTGCTTGAATGCGGTCTTTTCTACGGATGAAGCTGTTCGTACGGATGAATATTTGCTTTATGTAGGGATGAAATTCAAACATAATCAGGTGGACTCGGAGAAAAAACCTCTCTATTCAGGAGAAGCGAGCGGCAACATTATCTATAAAAATCCTGAGAAAGACGTATTCTATAGCCTTCATAATGGAAAACATGGTAGCGGGCACGGGCATGCGTGCTTAGGTAATTTTTCTTTTTCATTAGGGGGAACACCTGTCATAGTCGACCCGGGGAGGGGGACTTACATGGAATCTCCCCTAAGAAATTATTTGAAGTCGGAATACGCCCATAATGTGATCATTCTGGATGGACATCCAACTACCGTTCCGAAGGGTTCCTGGGAATATGAGCGAGCAGGGAATCC
Organism: Trichococcus collinsii; assembly: GCF_900107505.1. Lineage (GTDB taxonomy): Bacteria > Bacillota > Bacilli > Lactobacillales > Aerococcaceae > Trichococcus > Trichococcus collinsii. The sequence goes on along the minus strand of NZ_FNQH01000004.1, from coordinate 165,083 downwards.
CGTTGCACAATCGGTCTATGAAGATGATGAAGTTCAAGTATCTGAAGTTGTTTATGCTGGGAAAACATCCGAACACACAAATGCTTGCTTCAGAAGGATTGTGTTGTTTTTTAAAGAGTCGTTTTATGTTGTGATCCTTGATATCGTTGATGCGCCAGGTGTGCATATGGCTTCTCGCTCGTTCCAACTGCACCCTTCTGTAGAGGTGACAGAGGAGGGCGAGTCGTTGAATCTTTTTTCAGCTGGATCGAATGTATTCATGCAGCAGCTTCAAGCTGATCATATCAAGGTGAAAGGCAGTCTTTATTCACCGCAATATAATCAGCTGCAATCCAACAAAATGGTCGTTGCGGAACAGTCTTTCGAAAATGTCGGTATATTTGCGACCATTCTTTCGAAGGAACAGGTACATCTTCAGGAAGTCACTGTTAAACAAGATGGAGTACCGGCTGAGGTGAAAAAAGATTATATGCATGGTTTCGAAATCAAGGGTGTAAAGGATAATGAAAAAGTTCATATTTTCTATGCTCATAAAGATACGTTTAAAGGAAATAAGCTCTATTTTTACGAAGAAACGCCTTTGTACGGAAGACTGAATATAAAAACGCATCAGGGTAACAAAAGAATTTATTAGTGAAGGGAGGAGGCGTTGGATGGTGAAGATGACAATATCCTGGCTAAATAAGGAAAATGTGTGCATTAAGGCTGTTAAAGGAACCGACCAGGTTTATTTGGATTTTAAATATATGCATTATTCTGAAGGGGACAAACTAGTATTTACAGTTGATAGGCCGGAACAATATCTGATAGTGAAAGTTGACGATGCCATCGAGAGCGCAAAAATATATTTGCCGGGCTTAAGTTGGGAATATCCAATCATATTGGATCCGGAGGCGAAACGAGCCTTCTCTCCACGGGCCTTCGAAGGGGAACGTCATTACGTGGCTGCCCGATTGGCAAGTGAGCAGGAAATAAACGCATACCAAAATTTAGCCCTGAATCCGGCTGATCATGGAGAAAGTAGCGCGTATCCGCATGCTACAGCCAATGTCGAAACACGGAATGAGTCAGTGTTTGCGGCCAGAAATGCCATTGATGGCATAATCGCAACGAACAGTCATGGCGCGTATCCCTATCAATCCTGGGGAATCAACCAGCAAGCGGATGCAAGCATGCGTGTAACCTTTGGAAGAATGGTTGAAATCGATCGCATCGGAGTTGTACTGCGAGCCGATTTTCCGCATGATTCCTATTGGGAAAAGGCGACCTTCCGATATTCCGATGGATCAAATGAGGTAGTTCACTTTGGAAAAAGCGGGACCCCACAATACTTTGATATTCAGCCACGCAAAGTAGAATGGATCGAAATTGGAGAACTTATCAAAGCCAGCGACGATTCGCCTTTTCCTGCATTGACTGAATTAGAAGTATATGGGAAGAATGTTTAAATTTGAAGTATCTCAAGGTTAAACAGTATGCTAACGAGTTAAGAAAGTGGGAATCGGATGAAACGCGTATCTATTTTGAATCGTTTGGAGAAAACGGGGGTCGTGGCAGTTGTCCGCGGCACCACGAAAGAAGAAGCATTGAAATCTAGCCACGCGATCGTCGCGGGCGGTCTGAACGGCATCGAACTGACATTCACTGTCCCGAATGCGGATGAAGTCATCCGCGAATTGGCGACATGTTACAAGGATCAACCGGAAGTCGTGGTTGGAGCGGGAACGGTATTGGATGCCATCACTGCCCGTCTAGCGATACTGGCCGGTGCCGAGTTCATCGTCAGCCCGAACTTCGATAAAGAGACGGCTGAGTTATGTAATTTGTACCAAATTCCTTATTTGCCGGGCTGCATGACGATCACGGAAATGAAAGAAGCGCTGAAGAGCGGCTCCGACATCGTTAAACTGTTCCCGGGCAGTGCCTACGGTCCGAGCATCGTGTCGAGCTTCAAAGCGCCGATGCCGCACCTGAACTTGATGCCGACAGGCGGCGTCAGCCTTGCGAACATGCAGGAATGGTTCGATGCCGGCGTCATCGCGGTTGGCGTCGGCGGCAACCTGCTGGCACCCGCTGTGACCGGTGATTTCGCTAAGGTGACCGAAGTGGCAAGGCAGTACGCGGATAAGTTTGCGGAGATCAAAGGGAAGTAAAGGTCAAAGGAAAGTCTGCAAGATTATATAAAACAACAAGAAATACAAAACAAAGGGGATCATCACATGCAAAACATGGAAACACGTTATACACACAGTCCGGAGGATATCCGTCATTACTCAACAGAACAACTGCGCAAGGAATTTCTGGTCGAGAATGTTTTTGTACCGGGCGCAATCAGCCTGACGTACACCCACAATGACCGCATGATCTTCGGCGGCGTCACTCCAACAGATAAAGCATTGGAGATCGTCCTGGACAAAGAGTTGGGTGTTGACTACTTCTTGGAGCGCCGTGAGATGGGTGTCATCAACATCGGCGGACCGGGCCATATCGAGATCGACGGCAAAAAAGAAGGGATGAAAAAACAAGACGGTTACTACATCGGCAAAGAAACACGCCAAGTCGTCTTCACGTCCGAGGATGCAGCCAATCCGGCCAAATTCTACATCAGCTCCGTGCCGGCGCACCACAAACATCCGAACGTAAAAATCAGCATCGATGCCATCACTCCGATGGAAACCGGCGAGCCCTTGACGCTGAACCAACGCAAAATCTACCAATACATCCATCCGAACGTTTGCGAAAGCTGCCAACTGCAGATGGGCTACACGATTTTGGAGCCGGGCAGCGCTTGGAACACGATGCCGACACACACGCACGAACGCCGGATGGAAGCCTACGTTTATTTCGATATGGAAAAAGACACGCGCATTTTCCACATGATGGGCAAACCGGATGAAACAAAACACTTGGTCATGGGCAATGAACAGGCTGCGATCTCTCCAAGCTGGTCCATCCACTCCGGCGTAGGCACAAGCAACTACTCGTTCATCTGGTCGATGTGCGGCGAAAACATCACCTACACGGACATGGATATGGTTCCGATGGAACAATTAAAATAAACAAAACAAGAAAGAGGGATACGCATGGACGTTAATATGGATATGTTCCGTTTGGACGGAAAAGTGGCACTCATCACGGGTGCGGTATATGGAATCGGCTTCGAGATCGCGAAATCATTGGCTGCGGCCGGTGCGACAATCGTTTTCAATAATTTGGACCAAAAATCGGTGGACGATGGGATCGCCAATTATAAAGCTATCGGCATCGAAGCGCGCGGCTATGTCTGCGACGTGACCGACGAGCCGGGCGTGCAAGCGATGATCAAACAGATTAAAGAGGACGTCGGCTCCGTGGATATCCTGGTAAACAATGCCGGCATCATCAAACGCACACCGATGATCGAAATGGCCGTGGCGGACTTCCGCCAAGTGATCGACATCGACCTGACTGCACCGTTTATCATGGCCAAAGCTGTGCTTCCGGACATGATCGAAAAAAGAAGCGGCAAAATCATCAACATCTGTTCGATGATGAGTGAGCTTGGCCGCGAAACCGTCAGCGCCTACGCAGCCGCCAAAGGCGGACTGAAAATGTTGACGAAAAACATCGCTTCCGAATACGGTCAATACAACATCCAGTGTAACGGCATCGGACCTGGCTACATCGCGACGCCGCAAACAGCGCCACTACGCGAACTGCAGGAAAACGGCGAACGCCATCCCTTCGATCAATTCATCGTCGGCCGCACACCAGCCGAACGCTGGGGCGAACCAATCGACTTGGCTGGCCCGTCGATCTTCCTGGCGTCCAACGCTTCGGATTTTGTGAACGGCCACGTGTTGTATGTAGACGGCGGCATCTTGGCTTACATCGGCAAACAACCTTAATACTTATGTAACCCCCACCGCTAAATTATCGTGTGGGGGTTTTTGAATATAGCTATTCAACGATTGTATATTAATTATGGAAGGGATGGGGAGGGTGCATAAAAGTGGCTTAGTTTCTGCTACATTCAGAAATCTAACTGTTGAAGAAATCATAGCCCTTGCCATAGAAGGGAATCTTAGCGGAATAGAATGGGGAAGCGATATTCACGTTATCCCTGGGGAATTCGAGCGAGCAAGGCAAGTTTCTGAGCTGATGAGGAAAGCAGGATTGGAATCAGTCGCCTATGGATCTTATTACCGTGTTGGGGAAATCCAACAGGTACATTCATTCGAAAAAATTCTGGAGACGGCCATTCAATTGGAAGCTCCGGCTATCCGTGTTTGGGCAGGGCAGAAAAGCTCTGATGAGGCAACTGTAGCTTATCGTTCAGAAGTTATAAAGGATGCGAAACGAATTAGTCTGATGGCAAAAAAAGTTGGGCTTAAAATTTATGTTGAGTATCACGGAAGGACATTGACAGACACCCCCGAAAGCGCACAAGAATTAATGGAAGCCATTGCGCAAGAGAATATCTTTCTTTATTGGCAAGTGGCAATAGGCTTAGAGGCAAGTGAACATCTGAATAGTATTTCCAGACTGATCAAGTGGTTAGCGCATGTCCATGTTTTTCATTGGGAGGATACAGAACGTTTGCCATTGTTACAGGGAGCAAGCGTCTGGGAGACATATATAGCTGTTTTTTCTAGATTTTCGAATAGTGAGATAGCTGATCGTTATTTTATGTTGGAGTTTGTCAAAGATGACGACAAAAAACAGTTCTTACAGGACGCACATGCGCTGAATAGATTGTTGGCAGAAAATACGAAAAATAGTTCTGAAAGGCTAGGGTCATGAAATAAGCAACAGAAACAGAAATTCATGTATTGTGTTGAGATGTTGAAACAACTCCTATAATACTTACAAAAAATTGACAAAAGTCATTCGAATTATATAGGTATAATTTCCACCGATATTAATGGATATGCCGGATTGTTAACGACGAAGTATGCCACTGACTATCACCATTTCAGGGGAAAATATTTGTTCAATTAGGAGGTACTTAAATGGCCTTAGCTATCAAGTGGCTTCTTTAGATGTCTTTCAGAAATAGTTCTAGTTATTATAGAGTCATCGTTTGATTGAATTTGACGGGACTCTTCATACGACAACAAAAGAGATGTCTTCGCATTTTTGCGAAGACATCTCTTTTTTTACATTCCACAACTCAATCGAACGTATCTTAATATTGATTTTTAAATGAAGACAATTCTATCTTATAATAATTCCATTTTTTGTAGCTGATTACCATTTCAGCTACAGTTCCGTCTTCTAAGATCGTCTTCTTTTCTTGCCGTACTGAAGGTTCGTTTGGTTTCATATTTAGTAATTTGGCAATATTGTCATCAGTGGGAAAACAAATTTCATTTGTTTCTTTGGAATCCGCATCATATAGGTTGATGCTAAAGTCACTCTTGAAACGATTATAAATAGAGTCGTAATAGCTGAGATCCGGAATATCTTTTTTGATAAATTGGCTGGGGATATAAGAAATATGAAGTAAAAAAGGATCACCATCAACTTTTCTTATCCTTGTAATTTTATAATACTGTTCATTCTTTCTTAATTGTAACGCTTGGTTCATTTCATCGTCATTCTGAATTTCCATACCCAAAACCTCTACTGTTTCTATTTTTCCAGCATAAATTTCAATATCAGAGAATTCAACAAGTTTGCGTTTACGCGAACGAGAGACGTAGGTGCCTTTTCCTTGGATCCGGATGAGGTAGCCTTCGTTAGCGAGCTCTTGTATCGCTCTGATAACTGTAATAGAGCTTACATTGTAGAGCTTTACCAATTCTGCTTCACTATAAAAGCGATCACCGTGTTGGAATTCGCCGGATTTGATTTTTTTGAGTAAATCTTCTTTAATTTTTTGGTATTTTGGAATCCTCATGATTATCTCCTTTTTTAATACACTTCACTTAATATACTAACTTATATAAAGGCAAATTACCAGTTTTTTAATGGCTAAAAAAATAGTTTACAGAATTCGGCTTAGTATGTTAATATACTAACTGTAAACGTTTCAGAAAGGGTGTAAGCAATGAGTAAATTTGAAATAAAGGAAGATTTTTTACTGAATGAGGAGCCGTTCAAGATTTTATCCGGAGCCATCCATTACTTCCGGGTTCTTCCCGAAGATTGGTATCATTCTTTGTATAATTTGAAAGCGCTTGGATTTAATACCGTGGAAACCTACATTCCTTGGAATGTGCATGAGCCAAAAGAAGGGCAGTATAACTTTTCGGGACAGTTTGATATAAGGGGGTTTGTCCGAATCGCAGAAGAATTGGGTCTATTTGTAATTCTAAGACCCTCCCCTTATATTTGTGCAGAATGGGAATTCGGCGGATTACCGGCGTGGTTATTGACTTACAAAAATATGCGCATACGCTCCAGTGACACCCTTTTTATCGAAAAAGTTTCTCGCTATTATGATAAACTGTTTGAGGTTATTTCACCTCTGCAATTTGATGGTGGCGGTCCTGTTATCATGATGCAGGTCGAAAATGAATACGGTTCATATGGCGAGGATAAAGAATATTTAATGGTGCTGCATGAATTGATGTTAAAACAAGGAGTAACCGTTCCGATTTTTACATCGGATGGAGCTTGGAGAGCAACACAAGAAGCCGGAACACTAACTGAATCCGATATCCTGACTACAGGTAATTTTGGATCTCGCTCGAAAGAAAATTTTCAGGATTTGAAAGAATTTCATGAATTAAAAGGGAAGAAATGGCCACTGATGTGTATGGAGTTTTGGGATGGTTGGTTTAATCGCTGGAATGATCCAATCATAAAAAGAGATCCACAGAATTTAGCTGATGATGTGAAAGAGGCGCTGGAGATCGGGAGTGTCAATCTCTATATGTTTCACGGTGGAACAAATTTCGGGTTTATGAATGGTTGTTCTGCAAGAGGACGCAAAGATCTTCCGCAAGTAACCTCCTATGATTACGATGCGCCATTAAATGAGCAAGGTAATCCAACCGAAAAATACTTCGCTTTGAGAACAATGATGAAGCAATTGTTTCCTGAAATTGAACAATACGAACCGCTAGTCAAGGAAAGCATGAGCATAAGGGACATCCCGTTGGCCGGAAAAGTCAGTTTGTTTTCCGTTATAGATGATCTTGCCGAGAGAAAAGTGTCTAAATACCCAAAAACAATGGAAGAGTTGGGTCAACAATATGGGTATACATTGTACCGAAGTTATGTGAATAAAGACAGCGATGAAGAGTTTTATCGTGTAATAGATGGTAGCGATCGTATCCAATTCTTCCTCAACGAAGATAAACTAGCTACACAGTACCAAGAAGACGTCGGAGAAAAAATATACGCCTACCCTAAAGCGGGAACCAATCAGTTGGATGTGCTAGTGGAAAATATGGGACGAGTCAATTATGGTCATAAGCTGCTGGCGGACACACAACAAAAAGGAATCCGAACAGGTGTCATGTCCGATTTACACTTTATTACCGATTGGGAGCAATACAGCCTGGAATTTACAGATCAGCTATCCATAGACTTTGAGAAAGGCTGGAGAGAGAATACGCCTTCCTTCTACAAATATGATGTCACCATCGATGATCCTAAAGATACTTTCATCAATATGGAGTTGTTCGGGAAAGGTATCGTCCTTGTGAACGGCTTCAATATCGGCAGATTCTGGAACGTGGGGCCAACGCTCTCGTTGTATGTTCCGAAGGCTCTCTTCAGGAAAGGTCAGAATAAGATCGTCATTTTTGAAACAGAAGGCATCTGGTCGGAAACAATTAGTTTAGATAGTGAGCCAAAATATAAAATAATATAGGAAAAGGGGAAATTATCATGAGTATTACAGCAGTAAGAATTGACGGAAGGTTAATACATGGTCAAGTTGCAAATTTATGGACAACCAAATTGGACATCGGCAGGATCATGGTCGTGGATGATGAGATAGTAGACAATGCAATTGAGAAGAGCGGGCTGAAATTAGCAACACCAGCTGGAGTGAAGCTAAGCATTTTGTCTGTTGAGAAAGCAGCCGCTAATATTCTGGCCGGTAAATATGATAGTCAACGTTTGCTGATCATTGCTAAAAGACCAGATCGATTGTTGCATTTGATTGAGTTAGGCGTACCAATCAAAGAAATTAACGTGGGAAATATGTCGCAGTCAGAGCATTCAAAATCGATCACAAGGTCAATCAATCTATTGGATGAAGATATAGAAGTATTTAAGAAACTTGATGAAAAAGGGATACAACTGGTTTCTCAGATGGTTCCGAACGATCGCGCTGAAAACTTTATGACGTTATTAAAACCACACATTTAGTGGATAAAAAAGGAGAATAGAACAATGACAATAGCATGGTGGCAAATTATTTTACTTACATTGTATGCAGCTTATCAGATTTTAGATGAATTGACAGTTTATTCAACGCTTAGTCAGCCGGTGTTTGCTGGGTTGATCGCTGGGTTGATAATGGGTGATATGACAACTGGTTTAATAATCGGTGGTAGTATGCAGTTAACTATTCTGGGTGTAGGAACGTTTGGTGGTTCATCCAGAATTGACGCAAATTCAGGGACGGTCTTGGCTACGGCTTTTTCGGTTGGATTAGGAATGAACCCTGAACAAGCGATTGCAGCCATCGCAGTTCCTGTAGCGGGTCTGATGATTCAAATGGATATTCTGGGACGATTTGCAAATACTTTTTTTGCTCATCGAGTCGATGCAAAAATTGAAGAAATGGATTACAAGGGGATTGAGAGGAATTTCCTTATGGGATCGCTCTCTTGGTCATTGTCCAGAGCCTTACCAGTGTTTTTGGCTTTAAGTTTTGGCGGCGGGTTTGTGAACACTATCGTTGGATTTTTGAACGGTGATTTGAAATGGCTGGGTGATGGATTATCAGTAGCCGGAGCTGTATTGCCTGCTGTTGGTTTTGCTATTTTATTAAGATATCTGCCAGTGAAAAAACACGCACCTTATTTGATTTTAGGCTTTGTCATTACAGCACTCCTTACAACTGTATTCGGAAATATTCAGCGGATCGGCGGTTCTGTAGCTGGGGTTGTGGAAGGCCTTAACGCCAACTTTACAGCGATGCCGATGCTGGGTATAGCATTGATTGGTTTTGCTTTAGCCTTTAATGAATATAAACGGTCAGTAGAAGCACCAATAAATTCCTCTTATAACGCTTCCGGATCAGAAGAAGGAGAAATCGAAGATGACGAAATCTAATTACAAATTAACAAAAAAAGACTTTAACCAAATTAATAGAAGAAGTTTATTTGGATTTCAACTGGGGTGGAATTACGAGCGCATGCAAGGTACGGGGTATTTGTATACCATCCTGCCTCAGTTGAGAAAAATATATGGAGACGGAACTCCAGAATTAAAAGAAATGATGAAAACGCACACGCAGTTCTTTAATACTACCAACTTTCTGAATACAATCATTACAGGTATCGATCTTGCTATTGAAGAGAAAGAAGGAATTGCCTCTAAAGAAACAGTATCTGGGCTTAAAGTTGGTTTAATGGGACCTTTTGCAGCTATCGGAGACTCTATTTTTGGAGCTTTGTTGCCAACGATTTTTGGAGCTTTAGCAGCAAATATGGCGGTGAACGAAAACCCTATTGGAGCTTTTCTATGGATGATTGTGCAAATTGGAGTGATGTACTTCCGTTGGATACAAATTGAGATTGCCTATAAAGAAGGGGTAACGCTTGTTACAACAATGCAAAGCCGTCTGAACGCTATCACTAATGCTGCTACATTAATGGGAGTATTCATGGTTGGAGCTTTGGTTGCTACTATGATTAATGTACGTTTATCCTGGACACCGTCAATCGGTTCTTTAGTGATTGATGTCCAAAACAATGTTGACATGATTATGCCGCGGTTGTTGCCGGCAGCCATTGTAGGAGCTGTTTACTGGTTGCTAGGAAAGAAAAATATTACTTCGACTAAAGCAATCTTTATAGTATTGGTTGTATCTGTAGCTTTATCCGCACTAGGTGTTATAGCTAAATAAAGGAGTGAGTGATTTGACTAATTTAATATTGATCAGTCATGGAGATTTTTGCATAGAGTTAAAAAGAAGCGCAGAAATGATTCTAGGACCACAGGGAAATATTTATACTGTATCTTTGCTTCCTAACGATGGTGAAAAAGATTTTACGGAAAAATTCGATGCAGTAACGAATCAATTGGGCGGGAATTACACTGTTTTTTCCGATTTGATGGGTGGAACCCCCTGTAATATTGCTTCAAAAAAGATTATGAATGGTGCTGAATTTGAATTATATGCTGGGATGAACTTGCCAATGGTGATCAGCTTCGTAAATGCTGCTTTAATCGGCAACGCCCATTCTCTCGTTATGGAAACCAAACAAAGTATTGTAAAAGTAAATGATTTGTTAAACGCTGGAGTTTTTGATGAAGAGGATGAATAGTTAGAGGACGACGTGTAACGCAGTTTCTCGAATTTACATATTTCAGGAATCAAACCTTTAAAATGTTCATGGATAAGTTATCTTACCGGGCGTTTTAAAGGTTTTTTTGTTTGCGGAAAAGATAGAGTTTTTTTTGAATGGAAAAGCTTATCGCTACAGTTGTCCCAAATATTTTCATAATGATCCACATCTCAAGAGATAGCTGACTTCCTGCATTAGCCTTTCGGGAAGTGTGGTCAGAAAAAATTGGGAGGCTTTATTCTTCTTGAAGACTGTTATTGACAAATGAAATTGGATGGATTATTATTTGTTCTTTATTGGTAACTACCAGCAATCGCCAGCATAGAATAAATTTTATTGTTTATGAGTCCGTTCTCAAAAAGGAGTATAAAGATATGCTTAAAAAAAATAATTCAATCCCCTTATATAATCAACTAGTGGATGTATTAATCGAGCACATAAAGACCAATTTGGATATTGATGAAAAAATGCTATCCGAAAGAGAAATTTGCCTTAAATATGATGTCAGTCGCACAACTGTCCGAGCAGCATTAAATGAACTTGAAGAGATGGGCTACATATTCAAACGCCATGGCAAAGGAACATTCGTTTCAGGATTGTGGAAAGAGATGCAGAATCTATCGGAAGCGTATAGTTTTACTGAACAAATGAAACAAATCGGGAAAACACCGCACTCACAAGTGCTCTCCCTTGATTACATCGTAGCCAATCAAGACCTCGCAAAAAATTTAGGCATTCAGGAAGGTGAGTATGTATACAAAATGAAACGTCTTCGTTCGGCAGATGGGATGCAGATGATGTATGAAACAACATTTATCCCCGCATATTTATTCCCGAATCTGACAATCAGCAAGCTTGAAAGTATGCCTTTATACGAATTGTATCCACAAGTGTACAATCAGGACATCAAGTGCGCAGATGAAGAATTCTATGCCTCAGTATTACAGGGGAAAGAATCTGAACAACTAGGGCTGCCAGCAGGATCGGCCTGCTTACGAATTCGTCGGACAACCTATAGCCAAGAAAATAAAATTATTGAGTATACATTGAGCGTGGCGCGCGGGGACCAATTCGTCTATAAGATTCGCCACTCTAAAAAATAACAGTGAAATATCATAAGTAATACCAAAAAAAGATGGTTCAACGTGATTTCAGTACCCAGAACATTATTTAACTTTTCTGGGTACTGAAATCACGACAAGAGAAATCAAGCAATAATCAGAACTAGCCGGATGCGCCGCGTTTTTTCGCGGGTATCCGGCTAGTTTTTTATTTGTGCTGCAAACAATTGGAGTGCGTATCCTGCAACAATCATGTCTTCGGAGAAAAAGCGGACGGCGTAATGAATTCTGTGAAGATTATTGTTGACAAATGAAATCGTGTGCATTATTATTTATTTATAACTGGTAATGACAAGTAACTACCAGTTGGGGTTATGCGTCAATTTTCTTGGCAATGAATGTTATTTCAGGAAAGAGGATGGAAATATGCTGGATAAAAATAGTTCGGTTCCTTTATATAATCAGCTAGTTGATGTCTTAATCGAGTACATAAAAACGAACTTAAACGTTGATGAAAAAATGCTTTCGGAGAGAGAAATTTGTGTGAAATATGATGTGAGCCGTACAACTGTCCGCGCTGCATTGAATGAACTTGAAGAAATGGGATACATTCTTAAACGCCATGGCAAAGGAACATTTGTCTCAGGACTATGGAAGGAAATGCAAAATTTATCGGATTCCTATAGTTTTACTGAGCAGATGAGACAACTCGGAAAAATACCACAATCACAAGTGCTGTCACTTGATTACATCTTAGCCAATCAAGATCTCGCAAAAAATTTAGGTATTCAGGAAGGTGAATATGTTTACAAAATGAAACGTCTTCGTTCGGCAGATGGGATGCGGATGATGTATGAAACAACATTTATCCCAGCATATTTATTCCCGGATCTGACAATCAGTAAGCTTGAAAGTATGCCTTTATACGAGTTGTACCCGCGATTTTATAATCAGGATATCAAGTACGCAGATGAAGAATTTTATGCTTCAGTATTACAGGAAAAAGAATCTGAACAATTGGGATTACCAGCCGGATCGGCTTGCTTACGAATTCGTCGGACAACCTATAGCCAAGAAAACAAAATTATCGAGTATACATTGAGTGTGGCGCGCGGCGACCAATTCGTCTACAAGATTCGCCATTCTAAAAAGTAACAGCTGAATTAGTACAAGCAAGACCAAAAAAGGAGGATACAACGTGTTTACACTTTCAGAAGAACGCTTGGTCTCTCTTGGTGCTGAAATCACGACCAGAGAAATCGAGCAACAACCAGAATTATGGCAAGAAGCGTTTGACTACTACAAACAAGAGTCTCAACGTATCGCAGACTTTCTTAAAATGATTACGGATACACATGAACATGCGCGCGTCATTTTTACAGGAGCTGGAACATCCGCCTATGTCGGAGATACCATCGTACCTTATCTAAAAGAAAAAGGTGATGAGGCTCACTTTGAGTTCCAAACAGTAGCTACGACGCATCTTGTTTCTAATCCGAAGAGTTATTTCAAATCAGAAATACCAACCGTATTAGTATCCTTTGCCCGTAGCGGAAATAGTCCAGAAAGTTTGGCTTCTGTTGAATTAGGAAAACAAATAGTCAACGATTTTTATCAAATCACCATCACTTGTGCACCGGATGGAAAGCTTGCTCAACATGCTGCCGGAGACGACAAGAACCTGCTGCTGTTGATGCCGAGCCGTTCAAATGATCAAGGTTTCGCTATGACAGGTAGTTTCACTTGTATGACATTAACGGCACTTTTAACGTTCGACCCAACCGGGTTGGAAGGAAAAGAAGCTATCGTTACTCAGCTCATTGCAATGGGAAATGACGTCATAGTCCGCGAAGCGGAGATCCAAGCATTCGTAGATTTGGATTTCAATCGCGTTATCTATCTAGGATCTGGTGGTCTGGCGGGATTAGCCCGTGAAGTACAGCTTAAGATTCTCGAGTTGACAGCCGGTAAAGTCGCGACCGCTTTCGATAGCTCTCTGGGTTTCCGACACGGCCCGAAATCTTTTGTCGATGAGAAATCACTTGTATTCCTGTTTGTATCCAACGATGCCTACACACGCAAATACGACATCGACATGTTGACAGAGTTGGACGGAGACAAAGTTGCTCAAACGATTTGCGGCATTTCTGTGGACGGAAATATGAAATTTGAAGGAACTAACTTTCTGTTTGAAGGAAGCTATGCACAAGTGCCCGATGCTTATCTGGCTTTACCGTACGCGATGTTCGGACAAACCCTGTCCCTTTTCACTGCAATCAAAGTAGGAAATCGCCCTGATACACCATCTCCATCTGGAACAGTGAATCGCGTGGTGAAAGGTGTAAATATCTATAGTATCGCCGATGCAGAATAAATAACAAAAGAGAAGAAGGCTTGAAAATGAAAAAATATGTTTTCGCGGAAACGTTTTATTTCACCGATGGAGAAAAGGGACCAGGTTACCTCGAGATAACAGAAGGTAAATTTGGGTCATTTACAAGCGAAAAACCATCAGCTGGCGACATTATCGACTATAGCGGCAAACGGATCGCTCCGGGTTTGGTCGATACACATATTCATGGCTATAAAGGCCACGACGTGATGGACAACGATTTGGGAGGGCTAAATGTTATTGCCGAGGGGATCCTTTCCTGTGGAGTAACGTCATTCCTTCCGACGACACTAACTGCCTCGACGGAACAACTGGATGCTGTATGCGCCATGATCGGAGAGAACATAACTAGCATCCGGGGCGCGAAAATACAGGGGATTTTCTTGGAAGGACCGTTCTTTAGTGAAAAATATAAAGGGGCTCAGAATCCTAAATACATGGGAGATCCCTCTATCGAAAAACTAGCCAAATGGCAAAAATTAGCTAGAGGCAACGTGAAAAAAATTGCGTTGGCCCCAGAAAGAGCGGGTACGTTGGATTTTATTGATTATGCAACAGAACATAATATCCGTACGGCTATTGCCCATACAGAAGCCACCTATGAGCAGTGCAAAGAGGCCGTTGAACATGGTGCGAACATTTTTGTACATACATACAATGGCATGCGCGGTCTTCATCATCGTGAACCAGGCGTTGTCGGAGCAGCCATAACTCTAAAGAATGTATTCGATGAACTGATTTGCGACGGCCATCACGTGCATCCGGTATCCACTCAAGTTGTAATGGATGGCCACGGCCGTGATAAGACGGTATTGGTTACCGACTGCATGCGTGGTGGTGGGCTCGGAGAAGGAGAGTCGATGCTGGGAGAATTCCCTGTTTTGATCAAGGATGGCGCCGCACGATTGGTATCCGACGATAGCTTGGCAGGCAGTGTTCTTGAACTTATTCAGGCGGTGCAAAACGTCGTATCATGGGGGATTGCCACACCCGCTGAGGCCATAAAAATGGCGAGTTTTATTCCCGCCCAAAGTGTTGGCATCGATGGCGTCTGCGGACAAATCGCTAAAGGACATGCAGCGGATTTTATTGTATTGAATGAAAATTTAGAATTGGAAGAAACTTATTTAGACGGAAAGATAGCTTATATGAAGTATAAATGAAAATAAGGAAGGTGATTTGATGATTGGTTGTATTGTTACTGGACATGGAGAATTTGCAATTGGAATGACAAAGGCATTAACAATGATTGGAGGAGATCAAGAACACTATGCAGTCGTTCCATTTTTTGAAGAAGATTCACTGGAAATGTTTGAAAATAATATGGAGGAATCCATAGCAAACTTGCGTCAGCATACGGATGGTGTCATCATTTTCACTGATTTAATGGGAGGGACGCCATTCCGTACAGCTATGATCAAGGCATCCGAGTACGATAAGGTTGAGGTTATCACCGGAACGAATTTGCCTATGCTGATTGAAATAGGCTTAGGGCGTACCTACAGTGAAGATGTGGACGCATTGGCTGAGCAAGCCGTGCAAGTGGGAATGCAGGGTGTCCAACATCCCAAACTGCCGGTAGATAAGGAAGAGCAAGAAAACGAAGAAATGGAGGGGATTTAGATGTGGGAAATCATATTAGGTTCATCCATCGTGATGATAGCCTTCATTATCCTGGTGCTTATTGTTTATTACTTGACGAGCTTTCGTGGTGTGAAGAAGCAGAAAGAACATTTCTCTCAGTTGCATACAGCGCTTGCTAAAGGGCAAAAAGTCAGTTTTGCAAATGGTATTTATGGGGTCGTCAGTTCAGTCGGTACCGATACGGTGGATATCCAAGTGAAATCTGGGGCCATCATGACGATTTCCCGGTATGCCATTTCTGAAATCATGAAATAGAGCAGCCTTGTTCAGAAAGTATTTTTGGTGAGTGTCCAATGGATTTTAATTAAATAAAAAGTCCAGCAATCCTGCGAGTTTTGTAAGCGCATCCTTTTTAAAGGTAGATAGTCAAGAGAGGAGCAATACCATGCCAAACATATTATTGACAAGAATAGATAATCGACTCATTCACGGACAGGTGGCCACCCAATGGAACTCAACTTTAGGGTCCAACCTGATTCTCGTAGCGAATGATAAAGTTGCAGGAGACAAAATGAGGCAAGGCTTAATGGACATGGCGGCACCATCCGGAGTAGCTACACGTTACTTCACTTTGGAAAAAACCATTGAAATTATTCATAAAGCAACTGAGCGTCAGAAGATTTTTATCATTTGTGAGAATCCTTCAGACGTTTTGAAATTAGTGGAGGGAGGTGTACCTATCAAGAAGGTCAACATCGGTAATATGCATATGTCCGAAGGGAAGCGTCAAGTAGCAACATCTGTTGCTGTTGATGAGAATGATATTGCAGCCTTCAAAAAACTTCAGGAGAAGGGCGTAGAACTGGAAATTCGACGTGTACCAACGATGGCAGCTGAAGATGTATCAAAATTATATAGTTAAGCGTTTCAATTTGAGAGGGGAAATACATAATGGAATTTGATTACAGCATTATTCAAATCATTCTCGTTTTCGTTGTAACTTTCATTGCCGCAATTGATCAATTCAGTTTCTTGGAGTCGCTGTATCAACCAATTGTTATGGGTCCGGTCATTGGCTTGATTTTGGGCGACGTAACCACAGGATTGATTGTCGGTGGTACCTATCAGCTGATGACCATAGGGAACATGCCGGTTGGGGGAGCCCAACCACCTAATGCCGTTATTGGGGGTATCATGGCGACAATTTTGGCAATCTCGTTGAAGTTGGAACCAACCGTTGCCGTAGCGACTGCGGTACCGTTCTCGTTGCTTGGTCAGTATGGTGTGACGCTAATCTTTTCAGCAATGTCTCCAATGATGTCAATAGCTGACAAGTATGCACACAATGCGGATCATAAGGGTATCGAGAAACTGAATTATCTGGCAATGACAATATTAGGACTTATCTTTGGTGTTATCGTAACGCTATTCTTTATCGGTGGAGCTGCTTTCGGAGACTCTGTAGTAGGTGCTATTCCAGCTTGGTTAATGGGTGGTTTAAGTGCGGCCGGTGGTATGATGCGTTATGTCGGGTTTGCAATTCTATTAAAAGTTATGGTTTCACGCGAAATGTGGGGATTCTATTTCATTGGCTTCGCTCTAGCAAATATCGTAGCCGGTATTCCAGCTTTAAGCGGATCTGCCTTATTACTACTAGCATTAATCGGCTTCGGCTTTGCATTCTGGGATTACCAAATACAAACAAAGTTCAAGACTGTAAACGTAGGTGTGACAACTGACGGAGGTGAAGAAGATGGCATATAACATTCCAGATACATATAAAAACACAACGGCAGCCCCTCAACTTGATCAGAAAACATTAAATAAAATGGTATGGCGTTCATTGTTTCTGCAAGCTTCTTTCAACTTCGAACGGATGCAGGCAAACGGATGGTTATACGGAATTTTACCGGGTCTGAAAAAAATCCATACAGATGAAGATGACTTAGCCGCTTCCATGTCGCATAACTTGGAATTTTTCAACACGCATCCATTCTTGGTAACATTCGTAATGGGTATTGTATTATCACTTGAACAGAATAAAACAGATATTCCAACTATCCGCGCCGTACGTGTTGCTGCAATGGGTCCTTTAGGCGGCATCGGTGATGCACTGTTCTGGTTCACTTTGGTTCCGATCACAGCGGGTATCACTGCAAACATGGCTTTGACCGGTAATATCGCGGCACCATTCATCTTCCTGCTGGTTTTCAACGCAGCGCAATTCGGTATCCGGTTCTTCTTGATGAATTGGTCATACAAATTAGGCACGGATGCAATAGGACTTCTGACCGAGAACGCAAAAGAATTCACACGTGCTGCCAGCATCTTAGGGATTTTCGTCGTCGGTGCATTAACAAGTCTTTATGGTGCAACTAAATTAGGCGTTGAAATTCCCAATGGGAGTACATTTGAAACTGTAGCCATCACTACTGTTGTCGATGCCGGTGCATTGGATAATTATGCTGATCAAATCTACAGTATGGATGAAGCTGGAGAACCCGTTATCGATGCTACCACAGGTGAGCCTGTTCTGGCTGAGGGCGCTAGCATTCGTGAACTTTCGAATGGCGACAAGCAAATCACTTACAATGAATTTGAAGAAGTACCAGTAACAATCAATATCCAAAGTATTTTGGATGGTATTTTACCACAATTGATTCCATTGTCCTTAACCTTGATGCTGTATTTCTTCTTTGTGAAGAGGAATTGGACACCCTTGAAAGCTATCGGACTATTGTTGGTACTTGGCTTGATAGGGTCTGGGTTCGGAATTTGGCCGTCCATTTGGTAAGCAGCAATACAAGCGCATATAGTATTGCCTGAATTGTTTATTGTCCAACGGCACCGGTTGCCGTTGGATGTATTTTTGAAGATAGTTGGGCTAGCTGTGCTCAACCGGTAAATGAGGTGGAAGTGTGATTTTAACAGTAACTATGAATCCTTCTGTGGATATTTCTTATCCACTGGAAAAGCTGATCATCAATGATGTCAACCGAGTAGCGGATGTATCTAAATCAGCAGGCGGGAAGGGCTTGAATGTAAGCCGTGTCGCAAGACAACTCAGCTGTAAAGTAGTGGCGACCGGAATAATCGGTGGGACTATCGGCGAATATATCCAAGAACAATTGGATCAACAAAAAATTCAACATAACTTCTATCGAACGACCAAAGAATCGCGGAATTGTATTGCCATTTTGCATGAAGGCAATCAAACAGAGATTCTGGAAGATGGCCCGATTTTAAGTGACCAAGAAGAGACTGATTTCCTACTGCATTTTTCCAGTATGCTGATGGATAATCAAATTTCCGTCATCACGATTTCCGGAAGTCTACCTAGAGGATTATCGCAGGATTGTTATGTGAAAATGATTGAACATGCAAATGCAAAAAATATCCTGGTTGTCCTAGACACATCCGGGGAACCATTCCGAAGAGTTTTGGAAACCACCAACATCAGACCGACCGTTATCAAGCCGAATATCAGTGAACTTAGCGCACTGGAAGATAAAGCTTTTGATGGAAACTGGAAGGAATTAAAGGCCGTATTGGAAGGCCCGCGTTACCGTGACATAGAATGGATTATTGTCTCTATGGGAAGTGAAGGTGCTTTTGCCAAACACCATGATAAGTATTACCATGTTGAAGTTCCTAGAATTACGGCCATTAGCCCAGTGGGTTCTGGGGATGCGACAGTAGCAGGTATAGCGAAGGCTCTTGAAGCCGGACGCACTGACGAAGATTTGTTGAAGATGGCTATGACCACCGGTGTATTGAATACGTTGGAAGAGCGGACCGGATACATTAACTGCGAAAACTATGATTTCTATTATGAACAAATAAAAATAACTCAGATCTAAAAATTAAAGGAGTGTACTCATGCATACATTAACAAAGGGAAAATACGAATATTTAAAGAAAGTTTCCGACCGAAACAATGT
This sequence comes from Trichococcus collinsii, assembly GCF_900107505.1. Lineage (GTDB taxonomy): Bacteria > Bacillota > Bacilli > Lactobacillales > Aerococcaceae > Trichococcus > Trichococcus collinsii. The sequence continues at coordinate 145,648 of NZ_FNQH01000004.1, read as the reverse complement.
CATTGCAGCATTGGCAATTGACCAAAGAGGATCACTGAAAAAAATGATTGCTGATAACAGCACAACAAATATTGGGGATGAAGGCATTATCAACTTCAAAAAGCTAGTATCTCAAGAATTGACGAAATATTCATCTTCCATCTTATTGGATCCCGAATATGGTCTGCCTGCGGCAGGTTTACGCGACGAAAATGCGGGTCTATTAATTTCATATGAAGAAACAGGTTATGATGCAACAGAAGTAGGCCGTCTGCCTGATTTATTGGGAGTCTGGTCTGCGAAACGCATCAAGGAAATCCCGGCAGATGCCGTAAAAATTTTGCTATATTACGATATAGATGAAGATGAAGCAATAAATGATCAAAAACATGGCTTTGTGGAACGTGTTGGTTCAGAATGTATTGCTGAAGATATTCCTTTCTTTCTTGAAATTGTAACGTATGATGCAAGTAATATCGATGTGAATTCTTCTGAATATGCAAAATTAAAACCACGCAAAGTCATTGAATCCATGAAAGTATTCTCTGATCCGCGCTATGCTGTGGATGTGCTGAAAATGGAAGTCCCTGTCAACATGAACTATGTTGAAGGATTTTCAAAGGGTGAAGTTGTTCACACACGTAAAGAAGCTTTAGCATTCTTCAAAGAACAGTCTGAAGCGACAGAATTACCATTCATTTTCTTGAGTGCGGGTGTTTCCGCAGAATTATTCCAAAAAACATTGGAATTCGCAAAAGAAGGCGGATCGACATTCAATGGTGTACTGTGTGGTCGTGCAACATGGAAAGACTCAGTAGTCATTTTCGCCCGCGATGGCGTTGATGCTGCAAGAGAATGGTTACAGACAGTTGGACGTAAAAATATCGAAGATCTGAATGCTGTCATTGAAAAAACTGCAACACCATGGTCTGAAAAAATCACAGTAGAATAATACGATAATAAATTAAGAAAAGAGTGAATTCAGCTCAGCTGAATTCACTCTTTTCTTTTCTGTGTGGACTCCTTAGTAAGTATAAAATCTCTTCCTGAATATGTCTGAGATACAGGTTGAAAACAATATGAGAAGACAGCTCTTTAAACAAAAACCATTCAAAAAAACTTATTTGCCCGAGAGGTTGGGCGACGAGGATGAGCGGAAACGCTATGATGAAATCGCGGCGGAACATCCCAGTGTCCTGCAGTTGCATCCAAAATGTCATTACAGATCAACCGGTTGACGAAATATGACGGCAAGATATGTGCATAAATGAACAGTGGCTGATCTCAACTTTACTTGTTGAGACAGTTTGAGCCCACAGTAAAGAGGATGTCCTCGGATCATTTTTATGGTTTGCGAACTTCCTTTTTATTTAGCTGATAAAAAGGAAGTTCGCAAAACCTCAAACTCTTAATGGTCGGAGATGCAAGGATATTTTTTTCCGTCGAACTTGGCTTCGAACGCTTGCGGAGGATTCAATATAATGAAGGGGGGTGCGCATTGGCACGTCTTGTAGATACCTAGACAAACCCCTTGAGAAATTTCCCGGGAAATGGTAAAAAGGCCAGTGTGAGAACGCTTTCCCTAAAGGGGTCCAGCTTATTGTTGGGCCCTTTTTCCCGTGCTATAGTAGTCACATGGAAAGGATTTCAAAAAACAAAAGGAGATGAAAAATGATGATGCAGAAATTGCAGCGCTTTGGTGGCGCCATGTTTACACCTGTTTTATTATTCGCTTTTGCAGGGATTATCTTGTCGCTCTCGATCATGTTCCAAAATGAAATGCTGGTTGGTGGAATCGCAGCCGAAGGAACGATATGGAAAAACTTCTGGGCGGTTGTTGAATCCGGTGGGTGGACAGTTTTTAATCAGATTGAGTTATTATTCGTTATTGGTTTGCCTATGGGATTGGCGCAAAAAGCAAATGCTCGTGCAGCTTTGGAGTCGTTCGTTGTCTATACCACATTCAACAACTTCTTAAGCAAAATTCTTCAGCTGATGGGACCGACATTCAATGTTGACTTCACCCAAGAAGTCGGCGGTAACAGTGGTCTGAAAATGATCGCCGGGACTAAGACGCTGGACACTAATTTAATCGGTGCTATCTTGATTGCGGCAATTGTTGTGTGGATCCACAATCGCTATTTCGAAAAGAAATTGCCTGATTGGATCGGTATTTTCCAAGGTTCTTCGTTAGTCGTGATCATTGGGTTCTTCCTGATGTTGCCCGTAGCGTTTTTGACGGCTTGGATTTGGCCGATCATCCAAAGCGGCATCGGATCAGCACAAGGCTTCATGGCCAGTTCCGGTACATTCGGCGTTTGGCTGTACGTGTTCCTCGAAAGAATTTTGATTCCGACGGGCTTGCACCACTTCATCTATCAACCGTTTATCTTTGGGCCAGCGGTGGTCGAAGGTGGGTTGACCGCCGCTTGGTTGGAAAACCTGAATACATTCGCACAGTCGAGTGCGCCTTTGAAAGAGTTGTTCCCTGAAGGAGGATTTGCGCTGCACAATGTTTCCAAGCTGTTCGCACCTTTGGGGATTGCGGCTGCCTTCTATACGACAGCCAGTCCTGAGAAGCGTAAAAAAACATTGGCGCTGTTGATACCTACAGCTTTGACCGCCATTCTTTCCGGGATCACGGAACCGTTCGAATTCACGTTCCTTTTCATCGCACCGCAGTTGTTCTTGGTTCATGCTTTGTTGGCGGCAACTTTAGGCGCGACCGTATATGCTTTCGGAGTTGTCGGAGATATCGGTGGTGGGTTGATCACGAACCTGTCGCAGTTCATCATTCCGATGTCGATCAATCATATGGGATCGGTCCTGACGCTTTTCGCAGTCGGCTTTGCTTTCAGTGTCATCTACTTCTTTGTGTTCCGATTCGCCATTCTGAAATATGACCTGAAAACACCTGGGCGTGAAGATGCGGAAGAAGTCAAGATGTACAGCAAACAAGAGTATCGGGAAAAGCAAGCCAAGAAAAATGCTGGCGAGTTGGCAGGAAATCCGTACACTGTGAGAGCTGCGCATTATATGGAAGCTTTAGGTGGCGTTGATAACATTGTCGAGGTGAACAACTGTGCGACAAGGCTACGCGTCACGGTGGCGAATGAAGCATTGGTGGCAACCGATGCGGAATTCAAAGAAGGCGGCGCTCATGGTCTCGTCAGAAATGGAAAGGCGTTCCAAGTGATTGTGGGGCTGGATGTTCCGCAAGTCAGGGAAGCATTCGATCAGTTGGTCGAACAAAGGCCGATTTAACAACATACCCAATAGATTTATCAGCATACATTTAAGTTAACAGGAGAAAGGGAGAATAAACATGGAATTAAAAAAACAATCGATCGCTATCGCAGGCGGAGGCAGTACTTTTACACCGGGAATCATCATGATGTTGTTGGAGAATCTGGAGATTTTTCCGATCAGACAAATCAAATTCTATGACAATGATCCGGAGAGACAAAAGCAAATCGCGGATGCATGCGAAATTATCCTGAAAGAACGTGCACCTGAAATCACTTTTGTTGCAACGACTGATCCCGAAATTGCCTTTACAGATGTCGATTTCGTAATGGCCCATATCCGTGTCGGAAAATATGCGATGCGTGAAAAAGATGAAAAAATTCCTTTGAAATACGGCGTCATCGGCCAAGAAACTTGTGGACCAGGCGGGATTGCGTACGGCATGCGTTCAATTGGAGGCGTGTTGGAATTGGTAGATTACATGGAGCAATATTCTCCGAACGCATGGATGCTGAACTACTCCAATCCAGCAGCGATTGTAGCAGAAGCGACGCGCAAACTGCGTCCGAACAGCAAAATCATCAACATATGCGACATGCCTGTAGGTATCGAACATCGCATGGCGGAAATACTTGGAATGAAATCCCGCAAAGAACTTTCCATACGCTACTATGGATTGAACCACTTCGGATGGTGGACAGATATCCGTGATAAAGACGGCAATGACCTGATGCCTGCAATCCAAAAGCATGTCAAAGAGCACGGCTACCTCACGCCTGCCGAGCTGGAAGGAAAGGGCAGCGAGGAAGTCGAAGCAAGCTGGGTGCACACATTCGGAAAAGCCAAAGAAGTTTATCCACTGGATCCAAAAACCTTGCCGAACACTTATTTGAAGTACTATTTATTCCCGCAAGATGAAGTCGAAAAAGCCAATCCTGAATATACCCGCGCAAACGAGGTGATGGATCACCGTGAGAAGATGGTCTTTGGGGAATGCAACCGCATTTCGCAACTAGGGACTGCGGTAAATTCCGAACTGGAAATGGATGATCACGCTTCTTACATTGTCGACTTGGCTCGGGCGATTGCCTACAATACAAAAGAGCGCATGCTGCTGATTGTGCCGAATAATGGGGCGATCGCCAACTTTGATCCGACAGCTATGGTGGAAATTCCGTGCATCGTCGGTTCGAATGGTCCGGAACCACTTGTTCAAGGCGAAATTCCCCGCTTCCAAAAAGGCTTGATGGAACAGCAAGTTGCTGTAGAAAAACTGGTTGTGGAAGCCTGGGAAGAAGGCTCCTACCAAAAATTGTGGCAGGCACTGACTGTTTCCCGCATCGTGCCGAATGCCCGCGTGGCCAAAAATATTCTGGATGATTTCATTGCCGTCAACACGGAGTTTTGGCCAACTTTAAACTAAGAGTTCCTTCCTGAAACAGACACTTCATATGATACAATAGAGTCGCAAACCAAAGAGAGTTGCTCTTGGTAGGCGACTCTTTGTTTACGGAGGGATACAGGTGGAATTAGAAGGCATCATCAATGAGCACTTCCATGAACTGAATGAAAATGAAAAAGCCATTATTGAATACATTATCAGGAACAAGGCGAATTGCCAAGAAATGACCATCATTGAATTGGCGAAAGAGACGCTGACATCGAAATCATCCATATTACGCCTGACGCAAAAGCTGGGATTCAGCGGATACAGTGAGTTCAAATACAGCATCCGCAAGGATATTTCCAAGCAAAACGTTACCGGAGAAAACAATGATCTTTACAGTCTGCAGATCAAAGACATTGAAGCGACAAAGAAAATTTTTGAACAAACTGAATTGACACCTATTTTGAAGCAATTGCATGAAGCAAATCGGATTTACTGTTATGGGACAGGCTGGGGACAGCGCAACGTTTTAGCCGACTTCTTACGCTCTATGATTGCTGTCGGCAAATATCCTGTTGTCCTTGAAGCCAAAAGGGAACTGGAAATGGCATCCAAAAGTGATATCCAGCCAACGGATTTATTGATTGTAGTATCTTTAAGCGGCGATATCCGCGAAGTCGAAAAAGAAATGGGCATTTTGAAGTTGAAAGGCATTCCGATTGTCTCGATCACAAGTTTGAGCAATAACAGTTTAGCGTCTTTAGGGAAGTATAATCTGTACTTCCAAAGTACTCCGGTCATGCAGGGCGATACCGAAATTGTTTCCTTCCTGCCCATCCACCTGACTTTGGATAGCCTCTACCGGAAGTATGTGGATTACACGAATCAGATTCTCAAGCAGTGACGTCAGAGCTGATAACGCTGCGACTTAGCCCGCCAAACGTTATTTGGCGGGCTTTTTGGACCGGATTAGACCAGAAATAACCTTCCAAAACTGCTTTGGAAGGTTATTTCGGTGTGGAACGCTCTATTTTTCCCCGCCAAAATGCTTTTGGCGGGGAATTCCGCATTTCACGGCGGCGCCGCCTCCGTGCCCAACAAGACTAAATGTAAAAAGAAGGTATACCTCGCGCGAGGTATACCTTCTTTCATCCAAATGTATTAAGTTTAAGCGTACGTTACCGCAACCCCATAATGGTCAGACACGATAGGCAATTTCTTACCATCGAACTTAACTTCATACGTTTCGACAGCTTGCGGTTGATCTGAGAAGATATAATCGATGCGCAACGGCACTTCGTTTCCTTCCCAGCCGTCGATCGCTGGAGGAACGGTTGCGGTTCCGATTCGCGTTGCGGCGACGGCGTAGGCATCTTGCCAGCCGGCGCTCGTGATCAGGTCGTAGCCTTCGTTATGGACATCGGCTGGGTTGTTGACGTCACCCATCACGTAGATGGGCTTGATGCCGCGCAGTTTTTTGACTGCAGCCTCAACTGAAGCCCACTCGCGCAGGAATGGATTTTCTTCTTCCTCTTTCCACCAGGATAGGTGGACGGAGACGAAAGCGGCCGCTTCGGTCTCGAGGACCAAAGCGCGGCGGGTGTGGATGCTTTCGAAATCATTGACTATAGAAAGTTGGACCTGATCGACTGACTGAATCGGCGCTTTGCTGAGGATAGCGACACCTTCATCGAAGCGGAAGTAGCCTTGGTGGCAAGGCACCCAGGACCAATGGTAGAAAAGACCTTTCTCCGCCAGAGCCTTCACCAAGAAGTAGGCAAAGTTATCCGATTTGATAGGGATTTCGTTCTGAGTGGGCAGATAGCCTTCCGGATTGTTGATGACCGGGCCGGAAGAGAGCTGATTCACCTCCTGCAAAGCGATTGCGTCATATTGGTTTTCCAGGATATCGGCAACAAGTGGGGCAAACAGGCTAGGGTCTGCTGTTTGGACCCAGCTGTACGTATTCAAAGTCAGTAGTTTCATGTGGTCCTCTCCTTCTATTTTCCTAATAAATCTATTATATCAGATTTCAGGACATCTGCTTGAGGGCCGTACACGACTTGGATGCCTTTGCCTTTACGGATGACGCCGCGTGCGCCCAATGTGGACCATTTTTTGTCTTCCGCAACTTGTGTTTCATCTTTGACCGTTACGCGCAAACGTGTCATACACGCATCGACTTCAGAAATGTTGTCTTGCCCGCCGAATGCGCCGATGATGTTCCAAACAAGTTTGTCGTTATCGGATGCATCAGCGTTGCCTGCCGTTGTTGCAGTGGAAGAAGTAGCTTCTTCGCCTTCACCATCGAAGTCGGTATAGTTGCCCAAACGGCCTGGTGTTGCGAATTTGAAGCGTTTGATCATGAAGTTGGCAACGAAGTACATAATCACAGCGAATGCGAGCGTCACCCAGATGTAGTTGACGACATCCAACCATAAGCCGGCTTTCAAGGACATAGGGATGCGGGTCAGGAATTCCAGCGTACCGAAGGAGTGGACGCGCAGGCTGATGATGTCGGCCATGGCAAAAGCGACTCCTTGAAGGACTGCATAAACGCCGTAAAGCAATGGTGCAGCGAACATAAACATGTACTCAAGAGGCTCGGTTACGCCTGTCAGGAAAACAGCGATAGCTGCCGAGAAGAACATAGATTTGTATTTCGGACGTTTGTCTGCATCGACGTTGCGGTACATTGCATAAGCCAAGCCCATCAAGCTGCCGGCAGCGCCGATCATTTGGCCGACTTTGAAGCGGGCTGGAGTGAATGCGCTAAGCAACTCGTTGTAGCCTGCGGTATCGCCAGTGTTGTTCAAATTCACCAAGTCACTAGCCCAAGCCAACCATAAGGGATCTTGTCCGAACACTTGCGAACCTGCAGCGGCGCCAGTCAAGATTGTGTAAGTTCCGCCCAAGGAAGTGTAGTTCATTGGAATCGTCAGCATATGGTGCAGACCGAACGGCAACAACAGGCGCTCCAGTGTACCGTATACGAACGGCGCCAAGATCGGTGCTGTATCCGCGGAGTCCGCGATCCAAATCCCGAAATTATTGATGCCGGTCTGAACGACTGGCCAGATGATTGCCAAGACAAGGGAAATAACAACGGATCCACCGATGACGACGAAAGGCACGAAACGTTTGCCGTTGAAGAAGGACAATGCTTCAGGCAGTTTGCGGTAGTTGTAGTACTTATTGAAGATGACCGCACCGACAAAACCGGCGATGATGCCGACAAAGACTCCCATATTCAAAGCGGGTGCGCCCAAAACGTTAGTGAAGTAGCCGTTCACCAAGATATCCTGGCCGAACAAGGTTTTGGTTGTTGCGCCGTCAGTAGCCAACATATCCGCGGTCACTCCGAAAAGTTTACCGGTCGTGCGGTTGATCAGGATGAAGGCAAGCAGTGCTGCGAAGGCTCCGCCGGCACGTTCTTTCGCCCAGGATCCCCCGATTGCGACAGCGAACAGGATGTGCAAGTTGACGATGACTGCCCAACCCAAGTCTTCGATAACCCCAGCCGTTGTCAGCAACAGTTGGACATCCCCCGAGAACATAGCGATCATCTTGCCGATACTGATCATCAAACCAGCTGCGGGCATGACCGCGATAACGACCATCAAAGCTTTACCAAATTTTTGCCAAAAATCAAACGTAAATATTTTTTTCATTTTTAAAACTCCTCTCAAAATTTATTAGTGCAATCGATTGCAACGTTTACGATTCGAAGTATAGAACATATCCAGAGATTTTGCAAGCGTTCTATTTGAGAATAATTCTGTTTTCTAACAGATATTCAGCGAATAGATGAAGGGAAAGGTTCACATTCTGCTAAATAATGCGGCAAAAATAATAATGCAACTTTTGCATTGACAATGCAACCGATTGCACTTAAACTAAGGGGGAAGAACAAATAAGGGGGAACTAATGATGACACAACAAATTTTTGAAATCGATCCATGGAAAGTGACAACCAAACAATTAGATAAAGAAAACCGCCGCTTGCAGGAAAGTTTGACTAGCCTCGGCAACGGCTATATGGGCATGCGCGGAAATTTCGAAGAAGCCTACTCGGGCGATCATCATCAAGGCACATATGTGGCGGGCGTCTGGTATCCCGACAAAACACGCGTCGGCTGGTGGAAAAACGGTTATCCGGAATATTTCGGAAAAGTAATTAATGCGATGAATTTTCTCTATATGCATATCTTTGTGGACGGGGAAGAAGTCGATCTGCATAAGGATACAGTGAAAGACTTTGCTTTGACGTTGGATATGGAAAAAGGCCGCTTGGAACGCTTCTTTACGGTAGTGAAAAACGGCAAAGAAGTCACTGTCCATTTCACGCGCTTCCTGAGCATCGACATCAAGGAGCTTTGTGCCATCAAAGTGGAAATCACGGCTTCAGAAAAGGCTGCTATCCGCATCGAAAGCGCCCTGGACGGGAATGTCCAAAACGAGGATGCCAACTATGATGAAATGTTCTGGGAATGGGTCGAACAGACTGACGATACGTTGGTCGTCGAAACAATCCCGAACAACTTCGGCATCGAACGCTTCAGCGTGGCTGCCACGATGCGCCATAAGGCGACTGGCTTCGCGCAAAAAGGCAATAACAGCAAAGCGTTGTTCGTTTCCCAGGTGTTCGAAGGGGAAACCGGAAACGGCCAAGTGCTTTCATTAGAGAAATACGTGACGCTGACAACGAGCCGCGATTATGCGAAGGACCAGCTTGCAGCAACTGCTGAAGAAATCTATGCCACAAAAGTAGCTGGCCAAAGTTTTGAGGAATTGGAAGCAAAACAAGCAAATCTATGGACAAATCGCTGGGAACTGGCGGATGTCGAAATCGGCGGAGATGACGAAGCGCAACAAGGCATTCGTTTCAACCTATTCCAACTGTTTTCCACTTATTATGGAGAAGATGAACGCTTGAACATCGGACCGAAAGGCTTCACCGGCGAGAAATACGGCGGTGCTACTTACTGGGATACGGAAGCTTACGGCGTACCGTTCTACTTGGCAGTAACCGAGCCGGAAGTTACCCGCAATCTCTTGAAATACCGTCACAATCAATTGCCGGGAGCTTTCCACAATGCCGCGCAACAAGGATTGAAGGGCGCGTTATATCCGATGGTGACCTTCACCGGCGTGGAGTGCCACAATGAATGGGAAATCACGTTTGAGGAAATCCACCGCAACGGTGCGATCCCTTACGCAATCTACAATTACACTGCCTATACCGGTGATGAAAGCTACTTGGCCGAAGAAGGGCTGGAAGTGCTCAGCGCCGTCAGCCGTTTCTGGGCGGACCGCGTACACTTCTCGCAGAACAAGCAATGCTACATGATCCATGGCGTAACGGGCCCTAATGAGTACGAAAACAACATCAACAACAACTGGTACACAAACCGCTTGGCTGTCTGGGTGCTGCGTTATACCTTGGAGAGCCTGGAGAAATATCCGGAGCGTGGAGAAGCGTTGGGCATCACCGCAACTGAAAAAGAACAATGGCAGGATATTATCGACAACATGTACTTCCCGTACGATGAAGAGCGCCAAGTTTTCGTGCAGCACGACACTTTCCTTGATAAGGATTTGAAACCGGTCAGCGCGTTGGACAAGGCTGATTTGCCATTGAACCAACACTGGTCATGGGACAAGATTTTGCGTTCTTGCTTCATCAAGCAAGCGGACGTCCTGCAAGGGATATACCTGTTCGGTGACGAATTCACGATGGAAGAAAAAGAACGCAACTTCGACTTCTACGAGCCTATGACCGTGCATGAATCAAGTTTGTCGCCATGCATCCACGCCATCCTTGCGGCTGAATTGAGCAAAGAAGAAAAAGCTATGGATCTTTACCGCCGCACCGCGCGCTTAGATCTGGACAACTACAACAATGATACCGAAGACGGCTTGCACATCACTTCGATGACCGGCAGCTGGTTGACGATTGCGGAAGGGTTCGCTGGCATGCGCGCCAAAGACGGTCTACGTTTTGCGCCGTTCTTGCCGAAAGACTGGACGCACTACCAGTTCCACATCAACTACCGCGGCCGCTTGATCCTGATCGCAGTGAACGAAGAAACCGTCAGTCTGAGCTTGGTGAAAGGCGAAGCATTGCCAGTCCGCATCTATGGCGAAGAGCTGCAACTGAAAGATAAAATCAAAGTCGCACTGAAAAAGACCGTGTCCGTATGAGCGACACTAAAGGAGAGAAAGAAATGTTGAAAGCAGTATTGTTTGATTTGGACGGCGTCATTACCGACACCGCCAAATTCCATTTTTTGGCCTGGCGTGACCTCGGAGCGGAGTTGGGGATCATCGTTGATGAAGCATTCAATGAAGAACTGAAGGGCGTAAGCCGAATGGATTCTTTGGAGCGCATCCTCGCATACGGTGGATTGGCTGACAAGTATTCTTTGGCTGAAAAAGAAGCCTTCTGCACAAAGAAAAATGACCATTATCTGGAATTGATCAAAGAAATGACACCAGCTGACATCCTGCCAGGGATTCTGCCGCTGTTAGAAGAATTGCGCGAAGCGGGTCTGAAGACAATCATCACCTCAGCCAGCAAGAACGCACCCGGCATCTTGGCGCTGCTGCAGGTGAAGGATTACTTCGACGGCATCGTCGATCCGGCATCAGTGGCAGCCGGCAAACCGGCTCCGGACATCTTCTTGGCCGGCGCGGAGCTTGCAGGCGTGCAACCAGCCGAGTGCATCGGTGTGGAAGATGCCGCTTCAGGCGTGGATGCCATCAAAGCAGCGAATATCACCGCGATCGCAATCGGTGATGCAGCCGTGCTCGGGCATGCCGACCGTGTGTTGACGGACACGAGCGATTTGGCGCTTGCTGTCTTGCGCGATACTTGGGAGCTGGCGGTTTAAAATGAATAGCATAACGATCCGCGAATGGGGCAGAATGGGAACGGAACAAGTGCTGCACATCACCTTGAGCCAGCCGAACGGGATGTCTGTCAGCTGCATCAACTACGGCGCTCGGCTGACACGGTTGCTTGTCCCGGACCGGGAAGGCCATAGTGAAAATGTTGTCCTGGGCTTGGCTGATGCCGAAGCCTACGGAAACGACCGCGCTTCCTTCGGCGCCACCGTTGGACCGGTTGCCGGCCGGATCGCTGAAGGCAGATGGGGCGCAGTGAAGCTCGAGCAGAATGCAGGCGAGCACCATATCCACGGCGGCAGCCGGGGCTGGGGCCAACAGTTTTGGGATTTCACGACCGAAGAGACGGCAGAAGCGATCACCGTCACTTTCGTGTTGGAATCAACTCCGGAAAAGGTCGGCTATCCCGGCCGTCTGCAGGCGAAAACCAGCTACTCCCTCGATACGGAAGGCTGCCTGACGATCAGGATGGAAGGGATCAGCCGTGAAACTGAAGAAACGCTGTTCAATCCGACCAGCCATATCTATTTCAACTTGAGCGGCGATGCCAAACGTCTGATAACCGATCACAGCCTGCAATTGGTCTGTGAGGAAGTGCTGGAGCTGGATGTCGACAAGCTCCCGACCGGAAAAAAACAAACAGTGACGGGGACGGCTTTCGATTTCCGCGAAGCGACTGTTATCGGCGAAGCCATCCGCAAGCGTACAGAAGGGTTCGATGATGTTTTCCTGATGCAGCCGAATCGACAGCCACAGCTGATCCTCAGTGATGAGGGGAGCGGCCGGAAAATGACATTGTCCAGCAACCGCAGCAGCATCGTGCTTTTTTCAGCGACGGACATGAACGAACCGTACCTTGTGAACGGACGTCCGATGCAGAGCCATCTCGGTTTGGCGATCGAAGCGCAGGAAGTGCCGGATGCCATCCACCAACCGGGATGGGACAATATCGTTCTGGCGCCAAATACTTTGGCTGCAAGGGTTCAAAATTACAACTTTAAATGGTAATCTAAAGATACAAAAATGAACTCTGAGGAAAATGCCTATGACAGTTACGATAAAAGATGTCGCCAGAGAAGCAGGCGTCGCGACTTCAACCGTTTCACGCACGTTGAAGGACAGTCCGCTGATCAGCGAAAACACAAAAGTGAAAGTGCGCCAAGCGATGCATAAACTGGGCTATACGCCCAACTTCGCCGCCCAGAACCTGGCCAACAAGTCCACGCAGACAATCGGCGTGATCCTGCCGGTGGGGACGATGGGGAATCCTGCGCAGAATCCGCTCTTCCTCGAGATGATCCAGGAAATCGGCGTCGTATGCAACGAACAGAAATACATGATTTCCCTGGCAACCGGGAAAACGATGGCGGAACTGAAGGACAGCGTGCGCCTGATGCACCAACGCAAACTGGTCGATGGTTTCATACTGTTGTATTCGGAGGCGAAAGATCCGATCCGCAAGTTCCTGCACGATGAGAAGATTCCTTACGCACTGCTGGGGAAACCCGATGTCTACGAGAACGAGACGATCTACATCGACAACGACAACCGCCTGTCCGGCAAATCGGCGGCCGACTGCCTGATCCAGCATGGACACCAGCGGATTGGCTATGTCGGTCTGACTCCTTCCCAAGTCGTTGATAAGGAACGCTACAAAGGCTATTCCGATGCCTTGCGCGACGCCAATCTGACCGTCCATCCGGAACTCTATTTCGAAACGCCGACTGATTTCATGGCTTTCCAGGAGTTCCTCGAAGAGACCAAACCGACCGGACTTGTCGTCGGCGATGACCGCCTGGCCTTAAGGGTCCTGCAGTATCTGCAGCTGGACAAGTACAAAGTGCCGGACGACATCTCCCTCGTCAGCTTCAACAACTCCGTCTTTGCGACATTGTCCCATCCATTCCTGACGACCATCGACATCCATGTCCAAGAACTGGCCAGACAAGCCGCTGCTCTCCTGATCCGCCAACTCCAAGAACCGAGCGCCTTGCTGCCGAAGATGATCGTGCCGCATGAAGTGATCGAGCGGGAGACGGTTATGCGGGTGAGGGGTGAATAATTCCTCAATAGATAAATTTTTCAAACCAGCAAGCCCCCAATTTCCGATATCCAATCGGAGATTGGGGGCTTGCTATTTTTTTGAGGAATTTCTAATTATGCCTCATATTGTATCCCGAGAATGATTTAGTCAGGGATTTCAGAAAACGCCCGCATAAATTAATTACTTTTGTCAATTTACATACGTGACAAAAGTATATAAACTGTGAGGTGGGAGCGTGAGGATTGGATGAGAAAGATAAACAAAATGATGGTTATAATTGTCTCTGTTTGTGTCATCGCGGTTTCATTCATCTATTATAATTATAAATTCGTTAGATATGACAGTGAAAAAATAGTTTTTGGTGCTACTTATATGACTATGAATAACAGCTTTTATAAGGCTATAACAGATGAAATAGAGAAACAAATCAATGATCGTGGCGATATCTTGTATACCCGTGACCCTGCTTTGGATGTCGACAAACAAAACGAACAAATCAATGATTTGATCGATATCGGAATTGATGTATTGATCATTAACCCGGTCGATTATTCGAAAGTGAATGAGTCTTTGAAAAAAGCTAAGGAAAAAGGCATCAAGATAATTGTCATTGATGCGCAGCTGGATGATGACACAATTGCCGATACCACTGTTTTATCCAATAATTATGATGCCGGCGTGCAATGTGCCAAGGATATGATGCGGAATCTAGCCTCAGCAAAGATTGTGCTTTTGAAGCACAGCGCTGCTTTATCGTCTGTTGATCGAATCAACGGATTTCTGGATACTATCAAAGATAATGCTAATTATACAGTTGTTGCAAGTGAAGAGTGTTTAGGCCAAACGGAAGTTGCGATGCCCGTAATGATTGAAATCATTGATAAAAAAATCGATTTCGACGTTGTGATGGCTTTAAATGATCCAAGTGCATTAGGCGCTTTGGCGGCGATAAAAGATAAACAAATCGATCATAAAGTGCTGGTTTATGGCGTGGATGGGTCACCGGATATGAAAAAACTATTGATCGACAGTGATGAAGTTCAAGGGACTGCCTCACAATCGCCTACTACCATGGGGGCAAAAGCGGTTGAAGCAGCATATAAAATTGTTAATGATGAGCAATATGAGAAGTCGATTGTCGTGCCGGTTACCTTAATAACAAAGGACAATATCAGCGAATATGATATTTCGGGGTGGCAATAATGATCAATTTAGGGACGAAGCATATAGCTTATATTCATAATGCCTTATTGCTACTGAATTTTATTATCGTATTGTTTAATGCCTCCATCTTTTTACTTTCAACTAAATACTTGCAAGCCCGTGGGTATGCCTCTGCTTTTTTGGAAAACCTGTCTTATGTCCCTCCGGCGCCGGAAAAGACTTTTTTTTGGGCGATCTTGTTGTTCTTGGTATTGCTGGCGAGCATGTATTTCCGCACAAAAGACAGTTATATTGTTTATTGGTTGATCTATTTGGAAGTAATCGTAATGATAACGTTGATAATCGTTTTGAACGGCAGTTACAACGGCATCGTGTTGTTGGTGTTCGCCGATATTTTGTACAATACCAAAAACATCAAATATTGGCCGGCGCTGCTGATCATCAGCTTTGGCCTGTTAATCATCTCTGATTATGATATTCTTTCGCTCATCGTCAGAATGCCATCGATTGAAACCTATATTAATTTTTATCCCAGCGGAGCCAGAACGTTACTATTGTTTTTCAGAAATATCCTTGCCTCGCTGAATATAGTGGGCTTCATTTCTTTTCTGGCGACTTCCTTATTTGTCCAACAAAGGGAAAAACAGCGGTTCGGGGAACAACTAGCGATGGTTTCACGCGTAAATGTCGAATTGAAGAACTACGCCAATCTGACTGAAAAAATCGGTGAAGACAATGAACGGAAAAGAATCTCCAGGGAAATCCACGATACGCTGGGCCATGCTTTAACAGGGATCTCGGCTGGCGTGGATGCTTGTATTGCCATCATCGATATCGATCCGGAAAAAACGAAACAGCAATTGCTGCTGGTCAGTGACGTTGTCAGGATGGGCATCAAAGATGTGCGACGTTCCTTATATAAATTGCGCCCGGGCGTTTTGGAAGACAGCACGCTAAAAGATGGATTGACCAAAATGATCGCCGAATATGAAGGCGTGTCGAATCTGAAAATAGACTTACATTACAAATGGGATAATATTGATATTGAGAATACCAAAGAGGACATCATTTTCAGGATGATCCAGGAATCCATCACCAATTCTTTGCGGCACGGGCACGCCACGGAGATCGAAATAAATATGTTCGTCTACGATGATGAATATGTCATCATCATTCAAGATAATGGCACGGGTTGCGAAAGCATCAAATGTGGTTATGGGTTAAAGCAGATGTGTGAACGCGTATCGATTTTAAACGGTACAGTCAGATTTTCTGGCGAGAACGGTTTTAGAACTGCCATAGAAATACCGATCGAGAGGGGAGGATATTAGCAATCAATAAAAATCTCTTCAAATGTATTCAAATCTTTTATTTTTGACTCTGAGTCCTCTATACTTTGCGTATAGAAAGGGATGATCTGAGATGATGCTGACGAAGAAGGTCCGTTTGATTGTGACAGACGAAACTTCCAAACTCTACCAAGCGGCTGGCGTCGCTCGCTGGGCCTACAACTACACAATCCGCATGCAGGAGATGAACCATCGCTTCGGTGGGACGTTCATCAGTGACAAAGACTTGCGCAAGCACATCACCAAGATGAAGAAACGCAAGAAATACGCTTGGCTGAACGATGTTTCCAACAATGTCGTCAAACAAGCAGTCAAGGATGCCTGTAAAGCTTACAAAGCCTTCTTCAATGGGCAAGCCCAGCATCCCCGGTTCAAGACCAAACGCCGCTCCACGCCGAGTTTCTACAATGACTGCGGCAAGCTGAAAGTCAAAGGCAACCGCGTCCTGTTGGAAAAGATCGGTTGGGTAAAAACCAACGAGCCGTTGCCTGTGGACTGCAAATATTACAATCCGCGCATCAAGTTCGACGGCAAATATTGGTACCTGACGGTCGGCATCGAGGTGAATCCGAAAATCGTCGAATTGGACGATCGGATTATTGGGGTGGATGTCGGCGTCAAGGAGTTGGCTGTCACCTCCGATGGCGTTTTTTACAACAATATCAACAAAACAGCCTCCGTGAGGAAAGCGGAGAAACGCCTCAAGAGATTACAGCGGCGTGCAAGCAGAAAATACAAGAAAGGAACGCCTAAATCTAACCATCTCCTAAAACTAGAAGGTAAAATCCGAAAACAACACAGACGTTTAGCCAACATCCGAACCAATCATGTCCATCAAGCAACAGCGGAGATCGTGAAATCCAAACCCTCCCGCATTGTCATGGAAACGCTGAACATCCGCGGCATGATGAAGAACAAGCATTTGGCTAAGGCAATTGCAAATCAGAAACTCTATTTCTTCAAACAATGCCTGCGATACAAATGCGAACTGCACGGCATTGCCTTTGTGGAGGCGAACATGTGGTATCCGAGTTCCAAGTTGTGCAACAACTGCGGAACGCTCAAAAAGGATCTGAAACGCAGCGACAGGATCTACCACGGCACCTGCGGCCACCATTGCGATAGGGATCTGAACGCAAGCTACAATCTGAGGGATTACCAAGTAGTCTAACGGTAACTCGGATATGTACGATTCGTTGCATCGGAATTTACGCCCTCGGAGTGCTGCATCAAACGAAAGTAGTCCGTCAGGACCAAATCGAGCACGAAGAACAGGGAAGCAAACATAAACTAGATTTAGCTAGATTTATGGCAACGGAATAAATTATGATTAAAGTAATGATTGCCGATGATCAAGAGTTGATAAGACAATCGCTGGAAATTGTTTTATCGACCAAACCGGGTATTGAAGTTGTCTCTACCGTAGCTGATGGGTTTGAAGTGTTGGAAAGCATCAAAAAATGCCACCCGGACCTTATTTTGATGGACATCCGCATGCCTAAAATGGATGGCGTCTACTGCACGAAGATGGTTAAGGAACAATATCCTGATATCAAAATCATTATCCTGACTACTTTTGATGATAATGAATTTGTGTTCAGTGCTTTAAAATATGGAGCCAGTGGTTATTTATTGAAAGGAGTCAGTATGGATGGGTTGCACCAAGCCATTCTGACCGTCGTTAATGGGGGCGCGATGATCAACCCGGATATCGCCACTAAAGTATTCAAAAAATTCTCTCAAATGGCAACCAGCAATTATGCGATTCAAGTGGATGAAAAAAATGTTGCGGATATCTCAAACCGTGAAATGAAGGTCATTCAACAAGTGGGATTCGGCTTGTCCAATAAAGAAATATCTCAAAAGTTATTCTTATCGGAGGGGACTGTCCGTAATTATCTCAGTACCATTTTGTCAAAATTGGATTTAAGGGATCGAACCCAACTGGCCATTTGGGCAGTCCAAACGGGTCAAACCACAAAAGATTTCGGTAATGAGCATGACTAAAATGAAAAAGGGAATCCTCGCTTTGATAGGCTGCAGTCTATTGATGATCTATCTGTTTGTCAGATCTCACAGGGAAATCACGATTACGCTGGGGATGTTCACCGGCAGCAATTGGGATGTCTACAATGCGGAAAGCTATAAAGTGATCGATGATGCTATTGAAAAATTCGAAAAGGAACATCCTAATGTAACAATAGAATATAAGAGCGGCATCTTGAAGCAAGATTATTCAGCCTGGTTAGCTTCCAATATCGCCAGTGGGGACCAACCGGATGTCTTTATGGTTCTGGCTGAAGACTTCAATAAGTTATCTTCTTTGGGCGCATTAATGCCGTTGGATGATTTGATCAAAGCTAACAATATAAGCACCGATATCTTCTATGAGAGTGCGCTCAGTTCGGGCAGCTACCAAAATACGCAATATGCCTTACCCTATGAGATCAATCCGACCATGATGTTTGTCAACCGCGATCTGTTGGAAAAGGAAGGTATTGCCATACCTGAGGGCAATTGGACGATCGAAGAGTTTTATCAAATCTGCGCACAAGTGACGAAGGATACGGATAATGATGGCACGATCGATCAATATGGGTCCTATGGTTTCAAATGGCAAGATGCGGTCAATGGTTATGGTATCAGTTTGTTTGATGATGAGGGTGCATCAAGTAATCTGAATCAAAGTGATGTAAGGGAAGCCTTATCCTATGTTCAAAAACTGAAGGATCTGAATAAAGGCTATCAAGTATCGTCGGAGGATTTCGATAAAGGTAATGTCGCTTTTTACCCGTTGACGTTTGCCCAATACCGGACCTATCAACCTTATCCTTACCGCGTCAGCAAATATTCCACCTTCAAGTGGAGCTGTTTAGCGATGCCGGGGACGACAGCTAATCAAAAGACTTCCCAAATAGCCACTTCTTTGATAGCCGTAAATTCCAAAACGACACAGCGGCAATTGGCGTTTGAGTTTCTGGAAACCTTGACGATCGATCAAGAGATCCAGCAGGAATTATTTGAAAATTCGCAAGGGGCTTCGGCTTTGAAAAGCGTGATGGCCAGCGCCAGCACGAAAGCGTTACTGGATCAGGATGCCATGAGCAATTATTCCTTAAAGCAAGATGTGTTGGATGACATTATCGAAAACGCAGTGATTGAACCGAAATTCAAGAAGTACAATAATATCATTGAAAGATGCGATTATCTGATTACGAACGCTCTGAATGAAAATCGGATCGATGATGCGCTGGTTGACATCGAAAAAGAAATCGACAACCAATTGAAATAAGCGGAATGACAAATGTCACGCGGATGATGCGGTTTGTTAAGAACCGAGTAACCCGTTGGAGACTGCAACATGAATAGGAGGCTTTATCAGAACCAGAATGGGATCTTCTGGCTTTGATAAAGCTTTTTTTGTATGGGAATTGGATTTATGCGCAGAGATAGCCCGCCAAAATCGATTTGGCGGGGAAACGCACCACCAGACCCGGATCCCGGACCGGACGATGGTGAGGCCAAACAATTTTTTTAATTATTTCGTGCCAAATGTCACATGAATGTGTTGACACGCGACACGATGCAAGCGCTTCAATGGGTGCTATTCTATAGAGGTTAATTCATATACGAGTAGGAGGAAATAATGTGAAATATGTGGTTCTGGTAAGCCACGGTGATTTTGCAATGGGCTTAAAATCATCATTGAATATGTTGGCTGGAAAACGGAATGATGTGATCGCGGTTGGATTGCCTGATGGGAAAACAGCAGATGAGTTTGCTTTGATGTTTAAGGAAGGCATTCAAGCTGTGACTGGGGATGATGAAATCATCTTGCTTGCTGATATTATCGGCGGCTCCCCTTTGACAACAGCATTAACCGTTTTGGCGAATGAAGGCAAACTAGCCAATACAATCACTATCGGAGGCATGAACTTGCCGTTGGCTTTAACTGCTGTTCTGATGAAAGACAGCTCTGACAGAGAAACTTTTATCGCTACCGTAGTATCCGAAGCGAAAGCAGGTTTGCAAGAATTCAAATTAGAACAACCAGAAGAGGACGACGAAATTTAGAGGAGGAAAGAAAATGACAGTATCATTTATTCGGATTGATGATCGGATGATTCACGGGCAAACATGTACGCGTTGGGCAAGAGAATTCCCTTGCGATGGGCTAGTTGCTGTGAATGATAAAGCGGCTCAGAGTGACGTCTTAAAAGCGGCCTATAAGAGTGCCAGTGGTTTAAAAACGTTCATTTGGACCAATGAGGAGTGGCAACAAAAAAATCAAAAAGTATTGGACAGCAAAGATCAATATTTCTTAATCACCAAAGATCCTTTAGATATGAAAAAGATTCTGGTGGACCAAAAATTCAAACCCGGAATCGACACTATAATCGTAGGTCCGTGCAATGATCGTGAGGGCACTACTAAATTGGGAAATAACCAATCGATCACACAAGCAGAAGCAGAGGCTTTTGAAGCGATGTATCAAGCTGGTTATAAAATAAAATTTGCCTTACTGCCTGATGTTTCAATCGGAACATGGGAAAACTTCAGAAGCAAATTTGGTTTTAAATAAAAAAACAAAAGGGGAGAAAGAATTATGACAATTAGTTGGATCCAAGCAGCTATACTAGGGCTGTTCGCCTGCTTATCAAGTATGCCTGGTTTAGGCGGTACATCATTCGGAAATTATACATTAGGTCGTCCTTTAATCGGTGGTTTAGTATCAGGTATTATTTTAGGCGATATCCAAACGGGTATTTTGGTAGGGGCTGCAATGCAAATCGTCTACATCGCATTGGTCACGCCTGGTGGTACTGTCTCAGCTGACGTTCGGGCAGTCAGTTATATCGGTATTCCGCTTGCGATGGTCGCTTTAAAAAGCTATGGTTTGACGGCTTTTAGCATAGAAGGTGCAGCATTAGCTACATCATTCGGTACGATGGTCGGGACTTTGGGTACCGTATTATTTTACGGAACTGCAACAGCTAACTTAGCATGGCAACACATCGGTTGGAAAGCGGTGGAAAAAGGAGAATTCCGTAAACTATATACAGTCAACATGGGCTTGCCTTGGATTTCCCATTTCTTCTTCTCATTTATCCCAACCTTAATCATGTGTAAATTGGGAGCTGATGTTGTAGAGGTAATCAAAACAACCTTACCAATGGATGGGTTGGCAATGAAAACCTTATTCACAGTCGGATCCTTGCTTCCTTGCGTCGGTATTGCGATTCTATTGAAACAAATTGTTACGAAAGCAGTAGACTTTATTCCCTTCTTCTTCGGCTTTACTTTGGCTGCGTCATTAGGGATCAACTTGGTTTCAGCAACAGTGGTTGCGGCTATGTTTGCATTAATCAACTATCGTATCAAACTGCTGTCATTGCAAAGAATGGTATCAGTGAGTGGCGATGAAGAGGAGGACATTTAAGATGATGGATAAGGGATTGAGCAAAAAAACATTAAATAAATCTTTCCACAATTGGTATTACGGAAACCTGACCTGTTTCTCCCAAGAACATATGCAAACATTTGGCTATCTATGCTCGATGTTGCCAATCGTAGAAGAATTGTATGATAAAAAAGAAGATCAAGAAAGATCGATGAAAACCTATACCGCCTTCTTTAACACTGAACCGCAAATTGGTACGGTCGTAGTCGGTATTGCAGCTGGGCTGGAAGTGGCTCGTGCCAATGGTTCAGCGGATGTTGATGATGAAACGATCAATGGCCTGCGTGCTGGTTTGATGGGGCCTTTGGCGGGTATCGGTGATTCGCTTATTGTTGGAACGTTGATTCCGATTCTACTTGGTATCGCACTGGGCTTGTCCACTGATGGCTCACCGTTAGGCGCAATCTTCTACATCATCGTGTGGAACATCATCGCCTATCTTGGAATGAAATTCCTTTACTTCAAAGGATATGAATTAGGCGGTAAGGCTGTTGATTTCTTAGTAGGACCACAAGGGTTGGCACTACGTGAATCCATTACCTTATTAGGAGGAATGGTCATTGGGGCCGTTGCTGCTACTTGGGTAAGTGTTAAAACTTCGTTCATGTTGGTTGGAGCGGATGGCAACAGCCTCTTAACCCTGCAAGACAAATTCGATTCCGTATACCCAGGATTATTGACTGCTTCATTTGTAGTAGGCTGCTGGTATTTGCTGTCCAAAAAGAATATGTCACCAATCAAAGTAATGTTGATATTGGTAGTAATCGCATTTGTCGGCGTCTTGGTTGGATTCTTCAACCCAGGATTGACTTATTAATTCGAAGAAACATTGTGGGGCCGTCTCTTTGCGAGGCGGCTCTTTTTTCGGAGCAGAAGAGAGGGTGACTGGTAGCCGGAGGAGCGCGGTTTGAAACGGTCGTCAACTCCGGTTAAGCGTCCGCTCCCCTGAGAACAGAGTTAACTTTCGTCCCCACCTTCGACGAAGCCAGTCTTATCGGAGGACGCAAATTAAATGTTGGGGGACCTCCGGTGAGGCCTGCGTTCACCGGAGGTCAGACCGTGAGCAAATCCTAGACCAGGGGTGAAAAATTCAGTACTTAGTCTGATGCCTTTGTGCATAGCAAGGATTATAATATAAGGGAAAGAGAGGTTGAGGATCATGAATTTCTTAATGAATCTGATTTGGTTTGTGTTAGGTGGTTTCATCAGTTTTATTTCTTGGATCGTTATCGGAATCCTATGGTGCCTGACCATCGTCGGGATTCCTATCGGTATGCAATGCTTTAAGTTCGCGGTGATGGCGGCAGTGCCGTTCGGCAGGGAAATCCGCATCAGCGACAGTGGCACATCGTTTGTGTTCAATATAATTTGGATGTTGTTGGGCGGCTTGGCATTGGCTGCCGAAGAAGTCATAATGGGTGTCATCTTCTGCATGACAATCGTAGGTATTCCGTTCGGTCTGCAGCATTTTAAACATGCTAAGTTGGCATTGATGCCATTCGGAGCGGAAATCTATCGGACTGCGTAACAGGCAATATCATTGTTGGATGAGCACGCTACCGAAGACTTTACTTTAAAAAGCAATGAGGTCCTTTGTTCCCAGTCAATCACTGGGAACAAAGGACCTCATTTTTACGGTTCAATGCAATAATTAATTTTGTGTAAGTCCATTTACGATTTGGCTCAAAGCCTCATTGATTGGAGTTGCTGGACGACCAAGAAGTTTTTCGAAATCATTGCTCTCAACATCCAGGGAGCCCACTCGAATGCTTTTTTGGATTTCAACAAGGATAGGGATAACGAAATCCGGCACCCCAGCATCCTGCATAATATCAGCATAGGTAGCGTAATCAACTTGTTGTACAGTTACTGCTTTGCCCCATACACTTCCGAGGGCTGCTGCTATTTCTTCTTGAGTCAATACCTTACCAGAAAGCTCGTAGATTGTGTTTTCGTGCCCGTCACCGGAAAGTACAGCAGCGGCAGCCTCTGCATAATCTTGTTGAAGTGCCCAGCCTACTTTGCCGCTTTCTGCTGATGTGACCCATGGAGCACCTGCCAGGACACCTTGAATACTTGAAATCTCATTCTCCAAGTACCAGTTGTTGCGCAAGAAGGAGTAGGGGATCCCCGTTTTCAAAATCGCTTCTTCTGTGGCCTGATGCGTTGGAGCGAATAAGTTTTTACTTTCTTTTGCATTCGCTAAACTGGTGTATGCGATGAAACCGACACCAGCGCGTTCTGCCGCAGCTACTGCGTTGGCGTGCTGACGAATTCTTGTTTCATTATCCCCATCCGCAGAAACAAGCAATAAACGATCAACACCTGCAAAAGCACCATCCAATGTTTCCGGATGATCAAAATCACCTTGTCGGACTTCTACTCCACGAGCCATTAATTCTCCCGCTTTTTCTGGGTTACGAACACTGACAGCCAGTTGACTGGCCGGTACAGTATTCAATAGCGTTTCTACAACCTTTGTGCCGAATTTTCCTGTTGCTCCCGTTACTAATAATTTCATATTGCATCTCTCCCATTCTTTTGTTTACTTATTTAATGTAAACTAATAGTATAGCAATAGATAGATTTTTGGAAGTAGGCACTTTTTTATGACCTAGTCACAAAAAAAGTACCATCAGGAATGGGAGGCATTTATCATGGCAAAAAGTCGGTTTGGTGAACCTGTAGGGGATCAAATAGAAGTTTGCCCCGTTACGCAAACGCAAGACATCATTGCAGGGAAATGGAAAATCATCATATTATGGAATTTAAGCACGCAGACAAGAAGGTTTAATGAACTTCAACGGTTGTTGCCGAATATTTCAAAAGGGATCTTAACAAGGCAATTGAGAGAATTGGAAGAAGACCAGATGGTTCACAGAGAAGTCTATAAAGAGGTTCCGCCGAAAGTAGAATATTCCTTAACACCTTTGGGGCAAAGTTTTATTCCTATACTGCAGAGTATGGGCGAGTGGAGTAAAAAAAATTTGGTGAGTAAGTAAAACTTCGCGGTGAGAGCGGCAGTACCGTTCGGAGTGGAAATCTATCGGGTTGCGTAACAGCTGAAGGCAGGATTTGGCGGTTGTGATTATGTAAAAATATTTATTGGTTTCTAGCGGGAATTGATTGTCTGTGGTGGATCCGGTGTTTTCGGACTTGCTGCAGACGGATCAGTTCCCGTTTTTTGGGTTGGATGTAAATAGATGACATATCTTAATAGAGGTAGCTTTTTGGCGTAGGAATTGATCGTGCGGTGCATCTGTTTTGCAAATGATAACGAAATCATTTCAGAATCGGATGAATGAACGGGGGCAACTGGCGGCCAGTGAATATCTGTTTGTAAAATAATTGACTGTCTAAGGCGTCCGTTGACAATGTCCTATTTCTTGCGTATCCTTTGAACTAATTTTAAGCTTAAGGCAACTGAGGCAGAAATGCAGACGAAAGGGATGGGGACATGAAAGCGGTACTATTTGATTTGGATGGTGTGATCACCGATACAGCGAAATTTCATTTTTTGGCTTGGCGCGATTTGGGCGCGGAGTTGGGCATTGAAGTGGATGAGGCGTTCAACGAGGAGCTGAAAGGGGTAAGCCGCATCGATTCGCTGGAGCGCATATTGGCGCAAGGCGGGGTTGCGGATAAATATTCCTCAGCTGAAAAAGATGAATTGTGCGTGAAAAAGAATGCCCATTACTTGGAATTGATAAAGGAAATGACGCCGGATGACATTTTGCCGGGCATCATTCCGCTGTTGGAAGAACTGAAGGCTGCTGGCATCAAAATGATCGTGACTTCCGCAAGCAAGAATGCGCCGGAAATCCTTGATCTGTTGCAGGTGCGTCCTTACTTTGATGGCATCGTCGATCCGGCGACTGTTAAGGCAGGCAAACCGGCTCCGGATATTTTTCTGGAGGGTGCCAAGCTTGCGGGCGCTGACCCGACTGACTGTGTAGGGGTAGAGGATGCCGCTTCAGGAGTTGAAGCCATCAAAGCTGCCGGCATCGTTGCGGTTGCGGTTGGCGATGAACAGGTTTTGTCTTTGGCGGACCGTGTGCTGCCGAGCACGGCTTACCTGTCGCTTACCGTGTTGCAGGAAGCATGGGCGAACAGCAAAAAGTAACGGATCGCTAGCTGCGCGATGAGCGAAAAAGCTCCTCGCAGAGAACAATAAAAGTGGACTTGCCAGATGGTAAGTCTATTTTTGTTGTCGTTTTTGCGGTTCGGATTTGCTGTGGTGGCTTCGCCGGAGCAGACGCGAGCGTAAAACTATCACCTCCGACGAACACCTGTTCGTCGGAGGACTGCATCTGACCACGCATCCAGCTCCGACCAACATTCGCTCGCAGGAGTAGAGCAAATCACCGGAACCGCAACTCCGTTAAGAAGGGCGCTCACCGGAGGAAGTGCCAGCTCCCGCGGATACCTTAAAAAATGTCGTGAATGCGAAAAGAATGGACCCTATGTACTTGCGTTAATGCGTCGGGAACTTCGGTATAATAGGCGTTAAGAAGGAATAATAATAAAGGTGTGATTTGATGGTACGTTTAACAGAAAAGCCGTTTTTTTTAACGGATTACCAAATTTCTTGGGTAGAAAATACACTAAGCGAGATGACAGTGGAAGAAAAAATCGGGCAAGTTTTCTGCCCAATCGCCGGGAATCCGGATGATCAAGCACTGACGGAATTTGTGCATAAATACCAACCAGGCGGTATGATGTTCCGCCCAATGCCTGCCAAAACGATCAGACAGGCGCACGGAGTTCTGCAAAATGAAAGCAAAATCCCTTTGTTGTTGGCGGCCAATCTCGAAGCCGGCGGAAACGGAATCTGCTCGGACGGAACCTATTATGGCCGTCCGATGGGTGTCGCGGCGACCGCCGATGAGCAGGAAGCCTATCAGTTGGGCTTTGTTTCCGGGCGTGAGGCGCAGGCTGTCGGCTGCAACTGGGCGTTTTCCCCGATTGTGGACATCGATATGAACTTCAAAAACCCGATCACGAACGTCCGGACGTTCGGCTCGGACGTCGATCAAGTGATTGATTTTTCCCGCCAGCAAATGAAGGGCCTGCATGAGAACGGCATCGCCACGGCGGTCAAACATTTTCCGGGCGACGGCGTGGACGAGCGCGACCAGCATCTGGTGAGCACCGTGAACAGCCTGTCCGTTCCGGAATGGGACGAAAGCTACGGCAAAGTGTACCAAGCCATGATCGAAGAGGGCGCACTTTCCGTCATGATCGGGCATATCCTGCAGCCTGCCTACAGCAAAGCGCTCAATCCCGCTTTGGAGGACAAAGATATTCTGCCGGCTTCCTTGTCGACGGAATTGGTGAATGGCTTGCTGCGCGAGCGCTTAGGATTCAACGGCGTAGCGGTGACGGATGCGACGCCGATGATCGGCTACAATGCAGCGATGTCCCGTAAAAAGGCAATCCCGACAACTATCAATGCCGGCTGCGACATGATCCTGTTCAACAAGAACATCGACGAAGATTACCAAGCGATGCGCGATGCGGTGAGTAGCGGCGAGATTTCCCTGGAGCGGCTGGATGAAGCGGTCACCCGCATTCTGGCGATGAAAGCGAGCATGGGCTTGGTGGATAAACAGAAAGCCAATAGCCTGATTCCTACGCCTGAAGCGTTGGACATCGTGGGCTGTCCGGAGCATCTGGAATTGGCAAGAAAGAGCGCGGACAAAGCCATCACCTTGGTGAAGGACACTCAAAATCTCTTGCCGATTTCGCCGGAGAAAACGCCACGCGTACGGGTCTATATGCTGGAAGACCGATTGAGCGGAGGCTTTAAGGATGGCGGTGCCTCCGAAGGTTCCTTCATCGAAAAACTGAGTGAAGCCGGGTTTTCGGTAGAAACATTCAAATACGAACAATTGAACTTCCATGAAATCTTTGAAGAAGGCGTGGACGATCTGAAGGCGAAAGTGGATCTGGTCATCTATGTCGCGAATTATGATACCGCGAGCAACCAGACGACACGCCGGATCGATTGGGTTCGCTTGATGGCTGCAGATGCGCCGTGGTTTGTCCAGGATATCCCGACCTTGTTCGTATCCTTGGCGAACCCTTATCATCTATTCGATGCGCCGATGATCAAGACTTACATCAACGGCTATTCCGCGAACGACACAGTGAATGAGATCCTCGTCGAAAAATTGATCGGCAAGTCCGAATTCCAAGGCAAGAGCCCGGTCGATCCGTTCTGCGGTGTCTGGGGCACGAACTTATAAAGTGGGGGGCCTCAGAAAGATGAATAACAGTGAGATATTCATGGTTTCAGAGCACCGGGGACCGAAAAAGATGAATAATAAAATTTATTCATCTTTCTGAACTATTCGGCAACCAAGTAAATGTAGGAAAAGCGCAAAAAAGTTAAGGGACGCCTCGAAATAATGAGGCGTTCCTTAACTTTTTTCGTTCATCCAGATTTGTTTTCAAGAAACTTTAGAACCCGTGCCGTTCGACTTCCAACAGCGCGAAGGTTTTCTCCTCCACGTCGTATTCGTACTTGAAGACGCAGCAGTTGGTGATGCCGTCCTTCATCACTTCGCGGGGATCCTGCCAAGCGCGCAGGAAGTGGATGCAGGCGCCGGCGTGGGAGACGGCGAGCACAGTCTGGTGGTCGTCCTGTTCTATGATTTCGGTGCAGGTCCGGACCATCCGCTCGCGGACTTGATCGCCAGATTCGCCGCCGTATTGCACGAAAAAGGTGCTTTTATCTTTGGGATTAAGGTCTTCGCTTTCGCCTTCGAAGGTGCCGAAATGCATTTCCTTCAGGCCTTTCAGGCGTTGGTAGGGCATCAATTCGTTTGTCACGATCTCCAACGTATCGCATGCGCGCTCGGCTGTGGAACTGTAGGCGTGGTCGAGATCGATATCATCAAAGTAGGCACTGGCGATTCCGGCTTGCTGGATGCCGAGCTCCGTCAAAGGAGAGTCGCAGGCGCCCTGGATTTTTCTGCGGACATTGAATAGGGTCTGGCCGTGGCGCATCAGGTATAAAGTTTTTTTCATTATAGAACCTCCTGGTATGTGAAGCGTATACAACTCAATTATACTACTTGTTTGGGGAAACGAGTCAATATGAAGCATCTTCGTATTCTCACCACTCTCATACATATGGCTGAGGTGATAAGCTACACTGGTGTTCTCCTCCGGTGAACGGAGGCTACGCCGGAGTACGCCTCACATTATAAGTGTGTGCTCCGACGAGGACTGGCTCGCCGGAGGAGCACACCGATTCCGTCGCTCGGCGCGGGAATCCACTGACGTAAATATTTTTTTGAAAACGCTTGACCTGGAGTTCACTTCAGGTGTTATGCTTAGCCTAACAAGTCAGGGATTACAAATTTATGAGGTGCTTTGTCGCGGAAAGGCGGTATCGATTTGAAAAAAGACCTGCTATTGAAAATTTCCATCCTCTCGGCCTCGTTAGTCGTGGTTTCGGGAGGGGCCATTGCTGCCAATATCCCGGCCATGGCGAAAACATTCGCGGATGTTCCGCTCCAAACCGTAGAAATGCTGTCGACCATTCCATCCCTATTCATCATTATTTCAGTATTGATGAGCAATCTGTTCGCGCGTTATTTGGGTTACAAACGCACAATCCTGATCGGAATCGCCATCGTTCTCATCTCCGGCATCATACCGGCGCTGATCGACAATTTTTGGATCATTCTCATATCGCGTGCGCTCTTCGGCTTCGGCGTGGGGATGTTCAATTCGCTCCTCATCGCCATCATCAGCCATTTTTACGAAGGTGACGAAAGGGCGGCCATGATCGGTTATCAGAGCGCCTTCGAAGGGCTGAGCGGGATGTTTATGACTTTCGCCGTTGGACAGCTGCTGAAGGTCCATTGGCAAACCTCCTTTTGGGTCTATCTGATCGCATTGCCCGTCTTCATCCTGTTCCTGTTGTTCGTCCCGAATGTCGCGTATGACGATATCGGGAAAGAAAAGCCTGCGGACGGGGGAATGAAAGCAGCGGCCGTCCCAAAAAACAGCGAGCCTGTTCTCGGCAAACGGGACTTCCTTGGTTATATCGTGCTGCTGGTCATAGCCGTCATCATCTACATGTCAATCGCTGTAAAAGGCACGACCTTGATGACCACGCTGGGATACGGCGATGCGACGGATGGCAGCAACATCCTGGCGCTGATCGGGGTGGGGGCCATGTCAGCTGGCTTCCTTTTCGGGAAGGTGTACCGGATTACCCGGACCTATACGCTTCCGATCTCATTTTCCGTCATGAGCATCGGCATGTTTTTGATTGCTTCATCGAACACTGTCCTGCAGACCAGCATCGCCGCCGTTATCTGCGGCTTCTCCTTCAGGACATTCCTGCCTTATCTTTTCAACAAGGTCAGCACGTCCTCTGCCGGCAACGCGGCTTACCGGACTTCGCTCATTCTGGTAGGATTCAATGTTGGAGCAGCCTTCTCCCCATACGGCATCGTGGTGTTGGAGCGGCTGTTCCGTTTGACCTCGGTGCGCGGTATCTTCTATATAGAAGCAGCGATCCTGCTCGGGTTGGCGGTCTTCAGGTTTGTGATGACCTTGAAGAAACCCTGGAGATCTGCGCAAGTAGCTGCGGCGGAATGAAACGAATGAATAATACTTAGGCGAAAAAAATAACCCGCGAAGGATCTTGATGTCCTTCACGGGTTATTTTTTGGGTAAAAGGTGTGGACAGCCGGCTATTTTTTAGTTTCATCCGGTGGGCAATCGTTTTTTTCCTCAGTGCTGTCTTCAATTTGCTCGGGCTTCATTGCTCCCAAGGGAAAGGTCGGCAAGATTTCTTCCGAACCTTTCAAGCGGTACTTCAATGCTCCGGATGGGCAAGTGTGGATGACGCGGGCCACTTCTTCGGGAGAATCAGCATCAGGCAAAATCCACGGTTTTCTTTTCGTGTCGAAGATTGCGTGATTCCCCCGCACGCAGTTGCCGGAGTACGTGCAGACGCTTAAGTTGAAGTAGACATCGACCTTTTCCCCTGTGTATTTTCGATAACCGTTCGCTAATAGGTCAGACTCGTTCATAATAATGGCTCCCCTCTCGGGCTGCTTTTTGGCAGCGGATTCATTTGCGTCTATTATAACATTCTGATCTTGAAATCAGTACAGGAAAGGTGGTCATATGCGGTGATAAGTAGTAGACTAAGTATGGAGAGCAGGGGGATTTTCGATATCCTTGTGCGTAATGAAAAACAGAAAGATTGAGGTGAGGTCAAATGGACGCGGACAGTAGTCAGGGTATAGCAGATAAAACACCTAGGTGCGATTTTAGCCTGAATGGTTCCAACCGGAGCCAGCCATCAGGTCTGTTTGTATCCTCAGCCCAATCGCAGATAATATAAACCGGAAACTTGTCATCTAGAATCCGTCTGTTATGCCTTCAAAAAAATGAATCAATTTGGAGGTGTAGACATGGAATTGAACGAATTGTTGTTAAACGCAGTAGCAAACCAAAATGTTAGGGAATTGAAAGAGCTCATCGATGATCACTATCCGGTGGACGTCGCAACGGCTCTGTTTGAATTTGAAGATGAAGAATTGGCTGCCTTGCTAAACCTGTTGGATGCGAAGGAAATCGCCGCCATCATAGAGGAGGCGGAAGAAGAACTCCAGCAGGGCATGATTGGCTTGTTGGACTCGAGGAAGATCGTCAAGTTCTTCGCCTATATGTCGCCCGATGACATTACTGATATCCTGGGAACAATCAGCGTCGGACAACGCAAAGAAATCTTGGGGATGATGAAAAAAAGCGACTCGAATGAGATCCAGATGCTGTTGGGGTATGGACCTGACACGGCTGGGGGGATCATGACGACGAAATACATCGCCTTGAGAAACGAGCTAAGTATGAAAGATGTGCTGCAGGAAATCCGGCGCATCGGCCCTAAAACGGAAATCATCGAAACGATTTTTGTCGTCGATAAGGCGAATGAACTGATCGGATCAGCCGACTTGCGGGATATTTTGGCCTCCGCTGAAGATATCAGCTTGGAAGAAATCATGAACGACAATGTCCTCTCGGTTCGCCCGGAAACCGACCAGGAAGAAGTTTCGCTGATCGTTTCCAAATACGATCTGAAAGTCATCCCGGTCGTGAACCGCAGAAACGTCATCCTCGGCATCATCACGATCGATGACATCATCGACGTTATCGTTGAGGAACAAACAGAAGACTTGCTGATGCTGTCAGGGGTAAGCAAAGATGAAAAGGTAGGCAACAAAATCAGCACTTCTGTTGTCAGAAGGCTGCCTTGGCTGGTCATCAATTTGATGACTGCCTTCCTGGCTTCCTTTACGGTCGGGATGTTTGAGGATGTCATCATCCAAGTGGTCGCCCTTGCGGCTGCGATGCCGATCGTTACCGGAATGGGTGGGAATGCTGGTTCCCAGACCTTATCAGTGGTCATCCGGAGCATCGCCTTGGGGGAAGTGGATATAAAAAACGATTGGAAATATGTTTTCAATGAGGTCGGCTTGGGTTTGGTCAACGGGTCGGTGACCGGGTTGATCACTGGCATCATCCTTTACTTGAGATACGATAATTTCTTTTTGGGACTCATCATTTTCATTGCCATGATCGGAAATCTCATCATCGCGGGCTTCTTTGGGTTCTTGATTCCCTTGGCCTTGAAGAAATGGAATTTGGATCCGGCGATTTCTTCCTCCATTTTCTTGACCACGGCGACCGATGTATTCGGGTTCTTTCTTTTTTTGAGCTTGGCTAAAATGTTCTTGCCGCACTTGTTGTGACAGGCATGCGCAAAGGGTTATCCGAGGGGCGCTTACGAGATAAGCGGCCTTTCTTTTTTTTGATTTATGGCTGATGTTATATAATGTATGTAAATCAATTTTCTTGCAAGTGGCTCTAGTACGTTTTGGAGGGGATGGATGATGTTCAACAGAAATCGTAGGATGAAAATCCTTTTTGTAATACTGATAATGGTGACGGCTATGGCTGGCTGCACGAAGGAACCATACAGTGATTTCGCGGTCGAAGAATCGGTGGCAACCAAAGATGCTCCTTATACATTGGATGTATTCCATATAGCCTTTGCCCCAGGATCTGATGAAACGGAGCGGACGTTCAGTTGGCATACCCGAGGCATGAACAAAAAAGCCGTAGTGGAGCTGAACCGTCTGGATGAAGCAGGCAATATTCTGTCGAGTGAGACGTTTGAGGCGACTGTCGAAAGTCTTTCGGGCGACCAATCCAGACACAAAGCCAAGATCACCGGACTGAAGGAGAACCAGCTTTATTCCTATCGGTTCGGGGACGGCCACCGTGTCTGGTCGGAATCCTATACATTCCGGACACAGGCGACCGAAGACAGCGACTTCAACTTCCTTTTCTTCGGCGATCCGCAGATTGGAGCGGGTGATAGTGCCCAGATCGATGCGGAGGGATGGGACCAGACGGTGACGACCGCGACGGAGATGTTTCCCGATACGGCCTTTCTTGTATCGGCGGGAGATCAGGTGGATACAGCCTACAATCTGAAACAATATGACGGCTGGTTCCTCCCGAAAGAGCTGACCGCCTATCCCATTTTGCCTATTGTCGGTAACCATGATGCGGCCTCATTTGCGGATTATTTTAATGTGCCGAATGAAACAGGCTTGGGAGGGGATTCCGAAGGCAGCGATTTTTTCTTTTCCTATGAAAACACTTTGTTCATGGCTTTGAATTCCCAAAGTAGTGATGTCGAGGAGCATCGTAAAGCGATGGAGTTGGCGATTGCGGAAAACCCCGATGCGACCCACAGGTTTGTTTTGCTGCACAAATCGCTATACAGTAGCGCGGATCATGCGCGCGACGAGGATATCCTGACCTTGCGCGCGGGTTTGGTGCCAGCATTCGATGAGTTGGATATCGACGCCGTTCTGATGGGCCACGACCATGTGTATGTGCGGACCGACCAGTTGAAAGGAGATCAGGTGGTCGAGGAAATCAGCTACAATGAAGAAGGGGCGGCTGTCGATCCGGATGGCACCGTCTACTTGACCGGCAATTCGGCTTCCGATTCGAAATATTATGAGATGCAAGACCCTTCCGTTTATGAACGCTACTCCGCAGTCGCGCTGCAACTGGAGGAACCAACATATATGAACGTCGAAGTGACGGATGATTCCCTCACCTTCACCACGTACAAAGTGTCCGATCGGTCTGTGGTGGATGAGTACACCGTTGTTAAGACGGTTGGGGAGGAATAATAAAGAAGAACGATAAGGTTTTTTGTGCTTGATGTTAGGCCGGAAAGATGTTCTAATGGAATCATCGAATTATCGCAGAACCAGAAAAGAGGAATAAATTGTGAATCTAAGCCAAAGCCACAATCTGACCCAGACGCAGACACAAAAGCAAGCGCTTTCCCAAAGGACGCTGCAGGGGATTCATTTGCTGCAATTGGGCAGATTGGATTTACGTGATTATTTGGAAAACAAGGTTCTGGAAAATCCTTTCCTGCAGCTGGAAGTCAGGGAGTCGCGAACTTCGGGAAACAAAAGCCAAGCCAATGATCTGAGCTGGATACCCGACCGCAAACAATCCCTTTTTGAATACGTTACGGAGCAAGTTATGCTGACTTACCGCGATACGTATCTCCGCACGTTGATTTTTTGGTGGATCAACCAGTTGAACGATAAAGGCTATGTCATCAAAAGCCTCGAAGAAGCAGTTGACGAAACAAAGGCTGCCCCCATCCAATTGATGGATGCCCTGACGTTGCTGCAGCAACTGGATCCGCCGGGCATCGGCGCACGCAATCTGCAGGAGTGCTTGATGTTGCAGACAGAACGGCGGGAGGATGCGCCCGACATCGCTTATCTTGTATTAGAAGAATCATTCGATAATCTGATCAACAGAAAATGGGGAGCCATTTCCAAAAGGTATGCGGTATCGATGGAGAATATCCAAGCGGTTTTTGACTTTATCCAGCATCTGAATCCTTCTCCCGGGGCAGCTTTCCAAGCTGAAGAGCAGATTTCCGTCAGGCCGGATATCATCGTCACCATCAAAAACTCGCAGCTGACGATAAGAGAAACCAGATATGGCGTGCCTATTCTGTCCTTCAACAAAGAATACGCGGGGGAGCTGGAGCAACTCCAAGATAAAGAAGTAGAGCAATACATTAAAGACAAAAAGAAGGAATACGAAGTGTTGCAGGAAAGTTTGGCGCTCCGCAGCGAAACAATCTTACGGGTCAGTACGGCAGTCGTGCACAGACAGACAGCTTTTTTCTTTGATGAAGCCCATCCGCTTGTTCCGCTGCAATTGAAGGATATCGCGGATGAGCTGGGTCTGCACGAGTCCACCATCAGTCGCGCAATCAACGATACGTACATCCAAACGGCTTCTGGCATCTATGAACTGAAACACTTTTTCTCCCGGAAAGCAAAAACGGAAAACGAAGATGCGCTCTCCACAACATCAGTCCAACAGATGATCCAAAAACTGATTGATGAAGAGGACAAACGCAAACCTCTGTCCGATCAGAAAATAGTCGATCTATTGGTAAAGGAACAAATTGATATTTCTAGGCGGACAGTGGCTAAGTACCGGACAGAACTCAACATTCCCGCCACTTCCAAAAGAAAAAGATTCGATTGACCCTTTGTTTTTGACATTCTTTTTGACTGACCGGCAAGCCGCGAAAATCGGCTTGCTTTTTTATGTTTTATACTTTACTATTACGATGTAATCCGCTTTCTTTCTTATGGATGTTTCTTTCTCTCACACACAACATTTATGAAAGAAGGTTTTACTGTGATTTATGATTATGTGAAAAATTTGGATGTGTACGCAGCTTTGCTGCCAAGGATCGAAAACTACATCAAGTTTATGGTTGATTCCTGGGATTTGCCTGTCGGCCGCTATGAATTGAGTGACGGCGATTTTGTTCTTGTTCAGGAAGGGGCCACAAAACCTGTTTCTGAAGGCAAATTTGAGGCGCATAAAAACTTTTTGGATTTGCAGGTAGTAGTTGCCGGCAAAGAAAACATCAAGTGGCAAAATATCGCTTTCCTTAACGAGACTGTACCTTACGATGAAGCCGTCGATAAAGTGAATTTTTCCGGTGAGGGAGATACCCTGAGCATCAATGAAGGCATGTTTTACATCATGTTCCCGGAGGACGGGCATATGGCTTGTGTGCATCTTGACGCACCTAGCTCCTATCGGAAATTGGTTATAAAAATCAAATTGTAGACCTTTAATATAGAAAAACCGCATTGAAACGGGGAATGAAACCTCGTTTAATGCGGTTTTTGCATAAACCCTCATGACTGGAGGCATCGCGGATGGCTGGAATTGTATTCATCAGTCCTTATCAAGAGTTGACGAATACCGTCAACAGAGTAATCGAAAAGTATCAAATCACCAATATGGAGGTTCTTGAAGGCAATCTGGATCAGGGACTGATTTTGGCGCAAAAAGCGGTCAATGACGGTGCGACAATCGTCATTTCCCGGGGAGGTACCTACAAATTATTAAAAAGTAAACTGCATACGATCGT
Source organism: Trichococcus collinsii (assembly GCF_900107505.1). GTDB lineage: Bacteria > Bacillota > Bacilli > Lactobacillales > Aerococcaceae > Trichococcus > Trichococcus collinsii. The sequence continues at coordinate 109,570 of NZ_FNQH01000004.1, read as the reverse complement.
GTTGGAACTGAAGCTGACGATTTTCGATATCGAGAACAGCATCGGGACGATCGTGAAATCAGAAGAAGATATCGCGATCATGGGCTACGATAATATGATCCAGGCCTACAGAATGTTGGCCAACCTGAACCACGATCACATCCATATCCATCAGCTGCAATACGACGAAAAAGTGGAACCCTACATCAAGAATTTCGTGAAGAAAGGGATCCATTCTTTTATTGGGGATACGATCGTAACGGAGCACTGCAGGAGGCTGGGCTATCCTTGCCAAATCATCGCGAGCAGCGATGAGTCCGTCAAGATGGTGATCGATGATGCCCAAGCCGTTCTGGAAGGGCAAAAAAAAGAGAGCGAGTTCAACAAACGCTACACAGCTCTGATGGACAGTGTGCATGATGGCTTTATCGCAACGGATGAGAAAGAAACTGTGATTGCCTGCAACCTGATGGCTGAAAAGATTCTGAATCTGGACAAGAATCATCTGATCGGAAAGACGATCCGATCAGTGCCTGAACTGAAGGATTTCTTGAAGATATACAGCGAAGAAGAAACCGTCATCGAAGAGCTGGCCCTTATCGACGGCAGGAATATGGCCGTCAGCAATGTACCGATCCAAGTGCAGAACGTAAATCGCGGTTCCGTTCTGATTTTCCAGGAAGTGGCCACGCTGCAAAAATTCGAGAATAAAATCCGGAAAAAGGTTCTGGGAACGGGCTTTGCGGCGAAATATCTACTTTCGGACATCAAGCACAGTAGCCGCATCATGCGGGAGTGCATCATCCGCGCAAAAAAATACAGTCAATATGACAGCACAATCCTGATTGAAGGAGCGACCGGCGTCGGCAAGGAACTGTTCGCCCAAGGGATCCACAATCAGAGCTCGCGGAGGCATCAACCGTTTGTGGCTGTGAACTGTGCGGCGCTGCCTGAAAGCTTGATAGAGAGCGAATTGTTCGGTTATGAAGAAGGTGCCTTTACGGGAAGCCGGAAAGGCGGTCGGCCGGGCATGTTTGAAATGGCCCATAACGGCACGATCTTTTTGGATGAAATAAGTGAATTGCCGCTTCAAACCCAAGGGCATCTGCTTCGCGTGCTGCAGGAACGCCAGATTGTGCGGGTAGGCGGGACCTCGATTGTGCCGATCGATGTGCGAATCATTTGTGCTTCGAACAAAAACCTGGAGAAGGAAGCAGCGGCAGGAAGGTTCCGTGAGGACCTACTGTATCGTGTGAATATTTTGAGCCTGAAGATCCCGCATTTAGATGAGCGCAAGGAAGATATCCCTATCTTGATGAATTTTTACCTAAGTAAATACAGCACAAAATACGATAAAAAAGGACTCGGTTTCAGCGAAGAAGTCGTTGAATATCTGACCGACTATCATTACAAGGGCAATGTTCGCGAACTGGAAGGGTTGATCGAAAGAGGGGTCATTCTGGCGGATGACGACAAAATCGCATTGGCCGATATCCAGAAAGAATCCTCCGTTAATGATAGCGTGCAGCTCGAAAAGACCGAAATAAAATCGGTTGAGGGATTATTTGCGGATTTGCCGACCCTGAAAGCATTGGAAGAAGAATATATCGCGTATCTTCAAAATAAGGTCGCGACCACAAACGAATTGAGTGAAATTTTAGGGATCAACCGATCCACTTTGTACCGGAAATTGAACGAGAACAAGAAATGATGCAAAAGAAGAACACGAATGTTGCATAATGATACAAATTTAACATCGAGAAGTGATGAAAAAAAGCGGAAAGCTTGATTTCATCACTTTTTGTGTTGAACGAAAAAGTTGGCACGCTACTTGCTAATATATAAGTGTGAGAGTAAGAAACCATTACAGACAAAGGAGGGCGGGGCATGATTTTTATTGTTGCTGACGATTTGACAGGCGCCAATGATAGCGCTATTCAGTTCACAAAAAATGGATTCGCGACCTATGTTGCGATAACAGCCAATAATTTGGATCAAAATCAAATATCCGATTATGGTGCTGTCGCCATCAATACTGATACGAGAGCGATGCCACCAGCGGATGCATTTGCAGCGGTTCATCAATTGGTCAAGGAACAAAGAGTAGCATTCCCTGATGCATACTATTACAAAAAAATAGATTCCCTGTTTCGCGGGAATCCTGTACAAGAAATTGAAGCAGTGATGGATGCCGGCGCGTTTCATTCAGCCTATGTGGTACCGGCGTTCCCTGAAGGCAACCGCAGCATGACCCAGGGGAAAATTTTGAACCTGGGAAAAACAATCGATGTGGCTGACTTGTTCAACAAAGAATCGATAAAAAAAATAGGGCATGTCGCTATCGAGGAAGTCCGCAAAGGAAAAGAGCATTTACTTGCGTTTGTTGAAGAATTAAAATGTAAAGGTTGTCAAATCATTTTGTTTGACGGTGAAAGCAACGCTGATCTGGAAACGGTCCACTCCGTTTTTGAAGAAGCAAAGAAAGATGTTCTGTTGTGCGGAAGCGCCGGAATCGCAAGCTACATAAAAAATCAGTCCGAACAGACAAAAACCAATCAGCCTCAGAATATAAGGGAAGGCATTTTGCTGTATGCCATCGGTTCAAGGAGTCAGGTGACGGCAAAGCAAGTGAGACACCTGATGAGAGAGGGCTCAGACCTCAGCATCGCGATCCTCAACGCTGAGGAAATCAAGCAGGGCGACGCAGCAAAGGAAGTCGCCAGAGTGTTGGACGAACTTTTCAAAGAAAATCTGAAAGATGAATGCCTGCTTGTCTTGGATAGCCTTTTTGAAGAATCTGATTTCAATCTGAAAGTCACTGCCGAAATGGAAACGGCAGCCAAGAAAATAATGAAAGTGATCGGTGACATCGCTGTCCAGATCAATGCCAACAAACCCATTTCCAAGATCATTGCGACAGGTGGGGACACGGCCCTAGAGATATGCAAAACGTTTGGAGCCAGCGGCATCATCCTTAGGGAAGAAATACTGCCGGGTGTCCCTTACGGGGAAATCGTCGGAGGCGACTTGGATGGAGCGGTCATTGCTACGAAGTCGGGTGGCTTCGGAGAAGAACAAGCACTCATTGATATAAGGAATTTCTTCCTAAATACATCGAAAGAGGTAAAAAAATGGCAATCAATCAATTAAAAGTACCGGGAAAGGTCTTCTCCGGAAATGATTCCTATCTGAAAATGAAGGACATCATCGAGAGCGAAGAAGTCAAGAATGTCCTGCTGATCACCGACAAAGGCATCGAAGGCGCGGGCATCATCCAGCCTGTTCTGGAGTTGCTGCGTGAAGCGGGAGTGAACTCGGAAATATTCTATCATGTCCAAGCAGAGCCTACCCATAATGACGTGACACAGCTTGTCAGCGAGATTGGGGATACGCCAGCCGATTATATCGTCGCAGTAGGCGGAGGAAGCGTTTTGGATGTCGCAAAATTGGTTAGCGTCCTTAAAGGAGCGACTTATTCAATCGGAAATCTGTTGGAAACGCCGGGAATCGCCAAGAAACAAGTGAAATCATTATTGATCCCAACAACATGCGGGACGGGATCTGAAGCAACCTGCAACGCAATCGTCGGGGTTCCTGAAAAAGGAATCAAAATCGGAATCGTCAATGATGCCTTGATTCCGGATGCAGCAATCTTGGATGCGGTCTTCGTTAAAAATCTGCCGCAAAAACATTTGGCAGCCGCAGCGGTTGATGCGTTATGCCATTGCGTGGAGTGCTATACATCCAACAAAGCGAATGCATTCAGTGATATGTTTGCCGCTGAAGGGGCAAAGCTGATCTTCCACAATATCCGTGAAGCTTATGCCAATCCGGCGAATCTGGAAGCACGCTCGCAACTGTTGATCGGATCTTTCTATGGAGGGGTTGCCATCACTTCTTCCGGAACTACCGCGGTGCATGCGTTGTCCTATCCTTTGGGCGGGGAGTTCCATATCCCGCATGGCGTAGCGAACGCGATTTTGTTTGAAAAGGTGATGCGGGTCAATAAACCGGATATAACCAATGAACTGGCTGCTTTATGTGATACGGTTTACCCTGAAAAGGCGACGTTGTCCATAAACGAAAAAGCTGAAGTTATGATTGAGGACATCGCAGATATCGTCCAAAAATTGGACATTCCTACCGATTTGGCAGGGTTTGGCGTAGAACTGAAAGACTTGGATTTCCTTGTCGAAGCCGGAAGCGGTGTGCGCAGACTGTTGGACAACAACAAGCGCGCATTGACAAAAGAAGAGATCACGGAAATCTATCTGTCTGTACTGAATGATCAAACTGGGGGCGAAAAGAATGAGTAAAACGTTACCGATTATAGGAATCACGATGGGAGATCCTTCAGGAATCGGGCCTGAAATTGGCGTAAAAGCGTTGCTTGATGGATCGCTGTATGAACGCTGCAGACCATTATTCGTAGGTGACCCGAAAGTTTTTGAAAAGGCAGCTGGCTTCATTGGAGTGATAGATATTGAAATCATACCGATCAAAGAGGTTTCTGAAGCGAAGTTCGAACCGAACAAAATCGAAGTGATCGATATCGCTACTGAGGAATTCGATTACCCAATCGGAAAGGTATCAGCGCAATCCGGGGACATTGCTTTCAGAAGCATTGTTAAGGTCATTGATCTGGCCATGAAAAATGAAATAGATGCAACAGTGACAAATCCGATCAATAAAGAAGCAATGAACTTGGCGGGCCATCACTTCGCAGGGCATACGGAAGTCTATTCCCATTATACGAATACACCGAAATATTCCATGATGCTAGCGCATGAAGATTTAAGAGTCGTTCATGTGTCCACCCATGTTTCGTTGCGCCAGGCCTGTGATCTCGTCAAAAAAGAGCGCGTGCTGGAAGTCATCAAATTAGCGAATACCGCTTGTAAAGGCTTGGGGATTGCGGAGCCTAAAATCGGGGTGGCGGGTTTGAACCCTCATTGCGGTGAAGGCGGCCTTTTCGGAACAGAAGACATCGAGGAAATCCTACCGGCTGTGGAAGCGGCTAAGGCTGCTGGGATAAATGCAGAAGGCCCGATTCCAGCGGATACGATTTTCTCGAAGGCTCGCGGCGGTTGGTACGACATCGTTGTTGCTATGTATCATGACCAAGGACATATTCCTTTGAAGGTTGTCGGCTTTGTCTATAATCGCGAAAAAGGCCAATGGGATGATGTTAGCGGAGTTAATGTGACGCTCGGTCTGCCGATCATCCGCGCCTCAGTCGATCACGGAACAGCGTTTGATAATGCGGGAAAAGGAATATCAAGTGCAGCAAGCTTGGTGAATGCAATCGATTATGCTTGTATGTTATCTGAAAATAAATAGGACCGGGAGGAAAAAATAGTGGTAGATATTAAGGGAATCATTTCCGCAAACGTAACACCGATGGATGCAAACGAGGACATCAACGAAAAAGAACTCCGCAACCATGTGAACCGTTCGTTGGCTGCCGGTGTGGATGGCGTGTTTTGCCTAGGAACAAACGGTGAGGCATACGCCCTCAACAAGGAAGAGAAAAAATTCGTAATCGAAGCTTTTGTTGATGAGGTGAAAGGAAGAGTTCCTGTCTATGCAGGGACCGGAGCTGCCACAACAAGAGAAACAATCGAATTGTCGAAAATCGCTGAAGCTGCGGGTGCGGATGTATTGTCGATTGTAGCGCCATTTTTCGCCGCTGCTTCACAACAGGAAATCTACAACCACTATGAAGCAATTGCCAAGAGCGTGAACTTGCCGATCGTGATGTACAACATTCCTGCCCGTGCGGGGAATGCTATTGCTCCGGAAACCGTTCAGAGACTTGCGCAACTGGATAACATAGTTGGCGTGAAGGATTCAAGCGGGAACTTTGACAATATCCTGCAGTATATCGAGTTGACAGATCCAAAAGAATTCGCTGTCCTATCGGGCAATGATTCGTTGATCCTGTGGACGCTTCAAGCCGGGGGAGCGGGCGGCATCACAGCTGTAGCCAACCTGTTACCGGAAATCATGGTTTCGATCTATTCCAAGTTCTTGGAAGGCGATTTTCAAGGAGCCAAAGTGTTCCAGGATTCCATCCGCCCGATCAGAAATTGCTTTAAATACGGCAACCCGAATACAATCATTAAAAATGCAACCAATATGCTTGGTATGCCTGTAGGTAATAATCGTGCGCCATTCAATTATATTTCACCGGAAGCGAAAGATGCGATCCAAGCGACGTTGGAGCAATATTACTCTGAATATTTCGTGAAATAAGTCATAAACAAGCCGGCATGGGCCTTGTAACCATGCCGCTTGTGACTCGAACGAATGTAACCGTTAGCAAAATTAGATTCAGAATATAAACCAGAAGAATTCAATTATAGGAGGAATTATAGTGGCAGTAAAATTACCGAGTGTTAGACAATCTGAACCAAATGGTGTGGTGTATCATGATGAATTTTTGAATGTGGACTATGCTTTGATTCCAACAGGAGGAAAAAATACAGCGCATGCTCCAGCTTTGATCGAAACCGAAGATGGCGGTCTGTTATGTGCTTGGTTTGCCGGAAGTTTTGAAGGCAGTGGCGACATCTCTATCACTGTTTCAAAATTGGACCCGGAAACGCAAGTCTGGTCAGTGCCTGAAATTGTGTCCAGAGGTGTTGATCGCAGTGAACAAAACCCTGCTTTCTTCAGAGCACCGGATGGCCAAATTTGGTTGATCTACACTTCTCAAGTAAGCCGTCAAGAAGGCAAAGACAATATGCAATTCACTTCCATCATTATGGTTCAAAAATCAAGTGATGAAGGCCAATCTTGGGGAGATCCGGAAGTGCTGTTTACAAGCGAGGGAACATTCTCAAGACAAGCTATTCAAATATTAAGCAATGGGCGTTGGATTTTCGCCACTTGGCTATGCGAAGACTCGCCAGAAGGGTTGACCAATGACCCGACCGAATTTCAAGTGTCTGATGATCAAGGCCAAACTTGGAAAGCGGTGCGCATGCCGGACAGCAACGGTCGTGTGCATGCCAATGTGGTTGAAGTCGAAGAAGGCCATCTAGTAGCCTTCATGCGCAGCCGTTTCGCTGACCATGTGTATACGAGTGAATCCCATGATTTCGGGGATACTTGGACTGTTCCGGAAGCGAATGTATTGCCCAACAACAATGCAAGCATCAGCGCCATTAAACTGCAATCCGGTGAAATCGCTTTAGCTTATAATGAGAACGCAGCCAACAATGCCGAATTCGGAAAAGTAGCTTGGCCGGGCCTGCGTAACCCGGTAGCCGTTTCCGTTTCGGAAGACTTCGGCAAAACATGGCCGATTGGAAGAGTGTTCGAGTGTGCAGAAGGATTTATCGGAATCGAAAACAAGACGAACAATGCCCAATACGAATATCCTACACTTTACCAAGACAGCAAAGGCGTTCTGCACCTGGTGTATGCATACAAAAACAGACTTTGCGTAAAATATGTTCGTTTTACAGTTGAAGATCTGTTCGGAGAAAAGAGAGAGACGGAAGGATTGTACAATCCGACTTCCGGAGAAGGCGTAGAAAAATAATAAGGCCCGGTCCGACGCGGTCAGCAGCTGACCGCGTCGAGACAAAGCCAAGTCAACAAAATATCCAATCAACTTAGTCATGAAAGAAAGAGGAGATGTAAAAATGACACTACAAATGATTCTCGCCCTTGGTATCCTGATTCTTATGATCGTAATGATCATGTCCGACAAATTTGCTTTCGGAGCACCGCCCCTTATGGCCTGTCTTCTTTTGGTAGTCACTGGTCTGTCCACTGTCCAGGAAGCTTTCGCAGGTTTCATAAACCCAAGTGTCGTCATGGTAGCTGGGTTTATGGTCGTGATGGCGGCGCTGATGAAAACCAGCTTGATCAGTAAGGTTCAGTCCGCTATGGTCGCTCTTGTAAACAAGGGCGGATATAAGAGTTATGCCCTTTTGCTAATCGTTGTTATGCTGGGTGCCAGCCTTGCGGGCGCCGGCGCCACTGGTTATTATGTACTTATTCTATCCTTAGTATCCACTATCCCTTACAATAAAAAAATGCCTACTTCCAAGCTGATGATGCCATTGGGATTTGCGACCAACCATCCTTTGATTCCTTTCAATGTAGCGCTCTTCTATGGAGTAACTGTTAGCGTGCTTGAGACCGCGGGTTATAGCGGTGGACTTTCCATGCCAAGATTTGCTATCGTGAATTTCATCTTGGCTCTTGGGTTCTTGGCATGGAGTCTGGTTGCTTATCGTCTGCTGCCGGATCATCCGATCATGCAAGCTTCTGAAGAAAGTGCGGCGGCGCAGCAACAAAATGCAGCACCAGTGATGCCTGCATGGAAAGAAACCATCACCATCGCTGCCTTCATCATCAGTGTTATCGGTATGATGATGATGAGCGTTTTGGGAAATGCAGCCTTTGTCATTCCTGGTATTGCAGGAGCAGTCTTGCTGATCATCGACGTGCTTGACTTCAAGGAAGTCCGTGACAATATGGGTGCACCTGTAATCATTATGATGGCTGGTGTAATCGGTGTGGCTGACGCTTTGGCCAACTCTGGATTCACCGTTATGATTGGGGATGTTGTGGCGAACACATTGGGCAACAATATCAATCCATTCATTCTTATCCTTATCTTCGCGCTTCTGACAAGTACAAGTGCTACTTTTACGGGATCAAATATGGGTTCTGTCTACATCTTTGCGCCAATCGCGATTGCAACCAGCATGAGCTTGGGACTTAATCCTGTCGCGGCTGCAGCTGCAGTTGTCGTATCCGGATGGAACGGCGGCTACATGCCAGTCGATGGCATGCCTGCTATGATCTTGGGTATGGGTAAATACAAACTTCCGGAGTTCTGGAAGTTCTCAGTGCCAATGTACCTGATCCGCATTCTTGCGCTGTGTGTAGCTGCTATGGTTATGTTCCCTGTGAACGGATAATCTGACAGTAGGAGCATTTTGTTAAAGGGGCTGTCTCATTCGAGACAGCCTTTTATACGTTACTTTCAATACGACTGGGAAGGGTGAATCTGATGGTTGATATTATTTCCACAAAAGCACTTTATTATTATATTTCCAGTAAGGCAGGCTGTGATCCATGTAAAACCATATATCTTTGCGCACCAACCGAAGCATCCACTTCAATAGAATCTGCTGAACAGTTTGCATTGAAGTCTGGTTGGCAAGCAATTGCAGAAGAACAGGGAGCAATACTGGTGGTTCCTGTGGCATTGAACGGGTGGAATGCAGAAGCGGTATCTCTCTTGATGGACATCTATAATGAGTCCAAAAACAGCTTCCACACTCGCAGTGGAGAAGCTATCTGGGGACGCACGGGAACCCTATGGTGTTGGGAAACGATCCTATATCTGGTAGGTTATGAAGAGGGTGCAACGTTTGCTGGCAACGTACTGGTCAGTCATCCGAATATGTTTGCAGGAGTGGCATTGGTCAACGGTTTACCCAATGACTACTCTAAAGCAGAGGCACCGTCCAGTCATTGGATGATAAAAACTGTGAGTGAAGACTACGCTGTGAAGAACAGTGGAATTCCTGTACATCTTTGGTTGTTTGAAGAAAACGAAGAAATAGCGCAAAAAGCAGTAGACTACTTTGGCAACAGCAGATCCGACGATAACCCGGAAGAACAGGTTCGTCTTTTCGTGGGTGACTATTCCTCGGAGGACACTAGGCTGAGTAAGATGATTTTTGAAGAATGCTTCAACCATGTCATTCGCTGGAAGAATAGCCCGGATGGGACTCTTGCTCAGATAGACAGTAAGAAAGAATTTTATGCAGATCCTCGTTTTATCCGAAAAAAAGCAGTTGTAGGGGAGCTCAGTTATGATTATTTTATTCATCTGCCCGAGAAGAAGACTGCCGATCAGGTTACGGGGCTTCCACTGGTGTTTACGCTTCATGGAAGAGGGGAACCGGCTTGGATGTTCACAACAAAAAACGGATGGGACCTATTAGCGGATGAGACCCAGGAATTTGTACTAGTGTCTCTTGATTCGCCGGGCAATATTTGGTTTATGCTTCGAGATAATGAAGTGTTCGAGAAAGTAATTGCACAGATGATTGAGGACTATCGAATCGATGAAACTCGTGTATATTTGACAGGTTTCTCTAACGGAGCAATAATGGCTCGTGAAATGGCATATTGCCGACCTCATCTATTTGCCGGCATCTCGCCAAGCAATGGTCCGTGGTTTGATTCACGCAGTATGCAGCTAAAGGATGATTCCAAACCGCCAAAAGAAATGGCGCCAGAAGTATCTCAGATGATGAAAGAGTTTGAAAAGTCCGGATGGGAAATGCCTTGTGCTTTTTTCTATGGGGATAATGATCCTGCTGCAAATGCGCAGGAAAATTCAGCACTTGAATTCATGCTGCGAGTGAACCACTGTGAAGAAGGCTTATCCCGAGCATACACAGAGGAAAATTACTTTACACTGGGTAAAGGATATAAAGAGGGCGATCGGTTTCAAACAGAAGTATATTTCCGGGAAGATCAGAGCGCTCGTGTCTGTGTCACAGTGATGAAGAACATGCCACACGGTGCAATCGCAGAAGAAGCACGCTTTACGTGGGAATTTTTGAAACAATTTTATCGGCCTAAGGGGAGCAAAAAAGTATCTGAGATTTTAGGCATTAAATAAAATTTGGAAGGGTGAATCCGATGATAGATACGATGAATGAAGTTACGCTAATCTCACCGTTGGCCGGGAAATTGTTCCTGGAAAAGGTGGAAGGAAATGTCGCAGCTCAGAATACCCCTGAAAACAATATAGAGGTTGCTGTCGGGGAAAATCGGACGATGTATGTGTATGCCCCCGCATCAGGCTGCTTCGATCCTAAGCAGACGCAGGTGCTGATGATATTGAGGGATGAGGCGGATGAGGAATCCGCAGCAAGGTTGATGGTCTCTTTCGGTCTCGATAAATTGGCTGAGGAGAAACATTTGATTTTGTTGTTCCCGAATCCAACTGAGCTGGGGTGGAACTACGCAGAGAAGCAAGATCTTGAAAATGATATGGAGTTCCTGAAGCGCTGCTTTGTGAGTCTGGCTTTAGGTAAAGCAGGCGTAGCCGGGTTCAATGGGATGATTTTCTATCTCGCAACATCGGAATCCGCTTCTGCCATGATATTTACCTTGGCATCCCTTTCGCCTGTAGATGCTGCCGGAATCATGATCTCGGATTTTCCATCCGATTATCGGATTCCTTCCGGTGCACTGTACGCTCCGCAAGTGGCTTACATCAATAGCGAAAACAAATTGGCGGAAGAATACTTGCGGAAAAGCAACGGCATCTGCGGGATGAATAGCATAGAGGGTGGACGGCTCGCTTATTCAAACAGCAACAACGAATGCATCAGACATGTCGTTTCCAGAAATAAGCTGGATCAGGAGGAAGTTTGGTTCGCTTGGGAATATCTTTTTTCCGAAACCAGACGTTGGCGAAATGATATTTTTGGCACATATCAGAGACGGACAAACTTCTCGGAGCGCGGTTTTGAACCGCATGTCAATGAATCCTTTCCTGATTTGACGGATGGCTCAACGCACACGTGGTATGAATATGTTCCCCCGCAACTGAGGGATAGCCAAGAAAAAGTCCCGTTGGTCATCTATTTCCATGGCATCGGCTGTGTGCCGCTGTATGGTGCCGAGCAAAGTGGGTGGCATGATATAGCCGACAGGGATAATTTCATAGTGGTTTATCCCGAGCCTTCGATAGAAAAAAGATGGAATGTTTGGGACGATGACCGTTTGCCAAGCGACTTTGATTTCATTTTTGCTTTGATTACGTATATGGAAAAGAAATATGCCATCGATTCCACACGAATCTATCTTTCCGGCTTCTCGATGGGGAGCATGATGACGAATGCCTTGGCAGCCGCGTACCCGGAAAAATTTGCGGCAGCGGCACCCTGCAATGCGCCGCATCTGGGCTATTTATCAACGCTATCCGGGATGGTACCGCTCATCATGAAATTGAATCCCAAATCGAATGTCCGCAATCTTACGTTGGAGCCGGAAGGTAAGGAGTCCGCAGTGAAAAGACTGGCGGATTCCAAAAAGCAGGCATTTGATTACCGGATGCCGGTCATCCAAAATATCGGTCTGTTGGATTTGGAATGGTCCTTGACGGATCCGGACGGGCCATGGCGAAAAACGTTCGATTACTGGAAGGAATATAACGGCATTGCCGACCAAGACCGTGAGACTGAGAGTCCGTATGAATCAGGTTTGATTGCGGATGAAAATGTGTATGAGGATCTGGATCAACGTTTTTTGCATCACAAATGGCACAGAGAAGATCATCCGAGCAAGCCGCTCTATGAATTGATCTATGCGAAAAGGATGCCGCATGCTGTTGATCTCAGGCAGATTGAACTGGCGTGGGAGTTCATGAAGCAGTTTTCAAGGAACGCGGATGGCTCGTTGGCTTTGGTGCATGAGCGAACTTAATGAGTGTGTGAGGAGTGTGAGAAGATGAATAGCGATTCATTCAAAGATAAAATCGTTCTGATCACTGGTGGTGGCCAGGGCATCGGTAAGGGAATGGCGCTGACATTGGCAAAGGAAGGGGCTTCGCTGGCAATAATCGGCAGAAATCTTACTGCGTTGGAAGAGACTCAAAAAGAGATCAGGAATTTAGGCGGAGAATGCCACTGTTTCCAAGGGGACATTTCGGAGGAACAAGCTTGTCAGGAAATAGTCGGAAAAGTAGTGGACACCTACGGAAGAATCGATGTTTTGATAAATAATGCTGGGATAATGAAGAGGGAAAGCACACTGGATACAAGCAATGATGATTGGCGAAGCGTCATTGATGTGAACCTCAACGGCGTTTTTTACTTGTCGAAGCTTGTATTGGCTGGAATGAAGGAAAGAAAAGCCGGCAACATCATCAACATCACCTCCGCTAATGGCGTCACGCCGCATCCGAACGCTGCTCCCAGTTATGGGGCTTCCAAGGCTGCCGTGACCTATTTGACCAGGCATTTCGCAATGGAATTTGCCGGTGACGGCATTCGCGTGAACGCGATCCAATGCGGTCCGATTGAGTCGAAAATGACCGATCAATGGTCGGATGGATACCGTCAGAAATCGCTGGGGAACATTCCGTTAGCAAGGCTAGGGACTGCGCAGGATGTGGCTGCTGCCGCTCTGTTTTTAGCATCCGAAGAGTCCGCGTTCATAACCGGGACAAGTTTGAACTTGAGCGGCGGGAAATTGATGCAGTAGTATTCGACAATTCCCCAAAAACATAAGACGAAATCACCAAAAAAAGCTGATTGCATACCCGCAATCAGCTTTTTTCTGTGGAACAAGCGCCTGTTTAAGTCTAAGTATTACTCCTGGATGGCTGCTTCCAGCGCAACTATAATCATATCGTTGAATGTTGTTTGACGTTCTTCGCTGGAGGTCAATTCACCGGTGATCAAGTGATCGCTGACCGTCAGGATGCTGAGTGCGTTGATATGGAATTTAGAGGCCAAGTAATAAAGCCCAGCTGTTTCCATTTCGACCCCGAGTACGCCATATTTGCTCATATTGTCTGTGATATTGGAATCACTGTAAAAGCTGTCAGATGAGTAGACATTTCCGACATGGATGTTCATCCCTTTTTCTTTCCCGAGCGTGTAGGCTTTATTGATCAAGTCATAATTTCCGATAGGCGGGAAATAGGCTGGCGAGAAATCTTTGTAGATCATGGAAGAATCCGTTGCCGCCGCTTGTGCGATGATGACGTCGCGGATATGGACATCTTCTTGAATAGCACCGCATGTACCGATACGGATCAAGTTTTTGGCGCCAAAATCATTGATCAATTCATGGATATACAAGGTTGCGGATGGCATCCCCATTCCCGTGCCTTGTACCGATATTTTTTTGCCCTTATAAGAGCCCGTGTAGCCCAGCATATTCCTGACGGTGTTGTAGCATACCGCATCTTCCAAGAATGTTTCCGCGATATACTTCGCACGAAGCGGATCCCCTGGTAATAGAACGATTTCCGCGATTTGCCCTTTTTCTGCATCAATGTGAAGACTCATAATGATTTCCTCCTCTTTAGTGGTTAGTACCAATGATAGAGTAAAGGAGGATGAAGCGTTATGAAATCGCTCTCATCATAAGTGTGAGGATGTTCACACTTATTTTGTTAAAAGGTTCATTCGTAGAAAGCGTTTTCTTTGTTAACATGAAGGCACGACATCAGGGACTTAGATGTTTGCGTAAGCTTCCAACTTTGAAAGGTTTAAGATGCGGATCTTTTTTGATTCCAAAGCAATGATTTTTTCGTCCTGCAGATCTTTGAATGTCTTTGAGACGGATTCCCGGGTCGCGCCGATTATGCTGGCAATCGTGCTTTGGTTCGTATGCTGGATGATCAGATCAGTGGAAGCTTCACTGTTCTCAAGAAAGTCAAGTAAGGTACGACAGACGCGGGTGTGGACGCTATGGAATGTGAGATTCTGTATTTGCCTATTCAATGCTTTAAATCTTTGGTTATAAATACGGAAGATATTTTTAAGAAGGGCTTTATTTTCATATAGCAACGTAGTGAAATCTGCTTGTGATAAATAGTAAATTTCTCCGTCTTCAATCACTTCAACAGAAGATAGTGCATTGCCGTCCGAAAAAAGTTCGATTTCACCAAGCACTTCATGTTTTTTTACGAAACCGAGTATGAGCTCCTTCCCTTCATACATGCGATATACCTTCAGCATGCCGCTCTTGATGATGTAAATCTTTTCGATGGGATCATCCTCGAAGATAAGCATATGGTTTTTCTTGTACTTCCTCGATGGGAGCTTTGAAAGGATGGTTTGTACTTGTTTGTCGATCATACCATCAAATAGTTGAATGCTTTTACTCATAATTTCACCTCGTTCAAAATTGTAACATGAAACAGAAAGGAAGGGTATCGTGAAAAGTAAACGAATACATTTGATCGTTTTGGACTCTGTTGGAATCGGGGAGGCTCCGGATGCGGCAGTTTTCCAAGATAGCGGGGCCCACACCATCGGCCACATTGCCGAGAACATGGCATTGCGGCTGCCCCATCTCGAAAGCTTAGGATTAGGCAATATCGCTGACATAAAAGGGATAAAAAAGGCGATCCCAAGCAAAGCGTATTGGACAAAGCTGGCTGAAAAGAGCGCAGGGAAAGACACGATGACAGGCCATTGGGAAATTGCCGGCCTGCAGATCGATACGCCCTTCAGGGTGTTCCCGGACGGCTTCCCTGAGGAACTGTTGGAAAAAATAGCGTCCTACTCAGGCAGAAAAATCATCGGCAACAAGCCCGCTTCGGGGACAGCCATCTTGGATGAGCTGGGGCCGGAACAAATGGAGACGGGAGCCTTGATCGTCTATACGTCCGCTGACCCTGTCCTTCAAATCGCAGCACATGAGGGCATCATCCCGTTGGAGGAATTGTATGATATCTGCGAATATACGCGCCAAATCACAAAAGACGATCCTTACATGATCGGACGGATCATCGCACGGCCATACATAGGCGAACCCGGTTGCTTCCAAAGAACGGCTAACCGACATGATTATGCACTGAACCCATTCGGGAAGACCGTATTGGATCAGTTGAAAGACAACGAGAAAGACGTCATCGCCGTCGGGAAAATCAACGACATTTTCAATGGCCAAGGCATCACCAAGGCCATCCGAACAAAGAGCAATATGGACGGCGTGGATCAGTTGCTGAAGGTTATGTCCCAGACGTTCGAAGGGCTCTCACTTACAAACTTGGTCGACTTCGATGCGCTGTACGGGCATCGCCGGGATGTTCAAGGCTACGGGGAAGCATTGATCGCCTTTGATGCACGCATGCCGGAAATACTTGATCAAATGGCCGAAGATGACCTGTTGATCATCACGGCAGATCATGGAAACGATCCGACAGCACCGGGAACGGATCACACGCGTGAATATGTACCGTTGCTTGTCTATTCAAAACAATTGGTTCAACCAGGTGAATTGACCACAGCCCATCATTTTGCGGATATTGCCGCAACCATCGCGGATAACTTTGGTGTACCACAAGCAGAGCATGGAACAAGTTTCTTGGCGGAATTACAATAAAAAAACAGATCATAGGAGTGATTCAGATGAAAAAATTTACAGTTAAAACGATCGGACTTTCCTTATTGGCAACAACCCTATTAGCGGCCTGCGGAAGCGGTGGCTCAAGCAACAGCAGCGAAAGTGGCACAACTGCAGGGAAAGAGTTTAAAGTCGGAATGGTAACGGATTTGGGCAGTGTCAACGACAAATCGTTCAATCAAAGCGCCTGGGAAGGATTGCAAAAATTACAAGCAGACTTCGGCTACGATGTGAAATATCTTGAACCACAATCCGATGCGGAAGTGGAACCGAGTTTGCTGCAATTCGTCAACAGCGGCACGGACTTGACATGGGCAACAGCAGCAACGTTAGCGGATGCCGTTACAAACATAGCCAAAAACAATCCCGATGCTAAATTGGGGATTGTCGATGCTGATATTGAAGGGATCGACAATATTGTATCAATTTCATTCAAGGAGAATGAAGGGGCATTCCTGGCGGGCATTGTGGCAGCAAGCATGTCTGAAACGGATAAAATTGGATTTATCGGTGGAATGGAAATCCCTGTTATCCAACGATTCCAAGCCGGTTTTGAAGCCGGAGTCCGTGAAATCAAGCCGGATGCAGAAATCGTCGTAAACTATGCAGGTGTATTCAACCGAGTGGATATCGGGAAATCCGCTGCCTCAACAATGTACAACGATGGCGTGGATGTCATATTCCATGCTGCAGGCGGAACTGGAAACGGCATTTTCAATGAAGCACAAGAACGCTTCAAAGCAGGCGAAAAAGTTTGGGTCATCGGCGTTGATAAAGATCAGTCCTTGGAATTCGGGAATGATGTTACGTTGACATCCATGATCAAGAATGTCGACAATGCGGTCTATGAAGTATCCAAACAAGCAGCCGAAGGGGAATTTCCGGGTGGACAAGTGGTGCGTCTAGGCTTGGCTGAAAATGGCGTTGGTTTAGCGGATACGTCTGATATCAATGTGCCAAAAGAAGTATTAGATGTAGTGGAAAGCTACAAGGAAAAAATCATTTCTGGAGAAATCACAGTGCCTGAACAGCCGTAAGGAGAATCCTATGATGAATCAAACGAAGGTCAAAAAAGTATTGGAATTGAAGCACATCACAAAGAAATTTGGCGATTTTGTCGCTAATGATGATATTTCGTTGACAGTAGGACGTGGAGAAATCCACGCCTTGCTTGGCGAAAATGGGGCTGGGAAATCCACTTTGATGAATGTGGTGTTCGGGATGTATCAACCAGATGGCGGTGCCATATCCGTTTATGAAAATGAAACGAAAATTGAGAACCCGAATCATGCTATCCATCTGGGCATCGGAATGGTTCATCAACATTTTAAGCTGATCGAAAATTTTACTGTGACCGAAAACATCATTTTGGGGATGGAACCAAAGGATGGAATACGCATCAATATGAAGGCAGCGGTCAAGGAAGTCAGCGATATCTCAACAAAGTACGGATTGAAGGTGGATCCGACCAGTAAAATAGAAAATCTGCCCGTGGGTATGCAACAAAAAGTTGAAATCTTAAAATGTCTCTATCGCGGCGCCAACTTGTTGATTTTTGATGAACCGACGGCGGTACTGACCCCAGATGAAATTGGGGAACTGCTGCAGATTATGAAAAAATTAGTGGCTGAAGGTAAGTCCATCATTCTGATCACCCATAAATTAAAGGAAATCATGCAAGTGGCCAATAAATGCACCGTCATCCGCAAAGGGAAATTCATCGCCAGCGTGGATGTGGCAGAAACGAATGAAGAAGAGCTTGCGGAGTTGATGGTCGGAAAGAACCTTTCCCGTGAAATTGAGAAAGCAGCCTATAATCCGCAAGCAACCGTGTTGGAAATCAAGCAGCTTACCTCGTTCAGCGCCAGTAAAAAACGTGTTTTGGATGACATTAATTTGACGGTTGCGGCAGGCGAAATTTTGGGGATTGCCGGGGTGGACGGGAATGGGCAAAGCGAGTTGGTGGAAGCAATCGTCAAGATGCATGCGTTCGAAGAAGGGGATATCCTTATCAACGGCGTTTCCGTCAAGGAGAAAACAACGCGTGAAATCTATGAGTCCGGTGTGAGTTATGTGCCGGCTGACCGGCACAAGCATGGGCTTGTTTTGGATAATAACATAGCCGAAAACCTGATTTTGATCGAATATTATAAGGAAAAGCATAACCAAGGGATCAGATTGGACAAAGTGCGGATGTATCAAGAAGCGCGTGAAGCGATGCAAAACTATGATATCCGTGCTAAAAATGAATACACGGTTGTGCGGGGCATGTCCGGCGGGAATCAACAAAAAGTCATCCTGTCGAGGGAAATCAGCCGCGATCCCAAACTCCTTATCATCGTGCAGCCGACGAGAGGGCTGGACATAGGCGCCATCGATTTTATCCATCGTCAAATCGTGCGTTTGCGTGACAAAGGAGTCGCTGTTCTGTTGGTTTCTTTCGAATTGGAGGAAATTTTGACCTTGTCGGACCGGATAGCGATCATCTTCGACGGTAAAATCGTCGGGGAAACAAAACCAGAGACAACAACCGACAGAGAGCTGGGTCTGATGATGGCGGGTAAAGGATCGGGTGAGGAATGATACCATGGAAAAAGTGAAAAAAAAGACAAAAAACAGTAATGTAATAGTTCCGGTCATAGCCGTACTGATTGCACTCGTCATCGGAGCCATCGTGATGGTCATCGGTGGGTACAACCCGTTGATTGCCTATCAGTCGTTGGTTACAAAAGTATTCGGATCGGTTTATGATATCGGGGAAACGATTCGTGCTATCATTCCGCTACTTTTGAGTGGCCTTGCTGTTGCTGTGGCCAATAAAGCGGGTATATTCAACATCGGGGTGGACGGCCAAATCATCATGGGCGCCGTCAGTTCCCTTTTGGTAGGTACGCTCATCGAGATGCCGCCTATTCTGCACGGCATTGTGGCCATCTTGGTCGGTGTTGTTGCCGGTGGGTTATGGGGTGTTTTGGTTGCGGCCCTGAAGACTAAATTTGGAATCAATGAAGTCATCAGCTCGATCATGCTGAACTATATTGCTTTGTATTTCAGCCATATTTTGATCAAGAATTTCGCGACTCAGGAAGGGACGCAACGTTCCGCCATGATTAAAGAATCTGCTGGTATCACGTTCCCTTCCTTGAATGAAGTATTCAATGGTGCACGGATCCATTGGGGATTCTTTCTTGTCCCGTTCATCATCTTTGCTTTCTACTACTTCTTTGAGAAGACCCGCTGGGGATACGAAACCAAAGTAGTAGGCTTGAATCCGAATGCAGCTTCCTATGCCGGCATCCGGGTGAACCGCATTATGACCCGCACGATGTTCCTTTCAGGGGCTTTAGGTGGCTTGGTCGGCACGTTGGATACGCTGGGCGTTTATGGGTATGTCGCAATCAGTTCATCCACAAGCGGCATCGGTTTCGATGGTGTGGCCATTGCGTTGCTGGGCGGGAATTCCGCATTGGGAACGACCTTATCCGGGATCCTGATCGGGGCCTTGAATTACGGTTCTCAAGGGATGCAGTTCGGTGCGGGCGTGCCAAGCGAAATCATCGGTATTGTGATATCGCTGATTATTTTCTTTGTGGCAGCACCCGGCATCGTCAAAGCAGCATTGCCAAAGAAACCATTGCATAAAGAGGAGGCGAAATAGATGGTAGCCAATATTATAAGCGGCAGTTTGATTTTTGCTACAGCACTGTTGTTCGGTGCACTCGGCGGGATGCTCAGCGAGCGGGCAGGAGTCACCAACTTAGGAGTGGAAGGATTCATGATTTCTGGGGCCTTCTTCTCCGCTATCGGCGCCAACTTCGCCGAATCGATGGGAATGGGCGGGTTCAGCCCGTGGATTGGGTTGCTGTCGGCCTTTGTGTTCACTTCCTTGTTCTCAGGGATGCATGCGTTGGCGACCTTGAAATACAAGGCTGATCATGTCATCAGCGGGGTGGTCATCAACTTGCTGGCGGCCAACTTCACCTTTTTCTTGGTTAAATTGTTGTTTGATGGCGCGGCTGATACACCACGCTTGCGGAATATGTTCGCAAAAGTGAACATACCGGTATTATCCGACATACCATTCATTGGGGATGCCTTGTTCCGTTCCTATCCTACAACCTATTTGGCCTTCATTCTGGTCTTTGCCATCGGATTTTACTTCTTCCGTACACCTGCAGGCTTACGTCTGAGAGGGGTCGGCGAAAATCCTGGGTCCATCGATACTGCCGGGATCAACGTCATGAAAATTAAATTCTGGGCTGTGATGCTCAGTGGTTCGATTTCTTCCTTGGGAGGAGCGACGATTGTATTGACGACAAACGGAAACTTTTCGTTCAATACAATCGCCGGGCAAGGCTTTATCGCGATTGCGGCAGTCATTCTGGGACGCTGGAACCCATACGGCGTCATGATGGGAGCGTTACTTTTTGGATTCGCACAATCCATCAAAGACCAGATCCAAATCTTGGACTTTGCAAGTGCCATTCCGACTGAATTCTTCTATATGTTGCCATACATCGTGACCTTATTGGCGCTTATCTTCACAGGAAGAAAAACTAGGGGGCCAAAAGCGCTGGGTGTCCATTATGACGCGAGCGTGAGATGATGGAGCTATTGCAAGAACTTTTCCATGTGAAAGAGAAAGGCAGTTCGATACGGAGCGAAATGTTGGCGAGTGCGACTTCCTTCTTCTCCATCGTGTATATTGTGGCTGTCAATGCGCTTATTTTGTCGCAAGCAGGCATGGATTATAATTCTGTTGTGATCGCGACGATACTGACGACAGCCATCAGTAACATTCTGATGGGGCTGTATGCCAACTCCCCTTTGATACTTGCTCCGGGAATGAGCGACAATGCGTTCTTCACCTACATCTTGGTCGGAGCCTTTGCTTTTACTTGGCAAGAAAGCTTATCGATTATCTTTATCGTCGGTTTGCTCTTCTTCCTGTTGACGCATTTCAATGTGGTCAATCAACTCCTTCGCTCCATCCCGGTGACTTTGATCAAAGGGATGAGCGCGGGGGTCGGCTTCTTCCTGATATTCCTTGGCTTGAAGAACGGCGGAATCATCGTATCCTCAGAGGGTACAATCGTGGCACTGAACAATATTTTTCAACCGGTGCCGGTGACGCTGTTGGCTACCCTGTTGGTCGGACTGATTCTGTTCGTCAGAAATGTAAAAGGCAATTTTTTATTGACGATTATTTTCGGTGTTCTCATTTCCATTACTTTAGGGGTAACGGACATCAGCTCTTTTTCCTATTCCTTCATCGACCTGGGTTCCTTGGAGCCGTTTATCTTCCAACTTGATTTTTCGGGTGTGCTGTCGATGGACTATTGGGTTGCCGTATTTTCGCTCTTGATTTTGGTCGTTTTCCAAAATTTGGGGACACAGGTCAGTTTTTTGACCTCCGAACAACCCAAAGTGTTGAAACGAACGCTGGAATCGAATGCCTTGTCAGTGATGATTGCCGGTTTATTGGGATGCAGCTCCATCTGCACGAGTGCGGAAGGCGCAACGGGCATCGCAGTGGGAGGAAGGAGCGGCTTGACATCATTTATGGTGGGCGTTTATTTTCTCTTCACCATCGCATTGATTCCCTTCATCGCCCTTATTCCACTGGCTGTCATTTCGGCTTTGCTCATCATTGTGGGATCCTTGTTGGCTGCCAACAATCTGAAAGGCATCAATTTTGATGACTTCACGGAATATTTCCCGGCCATCCTGATGGTGCTGATGATGGTGTTGACGTTCAACATCGCGGACGGTATCGGCTGGGGCTTTATCCTGTATACGTTCATCAAAGTATTCTCGGGTGATCGGCAAGCTGTTTCGAAAATGATGTACGGATTGACGGGCATCTTTGTTCTGTATTTTGTTTTGAAATTCATTTAAAAGGGCAAAAAGCCTGTCTCTTTTTCGAGATAGGTTTTTTGCCTTTTGAGCAATACGCAGGATTGCCGGATTTTCACTCTGGAGAGTTGGTCCCCGTATGGATGCAGTGCTTCTTCTTTTATGGGCAGAAAATTTATTTGCACTTAAGGGTTGCAAACGCTTTCCGAACGTGCTATATTATTTGTGTAATCGGTTACACATTTACAACCAGCGGAGGTGAAGGAGAATGGCGACTATCAAGGAAGTGGCAGAATTGGCAGGTGTATCCGTGGCAACCGTTTCAAGGTTCATGAACAACAGTGGATATGTAGGGAAGGCTTCACGCGAAAAGGTCGAAAAAGCAATCAAGCTATTGAATTTTTCACCGAATGAAGTTGCGCGGTCCCTCTACCAAAAAAAATCCAAGCTGATCGGATTACTTTTGCCGGATATCGCAAACCCATTCTTCCCATTGGTTGCTAAAGGTGTGGAAGATAAGATAAATGAACTGGGCTACAGTTTGATTTTGGGGAATGTACAAGGCGATCTAGAGAAGGAAAAGGATTACTTGAAAATTTTCGCGCAAAATAATGTGGCGGGAGTCCTTTCCGCAGTACAAGGGAGTACGAAAGAGTTCCATGGCATGCCATTCGTGTTGTTGGATAGGGTCAGCGAGGATATAGAATTTGCCGTTCACACGGACGATTTTCACGGTGGTGAGTTGGCGGCGCAAGCAATCAGCGAGAGACAAGCAAAACATGTCGTCATCATGGTCGGACCTAAAGATGTGCCTAGTTCCCATGATCGGCTTTCCGGAAATCTGAAGGTATTGAACGAAAAAAATATCCCATACCAGCTGTACCAGACCGATACGTATCAATTTGATTCGGCGGAAAAGACTGCGCAGCATTTTTTGGACCAATTTCCGCATGCGGACAGCGTGATTGCTTCCAATGACGTGTACGCATTAGCAGTCATGAAGGAAGCTATCAAAAGAGGAATACGTATCCCAGAGGAACTTCAGATCATAGGCTATGACGATATGCCATTCGCTGCACTGATGTTTCCTGGGCTTTCCACAATTGCGCAACCAGCTTATGAGATAGGCTATCAAGCGGCAGATCTTCTGTGTAGACATATCGAGAACAAAATCATTCTGAAAAAAAGGATACAATTGCCTGTAACGTTAATAATAAGAGAATCATTGAGGGAGAAGATGGAAAATGGGTAATATTATGGTGTTAGGAAGCATTTCAACTGATTTTGTCGTCACAGCCGACAGACGCCCAGAAACCGGGGAGACCATCACGGGGAAGGACTTCAGGACCACTTTCGGAGGGAAAGGCGCTAATCAAGCGGTTGCCAGTGCGCGCTTGGGCGGACACGTATCGATGGTAGGAACTGTAGGCAACGATTTGTTCGGTAAGGAACTGATTGAGAACTTAATAAAAAACGGAATTGATACAAGCAATGTGGAACGGGTTACACATTTGCCTTCAGGATCAGCCCATATCACGATTGTCGACGGCGATAACGCGATCATCTATATCCCGGGTGCAAACAACGCTTTCGAAAGCGCAAGGCTGCAAAATCTGGAAACAGAACTTGAGAAAGTCGAGCTGATGGTCATCCAGAATGAGGTACCGCAAGAGATTGTCGAAGCCGTTATCGGACTGTGCTTTGAGAAAGGTGTAAAAGTACTCTACAATCCTGCACCTGCAAGGACAGTGGATGAGGCTTTATTGGAGAAAGTCACTTTCATGACACCAAATGAGAGCGAATACAAAATCATGTTCCCTGAATTATCACTTTCGGAAGGAATCAAGAAATACCCTGGAAAACTCATCGTCACACTTGGCTCCAAAGGCGTCTGCTACCATAATGGCTCGGTTGAGAGGAACGTTCCGGCATATGTTGTCGGACCAGTGGACACTACCGGAGCGGGGGACACGTTCAATGGTGCCTTTGCGGTAGGCATCGCATCAGGATTGGATATCGAAGCCAGCCTGCAACTCGGGAATCTGGCAGCGGCATTATCCGTACAGAAATTTGGAGCGCAAGGCGGCATGCCGACACTAGCTGAACTGAAGGAGAACGAACATTATGAAAAAACATGGAATCTTGAATAGTGATATTGCAAAAGTTTTGGCGGATCTGGGACATACAGATAAAGTTGTGATCGGTGATGCAGGTCTTCCGATACCGGAAGGCGTCAAAAAGATTGATTTATCCATACGTTTGCACGAACCTTCCTTTCAGACTGTTTTGGAGTTGTTGATGGAAGAGATGGAAGTGGAAAAAGTATTTTTGGCTGAGGAGATAAAGGTGCAGAATCCAGACCAATTTGAGCGTACTATGGATCGGATGGCAGGCGTTGACGTTGCCTTTGTCAGTCATGAGACCTTTAAGGAAATGACGGGTGATGCTAAAGCCATTATCCGGACAGGCGAAGCGACACCTTATTCCAATATCATACTGCAATCAGGAGTCCTATTTTAGGAGGGAAACAAATGGAAGTTGTGATGAAAGGAATCACGAAAAGCTTTGGCACCAACTACGTATTGAGGGGCGTTGACTTCACCATCAAAGCGGGAGAAGTGCATGCCTTAATGGGGGAAAACGGGGCCGGCAAATCGACACTGATGAATATTTTGACCGGACTTCATAAGCCGGATGCAGGCGAGATCCTAATAGATGGCAACCAAAAGCAATTTGATAGCCCTAAGGAAGCAGAGAAATTCGGATTGAGCTTCATCCATCAAGAAATGAATACCTGGCCTGAAATGACGGTAGTCGAAAATTTGTTTTTGGGAAATGAAATCAAAAACGATATCGGATGGATCGACAACAAAAAAATGAGAGCACTTGCCCTTGAGACATTCCGTGAGCTGGGTGTATCCTTGAATTTGGATGAAGAAGTGAAGAATTTGTCGGTAGGGCAACAACAGATGATCGAAATCGCGAAGTCCTTACTTTCCGATGGTGAAGTGATCATTATGGACGAACCTACGGCAGCCTTGACGGAAAGGGAAATCGAGGTATTGTTCAGGATTATCCAGAACCTGAAGCAAAAGAATGTGGCCATCATCTACATTTCCCATAGAATGGAAGAAATCTTCAAAATCAGTGACCGCATCACGGTCATGCGTGACGGTATATCCGTTGACACGAAGCGGACAGCGGACACTAGCAACGATGAAGTGGTGCGTAAAATGGTCGGTAGGGACCTCGCTGATTATTATCCGGCGAAGACCTCCAAAATCGGACCTATCGTTTTCGAAGCAAAGAAACTTTCATCTGAACGGAAATTCCAGGATGTGTCCTTCCAAATTAAAGCAGGGGAAATCGTTGGTTTTTCGGGACTCATGGGAGCAGGTCGGACTGAAATCATGCGGAGCATCTTTGGAATCGATCCGCTCGACAGTGGCGATATTTATCTTGAAGATAAGAAAATAACAATTTCCAATCCAAATGATGCCATTCGTCAAGGCATCGGTTTCTTGACGGAGAACCGAAAAGAAGAAGGTTTAATTCTAGATTATTCCATCAGTGAGAACATCAGCCTTCCTTCAATAGACGGTTTCCGTAAGAATGGCCTGATCGACACACAAGCTGAAAAGGATTTTGTTGAACTGCTGATGGAACGCTTGCAGGTCAAGGCCGAAGGGAGCGACGATATCGTGTCCGGATTATCTGGAGGGAACCAACAGAAAGTCGTTTTGGCCAAATGGATCGGCATCGGCTCCAAAGTTTTGATTTTGGACGAACCGACGCGCGGTGTGGATGTAGGCGCCAAACGTGAAATCTATCAATTGATGAATGAACTGGCGGACAGAGGCGTTGCCATCGTTATGGTTTCGAGTGATTTGCCTGAAGTGCTTGGTGTAAGTGATCGCATTGTGGTTGTCCATGAAGGGAAAATATCCGGTGAGTTGCAGCGTGGAGAGGCGACAGAAGAGAAAATCATGAAATTAGCAACGGGGGTAATGTAAATGAATCTAGGAATACAAGCCTTAAAAAGTAACAAAGAAAAGGGTCCGGCAAAAAAAAGGCTGAATAAATTGGGACCTTTGCTCGCATTAGTTGTGCTGGTCATATTTGTCACCATCATGAACCCGAGCTTCATGTCACCCACCAATCTCCTGAACCTTTTGAGACAAGTTTCCACAAATGCACTTATCGCTTTCGGTATGACCTTTGTCATCATCACGGGTGGAATTGACCTTTCTGTAGGTTCGACGCTTGCGCTCAGCAGTGCTTTGATGGCAGGCCTGATCGCTTCCGGTCTGAATCCTGTCCTTGCGATGGGAGTGGGCTTGGTGCTTGGTGCCTTTTTGGGAGCCTGCAATGGTGTAATGATCACAAAAGGTAAAATGGCGCCATTCATTGCGACGCTTGCAACGATGACGATCTATCGCGGACTTACTTTGGTGTACACGGATGGGAATCCTATCACCGGTATCGGGAATAGTTTCATATTCAAATATATGGGCCGAGGCTATCTTTTCGGCATTCCTTTCCCGGTAGTTGTGATGCTGCTCTTCTTCGGAGTGTTGTATGTGCTTTTGCATAAAATGACATTCGGCAGAAAGACGTTCGCACTTGGTGGGAATGAGAAGGCTGCGTTCATTGCCGGCATCAAGAGTGACCGCATCAAAATCGCCATCTATTCCATTTCCGGATTGATGGCTGCAGTCGCTGGTATCATCATCACTTCTCGTTTGAACTCTGCTCAACCGACTGCGGGTAATGCCTATGAAATGGACGCGATCGCATCCGTTGTTCTTGGAGGAACCAGTCTATCCGGAGGACGCGGAAGATTAGTGGGGACATTGATCGGAGCGTTGATCATCGGTACGCTGAACAACGGCTTGAACCTATTGGGTGTATCGAGTTTCTATCAGCAAGTGGTTAAAGGTGTTGTCATCATCATCGCTGTTTTATTGGATCGTAAGAACAAAAAATAGGAGGAATAAAAATGAAAAAATTATTGGGATTGACTGCTGCTTCTTTGTTACTGTTGGCTGGATGCGGAGGCGCTACATTGGAAGGCGACAACGCAGAAAGTGTTGCTGTCGAAGAGAAGGAAGCTTCTGAATTGGTTGTGGGTGCCTCTATTTCAACTTTGAACAATCCGTTCTTTGTTTCACTGGAAGCCGGCATCACTGGACTAGCGGAAGAAAATGGTACGAGAATCATCACTGTCGATGCCCAGGATGATACGGCAAAACAGACGAATGATGTGGATGATCTTATCCAGCAGGGAGTCGATGTATTGCTGATCAATCCGGTTGATTCGGCTGCGATTGCTCCTGCTGTGGAAGCCGCAAACAGCGCTGGCATCCCTGTCATCACAATCGATCGTTCCAGCGACGGCGGCGAAGTGGTTACCTTGGTTGCCTCAGATAATGCAGCCGGAGGAGAGTTGGCTGCGCAATACATTGTCGAATTATCAGGAGAAGGAGCCAACACAGTCCAATTGGAAGGCGTTCCTGGTGCTTCTGCAACCCGTGAAAGAGGAGAAGGCTTTGCGAAAATCGCTGAGGAGTCATTGAATCTATTGGACAGCCAAACAGCCAATTTTGATCGCGCTGAAGGACTGACTGTTATGGAAAATATGCTGCAGGCGCATGCGGATATCCAAGCGGTATTTGCTCAAAATGATGAAATGGCTTTGGGTGCCATTGAAGCGATTGAAGCTGCCGGTTTGACCGGCAAAATCCAAGTGGTCGGCTTTGACGGAACGGAAGATGGTATGAATGCCGTTGAAGAAGGAAAAATGAGTGCGACAGTCGCACAACAACCTGAAGAAATGGGTAGATTGGCTTTACAAGCAGCCTTTGATTTCTTTGCCGGCAAGGAAGTGGACGCGTATATCCCTTCTCCGCTTGAGTTGGTCAAAAAATAAATAAAAAGTGTCTTGCAGCAACTCGAAGTGACTGCAAGTGAAGAAAGCCCCTGCTCTCGCGCCTTAGTTGCGTGAGGGCAGGGGCTTTCTGGTGCAATCCAGTTTAGTGCGCTGCGCATGGCTTTAGATATACGGGATTTAGCAGTCTCAGCTGATCTGAATAGCTCCTCGATTATATCAATATTTCCCCTTTTCTGCTGAAAAACTCTTGTAAATCTGCCTTCAAAATGGTACATTCTCATTGTAATCTAATGTTCGGAAGAAAGAAGGAAATTCCATGAACTACGTATTTATCTCTCCCCATTTCCCCAGTAATTTCAAGAATTTCGCAGTCGGTCTGAAGCGAGCAGGTGTGAATGTCTTTGGTGTCGCCAGCGAGCCGTTTGAGTTGCTGGATGCTGACTTGCGTGAGAGCTTGACCGAGTATTATCGCGTCAATGATATGGAAAATTATGACGAAATGCTGCGCGCCGTGGCTTACTTGACTTACAAACATGGCAAGATGGACCGTATCGAATCGCATAACGAATATTGGTTGGCGCAGGATGCGCGTCTGCGCACTGATTTCAACGTCTTCGGCTTCAAAAATGAGGATATGGCCTTCGTAAAACTGAAGTCCGCCATGAAAGAAAAATTCAGAGAAGTCGGCATTCGGGTAGCGCGCGGGCGCGTCATCGGCGACTATCACGATGCCCTCGGGTTATGCCACGAATACGGCTTCCCGGTCTGCATCAAGCCTGATTCCGGTGTAGGTGCGGCGGATACGCACAAAATCCGTTCTGAAGAGGAGCTCGGACACTTTTTCCATGTGAAGAATCCGTATGAATCCTATATTCTTGAGGAATTCATCGACGGAAAGATCGTTACGTATGACGGTCTGACCGATGCCGCGGGGAATATTCTTTTTGATGCCACACTTGTGTACGAAAAAGCAGTGTTGGAAATCGTCGAAAAAAATGCGGATATGTTCTACTATGTCGACCGCAATATGCCGGAAGACTTGCGCGAAATCGGAACCAAGCTCGTTCAGGCCTTCAATGTCCGCGAGCGTTTCTTCCATTTTGAGTTTTTCCGTTTACCTGACGGCAGCCTTGTTGCCTTGGAAGCCAACCTGCGTCCGCCTGGTGGGCATACGATGGACATGTGGAACTGGGCAAATGATGTCGATCTCTACGCCGCTTACGGAAATCTGGTTGCGACCGGCAATTTCACGGCGCAGATGAACACGCCTTACTATTGCTGCTACGTCAGCCGCAAGGGCGTCCATCCTTACCGCTTCACGCATGAGGAAGTGATCGCCCGTTACGGAGGCAATGTCGTCCTGTTCGAAGAAATGCCGGGGATTTTTGCGGCTATCATGGGGGATTTCGGCTACGTCATACGTGCAGCAGAATATCAAGAACTGATGGACATTATCCATATGATTTCCATAACCGAATAGACTGGGGGAAATAAAATGCACGTAGAATATTCATCACAATGGAGCGGTCACTTGAACCGTGAGATGCGTTTCAATCGCTATGGACATGCGGGTAAACCGATCATCGTCTTCCCGTCATCCGGAGGCAGCCACAACGAATACGCGGACTTCGGCATGATCGAAGCCTGCCAGTGGTTCATCGACCAAGGCTTGGTGCAGTTTTATACACCCGACAGCATGGATAACGAATCTTGGCTGTGCGAATGGAAAAGTCCGTACGACCGCGCCAACATGCACGAACGCTATGACCGCTACATCATCGAGGAACTCGTGCCGCACATCAAGCATCAGACGAACCACCAAGGACCGATGATCACGACCGGCTGCAGCATGGGCGGCTACCACAGCCTGAACTTTTACCTGCGCCATCCGGATGTTTTCGATAGTGTCATCGCGCTGAGTGGTCTTTACGATGTCCGTTACTTCTTTGGAAATTACCATGATCGCAACGTCTATGAGAACTCGCCGATCGACTACCTTTGGAATCTGAACGACGGCTGGTTCCTGGACAAATACCGTTCCGGCAACATCATCGTCGCGACCGGCCAAGGCAACTGGGAAGAAGTCAGCATCCGCGACACGCGCAAGATCGAAGAAGTGATGCGCTTCAAGAACATCCCCGCCTGGATCGATTTCTGGGGCGAGAACGTCCACCACGACTGGGAATGGTGGCGCGTCCAGATGCCTTATTTCCTGGGCAAACTGAATGAGCAAGGAAAGCTATAATAAATAAGAAACTCCCGTCCTTTCAGCGTTTTTGCTGAGAGGGCTTTTTGTTGAGTGGGGATGAA
The DNA here is from genome assembly GCF_900107505.1 of Trichococcus collinsii. GTDB lineage: Bacteria > Bacillota > Bacilli > Lactobacillales > Aerococcaceae > Trichococcus > Trichococcus collinsii. The sequence goes on along the minus strand of NZ_FNQH01000004.1, from coordinate 79,398 downwards.
ATCGTCGGGGCCGAGGTCGGGCCGGCCACCTTTTTTGCGCGTAACCATGGATAACTGGCCATTATCCATGGTTTTCGTCCGGTAGCGGTTCGAAAAGATGGATTAATAAATTTTATTCCTCTTTTTCGCACGCCAGACACTCAAAACCATGAATACTTTTCGGTTATTCATGGTTTAGCCAGGCATTATACTTAAGCCAAGCAACCCGCTGAACGTTTTTACCTATCAATAGTGATCGGTAATCTGGATTATCGTAAAATTTATATAAATGCTATGATAAGCAAACGCAAATGTAAATATGAATAATTAATTTGGATATAATATAATGCGAAAAAGTACCAGGGGGAACGATATGAGAAGAGAAAAATGGTTGTTTTCAACAACATTGGCTATAAGTTTGGTACTGGCAGGTTGCTCAACAGGAGGGGCTGAAAGTGCAGATAGTGAGGCTGCAAGTAACGCCAATGCCAAAGCGGAAGTGGAACAGGTCATCACCGTGACGAACAGCGGCGAATTGGGAACTTTGGATAACGCCTTGGCTCCTGATATATCGAGTATGGTCGTCATCGGGAACGCTATTGAAGGCTTGTATCGTATCGGTGCTGATGGCGCATTGGAACTTGGGGTTGCTTCCGAGGAACCAAGCGTCAGCGAGGATGGTCTGGAATACACGTTTAAGATCAAGGAGGATGCGAACTGGTCCAACGGAGATCCGGTTACGGCGGAGGATTTTATTTATACCTATCAAAAAATTGTGGATGCGAATACCGGCTCTCCAAACGTAAACAAGTTTTATGTCTTGAAGAATGCCCAAGCGATCAATGGCGGAACATTGGATAAAACGGAACTAGGTGTGGAAGCCATCGATGAAAAAACAGTCAAATTTACTTTGGCGTATCCGACCACTTATTTCAAGGAACTCTTAGGGATGGTGGCTTATCTTCCTCAGAACCATATCGTGGCCACCGAATTGGGCAGCGCGTACGGAACGAATAGTGAGAATACCGTGTACAACGGTCCTTTCATCGTGGAAGGCTGGGAAGGTACAGACCTGAACTGGTCATTTGTTCCGAATGAAGAATATTGGGATGTGGAAAATGTGCAACTCGACCAGATCAATTGGGAAGTCACTAAGGATGTGGCGACGAACGTCAATCTTTTTGAATCAGGCGATGTCCAGTTTACCCAAATCGGTAACCCACATATCGAGCAATATGAAGGCTCCGATGCTTTGGTCACCGAACCTAAAGCTTTGGTCGGCTATCTGTGGTTCAATCAAGACCGAACAAGTACGGGAAATGTTCATCTGAGAAAAGCGTTATCGCAGTCTTTCGACAAGGAGGCCTATGTTGAAACGGTCCTGAATGACGGATCTGTGCCTTTAAACGGCCATGTTCCTTCAAACTATGCCTATAACCCGGAGACGAAAGAAGATTTCCGTGCAGAAAATGGCGATTTGAGTGTGAGCGACATTGAGGCTGCCCAAGCAGAATGGGAACTTGCCAAAGCTGAATTGGGCATTGAAACGTTGGAAATCGAACTGTTGACATCCGATGCGGATACATCCAAGACGACTTCCGAATTCCTGCAGGCTGAGTGGCAAAAAAATCTGCCTGGACTGACCGTCACAATCCGGAATGTTCCTTTGAAGAGTCGTCTGGAAGCTACTGCCAACAGTGAATATGACATTGCCTACGGTACCTCAACTCCTAGCTATGCCGATCCGATTGCCTTCTTGGATATGTACGAATCGACGAATGCTATGAACAGCTCCAATTACGCCAATGAGGAATACGATGCGTTGCTTGCCGACACAAGAGGTGCATACGCAAACGATCCGGAAAAACGTTGGGGAGCTTTGCTGGCAGCCGAAAAATTGTTGCTGACCGAAGATGCTGCGGCAGCACCGATCTATCAGGGAGCCAACGCAAACTTGGTTGATCCTTCTTTGAAAGATGTCCAAATACAACCGGTTGGTATTCCTATGTACTTCCGTACGGCTTACGTTGCAGAATGAAAAACTGTTATAAATAAAAACCTCCCGCCCTTTCAGGTACCTGAAAGGGCGGGAGGTTTTTGTTGAAGTATTTAATCTATACCTTGAAGAAACTAAGCCAAAATCGCTTTTTCTAGCGGAGACCCGTTCTTATGAAAGCCTTCCATTTTGTATTCGCCTGAAAATTTAGAAACTTTATCCATATTTGTAATGACTACTATGATGGATGAATCTTTCTTTTCATTCGCAAGAGTTTGTAGATCCACGTGAGCAATTTTTGTTTGTGGTGTAACAGAGTCTCCTTTTTTAACGAATACATCAAATCCCTTTCCGTTTAAACTTACTGTATCGATACCCATGTGAATCAATATTTCTAAGCCGTTATCAGTAGTAATACCAATGGCATGTTTCGTAGGAAATATTGTATGGATAGTTCCACTAACGGGTGCATAGATATCACCTGAATTTGATTTCATAGCATAGCCATCTCCAACTAGCTTACTAGAAAATACATCATCGGATACATCTTCTAATGGAACATAAACACCGTCAGTTACTGATAGTAATTCAACTTCATTAGCTAGAGAGGTACTTGATTGATTGGGTACCGTAACATAAACAATGATGAAGGAAAGGACTAAAGCAATCCCAATGCCTAAAACTGCAAAGATGAAGTATTCTCCGATGTAGGCTGGCAAACTAAAAATACTTGAGAGAATATACCCGTAAATTCGAACCCCGAAGAAACTAATGAAAGCGGAAGCAACTGAACTTCCGATAGAAGCAGCAATAAATGCTTTTTTGTATTTTGTTAAAACCCCAAATAATGCAGGTTCCGTAATCCCAAGTAAGCCAGATACAGCAGCGGAGACAATAATTGATTTTTCTTCTTTTGTTTTTACTTTGGTATACATTGCTGCAGTCGCGCCTGTGATGGCCATATTTGCCATCAACATCATAGGCATCAACATGTCATACCCTTGAGTTGCAAAATTTTGTAAGGCGATGGGTGTCATCGCATGATGTAGTCCAGTTAGGATGGCAATTGGACGAATTACTCCGACCACTACACCCGCTAGTACTGGCGATATGGTAAATAACCAGCTTACTCCATCGGCCAATAGATTTCCTAAATGAATGCCGATTGGGCCAATGACTACTAATGTGACTATACCGGAAAGAAACAAAGAAATTGTAGGTGTAAAAACTGTCCTTAATACTTCAGGTAAATGTTTGTCAACCCATCGATAAATGTAGCTAAGCGCTAATACCGCAAAAATTATCGGGATTACGGTTCCGGCGTAGTTGAAAACAGGTACTGGTAAAATCCCAAACAATAAGAATTGTGAAATTTCTCCTGCGACAACTGCTTCGGTCATTGTTGGAAATTGTAAGGTAGCTGCAATAGCAATTGCTAAATACTGGTTTGTTTTGAATATTTTTGCAGCGGATACAGCAACAAAGAACGGCATAAAAGTAAAAACGCCACTTGCTAACATATTGATTACTTGATACGTCGGAGTGGTATTAGAGATCACATTTGATGCAACCAGACCGGCTATTAACCCCTTGATCATTCCAGCGCCTGCGATAGCTGGTACGATAGGTCCGAAAACACCTGATACAGTATCCATAAATACTGACACTAAACCTTTACTCTTAACCTCTTGCTTAAGCTCATTGTTAGCAAGGTCAAGACCTAATTGCTTTGATAGTGGTGTGTAGTAATCTTCGACATTTGTGCCAATAACAATCTGTAATTGATCACTCTGATATTTCGTACCTATAACTTCAGAGATATTATTGAGATTATCGTAGTTAACCTTTTGAATGTCTTTAAGGTTAAACCGTAACCGGGTCATACAATGCCAAGCGTTGTTTACGTTCTCTATGCCGCCAATATTGTCAATAATCTGCTTTGCAACATCTTCATGTTTCATTATACTCATCCTTCACTCATTTATTTTCGCATAGCTATGTGTCCGCTTGCAAGATGAATCATAGCATAATATATAAGATTGTAAAACCAGTCCTAATTACATATAAAACGATAAAAAACGTTGATATATAAGTGTTGTGTCGTCATTTCGGTTGGGATTGGACTGGTTCTTTTGCGTATAGGCATTGTTTTTTATGCCAAATTGACAGCGTATATACGGACATGATTCAATAGCAACGTAAGGCACACTAATTTAAGGGATGATGATAAATGATGCCAACCATAATTACAGATGTAAAGAGTTTTGCAATAAAGCCAGACAGACATAATCTAGTTATCGTTAAAATTGAAACAAATAAAGGCATTTCTGGGTTAGGGTGCGCAACGTTTCAATTTAGGCCATTGGCGGTAAAATGCGTAGTCGACGAATATCTAAAACCACTTTTGATTGGTCGAGATGCCAACCAAATTGAAGATTTATGGCAGATGATGACAGTAAATTCATATTGGAGAAATGGCCCGATTACTAATAACGCTATTTCAGGGGTCGATATGGCCTTATGGGATATCAAGTCAAAATTAGCTGATATGCCGCTGTATCAGTTGTTGGGTGGGAGAGCACGTACAGCTATTCCTGCTTATACGCATGCAGTAGCTAAGGATTTAGATACTCTTTATGATGAGATTGATAAGTTTTTAGAGGAAGGATATAAATATATTCGTTGTCAACTAGGGTTTTATGGAGGCAATGCTGAAACTGTAGCAACACCTGAGAATCCGTTGGAAGGATCTTATTTCGATCAAAATGAATATATGAATACCACTTTGGAAATGTTTGAAGCAGTTCAAAATAAATACGGTAATTCATTTCAAATGTTGCATGATGTACACGAAAGGCTTTCCCCGAATCAAGCAGTTCAATTTGCCAAAAAATCAGAAAAATATAATTTATATTTTCTGGAAGATATTCTTCCCCCAAACCAAAACGAATGGCTGGATCAAGTACGCAATCAAACTTCTACACCAATCGCTACAGGCGAATTATTTAACAATCCAATGGAGTGGAAAGAATTGATTATCAAGCGTAGGTTAGATTATATGAGAGCCCATGTCTCCCAAATTGGTGGCATAACGCCAGCACTGAAGCTTGCTCATTTTTGTGATGCTTTTGGTGTTCGAGTAGCTTGGCATACGCCATCAGATATCTCACCAGTCGGATTGGCAGTGAATACGCACTTAAATATCCATTTGCATAATGCTGCAATTCAAGAAAATATTGATATCCCAGAAAACACAAAAAGAATATTCAAAAATATTCCTGAACCCGAGAAAGGGTTCTTCTATCCCATTGAACGTCCTGGTATTGGAATAGATTTTATAGAAGAGATAGCTGAAGAATTCCCTATCGAATATCGCCCGCATGAGTGGACTCAGAGCCGTGTACCTGACGGGACGCTAGTAACACCGTAGGCAAAGCCAATTAGGTTAACTTTGCCTGGATTTATGTGTTTCTTTGTCAAAAGGGGTGATATAGGTACAAGTGTAATCTATCGCCGTAAGTTCGCTATATTCATACACTCGCCCATCATCCAACAGACACCGATTTGTAATTTTCATGGCAGGTGTTCCCTTCTTACACAAAAGTAGCTCTGCCTGGTTTTTGGTTACAGCAGTCGGACTATAACTAGTAATATAGTGAGAAATATTATACCCAAGACTTTGAACGTACTCTTGGATTGAATGTTCAATATGAACTTGATTCAGATTAGGAAATAGTGAAACAGGCATTTTTGAGACTTCAATTTGTTCAATTTTGTAATCGACAACACGTACACGCTGAAATGTCCAAATGTCTTCAGACCGTCCTAACTGAAAGATTTGTTCTTCTTCAGGAGTAGATTTTTCTTTATTAATGGAAATCATTTTTGATGAAATCCTTTTATAAGGAGTCCTGGTCAAGGAATTGAAAATTAAAGGATTATTTTGTAGGTTCTCATAAACATACATGCCCGAACCTTGGACAACTTTGATTATGCCGATTTCATTCAAATTTTTAATCGCTTCTTGGATAGTATAACGGGAGACGTGATAGGTTTCTGCCAACGCTCGTTGATCAGGCAATTTGCCGTTCGGGAATTGTTTCTGATAGATTTTACTTAATAAATCTTGGATAATAAATTCTTTCTTTTTCACTTTACAAATCCTTTCCTAATAACCGATGATTTACTTGTTCTAAGTATATTTTCTATTCTTGAATTGTCAACATCGTAAAAGAAAAAAGAAAGTGGGAGACAGATGAAACGCGTATCTATTTTGAATCGTTTGGAAAAAACGGGGGTCGTGGCAGTCGTCCGCGGCACCACGAAAGAAGAGGCTCTGAAAGCCAGCCACGCGATCGTCGCGGGCGGTCTGAACGGCATCGAACTGACATTCACTGTCCCGAATGCGGATGAAGTCATCCGCGAATTGGCGACATGTTACAAGGATCAACCGGAAGTCGTGGTTGGAGCGGGAACGGTATTGGATGCCATCACTGCCCGTCTAGCGATACTGGCCGGTGCCGAGTTCATCGTCAGCCCGAACTTCGATAAAGCGACGGCTGAGTTATGTAATTTGTACCAAATTCCTTATTTGCCGGGCTGCATGACGATCACGGAAATGAAAGAAGCGCTGAAGAGCGGCTCCGACATCGTTAAATTGTTCCCGGGCAGTGCCTACGGTCCGAGTATCGTGTCGAGCTTCAAAGCGCCGATGCCGCATCTGAACTTGATGCCGACAGGCGGCGTCAGTCTTGCGAACATGCAGGAATGGTTCGATGCCGGCGTCATCGCGGTTGGCGTCGGCGGCAACCTGCTGGCACCCGCTGTGACCGGTGATTTCGCTAAGGTGACCGAAGTGGCAAGGCAGTACGCGGATAAGTTTGCGGAGATCAAAGGAATCTGAATAAACAACAAAAAGAGGTTGGAACATTTTATTGTTCCAGCCTCTTTGAATTATCATCCTACTTACACTATTTAACGATCCCAAAACCGCCGGCCCAAGTGATTTCTTCTTTGACGGCCAATGTCATCTGCAGGAAACCGAATGCTTCCAGCTCGCGTGCGCGTTTCAAGCTGCCGGCGTCAATGACAGTTAACGGGCAGTCTTTCAGTGCAGTGATCAATTGATCTTTCGCGTCTGCGAAATCAGAAGCCAGCAACACGACTGTAGGGATTTCACCGCCGACTTTACCTGAATCCAATGTTCCGGCGAAATTTGTGTTGAAACCTTTGACAACTTTGCTGTTTGGAAGTTTCTTTTGGATTTCTGAAGCAGCAGATCCGTCCGCCGGCACAACCAATTCGTCCCACGTTTCAAAATTTAAGGGATTGGTGATATCAACGACAATTTTTCCGTCCAATTGCTCTTTATAAAGGCTGATCACTTCATCTACTGCAGGATAAGGGACTGCCAATACAACGACTTCAGACAGTGTTGCATTCGTCTCATGTCCAACATAATTCACTGCATTTCCTGTAGCTTCAAAATTCTTTGCGATTGCTGCTGCCATATTGCCTTTTCCGAAAATTGTTACGTTCATTTTGGTTCCTCCTGAGAAATTTATTGTGTATGGAATGAGATATTCGTCCCATGCATTTATTATAGACATCCCAGCTATCAAACTGTAAGTAGGCACTTTTTAATCAGTAGGTTACAAAAAGGTGCGTACTAGGCAGCCGGGATGTTGTCCTATAAGATGGGGATAATTAAATTTGATTGGGGATGTAAACATGTTTGAACATATTGCGTGGATTTTTGAGTTAACATTAAATACGAAAGAGTTATCTGGTTTGAAAGAACTAATGAATGAAATGGTGAACGCAACAAAGGAAAATGAGCCCGGCACATTGGCCTATGAATGGACTGTTTCGGAAGATGGAGAAATTTGCCATATTTATGAATGCTACGAAAGTGATGAAGCTACTTTAGCGCATCTTGCGACATTCAAAGAAAAATATGCTGCACGTTTGATGGCTTTCGGTGATGCAACCAGTTTTGTCGTTTATGGTGCACCGGATGCAGCAGTAAACGAAGCTTTGGACGGTTTTGGGGCTAAATATATGGCGCCTATCGGTGGGTTCAGACGTTGATACAAAAGGAGCGGAATATTAATCATGAAAAGTATCGAAGAATTATTAGGCTATCAAGGTAAGGCAGTCGTAATCACCGGCGCGGCTTCAGGCATGGCAAAATCTGCCGCAGAACTATTATTGAGCCTAGGAGCAAAGGTCTACGCTGTCGATCGCAATGAGACGGACTTACCCGTATTTCAATTCATTCCGGCTGATTTAAGCCAAAAAGCGACAATCGATGAGGTTGTGGCACAATTACCCGAGAAAATTGATGCATTGTTCATGTGCCATGGTGTGGGTATCGGCAAAGGCAAAGAAAAATTCATCCAGATGGTCAATTTTGTTGGTCAACGCTACATGGTTGAGGAACTTTTGCCGAGAATCACAGATGGCGGTTCAGTGACTTTCATTTCCTCCACTGGCGGCTACGGTTGGGAGCACAACATGCAGAATGTTGGCGAAGTATTGGCTTGCCCGACCTTCGAAGCAACTGAAAAATGGGTGGATGAGCACGTAGATCTGTTTACAGATGGACAGACTCCGGATCCTTATCAGTTCTCTAAGCAATGCGTCACTGCATATGTCAAATCAAAAACGCGTGCACCGGAGTTCATTGGACGTAAAATCCGCATCAACGCAATCGGGCCAAGCTTCACTTCTACGGCTCTGATCAAAGAGTTCAACTTGGCTGCCAGCAGTGATGGCACGGAAGCCGGTGGCGCACAAGTGCTGCACGATCTATACCTGAAGAGCTGGAACGGCCGAGCAGGTCTACCGGAAGAAATGGGTTATCCGTTGGTATTCATCGGCAGCGACCTGTTCAGTTACCTGAGCGGGCAGGTTTTGTACATCGACTTTGGTATGACCGGTGAATTGGATTATCAGGCAGCAACGGCAAAATGATGTTTTTATAATAGTATAGGTATGAAGAGGGGCCGTCTCAATGCGAGGCGGTTCTTTTGTCGCGTGGACATGGATAATTGGCCGTTATCCATGTTTTATCGATCCATAAACAGCCTAAGCCGACCAACCCGCTGTTCGGTTTTCCCTGTCAACCCTGTTCGGAATCGTGTGCTTTTCAGGCCTTGGCTGCGGTGATAGACTGTGTCTATGAATTAAAACCATACAGAAAAAAGCAAAGAAGAGGAAAGTACTTGTTGGATAGTCCTTCAGAGAGCTCTTGGTCGGTGGAAAAGAGCGGACGGCAGCACAGGAAAAATGGCCTCAGAGTTGATGCGCTGACAGGGAGATCCCTGCAGGCGCGTCCGGATGCCCCCGTTAGACAGGCAGCAGTATCGGAGGCGATGAATCCCTCTGTACTGATTGAGATGGCAGTCGTAAGATTGTCATGAAGCAAGGTGGTAACGCGATCTAACCGTCGTCCTTTCTGGAATCGATCCAGGGAGGGCGACTTTTTATTTACATCTGAGGAGGAAAACATATGACAGACAACAACAGAAGAAAATTGATTTTTGATGCTTTCGACAACAAAGAAACGGAGCGTGTGCCGGTTGGTTTTTGGTTTCACTTTGTTTTCGGTGATGATCAATTCCGTGGTTTGGAGGACAGATTGGTTTTGGATCGAGTGATTGACGGGCACAAGGATTTCTATGATGCCTTCAACCCGGATTTCGTGAAGATCATGAGCGACGGCTTCTTCGGGCATCCGAGCCTGTTGGAAAAAAAGATTGAGCATGCGGATGACTTATACAACGTCAAGGCTGTGGGGCCGAACCACCCTTGGATAACGGAGCAGGTCAAGACGGTCAAACAAATCAAGGAATCCTTCAACGGCGAAATCGCAACCTTCTATAATATCTTTTCGCCAGCGAACTATATCCGGATCGCCTTCGAAGCGTGGGATAAGGATTCCGAAAAATTCACCCGTTTCTTTGAAACGGATCCGGGCGCTCTCGCTTATGCGGCTAACGAAATCGCCAAGGATGTGGCGGTTTTGACACAAAAAGTCATCGAAGAAGCAGGTGCGGACGGCATCTACTTGAGCGTGCAGAATGTCCAAACCAGTGCAGCAACGAAAGAAGCCTACCACACCTATATCGCGCCGAGTGAATTGGATGTGTTGGCGGCGGCGAATGCAGCCAGCGACTACAACATCCTGCATATCTGCGGCTATGAGCATAATCAAAACAACTTATCATATTACCAGGACTATGAAGCAAAAGCCTACAACTGGGCGGTCCACACAGAAAAAATCAGCCTAAAGGAAGGCAAAGACTTCTTCGGCAACAAAGCGGTGATCGGCGGATTCGACAATAACGCCGGCACGCTGTTGGATGCAGGAAACGAAACGGACATCGCCCAATTCACAGCCGACCTCATCCACGAAATCGGTGAAACAGGCGTCATCATCGGAGCGGACTGCACCGTCGATCCGAAAATCGAACTGGAACGTTTGGAATTGGTTAGGCAAACAGCTGCGGGCGTCTCAGGCAAAAACAGAAGACAAACGGCGTCGCTGCACAATTGAAAAATTCGTGGTGTTCGGCACAGGCGGTCAAGCCTGATAGCCAATCGGTATTATATTTGATAGAGCAGCCGTGATAGAATCAAGCACATAACTTAAACAGCCATCTTCCGAAGAACCGGAAGGCAAAGAAAGGAGGGGTCCTATGGTCGGGATCGTCATCATCGGTTGCGGGGATGTTTCGAAACAGAGGCACGCCCCTCTAAGCCATAAAAACGAAAAAGTCGATATGATCGGATTCTATAACCGTACGATTGCCAAAGCAGAAGCATTCCAAAAGAAGTACGGTGGAAAAGTCTATCGGACCCTTGAGGAAATCTGGGAAGACGGAACGGTCGATGCCGTCATCGTCGCTACAAACGAACAATCGCACAGCCCTATCACCATCGCTGCGCTGGAAGCAGGTAAACATGTGCTGTGTGAAAAGCCGATGGCGGATTCGGTGGCCGAGGCAGAACGAATGCAGCAGGCGGCTGAGAGAACGGGCAAAAAACTGATGATCATCCATAATCAACGGTTGTATCCCGCACATCAGCTGCTGAAAAAATTACTGAGGGAGGGGACACTCGGAAAGGTCCATGCTTACCGGACGATGTTAGCCAACCAAGGCCAGGAAAATGACGGTTGGGGTACGGCATTCCCTGATTTCTACGATCGGATTGGCCATACAAACGGGGCTTTGGCGCAAGTGGGCGTCCACCGCATCGACTTGCTGAACTACTTGTTCAGCGAAGATCCCGTCACCGCAGTGTTGGCTCAGACTGCGACGCAAGGCAAGCAGTTGGAGGACGGAAGCCCGGTTCCTTATGAGGATTACGCGGTACTGCAACTCCAACATCGCTCAGGCATCCAAGGGACCTTGCTGACCCACTGGTTCGATTATTCGAACGAAAAGCAGACCGTCATCTACGGAGAAAGGGCTACTGCCGTTACTTATGCGGACGGGCACCCGGTGGCAATCTACCGGAAGAACGGGGAAAAGACCTATTTGGATGATCCGTCGCAGGATGGCTTATATACAGAACCATTGACACCGATCGTCGACAAGTTTGTCGAAAGCATCGAACAGGACACTATCCCTTTTGTGACAGCGGAACAGGGGATAACGGCATTGCGCATTCTTGCCGCCGCTTACCGATCGCGAGCAACGCAGACATGGACACCAATCGAACAGGAGGACGCACAACATGACAGAAACATTTAATGGAAGAAAACGAATAGAAGCAGCTCTCGCAAAGCAACCTTTGGACAGACCGGCCATTTCCGGTTGGCGCCACATGCCGTTGGTGGACAGGGATGTTGAGGCGTTCGCCGAAGCGACGATCGCCTTCACGGATGAGAATGATTGGGACCTGATCAAGCTGATGTCGCAAGGGCAATTCTTTGCGGAAGCCTTCGGAACTCCGATTACCTTCTCGACGGATGCGAAGGAATGGGCAGGGAAAATCCTGGAGTATCCGATCCGGAGCGCGGAAGATTTGGCCCGCTTGGAGCCGCTACGGGCGGGAAATCCGGTGATCCGTCGCGAAGCCGCTTTTGCCAAGAGAATCGTGGAACACTACAATGGCGAAAGAGTGGTCGTCGGCACCGTGTTCTCGCCATTGTCTTGGGTGAAGCAATTTGCTCCAGGTAACGATTCGATCGCGCATATCGTCGACGGACCGGAAGAAAGTCCAATCGCAGATTTCCTGGAGAACCACCGTGAGGAATTGAAGGCAGCGCTCGATGTGCTGCATGCCTCCAATAAGGTGTTCGTGGACGAATTGATCGCGGCGGGCGTGGACGGTTTCTTCATCGCCGAGCAGTACAGCCAGCGCGGCGACATTTCCGAAGCCGATTATGCAGCTTTTGCAAAACCTTATACGGATGACCTTTTGGCATACATCAAGGACCGCACCTGGTTCAACATCATGCATGCCCATGGACATGTCGATCTGGCTGTGGAACGTTTTATCGATTACGATGTCCAAGCCATAAACTGGGAAGACGGCAGCGATCACGCGGAGGATCCGACCCGATTGAGCTTCCGGAAGTTGCGTGCATTGACGGACAAACTGCTGATCGGTGGCATCTCGCCAAAAACCGATCTGACGTTCTCGAGTCATGCGCAGGAAATCGAAGACTTGTTGGTCGATCGCTTGGCGGATGTCATCGCCGAAACGGGAGACACGGGAATCGTATTTGCGCCGGGATGCGCAATCTCATTGGAAGCCAACCCGGATTTTTATCAACGCATCAACGCGGCTGCCCAAAAAGTGCAGGCGACAATCATAAAAACAGCGAACCATTAAACGAATCAGAAACATACAGGAGGAGTAAATTATATGAAGAGAAGAAGATTATTGACGACAGTGAGTTTATTGGGAGCAGCATTTTTGGCCGGATGCGGCCAGACGGATGCGGAAACGACGAGTGAAGCAACGAGCAGTTCCGCAGCTGAGACGGTGGAAGTGACCACAGTGACAGTAGCGCATACGCAAAGTTCCGCGCCGATGAATTATGTGGATGAGAACGGCGAATCGACCGGCTATGAAGTCAGCGTTTTGAAAGCCATCGACGAGTTGTTGCCGCAGTATGAATTCGAATATGTGCCGACTTCCGACGAGGATCTGCTGATCGGGATCGAATCCGGCAAGTATGATGTCGGAACAAAAGGCGCTTGGTACACAGAGGAACGCGCTCAGAAATTTATATTCCCTGAAAATTATATCGGTGCCAGCAGTATCGGGGTGCTGATCCGTTCGGAAGATGCGGCTGAAATAACCGATTTGGAATCATTTGCGGCTGCCGGCAAGAGCCTTGTTCCGATTTCACCGAACAATGCCCAGTACAACGTGATTCAAGCCTTCAATGATGAACACCCGGATACGCCGATCGAATTGACTGCGGCAGATGTGTTCGAAATCGCGGATGCCTACACATGGTTGTTGGAAGGACGCTATGATGGCTATTTCGCCGTTAAGACCGCTTATGAGGTAAATGTGCTAGCGGAAGGTGCACCATACAGCCAATACAAGGATGATTTCTCCTACTTCGTCTACGAAGCGCTGCCGACTTGGCCGTTGTTCAACAAAGAACAGCAGGAATTGGCCGACGCATACGATGAAGCCTTCCTGCAATTGGAAGAGGACGGTACGATCGATGACCTGATGATCGAGTTCCTTGGCGAAAACACATTCCAATACGTGAAAGAATAACAATAAGAGCGCCACGGAGGACAGGATAGACAAAGGGAGGCTAAAAAATGAATCGTCCATTCGACATCACTTATATTTGGAAGTCCGTTCCGGAAATCCTTTCCGGTCTGGGCGTGACGCTGCAATTTTTGATCGGAACGATCGTGATCGGAGGGATCTTGGGATTCTTGGCGACTTGGGCAAGGCTCAGCGGTCCAAAATGGCTGCGGGCAATCGTCCATAGCTATATCTGGATTATCCGCTGCACGCCTTCGATCGTCATGATGTTTTTGGTCTTTTACGGCTTGCCAGAGTTGCTGTTGGGCGTTTTTGACATCGACATCAACAGCTGGAATCGCCTCTACTTTGTCATTATCGCTCTGTCTCTTCTGTTCTCGGCGCCATGTTCAGAAATCATGCGTTCGGCTTACTTGGCAGTCGCCAAAGTGCAACGCGAGGCTGCCCTCAGCATCGGCCTCACCGAAGCACAAGCGTTCAGAAGAATCGTTTTGCCCCAAGCCCTCGTGAGTGCATTGCCGAACCTCGGTAATTCGTTCATCCTGTTGATGAAAGAGGGGGCTTTGGCCTACACCATCGGCATCGTCGACATCATGGGCAAAGGCCAGCTGATCATCGCGCGCAATTTCGGCGGTTATTCGATTGAGACCTACATTGCATTGGCGGCCATCTATTGGCTGTTGACGTTGGCGATCGAGAAGGCATTCAAGCTGGCGGAAGACAAATTATCGGCAGGAAAACAACCGCTGCGCGCGGCATAAGAGAAAGGAGCAAGACGCATGACCATTGATTTAGCCTATGTGCAGGAAATTTTGTTCCTTGTGTTGAAGGGCATCCCGACAACGCTGCGCTTGACCTTTATTCCCTTGCTTATCGCGCTGCCGTTCGCTTTCCTGATCGCCGTGGCGAGACAGCGCAACATTAAAATACTGGCCCGCGTTTCCCAAATTTACGTGTCCTTCATCAGAGGGACGCCCTTAATCGTTCAGATTCTGGTGATGTACAGCCTCTTCCCGAGTCTGCTGAACGTACTCGTGAGAAGTCAGGGACTCGATTATGACGTCTTCGGCATTAATCCAATCTATTACGCCTATATCGTTTTTACTTTGAATACGATCGCGATCCTGTCTGAGGTTTTCCGTTCGGCCCTCGAAACGGTCGACAAACGCCAGCTTGAGGCGGCCCTTTCGATTGGGCTGCTGCCGGTCCAGGCCTACAGTCGCATCGTGATTCCACAAGCATTGGTGGCGGCAACGCCGAACTTGTGCAACAGCACCGTCAATCTGCTGAAATCGACCTCTTTGGCTTTTCTGATGTCGGTGCAGGATATCACAGCCATCGCCAAGACGGAAGCGGCATTCGGCTACAACTATCTTGAGTCCTATCTTGTGATTTTCATTGTGTACATCGTCCTCTGCTCGCTCGTTCAGGTATTCTTCCAATTGTTGGAGCAGCGCCTGTCCCTCTACAAGCGCGGACGTACCGTTACGAAAAAAACAGTGATGGAGCCGGAATACTATGAGGATGTACGAAAGGAGCGATACCATGCTGGAATTGAGGAATATTCATAAGAAATTCGGTGAACTGGAAGTCTTGAAAGGTGTGGACATCGCAGTCGAAAAAGGCGATATCGTCGTGATCCTAGGCCCAAGCGGTTCGGGCAAGACGACCTTGTTGCGCTGCATCAACTTCCTGGAGCGCGCCGACGAAGGCTCGTTGCATTTCGACGAGATTCAGACCGATTTTTCGAAAGCAAGCAAGAAAGACATCAACGCGGTAAGGAAAAAATCGGCGTTCGTTTTCCAAAATTATGGCCTGTTCGACAATAAGACGGTGTTGGATAATGTCACCGAAGGCCTGATAATCGGAAGGAAAGTGCCGAAGAAGGAAGCCATCGAAACCGCCATCCGCGCCTTGGAAAAAGTAGGCCTGAGCGACCGCGTGGCTTACTACCCTTCGCAATTGTCAGGAGGCCAGCAACAGCGGGTTGGCATCGCCCGCGCTTTGGCGGTGAATCCGGACGTCATCCTGTTCGACGAACCAACATCGGCTTTGGACCCGGAACTGGTCGGCGAAGTGCTGCAGGTCATCCGCAAACTGGCCGAGGAAGGTACCACCATGGTCGTCGTCACGCATGAGATGACCTTCGCCAAGGAAGTTGCCAACCGGGTCATCTTCATGGATCAGGGCGTCATCGTGGAAGAAGGCCCGCCGGAGGATATTTTCGGCAATCCGAAAGAAGCCCGTACCAGAGAGTTCCTGCAGCGGATTCTGGTAAGGGTTTGATCTCGGAGCAATCCCCTGCATCGCTCGTCCTGCCGTTCACAACTGGGGCCGGGCTTTTTTGTGTTGCAGGATGTATCGGTTCTGCCTGTCACAGGTGTTCGGAAATCGGAATTATACGAAAGCAATCCGAGATGGTAAGATACTCATACGCGCTATAAACGGAATGACTTCCAATATAGGATGAATAAATATGAAAAAACGTCAGGAGGAACAGTATGTTGAAAGATAAATGGGTCATCACTACAACGCTAGCAATCAGTTTGGTGTTGGCGGGCTGTTCGACTGGTGATGCCGCAAATACAGAAAACAGCGAAGGAACTGCCGCTACATCAACACCCGCCGCAGCCGAGCAAGTCATTACGATCACGAATACGGGGGAGTTGGCTTCCTTGGACAATGCCGTTTCGGCCGACAACTCCAGCTTAGTGGTGCTCGAGAACGCAAATGAAGGTCTTTACCGCGTCGGTGACGATGGCGCGTTTGAACTGGGTATCGCAGCAGAAGAGCCTGTCATCAGCGAAGACGGACTGGAGTATACCTTCAAAATCAGGGAAGATGCAAACTGGTCGAACGGTGATCCGGTGACCGCGGAAGATTTTGTCTATACCTACCAAAAAATTGTGGATCCGGCGACGGCGTCCCCAAACATCAATAAACTGTACCCATTGAAGAATGCGGAAGCGATCAACAATGGGGAGTTGGACAAAACGGAACTGGGTGTCGAAGCAATCGACGAGAAGACCGTGAAGTTCACTTTGGGAAATCCGACCGCTTATTTCAAGGATCTGTTGGGGACATCTTCATACTTGCCGCAGAACCACCAAGTGGCGAACGAATTGGGCAGTGCCTACGGAACAAACAGTGAAAACACTGTGTACAACGGACCTTTCGTCGTGGAGGGTTGGGAAGGCACGGATCTAAACTGGTCGATGGTTCCTAATGAAGCCTATTGGGACGCGGAGAACGTCCAATTGGATCAGATCAATTGGGAAGTCAGCAAAGAAATCGCCACGAACATCAATCTGTTCGAATCCGGAGCAGTCCAGTTGACGCAGATCAGCAATCCTTATATCGAGCAGTATGCAGGGTCCGAAGCTTTGGTGACGGAGCCGAAAGCTCTGTCCGGCTATGCCTGGTTCAACCAAGGCCGCACGAGCACAGCCAATGTCCATCTGCGGAAAGCTTTGTCTTATTCGTTCGACAAGGAAGCGTATGTGGATACCGTTTTGAATGACGGATCCGTACCTTCGAATGGTTTTGTTCCTTCCAATTACGCCTACAATCCGGAAACGGATGAAGATTTCCGCGAAGAGAGCGGCGACTTGGCCGTCTATGATGTGGAAACGGCTCAGGCCGAGTGGGAAACTGCGAAGGAAGAGCTCGGCATCGAAACGCTGTCGCTCGAATTCCTGACTTCCGATACGGAAACATCCAAAACAACGGCCGAATTCCTGCAATCGCAATGGCAAGATAACTTGCCGGGTTTGACGATCACGATCCGCAATGTGCCGCTGAAGAGCCGGATGGAATCGACTACGAACGGCGATTACGATATCGCCTATGGAACGTATACCCCGAGTTATGCCGATCCGATCGCCTTTTTGGAGATGTATGAATCCACAAGCGGCCTGAACAGTTCTCGTTTTGCGGATGAAGGCTACGACGCTTTGCTGGACGAAACCAGAAGTACGTACGCCAACGATCCGGAAGGCCGTTGGGAAGCACTGTTGGCGGCTGAAGAAACACTGATAGCCGAGAACGCCGTGAATGCGCCAATCTATCAAGGTGCCAACGCCAATTTGATCGATCCGTCCTTGAAGGATGTGCAGATCCAACCAGTGGGTGCAGCGATGTACTTCCGCACGGCTTACGTGGAAGAGTAAATTGATAACAGACTGAAAACAAGCACTTGAGAAAATATCCGCTTAACGGACTTGCCTTCATAAGGCAACCGTTAGTCGGATATTTCCTTATATCGATGCGAAAAGCGTCAAAGAAAGGCGGATGAGGAACATGAACGAAAAACTATTGGAAAGATTCATCGCATACGCAAAGGTCGACACGCGTTCGGACGACAGCAGCTACACGGTACCATCCACGCACAGCCAGGTGACATTCGCCCTGGAATTGGCGAAAGAATTGATTGCAAGCGGTTTGGAAGAGGTAGAATACAATGAAACGAACGGCTTCCTGACGGCGACCTTGCCGAGCAATACGAAAGAGGCAGTGCCGGTCATCGGTTTCATCGCGCATCTGGACACGGCCGATTTCAACTCGTTAAACATCTGTCCCCAAGTCCATTATGCTTATGATGGCGGCGACATCGTCCTGAACGCGGATGAACAGATCATCCTTTCGCCGAAGGAATTCCCGCGCCTGCGCAACTATATCGGGGAGACGGTCATCACAACGGACGGCACGACCTTGTTGGGCGCCGATGACAAAGCCGGTATTGCCTCAATCGTTACCGCCTGCGAGCAATTCATCGCGCATCCGGAACGGAAGCACGGAAAGATCCGCCTCGCTTTCGGACCCGACGAGGAGCTGGGAGCACGCGGGGCAAAGCTGTTCGATGTGGACCATTTTGCAGCCGACTTCGCCTATACGATCGATGGTGGGCCAATCGGAAATCTGACCTACGACAACTTCAATGCGGCCCAGGCGGAGCTCACCATCCGCGGCACGAGCGTCCATCCGGGTTCCGCAAAGGATACGATGGTGAATGCTTTGCTGGTCGCCAGTCAATTTGCGACAGCTTTGCCTCAAGCGGAGACTCCGGAACGCACCAGCGGCTACGAAGGCTACTACTTCCTGACTTGCCAGAGCGGGACCGTCGACGAAGTCAAACAGACTTACTACATCCGCGATCATGACCGGGAAGGTTTCGCTGCCCGCAAGCGTTTCTTCACCGAACAGGTGGCGGCTTTCAACTCGCAATTTGCCGAGCCGCGTATTTCTTTGACGTTGTTCGACCAATACTACAATATGCGCGAAATCATCGAGCAGCATCCGGTCGTCGTCGATCTGGCTGTGTGGGCATATGAAGCCTGCGGCATCACGCCGGTCTTCAAACCGATGCGCGGCGGAACGGACGGCTGCATTATCTCGCACAAAGGCTTGCCGACCCCGAACCTGTTCTCCGGCACCGAAAACGGCCACGGAAAATACGAATTCGTGACGCTAGAGACGATGGGGAAATCAGTAGATGTCATCATGGCGATCGTCGAACAGAGTGCAGCGGTTAACAGCATTATTCGCGCGAACAAACAGCAAGGTTAGTCCGGTGATTATGGTAAGGGCAAAAAAACGGATCCCTGGTCGGAATCCGTTTTTTGAACATACTGTTTTGATTGCAAGGCAAATTCTTGCATACTGTTTTCTACTTCAAATAGTCTTTATGGAATTGCAGATGTTCTTCTATGAAAGAAGCAATCGTAAAGTAACTGTGATCGTATCCGACCAATTTTTCGTAGTTCACTTTTTTGCCGTCAGCAACCTGCAGGAAGGCTTCCTCGTTCAGCTGGACTTCATAAAAAGCATCAGCTGTCCCTTGCGAAATAAGGATGGATGGAGCGATAGCAGTTTCCGCAATCAAGCTGGTCGCGTCCCATGCTGCCCAAGCTTTTTCATCCGACCCCAAGTAGGCGGTGAAGGCCTTTTTTCCCCAAGGAACCTGTGATGGATTCAAGATAGGTGCGAAAGCGGAAATGGAACGGTAGCGCTCCGGATTTTTCAATCCGATGACCAACGCGCCGTGTCCTCCCATCGAATGGCCCATGATGCTCTCTTTTCCTGAAAAATTTGGGATCAGAGTGTAGACAAGCTCAGGCAATTCTTTCGTTAAATAGTCATACATCCGATAATTTTTTGCCCACGGTTCCTGGGTAGCATTCAGATAGAAACCGGCGCCTTGACCCAGATCCCAGTTTTCGTCATCCGCCACATTCGTTCCGCGCGGAGAAGTGTCCGGCATGACAACTGCCAACTGATGATGGCTTGCGTATTTTTGGAATGCGCCTTTTTGGCTGAAGTTGTCGTCCGTGCAAGTTAGTCCCGAAAGCCACCAGACCAAGTCGGTCAGCATGTTGTCCATTTGTTTCGGCAGGAACAGGCTGAAAACCATGTCACAATCCAGCGTTTCAGAATAGTGACGGTATTTTCTTTGTTCGCCCTCAAACACTTTATGCGTTTCGATTAAGATTGTTGTCATATCTTTATTCTCCATAGGTCAAGATGGTACGGATGGATTCCCCTTTGTGCAACAGATCGAAGGCTTCATTGATGTCGGTGAAATTCAGGTGATGCGTGATGAAACTGTCCAGATCGATTTCGCCATTCATGAAATCCTCCACCATTCCGGGTAGTTCCGTGCGGCCTTTGACACCGCCGAATGCGGAACCTCTCCACACGCGTCCTGTCACCAATTGGAACGGGCGGGTGTGGATTTCTTTGCCGGCACCGGCAACACCGATGATGATGCTTTCGCCCCAGCCTTTGTGGCAAGCTTCCAAAGCGGCTTTCATGACTTCGACATTCCCGATGCATTCAAAACTGTAATCCACGCCGCCGTTGGTCATTTCGATCAAGACTTCCTGGATCGGGCGATCATGCTCGCTTGGGTTGACGAAGTCAGTGGCGCCCATTTTTTTAGCCAGTTCCCACTTGTCGGGATTCATATCGACCGCGATGATGCGTTTGGCTTTGGCTTTTTTCAAGCCTTGGATAACGGCCAATCCGATCGCGCCCAGTCCGAATACTGCAGTCACTGCACCTTCTTCAACTTTTGCCGTGTTTTCGACAGCACCAAGGCCGGTCGTCACGCCGCAGCCGAACAACGCGACTTTATCCAGAGGTGCTTCCTTATCGATATTGACCAGGTTGATTTCATTGACAACGGTGTATTCGCTGAAAGTGCTTGTCCCCATATAGTGATAAATAGGATCACCATTATAGGAGAAACGGGTCGTGCCATCCGGCATCAAGCCTTTTCCTTGGGCTTCGCGCACGGCTGAACACAAATTCGTTTTACCGGACAGACAGAATTCGCATTCCCCGCATTCCGGCGTGTAAAGAGGAATGACATGGTCCCCCGGCTTGACGGAAGTGACTTCATCGCCTACGGAAACGACAACGCCGGCGCCCTCATGCCCCAACACGGCAGGGAAAACACCTTCCGGATCGTCGCCCGACAAAGTGAAGGCATCGGTATGACAGACGGAAGTGTAAAGGATTTTCACCAATACTTCTTTGGCTTTTGGCTCTGCCACATCTATTTCCACGATCTCCAACGGTTTGCCTGGTCCAAAAGCGACAGCTGCTCTACTTTTCATAATTTTATTTCCTTCTTTCTTTAAAAATGGTATTTCGTTCTGTTTCAGAATACTATATAATGACTCATGTGTGAATACTGACATAATTGTCACTATGATTAATTTTATGAAAAGAGGCTGCCCAATGATCCAATACCAAGAGAAAGAATTTTACAATACAAAAGATTTAGCCTTATCTGTTGTGGGCGGAAGATGGAAAATTGCAATCATCTGGTCCTTGCTCCACAACGGTACGCTGCGGCTGAGCGAGTTCAACAAGATCCTTCCTGACATCAACCAACGGATGCTGATCCGCCAGTTGCGGGAGCTGGAGCGCGACCTGATCATCGCAAGGACGGTCTATCCCGTTGTTCCTCCGAAAGTCGAGTATCATCTGACCGACATCGGCAAGGAATTGGCGCCTGTCGTCCAATCCATTTGCGACTGGGGAGACCAATATCTGAAAGTCATAACAGAAGAATAGCCTCTGATTGAATCATTAGCCGGATGATTATCAGGCTGCAAGAATCCTGAAAACCCGCCAAACCCGTTTTGGCGGGTTTTTAGTGTCGAAAGGTGAGTGGAATACCCCGCCAAAAACCAGTTGGCCGCTTATCTCAGCGAATATAACGCAAAATAAACGGCCAAACGACCGTTGGCGGGTTAATTCAGCCAAATCAAAAGAAAAATACCCCGACACACTCCTCAAAATATAAAACTAACCGTCGACCACCATAATAGTTGTACGAACAAATTAAGTATGCTATCTTAATTTGTAAGTACATCTATTTTGTGCGGATGCAAATGTTAACGGTTGCAATTATAAAGGAGGCGTTTTTTATCATCACCAGATCGAGAATATCCAAATTGTTGCTTTGCGGTATGGCCATCAGCATGGCTGCCGCGGTCCAGTCCAAGTCACAGGTGCACGCGTCGGAAACGGATGAGCCCACCACTTTCTCGAATGCATCGGTCCACGATCCGTCCATCATCCAAGATCAGAAATCCGGGATGTACTATGTGTTCGGCTCACATATCGCAGCTGCGAAATCGTCGGATCTGATCAATTGGCAGAATTTCACCAACGGCTACACCAGTACGGACAACACGATTTACGGGGATTTGAGCGAAAATCTTTCCGAATCCTTCGCCTGGGCAGGGGAAGATGATGCTGACAGCACAGGCGGCTACGCGGTATGGGCGCCGGATGTCATCTGGAACAAACACTATCGAAATGCAGACGGCAGCAAAGGCGCCTACATGCTGTACTACAGTGTTTCCTCCACCTATATCCGCTCGGCGATCGGTCTGGCTGTGTCCAAGAATATCGAAGGACCATACGCGTATGTCGATACGATCATCTATTCCGGATTCGCGGAGGAAGAAGCGTATGATGCGAACAGTGACGTCAACAAGCAATGGGAGAGCACGAATATCGATGAACTGATCGAAGAGGGCGTGCTGGAAGAGCCCAATCCCGAGTGGTTCACGGAAAACGGCGCCTACAACAATGCAGACTACACGAACGCCATTGATGCGAATATCCTTTATGATAAGCAAGGGAAACTGTGGATGACATACGGTTCGTGGTCAGGCGGGACGTTCATTCTTGAGCTGGATAAAAAAACGGGCATTCCGCTTTATCCGGGCGAAGACGGAGTGACTAAGGACGGCAGAATGATCGATAGGTATTTCGGGACCAAGATTGCCGCTGGGTATGGGCGTTCTTCTGAAGGGACTTATGCCGTCTACGACAAAGAAGCAGGCTATTATTATCTTTATTTGACCTATGGCGGACTGGCTTCGGATGGCGGTTACCAAATGCGCCAGTTCCGATCGAAGTCGATCACGGGACCTTATGTGGATGCGGCCGGCAATGAAGCCGTGTATCCTGAGTCCTTCAACAAAGGCGTAGGCAATTTCCCTGGGGTCAACGATCACCAGGATATCGGCAACAAGCTGATCGGAAACTTCCTCTTCACCCGGGAATTGGGTGAGGACGGAACCGGGGACGGCGTCGGTTATCTGTCGGCGGGACACAATTCCTATTACATCGATGCAAAAGCTGATAAGGAATTTCTCGTATTCCATACTCGCTTCCCGAACAAAGGCGAGACGCATGAAGTGCGTGTCCATCAGACATTCAAGAACAGCAACGACTGGCCGGTTCCGACACCGTATCGCTATGCTGGCGAGACGATAACGGAAGTGGCGCAGGAAGAGGTCACCGGCACTTACAAGTTCGTCAACCACGGTAACCAGATCACCGGCCAATTGACTGAGTCCACAATGGTTCAGTTGCAGGCTGACGGTACGGTTGAGGGTGCGCAGGAAGGTACATGGCGGCTTTATGATGGCTATCGGGCCGAGCTGAAAGTGGCGGACGGCACTTATGACGGGGTCTTCATCAGCCAATGGGATCCGACGACAGAAGCTTGGGTCATGACCTTCAGTGGTATGTCCGAGAACGGACATGTCATTTGGGGAAGCCAAACAAGCACGGCAACGGACTCGGAACAGATGGAGAAAATCAAAGCCGAGCTTACGGCGTCCATGCCTGAATCCGTCATGAAGGACATCGTACTGCCGACAACCGCTGCGGGCGGCAGCACCATCGAATGGGCTTCCTCCGATCCTGCTGTCATCTCAGAAACGGGCATCGTCACTCGTCCCGAAGCGAGCCAACCGGCAGCGCTCGTGACGCTGACCGCACTCATCCAAAATGAGCTGCAATCGGAGCAAGTCAGCTTCGAAATCCAAGTCGAACCGAAGGAAGCCGGCAAGCTTTCGGCTTATTATTCCTTCGATGATACTTATCAGAATTCGGCAGGCGATCAGACCGATGCGCAAGTGACTGGAGACCGGATCAACAACACGGGCGGAACTGTGCCGTTCGTTGATGGTATGAAAGGGCAGGCCGCTTCGTTCGACGGCAAATCCGGACTGTCGCTTGGAAAGGGCTTGATCACTCAGAATGCCTATACCGTAGCTTTTTGGATCAATCCAGCCGAGCTGAATCAGTTCACGACTGCTTTCTTCGGCGCTGCCACAGAGCAAAGTTGGATCAGTCTGACACCTGTCGGGCCGGCCAATCAGACGATGCTTTGGTCCGGCCAGCAATGGTACGATGCGCCCATCGGTTCCACCATCCCTGCTGATGCGTGGACGCATTTGGCCTTTACGGTAGATGCCGGCAAAATTTCGGTCTATATCAACGGCGAGGCGAAGTTCGCAGGAGAGGCATTCCCGAACATCTTCGAAGGTGCGGCAGCATCGTTCAGTCTGGGAGTCAACTACTGGGATCAACCGTTTGAAGGGCTGATTGATGAACTGTACATCCAAGACGGCATTGTCCTTCCGGCGGATGAAATCAAAGCGTTGTACGATGAGGCTTCCGCAGCAAATCCGGATGCGCTCGTCGCCGAAGAAGCCATCAGTCAATCTACTTTGTTGTATGGCGCACTCGCATTCGGAGCTGTGGCAATTGCAAGGGTACCGATGCACTATTACAAAAAATCAGGTAAGAAAATAGAAGAGTAACTTATTCAAGGGAAAAGTATTTTTTCCCTTGAACGGGAACGCAAAAGAGGGCCGAATCGTTGATTCTGGGCCTCTTTTGGTGGTTTCCGGCTATGGCTGAGCCGAAAAGATCAGAAGGGTTCTGGCTTTACTTCAGGCTACGTTTGTTCGATAATGAACATGAATGTGGCTCATTTTTATTACAAACTTTTGTCTGATAGGAGGATAATGAAATATGATTACACTTTTTCAAACGATTGAGCCGTTGGAATTGCTGTTCATCATTGGTGTGGCCGGCACTGTCTTGACATTCCCGCTCAATGATATTTTGTCTGTGGGCTTCTACGACATCACTGACTTTTTCCTGGGTATTTTGATGACGAGCCTGCTTGTCAATGCGCTGCAAAAATCGGATGGCTGGTCATTTGGCTTGTTCGCATCGGCTTTTCTGGTTGTTTCAGCCCTCATCATCGCCTTCAAAATTTTCTTTGTACTGCCCTTATTGAAACGGGCAGAAAACAGCACCATCACGAGTTCAAAAGATTTGGAAGGCAAAGAAGCGACGGTGACTGTGCCGATCGGGCAGAAAACGATCGGGGAAATCATCGTATCAACCGGATTCGGTAAAATGAACAGAATGGCGCTCATCTATGCCTGTTCTGCTACAGAGGATGTGTTGAACATCACCAACGGGGAAACGGTGTTGATCATTGAAGTTCGGGATAATATCGCATATGTGACACCGTACAAAAATGCTGTCCACGATTTGGTGGATGAACCTGCTACATGGAATCAAAAAAAATATAAAGGTGGGAAATAAATGACGAATTTTTTGGATCAGTTTATGGGTATCGGTATTTTAGTGGTTTTACTGGTGGTTGCCTTGATAATTTTCATCGGGCGCTACAAGACGGCTTCGCCGGATAAGGCGCTGATCGTCAGTGGGAGTTTTCTTGGCAGAAAAAATACTTATATCGATAAAGCGACAGGCAACACGATGAAAGTTGTTCGCGGTGGCGGTACTTTTGTCATACCAGTATTTCAGACAGCCAAGGAATTATCGCTCTTGTCGAGTAAATTGGAAGTCAGCACGCCGGCTGTCTATACGGAGGAAGGGGTTCCCGTTTCTGCGGATGGGACGGTCATCATCAAGGTCGGTTCCACAGTGGAAGAAATTGCCACGGCGGCCGAACAATACTTAAGTAAGCCAACAGAGGATCTGGAGAATGAAGCCCGCGAGGTTTTGGAGGGCCATTTGCGTTCCATTCTGGGTTCCATGACTGTCGAGGAAATCTATAAGAACCGTGATAAGTTCTCACAAGAAGTGCAAGCGGTCGCCAGTGTGGACCTTGCGAAGATGGGATTGGTCATCGTCTCTTTCACTGTGAAGGAAGTGACGGATGAAAATGGTTATCTGGATGCCCTTGGGCAACCGCGTATCGCCCAAGTCAAACGGGATGCGTATATCGCTCAGGCAGAAGCTGACAAGGAGACGCGCATCAAGCGTGCCCAAGCGGAACAAGAATCGCAGCAAGCCGAAATTTTGAGAGAGACCCAAATTGCGGAATCAAATAAACAAAAAGAATTGAAGTTGGCTTCATTCCGCCAGGAGCAAGATGTAGCCAAAGCGAAAGCCGATAATGCCTATGCCTTGGAAAAAGCGCAGCTGGATATCTTGTTGAAAGAAAAAGAAATGAACGTTGAAATCACGGAACGTGTGAAACAAATCGAACTGGAAGAGAAAGAAATCGTCCGGAGAGAAAGACAATATGATGCAGAAGTGCGTAAGAAAGCCGATGCAGAGCGGTATGCCATCGAAACAAAAGCGGCTGCCGACAAACAAAAAGCGATCTGGGAATCCGAAGCGCGGGCCAAGGAGAAAGAGCTGAACGGTTTGGCGGAATCCGCCAGCATCCTTGCAATCGGGGAAGCCGAAGCGAAAGCGAAGGAAGCTTTAGCGAACGCATTGAAACAATACGGGGAAGCAGCCATCTTGACGATGCTGATCGAAAAATATCCGGATATCGTGCGTGCTGCTGCTGAGCCAATTTCCAATATCGACAGAATCACGGTAATCGATGGCGGCAACGGCAGCCAAGGCGCTGCCAAAGTAGCCAATTATGCCAGCCAAGTCCTGACTGCCACACAGGAAGGTCTCAAAGAAACGACCGGTTTGGATGTGACGGCGTTAATCGAATCGTTCGTCGGAAACAAAAATATCGGCAGCAAATTGGGTATGCTCAATGAGACAATGGCAACTGAAATTTCAGCAGATAAGGCAATGAGTCCATCTGGATCCGACAAAGAACCGGAAGTCTCCGTTTCTTAACAGCAGGCATGCAGGTATGATTTTGCAAACAGAATACGCATAAAATCAGAATCCTTCGGAAGCATAAGAGCTCCGAAGGTTTTTTTGATTTTGATCGGGTCAGCTGTGGTAAAATAAAGGAATAATGAATAAATCACAAATGGAAAAGGGGCGCACATATGGCTTATCATGTTTTTCGGTCGCCTAGCCGGTATATTCAAGGAGTAGGTGCTATAGACGCATTGGGGAAGGAAGCGGCTGTCTACGGAAAAAAGGCATTCCTGCTTACGGATGATTTCGTTTGGGGCTTGCTCCAGGGAAAAGTGGAACGGGCTCTGGAGGGTTTTCCCTATCATTATGAAGCATTCACTGGCGAAGCCTCGCTGGAAGCAATGGTCCATTTGGCTGACGAGGTCGCTGATGCGACGGCGGACGTCATCATTGGCCTCGGAGGCGGCAAAATCATCGATGTTGCGAAAGGCATCGCAGCTGCATGCGAATTGCCGGTCGTGATTGTCCCAACCACTGTATCCACGGATGCGCCGACCAGCGCCATATCGGTGCTCTATACGCAGGACGGGTTGTTCGACCATTACCGTTTCTATGCGAAGAACCCTGATCTGGTTCTTGTTGATACGCAAATCGTTATCCAAGCACCGATCCGTTTTTTTGCAAGCGGGATGGCGGATGCCTTGGCTACCTGTGCGGAAGCGTTGGCAACAACGGCCTCCGGAGAGAATGCGTTAGCCGGAGGATTGCCAACGATTGCCGGCACCGCCATTGCGAAGGCCTGCGAAGAAACCTTGTTCCGTGAAGGCCTCAGCGCGTTCACTGATGTCCAAAAAGGATTAGTGACGCCGGCTGTCGAGGCGATTGTTGAGGCGAATACGCTGCTGTCGGGACTGGGGTTTGAAAATGGCGGCTTGGCTGCCGCGCATGCTATCCATAATGGCTTCACGGCCATCAAAGGCGAGGTCCATCGCTTGACGCACGGGGAAATAGTTGGCTTTTGCCTATTGGTCCAACTCGTTCTTGAAGGGCGCCCTCAAGAAGAATTCAAAAAATACAGCCGTTTCTTGGCGGCAATCGGCATGCCGACGACTCTGGCCGAGATGCATCTGACCGGAGCCACGCGTGAAGAGCTCGTTAAAGTCGGAAAACTTGCTGTATCCCAGAGCAACACCATGAAAAATCTAAACAAAAACATAACGGCTGAGCAAGTCGCCGACGCCATTTTGGCGGTGGATGGACTTGTCGGAAAGGAATGATCGGGATGATCATCGGAGTGCCGAAAGAAATCAAAAATAACGAAAACAGAGTGGGGGTGGTGCCTGCAGGTGTGCAGTTGCTGGTCCAGAACGGCCATCAAGTCTGGGTCCAATCCGGCTGCGGTGTCGGATCGGGATTCGAAGACAGACAGTACGAAAAGGCAGGGGCGACGGTGTTGGAAGACGCAGCCAAAGTCTGGGCCGCCGAAATGGTCATCAAGGTGAAGGAGCCTTTGGAATCGGAATATCGATACTTCCGCGAGGACCTGATTCTGTTTACCTATCTGCACTTGGCGGCCGCACCGGAATTGACGAAGGCGATGTTGCAAGCGGGCATGACCGCAATCGGCTACGAAACGATGGTCGGCAAAAAAGGCGATTTGCCGCTTTTGACACCGATGAGCGTCATAGCGGGCCGTCTTTCCGCCCAAATTGGTGCGCAGTTCCTGGAAAAAACCTACGGCGGCAAAGGCGTTCTGCTGAGCGGCGTTCCGGGTGTGGCGAATGGGAAAGTCGTCATCATCGGCGGCGGTGTGGCCGGACGCAACGCTTTGCAGATCGCGTTGGGACTCGGCGCCCATTGCACGATCCTGGACGTCAGACCGGAGATCTTGACAGAAATCGAGAATTTGTACGGGAACGCGGTCATCACCTTGCTGTCGAACGAGTGGAACATTGCCCATGCCATCAAGGATGCTGACGTGGTCATCGGGGCTGTCCTGATTCCCGGTCGGAAAGCGCCGACCTTAGTGACCGAGGAAATGGTGAAAAGCATGCAGCCGGGTTCCGTGATTGTCGATATTGCGGTGGATCAGGGCGGCATCTTTGAAACCGAAGACCGCAAGACCACACACGATGATCCGGTTTATGAACGGCATGGCGTCCTGCATTATGCGGTGCCGAACATGCCAGGAGCCGTTCCGCGCACTGCTACGATCGCGTTGACGAATGTCACATTGCCTTATGCAGTGGAGATCGCGAATCAAGGTGCGCGACAAGCGGCAGTTAACAATCCGACCATACTGACCGGATTCAACGTGCACCGCGGCAAGTTGACGAACAAAGATGTCGCCGAATCGATCGGTGCAGTCTATACTCCAATCGAAACTTTATTGTAAAAAGTACTGGATTTCCTGGGATAACAAGCAGGAAATCCGTTTTTTTTGCGTAGAATCAGTCAACGTGCACTTGTATTTTTCCGGTTGGTTTACTATACTATTTGTACGGACATATACAAAGGGAGAGCATACCATGAAAACAAAATACCAGGTGATTGCCGATGAGATACGCTCAAAAATACTTTCGAACGAATTTGTGGTCGGCAAAGTCATTCCGCCTGAACTGCAGCTGCAGAAGGACTATGGGGTCAGCCGCCATACCGTCCGGGAAGCAATCGCCTTGTTGGTGAACGAAGGCTTTTTACGCAAGGAGAAAGGTTCCGGTACCTATGTCGATGACATTTATCAAAGGCGCGGTGACGGGGTATCATCCAGCAAAACGATCGGCGTCATCACGACTTATCTGTCGGACTATATTTTCCCATCAATCATTCGCGGCATCGAGCAGAAGTTGCGGGAGAATGGCTACTCTTTGCTGCTGGCGAGCACAAACAACGATGTCGATCAGGAACGGGAGTGTCTGGAACAGATGCTCAGCCAAGGCGTTTCGGGGCTGATCGTGGAACCGACAAAAAGTAACCAATACAATCCGAATTTGGCTTATTACCTTTCTTTCAAGGAACGCGGCATACCGGTCGTCATGATCAATGCCTACTATGAAGAACTGTCGGTCCCTTTCATTTGCGTAAATGACACGAAAGCGGGCTATCTCGCCACGAAACATCTATTCGAGCAGGGCCATCAGCATTTGGCTCTGATCACGAAAATCGATGACCTGCAGGGGAAGTACCGGATGAAAGGCTTCATCAAAGCCCACGAAGAGATGCGGACAAATTTCGATCCGAAAAATGTGTATACGTACACGACCGAAACCAAAGAGCAAGTGTTCCAGACTATTCGGGAGAAGCTGGCGAGCGATCAGGAGGTCACCGGAATCGTCTGTTACAATGATGAAGTGGCGCAGGGCTTGATCCAAGCGCTTGCTGACATGGGCAAACGGGTGCCGGAAGATTATTCGGTGGTCGGCAATGATGACTCGTTCTTGAGCACGGCAGGCAGCGTCAAGCTGACGACCCTTTCCCATCCGAAAGAGGAATTGGGAGCGGCAGCTGCCGAGTGGATCATGTTGGCCGTACAGCAAGAAGTGACAGGCAACAAAATATTCGAGCCGGAACTGATCATCCGTGACTCGGTCAAACGGATCCAATAACTGGAGAACGGAGCTGTCCCTGAATCGGGATGGCTTCTTTTTTGTTGCTGCATCAGGTTTTTGGCCGATCTTGAGGCTGCGTTTCGGAAGGGAGCGATGCACAATCGACAGGAAGTCGATTGTGCGTTGTTTTTTTGTGTTCGGACAAATATTTAAATTCCCTATTTACATGTACGGACATATAGCATATAATATCCCTAAGAAGAACGGACAGCATCCGGAAAGGGTGCACCGCAAAAAGGAGGAAATATTTTGACTGAGAAGTTACAAGCGATAGTCACTGATATCGAATCGCGGCAGACGAGCATCGGAATCGAATTCGGC
Source organism: Trichococcus collinsii (assembly GCF_900107505.1). GTDB lineage: Bacteria > Bacillota > Bacilli > Lactobacillales > Aerococcaceae > Trichococcus > Trichococcus collinsii. The sequence continues at coordinate 48,330 of NZ_FNQH01000004.1, read as the reverse complement.
TCTACCCGCATCAAGGCGGTGCTGATCGACTCCCGCTTCGCTCCGATCGCATCCGGCAGCTACGAATGGGAAAATCAGTTAGTCGATGGCATTTGGACGTATTCATTGGACCAAATTTGGAAGGGCCTTCAAACAAGTTACGCAGAATTGACGCGTGAGGTTAAAGAAAAATACAGCGTGACCTTGACCGCGGTCGGATCGATCGGTTTCAGCGCGATGATGCACGGCTACATGGCGTTCAATCAGGAAAACGAGTTATTGGTGCCGTTCCGGACTTGGCGCAACGCCACTACGGCTGATGCCGAAAAGGAACTGACCGCACTGTTCAAATACAATATCCCGCAACGCTGGAGCATCGCCCACCTGTATCAAGCGGTTTTGAATAAGGAAGAACATACAAATGAAGTCGCTTACTTTACGACTTTGGCAGGCTACATCCATTGGCAATTGACAGGCAAGAAAGTTTTGGGAATCGGTGATGCGTCCGGGATGTTCCCGATCGATGTTGAGAAGAAAAATTACGACGAACGCATGATCGGTCAGTTTGATACCTTGGTCGCAGAAAAAGGCGCGACTTGGAAATTGGCGGAGCTGCTGCCGGAAGTATTGTTGGCAGGGGACGCGGCCGGGAAGCTGACGGAAGCGGGAGCAAAACTGCTCGATCCGACAGGCACGCTCGAAGCGGGCATCCCGTTGTGTGCGCCGGAAGGGGACGCCGGGACCGGAATGGTCGCCACGAACAGTGTGGCGGAACGCACCGGAAATGTATCCGCGGGGACTTCGGCATTTGCGATGATCGTCTTGGAGCAGGACTTGAACGAAGTGCATCCGGAAATCGATCTCGTGACGACACCGGCAGGCAGTCTGGTCGCGATGGTCCATACCAACAATTGCTCATCCGATATCAACGCTTGGGTCAAGCTTTTCCGGGAATTCAGCGAGGCAGCCGGTTTCGCGATTGATACGGACAAATTGTTCGCCACGTTATTCAACAAAGCGCTTGAAGGCGATGCCGATTGCGGCGGATTGCTCTCGTACGGTTACTACTCGGGCGAGAACATCACCCATTTGGCGGAAGGACGGCCGTTGTTTGTCCGCACACCGGAAAGCAACTTCAACTTAGCCAACTTCATGCGCGTGCACCTCTTCACCGCTTTCGGCGCGATGAAGATTGGCATGAACATCCTGAAGCAGGAAAACGTCGCGATCGACAAAATCGTCGGCCACGGCGGCATCTTCAAAACCCCTGAGGTCGGCCAGAAAGTGTTGGCTGCCGTCATGGACGCACCGGTCACCATCATGGAAACGGCAGGAGAAGGCGGCGCATGGGGAATCGCGTTGTTGGCTGCCTACACTGACCGCAAGGAAACGTCAGAGACTTTGGATGCATTTTTGGACAAGAAAGTATTCGGTGCCGATGAAGGCATCACGATCGCTCCTGATGCGCGCGACGTTGAAGGTTTCGGAATCTTCATCGAACGTTACCAAAAAGGGCTGGCGATCGAACAAGCTGCAGTCGAGCATTTGAGTTTGAGATAGAAGGGAAGGAAACATCTTGCTGGAACAATTAAAAGAAGAAGTTTTTCAAGCCAATCTGGAATTGCCGGAACGGGGCCTGATCAAATACACGTGGGGAAACGTCAGTGCGGTCGACCGCGAAAAAGGCTTGTTCGTCATCAAGCCCAGCGGTGTCGGCTATGACGACATGCAGGCGAGCGATATGGTCGTTTGCGACTTTGACGGCAACGTCATCGAAGGGAATCTGAACCCGTCATCCGACATGCCGACGCATGCCGTCCTGTACAAAGAATTCCCGGAAATCGGTGCGGTTGTGCACACGCATTCGACTTGGGCCACGATTTGGGCGCAAGCCGGATTGGATGTGCCGGCCATGGGTACGACACATGCCGATACCTTTTACGGCACGGTTCCTTGCGCACGTTTCTTGACGCAGGCAGAAATCGACCGGGGTTACGAGGAAGAAACGGGAAACGCCATCGTGGAAACGTTCCGCGAACGCGGCATCAAACCGATGGAAGTTCCCGGCGTATTGCTGCATGGGCACGGGCCCTTCACTTGGGCCAAGGACGCGAAGGGTGCAGTACTGAATGCCGTCGTATTGGACGAGGTCTGCAAAACCAATCTGTTCGCCCGTCAATTGAATGCCTTCGCGGAAGAACTGCCACAACGCATTCTGGATAAACATTATTTGCGAAAACACGGAGAGAACGCCTATTACGGGCAAAAAAAATAAGGGAGCTGAAAATATGTTAGAAGTAGGGAAAAAAGAATTTTGGTTCGTAGTCGGTTCACAACATTTATACGGTGAGGAAGCTTTGCAAACAGTAAAAAACAATGCAGCGGTCATCGTGGAAAGCCTGAACAACAGCGGCAAACTGCCTTATCCGCTTGTGCTGCAGGAATTGGCGGTAACGCCCGATACAATCACGAAGATCATGAAAGAAGTGAATTACCGTGATGAAGTGGCAGGTGTCATCACTTGGATGCATACTTTCTCGCCAGCCAAAATGTGGATCCGCGGCACGAAATTGTTGCAAAAACCGTTATTACATCTGGCAACTCAATTCAACGAAAGCATTCCATGGGCAACAATCGATATGGATTTCATGAACTTGAACCAAGCAGCACATGGCGACCGCGAGTACGGCTTCATCAACGCGCGTCTGAAAAAGAACAACAAAGTCGTTGTCGGTTATTGGGAACGTGAAAATGTCCAAACCCAAATCGCGGAATGGATGGACGTGGCGGTAGCCTACAATGAAAGCTTCTCCATCAAAGTGGCGCGTTTCGGCGATAACATGCGTAACGTTGCCGTGACGGAGGGCGACAAAGTGGAAGCGCAAATCCAATTCGGATGGACAGTCGATTACTACGGTATCCGTGATTTAGTGGACTATGTCGATGCGGTCGAAGATGCAGAAGTCGATGCATTGTTCAATGTATACAAAGATTTGTATGATTTCGACTACGGCGACTATGAACAAGGCAAATGGGAAGCGCACGTCAAAGTGCAGGCACGTCAAGAAATCGGCATCCGTCGTTTCTTGGAAGCGGGTGGCTACACTGCCTTTACGTCAAACTTTGAAGATCTGCATGGCCTGCAACAATTACCTGGTCTTGCCGTACAACGTTTGATGGCAGAAGGCTACGGATTCGCAGGCGAAGGCGACTGGAAAACAGCAGCAATCGACCGCTTGATGAAGATCATGTCCCACAACATCGACACCGGCTTCATGGAAGACTACACGTATGAAATGGCTGAAGGCAGAGAAGCGATTCTGCAATCACATATGTTGGAAGTCGATCCGGGACTGGCGTCCAACAAACCAAAAATCTTGATTGCGCCATTATCGATGGGGAACCGTGAAGAACCAGCCCGCCTTGTCTTCGACGGCAAAGCAGGGGACGGCGTTGTCGTTTCGATGGCTGACTTCGGAACGCACTACAAATTGTTAGTGAATGAAGTTCTTGCTTTTGAACCCACTGAGGCAGCTCCGAACCTTCCAGTCGCACGCGTCCTTTGGGAAGTGAAACCGAATTTCCATGACGGCATCCGCGCTTGGATCGAAGCTGGCGGCGGCCACCACACTGTCGTTTCATTGAGTTTGAGCACAGATCAGATCCTGGCTTGGGCAAAACTGGTCGGTCTTGAAGTAGCCTTAATCAAATAGTTTTTTTCGATCGGTTTGACAGAAAATCGTCAAACCGATTTTTTGGAGAACATTTGTGAAATTTTTAGCAAGCGTTTTCAATAATAAAAATGAAAAGGAGCAACAAAAATGACTGCATTTGATTCAAAAGAGTATCTGGACAAGGTGGATGCCTTCTGGCGCGCCGCCAATTTCATCTCCGTGGGGCAACTGTACCTGAAGGACAATCCCTTGTTGCAACGCTCGATCGAGGAAACCGATGTGAAACTCCATCCAATCGGCCACTGGGGGACGATCTCCGGACAGAATTTCATCTATGCCCACTTGAACCGCGTCATCAACAAATATGACCTGAACATGTTCTACGTCGAAGGACCGGGACATGGCGGCCAAGTCATGGTTTCAAATTCCTATCTGGACGGCTCCTATACGGAAATCTATCCGGAAATCACCGAAGATCTAGAAGGGCTGACGAAACTCTACAAACAATTCTCCTTCCCGGGCGGGGTTGCTTCCCATGCGGCACCGGAAACACCCGGCTCGATCCATGAAGGCGGCGAACTCGGCTATTCGCTTTCCCATGCAACAGGCGCCATCTTCGACAATCCGGAAGTGATCGCAGCGACTGTCGTTGGTGACGGGGAAGCTGAAACCGGTCCGTTGGCGGCTGGTTGGTTCTCCAATGTGTTCATCAATCCGGTTACGGACGGTGCCGTTTTGCCGATCCTGTACCTGAACGGCGGAAAAATATCCAACCCGACGATCCTTGACCGCAAATCGAACGAAGAGTTGACGCAGTACTTTGGCGGCATGGGCTGGGAGCCGTTGTTCGTGGAAGGAACCGAACCGGAAGCGGTGCATCCGATCATGGCGCAAGTGCTGGATACGGCTGTTGAAAAAATCAAAGCGATCCAAACCGAAGCCCGCAAAGGCTCCGCTGCCGAAGCGAAGATGCCGGCTTGGCCGGTCATCATTTTCCGCACACCGAAAGGCTGGACGGGCCCGAAAACGTGGGACGGCGAACCGATCGAAGGCGGCTTCCGTGCCCACCAAGTGCCGATTCCGGTGGATGCGCACCATATGGAACACATCGATGCGCTGGTGGATTGGATGCAGTCCTACCGTCCCGAAGAGCTGTTCACGGCGGATGGCCAACTGGTGGCTGAATTGAAAGAGATGGCACCGAAAGGCGACCGACGGATGGCTACAAATCCGATCACGAACGGCGGAATCGATCCGAAACCGCTCGTCATTCCGGATTGGAAGCAGTATGCCGTCGACACGACCGTTCCGGGAGCAGTCATTGCCCAGGATATGATCGAATTCGGCAACTTTGCGCGCGACCTGATTGTGGACAATCCGGATAATTTCCGCATCTTCGGACCGGATGAAACCAAATCGAACCGCCTGAACAAAGTCTTCGAAGTGACGAACCGCGTCTGGATGGAAGCGATCGATCCTGCTTATGACGAATGGCTATCCCCATCAGGCCGTGTCATCGATTCGCAGTTGTCTGAACACCAGGCGGAAGGTTTCCTGGAAGGGTATGTCCTGACTGGGCGCCATGGTTTCTTCGCAAGTTACGAGGCCTTCCTGCGCGTTGTGGATTCGATGATCACCCAACATTTCAAATGGTTGCGCAAAGCCAAAGAACAGACGTGGCGCAAACACTATCCGTCCTTGAATCTGATCGCAACATCGACAGTTTTCCAACAGGACCATAATGGCTACACCCACCAAGATCCCGGTTTGTTGACGCACTTGGCTGAGAAGAAACCGGAATTCATCCGCGAATACTTGCCCGCGGATGCGAACTCCTTGATGGCCGTGATGGCAGAAACGATGGCTTCCGAGGAACAAATCAACCTGATCGTATCTTCGAAACACCCACGTCCACAATTCTATTCTGCTGAAGAAGCCGAGGTATTGGTCAAAGATGGCCTGAAAGTGATCGACTGGGCTTCGACTTGCAGAGACGAAGAACCGGATGTCGTGATCGCAGCGGCGGGAACGGAACCGAACCTGGAGGCACTTGCGGCAGTCACGATTCTGCACAAGCAGTTCCCGACATTGAAGATCCGTTTCATCAACATCGTCGACCTTTTGAAACTGCGCCATCCGGATGTGGATCCGCGCGGCTTGAGCGACGAAGCCTTCGACGCCTATTTCACGGCGGACAAACCTATCGTCTTTGCCTTCCACGGCTTTGAAGGCTTAATCCGTGACATCTTCTTTGATCGTCACAACCATAACCTGCACATCCACGGCTACCGTGAGAACGGGGACATCACGACGCCGTTCGACATGCGCGTATTGTCGGAGATGGATCGTTTCCACTTGGCGCAGGATGCGGCCAACGCTGTCTATGGCGAAGAAGCGGCAGTCTTTTCACAAAGGATGACGGAAACGGTTGATTTCCACCACCGCTTCATCCGTGAGAATGGCGATGACATTCCGGAAGTGATGGAATGGAAATGGGAAGCACTGGAAGGTGCGGCAGCAGCCAAAGAACTGATCGCAAACAAAGCGGACTAAAGATTTTAGAATAAGTATTGAATTTTTGGAAAATTAAAAAGATGCGTTCCCGGCCTTGGAGCAGTTGCTCCAAGGAACGGAAACGCATCTTTTTCGGATATTTTTTGCTAGTGATAAACAAAGCAGTTGCACCAAACCGTACAGCTTCAGTTCTTCACACGGCCTGCAGGAGGTCGTATTGGGACTGGTAGAGATGGTGATACAAGCCTTTTTGGGCCATCAGCTCTTCGTGGGTGCCTGCTTCGGCGATGTTGCCGCCTGCCACGTAGAAGATCTGAGAGCTGTTTTTGATCGTCGACAGCCGGTGGGCGATAATGAAGGAAGTCCGATCTTTCAAAAGTTTCTGGAGACCTTCCTGCAGCAGCTCTTCGGTCCGAGTATCGATGCTGGCGGTCGCTTCATCGAGGATCAGGATCTTCGGATCGGCAAGCAAGGCCCGCGCAAAGGAAAGCAACTGCCGTTGGCCAGCCGAAAGGGTGCTGCCGCGCTCCTCAACGACGGTATAGTAGCCGTCCTTCAGGTGTTGGATGAAGTCATGTGCGCGTACTACTTTTGCGGCGGCGATCACTTCCTCCTCGGTAGCATCCAGCTTTCCGTAGCGGATATTATCCAGGATCGTACCGGAAAAGATGAAAGTATCCTGCAGCATAACGCCCATCTGGCTGCGTAAGGAGTTGAGTGTGACTTCGCGGACATCATGGCCATCGATTTTAACGCTGCCTTCGTTTATATCATAGAAGCGGGTCAACAGGTTGATGATGGTCGTCTTACCTGCTCCCGTCGGTCCTACCAAAGCGATGCTCTGGCCCGGTTCGATATGGAAGTTTACCTTGTGCAGAATATCTTTGCCATCCTCATAGCGGAAGGTGACGTCCTCGAAGTTCACTGCTCCGGAGACCGAGGGCAGTTCGTAAGCATTCGGTGCATCCTGGATCGAAGGCACCTCGTCAAGTGTTTCGAAGATACGTTCCAGATAGGCTGTCGCTGTGATCAAGGAATTATAGAAGTTGCCGATATTGATGACGGGATTCCAGAAATTGTTGATGTAGCCGATGAAGGCGATTAATGTTCCTGTCGTTACGGATACGCCGATTTGACGGATGCCCACAAAATAGATCAGGCAGGTCGTCAGGACCGAAATATTCAGTACCCCGGGCCACATCAGGAATTGAATTTTGACGGCTTTCATCCAGGAAGTCCGGTATTCCTCGCTCACTTCATTGAAGATGTCATAATTGACCTGTTCGCGGGCGAACGATTGGGTGATTTTGATTCCCGAAATGCTTTCGTGGATATAGGCGTTGAGGTTGGATTGTTTGTTGCTCAATATCTGAAAGGCTATCCGCTGGCGCTTCTTGATGAACAGCACCAATCCGAACAGTACCGGCAGCAAGGCCATACTGTAAAGCGTCAGCCGCACATCGATGAGGAGCATGAAGCCTAACGTGATCACTACGTTGAAAAGGTCGGATATCAGATTGATGAGACCGTTGCTCAGCAGGTCGCTCAGCGTATTGATGTAATTGACTACGCGGATCAGGATCTTGCCGTGAGGCCGGTTATCGAAGTAAGCGAACGGCAAGCTCTGCAGATGCGCAAAAATATCGTAGCGCATATCTTTCAGAATATCCTGGCCGACTTCGGTGATGGCGTAAATCCGATAGCGCATGCACCCGCCGATCAGGACAAGGGAAAGGATGAAAATGCCGCCCAGTCCCAGCAACTGTTGCACGTTTCCTGCTGGTATCAGGTCATCGATTGCGATTTTTGTGAAATAAGGACCTGCCATTCCGGCAATGTTCGCCAGAATGATGACAGCCAATATTTTTGAAATTGGTTTTTTGTAGGGACGGATATAGCCGGCCAGGCGCCGGTAGTGCGCCCAATTGAATTCTTGCTCTAAGCTTTCATCGACATCATACGTATTGCGTGCCATTGGTTTCCCCTCCTGTCAATCCGAGTTGCTTGCAGTAAACGTCATAATATTTGCCGCGCTCGGCCAAAAGCTCCGCATGGGTTCCTTGTTCAACGACTTGGCCTTTTTCCATCATCAGGATCAAATCTGCATCCCGCACCGACGAAATCCGGTGGGCGATGATGAAGGTCGTTTTATTTTCCGTCAAGCCGAACAATTCCTGTTGGATCTTCGATTCAGTTTCCATGTCGACCGCGGAAGTGGTGTCATCCAAAATCAAGATGGCTGGATCCTTCGCCAACGCTCGGGCTAAGGAAATGCGTTGCTTTTGCCCTCCCGATAAGCCGACCCCTCGTTCGCCGACGACAGTGTCGTATCCTTGCGGCATGCTGGTGATGAAGCCGTCCGCATCGGCGATTCGGGCCATCTGCTGGATGTAGGAGCGGTCCACCTGCGGATTTCCGAAAGCGATGTTGTCTTCGATTGTGTCCGAAAACAGGAATACGTCCTGCATGACCATGGCGATGTTCTCCCGCAACTGGCGGACCGGATAGTCCTTGGCATTTTTGCCGTCAATCAGGACGGTTCCCGAAGTCGGATCGTAGAATCTACCGACCAGATTGACGAGTGTCGTCTTGCCGGAGCCAGTTTCGCCCAGGATGCCCAACGTCTGCCCGGGACCGACCGTAAAGGAGACGTGCGACAGGATATCCGTTCCGGGGTCATCCGAGAAGGCGAAGGAGACATCGTTGAAGGTGACGGTCCCCTTGATCCGAAGCTGTTCCTCGTCAGCCATAACCGGGATTTGCGCTTGTGTATCCAGCATGTCACGGATCTTGACGCAAGCAGCGGAGAAGCGCTGCACATCATTGATGAGCCAACCGCTCATGCGCATCGGCATGTTCAGCATCCAGAGGAACCCGTTGAAGGCGACCAGATCCCCCATCGACATCTCCCCGCGGATGACATACAGGCCGCCGAGCACCAAGGCGATTGCATTCAGTGTTCCGGCGAAGCCGTCGAGCCAGGGAAGATACGTGCGGGATACGGCTGCGGAATCCAGGTTGCGGCGCTTGAAATCCTCATTGTGCTTCGTGAATTTTTCGATTTCATACTCTTCCCTTGCGAAAGCTTTGACTATACGGTTGCCGCCGATGTTTTCTTCCACCATCGAATTCAGCCGGGAGAAGCTTTCCCTGATTTGAAAAAACAGCGGGAATGCTTCTCGGGACATCTTTTGCGTCAGGATGAAAATAATCGGCGTGACTGCCACTAACGACAGCATCAGCGGAAAGTGGATTGTACCCATGACTGCGACTGCCATCACGAACCAGAGGATGCTTTCCAAGATATTGTAGGTGACCCAGGATACGAAGTGGCGGATAGCATCGGTATCCCCGGTCATCCGAGCCATGATGTCCCCGACGCGGGTATGGTTGAAGAAGTCGAAATCCAGCTCCTGCAGTTTCCGGTACATGTCCTGGCGCAGCACGAAGAGCGTATTTTGGCCAATCTGCTCGAATAGCATCTGGTAGCTGTAGCGGATGGCCGTTCGGAAGAGTGTGATGCCGATCATGATTGCCAAAATCGGCACCAACAAGTCATCCTGTCCACCATCGATGACTTTGTCGACCAATTCTCCGGCTAAGAGAGGATTGACGATGATCAGAAGGGCATTCACGAAAATAAATAATAAAGCCAGTAAGCCTTTGGATTTGTATGCCTTACCATAGCGCCAAATCCATTGATAATGATTCATAAAATAGTCCTCCTCAAAAAAAGTGTATGTTAACAGGTTACTGCTTTTTGGAGGAATGAGAATGGCTTTTCTTCGTCAGATTCCTGTACAATATAAGGGTAATTAATAGAAAGGACTTTTGCGATGGCCTATACACACGTACAAACATTTAATCCTGAAATTCTGTACGCTTTCGATCCGTTGAACGAAGCCGGAAACTATTCCAAAACGCACAGTCACAACTTCCTGGAAATCAGCATCCTCCTGGAAGGGGAAGCTGATTACCTGGTGGACGGAGAACGGCAGGACTTGGGAACCGGCACCGTCATGCTCTTCAATCCGGGCGTCAAACATGCGGAAAGCCAAAAAGAGGGCACATTTTCCCATCAGCTGCATATCGGCCTGACGAACCTTTCGCTGAATGGGCTTCCGCGCAATCATTTCCCGAACAAGCGCGCTTTGCTGGATCTCGGCTGTTATGCGGAGGCCTTCATGGAGAAGGCCTGGCGGGTGACGAAAGAGTTCAACGAACAGCGGAGTGAATATCAGCTGATGGGGAAAGGACTGATATTGGAGATGCTGGGGTTGTTGCTGAGGAGTCTGGAGGACGGATCCGACAATACACTTCCCACGGCGCTTTCCCAAACGGCTGTGCGTCAACAGCATTTGGTGAACCATGCTGTTTATTATTTGGAAAACCACCATTCCGAAGAAATCACGCTGGAACAATTGGCGCAGCAACTCTTCGTCAGTCCGGCTCATCTTTCAAAAATCTTCAAGGAAGCGACCGGATTGAGCCCAATCCATTACCTGATCCACGTGCGCCTGAAGCATGCGAGGGAACTGCTGAAGCAGGAAGAGTGGACCATCAAAGAAGTCGCACAGGCTGTCGGCTATCAAGATGCGTACCACTTCAGTAAACTGTTCAAAAAATACTACGGAACCGCGCCTTCGCAAGTCGCCAAGGAAGAGCGAACAGTGTAGGGAGTATTGATAACAAGAAAAGGGCTGTATCAGAACCAGAACAGAATTTTCTGGATTTGATACAGCCTCTTTATATGGAAGTTTAATTTACGCTCAGAGATACCCCGCCAAAACCTATTACGCGGGGTAAAACGTCCGAGAACAACACGAGATTCCCCTTCAAAGACAATTTGGCGGGGAATTCCACCCCCTAACCCCCTAACCGCGATTCATCACGCTCTGGCATGTGTTCTTCGGAATTCTTTTGGGGTCTGGCCTTCCCGTTTTTTAAAGAGGTAGCTGAAATAATTGGGATCGTTGTAGCCGATGTCCATCGCGATAGTGGACAGTTTGTCATCCGTCCCGACCAACAACTCCTTCGCATGCTGCAGTCTGCATTCTGTCAGGAAGTCGATGAAGGTCTGCCCCAAAGATTGCGAGAAGATGGTACTGAAGTGCGACGGACTCAGATTTACGGCATCGGCCACGACATTCAGGGAGATATCTGGATCGGTAAAATTCTCTTTGATGAATCCCAAGGCTTTTTGGATGACGCTCTGATACTTCACCATAGAAGGATGGATATGAGCCGCCATCAGGAAAGCCAATAGCTTTTCGATGATTTGGGTATATTCCGCGGCATCTGCAGCCACCGACGCCAACTGGTCAAGGTCATTCATTTTTTCAAGCAAAGGCTGCTCCGAACCGGGCTTCTTTTTTTGGACAAGGTGGCCCAGCTCGGTCAGCACGAAAAAGCGGAAGAGGCGGTTGCGTTCTTCAGTATCACCGGGCGTTCCCTGAAGTTCCAGCACCAGTTCCTCGAGCTCATCAGCTTCGGTCTGGGCAATTTTTTGGGCCAAATCTAGTTTGAAAGGATTCGTCGGGGAAACTTCGCCGTCCTTGATGTCATCCTCGTAGCTGATGATCCGTTCGGTCCTCAGAACGCCGTAAGTCTGGAGCATGTTCTGCGTGTAGCGATAGGCTTGCGGAATTTCGCTCAGCCGTTCGACGATCGGTCCGATTGAAACAATCAAATCATCCGCTTCTTCGTCTTTCAGTTCATGGACCAATGTCTGGGCTAACTGGTAACTTTTTTCCAACAGCCGATCAGAATCGCTGTCCATCAGCAAAAACTTGATAAAGCGCGATGAGATGCTGGAGAAAATGATGCTATCATCTTCTCCAAAAAGGAAATGCAGATAATTGCTGAAACGGAAATAATCGTCGAAATTCTTGTCGTAATGATTGGTGGCCAATACGACGCAGGTCTTTTTCCCGACGATTGAGCGCTTTAAGGCTGCGGATTCCTGCAGCACTTCCGGAACCGATAAGTCCCCGCGGAAGATGCCGTTCAGGAAATGATTTTTTTTCAGCTCGAAGACGAAATTATCCGCATGCGTATCCCGTTCCGTGACGGGTTCTTTTTGTTTGTCCAATACCGCGATGACGTTTTCGAGCGTTTGGATCAGTTCGGTGTCTTTGATTGGCTTCAGAAGATAGGCGTCCGCCTGCACTTGGATGGCGGTGCGTGCGTATTCGAAATCATCGAAACCACTGATGAAGATGATGCGGATCCAAGGGAAGATCTTCCGGACTTCCTTTGCTAAACTCAGGCCGTCCATGAAGGGCATCCGGATATCGGTCAGCAGGATATCCGGTTTGACGTCCATGATCGAGGCCAAGGCCATTTCCCCGTCGGAGGCTTCCCCGGAAAAAATTAACGGGTGTGTTTCGGCAAGGGACAGCAGCTGGTTCCTCAGGCTGTCCCGGATCAGGTGCTCATCCTCGACAATAAAGACTTTATACATGCTTGTTCGCTCCTTTTAGGTAATCTTAGGTACCGTCACTGTGATGGTCGTGCCTTTTCTGTAGGTGCTGTCGATAGAGAGGGAAGCGGTGTTGCCGTAGTACAACAGCAGCCGCTTGCGGACGTTATAAAGGCCATACCCGCCTTCACCGGAATCATCGACAGTGGCTTGAGCAATCCGTTCCTGGATTTTGAGGAGCCGCTCTGCCTGCATGCCGATGCCGTTGTCGGTCACAAAGAATTGGATAGTGTCAGCTGTATAGGTTGCCGTGACGGTCACTTTCCCGGCCCGGCGGACATGCTTGGTTCCGTGGTAGACTGCATTTTCCACTAATGGCTGCAGAATCATCTTCAGCACTTCCGTTTGGAGGATGGCATCCGGGATATCGATGGCGAACGTCAGCATGGTCCCGTAGCGAATCTGCAAAATCGTCAGGTAATCTTCGACGTGTCGGATTTCTTTCTCGATCGTTATCCAGTCCTGGCCTTTGCTTAAGGAGATGCGCAGGAAATCGGAGAGGGCGTAGGTCATCGTCTTCACCTGCTCGCTGTTGCCTTGTTCAGCCAAGGACAGGATGGCGTCCAGGGTATTGTAGATGAAGTGGGGAGTAATCTGCGCCTGCAGGACACGTAACTCGCTCTGGGCCAAATCAAATTGCTTCACGGCATTTTCTTCGATCAGGACATGCAGATTCCGCGCCATGTCATTCATGCTTTCCGTTACGACGCGCAACTCGGCGACTTCTGGCTCTTTTGCCTGATAATCCAGATGGCCTTGCGACAGTTCCTCGGAAAGGACGATCAGATCGTTCAACGGCTCCTGAATCTGCTGCGTTAAAAAGCGGTTATTCTTCCGGGCATAATAGACGATCGTAAGGACGATCACGAGTTCGAACAGCATCAGATAATAGAGCGACACCAGCATATCATCGCTGGTTTGCCCTGCAATTTCTATTTCGACACGCACAAAGTCCTGCAGGATAGCATAAAGCAGGACAGTTACGGCATCAACTTGGACCATAATGGCTTCGTTCTCATCGAACGGCCGGCCGTTGGCGATATTGTTTTCCATCTCGGAAATGTAATTGTCGAGCGTGTCCAAGGTCCGCAAAGCGACATCCAGTGTGGCGGATTCCTTGGCAGTGGTGGTGTTGGCCTGGATTTCTTTGATGGCCAGCCGCACCTTTTCCAGCTCATTGCCGGACTCGTAATCGGTGATGTCGATGAGCCCGAAGACCAGGTCCCACAGTTCCTCCAAAACATTTTCCTGGACGATGGTGGAAACGGTATTCGCTTCTTCGACATTCGCCAGTGCGCTGCGGTAGATTAAGATATTGCGCGTGTAGAAGATGCTGATCACAAGCAAGGGAATCAGGGTGATGCTGAAGAGTAAGCGGTTGGTCTGCTGAAAAATATCTTTGATACTGGCTATTTTTTCCATCATATAGCCTCCCTAATATTCCCGTGGCGGAATGCTGTCGAGATTCCCTTTATCGGAAAAAACGGTTTCGGGCATGTAAATTTCATTCGGGATAGTATTGCCGTTCAAATAACGCTTAATCGTGTTGCGGACATACCAGCCGGCGTTCGGATTGCATTCGACGACGCAATTTACTTTGCCGGTGCGCAGATTTTCGATCATCTCCGCTTGGCCGTCGATTGTGACGATGAGGATGTCCTGGCCGGGGACGATGCCTTTTTCTTCCATGACCTCCAGCATGCCTAGCGTCATCTCGTCGTTATGGCTGTAGAGAACATCGATGTCTTTCCAGCCGTTCTCCTCTATGTATTTCCGGAAGACATCCTTCGCCTTGGAACGGATAAAGTCCCCTTCCAAGGATGCTGCGATGGATATCCGCGAATCGCGGCTGATCACTTCCAGGAACCCTTCACTGCGGAAATTGGTCGGCGAAGTATTCGCAAGCCCTTTCATTTCCAGGATTTTCACGGAGGATTGGGAGCTGCTTTGGAAATGATTGGTGATGTAGAGTCCCGCTCGGTTTCCTTCAGCCTTGAAGCTGGAACCGATGTGCGTCAAAAACAGATTCTCTTCTGCTGTGCGGATATGCCGGTCGACAACGATAACCGGTATGCCTGCATCTTTTGCTTCCAAAAGAACCGCATCCCAACCATCTTCCACGATCGGCGTGAAGACAATCATATCAACTTTATAGGCGATGAAGGTCCGTATGTCCTGGATCTGGCGATCTTGGTTCATGAAGCCATTCCGGTACAGCACTTCGTAGCCTTCTTTATCCAATTCTTCTCTTATTGATTCTGTGTGGCGCTTGCGCCAATTGCTCTCCGTTCCGGATTGCGAGAATCCGATGACGATGTTCCCTGGAGCTTCTTCCGCATCAGGGTTGTTCGCGCAGCCGCCAACAACAAAGAGTAGGAGGAGCAGATGCAATAGATACTTCATAGCGGGAAACTTCCTTCCTATATATAACCAAAATGAAACGCTACCATCGAATAGTTTAGCACAGTTTATGGAGCCTTCGAAAAAAAACAAAGAAAATCGGAAAAAATTCATATGGAAACGGATACAAATCAGTAAGAATATCAAGAAACTGGAAAAGATAGTGAATGTAAGCGGTGTCTGTTAGCGATACAATGTGTTTATCAAATAAAACAGCAGTGGAGGAATCAGGGATGAAATTCAATTGGAAGAAAAGTTTTCTTACAGCAGCAACGTTATTATCCGCAGTAGCGCTAGGTGCTTGCGGGGATGGCGAAGCATCTACAGGGGATGCTGGTTATGTAGGGATCGCGATGCCGACGAAGTCAGCCGAGAGATGGATTGCGGACGGCAACAACATGGTTACCGAGTTGGAGAAGCTGGGCTATAAGACAGACCTTCAATACGGGGAAGATAAAGTGGAAAACCAGGTGGCGCAGATCGAGAATATGATCACAAAAGGTGTAGATATTTTGGTAATCGCTTCCATTGATGGGTCCGCATTGACGGATGTGCTTGGAAAAGCAGCGGACGAAGGCATCGAAGTCATCGCGTACGACCGCTTGTTGATGAATTCCGAACACGTTGACTACTATGCAACTTTCGATAATTTTGGAGTGGGTGTGCTTCAGGCTTCCTATATTGAAGATGCATTGAACTTGAGCGAAGGTGAAGGCCCATACAATATCGAACTGTTCGGCGGATCCCCGGACGACAACAACGCCTTGATCAATTACAACGGCGTGATGTCCGTATTCCAACAATACATCGAAAGCGGCCAATTGGTCATCCCTTCCGAACAAACAAAGTTCAACCAGATCGCAACCTTGCGTTGGGATGGATCGACTGCACAAGCCCGGATGGACAACCTGTTAAGCGCGAATTACACGGATAAAACCTTGGATGCAGTATTGTCTCCTTATGATCCGATCAGCTTGGGAATCATTTCTTCCTTAAAAGGTGTCGGTTACGGCTCAGACGAAAAACCATTGCCGGTCATCACCGGTCAAGATGGAACCCAAGCGGGAGTGAAATCGATCATTGCTGGCGAACAGACACAAACTATCTTTAAAGATACGCGTATCTTGGCTCAAAACACAATCGAAATGATCGAAGCGATCTTCAACGAGGAAGAAGTACCTGTAAACGATACAGAAACGTATGATAACGGTGTGAAAATCGTACCGACTTATCTGGCTAATCCGATCTCAGTCGATAAAGAAAATTATCAGGCGGAATTGATCGATACAGACTACTATTCTGAAAAAGATTTAGGTTTATAAAAATGTGAATAACGGAGACTTCCTTTGCGACGCCAAGGAAGTCTCTTCCATAGAGGAGGGGTATCATGGCGGATTATATATTGGAGATGCGGAATATCGTCAAAGAATTTTCTGGCATCCGGGCATTGAGTGATGTGAATCTGAAAATTGAGCGTGGCGAAATCCATGCCCTATGCGGCGAAAATGGTGCGGGAAAATCAACGCTGATGAATGTGTTGAGCGGTTTGTATCCTTACGGTAGTTATGAGGGGGATATCGTCTACAACGGTGAGCCCTGCAAATTCAAGAATCTGAAGGACAGCGAAAATGAAGGCATCGTCATCATTCACCAGGAGTTGGCGCTCAGCCCGTATCTGTCCGTAAGTGAAAATATTTTTCTCGGTAATGAACAAGCGAAGCACGGTATCATCGACTGGGACCTGACGGAAAAGAAAACAACCAATCTGCTGAAAACAGTCGGCTTGAGAGTGAATCCCAATACACTCGTTTCCCAGATTGGGGTCGGGCAGCAGCAATTGGTCGAAATCGCGAAAGCTTTCTCGAAATCGGTACGCCTGTTGATCCTGGATGAACCGACAGCCGCACTGAATGAGGAAGAGAGTGCCAACCTATTGGAGCTGATCAAGGAATTCAGAAGGCAAGGTATCGCTTCCATCATCATTTCCCATAAGTTGAATGAAATCGTCAACGTGGCTGACCGCATAACGATTCTGCGCGATGGCAAAACGATTGAAACGTTGGAAAAAGAGGCCATCAACGAGGATCGCATCATCCGCGGCATGGTCGGAAGGGACTTGACGAACCGTTATCCCGAACGCCATCCGAACCTCGGCGATGTTTACTTTGAAGTGAAGGATTGGACGGTGCATCATCCGATTGATGCGCACCGCGTCATGAACGAGAAGATCAATTTCAAGATCCGCAAAGGCGAAATCGTCGGGATTGCCGGATTGATGGGGGCAGGCCGGACCGAATTCGCGATGAGCGTCTTCGGACGTTCCTACGGTAGCAACATTTCTGGCAAAGTTTTCAAAGAAGGGCAGGAAATTTCGGTTAAGGATGTGCCAGCAGCCATCGAAAATGGACTTGCTTATGTATCCGAGGACCGGAAAGCACTGGGATTGAATCTCTTGATGGACATCCGCGAGAACACGACGATCGCAAGCTTAGGGAAAATCAGCAAAAAAGGCGTCCTGGATAAAGAAAAAGAAGTCCAGATAGCCGAGGAATACCGCAAAAAAATGCGGACGAAGACAAGCTCCATTTACCAAAAAGTCAGCAGCCTCAGCGGAGGGAACCAACAGAAGGTCGTCCTTGCCAAATGGCTGATGACGGAGCCAGACGTCCTATTCCTGGATGAACCGACGCGTGGAATCGATGTCGGCGCCAAATACGAAATCTACACAATCATCGAAGAGATGGCGGCTGCCGGCAAATGTGTCTGCATCATCTCGTCCGAACTGCCTGAAATCTTAGGTATGTGCGATCGCATCTACACGATGAATGACGGCAAATTCACGGGTGAAGTTTTACGCAAAGACGCAAACCAAGAATCGCTGATGAATCTAATGACTAGGGAAGAAGAAGGTGTGCTATAGATGGAAACGACTAACGGTATAAAAAAAGAAAAGCAAACAATGGATCTAAAAACAAAGGCGCTTGATATTTTCAGTAAATACAGTATGGTCATCATTCTGATCGGCCTTCTGATTGCATTTCAGCTCATGACGGACGGCATCTTCTGGCGACCGCTGAATATCACGAACATCGTACTGCAGAACAGTCATATTTTGGTGTTGGCGGCGGGCATGTTGTTGGTTGTCCTTTTGGGCCATGTCGATCTTTCGGTAGGTTCCGTAATGGCTTTCGTAGGTGCCATCTCCGGCATCTTGATGGTGAATTGGAATATCAGCCCTTGGTTGGCAGTGCCAATCTGTATCGCAATCGGAGCGATCATCGGTGCTTGGCAAGGCTATTGGGTAGCCTACTTCGGCATCCCGGCTTTCATCGTGACCTTAGCAGGGCTGTTGATGTTCCGTGGCTTGACGCAGGTCGTGCTGGGCGGGCAATCATTGGCGCCTTTCCCGGAAATATTCCAAAAAATCTCTACAGGTTACTTACCTGATCTGACTGACAGCAGTATCCATCTATTGACGATGATCCTGGGCGTCCTCATCGCCGCAGCGCTCGTTTTCGGTCAATGGCGTACACGCGAAAAACGCAAAAATAATCTGTTCGAAGTGGAATCAATGAACGCTTTCACGCTGAAAGCAGTCATGACAGCAGTAGTAATGATCGGTGTGACTTATATCTTCGCATCTTACCAAGGCTATCCTGTCATTTTGGTCATCTTGGGAGTCATCGTAGCAGCCTATGCGTTCTTGACGAACAAGACAGTTGCGGGACGCCAAATCTACGCAACAGGCGGAAACCGTAAAGCGGCAGAATTGTCAGGTATAAAAACGAAAAAAATCACTTTCTGGGTATTCGTAAATATGGGCGCAATGGCTGCATTAGCCGGACTTATCTTGGCTGCGCGTCTGAATGCGGCCACACCGCAAGCGGGTACATCCATGGAATTGGATGCAATGGCAGCCGTGTACTTCGGAGGAGCCTCCACTTCAGGCGGAATCGGCACCATCGTGGGAACGATCGTCGGCGGTTTGGTTATGGGTGTCTTGAATAACGGAATGTCCATTCTCGGTGTCGGTGTCGACTGGCAGCAAGCAATCAAAGGTTTGATTCTGTTGTTGGCCGTCGTATTGGATATCTACAACAAGAAAAAGAAAGCAGCATAAGGGGTTGAAGCAGATGACCGAACAAAAGACAGCCTTATTGATTTGTACGGCAGGAATTACGACCGGCTTACTGGTGAAGAATGTGCAGAATGCGGCGGATGAAAGGGGACTGGACATCCACGTCTACTCCGCGCCGGCGATCATCGCGGAGCAGGCGATCCAAAGCCAATCGATCGATGCTCTGATGATCGGCCCGCAATCCAAATACGAAATCGCGCGATTGAAGGATTTTCTGACCTATAAGGCGGTGCCATACAAGCTGATTTCGAGGGAAAATTATGAAATCCTGGACGGGGAAGCTGTTCTTGAGGAGATCATTGCGTTGATCGGGAAATAAGAAAAAGAATAAGTGTGGGAGCCGTCTCAAATTGAGGTGGCTCTATTTTCTGGAAACTTTTATATTCCGGATAAAATATTTGCGAACGGCTTTTCGGCTCTCAGCTCCGATGAACGGAGGTTTGGCCGGAGTTTGGCTTGCATTTTTAGTTGTTCTCCGATGAGGATGGCCTCCCCGGAGAAGGTGCCGATAGTTAAGTTGTCATCCGGCGAGCGGCTGCCTCTCCGGAGTTGGGGCTACGTTTTAAGTTGTCCCTCGATTGTGATGGTACCCGGCTGATCTATCTTTCGGAGTTGAGCTAAGAAACAAAATAACCACCGAAGCCAAGGCGTTTTGCCCTCAGATCCGGTGGTTATTTATGTTGATGGCTTGGTTCGGAGCATGCAGTCGGCTTATTCAGCCGTTTCCCGGACAGCATAGTAGTCGCCATTCCTGTCGGGGAAGTTGAAGGTCCTGGCTCCGCCCATTTCGATGATTTCGCCGACCGTCTCGTTGTTTTCCTTGAAGCGCGCGTACAGCCCATCGAAATCGGAGATGTCGAACAATAAAGAAGGCTTGTTGTCGACCACTTCAGGTGAATTCTTTCTGATGAAATCGATATTGAACAGCTGCAGATTGCACGCAGGGTTCACCGCCAGCACAATGCTGATGGAATCCCCAAAGTCAAAGCGGTCAACCTCTTTGAAATCGAGATAGTGTTTCCAAAAATCGGCATTCGCCTGAACGTCCTTAACATAAAGCATGATATTCGCTGTGGTCATATCATTTCCTCCGTTTCTTGTCGGTGATAGATTTATTATACTTCGGGAATTTCGGGAAGGCCAACGGGAGGATAGTTTGCGGAAGGCTTTTTTGGATGAAAGGCTTTGGATTCGTATTTCCCGCGTTGAATTGTTAAAATAGAAGCATAAAGAGAGTAACAGGAGAGAGGGCGACGGCGATTGAGCAGCAATAACGAAGCATTTATGGGTTATTTCAATGATATCGAGAGTTTCTTCAACAAGGAATACAAGCCCGACCGCGGGAAATCCTACTACAGCTTTTACGAGTTGGTGGATAACGCTGCGCGCTACGACAGCTATGTGAAAAGGGTACGGGATGACTTCCAGATATTAGGGGATCTGCGCAACTTCCTGAGCCATGGAAACCAGAGCGATCTGGTGCTCGTCAACGAGGCGGCGCTGAATATGATCAAATCAATCCACGAACAACTGTTGAAACCGAAGACCACTTTTGATATCAAGTCGAATGATGTGAAATTTTTCAAGGAAACGACCCCGCTTCCCGCAGTCCTTGAAACTATCCGGAACACCGATCTGACCCAATTTCCAATCAAGGATGGAAACGGAAAAGTGATTGGGTTGTTGACCGAGAATGGCATCACGCACTGGCTTTCCCAATATGCGCACGAAGCCAGCATTTCGATCGCCGGAACGCTTGCGCGGGATATACTTGTGTTGGACGAGAACAAAAATAATTTTGCCTTCATCAAGAAGGATGCGACCATCTATGAAGCCGAAGCACAGTTCGATAACCAAAAAATTGATGCGCTGTTGGTGACGGATAGCGGCAAAAATACAGAGAATCTGCTCGGCATCATCACGCGTTTTGACTTGGTTGAAGTCTAAATACAGGCATTTATTTAAAAAACACCTCCCTCACGCTGAAGATTCAGGGTGAGGGAGGTATTTGTCTATTTTTTGTTGTGGATAGATATCCGGTTGAAAAGAGCAGAGCTTTGTTGGTTCGCACCGGTGAGCGTCGTTTTAACACCCCGTTTGTTGTTGCGGGTGATGAGCTTATCGATCGCATCGACAGCTGTGGAATCCCATAAAGTCATGGCGCTGATGTCGATGACGACTTCTTCCTCGTGTTCGATTTCTTCGGTGAAAAAGTCCAGGAATTTTTCGGCGGAAGCAAAGTAAAGGTGGCCATCCACTTTGTAGTGGTGATCAACATCGGAAGTTCCAACTGCAACATGGAGATGGGACATTTTGAAAGCAGCGAAGACGGCGCTGACCAAAGTGCCGGCTACGACACCATAAGCCAAGTTATGCGTTACGATAACGATGGCGACGGTCAGGATCATTGCGAAGCTTTCGTTTTTGGGGTTCGTACGCAGGCGTTTGATCGAATCCCAATTGATGGTTTCGATGGAGACAACGACCATGACTGCCGCCAAAGCGACAACCGGAATCTGCACGACAGAACCGTTCAAAAGAACGACGGACAACAACATGAAGAATCCGGACAGGAAAGTCGCCAAACGGCCAAGTCCGCCGTAATTCAGGTTGATGATCGTCTGACCGATCATGCCACAACCGGCGATACCACCAAAAAAGCCAGAAACGATATTCCCAAGACCTTGGCTCAACGTTTCCTGATTTTTGTCGCTCTTCTCTTCAGTGATTTCATCGACCAATTGTGCAGTCAACAAGGACTCAACCAATCCGACGATAGCAACCGAAAGTGCAGTTGGGAAAATGATCCGCAAAGTTTCCAATGTCATCGGAACAGCTGGGATGCCGAAGCGCGGCAAATCCGTAGAGATGGAACCCATATCGCCCAACGTTTTCACATCCAAGCCAAAGCCCATCACAATCGCGGTGATGACGAGAATTGCAATGATAGGCGCAGGGATTTTCTTCGTGACTCTAGGGAACAGGAAGATGATCGCGATGCCCAAAAGCCCAGAAGCGGCAAAAGCAGGCTGCCTTGGAAATGATCCAATTGCGAAGTGAACATCATGATTCCCAATCCGTTCACGAAACCGGTCATGACTGGCTTCGGAATGTAACGCATTAAGGTGCCGATTTTGAGGAGTCCCAGGACGAGCTGCAGCACACCAGCCAGAATCGTGGCGGCAAATAGGTACTGGATGCCGTATTCAGGAATTGCGCACACTGAACAAAATAACGGCAAAAGAATTGGCTGAGCAGATCGACGTTTCGCCTTCCTTCATTTCAGCCATCGAACACAATTCGACTAAGTTGTCCCTGAAGACACTTAACCATATCTGCGAGGTTCTCGGCGTCACGTTGGCGGAATTCTTCAATGCGGAAATGAGCCCGGTGGAAAAGAAACTTACCGCTCAAATCAAAAAAATGCCCGAAGAGAAAAAGTATGAATTATTGGCCTTTTTGACAGGCTTGATTTCCTAGTAAGAAAAGAAAAGGAAGATGCATCCCGCTTCAATATGAGGCGGGGGCATCTTCCTTTTTCCGTCTATTCCATTTCGAGCAGCTGTTCGATTGCAGCCAACACACCTTCTTCGTTGTTCGAAAGGGCACGGTATTTGGCGGCTTTTTTGACGTCGTCGGATGCATTGGCCATCGCAAAACTGTAAGCCACATGCTGCAACATCTCTATGTCATTCCCACTGTCGCCGAATGCTGCGGTCTCCTCATCGGAGATGCCCCACAGTTTCTGCAGCAATTGGATGCCGGAAGCTTTATGCATGCCAGGAATGATGAGGTCGATGGAGCCATGGCCGGTCGGTACAGGGGAGACGACATCGCCTACTTCGCGTGTGAAGTGTTCCAAGAGTGCGGGTACTTCATCCTCACCAAATCCGGATGCAAATTTGAAGATGATGTCGTCTATTTCGGAAAAAGAATCCACACGCTTCAAGCGATGATAGAAGCGTTTCGTATTTTGGTAAAAGTAATCGGAAACGGATTTGTCGACATAGGCACTGTTTTTGCCGCAAACAACCAATTTTGAATAGGCATCCAATTCCTTGAAAATCCGGAGTACTTTATCGATCGTATCCTGCGTCATCTCACCGACGGACAGCTCTTTGTTACGGTCCACGACAAAGGCTCCGTTTTCCGCGACAAAAGCAATATCATCCTGTATTTCAGGAAAAAAAGAACGCAGTTGATAGTATTGGTTTCCGCTGGCCACGACAAAGCGGATATCCTTTTCGAGCATGCGTTCGTACAGAGCCGCGAAACGCTCCTTGTTGAATTCCTTCCGGCTGTCCAGGAAAGTCCCGTCCATATCGACGGCGATTAGTTTGATGGGCATGGCAAATCTTCCTTTCGTCAGATGCAAAACAACCCGGTTGAGGTCGCCAGTTTTTAGCATCCGCTTATGTTTAAAACATCTTAACATGTTTCCTTACTATTCTAAAAAGGAAAAGAATGCCTTCAGCGATTTTCCCGAGAAGGAAACAGTTGACAAAAAGAACGTATGTTCGTATTATGGTGTTGAAGGATGTGACTGATATGGAAAATGGGATTTGCTTGAAAGGTTCAGTGGAAAAAATCAAAATTCTCAAACTGGAAGAGACGCCGCTGATCCGCTTCACGCTGACGGTGGACAAGGAAGAGAAGCAGAATTGCCTGATTCGCGCGCATTCGTTGGATTTTTTGTATCAGGTCACCGAAGGGAACGCAATCGTGATCTACGGCAGGAAGAACAAGCGCAATCAAATCGTGGTGCAGAAATATCATGTAAATCAAAAATGATAGCTGATGGATAGGGTGAGGAAAATGAAGCTGATGCAAAAAGGAATCTGGAGAAAAAAATTGGATGTCGCCGATCTGCTGGAACGAAAAGGCTGCTGTGAGTTTACGCTGTTGGAGGATAAGTTTTCCTTTAGGGGAGAGATGTTCGAAATCTGGTGGTACGTTTATGAGGGCAACAATCATATTTTGGCCAAAAGCAAACGTTATCCTATCCGCCTCTATTTCTTTTTGCTTGAGCCAGGTGATCTCTTTGCGGTGAATGATTTCCGAATCTATCTGGCGACAGGGAAATTGAAATATCCTGTCGCCACCTATTACAAGAAAAACGGCGGGTGATCAGAACCAGCCACTTTTTTTGAACCAGTGATACATTGCCAACCCGATTCCAAACATCAGGCCGATAGCTAAAAAATAGCCGTATTTCCAAGTCAATTCGGGCATATGTTCGAAGTTCATCCCATAGATGCCAGCAATCAATGTCAAAGGCGAGAAAATTGAAGTGATGATGGTAAGGACCTTCATCACATTATTGGTCTGATGGGAATTCAGCGATAGGTAACTATCGCGCATATCCGTCGTCACCTCACGGTTTGAGGTGATCATCTCGGATACCTTCAGCAGGTCATCATGGATATCAGAAAAATAACTCCGTCTTTTGCTGACTCCTTCCAGGTGTTGGGAATTCAGCATGCGGTAAAGCAGATCCCGCATCGGAGTGACGGTCTGCAGCAGACCCAACAGAAGATGCCGAGACTCCATCAATTCAGGTATGAATGCGGCAGTCGTTTTGTTCAGGTTATCCTCTTCAAGTTGAGCAAGACGGTCTTCGATGTCGTGGATTAAAGGGAAATAATTATCCACAATCTGATCAAGGATTCTGTAAAAAATAAAGTACGGGTCCCAGTTTTCGGCATTATATTGGGTCAGCAATTGTTTCTGGATATAGGCCACTTCTTTTGAGTGGGTAAGCTGAAAAGTGACGATGAATTTTTCACTGACAAAGAAGTCCAATTCTTCCTTGAAGAGCTCCCTTCCTTCCTTACGAACATGATGCGTCACATAAAATGTGTAGTCTTCATAATAATCCAGCTTCGGACGCTGCAGTATTTGCAGGCAGTCTTCTATAGCAAGTGGATGGAAGTGGAAGGTCTTCTCAAGATATTTTACTTCGGATGGGCTAGGCTCATTGAAGTCGGCCCAGATCCATTTATAGGATGAAAGGTCGGTTGTATCCAAATCGATATCTGTGTGGACGAGATTGTCAGCTGTGATGCCGGTAACTGTTATCATATAATTGCACCTTCTTTACGAGTGATTTCAATATTCATTATACGGGAAATGCACTGCCGATGCCATTTTTGGGTCATTTAGCGGTCCGAGATGGAGAAATATGCGATAATGGGAGCGATAAGATAATCGGAATGGAGGACATCGGATGATCAAGTTGATTTTGACGGATATGGACGGCACGTTTCTTAATAACGAAGGGGATTTCAACAGGGAACTTTTCAAGCAGGTAAAGCAGTTGATGACGGAAAAGGGGGTCGTTTTCGCTCTATGCACCGGCAAACAGAGCGAGCGCGTCGAAGAAATATTCGGCGAAGATGCCGCAGGTTTTTGGATCCTGGGGGACAGTGCCTCGCGGATCAAACGCAACGGCGCAGTCGTCTACGAATCGTTGTTGGAGAATGGGACAGGCCGTGCCATCCTGCGCGAACTGGAAGAGATGCAACTTGGGCATACCTTGATCGCCTGCACGAAAGAAGCCGCCATGATTAAAAATGATTTGTCGCCCGAGGAATCTGCAGCGGTCAGGAGCTCCTACAAAAAGGTGGTTACGGTGGCGGATTTCGGAGCCATCAGGGACGATTTCATCAAAATTACGGTCCGCGATATGCAAGAGCGCTGCGTCGATACTGCTGAAAAATTAGCCGATTACAGCGACCGGGCGCATATCGTCGCTTCGGAGAAGGCTCGGTTGGACATCACGGACCTGAATGTCCATAAAGGGAGTACGGTTGCCCGTCTGCAGGAGTTGCTGCAGGTCACTCCTGAAGAAACGATGGTGTTCGGTGATGGGATGAACGACATCGAAATGATGAAGAGCGGCAGATACAGTTTCGCTGTGCGGAATGCTTATCCGATCATCAAGGACACGGCGGCCTTCATCACAGGCAGAACGAATGATGAGGACGCGGTGTCGCACACGATCCTTCAGTTGCTTGCATTGCAAGGGTGACGGTTTACTGAAGAGGGTTAGTCCTCGCTGTCCGAAATTCCCGTTTGACTTGGAGTCCACTCCAAGGTGTAGGATATAACTGAAGCTAACTGTCAGGATAGGTTTTGATGCCGAAAGGATGGACGAGATGATAAACATAAAGAAAGCCAGTGAGCAAACGGGTGTATCCACTGATACAATCCGCTACTATGAGAGGATCGGTCTGATTCCTCCAATAAAAAGGAATGAGAACGGGGTACGTGAGTTTGATGAAGAAGATCTAAAGTGGATTGTCTTCAGCCGCCAGATGCGCAATGCAGGTTTATCGATCGAATCGTTGATCGAATATCTCGCGCTTTTCCGCAGCGGAGAAGAGACCGTTCCGGCAAGGATGGATCTTTTGGTCGAACAACAGCGTGAACTCCAAGAACGGATTGATGTTATGAAACAAGCAATGGATCGTCTGACTTTCAAAATCGAAAATTATACGAGCCATATGGTTCCAAGCGAAAACAAGTTGAGAGAATTCAAGTAGATGGAACCACAAAAAAATCCCATCAGGCCGCCTAATTTGCTCGGCTGATGGGATTTTATTCAAAATATATAATATTTCGAATCTGAAAGTGTGTCACCGTAGTTGTTTAACAGATTTGCAAAATGTTTCATGCAATCAAATTAGATGGCTAACTTCACGGGTAAGCCTTTCGGAAGGGATTAAGGAACCCCTTGTCTCTACGAGCCAAGGATACTGTTCGACTAACCTGCTGACGCAGGAAGTCCCTCAGCATATTGCGCTCTACGATGCTCAGTTGTATGGCTCGATTTCCTAAATTGTCATGTCTCTTGCGATTTCAATCGCTTAGAGGCATGATACACTTGACCGATTAGGTCACAGTGTTTCCTTAATAAGGGCTGAACGAACCCGTTCCGCTTTTCTGATTTTTTTAATTGGTCCGGATCCACTGGGTCGACATGTCGACACCCGCATCCAGCATGAGGTTATAGACCGGACATCTTCTTTCGACTTCAGCCGCCAGCTTCTCGATGGCTTCATCGGTCTCATCAGTCTCGATATGGTTGATGAGCGTGACTTCCTGAAAGTAGGTCCGGATATCATCCTCTCCGGCAAAACCGCGCGGATCAAAGGTGCCTTCAACGGTAAACGAAAGGCCTCTGTAGGCGAGCCCTTGTTGTTCGGCTACATAATAGGCAATGATCGAGGTACAACCTGCCAACGAACTCAAAAGATATTCCAACGGATTTGGCCCTTTGTTGTCGCCACCCATCCGTTCCGATTCATCCACAAAAAATTCAGGCAGGTTACGGACTTTTACCGTAGTGGTGATGCCTTGGTGTGATTGGCCAGTGATTCTCAGTTTCGATAGTTTTGTTTCTGTCATCTGGGTAACCCCGTTTCTGTATTTGTTTTAGTTTGCGCTTACAAGTTTATTTTATCATAGCGGTGAAGGATAAACTTAACAGAAGCACTCCCTCAAAACGAGGAATGAGCAACGGAAATATAGCCCTCATCTGTAGCTCGGCTGATGTCCAAAACCGTCCGGGAGTGGTATAATATGCTTGAAGGTAAAAGTGCGGGTAAGTTTTGCAGGACAAGCCTGTGTTCACGTTTTTAAATAAATAATCGTCTGTTTGATTCATGAAGAAAAGGGGTTTTTTTAATGGAAAAGAAGGATTTGGAACTGATATTGGCTAATTTCGGACCGGAAAAGGAATTCATCGGCGATGGCTATTTCCGCATCCGCGACAAAGGCAACGAGCATTATGAAATCGCCTATCTTGTCTCAGCATGCTGCGGAACAACGAACTACTACCCACAGATCGCTGTCCATGTCGAAGGAGACAAGGTGGTTCCCGACTCCGTTCTGGATCTGGTATCCAATCCGGCAAAAATGCTCAGCTATTCACCTGAGACGAGCGCTGTGATGGAAGAAGAATTGGATAAACTCTGCCAAAAGTTTTTGGATATCAAGAACTTGAAAGCAACAAACGGTGGAACACCAGACTAATCTCTGGTGTTTCTTTCATAGCAGGAATCAAAAGGAGCAAGTGAGTGCGTCATTCCGCATTCCCTTGCTCCTTTTTTTTTTTCGATTGGATTAATAAGGCTTTACTGCTTCAAACGAACCTTCGATGACGCGATTGCAGTCTCCGCACTTCAGCCAATGGCCAAGATCGTTGCTTTCGGGGTAAACGCTAGACGGCTTCTTGCATTGGCAGTAAAGAATTTCGGTTTCTTGAGGGGGATCTTCGGGAATGATATCCAGATAGGGATCTTCCGTTAACCAAGTGGCATCGATAGAATCGTGGTCATCTTTTGGTAGTTTATCCATCATAACCCCTCCTATGGGTAAGTTATCCGTTCTTGTACGCAAAGTATGGCAGTCCATCATTGTTCACTTTGATGATACAACTTCTGGTGCCGAAGGCCAAATGATATGGTTCCGAAAAGAATAAGAGGGGTCTTTTCGTTGCTGCAGACCGCAAGCATCAAATCGAGTCACTGTATGCTTTCATCAGTTCCTTCGCCATATCGATCATGGCCAAGTCGACAGAGGAAAGGGTCTTTTCTTTGCTGTAGGCAATGAAATAGCGGGTGTGGACGAAGGTGGTCTCGATATAATAAATATTGTAGCTGTCCATCAATTCGCTATTGTTGAGCGCGCTTTTCGGCAGAAAGGTCAAGCCCATCCCTTTTCTCGCAAGTGCTGCCGCTGTAGAGATGTTCTGTGATTCCATGACGATATCTGCCTTTATGTCCAGATGCTTCAGAAATTCATTAGCTTGCTTGCGGATACCGGATTGGGAAGTGGTCAGCACATACTTTTCATTCTTCAACAGGTTCAAAGGATAAGGAAATTTTTCGATTTCCTTCAAGCCGGGTTGATACAGCGGGCTTGTATCGGGAACGATGACGCACCATTTGTCATCCGCAAGCACGGTATAGGAAAGTTGTTCGTTATGGATCGGCATCATCCCCAAATAGAGATCGACTTTGTTTTCCAACAAGTCCATTTCTGTTGTTTTGGCGTCCTGTTCCATTATTTTCAGGACGATGCCGGGATATTTTTCATGGAACTTCGGAAGAATCAAGGGAAGCAAAAAGGAACCCATAATCGGATGGACACCGATGCGGATCCGGCCGTATTTCAGCTTTGTGATCATGGTCAATTCGTTGACCATATCTTCGTATTGGTTCTGCATCTTTTTCATATGGGTCAGGAACCTTTCGCCCGCATAGGTCAATTCCATCGGAGTACGATTGCGTTCGACCAATTGGGTTTGGAGTTCCTCTTCCAATTTTGTGATGGTTTTGCTGAGGTAGGGTTGGGAAATATATAGGGACTTTGCCGCCTGGGTGAAGGTTCCTTCACTGACGATGGCATCCAGGTAGGCAATGATAGTGGTCTGTTGCATCATTTTTTGTCATCCTTTCGTTCAAGACGTTCTACTGTTGGTTATACGGGAAAACGATAAAGAATTACAAGCGTTATTGTACCTCATTTTATGATTGTGAAAGATAAAATAATCACAATTATAACAGAAGAGTTATGGAAATGATATCTGTTCAGAACAAAAAAGATATGAACAAAATACACTATCTCAAAAAAGAGGTGTATTATTTTTATTTTAAAAATCAATAATGACGGGCTTTCTGTTCCAAATCAGATTATTTCATATAACTAAACAGTTATGATAAACCGTTGAAGATTACTATTTCACAATTAATCATATAAATTCTATAATGCAACTATTAAGAGAAAAGGTGAGCAAATAAAAGCGGTAATTTCAGACGGTGCTGCAGACTCATCACTCACAATTCAAGGAAGAAGGAAAAACAAGATGACAACATTATGCGAAATGCTAGGAATAAAATATCCTATTTTTCAAGGAGCAATGGCCCGGATTGCAACGGCTGATATCGCTTCTGCCGTTTCAAATGCAGGCGGACTTGGCATCATCGCTTCAGGCGGGATGACAGCAGATCAATTGCGTGCAGAAATTCAAAAATGCAAATCCATGACGGAGAAACCTTTTGCGGTCAACTTGATGTTGATGATGAAGAATTGCCCGGAATTGGTTGATGTCGTGATCGAAGAAGGCGTCAAAGTCGTGACAACAGGAGCGGGCACACCGAAACCGTTCATGCCGAAATTCAAAGAAGCCGGCATCAAAGTCATTCCGGTAGTCGCTTCCGTGAAGCATGCACAAAAAATGGAAGCTTTGGGCGCGGATGCAATCGTAGCTGAAGGAACAGAAGCGGGCGGACACGTCGGCGAAACAACAACCATGTGTTTAGTGCCGCAAGTTGTCAGCGCGGTCAACATCCCTGTATTGGGAGCCGGCGGAGTCGGTGACGGCCGAGGCGTCGTTGCTATGTACGCAATGGGTGCTCAAGGGATCCAAGTCGGAACACTGTTCTTGTCTGCTGAAGAATGCCCGGTTCCGGCTACATTCAAACAAGCGGTACTGGATGCTGACGATACAGCTACAATAGTTACAGGCCGCCGCAACGGAGCACCTGTCCGTTCCATCAAAAACAAGATGCTTACGAAATTCCAAGAACTGGAAAACAACAATGCATCCCGTGATGAATTGGAAGAGTTGGCGTTGGGCTCATTGAGCAAAGCTGTATTCGAAGGTGATGTAGAGAACGGATCGGTCATGGCCGGCCAAATCACCGGTATGGTCCGCACTATCCGTCCTGCCAAAGAAATCATCGAAACTTTGTTCAAGGATGCTGAAACAATCGCAAAATCATTGAAGATCGCTTATTAATCAAAACTGAAAAGCTCAGAGAAAGACTGAGCTTTTTTCTTACTTACTTATGTGAATGAACGAGCAAATAGGAGGGTACACTTATGACAAAAGTAATCACAGCTGCGGAAGCGGCAAAATTGATCAAAGATAACAGCACAGTGGCGTTGACCGGATTCGGTATGGCCTGTGTAAACGAAGAAATGGCCATTTCCATCGAAGATCGCTTTAAAGCGGAAGGGCATCCGAACAATCTGACAGTCATCCACGCGAGCGCTGTAGGGGATCGCCGCACAAAAGGGATGAGCCACTTGGCACACGAAGGCCTGATCAAACGTTGGATCGGTGGTATCGTCAGTGCTTCTCCGCAAATTAGTGATCTGATCGTCGAAAACAAATGCGAAGCCTACAACCTTCCGCAAGGGGTCATCACCCAATTGTACCGTGAAATCGCCGCAAAACGTCCGGGCTTGTTCACTAAAGTCGGCATGCGCACCTTCGTTGATCCGCGTCTGGAAGGCGGCAAGCTTTCCCCGCGCACAACTGAAGATATCGTCAAAGTGGTTGAAATCGAAAATGAAGAATGGTTATTCTACCCGACTTTCCCGATCAATGTCGGTCTGATCCGCGGAACGGTAGCCGATGAAAAAGGCAATTTGACGCTTGAAAAAGAAGGTTTGCACATGGAAGTGCTGCCGGTCGCGCAGGCTGTCAAAAACTCAGGCGGTATCGTAATCGCTCAGGTGGAAACATTGGCGGCTGCAGGTACGCTGCATCCTAAAGACGTAAAAGTACCGGGTATCATGGTCGATTACATTGTCGTGGCACAACCAGGCAATCAATTCCAAACAGAAAATACTGAGTACAATCCAGCTTTCTCCGGCGATACAAAAGTACCAATGGATGCTGTGGCAGCACTACCCTTGGATGCCCGTAAGGTTATCGCCCGTCGTGCTGCGATGGAGTTGGTTCCTTCTGCTATCTTGAACCTTGGCGTAGGGATCCCTGTCAATGTCGCAACGGTAGGTGCCGAAGAAGGCATCAGCGATCAATTAGTGTTGACTACTGAAGCAGGATCAATCGGTGGCGTCCCGGCAGGATTGCGGGATTTCGGACATGCCTTCAACAGTGAAGCAATCATGGATCACCATGCCCAATTCGACTTCTATGATGGCGGCGGCTTGGACTTATCCGTGTTGGGACTGGCTCAAACCGATGCCTGCGGAAACGTGAATGTATCCAAGTTCGGCAACCGTGTCGCTGGTTGCGGCGGATTCATCAATATTTCCCAAGCGGCCAAAAAATTGGTGTTCGCAGGAACCTTTACTGCCGGCGGTTTACAGCAGGAAGTCAAAGATGGCCGTCTGACGATCATCCAAGAAGGCAAAGCGAAGAAATTCGTAGCTGAAGTCGAACAGGTTACTTTCAGTGGAGAATATGCGTCTGAAGTGGAACAGGAAGTATTGTATGTGACCGAACGCGCGGTGTTCGACCTCGAGAAAGGCAAATTGCGCCTGATCGAAATCGCGCCTGGCGTCGATCTTGAAAAAGATATTTTGGGACAAATGGGATTCAAACCGGTAATTGCCAAAAATCTGAAAGTAATGAACGAAGGCATGTTCCGCGAAAATTGGGGAGAACTAAAAAACATCGTCATGGCGAATGGAAAATAAGGGAGTGTTGTTGATGAAAAAGGAAATTAATCGTTGGGCTGTCTTGGTCAGTTCTATGGGTATCTTGATGTGTACGGGGGCGGTTTATGCTTTCAGCGTATTGGCAGGACCGTTGTCTGCCGCAAGAGGTTGGACAATGGCTGAGGTCATGGTAGCCTTCGCTATTAACGCGGCTTTAGGACCGATTCCGATGATTTTGGGCGGCTTCTTGACCGACAAAGGTTGGTCAAAATGGAGCACGATGGCCGGAGCGGTATTGTTCGGTGTTGGTTTTGCTTTGGCGGGAACGGCAACGACTTTGACTGAATTGTACGTGTATTATGGTTTGATGGCCGGTTTCGGACAAGGCTTCGCTTACTCAGGCTGCCTAAGCAACACGATCCGTTTCTTCCCGGATAAAAAAGGGTTGGCTTCCGGATTGATTACAGCAGGTATGGGCGGAGCGGCCATCATCGCAGCTCCGATCGCGAATCAACTAATCCAAAGTATTGGCGTTGCCGATACTTTCGTGCGGATGGGGATCGCTTATGCCATCATTAGCTTCACTTGCAGCCTCTTCATCAAGGTTGCACCGAAAGATTACATGCCAAAAAATATGAACGCAGCGGCAACTGCAGCAGCGAATAAACCGGTAGTAAACAAGAACTGGAAAGAAATGTTGCAGGATCCAAAATTCTATATGATCATTCTGATGTTCGCCATGGGTGCGTTCTCAGGCTTGATGATCGCTTCAAACGCTTCACCGATCGGACAATCCATGTTCGGCCTATCCGCAGCAGCGGCAGCCGTTTATGTCAGCGTGTATTCTCTCAGCAATACAATGGGTCGGGTTATCTGGGGAGCTGTTTCCGATAAATTGGGCCAACCAACGACTATCAGTATCATGTATAGTGTCATTATTCTTACTTTCTTGATCCTTATTTTCGTCAAATCAATGTTCGGTTTTACACTAGGGATCATTGGTTTAGGCTTATGCTTCGGCGGAGTGATGGGCGTGTTCCCTTCATTGGTCATGGATAACTTCGGACCGAAATTCCAAGGCGTCAACTACGGTATCGTGTTCATCGGTTACTCGACATCCGCTTTCGTTGCACCTAAAGTAACAGCGGGTATCGCTGCTGCGAACAACGGTGACTTCACCAAAGCTTTCTATGTCGCGATCGTGGTTGCGGCTGCAGGTCTGATCCTAGATCTTGTTTACAAGAAAAAAACAGCAACCAAAACGATCACAGAAACTGTTCAATAAACATAAAAAAGCATATCCTACGCTCCAATATGAGTGCAGGATATGCTTTTTTTTGCTTTTCACAGATGGCCGCCGTCATCTTCCCATTCATCTTCGTCATCATCCAGGGCTACCCATTCATCTTCATCGAGCCCCGGCAGGCCTTCGCCTAGACCGCTGACGTTCAGGTAGGCCAATTCCTCATTGATCGCTTTCGCGATTTCCCCGGAATCTTTATACGCGAGGTCCAGTGTGCCGTCTGTGATGTCCAAGCGGGTATGGTCTTCCTCAGGCGTCAGATTCTCTGCGCGCACGCAACGGGGATAGAGCACGTCCGCCTTTGCTTCAAATGCTTTTTGCAGGATGATTTCATGCTCCCAATTTTCTTCCATGTTGTACGTGTAAATGATTTTATCATCTTTTCCTTGGATATGGTCCCGCAGACGATCGGTTTCTGCCAATGTATCTTTATGCGGCGAGGCAAACTTGAACGTATGTGGGTGGAGATCGGACCAATTGAATGCACTTTGGAGAATGAAATGCAGATCGGAGAAAGTCGTGTCATCATCCAATTGTATATCTCGCCAAACCGGTATGCCAACATCCAAAAGTGTAACCCTGAGTTCGAACATCATATGAAAAACCACCTTTTTTTATTTTCAGTATAGCGTTTTCATAGAGCAAGTTCAAATAAGAAGAGCGACGGAATTACAAAGAGACTTTAGGTCAGCGCTGCCAAATCCGCAAAACGGATTTATTCCGATTCACGTGCTATAATAACGAAAAAATGAAAGAGGAAGAAGGTCAACCAGTGTTTTATCCAAATAATTTTCAACAAGCAACTTCAATAGAAGAAATCCGTCACTTCATCGCTGATAACAAATTGGCGTTTGTCTATATTTCCCGGACGAACTGTGGCGTCTGCCACGCGGTCCAACCGCAAGTACAGGAGATGCTGGAAGAATTCCCTACAATCAAAGCAATCCAGGCAAACGCCGATGATATCCCGGAAGTTGCGGGCGAATTCACAGTCTTCACTGCACCTGCTTTGCTGTTGTTCGTCGAAGGCAAAGAGATGATCCGCGAAGCCCGCTTCGTGGTGATGGACGAGCTGCATCACCAATTCCAGCGGATTGCGGATAATTTCTGATAGCTTGATAAGGAAACGATAGCCTGGAGCGCAAAGCTTGGGCTATCGTTTTTTGTGCACAAATTAGTTATTTCTGGTGTAAACTAAAGATAATCATTTTCCGGAAAGGAGCGGCCATGTTTAATTTATTTATTTTGATATTGGAACGGGTCGGGCTGATCATCATCTTGGCCTACCTGCTGATGAATGTCCATTATTTCAGGGACAAATTGAGCGAACGCCATCACTTGAGCACAAAAGTGGCATTGATTGTCGTGTTCGGCCTCTTCGCTGTCATTTCGAACTACACCGGCGTTGAAATCAGCCAGGACCGCGTCGTATCCGATCAGGTATTGATGAAGCTATCCGAAGGGGCTTCCTTGGCGAACACACGGGTGCTCACGATCGGCGTCGCCGGTCTGATCGGCGGGCCATTGGTCGGTACATCCGTCGGCATCATCTCGGGCGTCATTCGTTTCTTCCAAGGTGGAGAAGAGGCTTATATTTATGTGATTTCTTCCATCTTGATTGGGCTCATTTCCGGTCTGTATGGCATCAAAACGATGCGGAAAAATACCTATCCGACGATAAAGGAAGGCTTTATGATTGGAGCCATGACGGAGGGTGTCCAGATGCTCAGCATCCTGATCTTGAGCCGCAATCTTCAGTCCGCCTGGGATCTGGTGACGTTTATTGCATTTCCGATGATTCTCGTCAACAGCATGGGGACCGGCATTTTCCTTTCCATCATCGGATCCACGTTGCGTCAAGTCGAACAGACGAAGGCGGTGCAGACACATGATGTGCTCCAATTGGCGAACGAGACGATGCCTTTTTTCCGTTCCGGCATGAACGAAGCATCGTGCACGGAGGCGGCCAAAATCATTCAACAATTGATGAAGGTATCCGCCGTCAGCATCACAAACACCGAACGGATTTTGGCTTATGTCGGCGCAGCCAGCGACCACCACATCGCCTCGAACGAAATATTGACCGAATTATCAAAAGAAGTGCTGCGGACAGGGGAAATCAGGGAAGTCCATTCCCATGACGAAATCGGCTGCAACCATCCGGGCTGTCCTTTGCAAGCGGCGCTCGTCATCCCGCTCAAGGCGCAAGGGAAAACGATCGGCACTTTGAAGCTGTATTTCACGGATGCAGCGAAATTGACCTTTGTCGAAAGGCAGTTGGCGGAAGGACTCGGCAATATCTTCTCCAGCCAGATCGAATTTGGAGATATCGAACTGCAGAGTAAGCTACTGCAGGATGCAGAAATCAAATCCTTGCAGGCGCAAGTGAATCCGCATTTCTTCTTCAACGCCATCAACACCGTTTCGGCATTGATCCGGGTCGACAGCGAACAGGCGCGCAGGCTGCTGATCCAACTCAGCAACTTTTTCCGGGCCAATTTGCAGGGCGCCCGCACCAACTTGATTCCGTTGATGAAGGAACTCACGCAAGTGGAAGCATATCGTTCATTGGAGCAGGCCCGTTTCCCTGATCGCTACCAAGTCGAGATTTCTATTGAGGAAGGCTTGGAGGAAGTGCTGTTGCCGCCTTTCCTAATCCAGATTTTGTTGGAGAACGCGTTCAAGCATGCTTTCGGCAGCCGGAAAATCGACAATCGCGTATGGATCGATGTGAAAAACAGTCCGGATGGGGTATTCATTTCCGTCCGTGACAACGGCGAAGGCATCGACTCCAATCACTTGGAGAAATTGGGCAAAGAAGCCGTGTCCTCGCTGGAAGGCACTGGATCGGCGCTGGAGAACTTGAATAAACGGCTGATCAGCCTGTTCGGCGAATCGACGAAACTTCATTTCGTATCTTCAGCAACAGGAACGACCGTCTATTGCACGGTACCTTATCAAGAAAGGCAGGGATGAGTATGCGGGTGTTGATTGTGGATGACGAACCTTTGGCAAGGGATGAACTGGCCTACCTGCTGGGGAAATGCGAAGACGTGAGTGCCATCGCCCAAGCGGATTCTATTGAAGAAGCGCTGGGAGCGATGCTCGAGGAATCGGTGGACCTGATTTTTTTGGACATCCACCTTACGAATGAGAGCGGCCTGTCGTTGGCTGCTAAAATCAATAAACTCAAGAAACCGCCGATGATTATTTTTGCTACGGCCTATGACGATTATGCCGTCAAAGCATTTGAACTGAATGCGACCGATTACGTCTTGAAGCCTTTTGAATTTGAGCGGATCCAGCAAGCGGTCAAAAAAGCCTACGGACAGTATCGCAAGCAGGAAATCGGAGAGTCGGAACCATCGAAGCTGAAGGCTTTGGGGCTGCAGGTGCTGCCCATCCAGATGGACGAGCGCATCTATATGTTGCAGGTCCCGGAAATCATCTCCATCGGAATCGAGAACGGCGGGACGACCATCTATACGAAAAATATGGAGTACATCATCCACGAGCCGCTCAGTGCGCTCGAGAAAAAGATTGGCGGACATCCTTTCCTTAGGGTCCATCGTGCCTTTCTCATCAATCTGAAGGAAATCAAGGAAATCCAACCATGGTTTAACCATACTTTCCAACTGACGATGAGCAACGGCTTGAAGATACCTGTCAGCCGTTCTTATATGAAGGAATTTAAGGGGAAAGTAGGCATTTGATCAAAAAATAAATGAATTTCAGGACTGCAGGCGTGCAACTCAGCCTGCAGTTTTGTCGTTTCGGGCGCAAATGACCCAAAAGTTTCTTTTTCTCAAGTAAAGTTAGGCCATAGAAAGAACGTGTTGGCCGCACGTTTATTTTGAAGGAGGAAAAAAGATGCTTACTTTACTTGGAGGAATCGCCTTACTGATTCTAGGTTACTTTACTTATGGGCGCTACATCGAAAAGAACTTTTCCATCGATCCGGAACGAACGACCCCTGCTGAAGCACTGAAGGACGGATATGACTTTGTCCCGATGTCAAAATCAAAAAATGCCATCATTGAATTGTTGAATATCGCTGGAACGGGTCCTATTTTCGGCCCGATTATGGGAGCGCTTTATGGGCCGGTTGCCTACATCTGGATCATCGTCGGCTGTATCTTCGGAGGAGCCGTCCACGATTATATGGTCGGGATGATTTCCTTGCGGAACGACGGCGCGCACTTGCCGGAATTGGCCAGTAAATACCTAGGCAAACCAGTTAAACACGTCGTCAATATCTTTGCTATGTTGCTGTTGATGCTGGTGGCTACGGTCTTTGTTATCTCGCCAGCCAATCTGATCGCCAGCATCACGCCCGATTGGATGACGATCGGCATCATTACGTTTTTGATCTTTGCTTACTATCTCATCTCCACCATCCTGCCGATCGACAAGGCGATGGGAAAAGTCTACCCTTGGTTCGGTGCGATCCTGATCATCAGCACAATCGCCATCGGCATCAGCTTGCTGACGGGCGGCCATAACCTGCCTGAATTGACAATGGGCACTATGCAGAATTTCCATCCGAAAGGCACACCGATTTTCCCGGCAATCTTCTTTACGATTTCCTGTGGCGCCATTTCCGGTTTCCATGCAACCCAAGCGCCGATGGTTTCCCGGACGTCCACTAACGAGCGGGAAGGCCGCTTCCTTTTCTACGGCATGATGATTGCCGAAGGCGTCATCGCTATGATCTGGGCTGGAGCTTCGATGGCCTTGTTCGATGGCCAAACGTTGAGCCAAATGATTGATGCCGGTACGCCATCAGCCGTTGTTAACCAAGTTTCCACGCTATTGTTGGGCAATGTCTTCGGTACGGTCGCCATCATCGGCGTTATCGTATTGCCGATCTCTTCAGGACTTTCAGCTTTCAGAAGTCTGCGCACAATCTTGGCTGACTACATGAACATCAAACAAGATTCAATGAAAAAAATCCTGATGATGACAATTCCGTTGTTCGTCATCTCGTTCTTCCTTACGAAAGTGGATTTCAACCTGATCTGGAGATACTTCAACTGGGCGAACCAAGTCACAGCAGTTATCGCTTTGCTGATGTCAACGCGTTACTTGTATCTTAAAAACAAAAATTACTTGGTTACTTTATTACCTGCAACCTTCATGTTGTATGCCTGTGTCGTCTATATCTTGAGTGAACCGATTGGATTCAGGATGGGGCTGCAGACGGCCACTTACTTAGTCGGGCTGGTCGCAACCGTCGCGATCATGGCACTTTACTGGACGACCGGCGTGAAACAAAAGGCAGCGCTGGATCCGCAATCGGAACTGTTGAACGATCATCTGCCGATTGGGACGTTTTCTTCCGCTGACGCACTACCGGCAGCGGTAGCTGAATAACTAATTCAAGATAAAGAAACTCCCTGAAGGACCTGTAAAATGCAGGGCTCCTTCAGGGAGTTTCTTTTTATAGATATTGTTTTAAGGACTCAGCGATATCTTCAAGCATAGCCAATTCATCATTTGACGGGTTTTCCAATGTAATCAATGCTTCCTCAGCGCGGGCTGTAGCATTGCCCTCTGCATCTGTTACGACATCCAGTATCAGCAGTTCGGCATAAAGATCATCCAAATCCCTTTGCGGCTGCACGAAGAATTCAAACGTACCTTCGGGATGGCTTGCTTTGAACGCTGCAATCTTTTCAATCAATTTTTCTAAGTTCATTTATTTTCGCCTTCTTTCTGTTCTTGTTCATTTGCTCCACGGCTTATTATACATCATTAACCCATCGTATGTATCGTGTAGCAGGATTAAACCGATCCGGAAAGCAAGATTTTGGGTTGGCGGATATATCGTTTCGGGTCGGAAACCAGTATACTTGATAATGAAATAGTCCGCTTGCTAAGTGAATTCGGGCCGGGTGTCCTTATGTAATTTGGGAAAAAATGACAACTTACTTTGGGCTTTTGTCAGAATGCATCTTTTCAATTCAGCTTAGGCTGATATGATTAAGCAATAGAATTCCAGATTACTTTGGACAAGGAAGGGGCCGTCCTATCATTGCAGTATTTAAAACAATTTACCGTCATCATCGCTATTTCATCCGTAAGCGAATTACTGACCCTTCTCATCCCGTTGCCCATTCCGGCCAGTATCTATGGCATGTCGCTGTTATTCCTGTTGCTGATGACAGGTGTGCTGAAGCTCCAACAAGTGGAAAATGCCGCCAATCTGTTGTTGGGAATCCTGCCTGCGCTGTTCGTCGTGAGCGGCGCAGGCCTCATCACTTCCTACGAGCAGATCGCCGAAAACTTCATCAGTTGGGTAGCCGTCAACATCGGCTCCACCATCGTGATTTTGGCGACGACCGGGCTTTTGGCGCAAGGGTTGATAAGAAGGAAGAAAGCGAAGGAGGCTGACGGGAATGATTGATCATCTGTTGGAGACGACCAAATATCTCGGGCTGTTCATCAGCTTGGGGGCTTTCATGATCGGATTGAAGCTGAACAAAAAGTATCCCTACGCCTTCATGAATCCTTTGCTGATCGGGACTATCCTGGTCATCGGCTTGATCCTTGCGTTGGACATCGAAGTGGCTGTTTTTCAAAAAAGTGCGCAAGTCTTGTCCGATCTCCTGACGCCGGCCACGATATGCCTGGCTGTTCCGGTCTATCGACAATTCAAGATTTTGCGCGACAACAGTAGGGTCGTCTTGATCAGTTGCATAGCTGGAATGATCAGCGGTCTGATTACGATCATCGGCTTGGCTCTGGTTCTTCAGATGAGCAAAATCACGACCCTTTCCACTTTGGCGCGTTCAATCACGATGGCCATTGCCTTGGATACGACCGAATTGATCGGCGGGATCGTAGGGATTATAGTGGCAGGAGTCATCTTCGCCGGTATTTTCGGGACGGTGGTTTCCAGCTTGATTTTCAGAATCTTCAAGATCGAAGAGCCGATCGCAAAAGGCTTGGCCTTGGGTGCGGCTTCCCACGCCATGGGGACGGCCGAATCGTTGAAAGCAGGCGAACTGCAAGGTGCCATGAGCAGCTTGGCGATGGTCGTTTCCGGCGTCATGATGGTGGGATTGG
Source organism: Trichococcus collinsii (assembly GCF_900107505.1). Taxonomy (GTDB): domain Bacteria; phylum Bacillota; class Bacilli; order Lactobacillales; family Aerococcaceae; genus Trichococcus; species Trichococcus collinsii. The sequence goes on along the minus strand of NZ_FNQH01000004.1, from coordinate 7,354 downwards.
TCCCACTTGCGGCGCTGTTCGTCCAGTAAGGCTAATGAGTAAGAAAACATCAGAAGCAACTCTCATTTTTTAAGAGACTGCTTCTTTTTTTGCACCGGAAAGGTCTTTTTCCATCAAGGGTTATCCGATGCCAGACGATTGGCTCTGTGCTATACTGAGTGCATAATAGGGTATCAGTATCTTGAAGTTTTGTCTGGCTATTCCGAAGTCGATCATTGCGAAAAGGATGGTGGAGAAATGGGACAAATATTGCAGGCGCACATTCAATTACCAGCCGATCTGGATGTGAAATATGCGCTGTTACCGGGTGATCCAGCCCGCGTTGAAAGAGCGAAATTACTGTTGGAGGATGCTGTCGATTTGGCGTTCAACCGTGAGTACAAGAGTGTTCTGGGGACTTATGAAGGGATGAAGGTATTGGTTATTTCCTCCGGTATCGGCGGGCCATCAACAGCGATAGCAATCGAAGAGTTGGCAAGGATCGGAATAGAAGGCATCATCCGCATCGGCAGCTGCGGCTCCTTGCATCCGGCAGTGCATCTGGGTGATGTGATCATCGCAACGGCAGCGGTCAGGGATGATGGCGCCAGCAAGGCCTACGTCGATTCCGGATATCCCGCCGTTGCCGATTTGGATTTGTTGATGCATCTGCGGATAATTGCGGAAACGGAGCGGATCCCTCATCGTTTGGGGATTGTCCGCAGCCACGACAGTTTCTACACCGCCCGTGAAGCGCAACTTACTGCTTATTGGAGCGGCAACGGCATCATCGGGTCGGATATGGAAACGGCCACTTTGTTCGTTGTTGGGACGTTAAGGGGATTAAAGACCGCTTCGTTGCTGAATGTGGTCGTAGGTCCGGATGAAGGGATGGAGGAAGGCGTCCGTCAATTCGTTTCCGGAGAAGCGGCGACTAAGCAAGGGGAACAGAATCAAATCAAACTGGCATTATCCGCTTTCTGTGCGTGGCATCAGGCAAAAGGAGGAAAATAAAATGAATGCAGAAACAAAAAACAAACTGAGCTATAAGTTGTCTACGGCTTCCATCGTCTTGATCCCGATTGCTATCGGGATCAATTATCTCGGGAAATACATCGCGGGCGTATTGCGCCTGCCGCTTTGGTTGGACTCGATCGGAACGGTATTGTCCGGTATGTTGGCGGGACCGGTCATCGGTGCGGCTTCCGGGATCATTAACAACATCATCTACGGTGTGACGGCCGATCCGATTTCGACAGTTTATGCGGTTACGAGTGCGTTTATCGGTTTGATGGCGGGTCTATTTGCTGCCAAAGGCTGGTTCAAGGACATCAAGACCGTGCTGTTGGCAGGTTTGATCATAGGTGTGGTTGCGGCCACCGTCTCGACGCCTTTGAACATCCTCTTTTGGGGCGGGCAGACTGGTAACGTCTGGGGAGATGCCCTCTACGCTTTGTTGATCTCGAATGGGCAACCGCAGTGGCTGGCTTCTTTCCTGGATAGCATCGTGGTGGATGTGCCGGATAAACTAGTGACGGTGCTCATCAGTTACTTTATCTTCAAGGGTTTACCGAAGAAACTTACAAACACCTTCTTGAAGGAAGGCGCGATAGAAGAATTATAGGGGCTGATTTGAATGGATGCACTGACATTATATGTACCGCGCAACTCGCCGATCCATCGCTTGGATCCGTTGACGAAGATGCTTTATGTCGTCGTAAGCATCGCTGCGGCCTATTTGCTTGATAATCTGTGGGAAGTCGCGGCAGTCATGCTGGTCAGTTTTGGCATTTTGTTGCTGGGGAAAGTTTTCCGCAATATTTTGCCGGTGATTGCGCTCAGTTTTTTGTTGATTTTGTCCATCGTCATTGTGCAGGGATTTTTCAATCCTGCCAATGAAACGTTGCTTTATGAATTTGGCCCAATAAAATTCTACAAAGAGGGATTGGTTATTGCCTTGCGTCTGACTCTGCGCGTCATCAATATGGTCTGCGCCTTTGGGGTATTGGTGCTGACGACTTCGCCGACTGAACTTGTCGAACGGCTGCAGCAGAAAGGCATGTCGCCGAAAATCGGCTATGTCATCCTTTCGGTTCTGCAGATCATCCCGCAGCTGCGGGCCACGTACGGCAAAATACAGGATGCGCAAAGGTCGAGGGGGATGGAGACTGAAGGCAGTCTGTTTGTCCGGATAAAGGCATTTTTCCCGTTGTTGGGACCGGTCATCCTGAACGCCTTGAACGATACCCGGGAGAGAGCGATCGCGCTTGATGTCCGCGGCTTCGACAGGGACACGCCGAAAACCTATCTGAATGAAGCGAAGTCCTATCGTTACAGTACTTTGTTGAATATCTTGCTGTTGTTGATTCTGGCTGGTTTGATCGTCTGGAGGGTGATGGGATGAGCATCATAGAAGTGAAGGATCTGAAATATCGCTATCCCGACACGACGAAATTAGCGTTGGACGGCATCAGCTTTTCGGTCGAGAAGGGCGAATTCATCGGGCTGATTGGGAGGAACACCGCAGGAAAATCAACTTTGTGTTATGCCTTGAGTGGTTTGGTACCGCACTTCTTCAAGGGAGCCTACGGCGGATCGGTAATGATAGCCGGTTTGGATGTGCGCACGACGGATGTGAGTGAAGTCACTGCAGCAGCCGGGTTGGTGTTCGAAAATCCGTTTTCCCAGATCACCGGCTCGCGTTTTACAGTATATGAAGAGATCGCATTTGGTCTGGAGAACATGGGACTGGCGCGCGAGGAAATCATCAAGCGGATCGAAGAAAGCTTGGACTTGCTGGACATCCGCAAAGTGAAGGACAAGAATCCGTTCGATCTTTCCGGCGGCCAAATGCAGCGGGTTGCTATCGCAGGTGTGGTGGCAATGAAGCCGAAAGTGCTGATTTTGGATGAACCCACTTCCCAATTGGATCCGCAAGGGTCGGAAGAGGTATTCAAAGTGGTGGAGAACCTGACGAAGGAAGGCATCACAATCATCATGGCCGAGCAAAAGATGGAAAAGATTGCGCAGTATGCCGACCGGGTCTTGCTTTTGGATGACGCCAAATTGATCGCCTATGATACGCCCGAAGCCGTTTTTTCACGCGAGGACTTGGCGTCTTTGGGAGTGCAACCGCCAGCCGTGACAGCGATCGCCCGCCACTTGAACAAGCGGCAGGCCGGCGGGCATTACCCTGTGGCGTTGGATGAGCTGAAAAGGCTGCTTGCGGAAGTGGGTGTTCCGCATGAATAAACTGGAAATAGAGAAATTGCATTTTGCATACGATAAAGCGACGCCCGTCATAAAGGGCATCAATCTGGTGTTGGATGACCGGAAAACCGCCATCATCGGGCAGAACGGCTCGGGGAAAACGACCTTCGTGAAATTGTTGAAGGGGCTGTTGCGCCCTGATTCCGGCAGGATTCTGCTGGACGGTACCGATCTGTCGACTTTGACGGTTGCCCAGATTTCCAAGAAAATCGGCCTGGTTTTTCAGAACCCGGATGATCAGATTTTCAAGAATACGGTTTTGGACGAAGTTATGGTGGGTCCTTTGAACATCGGGCTGTCCTTGGATGAGGCGAGGGCCAGTTCCCGCACGGCTTTGGCCCAAGTAGAGCTGGCTGACGTCGAGAAGGTGAACCCTTACGATCTTAATTTAGCGCAAAGAAAGATGGTGGCTTTGGCTTCGATTTTGGCGATGGATACACCCATCGTCATCTTCGATGAGCCAACGATGGGTCAGGACGTGGCCGGAAAAGCGATCATCAGAAAGGTGATCGAAGATCTGCAAGCAGAAGGCAAAGCCGTACTGTGCATTCTGCACGACATGGACTTTGCGGCGGCCGTTTTTGAACGCGTCATTGTCTTCAGCCAAGGACAATTGCTGATCGAAGGCGATGCAAGGGAAGTCTTCAGCAAAAAAGAGCTCCTGCAGCAGGCGTATTTAGATCAGCCCCAAGCCATGAAAATCGCGCAGGCTTTGGGCATCCCAGGGAATCTCTTGAGTGTTGAAGAAGTGATGGCAGCGATAAACGGGAATGAAGTGAAACTGCCATAATAGTGCAGTCAGAAAGCAGTCTAGGCATTGTCCGTCAGGGATGTTGCCGCGTCTGCTTTCTTTTTATCTTCAATTTTTATTCAAGATACTTTGCAATTTGAATGCGAGGGACAGGATAGTATAGCTGTCCAATTCGCGCGGATTGTAACCGGTCAATTTGTGAAGCTTGTTCAATTTGTATTGCAAAGTGTTTCTGTGGATGAACAAATCATCGGCGCACCTGTAGATACTGCCATTATTGGAACCGTAGACGGAGAGAATTTCAGTGTATTCTTCCAATTCTTTCCAATCCAAATTTCTTAAAATTTGGTGAACGAATTCTTCGGACTTGTTCTTGGGAATGTTGGCGAGAATCATACCCAAGTCAAGCTTAGAATAATATTCGATGGTATGATGCGAGCTCAGGGTTGACCAATCCAACGCCGTGCGAGCTTGCTCGTGGCTGTTCCGGAGCGCGGTAGGTGTCTCGCCAGGCAAACCGACGCCTATATGCAAATGCAAGTCATATTGCTCCTCTGCCTGACGGATAATTTTGTTTAGTTGGTATGCAAGAGTGGGTTCTGGTAGGCTTGCTCTGAATAGAATCGTTATTTCAGGCCCAGCGACATTATAAATCGTTTGTGGGTCGTTCAATAGGATTGTCTCCAACAGCTTCATCATGTTCTCGATTTTATCGTTGCGATCGACTGAGAGATTTTTGATGTGCCCGGCGACCACGAATCTCGGGATGTTCAAATCAAATCCTAGTAAGTTTGCAAGTGTCTGGATATTCTCCAAATCCGGACGGATCATCAATAACTCTTCAATCAGCATCCGATAGTTATCGCGTTTTTTGAATGATACGTCTTTGAGCCAAGCTTCCTTCACGAGGATTTCGGTCATGGACTTGATGATTTTGCCGTATTTCACTACTTCGTCTTTATTGCCAGTGATGCCGATCACGCCTAACAGGTATTGGTCATTGAAAATGGGGATATTGATGCCCCTCTTCGTGCCTTCGAAATGGGTGTCATCTTTCACGATTAGATCAGTTTTCGTTTCAATCACTCTTTTCGCCCCGGCGTGTTGCTCGCCGATTCGAGTATCATCCGTGCTTGCGATAATGACACCATCGATGTTGATGAAATTCAATTCCTGATGGATGATTTCTTTCATGCTCACTACGATCCTTTGCGCCAGTTCAGTAGCTATTTCCATGGGTTCCTGTCCCTCCGATTCGAAAAAAATGAAATGTGTGCTGGGTGACATAATTATCTTCGATTTTACAGTAAATGTTTGGTTTGTAAAACATATATTCCGGAAATAAAAATCGTTACACTATAGATATTCAAACACGTACCGAAAGTTAGCAGAATCTGCAATAAGCGTGTAGCGGATTATATCGTTTGGGAAATGCTAAAAGGAAGTGATTAATCAATGGAGAAACAATTCAAAATAGTCATCGCTGCCGATTCCTTTAAGGGCAGCGCGTCAACCATCCAGGTGGAGGACTACATCGAGCAAGGAATCCTGAGACTGAACCGACAAGTGGAAATCGTCAAGGTTCCTGTAGCTGACGGTGGTGAAGGGACCGTGGATGCTTTGGTGATCGGATGCAAGGGGGAATACCGCTATGCTACTGTAACCGGGCCGATGGGCGATAAAGTCCAGGCAAAATTCGGCATCATCAAAGAAAACATCGCCGTCGTCGAAATGGCTGAAGCCTCGGGATTGACCTTGGTTGACCTCGCAGATAACGACGTTTATCGCGCGACGACCTATGGAACCGGGGAATTGATCCGTGCCGCTTTGGATTGCGGCGTCAAAGAAATCTTCATCGGTGTCGGGGGCAGTGCCACCAATGACGGGGGAATCGGAATGGCGCAGGCGCTGGGGGTCTCTTTCAAGGACAGCGAAGGGAACGAAATTCCGTTTGGTGCAGGGAAGCTGGGTGACATTGCTTCTATAGATGACAGTGGTTTGGATACACGCATCCATGACGTCACCTTCACGATCCTGTCCGATGTTACGAACCCTTTATGCGGGGAGAATGGGGCATCTTATATTTACGGGCCTCAGAAGGGGGCGACCCCGGAAGATGTCCGTAAATTGGATCAGTTATTGCATCGCTATGGGAAAAAAGTCGAAGAATGCTTAGGGATATCTGTTCTTAAAGCGCCCGGAGCGGGTGCGGCAGGAGGCTTGGGTGCCGGTTTGATGGCTTTTTGTGGAGCGAAAAGCTACAGCGGCATCTCGAAAGTCCTGTCCATCCTCGAAATCGAATCACACTTCAAGGATGCCGATTTGGTCATCACTGGCGAAGGCAGAATGGATTCGCAATCATTGAACGGCAAAGCACCGGTGGGCATCGCCAAACTGGCGAAGAAATATCAATTGCCGGTCATCGCGGTTGTTGGCAGCAGCGATGATGACCTCGGTCCAATCTATGCGACAGGCATCGACCTGGTTGTGGACATCATCAACAAACCAATGGATTTGGAAACAGCCATTTCGCAAGCGGAGAAGCTGATCGCAAATGCCGGCGAGTCGGCCTTCCGGGCTTTTCTGTTGGCAAGGAAAGTGCCTCTTTCCGTGTGATTGATCTTGTAGAAACTGCATCAGCAAGTCTTCCTGCTTCCTTGGAAGTCCTTGGTGATGCAGTTTTTTTGCCAAATTGGCTGGGGCTGATCATCTTTTTGCGCAGGAGTATAGATGAGCATCTAATGATACTGAAAGAGCCAATCTCATTTTGATCAATTTTGTGTTCCGCAAGCATTGACAAAGGCTGGGGCTAAATGTTAGTATTAATAAGTTATCTGAAGTCCCGAACAATTAAATGCAAAAAATGTGTTGACAGTGTGGCTTTGTAATGATAATATATAAAAGTTGCTGCTCAAGCGATTTTACTTCAAGAATAATAAGAATAAATAATTCAAAAAAGTTCTTGACGAAATCGGAAAGTTGCGATATTATAAATAAGCTATCACGTACCAAGTGATACACGATTGACCTTTGAAAACTGAATAAAGAATGAACGAACCAAATGTGCAAGGAGCTTAGACTTCGGTCGAAGCAAACGAAGACGATACTTTGTATCGCAAACATAAAGTCAGCAAAAAATTAAGAGCAATCAGCTTAACGTGTAGGATTTCTGTACAAGAGTCCACATTTACATGAGAGTTTGATCCTGGCTCAGGACGAACGCTGGCGGCGTGCCTAATACATGCAAGTCGAACGGTCTTTTCTATGGAAGCTTGCTTCCACTGAGAAGATAGTGGCGGACGGGTGAGTAACACGTGGGTAACCTGCCCATAAGAGGGGGATAACATCCGGAAA
>NZ_FNQH01000008.1 GCF_900107505.1 Trichococcus collinsii | reverse complement strand
CACCCGTCCGCCACTATCTTCTCAGTGGAAGCAAGCTTCCATAGAAAAGACCGTTCGACTTGCATGTATTAGGCACGCCGCCAGCGTTCGTCCTGAGCCAGGATCAAACTCTCATGTAAATGTGGACTCTTGTACAGAAATCCTACACGTTAAGCTGATTGCTCTTAATTTTTTGCTGACTTTATGTTTGCGATACAAAGTATCGTCTTCGTTTGCTTCGACCGAAGTCTAAGCTCCTTGCACATTTGGTTCGTTCATTCTTCATTCAGTTTTCAAAGGTCTAATGTGTTGCACGCTCTCACATGACAACTTCTATATAATACCACTTGCGGAACCAATTTGTCAACAACTTTTTCAAAAAACGTTATTTTTATGAATTGGTTCTGAAAGTTCATACGAGCATCAACAGCCGTGGATACTTTTTATGGTTTTCCATTGGGCCTGTCAACGAATATCTATCATACCTGTGCTATCAGTTTTTGGCAAGTCTTTTTTGATTATTTTTACTTTTTTATTGTGTACTGAAAATAGAATCCTTCGGAATAAGCCATTCCTGCCATTCGCAGCAAAAAAAGAAGACTCATTCCAAAGTAATTTCTTCGGAACGGATCTTCTTTACTGTTGTTATCTCGGAAAACTTTCTACTTTTTCCAATGCGATTCGATATACGAATCTCTGCCTGAATGGGAACGATACCCATGATAATGCGCACTGCTTTTTTTGTAGAAATCCTGATGATATTCTTCTGCAGCATAAAACGGTTGTGCCGGTTCGATGGAAGTCACGATTGGTTTAGTGAATTTCCCGCTGTCCTGCAGCGCTTGTTTGGAAGCTTCTGCTATCTCTTTTTGTTCCGGTGAATGATAAAAAATAACCGGACGGTAAGAAGCACCGCGATCTACGAACTGACCCATGGCATCAGTGGGATCTGTCTGCTGCCAGTATACCTCCACTAAATCTTTGTACGGAAACAAAGCTGGATCAAATGTAATTTGGACGGCTTCCGTATGCCCGGTTGTTCCGGCGCACACTTCTTCATAGGTCGGATTCTCTTTATGTCCGCCAGTATAGCCAGAAACAACTGATTCGATGCCCGGAAGGCTATCGAACGGCTTGACCATACACCAAAAACATCCTCCGGCAAAAGTAGCTTTTTCCAATCTTGGTTTTGTCACTTTTATCATTCCTTTCGTACGCATTTTCGTCTGAAATGATTGTATCACATGACCAAAAGCTTACTCGCATATCTTGCTTGCGATCAGCGTTTGTTGCTTGCATTTTCTTTGGTTATTTTCGTGATGCCGCCCATGTATGGCACAAGTGCATCAGGGATCGTGACGGAACCGTCTTCGTTTTGGTAATTCTCAAGTATCGCAGTCACCGTGCGGCCGACAGCCAGCCCTGAGCCATTTAACGTGTGCACAAATTCCAGTTTCCCTGTTTCTTCGTTGCGGTAACGGATTTTCGCACGGCGGGCTTGGAATGCCTCCGTATTTGAACAAGAACTGATTTCCCGATAGGTATCTTGAGCTGGGATCCAGACTTCTATGTCATAAGTTTTGGCTGCGGAGAAGCCCATGTCACCCGTGCATAAAGTGATGGTTCGGTGCGGCAGGTTCAAGCCTCTCAGTACAGATTCAGCATCGTCCGTCATTTTTTCCAATTCTTCATAGGAAGTTTCTGGTTTGCTGAATTTCACCATCTCCACTTTATGGAACTGGTGCATCCTGATCAAGCCTCTTGTGTCGCGTCCAGCACTTCCAGCTTCAGAACGGAATGAAGGACTCATTGCCGTGAAATAGACAGGTAGTTCTGCTTCATTCATGATTTCATCGCGGTAATAGTTCGTCAAAGGAACTTCGGCTGTCGGGATCAGCGTGAAATTGCGCTCATCCGTCAACTGGAAGACGTCCTCTTTGAATTTAGGGAATTGTCCGGTACCGAACATGGAAGCTTCATTCGCCATGTAGGGAGGAATGATTTCCGTGTAGCCATGTTCTTCGGTATGCAAGTCCAGCATATAGTTGTAGCAAGCGCGTTCCAGGCGTGCTCCTAGGCCTTTATAGAAGACAAAACGGCTTCCGGTCACCTTAGCACCACGTTCAAAATCCAGGATATCCAATGCCTCGGCGATATCATAGTGCGCTTTCGGTTCGAAATCGAACGCGCGCGGTGTCCCCCATCTTCTTACTTCCACGTTATCCTCTTCGTCCGCACCGACAGGAACGGAGGCATGCGGCAAGTTAGGCAATCTTGTTGCGATGTAGGTCGTCTTCTCTTCGATTTCATTCAGTTCTTCATCCAACGCTTTGATTTTATCGCCGACTTCTTTCATTTCGGCAATCTTATCATCCGCATTCTCTTTGTTGCGTTTCAATTGCGCAATTTCCTGGGAAACACCATTGCGGTATTGCTTCAGGTTTTCCGTCTCAACGATTTTCTCCCGGCGTTGTGCATCCAATTCCTTGAACGTCACCAACTCTTCCTTTTTAACGCCACGTGCAGCCAACTTTTCTGTAGTGTCTTCAAATCCATCCCTCAAAAATTTTACATCCAACATACTCTTTCCTCCTCATTATGTGTACAAAAATAGCCACTCCATCCCTAGACTAATCTGGGACGAAATGGCTTTAACGTTCGCGGTACCACCCAACTTCAGCCAATCCTAAATAGGTCTGGCTGCGCTTCATTGCGTTAACGGACGGATCCGGAACAATTTAGTCAATTGCTTGTTTTCATTGTTCGCTTCATGTGGGGATTCAACAGGTGAAGGGTCAGTTCTCACCGAACCACTGACTCTCTGGGGCGCTTCACATCATCTACTGGTCACATGCATGGCTTTCTCTATTCAATTAGTCTAAGATTCGATATCCTCATTTTACTGAACAAACCCTATGCTGTCAACAAAGCGGTCGGTCCAAATTAGCCTGCAACTATTCCGGATCAGTCAAAAAATCCTCCGACAAAATCGGATACTGTTTGCCAAGCTTTACCGAGCAAGTCTGCGACAACGCGGCCGCCGCGCACAAAGATATTGGCTTTCTCAACGCTGCTTGCCACTGCGACTTTGACATCCTCAGAAGTCGTTCCATCCAGATAGCCCAACTCGTCGCCTTCGACTGTCACAGCCACGGACCCTACTTCTGTGCCTTTTTCTATAGGCGCTTCAATCTCGCCGTCCTCATTCAGACTCTTTTCCGCCGGTGTGAAAACAGTTGTGAGCGCGAGCTCTTCGGCACCTTTTTCCGTAACGGTCACAAGGTCTTCATTGTAGACAAGCCCGACCTCAGTTTGCTTCCCTTTGGCCACGGTAATCGGTTCTTGCGTGGAAACAGCATCGCCTTTTGCCGCTACCGTCGTCTTCTCGAAGGTCGAGAAGGCATAGTCCATCAAACGTCCTGTTTCTTTAAAGCGTTTGGTGCTCTCATCAGCTCCGATGACCACGGTGATGATCCGCATTTCATCTTGCATTGCGGTACCAGTAAAGGATGCGCCGGATTCCAGCGTTGTTCCGGTCTTCAGACCGTCCACACCTTCACGGTAATAAAACATACCAGGCAACATCACGTTATAGCTATGCATCATGATTTCGTCAGATGTTCCCGCTTGGAAAGCCAACTCCGGAATGGAAGTCGTTTCCAAAACTTCAGGGTAATCATCGATCAGATGATCCGCAACCATCGCGACCCCACGCGCAGTCATTTTATTGTAGCCGTCAGACGGTGCACCGGGATATAGGTTTTCTTCCGCAACATCGCTGTTCGACAAGCCGGTTGCATTATAGAGCTCATAGTTTTCTACGCCCCACTCATCCAACTGAGCCTTCATAAGATCGACGAATTTCGCTTCGGAACCAGCCAAAGCTTCCGCCAAAGCGATCGTCGAGCCGTTTGCTGAATAGATCAATGCGGATTGGTACAGCTCTTCCACAGAATATGTGATGTCCTGACGCAAAGGCACATTCGAAAAATTGTAGTTCTGGCTGACTTCATAGACGTAATCACTGACGGTGATTTGCTTATCCCAAGTCAATTTGCCTTCTTCGATAGCTTCCAGTATCAAGTAGATGCTCAGCATCTTTGTCATTGAGGCTATGCCCAACGCTTCTTCCCCATTTTGGTTGACAAGCACTTTGTCGGTCTCATCTTCTATCACGAAAGCTGCTTTCGCATCGACAGAAGGTTGTTCAGCAGCCAAAGCAACCGGTGCTGCAAATAAGCTGCTCACCAATACAGAGGCAGCAGATAGTGTTCCCATAATCATTTTTCTGTTTTTTATAGTTATCATTGTTTGTAGTTATCTCCAATCAGTCATTTCATTCAGTTCATATACCCTTCTATGTTAGCGGAAATAGTATAAAAAGACAACCAAAAAAAGGAACGTACCCAGAAAGCGTACGTTCCTTATTCCTTAACCGGCGGAGTCTGCTTCAAAGGGAGATGTAGCACGAATTTGGTTTCCGTCTCATCCGATTCCGCATAGATATACCCGCCATGAAGTGTGACGATGCTTTGGGCGATCGCCAGCCCAAGGCCAGCCCCACCGGTTTCTTTCGAACGGGAATTTTCCACCCGATAGAAGCGACCGAACAATTCCTGCAGCGATTCTTCAGGGATACGTTCCCCGTTATTTTTCACGGCAACAATCACCTCAGAACCTATCTTTTCCGCTTCGATATGGACCCAAGTGCCGCCATGCGCATACTTGAGGGCATTGGAAATGAGATTATTGAAGACACGGGCCATTTTATCGACATCCATTTCGATCATCAAAGGACTCGTCTTCATGATCACTTCGGTCTCCATATGGCGTTTGCGCGACTCCAGTTCATAATCTGCGACGATCTGCTCCAAAAAGTTCCCCATATTGATTGTCTTCAACAGCAGCGGAGTCGTCGGTTGCCGCACTTTCGTGTACTCGAAAAGATCATCGACAAGCACCTTCATCTGCAGTGCCTTTGTATAAGCGATATGGATATAACGCAAAGCATCCTCTTCACTCGTGAATTGCTTGTCCTCTATCAACCCTAAATAGCCTATGATGGAAGTCAAAGGGGTGCGGATATCGTGACTGACGTTCGTGATCAATTCATCTTTCGATTGCTCAATTTTCCGTTCCTCTGCCATCGCTTGGACCGTGCTCTCCACCAGCGTATTGATGCTATCCACAACATCAACATAGCTGCCAGCATTGTTTGCATCAATCCGATGATCGAAGTGCCCCGCTGCGATATAATGCAACTCGTCCAGGATATGCGTCAGCTGCATCTGCTTGTATCTCCTGGCCAAACGCCACCCGGTGAAGATAGCCGCAAAAATCGCTGCTATCCATTGGAAAACATTATCGTAAATGGTCAGAAATGCGTCAACCACCATTACGAATCGTCTTAAGGAGGGGATTTCCCTCAAGAAAGCGGGAGGAGTCGCGACCAGCCGGGTAAACATCAGCTCCATCCCGATGTAGAGCAGATAGACGATGCCGAGCGTCAAGGCCCCTTCAAAAACGAGTTCACTCAATTCTTTCTTCTTCAACTTGTTAAACAAAGTTGCACCCTCCCGAATCAGCTGATTTTCCCAGGTCAGCCTGTATATAAGTCTGCCTATTCCCCAATCTTATAGCCTACACCCCATACTGTCTGGATGACTTTCTCACCGCCTGTAGCCTCTTCAATTTTATCGCGAAGATGGCTCACATGTACCATCACAGTTTTGGCCGATACGATACTTTCCTGTTGCCAAACACGTTCAAAAATCTCATCGGCACTGAAGACGCGATTCGGATGACTCGCCAATAAATGTAGGATGCCGAATTCCAGCGCGGTCAATTGGATGCTCTTTCCGTTCAGTGTCTTGACTTCATGGGAATCCTTCTTGATGATTAGCGGGCCTATCTCAATGGAGTCCACCTCTGAAGCGTCCACTTGCATATTCGTCCGGCGCAACAGCGATTTGATGCGGGCCATTACTTCCAGCGGGTTGAACGGCTTGGAAACGTAATCGTCCGCACCTGTCGTCAATCCTTGGATTTTATCCATGTCTGTGGATTTGGCGCTCAACATCAGAATCGGGATCGGATTATTCTGTTCCCGCAACTCCCTCACCACCGATATGCCGTCTTTTTTTGGCATCATCACATCCAAAATAATCAGTTGGATGTCCGCGTTTTCCTCAAGCTTCTGGAAAGCATCGGTGCCGTCATAGGCCTTTATCGGTTCGTACCCTTCATTTTTGCAATAGATGCTCAGTAAATCCACGATTTCCCTGTCGTCATCGACGATCAAAACTTTATTCATATTAGGACAACCCTTTCCCAAAAATATATATTTTCCCTCATCGTACCAAATTCTTCTAAATTTTTGCTTAAGGAAGCATAAAGAAATTCCATTTTAATTATATCAGAAAGCTCCGACAAACCGTGAACATAAAAAAAATGCCCGGGAACAGTGTCCCGAACATTTTATTTCGTGCGCTTATCTTTGGATGGAATAGTTTGGTGCTTCTTTTGTGATTTGGATGTCATGCGGATGGGATTCGATCAATCCGGCACCGGACATCTTGATGAATTGTGCATTATCACGAAGCTCTTGCAAATTAGCTGCACCGACATAACCCATACCGGAACGTACACCACCGAGCAATTGGAAGATGATATCGCTGGCTGCCCCTTTATAGGCTACACGACCTTCGATACCTTCCGGCACCATTTTCTTCGCTTCATTTACGCCGCCTTGGAAGTAACGGTCGCTTGAGCCTTTTTCCATTGCTGCCAGACTGCCCATACCACGGTAAGTCTTGAAACGACGGCCTTGGAAAATTTCGAATTCGCCCGGAGACTCATCCGTACCAGCCAACATGCTGCCCAGCATGACTGCGTGTCCACCGGCAGCCATCGCTTTGACGATATCTCCCGAATACTTGATCCCGCCGTCAGCAATGATTGCTCTGCCGTATTCTCTCGCTACGCTTGCGGCATCATAGATGGCTGTTATCTGAGGAACACCTACACCGGCCACGACACGAGTTGTACAGATGGAGCCCGGTCCGATTCCGACTTTGACTACGTCGACTCCGACGTCAAAGAGCGCGCGGGTCCCTTCAGCAGTTGCTACGTTTCCGGCAATCAAGGTTGCTTCAGGGAATTGTTCGCGGATTTCTTTAATTTTACGGATAACGCCAGCGCTGTGGCCATGCGCTGTATCGATGACAATTGCATCTGCGCCTGCATCCAATAACGCTTGAGCGCGCTCAAATGTGTCACTTGTCACACCTACTGCAGCCGCAACAATCAAACGGCCGTGTGCATCTTTTGCGGAATTGGGAAACTCGATTACTTTTTCGATATCCTTGATCGTGATCAGGCCAGCCAGACGGCCGGTTTCATCGACTAAAGGCAGTTTTTCGATTTTGTATTTTTGCAGAATGGATTCAGCATCTTTCAAAGAAGTCCCTACAGGAGCGGTAACCAAATGTTCTTTGGTCATGACATCGCCGATTGGAACTTGATAATCTGCAATGAAGCGCAGATCGCGGTTCGTCAAAATTCCTACCAACTTGCGCTCTCCCATATCGTTAACGATAGGCACGCCGCTGATGCGGTATTTGCTCATCAGATTCTCTGCTTCAGCAACCAAGTGATCAGGAGTCAGGAAAAATGGGTCGATGATGACGCCACTTTCGGAACGTTTTACTTTGTGCACTTCTTCAGCTTGCGCTTCGATGGTCATGTTTTTGTGGATGACGCCCAAGCCGCCTTGGCGAGCCATTGCGATTGCCATTGCTGCATCGGTTACAGTGTCCATACTTGCGCTCATTATAGGAATATTCAAGTGTAAATTTTTAGCTAAATCAATCGATAAATCCACATCGTTAGGTAATACATGGCTTTCAGCCGGGACTAATAATACATCATCAAAAGTAAAACCTTCTTTAGCGAATTTTGTTTCCCAATTTGACATTTTCGATGAACACTCCTTTTTATTTGTGCTGATTTTTATCATCTAAAATACCACCACCAACAACCTACGTCAAGCGCAAACCTCCCTTTATCATACATTTCTCATATAGAAGCGTTTTTATCGAATACTCCCAATTCGAAACCGCCGAAACGTTCGGAATTAGCACTTGCGTTTACATCCAGGGATTCCTCTACAGTTTTTTTCTGTCAATATACGAAAATAGCCGAGATACAAGTTATATTTGCATCTCGGCCTCCACCAATTGACGGCCTACAAAATGCCGCCCACGATATGATATTTTTTCTTCAGATAAACTTTTGCAGCAAAACCTACACCCGCGATTCCAAGGTATAACCATGCAGGCAAAGCGATATTGATTGTGGCTGGGATAAGCATCATGGAAACAGTCATGATAAGCATCCAAAGCAGCATAGCGCCCGTCGTCGCAAAGACGTATTTCCCGAAACCTTTTTCGCCTTTGGGTGCATCCGGATTCGGCGTGTATTTGGAAATGATGAGCATGGCGATGCCGCCTACGATAAAGTTGAGGATCAAGCTGATCAGACCCATTCCGATTACGTCTTCGCCACTGTTGGTCAGCAAGGAAACGCCTGAAATCATCGCAAAAAGAGACCCCAGCAATAAGCCGCCATCCAAAGCGATCAACCAATCAGTCGAACGGACTTTAACTTCATTATCTGTCGGATTGACCAAGATGTTTGATGCGCACTCAGACACTGTGCCGTATAATTGGCGGGCAGTTTTACCGGTTTTTTGGGCGTCCAACAATTCCCTCATCATTTTGTTGTATATTTCCTCTCTGCGCCCCTCTTCCAGGTTTGCAGCTCTCAAGGTTCTGTCCAGCCCCAGCATGTATTGTTCATTTCTTTTTGTCAAACTCTGCCATAACGCTTTGTTTTCGAACTTCATTTGTTCAACGCTCTTCGTTTCTTCCAATGGTAAATCCTCCCTTGATTACATGCGCATCCTGTTCAAACGTGTTGTGAATCCATTTTTAGAACGGTTCTGAATCCTAGAGTCTGAGCTCAGGATTCATTACACTCTTATAGTTGAACTCTGAAATGCAGGGGATTCCGCCTAAGCTGACATTACGTCACGGACAAACTTCGGCCGTTCTCGTAATGTCCTCTTAGTGCTCATCCCCTCCCGCATTTCATCGTATCCTTTAGTTGAGTTCTGATTCGCAGCTACCGCTCCCGTTTCACACCCAGCGTAGTGAACAAAAGAGGTTCACTTCGCTGGGTGCTCCAACGTCCGGGTATCTAAACGCGAATCATCACATCCTCTTATACGTTGAATCTGAATTCCATTACGTCGCCGTCTTGGACTACGTAGTCTTTTCCTTCAAGTCTTACTTTCCCTGCTTCTTTGGCTGCTTGCATACTGCCGTAAGCCAACAGGTCATTGTAAGATACTGTTTCGGCACGGATGAAGCCGCGTTCGAAGTCGGAATGGATGATTCCGGCTGTCTGCGGCGCTTTCATCCCTAGTCTGAACGTCCAGGCACGGACCTCTTTTTCGCCTGCTGTGAAGTATGTTCCCAAGCCAAGCAGCGTGTAAGCTTTTTGGATCAATTGATCAAGCCCGGATTGTTCGATGCCCAACTCAGAAAGGAATTCAGCTTTTTCTTCATCATCCAATTCAGCCACTTCTTCTTCGATACGGGCACAGACGGTAACAACCTCTGCACCTTCTGTTGCTGCAAAATCGCGGACAATTTTCACCATTTCATTGTCTCCGCCGGCTATTACGTCCTCTTCGGAGATGTTTGCGACATAAAGAACAGGTTTTGTCGTCAAAAGGAACAGGTTTTTCACGTACACTTCTTCTTCCGGTGTAAATTCGATGGTACGTGCGGATTTACCAGCTTCCAGCGTTTCTTTGATTTTATCCAATATCGCTAATTCATAAACAGCATCTTTGTCCTTTGTGCGTGCAATTTTGCTGATACGTGTGTAACGTTTCTCTATGGATTCCAAGTCTGCAAAAATCAGTTCCAAGTTGATGGTTTCGACATCATCCAATGGATCCACTTTACCGCTGACGTGTGTGATGTTATCGTCTTCGAAACAACGCACGACGTGACAGATGGCATCCACTTGGCGGATGTTGGCCAAGAATTTATTCCCTAGACCTTCTCCTTTGCTGGCGCCTTTTACTATTCCGGCGATATCCGTGAATTCAAAAGTTGTCGGGACGGTTTTTTTGGGTTTCACCAATTCTGTTAATTTATTCAAACGTTCATCGGGAACTTCGACTACTCCGACATTTGGGTCGATCGTCGCGAATGGGTAGTTTGCCGCTTCCACTCCCGCTTTGGTGATGGCGTTGAACAAAGTGGATTTCCCGACGTTCGGTAATCCTACGATTCCTGCTGTTAATGACATTTCTTCACACTCTTTCCACTTAATATTGCTAATATTTATTCCTTCAAAGACTTATTCGACAGTTTCTTCTGCCTTAGTCAGTACTTTTTTCATTTTTTTCTCGAATTCACGGCGCGGCATCATGACCATCTGCCCGCATTTCAGGCATTTGATCCGGATATCCATACCCATTCGGATGATTTCCCATGAGTTGTTTTTGCAGGGATGCGGTTTTTTCATTTCCACCACATCATGCAATCCATAATCTTGTTGTACCAAGGCTAGATGCACCTCTTTCTGATGTCTTCGTCTATTCTTAATCGTCCAGGGAAATTTGCAGGATATCCAAAATCCGGGTCAGGTCGGCTGGAGAAAGATATTCGATCTCGATTTTTCCTTTTTCGCCCTTGCTGGATATTTGTACGGATGTCCCGAATTTGTCCATCAAGCGTTCTTCGCTCTCTTTGATGTATACTGGCTTCGTTTCTTTTTTCTTCTTGGTTGTCTTTTTGGCGACATCTCCAGGATTGTTCAGTTGTTGGACCAGCAATTCCAGATGTCGGACAGTGATGCCTTCTTCGGCAGCACGTTTCGCTAATTCACTGATCAACGATTCATCGTTCAAGCCTAAAAGCGTACGGGCTTGCCCCATGGAGACCAATCCCTCTTGCAGCATCCGTTTAACGTCCTGTGGCAGATTCAACAAGCGCAGGTGGTTGGCAATATACGGACGGCTCTTCCCTAATCTTTGGGCTACATCCACTTGCGTAAGATTCAGCTTGTTCATCAAGGTTTGGTAGCCTTCCGCCTCTTCCAGCGGAGTCAGATCCTCACGCTGCAGGTTTTCCAGAATGGCGACTTCGATCATTGCTGTTTCGTCAAATTCACGGACGATTGCCGGGATTGTTGTTTTGCCGGCCAAGCGGGACGCGCGGACGCGGCGTTCGCCTGCAATGATTTCATAACCTTTCACGCTGGATTGGCGCAGGATGACCGGTTGGATGACACCGTTCAGCATGATCGAGTCAGCCAATTCCCGCAAAGTCGAATCATCGAAGGTTTTCCGCGGCTGATAAGGGTTGGGACGGATCTCGTCTAAAGGGATCTCCTGTACCTTTTCTGTCTTTTCATCGATCTTCTCGATATCTTCAAAGTTGCTGAAGAGCGCGTCGATGCCGCGTCCTAGCCCTTTGCTGTTTTTATTCGCCATCTGCTAACACTTCCTTTGCCAACTCAAGATAAACTTCCGCTCCTTTTGAACGGATATCATAGTCAACGATCGATTGTCCATAGCTTGGCGCTTCGGATAAGCGGACATTTCGTGGAATGATTGTCTTGTATACTTTCTCTTTGAAATATTTTTTGACTTCATCAACGACTTCGAAGCCGAGATTCGTCCGGGCATCCAGCATCGTCAATAAGACCCCTTCCAATTTCAGGTCCTTATTGAAATGCTTCTGAACCAAGCGGAAGGTGTTCAACAGTTGGCTCAGCCCTTCCAAGGCATAGTACTCGCACTGGACCGGAATCAATACCGAATCGCTGGCGGTGAAAGCATTGATCGTCAAATGCCCCAGTGATGGCGGGCAATCGATGAAAATGAAGTCGTATTCGTCACGCAACGACTGCACGGCATCATAAAGGCGCGCCTCACGATGCGGTTGATTCGTCAACTCGATTTCAGCCCCTGCCAATTGGATGGTTGCAGGCACGACCCATAGATTTTCCCGCGAGGATTCTCTGATGACATTCTCGATGGGCTCTTGGTTCACTAATACATCATATATATCTTTTTCAACATCTGCTTTTGAAATGCCGAGTCCGCTGGTGGCGTTCCCTTGGGCATCACTATCTATCAATAACACTTTTTTGCCTAAGTAGGCCAAAGAAGCTGCTAAATTGACGGTGGTCGTCGTTTTTCCGACGCCGCCTTTCTGATTTGCGACTGCAATAATCCGTGCCATCTGTTCTCCTCCACTTTCTGTCGTTCATTTGAAGCTGCTGTGCCGCCGTTCCACTTTTTTGCCTAAAAAAAGAGAAAAAACGATACCTGCGCTTTTTCTCCTACGCATTTCTTCAAAATGAATCATCATTTATCGCTCAGTATGTCTATTTATAAAAAAGGCTATAACTTTACCAGACTATTGTAACAAAAAAATTTGGAAAAATATAGGATAGATAAAACCGATGCCATAAAATCACTTTATGCTCGCATCTCAAATCCAAAAAGCCCGGCCTGCCTGCAAAGAAGCAGACGGTCGGGCCGTTCCTTTTTCGATTTACAATGGATTTTTGTTCGGTGTCCCGGCTTTTCTCGGGTAGGTCTTCGGCGTTTCTTTCGTTTTCTTGATCTTCACGATGTGGCGTTCACCTGCATCATTCGGCAGTTCAAAAAAGATATCCTCTTCGAGTTTGCCGCCCAGAGTTGCGATGGCGCGCTCTGCATCGCGGAGCTCTTCTTCAGTGCTTGCCGCTTTCATAGCCACGAAAATCCCGCCTTTTTTCGCCAAAGGCAGACACAGTTCGCTCAGGACGCTCAAACGCGCGACCGCACGCGCCGTCACCACATCGAATTGGCTGCGGAATTTCTTGTTCTGTCCAAAAGTCTCAGCACGGTCATGGAAGCAAGAGACCCCCGTCAAACCCAGTTCGGAAACCAGCGTTTCCAGGAAGGTGATCCGTTTGTTCAATGAGTCCACGATCGTCACCTGCAATTTCGGGAAGGCGATTTTGAGGGGGATGCTCGGAAAACCGGCGCCAGCGCCGACATCGCAAAGCGTGACTTCCTCTTGGGTGAAATCCATATGGAATCCCAATGAAATCGAGTCATAGAAATGCTTCAGATAGACTTCATCCGGCTCGGTGATGGCCGTCAGGTTGATTTTTTCGTTCCATTCGCGCAACAAGCGCAAATAAGTTGCGTATTGTTCGAGTTGCGTTTCATTCAAAAGGATCCCTTTTTCGGCAAGGGCCTCAGCAAATTGTTCTGGATTCATAGGTGTTTCCTTTCATCGTTGGCTTCGTCTGTTTTTCTACTCCTCTACTTTATCCTGAAAGAGCGGTCTGTACAAGGGCTAAATCAACATTAAAGCCGCCGTCCCGAATAAAGGACAGCGGCTTTTTAAAATCTATTTAGGAATCAAGCAGACTTGCGATGATGATTTCCAGTTCCACAAAACAGTTGGCGATGCGATCGGGATTTTCCGCGCGCAAGGTTTGGGCGGAACTCCCTCCCCAGGTGATGCCGACGGTCTTTATGCCTGCCATTTTGCCCATCTGCATATCATAGATGGTATCACCGATCATCACGGTTTCTTTTTTCGCCATCGGGATTTTCTCCCAAGCGGTGAAGATGCCTTCCGGATTCGGTTTGTGCTGGTCCATATTTTCCAATCCGATGACCACTTCCATCAGGTCCAACAGATCCACTGCAGAAAGACTGCGCAACAAAGCTTTGGTTGCTTTGTTCGAAATCACACCCAGATGGTGCCCGTTCCCTTTCAGTTCCATCAAGGACTCCCGCGATAAATCGTATGGTTCCAACAGCATATTTTCATATTTTTCGTATTTGTCCCAAAAGACTTCCATCAGCTTATCCAGCTCGACCGGAGAGAGTGCATACTGCTTCAGATAGCCGGTAAACTTCACAAAATGGGGCTTCCCTCTATCCTCACGCAGTTGCTCAACTGTTGGGGCGGGATAGCCGAATTGTTCAAATGTATCCATTGTAGCCATTTCGCTGATTTTGCATGTTTCTGCCAAGGTACCGTCAAAATCGAATAATAGTAATCCCATCTTCCATCTTCCCTTCGATCGCGAATATGAACTGGATGCGGACAACAGCGGTGTAACCCACTATTACGCAAAAACTCAAAATTCCGAATGTTCACTATAATCAAAATTATAACAAACAAAAACGACAGAATAATGAGGGTTTATTTAGAATTTGGAAAGAATTCCCTATTTTTCACTATCTTAAATCGCTTATTTCCGAACGTTAGGAGATAGACGATTAATTAATGTACTGAATTTACCCGTCCGGCTCTTGCCCGTTGTTGTCTCTCCCTTTGGATAATGGCAATTGACGGAATATCAAAATTTGCGTATGCTTTTGAGTAAACCCATAAAGAGAGTTGGAAGCGAAATGGAACAGAAAAAAGAACTGCGTCGCCAATTTGAAGAGGTTCCTATCGAAGCCGGCGTTTACGAAGTAAAGAACACTGAAAACCAAAAGATTTTCATCGGCAAAACCCCGAACCTGAAGACTTTGAACGGTATGAAACACATTTTGAATATGGGGGCGAACAACAACAAGGTGCTTCAAGCCGATTGGGAACACTTCGGGCAGGACGCCTTCGCCTTCACGATTTTGGAAGTGCTGAAAAAGAGCGAGGACCCTTCCTTCAATGAGAAGAAAGCCTTGGGACAGCTGGAGGAAAAATGGCTGAGCGACAAGCACCCTTTCGGGGAACGCGGCTACAACCGCAAGCCTAAAGCATAAAAAAGAAAACAAGCGCTCGCGCCTGTTTTCTTTTTTAGTTGATGCGGTAAGCGTGATTAAGCGGGCCGCTGCCCTTGCCCAGATCCATTCCGTCATGGAGTGCGCCGGTGATGTAGGCTTTGGCCTTGCTGATGCTCTCTTCCAGTCCGTGACCTAAAGCCAGATTCGCTGCGATGGCTGAGGAAAGTGTGCAGCCGGTGCCGTGCGTATTCGGGTTTTCGATCCGCTCCGACTCGAACCAGCTGACTTTTCCGTCCATAAAGAGCAGATCGTCGGCGCTGTCCTTGAGATGGCCCCCCTTCAGGAGCACACTGGTTCCCGCTGCTGAAGCGATGCGGTCCGCTGCTTCCAGCATATCCGCCTTCGTCTCGATTTTGAGACCGCTCAGCACCTCTCCTTCCGGCACATTCGGGGTGATCACATCAGCCAACGGCAACAACAGAGTCCGCAAAGCCTGGCTGGCATCGTCCTGCATCAGGCTGCTGCCGCTTGTGGCCACCATGACCGGGTCGACGACGATATTCTCCGCTTTGTATTCGACCAGCTTCTCAGTGATGACTTTGATGATTTCGGCATTCGACACCATGCCGATCTTCACCGCATCCGGCCGGATATCCTGGAAGACGCAATCCAGCTGCTGCGCCACAAATTCGGGCGTCACTTCCATGATTCCGGCCACGCCTGTCGTGTTCTGTGCCGTCAGCGCCGTGATCACACTCATCCCATAGACTTTATGCGCCATCATCGTCTTCAGGTCCGCTTGGATCCCCGCTCCGCCGCTGCTGTCCGAGCCGGCGATCGTCAATACTGTTTTCATATTTTTGCTCATCCTTTCCAATCCGAAAATGAATAGATGTACTGCTCCGTCAACGCTTTGATGCGCTCTTTATCCTGTGCCGCCGTCTCATCATAGACGCCGACTACCCGGAAACCGGCTGCCGTTGCCGTTTCGATGGCATGCAGAGCATCCTCAAAGACGACGGTCTTCGTTGCGGGAGCCCCAAGCTGTTCGAGCGCCCGCTGGTAAATGAGCGGATCCTCTTTTCCTACTTTAACTTCACTGCTGGTCAGGATTGTGCTGAAATATTTCCGGATGTCCAAACGCTCCAAAGCGCTCTCGGCCAAATTTCTTTCGGTCGCAGTGGCGATGCACATCTTCACATTCTGTGCCTGCAATTGCTGCAGGTATTCCGCTACGCCAGCTTTAAGCGGGACTTCATAGCGGTAAAAATCAGCAATCAGCATTGCTATTTCCGAAAGGATTGTTTCTTCGGCTTCGTGCAATCCGTAGGCCGCTTGAAAATGTTGTGCGGCTTGCTGCAGGCTCATCTTCTTCAACGCATCTTGCAGCCCTAGAGCCGGCTGCAACTTTTTCTGAAGCAAGTAATTTTCTCCCAATCCTTGCCAGATCGGCATGGAATCCAGCAGCGTCCCGTCCAGATCGAAGATGGCTGCTTCCAGTTTCATGATTGCACCATCGCTTCTGCTAACGGGCGCAGCCTTTTCACTGCCGCGGTTATGTCAGGCTGCGCAAAGATAGCGGATACGACGGCAACCCCATCGATGCCGCTGCCCTTCAGGTTGAGGATATTCCCTTCAGCGATGCCTCCAATTCCCACAACCGGTATGCTCACCGCCTGGCAGATCTGCTGTAGCGTTTCGATCGACAGCGTGTCGACATCCAGCTTCGTCGCTGTACCGTAGATGGCGCCAACGCCCAGATAATCGGCCCCGTTCCGTTCCGCCGCCAGCGCCTCTTCGACGGAATGGGCAGATACGCCCAGAATTTTCTCCTCGCCGATCCGGCTACGAACATCTTCCGCCTGCATATCGCTCTGCCCCACGTGGACGCCATCCGCATCCAGCGCCAAGGCCACATCGACGGCATCATTGATGATGAAGGGAACGCGGTGGCGTTTGGCCACGGCCTGCAGTTCCTTGCCCAGGGAGACAAAGGCGTCGAAGTCCAGTTCCTTCTCCCGCAACTGCACGACGGTAACGCCCGCATGGATGGCTTCATCAAGCTGTTCCGCCAAAGACGCATTGCCCAGCCATTGGCGATCGGTCACCGCATAAAGCAGCAAATCATTCTTATCTACTCTCAATTTTAGCGCCCCCTTCCAGTTTTTCGGCCGACATCTTGCTGATTTCATCGATGATGTAGCTGCGGTAGGATGAAGTTCCTGTGGCATTGCTTATCATCCTTTCGTAAGCCAACTCGCCGCTGACTCCCATCAGGCATACCGCTGCCGCCGTGGCATCCAACAACTGCTCCGGATTCGCTCCGCAATAGGCTGCGATCAATGCCGACAGCATGCAGCCGGTTCCGGAAACCTTCGCCATCTGCGGATGTCCGTTGCGGATGATGTAGGCTTTGTCCCGATCCGCGACGATATCGATCGCGCCGGTAATCGCGACTACGGCATCATTCCGGTCGGCCAAGTGCTTAGCGAACGCGACAGTTGCCTCAAGCGTCTCTTCCGTCACAGCATCACTGATGTCAGCATCGACGCCTTTCGTCGTGCCGCTGCCGGAATGGATCGTCTTCATTTCCGAAATGTTCCCTTTGATCACGGTGAAGGCAATGTCCTCCAGCAATCTGAAGGTCGACTCAGTCCTGAAAGGGGATGCCCCTGCACCGACCGGATCCAAAACGACGGGATGGGAGAGCGCATTGGCTTGGCGCCCCGCCAGCAGCATCGACTCCACAGCTCGGCTGTTCAGTGTTCCGATGTTCAGATTCAGGGCGGTACAAATGCTTGTGATATCAGCTACTTCCTCGGGGGCATCCGCCATGATCGGGGAACCTCCGGCTGCCAAGAGGACATTGGCGACATCATTCACGGTGACGTAATTGGTGATGCAGTGGACCAGCGGCGTCTGTTGCTGTACATTTTCGAATAGCGTTTTGAACATGGGTTACCTCCAAATAGTTTGTTTGATGCGACAAAAAAAGCGGGAAATGTCCGAATAGGCATTTCCCGCTGAATAGAATCATTCAATGTTATTTCCCTACGTTGGCATTATCCAAATCAGGTAATAGGTCGAAGTTGATTACTTCCTCTCAGCCTGCTGACACAAGCTCCCTTTTTTCGTATGCAGTTATGTCATCATCTTAGCATATGCGCCATCCTTACTCAAGGATGATTTTTGATGATGCTTTTTTATTTGGATTGATCGTTGAGCCACTCGAAAATATTTGTGTAAGTGGTTTCGCCGACTGTCGCTGCAGCCGCGCCGCCTCCGGTAGCGTTGCTTGCTTCGAAGCCGAATGTTTCAGCATCCGCAGAAGCCTCGATCACCTCTTTGTCCTGAACGCCCGTTACCTGGTTGTTGAACAAGTAGATCCAGGCGAAGTGGCCTAGGTAAGTAGTGCCCGGACTGTTCGTTCCTTCAACCGTTTCAAAGTAGGAAACCCAAGTGTTTTTCAGCTCCTGACTGGACGAGTGCTTGGTAAGTTGGCAACAGATAGTTCCTAGGCACGACAACCGGATCATCAGCGGATTGGACCAACCAGATCGGCAAGTCTTTGATTGCTTGGATTTTTTCTTCCGTAAACCAAACTTGCTCTGTTTTGACAAAACTCGATGTTCCGGTAGCTTCATCATTCGTTTTCACGTACGTGCCGTCGCTGTTACGCTCATATTCATAATAAGCATAAGCCTCACAAACGGGATAAGCCGCTGCAAAATAGTCAGGATATTGGATGGCCATATTCATGGTCATGTAGCCGCCGTTCGAACAACCGCCCAGATAGATGCGGTCGGTATCGACATCCGGATGGGTAGCGACATACTCATCGATCGTGTCCATCAAGATTTCTGTGTATCGGGAGACGCCGCTGCCGTTGCCGTTCGTTCCGTCCCCTTCATCCATCCAATAAGTAGGCGTTTGGACGGTCAAAACGTAGGCCCCAGTCACGTCATCGGTTTGGAAATAGGACTGGATTTCCTCTTTTGCCAAGGCGGAAACTTCATTTCCAAGTATAGCGATATCGGGATCAGTTCCGCCTTCCCCTTGACCGTGCAGCCAGATGACCAACGGATTCGCTTCCCCTTCGGCAAGTCCTTCCGGCTCATAAGCAGCTGTCGAAAGCGTCAATTCTTCTTCTAGATCCGTCATCGGATTCGCATAAGTGCCGGTGAAGGACCCTCTGGCGGTGAACAAATCGGTATCCGGGGAGATGCGGTTGTTCACGGCATCCTCAGTGATGCTCAAAGAGTAGAACCCATCGTCGATCGTGATCGAAGGCGCAGCGATTACGACCTCATAAACTGGGGACCATTCATTCATCGATGTCATTGTATTGTAGGTGAACGGGGATCCGACCACGCTGAAGGTTTCATCATTGAAACTGGTTCCCATATCGATTGCGATGAAGTTTGAGTTTTCCTGCGGGTTCCCGTTTTCATCGGCAGTGTAGACGTCCGTCACCGTGCGTTCCGCCCCGGCCGTCATGACCTGCCAGCCACTCGGATCGACACTATCGACCGCATCCTCCAGCTCGATGATGAGCTTCGGCACGCCCGGTCCTCCTTCATAGCCTTTCACATAGATGCTGGTCTTGACGACGCCAGCGTAGGCATCGGCTGATTGCACACTTTCTTGCTGTTCTGGATCCTGTTGATCCGCCGATTCTCCGGAACCGCAACTGGCAAGCAAACCTGCCGTTATCCCTGATGTAAAAATAGTGCTGCATATCTTACCTCTCATTCCCTGATCCCTCCATTGAATCGATGACAAGGATATCGTCGGCATTCGTTTCGTAGAAGGCCCCAGTAATGGTGAATTCGCTGATTTTTCCGGACATCGTATAGCTGATTTCCAATGATTTGTGCCAATGGGCAAGGACGCTGGAATCCTTCCGTTCGTTGTGGAGAATGTAGAACACCGGAAGTTCCCGATCCGGTTCGATGATTTCATGGTGGTAATGCATCTGTCCTCCCGCCTCTCCTTCCTTGTTCAGTTCACGTTCCATTATACTATAATTTGTTCTTCGAAAATGACGGAAAATGCGGACCGAACTCCGGCGAAGCCTCCGCTCACCGGAGGAAAAAAGCGGAGCCCTCGACCACGGAAAGTCTCACACAGAAAGTTAACGGACAACAGCAAAAACGAGGCTGTCTCGAGACAGCCCCGTTCTTATTCTGCGATTTTAGCGATTTTACCTTGGGTTACGTAGACCATCAAAACGGAAATATCGGCTGGGTTGACGCCGCTAATCCGGCTTGCTTGGGCAATTGTTTCCGGTTGGATCTTCTTCAGATTTTGTTTGGCTTCGTTCGCGATTCCGTTGATTGCATCGTAATCGATGTTCGCAGGGATGCGTTTTTCTTCCATTTTTTTCAGTTTATCCACTTTTTCGGCAGCTTTCTTGATGTAGCCTGCATATTTGATCTGCACTTCCACTTGCTTGATGACATCTTTCGGTAAGGCTACTTCAAACGGCGCAAAAACGATCAGATCTTCATATTTCAATTCCGGACGCTTCAGCAGGTCGGCAAACAGAATGCCGTCCTTCAGCGGAGCGGATTTTTGTTCCGTAAGGAAAGCCTGCAGTTCTTCAGTCGGTTTCAGACGGGTTTTTTCAAGGCGGGCGATTTCCTTTTCAACGGCCTGTTTTTTCTCCAGGAATGTTTCATAGCGTTCTTCCGTCACCAAACCGATTTCGCGGCTCATTTCGGTCAAGCGGAAGTCGGCATTGTCATGGCGAAGCAACAGACGGTACTCGGCGCGTGAAGTCAACAAGCGATAAGGTTCCATTGTTCCTTTGGTCACCAAATCATCGATCATGACGCCGATGTAGCCATCGCTGCGTTTCAGGATCAAGGGTTCTTTCCCTTGTACAGCCAAAGCGGCATTGATGCCGGCGACGATGCCTTGTCCGGCAGCTTCTTCATAACCGGATGTGCCGTTCGTTTGGCCGGCAGTGAACAAGTTCTTCACCAATTTTGTCTCCAAGGAAAGGCGCAACTGATGCGGTTTTACGACATCGTATTCGATGGCATAGCCTGTCCGCATCATTTGGGCATTTTCCATCCCCGGTACGGAACGGATCAGATCAAGCTGAACATCTTCCGGCAATGAGGTGGACAACCCTTGCACATAGACTTCTTCGTTTTCGCGGCCTTCAGGCTCAAGGAAGAGCTGATGGCGCGGCTTGTCGCTGAAACGGACGATTTTGTCTTCGATCGACGGGCAATAACGCGCACCTACGCCTTCCACGATACCCGTGAACATCGGCGCCCGGTGGAGATTGTCGCGGATTATTTCATGGCTTTCCGGACTCGTATAAGTCAGCCAGCAGGATAATTGATCTTTCAGATAGTCTTCATCTTTGGAAAGGAAGCTGAAATGGTTCGGCTCAACGTCACCGGGTTGTTCCTCGGTTTTGGAATAATCGATGCTCGAAGCCATCACCCGCGGCGGCGTGCCGGTCTTGAAGCGCGCCAATTCAAATCCCAGATCAAGCAGATTTTCGGATAACTTGATGGATGGCTGCGAATTGTTCGGTCCTGAAGAATAAACCAAGTCCCCGATGATGATTTTTCCTCGGGAAGAGGTTCCGGCTGTGATGACGACAGCCCCAGCACGGTAAACGGCACCTGTATGCGTCACTACGCCCTTGACTTCGCCGTCTTCTACGATCAGTTCCTCAACGATGGCTTGCTTCAAAAGCAGGTTCTCCTGTTTTTCGATGGTATGCTTCATATGATGGGCATAGTCATCCTTATCCGCTTGTGCGCGCAATGCTTGGACTGCAGGGCCTTTCCCTGTGTTCAGCATACGCATTTGGATATACGTTTTATCGATGTTGCGTCCCATCTCGCCGCCTAATGCATCAATTTCTCTTACGACGACACCTTTCGCAGGCCCGCCAATGGATGGATTGCAAGGCATAAAGGCGACCATGTTCAAATCGATCGTAACCAGCATCGTGCTGCATCCCATACGCGCAGCGGCAAGCGCTGCTTCGGATCCAGCATGTCCGGCTCCTACAACAATCACATCAAAACTTCCAGCTTCAAATCTGTTCATTTTTCCATTCCTTTCATTTTTGCTATCTATTTGTTGTTATCATTTTAGTTGAACTCTGAATTGCAGAGGGTTCCGCCTAAGTTGACATTACGTCACGGCCAAAAAACGGCCGTTCTCGTAATATCCCCTTAGTGCTCACCCTCTAAACACAATTCATCGTATCCTTTATAGTTGAGTTCTGATTCGCAGATACCGCTCCCGTTTCACACCCAGCGTAGTGAACAAAAGAGGTTCACTTCGCTGGGTGCTCCAACGTCCGGGTATCTAAACGCGAATCATCACATCCTGTTATTTTCCAAGACAGAATTGTGTAAATAGTTGGGTGAGGAGTTCGTCTTGGACGCTGTCGCCGGTGATTTCTCCGAGGAGATCCCAGCAACGGGTGAAATCGATCTGGACGAGATCGATCGGCATGCCTGATTCGATGCCGCTCAGCACTTCATCCAGCGAATCCATCGCATCATTCAACAGCGCGATATGGCGGACGTTGGATACGTAGGTTGCATCCGTCTCGCCGGTTTCCCCGGAGAAGAACATCTTCGTAATCTGTTTTTCCAGTTGGTCCAGGCCGGTTTCGCTCAGCATCGATGTTTCGATGATTCTTTCAGGATCGCTCCAAGGTTCCAACTCACTGGTTGTCATCTTCGCTTCCAGATCCATTTTGTTCATAAGGATGATGCGGTTCATGTCTTTCGTGTCTTCCAGAAGCTGTTTGTCCTCTTCCGTCAGCCCTTCGTTCTGGTTGATCAACAGGAGAATCAGATCCGCTTCAGCCAAGGCTTTCCGGCTGCGTTCGACTCCGATTTTTTCCACGACGTCATCCGTTTCGCGGATGCCCGCAGTGTCGATCAGCTTCAACGGAACGCCTCTGACGTTCACATATTCTTCGATCGTATCGCGGGTGGTGCCGGCGATGTCCGTAACGATGGCTTTCTCTTCACGCAACAGGCGGTTCAGCAAACTGGATTTCCCTACGTTCGGGCGGCCAATGATGGCTGTCTGAAGGCCCTCGCGCAGGATCTTCCCTTGCTTGGCGGTATCCAACAGATGCTGGATGTGCCCGCGCACTTCAATGGTTCGTTCCTTCAATAACTTCGTCGTCACTTCCTCGACGTCATCGTATTCCGGATAGTCGATATTCACTTCTACCTCAGCCAATGTGTTCAGGATGATCTGACGGATATCGCGGATCATGCCGGACAGTTTGCCGTCCAACTGATGCAGAGCCACATTCATGGCACGATCGGTTTTGGCACGGATCAAGTCCATGACCGCTTCGGCCTGCGACAGATCGATCCGGCCGTTCAGGAAAGCACGCTTCGTGAATTCCCCTGGCTCGGCCATGCGGGCGCCGTTCTGGAGAATCGTCTGCAGAATCCGGTTGACGCTCACGACACCGCCGTGGCAGTTGATTTCCACGACATCTTCGCGGGTGAAAGTCTTCGGTCCGTGCATGACGGAAACCATGACCTCGTCGATCATATCGCCTGTGCGCGGATCATAAAGGTGACCGTAATTGATGGTGTGCGTGGCGACGTCAGCCAAATGCTTTGTCCCGGATCGGTATAAGGCATCGGCTATCTGGATCGCTTGATCCCCGCTCAGACGCACAATCCCGATGGCCCCTTCCCCAGGCGGCGTCGAAATGGCGGCGATGGTATCAAATTCATTTATAATCATTCATTATCGTCCTTTCTCGGTTGTTTCAGCGTACAAAAAAAGCGCACAATCCTCCCCTTCGTTCAAGCGGGAGGAAAAGCACTTTGACTGCATTTCATTTTGGATATTCTTTTCAGCTTACTATAAATAGATTTCTAGCCGATTATACAAGCAATGCGAACGCAATGCAAGCATTTAACGGACGTTTTCTCATTTCATCATCAGATAGGCCGCACTCAATAAACCTCCGGCGACCAATAAGATTATTACGTTGCGGATGTATTTTTTCCTGTTCACATAGACGCGCAAATGGATATGCATCAAATCCATCACACCCAACACAATAATCATCACCACACCCACAAATCCTACGATCAAAGTAATCATCGATGCGATGAACAACAACTCACTGATATTCACGGAAATCCTCCTCAAAATTTTACGCGCTGAACTTCTGAAACAGCATACTCAGTATAGCATAGCGTTATGGGGAGGTTCTGCTTTCCCACTGGAATTTTTTTGTTACGGATCAGCCGATCTGCAGGGCGATTTTCCCCGTCTGTTCGGCATTTTCCAACCGCATGAAGGCCTCCTTGAAATCCTCTACAGGATAAACGGCGTCCACCACTGGATGGAGTTCATGTTCCTCAACAAAACGGATCATCGCTTCATATTCTTCAAAACTGCCCATCGTCGAACCTTTCAGCGTGTACTGTCCGTAAAAGAATTTCCGCAGATCGAAGGTGACCAGATCGCCTGTCGATGATCCGAAAGTCACAATGGTGCCGCCTCTGCGGACCGCATCCAGCGATTTGTCGAAAGTGGCTGCTCCAACCGACTCGATCACCACATCCACTTTTTCGCCGCCCATCGCTTCCACCCAATCTTCATCGTGCAACAAGCCTTTGTCGGCTCCGTGCTGCAGCGCCTTTGTCAATTTTTCTTGGGAGCGGGAAGTGACATATACAGTCGCTCCAACGGCCTTGGCGAATTGCAGCAGATAATTGGCCACTCCGCCACCGATGCCTGGAATCAGGACTTTCATGCCTTCCGACACGCCGCCTTTTGTGAATAAGGCGCGGTAAGCTGTCAACGCGGACAGGGACAGGACGCCTGCTTCTTCCCAAGACAGATGAGCCGGTTTATGGACAGCAGTCTCTTCGGAAACAACGATTTCCTCGGCCATCGCGCCCTGCTCGGAACTCCCGAGGATCGTGAAAGTTTCCGGGGCTGTGTCGCTGTTCTCGCGCCAACCGCTTCCGGGATAAAGCATCACTTCATCGCCGATCTTGAAACGCGTCACTTCTTCACCTACAGCCACGACGATGCCGGCAGAATCTGAGCCTATGACCACCGGGTGCTTCTCATGGACTTGGCTCAAGGCAAAAAGGTCGCGATGATTCAGTCCCGCTGCTTTGACCTTTATTTTTATCTCGGAAGGTCCTGCAGGCTGTTCCGTACAGTCTTCCCATTTCAAACCTTCCAATCCGACTTTTCCGCTGTGAATCAATGTTTTTACCATATCAATCACTCCTTAAATGGATATTTCCGTTAGATTCAGTATAGCTTTCCCGGGAAGAAATACAAAGAGGGAGACCGCAGCCTCCCCCTCAACTTGCTATTTTTCCGTAAAACGAATCGCTTTTGCTCCGATATCGGAACGATAGAACGTATGCGCAATCGGATTTGCATTCAGATAACGGTAAGCTTTGTCCTGCGCGTCCTGCAGCGTTTCGCCTTGGCCGGCGATCAACAGGATGCGTCCGCCGTTGGACAACAAACCTTGTTCGCCAGCCTTCACGCCTGCTGCATAGACGATGCAGTCCGCATTTTCCGTATCCAGATCAGGCAACGGGATATCTTTCATCGGCGCTTCCGGATAACCTTCAGCGGCAACAACGACACCCAACGTGTAACGATCGGTATACATTTCGATGATCGGATCTTTTCCGTTCAGGATGTCATCGATGACTTGCGCCAAGTCGGAAGCCATCTGGTTCATGATGACCTGTGTTTCCGGATCGCCGAAACGGGCATTGAATTCGATGACGCGCAACCCTTTGGCGGTGATCATCAAGCCGGCGTAGACAACTCCCTTGAATGGGATGCCCTCAGCCACCATCGCCTCTACAGTCGGTTTTACGACCGTATCCAGCACTTCTTGAATCATAGCTTCAGATACTTGCGGTACAGGTGAATAAGCGCCCATGCCGCCCGTATTAGGGCCTTTGTCGCCATCATAGGCGCGTTTGTGGTCCTGTGCGACTCCTGAATAGTAATACTTCGCACCGTTCGCCAGCGCGAACAACGAGAATTCTTCCCCTTCAAGATACTCTTCGATGACGACTTTCGGCTTGCCCGCTGCATATTTGCCTTGCAGGAGCATGTCGTTCAGTGCATCCAGAGCCTCCGTCATCGTCATCGCGACAACGACGCCTTTGCCGGCTGCCAGACCGTCTGCCTTGATGACGATCGGAACGCCATTGGCTTCCACATAAGCAACCGCTGCTTCATAGTCCTCGAATGTCTCGTAGGCTGCAGTCGGGATGCCATATTTCTTCATCAGGTCTTTTGCGAACTGCTTGGAGCATTCCAAGTCGGCCGCTTTTTTGGAAGGTCCGAAGACTTTCAGTCCAGCCGCTTCAAATGCATCCGTAACCCCTTCAAACAACGGGATTTTCGGTCCGACGAAAGTCCAAGCAATGTTGTTGTCTTTGACGAATTGAACCAATCCTTGATGGTCGTTTTCCGCAATGTCGACTAACGTGATGCCATCCTGGGCCATCCCTGGGTTGCCTTTGGCGCAGTAAACAGTCTCCACCAACGGGCTTTGAGTTAATTTTTTAGCGATGGCATGCTCGCGTCCGCCACTGCCGATTACAAGAAGTTTCATCTGTTAGATCCTCCAACCTTTTATATGAAGCTTGATATTAGTGCCAGTACTCAAAATGCTAACGACCTCAAACGTCGCACTGTGACGTTTGAGTGCCTAAGCTGACAACCGCACACGGACAAAAAGCGTCCGCTTTGCGTTTGCCCTCTTAGTGCTCAGGGTCTAAACGGATTTTGTCATGGCTCTTGCGATTTCAATCGCTTAGAGACATGATACACTTGACCGGAAACGGTCACAGTGCATCCTTTGTCTCTTAATCGAGTTCTGAAACCCAGACCCCTCCGCCTAAGCTGACAAACGCACACGGGCAAAAAGCGCCCGCTTTGCGTTTGTCCTCTTAGTGCTCAGGGTCTAAACGGGTTTCATCTCATCTTAATGTCTGAAGTGTCTTACGCTTGTTTTCAGCATCGTGATGCCGTATTTGTTTGCCATTTCGATTGAATCTTGGTCCTTGATGCTGCCGCCTGGTTGAACGATTGCTTTGATGCCGTGTTTGGCAGCATATTCCACGCTGTCGTTCATCGGGAAGAAAGCATCACTCGCTAATACAGCGCCTTCGATGGCGTTGGCCGCTTCAGCTTGCTCGATTGCGATTTTGACGGATCCGACACGGTTCATCTGGCCTGCGCCGATGCCGACTGTCTGTTTGCTGTTTGCCAATACGATGGCGTTGCTCTTCACGTGTTTAACGATTTTCCAGGCAAAATCCATTGCTTTCATTTCATCTTCGGTTGGTTGACGGTCAGTCATGACTTCCCAGTTAGCCGGTACGTCTTCTGTATTGATGTCCTGTGTCTGCTCCAACATGCCGCCCAATACGGAAACAAATTCTTTTCCGCCGGCTTTTGCTGCAGAGAAATCCAAAGTCATGATGCGGAGGTTCTTTTTCTTCGATAAGATGGCTAATGCTTCTTCTGAAAAGCTCGGTGCAAGGACGATTTCCAAGAACATGCTGTTCAATTTTTCTGCTGTTGCAACATCCAAGGGACGGTTTGCAACCACGATGCCGCCAAAGATGGAAACAGGGTCGGCTGCGTAACAACGATCGAAGGCTTCGTCGATGTTTTCAGCGATGCCGACGCCACAAGGGTTCATATGCTTGACGGCAACCACAGCGGGCTCATCAAATTCGCGGGCGATGCGGATTGCCGCATCAGCATCTTTGATGTTGTTGTAGGACAATTCTTTTCCGTGGATTTGAACAGCACTTGCGATCGAGAACGGCACAGCAAGCGGTTCTTGGTAGAAAGTCGCGGTTTGGTGGCCGTTTTCTCCGTAACGCAGGCTCTGCTTCAGATCATAAGTCAATGTCAATTTTTCAGGTTCGGTTTCGCCGACCACATTGGTCAAGTATTGCGCAATCAAAGCATCATAGCTGGCTGTGTGACGGAACACTTTTGCAGCCAAAGCTTGGCGCGTCTCGAAAGTCGTTTCGCCTGCAGCTTCCAATTCGGCAAGGACTTTTTCATAGTCGATCGGATCTGTCAAAACAGTCACGCTTGCATAGTTCTTAGCCGCGCTGCGGAGCATGCTTGGGCCGCCGATGTCGATGTTTTCGATGGCATCAGCCAAGGTCACATCGTTTTTGCTGATCGTTTCTTTGAATGGGTACAGGTTGACGACAACGAAATCAATCGGTGCAATATTGTGCTCTTTCATGGCTTGCATATGGTCCGCAAGATCACGTCTGCCCAAAAGTCCGCCATGGATCAGTGGGTGCAACGTTTTTACGCGGCCGTCCATCATTTCAGGAAAGCCGGTTACATCCTCTACGGAAATAGTCGGTACGCCAGCCTCTTCCAAAGCCTTTTTCGTTCCGCCAGTTGAGATGATTTCGATTCCTTTTGCTGCTAATGCCTGCGCAAATGCTACAACGCCTGTTTTATCTGAAACACTGATCAATGCTCTTGTCACTGTGTGTCACTCCTTAAATTTATGATGGATTCATGTGGTTCTAACAAAAGGAAGGACTTCCGCAATCGCGGAGTCCTCATCCATTTTGTTAGCCTTTATTCTTTTGTGCCAGTTGCTGGATCACTTGCGGGAAGATCCGGTGCTCCACTTGATGGATGCGGGTCTCCAAAGTCTCCAGAGTGTCCTCCGAAAGGATCGCCACTTTTTCTTGCGCGATAATTGGGCCGGTATCGACTCCTTCATCAACAAAATGGACAGTGACGCCTGTCTCCGGAACGCCTGCTTCGAAAGCATCCTGGATGCCATGCCGACCCGGAAAATCAGGCAGCAAGGACGGGTGGATGTTGACGATGCGGTCGGCGTAGGCCTTCAACAAAGTCGGTCCGACGATCCGCATGTAGCCGGCCAGTACGACCAAGTCGACCTTTTCTTCAGCCAGATGCTTCAAAATTTCATTTTCGTAGGCGACCCGATCCTCGAAGCCTTTCGGCGTAAAGGAGATCACCGGGATATTGTATTGTTTGGCGCGCTCGATCGCATAGGCGTTCGGCTTGTCGCAGAACAGGAAAGCGATCGTCGCATCCACTTCGCCTGACGCGATGGCTTCGGCGATGGCTTGAAAATTCGAGCCGTTTCCTGAAGCAAAGACAGCTATCCTCATGCTTGAGCCTCTTTCAGGATAACCTCTTTTTCTGATGTTTTTGCAGCCACAGATCCGATTACGTAGGCTTTTTCATCGTTCTCGGTCAGAACGCCGAGCACTTCCGTCAAGTTTTCGGGAGCGATTGCCAGCACCATGCCGATGCCCATGTTGAAGATTTCGTACATTTCAAGAGCCGGGATGTTGCCGATTCTTTCCATCACTTGGAAGATCGGCAAGACAGGCCAGCTACCTAATTTGATTTCCGCTTGGACGTTCTCAGGAAGCATGCGCGGCACGTTTTCGACGAAGCCGCCGCCTGTGATGTGGGCAACGCCATGCAGCAGTTGTTTTTTGATCAACGGCAACAGGGCATT
Organism: Trichococcus collinsii; assembly: GCF_900107505.1. Taxonomy (GTDB): domain Bacteria; phylum Bacillota; class Bacilli; order Lactobacillales; family Aerococcaceae; genus Trichococcus; species Trichococcus collinsii. Next base: position 59,290 of record NZ_FNQH01000008.1, on the reverse strand, counting down.
CACGTAGATTCTTGTAGGCGTCAATAAAACGTCGCCCAATTCTTGGTCTTCGATTCCTTCAACCTTGTCTGTCAATTTGTAGTCATTGTCCTTGAAGAAGATTTTGCGCACCAAGGAGTAGCCGTTCGAATGGATGCCTGATGAAGGCAGCCCAACCAACACATCGCCTTCTTTGATCAAGGCAGGTGTCAACAAAGCATCTTTTTCCGCAATTCCTACCGTAAATCCAGCCAGATCGAAATCTTCCGGATCGTACATATCGGGCATTTCAGCTGTTTCTCCGCCGATCAGGGCAGCCCCGGCTTGGACGCAGCCTTCAGCTACGCCAGCTACGATCTGCTCCAATTTTTCCGGACGGTTTTTGCCGACAGCTACATAATCCAAGAAATAAAGAGGTTCTGCACCTTGCGCTACGACATCGTTGACGCACATTGCGACACAATCGATCCCGATAGTATCGAATTTTCCGGCTTCGATGGCCAGCATCAGCTTCGTGCCGACACCATCCGTACCCGATACAAGCACAGGTTTTTTGTAGTTCAATTCAGAAAGGTCAAAGTTTCCGCCGAATCCGCCGACTTCGCCAAAAACGCCTGGACGTTTCGTGCGGTCGATGTGTTTCTTAATGCGGCTTACTGTTTCATAACCGGCTGTGACATCCACACCCGCTTTTGCATATGCGTTTTCCATCAAACTTGTCCTCCCTTTAGATTCTCTTTTTGAATAGCTGTCATATTGTTCACGTAATCCGCTTCATAGTCATAAAGCCCAGTCGGATAGACCCCGTTAAAGCTGTCCATACACAAGCCTGAATACGGCATATCAAATTTCAACCCGATTGAATCGATCAGACCCTCTTGGCTAAGGAAAGCCAAGCTGTCCGCACCGATATACGCGCAGATTTCATCGACGGTCATTTTAGCAGCGATCAGTTCAGCTGACTTGCTGATGTCGATGCCGTAAAAACTTGGGTAGATCAAAGGTGGCGAAGAGATGCGGACATGCACTTCTTTCGCTCCTGCTTCTTTCAACAAAGTCACGATGCGTTTGCTGGTCGTCCCGCGCACAATGGAATCATCCACCATGACGACGCTCTTGCCATGGACAACCCCTTTTACGGCGGATAACTTCATTTTCACTCCCAATTCGCGCAGCTCTTGCGTTGGTTGGATGAACGTACGTCCGACATATTGGTTCTTGATCAGACCCATCTCATAAGGCGTTCCGCTTTCTTCCGCGAATCCGCTCGCCGCGGACAGGGAAGAGTTTGGCACACCGATGACGATATCGGCAGTCACTGCAGGTGCTTCGATGGCCAAACGCGTTCCCATCCGTTTGCGCGCAGTATGCACGTTCACGCCGGCAATATTGGAATCCGGACGCGCGAAGTAGATATACTCCATCGCAGCGATGGAGATGGTTGTGTCATCGGTATATTTTTCGATCGTCAAGCCGTTGTCGTCAATGATCGCCAGTTCGCCGGCATTGACGTTGCGGACAAAATCAGCGCCGATTGTATCGATGGCGCACGTTTCGCTGGCCATCACATACGCGCCATTCGGCAATTGGCCAATGACAAGCGGACGGAATGAATTCGGATCGACGGCACCGAACATTTTTTCTTCAGTCAAAAGGATATAAGTGAAGCCGCCTTTGACCTGATTCAAGCTCTCTTTGATCTTTTCGATCAGGCTGTCTTTCTGGCTGCGTCTGATCAGATGCATCAGAACTTCCGTGTCCGAAGTCGAGTGGAAGATGGCGCCATTTTCCTCAAGATTGCGGCGCAATGATTTGGCATTCACCAAGTTGCCGTTGTGGCAAATAGCGATGTCCATATCATAGAAATGGTATAAAAACGGCTGCACATTTTCGATGCTGTTCTGGCCGGAAGTGGAGTAACGCACATGCCCGATGGCACGGTTACCGGTCAACCGTTGCAGATCATTCTCGTCCTTGAAGACTTCGCTGATCAGTCCCAGATTGCGGTGAACCAACAGTTTTCCTTCATCACATGAAACTATCCCTGCACCCTCTTGTCCGCGGTGCTGCAAGCTGTGCAAACCGAAGTAAGTCAACTGGCTGGCATTATCGTCTCCCCAAATGCCGAATACGCCACATTCTTCGTTTAAGCTTTTTGTTTCAGCAAGCATGGAATAGCCTCCTCCCATTTCGTTTGTACTTCTTTAACATCCAAAGTGATTGTTTCATTCGCGGCAGCGATTTTTGCGACAGCGTCAGCAGTCACGGTTCCGATTTGTGCAGCAGCTGATCCGAAGATCGCTTCCACAGCAGCAACATTTTCAGGTTTCACGGTCAGGATGAAGCGTGATTGCGTTTCGCTGAACAACAACGTTTTATCCATATCAATCGTTACATCAAAACCTAGGCCAGTGTCAAAGACGCTCTCCATCAAGCCGACAGCCAAGCCGCCTTCTGATAAGTCATGCGCGCTTGCGATCAGACCAGCTTTGATTGCTTTCAGGACGTTCGCTTGGTTTTCTTTTTCGACAGCCAAGTCAAAGTCCATCAGTTTCCCTTCGATTTTGCCCAATTCCATTTTTTGCAGTTCGGACCCGTTGAAGTCCGCTTTTGTAGCGCCGATCAGGACAATGCGGTCGCCGGCAGTCTTGAAGGCTTGCGTTGTGATGTGCGCAAGATCCTCGATCAAGCCGACCATACCGATCATCGGTGTCGGATAAACGGCCACGCCGTCTGTTTCGTTGTAAAGGGAAACGTTCCCTGAGATGACAGGTGTATCCAATTGGCGGCAAGCTTCAGAGATGCCGTCCGCGGAAGTGCTCAATTCCCAGAAAATTTCTGGTTTATCAGGGTTTCCGTAGTTCAAGCAGTCTGTGATCGCCAATGGTTTTCCGCCGCTGGCAACGATATTGCGGGCAGCTTCAGCGACAGCGATCTGTCCGCCGATTTCCGGATTCAGATACAGGTAACGGCCGTTGCAGTCCGTTGTCATTGCGATCGCTTTTTTCGTGCCGCGGACGCGGACGACTGCAGCATCGCTTCCTGGCCCTACGACAGTGCTGGTGCGGACCATGGAATCGTATGTGTCATAGACGCTCTTCTTGGAAGCCAACGTCGCTTGTTGCAATAAAGCCACTAATGTATCCTGCGCTGATGTGAAGACAGGTTTGTAGTCTTCCATAGCTGCGAATGCAGCAATGCGGGCAGGTACTGCAGTCGGTTTGTAGTAGACCGGTGCATCCTCAGCCAAAGCATCAACCGGAAGTTCAGCCACCACTTTGCCAGCATGGGACAGACGGTACATGCCATCATCGGTAACTTCACCGATCACGACTGCATCCAATTCATATTTTTTGAACAGGTCGACGATGCGTTGCTCTTCGCCCTTCTTGATGCACAACAGCATACGCTCCTGCGACTCGGAAAGCATCATTTCGTAAGGTGTCATTTCTGTTTCGCGCTGCGGAACATCATCAAGGTTCAACAGCAAGCCGCTGCCTGCCTTTGAAGCCATTTCTGAGCTGGAAGAGACCAAACCGGCAGCACCCATGTCCTGGATACCGATCAAAGCGTCGGAGTAGTCATAAATGCATTCCAAACAAGCTTCCATCAACAGTTTTTCCATGAACGGATCACCTACTTGGACAGCCGAACGTTGCGCTTCTTCCTCTTCCTTGAATTCTTCGGAAGCGAAAGTAGCGCCATGGATACCATCGCGGCCAGTTTTTGCACCTACGTACATAATCGAGTTGCCGACTCCGGCAGCTTGACCTTTTTGCATATCTTTTTGATCGATCAAGCCGACGCACATTGCGTTGACTAACGGGTTTCCTTTGTAGCAAGGGTCGAAGACCGTTTCGCCGCCAACAGTCGGAATACCGATACAGTTGCCGTAACCGCTGATACCAGCAACGACTTCTTCGAAGATGTGTTTCGTGCGCTCATTGTCCAATTCGCCGAAACGCAAAGAGTCCAGAATCGCAATCGGGCGTGCGCCCATGCTGAAGATGTCACGGATGATTCCGCCGACACCGGTAGCAGCGCCTTCATAAGGCTCGATAGCTGATGGGTGGTTGTGGCTTTCCGCTTTGAAAACGACAGCTTGGCCGTCGCCGATATCCACGATACCAGCGCCTTCACCAGGTCCTTGCAAAACTTGCGGGCCGGTAGTAGGGAATTTTCTCAGGACTGGTTTTGAATTTTTATAAGAACAGTGTTCGCTCCACATAACGGCAAACAGACCAGCTTCAGTATAATTCGGCAAACGATGCAAAATTTTATCGCAGATTGTGCCGTACTCTTCGTCTGTCAGACCCCATTCACGATAAATTTTGGATTCTTTTACTTGTTCTGGCGTTGGTTCTAAAAATGCCATTATTTGTTCAGCTCCTTCTTATAATTTTCAACCATGGATTGGAACAGGCGCAGGCCGTCCGCAGATCCCAGCAAAGCTTCGACAGCACGCTCCGGGTGAGGCATCATGCCGAGGACGTTGCCTTTTTTGTTGATGATGCCGGCGATGTCTTCGATGCTCCCATTCGGGTTGCCGTTGGCATAAGTGAATACGATTTGGTTGTTGGCTTTCAGATCAGCCAAAGTCTCTGCATCGCAGAAGTAATTTCCTTCACCATGCGCGATCGGAACAGAGATGATTTCGCCTTCTTTATAGAGGGAAGTGAATTGCGTATCGGCATTCACGACTTTCAGATCCTGTGGTTTACAGACGAACTTCAATGTGTCATTGCGGCGCAAAGCACCTGGCAATAAGCCAGCTTCAGCCAAAATTTGGAATCCGTTGCAAGTGCCGAAAACAGGCTTGCCTTCTTCAGCGAAACGGACTACTTCACTCATGATGTTCGAAAAGCGGGCAATCGCACCTGTACGCAAGTAATCGCCATATGTGAATCCGCCGGGCAATAAGACAGCATCGAAACCTTCTAGACTTGTTTCATAATGTTGCACATACTCTGCATCTTCTCCAAGAATATCTTTAATGGCTGCATACATATCTAAATCACAGTTAGATCCAGGAAAAACGATGACAGCGAATTTCATTAAGCTTCAACCTCCTGAATTTCGTAACGGTAAGTTTCCATAACCACGTTAGCAAGCAACTTGTCGCAAATTTCTTCGATGACTTGCTCAACGTTCTCTTCATCTTTGGATACTTGGATTTCAAAATATTTTCCAATGCGGATATCTTCGATTGTTGGGTAGCCCATACGGTGGACGGCACCCTTCACGGCTTCCCCTTGCGGATCCAATACTGAGTCTTTATACGTTACATACACGGTTACTTTATACATGTCCAAATTCCTCGCTTTTGTTTTTTTATTTTTTTTTTATTCGTTGGTTGCATTCGGATGGCTTACATTTTGTTCAGGCGGTCCAGCACTTCCACATAGACCGGGATCAGATCTCCCAAGTCACGGCGGTAGATGTCTTTGTCCAAGTGCTCGTTCGTTTCGATATCCCAAAGGCGGCAGGTATCCGGTGAAATTTCATCAGCCAGGATGATTTCTCCCTCAGCTGTCTTGCCGAATTCGATTTTGAAATCGATCAAGCGAATACCGATTGCCTTGAACATTTCAATCAAGGCTGCATTGATCTTCAGCGCTTGTTGCTTGATTTCTGCAACTTCTTCTTCAGTTGCTGCTCCCAGAACTTGTACATGGGCATCATTGATGAAAGGATCATTGAGAGCATCGTCTTTGTAATAGAACTCCAAAACAGGGAACGGCAAGTCGATGCCTTCCTCCATGCCGAAACGTTTCGCGAAGCTTCCAGCGGATACATTACGGACAACCACTTCCAATGGGAACATATTGACTCTTTTTACTGATTGTTCGGTTTCTGACAGTTCTTGGATGTAATGGCTTGCGATTCCCTTTTCAGCCAGATACTCGAAGATGCGGCCGGTGATCTGGTTGTTGAGTCTGCCTTTGCCCTCGATAGTGTCCTTCTTTACGCCGTTTAATGCGGTAGCCTGATTTAGGTATTCTGCCCAAAGGACATTCTCCTGATCTGTGGCGTACATCTTTTTAGCTTTCCCAGTATAAAGCAATTCTTTTCTTTCCATCGTTCCCGTCCCTTTCTAAATCCGAACATTAATTTGTATAAACGCCTAATTCATTCGTTTATATTGTATCATCTGCCACCCGCTTGTCAATGGAATTTTCATGAAAATTGAAATAAATTCTGGTTTTTTTTCACTGATTTCAAGGCATCTTGTGTACAGAAAAAGGCCGGAACCGTAGTCCCAGCCTTTCCATCAGTCGCCTAAACCAAGTCTTTCGAATACTTCGTCGACGTGACTCAAGTGATAGTTATAGTTGAAGGCATCAGCGATGTCTTCTTTCGTTAATTTTGCCATAATGACTTCATCCGCTTCCACCAATGGACGAAAATCGGTCTGATTATCCCATGAAAGGGCAGTCTTCGGCTGTACCAAGTCATAAGCTTCTTCACGGCTCATGCCTTTGTCGATTAATTTCAACAGAACGCGTTGGCTATAGATCAAGCCGAAAGTCGCATTCATATTGCGGAGCATATTTTCAGGGAACACGGTCAAGTTCTTGATGATGTTCGCAAAACGATTCAGTTGGTAGTTCAACAATGTCGTTGCGTCCGGTAGGATGATCCGTTCTGCTGAAGAGTGGGAAATGTCGCGTTCATGCCATAAACCCACATTCTCGTAAGCAGTGACCATGTAGCCGCGGATGACACGGGCAAGGCCAACCATATTTTCGGAACCGATTGGATTGCGTTTGTGCGGCATAGCTGAAGAACCTTTTTGGCCCTTCGCGAAGAATTCTTCCACTTCACGGGTTTCTGATTTCTGCAGTCCGCGGATTTCAGTAGCGAAGCGTTCGATGCTTGTCGCAATCAGAGCGATCGTTGCCATGTATTCGGCATGCAGATCGCGCGGCAGAACCTGCGTCGAAATTTCTTGCGGTCTTGTGCCCAATTTTTCGCAGACGTACTCCTCCACGAACGGCGGGATGTTTGCAAAAGTCCCGACAGCCCCGCTGATTTTTCCGGCTTCAACACCTTTAGCGGCATGTTCAAAACGCTCGATATTGCGTTTCATTTCCGAATACATCGTAGCAAGCTTTAGTCCGAATGTCGTAGGTTCCGCATGTACACCGTGCGTACGGCCCATACAGACAGTCTTTTTGTGTTCTTTCGCTTTTTCGCCGATGATTTCCAACATATTCTGCAGATCCTTGCGTAGGATATCGTTGGCTTGTTTCAATTGGTAACCGTAGGCAGTATCGACCACATCAGTACTCGTAAGGCCATAGTGGACCCATTTTCTTTCTTCTCCCAAAGATTCGGAAACGGCGCGTGTGAACGCCACTACGTCATGTCTTGTCTCTTTTTCGATTTCAAGGATACGATCGATATCAAAAGTTGCATTCGCGCGGATTTTAGCAACGTCTTCAGCAGGGATTTCGCCTAGGGCAGCCCAAGCTTCATCAGCAAGGATTTCAACCTCCAACCAGCATTTGTAACGATTGTATTCGGACCAAACTTCAGCCATCTCAGGGCGTGTATAACGTGTAATCATTTTAAATTGTTCCTCCGTTCCAGATTCGGGTGTTGTCTATTTCTGTTAAGGTTGCTTCTTGATCATCCGTCAAAATGGTGATATGTCCCATTTTTCTGTCTGTGCGTGATTCTGCTTTGCCGTAGTAATGGAAAAACCAATCCGCTTTTTCTTCCCGCAGCGCGATTGTGCCTTCCATATGCTGTCCCAGAATATTGACCATGATGGCAGGCGACAATTGCCGTGCTGTCGGCATCGGCAATCCGGCGACTGCTTGGATATGGGCATCAAATTGAGAAACATTCATTGCTTCGATTGTATAATGGCCCGAATTATGCGGACGCGGTGCCAACTCATTGATGAAGATCGTGTCATCCGCTGCCAGGAACATTTCGATTCCCAGCGTACCCACCAACTGCAGCGCATCGGCAATCTGATGGGCCGCCTTGTTGGCTTTTTCGGCTACCGCAGATGTCACGCGGGCCGGCACAATCGATTCGTGCAGAATATTATTGATGTGGATATTTTCGGAAACCGGAAATACCGTAGCTTCGCCTTTTTTGTTGCGTACGATCATGACAGAAAGCTCTTTGGTGAACGGAACCCATGCCTCTAGAACGCAGATGCTGTCCGCCGCTAATTTCGTGGCTTCCTCTATGTCGGCTTCCGATTTCAGGACAACCTGTCCCTTACCATCATACCCGAAACGAGTCGTTTTTAAAACACTCGGATAGCCAATTTTAGCGATGGCCGCATCCAGTTGTTCCGCATTTTCCACTACCGCAAATTGCGCGATCGATACCCCTGCGGATTGAAGAAATTCCTTCTCCTTGATGCGGTCCTGTGTAATAGTCAAAATTCCGCTGCCTTGCGGAATGCTGGACAGTGTTTCCACTTCCTGCAGGGCTGCCGCATCGATATTCTCAAATTCGAATGTCACGACATCGGATTTTTCGGCTAGTTCACGCAATGCTACCGCATCAGCGTATGCCGCCTGGATGTGCCAATCCGCTACTTGGGCAGCCGGGCAATTTTCTCCCGGATCCAAAATCCCAACGGTGAATCCCATCCGCTTTGCGGACTGCGCCAGCATACGCCCTAATTGTCCCCCGCCGATGATACCGATCACGTCATTTGGTTTCAGTACTTTATACAAGGTCTTCACTGCTTTCCAATACTTTTTGTTTTAAAGCTTCCCGTCTCTTTTCCAATTGATCGGCTAAATCCTGATTTTCGATTGAAAGAATCTGTACCGCCAGCAGGCCGGCATTGATTGCCCCTGCTTTGCCGATGGCTACCGTCGCAACCGGAACACCGCCGGGCATCTGGACGATAGACAACAAAGAATCCATACCGCTCAATGCGCGCGATTGGACCGGAACTCCGATGACCGGAAGCGTCGTTTTCGCAGCGATCATACCAGGAAGGTGCGCTGCGCCGCCTGCGCCGGCAATGATGACTTTCGTTCCCGCAGCCCGCGCTTGTTCCGCAAAAGTGAACATCAGATCCGGTGTCCGGTGAGCCGAAACGACCTTTTTTTCATAAGCGATGCCGAATTCATCCAGTATCAAGCAAGCTTCTTTCATAGTTTCCCAGTCAGAAGTACTACCCATTACGACAGAAACAACCGTATTCATCCATTTTTCCCCCATTATCAATTTTTCATTTTTAATATAGCACATTATCTTTCATTATTCCAAACGTTTTTGGGAACAAATGGCGTTTTCGTTCGGAAATAATCTATTTTTATTTCAATCAGGAAAACCGATGCCCGCCTTTTTTATTAAAAAATACCTGTTTTTTTATTCAAAAATCAACTCTTCCCCACTGTGAATGGCAATAATATGATAAAATGATGATACGCAAACCCTTTCAAACTAAAAAATTACTGATTTCCTTTTTATTTCTGTTTTTATCCTATAGAATAAAATGGAATAATATTATTAAATATGATTTTTTCAACTTATTTATTTTATTTCCAACAAACCCATCCACTTACAGAAGGAGTGATGATCATGAATAAATTCTTCGATATCTATATGGATTTGAGAAAAAAAATTGAGCATGCAGAATTCGCAACCGGATCTTTGTTGCCCAGTGAAAAGACCCTTTCGGAGCATTATCATGTTTCACGGGAAACAATCAGAAAGGCTTTGGCGCTGTTGCTGGAAGGTGGATATATCCAGAAGAAGCAAGGCAAAGGATCGATTGTTCTGGACATCAGACGGTTCAATTTCCCAGTTTCAGGATTAATCAGTTTCAAAGAGCTTCAGGATTCCCAACAAATCCCGAATGAAACAATCGTCATCAAGAATAAGCTCGAGACCATTCCGGATTTTCTTGCCGAAGATCTGAAAGTCGATCCCAATCGAAAAGTGATCTCCCTTATCCGGCTACGCAAGATTGCCGGAGAAGTCGTCATCATGGACAAGGACTACCTCTTCAATGATATTATCGAACAAATCCCTTCCGATGTTGCCGAAAATTCCATCTATGCGTATTTGGAAAATGAATTGGGCCTGAATATCGCTTATGCAAAAAAAGAATTTGTTGTGGAGCCAGCGACACGGGAAGATCACAAGCTGATGAATCTGAAGGATGACACGCATGTCGTCGTCGTCAAAAGTGAAGTCTATCTGGAAGACACACGTCTGTTCCAGTACACAGAGTCGCGCCATCGTTTGGACCGCTTCCGATTCGTCGAATTCGCCCGCAGAAAACATAGTTTATAAGCAAAAAAGATGAAGCCTTGCCGGCTTCATCTTTTTTGCTTATGTAAGAGCTGATCACTCATTGACATTCGTATAATCAACGGTGAAATAGGCACCCTCGGCCATCAGGATATGACCTGATTCATATGGGTTTCCCGCTACGGTTAGGTAAACTTCCTGGACACCGTAATATTCCCCAATCGTATTGACGACTCCCTGCAAAATCAGCGATTCCGCCGATGTCCCGGCATTCATCTCAGAAACGAATTCATGCGAGAAGTCCACATAGACACGCCCATCATCACTCAAGGACAAGCTGTTGATGGAGACATTCGGTCCGATCAGACTTCCCCCTGGCGCATCCGGTACGTTCTTCAGCGCTTCCGCCAGAATGGTTCGGGTAACCTCATTGGTCCCATAGGATAAGGCAACACTTGTTGCATTCAGTCCCATCAGCTCACTGTCCGGATAAAAGACGCGCAACTGTTGCGTTTCCGGAACATTCTCGTTGCGGGCTTCCAGACTGGAAGAAACAATCATATCATCCCCAAGATCCGTGACCCGTTTCACCAAGCCCATATCCTTTACGTAGTAATCCTTGGTAGTGGAGGCTTCATAAGTTGTCGTCACTTCAAGAGCTTCGAAATTGCCCATCGGCGTTTCGATCTGGGCAGTCAGATTCGTGATTTCGGAAGGGATTCCGCTCGCATTCACCCAACTGTTCCCGACTTCCAAAGGCTCCTTCAACAGAATGTCCAACTGGTTTGCCGCATCACCGCTTGCTGTTTTTTCCAGCATATTTTCCCTGAAGTAGGTTTCAGGACGCGTGAACACTTCCCTGAGTTCACCGTCAGCGAGTTCCAATACCGTCACAATCTGAGTGCCTCCATTATTGGAAGTGATCTGCATCCGGTTGCCTTCGATATATTGCGGATAGACAGTGAAGGAAGCATACTCATTCCCTTCACCCAAATATTTTGTAAATATGGATGCGCTGAATGGATAATAAGCCTCGATTGTCATTGCGTCTGCAGGTTCCGAGGAAGCCGAGCTGCTATCTGTTGAACTGGATACGGAAGAAGACACACTACTGATAGCCGAAGAATCAGCTGACGAATCGGTAGCCGATCCTCCAAAGAGACTGCAAGAAGCTAATAAGGGCACCAACAACGCTACCATCAGATTCGAAACTTTCTTTATCATCTTTTTTGTCCCACCTTCTGCCTTAGTTGCCTTCATTATATCACAACCGCTTACTAAGGCATTACCCTAACTATCGCTACAACGCACGAATGCTGTGGCACTAAGCAGCTCCTTTCAAGTATAATGAAGCCAGCACGAAACCAAAAGAAATATTTCACAAATTTAAATAGAGGTGGAAAATTTATGAAGGAAATCAGTTTGAACGATACCGTCTCCAGCCTGGTGAAGCAGTACCCTGAAATCAGGGAAGTCATCATCAGCCTAGGCTTCGAACCATTGCGCAGCGACAAGATGCTGAATACTGCCGGCCGGATCATGACCATCGGGAAGGCCCTCAAACGCAACGATGTACCGGAGGCTACATTCGTCGAAATGCTGGCAAAAAACGGGTTCAGCGTGAAGGAATTGGCGTCGTTAGCAGTTGCTCCAAGCGAACCGGAAGAATCCGCCGCTCCAACCGGTGGAATTGCCCGTATGGGTTCAACGGAATTCCAGGAGCGCCAGGACATTCTGCAGAGCCTCATTCTGCGCTTGCATAATGGCGAGGATTGGGATGAGGTGCAAGCCGACTTCAAGAAGCATTTCACAGGCGTCAGCGCCTATGAGATTTCTGTCATGGAGCAAGGCCTGATGGGCAAAGGGATAGACGCCGAAGATATCCAACGCCTCTGCAACGTGCATGCTTCGCTCTTCGGCGGATCAATCGAAGCGGTCTATACCACTTCAGCGGAACAGCAGCATGCCGGGCATCCGATCCAAGTTTTGAAACTCGAAAACTTGGCCATCGAAAACACGTTGGAAAAAATCAGCAAATTATTGGCCGTTTACCTTGAAACAAAGGAACCGAGCCTGAAGGAAGGCATCCAGAAACAATTGGCGCTGCTCGGCGAATTCGATAAGCATTATGCCCGCAAAGAATATGCCCTCTTCCCGATCATGGAGAACAAAGGCATCACAGCTCCGCCAAAAGTCATGTGGGGTGTCGATGACGATATCCGCGCCATGTATAAAAACTTCAAAGCCCTATTGCAAAAAGAGGATTTTGACGCGATCCCCAAAGCTTTCTCCGACCTGAAATACGAAATGACGGAAATGATCACGAAGGAAGAAGACATCCTCCTGCCGATGATTATCGATATCTTTAACGAGGACCACTGGCTGCAGATCGCCAAGGAGTCCGAAGAAATCGGCTACTGCATCGTCAAACCGGAAACAAAATGGGTGCCGGAACGTTCTATCCCCGAGGATGTTTCACATGAAACACAGCAGACGGAAACAAATCCTTACATCACTTTCCAAACCGGGCATCTGACGACGCATCAATTGGAAAAGATGCTGAACAACATCCCTTTGGAATTGACTTTTGTCGATGCGAACAATATCGTGCGCTACTACAATGACAACGGCGAAGAAAAATTTTTCAAGCGCACCAGCAGCGCGATCGGCCGCGACGTCATGAACTGCCATCCACCGAAGAGCCTGCCAATCGTCACGAAACTGCTCGCCGACCTAAAATCAGGTGCGAAAGAAAGCGAATCGATGTGGTTCCACGCGATGGGCAAATTCATCCTGGTCACCTACCGCGCCGTCAGGGATGACGACGGCAGCTATATGGGAACCCTTGAATATGTGCAGGACATCCAACCGATCATCGATCTTGACGGCGAAAAGCGGACACTTTCCTAAACTACCGCTTTTGCAACACCACACAGGCAAAAAAAAGGAGATTCCGCTTATGAGGAATCTCCTTTTTCTTGCTGTTTATTTGGTTATCCTGAAAGCGATGGTTTCGTAGGGCTGCAGCGTGAAGGACGGCGCAAGCTGCCTCTCCCCGTAGTTGCCGACCAGGAAACTGCTGGCCGTACTTGCCCATTCTTCCGGTACGGCGATTGTGTACTCCCCGGCATAGAAATGGTTCAGGACAAGCACTTTTTCCACTTCATTCTCCCGAATGTAGGCAAACACTTCGGGATCGTCCAACAGGATCCCCTCGTAGGAACCGTCCGAAATGACTGCATGCTCTTTGCGGATACGGATCAGCGCTTGATAGTAACGGAAAATTTTGCCCTCAGCGAGCTCCTTCTCGACGTTAACTTCCGGATAATTGGCCGCCACCTGCAGCCATGGTTCACCGGTCGTAAAGCCGGAGTGCAAACTGCTGTCCCATTGCATCGGCGTCCGGCTATTGTCGCGGGATTTTTGTTTGATGATGCGCATGGCCTCCAGGTGCGTCAATCCGGCAAGTTTCAGATCACGGTAGGCATTGTGCGACTCGATATCCCGATAAACGCTGATATCGTCATAATCCGGATTCGTCATGCCAATTTCCTCGCCTTGATAGATGTAAGGCGTGCCCCGCAGCAGATGGATCGTTTGCGCCAGCATAGAAGCTGTTTCAAAAGGATATCGGATCGGATCGCCGAAGCGGCTATTGGCGCGCGGCTGATCATGATTGTTCCAGAACAGTGCATTCCAGCCGTTCCCATCAGACATTCCAGCCTGCCATTCATTCAAAATCCGCTTCAATTCAAGAAAATTGAACGGATGATCCGTCCATTTTTCACCATCCTTGTAGTCGACCTTCAGATGGTGGAAGCTGAAAATCATCGACAATTCGCTCCTGTCCGGATTCGAATAAAGGATCCCGTTCTCGACTGTGGTCGAAGACATCTCGCCGACCGTGATGATGTCCTCCAGCGTACCGAACGATGCCTGATTCAGCGCGTGGATATATTCATGTACGATCGGTCGGTCCGTGTAGAGGCTCTTTTCGTTGCTCCCTTGACTGTCAACCAACGCGACATCCTTGCCGATGAGGTTCAAAACATCGAAACGGAAACCCTTGATGCCCTTTTCCAACCAGAAATTGACGACTTGCTGCAGTTCCTGGCGCACTTTCGGATTGCGCCAGTTCAGATCTGCTTGCGTGACATCAAACAGATGCAGATAGTACTTACCGGTGTCCCCAAATGGCGCCCATGCTTCCCCGCCGAATTTCGAACCCCAATTCGTCGGAAGGCTGCCGTCTGCTTTCGGATCGCGGATGATGTAATAATCTTGGTACTCTTTGTCCCCGGACAATGCTTTCTGGAACCACTCATGAGTAGTCGACGTATGGTTGAACACCATGTCGAACATGATTTCGATGCCGTGCTGCTTGAGCTTCCAGATCAGTTCTTCAAAATCTGCCATCGTACCGAAAACAGGATCGATGGCATAATAATCAGTGATGTCATACCCGTTGTCCATTTGCGGAGATACGAAGATTGGATTCATCCAGATCATATCGATGCCCAACTCCGCCAAATAAGGAACTTTACTGATGATCCCCTGGATGTCACCGATGCCGTTGCCGTCGGAATCCTTGAACGATTTTGGATAAAGCTGATAGATCACTTTTTTTTGAAAGTCTTTCATTGAAATTCCCCCTGTCTTCTCACTATGACTGAAGGCAAAAAGCTTCGCTAACAGCTTTTTGCCTCCAGTAATTCATTTTTTACTTTTGCGTTTGGATAACCGGTGCATCCTCAATATCCCCTTTGGGAGCGAAAAGTTGTTTCTTATCAAACACAATCGTCAACAGGAACGGCACAACGATCGCGATGGCCATACATACGAAGAACATCGCCATCGAATCGGTCTGGATGCTGAGGAAACCAGGAATCCCGCCGACCCCGATACTGTTCGCCATGACGTTGAAAGTTGTAGCCACCAAACCGGCGATACCGGATCCAATCATGGCTGCAACGAACGGATAGATGTATTTGATGTTAATACCGAACATAGCCGGCTCAGTTACGCCCAAGTAACAGGAAATAGCGGCCGGGATAGAAACCTGTTCCTCTTTCTCATTCCCTCTGTGCAGGAAGATGATCGCCATTACTGCCGAGCCTTGCGCGATATTTGAAAGGGCAATCATCGGCCACAGGTTCGTGCCTCCGAAATCGGCGATTAGCTGCAGGTCGATGGCATTGGACATATGGTGAAGCCCCGTAATGACGAGCGGCGAATAGAGCGTACCGAAGAACAGACCGAACAACCATCTGAAGTCCCCTGTCAATCCCGCATAGACAACTTCAGAAACCCATTGTCCGATGGTCCAACCGATTGGTCCCAATACAGTATGCGCGACGATGACAGTAGGAACCAAGGCCAACAACGGAACAACAATCATCGAAATGTACTGTGGAACCCATTTACGTAGCCAGATCTCCAAGTATGCCAGGAGGAAACCAGCCAACATGGCCGGAATGACTTGTGCTTGATAACCGATTTTGTTGATCGTGAAAGCACCGAAGTCCCAGAATGGGATCTCTTCCGCACCGGCAACACCATAGGCATTCAATAATTGCGGTGATACCAATGTGATACCGAGAACGATACCCAGAATTTGCGTAGTGCCCATCTTTTTCGTGATGCTCCAAGTGATGCCGACTGGCAAGAAGTGGAAAATCGCTTCACCGATCAGCCAAAGGAAATCATTGACGCCTGTCCAGAACTGCGAATTGGAAACGATTGTGCCGTTGGCAAAGTTGATTCCTTCAAGCACGTTGCGGAAGCCTAGGATAAGCCCCCCTACTACGATGGCCGGAATCAGTGGCGTAAAGATTTCTGCCAGCACAGCCATGGCACGCTGCACGACATTCTGATTCTGCTTGGCCGCCGCTTTTGCCTCATCTTTGGAGACGCCTTCTTTGCCGGATACCTTCGCAAACTCGTTATAAAATTGTGGCACTTCATTACCGATAATGACCTGAAATTGTCCTGCTTGGGTGAAGGTTCCTTTTACTGCGGGTATGTCTTCGATCTTCTTGATGTTGGCGGCAGCCGGGTCATTCAGGACGAAACGCATCCGAGTGGCACAGTGACTGACTGCAGAAATATTATCGGGGCCTCCGATATACTCCAGCAAGTCTTTTGCATCTTTGTTGAAATCTACCATTTTTTCTCCTCCTAAACTTGTATATACATGTTCCTGACATTTCTATTTTACCGCGAACAACTTTATAATGCAAACGTTTTCTGGATGCAACATACTTACTTGTATATACAAGTCGTTTGTTTTCCGCATTTTATGAAGCGTTAACAAGCTAGACAACACCCTTAAAAAAAACGACAAAAGAATCGGATGATGCCCCGGTTCCTTGCCGTTTATTGATTAAACTGAGTCTCTCATATCCCGTTTTTCACTTTCACTAACGTACGCCCATGCATCTTTCCGTCCATGATTTTCCCGAAAGCCGCTGGCAAATCTTCCAGCGTGATTTCCTGTTCGACCAGCAAATCAAGATTTTCCGGCTTAAGATCGTTTGCCATGCGCCCCCAAAGCTTGATGCGCTCAGCGTAAGGATGGCTCACCGAGTCGATCCCCACAAGCTTGACACCCCTCAGGATAAAAGGCAGCACGGTCGCGTCGAATGCGATTCCGCCGGCATTTCCGCTCAAAGCCAGACAGCCTCCGTAATGCAGCTGCGCCAATAAATCAGGCAGCATCGGGCCACCGACCGGATCGATGACCGCCGCCCAACGCTGCTGCGCCAAAGGCCGCTTCTTCTCCAGAGCCACTTCGTCGGGATGGAGGACCGCTTCAGCACCGAGTCCCTTCAGGTAATCCATGCAGTCCGCTTTCTTCCGGGACACGGCTTCGACCTTATACCCAAGACGCTTCAGCATCGCGATCGCTATGCCGCCGACACCGCCGGAAGCCCCAGTCACCAAAACCACACCGCTTTGCGGCTGGATGTCTTGTTGCTCCAAGGCATCCACCGATTCAGCAGCTGTGTAGCCGGCCGTCCCGATGATCATCGCTTCCCTCAGGCTCAATCCTTCCGGCAACGGCACGACCCAAGCTGCAGGGACCCGAGCAAATTGGCTAAATCCGCCGAAATGACTGACCCCTAAACCGTAGCCAGTCACGATTACCTTATCGCCCGCTCGGAAAGCTGGATCAAGCGATTCCGCAACCACACCGCTCAGATCGATCCCCAAAATCATGGGATAATTGCGGATGACCCCGCTTTTCGGATTGCTTCCGGCTAGCCCGTCCTTGTAGTTGACGCTCGAGTAGTGCACTTCGATCAGCACCTCCCCATCAGGCAAGTCCTCTTTTGTTAATGTTCTGATCGTCGTCTCCACTTTCGCA
This sequence comes from Trichococcus collinsii, assembly GCF_900107505.1. GTDB lineage: Bacteria > Bacillota > Bacilli > Lactobacillales > Aerococcaceae > Trichococcus > Trichococcus collinsii. Next base: position 41,706 of record NZ_FNQH01000008.1, on the reverse strand, counting down.
TCTATATTTTCGGCCCATAAAGCTTTGAACTTTTCCATAATCCATTCCCCTCTTTTCTGCTTGTATTTCCTTAAGTTTAGTCCATCTTCCCATAATTTGCGACATCTTCCCCGCAACCCTCAGGAAAAAAGAACCAAATAAAAAAACCTTCACCGGGAATCAAGCTGATCCCTGGTGAAGGCTTTATGATATTCGATTAGTCCGCTATCTCAACAACCAAATAACGATGCGGCTCTTTGCCCTCGGAATGGGTTTTGATGCGTTTGTTCTGGCTCAAGCGCGCATGGATCTGTTTTCTTTCAAAAGCAGGCAGCGGCTCAAGGAACACGGGCTGTCTCGTTTTGATGACGCGTTCCGCAGTACGGTCGGCGATGCTTTCCAATACGGCAGCTCTGCGCTCACGGTAGTCACCGACATTCACGATTACGGACAGGCGGCGACGCACATAGCGTTGCACCAGCGCTTGCGCCAATATCTGCAGAGCATTGACGATTTTTCCGTATTTGCCGATCAATAACCCTGGCTTTTCGCTTTCCATTTGGAAAATCAGCATATTGTTCTTCTCTTCGACCGTCACGATCGCAGGAGCCCCGTATGCTTCAGCTACCGAAGTAAGATACTCGGTCACTGCGGCAATCGCTTCATCGCGGCCGGATTCTTCATCATAATCTTCGGCTTCTTCATACTCATCGGAAAAAATCACTTTATCGATTTCAGGTTGATCAGCCAATATCTTTTCCGCAGTTTCCGGATAATCCTCTTCAAGATCTTCTACGATATCTTCGACTGTCTCTTCGATCTCAGCTAACTGGATATCGCCTGCTTCATCAAAATCCCTGATTTCTTTGCGCGTGATTTCCACGACTGCCTCTTTTTGTCCGAATCCAAAAATCCCTTTTTTTCCTTCAGAGATTACGACGATATCGGCTTCATGGCTATCTACGCCCAACAAATTCAGACCTTTGCGAATCGCTTTATCAACGGTCGTATCTTTCGCAATTACTTTATCCATAATAGAATGTCATCCTTTCCTACTTCAAAGTATAACTAGTTTTTCTTTTTCTTTTTAGGATTTTGGGCTTTCTTCAATGCTTTTTCGCGCGCTTTTATTTCTGCTTCCGCTTGTTCGCGCTCGCGGATGGCCTTGTATGGGTTGTTCAGCATCAGTGTCTGACCGACCGAAAAGGCATTACTTGCTACCCAGTACAATGACAAGGCGCTCGGGAAGTTGATACCCATCATCAAAATCATGATTGGCATCGTGTACGTCATCGATTTTGTCGCGGAATTCGCTTCCGTCTGTGACATCATCGTCAGCTTGCTTGTGGCATACGTCAGTATTGCGGCCACTACCGGAAGAATGAAGAATGGATCGCGTTCTCCCAGGTTCATCCATAGGAAGCTGCCGCTCTTCAAAATTTCAGTCCGGCTGATTGCTTGGTACAACGCCATCAATACGGGCATCTGAACCAAAACAGGCAAACAACCCATATAAGGATTCACATCGTTATCTGCATATAGCTTGGAAACTTCCTTCTGCAGATGTTCTTGCGTTTCCCGATCTTTAGAGGCATATTTCGCCTGCAACGCTTTTATCTGCGGTTGAACAGCCGACATTTTTTTCGTGCTCTTCGTTTGGAAATGATTAAGCGGCAACAGAATAACCCGGATAATGATCGTAAAAGCAATGATTCCTAGACCATAATTACTGAAAAATAGATCGGACAACCAAACGATCATGTTGGAGAAATTAAAGACAACATAACGATCCCAAAAACCGGCACTTTCTGAGGTAATAGGTTCCGTTCCACACGCTGACAAAACCATCATAACAGCAAATAAGCTGAGTGTAAAAAGTAATCGCTTACGCTTTGACAAGAGAACTCCTCCTTAATAGGAATAATATAGTTTATTTATTTTTCAAAAGGCTGGAAAGCTTAAGAACGTGGGTCAGACTTTTCTTGACTTCCGCAGCCGACATTTCAGCAACCGGTTTGCGCGCGATAACGATGAAGTCAATGTCCTGAACCAAATCTGCCTTCAATTCCGTGAGTGCCTGGCGAATCTTTCTTTTGACGGCATTCCGCACGACAGCATTACCGATTTTTTTGCCGACGGACAAACCGACCCGAAAATGCGATTGCCCCTTTTTATCGAGCACATAGATCACGAATTGGCGGTTCGCTTTGGACACACCATTATGAAATACTTTCTGAAATTCTTTTTCTTTCTTAACACGAAAAGATTTCCTCATGTTCTTCCCTCAAATCTGCAATCATAACATGCAAAAAAAATCTCTCCCAAATGGAGAAAAACAGAAAAATTTCTCTCTCCGTTATCATCACAAATCTGAACCCCACTCCCAAGGCATCTCTGCTCTCGGTTCTGTTGGACACATTTGTCACACTCTCCATTTAAGAAAGACATTTTTGCATTTTTCGAAATACTTAAAAAAAAAGACCACTGAAACGGTCAGTGATCTATGCAGAGATAACTTTTCTGCCTTTAGCGCGTCTTCTTGCTAATACTCTACGGCCGTTTTTTGTGCTCATACGTTTACGGAAACCATGAACGGATTGACGGTGACGTTTTTTAGGTTGGTATGTTCTTTTCATTGATCTTTACACCTCCTGATAAACTATCTTTCAAATAGGTTATATTTCACTGTTTAGACAGTCCATTAACATTATAAAGAGACAGAATGTGACCTGTCAAGTAAAATTGGTTCATTTTATTGAACTCACTGAGATATAATAGCACAAATCATCGAAAGATAAAACACCTTTCTTGAAAAAAATTGGATTCTCATCAAAATAAAATTATCCACAACCTTTTTTTTAATACACAATGCCACGGGATAACTCCTGCAGCCTCCTTGATTGCTCACACCTTCAACCCGGTTTATCCACATTCCTACAACCTGTGCATTTCTGCCGAAACACCATCTGGAAAAACTGTGGAAAAGTGTATCAAACGCTGTAACAATCAACGTTTAAAAAACATCCCATTCCACAACGGACCGTGGACAACTGCTTCTCCCACAAACATTGTCCACACCCTCTTTAAGCCTGTGGACAACTACTTATGCACCGGTTGATTGTTTTATTCACAGCTGAAAAGAGTTGTGGAAAACTTTTTGATATAATGCTAAAATAAAAAGGACTCACTAAAAGGAGGTGTCCCATTTGGATGACATCTATTCATTATGGCGTTATCTGCAAGAAAAATTTCAAGAATCATTGTCAAAAGTCAGCTATGATACTTGGATAGACAGCGCAGTCCCGGTCCGACTGACTGACACGAATATCATCATCGAAGTCCCCTCTTCTTTACATAAAGATTATTGGCAAAATAACTTGATGAGCAGAATTGTCGAAGGCATCTACGAATTCAGCGGCAAAGAACTGACTCCCATTTTTATGATCAAGAATGAGGAAATGCCTGATATTGCAAAACCGACCATCAAACGCACCAACAACAATCGTCTCTTCAAGGATGCCCAACTGAACAGCAAGTATACCTTTGACACCTTTGTTATAGGAAAAGGAAACCAGATGGCTCATGCTGCCGCCCTCGTCGTGGCGGAGGAACCCGGCACAATCTACAACCCGCTCTTCTTCTATGGAGGAGTGGGCTTAGGCAAGACCCATTTGATGCACGCCATCGGCCATCAAATGCTGCAACTGCGGCCAACCGCGAGAGTAAAATATGTCAGCAGCGAAACATTCGCTAATGATTTCATCAATTCCATCCAGAATCGAACGCAGGAGCAATTCCGCAACGAATACCGCAGCGTAGACTTATTGATGGTCGATGATATTCAATTTTTTGCCGACAAAGAAGGAACGCAGGAAGAATTCTTCCATACTTTCAATGCGCTTTACGATGAACGCAAGCAGATTGTGCTGACGAGCGATCGTTTGCCGAACGAGATACCTAAACTACAGGAACGGCTTGTCTCCCGTTTTGCTTGGGGCTTATCTGTTGATATCACGCCGCCCGATCTGGAAACACGCATCGCCATTCTGCGCAAAAAAGCCAACAGCGAGCGCCTGGAAATTCCTGATGACACCCTCAGCTACATCGCTGGGCAGATAGATTCCAACATCAGGGAACTGGAAGGCGCGCTCGTTCGGGTTCAAGCCTATTCAGCGATACAAGGGACCGACATCACCACCAGTTTGGCAGCGGACGCACTGAAGAGCATCATGCCTTCCGAAAAACCAAAAGCTTTATCCATCTATGCCATCCAGCAAGCGGTCGGGAAATATTACCATGTGACCGTAGAGGAATTGAAAGGCAAGAAGCGCACCAAGGGAATCGTGGTGCCAAGACAAATCGCCATGTACCTTTCCCGGGTGATGACGGACAATTCCTTGCCGAAAATCGGTTCCGAATTCGGCGGCAAGGATCACACGACCGTCATCCATGCCCATGACAAAATTGCCCTTGTCGTAAAAAAAGACCCTGTTCTGCAACGCGAAATCGAGACGATCCAAAACAGTCTGAAAAAATGATCCTCTCGCGCATTGTGGATAAGCCAATAAATAAGACGCCATTTACGAACACGTTATCCACAGGTGGAAAACGATTGGTTTTGTCAGCTTCTTTCACTTATCCACAGTATGAACAGGCCCTACTACTATTACTAATATTATTTAATTTATATTAATAACCATCGGAGGTCCCTTATTATGAAATTTTCCATTAATCGTCAGGTTTTGATCAAACACTTATCTGACGTACAAAGAGCTATTTCCAGCAGAACGACAATTCCTATTTTGACAGGGGTAAAAATCAGTGCTGATGAAAATGGCATCGTATTGAGCGGAAGCGATTCGGATATTTCCATCGAAACTCTGATCCCTGTGTCGGAAGAGAATAACCAGATTGAAATCCACACACAAGGCGGCATTGTCCTGCCGGCTCGTTTCTTCAGCGAAATCGTAAAAAAATTAGCTGATGAAAAAATCACGATTGAAGTCAAAGATCATTTCCAGACTAACATCACTTCTGCAAAAGCATCTTTCACCATCAACGGAATCGATGTAAACAACTATCCGAATTTCCCGGTCATCGATTCGAATGAGGTCATCACCTTGCCGACCGCTTTATTCAAACAAGTGATCCAGCATACAGTAATCGCAACGTCGACACAAGAAAGCCGTCCGATCTTGACTGGGGTGAACATGACCATCCAAAATGGGAAATTGACAGCAGTCGCTACGGACAGCCATCGTTTGAGCCAGCGCGTCATCTCGATCGCGGCTCCAGAATCACAGCTGGAAAAAACCTACAATGTCATCATTCCCGGAAAAAGCTTGGTGGAACTCTCGCGGATTGTTGAGAACCAACCGACAATCGAAATGATGATCACGGAGAACCAGGTCCTTTTCAAAGCCGAAAATGTTTATTTCTATTCGCGCTTGTTGGAAGGCTACTACCCGGATACAAACCGATTGATACCGGCCAGCTCCAGCACTCAGATCGTCCTGAATGCCTATGATCTGCTACAGGCTACCGACCGTGCCTCCCTGCTTTCGCACGAAGGAAAAAACAACGTCGTCAAATTGTCCATTGACGCAAACAAAGTCGAGTTATCAGGAAACTCCCCTGAAGTCGGCAATGTGGAAGAATCCTTAGCCTATGAGTCTGCCAGTGGCGATCCGCTGATCATTTCCTTCAATCCCGATTACATGAAGGATGCGCTACGCACATTCGGCCAACAGGATGTCCAAGTCAATTTCACTTCGGCTGTACGCCCATTCACGGTCGTACCTGCAGATCGTGAAGACGATAACGATAATTCGTTTATCCAATTGATCACGCCTGTAAGGACTTATTGATCCAATTGATATAGTCAAAAAAGCAAGGAAACGATCGGATCGTTTCCTTGCTTTTTGCTTATCTAAAAATGAAAACGCTCAGACCAGAGCCGTTTTCCCCATAGGAAGAAAGTCTGCATCCGCTCCATTTATTCAGCTAAAGATAAAATGACCGAAAAACGCGAATTTTAAATTTATAAGCCTATAGACGCTTTCGTTGGGATATAGCTAATTTGTATTGTTTTCTAAAAAAATTGAAATAAGGGCCTTTTTTTTCGCGAAAATTTGAAATTGATCAAAAAAAATAGTATAATAAACATATTAATGAGCGTTGTTGCGTGGGTTTTATTTTCCACGCTTATTTTATTGGAAAATAGGTGAATTTCTTGAAAAATATTGTGAATATTGATGCAGAGTTCATTACTCTTGGTCAACTACTGAAACATGTCAATCTGATTTCCAGCGGCGGAATGGCCAAATGGTTCCTTTCAGAATACGTGGTGTACGTAGATAACGAAAAAGAAGACCGCAGAGGCCGCAAATTGTTTCCCGGTACGATGATCGATATCCCTGGTGAAGGCACTTTCTTCATCCAGTCAACAAAATCGGATAAAGAAAAGGCTGAGCAAAACAACAGTGAGTCCGAAGCATGATCCTGAAAGAAGTGACGCTGCAAAATTTTCGGAATTATCCGTCTCTTTCCGTGTCCTTTTCAGACGGCATCAATGTGTTTTTGGGTGAGAATGCGCAAGGCAAAACTAATCTCATGGAAGCAATCTATGCATTGGCTTTGGCAAGGAGTCCGCGCACGTCAAACGAAAAAGAGATGATCCGGTGGCAAGCAGATTCTGCCAAAATAACCGGCAAAATCCAAAAAAGGGTTTCCACGTTCCCGTTGGAAATCATTTTTTCCAAAAAAGGTAAGATTGCCAAAGTCAATCACCTGGAACAAAAAAAACTGAGCCAATACATCGGTCAACTGAACGTTGTACTGTTCGCCCCGGAAGACCTGAATCTGGTGAAAGGCGCACCCGCCAACCGGAGAAAATTCCTGGATATGGAGCTGGGCCAGATGAACCCGGTCTATCTGCATGATCTTGTACAATATCAGCGGATACTGAAGCAACGGAACCTTTATCTGAAGCAGTTGGTGACCGGCAAAGCCAAGGATGAAGTCTATTTGGATGTGTTGACGGAGCAATTGGCCATTTTGGGTGCCGATCTGTTGGTCTACCGTCTCCAGTTCATAAAAAAATTGGAAGCTTGGGCCCAACCGCTGCACAAAGAGATTTCTTTGGAGCGGGAAGACCTGACGATCGCCTACAAGTCCAACATCGAGTTATCTGATGAGATGGATAAAGACGCTATTTTTTTGAAACTGATGGAAGCTTTCAGCCAAGGGAAAAGCCGGGAACGGGATCAGGCTGTCACCCTTTTCGGTCCACACCGCGATGATCTGATCTTTCAGGTGAACGGGCGCAATGTCCAAAACTATGGCTCTCAAGGACAGCAAAGAACGACTGTCCTCAGTCTCAAACTGGCGGAGATCGAATGCATGAATGAGGTCCTGGGGGAGTATCCAATCCTGTTGCTGGATGATGTCCTGTCAGAGTTGGATGATGAACGCCAGACCCATCTGCTGAAAGCGATCGAGAAGAAGGTCCAGACCTTTTTGACGACAACCAGTTTGGATGGCATAAAAAAGAATAAGATAGACGAACCGACTATCTACCATATAAAAAACGGTGAAGTAGAAATGGAAGGTGTGTAACAGAATGGCAGAAACTGAAATGAACAAAGCTGAACGAGCAAAAGAATATGATGCCAGTCAGATCCAGGTCCTGGAAGGACTGGAAGCAGTCCGCAAACGTCCTGGGATGTACATCGGCTCTACCAGTGGCGCGGGTTTGCACCATTTGGTCTGGGAAATCGTGGATAATTCCATCGATGAAGCGTTAGCCGGCTTTGCAACGAAAATTGAAATAATAATCGAAAAAGACAATAGTATAACCGTAACCGATAATGGCCGTGGTATTCCAGTCGATATCCAAGCGACGACTGGCCGCCCCGCTGTAGAAACGGTCTTCACCGTTCTTCATGCAGGCGGAAAATTCGGCGGTGGAGGCTACAAAGTTTCAGGCGGTCTCCATGGTGTTGGCGCGTCCGTCGTGAATGCCCTGTCTTCTGAATTGACCGTAAACGTCTATAAAGACAATAAAATTTATACCCAAACGTTCGTACGCGGGGACATCACATCCGATTTGACCATCACGGGAGATACTGATAAGCATGGTACGGAGGTCCGTTTCCTGCCCGATCCGGAAATTTTCAAGGAAACGACTGTCTTTGAGTTTGAAAAACTGGCCGTACGTGTCAGGGAATTGGCTTTCTTGAACAAAGGGTTGAACATTTCCATCACGGACAGACGTCCAGAAGAACCTGTTGAACAAGACTATTATTACGAAGGCGGAATCAAGAGTTACGTCGAGTTTCTGAACCGCAATAAAAAAGTCATTTTCGAAGAACCCATCTACATCGAAGGCGAGCAGGACGATATTCAAGTTGAAGTAGCGATGCAATATACGGATGGCTATCATACAAATTTTCTGAGTTTCGCCAATAATATCCATACTTACGAAGGCGGAACCCATGAATCCGGTGCAAAGACCGCTTTGACCCGTGTCATCAATGACTATGCAAAACGCAATAAGATCATCAAGGAAAATGAAGAGAACCTGACCGGGGAAGATGTGCGCGAAGGCCTTACCCTTGTTCTCTCCATCAAACATCCTGATCCGCAGTTCGAAGGACAAACAAAGACAAAATTGGGTAATTCAGAAGCGCGTACCATCACTGATCGACTTTTTTCAGCGTACTTTGATAAATTCCTAATGGAAAACCCGCAAGTCGCCCGTCAGATTGTCGAAAAAGGTATGTTGGCTGCCCGCGCACGTTTAGCAGCCAAAAGAGCCCGTGAAGTGACACGTAAGAAGAGCGGCTTGGAAATCAGTAATCTGCCCGGTAAATTGGCCGATTGCTCCAGTAAAAATCCAGCAGAATCCGAAATATTCATCGTCGAAGGAGACTCAGCCGGAGGTTCGGCAAAACAAGGCCGTTCCCGTTTCTTCCAGGCAATCCTGCCAATCCGAGGAAAGATTCTGAATGTAGAGAAAGCATCCATCGACAAAATCCTCGCCAATGAAGAGATCCGTTCGTTGTTTACGGCGATGGGTACCGGCTTCGGTGGAGACTTTGATGTTTCCAAAGCCCGTTACCATAAATTGGTCATCATGACCGATGCCGATGTCGATGGCGCGCATATCCGTACGTTGCTGCTGACGCTTTTCTATCGCTATATGCGCCCTTTAGTCGAAGCCGGATACGTGTATATCGCACAGCCACCTTTGTATCAGGTGAAGCAAGGCAAAAAAGAGAAGTACCTCGATACCGATCAAGAGCTGGAAGAGTACCTTGCTTCCATCCCTGACTCGCCAAAACCAATCATCCAACGCTATAAAGGACTTGGAGAAATGGATGCAGAACAATTATGGGATACGACCATGAACCCTGAGAACCGTCACTTCCTGCAGGTGACCGTCGATGATGCCGTCAAAGCTGACGAAACATTGAATATGCTTATGGGGGATCATGTAGAACCAAGAAGGAACTTCATCGAAGAAAATGCGGTCTACGTGAAGAACTTGGATATCTAAAAGGGGGTTGGAAATTAAATGTCTGATGAAATTGAAAAAATAAATGATCAAGCCATGGAACAAAGGGAATTAAGCCATGAAATGGAAACTTCATTCCTGGAATATGCCATGAGCGTTATCGTAGCCAGGGCTCTGCCTGACGTCCGTGACGGACTCAAGCCGGTCCATCGCCGTATACTTTACGGCATGAGCGAATTGGGCGTTACGCCTGATAAAGCGCATAAAAAATCCGCACGTATCGTTGGGGACGTAATGGGTAAGTACCATCCCCACGGTGACAGTGCCATCTATGAATCCATGGTGCGTATGTCCCAGGATTTCAGCTACCGTTATCCATTGGTCGATGGACACGGAAACTTCGGCTCCATCGATGGAGACAGCGCCGCAGCAATGCGTTACACCGAAGCGCGAATGTCAAAAATCGCCTTGGAGATGCTGCGTGACCTCAATAAGGATACAGTCGATTACCACGATAACTATGACGGTTCCGAAAGTGAACCTGATGTATTGCCGGCCCGATTCCCTAACCTGCTTGTGAATGGCGCTTCCGGTATTGCCGTTGGGATGGCGACAAATATCCCACCGCACAACCTGACGGAAGTCATTTCCGCCCTGCATATCCTGATGAATGATCCGGATGCGACGACTGCCGAATTGATGGAGGCCGTTCCCGGCCCCGATTTCCCTACAGGCGGAATCGTCATGGGCAAATCAGGCATCAGAAAAGCCTATGAAACGGGCAAAGGCTCGATCATTGTCCGCGGACGTGTAGAAGTCGAAATTCTGAAAAACGGCAAAGAACGCATCATCATTTCGGAATTGCCCTATATGGTCAACAAAGCGAAATTGGTCGAACGGATTGCTGAACTGGCCCGCGATAAACGGATCGAAGGCATAACCGATTTAGCGGATGAGTCCGACCGCGACGGCATGCGTGTCGTCATTGATGTCCGCAAGGATGTCAGTGCCGGCGTCATTCTGAATAATCTCTACAAATTGACGCCGCTCCAATCATCTTTCGGCTTCAATATGTTGGCGATCGTAAAAGGCATCCCTAAAGTGCTGGGACTCAAACAGATTTTGGTCCACTATTTGGAACACCAAGAAGAAGTCATCCGCAGAAGAGCCGCATTCGACAAACGAAAAGCGGAAGCCCGTGCGCATATCTTGGCCGGCTTGCGGATTGCATTGGATCATATCGATGAAATCGTAGCGATTCTGCGCGGTTCAACCAATGGGGAAGCAGCCAAACAAATCTTCATCGACAAATACGGCCTTTCCGAAAAACAAGCGCAAGCCATCTTGGATATGCGTCTGGTGCGTCTGACCGGTTTGGAAAGAGAAAAAGTTGAAGCAGAATATGATGCGCTGATGGCTTTGATTGCTGATTTGACTGATATTTTAGCGAATGAGCAGCGTGTATTCGACATCATCTATACGGAATTACTTGAAATCCAAGAAAAATTCGGCGACAAACGCCGCACGGAACTTTTGGTTGGCGAAGTATTGTCGCTTGAGGATGAAGACTTAATCGAAGAGGAAGACATCGTCCTGACTTTAACTCATAACGGCTACATTAAACGTTTGCCAAACAGCGAATTCAGAGCCCAAAAACGCGGCGGACGCGGTGTCCAAGGCATGGGTATCCATGATGATGATTTCATCGAAACACTGATTTCGGCATCGACGCACGATGTTTTGCTGTACTTCTCAAACCAAGGGAAAGTATACAAAACAAAAGGCTATGAAGTGCCTGAATACGGCCGCCAGGCAAAAGGCTTACCGATCATCAACTTGCTGAACTTGGATGCCAACGAAAAAATCCAAGCCATCATCAACGTCAAAGGCGGCCCGCAAGACGGAGAGTACTTGTTCTTCACGACGCGGATGGGTACCGTCAAACGGACATCTGCTACTGAATTCCAAAATATCCGTCAAAGCGGTCTGCGCGCAATCAACCTGAAGGATGAGGATGAACTGATCAAAGTATCCTTGACTGACGGCAACCAGAACATCATTATCGGAACGCACTTCGGCTACTCCGTAAGCTTTGATGAAAAGGACGTTCGTGATATGGGTAGGACTGCTACCGGTGTTCGCGGTGTGAAATTAAGAGGAGATGACTATGTTGTCGGCATGGATGTGCTGAAACACGAGTCGGAAGTTCTTATCATCACGGAAAATGGTTACGGCAAACGTACGGCAGCAGATGAATATGCTATCAAAGGACGTGGCGGCAAAGGGGTCAAAACAGCCAACATTACTGAGAAAAACGGTAAATTGGTAGGTTTGACGACTGTCTCCGGTGATGAAGACATCATGATCATCACGGATAAAGGCGTCATGATCCGTTTCCACGCTGATGCCATTTCCCAAACAGGCCGTGCTACTCTAGGCGTACGCTTGATCAAGCTTGATGGCGAAGCCATTGTATCGACAATGGCAAAAGTTGAGCGCGAAGAGGATGAAGAAGTGGTTACTCCCCTAGAGACAGGCTTGACTTCAGAAGGTGAAAATAACGCCTCAGAAGCAGCTAATGCAACCGAACAGGCAAATACACCAGATATAGCAGAAACGTCCGAAATGGCCGATAAATTGAGCGATTTCGCAGATGAATTTTTGGATGAAGAAGATTCGGAAGAATAGAAATTCGATACTAAAGCTAATAGAGTTAAAACGGAGGAAACCGTCCTGGGACGCTTTCCTCCGTTTTTATTTGTCCTCTTTCAAGGTGGCTGAAAAAAAGACTTGCCATAAAAAATGGGATATGGTACAATCTTTAGATGTGAGTAATCCTGAAAAGGTACTCTCCTTGCTCTTACAAAAGTAAGGGCCAAAGTCCACAAGGAGGTGACAGTCAAATGAGCAATTACGAAATCAACTACATTATCCGTCCTAACATCGAAGAAGAAGCTAAAGCAGAATTGATCGCACGTTTCGATTCTATTTTAACTGATAATGGCGCTGAAGTTATTGAATCAAAAGACTGGGCGAAACGCCGTTTAGCTTATGAAATCAAAGATTTTCGTGAAGGTATCTACCATATCGTGAAAATTTCTGCTTCAGATGCTAAAGCAATCGACGAATTCGACCGTCTAGCAAAGATCAATAGCGATATCATTCGCCACATCGTTGTTAAAGTAGAAACTAAGTAAAGTGTTCCACGTGAAACATTTTGAAAGGAGTAAGATGAATGATTAATAATGTTGTCTTAGTCGGCAGACTTACAAAAGATGTTGATTTACGCTATACATCCAGCGGCACAGCAGTCGGAACCTTCGCTCTTGCAGTAAACAGACAGTTTACTAACCAAGCAGGAGAAAGAGAAGCTGACTTCATCAATTGTGTCATTTGGAGAAAATCTGCAGAGAATTTCGCGAATTTCACTCGTAAAGGCTCTTTAGTCGGTATCACTGGCCGAATCCAAACAAGGAATTATGATAATCAACAAGGACAGCGCGTATACGTGACTGAAGTCGTTGCAGATAATTTCACATTGTTGGAATCGAAAACAACTACCGAACAAAGACCGAGAGAGACTGGCGCAGCTTCTTCAAATCAAGCAGCTCCGAGTGCAAACTTCGGATCAAGCAAATCTTTTGAATCTAACCAAAACCAAGGACAGTATAATAATCAATACTCTTCTCCGAAACAAAACGGTTTTTCTGATTTTAACTCAACTGCTGATCCGTTTTCATCAAACGGAGAATCAATTGACATTTCAGATGATGATTTACCGTTCTAGTCTTTAGGACAGAATGGTTAGTTTAGGAAAAGGAGGAATTGACATGGCATTTCAACGTAACAGCAGAGGCGGACGCAAACGTAAGAAAGTTTGTTATTTCTGTGCTAACCACATTGATCATGTAGATTACAAAGAGACTGATTTATTGAAACGTTATATATCTGAAAAAGGTAAAATTTTACCTCGTCGTGTAACAGGTACATGCGCTAAACATCAAAGAACTTTGACTGTATCTATCAAACGTTCTCGTATCATGGCTCTTATGCCATTTACATTAGCAGAATAATATTAAGGGAGTCGCTTCCAGGAGCGCTCCTTTTTTTGTACCCAAAAACAGTTATTGAACACGGACACACCGCACTGCACCCAGTATCACCCACTCCTCTTTCCCCTCTTTCGGATACAATTTTTTTTGGATGCGCCCTATCCGTTTCTGTTGAATGATCGTATGATCGGGTGAAGTAAACTAGCTGCCGCGTTTTTCTGAGTATCTACTACCGTGTCTCCTTCGGGCATCAGCCTTAGCGGATCCTTCCCCCCTTAAGATCTTCCCCAATTTGTTGCTCTTCTCAGGTAAGCTGAACAGCCGAGTTGAAAGCTCAACACCAAGGATTTTGCTTTATCTAAATGTCCTCCTCTACTCGTCCCGGTAGCAGAAGGGATTCAAAAATATATTTTTTTAAGCGCGGGTACACTGCTAGATATTCTTCATTGAGGTATAAGGCTAGGTACTACGATGCTCTGAGGGGTTCATTTTACCCCTGTTAGAACGAACTAACCTAGGTCGTGGGTAAATATTCAAATAAGAATGTAGGTTCTGTCAGAAGCTTAAATTTTGCCGATTTGAACAAAAAAATAGCCAGCGCTAAAATGTTCCACGTGGAACATTTTAGCGCTGGTTTTGATGCGAAATTATTTACTGATGAATTTTTATTAGGACGTATTACTCTCGAGAATTGAAATTGGGATTCCTAAAAAATTATCACCTGCTGCTGCCAGTTCCTGAAGCAGATGCTTCTTTGTGGGGGAAGCCCCAGCATACAATTCAGAAAAGTAAGATCTTCCCTACCCTCACCGGTACTGTGGTTGTCCTCAAGAGCAATAAATGCATAACACAACCAAATGCATTTATTTGCTCACAGCAATAGGTTCTACTTTGAATAGTTCTGATTGATGTATATAAATAATTACGATGAGGGGGCTTGGTGACTGGGAAAATTAGTAAAAATGAATCAGTGAGAAAAATAGTGAATCGGCATTCAGGGGGGATTTCATAAACCCGCTTCACAGAAACTTAAAATCAGATGCAGATACGCTGGCTCAGACATTATAAAGCAGCGACAGACCTCCCATCCCAATCTTCCCTTTCATCTTAAGCGCTATATAACAGACAGGAATATGCCACCAAATCAGATTCTTTCAATTATATTGCAGAGAATCTGAGGACTTAGCGTAGCGTCAGAAGATATCAAAATAAAGCAGCGACCATCAATACGAAAAAAATTGCCGATGCCGATGGTTAGGTCTAGGCTCGAAAAAAAATACACACGTAAATCTATAGTAATAGCCAGATATCATGACTAAAGATAAAAAACAAATCACCACTATTTGAAACATGTCAGCTTCACAGTTGAAGATTCCCGTTCAGGCCGGATATTCCTAAGGTTCAGCTGAATTGAGAGGATGGATCATCTAAAGTTATTCATGAAATATGCAAGCAATGATTGATTCAGAATAATAGAACCTACTCAAGTCAAGGATAGTTTTTCTATGAGTTGAGTAATTTGCACTTTTTATAGAGCGATTTGCGATGCATCAAAATTTAAATCAAGTTCTGGAAGAGCAAAATACGCTCTTTTGCATACTATATCAATGAGTTGGTTTCACCGAAGCAGTTGAACTACCGGAAACGACCCGTAGGTTGTACACAGGCTGGTTATATTTATTTTCAGTTATCCACATAAGGATATGGCGATGATTCCGCCGGGACTTATTGAACATTTCAAAAACAGGATGTGGAAAACTATTTCTTGAACTTTATCCACAGTAAAATCGCACTAAATTCAACTGGCTGCTGTTTGCATTTGTAGACGAGCAGGAATGACTAAATGCTGGATATAAGGATGCCTTTTTAAAGATTCAGCAATTTTCATTAAAATAGCAGTAAATTCATCCAAAATAAAGGATGTCATTTCATAAACACACTAACCAAACAATTGTTCAGATAAATATATGAGAATTAGCGCAAGCCTCTATATTTATGCACAGGATATCCACAAGCGTTTTAAAACACCAAAGGTGTCGTAAACAGTATCCCGATAAATAGTTATCAACAAATTCATTTTACAACAGAAATCCTATTCCAGCAAGGAAATAACGTACTATTTGGTTTAGTTATGCACAGGCTTGCGATGGGAAATGTGGATAACTAAAAAGGTTGGAGGTGGATTTAGTTATCCACAAGGAAAGGAGCTGCTACAGGGAAAGGAAACTGAGAAAAGAGAGACATGGTGAAAATCCATTTTCAAGTAAGAAAATGGATTCTATAGATTGTATGAAAAAATAGGAGAATAACGTATCGCTAGATTATTCAAATTATTAGTGAAATAGTAATAGAAGGGGTCAAATATAAAAAAAGATGAACGAATATAAAAGTTCCACGTGGAACATCGGTTAAGAAATAAACGCACACAAAATTTGAAAGGGGTAATCAATAAATGTTCCACGTGGAACTATTGAAGGATAGTAGAAGGAAAGCAACCAAATGAAAACTATAATAATAATTACATTACGATCAAAATGGTAACTATTTTGAGAGATAGATTCTCACAGAGTATAAATCGCTCGCCGATAATTATCCATTCAAAATGTAGTTATGGTTTGAAACAATATCCCCTAAAATGCAGCACTATAATCCAATCTAGTTGAGGGCGTAAAGAAAGCTGGACAAGAGAAAAGTTTGGTTCTCCCATAGCTCGTAATATTATCGTGGAAATTATACTCCTCAATGCCGAAAATATAAAAATAATCTTCCTCGATTAGAAAATCTGTCTTTCAGAATACGGACATTATCCAGAAAAATGTTTCACGTGAAACATTCAATTTGCCGTGGATATGTCAACTAATGCCGTCAGAAAGGGCATTATAGCTATTATTATCTGGATATGTTAAAATGTACAAGTGCAAAATGTAGGTTCAGTAAAGGAGCTATCATGAAAATAAAGGAAAAGTTAAAGAATCTTCCTCACTTCATAAAGGCTGACAAGATTAAGGTTCCTTTCCTGATTATCGTATTCTTATTGCTGGTGATCGTTGTGTTGACTTTCATTGCAGATTGGAAAATCGGAATTGGAATTACGCTCTTATGCGTTGGGATTGTTGGATTCATCAGTTATTCTTCGGAGTATTTGATTGATGAGACAAATCAATACATATCTGACTTATCTTATCGAATCAAAAAAGGTGAACAAGAAGCTTTGATTAAAATGCCTATTGGGATACTTCTATATAATAAGCAAGAAGAAATCCAATGGATGAACCCATATTTAATAAAGTACTTTGGCAAGAAAGATATACTGGGCAGAAAGCTGAATGTGGTTGATGAAGAATTATATCAGCTTTTTAAAGAATCGCAGGACTATGTGATACGCCGTGTGAAATGGGGAGATCATTATTTTGATATGATCATTCAAGAGGATATTGGCGTCATTTATTTGATGGACATAACAGAATATGCCAAAATTGAAGAGAAGTACAAAGATGAAAAATTTGTTTTTGGGAATATCATTGTCGACAATTACGACGAGGCTGTTCAATCCATGAATGATCGTAAGCGATCGAATGTAAACAACTATCTGACGAATCAACTCACAAATTGGGCAAACATGAATAATGTCTTTTTGAAACGAGTGGATGATGACCGCTTTATAGCATTGACCAATATGCGAGCTTTAAAGAAAATCGAAGAAAACAATTTTGATATCATAAATCAAATAAGAGAAAGAACCTACAAGCAAAATTTTCCGTTGACATTGAGCATGGGTTTCTCATATGAAAAAACTTTTGAGCAAACCAATTTTAAAGAAGTCGCCAAAATGGCACAGTCGAATATTGATTTAGCCTTAGCAAGAGGTGGCGATCAGGTTGTTGTGAGAGCCGAAAATGAAGATGCCCGTTTCTATGGAGGCAAAACTAACCCAATGGAAAAACGGACCCGTATCCGTGCTAGAATGATTAGCCAGGCTTTGGAAGAGCTGATTGTCCATGCCGATAAGGTGATCATCATGGGGCATAGTTATCCGGATATGGATGTCATCGGTTCCTGCTTAGGAATCCGACGTATTTCTCAGATGAATAATCGGGAAGCCTGGATAGTATTGGATCCACAACAATTTTCCAATGATGTGAATCGTATTATGCAAGAAATAGACAAAGATCCTTTGATTGCAAAGCGGATCATTTCACCTGAGCAAGCAATGGCATTAGTGACGCCACAGACCCTGATCGTGATGGTTGATGTCCATCGACCATCCATGACGCCGGCACCGGGGTTGTTGAATCTGTCCAAAAAAATCGTCGTTTTGGACCATCATAGACGCGGACAAGAGTTTCCGAAAGATTCTGTTTTGGTTTATATGGAACCTTATGCGTCCTCCACGTCAGAATTGATTGCTGAATTGTTTGAATATCAATCCAATGAGATGGATGCCATCAATAAGATAGAAGCAACTGCTATGTTGGCAGGGATTATAGTCGATACCCGCAACTTCAGTTTGAGAACTGGATCAAGGACTTTTGATGCTGCCAGTTATCTGCAGTCGAATGGAGCTGATACCGTTTTGATCCAGAAATCACTCAAAGAGGACTTGGATACTTATCTGTTGCGCAGTCATTTATTGCAAACTATGGAATTTGTGGATGGTAACCTGGCGATTGTACATGGAGAAGATGAAAAAATATACGACACGGTCGTTGCTGCTCAAACAGCCGACACGATGTTGTCGATGGAAGCGGTAGATGCTTCATTTGTCGTCACAAAACGCCAGGACGGCAGAGTGGGCATCAGTGCTAGAAGTCTGGGGCAATACAATGTGCAGACAGTCATGGAAAAATTAGGCGGCGGCGGACATTTATCCAATGCAGCTACTCAGATTGAGAATACGACAGTGCATGAAGTAGTTGAGAAACTGAAAGCAGTTATAAATCCAGAAAAAATCAAGGAAGGGGAATAATAAATGAAAGTTGTTTTTTTAGAGGATGTTAAAGGCAAAGGAAAAAAAGGGGAAGTCAAGGACATAGCGGATGGCTATGCTACTTTCCTAATCAAAAACCGTAAGGCTGATGAAGCGAATGCCGCCACTATTTCCGCATTGAAAGGCCAAAAGAAAGCGGAAGAGAAGAAGCAGGCTGAAGAGTTGGCAGCTGCGCAAGAATTGAAGGCACTGCTGGAAAAAGATGAGTCAATCATCAAATTGTCGGCAAAAATTGGTGAAGATGGTCGTTTGTTTGGTTCCATTACAACGAAACAGATTGCTGAAGCCTTGCAAAAGCAACATAATATTAAATTGGATAAACGAAAAATTGAATTAGAAAATCCCATCCGCGCGTTGGGTTTCACAAAAATGCCCGTTAAAATTCATCCGGAAGTGATAGCAATGTTGACAGTGCAAGTGACCGAAGGGTAATAATTTTCCAAATATAAAATGAAAGGCAGAGATAGCAATCTCTGTCTTTTCGTTTGTTTATGAGGATCACTGAGGCAGCAGCCCCTATAATATAGAAGAAACTAAGGCGGACAGTCCCGGCAGAATTTTTGATAAAAAGGGAACAAATGTTCTGTAAACTGAATTGTAAATATGGCTGATTTAGGATACAATAAGGAAGCAAAAGATGAGGAAGCCATAATGATTTACTTGTCTGAATGAATTAAACCTAAAGGATGAAAATATAAAATGGAAGATACACTTCAAGATCGCATACCCCCTCATAGTATAGAAGCAGAGCAATCCGTTCTGGGTTCCATTTTTTTGGATCCTGAAACGGTTGTGAATGTTTTAGAATACCTTGAATCATCTGATTTTTACAGAAAAAATCATCAGATTATTTTTGATGCGATTTTGCAATTGAACAATCGGAATGAAGCGATTGACGTCGTCACCATCTCGAATGAGTTGGATACGAAGAATCAGCTTGAAAATGCTGGTGGCATGGAATACTTGGCCGAATTAGCAGTTGCGGTACCGACTTCAGCCAACGTGGAATATTACGCCAAGATAGTGGAAGAGAAATCGATCTTGCGCAACCTGATCCGCTCAGCTACAGAAATCGTCCGCAAAGGCTATGAAGAGGGTGATGAGCTCGCCGTCATGCTGGACA
This sequence comes from Trichococcus collinsii, assembly GCF_900107505.1. GTDB lineage: Bacteria > Bacillota > Bacilli > Lactobacillales > Aerococcaceae > Trichococcus > Trichococcus collinsii. Next base: position 22,048 of record NZ_FNQH01000008.1, on the reverse strand, counting down.
GCGCCGAACAGAACATCCTTAAGGTATCCGAACGGAGAAACCGATCCGGCTTCATCCGCATTTCGGATGTCGTTTCAGCATCGTTGCAGAATATCGAATCGTTAGCGCAACGAAGCGATGATGTGACTGGGGTGCCAACAGGCTACATCGCCTTGGACAAAATGACGGCAGGCCTCCAGAAAGAAGAGCTAATCATTCTGGCAGCGCGTCCGGCCGTAGGTAAGACCGCTTTTGCGCTGAACATCGCGCAGAACGTCGCAACCAAAGCGGATCAGGTAGTCGCCATCTTCAGCTTGGAGATGGGGGCGGAGTCATTGGTCAACCGGATGCTGTGTGCGGAAGGGAACATCGATGCCGGTCACTTGCGGACAGGGCAGCTTTCTGAAGATGAGTGGTCCAACTTGATCATGGCGATGGGGACTTTGGGCCAGTCAAAAATCTTCATAGATGATACTCCGGGTATCAGGATTGCGGAAATCCGAGCAAAAAGCCGTCGTTTGCTGCAGGAACAGGGGAAACTGGGTCTCATCGTGATCGACTATCTGCAGCTGATTGAAGGAAATAACCGCGAAAGCCGCCAACAGGAAGTTTCCGACATTTCGCGTCAACTGAAGAAATTGGCGAAAGAACTGAAAGTACCGGTAATCGCCCTTTCACAATTGTCCCGTGGCGTGGAGCAGAGGCAAGACAAACGTCCCGTATTGAGTGATATCCGTGAATCGGGATCGATCGAGCAAGATGCCGATATCGTTGCGTTCCTGTACCGCGACGATTATTATGAACGTGAAGGCGGCGATGATTCGGAACGGGATGAGCAGGAGAACAATGTCGTAGAGGTCATTATCGAAAAAAACCGGAGCGGAGCGCGTGGAACCGTAAAGCTCCTGTTCAAAAAGGAATTCAATAAGTTTTCGTCGATGAGTTATATGCCGGAAATTAGCTAATCATATTGGACAAATTGTTCAGAAATGAGCGCTTTTATTTGATTCTTTATTGAAAGACATAGGTAATATTGGTAAACTAGCATAGTGTTATGAATAAATAAGATGAGGTGGAGTAAATAATGACTTCAGTAGTAGTTGTTGGGACTCAATGGGGAGACGAAGGTAAAGGGAAGATTACAGATTTCCTTAGTGAGAATGCAGAAGTAATCGCTAGATATCAAGGCGGAGACAATGCTGGCCACACAATCCAGTTTGATGGCGTTACATACAAATTGCACTTAATTCCATCCGGCATTTTTTATCCAGAAAAAATCAGTGTGATCGGAAACGGCGTAGTAGTGAATCCGAAATCATTGATCAAAGAATTGGCATATTTGAAAGATCACGGAATCAACACGGATAACCTGCGTATTTCCGACCGTGCCCATGTCATTTTGCCTTATCATATTCAATTGGATCAGCTTCAGGAAGATTCAAAAGGCGAAAACAAAATCGGTACGACCATCAAAGGTATCGGGCCAGCTTACATGGATAAAGCAGCGCGTGTCGGTATCCGTGTAGCTGATTTGTTGGACAAAGAAATCTTTGAAGAACGCCTAAAGATTAACTTGGAAGAAAAGAATCGTCAGTTCACAAAAATGTTCGATTCTGTAGAAATCAAATTCGAAGATATTTTTGAAGAGTATTACCAATATGGTCAAGAACTTAAAAAATATGTAACCGACACATCCGTTATCCTGAACGACGTATTGGATGCAGGCAAACGTGTCTTATTTGAAGGCGCACAAGGGGTTATGTTGGATATCGACCAAGGTACTTATCCATTCGTTACTTCTTCCAACCCGGTTGCTGGTGGCGTAACCATCGGTAGCGGTGTGGGCCCTACCAAGATCGATAAAGTTGTCGGTGTCTGCAAAGCTTACACTTCCCGTGTCGGCGATGGCCCGTTCCCAACTGAATTGTTTGATGAAGTAGGAAGCCAAATCCGCGAAGTCGGCCGTGAATACGGCACAACGACCGGCAGACCGCGCCGTATCGGCTGGTTTGATGCAGTTGTTATGCGTCATTCAAAACGCGTTTCAGGCATCACTAACCTATGCTTGAACTCAATCGATGTTTTGAGCGGCTTGGAAACAGTCAAAATCTGTACTGCCTACAAAAATGCTGAAGGTGAATTGATTTACCATTATCCAGCAAGCTTGAAAGAATTGGGTCAATGCACGCCTGTCTATGAAGAGTTGCCAGGCTGGAGCGAAGACATCACTGCTTGTCGTACATTGGAAGAACTTCCTGAAAATGCACGCAACTATGTCCGTCGCGTTCAAGAAACAGTTGGCGTTCGCATCTCCACTTTCTCAGTGGGACCTGACCGCAACCAAACGAACGTATTGGAAAACGTTTGGGCAACCATCTAAGACCTTAATGAATACCAAAAAGAGCCCGCATCCGGAGATACTATCCGGAAGTGGACTCTTTTTTTCGTGAAGTTATTGCATTTTATTGAAAAGAAGAGTAAAATAACATTTGTTACGTGTTCAGCACGTGATAGGGGTAATTAGCTCAGTTGGTAGAGCAGCTGACTCTTAATCAGCGGGTCGGGGGTTCAAACCCCTCATTACCCATACTAGAATAATTTAGAAGCCTTAGAAACGTTGATGGAGCGCGATTCCTGATGTGTTCCAAGGCTCTTTTTTTTATTTACCACTCAGAATGGATAAATACACGTTAAAAATAAACGCAAGTAATGAGGTTTTTCACATACATGAGTTATTGAATTTCAATTTTATGGACAGTAGGTAAAGATTCTTTTGTTTCTTTTTCTAGAGTGATGGTTAAAACGCCATTCTCATAAGCGGCAGAAACAGCTTCCTTTTTGACGTTTTTTAAAACATATTGACGTTTGTAATGTTTGCTTGAACGCTCCCGACGAATGTATTTCTTTTCGTCGTCTTTTTCTTCTGTGGATACTTCATGTTTCGCTTCGATAGTAAGAACGTTGTCTTGGAAAGTGACTTCAATATTTTCTTTGGTCATCCCTGGCAAATCTGCAATTACAGTGTAACTTTCGTCGGATTCTTTGATGTCTGTACTAGGGTATTCAATACCTTCAAAGAAATCAGGATCATCAAAAAAGGGTTCTTTGAAAAGAGGGGATCTGAAATACGCTGGAAATAATCTGCTCATGTTGTTACTTCCTTTCTGTAATAAATTCCAGTTATAAAGCGCTATCAACAACCTTATCATACATCTTTTTTTATGTAGTGTAAAAGAAACGGTTTCTAAAAAATATATGAAAGATTATTGTTGTTACTTTTGTCTAAAAAGTAGTTTACTCTCTTCATTTTTCTGTTACGCCGTCACCAAAGTATGGTACGATTGTCATTAGAATGTAAACGTTTGCCAAGGAGTGATGTTTTTTGCAGAGGATTGAAAAAGTGTTTGAGGCATTGGGCATGCTTTACGAGGAGAAAAAGCAGGGCATAACGGCCGAGGAAATCGCCTATAGATTGAAAAGCGACAGAAGCAATATTTCGCGTGATCTGAATCAGCTGTATAAAGAAAAACGCTGCTATAAAGAGAAGACCAGACCGGTGCGTTTTTTCCCGTGCACACGCAAGGTGCCGCAACAGGTTGCGGCACCGAAGGAAATGACTAAAATCGTGGACATGGATAATTTCCTGAAGAAGAATCCCAGTCTTTTCCATCAGATCGAGCAAGGTAAGGCGGCCATCCTGTATCCAGGGGACGGGATGCATATGCTGTTGCTTGGGGAAACCGGCGTGGGCAAGTCATTGTTTGCCGACTTGCTGCACAAATACGGCATCCAATCGGGGAAACTAGTGGAATCTTCCCCTTTCATCCAGTTCAATTGTGCCGATTATGCCCATAATCCGCAGCTGTTGATGAGCCAGCTTTTTGGTCATGCAAAGGGGGCTTATACGGGGGCAGAAATAAATAAGACAGGGCTTCTAGAGAAGGCGAACGGAGGCATTCTTTTTTTGGATGAAATCCACAGGTTGCCGATCGAAGGGCAGGAGATGCTGTTCACCTACATCGACCGCGGTGTTTTCCGACCGCTCGGAGAATCTGAAAAGGATCACCAGGCTAATGTCCTGATCATCGGAGCGACAACCGAAAAAAAGGATACGCTTTTGAAGACGTTCATCCGCAGACTGCCGATAATCATCGATCTGCCGAGCTTGAGGGAAAGGTCGATTGAGGAACGCCATCAGCTTTTCGATGCCTTCGTCCAACAGGAAGTCAATCAGTTGGGAGTACCGATGTATTTCAGCAAGAATGCGCTGAAAGCTTTTCTGCATTACAAATGTGAATTGAATATCGGGCAATTTAAAGCGGATATCCGGATCGCCTTTGCGAAAAGCTATGCCCGTTTCTTGGCGGTCAAAGAGAATTATCTAAAAGTCAGCAGCAAAGATCTGCCGGATTATATCCGGGCGGGTCTGCTCAGCAATGCGGAACATCGTCAGATGTGGTCGAAATACGAGGCGACGAACCGACAGGCGATCCAATATCTGCCCGCCAACGCTACCGTTACGGAAGTCAGCGTTCCAAGTGAAAGCACCATCTACCGGGAAATGAACACACGCTATAGGGAATTGGAGCAGAAAAAAGCCAGCGCGGAAGAGATCCAAAAAGCGATGGAGCACGATCTGAAGACCTATTTCAAATTGACCGGAGAAAAGGAACAACTTTTTTGCAACAAAGAAAACCTGATTGCGCTTGTTCCGGAGAACATCATCAAGGAGTTGGAAAAGATCCTCCGTCACGTCACGATCAAGACCGGCAAGGTGATGAGCGACAAGGTGTTCCAGATGATGGCGATCCATATCTACAACCTTGTGAAGCGAAGCCAACAGGATCATGTGCTGAAGAACGACATGCATGAAGCGATCATCGACAAGTATCCTGAGATGTACGGCGTCGCGAAGGAGTGCATGACCATTTTGGAAGCGGATCTTGGTGTGCGTATTCCGGAAGAGGAAGCGAGTTATTTCATCATGTTCCTGACGCACGATGAGATGGATGCGATCGAAAGATTGGCAAAAGTGCAGGTCATCGTAATTGCGCATGGATCGGGGATTGCATCGGCACTTTGCGATACGGCGAACCAGTTGCTGAACCATGACGGCGCCATCGGGATCAATGCGCGCTTGGATGAAGAGCCTCAGCAAGTGTTCAAAAGACTGGTCCGCTACATCAAAAATCATCAGATCACCGATGATATCCTGCTGCTAGTGGACATGGGCAGCCTGACGACTTTTGCGGGGGAATTGGAGAAACTGTTCCCTCTGAAAGCTAAGTCTATTCCGCTCGTGAGCACCATGCATGTCCTCGAAGCCAGCAGAAAAGCGATGATCGGTTGCAGTCTGCGTGAGGTTTACGTTGAAACACTGAAAGTGAATGACTATATGTCCATCTATCAGGACAGGAAGGAATTGGAGCAGGTGCAGCAGTCGAAAGTGCGACCGCAAGCCACCGATTCGTTCCATTTCAAACCGTTGGCGATCATATCGATCTGCCTGACCGGAGAGGGGACGGCCGTAACGATCCGTGACATCATCCGGAAGGAGCTTACCTTCGACGAGAAAGAAATCACGATCGTACCAATCAATCTCGTAGGCAAGGAGAGCATCTATGCACGCTTGCAGGAATTGACGAAGGAATACGAGATCATCTGTGTCATCAGCACTTTTGCGATCAAAACGGAGCATCCGACTTTCGAGCTGTACACGGTCATGAACCGGGCGGGACTGCAGCGCATCCAGGACTGCATCGACGAAATCTATACCTATCGTTCGATAAAAGAAACGATCCTGAAGTATTACGATATGCCTGAAATAGAGGAGCTGTTGTCCAGCATTTATCGCTTCAACGATGAAGTGAACGAAATGATGAGCCCTTCCCTGTTCGTGAGCGATAAGATCGGCCTTTCTTTCCATATCATCGGCATGTTGCGGAAAATCAAGCGCAAGGAACAGATTCCGCATTTTGAAAAAGGGATGGTTTCGTTTCCGCAGGACAAATATATCGTGCCGAAAATCAAAAATCTTTTCGTTGATTATTTCCAGGAGCATCTGGAAATGATCAATGAGGACATGCTGAACCATGTCGCTTATGCTTATCTGGCTCGAAGTGTGTCCTATATAGCGAACAACTGACACACAACTGCATAACTTTAAAAAATCTGTGTCGTTTTGGCGACACAGATTTTTTTGGTGCACGATGCGGTTCATGTGTGTTGGCATGATTTTTGCATATCTATACAGGTGGGGATTGCATGACAGTATCAATTATGTTGGCCTGTACAGGAGGTTTCTCGACCAGCATGCTGGTTGAACGGGTGAAGAATGCGGCAAAAGAAAAAGTGGATAAGCTAATCCAGAATATCGATATTCTCCTGCTGGGCCCGCAAGTTGGTTACATGGAAGAGAGCGTGAACTACTCACGACCCAAGCCGCGAGCTTCCTACGAACTCCTTCCTTACCTGCGTATGTCTTTGCAGGCAGCGGGAATGGATATTGAGTAGGCTCAAAGGCAGTACCTGCCTCATGTGTTTTCTTTTATTTGGCCAAAGCCAAGAGGTTCTTGCTGGCATTGATGTCCCGGTCGTGGGTTGCACCGCAAGCCAGGCAGGTCCAGTCGCGGATATGCAGGGCTTTCTTGCCGTCTCTGTGTCCGCTTGCGGAACAGATTTGGGTGGATCGGTAAAACCTGTCAGCCTTGATGAGCGTCCGGCCTTTCCATTCAGCTTTGTAGGCCAACTGCCTGCAAAATTCGGACCAACTGACATCCCCAATCGCTTTCGCAAGTTTGTGGTTCTTCATCATATTCGAACTCCGCAGCGTTTCGATCACGATGACTTGGTTTTCGTCCGTGATTTTATTGGAGAGTTTGTGCAGGAAGTCCTTGCGTTGGTTCGCAATCTTTTCGTGTTTTTTGGCCAGTACCAAGCGTGCCTTTTCTCGGTTTTTGCTGCCTTTTTGCTTGCGGGACAAGGCGCGTTGGGCTTTCTTGATTCTCTGTTCGGACTGGTACAGGCATTTCGGGTTCGCATGTTTCATGGATTCGTCGGCATCATTTATGGTGACGGCGAAATCAGAAATGCCGAGATCGATGCCGATTTTGTGTTCTGCTGGCAGCCACTCGGGCGTTTCCTGTTCCACTAAAATGGAAATGAAATAATTGCCTGCCTTGTTCATGGAAATCGTACAGGACTTGATCAGTCCGTCAAACCCCCGGTGTTGCTTGATTGTGACGAAGCCGATTTTCGGCAGTTTGATGTTTCCGTTTTCGATGCGGATGTTTCCGCCTTGGTTGTTGGTGGTGTAGGACGCTTTTGACTTGTGCTTGGTTTTGAATTTCGGATGACCGACGGATTTGTCGCGGAAGAAGTTTTTGTAGGCCTTGTTCAGGTTTTGGCTGGCATTCGCCAAAGCCAGGTTGTCCACTTCTTTCAGGAACGGGAATTCCTCTTTGAAAGAAGTGTAGGTCCTCGGCTTGATGGATTTCAGCAGTTCTTTGTCGTCTTTGTAGGTTTCGTAAATTTCTTTTCGGTCAGCCAGCATCTGATTGTAGACAAATCTTGCGGAGCCGAAGCAATTGGCGAAAAATTCTTTCTGTATTTGATTGGGATGTAAACGGAACTGATAGGCTTTCAGCATGAAACTCACCTCCTTGGCTTCATTACACATCTTCGAACGTGTGTTCGCCAAATGTAAAGAAAAAAACGTGCTAACGCACTTCTTCAAATGTACAGATAAGTTTACAATGTGGTCAGGGTGCAATCCAAAATAACAAATATATCAGCGCCAGCACAAGTGAAATGTCCAAACGTTACGGCTTCATCTACGTCGATCAGGATGAAGAAGGCAAAGGCAGCCTGAAACGCAGCAAAGAAGATTCGTTCCACTGGTACAAGAAGGTCATCGCTTCAAACGGGGCCGATCTGGATTGAATGTCCGAACAGTCCTTGAACGAATGTTCGGTTTGCTGTAACCAAGATAAAATAAATAGCCTCCGGAAGTCCGTATCATGCGGATTTCCGGAGGCTATTTTATGTGGTCATGATGCAGCAAGAGCCTTGGTATCAGTGGGCGAACAATGGTTTGTCGGACAATTCCCAGCCCTCGATGACGCGTGCGCCGATCGGTTCTGGATTTTCTTTGAATTTGACGAATTCCATCGTCTTCTTTTCGATCCGTTCGCCGGTCCGTTTATCGATGATATAGACGTTGTAGCGGATCGCACCCCATTCGCCCTCGACGATCATATTATGGAACTCTCCCAATTCGATGTCATAAGTCTGGAAAAGCTGCCCCATCATGTCCTTGTATTGCTGTAAGGTCAAGCGGTCGCTGTAGACATTGTAGTGCGCATCCGGTTCATATAAAGTCTCGCACCAGTCCAACCAAGCATCGTATCCATTGTTCCAATTCTTGAAGCCTAGCTCAAATCTTTCCCTGATCGCATTCTCAAAATTTTCACTCATTATTTTTTTCCTCCTTCGATTTGGTTTACTTCGTCTGCTTTGTAAACCTTGGTGTAACTATAACTGGAGGGGATAAACTAAGCATAAACTTTGAGGACGGGAAAGGCTGAACGAATAATACAACGAATTTTAGTACTAGGAAAGAGTTGATCAATGAAAGTGTATCAGCTGATTGCTTTGCTATTTGATTATAGTCTATAGGCGGGTACTCCTTTATTATCCATTTTCGATATGATATACTAATAACAAATTTTTGTTGCATTTTGTTACAAAATATTTGCTTTACCGATTGATAAATAACCATAACTCAACTTTCACAGTTGGAATAGTTGAGTGAAGAATATAAGGATGGAGGCTGAAAATTATGAAATACAATGAATTTGGTCAACCCTTAGGTGATGAATTAGTAAATTTTTGTGAAGGTAAGCTACCAATTGTTAAATTGATTAAAGGCGAGGAAGTAACCGTCGAAAAATTAGGAATGAAACATTTTGAAGATCTTTATGAGGTCTATGGTCCAGCATCTTCCCCAGACAATCTAACTTATGTGCCTCTTAACCAATTTAATAATATTAATGAATTTAGTGCTTTTTTCAAGAGACTTATCGCTTCCTCAGATCCTTACCATCTTGCAATTGTTGATAATAGTACCAACAAAGCTATTGGTCAATTCTCATTAATGAGAATTGACAGAAAAAACAGAGTTGTCGAAATGGGCTGGGTAGTTTATTCGTCCTTGTTAAAAAAGTCAAAAAAAGCCACGGAAGCTCAATATCTTGTAATGAAATATGTATTTGAAGAATTACAATATAGAAGATATGAGTGGAAATGTGATAGCTTAAATGCTCCTTCAAAAAAAGCGGCAGAACGTCTAGGATTTACATTCGAAGGAACTTTCAGACAGGCTGTCGTTTATAAAAATAGAAATCGAGATACTGATTGGTATTCAATACTCGATAAAGAGTGGCCATCAAAAAAGATAAAATTTGAAAAATGGCTAAATGATAATAATTTTGATCAAGATGGTAAACAAAAAGTATCTTTAACAGATATTGATTAAAAAATAAAAAGGGGAGATCGGGATGGTTGAACTGGATCGGCTGGTAAAACTGCTCGCGGAGAAGGTATTGCGTGCGTCAAAAAAACAAGAACCAAACGGGAAAGACAGCGATATGGTGAAGCCGGATGAGACTGCCGTTTCCAAGAGCATACAGGAGGAAGCAACCGAAAAAGAAGAGACGAAAAAAAAGCCTGAAGGGTGATTCCCTTCAGACATATTGGAGCAGTTCGTCATAATAAAGCTTGGTGATTAATTCCCGGTCGGCGGTGGTGGGTTTGTCGATGTAGATGACGTATTCGGCATCCCAGGTGTAGGCGGATGTGCCTTCCAGAAACGGGTTTTCTGCAGGTGTTTCGGTCTCCAGTTCGGCGATGAGTACGGCGATGTAGTCTTCACTTTCGGTTTCGTCATGGAAGTCGAAGTCGTCGCTTGTCTCGATGTAGAGTTTGTAGGCTTTGTTCGGGTGCTCGGCTTTGAATTTTTTGATGATCGCAATTTCTTTGTCCAGGTTTCTCATGGTGCTTGCTCCCTTCGAAAATGGCTTTGGATCAAGTGTTTTCTATAGGTCTATCATAACATTCTCCACCTGCATCTGCACTCAATAACACGGCGATGTCTGTTCGAATCCGGGCTTCGTCTATAATGAAAATGTGGTCGGCCTACAATTCCATTTCGAATCCACACAGGAGAGCGTCGAAAGAGTGATTCGTCGGTTGTTCGTCATGCGCTTCCGTGCGAACAGCCGAGGAATCACCAGTGTGTTTGCTGATGTGCAGACGCTATTTTGCGAACAGTCAAGGAATCTCGTTTGTGTCGGCTGATATGCAGTCGTAGTTTTACAAACAGTCGACGAACCCTAATTTTGTCGGCTGTTCCACGTTTATGCATCTAATATCCGGAAGCGCAGAAAGAGGCTGGGATTTTCCCAGCCTCTTTCTATTGTTAAAGCAAGTCATTCAATTCGCGGATATCGTCTATCAGTGCATCCGCCGAGTCCAGTTCCCCGGGAAATCCGAAGCCGTAGCGGCAGCCCACTGTGCTGACGGGATGGTGCTCAGCGACCTCGATGTCCTGAAAACGGTCGCCCACAATTAGGTAGCCGCCAGGAAAAACAGCTCGGATCGATTCGAAAATTTCATATTTTGGGATGAAGCTGAAATCTTCGGTGCAGTACATGCCATCGAAGTAGCGTTCCAAGCCGAAGCTTTCCCGGTGCGCTTCCATGTATGCCCGGCTGCAGTTGCTCAAAAAGACCAAGCGGTAGCCTTTCTCCTGCAATGCCTGCAAGGTTTCCAGCGCGCCTTCGTAAAGGACTGCCTGACCGGTTTGGGCTTTTTCGAGCAGGATCTGGCCGATCAGTTTTGAAGCCTTCGATCGGATCTCTTCGTCCAGATCGGGCATGAAATTTTCCCACATCGCTTTGCTACTGTAGCCCAGCCACTTTGTGATTTCCGCATCAGCCCAATCTCTTGGAGCAGCATGGCCGGCTTCAACAATAAAAGCATAGGCTTTTTTGAAAGCGTGGATGTAATTCTGGGTGCTGTCATGGAGGGTGCCGTCGTAGTCAAGGACGATGGTGCGGACGCCTTTGAACATTAGTTTTTCCATGGATTTTTATAAGTTTTTAAGCAAGTTGGCCATTTCGATAGCGGATACGGCACAATCATAGCCTTTGTTGCCCGCTTTCGTGCCGGCGCGCTCGATGGCTTGTTCGATCGTGTCGGTCGTCAGGACGCCGAAGATGACCGGAACACCTGTACTCATGGAAGCTGTCGCTACGCCTTTGGACACTTCCGAGCAGACGTAATCGAAATGCGCCGTTGCGCCCTTGATGACGGCACCCAAAGTGATGACTGCATCATATTTTCCGGAAGCTGCCATTTTTTGCGCTACCAATGGGATTTCGTATGCGCCTGGCACCCATGCCAAGTCGATGGCATCTTCAGCTACGCCATGACGCTTCAAACCGTCTAAGGCACCGCCCACCAATTTCGAGCCGATGAATTCGTTGAATCTTGCCACTACGATCGCGATCTTTAAGTCCTGTGCAATTAATTGTCCTTCGATGATGTTCATTTTGTTTTCCTCCTGTTTGGTTGTTTTTTTATAAATCCAAATAATGGCCCATCTTTTGTTTCTTTGTTTCCATGTAGCGTTGTGTTTCGTCGAAGATCTCCAGCTGGATCGGAATCCGTTCGGTGATCTTTAGGCCGTGATTTTTCAATCCTTCTATTTTAAGAGGGTTGTTCGTCAGCAAGCGGATCTTTTTCACACCCAAGTCCTGCAGCATTTCATCAGCCATGTAGTATTCGCGCAGATCACTGGGAAATCCCAGCATCAGGTTGGCGTCAACCGTATCGTAGCCTTGGTCTTGCAGTGCATAAGCGTGGATTTTATTGACGAGGCCGATGCCGCGTCCTTCTTGACGCAAGTAGACCAAGACCCCGCGTCCTTCCTCAGCGATCTGCTTCATGGCCGCGTCCAATTGCTGGCCGCAGTCGCAGCGTTTCGACCCGAAGACATCGCCGGTCAAGCATTCGGAATGGACGCGCACCAGAACGGGTTCTTCCGTCGTGACATCGCCCATGACCAGAGCGACGTGGTGCTCGTCTTCGTCGATCTTGCTCACGTAAGTGTAGATGTCGAATTCACCGTATTTTGTGGGAAGTTTGGCTTTGCCTTCGCGCTTGTAGAGCTGTTCGTTCTCCTTGCGGTAGGCGATCAGGTCGGCGATCGTGCCGATCTTCAGGTCATGCTCTTTGGCGAAAGTGATCAGTTCGGGCGTGCGCATCATCGTGCCGTCATCGGCCATGATTTCGCAGCAGAGCCCTGCCGGCTTCAGCCCTGCCAAACGCGCCAAGTCGACGGTGGCTTCGGTGTGGCCGTTGCGCACGAGTACGCCGTTGTCCACTGCTTTCAGCGGGAAGATATGGCCGGGTCTGCGGAAATCTTCGGGCTGAGCGTCATCCTCGACTGCCTTCATGACGGTCAAAGAGCGTTCGAAGGCAGATATGCCGGTCGTCGTTTCGACATGGTCGATGGCGACGGTGAAGGCTGTCCCGTGATTATCGGTGTTGCGGTCTACCATCGGAGTCAGCACCAATTTTTCGGTGAGTGTCCGATCCATCGGCATGCAGATCAGGCCTTTCGCGTAGATGGCCATGAAGTTGATATTTTCCGGCGTCGCGAATTCCGCTGCGCAGATCAGGTCGCCTTCATTTTCGCGGTCCTCATCATCGACCAGCACAATGATTTTGCCGGCTTTGATATCCGCGATGATTTCTTCAGATGTGTTGAACATGTATGTTTCCCTCCTCTTAATTTCAGAAGAAGCCATTCTCTTTCAAGAACGCTTCAGATAGGTTGCTTTGTTTCGTTTGCAGCTGCGGGCTCAGGCCCAGCAGCTTTTCCACGTATTTTCCGATGATGTCGCACTCCAGATTGACCGTGTCGCCCAACTTCTTCTCCAACAAAATCGTCTCTGCCCCGGTATGGGGAATGATGGACACTTGGAACGATCCGCTGCCGACTGTCGCGACCGTCAGGCTGACGCCGTCGATGGCAATCGAACCTTTTTCGATGATGTAGCGGAGCAGCTCGGGTCCGGCTAAGATGGTGATCCAGACGGCATTATCGTCCTTGCGGTATTCCTTGATCGATCCGGTTCCGTCGATGTGCCCGCTGACGATGTGCCCGCCCAGGCGGGTGTCGAGCTGCAGTGCCCGTTCCAGATTGACGTGGTCGCCGATCTGCAGGGCACCAAGATTGGAGCGCTCCAATGTTTCCGGCATGACATCGGCTTCGAAGGCATCCTTGTGCAGTTTTGTGACCGTCAGGCAGATGCCGTTGGTGGAAATGCTGTCGCCGATTTTTGTCCCAATCAGCACTTTCTTTCCGCCGACTCTGACGATGGAAGATTTTTGACCATGGCGGATGCCCTTTAGGTTGCCGACTTCTTCAATGATTCCAGTAAACATGAATTTCCTCCCACTTTCCTCTGTTATTCGTTCTTGGAGATGTAGCCTTCCAAGAGGATGTCTTCCCCGACGGTGCAGGCTTTCAGTTCAATTACATTGAAAGCCTGGCTCAGCTTCTCGATGCCAGCTCCGCCGACTGGGGTTTTTGCCGTTTCTCCGCCGATCAGTTTCGGGGCGATATAGACTTGCACCTTGTCAACGATGCCGGCCTGCAGTGCGGAAAAGTTCAAAGTCGCGCCGCCTTCCAGGAGGACGCTGTCGATGCCGCGCTCCCCTAGGGCGCTCATCAGCGCCTTCAGGTCAGTTCGGCCGTCCTGAGCGGGTACCGTCAAAATCTCGATACCGGCCTCTTCGAGCAGGGCTACCTTGTTACGGTCCGCCCGTTCTGTCGTTGCGACAAGAGTCTTAGCCGCGTCCTGATTCTGGAGCACTTTTGCTTCCAAAGGAATGCGCAAGGTGCTGTCGACGATGATCCGAATCGGATTTTTACCTCCCGGAATGCGGGAGGTCAGCTGCGGATCGTCCATGATGACGGTCTGGACACCAACCATGATGCCGGTGAGGGCGCTGCGCAGTTGATGTACCCGTTCCCTTGCGGCTGGGCCGGTGATCCATTGCGATTCCCCGGTCCGGGTCGCGATTTTTCCGTCCAGGGACATCGCTGCTTTCATAACGACGAAGGGCTCTTTTTTGACGATGTATTTCATAAATATTTCATTCAAACGGATGCTTTCTTCGGACAGTACACCTGTTACCACTTCAATGCCGGCATCCTGCAGTTTCTTGACGCCGCGTCCGGAAACCAGTGGATTCGGATCCAAAGCCGCGATGACGACCCGTCCGATTTTTTTTTCGATGATCTTGTCGGAGCAAGGCGGCGTTTTACCGTAATGGGAGCAAGGCTCCAGGGTCACGTAGATGGTCGCGCCGGCCACATCTTCTGTTGCCGAGCGGAACGCGTTCACTTCAGCATGGCCTTGCCCGATTTTTTCGTGGTAACCGGACCCGATGATGCGTCCGTTCTTGACGATGATGGCGCCGACCATCGGATTTGGTGCGACGGACCCGCGGCCTTTCTCTGCAAGTTCCAGAGCCATTTGCATAAAGTGTGTATCCTTATCTTGCATCTTTGCGTGCCTCCCTTTTCCAAAATAAAGAGCCCTGAACATTTCTGCTTCAGGGCTCGACAAAGGAAGGCCAGCTAAATAAAGCCAAAAATCCCTGGGCATAGACTACACCCAGGGATTGACATTCCGTTTCATGAACGGATGGCGCGAAGGCGTTTTTTGTATGACAAATAAACGCAGCGTGCCATTCGATAAATGGTTTTTGTCTTCTTTCATCCAGACTCTGACTGTCGGCTTCGGAATCTAACCGAATCTGCTTTAAAGGCTCGTGGGCTTTACCACCGGTAGGGATTTTCACCCGTCCCTGAAGACTATTCAATTAAGTTGTCTCTAGGATAATCCCAATCCGTAGTATTGTCAAATAAAAGTTTTTTGAAAACAAATGTTCAGCGGAGAACGGGTTACCGAAGCGACAAAGGCAAGTCTTTTGAGCAAGAAACCAAGCCGTCTAGTACAAGGTTGATTAAAATAAAGTTTGTAATTGATTAGAATTGGGTATAAAATGAGTCCAATAATAGTTGCATCATGACTCGGAAATGATCGTTCGCAAGAACGATAGTGAGAATATAATTAAAAGGGGATGGCAGAATTTGGAACAAGTATTTCAAGGAAGAAGCTTATTGGCGGAAAAAGATTTCACTCGGGAAGAATTGGAATATCTGATTGATTTTTCGGCGCATCTGAAAGACCTGAAGAAGCGGAACATCCCGCACCGTTATCTGGAAGGCAAGAACATCTGTCTTTTGTTCGAAAAAGCATCCACGCGTACTAGAGCCGCATTTACAGTGGCTGCCATCGATCTTGGAGCGCATCCTGAATACCTAGGGAAAAATGATATCCAATTGGGCAAAAAAGAATCCGTTGAAGACACCGCTAAAGTGCTCGGCAGCATGTTTGATGGTATCGAATTCCGCGGCTTCAGCCAAAAAACCGTCGAAGATTTGGCGAAATATGCGGGTGTACCTGTATGGAACGGCTTGACCGATGATTGGCACCCGACCCAAATGATCGCTGATTTTCTGACGGTCAAAGAGCATTTCGGCAAGCTGGCCGGGCTTAAGTTGGTCTATGTAGGGGATGGACGCAACAATGTCGCTAACAGCCTGCTCGTTACCGGCGCTATCTTGGGCGTTAACGTCACGATCTGCGCGCCGGAATCACTGTTCCCGACCGAAGAATTGGTTGAGATGGCACAGAAATTCGCTGAAAAGAGCGGCAGCAAAATCGAAATCACAGCCGATGTAGCCAAAGGCGTAAAAGCGGCTGATGTCCTTTATACTGATGTATGGGTATCGATGGGCGAAGAGGATAAATTCGAGGAGCGTATCGAATTGTTGACGCCTTATCAAATCAACATGGAGATGATCGAGAAGACCGGCAATGATGATGTGATCATGTTGCACTGTCTGCCGGCTTTCCATGACACAAAAACGCAGTATGGCCAGGAAATCGCGGAAACCTTCGGTATGCGCGAGATGGAAGTGACCGATGGCGCCTTCCGCAGCAAGCACGGTCTTCAGTTTGAACAAGCCGAAAATCGCATGCATTCCATCAAGGCAATCATGGCTGCGACCTTAGGAAATTTATTTATTCCAAAAGTTTGATTGACAAAGTGAAAAACAGATGATAAATTTAATGCAAATGTCAAACAACATCTAACACAAACAAAAACTTTGACAAGAAGAGTAATCCATTTGCACAGTGAAGCGAACCTTGGAGGGTGAAAGCAAGGTCAACCGCGATGGATGAAAAGGAACTTTGAGTTGATAAGCTGAATGTGAACCATAAAGTTTAATCCGGTTGCCCCGTTATCGCAAAAGTAGCAATACTTGAGTCCGGCCTGCGCGCATGCTGGAAAATAAGGGTGGCACCACGAACTTTCGTCCCTATACTGAATCTATTTGATTTGGTATAGGCACGGAAGTTTTTTTGTATATCAAAAATATTGATATTTCAAATCTAAAAGTGCATCACCACAGGTATTTCACATATTTTAAAAAGGTTTATGCATCTAAAAAGATGGCTAGCTTCACGGGTAAAAGCCCTTCGGAAATTAGATAAATCGTACCTATTGCGCTCTACGGTGCTCAGTCGGCACGATTTCCTAAATTTCTTTCAGGGCTAAGCGAACCCGTTCAGCTTTTCTTATAAATAAACAAGGGGGATGGGAAGTATGATTCATGTCAGTATCATTGGAGCAACAGGTTACACGGGGGTGGAATTAGTCCGATTATTGGGATTGCGCGAGGATGTGGTCTTGGATCATCTGACCTCCCGCACGTACGCGGGTCAAAAGATCCAGCATCTTTTTCCGCACCTATTGGGCAATGTTGATCACACTTGCGAAGAATTGGATCTGGAACAAGTGACGACGGACAGCGATGTGATTTTTGTGGCCTTGCCGCATGGACACGCGTTGCCGATAGCCAAGAAAGCCAAAGAAAAAGGCAAAAAAGTCATCGATTTGGGGGCTGACTTCCGGTTGAAGGACGCAGCGGTCTATGAAGAATGGTATAAAGTCCCGCATACCGAGCCGAAACTTTTGGAGGAAGCCGTCTACGGTCTGCCTGAATGGGACCGCGACGCGATTAAGGATGCAACAGTCATCGCGAATCCAGGTTGCTTTGTGACAAGTATTCTATTGGGATTGATGCCATTGATGAAGAAAAAAGACTGGATTGTTCCGAACAGCATCATCTGCGATTCCAAATCCGGCACTTCCGGAGCGGGCCGCGCCGGCAACGTAGCGAACCTCTTCACTGAGGTGGAAAGCAGCTTCAAAGCCTATGGTGTAGCACATCACCGCCACACACCGGAAATCGAGCAGCTATTGACGCAGATGGCCGGCACGGACACGATGATCCAATTTACGCCACACCTGGTGCCGATGAGCCGAGGCATCCTCAGCACTATCTATGCGACGGTCACCGGGGGACATACAGCGGACGAAATCCACGCCCTTTTTGAGGAAGCATACGCAGATGAACCGTTTGTACAGGTTCTGCCTGCAGGCATGTGGCCGATGACGAAATCGGTAAAAGGGACAAATAACTGCCAATTGGGTGTCACCTACGACGAACGTACAGGCCGGGTCATCATCGTGTCGGTCATCGACAACTTGATGAAGGGTGCTGCCGGCCAAGCTGTGCAAAATATGAACCTGATGTTCGGACTTGCCGAAACGACAGGATTACAGATGATAGGACTTTTCCCGTAATAACGGAAGACTGAAGGAGGAAACGGACGAAATGATAAAGAAATTACATAAAAGCGGTGTGACTGCCGCTGCAGGTGTACAAGCCGCAGGTATCCACGCCGGTTTCAAGAAACGCAAAAAGGATATGGCGCTGCTGTATTTCCCGGATGGGGCGACAGTTGCGGGCGTCTTCACCAAAAATAAAGTCAAAGCGGCTCCGGTCCAGTACGATCAACAAGCCCTGCAACAACAGGACCGCTTCAAGGCGATCCTGATCAACAGTGGCAACGCGAATGCCTGTACAGGCAAACAAGGCAAAGCCGATGTGGAAGAGACCGTGAAGCTCCTTTCTGCAGAACTGAACATCCAACCGGAAGAAGTGTTGGTGTCTTCGACAGGCGTCATCGGAATGTTCATGAATATGGAGACAATGAAAAAAGGGGTCAAGGCAATCGCACCGGAAGTTTCCGAATTTGGCGGTGCTGCAGCCAGCAAGGCGATCATGACGACGGATACGGTTCCGAAAGAAGTCAGCTTCACCTTTGAAGTTGCCGGCAAAACGGCTACCATCGGAGGAATGGTCAAAGGCTCCGGGATGATCCACCCGAACCTTGGCACGATGTTGGGCTATATTACAACCGATGTCGCAATCAGCCAAACCGCTTTACATGCGATGTTGCTGAGAGCCGCTGATGCGACTTTCAACCATGCGACAATCGATGGGGATACGAGCACAAACGATTCCGTCTTTGTAGCTGCTACCGGAAAACTTGATAATCCGCTGATTTCTTCCGCTGATGATGCCGGCTATGCCGAAGTTGAAGCGGCTGTCCTGTCCATCTGCTCCCAATTGGCGCAGCTGTTGGTAAAGGATGGCGAAGGAGCGACAAAATTTGTCGAGGTGTTGGTTTCCGGAGCGAAGACAATGGCTGATGCAGTTTCGATCGGCAAGTCGGTCGCGACCTCCAGTCTCGTGAAGACGGCGATGTTCGGCGAGGATGCCAACTGGGGCCGTGTCATCACAGCTGCCGGGTATGCGGAAACGGAATACTTCGATGCCGACGTAATCGACATCGCATTTTCAAGCAAGAACGGCGAAATCAAGCTTTGCGAAGCGGGGATGGGTGTCGTCTTCGATGAAGAACTTGCGAAAAAAATACTGGAAGCAGATGAAATCAACATTTTGATCGACCTGCATCTGGGTACAGAAGCCGCCAGCACATGGACTTGCGACTTCTCTTACGACTACGTGAAAATCAATGCGGATTACAGGAGCTGAGCGGGATGAAGATGAATAAGAGCAATTGTGAAAAAGCCGAAATGCTTGTCGAAGTACTGCCTTACGTCAACCGTTTCCGCGATAAGATCATCGTCATCAAATACGGCGGCAATGCCATGATCAATGAAGAGCTAAAAAAAGCCGTCATGCAGGATCTGTTATTGATGAAATCGGTAGGGATGCACCCTATCCTTGTCCATGGCGGCGGGCCGGCCATCAACGACATGCTGAAAAAGCTGAAGGTTGAGAGCCACTTTGAACAGGGGCTGCGTGTGACAGACAAAGAGACGATGGAAATCGTCGAAATGGTGTTGGCGGGCAAAGTCAATAAGGATATTGTCGGAACCCTGAACCAGCTCGGCGGCAAAGGCATTGGCTTATCAGGGAAAGACGGCAATCTGATTCAAGCGCGAAAAAAATATCTGGAAAAGAACGGCGAAAAAATCGACATCGGCTATGTGGGCGAAGTGGAAGCAGTCAATAAGGAAATGTTGGAATCGCTCATCTACAGCGGCTATATTCCGATTATTTCCTCCATCGGGATGGGGAAAGACGGGATGAGCTACAACATCAACGCCGATTATGTAGCCGGCGCTATTGCAAAGGCCGTTCAGGCAAACAAATTCATCCTGCTGACTGACGTGGAAGGGATTTTCCGCGATTATCATGATAAGGATTCCCTCATCTCGCGGATCACGCTTGATGAGATTGAAGCATTGGAAGCGGATGGCGTCATCTCGGGCGGGATGGTGCCGAAGGTTGACTGCTGCATCGACGCGTCGCGTGGCGGTGTGGATGGAGCGCACATCATCGATGGCCGTTTGCGCCATTCGATTTTGTTGGAAGTGTTTTTCGATGAAGGGATCGGCACGATGATCGATCGTGAGAAGGAAGGGGTACTTGAATAATGAATGAAGAGATAAAGACAAAAGGGCAAGCCTACTTGATGAATACCTTCAACCGCGGAGCCATCTGCATGATCGAAGGGCAAGGCAGCTACCTGAAGGATGCGGACGGAAAGCAATATTTGGATTTCCTGGCAGGCATCGCCGTGAACGCATTAGGACATAATCATCCGAAAGTGACGACTGCGATAGCGGAACAGGCGGCCAAACTGGTCCACTGCTCGAACTTTTATTGGATCGAGCCGCAAGTGCAGTTGGCGGAAAAACTGATCACGAATTCCGTTTTGGATAAAGTCTTTTTCGGCAACAGCGGAGCGGAAGCCAATGAAGGAGCCATCAAATTGGCGCGCAAATACGGGCGCGAAGTCCACGGTGAAGGCTGTTACGAGATCATCACAGCTGATAATTCCTTCCATGGCCGTACGATGGCGACGTTGACGGCGACCGGCCAAAAACAATTCCATAAAGATTACGATCCGTTCCTGGAAGGTTTCCACTATGTTCCTTTCAATGACTTTGATGCTTTGGCCGCCAAAGTTACGGAAAAAACATGCGCAATCCTTTTGGAGCCGATCCAAGGCGAAGGCGGCGTCTACGTGGGCGATCAAGCCTACCTGGAGCAAGTACGCGCACTCTGCGATGAAAAGGATATCCTGTTGATCTTTGATGAAGTCCAAACAGGGATGGGCCGTACAGGCAAGCTATTCGCTTACGAAGGCTATGGTGTGGAACCGGATGTGATGACTCTGGCTAAGGCTTTGGGGAATGGTGTTCCGATCGGCGCGCTGTTGGCGAAGGATGCTGTCGCTTCCCACTTCAAACCGGGCGATCATGGTTCGACTTTCGGCGGCAATCCGTTGGTCTGTGCGGCAGCTTTCGCAACCATGCAAGCGATCGAAGACGAGAATATCCTGTCGAACGTAAACGAAATGGGCGGCTATTTCGAAGAAAAATTAGTCGCATTCAAGGAGAAATATGACTTCATCCTCGACGTGCGCGGCAAAGGCTTGCTGCTCGGGATGGAACTGGCGATGAAGGGAGCCGACATCGTAGCGAAGTGCTTTGAAAAAGGGGTCATCATCAACTGCACGCACGATACAGTATTGCGCTTCCTGCCACCGCTGAACGTCACGCGCGCTGAAATCGACAAGGCTGTAGCAGTGATGGATGAGGTTTTTCAAACAATTGAAGTATAAAGAAAGGATGGCAAAGCATGCCTAAACGAACAGACATCAAGTCGATCCTAGTGATCGGCTCGGGACCTATCATCATCGGCCAAGCCGCAGAATTTGACTATGCTGGAACGCAAGCATGCTTAGCTTTAAGAGAAGAAGGATACAAAGTCATCCTGGTTAATTCCAACCCTGCCACGATCATGACGGACGTCGAGATCGCCGATAAAGTCTATATGGAACCACTGACATTGGAGTTCATCGCGAACATCATCCGCAAAGAGCGCCCGGATGCCTTATTGCCGACGTTGGGCGGCCAGACCGGATTGAACATGGCCGTGGAATTGGATGAAGCCGGTATTCTGGAGGAATACAAGGTCGAATTGCTCGGAACGAAACTGACTTCCATCCAACAAGCCGAAGACCGCGATCTGTTCCGCCAATTGATGGCGGAATTGAATCAGCCGGTTCCGGAAAGCGACATCATCCACACCGTTGGGGAAGCTTTAAACTTCGCGGCGCAAGTCGGTTACCCGTTGATCGTTCGTCCGGCCTTCACAATGGGCGGCACAGGCGGCGGTATCTGCCACAATGAAGCTGACTTGCGCGAAATCGTGGCCAACGGTTTGCGCTACTCACCCGTGACGCAATGTCTGTTGGAAAAATCAATCGCCGGCTTCAAGGAAATCGAATATGAAGTGATGCGCGACAGCAATGATAACGCCATCGTTGTCTGCAACATGGAAAACATCGATCCGGTCGGCGTCCACACAGGCGATTCCATCGTCGTGGCGCCTTCCCAAACCTTGTCCGACAAAGAGTACCAAATGCTGCGCGATGTCTCCCTGCAGATCATCCGCGCCCTGAAAATCGAAGGC
>NZ_FNQH01000024.1 GCF_900107505.1 Trichococcus collinsii | reverse complement strand
CCGAAAACACCGCTTGAGTTTTCATCTTTTTAAAAATTGGTTAAGTCCTCGACCGATTAGTATTGGTCCGCTCCATACATCGCTGTACTTCCACTCCCAACCTATCTACCTGATCATCTCTCAGGGGTCTTACTCACTTAAAGTGATGGGAAATCTCATCTTGAGGGGGGCTTCACGCTTAGATGCTTTCAGCGTTTATCCCGTCCACACATAGCTACCCAGCGATGCTCTTGGCAGAACAACTGGTACACCAGCGGTGTGTCCATCCCGGTCCTCTCGTACTAAGGACAGCTCCTCTCAAATTTCCAACGCCCGCGACGGATAGGGACCGAACTGTCTCACGACGTTCTGAACCCAGCTCGCGTACCGCTTTAATGGGCGAACAGCCCAACCCTTGGGACCGACTACAGCCCCAGGATGCGATGAGCCGACATCGAGGTGCCAAACCTCCCCGTCGATGTGAACTCTTGGGGGAGATAAGCCTGTTATCCCCAGGGTAGCTTTTATCCGTTGAGCGATGGCCCTTCCATGCGGAACCACCGGATCACTAAGCCCGACTTTCGTCCCTGCTCGACTTGTAGGTCTCGCAGTCAAGCTCCCTTCTGCCTTTACACTCTACGAATGATTTCCAACCATTCTGAGGGAACCTTTGGGCGCCTCCGTTACATTTTTGGAGGCGACCGCCCCAGTCAAACTGCCCGTCTGACACTGTCTCCCTGCTCGCTAAGAGCAGCGGGTTAGAGTGGTCATATCACAAGGGTAGTATCCCACCGTTGCCTCCTCCGAGACTGGCGTCCCGGTATCATTGGCTCCTACCTATCCTGTACATGTGATACAAACACGCAATATCAAACTGCAGTAAAGCTCCATGGGGTCTTTCCGTCCTGTCGCGGGTAACCAGCATCTTCACTGGTACTATAATTTCACCGAGTCTCTCGTTGAGACAGTGCCCAAATCGTTACGCCTTTCGTGCGGGTCGGAACTTACCCGACAAGGAATTTCGCTACCTTAGGACCGTTATAGTTACGGCCGCCGTTTACTGGGGCTTCAATTCAAAGCTTCGCTTGCGCTAACCTCTCCTCTTAACCTTCCAGCACCGGGCAGGCGTCAGCCCCTATACGTCATCTTTCGATTTTGCAGAGACCTGTGTTTTTGATAAACAGTCGCTTGGGCCTATTCACTGCGGCTGACCTTGCGGTCAGCACCCCTTCTCCCGAAGTTACGGGGTCATTTTGCCGAGTTCCTTAACGAGAGTTCTCTCGCACACCTTAGGATTCTCTCCTCAACTACCTGTGTCGGTTTGCGGTACGGGCAGTTACTTTCTCACTAGAAGCTTTTCTTGGCAGTGTGACATCAGGAACTTCGCTACTTAATTTCGCTCCCCATCACAGCTTGTCCTTGAGAGAAAAAGCATTTCACTCGTTCTCAGACTT
>NZ_FNQH01000010.1 GCF_900107505.1 Trichococcus collinsii | reverse complement strand
TCGTGGGTTCAATTCCCATCGGTCGCCCTCTTTATTGGGCTATCGCCAAGCGGTAAGGCAACAGACTTTGACTCTGTCATTCGTTGGTTCGAATCCAGCTAGCCCAGTTTTTTTCTAATAACAGCATTTCGGCGGTATAGCCAAGTGGTAAGGCACAGGTCTGCAAAACCTCTATCACCGGTTCAAATCCGGTTACCGCCTTTCCACAAGTAAGATGGAAAATTGCATTCTTCATATCATGCCGGCGTGGCGGAATTGGCAGACGCGCTGGACTCAAAATCCAGTGCCCGCAAGGGCGTGCCGGTTCGACCCCGGCCGCCGGTATCACATAAAATAGGCTCCTGACGATGACATCATCGTTGGGAGCCTATTTTTTAGATTATTGTTGGCGAACCCGAAAGGAATATTTGAAATCAGTGCTATTTAGGTTTATAATTCGTGGTAACTTACAAAAAGAAACTTACTATATTATGAGGTGAACAAAATGCTTACCAAAGAAGAATTGCCATTTTGCCCGGTTGCGACAACCGTTGATCTTATCGGAAATAAATGGAAACTGCTGATAATGCGTGAATTGTTGACAGGAACCAAGCGTTTTAATGAAATGCACCGATTGGTTGATGGCATCAGTCAAAAAGTACTGACCGAAAATCTTAGAAAAATGGAGACAGATGGGATTGTGAAACGGGAAGTATTTCCTGAAGTGCCACCCAGAGTGGAATATTCATTAACCGCTCTTGGCGATTCTCTAAGGCCAATCATCAATAGCATGAGTGATTGGGGAACCGATTATATCAAAAATAATCTCTTGGAACAAAAATAAGCCAGCATAGGAAGAAGAGAAATGGATTGTTAATCCAGTCTTTTCTATAATGTGATGCGGCTGCCAAAAGTTGTATCATTTTCATACTCTCTTTTGAAGCGTTATAATGCTTCAAAAGGGAGTTTTTTTTGCGTTCCCTTGTGTAACTATCTTTACAGCTGTAGCTTACAAAAAAGTAAGTATCTGATAAAAAAGTGCGTACTATTGTAATGGCATCTTTAAAGATATAGTAAGAGTATGTGAAGGGAGAAATATCAGTGAGGCGTTAAGTAAGTCAGGCTAGCAAGAATGCCACTCATGACTACGTTGCTTGTGCGAAAATGTTGTATCAGCGGTAATTTTCGGTGCATATTTTTTGAAGGAGGGGGAACGCGGGTAATGATAGATCCTTTATTGGTATTTGCGGCAACCTTTGATACTGATATTAAGATTGCCATTATGTATCTATTCCTTTACTATCCGACAATGAGTTGCAATGACATCGTCCGAATGACGGGTGAGAAAAAAGAAAATGTCATCACCAGTCTGTGGCGACTGCAAATGGATACGATTGTGGTCAATCATATTGAGGACGACCGATACTGCTATTATTCCTTGACGAGCAACGGCACAGCCAGTTTGAAGGTATTCAGCGAGATAGCAGATGTTTCGGATCGTTGTTTGAAGTGAAAGGAGGTCCAAAATGCTAGTTAATGACATACTGCAATACTTTCAAGAAAATTTTAGTCAATATTTGATTTACGTTTACCAGCACCTTGGATTAAGCATTCAAGCGATCGGAATTTCTTGTTTGATCGCCATTCCACTGGGATACATCAGCCACAAACACCGGAAACTCAGCCAGATGATCACTCTCAGTTCCCAAGCTTTGCGGATCATCCCCAGTTTGGCGGTCCTCTTTTTATTGATCTCCTTCATAGGCGTCGGAAGGGCTCCAGCATTGATTGCTTTAGTGTTATTGGGAATTCCACCGATTTTGGTCAATACAACGGTCGGATTCTTGGAAGTTCCTGCTGTGATGATCGAAACGGGAAAGGGGTTGGGGATGACCGATTGGGAGCTCTTGAAAAGAGTGAAGATTCCGATGGCGTTTCCTTTCGTGATGACCGGCGTGAAGCTGGCGTTGGTGGAAATCATATCAAGTGCGACGTTGGCTACATACATCGGTGCTGGTGGTTTGGGAACACTGATTTTTACAGGATTGGGTTTGAACAGGATGGATCTGCTTCTCATTGGAGGGGTATCGGTAGCGATGATTGCCTTCACGACAAGCATCTTTCTTGATTACATAATTAAAAGGAGCATAAATTAAATGAAAAGAAAAAATATCATCAGTACGGTTGCACTGTTAGCCGTAACACTTATTGTCTCAGGTTGTTCAGGCCTGGCTGGCGGAAACGATAGCAGCACGGAAAATACAGTAATCCGGGTGGGATCCAAGGATTTCACTGAAAATTTGGTTATTTCGGAAATTTATGCGTTGGCTCTGGAAGATGCTGGCTATGATGTTGAAAGGATCCCGAATATCGCCAGCTCGGTCGTTCATACATCGATTACCAATGATGAAATCGATCTTTATCCGGAGTATACAGGTACAGGTCTTTTGGTAGTATTGGAAATGGAGATGGAAACTGATCCTCAAAAAGTCTATGACACAATCAAAGCAGAATATGATGAGCAGTTTGATCTGACTTGGTTGGATTATGCGGAAGCCAATGACAGCGCTGGCCTGGTCATCAAAACGAGCGTAGCCGAAAAATACGGTATCGAGACCGTTTCGGATTTGCAGGAACACGCTTCAGAGCTTCGGTTTGCTTCCCAAGGTGAATTCGATCAGCGGGAAGATGGCCTGCCTGGTTTGACAAAAGCTTACGGTGAATTCAACTGGAAGAGCTCGACAGTTTACGACAACAGTTTGAAATATGAAGTCTTGAAAAATGATGAAGCGGATGTTGCGCCAGCGTATACGACTGAAGGACAACTGACTGACAAAGAGGAATTCACTGTTTTGGTAGATGACAAGAAATTCTGGCCGCCATACAACTTGGCTCCAGTAATCCGTAATGAAGTATTGAAAGAAAATCCTGATATTGCAGAAATCCTGAACAACATCAGCAGCACGCTGGACACAGAGACAGTGACCGGATTGAATGCTAAAGTGGATGTCGATGGAGAAGAATATGAAGCAGTAGCGAAAGAGTACTTTGATTCGATAAAATAAGGAGGCGTTGAGGCCGCATGGAGCAAACCGCGATAGAATTCAAAAATGTAACGAAGCTCTACGGGGAAGGGGAGACGAAGGCGGTGGATGATATTTCCTTTGAAATTAAGGAGGGCGAGTTCATAACTGTCCTGGGCTCTTCCGGCTCCGGCAAAACGACGACTTTAAAAATGATCAACCGCCTGATCCGTGAAGATGGAGGACATATCACTTTCTTTGGAGAAGACATCAGTGAAATGAATGAAGTGGATCTTAGGCGGAAAATCGGCTATGTCGTCCAACAGATTGGCCTGTTTCCGCATATGACCGTTGCCCAGAATATCGCGACAGTTCCGGAGCTGCTGAAGTGGGACAAGCAGGAGATCCAAGCCCGCATCAAGGAATTGCTGGAGCTTGTTCAATTGGATCCGGAAGTGTTTGCCGACAGAAAGCCGAAACAATTATCCGGCGGGCAACAACAGCGCGTCGGCGTCGCGAGGGCGCTTGCCGCCAATCCGAAAGTGATGCTGTTAGATGAACCGTTTGGAGCGGTCGATGCGATTACACGCCTACAACTGCAGAATGAACTGCAAAAAATCCATAAAGAATTAGGCGACAAAACGTTTGTGCTGGTCACCCATGACATCAATGAGGCATTCAAGCTTGGGACGAGAGTGCTGATAATGGACAAAGGTAAGATTTGTCAGTTTGATACGCCCCGGGAAATCATGCGCAATCCGAAAACGGAGTTTGTTGCGGATTTAATTGCAACAGTAAAAGAACAAGAGGCATTTTGGAGTGAGTTGAAATGATTGCATATTGGAATACTTACCATGAAAAGCTGCTGACCGCCACGATGCAGCATATCGAATTAGTGGGAATGACGCTGACGATCGCTATCCTCATTGCAAGTGGCATAATCATGGCCTGCATGCATCAGGAACGCGTGATGAACGGCTTGATCTACCTGACTTCTTTGCTTTATTCGATCCCAAGCCTGGCTCTGTTTGCGATTTTGATCCCGTTGACGGGCCTGGGAAGGACCACGGCCATCATCGTGTTGGTAATTTATTGCCAATATGTCCTGTTGCGCAGTTTTTCTGCAGGAATCCAGGAAATCGATCCGACAATCATCGAAGCGGCTGTCGGGATGGGCATGACGAGGAATCAAATGTTCAGGAAAATCCAGCTTCCGTTGGCAATGTCATCCATCATCGCAGGGATACGGATCGCCGCGACCTCCACAATCGGCATCGCAACCATTGCAGCAACGATCAATGCTGGCGGATTGGGGACAGTGCTGTTTGATGGCTTGCGCACATTCAGCGTTGTAAAACTTTTGTGGGGCACTGTGCTGTCGATGTTGTTGTGTCTGTTTGTCAATGTCATCTTGTACTTACTTGAGAATGCGTTGCGACGGAGATTTGCCTGATTTTTTCAAAGGAGTGATCGCTTGAGTGATATCTGGAACCCCTGGCACGGCTGCAAAAAGGTCAGCCCGGGATGCCAAAATTGTTATATGTTTCATTTGGACAGTCAACGAGGGAAAGATGGGGCGCTGATTTATAAAGTCCAAAGCAGCTTCGAGCGCCCGCTGAAAAGGAACCGACGTGGCGACTTTGTCATACCGCCCGGTTCCACGATACGCGTCTGCATGACTTCGGACTTTTTTCTGGAGGAAGCGGACGAATGGCGCGGTGAAGTCTGGAATATGATTGAGAAGCGGTCGGATGTGCTTTTCTACTTGTTGACGAAAAGAATCGAGCGCGTGAAGGATTGTCTGCCTGAAAATTGGGGAGACGGTTGGGAAAATGTGTGGATGAATGTCTCTGCTGAAAACCAGAAGATGGCCGACAGGCGGATTCCGGTACTTCTGGATCTGCCTTTCAAACACAGAGGCATTATGGCCGCACCGCTGATCGGCGAAATCGACTTGACGCAGCATTTGTCTCTCGGAAAAATCGAACGCGTCATCGTCGGCGGGGAAAACTATGATGGAGCAAGGGAATGTCATTATGAATGGGTACAGAGGATGCACCAAGATTGTGTGAAGAATAATGTGAACTTCGAATTCATCGAAACCGGGAATCATTTCGTGAGAAACGGATGTAAGTATAAAATTTTGGACAAAAGAAAGCAACAGGAGCAGGCAAAGAAATCCGGCCTGTTTTATGAAGGGCGTGCGGTTTCGCTTCACCTAACGGAAGTTGCCCAGGGTGAATCGGTGCCGCTTTTTCAAACCAATGCCGTCACTTTGTGCGAGTCCTGTGCTTACAAGAAATTTTGCAGGACGCAATCGGGAAGACCAAGCTGTATGCTGACGTTATGAAAACTAGAAAGGATGTCGGAGAAATGAAGGCAGTCGTAGTGCACGAAGCGGGTGGCCCGGAAAAACTGGTGTATCAGGAAGTTACTCTTCCGGAAATGCGAGAAGGCTGGTCGCTCGTGAAGGTCATGGGCTTCGGCATCAACCATTCGGAAATTTTTACGCGCGAGGGGAAATCCCCCTCGGTCAGGTTTCCCCGCATTTTAGGGATTGAATGTGTAGGGATTGTGGAACGCTCGAGCGACGCAGAAAAATTGCCGCTCGGTCAAAAGGTGGTCTCGATTATGGGGGGAATGGGGAGAGCCTTCGACGGAAGTTATGCGGAATATGTCTTGATACCGAATGATCAAATCTATCCCGTCCATACCGATTTGCCTTGGGACCAACTTGCTGCCATTCCGGAAACTTATTACACGGCTTTCGGTTCCATGAAAAATCTGAAGATTCAAGCATCCGATCAAATTTTGGTTCGGGGGGCAACGAGCGGTGTGGGGGTTGCCTTTGCCAAATTGGTCAAAGCCCAATTCCCTGATATTAGAATATATGGGAGCACACGAAAAGCTGAAAAAGGTTTGCGGCTGAAGAAAGCTGGCTTTACTGATTTTATTGAGGACCGCAATGGTGTGTTGGAAACGGAAGAAACTTTCGACAAGATTCTGGAATTGATCGGCCCTGAGACAATCAAGGACAGCCTTTCCCATATCAGGGAAGCTGGCATTGTTTGCAGTACCGGCCAACTGGGCGGGAAATGGTTCCTGGAGGATTTCGATCCCATCATGGAATTGAAGCACAACAGTTACTTGACTACTTTCCATTCGAGTGAAGTTTCCGGCGAAAAGTTAAATGAACTGCTAGCTTACATTGAAGGGAAAGGCGTTGCTGTGGAGCCCGAAAAAGTCCTCACGCTCGAAGAGGTTGCGCAAGCTCATGCCTTTTTGCAGAGTCAGGACAGTTTCGGAAAATTCATCGTGCTGGATCCGAGCGTTGTGGGAGAGCAAACTTCAGAATAGAGTTGCGTTTTCGTGGATTATTGGTTAAAATCAAATGAGAAACACTGGGGGTGCGCAATTGCGCTGAGACCGACACTGTCGGAACTCTTTGTACCTGATCTAGTTCATGCTAGCGTAGGGAATGTGGCGTTTGACTATTCGCATAAATAGACATCAAAACGTTATATTTTCTGATTTTCGCATCAGATCATATAGCGTTTTTTATTTTCAGTAGGGGTGCGCAACTGCGCTGAGACCGATCGTATCGGAACCCTTCAAACCTGATCCAGTTCGTACTGGCGGAGGGAACTGAGTTTGGTCTGGAGTCTGTACATATATCCAAGACATCTCAGGGGAGGTGTCTTTTTGTTTTCGTTTAATTCAGGGAGGGGGAAACAGTTCGGAAAGATCAGGCTTCAAAAAGGATCAATCAAACTGAAAAGGGGAAAACATTATGAACACAAAAAAATTAGTCACCACTGCATTGATCATCGCCATGGGGGTGGTCAGCAATAGCATCTTCGTCATTCCAATCGGCATTGCAAAAGTAGCGCCGGTACAGCATCTGTTGAATGTATTGACCGTAGTCTGGTTAGGACCGGGGTATGCCGTCCTGCAGGCATTCAGCGTTTCCTTGCTGCGCAACCTGTTGGGTACAGGGACCGTCTTTGCTTTTCCAGGCAGCATGATCGGAGCTATTTGCGCAGGTCTATTCCATGCCAGAACGCAAAAAATCGGTTACGCGGCACTAGGTGAATGGATAGGCACGGGAATATTGGGCTCGTTGGCAAGCACTCTGCTGGCGCAGTTCTTTATGGGCATGGAAGCCGCATTGATGCTCTTCCTGCCGAGCTTTGCGATCAGTTCCGCTATCGGAGCCGGGATGGCATATTTCATCATCCTGGAAATGGAAAAAAGAAACGTGTTGGATCGGAACAGAATTTAAAGCATCTGCTAATAAAGTGAGCCGCTCTCGGAAGAGGGCGGTTTTCTGTTGTCTATCAGCTTATCCAGTAGAAACACTAAAGAAAATAATTTTCATATAATAATGATTGAAAAAACTATTTTCATATGGTATTCTATCAGCGTAGAGGAAAAGGCAAAGTCAAAAAATTTTGAGCGCGCTTTTGACGGTTGCGCAAACCAGGAGGAGGCAACGGAAAATGACAATCATCGAAGAAATCCAAAATCAGTATTCCGCTTTTTCCGGAAACGAGAAAAAAATTGCGGATTTCATTCTGCAGAATAAAGCTTCCATCAAAAATATGAACATCAAGGATTTGGCTGCGAAGGCGGAGACCTCGACCTCCAGCATCACCCGGTTCTGTAAACGCATCAATATCGATGGGTTTGTGGATATGAAGATTGCATTGCGCTCATTGGCAAGCGCTCATCCGTCAAAAGAAATGCCGACTGTCTATGACGATATTTATGGTTATTATACACAAGTCATTGATGAAACCAATCATATGATCGAGGATCAGGCAATCGAAACAGTTGTCGATTGGATCAAAAACGCAAGCAAAACCGTCATCTACGGCATCGGCAGTTCCGGATTTACTGCCGCAGAATTGGCGCAACGCTTGATCCGGATGGGGCTGAATGTCACGGGGGTAGCGGATTCCCACCTGATGATCATCAACAGTTCGATCATCAAGAAGGATGAATTGGTGATCGCCATTTCCAATTCGGGCGAAACGCCGGAACTGATTGCGTCCCTGGAGATCGCGAAAAAGAAAAAAGCGAAGATCATCGCGCTGACGAGCTTCAAGAACAGTTCGCTGACGAAACTGGCGGACATCACGTGCTTCGGTTACCACTCGCGCTTCGTCAACAACACAGTGTTCGTCAATACGCAGTTCGGAATGATGTATCTGATCGATGTGATTTCGACTTTCCTGTTGCAGGACGAGGATTTCCAATACAACATGGATCTGACGAGAGCAAATGTGCAGGGTTATTCAAAAAAATCGTAATAACGGGATGTGCCGACTGAACCATGTAGGTGCACAATGAAAATAAAGGTCAGTAATAAAGAGGGGAAACGCAAATGAAAAAAGTGATTATCAATGCGGAAGTGTATACGGGAGAAAACGTCATCGCCGACGGGTATGTCCGGTTCGGAAAAGAAATCAACGCGGTCGGGAACATGTCGGAGTACATTCCCGAACCGGATGAGGAAGTGATCGATGCGGCCGAAAGCAGACTGGTGCCTGGTTTCATTGATGTCCACAGCCATGGCGGCTACGGCGTGGACAATATGGACGGCGACGTGGATGGCATCAACCGAATGATAGCGACGATGCACCGAGAAGGGATCACCAGCTATTTTCCGACGACGATGACGCAATCGACAGAGAGTATTGAAAAAGCGTTGACCGGCATCCGCAAGGCTGCGGAAAATAATCCAGTCATCCAAGGCATCCACCTCGAAGGGCCGTTCATTTCCGCAGTATTTAAGGGAGCGCAACCAGAAGAGCACATCAAACTGCCAGATGCAGCCTTGATGCGCAGGTGGCAAGAGCTAAGCGGCGGGTTGATCCGCTTGGTTACCTATGCGCCGGAGACGAGTGATGCGACTGCCTTCGAAAAGTATTGCCTGGATAACCGCATCGTGCTTTCAATCGGACATTCAGATGCCCTTCGCAGCCAATTGCAAAAATCCAAAGCAACGCATATCACCCATCTCTTCAATGCGCAAAGGGGACTTCATCACCGTGAGCCGGGTGTGACCGGACATGCGTTCCTGGAGGAGAATATCTACGTGGAAATGATTGTCGATGGCCTGCATATCAATCCGGAAATGGTGAAGATCGCCTTCAAACAAAAAGGCGCAGACCGCATCGAATTGATTACCGATGCTATGCGTGCCAAAGGGATGGGCGATGGCATCAGTGAATTGGGCGGACAGAAAGTCATCGTCAAAGATGGACAAGCCCGTCTGGAAAGCGGAAATCTGGCAGGAAGCGTGCTGGGATTCCAGGAAGCCTTCAGGAACATCATCGCCTTTACCGGCTGCAGCATCTTGGATGCGGTAAAGATGAGCTCGGTCAATCAGGCCCGTGAATTCGATCTGGTGCGAAAAGGGGGCATCGCTCCAGGAAAAGATGCCGATATGGTCTTGCTTTCGGAGTCATTTGCGGTCGAGCGGACAATCAGTTATGGACAGACAGTATACAAAAATAACAGAAAGTAGGTTACAGATCATGGAAATAATCATTAAAGCGACTCCTGAAGAGGCAAGCCGTTACGCATTCGAAAAAATCAGGGAGCAAATGGAAAGCGGGGCGAAAGTGCTCGGGTTGGCAACCGGAAGCACGCCGGTCAGACTGTACAAAATTATGCGGGAAAGCGATCTTGATTTTTCAGGGATGATATCGATCAATCTGGACGAATACATGGGGTTGTCTGAGGACAGTCCCCACAGCTACCATCATTTTATGCATGAGCACCTATTCGATGCAAAACCCTTCAAGAAAAATTATCTGCTTGACGGCTTGGCGGATGAGGAAGAAGAGTGTGCGCAATTCGAAGCCATCATCGCAGCGAATCCAATCGATGTGCAGATCCTCGGCATCGGCACGAACGGGCACATCGGTTTCAATGAGCCCGGCACATCCTTTGATTCACGGACCCAGAAAGTGGCGCTGTGGCAGTCCACCATCGATTCCAACAAACGTTACTTTGCGGATGAAAAAGATGTCCCACGTTTCGCCTACTCGATGGGGATCCAATCGATCCTTTCGTCAAAACAGATCATCCTGATGGCGTTCGGAAAAGAAAAAGCTGCTGCCGTCAAAGCAGCGCTGGAAGGTCCAATCACGGAAGATTTGCCGGCGAGTGTTCTGCAGACCCACAAGCATGTGACTGTGATACTCGATGAAGAAGCAGCACAATTGCTCACGAAAAAATAGTGAATCAGACAATCCGCAGGCTACTCCTAATGAGTCTCCGGATTGTCGTTTTTGATTAAAACGTTTACAATGGAAGCAGAGGTAGCATGGAAAGCATGTGATCCAGGAATCCAAGGCGGTGATGGAAATGTTGACTGTCGAGA
Source organism: Trichococcus collinsii (assembly GCF_900107505.1). Taxonomy (GTDB): domain Bacteria; phylum Bacillota; class Bacilli; order Lactobacillales; family Aerococcaceae; genus Trichococcus; species Trichococcus collinsii. The sequence goes on along the minus strand of NZ_FNQH01000010.1, from coordinate 63,380 downwards.
CGACCAGAATATGGTTGAGTCTGTTTATCGAAAAGTTGGAAACAAACGAAAACTATCTGAATACGCTGGATGAATCGATTGGTGACGGTGACCACGGGGCCAATATGCTTCGGGGAGCCAAAGACCTGAAGGGAAAATTAACGGAAGGGTTTCAGGCAGGAGTGTCAGATCTGTTCCAAATGGCGGGCATGTCATTCATCCAGAAAACGGGAGGAGCAGCTGGACTCCTTTATGGACAAGTCTTTCTGCATATGTCGGAGGCTTTTCAAGAAGACACCAATCTACTGGACAGCCTTGCAAGCGGGCTTGAAGGCATCCAAACATTCGGCCCTACGGAACTGAAGGAAAAGACCTTAGTGGATGTTTGGATTCCGGTCATGGAAGACATACGGAATAAGCGGCTAACGTTGGAAAAAATTAATGAATATGTCATAAGCACGAAGGATTTTCAGGCGAAAAAGGGACGCGCGGCGTTTGTATCGGAACAGCTGAATGGCCATATCGATCCGGGAGCTGCCTCCTGCGGTTATTTCTTTGAGGCCATGTTGGAAGCGGGGGTGTACGATGAGTGAGCAGTACGGTATCTTATTGGTTTCGCATGTTGAGGAGCTCGCTGAAGGACTGGCCCGTTTGATGAAACAAGTAGCGAAGGATGTCACCGTGAAAGCAGTCGGCGGAGTGGAAGAAGGCGGCATCGGCACTAGTTTCGACAAAGTCATGGCGGCACTCAATGAAATGTCAGAGCCTAACATATTGGGCTTTTATGATTTAGGTAGCGCCAAGATGAATCTTGAGTTGGTGAGTCAAATGACCGAAAAAAAGCTGATCATTTGCGATGCGGCATTTGTGGAGGGCGCCTATCTGACAGCGGCCTTGTTGCAGGCGGATACGCCCTTTGAAAAAATCCGTGAACAGTTGCAGGAATTGTACGTAAAATGAAATATTGAAGCCAAAAGAAACCCATGAGGTTTTCCTTTTCAAAAGGAGAATCTCATGGGTTATTTTTTTTTAAGAGACTAGATTGCTCAGCAAAAAGATTTCTGACTTGGATTCTACGCTCTTTAGACGCGTTCGAAAAGTCAGCTCCCGCTAACGTTTCACATCCCCCGTAGTGAACAAAAGAGGTTCACTTCGTGGGATGCTCCAACGTACGGGGAGCTAAACGACTTTTCTCACGCTCTTATTAGACGCGTTCTGATTCGCAGGGGGTTCCGCCTAAGCTGCTATTACGTCAAGGCCAAAAAACGGCCGTTCTCGTAGTAGCCTCTTAGTGCTCACCCCCTAAACGCGAATCATCACGCTCTTTATTTTGTATAGGCGAGTTTTTTTGAGATTTCTTTCGACATGCGCAGCATGTACTCTTTTATTTTCTCCACTTTTTCATCAGTCATACGGAACACGGGACCGCTGATGCTGATGGCAGCCACGACTTTTCCGGTGTAGTCGATAAGCGGTACCGAAATACATTTGGCTCCGATCTCGCATTCCTCGTTATCCATCGCCACACCTGTTTCTTGGACAGTTTCCAACTCTTTGAAAAGAGCTTCGGGTGTTGTGAGGGTTTTGGCGGTCAATGCCGGCATTCCTTTTTCTTTCAGGATGTCCTCGATTTCCTTCTCCGTGTAGTTCTGAAGGATATTTTTTCCGACGCTGGTCGCATGCAAAGGAGCTCTTTTCCCGATTCGCTGCATTGTTTTCAGCATGTTATCCGGTCCGTTGATGACATCGATGTAAACCACTTCATGATCCTCTTCAATAGCCAAACAGGAAGATTCCTGAAATTCTTTCGATAGAGCAACCAAATCGTCATGGACCAAGTTACGGATATCATATTGTCCGCTCACTAGGCTGCCCAGGTGGGCCAATTTCAAGGTGAGTGCATATTTGGATGAGTCGGCGTTTTGGTAAACATAGCCGAATGAACTCAACGTGCTTAAATAACGCAATACGGTGCTGCTGGGTGAATTCACTTGATCAGCGATATCCTGTAGCCGCATTTCACCGCCTTGAGATACGAATAATTCGATGATTTGCAGTACTTTTTCGACGGATTGATTTTTTTTGACTTTTTTTTCAATCACTTTATTTTCCCCCTTGTGAAAGGATTTCTCTTAATTGCAGTTTACCATATCCAGTCTAATTTCTCAATTTTAATTTCACTAAGAGAAAATAGATTTCAAAAGTTGTTGACAGTAGAAAAGCCCTCTGCTAAACTGTGGTTACACAAAAAATAAAAACCTATTTCACACAGTGAAATTACCTGGAGGGAAAGATATGTTAGTAGCAGAAGCGATTGTACAAATTTTGGAAAAAGAAGGAATTGAAGACGTTTTCGGAATCCCAGGCGCAGGCATCAATCCAGTATACAAATATTTAGAGAAATCTGATTCGATCAAACACATGGTCATGAGACACGAAGAAGCTTGCACCCACGCAGCAGATGGCTATTACCGTTCCAGCGGGAAAATGGCAATGGCTACTTGTACAGCCGGTCCTGGCGCGACCAATTTCATCACAGGCATCTATACTGCGAATATCGATTCCATTCCGTTTTTGGCATTGACGGGTCAATCTGTAAGATCGCAGTTGAACAAGGATGCTTTTCAATCAGTGGACATCGTGTCGATCGCTAAACCGATCGCAAAAGGAGCTTGGTGTGTCATGGATCCTAATGATACTGTCGAGATTTTCCGCGAAGGCTTCCGGATTGCACGCGAGGGCAAACCAGGTCCGATTCTGATTGATTTGCCTTTGGATGTGCAAATGGCTGAAATCGAATTTGACATCGACAGCTATATCCCTTATGAAATCGAAAGACTAGCTCCGGAAACAGACAAAATCAAAGCGGCTCTGCAATTGATTTCAGAAGCAAAAGCACCAGTCATGATCATGGGTGGGGGTGTCATCCTTTCCGAAGCAACAAGCGAATGCGTTGAACTGGCTGAAATGCTGCAGTTGCCGGTCATCACAACCTATATGGCGAAAGGCGGTATTCCTGTCAATCATCCATTGAACGCAGGCCATGCCGGTATCCAAGTCGGCGGACCTCTTGGGAACAAAGTTTTGAGCGAAGCGGATGTCGTTTTGGGGATCGGTTGCCGCTTCACGGACCGTCATACTGGAGACGTCAAAGTGTATTCGGAAGGTCGTAAGTTCATTCATATCGATATTGAACCGAGCCAAATCGGTAAAATCATCCCGGCTGAAATCGGTATCGTAGCCGATGCAAAAATGGCAATCGAAGCGTTGCTTGCTGAAGCAAAACAAATGGAAACATTTGGAGCGAAAGGTCTTGTATCGGAATTGCCGCAGTTGAGCATCGACCTGAAACGGAAAACCGACTATGACAGCAGACCAATCAAACCGCATCGTGTATTCCAAGAGATGAATGAAGTATTTGGTGATGAAGTGATGTACACGACTGGTTGCGGATTGACGCAGATCTGGTCAGGCCAACTGCAAGATATCAACCGTCCAAGAAAATACTTGCCATCAGGTGGCGCAGGCACATTAGGATTCGATATCCCAGGAGCAATCGGAGCTTCTGTTGGAGCACCGGGAATCAAAACTGTTTCTGTGTTGGGTGATTTCGGATTCACTTTCATGGTTGAAGAAATCGCAGTTGCGGCAGTCAACGACATTCCGTTGGTCGTAGTCATCGTCAACAACGCCTACTTGGGACTGATCCGCCAAAACCAAAATTATGGCTATGGTTTTGATTACGCTGTCCGTATGGCAGAAAACCAAGGCTTGATGGACTACGTTAAGGTAGCGGAAGGCTTCGGCTGCGAAGCAGAACGCGTCTTCAATCCGGAAGACATCAAACCAGCGTTGGAGCGTGCATATGCATCTAAAAAACCTTATGTCATCGATATCGTGTGTGAAGAAGCTACAGACTGCTCAATGGGACCAAGCATCACAGCTGTAAGAGAATTCGTATAGTCAGATGCAAGAAAGGAGGTGGCACTCTTGTTTGCGAAATGCCGCAATTGGGAATGCTGCCATCTTTATCGGAAAATAAGTAAGCAATAAAGACGGTAAAGGAAGGGAAAACAATGATAGAACCAATGAACAAATATTTGCAGATCGGACTGATTCATTTTATGGCTTATCCGCAGGCGATGAAATGGAAGGATCAAGGCAACATCGTAGAGACTGTAAAAAAAATAGTGGTGGATGATTACTTTGACGCTATTGAAGTATCGCATATCGAGAAGGATGAAGACCGTGCAGCAATCAAAAAAATGCTGGATTCCAGTCACATGAAAGTTTGCTACGGGGCTCAGCCACGCTTGCTGACGGCCGGCTTGAACCCGAATGCCATCGACGAAACAGAACGGCTGAAAGCGGAAGCCATCCTGATCGATTCGATCGATGAAGCGGAATACTTAGGTGCCAAAGGGATTGCGTTCCTTTCCGGGAAATATGAGGAGGATACAAAGGAACAAGCTTTCCGTCAATTGGTCAAAACGACAAAGACAATTTGCGAATACGCAGCTAAGAAAGACATGACCATCACGTTGGAAGTTTTTGACTACGATCTGGATAAGAAATCTTTGATTGGTCCAGCACCTTATGCTGCAACATTTGCCGCTGAGATGCGCAGTCTGGTGGAGAATTTCGGTTTGATGATGGACTTATCCCATATTCCGCAAACGCACGAGACATCAAAATATGCTATCCAAGTCACTAAGCCTTACATCACCCATCTGCATATGGGCAATGGCGTAGTGAAAGAGGGGGCGGAGGCATTCGGGGATACGCATCCACGCTTCGGTTTCCCGAACAGCGTAAATGATGTGCCTGAATTATTGGATTTTTTGAGGGTTCTGCAAGCAGAAGGATTTTTTGACAGCGTGAACCCGCCGGTGCTATCCTTCGAAGTGAAGCCGTGGCAGGATGAAGATCCGGATATCGTCATCGCAAATGCCAAACGGACATTGAATCGTGCGTGGAGCCTGTTATGACACAAGGAGGAAACAAAATGAAGATAGTTGTATTGGATGGATATACCTTGAACCCGGGTGATCTCTCCTGGGAACGTCTGGAAAAATTAGGGGAATGTGCCATTTACGATCGCACGCCTAAAGATGAAGTCATCTCGCGGATTGGGGATGCTTCGATCGTATTCACAAACAAAACGCCTTTGACCGCTGAAATTTTCGCAGCTTGCCCGAACATCCGCTATGTCGGTGTTCTGGCGACGGGCTACAATGTCGTGGATACTGTGGCTGCCAAAGCGCAGGGCATCACCGTCACGAACATACCGACATATGGAACCGCATCGGTGGCCCAATTCACTTTCGCTTTGCTGTTGGAAGTGTGCCACCATGTAGGCGAGCACGACAAAGCGGTCAAGCAAGGTCGTTGGCAGGAGTCAGGGGATTTTTGCTTCTGGGATTATCCGCTAATCGAATTGGCCGGCAAGAAAATGGGCATCATCGGCTTCGGACGGATTGGCCAAGCTGTGGCTAAAATCGCCATCGCATTTGGAATGGACGTGCTGGCTTATGATCATTTTGCCGATAAGAGCTTAGAGAACGAGCACACGAAAATCGTAGATTTGGATGAGCTTTTCGCGCAATCAGATGTGGTTTCACTGCATTGTCCATTATTCCCAGAAACTGAAGGAATCATCAATGCTGCGGCATTGGCGAAAATGAAATCCAGCGCTATATTGATCAATACTTCTCGCGGACCGTTGATTGTCGAGGAAGACTTGGCAGCGGCTCTGAATGCCGGCAAGTTACATGGTGCAGCGGTGGATGTCGTTTCGACCGAACCAGTGACGGAAGAAAACCCATTATTCACAGCGAAAAATTGTTTGATCACACCGCATATTGCCTGGGCGCCGATCGAAGCCAGACAGCGTTTATTGGATATCGCGATTGACAATGTTACGGCATTTTTGGAAGGAAATCCAGTGAATAGTGTTTCTTGATGAAGCGAATGTGCAAGGATTGAAAAGGAGAACAGACGTCATGAAACTAAGAGATGATGCAACGTATATCATAAATCAATCGATTCAGGCGGTATTACCGGATAGAGCCGTCACAAATGCCTTAAGTAAGATGGATATAGATGGCAACATCCGTATCATTGCTGTCGGAAAAGCGGCTTGGCGCATGACGAAAGCGGCGGTGGATTGTCTGGGCGGGCAATTCAAAGGCGGAATGGCCTTGACCAAATATGGCCATTCCCTTGGTGAAATCGAACGGGTGACCATTTTTGAGGCCGGACATCCGATTCCCGATCAAGCTTCCATCGATGCGACCACTGAAATTTTGCAGTACGTATCCGCTATGCCGGAAGAAGACACCATCATATTTTTGATTTCCGGCGGCGGTTCCGCACTGTTTGAGAAAACGCGGAATAATATCCCTTTGGCTGAGTTAGAGGATATCAACAAGCAACTTTTGAATAGTGGAGCGAATATCGTCGAAATCAATACGATTCGCAAGCATCTCTCGGAAGTAAAAGGCGGCCAATTTGCCCGGCTGTGTTCTCCTCGTCAAATACACGCCATTATTCTGTCTGATGTTTTGGGGGATCGATTGGACACGATCGCTTCCGGTCCGGCTTATCCTGATTTTTCAACGAGCGCTGAGGCGCAGAAAATTGTCGAGAAATACGATTTGAAATTGTCGGAAAATGCACGGGAAGCCTTGCTGAAAGAGACACCTAAATCTTTGGATAATGTAGACAACACTTTGATCGGGAGTGTGGATATTTTATGCCGTGAGGCGGTAACGCATGCCCAATCGCGCGGATACCATACGTGTCTGATGTCGACGGCCATTGAAGAGGAAGCTTCCGCGGTCGGGGAACGTTTTGGGCAACTCGCCAGAAGAATAGTCTCCGGGCAAGAAGATGCCCAACTTCCGTGTGCCATTATTGCAGGAGGGGAGCCTGTCGTTACGATCAAAGGAGATGGGCTAGGGGGCCGAAACCAGGAATTAGCACTGGCTGCTGCTTTTCAGATTTCCGGATTGCCGCAAGTGGTAGTGGCATCGGTCGGATCTGACGGAACGGATGGACCTACGGATGCTGCGGGAGGGCTGGTAGACGGCTCCAGCTTAGTGCGCATGCGCAGAAGCTATGCGGATGTGGAAGGCCTGTTGGCGAACAATGATTCCAACACAGCCCTCGAAAGCAGTGGGGATCTGATTGTTACGGGTCCTACCGGTACAAACGTGAATGATTTGATTATTTTGCTTATCGATAAAGCGCCTGCCTAATGGCTGCGGCAAAAAAAAAAAAGCTAAAGAAGGCCCTGGAAAAATTCCAGGGCCTTCTTTAGCTTTTTATTTATCGTAGAGACCATCAAGCCAGTGGATAAACTGTTGATAAGTGCGTCTACCGGCAGGCTTTGTTAAATCGGCATCAAAGTCGTGCGGCATTCCCAGAACAGGGTGAAGCACAGTTTGAGGTATTAGTTGAGCAGCTTGTTGGGTAAATTTGTAGGGCACATCCTGGTCTGCTGTACTGGCAGTGAGAAAAACAGGCGGCAACGATTGTAGCTCTGCTACGGTCAGATTGAAGGCTGCTATTTTTGACTTGTCCTTAAGGAACTGTGGAACCCATTTTCCGGTCTGACGGGCATGGAGGTATAACGGAAACCTTTCGGTAACTGCTCCTACAGCAAGCGGCTGCTTTTGGATCAGCTGTTTCAGATATGCCGCAGGCACTTTAGGAAACGTGTTGTAATAAGTGCTAGGCTGATGGAAAGAAGACTCATCCAACGAATAATAGCCGTAAAAACTGGCCAGTCCTTTCAGATGGGGGTCTGCCGAGCGTGCTGCCAAGAGAAAGGCGAGGTAAGCGCCGGCGGAGCGGCCGAAAAGCACATAATCCTTAGAACCCAGATTGAACAAATTTTTGCCTTCTTCGCTGAACCAAATCAAGGCTTGTTGCAGACACCGCGTGATTTCTGGCAATTGTGCTTCAGGGGCCAGCGGATAATCGATCGTCAGCAGCGAATATCCAGCATCCGACAGCATCTTCTTGTACGTATCGGGAAGGTCATTTCGGTCGCCGAATACCAATCCGCCCCCATGCAAGTAAAGGAGTGTCAACGGTTTAGGGGGCGCTGCAGATGCGGGATAAAATGTCGCCTGCAGCGGCAGTCCCTCATATACAAAATAAGTCTCGGTTGAAGCATTCATTATTCTCATCATTCCTTTCGCAGAAGTTCTTTTCACTTTAGCATAATCTTCCTCATTTAAAATGACTCGATGTGTACATATGGCACAAAAATATATCCTATTTTGTGTATTCTGTTAATGATAAGCTATCAAGAAGCGCTTACAATATGAGTATGATATTTCGGAGGAGGAAACGGAAAAATGGACTGGTTTAAGACAATTCAAGAGAATATTGATTTATTATCGGGTATCGGCAGCGACCCAACGGGCGGAATGACACGCTTACTTTACTCGGATTCTTGGTTGGAAGCTCAAAATACCGTCAAAGCCAAAATGGAAGAAATCGGAATGGAGACACATTTCGATGAAGTCGGCAATCTATTTGGAAGGATTGAAGGTTCAAAATATCCGGATGAAACCATCATGTCGGGGTCACATATCGACACAGTCATCAACGGCGGGAATCTGGATGGCCAATTCGGTGTAATATCTGCCTATCTCGCTGTAGCTTACTTAAAGGAGACATACGGACAACCTTTGCGTTCACTGGAAGTCATCTCAATGGCTGAAGAAGAGGGCAGCCGTTTCCCGACTGTGTTCTGGGGAAGTAAAAATTTTGTGAATACGGCGAAGAAAGAGGATGTCCTCGAAATCAGCGACTTTGAGGGTATAAAATTTGTGGATGCGATGCATCAAGCCGGATTCGACTTCAAAAAAGATGGGCAACAAAAAAGAGAAGATATCAAAGCTTTCGTCGAGCTTCACATCGAGCAAGGGAATGTTCTTGAAAAAGAAGGGTTCCAAATCGGTGTTGTCAACAGCATCGCTGGCCAACGCCGGTATACTGTTGTTCTGAAAGGGCAAGCCAACCATGCTGGAACGACACCGATGGGTTACCGCCGCGATGCGGTTTACGCCTTCAGCCGGATCTGCACCGAGGCGATCGAAAAGGCAAAATCCGTTGGTGATCCGTTGGTGTTGACCTTCGGAAAAGTGGAGCCAAAACCGAATACAGTGAATGTGGTGCCGGGTGAAGTTTTGTTCACAATCGATTGTCGCCATACGGATGGTAACGTGTTGATTGATTTCACCAGAAAAATGGAACAACGTATCAACGAAATTGCAAGCGAAATGGATATCGAGGCGACTATAGACCTATGGATGGATGAAGCGCCCGTTCCGATGGATGCAACCATCGTCTCAATTCTCGAAGAGGCCGCTAAAAAAGCGAACATGAAATACCGTGTGATGCACAGTGGAGCCGGACACGATGCCCAAATAATCGCACCGCATTGTCCGACTGCCATGATTTTTGTCCCAAGCATCAACGGCATCAGCCATAATCCGGCTGAAGCAACCAAGCTGGAGGATTTGGTCGAAGGCGTCAAGATGACGGCAAGTGCACTATATGAATTAGCATATAAATAGAAAAATTTCAAATAGATAGGGTGGATTGAAAGATGGGATACAAAAACAATAATACAGGCTACAGAGCCGGACTGTTGGAATCGAGAGCCGTAATCAAGAGACACAACTATGCTTTGCTTCCGCATGACGGATTGGTGAAAAATGTCGTTCCCGGCTTTGAAAATTGCGAGGTCACCATTTTGGCTTCGCAAAAATTGGGAGCCAGCTTTGTGGATTACATCATTTCTATGAAGGCAGGCGGCAAAAATGTGCAGGGCTTTGGAGCTGAAGGCGTCGAGACGTTCGTTTATGTTGTGGCCGGAAAACTGAAGGTAAGTGATGGAACCGAAAGCTATGAGTTGGAGATCGGAGGCTATGTTTACTTGCCAGCTGGCGTGTTGATGCATTTGGAAAACAATCAAGAAGCTGTTACAGAAATCTTCCTGTACAAAAAGCGTTACGAGCCACTCGAAGGACATAAAGCGCATAAAGTCGTGGGTAACAGCAACGACCTGGTTCCTATCGAATATGAAGGGATGAAAGATGTCTTGTTGTGGGATCTGTTGCCTGCAGATATCGGTTTTGACATGAATTTCCATATCCTTTCCTTTGAACCGGGCGCAAGCCATGGCTACATCGAAACCCATGTGCAAGAGCACGGAGCCTACATCCTATCGGGTCAAGGTATGTACAATTTGGATAACAATTGGATGCCTGTCGAGAAAGGTGACTATATCTTCATGGGTGCTTATGTGCCGCAAGCCGCATACGCAGTCGGCAGAGGAGAGCCATTATGCTACCTTTATTCGAAGGACTGTAATCGCGATCCTAAAATTTGATGACAAGGAGCATAAAAATGGAAGGGACAGGAATAGAAGTTGAGGCGAAGTTGGTTACTGTAATGCCTGATGAACTTCATCGACTGATCAAGAAAAAATTAGAGGGAGCAGGACTGTACCCTGAGCAAGCTCAGGAGGTCGCAAACCATTTGGTGTTCGCGGATTCTTCCGGAATCCATTCCCATGGTGCTGTACGCGTCGATTACTATTCTGAAAGGATTTCCAAAGGGGGATTGACGCTTGATCCCAATGTTTTTTTCGAAAGGACAGGGGAAAGCACGGGAATCTTTCACGGCGATAACGGAATCGGCCAGTATGTCGCGAACATGGGTTTGAAGGAAGCAGTTGCAATGGCTAAGGAAGCGGGTGTAGCGGTTGTGGGTATTTCCAAAATGAGTCACAGCGGTGCATTGTCCTATTATGTAAAACAAGCAGCAGAGCAAGACCTGATTGCGATTGCTATGTGCCAATCCGATCCGATGGTTGTACCTTTTGGAGGTTCAGAAATCTATTATGGAACAAATCCGATTGCCTTTTCTGCGCCAAGGAAAAATGGTCCGCCGATCGTCTTCGATATGGCAACGACTGTGCAGGCTTGGGGGAAAATCCTCGATGCCCGTGCAAAAAATAAAGCCATACCGGATACTTGGGCAGTTGATAAAGAAGGGAAACCGACAACAAATCCACATGACGTGCATGGGCTGTTGCCGATTTCGGGTCCAAAAGGCTACGGATTGATGATGATGATAGACATTTTATCAGGAGTATTATTGGGGCTTCCTTTTGGGAAGCATGTTTCCTCCATGTATGACCAAATTTCTGAAGGACGCAATCTAGGGCAATTATATATCATCATCGATCCAAAAAAATTCACGGATATAGACAGTTTCAAAGAAAAAATCGAGACTACAGTGGCGGAATTGCATGAAGTCAAGCCGGCAGCGGGTTTCAGTCAAGTCTATTATCCAGGTGAAATCAATCAATTGAATTATGAAAAGCACCAGCAGGAAGGCATTCCCGTCGAAGAGAGCATTTATGCTTATCTGAAAAGCGATCTGATTCATTTTGATCAATACGGCGGCAAGGGAGCTTTTGCGTAATTAAAACAAGATAGAAGCACTTAAAAAGAAACGGGAAACCGGGGGAGAGAGGCAATCAATGTTACACACAATCATCAAATCAAATAGCTACCAGGATTCCATTGTCTTGATGCTGTTGACGAATAAAATCAACACGGTTGCAGGAGTCACAAAAGTTTCCATCATGATGGGTACGCCTGCCAATAAAGACATCTTCAAAACGGGAGGGCTGTACACGCCGGAACTGGAGAAAGCATCATCGAATGATATGGCTGTCGTCCTGGAAGTGGAGGATGAAGCAGTCATCGCTAACGTCATGGAAGAAATCGATCTTTTTCTGGAGGAACAGGCCAAAGGAAACAGTGGCGCATCAGTGGAAGAAACTGCCCGCACTTGGGATAAAGCTTTGGAAATGGCGAAAGATGCTCAAGTCGCGCTCTTTTCCATCCCTGGAACCCATGCAGCACTTGAAATCGAGCGCGCATTGGATGCCGGCAAACATGTCTTCTGTTTCAGCGATAATGTTTCGGTCGAAGATGAGAAACGCCTGAAAATGAAGGCGCACGAAAAAGGTTTGCTGCTGATGGGACCGGATTGCGGAACAGGAATCATCAACGGCATTCCATTGGCGTTCACCAATGTCATCAGACCCGGTAAAATCGGCATCGTCGGTGCTTCCGGTACAGGTATCCAGGAAGTCTCCACGCTTATCCATAAACTAGGAGCCGGTGTAACGACTGCAATCGGGACCGGCGGACGCGACCTGAAGGAAGCTATCGGCGGTATCACATTGATGGATGGTATCGTTACTTTGGAGCAGGATCCGAACACGGAAGTTATCGTCGTCATCTCTAAACCACCGGCAGCCAGCGTCAGGGACAGAGTTCTTGCTTTATTGAGAAAGATTTCCAAGCCGGCTGTAACCATCTTTCTGGGCGAAAAACCAACCTATCACGAACCTAATCTTTACCATGCCTATACGTTGGAGGAAGCGGCTGAGCTGGCTGTAAAATTAGTGAACAAAGAAACGATCGGCTCCGATACTGATACAATCGAGGTTCCTGCCGTCAGCTTCTCAGCTGATCAAAAATACATCAAAGGGTACTACTCCGGCGGTACATTGGCGAATGAAGCGGCCATGCTGATCAAAGATGGCCTTAGTTTGACCGGGGACGCCGAGAAGAAAGAAGGGTACATCCTTAAAAATGAGGGCTATGAAGTCTTGGATCTGGGGGATGACATCTATACGCAAGGCAAACCGCATCCAATGATCGATCCGGAAAAACGAATCGAAATGATCAGACAAGCTGCTGATGATCCGAAGACAGCCATCATCTTATTGGACATTGTTTTGGGCTACGGTTCCCACATGGATATGGCTAGTGAATTGGTGCCGGCCATCAAAGAAGCGAAGGCGAAAGCAGCAGCTGAAGGCAGAGCGCTGGCATTCGTTGCGACAATCGTAGGGACTGACGCTGATCCTCAAGACGGCCAAGCCCAACAAAAAGTATTGGAAGATGCTGGAGTCATTATCCGAATGAGCAACAACCAAGCGGTCCGCACGGCTTTGGCGATGCTGGACATCCGCATTCAGGACAACAAGAAAGAGTTGAAAGAAATCGATGCGCCTGCATTCACAGAAGAATTAGCGCCTTCACAAGCCATGTTGGATCTTCTGCATGCGAAAGAATTTTTGAATATCGGCCTGCGCAGTTTCTCCGATACCATCCGTGAAAACGGTGGGAAAGCGACGCAATTCGATTGGCGTCCTGTTGCGGGTGGCAATGTCACCTTGCAAAAAGCTTTGTATTACTTGAATAACTATAAAACTGAACAAACAGATAGCATATAAGGGAGGAGAAACAAGGATGCATTATCAAACGATTGATGAAGCTAATCAAGCAGTAGCTGCTAAAATTGTCGCTGGATCCCCTTTCTTAGTGGATGTTGTACCAGCTAAAACAGTGATTAAAGAATTTAACGAAGGGAAAGTCCTGCTGCATGCAGGACCACCTATCAAATATGAGCAAATGGTCGATCCTATCCAAGGTGCCTGCGTGGGGGCAGCACTTTTTGAAGGCTGGGCGGAAAATGAAATAGATGCCAGAAATTTATTGGAATCCGGAGAGGTTACCTTGATCCCTTGTCATCATGTCGATGCGGTCGGTCCAATGGGCGGAATCACTTCGGCAAACATGGCGGTCCTGATTGTTGAAAACAGAACGGATGGGAACCGTGCTTTTTGTACGATGAATGAAGGAATCGGTGCAGTGTTGCGTTTCGGTGCCTATTCGGATGAAGTAATCACTCGTTTGCGCTGGATGCGCGATGTCCTGGGCCCAACCCTCAGCAAAGCGCTACAGACGAAAAAAGGCGGGCTAAACGTGAACGTACTGGTCGCCAAAGCAATCGCGATGGGAGATGAATTCCACCAAAGAAATATTGCTGCATCCCTGGCCTTTTTGAAGGAAATGGCGCCGATCATTGTCGGGCTGGATATGGATCAAAAAGAAAAAGAACAGGTCATGCAATTTTTGGCTGACACGGACCAATTTTTCCTGAACATCATGATGGCAGCAGCCAAAGCTGTCCTGGATGGTGCAAGAAAAATCAAAGAAGGAACAATCGTTACTGCAATGTGCCGCAATGGCTATGAATTCGGTATCCGTATCGCTGGAATGGGGGATGAATGGTTCACAGGGCCGGTCAACACGCCGCAAGGGCTTTATTTCTCAGGATTCAGTGAAGATGATGCTGCTCCGGATATGGGGGACAGTGCCATCACTGAGACATTTGGTGTCGGTGGCATGGCGATGATTGCAGCACCTGCAGTTACGCGCTTTGTCGGCAGTGGTGGTTTCCAGGATGCGTTACAGACAAGCAACGAAATGCGCGAAATCTGTATCGATCAGAATCCGAACTTCTCCGTACCAACATGGGATTTCCAAGGCATCTGTCTGGGCATCGATGCCCGCAAGGTCGTTGAGACAGGAATCACACCGGTCATCAATACCGGCATCGCCAACAAGAAGGCTGGTTTGGGCCAAATCGGAGCGGGAACGGTGCATCCACCGATCGAATGTTTCGAAAAAGCCGTATTGGCGTATGCCAAAAAACTTGGGTTTCAGGAATAACAAAGGGGGATGGTCGCAGTGTTCATAAAGGCAGCCTACCATGACGAATGTTTGATGGACACGCTGCACAATAAAAGCACTTGGCGCGTCCATAGCCTTTTCAATAAAAGCTTGAATATTCAAAGCGCCGATCAGAAAAGTCTGATGCTGATAGCAGGTACAGCTTCACCGCGGTTGCCTAGAGCGCTATATCTTCCGGATGATATGTTGGGGAAATTGGTTGGAACCGTTCAACCCGGGCAAACCGTCTCCATCTCGGAAGGTAGACTAATTTTCGACGGCTGCACTATCGTTGCTGATGGAATACCTCAGTATCAGTCCCGCTATGCGAAGGAACGAGGTTTGCATCAGGGCAGTTTGCGACATTACGTGTCATCGTTGGTAAAAATTCATAAATTCAACGGTTTTGATTTTCTGATGGCGGACTTGACGCAGGATTCATTTTTAGCAAATACTCCGGAAGGCAATCATATCCTGCGGCTCTATTCGGGTGACGTGGGCAAAAGAAGCGAGGCGATAAGCTATTTCATCGGCAGAGGTAAAGGGTTGACGCCATCAGGTGACGATCTTCTGGTGGGTGTTTTGGCAGCCGATCAGCTTCTGGGAATGCTCCCGGAGAATACAGAAGGTCTGATCAGGAGGCGGTTAGCGCAAGCTCCGAAGCCTACTACAACAGTAAGTGCGCACTATCTGGCGTGCGCACTGGATGGTCTTTACAACGAACCCATCCATCATTTGCTGCATGTTTTGCGCCAGGAAAGTGAAAAAAAAGCCATAGAAGAATGCATCAAACATATAATGGCTATTGGCCATACATCGGGAATGGATATGTTGACAGGCCTTACGGGTGCCCTGTTAGTATGGAACAGATTTGAAGGAGGATACAATCAATGGCGAAAAGAGTTGTCATCGCTCTAGGTGGGAACGCAATACTGCGCCCGAACCAAGAAGCGACGTTCGATAATCAGATGCACAATATCAAGATGAGTGCAGAACTGATCGCAAAAATAGAAAAATTGGATTATGAAATCGTTGTGACGCACGGAAATGGTCCGCAAGTCGGGAACATCCTGCGCCAAAACGAAGAAGCGAAGGCTGTCGTGCCACAGATGCCGTTGGATGTCTGCAGCGCGGAATCGCAAGGATTCATCGGTTATATGATGGAACAATCCTTGAAGAATGCTTTGCATGAGGAAGAATTGACGAGCGGAGTCTTGACTTTGTTGACGCAAACAGAGGTATCTCCGGATGATCCCGCGTTCGATAATCCTACAAAACCGATCGGAGTCTTCTATTCTGAGGCTGAAGCCGAGGTTTTGACGGAAGAGAAGGGGTGGGTCATGATGGAAGATGCCGGAAGAGGCTACCGCAGGGTTGTCCCTTCTCCTCAACCGCAGAAAATCCATGGCGTGGAGTCCATATTGAAGTTATTGAAACAGAATACGATCGTAATCGCAGGTGGAGGCGGTGGGATTCCTGTAGTCCGCAATAAGATCGGCCAAATATCGGGGATCGAAGCCGTGATCGACAAAGATCGCACCGGCAAGAAGCTGGCCGAACAACTGGATGCCGATGTATTCATGATGCTGACGGATGTCAGCAATGTTTACATCAATTACGGGAAACCAAACCAAGAAAAACTTGAAGAGATTTCTGTTCTGAAAGCGAAACAATATATGGATGAAGGTCAGTTCGCAGACGGCAGCATGGGTCCAAAAATGGAGGCAGCCATCGGCTTTGCTATGCAAGGTAAAAAAGCTATCATCTGTTCTTTGGATCAAGCGGCTGAAGCTTTATCCGGTTTTGCGGGTACACGCATCGTCAACAGTTAAAGAAGAAAATGCAACAGGAGGTAGACTCATTCCGAGTCAATCTCTTGTTTTTGTTATACGACGATCCACGCAAAATAACCTTCCGAATAGCTTTCGGAAGGTTATTTGTGCCAACTTACGGGGAGCTAAACGACTTTTCTCACACTCTATTCGTCGTTCTGGGAGAGTTCCAGGGCTAGTCTGAGATTGAGGCTGAAGTTTGGATCATCAATCGATGATCCGAGTATTTCTTCGCAATGGTTGATTCGGTACTTCACTGTATTGCGGTGGATAAACATCGCTTTTGATGTGCGCGTGATTTCACATTGGTAGTCAAGGTAGGTCTTCAGCGTCCGACGCAATTCAATCATGGCGTCTTCTTCAGGATAAGCCAGTTCATGCAGCACCGACTGACAGAAATATTTGATTTCGTCGGTCTGCATCCTTTCGAACAAGCTTAGCATGCCTTGTGGGCGATAATAGCTGATGCGCGGCTGCGGATCTTTAGCAAAACCTTCATCGAAAGCTATCTTAGCTTCGATGTATGAGTTGGCGATCATATCTATTTTTTCACAAGGATGACCATACGAGAACGCCAAAGAAATCGGAAGGACCCTCTCAAGTTCTTCTGCAGTTGTCCGCAGGATATCATCTATCGCCTCATTTTTGGACTGCAGCAAAAGAAGCAAATGGTTTGTGTTTTTCATTGGGAACAGCAAGGCATCACGGAAGTGGAAAGCCAACGAATCTGTAAGCCATTGGTTAACCAATTGGATTTTTTCCCGGTTCAATTTATCTTTGAAGATTGAACTCTTTTCGTTCCGGCAGTTGATGTAAATCACTTGGTAATGATGGGAATTGACGATGCCAAAATTTTGGCCCAAATCGAGCCAATTCTTTTGCTTAAGCGTTGGAGCTTGCTGATTTTCTATCAATTGTTTGAAGTAATCACTGCGGATGTCCTGCTTGGACTCCTCCACTTTCAGGTTTTTGTAGATTACGAACGACAGAACCATCGAGGCCTGATCAACCGCAAATTCCGATACGGGATAAGGAATCTGTTCTGGTCTCAAAATGATCAAATAGTAAGGGAAATAGTTGTTCGCACGGATCGGATAGATCGAAATCTGCATTTCTTGGTTGTCCATATCGGTTATCAGAAAAGAGTCGGTTGTGTCCGCCGAAAGATGCGGCTTTTTCTCATGCACTTGCCCCACATAATATTCGGCAGGCTTGCTGGATTGGGTGAAATGTTTGGAATGGGCGATCACCTGCCGGAAAGGATTCAGCAGGATGACTGGTGTTTTGATCATTTTGCCGAAATCGGAAATGAAGCGCGCAATGCTCGCATCGTTCATCAGCAGGTTGGAAAAACGTTTTTGGATATCCAAAGCATAGCTCATCTGTTCTGTCTTTTGGTTCCATAAGTAGTTCAGCATTTGATGGGATAGTGTCCCGAGCGGAGTAGTGCTTGGGATTTGGATTAAAGGGAAACGCACCGAATTGGCATAATTGATGACGGACTGATCGATTTCTGGAAGGAAGCGGCCGACTTTTACACCTAGTCCAGCAGCTTTCACGCGCATTAACGAATCAATCAGAGGGATCAATCCTTTTTGGTCATTTTGGTAGCTCATGGCAGTTGTCAGCAAAAAAACTTCCTTTGGTATGTAAAATGCAACGTCAGGTGTTTCGGATATTTCTATGCTCGAAACGGCATGAGAGAGATCTGCTCCGGCATTGAGCACCTTGAGATTGGAGAAGCGGGGCAAATCCAACAGTTCTTTCATTGTAGTCATTAAAAACCCTCCTAGTGGCTTTATTTTAAATGAAACCGCCATCATCATCAAGGGTTAATTTGGGCAAAAGCTACAAAAATCATATGAATTTGTTCATAACATACAATGACATTTTTACTGAGAGTGGTAGGATGTAAGTAAATTATCAGACCAATAATCACTCTGGAGGAATCGTTATGTTCAAAGAAATCATCACACCCATACGCACCATCATGACCCCTGGGCCTGTAGAAGCTCATCCTAATGTACTTCGTGTTATGAGCACGCCTATTTTGGGGCAATTCGATCCAGCATTTTTAACCATCATGGATGAAGTGAAAGAAATGATCAAAATCCCATTCGGAACAAAGAATGAGCAAGCTTTTGCAATCGACGGCACCTCGCGTTCCGGGCTTGAAGCTGCACTTATCGGACTGATAGAACCTGGTGATAGAGTGCTTATTCCTGCATACGGACGTTTTGCGTACTTGCTGGGCGAAATCTGTGAACGCGCGAAAGCGCAAGTGACCTACTTAGAAAAGGATTGGGATAGTGTTTTCGAACAAGATACGGTCATCGCGGAAATCAAGAGGATCAATCCTAAAATTGTCGCACTCGTCCATGGGGAAACAGCGAATGGCCAGATGCAGCCGTTGGAAAAAATCGGTAAATTCTGCCAAGAAAACGAAGTATTTTTTGTCGTCGATACAGTCGCCACTTATGGTGGAGCACCTGTAAAGGTGGATGAATGGGGGATTGATGTCGCTATCGCAGGTACCCAGAAATGCGTAAGCGTGCCATCCGGACTGTCATTGATCACCTATAACGATCGCGTTGAGAAGGTGTTGACAGCGCGTTATCAGAAAGAACTTGGCCTGAGCAAAGATTTCCGTAATGAACGCCATATCAGCAGCAATTACTTGGACTTAAGCCAACTGCAACGTTACTGGAATAAAGAGCGGATCAACCACCATACTGAGGCAACAAGTATGATTTATGCACTGCACGAAGGGTTGCGGATGATGATCCTGGAAGGTATCGAGAACGGTTATGAGCGTCATAGCCAAAATGATCGCGCCATTCAGGCTGGTATAGAAGCGATGGGCTTGTTCATTTTCGGCGACCGCACAACGAAAATGCCGACAGTTACACCCATTCTGATTCCGGAAGGTGTCGATGGCGATGCGGTACGTAATACATTGTTGAATGACTTCGGTGTCGAAATTGCTTCTTCATTCGGTCCGTTGCAAGGGAAAGTCTGGAGAATCGGCAATATGGGATTCAGTAGCCGTAAGGAAAACGTATTGCACGTCCTGGCTGCTTTCGAAGCGGCACTCTTGTTCCATGGTGCAGACATCAACCGTGGGGAAGCTGTCCTTGCGGCACTGCGTGAGTATAATCAAAAATAGACAGGCCTAAATGTTATATGGAAGGAACGCTCAGGGAAATAATGCCACCTGGGGCGTTCCTTGCATTATTTTTGGGATTTTGAAAGGTTAGTAGACTCCATAATAAATGTTGTCCGTTGTGCACAAGCACAAAAATCACTTTGTACATCTCTTCTGATGTAAACGTTTTAGAGCCCGTGTACAATAAGCTTATCAGTAATTGATAGCGATTACAAAGATTGGGAGGGTTATTACATGCAAGCAAGCAATGAAGAAGTGAAAATGCACGAAACGGATCTGTTTGTCAGTGATGCACAAGTCGAAGATTTAAAGAAACGCGGTTACAATGAAGACGTCGTACCGAAAACGGCAGAGAAAAGGAATATGAACGTAAAGAACTATTTCACCTTATGGATGGGATCGGTTCATAATATTCCGAACTATACGGCTGTAGGGGGATTCTTATTCCTGGGTCTGTCGCCGATCAATGTTATGTTAGCTCTTATCATCAGTTCTTTGGCAGTCAGTGCCTTTATGGTTTACAACGGCAGAGCGGGATCAAAATATGGGATACCGTTTGCGATGCACTTGCGTTCGACCTATGGGGATTTAGGAGCCAAACTTCCTGGATTCTTGAGAGGTGGAGTAGCTGCCATCGCTTGGTTCGGACTTCAAAATTATGCAGGATCGTTGGCACTGCTGATTTTGATAAGCAAATTCTGGCCGGGCTTTTTGAATATCGGCGGAGATTTCAATTTCTTCGGAATTGATCTGCCTGGCTTGATCACCTTTACTATCTTCTGGGCAATCAACGTACTGATCGGCCTTGGTGGTGGAGGGGTACTGAACAAATTCACAGCCATCCTGAATCCGTTGATCTACATCGTGTTCGGTGGCATGGCCATCTGGGCAATCAAGGTAGGTGGCGGCATGGGCAACATCTTGGCCTATACACCTTCCGGTGACAGTGTCCAAGGGTATGCACCAATACTGGCCTATTTCATCATCATCAATTCCGTCATGTCGGTTTGGGCCGCTCCAGGGGCAAGCGTATCCGACTTTACGCAAAACGCCACTTCAACGCGCGATCAGTCGATCGGACAAATTGCCAGCCTTGTGGTTGCTTACGTGATTTTCGCCTTTTCCAGTGTCGCCATTTTGATTGGTGGATCCATCCACTTCGGGGTACAGGAATGGAACGTATTGAACATCGTGAACAAGTGGGACAGTGTCCCTGCTGCGGCCTTGGCTGTAGTTGTATTCCTGATGACTACCGTCTCCACAAATGCAACCGGTAACATCATTCCGGCCGCTTATCAATTGTCGGCTTTGTTCCCTAAGACTGTTGACTACAAGAAGGGCGTACTGATCGCTTCCGTCATCAGTTATGTCATCATGCCATGGAAATTGATGGAAAATGCTGCAAGTATTTTCGCTTTCCTGAACATCATTGGTGCAGTTTTGGGTCCAGTAGCGGGTGTCATGTTGGCGCATTATTATTTCGTAAAGAAACAAAAAATCGATATAGACGCTCTATACATGGATTTCAGTAAAGATAATTCAGAAAATCCGTATAAGGGCATAAACATAGAAGCCTACATCGCCACAATCGCAGCATTGTTGATTTCTGTGAGCGGACAGGTCATCCCTGCCCTGCAGATGGTATCCAATCTGTCTTGGTTGATTGGAGCAGCCTTGGCCTTCGCTATTTACCTAATGCTGAAACGGGGTAAAAAATAGTTTTATCTGACACTTGGTTTCAAAAATATTTACATAAAATCATTTATTATTAGGAGGAAGAAAAATGAATTACGATTTACTGATCAAAAATGGTTTGGTTATCCTGGATAATGGTGAAATTGAAACTGATGTAGCCATCAAAGATGGTAAAATAGCAGCTATCGGCAGCGGCTTGGGTGAAGCAACTGAAGTCATCGATGCAAAAGGTCTTGTTGTCAGTCCTGGTATGGTAGATGCGCATGTGCATATCACAGATCCAGGCGGTAGCTACCGTGATGAGTGGGAAGGCTATCTAACAGGGACAAAAGCTTGTGCCAAAGGCGGCGTAACATCCTTCATGGAAATGCCATTGAACCAAGTCCCAGCGACAGTGGATGCCAAAACCTTGCAGATTAAAGTGGATGCTGGCCAAAACAAACTGACAGCTGACGTTGCTTCTTTCGGCGGATTGGTTCCTTTCAACATCGAAGGCGGAATCCAAGAGTTGGATGAAGGCGGCGTTGCAGCTTATAAATGCTTCATGGCTACATGTGGCGATCGTTCGATCGAGGGCGACTTCATGAATGCGGACGATTACACGCTATATGAAGGAATGAGACAGATTGCCAAAACCGGTAAAGTGTTGGCGATCCACGCTGAAAATGCTACTATCACGGATAAATTGGGCGAAATCGCCTATAAAAATGGCGAAACAACGCTGGCAGCTTATGTGGCAACCCGCCCTGTATTCACTGAAGTAGAACCGATCAGACGTGCTATCCTGTTCGCTAAAGAAACAGGCTGCCGCATCCACATTTGTCACGTAGCTTGCCCAGAAGGCGTTGAAGAAGTAACCAGAGCCCGCAATGAAGGCGTTGATGTGACTTGTGAAACGTGCACACACTACCTGTACTTCGATACTTCCGAGTTGGATGCAATCGGACCAGTTGTTAAGTGTTCCCCTCCAATCCGTGATAAAGAAAACCAAAACGGCATGTGGGAAAAATTATTGGCAGGAGAAATCGCCTTCGTTACTTCAGATCATTCACCATGTACGCCTGATTTGAAAGACAAAGAGAATGCCTTTGAAGCTTGGGGTGGGATTCCAGGCGTTCAGAACAACGTCGATGTGTTGTTTGATGAAGGCGTTCAAAAACGTGGCATGTCCTTAAGACTATTTGCCGACATCATCGCTGCAAATCCGGCACAACGCTTCAACTTGAGTTCAAAAGGCAACATTGCGATCGGTAAAGATGCTGACATCGTTCTGATCAAACCGAATGCACCTTATACATTAACAGCAGAAGATTTAGAGTATAAGAACAAAATCAGCCCATACATCGGACGCGAAATCGGAGCGCAAGTAGCAAGAACAATTCTGCGCGGTGAAACGGTCTACAGTCTGGAAGATGGCGTTTCGGATACTCGTTCGGGAGAATTTGTCTTCGTCAAATAATATAATAAATAAGGAGGATTCAGGTTTGCGCCTGGATCTTTTTTTTCGTTGTCAGTGAGTGCCGAAAAAGTTATTTGCTTGGGCACTCTAAACAAAATAGCGCACATTATTGTGTGGTATGTACAGGGTTAGTGCAGCCTTAAATGCTTATAATGGAAACAATCAGAGATGAAATGGAAGGGCTTACTGTTAAGGCCGGGAAAGTATCTTGGAAGTCGTGCCCATAATCAAGAGATGCAATAATAAGTGATGGAGGAGAATCATATGAGTGAGACCGAAGCAACAAAAGAAGTAAAATTAGAAGTAGTATCAGAAAAAAGAGTGGAATACTGGAAGCAAATCATTTATGTAATGACGGCCGGCTGGATAGCTATCTGGGTTTATCGCACAGCGTTAGCGCCTATTTATCCTGAAATTAGCGCTTATTTCGGGGGAGCAACGGATTCCCAACTCGGATCTATCTCCAGTTTTTATTTCTTGGGTTACGTTTTGATGCAAATCCCTTCAGGTCTATTGGTGGATCGGTTCGGTAAGAAGACCATCCTAATCCCAGGCTTCCTGCTGTTCGGATTGGGGACCCTGGTTGTGGGCATGGCGGATACGTTGTTGGTCGTGTACATCGGAAGTGTGTTGGCGGGAGTCGGGTGTGGTACTTATTATGGGGTAGCGTACTCTCTGACTGCGGAGCATGTACCAAGCTCTAGAAAAAGCTTGGCAACGGCGATAGTGAACAGCGGTACGGCTGTCGGAAGCGGAATCGGTATGATCTCTTCCAGTTACTTTGTCGCCCAATTGGGATTGCCTTGGCAATACATGTTGTTCTCTACGTTCTTCTTGATCATCGCGATGGTTTTTATCTTCTGGAAATTCATCAAGGGCAATAAAGAGAGTGCCGCAATC
Source organism: Trichococcus collinsii (assembly GCF_900107505.1). GTDB lineage: Bacteria > Bacillota > Bacilli > Lactobacillales > Aerococcaceae > Trichococcus > Trichococcus collinsii. The sequence goes on along the minus strand of NZ_FNQH01000010.1, from coordinate 39,725 downwards.
ATTTCGCAAACCAAAATGATCACAGAAATTCCGGAAGAAAAAACGTCGATTAAAGCGTTGCTACGTCCCCAGATGTTGGGTGCATACTGTCTTTACTTTGCGACCTGCTATGCATATTATCTAACGGATACTTGGCTGCCTAACTTCTTATCGACTGAAAGGGGCTTTGAGGGTGCAACAATCGGACTGGCGTCATCCATGGTGTTTTTCGCGGCTATTCCGGGTGCCTTGTTCTTCAGTCGGATTGCGGATAAATTCAGTCATAAAAAAGTCAGTTTGATCATCTTTTTGGAAATAGTCGCAGCCATCATGCTTTTCTTGGCAGTGCAAGCGCCGAATCAAGTTTTATTAATGGTTGGCCTGATTTCTTACGGATTTTTCGGTAAGCTCGCGGTTGAGCCAATCATCATTTCGTGGCTGGGCGAGCACGCACCAAAACGGGGCATCGCTACGACGCTTGGGTTCTTTAATTTCTTTGGGATGAGTTCTTCGGTTATTGTTCCCTCACTGACAGGGGCGATTTCTGATGCGACCGGCTCAAAGGTCTATGCCTTTTACTTATCCGTAATCATCATCCTTATAGGTACGACAATCTTCTACTTGGTGAACGGAAGGACAAAGAAAGCTTAAAATGATAAAAGAAAGGTCTGTGGTATGAGCGAGTGTGCTCAATACCACAGACCTTTCGTGCATACGCTTGAATTTGATTGAGTGACATGCAGTGAATGGAAAAATTGGATTGCTATCCAAAATCAGGGGCCGCCCCAATATGGGACGGCCCCTGATCAAACATTATTCTTCATGTGAAATGAAATCCATCGGCATCGGTCCTGCAACACCCACAAAAATAAACCGCTCATTGCCGGTGTTGACCATTCCGTGTTGTTGTCCCCGCTCGGAGAAAATGATGTCACCCTTCGTAATTTTTACCGCTTCTTCAAATCCTGGATAAAAAGTGCCCGTACCTTGCATGCAAATCCAGATATCATCAGAAGTGGAGTGCGAATGATTCACTACTTTTTGACCGGGCTCCAAGCACCAGACAGCACCAGCCATAAAATCTGTTTCGTAAAAAATAGTCTTTTTGCCGGCCTTGGTATCGAATTGAACGATATCATCCAGTTTGAACAACCGCTCTTTGATTTTCGATTGATTTGATTGTTGTTCCACCTCAATCGCTTCCATTTCAGAAATGCTTCCTCTTGTTTCCATATCAACCGCTCCTTGTCTGTAATGTCTATTGGGATAACCGATTCAACTCCACTGTGTTCAAATAATCACAAATGAAATATGCCCTTAGTATAACAAGGTGATAAAGCGCTAACAATGAAGGGTTCTCATAAAAAATAAAAAAACTTAGCCATTGTGCACAAATGAATCGAAAATGGATTGTGAGTTGTTCATAATGAGCATCGGAATTCGACAAATGTAGACATAAAGACCTATTTTTACGGTTGTTCAAACTGTATTGACTAATTGTTATTTCTAATATTTTTTATCTACAGATTGAAATATCGGTCAATTTAGTGTAAGCTTACTCTATGGTAAACGCTTACATTCTCGGGCGATGCTGCAGAAATTCCTGATGAACGAGGAGGGGTTTCAAGCCTATAAATAAAAAACCACAAATATTTTTACTGTGCTGGCACCAAAGAAAAGAATGGATGTGATCGGGTTGGAAAAAGAAAAAAAAGTGCTTTTTACTGAGACCGTTCTGCGTGATGCGCATCAAAGTTTGATGGCGACACGTATGTCTACGGACGACATGCTTCCGATTGTGGAGAAAATGGATGAAGCCGGGTATTACGCCCTGGAGTGTTGGGGCGGGGCAACCTATGATGCGGCTATCCGATTTCTGCATGAAGATCCGTGGGAAAGACTCCGTCAAATCCGCAAGCGCGCTCCGCATGCGAAGCTGCAGATGCTGCTTCGGGGACAGAACTTAATCGGATATCGCCACTACGCGGATGATATCGTGGATCGTTTTGTCGGCAAAGCCGTCGAAAACGGCATCGATATTTTTCGAATATTTGATGCCTTAAATGACACAAGAAACTTGAAAGCATCGCTGGAAGCTGTCAAGAAATACGGCGCTCATGCGCAACTGACAATCTGTTACACTATCAGCGATGTTCACACCATCCCATTCTACACCGATTTGGCGAAGGAACTGACTGAGATGGGTGCGGACTCCATCTGCATCAAAGACATGGCCGGCATCTTGACGCCCAAAGTGGCCAAAGAGCTGATTCCAGCCATTAAAGCTGTGATCGATGTGCCGTTGAACATCCACACGCACGCCACCAGCGGCGTTTCGCAGATGACTTATATGGCTGCTATCGAAGCAGGTGCGGATATAATCGATTGCGCCATTTCCCCGTTTGCGGAAGGGACGAGCCAACCGCCGACCGAATCGATGGCGCTGGTGTTGGAAGAACTGGGGTACAGTACGGGCTTGAACATCGCCAAATTGGAAGAAATCGCGGATTATTTCAAACCAATCCGTGATAAGTACATCGCTTCAGGTGTTCTCGATCCGAAAATGCTGTCAGTCGATCCCAAAGCGCTCATCTATCAAGTGCCGGGTGGGATGCTGTCGAACCTGAATTCGCAACTCAAGCAGGCAAAGGCTAGCGATAAATACGAGGCCGTGTTGCGGGAAGTGCCCCGCGTCAGAGCGGACTTAGGCTTTCCGCCATTGGTCACCCCAATGAGCCAAATGGTAGGGACACAGGCCGTTTTCAATGTCCTGACGGGAGAACGCTACAAAATGGTCCCGAATGAAGTGAAGGATTACCTGCACGGAAAATACGGAAAGCCCCCGGTACCGGTGAACGATAATTTTCGGCGCAGCATTATCGGGAATGATGCCGTCATCACGGATCGCCCGGCGGATCATCTGGAGCCAGAGTTCGCAAGATTGAAGGCGGAGTTGGGCGACTTGGCGCGCACGGACGAGGACGTATTGACTTATGCATTGTTCCCTCAGGTCGGCAAAGCGTATCTTCAGGAAGTCTACTATCCAACCATTCCTGAAGAACAAGCAGAAATAAAAGCGCCATCTCAGGGTGAAACGGCGGAATCAGTTATTCGGATCCAAGCCCGCTATCGCAGTTAAGAGGAAGAGGTGAAAGAAATGGAAACATTCAATTTAGGAGATGGTCTAGTTGTCACAGTTGTTGCTATGATCGTTGTTTTTGCCGTGCTGGCCAGCCTTTGGTTCTTGGTTGAACTGGTCCATAAGCTTGTCGGGGAACCTGCAGTGGCAGCTTTGGTACCGATTCACCAGGAAGATGATTTACAGCCCGTTCAGCTGGATCCGGGTGTGGATGAGCATCGGGCCAAAGCGGCGGCAATCATGGCCTTAATCGCCGCATATGAGGCACATCCGGCCAAAAAGTTTGAAATCATCGATGTAACGCGTATCAAGTGAATGCCATCTGCTGATTGTAAAGGGAGGATTTTTTATGAAAAAGTATGAAATCGAAATTGACGGGCAAGTTTATCATGTCAAGGTGAGGGAGTTGCCGGATGATGCGATCATGACGGAGCAACCTAAGGCTGATAGTGCCATAAGCACTGCGGATGCTGCGCTCCACACAGAAGGAAAAACAATGTTGGCGCCGATGGCTGGTACCATATTGCGCATCCTCGTCAAAGAGGGTCAACGGGTCAAAAAAGGCGAAAACCTTATCGTCCTTGAAGCCATGAAGATGGAGAATGAAATCGTTGCGGATGAGGATGGCATCATCAGAAGTATTTTGGTGAAAGCCAATGACATTGTCGAATCCGACCAACCGTTGTTGATTCTCTAGAAGGGAAGGGATTCTTATGGTACAAGCTTTGACAGATCTGATCCGGATGTCCGGATTGGCTAATGTTACGTATAAAGAAATCATTATGATCATCATTGCCTGCATTTTCCTTTATTTAGCCATCAAGAAGGGGTATGAGCCCTATTTATTACTTCCGATTGCGTTCGGCATCCTGTTGGTCAATCTTCCGTTGGCCGGATTGATGACGCCACCTACCGAAAGTGAACCGGGAGGACTGATTTATTACCTCTACCAAGGGACTAATTTGGGCATCTATCCGCCGTTGATCTTCCTCTGTCTGGGGGCAGCGACCGATTTTGGGCCTCTCATCGCCAATCCAAAGACGCTTTTACTGGGGGGGGCAGCGCAGTTCGGCATCTTTGCGGCATTCTTCGGGGCCTTGGCTTTGGGGATGACGCCCCAAGAAGCCGCATCTGTCGGCATCATTGGTGGGGCGGACGGACCAACTGCCATCTATTTGACGACAAAATTAGCCAACCATCTCTTATCGGTTATCGCCTTGGCGGCCTATTCCTATATGGCCTTGGTTCCCCTTATCCAGCCGCCAATCATGCGACTGTTGACTACCCAAAAAGAGCGGGAGACGGTCATGAAGCAGATGCGCGTTGTGTCCAAAAACGAGCGCATCCTGTTCCCGATTGTCACCACTATTTTCGTTAGTTTGGTCGTCCCGTCAGCCACAGCTCTTGTGGGGATGCTGATGTTGGGTAATCTGATCCGGGAAAGCGGTCAAGTTCCGAAACTGACGGAAACGTTACAGAATGCCATGATGTACACTATCACCGTCATCCTGGGCGTAACCGTTGGAGCCAAGGCGAACGGAGAGCTCTTCCTTTCGCTGATCACGATAAAAATCATCATATTGGGGCTGTTCGCCTTTGCTGTAGGGACTGCAGCTGGTGTATTGATGGGAAAACTGATGTACAAACTGACAAACGGCAAAGTGAATCCGTTGATTGGGGCAGCCGGCGTTTCGGCCGTGCCGATGGCTGCGCGGGTCGTGCAGAAGGAAGGCATCAAATACAACCCTTCCAATTATTTACTGATGCATGCGATGGGCCCGAATGTGGCAGGCGTTATCGGATCGGCTGTCGCGGCCGGTGTCTTACTGGCTTTCTTCGGCTGAAGAGGAATTACGAATCATCTCCTTCTGATTTCATGTCAGAAGGAGATTTTTTGATGTTTTCAGGCCATCCAGTTGCAAAATCCATCTGTTCTACACATGGAGGCTGTATAATGAAGGCAACAGAAGAGTCAGGAATGGAGGGCGAATTATAATGAGTAAGAGAACATCATTGATTGCCGTTTTGGTCGTTTCACTAACTTTATTACTGTTTGTATCAGTCAATCTTTTTTCGACGTTCTTTAATAGCGGGGATAGCCGGACGTCTTTGACGACTACCGATACAAATTTGAACAGTTCAGGGAATTTAATCGGGATGGGGCATATGATGGGTGGAGACCGGGCTACGGTACTGGATGAGAGCGGGCAGGAAATGACCGAATTGCGGTTGCCTGAATTAGCAGAACCGGATTCCGAATCCGCTACTGAAATCACTTATACGGTCACGGCGCAAGCAGGGGAGACTGCCTTCCTGGAAGGGGAAAAGACGGAGACGCTCGGCTATAATGGTTCCTATCTTGGCCCGGTTTTGGTTGTACATGAAGGTCAAAAGGTGCACATCAAGACCGAAAACCAGTTGTCCGCAGCAACCTCTTTCCATTGGCACGGTCTGAAGCTCCCTTCTGATATGGATGGCGGACCGCATCACCCGGTCGGACCGAATGAAACGATGCAAGTGGATTTCACGGTGAAACAGGAGGCGGCGACGTTGTGGTTCCATCCGCATGCCTTGGGGACGACAGCTGAACAAGTTTATGCCGGTTTATCCGGCTTGATTTTTGTCGAGGACGACAACTCCGACAAGCTTGACTTGCCGAAGGACTATGGAGTGAATGACTTTCCTTTGATTATTCAGGATCGGACCTTCGATACGGACAACCAATTCGATTACGCAGGCACTTACAATCCTGATGGTACATACGGAGACACCTTGCTGGTGAACGGGACCATCAATCCATATGTGAAAGTCAAAAATGAACAGATCCGCCTGCGTTTGGTTAATGGTTCGAATGCCCGCAACTACACGTTCGGATTGGAGAATGCGGCAGTGTTCTATCAAATCGCCAGCGACGGCGGTTTTCTTGAGCAGCCGGTTGCGTTGACGTCTGTGACGTTGACGCCGGGTGAGCGGGCGGAAATAGTCGTGGACCTGAGCGAATACGCTGAAGGGGATACCTTGCAATTAATGGATGGGAACGTAACCGTCCTATCTTTGAATGTCACGGAAGAGACGGACATACAGACCGCGCTTCCGAAAATTTTGAACGAAATACCGGAACCAACGGTGGAAGGGGCTGTCATCCAACAGTTCACGCTGAGCGGCATGTCCTTCATGGTTAACATCAACGGAAACCAGTTCGACATGGATCGGATCGATGTCGAACAACGCCTGAATGAAACAGTCATCTGGGAAGTCCGCAATGCGCAGGATATGATGGGCAGCATGATCCATCCTTTCCATATTCATGGTGTCCAATTCCAGGTGCTCTCGCGTGACGGTGAGGAGCCGCCGCAGAATGAACAAGGCTGGAAGGACACTGTCGCCGTTTATCCCGGTGAAACGGTCAGGCTGGCTGTGACTTTTTCAGAGAAGGGAGTTTTCATGTACCATTGCCATATTCTGGAGCATGAGGACAATGGCATGATGGGTCAGGTCAGTGTACAATAATAATCAAGGAAAATATGATGGAGGTGGATGCCGATGAAGATTTTGATCGTCGATGATGAACCAAATATTTTGGATATCGTGGAGGCCTATCTGGCCGCCAAAAAATATCAAGTATACCGTGCCGAGTCCGGTACGGAGGCATTGGAGAAGTTTTCTGCCTTCCATCCGGATCTGATTGTTTTGGATCTGATGCTGCCTGATATGACAGGGGGAGACGTCTGCGCCAAAATCCGCGAAGAATCCAATGTGCCCATCATCATGCTGACGGCAAGGTCATCCGAAAAGGATATCCTGATTGGCTTGCGGACCGGAGCGGATGATTACATGGTCAAGCCATTCAGTCCAAAGGAACTGGTTGCGCGGGTCGAGGCTGTACTGAGGCGCGCTGCACCGGCTGATGCCGAGGAGAAATGGACTTTCGATGGCGGACAATTGGTCATCCATCCCAAGACGAAGCAGGTTTTCGCGAACCAGCAGGAAGTCGCATTGACGGCTACCGAATATGACCTGTTGATTTTGTTGGCCAAGAATCCGAGTCGACTCTTCACAAGGGAAGAATTATTGGAGAGCGTAAAAGGGTTGGACTTCGAAGGATTAGATAGAGTCATCGATACGCATATCAAGAATATCAGGCAAAAGATAGAGCCGGAACCGAAACAGCCCATCTATATATTGACTGTCAGGGGAAGTGGCTACCGGTTTGGTGGGAAACGATGAGGCGGACGATCAGTTGGCAACTGATTTTTTCCTTCCTGCTCTTTTCAATCGTCATCATCGGGCTGTTCGGCTGGTTCAGCGTACGCTTATTGGACAGCCACTTCTCGGAATATGTCAGCGAACGGCGCACGGAAGAAATAACCGGTTTTACGGATGAAATCGAGGCGGTCTATGCCCAACAAGGCGGTTGGGATGAGGATGCCATAGCGGTCATCGGCAGGCAGGCCTTGCAGGCCGACATCATCCTGAAAGTCTATGATAGCCAAGGAACGCTGATCTGGACCCCCACTGCGATGGAGGAGCAGGACAACCGCCAGATGATGTCCAGCCATATGTCGCAGATGAACGAGATGATGGGCGGGACAGAGAGTGAATATACAGTGACCACTGTTGAACTTAATGATGGTACCCGGACAATCGGCAGCTTGGCAATCGGAACGATGGGGACATATTTCTATACGGACCATGATGTCTCATTCATGAGCGACATCCGCAACAATCTGCTGATTGTGGCGCTGCTGGCTTTCGGCTTATCACTTTTCTTCGCTGTCTGGATCGCCAGAAAGCTTAGCGTACCGGTCTTTGCGGTGAGCCGCTTCACTGGAGAAATCGCTAAAGGCAACTATACGGAGCAACCGCCGAAGGAAACGAATATCGTCGAAATCGATGCGCTGATCCGTTCGGTGGACAGTCTTTCCCGTCAACTGGACAGCCAACAGGAAATCCGGAATCGCCTTTCTTCCGATATCGCTCATGAAATCCGGACCCCGCTTACGACATTGAAGGGCAATCTTGAAGCGATGCTGGACGGCATCTGGGATCCGAGCAGCGAGCGGTTGAAGATCTGTTATGATGAAGTGAACCGAATTTCACGCCTGATCGGGAATATCGACAAGATCAACGAAATGGAAAGCAGTCACGAAAAATTGGAATTCAGCCGTTTTGATCTGCAGGCTTTGAGCAGGAAAGTCGCGACGAATTTCACGACTGCAGCCGCCAAGAAGAATATCAACTTGGAGGTCCTCGGGGAGCCGCTGATGATAACGGCGGATCAGGACAAAATCAGCCAAGTGCTCACGAACCTTTTGGCGAATGCAATCAAGTTCACACCGAAGCAAGGGCATATCCGCATTGAAACGCACCTGGAAGGCAACCGAGCGATTTTGAAGGTATCCGATGACGGCATCGGTATCGACCGGGAAGACCAGGAAAAGATTTTCGAGCGCTTCTATATGACTGAGCCGTCGCGCAATAGCAAATCCGGTGGGCAAGGTCTCGGTTTAGCCATCGTCAAAAGCATCATCAGGAAGCACAACGGGACTGTGCGGGTCGTCAGCGATATCGGCAAGGGAGCCACGTTCACGGTTTCGATTCCGGTTGATCAAGAGCGGCGATGAATGTGGAATTTTGCCACATAACCTGACACTTAAATGATAAACAAAACGAGGGACAGTCACATTTTGTGGCTGTCCCTCGTTTTGTATTCATAATGGATTACAATAGTTTTTTCTTACGATCAAACTCTTCCTCAGTAATGTTCCCTTTAGCCAGTTCCTTCTTCAGAATGTCTAAAGCGGATTCTTCAGTTGAAACCTTGCCTGATCTATCGTTCAAAAGCCTGGTTGCCAAGTAAATGACGAGTATGATTAAAGCAATCCAGAAAATCCACATCAACATCATGCCGCCCATACCAAAACCTCCAAAATATTGTAGGCATCTGCCAAACATGCAAATTCCCCCATTTCTTTTCTTATGCAATCATTGTACAACGATAGTGTGTAGATTGGATGTAGTTTTTTTGTTAGTTGCGGTGAACAGTTGAAATGCCTGCTCAGTCTATCTTCAGCAGTCGGGCATTGACCGCGCAGATGATGGTGCTGATCGACATGACGGCTGCCCCCATGGCTGGTGTGATAAGGAAGCCTAGATTGGCCAATACGCCTGCAGCCAACGGGATGGCAATCACGTTATAGCCGACAGCCCAAATCAGATTTTCGACCATCTTGCGGTAAGTGGCTTTCGAAAGGGCGATGATCGTCAACACGTCTTTCGGATTGCTGTCCACCAAAATGACGTCGGCTGTTTCGATGGCGACATCCGTGCCTGCCCCGATGGCGATGCCGAGGTCAGCCTCCGCCAAAGCGGGTGCATCATTGACCCCATCCCCGACCATTGCGACCTTCTTGTTTCCGGCCTTAAGCGCGGTGATGTGCTTTGATTTCTCGGCAGGCAGAACTTCCGCAAATACCTGAGCTAGCCCTAACTGATTGCCTACATAATGAGCTGCGCGGCTGTTGTCACCTGTCAGCATGATGGATTCGATACCTTGCTCCTTCAGGGTAGTCACGACTTCGTTCGAGGACGAACGGATGATATCGGCGCTGGCGATCATCCCCTGCAGGATGCCTTCCTTGAGAACGAAGACAACAGTTTTACCTAGCTGGGCCAAATCGGTGAAGGTCTCTTTATCGTAAGCAATGCCGCGCTCGTCCATAGTGCCGGGGCTGACGATAGCTACTTGCATGCCGTTCACAGTGACCTGCAGACCTTGGCCGGTTAGGTTTTGATAATCAGTTGCCGGTAAAAGGTCGATTGACTCTGCTTCCCCTTTGCGGACGATCCCTTTTGCGATCGGGTGTTCAGATTGGCTCTCGGCAGAATAGGCCAACGTCAGCAATTCCTTCTCGGAGACCCCAGTCGCAGGAAGGATATCGGTCACTCCAAAATTGCCTTCCGTCAGGGTGCCGGTCTTGTCGAAGACGATCCGATCGACGTTGCGCGCCTCTTCGAACTGCGTCCGGTTTCGGATCAGCAAACCGTTTCTTGCCGCAAGCGAAGTGGATACTGCATTCACCAAAGGGACAGCCAATCCGAGTGCGTGGGGGCAGGCGATGACGAGGACCGTCACCATCCGCTCCAAGGCGAAGGACAGGTCCGCCGCGAAAATCCAATAAAGGAAAGTCAGGGCGCCGGCGATGACAGCGATATAGAATAGCCAGCCAGCCGCCTTGTCAGCCAAACCCTGCGATTTGGATTTTTGTTGTTGGGCTTCCTGAACCATGTTGATGACCTGAGCCAAGTAGGTTTCATTCCCCACTTTTTCCACAGTCAGCTTCAGGACACCTGACCCGTTGATGGAGCCGCCGATAGCCTGCATGCCCGGTTGTTTTTCGACAGGCACGGATTCGCCTGTCAGCATCGATTCATCAACCGTTGACAGGCCTTCGTATATTCTGCCGTCCAAAGGGATCTTTTCACCGGGCTTAACGAGGATGCGTTCACCCGGAACGAGGGCTTCAATCGACACTTCTTCGACATTGCCGGCCGCACCCAAGCGGTGGGCAACTTTGGGCATCAGTTTGATGAGTTCTTCCAGCGCCCTGGATGCCCCCATCTGGGATTTCATCTCGATCCAGTGGCCTAGCAGCATGATCAGGATCAAGGTAGCCAGTTCGAAATAAAAGTCCGAGCCCTCTATGAGGAAGGCTGTGAAGGTGCTGTAGATATAGGCGGAAACGATCGCCAAGGAAATCAGCATCATCATGCCGAGCGACCGGTTCTGCCATTCCTCCCAAGCACCCTCCAGAAATGGTTGGCCGCCGTAAAAGAAAATCACGCTGGATAAGCCGAACACGATGAAATTTGCTCCCGGAAATTCGAAATGGTAACCGAAAAGCATCATGATCATAGGGGACAACAAAGTTATGGGAATCGTCAGCAGCAAAACAACCCAAAAGCGTTTCCTGTAATCTTCCACCATCTTTTCGTGGTGGCCGGCATGCCCAACGGCGCTATGCCCGGACATGTCGCGCACCAGGTGCTGTTCATGTTGTTCGTGGCTCTGGGAAGCGGGCTGTTTCGGTGGCTGTGACGGGGGCATATGGTGACCTGAATGTTCGTGCCCGGCGTGCGGATCGCTTGGCTTTGGGACCTCCGACGTGCGGTCTGTGTGCGTGTGCTCTGTATGTTTGTGTTCATCCATCTTGATTCCTCCTTTGTTTCCCAACGTCCAAACAATAAGGTATACAAAAATGACTGCAGTTTCTCATGCTTATCATAGCAGAATTCGACGCTTGGGTGGTAACGGTTTCCTTTCTTCGGGCGTTCAGGTCTTCATCTTCGAAAACGGCTTGGGAGCCGTCGACCAGCTGGTTGAAGGCAGAACAAAGACTCAAAGATTGACTTGACACATTTGTCATCAATTGTAGGACTAGAGCGTAACGAAGAGCGCAACTGGTCTTGTATTTTTTTCTGCTTTGGGTAAAATGGAAGGGATAGGAAAACCATTCAAAGACACTTGGAATTTGGAAGTTTGGTGAAAATCCAACGCGGTCCCGCCACTGTGATGACGTCCCGGAACGTCTAAGTCAGGTCTTCATTCCAAACTGCTATTTTTTGCAAGCGTGCCGTTTCGAGGTAAAACGGTCCCGTTACTTGTCTATGCGATGGCGCATGGGCTTTTTTTGCATGATCTCGGCCGTTGGCGATGCATCCCCTGTCGAATAAAGATTAGGAGTGGTAAAATGAAAAAATTGTTGTTGGCCTTATCGTTGAGTTTGGTATTATTCGGGTGCGCCCCGACGGAAGAAGTGGAAACAAGTTCCGTACTGAAGGAGTCGACTGTTGCAGTCAGTTCCGAAGCAGCGGAGACAGTTAGTGTAACGATCTCCTTGACGGATGGCGGAACGGTCATCGCAGAGTCTGAAAAAACAGTGGCTGTCGAAGCAGATGCTAACTTATTGGATGTCATGAAAGAAAACTATGCGATCGAAGAAGCGGACGGCTTTATCACAGCCATCGACGGGCAGGCACAAGTGGAAGCATCAGGCGAAACGAAAGCGAAATATTGGTTGTTTGATGTAAACGGCGAGCCTTCGATGGTCGGAGCTGCTGACGTGGCGCTCCAAGAAGGAGACGTAATCGTGTGGAACCTGACAGAAATGTAAACAAGGCTGTGGGATTCGGGGTGAGGCGACTGGCGTTGCTGTCGATCTTGACGGCTCTGTGCTATGTCGGGAGAATGATGTTCCAGTTCATCCCGAATGTCCAGCCGGTGACAGCCGTGTTGATCATCCTGACGCTGACACTGGGCATGACGGACGGCTTCATCGTGGCCATCCTATCGATTGTTCTGACCAATTTCCTGTTGGGAATGGGGCCGTGGACGATTGCGCAGATCGCCAGTTTCGGCGTTCTGATCATGGTCACAGGCTTGGTCATGAAGCCCTTTTACAAAAAGGCGCACAAAGCTTATTTTGTGGTTTTTTCCTTCTTTGGAGGGATACTCTACGGCTTCATCATTTCGTTGCTGACGGTGAAGATGATGGGAATCAATAATTTTTGGGTGTACTATGCTGCCGGGATACCATTTGATCTCTTGCATGGTCTGGGGAATGCCGGGTTCTATCTGATCCTGGAGCCGATTCTTGCGCCATTGATAGCGGCACAGCTGAAAAAAGGGTGAAGAAAAGCCAGATGGAATGCTCTTATGGAAGAGCGCATTCCGTCTGGCTTATTTTTTTAGGTTCCGGAACACCGGGCTGTCAATGGAAATAGCTTGTCCGCTCCAGTATAATGGTATTGCATAGATAAGATTCTTTATTCGCGGATTGGTTAATTACCTGGGGAAGAAGGTTAGAGGGATGCTTCTATCTAAAATGTATGTGGGGCTGTGGTTATGAAAAACATAAAAAATATATTCCTTATTCTTTTTCTGGTACTCACCGTATTTGGTTTTTTTGTAGGCGGTTTCAAAGGGCTGGTTGTAACGATACTGGTATTGTTGTTTGTAATTGGTTCCTATTTGGCGTTTCTTATGTCCTCAAAGATGTCAGGCTCTGAAGCTGATTATTTTAGCTTTGATAAGATGCTTTCGTTTTTGGAGTATTCATGGGGAGCCACTCAGCGTGCAGAACTCAGCGAAGCGATGCCTGCTGTACCGATAAACGACTTTATCCGGGTGGATTATAGCTTGTTTGCAGCATTTCGCAAATACTTCGATCCCGGATCGAATGCTGTTCAAAAAGAGGAAAGGCTGCTCACCAACTACGGTACTTCGAGCGTTCATGTTGACGGCGCCATACGAGGATTCAGCTATAAGTTTGAACCTGAAGCAAACGAAGGCGAGAAAAGCGAAATAGAGCGTTGCTATGCAGTGCATAAAGATTACATCCAAGAAACACTCTTGCGGTATTACTTGGAAAAATATCGGAATGCATTCTTTCTTTTGCAAAAGAACGCTTTGGGGTCAAGATATTTGCAACCGAATATGTTTGCTTGGAAAAAAGTATCTAAGGAAAATCGAGCAATAGCTATTGGCCTTGACGCATATGCCGAAAGTCGGGCGAAAGAACAGTATCAAAATTATTTGATGACAGGGGATAGAACCCAATTGCCGCTGGACTTCGAAAGCTTGGATGCGGCATTCAGGAAAGAACTATACGCATTCGTCAAACGTTATAGGTTGATAATCGATAAAGATGAAGTCGAGAAAAAATTAGCCAAAGAAATATCTCAAAGCAGAGAAGATTTAAAAAAATGTTTGCGCTATTTGGCTTAGCTTCGCAAGAAACCCCTTCAGATTCAACTCGCGAATCTGAAGGGGTTTCTTGCATTCGGTCGGGCCTCGGTACTAGTTTTCAGAACTGCCGGGGACTATAATGGGAAAATACAGGATCCTTTTCGATCTATAAGGACAACGGGGGATAGGCTTATGCATGCAATAGAGGTTCAACACGTTTCAAAAAAATTCAAGCAACAGAGCGTTCTGGAAGATATTCATTTTACGATTGAGACAGGTGAAATCGTCGGAATCATCGGGCCTTCTGGGACAGGAAAGACCACTTTGATCAAGCTGATGTTGGGGATGGAGAGCCTGGATACGGGGCGAACGAAAATTTGCGATCAGCTGATGCCCGATTTTTCTGTATTGGGAAAAGTGGGATATATGGCCCAATCGGATGCCTTATACGGAGAATTGACGGGCAAAGAGAACCTGGCTTTTTTCGGGAAATTGTATGGTTTGAAAAAAGAGGCTCTTCAGCAAAGGGTGGATTATGTTGCTCAAGTGACGAACTTGGCGAAAGATTTATCCAAGCGCGTATCGAGCTATTCCGGAGGGATGAAGCGGCGTTTGTCTTTGGCGATAGCGTTGCTGCCCAATCCAGATATACTTATTTTAGATGAACCGACTGTCGGAGTCGATCCGATTTTGCGGCAAGGCATCTGGCATGAACTGAACGACCTCCGCGACCAAGGGAAAACGATTGTGGTTACAACCCACGCCATGGACGAAGCACTGCGCTGCGACAAGCTGGTTCTGCTGAACCATGGCCGACTGATCGCTTTGGGAACCGCTGAAGAAATGACCGGAAAATTCAACGTGCCTACCATCGAGGAAGTCTTTTTGGCGGCAGGAGGTGAGGAAGAATGAGCGCATTTGCCATCGCAAAACGGATTTTCATCCAAATGTTCCGGGATAAGCGGACTTTGGCCTTAATGTGGGTAGCACCCTTATTGCTGTTTACGTTGATGTATTTTTTATTCACTTCCTCGGGAGAAAACGCAACCTACAAAGTGGGAGTATACAACCTGAATCCCGAAATAGTCGAAAATCTGGAAGAAAATCACATCAACGCCACCGTTTTTTCGAGTGGAGAGCACGTGGCGGAAATCATCAAAAATAATCAATTGGTGGCTTTTATCACCCAAAATGATGCCACCCATATTGAGATTACTTATGAGAACAGTGCACCTGCCAAGCGTGCGGTCGTCAGGGCAAAACTGCAAGGTGCCCTAGTCAAGCTGCAATTGAGTGCATTTGCGTCGCTTGCCCAAAAAACTGCAGCGGCCAACCCGAGCTTGGCTCAAGCTGTGCCGCAACCGACGACTGTCGATGAACGGTATCTGTACGGCGAGGCTGATTCGGATTACTTCACGACCATCAGCCCAGTCTTGCTCGGTTTTTTTGTCTTTTTCTTGGTGTTTTTGATTTCGGGGATGGCACTTTTGCGGGAACGGACATCCGGGACGTTGGATAAGGTATTGGCTGCACCGGTCAGGCGATGGGAAATCATTGCTGGCTACTTTTTGGGGTATGGTTTTTTTTGCCCTTATCCAAACCTTATTGCTGGTGGAGTTTGTTGTTCATGTTTTGCATGTTACCGTAGCCGGAAGCCTCGCGTTGGTGATGGTGATCACCTTCCTATCAGCACTATTGGCTTTATCTTTCGGGGTGTTATTATCGACGTTCGCTGCATCGGAATTTCAAATGGTGCAATTCATTCCAGTTGTGATCATTCCGCAAATTTTCTTTTCAGGAATCATCGAGGTAGGCAACTTGGCGAATTGGCTACAATTTTTGGCCAGATTCATGCCGCTGTATTACATCGGGAATGCTTTGCAAAGTGTCATGATAAAAGGGGCAACGCTGGCGGACATCGGGAATGAATTGGCAGCCATCGCGCTGTTCATCAGCATTTTTACCATTTTTAACATTCTGGGCTTGAAGCGCTATCGCAAAATATAGGCTAGCTTGCTGGAAATCGCGCGCTTCATTCGTTTCAACGGATCGGCCTTGATATAATTGACATAGAAAACAATCCATTTGACAGCTTTCGAGGTGCTGTATCTCGGCGTATGCGCATCACGTAAGATGGTACTGATGTGTAAGTTATAAACCTGATTTTATACAGAAAAGAGGGAGAATAATTATGACAATGGTGGAATTGCCTATCGAGAAGGCGTTTATGTTCATTGAGCCCGGGCCGGTTGTTTTGGTCACTACAAACGATGAAGGCAAGAATAATGTGATGACCCTTTCCTGGCATATGGTGATGGATTTCACACCGCGAATCGCACTATCAACGGGACCGTGGAACCATTCGTTCACAACCTTCATGAGAACGAAAGAATGTGTCCTAGCCATTCCAACGGTTGATCTTGCAGAAAAAGTGATCAGAATCGGCACCTGTTCGGGAGCAACGGTGGATAAATTCAAGGAATTTAACTTGACCCCATTGCCAGCAAAAGGCGTCGAGGCCCCTTTGATCGCTGAATGCCTTGCATGCTTGGAGTGCAAGGTCATCGATTATGTCGAACCCCACGGAATAGTCGTTTTGCAAGCCGAACGCGTGTGGTGCGACAACGACCGAAAAGAACGCCGGACCTTTCATGCTAATGGCGACGGCACATTTGTGGTTGACGGGGAAACAATCGATTACCGCAGCTTAATGGGGAAATGGGTGCCGGAAGGCGTTTGAATGAAGAGGATGCTATAATCCGGAGACCATCAGGGAACAGCTAAAAAAAAAAGAAGGGCAGAAATCCATAAACGGATCTGTCCCTTCTTTTTTCTTCATAATTTCTGAAGCATCAAACTGGAATTGATGTGGGCCCATCTGAGCTGGAAAACGAAAAGTAAGGTCCGCATAAAACTTCTGTGATATAGTAAGACTGACGAATCAAGAAATTAGGAAGTAGGAAATAGAGTATGGGAAAGAGTCTAGTATTAGCTGAAAAACCATCGGTGGCGCGCGATATCGCCCGCGTGCTACAGTGCGAGAAACAGGGGCAAGGGTACCTGGAAGGGAAAGACTACATCGTAACTTGGGCCTTGGGTCATCTTGTGACGCTTGCCGATCCGGAAGCCTATGATGTGAAATACAAAAATTGGAATTTGGCTGATCTGCCTATGCTTCCGCAAGACCTGAAGCTGACTGTCATCAAGCAGTCCAGCAAGCAGTTCAATGCCGTCAAGTCCCAACTGGTGCGGAATGACGTTTCCGACATCATCATCGCGACGGATGCCGGCCGCGAGGGCGAACTGGTCGCCCGCTGGATAATCGAAAAAGCGAAAGTCAATAAACCCGTCAAACGCCTGTGGATTTCATCCGTGACGGACAAGGCCATCAAAGACGGCTTCCAGAACCTGAAGCCGGGCAAGGACTATGAAAACCTGTATCAATCGGCTGTGGCCCGTTCGGAAGCGGATTGGTACATCGGCCTGAATGCAACCCGAGCGCTGACGACGAAATACAACGCCCAGTTGAACTGCGGCCGCGTCCAGACGCCGGTTGTCGCCATCATCGCCAGACGCGAAGAGGAAATCAAAAAATTCCAGCCGAAGACCTATTACGGTATCGAGGCTCAGACAGATACGAAGCTGAAGCTGATTTGGCAGGACGAGAAAACGAACGACACGAAGAGTTTCGAGCGCGACAAAGTCACAGCTATCGTCAAAAGGTTGGATAAGCAACAGGCGGCGGTTGTGGCTGTCGACCGCAAACCGAAAAAAACCTATGCACCCGGCCTGTACGACCTGACCGAACTGCAACGGGACGCCAACAAGCTTTTTGGCTATTCCGCCAAAGAGACGTTGAACATCATGCAGAAACTCTATGAGCAGCATAAGTTGTTGACTTATCCGCGTACGGATTCCCGCTACCTGTCGAACGACATCGTCGCCACGTTGCCGGACCGGCTGAAGGCATGCGCCATCAAGGAATACCGTCCGCTCGTGAACAAGGTATTGGCTAAACCGATCAAGGCGAACAAATCGTTCGTGGACGACAGCAAAGTATCCGATCACCATGCCATCATCCCGACGGAACAGGTCGTCCAAATCGGGAAGCTCTCGGCTCAGGAACTCAAGATCTATGACCTGGTCGTGAAACGCTTCTTGGCTGTGCTTTTCCCTGCTTACGAATACGAGCAGCTGACTTTGCGCGCGGACATTGGCGGCGAGCGCTTCGTGGCCCGCGGCAAAACAGTCATCGCTGCCGGTTGGAAAGAAGTCTACAGCAATCGCACGGAGGATGAGGAGTCGGAAGACGGTCTTCAGGAGCAACTGTTGCCGAAAATCGAGGCAGGCGATGTGCTGGCTGTCCGTTACATAAGCGAGACATCCGGCCAGACGAAACCGCCCGCCTACTTCAATGAAGCAACGCTATTGACGGCGATGGAAAATCCGGCAAAATATATGGAGACGACTGACAAAGCTTTGGCGCAGACGCTGAAGGAAACGGGCGGACTGGGAACCGTCGCTACGCGTGCCGACATCATCGAGAAGCTGTTCAATTCCTTCCTGATTGAAAGACGCGGACAGGAAATACATATCACTTCTAAAGGCAAGCAACTGCTGGAGCTGGTTCCGGAAGAACTGAAATCCCCGGCCCTGACAGCCGATTGGGAGCGTAAGCTCGAACAGATTGCTGCCGGCAAGCTGAAGAAGGACACATTCATCAACGAAATGAAGACTTATACGAAAGAAATCGTTTCGGAAATCAAGATGAGCGACGGCAAGTTCAAACACGAGAACATCTCCACCAAGACCTGCCCGGAATGCGGCAAACCGATGCTGGAAGTGAACGGCAAAAAGGGCAAGATGCTTGTGTGCCAGGACCGCGATTGCGGATACCGCAAGAATGTGGCGCGTGTCACCAACGCCCGGTGTCCGCAGTGCATGAAGAAAATGGAGCTGCATGGAGAAGGCGACGGCCAGATTTTCACCTGCAAGTGCGGGTACCGCGAAAAACTGTCGGCCTTCAACGAACGACGCAAAAAAGGCTCCGGCGGAAAAGCCGCGAAGCAGGACGTTCAAAAATATATGAAGAAACAGAATCAAGAGGAAGAGCCGGTAAATTCTGCCTTATTCGAAGCGCTGAAGAAACTCAAGCTCGACGATTAAAAACAATTTACCGAAAAGGACTGCAACGGCACTTTTTGTGCCTGTCGTAGTCCTTTTTCGATCGGGTTTCGGGAATGCGCGTATGTTATAATTGTAGGGTATCGATTGCCTTAAAAGTCTCAGACGGCAATCCTGTCAGGGAGGGAATTTCAGAATGAAAACAGTCATTTTAGCCGAAAAATCATCGCAGGCAGCTGCCTACGCGAGCTCTTTCCAAAAGAAGGCGACGGTTGCCGGGAACTACATAATCCAGGACAGCCTGTTCGATGGCGAAACGGTCATCGTGCATGCATCCGGCCATCTGTTGGGCTTGTTGCAGCCTGAAGAATATGATCCGAAATGGAAAAAATGGAGCCTGGACCACTTGCCGATTTTCCCGGAAAACTATAAATACAAGATCCAATACGGAAAAGGCAAGCAGATGGCGAACATCAAACAGCAGCTCAAGGAAGCGGACCGCATCATCATCGCCACCGACTCGGACCGCGAAGGGGAAAATATCGCCCGTTCGATCATCCGGCACGCCGGCGCAGAAAAGAAGGAAATGAAGCGCCTCTGGATCAACAGCCTGGAATCCAATGAAATCCGCCGCGGGTTCAGCGAATTGCTGGACGGGAAGGATACGTACCCATCCTACATCGAGGCCCAAAGCCGGGAAATCGCCGACTGGATAGTTGGGATGAATCTGAGCCGGCTGTACACCATTGCGATCCAGAAGGCCGGAATCAAAGAAGGGGCTTTTTCGGTCGGCCGCGTGCAGACACCGACGCTTTTCATGATCTATAAGCGCATGAAGGAAATCGCTGCTTTCAAGGAAGAGACACATTACGAGTGTTTGGCACGGATCACGGTCACCAACGGGACATTCGAAGCGAAGTATCAGCATGAATTTGAGTCCAAGCAGGAAATGAAAGCCTTCATCGCGGCGCACGGATTGGCGGCTGAGATGCCTGCCGTCATCAAACGCTTCGAAGCCAACGAGAACAAACGCGAGTTTGCGCCGCGTCTGTATTCGCTCAGCGATCTTCAGCGGGCAGCCAATGCCAAATTCAAGATGGGCGCGAAAGACACATTGGCAACCGTGCAGTCTTTGTATGAAGCAAAGCTGCTTTCCTATCCGCGGACGGACGCGACGGTCATCACCAAAAATGAATTTGCCTACCTGAAGGACAATCTTTCCGGCTACCTGGGCATACTGGGCCATACCATCGACAAGCCTAATCTGACTCCGCGCAAAAAATATGTCGATGATGCCAAAGTGCAGGAGCATTATGCCATCATCCCGACGAAAAAGGTGCCGGATCAGGCCCGGATCGCGAAATTGAATGCGAACCAGCAGAAAATCTATGATCTCGTCCTACGCCGGACGATGGCGATGTTCGAAGAAGACTTCATTTACGATGAACCGACCATCACTACCGATATAGGCGGACTGGACTTCGTGGCATCCGGTAAGATCATCAAGAATCTCGGATGGAAGAAGCTGGAAGGCAACACAAAGAAAAAAGGCGAACCTGAGGACAAAATCCTGCCGATGGTTACGGTAGGGGAAACCGGAACAGCCGTTTTGGCCACAAAGGAGAAGAAGACCACCCCTCCGAAGCCTTACACAGAAGGCACGCTGATTGCAGCCATGAAGAACGCCGGAAAAGAAGTGGAGGATGCCGAAGACAAGGCAATCCTGAAGGAAACGCACGGTATCGGAACGGAAGCGACCCGTGCTGGTGTCATCGAAAACCTGAAGGACAGGGGCTACATAACCGCTTCGAAGAATCAGCTCGCGATTACCGAAAAGGGAACCCTGCTTTGTGAGGCCGTGGCCGGCAACAAGATGAGCGATGTCGCCTTCACGGCCGAATGGGAAAAATATCTAGCAAAAATCCATAAAGGCGAGGGTGATCAGGACTATTTCCTGGATAACATCAAACACTTCGTTATGGAAATCCTAGGCACCAAGAACGAGATGCTGCAGTCCGAAGGGATCGCGGAGCGCATCGATGCTGCAGGCGATGGTGCGGTCGTCGGTGTTTGCCCGGTCTGCGGGAAAGAAGCGATCATCAAGGGGAGTTACCTCCAATGCCAAGAATACGGTGAGGCATGCGCATTCCGGATTTCCCGCTATATCGCCCGCCGCTATCTATCTCCGGAGGAAGCGAAAGAACTCTTGTCCCGAAAAGAAACGAAGCGCCTTTCCGGTTTCAAGAAAAAAGACGGCAAGAGTTTTTCGACGGCTTTGTTGTTGGGGAAAGACGAAGCAGGCAATTATGCCGTTTCCTTCAAACCGTTCGCTCCGAGCAAGAAAAAGCCGGTGCGCAAAAAAATACAATGAACCTAAAAAGGTATCCGGGAAATTGATTCCCGGATACCTTTTCTGATTTTTTAGCCTAAATATTCTGATTCATCCATCAATTTCACGGCGGTGCCGCTGCAGGTGACCATCAGCATGCCGTTATCGGCTCCCAGCACTTCATAATCCATCTTCATGCCGACGATGGCGTTTGCGCCTTTTGCGGATGCGCGGCTTTCCATTTCTGACAAGGCGTTTTCACGTGCCACAGTCAATTCATCCTCGTAGCTCTTTGAACGTCCTCCAACGATATTGCGGATGCCGGCTCCGAAATCCTTGAATACGTTGATGCCTGTGATGACTTCTCCGAAAACGATGCCTTGATAGGCAGTGATTTTTTTGCCCTCGATATGGGCTGTTGTTGTAATAATCATGTGACTTACCATCCTTTCTCCTAACGGTGAAACAATCAGTTCAACAAATCGATTATAACTTTCTGGTGATGCCTTCATTATATCAAAAGTCAGGCTTGAAAAGATACAAAAATCTACCATCTTGGTGGCCGTTGGGCAGAAAAATGTTACAGGCAAGAGTGTACAGATTGTCCCTTAGTGGTAAAATTATGGAAGACTCGAAACAGAAGGGAATGTTACCATGAAATTTGAAAAAATTCACCATGTGGCGATCATCGCCTCCGATTATGAGGCTTCCAAAGCATTCTACACAGAAGTGTTGGAATTGCCTATCATCCGCGAAAACTACCGGGCAGACAGGGATTCTTATAAATTAGATCTCAAGCTGGGGGAGAGCGAAATCGAACTGTTCTCTTTTCCGAATCCACCCGAGCGCCCCAGCGGTCCGGAATCAGTAGGTCTGCGCCATCTGTGTTTTTATGTGGAGGATGTCGAAGCTACTGTTGCTGAATTGAACCGTAAGGGCGTGGAGACCGAGCCGATCCGCTTGGATGACTATACGAACAAGAAATTCACTTTTTTCAAGGATCCGGACGGTTTGCCGCTGGAGTTGCATGAATAAAGCATAGCTGAAACGGGGAGTGTCTCATTTGAGACGCTCCCTGTTTTTTCCTCCAGTGCCGGCGAAGCCTGCGTTCACCGGAGTTCGGAGCCCATGTAGCAGTTCGAGGCCTCACATCCATCTCTTTAAATCCGTAATTTGTAAACACAAATATTAAATAGGTATTTACAACGAAAGAGAAAGGGGTTACAATATGAAAAAGAGAGTTGGAGGAGGCAACTCAATCATTAAACAGAACAATCAGAACAAACAGTCTAGGAGGAAAAAGAATGGAAAATGCGAAGTGGATTGAACGTTTGAATATGATCGCCTATAAGATCAATGATTTGAAGTACATCATCGCAATCAAAAATGCCTTTTCAATGTTGTTGCCTGTCATCATCACCGGTGCTTTTGCCACTTTATTTTCAAACATGGTGTTCGATTCGACGAATGGATTGGCCCAGTTCGAGGCTTTACGCTTCTTGGAACAAATGAAACCGATTACGCAGGCGATCAACTACGCTACCATGAATCTGATGACGATCAGTGCGGTCTTTCTGATCGGGATCGAAGTCGCCAAGCTGAACAAAGTCTCCGATCATTTCGCTGGTCTTTTGGCGGTCATCAGTTATATCGCGACCATCCCGACAGCAATCGAAGTTCTATTTGAAGAGACGCCGGTTCCGGTGACAAATGTCCTTTCCAGCAATTATACAGGGTCACGCGGCTTATTCCTGGGCATGTTCATCGCCATCTTATCCGTTGAACTTTATACCTGGTTGAGTAAACAGGATAGATTGAAAATTACCATGCCGGATACGGTCCCTACAAATGTTGCCCGCGGCTTCTCTGCTTTGATTCCGACTATTTTGACGGTTTCGCTGATTGCGGCAGGTGCCCATCTGATTTTCATGATCACGGGATTGACTTTGTATGACATCATTTATACGACAATTCAAGCGCCGCTTGCGAAAGTCGTTCAAGGCTTGCCGGGTATCCTGTTGCTGATGT
This sequence comes from Trichococcus collinsii, assembly GCF_900107505.1. Classification (GTDB taxonomy): domain Bacteria; phylum Bacillota; class Bacilli; order Lactobacillales; family Aerococcaceae; genus Trichococcus; species Trichococcus collinsii. Next base: position 16,379 of record NZ_FNQH01000010.1, on the reverse strand, counting down.
TCGTATCGCAGATTTTTTGGGTGATCGGGATCCACGGTAACCAAATGATAAAACCGATCCGGGAGCCGATTTTGTTGGCTGCCATCGCTGAAAATACAGCCGCTTTTGAAGCCGGCAAAGAAGCTCCAAACATCATCAACATGCCGTTCTGGGATATGTACATGAGCATGGGTGGTTCCGGCGTAACGATCGGTCTGCTGATCGCCGTCTTCATGGTTTCGAAACGCGCCGATTTCAAGGAAATCGGCAAGCTGTCTGTTGGCCCCGGGCTATTCAACATCAACGAACCACTTATTTTTGGCATGCCGATCATGCTGAACCCGATAATGGCGATCCCGTTCATCTTGACGCCTCTGGTTACAGGCACAATCGGTTACTTCGCGACAGCAATCGGATTTGCCGGTAAGGCGGTCGTGATGGTTCCTTGGACAACGCCACCATTAATCAGCGGCTATCTTGCGACAGCCGGCAGCATGGGAGCGGTCGCTACGCAACTGATTTGTATCGCTGTTTCCGTGTTGATCTATCTGCCGTTCGTGAAGGCAAGCAATCGTGCGCTTGCTGTCGAACCAGAAATCGAAAACAAATCAGAAGTATCAGCAGCTGTCGAATAATGAAAGATCTGAACAGAAAGGGGAATGAGGAATGTTAAAAAATATACCTGAAGGATTTATCTTGGGAGCATCTTCTTCTGCATGGCAGACGGAAGGTTGGAAGGGCAAAAAAGAAGGGCAGGATTCCTACCTGGACATGTGGTATAAAGAGGAACCTTTCGTATGGCATGAAGGCTATGGACCGGCTGGAGCAACCTCATTCTATGACCGCTATCACGAAGATGTGGCCATGATGAAAGAAATCGGTCTGACGCATTACCGGACATCGATCAACTGGGCGCGCTTCTTTACGGATTATGAAAATGCGGTAGTCGATGAAGATTATGCCCAACACATCAGCGATGTCGTGGATGCGCTGCTTGAGGCCGGCGTAGAGCCGATGCTTTGCCTGGAGCATTACGAAGTCCCGGCCTATTTGATGGAGAAATATGATGGCTGGAGCTCGAAGCATGTCGTTGATCTCTATGCGAAATATGCCGAAATAGCCTTTGAACGCTATGCTGATCGCGTCCAGCATTGGTTCACTTTCAACGAGCCGGTTGTCATCCAGACGCGCATCTACCTAGATGCCATCCGTTATCCGCATGAGCAGGATACGTCGAAATGGATGCAATGGAATTTCAACAAGGTGATTGCTACGGCACGGGCAGTCCAGATTTTCCATGAAAAAGGCTACAACGGTCAGATCGGAGCCATCCTGAATCCGGAAGTGACCTACGCGCGTTCTTCATCACCGGCGGATCAAAAGGCCGCCCGGATGTACGATCTGCTTTATAACCGTATTTTTCTGGATCCATTGGTGAAGGGGGAGTATCCCGATGAGTTGTTCGATGTGCTTGCAAAGCACGCAATTCCATTTGAATACTCCGAAGAGGAACTGCTTATCATCAAAGAAAATACGGTGGACTGTCTCGGGATCAATCTGTATTTCCCGAAACGGGTCCGGTCGCCTCGTTACGAGTGGAACAAGGAGACACCGTTCCATCCGGAATACTATTATGAAGAGTTTTCCTTGCCTGGCAGAAGGATGAACACTTCGCGCGGTTGGGAAATTTTCCCGCAGATCATGTATGATATGGCCATGCGCCTGAAATCCGAATACGGCAATATCCCGTGGTTCATTGCGGAAAGCGGGATGGGCATCGAGCAGGAGGAGCGCTTTGCGGACAGCAGAGGCACCATTCAGGACGATTACCGCATCGCCTACATCACAGAGCATTTGAGTTCCTTGTTGGATGCTGTCCAGGACGGGGCAAACTGCAAGGGTTATATGCTGTGGGCCTTTACGGATTGTGTCTCGCCGATGAATGCCTTCAAGAACCGCTACGGGCTCGTACGCATCGATCTGGAGGACGACCTGAAGCGTTCCTTGAAGCAGTCGGGCTATTGGTATCGGGATCTTATCCAAAGAAAACGACTCGAAGTGGACGAGCATACGTACAAGTGACTGTTGCTATTCCTGTTGCATAATGGCCAGTTGTCTATGTTATAATCAACAAGGAGATATTTGTAAATACAAATTTCCAAATCACGTAGATAAGTGGTGAAGGACATGGCAAAATACAAAGAAGTCGCAAATGAAATCAGAAAAAGAATCAAAAGCGGAATGTATAACTCCGAAGAAAAAATTCCCGATCAGGAGTCCTTGGCGAAGGAATTCGGCACCAGCCGCGTGACGGTAAAGAAGGCGTTGGACCTTTTGAGTGTCGCGGGATTGGTGTACACAATCCAAGGTTCGGGGACCTATGTTAAGAAGAATGCGGTCAATCGGGCTGAGCAGAGCATCCAAATCGGCCAGAACGTCGGCCTGACCGCTGCGGCCGGAGAGCGATTGGAACTGAAGACGGAAGTGCTTGACTTTAACGTTCGCTTCCCGGATGAGGAAGAATGCAATCAGCTGAGCATCACGAAAGAAGAACCCGTCTATGACATCAAACGGCTGCGGATACTGGATGAAAAGCCGTATTCTTTGGAGCATACAATCATCCCGATCACTCTGGCACCGAACATCACGAAAGAAATTCTGAACCGCTCCTTGTATGATTATCTTCAAGGGGATTTGGGCATCATCTTTGGCGACAACCGACAGACCGTCCGAGCGGTCAAACCGGACGATAACGACAAGCAATATCTGCATTGTTCCAATGAGGATCCGGTCCTTGAAGTCAGCAAAGTCATGTTCCTGGAAAGAGGAACCCCATTGGAATATTCAATCGTGCATCACCGCTATGACATGGTGGAGATGTCCTTCGTCAACGTCAGCAGAGAGGGACTGTTGGGATAATGGAACGGACAATGAAGTTGCGCGGCAACTTTCGTTGTCCGTAATTGCTAGGAATAAAGTATTCAGAATCCAAAAATGCATTACCGTAGGTACCCAAAGGGATTGCAAAGTATTCTGCGCATCCTAAAATAGTGGCTAGCTGAACGGGTTCGTTCAGCTTTTCGCGTAAAAGCTATGCTTTCAATAATGAAAACGCTATAATAAGTATATTAAATTATTGAGGTGATGACATGTATCAACCGGCACAAAACAGATATGACAAAATGATCTATAACCGCGTAGGCAACAGCGGTCTGAAACTGCCTGCCATCTCTCTAGGGCTTTGGCATAACTTCGGCGAAGTGGACCTGTTCGACAATTCCCGCAAAATGGTCCAACGCGCCTTCGATCTGGGCATCACCCATTTCGATTTGGCGAACAACTACGGTCCACCTCCGGGAAGCGCGGAAGAAACATTCGGCAAGATTTTGAAAAAGGACTTCCTGCCTTACCGGGATGAACTGATCATTTCCAGCAAGGCCGGCTATGATATGTGGCCCGGCCCATATGGGGAATGGGGCTCCAAAAAGTATTTGACGGCGAGTCTTGATCAAAGTCTGAAACGGATGGGGCTTGATTATGTGGATATCTTTTATTCGCATCGTCCTGATCCTGAAACACCATTCGAAGAAACTGCGCAAGCATTGGATCTGATGGTCCGTCAAGGGAAAGCCCTGTATATCGGCATTTCCAGCTATTCTGCGGAGCAGACTACTGAAATTACAGCCATATTCAAAGACTTGAAGACGCCGTTCATCATCCACCAACCAGCCTACAACATGTACAACCGTTGGATTGAGGATGGTCTACAGGATGTTCTGACGGCCAACAAGTTGGGCACTATCGCCTTCAGCCCGTTGGCGCAAGGCATGTTGACCGACCGCTATCTGCATGGCATTCCGGAAGATTCACGTGCCGGCAGATCTTCTTCACCATTCCTGAATGCGGAAGGGGTGCAAGAAACCATCGAGAAATCACGCGCACTGAACGAAATTGCGCAAAGACGCGGTCAGACCTTGGCTGAGATGGCCGTTGCTTGGATTCTCCGCGATGGAAAAGTCACAAGCGTACTAATCGGGGCCAGCAGAGTGAGCCAAATCGATGATAACGTAAAAGCGCTGGAAAACCTTGATTTCACCAATGAAGAATTGGATGAAATCGAAGCGGTATTGGCAATATAATCAAATAGGAATAGTCTCCCGAAGCGGTGCAACGCATCATTTCGGGAGGCTTTTTTGTTTTTCAAACATCGTAATTGCCTCAGTATACAGGCATCATGAACAGAAAATAGTATTACTATTTTGCATAAATCTGCTTGCAGACAATCAGAATGTTGGGTAAAGTGGATAAGTACGCCCGGATTGTTCATCGTCAACAATTCAATCGGGCAAGTATCGTTATCGATAGAAAGGGGAAGTGATATGAAAGACAGAAGAAAGGGACAAATCGGACTTATTTTTGTGACGATGATATGGGGTTCGGGATTCGTCGTGAGCGCCATATCGTTGGAGTATTTTTCCCCATACCAAATATTGACCATGCGTTTTTTGTTGGCATTCATTCTGATGGGGGCAATTTTTTTCGGCCAGCTGAAGCATGCGACCAAAAAGACTTATCTGAAAGGCATCGGTCTCGGAAGCATCCTTTACTTGGCTTTCTTATTTCAGACGGTAGGACTGGTCTATACGACACCTTCAAAAAATGCCTTCCTTACCGCCTTCAATGTCGTGTTGGTGCCGTTCATAGGTGCCCTTTTTTTCAGGAGGAAAGTGACTGCCCCAGCCATCGTGGGCGCGCTGTTGTCGATCGGCGGCATCACCGTCATTTCGATGACCGACTTCCACACCGTAAACTTCGGGGATATGTTGACGCTGGTTTGCGCTCTGTTGTTCGCTTTGCAAATCATCTTCACAAACCGGTTCGTGCTGGGCGAAAATATTTATGCACTGACGACCATCCAGATGGGCACAGCCGCTTTGTTGGGAGTGATTGTATCGCTTGTAAGGGGAGAATTCGTTTTGCCGGAAGCCGGAGAAGGCTACTTTTCCATCTTTTATTTGGGGACGGTCAGCACGATGCTGGGCTTTCTGATCCAAACGGCCTCGCAGCAGTTCACCAAAGAAACGGAAACAGCCATCATACTGTCGTTGGAGGCCGTATTCGGAATGGTCGCTTCCGCGCTTTTTCTGAAGGAAGAGATCACATTGCGGATGCTTATCGGAGCAGCATTGATTCTGGCTGGCGTATTGGTCGTGGAGCTGAAGCCTAAGACAACCTTGACAGACCGAAAATCCATTACGGATGTCTAAGGCTGATGGTACTGTCAATTTTTACGCTATCAACATGCAATAAAAGAAGGTGGACCGTAAATCATCCGGATTTGCGGTCCACCTTCCTTTGTTAGCAATCAGTCTTGGATTTCGAATTTGTAGATTGTTTTAGCTGAATAGACTTCATCCGGTCGAAGCGTTATGTCTCCGAAGCCTTCTTGGTTGATGGCATCAGGCAACGCCTGCGTCTCCAAGGTGATGCCGGCATATTGGATTACCGGACTGCCGGCGATTGTGTGCTTATCGATGGCGGCGTTGTGCATATAAATCACAACACAATCCTGATCCGTATACATTTTGACGGTTCGGCCAGATTCCGCATCGCTGAGGATCGCATCAGGGTTTCCATCATCGTGTTGCAATAGGAAAGGGTGATCGAAGCCGGCGACTTTTTGTGTCTGCGGATGGCTCTGCTCAGCTGCAACTGCAAGTTTTCCGCCGTTGTGGAAATCAAAAGGGGTCCCTTCTGCCGGCAATAAGGCCCCGGTGGGAAGGTTGCCTTCGCCTAATTCGGCAAAAGCGGCGCTGTTCAGTTGCAGATCATGCTGCAGGATCGGTTTGTTGATGTCCCCACTCAGGTTAAAATATACATGGTTGGTAGGGTTGAACAAGGTCGCCTGATCCGTCGTTGCTCGATAAGTGACTTTCCATTCGCTATCGGCAGTGAGCGTATAGCTGACCGTTACCGAAAGTGTTCCGGGATAGCCATTGGCACCGTCTGCATCGGTCGTTGTGAAATGGATGCTCGCTTCATCAGCGGATGCCTGGATTTCTGCGTCCCAGACATGCGTATCCAATCCGGTTGGGCCGCCGTGCAGTTGATTGCCTCCTTCATTCACAACCAATTGATGCGCGATTCCGTCCAAATCAAAAGTTCCTTTGGTAATGCGTCCGGCGATCCGGCCGATGGTGGCTCCGTAATACGGACGATGTGTTACGTAATCATCCAAAGAATCCATTGCCAAAATAACGTTCTCCGTCTTTCCGTTTTTATCAGGCATCAAAAGTTCCGTGATGGTGGCGCCGTAGGTCATCGCTGTAAGGGATATGCCGTTCGGATTCGTCAAGGTATAAGCCACAACATTTTTTCCGTGGGCTTGCCCGATTATTACTTCAGATACTTTCATTTTGTTTCCCCTCTCGTGGTTGCTTAAATTTGAGCGAATGCAGACATCCGCTGTATTTTTCTCTGAAATTGTAGATAAGTTTCCACTCCATTGTAAGCGTTTGAATTTTGCAAAGCAACAAAAACAGTAAAATATTTTATAATTTAAGTAAATTTTTACTTGCATTTGTAACTTAATCAAAAAAAGTGCCGAATTTCAGCAAAAAATGCCTGAAAAACATGATTCCGGCAACTGAAAGCGGTATAATAGAAGGAAGTGCGGGAATGCTGGATCATGACAAATCGGACGTCTTTTCATGTTGGTTCCGAGGGTAGCAACGCACGCGAAAACTAACCAATTGGAGTGAGATATCTATGCTAGTAGGTGGAATTGAAGCAGGCGGAACAAAATTTGTGTGCGCCGTCGGAAATGAAAAAAATGAGTTGTTGGAACGGGTCGCTTTCCCGACGACTACGCCGGAAGAAACATTGGAGCAGGTGTTTGCTTTTTTTGATCGTTTTGATTTAGCTGCAATCGGAATCGGTTCCTTTGGGCCAATCGACGTCAACGCAGACTCGGAAACATATGGCCACATCCTCTCTACGCCAAAGTTGGCCTGGAAAGATTTTGATTTCCTGGGTGCCATGAAAGCAAGATATGCTGTTCCGATGGGATGGACGACTGACGTGAACGGTGCAGCCTTGGGCGAATCTGCTCTGGGGGCTGCAAAAGGGATGAAGAACATCATGTACATCACGATCGGTACAGGTGTTGGAGCCGGTGCGATCGTCGATGGAAAAATCCTGCAGGGCATCGGACATCCGGAAATGGGGCATATGCTGGTGCGTCCGCATGAACATGACCATTATGAAGGTTTCTGCCCTTACCACGGCAATTGCCTTGAAGGTATGGCTGCCGGTCCATCAATAGACGGACGGTTGGGTAAAGCCGGTAAAGATGTTGAACCTACCGACGCAGTCTGGGATTACATCGCTTATTATATCGCTCAAGCTTTGGAAGCTTATACAGTCATCCTGCGTCCAGAACGCATTGTATTGGGCGGGGGCGTCATGAAAGTGCCTGGTATGCTTGATAATATCAAAGTGAAATTTACGAAGCTGCTTGCCGACTATGTGCCGGTCCCTGCTGTGGATGATTATCTGGTGCTGCCAGGGTTAGGCGATGATGCCGGTATTACCGGTGCGATCATCCTGGCGAATGAAGTAAAAGCATAATAAACGATCGAATCAGCAACAGAAAAAGCGGCCCTTCCTGACGAAGCTATCGTCAGGAAGGGCCGCTTTATTATTATTCTCAGCTGTTTTTCGGTCCGGGATTGGACGCCACCAGTTCCATGTTGCCGGATAGGGACCAAGCCGAAACGGTCGCAGGCAAGATGAAGTGGTCGCCTTTTTGCAACGGATAGGTTTTTCCGGCGACAGTCAGGCTGCCGTTGCCTTCAATGACGCTCGCCAAGGTGTAGGGAGCAGTTTTTTTGAAGACCATTTCCGAAAGGATGTCCCATTTATAGACAGTGAAATAGTCGCTTTCGATGTAAGTCGTCACGGTATTTCCGTCCACTGTGGTTGTTTCGAAATGGTTCGCAGGATCCTTATGCGGAATCATCGACACATCGATGGATTGTTGGATGTGCAAGTCACGGGTTTTGCCTTGATCATCCTTGCGGTCGAAGTCGTAGACGCGGTAAGTCGTGTTGCTGCTTTGTTGCGTCTCCAGAATCGTGATGCCGCCGCCGATGGCATGGATCGTCCCGCTCGGTACGAAGAAGAAGTCGCCCTTTTTCACTTTGATGTGGCGCAGCAAGGTATCCCAGTTGCCTTCCGCAATCATTTCTGAAAACTGCTCTTTGGTTTGGGCATTGTGTCCGTAGATAATTTCGGAATCGTCATCGGCATCAATGATGTACCAGCATTCGGTTTTTCCCAACTCGCCTTCATGCTTCAGACCGTATGCGTCATCGGGATGAACCTGGACGGATAAGGCTTCCGCAGCGTCGATGATTTTGGTCAGCAACGGGAAGACGGGCGAAGTCGGATTTTCGAACAGCTCAGGATGCTCTGAGTAGAGGACATCGAGTTTGGTGCCGGCGTATGGACCGTTTTCCACGGCTCCGGTGCCATCGGGATGGGCGCTGATGGCCCAACATTCACCGGTATGGTCGCTGGGGATGTCGTAACCGTAGATGTCACGCAGCTTGGTGCCACCCCAGATTTTTTCTTGCAGGACAGGTTGGATGAACAATGGCTCTTGCATATTTTTCCTCCTAATATTTATATTTGTTATTGTTTAATAATATCCGTGATGGTGTAGGAACGAGTATCGAAGCGGCTGCGGGAAGTCGAGTATTCGAAAGGAATCCCGTTCGTGAGATAAACGACCTGTTCCACTTCAAGGATCGGAGTATTCGCATCGCATTCCAGTTCATGCCAATCCAGTTCATTGGATCGGTCAGCGTGGATTTTTCGGTAGGCTCCGCCGATTTTCAGCCCTAAGGTATCACGGATATGGTCGTAGATGGAACGGTGTATGATGTCCTCCGTCAGGTCCTTCACCAATCCAGCCACAAAGTAGGTGTCTTCAAGTATATACGGTTTGTCGTCGATAATCCGTAGCCGCTGCAGATGATAGACAGGCTGATTATCTTCCAGCATCAACAAGGCTTGGATGGTCTTGGGAGGGAACATGATATCAAAAAGGATGATTTTGCTCTTTACAGTCTTGTTCGGAAACTGTTTGGATAAGCCAGCATATTCATCTGCTTTGGAATCTCCGCTGTTCCAGAGGGCACTCTTGATGACGAAGGTCCCGACACCCCGTTTGCGGAAAATCAGTCCCTCCATTGCGATCATGTCGATGGCTTTCTTTAAGGTCATCCGGCTGACACCGAATTCTTCCGCCAAGGCGATCTGGTCCGGGAGCATTTCATCTTCCGCGTATTCGCCATCAGCGATGCGGCGCCGCAGTTCATCCGCTATTTCTTCATATTTTTTCATTACAGTCGATCCTCCCGGAAATTACACGATTTCATTCCCCATTATACCGTAATGGCTAGACTTGAAACAAGTTAACCTTTACATTTGGCTGATTAAGGAAAGGCAAATGGCCCGAAGCAGGTTGCCTCGGGCCATTTGCTCGAAAAATCAGAGAATGCAGTTTCCGGAATGAATCAGCTTAGTTTTTTGATTGCGCGCCTTGCAAGGAAGTGCGGTCAGGTGCTTGCTCATTATCTTCGACAGTGAGTGCCAAATTCGCTTTATCAACAACCTTCAGGAATGGATACCACATCACTCCGACGATTGCGAAGTCGATCAGCTGAAGCACGCCGCCCATAACCGAGTTGGTGGCCATCATACCGCTGAAGAACAACGGAACAGTCCAAGGAACCGTTACGCCTGTTGGAGTAGGGAACAAACCGGATGCCATCGACAAGTAATTGACGGTCGTTACGATCAGCGGTGTCAACACCCAAGGGATCAGGATAGAGGCATTCAATACGATCGGCAAGCCGAAGATGACTGGCTCGTTTACGTTGAATATACCAGGTCCGATCGCAAGACGACCGATGTCTTTCATTTGTCTGCTCTTCATGACGAAAGCCATCAAGATGACTACCATCAATGTCATACCGGAACCGCCCAGGCCGACAGTGAATGTCTCCATGAAAGGTTTCGTGATGATATGCGGCAGTGCTTCGCCGGCTTTAAAAGCATCGAGATTTTCCAGAGCCAAGGTGTTCCAGATCGGATCCATAACGGAGTTGACGATGATTTGACCGTGAAGACCGAAGAACCACAGGATTTGGACAAAAAACAAGGAAAGCAGGGTTGCGGGCAGGCCGCTGCCTAAACCTACCAACGGTTTTTGGATGACGGTGTAGACCACATCATGCAAGTTTGTCGTGAACACGCCGGAAACCAAGGCATTCACAAACAAAAAGATCGTTAATGTCGAAATGGCAGGGATCAGGGAAGCGAAAGAACGAGCTACGGCATCAGGAACACCTTCAGGCATTTTGATTACGATGCCTTTTTTCGTGATGCGCACATAGATTTCAGCCGCAAGGAAAGCAGCCAGCATCCCGATGAACATCCCTTTTGCGCCCAAGCGATCCAAGGACAGCGCGCCGCTTACTTCAGCGCCGTCTGCAGTCGTGAAGCTGAAAGGTGTCAAAATCAGATAAGAAGCCAGCGAAACAGCTCCACCGAAGATGCCGTCTTCATCATAGGAACGGGTCAGGTAATACCCGATACCGAACGTGATGAAGATCGTCATGATGGACATGGTCGCATTTTGGCCGTTTCCGAAGAGACCGCCCAGAGTGCCTTTCAAGTCATCGCTCCAGAAGGGCAAGTTGTTCAGCACCACTACGATCGAACCGAACATCGTCAGTGGGAAAGAAAGCATAAAAGCGTCACGCAATACTGCTAAGTATCTGTTTGAGCCGAGCTTGCCGGCAAGCGGAGTCAATTTTTCGGCTAAATTATCAATAAAATTATTCATTAATCATTTTCCTTTCCTGAAAACCTTATGCGTCAAAACCATTATTGTCAGAAACCTCTTTGAACCAGTAGCCACTTTTCTTAATTGTGCGTTTTCCTTCTTCTGCCAGATTAACCGCTATAAATCCGTAGCGATTTTTGTAGGCGTTGGTCCAGGACCAGTTATCCATGCATGTCCACATGTGGTAGCCTTTCACATTACAGCCCTCCTGCAACGCTTGATGGACATATTTCAGATGATTTTGGACAAATTCGATACGGTAATCATCATCAATCCTACCATCCGCGTTGATGTAGCGCTCTTCGCCTTCCACACCCATCCCGTTTTCGGAAATGAAGCACGGTCGGTTGCCGTAGTTGTCCCGGACATTGATCAGGCAATCGTAAATACCTTTTTCGTAGATTTCCCAACCGCGGTACGGATTCATTTTGCGTTCCGGCCAGATGTAATTGTCGAAGTAATCATCCGGCATCGGCTTGTCGGACAAACGTTCCTTGCTTTCTTTCTTCATGATGCGTCTTGGCTGATAGTAATTGATCCCCAGAATGTCGATGGTATTATGTTTGATGAGTTCTAATTCCGATGGCGTATATTCCGGTAGGTAATCCAATTCCTTCAACAGCGAAACCAAATCTTCGGGGAAGGTGCCTTTGATGGCAGGATCCAAGAAGGAACGGTTGAAGAAGGCATCAGCAAGATGGGCTGCCTTGACGTCTTCAGGATCATTCTCATTGCGCGGGTAACTAGGCGTTAGATTGAGGATGATGCCGATTTGCCCGTCAAAGTTCATTTCATGATAAATTTTGATGGCTTTCGCGCTGGCCAAAGTTTCGTGATAAGCAACTTGAACGGCTTTTTTCATGTCCACGACACTAGGGTAGTGGAATTGGTAGAGATAGCCGCCTTCAACCGGAACGATCGGTTCATTGTGGGTGAACCATTTTTTAACGCGATCGCCGAACAGCTCAAAGCAGATGCGCGCGTAATCCGCATAGGCATCCACGACTTCTTTGCTTTCCCAGCCTCCTTTCTGTTGTAATGACAACGGCATATCAAAGTGATAGAGATTCATGAAAGGTTCGATGTTGTTGGCCAACAGCTCGTCGATGTAGCTGTTGTAGAACGCCACCGCTTCCGGATTCACTGCGCCGATCCCATCCGGAATCAGACGGCTCCATTGAATGGAGGTTCGGTACGTTGTGTGGCCCGTTTTTTTCATGAGTGCTATATCTTCTTTGTAGCGATTGTATACGTAGGATGTGTCTTCAGGACCGACTTGATTGAAAAACAGTTCCGGGTTCTGCTTGTACCAGTGATCCCAGATGCTGTCCCCCTTGCCGTCTCCGGCAACCGTGCCCTCTGTCTGCGGTCCGCTTGCTGCCGATCCCCACCAAAAACCTGCAGGAAATTCGTATTTCATCTAAACAACTCCTTTTCCATGTCTATACATAACTTCAAATAGAATTATACAAAATAGAAAAAGAAAATGCAATCGATTTCAACGAAAAATATATATTTTTATTATTTTTCAATTATTTTCACGTTCTGACGAGAATTGAGGGGTTGATTATGGTATAAAGAGAACAAACAGGTTTGGAGGCGATAGGTGATGAAAATTGGAGTCATCGGGTTAGGGAACATTGCGCAAAAAGCGTATCTTCCGATCATGGTCGAGATGCAGGATGAGGTGGAATGGCATCTGTGCTCGCGAAACAAGGAGACGCTGGAAACTGTAGGGAAAAAATTTGGTTTCCAACATTTGTACACTTCGATTGAGGAATGGTTGGACAGCGGAATTGAGGCTGCCTTTGTGCACGTAGCTACCGTTGCCCATGCGGAAATCATCCGCAAGCTACTGGAGCGCGGCATTTCGGTCTATGTGGACAAGCCCATCAGTGCTGATCTGGAAGAAACAAAGGAACTAATCGAGTTGGCGGATGCCAAGGGCTTGTTGCTTACCGCGGGCTTCAATCGCCGTTTTGCTCCGATGGTGGAACGGTTGAAAGGGATTCCTGACAAAAAGATGATCCTGATCCAGAAAGATCGCGTGAAGAATGTTGAATCGGTCCGCTTCGCCGTCTACGATCTGTTCATCCATATCGCAGATGCCGCCTTGTATTTGTTGGATGATGAGGTGGTTTCGGTGCAATCGCATCTGGTCGAAAACGAAGGGGAATTGAAACGGCTATGGCTGATGCTCGAAACGAAGAGCACCACTTGTTTCGTTTCGATGAACTATGAAGCGGGAGCCAATCAAGAAGTCATGGAAGTTCAAAGTCCAGAAGGGATTGCACGCGTGCTGAATTTGACCGAAATGACCATCAAACAAAAAAATGGCAAGCAGGAAATTGCTTTCGGCGATTGGGAAGGGACACTCCGCAAAAGAGGATTCGAGCCATTGATCGATTCGTTTGTGGCGGGTGTAAAGGAACATACCAACCCCGTCTCCACAGAATCAAGCTACCTGAGCCATTCGCTGTGCGAGAAAATTCTTGCCGACAATGGATTCGGAAACAATCCAAACGAATAGAACGAGATTTTTGTAGGTACAAATTATACTTTAATGTTAATTTGTTCGTACATATCTGGTATAATATAAATCAGTAAGGCCTAGGATCATTAAATGGAGGTGAAGGATGACAAAAGATATGACTGCCGGCAGTCCTGCGAAGCTGCTTCTGCTGTTTTCGGTTCCGATGCTGATTGGGAATATATTCCAACAACTGTACAGCTTAGCGGATACGATTATCATCGGCAGGACATTGGGAGTGGACGGACTGGCGGCCATCGGATCGGTCGGCGGGGTGCTTTTTTTCATCCATGGATTCGGGATTGGAGTCACTTCGGGTTTAGGGATCGTCATCGCGCAGCGTTTTGGTACGAAAAATGAGGAACGAATCCGGAAGAGCATCACGATAAGCGTCTGGATTACGCTTGCCATAACGGTCCTCATCACCATCCTGAGCGTTTGGATGGCTGAGGAGATCCTGTTATTTATGGATACACCGGCAGAAATACGCAAGGAAGCCGAAGCTTACTTTTTGGTTTTGATGTGGGGTTCGGTGGCAATCATGGTATTCAATTTGTTGAGCAACATCCTGCGTTCACTTGGTGACAGTAAGCTGCCGCTGGTCATCCTGGTGATTTCTTCCCTATTGAATGTGGTGTTGGACTATGTGTTCATTGTCTGGTTTTCTATGGGAGTCGCAGGAGCAGCGTTTGCGACTGTTGCGGCGCAAATGTTCGCAAGTTTTCTCTGTTTCATATACATAAGGAAGAAAATGGCCATTCTGCGCTTTTCCAAAGAAGATTGGCGCATGCACCCAGCAGACTTCTCTTTGCCATTGAAAATTTCGCTTCCAATCGGTCTGCAAGCCTCTATCATTTCGATCGGTCTGATTGTATTGCAGAAAAGTCTGAATGGCTTCGGACCGGAAGCTGTCGGTGGATATGCCATCGCCCAAAAATTGGACATCATGGCAACATTGCCGATAGCCTCCATCGGGATCGCGATGGCGACTTTCGCAGCCCAAAACTACGGGGCCGGATTGTATTCGCGTATTTGGGAAGGCGTGCGCATCGGTTTGCTGCTGTCTTTTGGCTACAGCCTTGTTTTAGGAGGGGGGCTTTTGTTCTTCGGGACGGATATCATTCGGCTGTTGTTCAATCAGAATGATCCGGCTGTATTGGCATATGCGCATACGTATTTTATTGCGACGGCCAGCTTCTATCTTGTATTGACGACTTTGATCATTTTACGGTATACACTGCAAGGTGTAGGCGACAACGCCGCGCCTACCTTAGGGGGTGTGATGGAGATGGTCGCGCGCGTGCTCGTTCCGTTGGGATTTTCCAGTCTGTTAGGCTACCAGGCTGTCGCCTTTGCCAATCCCGTTGCATGGGTGGGGGCTGCTGTTCCCATGATGTACGCGTACCGTCAATTGAAAAAGAAATTGACTTTATTGGAAGAGAACAGACGCAAGGAAACTGAGGGTGACCGCTTGGTTGAATTGTCGGATTGATAATCCATTATTGCTGCATATCTAAGTTAATAAACTGATATAAACCGATTCGGAATATGTTATAATAAGATTAAATCATGATTATAAAAGTTGGTTGAGGAGTTCAATACTAGATTCACTATCTTAAGGAGGAAAAAAATGTTTGATCAAATTGATGAGTTAGCAGTTAATGCAGTACGTACACTTAGCATAGACGCCGTACAGAAGGCCAATTCAGGGCATCCTGGATTGCCTATGGGAGCGGCTCCGATGGCCTACGCGCTTTGGACAAAACATTTGAAAGTCAACCCTAAGAACAGTTTGTGGGCAGACCGTGACCGTTTTGTATTATCGGCTGGACATGGATCATCCATGTTGTACAGCTTGTTGCACTTATCCGGCTTCAATGTGAGCCTGGACGACGTGAAGAACTTCCGTCAATTCGGCAGCAAAACACCTGGACACCCGGAAGTGCATGACACGGACGGCGTGGAAGCGACGACCGGTCCATTGGGACAAGGGATCGCAAATGCGGTCGGGTTCGCAATGGCAGAAGCGCATTTGGCTGCTACCTACAACAAAGAAAACTTCCCGGTTGTGGATCACTATACGTACTTCCTGAACGGCGACGGCGATCTGATGGAAGGCATCTCCCATGAAGCAGCCAGCTTGGCTGGCCACCTGAAATTGGGCAAATTGATCGGTTTGTATGACTCCAACGACATTTCCTTGGACGGCCCGACTTCCAAATCCTTTACGGAAGATGTAGCTGCCCGATTCGAAGCGTACGGCTGGCAACATATTTTGGTGAAGGACGGCAATGATCTGGAAGCCATCTCCAAAGCCATCGAAGAGGCGAAAGCTGAAACCGAAAAACCGACTTTGATCGAAATCAAAACCATCATCGGCTTTGGTGCTCCTGATGCAGGGACGCACAAAGTGCATGGCGCTCCCCTGGGAGCGGAAGGCGTTGCCTTCGCTAAAGCGGCTTACGGCTGTGCAGATGAAGCTTTCTGCGTACCGGCTGAAGTGACCACCCGTTTCGATGAAACAATGGTTGCAGAAGGCCAACAGGCTGAAGCGGCATGGACTGCACTATTCAACGACTACAAAGCAGCTTATCCGGAATTGGCGCAACAATTCGAAGCTGCCATCGACGGTAAATTGCCTGAAGGCTGGCAAGACAAACTGCCGACTTATGAAGTGGGCAGCGCAGCTAAAGCAAGCCGTGTGACCAGCGCGGAAGCGATTCAAGCATTGGGTGAAGCTGTACCTTATTTCTGGGGCGGTTCTGCGGACTTATCGTCTTCAAACAATACAATGATCAAATCGGCAAGCGATTTTGAGCCGGGCAACTATGCCGGCCGCAACATCTGGTACGGCGTGCGCGAATTCGCGATGGCCGCTATCATGAACGGCATCGTTCTGCATGGCGGAACGAGAACGTATGTAGGGACATTCTTCGTCTTCACCGACTACTTGCG
>NZ_FNQH01000023.1 GCF_900107505.1 Trichococcus collinsii | reverse complement strand
ACAGTTGGCGCATATCGAATCGACAAAAGCTGATTTATCCGATTTGCCATCAAGTGCCTATGTTTTTAAAGGTAGTACCACTTTTGCCGCATTGCCGACAACCGGAAACACGCTTGGGGATGTGCGATGGACGACTGACAATCTCTTAAATTACGCATGGACAGGCACAGCATGGACGCCAATCGGTAATGGGGCATTCGCGGATGGATCTGTAGTTACACCCAAACTAGCGGATAAAGCTACAACCATACCAAAGTTAAATCTTGAAACACAACACGCCATATTGTCAAAAAAACTATTCAACGAATTGGAAATTTTGCCAATAGAGCCCAAGTTAGGATTGTTTTATCAAGGAAACTATTCTACAGCATCAAAATATGCGGCTGTAATAGATAAATTTTCAGTTAGCGCGGATCATATTTTAAAATTTTCGAAAAAGTATAACTTCATTTTGCGTAAGTTCACTACTGATACAACTAATACCGCGGTGTTCATGAGTGGAAGTGAATTGCTTATTCCTACTAATCCTGTTGATATTCTTTATTACAGTTTGGAAATTTATAAATACGGAGATGCTTGGGGAACTACTTACACACAGGCGTTGGTTGACGAGGTTAAAGCTAATTTTATGATTTTTAAATTTTCGCCAAAAATAAAAAAACGACTTGTTCCTAATACGATTAGCGGGTTAATTGATGACGGTACAAACGGCAACCCCCAAGGAACTTACACGGCAGCTACCGGATGGGGAGTTTATGATGTGACGCTTGAAAAGGGCGAGATGATCTACTATGACATGTGGGTGTTAAAAGGAGCCCAATCATTATCCAAATTTAATGTTGATGGTACTTTCAAAGAATCGATAATCACCACAAGTGCAGTCGTGAACACAAACATCAAAGGTGTCTATGTTGCCACAGAGGAAATCGAACACCTTAAGTTTAACCATGTTTTCACTACTTATCCGTTTAAGTGCTATAAAATTCAGCCGGATGATTTGAAATCACCGTTATTTGGCAAAACCATTAATTTTATCGGTGATAGTTACGTTGCAAACAACACAGAAAGTATCGACAAAACATGGCATTACAAACTGGCCGACAAACATCAAATGACCTATAACAACTATGGTATTAACGGTAACGGTATCGTCGGCATCCGCGGAGGTACAACTCCAATGAAAGACCGCTTCACAGCAATGGCAAACAATGCCGATTATATCGTTGTTATTGGAGGCGAAAACGATGCTAATCTACTTTTAGATATTGAGGAATTCAAGACTGGACTGGATAGCTTCATTGCTGGATTGGTTGCAAAATATCCAAAAGGGAAAATATGTTTCTTCACCCCATGGAATGCAGCGTGGAGTACGCGAAATTATATTCAACCGTACATTGACGCGATGATTGAAAGATGTGATCATTGGTGCGTTCCAATATTCGACGCTTCAAAAAATGCTGGTTTGTATTCTTGGGCAGGACCTTCATATAGAGGATTCTTTTTTCAAGGTGCATATGACGGCGCACATTTAAATGAAGCGGGGCATAATAACTTCCTCACCGCAGGGGAAGCGTTCCTTGAAAACCTATAACGTTTATTAACGTCCTTTCGAAATAACCTCTGCGCTATATTGATAGTTTGAAAAAGTTGCTATATAATTAAGCAAATATATAGTAAAGAGGTGTCGTTAGGATGAAGATTGGTGATAACAAATTATTTATATTATCGGTTTGCTTGAACGTTGTGTTTTTACTGTTAGGAACAGCTTTTGTCATTAAAAAAGGCGGTGTTAGTTGGGTTATGAGTAAGGTAGCACCGACTGCTGCTGAAGTGCAAAAACCACCTTACTATTTTGACAAGACGTCACAATTTGACATACTACCACAAAAAGAAGGGGCTATCGTTTTCGTTGGAGACAGCTTAACTGATGGCGTTGAGTGGAGTGAGTTATTCGCTAACAGCAATATCATAAACAGAGGCATTAACAAAGTCACGACACAAGGTATTTTGGAAATGGTTAGCAGCATCGCTGACGATAGTCCGAGCAAGATATTTTTAATGGTTGGTACAAATGATTTGGATCAATCGGTAGAAAATGAAACAACAAAAAATAATTATAAAAATATAATCGAAGAAATTCAGAAAAAATCACCTGCCACAAAGATTTATATTCAAAGCATGTTACCGATTAACAACGAATTAAACGGCAGTAAAGTTAGTTCAGAAACAATCGTTGAATTGAATACATATCTCAAAAATTTATCATCAGATTATGATAATTGCGAGTTTATTGATTTGTATCCACACTTTCAAGTTAATGGTCAGATGAACACCGATTACACTAACGATGGTACGCACTTGAACGGGCAGGGATATCTGTTGTGGAAAGAACAAATACAAGATTTTGTAAACGGCTGAACCATA